>OY776489.1:0-3456042 GCA_963675655.1 Candidatus Limiplasma sp.
TAGAATGAAGGTTGTACAATTCTCAAGGCTGTACGGTTCAGAAGCAATGTAACGAATGCCATCTTTTAGGTGATCTTGAGCTTCATATGGTGTTAAGGCAGCGAGCGTAAGCGTCCCAGAGTAACCGTTAATTGGTTGCCAATCGTTAAACTGCCCGCTGAAATCGCAGAAGTACTGCGTGCCGTTTGGGTAGGTAGCACCATCGTCGCCCATGTCGGAGTCGGTGAAATTGCCAAAGAACAAACCGCTTGGGAGTAAAGTCAATTCTGTCCTCCATGCGCCTGCTCCACTGCAAAATCGATATGCCCCTGTTGCGCCTTCTGGGATCTCAGTGGAATCAAGCACACCAGTAGCAGATAGCGGCGAGGAACTGCTATACTGCGCATCGCTACAGCCGCAATCAAGATAATCAGCATCGACCCAACCTGTTAGGCCTACCCACGAATCTGGGCTGGTGTCAGCTGACTTTGTCACCACGACCTTGGCATAGCCGTTTTTTAGATCCAATAGGATGAACTGGTCCGCCTGTTCCAAATGACCGAAAACATTTGAGGGCTTAGGTTGCTCCCTGACCTTCAAGTAATTCCCAGTTCCATGAAGATCACTTGCGAACAGGTGTTGCTTGAGGTGAGAGAAGTGATACGCCGATGCGGCATCACTTGAAATGCCGCGCGCTTTTTCCGCGACAGCACTGTTGATAACCGTTATGATCAAAAAAATGCAGAGTATAATCGCCATTCTTTTCATAGGGTCGCCCTCCCAGTATCCACGCCTGATCTGAATATAACAAATATACCAACATTATAGCATAGCTTTAAGAAGCGTATTTCTGTGTGTATGAAATGTTCTTTTGTAAATGTTTGAAAACATCGGCACAGGCACAGCAAGTCGTTGCATTTGCATACCCCTGACGGCGTAATCGTAAAAAGCTAGTCCTGATAATGGGTAGGTTCGTGTCCATTGCGTCGCAATTTCGGCAACTCCAAAACACCAACTATTGATACATGGTATAACGTACAAAACACAGAATCCTTATATTCAAGGATTTTCGAGCATAATGAAAACCATCTACCGACAAAGAATACTTTATCAATAGATGGTTACTGATTTGGTACACCATCAGGGACTCGAACCCTGGACACCCTGATTAAGAGTCAGGATGTCGCAGGTGGTTACGCATGCACCTTGAAAGCCTCACAATACCATTTTGCAAACGTGCGCAATACTGTTTGCTGTATAGGCTGCATCGGTCAAATGATCGGCGTATAGGTCGGCAGTCAGCTTATAGGTGCTATGCCCCAAAATGGCCTGTAAGACCTTGATCGGCGTGCCATCGGCCACGCTAGCCGTTGCCATGCTATGCCGTAAACCGTGCAATGTCACGTGCGGTAAGCCTGCGGCCTGCAATACGTTTACATGCATATTATATAAATGTTTAGGCCACGTGTCCACTATGTAATCACCGCTTCGCGGCCATAGCATCAGTTCCATGGTCAGTGCAGGTGGCAATTTCAGCCGTCGATTGCTTGCACGGCTTTTCAGCGGTGCTAATTGTCCATCTATTCGCTGGTACTTCACATGCAGCGTTTCGCCATCTATGTCTACCCAGCGCAGGCCAAGGGCTTCACCTCTGCGCAGGCCAAGCGTTGCAATCAGTAAAAGCAACGGCCATACATCACTGTCGCGGGCTGCTTGTAGATAATTCTGCATCTGCTTTACTGTCAAGATTGCCGTTTGCTTGGGCGTATGCTGTGGTTTATCGCAACCATCCATCGGGCTGTACGGCAGCATTCGCAGCCGCACAGCCCGCGCGAGGGCAGCGTGCAAGGTTGCATATGTTAGTTGGGCTGTGCGCGGGTGTTCTGCAGCCTGCCGGTTTATTGCTTTTTGCAAGCTAAGGCCGTCTATTTGCTCAAGCGGTTTGCTCGCCAGCTCCGATGGCAAGTAGGTAATGCTTCTCCGGTAGCAGTCAATGGTATTGGGTCGCCGAAAGGGTTCTACGTAGATTTCGATCCACTCATTCAGGTATTCGCTTAGCGTCATGTTATCGCCTCAATACGCAGATTTTTACAATCTGCATCATAAGCGAGGTTGATTGTTCATGGCAAGTACTGTATCTGGTATCCTAACCACCATGGCGGGCACAAGTGCGCAGAGAAAACACCCCCAAACCCCCGTAAGAGATAATAGAATAACGGATAAGGATAATATTATATATATATATAATACGCGTGCGCGTACGCGCGTAGAAGAAAATCCCGATCAGGAAACCGAAATCATTAAAACGGCGTTTTACATGGCGTTGGGTTACTGGCCAACACCGATTATTATGCAACAGGTGTCCGCATTTCTGCAATCCGGCATCGATGCGGGGTTAATCGCTGCTGTGCTGCGCTACACCGGCGAACACGCCCCGCGGCCAACATGGGCATACGCGCGCAGCGTGATCGATCGGAAATGCCGCGATGGCATCACCACTGCCGCGGCGTTCGAATCGTCCGTGGCCGCCTGGTATGCGCAACGTCAAATGCCGGTTTCCCCGTCCCCTGCTGCACAGGGGCGCGGAAACCGGATTCCCGCCAGGCGCACAAAAACCGTCATCGAACAGCAATATGATCAGCGGGATTATGATCCGGCAGTTGTGGACGGCTTGACACCGGATGAAATTGCCGAGGCGATGCGTTATGAATAATGACCACATCAAATCATGTCCGTTTTGCGGCGCCAGTGCCAATTTGCACCACATCAAGGATGCCCGCGGGATTATCTATACAGGTGTTCGTTGTGATGGCTGTTTCGCCCATTCCGCCTATTTTTTCAACCCACGTAACGCCGTGGAAGCGTGGAACAGCCGCGCCGGCAGCAGCAATTATTACCCATTCGGCCAGCCAAATACGGTACCGCCGTAATGCTGCAATGTATACGGGCGGCCACGCCTACGCACATGCGCGCTAATCATGCTTTTGGCGGGGTTGCTCTGGCGGTTCCCCCTCCCCTGCCCCTTGCCGCGCCCCCCCTCGAACCCCCTCACGGCTTACCCCAGCACCCCGCCCCCTCCACACCAATCGGACTGCGGGGCCTATCCGGCCCCGCTGCAATTACAGCAGGGGGGGCCGCTCAAACGGGGCGCTAGGGTTGGGGGCACCGCCAACCCGCTCGCAGCGCTGGCACGGCCACCCGGTAGCAGCGTGGGTGTTCTGCACCGCTTGGCCGCGCCGGGCGCACCCGGCATGGCCTACGCTCAGGGGGCGCGCTTCGCGCGTTGCCTCCGGCCACCCGCCTTGCAGGCGGCACGGCCTCCGGGTTCACGCGCCCTGCGGGGCGCGGTAAAGCCCCAAACCCGGCCACCCACTGGGTGGCCGGGTTCAGGGCTTGCCGCATCGGTGTTTGTCTGTTTGTTTGTCATTCCACTTCCGCCTCGGCGTCCACGTATTCCTCCAGCGGTTCATCGTTCCCCGCGGCTGCTTCCTCCGCCTGCGATTTTTCGATAGCTGCAATTCTATTTGCGATATCGCCTATTTCGCTATATTTTAGGCCGTAATCCAGCAATGCGCGCGCGGCCGCAATGCGTGTGCGTTCGCCTGCATTGGCATTTCGTACAGTATCGGACAGCAATTTAACAGCCGGTAGCAATCCGCGTTGTATGCTATCGGTGGTTTCAACGATCAGGCTGCGCCGGGCAGCTGCATACTGTGCCTGCACATCTGGTCGATGCATGTAGTTATATACCGTGCGTTCCGAAACGCCCGCGATCTGGGCGGCTTCGCGTCGGCTGCTACCTTGCAGCAATGCCGCGATGATAATTTCGGCCTTATCGCCCGTTTTCGGCAACCCGTTGCCCCCCCACCAACCGCACTAATGCGGCATAATGGCGCACATCGCCGCGTTGGTATACGTAGGTCACAATAGCCACAGCGTTTAGCCCGGATTCATCATCCAGTAGCCGCATCAACAGTTTTACGACATCCATGTTTTTGGTTCTGCCATCGGCAAATTTTACAGCGTACACGGGCAGCCCAACAAACATCCGGGCTTCGATCGCGGCTAACCGATTTTGCATATTCCGCAGCATGCCAGCACCCCTATGCGGTCATGGGCTGGTATAGCGCCTCGGCGGCGTCCAGCGCATTACCGCGTATTTTAAAAATCTGGGTTCGTTCGTAATGCATTGTGTACCCTATTTCTTCCCATGTTTTTCCGTTTACAAATCGTAATGTTAACAGGGTTTTTTGGTTTTCATCTGGTATATGTTCAATCAAACGCAGCCGTTCGGCCAGTGCTGCATCGATATCGGCGATCACGTTTTTCAGCTGGGTTTGGCTGTCCACCACGCGCAGCATATCGTTTTCGCGGGCGGTAGGGTTCTGCTGGCCAGTGGTCCCGGCCAGATTCAGCCGGGCGGAGGCACGCATTGTGGCGGATTCCTGCCGTTCCAATTCCCACATCAGCGCATCGCGGCGCTGTTTCAATGTTACGTAGGCCATTAGGTACACTATTATTTCACGTGTTTCATCGTTTCGCCATGTCCGCGATTTCATGCTTTGCCCTCTTTCTGCAAACTGGTGTTCTTATTTAGTATAATGGGAGTATGTGTATATGTCCACAAAAAATTGCGTACCAGGTGCGCATCCGTCCACATTCAGCGGTAATAATCGGCAAAATTCGGCATCCGTTCCGGTTGGCCATCTACCGCCCGCGCCCGATCAGCCCGAAAGCGGCGCAGTGCGTATAACGCCGCTGCCGCCATCGGGCAGTAAAAAACCGTTGCCCGGCGCAATCATCGAACCATATCGCTAATAGGGGGTGTTTTCATGTCCGTTTCCCAGTTATTACAGCGCAAACAGCCGCCGCCCGTTATCCGTATAGATTTTCCATCCGGTGGTTCCATCCGGGCGCAGTATTGGTCAGTCCCGCAGGCCGCCCGGGCGTGGGGGTTGCCGTATCGGTTTACCCAACGTTGGATTATGGCCAATCTGGAATTTGCAGTTATTTTGGCCGTCTGCAAATCCGGCAAAACCCGCCACATTTTGGCGGTTTCAGCCGGGCTAACGCCGCCCATTCACCCCGGCAAACGGCGCGGCAATCCCCAATGGCGTGACAGCGCGAAACAGCGGGAATTAGTTTGCCGCAGGTGGAATTAACACAAAAACACCCCACATTTGGCATTTCTGCCGGGTGTGGGGTGTTTTTATGCCGTGGGGGTATTACTTGTACCCTTGCAGTTTGAAATCGCGTAGCGCGTAAATTTGGGGCAAATTTTGGGGCGTTGGTTATGGCAAATAAATTTGCTGTTGCATAATTTGACAAATTGGTATACTGTATTTTTAGGTGATAATATGCAAAAAGCCCCACGGTGGCAACCGTGGAGCCTAAGCGAGGCCGATACCAACGTGTTAAGAGCGCGTTGGTCTGGCTGGTACACCATCAGGGACTCGAACCCTGGACACCCTGATTAAGAGTCAGGTGCTCTACCAGCTGAGCTAATGGTGCGCATTGCGTTTCTTGGACTTTCAAGAACCGACGAAGACTATTATACGCATTTTCAGGGAAATGTCAATTCTTTTTTCAGTATATTTGCAGATATATCGGGTATAGTAAGAATCATGGTGGGTTTCTATCCATAAATAAAAAACAACTTTCAATATTCCTTTTCTGTCCTTTTTCTTAACCTTTCAACGTCACACCAGCAAATTAAATCGCATTATCACCCATGTTTTTCTTCCATGTTCGTTATCATCTGCCGCGTAGTATACTCGCTTTCTCTATAATAAAGTTATAAAACAGAAACAACTGTCGTTTTCACAACGTTCCGGTCGATAAAGAGCAACTAATATCAATTATGTCTTGTTCCCGGCGCGTAATTCACACTTGCTTCACAGCATGTTTACATTTCATGCAATAAACGATCACTTTCAATCGTCATAATAACGATGAGGTGATCGTATGGCAAGAATACTTATTTTTGGAACCAATGAGCTAATATCGCAAAAGCTTTCCAAGACGATGCAAAAAGAAGGCTTCCACGTACAATGCTGCGATGCCTTCAAGAAGTTGCCCACTTCTGATGAAGATGCAACACTGGTCATTCTGGATGCACGGCTGAAGTGGTCGGTCTGCCGCCCGCTGTTCGCTGAAATCCAGAAAATGGAGTATCCCGTACTGTTCTTGACCGCCGATAAGGAAATGACTTCGCACCTGCGCGCATTGTACCGCGGGCAGTCCGATGTGCTGATGATTCCTTTCGCCCCCAAAACGGCAATCGCCAAGGTGCAGGCATTGTTTGGGCATTCGGAATTCCTGCGCGAACTTTCCATAGACCATGCAGAGCATGTCGCCATGCTGGATGGCGAGCGTGTGGAGTTAACGGCGCAGGAATATGCACTGCTGCTGGCTTTAATGGAGAACCCGGATATGCCGATTAGCCGCGAGCAGCTGTTGCGAACGGCATGGGGGTACCAAAGCATGGGAGAAACCCGGACCGTGGATGTACACGTTCAGCGCCTGCGCAAGAAACTGGGCGTAGAGCGGATTGAAACAGTCTACAAATGCGGCTATCGATTAAAGATGGCGTAATTGCACCAACGCAACGTATAGCCAAAAAATACCGGAGATATTAACATATACAGAGTAAACGATCCGTGCTTTCCCAGAAGCGCCAAAGCTTCAGGCGCTTGGATGGCATCGGATGGTGATCATTTTCACGCGCATCCAATTATATTTCAACCAAACTGTTTAAATCCCTATGGTCTTTTCGCAATTGGCACCCCTTGCTAGCTTGGGTACCATTCATATACAGCACAAAGGCAGGCGATTATTCGCCCGTCTTTGTGCTGTATATCGTTCAATCCTGTTGAAATTACAGGCGGTTACTCATCTTCGCTTTTATGGTAACTCTGATTGCGATCCGTAATCAGTTTGATCAATTTTTTATACATATCTAAATTGTATTTTGAAAACTTCACGCCAAAAACGTTGCGCTTACCGATATGCTTTTTCCATGTCACCTGCCCTTGAATTTTACCAGTCTCTTTCGAATCCAAGGTTACCGTTTCATCTTTTTCCGTATCACCAGCCGGCTGATCGCACTCAATTTTTACACCCGTTTCTGATATATCACTGATTCTGCACTATATCCCGCTTTAGTCGTATGCTGACACGGCACTTTCCACGCGAAGCCGCTCCAACGCTCGTTTACGGGATTTTCAATACAATCAAGAATGCTTATACACACTGCCGCTGTGTTGTACGCCGTCCACACCGCATTGATCAGTACACTTTCCAGCCTGAATGCATTTCCGGCAATATGCTGTGATATCAACACCCAACTGTATACCGTAAGCCCCAGAATGATGATGAACAGTAACGCCGTTGATAGTGAAAACCTGGTTTATTCTCATGTATACATTTTAGCGTTACCCGAAAAGGAAGCCGGCGGGAGAAAATCGCCTCCATCAACGCTGCAACACTCAGCTACGACGCTATTGCGACATCGTAAATATGGCTCCATGTAGCCGCACGGCTTTGCCGCATCAAATAGCCTTGCCGCTAAAAATGAGACCGTAAAAAACGGCAGCCAGAACAGCAGGAACGCTTGCAATGACGTACTGATAATAACTGTACCAAAAATGAGATATACCAGCGGGCAGAGCAGATAACCATCTTCTGTGCGCCAAAAAACCAATAAATAAAACCGTCAAAATAAATGAGGCGTTGTATGCAGCCCCTTCACCGTCAGAGGATTCCATTATTTCACCTATATATTTCCGCGGCGCCAGCTTTCCCGCTGGCATATTAAATCGGAAAAGGTTTCTACGGAAAGGCCGTGCATAATACCTCTTTGATGAATACCGTTTGGTATCCCCGGGCCTGTAGCAGCATCCCGGTTGCCATGTTTTCCGTAATCGTGCCTACCGGTACGCCGCCAATCTCATCCAGCACTTTGCGGCGGAAAACCGCATTTGTTCCCACATGCAGCCCCGCGTTATAACGTGTGCGCCCACCTGTATCTCCCGTATAAACAAATCCTGCTCGTTGGAGATTTGCGTATTCAGGTAAAGATTATACTGAAACGGATCAGGGTTGCCAAACACTTGCGGCATCTGCACAAACCCAACTGTATCATTTATAAAATAATCAATAATTTTTTGTAAAAACGCTGATTTGGTACCACGTCTGCCTCCAGCAGCGCAATAAAACGGCCATTCGTGTTATGCAATGGGTAGTCGATGTTTCCGGCCTTTGCATGGCTTTTTTCCGGGCGGGCAAGGTATTGAATACCTAGTTTCTCACACAGCGCTTTTGCTGTCTCGCGTGCGCCGTCATCACAAAGGGTTATGGTGATTTTATCTTTTAGGTAATCCAAGTTGAGGTGGCCAACAATTGTCTTGGTTATAATGGAGATACTTTCGTTATAGGTGGCAAACAGCACATCCACGGTAGACAATGTATCCCGCACCTCCGCCGCGTGCTGCTCGGGCTTTTACGGGTGAATAAACCAAAAACGATTCACCAACGCCTGACTGCAACCCATTGCCTCGGCTAAAATCAACAGCACGCCACAGATGATGCTTGCGCCGCAAAGGACGGCGGCAGTGAGTATCCGATGCGCCAGATCAAGTAGACCAGTCCAAAGACGAGGGATAGCCCCACAAAAGTATTCCACCAAAGTCGCCACTTTTTTGCAAGTAGATACAATATGAATACGACTAGCAAAAAACCTGCAGCAACATACGGGAACTGTGCATCGCTTATTCCATCCAGAAAAAACATGTCTTTCCCCCTTTTGTTCAATTTCCACATTTATACGATTGTATCGCACATGCAATATCAAGAACCCTTCATTCAAGCAGCATATTTGTACTATCACCAATATAAAAGAAGCGACTGTCTGCTTTTATACAGCACAGTCGCTTCCAAATTTAAATTGAATTTAATTTTCTTTCATGTCACACCATGTTAAATGAATTACGAATCAGCCTGTACCGATTTTTGCTTTCCTCTTTTATGCAGCAAAATCCATAGTAGCGCTGCCAGATAAGCGAAAATCAATCCAATGGTAATGAAAAGCATCGTTTCCGATTCCGCTGCCAGGGCAATAAAAATCAGCATCGGGCTACCCAATGCGATTCCAAAGCCGCTACCCGTAACCAGATTATTCGCCGCCGGTGTCTCAAAGTTCGGGTCAATAGGCCGCAGCAGCAAAATGCCGGAACTGATGGTTCCCGTCATCATACCATAAACGGAAAGGAATCCTTCGTAGTAATAGTTCGGGTATATCTTTCTACAGATCCAGCGAAGATAAAGGAAGGTTACGAATCCGCCGGATACCGCCGTGATGATAAAAGGCACCCAAAGCTCAGATAAATCCGCAAAGTTGATGGAGGCAATTCCGGCCACGATCATCAAATCAAACGCCATGCCTGAAATGCGGCTGAGCAAATAGTTATTCTGATACTGTCTCGTCATCACCTTAGATTTGCGTAAAATATGGAGCACGCCTTTTATGCCCATCGCCAGGAGAGAACCAATGATAAAATTAAATCCCCATAAAAGCGGCGATAGCGTTTTGGTGAGCCCCGGCGCGGTTGCTGCAATCAGGCTGGTGAGTCCCCATGTGACCAGATAGGTACACAGGTAGGCAAGCAATACCAGCGCAACCTGAATTGATAGTTTGTCAACCGATTCGGAAAGCGGTATTTCTCCCTTATCCTGAAACACATCCACCGTTACCGAGCCGGAAAGAAGGCTTTCCTCCTTACGTTTGTGTTTACCGGAGCGAACCAGAAAATTTAGGTATAATACGCCGACCAGGCACGCACACAGATAACCTGCCGCTGCCAGAGAAAGTCCGTAGGATTGTCCGCCAAAGAAGCCAAGCGTTTCATAGGTTACGCCGACATTGTTGGCTTGTCCCGGCCCTTGTCCGAAAGCCATTGGCAACAGAATGCCGGAGGCTTTGAACAACTGTGGCATCCACAGATACCCCAGCAGCAGCGATATCGCCAGCCCGACAATCGCCTGCACCAGATACGTTGTAATAATGGTTGCGCCTGTGCGGAAACCCGCCCCTTTATCCCGTTCCCCGCGGTTGTTGTTTACCCGCAGCGACAGCGCAATAAAACCAATGGCAATGCCATGGTAGGTAATCATCTCTAAAAAGTTTTCCGGTATCCGGATGATGCCGCCGCTTTTCAGCGCCAACAGGATAAAACCAGCCAGTACGGACGTGGGAATCAGGCTTTTCCGTATCAATTTGGTTTTCCGTACAATCGCGTTGGACAACAGTAACACGCCTGCGATAATCCCCATGATGATAAAGAAGTTCCACATTTCGGAATTGGCGGCTGAATAGTCCATCGTTATCCTCTCTCTTTTCGCATCATTTCAAACGCTTCAAAATATTTTAATCCGCTCCGTTCCATCGCCGATAACACCTGATAACGGCTTTGTTCGCCTGCGGAAAAAACAATTGTGTTTTTACCGTATATCTCCAGCCCCTGTAAATCTTGCATATCCACATGGAAGTCCCCGCAGTTCAACCCGTTCCCGCCAAAGGTTAGTGTGCCGCAAGCCACTTCCTGCGTGCGGTGATCCGGAAAAATACGCAGTATCGTTTGGTTTGCGTCCGCAAAGAGCGGCTGCTCCGGATGGGCGTGAAACAGTTCTGTTAAATAGTCCCGCTGCCATTGCCCCCATGCTTCCAAAGTATCAAACGGGCATTCGTCTGAGCGCAGGTATCCGGTTTCCGTATAGGTAGCTGTGAGCCCGCAGGAGCACTTCACCTGATCATCTTTGCCGTGCACCGTTCCAAACGCATGGCAGCGTGGGCATACGTACAGTACGTTTTGTATTCCCTCCGCCAACTTTTTACCGCGGTAAGGCACAGGCCGTTCTTCCTGGCGGCGATATGCATCCTCATCAATATCCCGTGCAATTAATGTATTTACTTCTTCGGCAGTCATACCGGAAATGGTCTGCGAAGAATATGTGCGTACCACATAGCCGCGCATTTTCCCCCTGCGCAGCGTATGCGCCCAGCGTGGGCTTGAAAAATAACCGCCCTCCAGCCGATAGGTTACCAGTGCTGCGCCGGAGGCCTTCACCATTGAACCGGTAGCCGGATGCACCGGGCATGTCGCCCCCTGAAAAGACTTATTGCCCTCTGCAAATAAAGCGACATTACTGCCTTTGCGCAATCTGCGTACCATTTGCAGTGCAGTCGTTGCATCCGCGCCGCCTTTGCGTTTGGGAATCGGATCGAAAAAATAAACCAGTAACTTTCGCATCCATCCCGTACGAAAAATGTGTTCGCTGGCTACGAAATACATATGCCGCGGGAAGCTGATCCCCACAAAAATCATATCAAAATCTGTATTATGATTTGCAATTACAATATATGGTTCATCCACTACAGGCGCAGGCGCTCCCTGAAAGCGAAACATGCGCTCCACAGGCCAACGGACGATATTGCGTACTACTGCATAAAACCAAACGTGTCGTACGTATCCCTGCATTTTCTATATCCTCATATATCGGCTTGAGTAACAACGTTAACGTATACAAGATATCATATTGCGTACCTTTTTTCCATAGTGCATTTACCCTTTCCTTTAATTCGCAAAACATTTCGCTATACCGTAAAGACCTTATCATTATTGTATTTACTTAAGAATGAGTACGTTCGTAAGCCTTGCGGTATTTATGTAAAATGATTGTATGGCATATATATTGACTGGGTAAAGTGAGCATTATAAGGGGTTATTCTTCATTTTTTGTTATGCTATACTGTTGCATAGCAATATCAATGGCATATGAAGCTATTCGGTTCATATGACCACGTAAGGGAGAATCGCCATATGAATATCGGCATCCGTTTTCACGATCTTGCTCCCGGTACAATAGCACAGCGCGCAGCTGTTGCACATGCTCAGGGTTTTACCTGCGCCCATCTAGCTTTATATAAAGCATTGGAAAACGCTCCGCCGATATCCGGGTTTTCCGAAGCTTTTGCACAATCACTTAAACAGGAAATACAGCCTCTCTCTATCGCAATTTTAGGCTGCTATTTGAATCTGGCGCATCCCGATGAGGCTGTTTATCAGGATACACTCGCCCGCTATTTTGCGCATCTTTAACTTGCGTCCCAAATCGGAAATTGCATCGTTGGTACGGAAACCGGCAGCCCAAATCCGGAATGCCGTTACGATCCGCTGCGCACGCACAGTGAAGAAGCGCTGCAACTATTGATCAGCCGTTTGCGGCCCGTCGTGCAAGAGGCGGAGCGCTTGCAAACCACCATAGCTATTGAGCCTGTTTATACCAACATCGTCAGCACGCCGCAGCGCGCTCGTATCGTACTGGATGCCATCACCTCTCCTTGCTTAAAAATCATTCTTGACCCGGTAAATCTGCTACATCCAGATTGTATTCATCAAAGAGAAGAAATTATTTCTTCTGCCCTTGAGCTGCTTGGGCCGGATATCGCCGCCGTTCATCTGAAAGATTATCGCTGCCTGCATGGTAAAATGATCACCCTCGCCAGTGGGCTGGGCGATATGGACGACCATCAAGTGCTCAGCTACATCGTTGACAATATGCCTAATGTACCGGTTACATTGGAAAACACACGCCCGGATAACGCGCAGGCAGCACGGGAGCGCATCGCAGCTCTTTACGGCAAATTCTGGCTATAATCCACCAAGGCTGAATGAAAATGTATATTGACAGTCACTTCGCCTGCTTCTATAATGAAGGAAAATGACAAATGTCCGGAAACGTGATTCGGACATACATGAAAGGTGACGACCTCCTATGAAATCCATCATTATGTATTATTCTTACAGCGGCCATACCAAGAAAGTTGCGGAAAAAATGGCGCATACGCTGGAATCCGATCTTCTGGAAGTGCAAACGCCAAAACGTAAGAATATCATTTCTACTTTTTTTGTAGATTGCCCCCGCGCTCGTATGCGTAAGATCACCGCTATTAAGCCCATCGAGTCGGCGTTGGAAACGTATGATCTGATCACGCTGGCAGTGCCGGTATGGGCCGGGTTCCCCGCCCCCGCATTTAACGCGATGGTAAAGCTGCTACCGCCCCATAAGAATATACAGCTGGTTTTCGTCTCTTCCTCCGGCAACGGCGCCACTAAGAAGAGCGAAGAAGGAACACGCAAACTGATTAAAAAGCACGGTTGCTCGGTCGTAGATTACAAAGAAATTCGCGCACATGCCTAATACACAAGCAGAGGAAACAAAGTGTTTCCCCTGCTGTTTTTATGGGTAACCTTTTCCAATCACCCGCTATATCGCCAAAGGAGGAATAGCATGGCTACAATTTATCTAGCAGGCGGCTGTTTTTGGGGAATGGAAAAGTATATTGCTTCCATACACGGCGTTACCTCTACATCCGTAGGGTATGCCAACGGCCATACCGAGGCGCCAACCTATGAAGAGGTGTGCCATAACAACACTGGTCACGCCGAAACCGTCGAGGTCGTTTATAACCCGGCTGTGCTGCCGCTTGCTTTTTTACTCTCGCTCTATTTTGACGCCATCGACCCTACCAGTGTAAACCGGCAGGGCGGCGACCAAGGTACACAATACCGTACCGGCATCTATTACACCGACGAAAAAGATTTGCCTGTCATTCGGCAGGCCATGACATCCGAACAGAAAAAACATGAGCAACCGCTTGCTGTGGAAATAGCCCCATTGGCTCACTTCTACCGGGCGGAAGAATACCACCAAAAGTATTTGGATCATCATCCCAGCGGATATTGCCACATCGCCCCCGACAGGTTCACCAAAGCCGCGGCAGCCGTTGTGAACCCTGCGGATTATCCCCCGCCTCCACCCGCCGATTTGCACAGCCGCCTCACCCCAATGCAGTACGATGTTACCCAGCGTAACGCTACCGAGCCCCCTTTTCGCAACGAGTTTAACCAACAGTTTGAAGCGGGTCTTTATGTGGACGTCACAACAGGCGAACCGCTTTTCACATCACAGGATAAATTCTATTCCGCCTGTGGCTGGCCGAGCTTTTCACGTCCGGTCGATCCCAACGTTGTGGTGGAAAAAACCGATACCAGCTACGATATGCTTCGCACAGAAGTACGCAGCCGCTCCGGAAATGCGCACCTTGGACATGTTTTTCAGGACGGCCCCGCCATGCAGGGCGGCAGACGCTACTGTATTAACAGCGCTGCGCTTCGTTTTATCCCCCTGGCAGAGATGGAGGCAGCCGGATACGGGTACCTGATCCCGTTGGTAAAGGGCGAAGCATAAGCTTTCGCAAGCCCTTGTATACAAGCAATTGCGTCGCTGTTTTCTACCAGATATTCCCAGCGAAAACGCAATGTTTTTAGTATGCCCAAGCCCATGACAAACGTTTGTTTACATTGCATTTTTACTGTACTAATCGACAAAACAGCACTGTATTGAATTGACACAGCACTTGAACCTTAATACAATATATCTAAAGGCAATGGTGCTGAGTTTAGACCTGTGTGTGCTGCTCGAACAACGTTGCTTTTTTCTTCATTCTACTGGTATACAACCCGGTAAACCAAATTTAAAGGAGGTACCACTCGCATGAAACGAAAGCTATCTCTGCTCACGGCGATCGTTCTGGTTCTGACGACGCTCATCGTACCGGCCATGGCCGAGTCTACTGAGCCCGTTAAAATTGGCGCTATTGCCCCGACCACCGGCAGCCTGGCTACCTATGGTGAGTCCGTTGTCAACGGTATCAAATTGGCCGTTGATGAAATCAATGCAGCGGGCGGCGTTCTTGGCGGCCGTATGCTGGATGTAACCTACATGGATGATAAAGCAGATTCCACGGAAAGTGCCAACGCTTTTAACAAGCTGATTTCCGATGGCAACAAGGCGATTATCGGTTCCGTCACCTCTGGCGTTACCGCTGGTTTGGCCGCTTTGGCCGATGCCGAAGGCATGCTGCTGATCACCGCCACCGCGACCGCCGATACCATCACCGATGGTTATGACAGCGTTTTCCGCGCTTGCTTCCGCGACTCCTTCCAGGGCGAAGTTGCCGCTAAAGTTGCTGTTAAGCTGGGCGTAAGCAAAGTGGCAATCCTCTACGCTTCCGGCGATACCTATTCCGCCGGCCTTTATGAAGCCTTCAAGGCTGCCGCTGCCGATCTGGGTCTGGAAATCGTAGATGTGGAAAGTTCTTCCACCACCGCCGATACCGACTACACCACGCAGCTGACCAACATCGTTGCCTCCGGCGCCGAGTTGATCTTCGCCCCCTACTACTACGATTCCATTGGCCCCTACATCGTACCGCAGGCTCGTGAAGCGGGCTTCACCGGTTACTTTGTCGGCGCTGACGGCTGGGACGGCACGCAGAACACCATGGTTGAGGATAAGAGCCTGTACAACAACTGCTTCTACACCAACCACTATGCTCCCGACGATCCCTCTGAAATCGTGCAGAACTTCGTGGCCGACTACACCGCCACCTTCGGCGCTGAGAGCCTGACCGCTCTGGCCGCTCTGGCGTATGACGCCACTTACATGCTCAAGGATGCCATCGAAGCCGCGGGTACGGACGATACCGCCGCGATCATCGAGGCGATGACCGGCATGTCCTTCTCGGGCGTTACCGGCACCTTCACACTGGACGAATCCGGCACGCCCGAAAAGGCTGCGCCTGTTATCCAGTATGTTGACGGCGTTGCCACGTTCTACGCCTACATCTAATCCCACGAAATGTATTTGCGGGTAGAAGTGAGCCTCGTTTCTACTCGCCGTAATCAGGGGCGGACGCATATGTCCGCCCCGCCTTATCTTTTCTTTCACCTGCTTGCAGACTGAACAACTTTGATTTTTGTCATCTCCTATGCCCTGCGGCGTAGTAATCATAAATTGCTTACAGCCGGTACGCGGCAGGCGTATCGGTTTGATATTGGAAACGGAAGGGAGATATCTGTTATGGACGGACTCACATTGTTTTTCCAGCAGATAATCAACGGCTTACGTGTCGGCAGCGTATACGCGCTTGTCGCGCTGGGCTATACGATGGTCTACGGTATCATACGTCTTATAAACTTCGCCCACGGCGACTTCATTATGGTTGGTGCGTACACGCTGTTCTTCACCGTCCCTCTGATGATTGCTTTGGGTATGCCGGCTTGGTTATCCATTATCTTCGCAATCGTCGTTTGCGCCATCACCGGTATTCTGGTTGAGAAATTGGCGTACAGCCCTGTTCGCGCAAAGGGCAACAAAATGTCCTCATTGATCACCGCAATCGCGATGAGCCTGTTTTTGGAAAATGCCGCGCAAACGCTATTCGGCGCTTCTCCCAAACAGGTGGGTACTATTTTCAAGCTGGATAAAATATGGGGCATCAGTGGTAATACACTGCTCACGATCTTCATTGGCATCGTCGTGATGATTGCCCTGTCTTTCTTTGTAAAGTACACAAAGGCCGGGCAAGCTATGCGCGCCGTATCGGAAGATAAAAACGCATCTCTGCTGATGGGTATCAACGTAAACCGCACGATTGCCATTACCTTTGGTATCGGCGCCGGTCTTTCGGCCATCGCGTCGCTGATGTATATTGTACAATACAATCAGGTAACCAACGTGATGGGTTATATGCTGGGCCTCAAAGCCTTTGTAGCTGCCGTTCTCGGCGGCATAGGCAGCATCCCCGGCGCTATGATCGGCGGTTTGGTCGTTGGTATTGTAGAAAGCTTGTCCAAGGCGTACAGTTCGTCGCTTACCGGCGGCGTTATTACCTCCGCCTTCTCCGATGCCATCGTGTTCGGTATTCTGATTCTAGTGCTGCTGATTAAGCCCACCGGTATCATCGGTGAGAAGACCGGCGAGAAAGTGTAGGTGCTGAAAAATGGAGAATAAAAATACGCGCCTTACGCGCCTCCTCGTTTCGCTGGTCGGCGTCGTCGTGCTGGGTTTGGTACTACTTGTTGTTGATTCTTTGGGCTTCATTGATAGCTACATCCGCGGTATTTTTATCCAGTGCTGCTTTGCCGTTATCATGGCTACGTCGCTAAACCTTGTGTTTGGTTATCTGGGGCAGATTGCACTTGGCCACGCCGGTTTTATGGCGATTGGTGCGTACACCTCCGCCCTAGTTACCAAAGCGATGGGTCTTGCCATTAAAGCCGGTACCATGCCGGCGATGTCCAACGTAATGCAGTTTTTCATTGGCCTACTCTGCGGCGCCCTTGTCGCTGCGCTTTTCGGCCTGTTGGTCGGCATTCCCGCGCTGCGGCTACGCGGTGACTATCTGGCCATTATCACCCTTGGTTTTGGCGAAATCATTCGTATCATTATCCAGAACCTCCCGTTTGCGGGTGGTAAGGGTTTGGCAAAGGGGCAAGCCGGACAGGCATTGATTGGCATCATGCGTATGAACGATATTTATATAATATTTATCGTTACAGTTGTGTGTATCGCTATTATGATCGCTTTTGTCCGTTCCCGTTTCGGACGCGCCATCATTGCCATTCGTGAAGACGATATCGCTTCCAGCAGCATGGGGCTGAACATAACCTTCTACAAAGTGCTCACCTTCACATTCTCCGCTTTCTTTGCGGGTATTGCCGGTGCGATATTTGCACACCGCGGCTTGGGCACATTGCAGTACAGCGACTTTACGTTTATCAAATCTACCGACTATGTAATCATGGTGGTATTAGGCGGCATGGGGTCGATGACCGGGTCAATCATCACGGCGATCGTACTCTCCGTTCTGCCGGAAATGCTGCGTGCGTTCTCCGATTACCGCATGTTGCTGTATTCCATCATTCTGATCGTGATGATGATTTTCCGTCCGACCGGATTGTTTGGCAATTACGAGTATTCCCTATACGATATGCTTAAGAAGTGGCTGAAAAAGAAGCCAATCAATGCGGACCAATCCGCTGCGAAAGGAGAGGGTTGAGCATGGCTGAATCAGTATTGAAGGCATCTAATCTCGGTATCAGCTTTGGCGGTTTGCGCGCTGTGCATGATTTTGAGATTGATATTAAAGAAGGCGAACTCGTTGGCCTGATCGGCCCCAACGGCGCTGGAAAAACCACGGTGTTTAACCTCTTTACCGGTGTGTATAAACCTACCGAAGGCGCTTTTTACCTTAATGGCAAACCCATGAACGGTAAAAAAACGCACGAAATTGTTGCGGCCGGTATTGCGCGTACCTTCCAAAACATTCGCCTCTTTAAACAGATGACGGTAATGGAAAACGTGTTGATTGCCTTTACCAAGGATATTAAGTATGGTCTTGGCGGCAGCATCTTCCGCAGCGGCGGGTTTTGGAAAGAAGAGCAGGATATCCGCGAAAAAGCACTGGATTTTCTGTCCGTGTTTAACTTACAGGATAAAGCAAACTGGCAAGCCAGCAACCTGCCTTATGGACAGCAGCGCAAGCTGGAAATCGCTCGCGCGCTGGCAACCAACGCAAAAATGCTTCTGCTGGACGAGCCTGCCGCCGGTATGAACCCGACGGAAACCGCCGAACTGTTGGCATGTATCAACCTGATCCGCCGCAAGTTTAACATTTCCATTTTGCTGATTGAGCATGACATGAGCTTGGTTATGAATGTGTGCGAGCGTATTGTCGTCATTGACTACGGCGAAATTATCGCGCAGGGACTTCCGGAAGAGATTTCTCATGATCCGAAAGTTATTGCGGCTTACTTGGGCGAATAGGAGGGGTAGCGATGCTGACAATTAAGGATTTAAACGTACATTACGGCGCTATCCATGCGATTAAAGGCATTTCGCTGGACGTAAACGATGGTGAAATCGTTTCGTTGATCGGTGCTAACGGCGCAGGAAAAACCACCATTTTACACACCATCTCCGGTTTGGTGAAAGCCACTTCCGGCGAAATTACCTACAACGGCGTAAATCTGCGTACCACCGCGCCTAATAAAATCATTACATTAGGTATGGCGCACGTGCCGGAAGGCCGCCACGTTTTTAGTCGGATGACTGTGTTGGAAAATTTGCGGATGGGTGCGTATTCACTTACGGATACCGAGCAGATTAAGCAGAATATCGAAACTGTATTTAAAAGCTTCCCGCGTTTGAAAGAACGTTCCAAGCAGCTTGCAGGTACTCTTTCTGGCGGCGAACAGCAAATGCTGGCAACCGGCCGCGCGCTGATGTCAAACCCGAAGATACTGTTAATGGACGAGCCTTCCATGGGGCTCTCCCCCATATTGGTAAAAGAAATCTTCAACATTATCGCGACGCTGCATGAAAAGGGCATTACCATCTTGCTGGTGGAACAGAACGCGAAGGTTGCGCTTTCCATCTCCAGCCGCGCATATGTATTGGAGACTGGCAGTATTGCTATGTCCGGCACCGCCGTCGATCTGATGGAAGATGACCGGGTTCGCAAAGCATATCTTGGCGTGTAAGCGGTATTTCCCAATCATCGCGTAGAATACTTTCATTTCTCTGTATAAAGCGAAAAGTCTGTTGGTTTTCCAACAGACTTTTCGCTTTTCTCTTGGTACGCTGTAATCGTATCCGGAGACAGCACATCTTATTGGATCAATTCGATGCCAGCATTGATGATCGCTAAAGGAGGGGCTTACCGTTATGGCTATTGAAACCGCCTATCCGTTTCATATGGAGCAAAAGGTAGAGAAGCTGATTATGAACCAGGATCTGCATTATATCCATATGGCATTCCAGCCCGGCGAAGGGTTGCCGGAACATATTGCAAACAGCAACGTATATATGACGGTAGTACACGGAGTGCTCTCCCTGCAATTAAACGATCAAGCCATCACACCTTATTTTGGCGGAACCTTGCTGTCGATTCCCAAAGGCACCAAAATGAATGTACGTAATCAAAGCGGCAAGCTGCTGGAGCTTATCGTAATCAAAGTGCCTTCTCCAGACGCACGCCACTGACGGCACAATATTCCTATACAGGAGTTGAACTCTCCGCCATCGAATTTCCATATTATGGTTTTTACAAATAAGGAGGTCGTACCATTATGAGCATGTTTTGCTATCAATGTCAGGAAACTGCCGGCGGTAAAGGATGTACCCATGGCGGGGTATGCGGCAAAAACGCCGAAACCGCGAACTTGCAGGATCTACTGATTTTTACCATTAAAGGAATTTCTGTGTTGGTTGCACAAAACGGCACGGAGGTTACATCCATTCCCGAAACGAACCACGCTGTCCTATCCGGTCTTTTCACTACTATTACTAACGCCAATTTCGATTCCGATTCCATTTCCGAACAGATTATGCATACCCTGTCCCTGCGTGATCAACTGCCAAAGCCGACAGGCAAAGCACTGCCTGAGGCAGCAGTATATCACGTCGAAACGCGAGAGGATATGCTGGCAAAAGCAGCTACCATCGGCGTACTGGCAACCGAAAATGAGGACGTTCGTTCTCTGCGTGAAATGATCACCTATGGCGTAAAAGGGATGGCTGCCTATACGCACCACGCCCTCATGATCGGTAAAGAAGACCCCTCCATTTACGCATTCATCTACAAGGCGTTAGCCGCCACACTGGACAATCAAAAAACAGTCGACGAGCTGGTGGCACTGACGCTGGAAACGGGGAAATACGGCGTGCAAGCCATGGCGCTGCTGGATGAAGCTAACACCACTCGTTATGGTAAGCCGGAGATTACACAGGTAGACATCGGCGTGCGTAACAATCCCGCTATCTTGATCTCGGGTCACGATTTAACGGATTTGGAACAACTGCTAATCCAAACCGAGGGTACGGGCGTTGACGTATATACCCATAGCGAAATGCTGCCCGCGCACTATTATCCCGCGTTTAAAAAGTACTCCCACTTTGCAGGCAACTATGGCAACGCATGGTGGAAACAAATCACTGAATTTTCCTCTTTCCACGGGCCTATTCTCTTCACTACCAATTGCATCGTTCCGCCAAAGAGCGCCGAGGTGCAAAGCCGCATTTTCACCACTGGAGCAACGGGATACCCCGGCTGTAAGCATATTAAAGCCGATGCAAACGGGCACAAGGATTTCTCCGAGATCATTGCGCTAGCAAAGACGCTTCCCCCACCGGAGGGTATCGAAACCGGCAGCATCGTTGGCGGCTTTGCACACGACCAGGTACTGGCCCTAGCAGATCAAATCGTAGATGCCGTTAAATCCGGCGCGATTCGCAAATTCTTTGTCATGGCCGGATGTGATGGGCGCATGAAGAGCCGTGAGTACTACACGCGCTTTGCCGAACTGCTGCCTAAAGATACAGTAATCCTTACCGCGGGCTGCGCTAAATACCGCTATAACAAGCTCAACCTTGGCGATATCAATGGAATACCGCGTGTGTTAGATGCCGGGCAGTGCAACGATTCCTACTCGTTGGCGGTCATCGCCCTGAAGCTGAAGGAAGTCTTTGGGCTAGAAGATATCAACGATTTGCCGATCGTGTATAACATCGCCTGGTACGAACAAAAAGCAGTGATCGTGCTGCTTGCGCTGCTGTACCTGGGCGTGCGGAATATCCATTTGGGTCCAACGCTGCCTGGCTTCCTATCGCCAAATGTTGCGAAAGTGCTGGTTGAAAAATTCGGTATTGCCGGCATTACGACCGCCGAAGACGATATACAATTATTCCTGAACGCCTGAAAAGGAGGGCTGAACGATGAAAGCAAGCATTGACCGCGATTTGTGCATCGGCTGTGAAGTCTGTGCCGATACTTGCCCCCATGTGTTCCGCATGAATGACGACGGGCTGGCCGAAGTCTACGTAAACCCTGTCCCCGCAGAGGACGAAGATGCGGCAAAAGCTGCAGAAAGCAACTGCCCCGTAAACATTATCACCGTTGAATGATCGTCCCAGCGCCGCTCGGAAAAACTTCCGGGCGGCTTGTTTTTATGATATGATAGCGATAAATAAGCAGCTAAGGAGCGTGGGTGGCATGAACATGATTGCACGCGTTACAGATGCAATGATTGCGTATTACGCCGGGGATGTAAGGCGTATCAACCATTTCATAAAAGTGCATGGATACGCTGCCGCCATAGGGCGTTTGGAGAACTTGCCGGACGATACGCAACTGATTCTGGAAATCGCTGCGCTTACACACGATATTGGTATAAAAAACAGCGAAAGCAAGTACGGCAGTTCCTCCGGCGAGCACCAGCAAATCGAAGGGCCACCGGAAGCGGAGAAGCTACTGCACGCTCTTTCGGTTGATAAGCACATCATCGAACGTGTTTGTTGGCTGATCGCTCATCACCACACCTATGAAAACATTTGTGGGCTGGACTATCAAATCCTTGTTGAGGCAGATTTTTTGGTCAACAGCGATGAGGATAGCATGGAAAACCCAGCGATTCAAAAGATGAAAAATCGAATTTTCAAGACCGCAACAGGCATCGCATTTTTAGAGCGCTTATATCCAAACGCCTCAGCTTCTACCCTTCCGTAATGTAATCCTTCTATCTATTACATTATTTCTGCATCCAGTTAAATATCACGTAACCCTGATACATCTTTTTATGCTGCATTTAAACTATATGAAGCATGTTTATGTTACATCATACATACTCACTAAGTAACAATTTACATTTTTATCTACATTTTTAACTTTTGTATTTGTGTATTTATCAATTATATGTTATTCTAATTAATGATTATGAGCTCTATACAATATCAGACTAAACCAACTTATCAATTAAGGAGGGACCTTCATGAAGAAACGAACCTTCGCGATTCTTTGTGCACTCGTATTGCTGCTGGGCCTTGTGCCAGTGGCGGGAGCGTTGGCTTCTACAACAATGTATGTGTACACAAGCAATGGAAAAAGCTTGAACCTGCGGGATTACCCTTCCAAGGACGGCAATATTATTGCCAATATTCCCTACGGCGCTTCTGTCAAAGTAGATACCAGCTACGTTGGCAGTTCCTGGCTCCACGTAACCTACAACAAACATACGGGTTATTGCATGAGCCGGTATCTGACCGACAAGAAACCCAGCCCGAAACCCACCGCAGCCCCGACACCTTCCAGTACGTTATATGATAATTTCGCACCTTGCTACTACACCGCTACCGTGCGTCCTTCCTCGCCCGGTGGATACGTACATCTTCGCTGGGCACCGAGCAAAAAGCAGCCGATTCAGCGGGATTATTACAACAATGACGAGTTGACCGTCATTTCACAAAATGACTCATGGTGTCAGGTATACGATGAAACCAATGATGTATCCGGCTTCATGATGTCCTTTTTCCTGGTATCCACGTATCAGCA
The DNA here is from genome assembly GCA_963675655.1 of Candidatus Limiplasma sp. Classification (GTDB taxonomy): domain Bacteria; phylum Bacillota; class Clostridia; order Christensenellales; family Aristaeellaceae; genus CAXXOK01. The sequence continues at coordinate 23,270 of OY776489.1, forward strand.
ATAAGTTGCCTAATCGAAATGGAGGAATGTGCGTATGAAGAAAATTCTTGCTCTCCTGTTGGCGCTGGCATTGCTGGCTTTTGCGCCTTCTTCACTGGCGGATGCTATCAAGCTGACGGAAAACGCCAGCGGTTTTGACCTGTCGATTGATCTGCCTGCGGACGCAACCGTACGGGTAGAAACCAATGGCGATGTGCCCTATACCTTTATTCAATTTGCGGACGAAACACAACCCTTGATTTACATCAGCGTTGCTCCTTCCGAAGAGTATGAAGGCGTTACCCTGGCTTCGCTCTCCAGCGACGAATTGGATGCTCTTTTCGCCTCTGTCAGCGCAGATTTGGATATGCCCTCTTACCAGATGAAGCAAACGGCGGGCGGCTATGACTACATGCTGGTTGAAGATGATTCTTCGACCGACTCGGCGACGATGGTCATCATCTATGAAGGGTACTTCATTCAGATGACCGTATGGAACGCCAACTATGATGTGCTGACCGCTGATGATCTGGCAACCTGCGAAGCGCTGCTGGACACGTTGCAAATCATTGAGATGTAAGCAATTCTTTCACTAACACAATAGAAAAGAAGTCATTTGCCGGTAAAAGCAAATGACTTCTTTTCTTAGTATTCACTTGATCATGTTTTATCGTCCGCCCATAGCATCCAAATAACGCTGTGCATTTTTTCCTACGATCGCAGCGCTTGGCTTTTGGCTGAGTATGGTACGCGCTACGCGTAGTACATCGTCCATGGTGACGGCTTCAATTTTCGCCAGCGTTTCTTCTGCTGTTGTTAAGCGGTCCAGTAGCAACCTGCTACGGCCAATGGACTGCATACGCCCCGAAGAGCTTTCCAGCGCAAGCACGTACCCACCCTTTAATTGCGCCTTTGCACTGCGAAACTCTTTTTCCGTAAAGCCTTTATCCAACGCTTTTTCCAGCTCGGTTTGCAGCTCGTCGATGACCTTTTGACCGTTATCCGGCGAAGTGCCCGCATAGATGGTGAAAGTGCCGATACCGGGATAGCTGGTTGGGTAAGAGAATACGGAATATGCCATACCCAGTTCCTCCCGGATGCGTTGGAAAAGCCTGCTGCTCATGCCGCCGCCAATGGCGTTATTGAATACAGACAGCGGATAACGGTCGTCCGAAGCCAGCTCAATACCGGGGTACCCCAGTGCAATTTGCAATTGCTCCGTCTCTTTTTCACGTGCTTTGCGGCCACTGCGTATTTGCTGCAGCTGTGGCTTCGTTTCTGGTTCGCCCTCATTGGGAAAGTCGGTAAAAAACTGTTCAGCCAGTTCCACAAACGTTTCCCACTCGTAATTTCCAGCGATGGCTAATACCATATTTTTGGGATGATAGTGCCTGCGCCAGTACTGCAATAAATCTTCACGTTGGTATGCGCGTATCTGTGCAGCCGGTCCAAGAATCGGCCTGCTCAGAGAGCCTGCGAATTGTGCCTCGCTGAGAATGTCGCTTACCAAATCCTCCGGCGTATCTTCCACCATAGCGATCTCTTCCAGCACAACGCCGCGCTCTTTCTGCAATTCCTGCTCGTCAAAACGGGCGCGCAGCACAATATCGCTTACCACATCCACCGCAAGCGCCAAATCCTCATCGATCACTTTTGCATAAAAGCAGGTACAATCCTTGCCGGTAAAAGCGTTCAACTGTCCGCCAACTTCATCCATCTCTTCGGCAATATCCCTTGCACTGCGTGTTGTTGTGCCCTTGAACACCATATGCTCAATGAAATGAGATAACCCGTTTTCTTCCGGCGTTTCGTTCATCGAGCCAACTTTGATCCAGCAGCCGACCGTGCAGCTATGCACATGCGTCAGTTTTTCCCCTACAAGCCGCAGCCCATTCGGCAGGGTGATTTGATCAAACATGTCGATTTCCCTTCTAATAAAGCCGACGGAAGCCCTCCGTTTCCGGAGTGATGCTTCCGTCGGTCTGGTTTTGTGTTTCTACGCGCTTACGCTGCAAACGCAGGCAGAGCGGTATTCTTGCGCTATTTCATCGCAGCTGAAATGATTTTATCAGGTGCGATCGTTTCCGCCGCCGGGGCGGCCATCACGGCGCGGCGGACGGCGGTGATCGCCGTTGTTGCCAGCGCGGAAACCGCTAGAAGGCGCATTGGTATACTCAATATCGTTGCGGATCAGGTTTACGCGGCCCTGCGAGTCAATTTCATTGACTTTCACTTCTACCTCATCGCCGATGTTCATCACATCTTCAACCTTTTCAACGCGGTGATCGGCCATCTTGCTGATGTGCAGCATGCCGTCCTTACCGCCGGTCAGTTCGATAAAGGCGCCGAAGTTCATGATTCGCACTACCTTACCCATGTACACATCGCCGACTTCAATATCTTTGGCAATGCCTTCGATAATCTTCTTCGCCTTGTTAGCTGCAGCTTCATCAGGCGTAGCGATGTAAACGCGGCCATCATCCTCGATGTCGATCTTTACGCCGGTTTCAGCAATGATTTTGTTAATCATCTTGCCGCCCGGTCCAATGACCTCACGAATCTTTTCAGGGTTGATGGTGAAGCGGATAATCTTGGGCGCATACTTGCTCATATGCTCACGCGGCTGCGCGAGGGTTTCCAGCATGATCTGCAAAATGTGCAAACGTCCGATGCGTGCCTGCCCCAATGCCCGTTCCAGAATCACGCGGTCGATACCGGCAATTTTAATGTCCATCTGGATGGCGGTAATGCCCTTTACGGTACCGGCCACCTTGAAGTCCATATCGCCAAGGAAATCTTCCAAGCCCTGAATATCGGTCAGCACAGCCACTTTGTCGCTGCTTGCATCCTTAATCAGACCCATGGCCACACCGGCAACAGGCGCTTTGATCGGCACACCGGCATCCATCAGGCTCAGGGTGCTGCCGCAAACGGATGCCATAGAGCTGGAGCCGTTGCTACCCAGAATTTCGCTTACCAGACGCAACGCATACGGGAACTCGTCCTCGCTGGGTACGACAGGCACCAGCGCACGCTCCGCCAGCGCACCATGGCCAATCTCACGACGGCCGGGACTCTTCATACGGCCCGCTTCGCCTGTTGCATACGGCGGCATGTTATAGTGGTGAATATAACGCTTAAAGTCTTCCGTACCAATGCCGTCCAGCACCTGTACATCGCTCATGGAGCCAAGCGTGGTTACGGTAAGAGCCTGCGTTTCGCCACGTGTGAAAATCGCGCTGCCGTGCGTACGCGGAAGCACGCTGGTCTCGCACCAGATGGGGCGCACATCAGCTGTGCCGCGGCCATCAGGACGAATGCCATCATCCAGAATTTTACGGCGCATAACCTCTTTATTCAAGTAGTAGATCGCATCGGCAACTTCGCCCATACGGCCTTCAAACTGCTCGGCAAAGTGCTCCATGCATTCCTTCTTGGTTTGCGCTTCGCGCTGCTGGCGCTCGGCACGCACAGTGGTTTCAAACGTCCATACGCACTTGTCGTACGCAAAATCACGTACAGCCTGCTTAATATCATCGCCGGTCGTTACCAGAGCCACTTCGACCTTTTCTTTGCCGATTTCCGCCTGAATGCCTTCAATAAAGGCAACCAGCTTTTTAATTTCTTCATGAGCAAAGAGGATCGCGCCCAGCATTTCCTCTTCCGATACTTCATTCGCACCGGCTTCTACCATGAGCACCGCGTCTTTGGTACCGCTGACGAATACATGCATCGAGCTTTTCTCGCGCTGCGCTTCATCAGGGTTGATCACGTACTGGCCGTCAACACAGCCAACCACAACGGTGCCGGTAGGGCCATTCCACGGAATGCTGCTAACTGTAAGCGCAGCGGAAGAGCCGATCATCGCAGGCACTTCGGGCGGAATATCTTTATCGACAGACAGGACGGTCGCAACCACCTGCACATCGTTACGCATTCCTTTGGGGAACAGCGGACGCAGTGGACGGTCAATGAGGCGGCAGGTCAAGGTCGCTTTTTCAGTGGGGCGGCCTTCACGCTTGATGAATCCGCCGGGGATTTTACCCACGGAATACTGCTTCTCTTCAAAATCGACAGCAAGGGGGAAGAAATCCACGCCCTCGCGCGGCGTATCGCTCATGGTTGCGTTAACCATGACTACCGTATCGCCGTACCGAACGAACGCAGAGCCCGACGCCTGCTGGCAGTACTTGCCAAACTCGATTGACAACTGGCGTCCAGCCAGTTCAGTTGTGAATACCTTTTTATCCATTCTCTTCTCCTCTTCTTGCGTGCGAGCCTCGTTGCCCGCCGCAACTCCATATCGCCACGCTGGTATTGCGCAGCGGCACAGGCGCTTTTCTATGCGCCTTTGCAAAACAGCCGCGCTTCGGCAGGTCGGGTTTCAAACCCGCCGAAACGCGGTTGTGTGCAAACAATGTTACTTTCTCAAGCCCAGCTGAGCAATCAGGGTACGATAGCTCTCAATGTTGGTCTTCTTGAGGTAATCCAGCAGACCGCGCCGTTTACCAACCATCAGCAACAAGCCGCGGCGGCTATGATGATCCTTTTTATTAATCTTCAGATGCTCGTTGAGGTGATTGATGCGCTGTGTCAGCAATGCGATCTGTACTTCGGGGGATCCGGTGTCGCCTTCGTGGCGGGCATACGTCTTGATGATGTCAAACTTCTCCATGGTATGGTTTGCCTCCTTGCATTGGTGGCGCTTTCGCGCCCCGCGGTAATCGCCGTTTGCATAGTCCGCCGTCGGCCTTCGTACGTCTGCGCAAACGGTTCGTACAGTGCGATAAGCACAGCTTTAATTGTACCATGCTTATTCTGTTTTGTAAACGGTTGTTCCAAAAAACCTTATAACTTGCCTGCTCCAATTGACTGTGCTTCCGATCGGAAATAGAGTACCACCGCATCCTCCAGTAAGCATTCAGCAGGTAGGCGGCATATGATCGTTTGCTCGTCCATCACTCGCGCAAGCGCCGGATATACATGAATACCGTCGTCAATCAACGCTCGGTAATCTCCAGAGCATACGCTTTGCTTCTCATCATGGTCCACCCTAAGCGTGCGATATTCTCCATGCTCCTTAGTGATATGTGCGTTCAGCCGATACATGTCTCCCAGCATTGCCCTTGCCTGTGCTACGTCCCCTCGCGACAGCGCCGCACGAATCTCGGTAGCGCTTACCACCTGCTTATCCAGCTGAATCAGTGGGACCACAATAGTGTCAAACCCCAGCGCCTGCCCCAGCATCTGTAAAAGCGGCGGCTTCCCTTCCCCGCCTTTGCCAAATGTGTAGTTGCTGCCAACGATAATCGCTTTGGGATGCCATCTGCGCACCAGTTCGCCCACAAACACTTCGGGCGGCATATCCCGCAGTTCTTCGGTAAAGGGCTGCGCGCAGAAAATATCCACACCCAGCTTTTCCATCACAGCTGCGCGTTCTTGCGGCGTCATCAACAGCGAAGGGGTGCGTTCCGGCGCCAGTACAGACAATGGATGCTGCGCGAAGGTTTGCACGATCAACGGCAGGTGGTACTGCTTTGCCAGCGTACGCGCTTTGGCGATCAGCACCCGATGGCCGATGTGTACCCCATCAAACATGCCCAGTACCACAATCGAAGCGATTGTGCTGATCCGTTCGTCCGTGCAGCTTTTCATTCTATGTCCCCCATCTTTTCCGATTACGTTACTAGCCAGGCTTGCTTAGCTTCAGTCACCCAGCCATGTACGAAATTTTACAATGTCGCCCTCGCAAGTACCGATAGCCGTCAGCTTCCCATCCAGGTATAACCGTACCGGCTGTTCAGTAGGCAGCGTTTGCGCCTGTAGCCGTGCTAAAGGTAAGGGTACGCCATTGCAAAAGGGTTTTGCCAGTGTGACTGGCACATCCAAACGCGGCAAATGCGCTAGTGCTGTTTCCATAGGCAAAACTAATGAATCCAGCGTCCCCTTTTCAGCGGCCGCCTGAATATCCTCCATCGTTTGCGCAGTATCCAGCGTAAAAACGCCAGACTGGGTACGTAGCAGAAAACGCATGTGCGCGGGGCAGTTCAACGCTTCGCCTAGATCATGGCAAAGCGTTCGTACATAAAACCCCTTGGAACATCGCACCGAGAGCAATGCTCCGTGCCTTTCCGTCATTTCGATCAGCGACAAAGCATGTACCGATACTTGCCTGCCTGTCAGCTCTACTGTTTCGCCTTTACGGGCTAGCTCGTACAAGCGTTTCCCATCCCGTTTTAATGCGCTGTACATAGGCGGTACCTGTAAAATAGGCCCGACAAAATGGGTTAGTTGTTCGCTCAACGCTGCTTCCGCAGGGTATTGCTCTCCCGTCTGAACGATTTTCCCCTGCGCATCCTGCGTATCGGTAGCACTGCCAAATGCCACTTCGGTTATATATGCCTTTTCCTTATCCTGCATATAATCAAACAACCGAGCCGCTTTCCCAATCATCAGCGGCAGCACGCCAGCCGCTTCCGGATCCAGCGTGCCAGCATGTCCAACTTTCGCGCCGCCCAATAGCCTACGCACCTTCCCTACGACATGCGCAGATGTTAGCCCCGGCGGTTTTAACACATTGAGAAAACCGCAAAAGACTTGCTTTTGCGGATGGGTTTGTTTGCTCACTGCTGCGGGCCTCCGCGATACGCTTTTTCCAATTCGGCTTCGATCTTTTTCATCGCTTCTTCCGGCGGGCCGGCTAACGAACAGCCTGCCGCCAATTGGTGGCCTCCACCGCCAAACAGTTCTGCCACTTGGTCTACACGGTAAGGTGTAAGCGCCCGCAAGCTGAATTTCATCGCGCCATCCTGTGTTTCTCGGGCAAAATAAGCCATCTTCACACCAACAACGTCGATTGCATAGTCCACTACGCCATCCGCATTTTCAGCGCTCGCTTCCGCCTGTAAAAAATCCTGCTGCCGTAAGCACATCCCGGCAATTTCGCCACTGCAAAGATAGCGTATAGAAGCCAGGGCCTTTCCGAGAAGCGCTATATGTTCCTTGTCTTTGCAACGGAACAGCATTCTGGCATATTGAGCGATCGGCAGTTCCGCTTCCATGAGCTTTTCCATCATGCGAAACGCTTCCGCCGTCACGTTTTGATACACAAAATTGCCCGTATCGGTCGAAATCGCCGTATACAGGCAAATCGCCTCATCCCTGCGTATTGGCTGGCCCAAAGCGTTAAATAGCCGCCAAACCAGTACCGCCGTCGCAGAGGCTTCGCCATCAATCACATTAATGCCCGCAAAACCCGGATTCGTCGGATGATGATCCACCTGCGCGTTGTTCTTAACACGCGTAAACAGCTCCTGCGCTTTTCCCATGCGATCAATACTGCTTACATCCAGCGAAATAGCAAGCGTCTGATCGTTCAGCGTAATATTACTGGCCGCTTCATCATACTTGCGTACGCAATAAACGTCCGGTAAAAATGACAGGTTCGCCGGAGGTACGTCATCCAGCACGATGGTGACCGGTTTACGCAGCCGCGTAAGCAGCAATTTCATCGCCAGCGTGCTGCCTAGCGTATCGCCATCCGGCGATATATGGGGAAAGAGCAATATGCTGTCCGCATTTTGAATCGCGGACAGCAGCTCATTGAATTGGTAACGGTCATTCATGTTCGTCATCCGCATCCACCTCCGGCTCAACTTGCTTAAGAAGGGTAGCGATGTGAACACCGTATTCGATATTATGGTCCAGCACAAAGGTAATTTCTGGCGCATAGCGGATGATCATCCGTTTGCCCAACTCCCGGCGCACAAATCCGGCTGCTTTTTTCATTGCTGCCATCATAGGCTCACGGTCTTCTTCTTCCAGAATGCTGATATAAACTTTAGCGTACCGTAAATCCCGCGCCACATCCGCGCGCGTAACGCTAAAGGTTCCTTTAATGCGAGGGTCGTGTAACTGCTCGCGAATAATAGCGTCCACTTCCCTACGAACTTCCTCGCTGATACGATCAATACGCTGGTAACTCACTGTAATCTCCTTGTCCCTGTTACAGGGAGGCGCTACACCTTTCCATATCGGCGGGAACCCCACAGTGCGAAAGGAAAGTGCTTGTGTGTATTCTTTCTGCCCGGTTTTCCGGTCGACTAAAACGACGGGGAGGGAAACGTTCGCCGTGCGAGCCGTTTCCCTGCTGCATCCCATCTTTTAAGGCGTTTACCGCTCGATTTCTTCCATAATGAAGCACTCGATGACGTCGCCCTCTTTAATATCGTTATAACCATCCAAACTTGCACCGCACTCAAAGCTCTGCGCTACTTCTTTCGCATCGTCCTTGAAACGCTTCAGAGAGCTCAGCTTGCCTTCAAACGTTACAATATTGTCCCGCAGCAGGCGAACCTGCGCGTTACGCTGCAGTTTGCCATCGGTTACATAGCAACCGGCAATTGTACCTGCGCCCGTGATATGGAATACGTTTCGCACTTCGGCATGGCCCAGCAATACTTCCTTGAATTCCGGCGCCAGCAGGCCTTTCATAGCCTTCTCAATATCTTCAATCGCTTGATAGATAATGCGGTAGAGCCGGATATCCACACCTTCCCGTTCGGCAGCCGCACGTGCGTTGCTGTTGGGCCGGATGTTAAAGCCGATGATAATGGCGTTGAACGCCGCGGCCAGGTTTACATCGTCATTGGTTACCGCGCCTACGCCGCTATGCAGAATACGCACTTTCACCTGATCGTTGGACAGCTTCTCCAGCGCCTGTTTTACCGCTTCCACGGAGCCCTGCACATCCGCTTTTACAATCAGGTTCAGCGTTTCCACCTTGCCCTGATCAATTTGGCTGAACAGGTTATCCAGCGATACCTTGGCGATGCTGTTGGCATTGCGTTCCACCTTGATCTTCTCACGGCGTTCCTCAACCACCTGACGACCCAAACGATCGTCAGCCACAGCCATCATATCGTCGCCCGCGCTGGGTACTTCGGAAAAACCGGAAACTTCAACCGGCACGGAAGGCCCTGCCTCGTCCACGCGCTCGCCCTTATCATTGACCATCGCACGTACACGGCCGCTGGCCAACCCGACGACGATATTGTCGCCCACATGCAGCGTACCGGTCTGCACCAGCACAGTTGCCAGCGGACCACGCGCCTTATCCAGCTTCGCTTCGATAATAACGCCCTTCGCCATACGATTGGGGTTGGCGCGCAGTTGCAGCAGATCCGCCTGCAGCAGAATCATCTCCAGCAGGCTTTCCACACCTTCGCCGGTAGCAGCGCTTACGGGCACCATAATAGTGTCGCCGCCCCACTCTTCGGGCACCAGTTCGTAACCCGTTAAATCCTGTTTTACACGGTTGGGATCGGCGTTTTCTTTATCCATCTTGTTAATCGCAACGATAATCGGCACGCCCGCCGCTTTTGCGTGGTTAATGGACTCAATCGTCTGCGGCATGACACCGTCGTCCGCCGCAACCACCAACACGGCGATATCCGTCGCTTGCGTGCCGCGTGCACGCATGGCGGTAAACGCTTCATGACCCGGCGTATCCAGGAAGGTGATGCTATCCCCATCCATATCCACCGTATAAGCGCCGATATGCTGGGTAATGCCGCCTGCCTCGCCTGCGGTAACATGCGTATGCCGGATGTAATCCAGCAGCGATGTCTTACCATGGTCAACGTGACCCATAATGGTAATAACCGGCGGACGCGGTTGCAAATCTTCATCCGCATCCTCGATGTCCGTTTCAGTCAGCGCATCTTCGGCTGTCTTTGCCAGATTCATTTCCAGCGTTACGCCAAACTCTGTGCAAACCAGGCTGGCCGTATCGAAATCCAGCTCGCTGTTGATGTTTGCCATAATGCCCAACAGCAGCAGCTTCTTCAAAATCTCGCCGGCCGGCTTACCGATACGCTCGGTTAAATCCTTGACGGTAATGCTTTGCGCGGTCATATAGGCCGTTTCAATTTTAATGGGAGCCATCATCATCTGCGCGCTGGGCTTCTTCACGCGCGCACGGCGGCCGCCGCGTACTACATCGTCGTCGATACCGTTAAAACTGCGCTTTGCCATCTGTCTGCGGTTTCTAGATACGCGCTCCGGATCGTGCTGACGTTGATAATTGCGTTTATTCGGATCGTAATTGCTTACGCGCTCCTTCTCGAGCACAGGCGTAAGCTCCGGTCCGCTTTTTCCGCCGCCGCTGCGCCGTGGTGCTCCGCCGGGTGCGGGCCTGTTAAACCCGCCGCTCGGGCGACCGGCAGGCGCCTGCCCCTGCTGCGGTGCATTTGCGGGGCGGCCATAAGGTCCACGCGCATTCGCCGGCCGGCCAAATTGACCCTGTGCCTGCGGATTCGCGGGACGGCCAAACTGGCCTTGCGCCTGCGGATTCGCGGGACGGCCAAACTGGCCTTGCGCCTGTGGATTCGCAGGACGACCATAAGGGCCTTGTGGATTCGCAGGACGACCATAAGGGCCTTGCGGATTCGCCGGACGACCATAGGGACCCTGCGGGTTTGCAGGGCGTCCATAGGGGCCTTGCGGGTTCGCGGGGCGGCCATAAGGCCCGCGTGGTGCGCCGGCAACCGGCTGACCCTGCTGCGGGCGCGGTGCTCTGGGCGCGGGTTTGGGGGCAGTATAGGCAGGCACCATCGCAGGTTTGGCCTCTTCGGGTGCTTCCTTTTCCTCCGGTTTAACAGCCGCCGGTTTTTCCTCGGCTGTTTTTTCTTCCGTTTTCGGGGCGGTAGGCGCTTTTACTTCCGGCTTGGCCGGTTTTTCCTCGCCAACAGCTTTCCCTGAAGCAGCCTCAACCGTTTTCTCAGCTTTATCAGAAGCTACTTCCGGTTTGGCAGCACTTACTTCAGGTTTGACTGCAACCATTTCAGGCTTAGGCGCGGCTACAGGTTCGGATTTCTCCTCTTCCGTGTCCGGCATGGTATAAGCCTTTGTATGCTGCTGTACCAGGCGCTGCTGTTCGGCCTGCTTTTCCTCCGCACGCCGCTGCTCTTCCTCACGGGCATATTGGTTTTCCAGCATGTGCAGCGTCTGCATCAGTTCGTCCGCACCCTTGCGGACGCTTGTGACGCTCTCCATTACGGTTTCCGCGCCCTTGAGAAGATCTTTGGTGGCATCCTTGAGTTTCGCTTTGGTCATTGTACCGCTTGCACCCCCGCATATATTGCGCTTGTATTTTGCCTTGTCAGTTAAAAGTAGTTACTATCTATCGTCATCCGCCGCCGGATAAGGGATTTTCTTCGCAGAGTAAATGGAGCAGTTTATCCGCCATCTTCCCGCGCTTTACAGCCACAGTCATGCGGCCGTCCTTTCCCACCGCCTGCGTTATCAGCTCAGCCGGTATGCTGTATAACGGCACGTGGTGGCTTGCGCAGGAATCCAAAAAACGCTTTCGCGTGTTCTGCGCACTATGCTCATCCATCAGTACCACAGCCGCTGTTTCCCGGCGAACAGCGTCGACGCAGGCATCCTGCCCCAGCACTGTTTCACCCGCCCGTGCACACAGGCCCAAAAATCCTTTGAGTCGTTGCCATTGTGTGGCCGTCAATGTGTATCCTCCGTGTTCTTCCCAGCCAGCAAGGTTTGCATCGTTTCCGTTAATTGCCGGTTGGTTTCCTCGTCCAGATGCGCTTCCAGCGCCCTGTCCAGTTGCCTTTGCTTCAATGCCCGCTTGAGGCATTCAGCATTGTAGCATACGTATGCGCCACGCCCCGCCTTTTTCCCGGTCGTATCCAGGCTTACCTCGCCTTCCGGCGAACGCACCACGCGTAAAAGCTCTTTCTTGGGCTTCATTTCGCGGCACCCAACGCACATACGCATCGGAATTTTACGCGGTTTCGCTGGCATACTCGGCCTCCTGACATGTGGAAATTATAGGGTATCGTCCTCATCGGGCGTTTCCAGCGGAATATCGGAAAGCTCCGGCATGCCGGTATCGACATACTCTTCTTCCGAAGGCGCCTCGTAATACTCCTGATACCCCATCGGTTCTTCCGGCATTTGCTCGGTCAGGTTGAACATTTCTGCCGCCTGTGATTGGCTCTTAATGTCGATACGCCATCCAGTCAGCTTGGCAGCCAGACGGGCGTTCTGCCCTTCCTTACCAATTGCCAGACTCAACTGGTTATCTGGAACGACAACGCGGCAGGCTTTCTCGTTTTCAGCTACGAAAACGCTGAGCACATGCGCCGGGTTCAGCGCATTTGCGATAAACTCTGCCGGGTCGGGAGACCACTTGATGATATCAATCTTCTCGTTGCGCAGTTCTTCAACCACTTTATCCACGCGGTTACCGCGCGGGCCTACGCATGCGCCGACCGGATCAATGACCGGATCGGTGGAGAAAACAGCCATTTTGGTACGGCTTCCAGCTTCGCGGGCAATGGATTTGATCTGCACAACGCCGGCGGCAATTTCCGGCACTTCCATCTCAAACAGGCGCTTGACCAGCCCCGGATGGATACGGCTTACGCGCACTTGCGGCCCGCGGAGCATCTCCTTACCCGTACGGTTTACCTCCAGCACATACACCTTGATATGGTCGTCGCTGTGATATTCTTCGCCGGGAATCCATTCGCTCTTTTCCAAAATGCCTTCGGTGCGGCCCAGTTCCACATAAACGGCGCTGGGTTCCACACGCTGGACAATCGCGGTGAGTATCTCGTTTTCCTTTTCGGAATACTCATCGTATATTTTCCCCTGCTCCGCTTCGCGGATCCGCTGGATGATCACCTGCTTAGCTGTTTGCGCTGCTGTGCGCAAAAAGCCGCTGGGCGTAACATCAATTTCAGCAATGTCGCCCATTTGATAATCAGCACGGATTTTTTGGGCGTCTTCCAGGGTAATCTGGTTGGCTTCGTCTTCAATTTCATCGGTAATCAACTTACGCGCAAAAACATGTGCGATACCGGTAGTACGGTTTAAGGTAACAGAAAGGTTGGCAGGTGCGGTTTCTTCGCGGGACACGTTTTTCTTATAGGCAGCCTTCAGCGCCTCTTCAATCGCGCCAAACAGCATATCCTCGCTGATATCTTTTTCCGAAGCCAGTGCGTGCACGGCGTCAATAATTTGCGTTTCGCGGGACTGCACCGGTGTTTTTTTCGTCGCCTTCATTACCGAAACTCCTATCTCTTAATCAATCTTCATCTTCAAACACAATGAAAGGTTTTACCTGCGCAACCATTTTACGGGGGAAAGTCTTCTCGCTCCCATCCGCAAGGGTTATGGTTACGTTTTGTTTATCCATGGCGATCAGCTTGCCTTCAAAGCGCTTTGCGCCTTCCAGCGGTGCGTAGAGTTTCACTTCTACCTGATCGTTACGATGTTTTGCTATATCCCGTTCAGTCTCAATGGGACGGTCTGCCCCCGGGCTGGATACTTCAAGATAATCATACGCGACGGTTTCCAGCAGCGGCTGTACTGCGCGGTGGAAACGTTCGCAATCGTCCAGCGTTACGCCTTCCGGCTGATCGATGTACAGACAAAGGGTTAATCCCTGCGGCTCTCTGGTCAGGGTTACATCCACCAGTTCCAGAGCCATTTGGGCAGCCAATGGAGCAGCAATCGCCTCAACTGCCTGCTTGCTGACCCCGCTTGCTTGTTTCCCTTTCATGGCTGCACCACCGTTTCCAAGGCAATCAAAAAGAGCGGCTTGCTATTGCCCTCCCTTTGCCATATGGTCTTCTCCGGGTGAGGCTGCGCAAGGCTTTGTGCCTGCTCCCCGTGGATCGGACGGATCATATGGTTACGGAAAGCAATATCCACTCTTTCGATAAACCCTTCTTTCTTTTGGGTCGTATAAGTCCCATAAAAGCTGATAATAAGCCAAAGGCATGTTGAGTATAGCACATCAACCACGGAAAAACAAGCGTTTTGCACTTTTACGGCGAGAATTCTTTTCAACAGTCACTTCTGGTATGTTTCGAGGAAACGCATGTTTTCACTCCCCCTCTTCTACAGTTTTGCATAAGAAGAATATCCTGTTTATCATAATGATCATTTATGTTATTGCCTTGCCCTATAATGTCCATCTCTATACCGCTTTGCGCCTACCATGGGAGCTGTATCTTAGTATATAACATATGATAGCAGCACTTGTCAGCGGGGTAAAATCTGCTATAATAAACCGGTAACCGAGGAAAGCGGGGCGCCAGGGTGAGCGAAAAGCAGAAATCTATCGTCGGCGGCATGACGATTTTAGGGGTTACCGGACTGATTTGTAAAGTGGTAGCGGTATTGTACCGCATTCCGCTGGCATGGCTAATCGGCGATCAGGGGCTGGGTACGTTCCAGCTCGTTTTCCCTACCTATAATTTATTACTCACATTATCCTCTGCCGGGCTGCCTGTGGCGATCAGCCGCATGGTCAGCTTCTCGCTTGCGCGAAACGATCCCCGCAATGCGCACCGCGCTTTCCGCACGGCATTATCCATTCTTACGGCGCTTGGTGCAGTCGGTACCTTCTTGATGATCGTTTTTAATCCCTTTCTCAGTTCGCGAGTAGGCGATCCGGAAACGCAGGCCGGGTTCATCGCCATTGCACCTGCGTTGCTGCTGGTATGCACCATGAGCGCATTCCGCGGTTTTATGCAGGGGCAGCAGAACATGATACCAACCGCGATCAGTCAGCTCATTGAGCAGGTTGGCAAAGTAATCATCGCCCTGCCGCTGGCCTACATCGGTTCTCGCATTGGCATGGAAAGCGCTTCGGAAATCAATATCGGGTATGCCGCAGCCGGCGCGCTGCTGGGGAACTCGATTGCCGAAGGGTTTGCCTTATTCTTTATCACCGTGATCTACCGGCGTAAACGGAAGGTTTTTGTTACACGCGTTCAGGATGAAGAATGTCAGCCCATGACTCGGCGTGCGCTTGTACGTCAGCTGCTCGCGCTTGCCGTGCCGATTACACTCGCTTCCTGCATTGTACCGCTGGCGTCATTCATCGATTCCGGGATGATTGTAAACCTACTCGTGAATAAAGCCGGTTTTGCACAGGCTGAAGCGCGTGCGATGTATGGCCGGTTTTCTGGATATGTTATTACGCTGATTAATGTTCCCACTGCGCTTGCGCAGGCGATATCAATGAGTCTTGTGCCTGCCGTTTCCGCAGGCATGGGCCGTAAAGATTGGAAGAGCATTCGCCGCCAGAGCCATACGGGACTGCGGATGGCTTTTTTAATCGGCTTGCCCGCAAGCCTCGGCATGAGCATCCTGTCCCGGCAGATTCTATCGTTGATTTATCCTTTCCCCTCAGAAGCGGCGCTTGACCAGACGGCTATGCTTTTATCCCTTTCCGCTTTCACCATTGTCCTGTTCACTGTTGTACAGGCGACCAGCGGCATCCTGCAAGGGCTTAAAAAACAACGGATTCCAATGTATACATTACTGGTTGGCGTTGGGCTAAAGATATTGATTAACTATAGTCTTATTGGCATGCCGGAGGTCAACATCTATGGTGCTTCTATCGGCTCATTGGTTTGTTACAGCGTTAGCATGATCCCCAATCTTTACTTCGTACATAAATACGCCGGGCTTCCTATGGATCCGGTTGATATCTTCTATAAACCACTTGGCGCTACCGCAGGCATGAGCGCCGTGCTCTATCTTGCAACACTTTGGCTGCCTTCCAGCCGCTTGATAACTATATTCTTACTTATCCTTGGCGTAACTGTTTACATCGTCTTTGCACGGTTGGTGGGAGCATTGCGCCCGGAAGATTATCAAATACTAACCGCTAAGCTTCGCAATCGAAAAAACCGTATCCCCCGCAATGATTCCCGCTAACTAAAGGAGGTTTCTCTGTGCATACCATTACCGTAGTTCCCATTTCGACCGGCGATCAATCGTTGTTAACCGTAAATGCACAGCAGCGTCTTTTAGACGCTCAAACCCTGGTCTTACGCACTGATAAGCACCCGCTATCGAAATGGCTGCAGCAGCAAGGCTGTACATACACAACCCTAGATCACCTTTATGAATGCGCGGATGATTTTGATACTTTTAACACCAACGCAGCCAAAACGCTTATCGGCCTTGCTCGGGAAAATGATGTGCTGTACGCCGTATCCGATATAACCATGGATTCCACCGTTGCCGCGTTGCAAAAGCAGTTGGAAGGTACCCCCATGTTGACCTTGTTGCCGGGCGTAAGCCATGCAGACCGTTGCCTTGCACTTGCTGGACAATCAGCTAGCTTGGCGGATGGGCTTGCGGTACAAACAGCTGAGGCGTTTCGCAATTCTCGGTATAATCCTTCTTTACCCCTGATGCTTGGTGAAATACACAGCCGGCAATGCGCAGGAGAATGCAAATTAAAGCTGATGGATCTACTGCCGGATGATACGCATTTACTCTTCTTCACAGGTGATCAAAACGGCGAATTGTCCTCTTCACAGATTACATTGGTAGAACTGGATCGTCAGAACAATTATGACCACCTTACAGCCTGCTTTATCCCCGCAATCGTAATGCAGGTACGCACGCGCTATAATATGGACGATCTGGTAGCCGTGATGATGCGGCTGCGTGCGCCGGACGGGTGCCCGTGGGATATAGAACAAACACATGAAAGTCTGCTAACTAACCTGTTAGAAGAAAGCTATGAGTATATCGGCGCCGTTCGAGACGGAGATACAGACCATATGTATGACGAACTGGGTGATGTGCTGTTACAGGTGGTTTTTCATGCGGAAATAGCGCGGCAACACGGCGATTTTGACATTACTGATGTAACTACCGCCATCACCCATAAAATGATCGAGCGCCATCCGCATATTTTTGGCGCTGTGAAGGCCGATACGGCCGATCAAGTTTTGGATAACTGGGAAGCTATTAAACGCAGCCAACGCGGGATAAAGAGCGTTGCCGAGGCGATGGAGGATGTATCTACCGGGTTAAGCCCTACAATGCGCGCCAGCAAAGTGCAGCATAAAGCCGCAAAAATAGGGTTTGATTTCCCCACTGCCGTTTCCGCACTCACCAAGGTACATGAAGAAGCGGACGAAGTGCAGCAATGCTTTAC
This sequence comes from Candidatus Limiplasma sp., assembly GCA_963675655.1. GTDB lineage: Bacteria > Bacillota > Clostridia > Christensenellales > Aristaeellaceae > CAXXOK01. The sequence goes on from OY776489.1 coordinate 40,245, forward strand.
GGAAGGCCTCGATCCCGAAATTGAACTGGGCGATCTGCTCTTTTCCATCGTCAATGTTTGTCGCCTCAGCAATGTGAATCCGGATATCTCGCTATTCACTGCTACGAATAAGTTTATTAATCGTTTCCGAAATATGGAAATTTCTGTGCGAAAGGCCGGAAAATCAATTGAGGACTTGACTTTGTGCGAAATGGATGTATACTGGGAAGCAGAAAAGCATGTGAAATAGCCCTTTTGAGGGTAAAAGTCCGCTTTTCTAGGCTAAGTCCGAGATGTACCATGAAAATGGCCCAATAACGAAGGAGGAACTACCTATGAACAAAGCTGAATTGACTGCCGCTATCGTAAAGAAGACTGGTTTCACAAAGAAAGACGCCGAAAAGGCTCTTGGCGCCGTGACCGAGTCGATTACCGAGGCTCTCGCTTCCGGTGAAAAGGTTCAGGTTGTCGGCTTCGGTTCCTTTGAGGTTCGCAAACGTCCCGCCCGTGTTGCCCGTAACCCCCGCACCGGCGAGCAGATCAAGATCGAAGCTTCCAAAGCTCCCGTTTTCAAAGCTGGTAAAGCCCTGAAGGAGAGCGTAAACAAGTAAGTTCCCTCGCGGAAACGCCTGGGATATCAACCTTATGCAAGGTACCCTTGCGGCAGGTTCCAAAACCGGGTCGTAGAGGCTGTCGGTCACAACCGACGGCCTTTTTATATACCTATAATATGCAATCCTAATCAACGATAACGAGCCTTACCATTATACCGTTGCCCCTATTACAACCATAGGCTTTCGCATGTGCCGTATCTCTGCAACGCTAACCCACAGTGTAGGAATAAACGAAGCCCATCGGTAACCGGGCAGCCCATAGTAATCTTCTGTACCCATCAAGATGGTCATTATGATAATAGTAGATACTAAAAATACGACTTGCTATGATAGTGAGAGTATCTCGCCTGTGACGGTTTTTACACTGCCTGTAAAAAGATGCTCGCTACGGCCTGATACCCGGTTAGGATGCATAACAGCAGGAAGATACAGAAGCTTTTAACCACGAGGTTATACAATAAATCGCTTTCTTTACCGCAGCGTTAAACGATCAGCATCGGGTTAACTTGAAATATAGCAAAAGTAAATGTGGTCGCAACCAGCGCATTGATGACACAAACTTAAAATGTACTCATTGTCCAGTCTCACATCGCCGCAATTAAAGCCGATTACAAGCTACGCTTCGGTAGCAACGCCCATGAACATAAACAGGAATATCTGATTGACTTTTAGCATAATTCTCATAACAGCTAACGGGATATGCCTTCATTTAACATTCTTAGATAATACTGATATACCTATATAGCAAAACAGCATCCGCATGACGGATGCTGTTTTGTATGAATGGAATGCGGCGGCGATCTACTCTTCCGGGCCGTTACCAGCCAAGTACCATCGACGTGCTGAGGCTTAACTGCTGTGTTCGGGATGGGAACAGGTGGAACCCTCAGGCCATTGCCACCGCAAAGGGTGAACAAGTTTGGAGCTTTGCGTTTACCGAGGCCATTGCCTCCGGTCGGTTTCATGGTCGCCCAGCTCCCTGCCGGGTCGCTGTGCTCTGTGAAACCTTTCAACTTCAGTTCGCGCTGGGCTTGCCCAGGCACCCGCTGGGTGCACGCTCGCTTCTGTTGCCGCAAAGGGTGAACAAGTTTATTCAGGTGCGTTTACCGCGCACACTGACAACCGTATAGGAAGGACACATTCTTGTTTGTTCTCTTGGCCTTAGGCTTGAAATCAAGCTATCGACCGATTAGTATCATCAAGCTACATACGTTACCGCACTTCCACCGATGACCTATCACCTTGTAGTCTTCAAGGGGTCTCTCGCGCTTGCGCGCTTGGAATCTTCTTCTTAAGGGGGGCTTCACGCTTAGATGCCTTCAGCGTTTATCCCTTCCGCACTTCGCTTCCCTGCTATGCCGTTGGCACGACAACAGTTGCACCAGAGGTGCGTCCATTCCGGTCCTCTCGTACTAGGAACAGCTCCTCTCATGATTCCTACGCCCACGATGGATAGGGACCGAACTGTCTCACGACGTTCTGAACCCAGCTCGCGTGCCGCTTTAATTGGCGAACAGCCAAACCCTTGGGACCTGCTTCAGCCCCAGGATGCGACGAGCCGACATCGAGGTGCCAAACCTCCCCGTCGATGTGGACTCTTGGGGGAGATCAGCCTGTTATCCCCGAGGTAGCTTTTATCCGTTAAGCGACGGCAATTCCACTCTCATACCGCCGGATCACTAAGCCCGACTTTCGTCTCTGCTCGAATTGTCACTCTCGCAGTCAAGCACCCTTTTGCCTTTACACTCTTTGAATGGTTTCCATCCATTCTGAGGGTACCTTTGGGCGCCTCCGTTACTCTTTCGGAGGCGACCGCCCCAGTCAAACTGCCCACCTGACACTGTCCATCGTCCGGCTTACGGACTTATGTTAGAGTTTCAATAACAGAAGAGTGGTATCCCAACAATGGCTCCACGAAAACCGGGGTTCTCGCTTCCTAGCCTCCCACCTATCCTGTGCATCCGTTACCGAAATCCAATATCAGGCTACAGTCAAGCTCTACGGGGTCTTTCCGTCCAGTCGCGGGTAATGGGCATCTTCACCCATACTTCAATTTCACCGGGCTCCCTGTTGAGACAGCGCTCAAGTCGTTACACCATTCGTGCGGGTCGGAACTTACCCGACAAGGAATTTCGCTACCTTAGGACCGTTATAGTTACGGCCGCCGTTTACTGGGGCTTCGGTTCTATGCTTCTCTTGCGATGACATTTCCCCTTAACCTTCCAGCACCGGGCAGGTGTCAGCACCTATACGTCAGCTCTCGCTTTCGCAGATACCTGTGTTTTTGCTAAACAGTCGCTTGAGCCTATTCTCTGCGACCGATGTCTCCATCGGCACCCCTTCTCCCGAAGTTACGGGGTCATTTTGCCGAGTTCCTTAACAGGGATTCTCCCGTTCGTCTTAGGATTCTCACCTCGCCTACCTGCGTCGGTTTGCGGTACGGGCGCCATTTCAATATACCAGCAACTTTTCTCGCCAGCGTGAAATCTCGTGTTTCGCTACTCTGATTTCGCTCTCGTCTTCACTCAGCCTTCACAGGAGCCGTACTTCACTAACTCCCAGCCTCGTTTGACAACCGGGTTGACCATCACCCGGCTCACGGTATCCTTCTGTGTCATTGCTTCATTCTCTTGGCGGTGCAGGAATCTCCACCTGCTGTCCATCGCCTACGACTTCCGTCCTCGGCTTAGGTCCCGACTAACCCTGGGCGGATGAACCTTCCCCAGGAAACCTTAGGCTTTCGACGGGCATGTTTCTCGCATGCCTCTCGCTACTCATACCGGCATTCTCTCTTGTGTACAGTCCACCAGTCCTCACGATCTGGCTTCAATCCATACACAATGCTCCTCTACCACTCGCATTGCTGCGAATCCTGCGCTTCGGTGTCACGTTTGAGCCCCGGTACATCTTCGGCGCATGACCACTCGACCAGTGAGCTATTACGCACTCTTTAAATGTATGGCTGCTTCTGAGCCAACATCCTGGTTGTCTGTGCAATCACACATCCTTCTCCACTTAACGTGAACTTCGGGACCTTAGCGGCAGGTCTGGGGTGTTCCCCTTTTGCCCGCGGAACTTATCTCTCGCGGACTGACTCCCGTACATCAATTAATCGGCATTCGAAGTTTGATAGGGTTCGGTAAGCTTTGGACCCCCTAGCCCATTCAGTGCTCTACCTCCGATAATCTAATACGAGGCTAGCCCTAAAGCTATTTCGAGGAGAACCAGCTATCTCCGGGTTCGATTGGAATTTCTCCGCTATCCACAGCTCATCCCCGCCTTTTTCAACAGACGTCTGGTTCGGTCCTCCATCAGATTTTACTCTAACTTCAACCTGGCCATGGATAGGTCACCCGGTTTCGGGTCTACGTCATGTTACTATTCGCCCTATTCAGACTCGCTTTCGCTTCGGCTTCAGTCCTCTAGACCTTAACCTCGCAACATAACGTAACTCGCCGGTCCGTTCTACAAAAAGTACAAGGTCGCACATCTATCGTGCTTCCTCTGCTTGTAAACACAGGGTTTCAGGTTCTCTTTCACTCCCCTCCCGGGGTTCTTTTCACCTTTCCCTCACGGTACTATGCGCTATCGGTCACCATATCGTATTTAGGCTTGGAGGGTGGTCCCCCCGGCTTCCCGCCGGATTCCTCGTGTCCTGCGGTACTCTGGTGCCAGCTGACTGTCTTCAGGTTTCGTGTACGGGTCTCTCACCCTCTTTGGAGACGCTTTCCAACGCGCTTCCACTACCTTACCTCAATGTCGTATGCTGGTCCACAACCCCAGAAAGCATGCTCTCTGGTTTGGCCTCTTTCCCTTTCGCTCGCCGCTACTCAGGAAATCGATGTTTCTTTCTTTTCCTCCGGGTACTTAGATGTTTCAGTTCCCCGGGTGCCCTTCGCTGAGACTATGTATTCATCTCAGGATGACCGGACATTACTCCGGTCGGGTTTCCCCATTCGGATATTTACGGATCAATGCCTGCTTGCGGCTCCCCGTAACTTTTCGCAGCTTGCCACGTCCTTCTTCGGCGTATGGTGCCTTGGCATCCGCCCTGTGCTCTTATTCGCTTGATTTCGTCGATTTCTCCTAAGACCAATCTATTTCTTCGCTTCCAGTGATCTCTCACCGGACTGAACAAAAATGATCTGATCTTCGATTTCACAATCTCTTGTAAAATCGCTTCTCTCGTCCTTCCTATACAGTTGTCAAGGTGCGTGGGCTTTCGCCCTTTTTGCTCCAGATGGAGCTGGTGGATTGCAGTGGACTCGAACCACCGACCTCTCGCTTATCAGGCGAGTGCTCTAACCGGCTGAGCTAGCAATCCATACGTGGTGGAGATTAGCGGGATCGAACCGCTGACCTCCTGCTTGCAAGGCAGGCGCTCTCCCAGCTGAGCTAAACCCCCACGAACCTCTTTAGTTTTCAGCCAAACCCTGAAAACGATACAGAGCAAGATATTACGCAAACGCATTTCAAATGGAACTTGTTAGTTCCTTCACACTGCTTCCGGATGGAAACAGTATCGACCTGAGATTCAACCGTCCGATTTCTCTTCCGGTTTACTCCCTAGAAAGGAGGTGATCCAGCCGCACCTTCCGATACGGCTACCTTGTTACGACTTCACCCCAGTCATTGATCTCACCTTCGGCGGCTGGTTCCTTACGGTTACCTCACCGACTTCGGGTGCTATCAACTCCCATGGTGTGACGGGCGGTGTGTACAAGGCCCGGGAACGTATTCACCGCGGCATGCTGATCCGCGATTACTAGCAACTCCGACTTCATGTGGGCGGGTTGCAGCCCACAATCCGAACTGGGACCACTTTTATGAGATTAGCTCCACCTTACGATCTCGCTGCTCTCTGTAGTGGCCATTGTAGCACGTGTGTAGCCCAGGTCATAAGGGGCATGATGATTTGACGTCGTCCCCACCTTCCTCCGAGTTGTCCCCGGCAGTCTTATCAGAGTCCTCGCCTCTACGCGTTAGTAACTGATCACAAGGGTTGCGCTCGTTGCGGGACTTAACCCAACATCTCACGACACGAGCTGACGACAACCATGCACCACCTGTCTCAGTATGAGCAAGCTCACACTGTATCTCTACAGTTTTTACTGGATGTCAAGACCTGGTAAGGTTCTTCGCGTTGCTTCGAATTAAACCACATGCTCCGCTGCTTGTGCGGGCCCCCGTCAATTCCTTTGAGTTTCAACCTTGCGGCCGTACTCCCCAGGCGGAATGCTTATTGTGTTTACTCCGGCACAGAAGGGGTCGATACCCCCTACACCTAGCATTCATCGTTTACAGTGTGGACTACCAGGGTATCTAATCCTGTTTGCTCCCCACACTTTCGCGCCTCAGCGTCAGTTACAGTCCAGTAAGCCGCCTTCGCCACTGGTGTTCCTCCCGATCTCTACGCATTTCACCGCTACACCGGGAATTCCGCTTACCTCTCCTGCACTCAAGCCCGACAGTATCCAAAGCAATTCCCACCTTAAAAGCAGGACTTTCACTCCAGACTTACCGGGCCGCCTACGCGCCCTTTACGCCCAATCATTCCGGACAACGCTTGCCCCCTACGTATTACCGCGGCTGCTGGCACGTAGTTAGCCGGGGCTTCCTTCTTGGCTACCGTCATTATCTTCACCAAGGATAGAAGTTTACGATCCGAAAACCTTCTTCCTTCACGCGGCGTTGCTGGGTCAGGCTTTCGCCCATTGCCCAATATTCCCCACTGCTGCCTCCCGTAGGAGTTTGGACCGTGTCTCAGTTCCAATGTGGCCGATCACCCTCTCAGGTCGGCTACTGATCGTTGCCTTGGTAGGCCGTTACCCCACCAACTAGCTAATCAGACGCGAGCCCACCCCAAACCGGATTTCTCCTTTGACCCCTTCGCCATGTGACGTTGTGGTCTTATGCGGTATTAGTGAACCTTTCGGTTCGTTATCCCCCTGTTTGGGACAGGTTGCTCACGCGTTACTCACCCGTCCGCCGCTAGAACATATCTCTTCCATCCGAAAACTTCCAATATATGTCCCCGCTCGACTTGCATGTGTTAGGCACGCCGCCAGCGTTCGTCCTGAGCCAGGATCAAACTCTCACATTTAATCCTTTAGCTCTTGATTCGTTCTCTGACTTCTCAGCCAGAGATCAAGTACTTAATACTCAATTTATTGACTGCGCTTTGCGTTTCTTTCTCTTTGCTCTGTATCGTTTTCAAGGTTCGGCGCTCTCAAGCGAGCTTGTATATAATACCACTGGATGACTTTCGTGTCAACACTTAAAACGCATTTTTTTAAGAAAAATAGTCATTTCCGTGTGAATAGGTAAAAGCGCCCCGCAAATCGACTAGTATTTAGTCGTATACGGGGCGCATTACCAGTTTTCAGCCCTTTCTGCGCTCAATCCACCGTATCGATTTTTGCATCCAGTCGGCATTATCGGGCATTAAATGCTCAGGCACAGTTTGCGTTGTCGCATCGCAGAGCGATAAACCGTGTACACCTTCTTCGTAAAGGTGCATCTCAAACGGTACGCGATGCTTTTGCAGTGCTGTTGCAAACATCATGGAATTTTCAACCGGTACAGCATCGTCCGCAACTGTATGCCATAGGAAAGCAGGCACAGTTTTCTCCGTTACCCGTTTTTCCAGCGAAAGCGCATCAATCATATCCTCAGATGCATCCTCTCCCAGCAGGCTGATCTTAGATCCTCCATGCGTCTCCAGACCCATAGTGATCACGGGATAGCTAAGGATCATTCCGTCAGGGCGCCAGTCTTTCCCGTTTCCTTGATCCAATGCCGTAGCGAGGAAGGGTTCATTCCAAAGAGTACCAAGCGAAGCACACAGGTGACCCCCCGCAGAAAATCCGGCTATATAGATCTGGTTGGGTTGAATGTTAAACTCACCCGCACGTTTACGTACCACCTGCACTGCAGTTGCCAGCTCCAATACCGCATTGGGATAGCGCGCAGGCGCTACGCTATATTGCAGCACAAATGCATGTATACCGGCCGCCAGATAGCGCATGGCAATCGGTTCGGCTTCACGGTCGGATTTAAACACGTATCCGCCACCGGGACAAATGATCACCGCGGGGCGGGTCATCATTTGGGGCATATCCACACTGGCATCCAGTACATAAGCTGTCAGCACCGGCTGATATTCCGTCTTTTTAGCATCGGCTTTGGCGTAATCAACATTAATTTGTATTTTCTCAAGTCGCATTGTTCAATCATCCTTCCTACTGCCTGCATATTTACTGCAAGCTTGCTAACACTCGGTTTATATGGTGCAGACTCCACGCTTCACCAGGAAAGCTTCCCGCTTTCGATTGATCTTCCCGTTTTGTAATACAAAAACATCCGGTAATATTGGCAGCATCTGTGCTGATCGCTGTTCCAGTGCAGGTGCTAAAATATGATCCACATCCAGCGTGGATACCGCCGCACGGATAATAAATCGCAGTTTGTATTTTTCTGTTTCCGCATCGTATACGGGCAGAGCTTTTCAATTTGTTCCACCGTATACTGCCCACGCTGCGACGCACGGTGATGATCCCAGTTTTGATTCACCTCTTGCTACAGCTTCATCCATTCGCTATCCGCCTTAGGCGTAACACGCCTATAAATCGCGCGTCTTTGTAACACCACAAGCACCAGCGGCTGTTGCGGGACACCAAGGCATGCAGCATCGATTCCGTAAGGCGGATGCCAAGCTCTTCATCCAGGCAACAAAGTTCGTACCCAAACTCACTGCGGAGCAACAGACCATGGTAATCTCCCATGCTGGCGAGAATATCATCCAGCATCTTTGCAAACGCCTGTTGCCGTGCCTCTGGCGAGCAAGTTTCTTCTAATACACTAACGTCCCACACGCCGGGATAGAAATGATACGCATACGCCCAATTACAATCATCCGGCTACCGAATGCCCGAAAAATCCATCGAAAAGCGGTCGCCTTCTAAAAAGACGATATGGGCCTGATCCCCTTTACGGATTTCCCGGATGGCTTCCCGATAAAACCCATTGAGGAGCTCAAATCCGTTCTCCGGCGGCACAGACTCATTAAACAAATCATATCCAAGCAATGCTGGTCTATCCTTCAGACAATCCACGATCTGCCCCCATATTTTCACAGCTCTATGTTGAAAGATCTGGAATTGCCATAATTCCGACGCCCCCGTTCGGCATTCGCTGTGCCAATCCGGGTCTTGTCTGCCTGGTGTCGTATATAAGCCCGGCCGAAAATACAGCCCCGCCTCTTCACAGATGATTGCCAGCCGCTTTAATTGGGTAAATCCATATGCATTGGGCGTGTTCGTATCATCGTTTCAGAAAAGGTGGTGGTTCATCGGCACGCGAATGAAATTGACTCCCAGAGAGCGGATGTACTATGCATCCTCAACGGTAAGGAAGTACCGTGTGAATGTATCCCTGAAGCCATCGCTGTACTGACCCATGCACCGGCGCAGCTCTCTATTCCACCCCGGCAGACCCATCATATAATGTTACAGATTCAGCCACTTGCAAACGCCAAGGATGCAAAGCGATATGGGTTACCCCGCAGCCATGAACTGATGCCCCCGAACCGATAGATTTGATAAATGCATAAAGCCTCCTGTCTGGCAGCTTTTAAATGCCGGCAGAGCGATGCTTCAGCCCGTTTCTGTATGGTTTGCATATAATGGTTGACTACGGCTGCGGTGTTTCCCGCATGCACAAATAGCTAAGGGGTAAGCTAACCAAAGCGCCAACCAATTGTATTGTCAGCCATTGATTCTGTATAAACGTAAGAATATCCATCACATAACGCATCCACTGTGCTCCCAGCACCATGATCTGCGTTTCATTACCGCCTTCAACAACACGTGCTGCTTCGCGTACGGCAGGGATAAACGTTAGCGACATCAAGAGCAGCGGGCCGCCCACTACGATAAAAATGGTGAGTCCACGGTTTCGGCGAAAACAGCAGCCCAGCAAGTAGAAGATGGCAGTCCACTCCAGCGTATACAATAGGTAGGAGGGTAAATCCTGCAACGTTTCCTGCAAGGTTTGCTGGAATGTCGATATGCCCTGTGCTTCACCAAGCTGTGCTTGCATTATATAGCGTTCTGGCATTATGTTGGACAGAAAAATAGCAATTCCGCCCTCCAACATGCTTAAGAGCAGCGTTCCCAGCAACAGCGCAACCATTCCTGCAAGCAACGCCAGCACATTCCCCAGCCAAACCGGGAAACGGGCTGTGCCAAATCGCATAAGAAAGCGCGTAGAGCGGCCTGCAACAAGTATACCGCTGATCAGCGCTGTTACGAGTGTAACTGACAAGTTGGTGTAAACACCGGAAAACGTATAATCCGCAGATGTAAACAGCGGCAATAACAGCGATATAACCTGCCCTGCCAGTATCATCAGCAATACCCATAGCACAACACGGGTCAGCGTTTTCCAATGGTACCGTAGTATACCGTTGAGGCGGGCATTTTGCCGCCAGTTCCAATTAAGCGTTTGCTGCATTACGTTCCGCCTCCTTTTCCTCGGTCAGAAATACAAACAGCCGCTGCAGCCCGATTGGCGCGCTGCGAACCCGTTCGTCCGTTTCAATCCGTATGCGATCCTCCGGTGAAGACAATTTCACATAGCGCACCAAGGATCCGGCTAAGTTCTCCTCTTTGAGCAATTCCAAACCAACCGTCAGCTCCTGCACTGCTTCCGCCGCGCCGGATATGCTCAGGTATCCACTTTGCAATTCATCCAGCGTGCCGGCACACAACAGCTTTCCGGCATCAATCAGCACCGCGTAATCCAGCGCACGCGCCACTTCATCAATCAGATGGGTGGATACTAAAAACGTCCGCTTCGGATGGCGTTGCTTCTCCGCTAAAAGCAGATCATAAAAACGCTCACGCAATACAGCATCCAATCCGAGGCTGGGTTCATCAAAGATGGTAAGGGGCGCGCCGCTGGCCAAACCAACGCACAGCATTAACCCAGTTTGCATACCACGGCTAAAGGTACGGATTTTTTTCTTTTTCGGCAAATCAAACCGTTTCAGCAATTCCTGCGCAAAAGTTTCATCCCAGCTGGCAAACAAACCCCGGCACACATAATACAAATCATCGATACGGGTCAGTTTCCCAAAATCGGGAGTATCCCCGATGATGCATAGTTTTCCAAGCGCCTGCGCATGATCATACACTTTCATATCATCAATGGTCACATCGCCGGAACCCGGCCTGAGCATGCCGCCGGCAATCCGTAGCAGCGTGCTTTTTCCGGCGCCGTTACGCCCCAATAGTCCTACGATCTGCCCGGCAGGCACGGTTAGACTTAATCGATCCAATGCTTGCGTGGCACGGAACCGACGGCTCACATCTTTCACGCGCATTGCAGCCATTTCCGGTTGATGTGCAGACGCAATATGATTCGCTTGCATAGCGTACCTCATTTCTTTTTCATACTTTTGGGAATGGATTACCACTGTATTATACGCGCTCCGCGGAGGTATGCAAGTCTCCCTGCTTAAAACCAGCATTTCCCATACTCAAATTACAGGATATATTTAAAATAGCAAACAGCCACGCAGATAGCATCTACGTGGCTGTTTACACAATATAGTGTTAATGCTTTTTTCTATCAGGATTATCACATTCCGGAGCCTTCGGCTCTTCCTTTCCGGGCAGTAAGTTTCTTGATTACTTAATAATCCGGTTGCACTGTCTGCCCGGAGCCTTCGGCTCTTTCTTCCCGGGCAGCAAGTTTATTGATTACTTAACAAGCAGGTGCACAGCCTGCCCGGAGCCTTCGGCTCTTCCTTTCCGGGCAGGAAGTTTCTTGATTGCTTAACAAGTAGGTGCACAGCCTGCCCGGAGCCTTCGGCTCTTCCTTCCCGGGCAGGAAGTTTCTTGATTACTTAATAATCAGGTTGCACAGTCTACCCGGAGCCTTCGGCTCTTCCTTTCCGGGCAGCAAGTTTATTGATTACTTAATAATCAGGTTGCACAGTCTACCCGGAGCCTTCGGCTCTTCCTTTCCGGGCAGCAAGTTTATTGATTACTTAATAATCAGGTTGCACAGTCTGCCCGGAGCCTTCGGCTCTTCCTTTCCGGGCAGCAAGTTTCTTGATTACTTAATAATCAGGTTGCACTGTCTGCCCGGAGCCTCCGGCTCTTCCTTCCCGGGCAGGAAGTTTCTTGATTACTTAATAATCAGGTTGCACAGTCTGCCCGGAACAAAGATCAGCTTTACCAGCTTCTTCTCGCCGACAAGCGTTTTAATTTCCGCACGCTGCGGTAATTCCTTCTGCGCCTCATCGTTGGTCATATCCGGGTTAATAGTAATATGTCCACGAACCTTGCCCAGCACCTGAACAGCAATCTCAATCTCGCTGCGTTTCATGGCCTGTTCATTATACGTCGGCCATGCTTCGTAAGCGATTTCACTGCCAAAGCCCATTATTTGCCACATTTCTTCGCAAATATGGGGCGCAACCGGCGCCAGCAGCAAAATCAGCGTTTTCAGCTCATCTTTGGTGCAGCCGCCTTCTGCATTAAAGGCATTCACAAGCGACATCATCGCCGCAATCGCCGTATTGAACTTCATGGCTTCGTAATCGTCGCCGACTTTTTTAATGGTTTCATGCATCAGCGGCGTCAGCGTTTTCTGATACCCTTTTCCATCCTTAATCATATCCATCAGCCGCCATACGCGGTCAAGGAAACGGCGGCAGCCGCGCGCACCGTTGGTGCTCCACGGAATCGCCTGATCAAACGCACCCATGAACATTTCATATACACGCGTCGCATCAGCGCCGATATCGGCAATGCAATCATCCGGGTTAATCACGTTTCCACGCGATTTACTCATTTTTTCGCCGTTTTCGCCCAATATCATTCCGTGGCTGGTGCGCTTCTGGTATGGCTCCGCACAGGGCACGGCGCCAATATCGTAAAGGAACAGGTGCCAGAACCGGCTGTACAGCAAGTGCAGCGTGGTGTGCTCCATCCCGCCATTATACCAGTCCACATTCATCCAGTAATCCATGGCTTCCTGCGAAGCGAGCGCATCATCGTTATGCGGATCGCAGTACCGCAGAAAATACCAGCTGGAGCCCGCCCACTGTGGCATGGTGTCGGTTTCACGTTTGGCGGGGCCGCCGCAAACCGGGCACGTCGTGTTCACCCATTCGGTCATCTTCGCCAACGGGCTTTCACCGTTATCGGTCGGTTCATAATTTTCTACATTGGGCAGCAGAACCGGCAGCTGATCTTCCGGTACAGGTACAGAGCCGCAATGCTCGCAGTGCACTACTGGGATCGGCTCGCCCCAATACCGCTGACGGCTGAATACCCAGTCACGCAGCTTATAGTTGATCTTCTTGGTACCGAGATTTTTCTCTTCCAGCCAATCGATGATCTTCTTTTTCGCGTCGGCAACACGCAGGCCGTTGAGGAAATCACTGTTGACCAGCTCGCCGTCCTGCACATCGGTATAAGCTTCCTTGGTAATATCACCGCCCGAGATCACCTCGACGATCGGCAGGTGGAACTCGCAGGCAAAATCATAGTCGCGGGTATCATGCGCCGGTACGGCCATAATCGCGCCGGTGCCGTAGCTCATGAGTACATAGTCGCTGGCCCAGATGGGGATCTTCTTGTCATTCACCGGATCAATGGCATACAGGCCCTTCAGTTCCACGCCCGTTTTTTCTTTATTCAGTTCGGTTCGCTCAAAATCGCTCTTGCGGGCAGCTTCCTCGCGGTAAGCAACCACGTCGCTAAAATTAGTAATCTTATCTTTGTATTTTTCAATAAAGGGATGCTCCGGGCTTACAACCATATAGGTCGCACCAAAAAGCGTATCTGGGCGCGTAGTGAAAACGCGTAGCTTATCCTCGGTATCAGCAACCTGGAAATCCACTTCCGCACCTTCGCTGCGGCCGATCCAATTGCGCTGCTGCACCTTCACTCTTTCGATAAAGTCCACGTTATCCAGCCCATCCAGCAGTTTCTGGGCATAATCAGTAATGCGCAGCATCCACTGGCTTTTTACCCGGCGCACGACCTCGCTGCCACAACGTTCGCAAACGCCATTGACGACCTCTTCATTCGCCAATCCACATTTACAACTGGTACACCAATTGATAGGCATCTCCGCCTTATACGCCAGCCCGTTTTTCAGCAGTTGCAGGAAAATCCATTGCGTCCACTTATAATACTTCGGGTCGGTCGTATCGACTTCGCGCGTATAATCAAACGAGAAGCCCAGTTTTTGCAGTTGCTTGCGGAAATTTGCAATATTGATCTGCGTAATCTTAGCGGGATGCACATGGTTCTTAATCGCATAGTTTTCGGCAGGAAGCCCGAAAGCGTCGTACCCAATGGGGTAAAGCACATTATATCCTTCCATGCGGCGTTTACGGGCGATGATATCCATCGCCGTATAACTGCGTGGGTGGCCCACATGCAACCCGGCTCCGCTGGGATAGGGGAACTCAATCAGCCCGTAAAACTTGGGCTTGCCGGATGGGAACTGCGCGTTAAACGTACCTTCCTCCGCCCATTTTTTCTGCCATTTCTGTTCGATGCTCTGGGGATCGTATACGGGTTGCTGTTCTTGATACATGCTCTGGTCTCCTTACTTCCGGTTTACATACCGATTGCTGTAATTACGCTTCCAGCTTGGCGATGCCTGCGTCGATACGACGCAGCGTTTCTTCTTTTCCTAGCAGATAGGCGATTTCCGTTGCACCGCCCGGAGTGTTCAGCTGCCCGCTGATGGCAATGCGAACCGGCCACATCATCTGCCCATTCTTCATTCCGTTTTCCGCGGCTAATGCCATCAGGCATTCCTTTAGCGGCTCTTCGCCAAAGTTGTCCAGCTTCTCCAGTGCGGGGCGCGCCAGTTGCAATGCCTGCAGGCTTATTGCCGGATCCGTCTTCATCTTTTTATGGGTATAAATGTCCACCGCATATTCCGGTAGCTCTGCTAAAAAGCGAACCATGTCGGGCACACGGTCGAACACTTCGGTGCGGGTGTGCATAAGCTCCGCCAAACGGCGGTAATCCATTTGCTTACCCGCAAGTACTTTATCAAACCACGGTGTTACCATAGTAAGATAGTCCTCAAAGGGCATCTTTTTAATATACTCGCTGTTAAACCACACCAGCTTATCCATGTTAAAGATTGAAGGTGACTTGGATAATCCATCCACATCAAACGCTTCCACCAACTCCGGCAAGGTGTAGAACTCGCGCTCCTCCTTGGGGCACCAGCCCAGTAGCGCGATAAAATTGATAATGGCTTCCTTTACATAACCCTGCGCCAGCAAATCCTCAAAGCTGGGATCGCCGTAGCGCTTGCTCAGCTTACGTGTCGCATCCTTCATCACGACCGGCAGATGGATGTACGTTGGTGTCGGCCAACCAAGCGCCTCATACAGCAGGTTATACTTCGGCGTGGAGCTGATGTACTCGGTGCCGCGCATCACATGGGTGATGCCCATCAGGTGATCATCCACCACATTGGCAAAGTTGTAGGTAGGCAGCCCATCCGCCTTGATCAGCACATTGTCGTCCAGCGTATCGCAAGGCACTTCCACATGGCCAAATAGTGCATCCTCAAAACTGGCGGTGCCGGTAAGCGGCACATTTTGCCGGATTACGTACGGTTCGCCGCTTTCCATGCGCTTTTTTGCCTCATCTTTGGACAAGTGCAGGCAATGCTTGTCGTACTTGAACTGCTCGCCGCGTGCGGTAGCCGCATCGCGCCGTTGCTGCAACTCTTCCTTCGTACAAAAACAAGGGTACGCCGCGCCGGTTTCTATCAACTGCATCGCATAGGGCAGATACAAATCACGACGCTGCGTTTGGATGTAGGGGCCGAAATCGCCGCCTACATCGGGGCCTTCATCATAAGTAAGTCCTGCCTCGCGCATGCTGTGGTAAATCAAGTCTACCGCGCCGGGCACTTCCCGTTCCTGGTCGGTATCCTCAATACGCAAGATAAATTTGCCGCCGTTTTTTTTGGCAAATAAATAAGCATATAACGCGGTACGCAAGCCCCCCAAATGCAGGTATCCGGTCGGGCTGGGCGCAAAGCGGGTACGAATTTCAGCCATGCGATCTTTCCTTTCTGTATCGCGCTGCGGTCGTTTACGCCTTGACGGCTTTCTTAAAACTGTCTTTCAGGCCAACAACGCGGTTAAACACCGCAAGCTGGGCAGTAGAATCGGGATCTTTGCAGAAATACCCCATCCGCAGGAACTGATAGGTATCGCCCGGCTTCGTATCGCCCAGCGATTTTTCCATGTAACCATGGCAAACTTCCAAACTGTTTGGGTTGAGCCTTTTCAGGAAGTCTTTTTTCTGCGCAGCCGCAGGTGCGGCAGCATCCTCAGTATCATCCTGTTCGGCTCCCTCGTTTTCTTCCATCAGCAGCGGCTCGTAGAGCCGGGCTTCCACAGGCAGGTTTTCAGACGCACTTACCCAGTGCAGCGTACCTTTCACCTTGCGTTTGGCGCCTTCGCTGCCGTTTCGGCTATCCATATCCACGGTGCAATATACGCAGGTAACGTTGCCGTTTTCATCCTTATCGCAGCTGTCCGCCTTGATAATATAGGCGCTCTTTAAGCGTACCTCTCCGCCAATAAACAAACGGAAATACTTGCGGGCAGGCACTTCCATAAAGTCTTCCCGCTCAATGTACAATTCCTTCGTCATCACGCTGGTGTGGCCGCCCATTTCGGGGTGCGCAGGATGGTTTTCCATCGGCAATTCATCCCGTAAATCCTCCGGCCAGTTTGTTAGCACCACTTTCAGCGGTTTAAGCACAGCCATGGCGCGCGGAACTGTTTCGCCCAGATCCTCACGCACACAATGCTCCAGCAGCGCCAAATCCACCTCGCTGTCCGCTTTGGCGACCCCGATACGGTCAATAAAATCACGGATCGCAGCAGGTGTATAGCCGCGTCTGCGCAGCGCGCACAGGGTCGGCATGCGCGGATCATCCCACCCGGATACATAACCACCCTCTACCAGCATACGCAGATAGCGTTTACTCATAATGGTACGGGTCAGGTTTAAACGGCTGAATTCGATCTGCCGCGGGGCACTGGGCAGCATGTTCTGGGCATGGTTCACCACCCAATCGTACAGCGGGCGATGATCTTCATATTCCAGGCTGCACAGGCTGTGAGAAATCCCCTCCAGCGCATCGCCAATCGGATGGGCATAATCATACATAGGGTAAATACACCATGTTTTCCCCGTACGATGATGCTCCTTAAATAGGATGCGGTACATCGCCGGATCGCGCATATTCATGTTGGGGCTGGCCATATCAATCTTCATTCGCAGGATCAGGCTGCCTTCCGGGTGCTTGCCAGCCTTCATCTCTTCAAAAAGCCGCAGGCTCTCTTCTACAGGGCGGTCGCGCCACGGGCTGTTTTTACCCGGCGCGGTGAGTGTGCCGCGATAGGTACGCACTTCCTCTGCTGAAAGCTCATCCACATACGCCAATCCGCGCTCAATCCAGTCCACTGCAATCTCGTAGCACTTGGTGTAATATTCGCTGGCAAAAAACAGGCCGCCTTTCCAGTCAAAGCCCAGCCAGCGGATATCTTCCATAATACCGTCGACAAATTCTGTTTCTTCCTTCGCGGGGTTAGTATCGTCAAACCGCAGATTGGTCAGTCCGCCAAAATGTTCGGCAGTCGCAAAGTTTGTTACCAGCGCCTTGCAGTGGCCAATATGTAAATAACCATTGGGTTCCGGCGGAAAACGGGTGTGCACGCTTTGGTAACGGCCGCTCTCCAAATCTTGCTGGATGAAATCCCAAATAAAATTGGTTTTTTTCGCGGTCGTTTCCATACCCATGCGCCTTCCTTCCCTGGTCGTATTGCTTATGCAACCGACGGCATTCTGTCATTATAAAACGAAACCACGCTGTTTTCAAGGGCTGGAAAGCGGTTTGCTAATTTTCCGCGGTCTGCTGTACAAAAGGGCAAAACATTACCCGGATTCGCAAGATTTCGTTGACTTTGCCGCTGGCCTGCCGTATACTAGCCGTGACAAACGAATAGCTACGCATTCGGTTGACGGTTTGGGGAGAGAGCGGAGGCGTTAGAATACGCATCCGCCGCCGAAGGTGCAAGCCCGCACAAGCTCTCAGGCAAAAGGACCCGAACCCGACGAAGCTCTGGAAAGCATATATGCACCGAAGAGGCAATCCGCACCTGGCAGGGCATGCGGTGAAACTTTCAGGTAAACGGACAGAGGCGCGAAAATATTAGCTGTATCAGCTAGTTTTCGTGGCTCTTTTTTTGTTCCGTTTGGCTGTTAGCGACTCGCTACGGCGAGCTGAACAGCCGCTGAAAGGAGTGAGCGTTTCGTGATCGAAACGGAGACGCCGCTACATACGCCGCTATACCGGCAGCATGTACAAAACGGCGGGAAAATGGTTACCTTTGCAGGGTATTTGCTACCGGTGCAGTATGCCGCGGGTGTAATGAAAGAACATGCCGCCGTGCGGGAAAACGTAGGTCTGTTCGACGTAAGCCATATGGGCGAGGTGCTTTTTACCGGCAAAGACGCCCTAAGCAACATCCAGCATCTGCTCTGCAACGACTACATCACCTTGCAGGATGGGCGCGTACGCTATAGCCCCATGCTCAACGAACAGGGCGGCGTGGTAGACGATGTGCTGGTGTATCGCTTTTCTCCGGAAAAATACCTGATAGTCGTTAATGCCGCCAACCGCCATAAAGATGTAAAGCACATTCTGAAAGCGCAATTTGGCCAAGTGCAGATACAGGATGTATCCGATGCTTACTGTCAGTTGGCTTTGCAGGGTCCAAACGCCGAATCGGTGCTAAAAACGCTGCTTCCGCAAGAGCAAATACCTAAGAAGTATTATAGCTTTTTACCGGATGTGGACGTGCATGGCGTGCACTGCATCCTCAGCCGTACAGGATATACCGGTGAAGATGGGTTTGAGCTGTATGCGGCCGCAGCCGACGCACCGGCGCTTTTTGAAACACTGGTTGCGGCAGGCGCACCTTTTGCTTTGCAACTATGCGGTCTGGCATGCCGCGATACCTTACGTATGGAGGCCGCCATGCCGCTGTACGGGCACGAAATGGACGATACCGTCACCCCGCTGGAAACAGGCTTGGATCACTTTGTGAAGCTGACCAAACCGGAGTTTGTCGGGCGGGAAGCGCTGGTTGCATCCGGCACCCCCAAACGCGCCCGCATCGGGCTGCATATGGTGGGGCGCGGAATCGCGCGTGAAAATTGCCCAGTATACAGCGGTAATGAACAAATCGGGCAAACAACAAGCGGTACCCATTGCCCCACCGTTGGCCCCATTGCCATGGCGCTGGTCACATGCCCCGCGCCTGCACTGGGCGACCGCGTCGAAGTAGAGGTGCGCGGCAGACGGATTGAGGCGGAAGTTGTTCCCTTACCTTTCTACCAGCGCAAACGCTGATTTATCGGGCTGAACAAGTAAACTACCAACCGTTAATAAGGAGGGCATTACGATGGCAAATCAAGGCATCCGTATGTACACAAAAAGCCACGAGTGGATTATTTTTGAGGACGATACTACCGCAACCATTGGCTTGACCGATCACGCGCAGGACGAATTGGGAGAACTGGTTTTTGTGAACCTGCCGCAGGTAGGCGACGTCGTTACGAAAGAAGAAAGCTTTGCCGATGTGGAAAGCGTAAAAACCGTCAGCGACGTTTATTCGCCCGTCACCGGCACCATCGCCGCTGTAAACGAAGAGCTGCTGGACGCACCGCAGAAGATTAATGAAGACCCGGAAAAAGCCTGGCTGGTGAAAGTAGAAAGTATTACCGATCAGGTTGATCTGATGGACGAAGCCGCTTATAAGGCGTTTATTGCAGAATAACCCTCTTTCTGTTTTCCATAAATTAATAAAACCGAATAGGTAAAGGAGCTTTTATGAGCCATTATCAACCGCATACCGGAGCGGAAACGCAGGCCATGCTGGATGTTTTGGGTCTGCCTGATACGAATGCCCTGTTTACCGACGTACCCAAAAGCGTACAGCTAACCCAGCCGCTGCCGCTTTCTAAAGGGCTTACCCAGTTTGAAACCCAGCGCGCCATGGAAACCCTTGCCGCACAGAATACCGCCTACAGCCTAACCCTGCGCGGCGCAGGCTGTTACGATCACTTTATCCCGCCACTGGTCAGCCAGATTGCCGGGAAGGAGGAATTCGTAACCGCTTATACGCCTTACCAGTCCGAGCTTTCGCAGGGGATACTACAAAGCATTTTTGAGTATCAAACATTGATTTGCGAGCTAACCGGCATGGACGCCAGCAACGCGGGCGTATACGACGGCGCAACTGCGGCGGCTGAAGGCGCCGTCATGTGCCGGGAGCGCAGCCGCAGCGTTACGCTGGTCAGCGCGACTGTACACCCGGATACGCTCGCCGTTATGCGTACTTATTGTTATGGCACAGGGCACGAACTGCGCATTGTACCCTGCGAAAACGGCGTAACCAGCCTGTCCGCCCTGCGTGCAATGCTATCGGATGATATTTCCGGCGTATATATTCAGCAGCCGAATTTCTTCGGCCAGCTGGAAGATACAGCCGCGCTGTTTGCCGCCGTAAAAGAGGCGGGCGCTAAGTGTATACTGGGGCAAAACCCCATGACCTTTGCACTTTTACCCGGTGGCAACGAAGTGAACGCGGATATTGTGTGCGGGGATGTACAGCCATTTGGCCTCCCCATGGCATATGGCGGCCCTTCAGCTGGCTATATTGCCACCACCACAGCGCTCCAGCGCAGGCTGCCGGGCCGCATCGTCGGCCAGACCAGCGATGCGCAGGATAGGCGCGCTTTTGTGCTCACCCTGCAAGCCCGCGAGCAGCATATTCGCCGGGAAAAAGCATCCAGCAATATTTGCAGCAATCAGGCACATTGCGCACTGACCGCATCGATCTATCTCACCTATCTGGGGCTGAAAGGGCTTACCGCCGTCGCGGAAAATTGTCTGGCCGGCGCGCATGCGCTGGCGGATGCTCTTTGTGCCATCCCCGGTGTGCGGCTACGGTACAGCGGCCCGTTCTTCCATGAGTTTGTGACCGATCTGCCCGTCGCGCCGGAAAAGGTGGAAGCCGCTTTGGAAACAGACGGCATTTTAAGCGGTCTGCCACTAGCCGGAGGCATGCTATGGTGTGTTACCGAAAAAGCCACGCAGGAACAGCTTGCCCACGTGGCAGAACTGGTAAAGGAGGCGTGCGCCCATGTTTGAAACCGCAGCGCTCAGTTTTGAAAAGAGCATTCCCGGCCGGGGGAGCGAAGTCGTTCCCGCCCCTGCTGCCCCCTACACCAAACTGCCGAATCGCTTCCTACGCAAAAAACCACCTATATTGCCGGAATTAGCCGAATCGGATGTAGACCGTCATTACACACTGCTGGCGCACCGTACTTTTGGCGTCAACTGCGGATTTTACCCGTTGGGCAGCTGCACCATGAAGTATAACCCTGCCGTGAACCACATCGCTGGTATGCTGCCCGGCTTTACCAACGTACATCCACTCGCGCCTGCGCATGCCACCCGTGGCTGCAGCGCTGTAATGGAGCAGTTAAGCGAAAGCCTGTGCACGATTACCGGCATGGATGCCTTCACATTGCAACCTGCCGCAGGCGCACATGGCGAGTTTTTAGGCATGCTGCTGATGAAAACCTACCACGAAAAGCGCGGCGATGCCAAGCGTACCAAAATGCTTGTACCAGATAGTGCTCACGGCACCAACCCTGCCAGCGCCGCCATGGCCGGTTTTCAGGTCGTATGTGTGCCCAGTCGTGCGGACGGATGCGTAGACTTGGATGCGCTGGCCGGATTGCTGGGCGATGATGTGGCGGGTATGATGATGACCAATCCCAACACACTTGGCCTGTTTGAGAAGGATATTCTAAATATCAGTCGAATGGTACATGAAGCAGGCGGTTTGATGTACTATGACGGTGCAAACCTCAACGCCATTTTAGGGCTGGCACGGCCGGGCGATATGGGCTTTGACATTACACACCTCAACCTGCACAAGACGTTTTCCACCCCGCACGGCGGCGGTGGGCCCGGCAGCGGCCCGGTTGGCGTAAAGGCGTTTTTAGCTCCCTATCTGCCAAAAACCGCCAGCGAAGCGCCGCATGAAGCCCTGCAAATGAAAGCTTTCTACGGCAATTTCTCCGTACTGGTAAAGGCGCTGGCATATCTGCTTACCCTTGGTACGGACGGTTTACGCGGTGTCGCCGAGCATGCGGTACTCAACGCTAACTATTTGCTTAAGCGTCTTACGGATGCAGGCTTTATACCGGCATACAACGTGCCTTGCATGCATGAGTTTGTTTTAACACTGCAAAACCTGAAGGCAGCGTACGGCGTCAGTGCACTAGATGTTGCCAAATCCATGATTGATTATGGCATACATCCGCCGACAATGTATTTCCCGCTCATCGTACACGAAGCGCTGATGTTCGAGCCAACCGAAACCGAATCGCGCGAAACACTCGATCAGGCGGCGGATGTGCTATCAACCATTCTTAAGCAGGCACGAGAAAACCCGGACGCTCTGCATACAGCACCGCACAGCGCCGTTATCGGTAGGCCGGATGAGGTGCAGGCAGCACGCAAACCCATACTCCGCTGGCATCCCGCGTAAGGTATTTCCCCTACGCGTTGCCGTTGTCAGCTGCAAACGATCCGAAATACCGGGAGCACTGCTTCCCGTTTTTAAGCGCTACCCAGCGCGATCGCGCAACCTACCGTTGCGCGCCAATTCCGGGTACCGGAAGCTTTCCGTTTCCGGTGCCCGATCTATCGGCGGTGAAACGGATGATACGACGTACGGCATGCTTGATTGCCCGCGATACAGACCCCTATCGCAATCTGGCGATTGAAAAACACCTGATGGATACGCTGCCCAACGAGACGGCAATTCTCTATTTATGGCAAAACGAACATACGATTGTTGTTGGCCGCAATCAGGACCCGCAGTACGAGTGCAGGGTTTCTGATTTTCTGTCATCCGGCGGCCGTATCGCCAAACGTCTCAGCGGCGGTGGCGCGGTCTATCACGATTTAGGCAATTTAAACTTCACGTTTATCCTGCCAAAAACTGCATTTGACGTACAACGCCAGCTGTCCGTTATCCGTTATGCGCTGTCCACTTTCCATCTGAACGCTTACCACAGCGGCCGCAATGATCTGCTGGTCGACGACCGTAAATTCAGCGGAAATGCGTTCTACAAATCCGGGCACAGCGCCTATCACCACGGTACGCTATTGGTTAACAGCAGTATGGAAGTCATGTCACAGTACCTGACCGCAAACCGCAGCAAACTACAGGCGCACGGCGTGAAAAGCGTCTCTTCGCGTGTAGTGAACCTGCAAAGCCTGGCGCCCGAATTAACCGTTCACGCGCTGGAACAGGAGTTATATAACGCTTTTTCCGCCGTTTACCGCAGCGAACCGGTTGTGCTGGACGAGCGAATGCTCGATCAACCCACCCTTTCCATGTTGACTGCACAGTTTTCGGAAAATCAATGGATTTTTCCCAAATCCCTTCCCTACACCTTCGATGTATCGGAGCGCTTCCCATGGGGCGGCGTAACCGTTAAGCTGTTGGTGGAAGAAGGCGTAATCCGCGCGGCGCGCCTGCTGACCGATGCGATGGAGGCAGACTTGTTCTCCATGCTGGAGCAAACGCTGACCAATTGCCCCTACTTAATATCCGCAATCAACGGGCGGTTGAAGCAGCGCATGGAGCTGTTGCGCGGCCAGCAGTTGATGCAGATGACCAATGATATTTCCGTATTGATTTGCGGACGGATACGCGAGCTGGATCGTACCACGCGGCACGAGCCCGCGGAAACGGATAACAACCAAACCCGCTGATCAAAGCTTTCTTTACGACAGGACAACAGAACAGGAGTTTATCATGTTTGATATTATCATCATCGGCGGCGGCCCCGGCGGGTATGCCGCGGCAGAGTATGCAGCTGAAAAAGGTTTATCGGTAGCACTGGTAGAGCGCAGCCGTCTTGGCGGCACATGCCTGCATCACGGTTGCATCCCCACCAAAGAATACCTGCATGCCTCACAAGTTGCCGGGGAGGCGGAAACCCTCATGCCCGGCGCGATCACCACCTTTGACTGGCATGCAATGTATACCCATAAGAATGCCCTTCTGGATACGCTGACCGGCGGCATCGCCACGCTGATGAAAGCGCGCGGGGTAACCGTAGTACAAGGCACAGGTACGCTGATGAATGCCGTTTCCCCCTTTACCGTCAAGGTAAATAACCCAGACGGTGAAAACAGCACGCTGGAAGGAAAGCACATTATACTGGCTACCGGCAGCGCCCCTGCACGCATCCCCGTGCCAGGCTGCGACAGCTCCGATGTATGGACCAGCGACGATTTACTGGGCGAAGCTGGCGCCGCACCCATTGGCCGTCTGCTTATCGTAGGGGGCGGCGTAATCGGGGTGGAAATGGCAAGTATCTATACCAAGCTGGGTACTGCCGTCACCGTTTTAGAAGCGGAAAAGCGCTGCCTGCCCATGATGGACGCGGAGCTTTCCCGCAGTGCCGAAGCCCTGTTGAAATCCATGGGCGTAACCGTGCTGACCGACGCAAGATTGACCGAAATCACATCGTCCTCTTCCGGTTTTACCATACGCTATGAAAAAGGCGGAAAACCCACTGAGGCAAATGCCGACCATGTGCTGCTGGCAACAGGCCGCGTACCGGTTACGGAGTCTCTTTTTGCCCCCAACATTACCCCCGCTATGAACCGCCGCGCCATCGCCGTAAATGAGCATTTTACCACTAGCATCGACGGCGTATATGCCATTGGGGATGTAAATGGGCTAATGCAGCTGGCGCATGCCGCTCACGCGCAGGGGTTGGCCGCTGTAAGCCACATCCTTGGTATTCCCTCGCCTATCCATACCGATTTGGTGCCCGCTTGTGTCTATACCGCACCGGAGATTGCTTCCATAGGTATCACGCAGGACGAAGCTAAAGCGCAGGGCATTCCCGTAGTAACTGGAAAAGCGTTGACCACGCAGAATGCAAGAACACTGATCGATGGACTCGGACGTGGGTTTATCAAGTTGGTGTTCGATGGGCAGACACGTAAATTACTGGGTGCACAGCTCTTCTGCGGCCGTGCAACCGATATTATCGGCGAATTGACACTCGCGATTGCGCATGGTATGACAGCTGAAGACTTGCTCGTTCCCTTGCGCGCACATCCCACGTTTGAAGAGTCCATCACCGCGGCCGTACAAGCCGCAAAGTTCCCACAGTAATATTTTCATAGAAAAGCAGCCGCCTGCCGATGATAACGGCAGGCGGCTGCTTATTAATATGCTTGGTGTTTTACTCCAGTTCAAATGCTCCGGTATAAAGCTGGTAATACTTACCGCCCTGTGCAATCAGTTCCGCATGCGTACCGCGTTCAATAATGCGCCCATGCTCCAATACCATGATTACATCAGCGTTGCGTACGGTGGAAAGCCGGTGCGCAATTACAAATACCGTACGTCCCTGCATCAGCGCATCCATGCCCTTTTGCACAATCGCTTCGGTGCGGGTATCAATCGAGCTGGTTGCTTCGTCCAGTATCATAACCGGCGGATCCGCAACCGCCGCGCGAGCGATGGAGATCAGCTGCCGCTGCCCCTGGCTCAAGCCGGATCCGTCACCGGAAAGCACCGTATCGTATCCCTGCGGCAACAGCCGGATAAACGTATCGGCATTCGCGCGTCGCGCAGCTTCGATACACTCGTCATCCGATGCATCCAGCTTACCGTAGCGGATGTTTTCTATCACGGTGCCGGTAAACAGGTTTACATCCTGCAATACCATACCCAAGCTGCGACGCAGATCTTCCTTGTGTATTTTCTGCACATTGATGCCATCGTAACGTATTTTACCTTCCGTAATATCATAGAAACGGTTGATCAGGTTGGTAATCGTCGTCTTGCCCGCGCCGGTGGAACCGACAAACGCTACTTTCTGGCCAGGTTTTGCATACAGGCTCATATCATGCAGCACCGCTTTGCTTGGTTCATAGCCAAAATCCACATGTTCCAATACCACATCGCCCTGCAGCCGTTGGTAGGTCGTGGTACCGTCGCCGTGCGGATGTTTCCATGCCCACATGCCGGTATGGATGTCCGATTCCACCAGTTCGCCAGTTTCGTTAAATTCAGCATTGACCAGCGATACATATCCGTCATCTTTCTCGACAGGCTCGTCAATAAAGTTGAAAATCCGACCCGCGCCAGCCAGCGCCATTACGATTGCATTCAGCTGTTGGCTCACCTGCGTAATCGGCATGGTAAAGCTGCGGCTCAGCTGTAAAAATGCAGCGATCCCACCGAGCGTAAGCCCGCCAACCCCGCCAATAGCCAGCCCGCCGCCGATAATCGCAATCAGCACATATTGCAGATTGCCCAAGTTTCCCATAATCGGCATTAGGATATTGGCAAAAGTATTTGCCTTGGCTGCGCATTCAAAAAGCTCGTCATTGCGCTCGTTAAAACCTTGTAACGATTCATTCTCGTGGTTGAACACCTTTACCACTTTTTGGCCGTTGATCATCTCTTCTGTATAACCGTTCAGCGCACCCAGCGTTTTTTGTTGTTTCATAAAGTAAGCAGCGCTGTTTCCGCCTATTTTTCCGGCAATCCAAAGCATCAGCGTGATGGATACGACAACAAACGCCGTTAAAATCAGGTTGGTTGCCAGCATCGCCGCAAAAACGGTAATTACGGTTACAACCGACGCCAGTGTTTGCGGTATGCTCTGGCTGATCATCTGGCGCAGCGTATCGGTATCATTGGTATAGTAGCTCATTACATCGCCGTACGCGTTCGTATCGAAATACTTAATCGGCAAGCGCTGCATATGTAGAAACATTTCATCCCGGATATTCTTGAGCGTTTTTTGGGCAACGGCAACCATCAAATAGTTGAATATAAAGGTTGCCCCGACGCCGCAAAGGTAAATGGCTGCCATTGTCCACACCGTTTGCAGCAGCCCTGCAAAAGAAGGATTTGCGCTTGCTAGAAGCGGCGTAATATAATCGTCGATCACGTTTCGCAAAAACATCGCGCTCAGTACGCCGGTAAAAGCGCTGATGAGGATACACACAAGTACGATCACAAGCCGTAACTTGAAAGGCTTCAGGTAGCCCAAAAGCCGTTTTATCACCTTTTTATCCGCTTTTTGGGTTGGTTTTCCCGCGCCCCGGCCACGCATTGGTCCATGCATCATTGCGCATCATCTCCCCTCGTCTGGGACTCATATACTTCGCGATATATTTCGCTGCTTTCCATCAGTTGTTCATGCGTACCGCAGGCAGCTAAACGACCGCCGTCCATCACAGCAATAATATCCGCATCCTGCACCGATGCAACGCGCTGGGCAATTATCAATTTTGTCGTCTGGGGGATTTCTTCACGGAAAGCCCGGCGGATGGAGGCGTCCGTCGCGGTATCGACCGCGCTGGTAGAATCGTCCAAAATCAAAATTTTTGGCTTTTTCAGCAAGGCACGCGCAATACAGAGGCGCTGCTTCTGCCCTCCTGATACATTGGTTCCGCCCTGATCGATCAGCGTATCGTAGCCGTCCGGAAATTGCATTATAAACTCGTCCGCCTGCGCCAATTTGCACGCATGTACCAGTTCATCGTCTGTTGCATCCGGATTGCCCCACCTTAGATTCTCCTTGATGGTGCCGCTGAAGAGTTCGTTCTTTTGCAACACCATCGCCACCGCGTCCCGCAGCGCATACAGGTCGTACTTTCGTACATCCACGCCGCCGACCTCCACGGTTCCAACCGTCGCATCATACAATCGCGGCACCAGCTGCACCAGCGACGATTTACCGCTGCCGGTTTCACCCAATATGCCCACGACCGAGCCGGAGGGAATGGCAAGCTCAATTCCGGACAGACACAAGCGATCGGGGTCCTTTTTATAGCTGAACCCTACATTGCGAAAGTGCAGCGAACCATCTTTAACGGTCATCACGGGGTTTTCCGTATCGGCAATGTCCGTTTGCTCGTTCAGCACTTCGATAATGCGTTCGGCTGATGCGCGGGAGATGATAATCATAACAAACACCATGGAGAGCATCATTAAGCTCATAAGGATTTGCATTGCATACGATGTAAGACTAATCAGCTCGCCGGTCGTCATCGACCCGCCCACAATCATTTTGGCTCCGAACCAAGCCACTAAAAGAATGCTGGCATACATGGTCGCCTGCATCAGCGGGCTGTTGAAAGCCAGTATGCGCTCAGCAAGGCTGAAATCCTTGTAAATACTTGTAGAGATCTCCCCAAACTTCTCTTCTTCGTGTTCCTCGCGTACAAAGCTCTTCACCACGCGAATGCCGCGCAGGTTTTCCTGCACGACTTTATTGAGTTTATCGTATGTCTTAAACACACGCACAAATACGGGGTGCGCATTTCGGATAATAAAAAACAGCCCTAGCCCCAATATCGGTATTGCGCCTAGAAACACCAGCGAAAGCTGCGGATTCACTCGAAACGCCATCAGCAGCGAAAAAACTAGCATCACAGGCGAGCGTACCGCAATGCGGATTATCATCTGATAGGCATTTTGTACGTTCGTCACATCCGTCGTCATCCGCGTAATCAGGCTGGCGGTCGAGAATTTATCGATATTAAAAAAGGAGAAACGTTGTACGTTTTCGTACATATCCTTGCGTACATTGTGCGCAAATCCGGCGGATGCATCCGCTGCGTATTTCCCTGCCAGCGCGCCTGCCGTAAGCGAGATCACGCAGCTGATAACCAGCGCTATGCCGAATTTCCAAATCATATTCATATTACCAGCCGTAATGCCAAGGTCTATTAGCTTTGCCATTAACAGCGGAATGATCACTTCAACCAATACTTCAAAAACAACAAACACCGGTGTGAGAATCGACGATTTTTTATATTCTCGTATACAGGCGGCAAACCTTTTGATCATTCCTTTTCCTCCCCAAGCCGTTCACAATGCGCCGTCTTGCCTGTTACGGCAGCATTCTTTTGCAAATTCTCTTTAAATTTATTCATTACCGCGAAGAAAGCATCCATCTCTTCTGTGCTGATTCCTTGTGAAATAATCGCCTCAACGCGATCCAGCGCGCTCCTGAACAGGTCATCATGCGCCTCCGCTTTAGGCGTAAGTACAAGCGCCTTCAGGCGCGCATCGTGTGCAACCGGCTTGCGAAGCAGCAAACCGCTGCGTTCCATGGTTTGCAATATCGCGCTTGCTGTGGAGCGGCGAATACAAAACTCCCGCTCCAAATCCCGCTGATAGACTTCCTGCTCCGCATGACGTTTGATGTGTCTTATTACACGACCCTGCATCGGGGTGATTCGTTCCGCCTCCGCCATGTTCATATGCGCTTCGGTCAAACGACGTATCTGGTTAAATACAGTATGCACCACAAAGGTGACTTCCCGTCTTTGTAACATATCGTCTTCCTCTTTTTTTGTTAGTTCCCTAACATTATATAGAGCATCGATGCCCCTGTCAATCCGGCAAATTATGTTTTTGCATTTTCACATTTCATCACAAATTAGCCGCGGCATTTTCGCCGCGGCTAATCAATAATTCATTTTCAAACGCTTTTCGGCTTACATTAGGCTTGTACGCCCACCATCAGGGAATCCACCAGCTCAATCGCCTTTGCCAGCCGCTGGGAATAGTCGCCACCGATCACAACTAACTTATCCTCAAAGCCATGATACTTATACATGTTCAGCAATCTTTCGCTAAGCATCATGCGCTTTTCCTGTTCGCCATTTAGTCGTTGTCCGTCGGATACCCACTTCACGTCCGGGGTTAAAAACAGCATCAGGTCGTAACGCGTATGGTCTATATACGCTTCCACCAGCGCATTGCGACGCCCCAAATACAGCTCGCTAAAATAGTCGGTATACGTCGCGTCGGTATCGAAAAAACAAACCTTGTTGGCTGTACGTAGCGCATGGTAATCCTGCTCGTACTGCAAATGTGCAATCCTGCCAAAATCCATATCGGTAAAAATTGTCTCATCGTTACCCAGATAATCGCGGGCGTAATAACGCCCAACTTCTTCAGACCATGATGTATTATACAGCTTGGCCAAGCATTTAGTCAGCGTTGTTTTACCGCAGCTTTCCGTACCAGCGATTAACACCTTCTTGGCAAAAAACGGACGGGCGGAACCCAGAATGTAGTGCCAGTTACCCAATATGTTGTTACGGATGTCTGTAGCAGAAATTGGATAGCGCGTACGTGCCGGATCAAACATCTCAACAATCGAATCCGGAAAATAGGTTTCCAGCGTCGTTTGATACTCGCTGTCGCCTACAAAAAACGCGTCGATCCTCTCCGGTACCACTTCCTTCATCCGCTCGCTCCATAATTGCCAGCCATCCGGATAGGTAGGGATATCCGTCTCATCCAGTACGCGGACCACGATATGCTCCACATCCTGCACCTGTTGAGAAATCCATTGTTTACGCAATTGGTAGGTAATCGTCGGCAATCCCGCGCTTTGGCATATTTCCTTCGTTTGCTCCGCATTATCAGAAATAACCACGACCAGTTTTTCACATTTGGTGGATGCTTCTATAATTTGATAAAGATGGCCTCTGTGCGGCGGGCAAAAACGCCCAAAATAAACGCCTGTCTTATACATGCGGCCCTTCCTCCTCATTTCGGGTTGATACACCAAAGTATAGCGTTTTTTACGGCTGCACACAAGAGCGACAGCCTGAAAATGAAAAGTTTAAGTAAAGACGCCCAGGCGACCATCCTTCTGAATACATAAAAACCCTTACAGCGCAAGCGCCAAATTCCCCGCATGGTTTTCGTGCCTCTCGCCTGCATAACATTATCCTTTACATTGATTTCAGAACAAGATAAAATGAAAAGGATTCGAAAAAAGAAGGTGCACAGTATGATTACCGTTATTGTCAACCCTATTGCCGGTTCCGGCTATGCGCTTACCGTTGGGAAAAAAATAGATGCGCTCCTAGAACAGCGCGGTTTGGCGCACACGCTTTTTTATACCGAAGGTGTCGGCCATGCTACAACGCTTGCCCGCAACGCTGCACAACAAAATAGCGATACCGTTCTATCCGTTGGCGGAGACGGAACGCTAAGCGAGGTAGCCGCCGGACTGGTTGGCACCCAAACCGCTTTGGGCGTTATCCCCGCGGGTACCGGCAACGATTTTATTAAGACGATCGGCACCCCGCAAAAATGGGAAGACGCGCTGGAGTATGTGCTTACCCACCCGGCAAAGCCTCTGGATACGGGCACCATTAACGATACGTTTTTCATCAACGTATGCGGAACCGGGTTTGATGTAATGGTGCTGGATTATGCCCTGACCGCAAAAAAGCATATGCGTGGCATATGGCCCTATCTTTACGGTGTAATTGCCGCCATCAAAGCTTTTAAGCCCTTTGAAATGCTGGTGGAAATCGGTGACGAAATCAAGCTGCAGGGACAATACATGATTTGCACCATTGCCAATGGCCGCTATATCGGCGGTGGCATTCCCATTGTGCCTGCTGCCAATGTGGACGACGGTTTTTTAGATATTATGGTGGTGGATACCCTGCCCAATTGGCGTATTCCCTTCTATCTGCCCGCCATTTTGGGTGGCACATTAATGAAAAAGAAAATTTCCCATCACTATCGCGCCAAATGGTGCGCGCTCTCTTCCTCTGGAATGCGGCTGAATCTGGATGGCGAAATCATTCCCATGGACAGCGCAACGTTTCAATGCAAGCCTTCTTCCTTACTGGCCCACTGGCCAGGGAATACTGCCGCTGCGGAAGTATAAACCGCTTATACACACTTGTAAATCTCAAAGGCCGCAGAAACCAAAACCATGCGGCTTTTTATACTATAACGCTTTTGATATAATTGTTACCTATTCTACAGGCTTATTTGAACCAGCAATACGCAGGCGTTGGATAAGAAGGAAAACAGCTTCTATGCGCGGAATTAATTACATAGCATCACGAAGCTTGTCTGGGCGGACTTGCAACGGTCCAACCGAAAACAATAGTGAAATGGAGTGAAAACCATGGCGGAAGGTTCCTTTTACAATAAAGTCCGTTTGGTATTCCTGAAAGGGATGGAAACGCTGGGGGCTGCCGCGTCCAACCTTGCCAGCAACGCCAAATTGAAAGCGATGGAGATTAATCTTGAAAATCGCAGGCGAGAAATATTGACCAACTTTAGCCTGCGCGCTTTTGAACTATGGCAAAAAGGCGAGCAGTTGCCGGGCTCGTTATCTGAAATGCTTACCGAGTTAAGCGATATTGAGGATCGGCTCAGCCTGTTACGCGCGCAAAAATATGCTAAAGTAACCGGAAACGAAGCCCCCGCAGCCCCACCAGCGGATGAAGCGGAAGAAGCCGAACCCGGCATCCCCGTAAAATGCTCGGTGAATGGCAACGGCGATGAGAATGCTGAATGTGAAATCAGCAGCGAAGAAACCGAGCCGATGGATAACGCGGCGGAAGAGTATTTTGCCGAAAGCGAGGACACAGGCGAAACCGCCGAGGACACTGTTGCAGAAGAACCGGTCATCGATGCGGAATTTGCCGATATGCCTGAAGAAACCGGTGAACCGGCCAAAGCAGAGACACATAAGGAAGAACCTTATTCGTAACAGTAAAGGGCGGTTAAACCGCCCTTTACTACTATGGAGGTACCCATGTACGAACTGATACCCGTTGGCAAAGCAACTTACTATATTGATAGTCCCGTTAAAGTCGGCGTATATGCGCCGGACCCCGCCAACGTTATCCTCATCGACAGCGGCAGCGATAAAGACGCAGGCCGAAAAATACGGCAGATATTGGAACAGCAGGGATGGAGCCTAAAAGCGATCATCAACACCCACTCCCATGCCGACCATATCGGCGGCAACCGGTATTTACAGTCGCAAGTCGGCTGTACTATTTTTGCCAACGGCATGGAAGTGGATTTTACCCGCCACCCGGTACTGGAGCCTTCTTTTTTATATGGAGGTTACCCCATGCAGGCTTTACGGCACAAATTTCTGATGGCGCAAAGCAGCGATGTAAAGACTTTTACCCACCCGGATTTTCCTAAAGAATTAACGGTGATTCCTCTGCCCGGCCATTCTTTTGACATGGTCGGCATTCGAACGCCGGATGATATTATTTTTCTGGCCGATTGTGTCAGCAGCGAAGCAACCCTGGAAAAGTATGGTATTCCCTTTTTATACGATGTGCAGGCGCAGCTTGACACTTTAACCGCTATCCAAGCCATACACGGCAGCATGTTTATCCCCGCGCATGCTCCAGCAACAGCCGATATTGCCCCGCTTGCAAAGCTCAACCATGAAAAAATGCTCGCCATTGGCGAAACGCTGCTCTCCTTTTGCGGCGAGCCTGTAACGTTTGACGCCCTCTTGCAGCAAGTGTTTACCCACTACAATCTATCCATGTCAATGATACAGCACGTTTTAGTCGGCAGTACGGTACGTTCTTTCCTCGCATGGCTTGCTGATACCGGAAAACTGCGCTATACCTTTACCGACAATCAGCTTTGCTGGGTACGCGCATAAACCTGGCTACCTGATTCTTCATCATCCAGTACAACCCAAAGGCTCGCCATTTGGCGAGCCTTTGGGTTGTACTGCCCTGATCCTTTGGATAGCATAAACCGCCGGTGTCGGTTTACCTTATCCTCTGCTGCGCTCTTTCCATTTGGCGAACGCCGCCTGTAGCACGATAAAAAAGCAAAGCAATATGGCAGATACCACATTGGACCAGGAGGAAATAAGCTTGCCGTTGGTTTTAACCAGACTGGAAATGGTACCGTTGATCAGCACACCGAAGAATGAACCAATAACGTTGCCCACGCCTCCTGTCAGCAGCGTGCCCCCGATGACTGCCGAGGAGATGGCATCCATCTCCAGCCCTGTTGCCTGCGTCGTCGTGCCTGCCATTGTGTTTAAACAATAGCAGATACCACCGATTGAGCAAAGCACACTGGAGAGGATGTATGCCTTCATGCGGGTCAATTTCACGTTCAAACCCATCAACGATGCAGATTGCGGATTACCGCCCACCGCATATAAACTGCGGCCGAATTTTGTGTACCTGAGCAGCAGGTATACCAGCGCCAGCACCACCAGCGCAATGAGCACCGGCAGGCGGAAGTATGGCACCATCAATTTATCTTTGTTATTAATATAGGCGCCGATCTGGAAAGGCATATAAAACTTTAAGTTCGCCAGCTTCACAAATAACTCGCTGGACTTGATGGTTACCTGCTGTGTGCTGATAACCGCCGTCATGCCACGCGCAAAGAACATGCCTGCAATGGTAACGATGAACGGCTGAATATCCAGATAGCCAACACAAAACCCCTGTATCAAGCCAAACCCGATGCCGATCATAATCACCAGTATCATCAATATGGGCGCCGGGATGCCCCAGTGTTCGATACCAACGGCCAGAAACATACAGTCCATGGCAATCAGAGAGCCAACGGAAATATCGATACCGCCGGTCAGCATAACACAGGTCATGCCGCAGGCAACGCAAATCAAGCCGGAGTTGTTGATAAGGATATTCAGGAAGGTTTGCAGATGGTCAAACCCTTTGTAGGAATAAACAATACAGCCAGCCGCGTACATAACTACAAACAGGGTGATGGTAATCATCAATAAAACGGTGTTATTGTTCATCCGCCGCCGAGCTTTCCGGTCACGCAAGGTTCCATTCATGCTCCCACCGCCTCCTTCTCTACCAGCGCTTCTTTCGCAATTGCGCGCTTGGCAAAGTATGCCTTTACCGCAGGCGCCTGAATGGTTACGATCAGGATAACGATAATTGCCTTAAACACAGGCGCTTGTGCGGAGCTTACGCCCAACGCGTACAGCGTCGTCGTAATCGCCTGTATCGTATACGCACCGATGATGGAGCCGGAAAGACGGAATTTACCGCCGCCCAAGCTGTTACCACCTAACGCCACCGCCAATATCGCATCCAATTCATAGTTTAACCCGATGTTGTTGGTATCTGCGGAATAGATACGGCTGGTCGCTACCAAGCCGGCTATACCGGCGCACAGGCCGCTGATTACGAATGTGGTAAAAATAATCCGGCGTGACTGGTACCCGGATATCCGCGCTGCGTTAGGGTTGATGCCAACGCTTTGCACATACATACCAAGCGCTGTCGACCGCAGGATGAGCCCCATCACTACGATACATAGCAACGCCACCAGTATA
Organism: Candidatus Limiplasma sp.; assembly: GCA_963675655.1. Taxonomy (GTDB): domain Bacteria; phylum Bacillota; class Clostridia; order Christensenellales; family Aristaeellaceae; genus CAXXOK01. The sequence goes on from OY776489.1 coordinate 75,184, forward strand.
GGTGTTGGCAATATCCAGCAATAACCGCCAAGGAACTGGAAGGACGGCACACGGATATACACGATCGTGCTGTTGCACAGCAGCAGGCCGATCGCGCGCCCGGCGGAAAACAATATCAGCGTTGCTACCATTGGCTGTATGTTCAAATACGAAACCAAAAACCCGTTAAATGCACCACAGGCGCAGGCGACGAGCAAGCCCGCCACCAGTCCAATCCACATCGGCAAGGCATACTCCGATACGTTCGCGTTTCCAAAGCCGGCCAGCAGCATACAGCACATGCCGCCCGCAAGGCTCATTACGGAACCAACGGAAATATCTACGCCCGCAGAAGACGAAACCACCAGTGTCATGCCGATTGCCAGTATCGCCGCTTCGCTGCCACGGTTGAGAACATCAATCAGGCGGCCATAAAGAACGCCGTTTTTGATGGTTATGGAGAAGAAGTTAAAAACCGCGTTGCCGTTTGCCACATCATAAATAATGTTGACCGCCATTACCAGCAGCATGCTGAAAATCGGCAGGAACAGCCTCATATGGGTTACTTTTTTTATTGCCTGCTTCACTTTCATTGGTTCTCACCTCCGGCTATTGCGTGCATCACGCTTTCCTGCGTCATCTCCCCGGAGATTTCGCCTACTTTTTCTCCATCGCGCAGAACAGCCAGCCGGTTACAGGTACGCAGCATCTCTTCTATTTCTGAGGAAATAAACAAGATGCCTTTGCCTTCCTCGGCCAGTTTAATAATCAGCTTTTGTATTTCCGTTTTCGTGCCGATATCGATACCGCGCGTAGGCTCGTCCAGAATGAGAAAATCCGGATTCGTTGCCAACCACCGTGCAATAATCACCTTCTGTTGGTTGCCGCCGGAGAGCTGCTTTACCTGTGTTTCACGGCTGGCTGTTTTAATATCCAATAGACTGATGAATTTATCGGCAATATCACATTGTTCTTTCATCGGCAGCAGGTTCATTATGCCGCGTTGCGCTTGTATCGCAAGCACAATATTCTCCCGGACGCTTAAATCCCCTACGATACCTTCCGCTTTGCGGTCATCCGGCAGCATCCCCATGCCCAGCTTCATCGCGTCGATTGGTTGACCGACATGCACCGCTTTGCTCTTTACCTTCAATGTGCCGGTTTGCGCGCGGTCGGCGCCGTAAATAGCACGCGCCAGCTCGCTGCGGCCTGAGCCAAGCAGCCCTGTGAGGCCTACCACTTCGCCGCTTTTAATTTGTAAATCAAAAGGTTTTATTTTTCCCTTATGGCTTAATCCCTTTGCATCAATCAACATTTCACCGCAACGATCGGTGCAGTTCTCCGGCTTGATTTTCGCCAGATCGTCAATATCCTTGCCCATCATTGCCGCAATCAATTTCACACGCGGTAAATCCGCGATCGGGTATTCCCCCACCAATTCGCCATTGCGTAAAACGGTTATCCGGTCACAAACCGCATAGACCTGCTCTAAAAAGTGCGTAACAAATATGATGCCTACATCATGATCCCGCAGTTTTCGCATCAACGCAAACAGCTTTTCTACTTCATTATCATCCAGCGAGGAAGTAGGTTCGTCCAAAATTAAAATTTTGCATTCCATATCTACCGCGCGTGCGATAGCAATCATTTGCTGCAAAGCAAGGGAGTAGTTTTCCAGGTTTTGCTGTACGTCGATCTTCAGTTCGAAGGTATCCATCAGCCGCTGAGCACGCTTTACCGTCTCTTTGCGGTCAATCGTCCCCATTTTGGTACGCGGCTCACGGCCGATAAACAGATTTTCTGCAACACTCAGGTTTGGGCACAAGTTTACTTCCTGGTATACGGTGGAAATTCCATTGCGTTGCGCATCAAAGGGCGAATGATAACGCACGGCTGCGCTTTCCCCATTCACATGGATTTCGCCATTCCCAAAAGCATGCACACCTGTCAGGCACTTAATCAAAGTCGATTTTCCGGCGCCATTTTCACCCATCAGTGCGTGGATCTCGCCTTTTCGCAGGGTAAAATCCACCTGATCCAACGCTTTGACCCCAGGGAAGGTCATACTGATTCCACGCATGGTCAGGACGACTTGATTTTCCATCGTCATCCATTCCTTTCATCAATTAGTGAGCCTGCAGGCGTCATGCCCCCCGCAGTACTCATGCGGAAAAGTGGGGAGAGCGGTTAGGCTTCTCTCCCACTTTTCCTCATCCCGTATATTTCAGGGGTAACTGAATCTGTATTCTTCTTAGTAGGCGCGAGCCGCAAGAACCTCGTCCGTCATTGTGGTAGCAAATTCGGAGGTGATACCCGGAGCCACAAACGCTTGGTCAACAACCAGCGTGAAAGCATCAACAGCTTCGCCGGCCTGCAGCTTTTCGATAACGGTCTTTACAAAATCGGCCTGGATGGGATTGCACTCTACATTGGCGTTGATCTTGCCTTCCAGCGTGTAGGTAAGACCCGCTTTGGTCGCATCGTAGGAAACAAGGATCACGTCGCCGCCAACACCGTAGGTGATACCGGCTGCGTCCATCGCATCCATCGCGCCATAGGCTTCATTATCGTTCTGGCAAACCACAACGTTGAACTGGCCTTCATAGGATTTAATGAAGCTTTCCATAACTTCCTGGCCGCCAGCCTGCGTGAAATCGCCGCTCTGGCTGTCCAGAATTTTCCATTCGGGATGATTTGCCGCAACGCTGTTGAAGCCTTCGGTACGGCCGAGGGTAGCAGAAGCGCCAACGGAGCCTTCGATGACCAGAATATTGGCATCTGCGCCCGCCATGTACTCGGCAAGCCAGTTACCGGCGGTTTCGCCTTCTTTAACCATGTCGGTGCCAACACGGGTGGTATATTCGGAAGGATCGGCATCTACATTACGATCGGCAATAATAACGGGAATCCCGGCGTCCATCGCTTCGGCCAGCACGGTGTTCCAGCCTGCGGTCTCAATGGGGGCGATGACGATGTAATCCATGCCCTGCTCAATAAAGCTACGAACCGCTTCCAGCTGCACAGCGTTGTCGTTGTCACAGTCTACAAAGCTCAGGTCAAAGCCGTTTTCAGCAGAAAAAACAGCTTTATAGTTCTCGGTATTCGCATTACGCCAGTCAGACTCGTGACCTACCTGTGCAAAGCCAACTTTAATCATGTCTTCCGCAGCCGCGAAGGAGAACAGCGTAAACACCATGGCCAACGCCATCATAACAGCAACCAGTTTCTTCATGAATGGAAACCTCCTCAATTCTATTTACGGGAAGATGTCCGTACTTCCCTGATATGTCTCCATTCTATCGAAAAGGGTTTTTAAAAAAAAGAGAGAGGTTTCCCTTTTATGTTCAAAATCTTTTGAAATTGTCTCAGGCTGCTCAGAGCGCGAGCAAAGAAGAAGTGAATATTTTCCGATTTGTGGGAATATTTTCCGATTATTTTATCACCGTTTCATGGATAATCGCCGAAAAAGCTTGTTGTTACTCACTTTTCCGGTAATCGCGCGGTGTGATGCCTGTATTCTTCTTGAATAAGTAACTAAAATAGTGCGGGTCGTTATACCCAACGCTGAAAGCCACGTCCGACGTACGCATCTGCTGATCTCGCAGCAGTTTTTTCGCCTCGGCCATCCGTACGGAAGTAAGATACTCGGTGAATGTAACGCCTGTTTCCTGCGAAAAGATCGTACAAAAGTGGTTGTTGCTCAGCGCCACATGCCCCGCAACCTCCCTAAGGGTCAAGTCCGGGTTGGAAAACTGGCTGTTGATAAACGCCTTTGCTTTGCGAATCACCAGCCCGTACCGTGCAGAGCCTTGCTCGTCACGGTACGTCAGCGCCGCGTGTAATAGCTCGCGCGCCATCGCCATCGCTTCCTCCAGCGTTGATGCTACGGCGCTTTGTCCGTCCGGCTGGAACGCGGAAGGGATAATCTCCTGCGGGTCGCCGCCGCTATCGCGGATGATACGGGAAGCAGAAAGAACAATATCCACAAAGATATAATTAATCATCAGCTTGCTTTGCGCCGCTGTTTGTCCGATTGAATGGATATATTCCGTTAAAATCCGGCTCGCATCTCCCCGTCCCGCATTACGCAGTTTCTCATACAGCTGCGGTACTTTTATATTCACCAGCGATAGGCTGTCCTGCGGGACAATATCCAAAACCCCAACAATCCGGCGGTCACGGTTTGCATTTTCCGCCTCATTCAGCGTTCTAAGCAGCGCACAGGCATCCGCATAGGAGCTTGATACCTCCCTGAGCGTCGATACGGTCGTGCCAATAGCCATAAGGGGCTTCAAATCGGTATTACGCTCCACATCAAACTTTACCGATTGCGCCAGTCCATAGGTACGTTCTTCAATATCGCTGTCATCGTCTCCCATAACCAGCATAACAAACCGCCCTTGCATTTGGCACAGGCAAACGGTGCCGCCGCTGCTTTCCGCCAGCCGACGCAGTAGGCTTTCGGCGGCGCGCGTCTCCTCCGCGCTCACCGGCCCGCGCCCCAAATCGACAACCATGGTTAGGTACCGGCCCGCAACCAGACTCATCTGCAAGGTACGGGCACGCTCACGGATTTCCGTTTCCGGCGCACCCGCAATTAAATCGTTTAAGATACGTTCTTTCAGCAGTTGCCCGGATGACGCCAGTTGATCCCGATAGGTACGCAGATTGGCCTGTCTGCGTTTATCATCACGAATGGAATCGGCCAAATGGTTGAGCACCTGTAAAAGCTCCTGCCCGCTAACAGGTTTAAGCAGGTATTCCTTCACCCCCAGCGAGATTGCTTCCCGCGCATAGGCAAAATCATCATATCCGCTTAAAATGACAATATACATCCACGGCATCGCGGCGCTCACCGCACGGCAAAGCTCCAGACCGTCCATAAACGGCATGCGAATATCCGTGATCAAAATATCCGGTTTAATATCCTGCAGCATGGAAAGGGCTATTTCACCGTCCGGCGCTTCCCCGGCCAGCACAAAGTCCGTATCTTCCCAAGGAAAGTTACTTCGAATGCCTTCCCGCACCACAATTTCATCGTCCGCCAGAAACACCTTGTACATCGTCTGTCCTCCCCAACGGCACGCACAGCGAGACCGTCGTTCCGTTATCATTACTTTGTATATGCACGCCCTCCGGCTGATTGTAATAAAGCTGAATGCGTTTATTGACATTAAACAGCCCGTAACAGCCGTGCTCCTCATCCTCATCTACGCTGCGTGCCAGGCTTTCCCGCACCTGTTCCAGCCGCTCCGCAGTCATACCCGCGCCGTTATCCGTAACCGTCAGTAAAATTTTACCCTTTTGCTCACGGCCGGTTACACGCACCATACCGCGTCCGCGCCTATGCTTTATACCATGGTAGATCGCGTTCTCCACCAGCGGCTGCAAAAGCAGCTTTAAAATTTGCCGATTATATAATTCCCACGGAATATCAATCTCGTAATCCAGAATATCTCGATAACGAATCTTCTGAATGGTTAAATACCCCTGTAAATGTTTAATCTCGTCCGAAAGCGGAATCCAATCGCGGCCTTCCGAAAGAGAAATACGGAAAAAGTCGCTCAATGCGCGCGTAATGTGGATGACCTCGTCTGTCCGTTGAGCTTCCGCCATCCATACAATTGCATCCAGCGTGTTATACAGGAAATGCGGGGCTACCTGCGCCTGCAGGGTGCGCAGCTCGCTGCGTTTTAAGTTCTCCTGCTCGCGGCGGTTTTCATCCATTAACTGCTGCAATTTTCCGGCCATCACATTCAAGCTCTCGGTTAGCCCACGCAGCTCCAATACCTCCGGCTTATCCACACGTGCCCGCAGGTCGCCCTCGGCAATGGCCCCGGCAAAGCATTCCAGCCGGGATATGGGCGTACGGATAGACCGCGACAGCGAACGCTGCGCCAGCATTGCAAAGGTAAACGTGCATGCCAACAACAACACCATAATCCACAGGATGAACATCAGCTGGTTTTGCAGCTGTTTACTGGTTTCTGTAGTCGCGGAAATCTCCACGGTAATATATTGCTCCAGAATATCCCCTACCAGTGAGGATACGCTACGCACCTCTTCCAACAGCGCTTCATTATCCGCCACCAGCGCACCTGCGGCAATTTGCTCCCCCATGCGGTCGATGTAGCTTTTCAGTGTATCCATCGTGCGGCGGGCTACCGTAAGCTCGGTGGATGTACCCCCCGCCGCGGTTGCCAGCAACGCTTCCAGCGTATCGTTCACTTCATCCATCAGCGCATACTGCTGCCCCTCGCTAAAGGTAATACGGCCAGCGACAATGCTCCACATCTCATCGGGTATATTCTCATTGACCAGCGGTTTTAACGAAGATACCCGCTCCACCTGCATAATGGCTTTATGGTAGCTGTCGGCATACGTGCGCATAGTCCAAATGCTTACCAGTGCCGGGATCATCATTAGCGCCAGAATTACCATAAAGCTGAACCGTAGGCGCTGGGCCAAACTGTCATCTGTGCCGAAACGGCGAAACACACGGTCGAAGAATGCCCGCATTGTCAATACTCCCTTGGGGGAAGGCTGTCTAAATCCATATCGAATTCCGAAAACACTTCCTCGGTAGAATAGGTCGTGCGGGGTATCGCTTCTCCTGCTGCCAGCTTTTTCGTCAGTTCCATAATCATATCGCCAATCAGCGGTGTACACTCTACCACACAGTTTATTTTGCCCTGCTTGAGCAAATCAATGGCTGCTTGTTCTCCATCCACGGTTACGATTATAATATCTTTTCCCGGCGTCAGCCCCGCATCCTCAATAGCCTCGATGGCTCCAAGCGTCATCGAGTCGTTATGGGAATACAGCACATCGATATCGCTATGGCGCGTCAACAGCCCCTGCATGCACTCTTTTCCTTTGGAACGTAAGAAGTCGCCGGAAACGGATTCCACAATCATAAAGCGGTCATCGCCCGCCAACGCCTCGCGAAATCCGGCGCCGCGCTGCCGCATCGGCGTAGAATCCACCGTACCGGAAATTTCCACAATCGTAACTTGCTCGGCATGCGCCATCTTTTGCAGTACAAACTGTCCGGCCTTTCGCCCCTCTTCAGTAAAATTGGAACCTACGAAGCCCGCATACAGACTTTCATCCGTAACGTTGATTTGCCGGTCGGTAATCAACACGGGGATATTGGCCTGTTTTGCTTCCTGCAGCACATTTTCCCACCCATCCTCTACGATGGGCGAAAACGCAATCACATCTACCTGATAGGCGATAAAAGAGCGGATTGCCTTGATTTGCTTTTCTTGTTTCTGCTCAGCATTATCAAACATCAGCTGCACGCCCGCGCGTTTGGCGGCATTCTGCACCGAGATGGTGTTGCCAATACGCCAGGAGCTTTCAGACCCCAGCTGTGAAAAGCCCAATAAAATCTGCGATTCATCAGCGCTTCCAGTTGTTGTTTGCGCAGTCGTGGTACAGCTGCTTAGTAGCAGCGCACACGCCACGCACAGCGGAAACAGTTTACGAACCGCCGGAATGTGTGCTTTCACGGTTTCCTCCTCCCTGAAGCCCGCAATACGGGCTCCGGTTAAGCAGAGCCAATCTGCCACCCTGCATCATACGATTGTTCTTTAGGGATGATTTTAACATCAATCGGAACGTTGTACAAGGCAAATCCATTTTTACCCATTCAAAAAACGCAAAAGCCATGCAATTTAAACAAGCCGCCTTATCGGCGGCTTGTTCATCTTTTCTATTCCCGTTCAATGAAACAATAGCGGTTTACGCTTCTTTTTCAAAATACCGTTCGGACCCGCGCAGTGAAAGCCGCGGCACAATAATCAACCGCTGCGGACTGCGAGCCGGCTCATCAAAACGGCGGATCAACAGCTGTGCGGCTTTCGCGCCCAAGAGTGTAACTTCCCGGTCCAGCGAACTATACGGAAGTCCAAACACCAGTTGTCCCGGCAGCTCATCAAAGCCGACAAAAGCGGCATCCTGCGGAATGGATAACCCCAAATCCCGCATGGCATTCAAAAAGCCGATTTCGCTACGGTTATTGGCAATAAAAAATGCGGTTGGCCGGGTCGGGCTGCTAAGCAGTGCTTTTGTGCGGCGGTAAGCCTCCTGCTGTCCAAAAATACCGGTAAGCATATACTCTTCGCGTGCTGCGAGTCCATTTTGCTCCATCGCCTTGCGGTAGCCTTCCAAACGCTCCCGCCCGATAAGCAACTGCATGTTGCCCGCAATTACGCCGATCTCCCGGTGTCCGGCTTGTATCAATGCTTCGGTTGCGGAATAGGCGCCGCTGAAATTATCGCTGAGCACGCAGTCGCACTCCAGCTTGGTCACGGGCCGATCCAGCACCACATACGGCCCTCCCAGATCCGCCAGCCGTGACGCCATTTGCGCAAATTCCCGCTCGTCCTCATAATTACAGGCAGGGACGTAAATCAAGCCCTTTACACGCTGGTAACGCATAGCCTCCAGCGCTTTAAAATCACGCTGTATATCATTGCCGGACGTACGTAAAATCAACGTATATCCGCATTTATCCATAACTTCGCTTACCCCGGTTAACAGACCAGAAAAGAAAGGGTTATTCGCCTCGGGGATAATCAGCCCGATCGCATCGCTTTCCTGCCGGGAAAGGCTTCGCGCAAGCGCGGAAGGCTGATAGTGGTAGCGCTCCATGACAGCCTTCACTTTTGCGGCTGTTTCACGGCTTACATACCCTTTTCCGTTAATTACGCGCGATACAGTAGCTTTTCCAACGCCGGCCTCGCGCGCAATGTCCTGAATGTTGACGCTTTTCATCGGTTCCTCCCATATGAAAACGGTTCTAGAATATCGAAATTATAACGTTTTGGCTTTTCTCTGTCAACTGAATCACGCAGCTTATGTACAATCCAAACAGGATGTTTCCTTAAAACGCTTTTCCTTTGTTCGGTTTTACGGTATAATCATCCTATGGAAGGAGGCGCGGATGTGGCAAAAGAACGCATCGGCCTCATGGGCGGGAGTTTTAATCCCATTCATGAGCGCCATTTAAATATCGCCGCCTGCGCGCTGGAGGAAGCAAGGCTGAACCGGGTTATTTTCATCCCAACCGGTCGTCCCCCCCACAAGCATGACTCACTCGCGGATGCGGAAGATCGCTACGAAATGACCTGTCTGGCGACTTTACGGGAGCCGAAATTCAGCACATCCCGCATAGAGATCGATCGCGAGGGTGTTACGTATACGGCCGATACGCTTACCCAGTTACACTGGCAAATGCCCGCTGCGGAGTTTTTTTTCGTTATTGGTGAAGATACCATGATGGATTTACCCCACTGGCATACGCCGGAAAAGGTGTTTTCTCTCTGTACGTTTCTGGTATGCCGCCGCAGCACACAAAACGCTTACGACCATCCCATTGTACACGATTTAGAAGCGAAAGGCGCACGGTTTTGGTACCTGTCCCTGCCACCGGAGCCCATCAGTGCTACGGAAATCCGCGCCCAGATCGCAAGTGGAGAAACGCCGCATGCTCTTCCGCCGCCAGTGCACGAGTATATACGGTACCGCGGTTTGTATGGCATTGCCCCAACACCTCAAGGCGCCGATGCAATTTACCCGAAGCTGAAAACCATCCTGAGTGAAAAGCGGTTTATTCACTCCCTGAACGTAGCCGCTACTGCGCGAGAATTGGCCCGTTTGCATGGGCTGAACGAGACGCAATGCGAAATGGCAGGGCTCATCCACGACTGTGCTAAATGCATGCCGCTACAAACGCTGCAGCGCATTGCGCGGGAGCATCGCCTGCTGCTGGATAAAGAAACCCTGTCCAACGCCAACCTGCTACACGGCCCGGTTGGCGCGGTGCTGGCGGAAACAGAGTACGGCATACACGACCCCAACATCCTGTCCGCTGTACGCTGCCACACCACAGGCCGCATCGGCATGATGCCGACCGATATGGTTTTATTTTTAGCCGATAAAATCGAGCCCGGCCGCCGTTCATACCCCGCGTTGGAATCCGTACGCGAACTGGCCAAAACCAACCTTGTGCGGGCAACCATTTGCTCGCTGCGCTCAACGCAAATCCATGTGATCCAGCAGAAAAACACGCCGCATCCTTCGAGCCAGCGTGTAATCGATTGGCTGGAGCGTTTACCTACCGAGACAATAAAGGAGAGATTGCCCTGATGGAAGGAAAAGAAATCGTTCTGAAAGCCGCCGCCGCCCTCTACGACAAGAAAGCACAGGATATTGTAGCATTGGATGTATCGGGATTAACTGTAATTACCGACGCCATGGTCATCGCCAGCGGCCGCAACGTGCTGCAAGTGAAGGCGCTGGCTGATGAAGTGGAAGATAAACTGTCGCAAGCAGGCGTAGAACCGCTGCGTAAGGATGGCCAACAGGACGCGCGCTGGATTGTACTGGATTACGGTACGGTGCTGGTGCACCTGTTCCATATTCAGGAGCGGGAATTTTACCACCTGGATAAACTTTGGGAACACGAGAATAACCGTATTCTGTTGCCGTTTGATGACACGGAAGAATGATTCCCGTTGTTATTTTACATAGGAAATCCGCTAATGTATTATTTCCCCACCACTGAAACACCGCTTCTATTGGCAGGAAAAGAAAGCCATGTTTTCCCCATCGCGTTCTTACCATCCGGCAATAATAATGCGTCGGGTCGTTGACGCCTTTGCGTATCTGATAAACAGCAAAAATATTTGATTTTAAGTAACAAACAACAGCTGATGAGCTCATCAGCTGTTGTTTGTTACTTTTTATTCATTTTGGTCTTGACAGATACGCCTCACATGCCTATAATTTGAAAATGAAATTCATTTTTAATTTGAATTTGAATGTCTCCCAATCGTCCTGATCTGCATAAAGCCACCTATTAGGCTTTCCATCTTTCAGGCGCGCTCCCCCAATCTACCCCATGGAGGTAAAGGTAAATGAAAAAGTGGTTAGCTCTTCTGCTCGTATGTTTCCTGTTGGTACCGTTTGTCCCCGCGGCTGCGGAAGGCGGCGAGTCCCTTTCCATCGTAACTACCATATACCCGCAATATGACTTCGCGCGTGCCGTTGCAGGCGATGTGGACAGTGTCAATATTAGCATGCTGTTGAAGCCCGGCGCGGAAATGCACTCCTACGAGCCTACGCCGCAGGATATTATATCCATCCGCAACGCCGACCTGTTCATCTACGTCGGCGGTGAATCGGATGCATGGGTTGAAGGAATTCTCGCTTCCATGCCGGACAGCGCTGTAAAAGCCATTAACCTGACCAGCATGGTCCCCACATTGACCGAAGAGCTGGTAGAGGGCATGGAAGCGGAAGGCGGCGAAGAAGAGGAGGAATTGGACGAACACGTTTGGACCTCTCCCCTCAACGCGATCGCCATGGTCAATACCATCTGCGATGAAATGTCCGCGCTGGACACTGTTCATGCAGATACGTTCCGTGCCAATGCAGACAGCTATATTACCCAGTTGCAATCGCTGGACACCGCGTTTCGCGAAGTTGTAAGCACCGCAAAACGTAACGAAATCATCTTTGGAGATCGTTTTGCACTGCGGTATTTTGTACATGAATACGGGCTGCGCTACTATGCCGCGTTCCCCGGCTGCTCCAGCCAAACCGAACCCAGTGCGCAAACAGTCGCTTTCCTAATTGATAAGGTGAAAGAAGATCAGGTGCCATTAATCCTCTACCCCGAGCTTTCTACCCATACCATTGCCGATGCCATCAGCGAAGAAACCGGCGTACCCACACACATTTTCTACGCCTGTCATAACCTGACTGCGGATGAATTTGCCGCTGGGAAAACCTATGTGGATTTTATGACCGAGAATTTGGAAACGCTGAAAATTGCGCTGAACTGATAGCCATTTCACCGTATGGCAAAAAAGAAATAAAAAATACCCCGCAGCGTGGCGCACCGTCGCGCCTGCGGGATTTTCCATTTCTCTAGCCCTTAAATCAAACCGTTTTTCTTTTTAGCGGCGCTTCATTGCGCCCTTACGCGCCTAGTTGGCGTGCCAAAGATTCCAATGCGGCTAACCCGTTATGAAAACCGTTTCCGTTATCCAGCACTACATCTGCCACATCACGATAAACCGGCATACGTTCTTCGTATATCCGCTCGATTTCACTACGCCCCTTCTGCGCCAGCAGCGGGCGTTTTTCCGCACGGATATCCAGCAATATATCGTCGATCGGCCTGTCTATCAGCACTACATAACCCTGCGCACGCATGATTCTGCGATTCTCGTCCCGCAAAGCCGTACCACCGCCTGTGGAGATAATGCCGGGCGTTGCATCGATTAAATCCATCAGCAGCCGGGTTTCCCCGTCCCGGAAAGCCGTTTCACCATAGGTAGCGTAGATTTGCGCCGTGTTCATACCGGTAATCTCCGTTAAATACGCATCGGTATCCAGATAAGGCATTTGCAGCTTCTGCGCCACGCGCCGGCCAAGCGCGCTTTTACCGCTGCCCGGCATACCGATGAGAAAGATATGACGTTCCATGGTATTTACTCCCTTTCCGTCGCATCTTCTTTTCGCTGGTCTCCGCCTTCCCCAATGGATAGCGGTTTGTTACCCGCCTCCAGCGTAAAGGCAAACGCTGCGCCAACAGCCGTGGGCAACAGCTCAATGGTTTGTCCGTGCTGCTGCACAATTCGCTGGCAAATACTCAACCCGAGTCCCGTGCCGGAGCCTTTTCCAACCGTGTGTGCCTTATCCGCTTTATAGAACCGATCGAATATGTGCGGACGATCCTCCGGCAATATCGGGGGCCCGTCGTTGGCAACGACCACCGATACTTTATCATGCACTATCGCGGTACTAATTGTCAAGTTTCCATTGTCACCTATAAATTTTAGCGCATTATCCACCAGATTATACACAACTTGTGCGATGCGATCCTGATCCGCGCGCACCATGCAGGGTTCCGTCTCAAAATGCAGGTGTAGGTCGATACCGCGCTGCTCCATATCGTTCATTCTGCCGATAATCACGCGGCGTATCGTCTCGTTTATATCATAATTGGTTGGGTTCAGCACCACAACGCCCTTTTCCATACGGCTTAGTTCCAGCAGGTCGGCGATCAGCTTTTTCAGCCGGTTCGTTTCATCACTGACGACTTGCAGGTATTGATCCCTTGCTTCCGGGAGAATCGTGCCGTCCAGCATTCCCTCCACAAAGCCATGGATGCTTGTGACCGGCGAACGAAGCTCGTGGCTTACATTGGCGACAAAATCCCGGCGGTTTTCCTCCACTTGCGCCAATTTATCCGCCATCACGTTAAAGGTCCCTGCCAACTGCCGGATTTCATTAACGCCCGTTACCGCAGCTCGCGTGTTGAAACGGCCGCAGCTCATATCCTCCGCCGCACGGGTAATCGTGGTCAGCGGTTTCACAATGCTGCGTGTATACAGCAAGGCGCAGGCAGCCGCAACCAACGCAGCGATGGAAAAGCCGAATACGATTTGCCAAACAACGCCCAGGTATTCCGCTTCGATAATCTGCGCGCTGGTATGGATAAACACAGCGCCCTGCACGTTGTCATCCTTGGTCCACGGAACGGCAACGGTAAAGATGGTGCCATTATCCGCATTGGTGATTTTAGTTTCGATTTCTTTGCCGGTCAGCACTTCCCGCAGCGCATCCTCAATATCCGAAGAGGTGAGGCTTTCCACCGTTCCGGGATTATTTTGCATTGTGGTGAGCAAGTTGTCCATCCGGTTACCATATAAATCCACAATCAGGATATACGCGCCAAATTCATCATATACCTTGCCTGCCTTCCATTGCAGGTAGGAGATGGTGGGGGTATCCATTCCCAGATAATCGCTCAGTGTAGCATCCTGCATACGGCTGGCTAAAAAAGCGATTTCCCGTGCCTGTACCAGCAAACTTTCCATACGACTGGCAATCATATTATTACGGATGGTGATAATGGAAAAGCCTGCGCCCACAAAAACCACCACTAAAATGATCAGCAGCAGAATGGAAAATAGCCTTGAAAACATGCTGTGGAACATGCCGTTACCTCATCGAATCCTTAATTTCAAATTTATAGCCGACACGCCATACGGTATGGATTTCCCAACCGTAATTTTCGCAGCCCACCAACTTTTCACGCAGGCGTTTGATGTGCACATCCACCGTACGGCTATCCCCATAAAAATCATAACCCCACACACGCTCTAGCAATTGCTCACGCGTGAACACCATGTTGGGATGGGATGCTAGAAAATACAACACTTCCAGCTCTTTGGGCGGCATTTCCACCGGTTTGCCCTCGTACGTCACCTCATAGCGCACAAGGCTGACCGTAAGGTTTGGAAAAGTGAGCAAATCATCCGTTTCCTGCGTATCAGCCTCTACAACGCTGCGGCGTAAAACCGCCTTGACGCGCGCAACCAGCTCTTTATTCTCAAACGGTTTGGTAATATAGTCGTCCGCGCCCAGTTCCAGCCCCAGCACCTTATCAAATGTTTCATCTTTAGCCGTGAGCATTATCACGGGTACTTTGCTGGTTTTCCGAATCTCCCGTAGTACCTCCAGCCCGTCCACGCCGGGGAGCATTACATCCAGCAGTACAATGGAAGGGTTATGCCGCTTGAAAGCCGCCAGACCCTCATCCCCACGGGCTGCCTCAAAAACCTCGTAACCCTCTTTTTCCATATACAACCGAATCAGGTGACTGATATTGCGATCATCATCCACCAGTAAAATCCGTTGTTTATCTGACATGTTCATACCCTCCCGCTCTCGTGTATCGATTTTTTACTTTAACGTAACGACGGTAACACCGTCCTCGCCCTCACCATAGCGGCCCAAACGGTAGCTTTGCACATCCATATGGCCTTTCAGGTGGCGTTGTATGCCGCTGCGCAGCACGCCCGTCCCTTTGCCGTGGATGATGCTAACCTCGTTAAGCCCTGCCAGCGTCGCTTCATCCAAATAGCGGTCAACTTCCGGTATCGCCTCGTCTTGCGCCATACCGCGAATATCTAGTTCCAAGGGTACGCTTCTTACAGCTGCACTGGTTTTCGCGCGAACGCCGGTGGTTTTTTTCTTCGGCGGTTCTACTATTCGCAGTTGGCTTAAATGTGCTTTCAGTTTCATAATGCCTGCCTGCAGCTGTACCTCGCCCTTGCTGTCGGGTGGCGTGAGCACGGTTCCCTGCGTTTTCAGGTTCACAATTTCCACCTGTTCGCCTACGCGCAGGGTTTTCGGCGGTGTAAAATGGGTTTGGCTGGGCTGGGCCAAGCCTTCGCTCAACTCGTCAATCCCTTTTTCCATACGTTTGCGCAGAGCCTGCACTTCATGCTCCGGCGTTTGCGCTTGCTTTTTCAACTTCTTTAAATCGGAGATGATAGCGTCAGCTTCCCGGCGCGCGTTTTCCATAACGCGTTTTGCATCTTCGCGCGCTTTGCGCATGTTCTTTTCGCGGCTTTGCTCCATTTCGCGGCGCAGTTTCTCCGCCTCGTTGCGCAGGGCTACGGTTTCCTGCCGGGTTTCTTCCGCCATTTTCCGCTCTTTTTCAGCGATCTGGCGGTGGTACTCGGCATTGGCAATCACGTCTTCAAAGCGTACGTCGTTTTGCGACAATAGTTGCCTTGCCCCATCGATGATCTTCTCAGAAAGACCCAGTCTGCGGCTGATCTCAAACGCGTTACTCTTGCCGGGAATGCCGATGGATAGCCGGTATGTGGGCCGTAGGGTTGCTACATCAAACTCCACACTCGCGTTTTCCACACCGGGCGTAGATAGCGCAAACGCTTTCAGCTCGCTATAATGCGTAGTCGCCATCGTGCGCACTTTTCGGCTGAGCAGATTGGTAAGGATGGTCTGTGCCAGCGCCGCGCCCTCGGTGGGGTCCGTACCCGCGCCAAGCTCGTCAAAAAGCGCCAAATCCCGGTCGGTTACATGCTGCATAATCGCAACAATGTTGGTCATATGGCTGGAGAAGGTGGAAAGCGATTGCTCGATGGATTGTTCATCGCCAATATCGGCATAAACGCGCTCAAATACAGCCAGCTCCGTACCCAGCTCCGCAGGCACCTGCAAACCGGCTTGCGCCATCAGCGTTAATAGCCCGACGGTTTTAAGCGTAACTGTTTTACCGCCCGTATTGGGGCCGGTAATAATCAGCGTAGTAAAATCATCCCCCAGCCACAGCGACGTCGGCACAACCTTATCCCGATCGATCAACGGATGCCGCCCGCGGATAATTCGAATATAACCGCGGGTATTCAGCTTCGGCAGTACAGCGCTCATCTCCCGCGATAGCTGCCCTTTGGCAAAGGCAAAATCCAAATGATTCAGAATATCAATATCCGTACGCAGTTCATCCGCATAAGGCGCAAGGCGATCGGTCAGCGCTTGCAGGATACGCGCAATCTCCTGCTGTTCTTTTGCGTGCAGCTGCTTTAAATCGTTACCAAGCTCCACCACCACCATCGGTTCCACAAAAAGCGTCGCGCCCGAGGCACTCTGGTCGTGCACCAGTCCCGGTACGCTTGCCCGGTGCTCCGATTTAACGGGGATGCAGTAGCGATCACCGCGCATGGTGATAATCGCATCCTGTAAGTATTTCGCAAAGCTGGAACTGCGAATCATCTGGTTTAGTTTTTCACGCATCCGTTCGTTGGCGGATCGTATCTGCCTCCGGATTTGCGTTAGTTCCGCTGAAGCCCGGTCGGCAATCTCGTCTTCACTGAGAATCGCGTCGCTGATGTCCTGTTCCACGGTAGGTAGCGTGGTAAGCCTGCTGGCCAGCCCCGTCAGAATCGGCGTATCCTCGCGATCCTTCACCAACGCCGCGCGGGCAGCGCGTGCCGCCCGCAGGCAGCCTGCCACATCCAGCAGGGCACGCGGGTTGAGCGATGCGCCTTTTTCCGCCATCACCAGCGCTTCCCGTACATCGCCAAACCACACCAGCGGATTGCCGCCCGTGTAGGTAAGCAGCACAACAGCTTCCTCTGTTTCATCCAACGCACGCTGCACCTCGCCGATGTCCGTATTGGGCTTCAGCGCAAGGCATAGTTCTTTCCCCATGGGGGTAATACTGTGCGATGCAAGCATCTCCCGTATTTTATAAAATTCCAACACGCGCAGTTCACGCTGTGGTTCTATATGCAATCGTTTTTCCGGTTCCATATTCCAGCCAAACCCCTTCCGGTTCGTCGGTTCGTTTATTCCACGCCACGGTGAAAATGCCCCGCAGTGGTCGCTTCTCCATTTACCGGCGGTTTCCCGCCTGCCATGATTTGCACAAAGCGCCTGGTAATCGCAAGCTGTTCTTCCAGCGGTTCTACTGTGAAATTCAATAACATGCCCGCACCCAGCGCACGGCGGCGATCCTCCATTTTCCCCAGGTCGGTCGGCAGTGCGTTATCCATCTCCAGCACGCAGCCTTCGCTAAAGCGGATGCGCCGAAGCGGAAAACGATACCCTTTTCGGTCCGTTACCGCCGCATCTGGGCTGGCGCAGGCTCTATCGCCCGGTTTGCACAGCGCACAGTTTTTCCGCCCTGTTGTAAGCCCGCGCGCTACCCGCTCCGGGCAATGGTTGAGCAGCATCACCCGTTCGCGGCCATATACTTTCAGCAGCGGCGGCGCAGGCAGCGGGTGTTGCGTAAGCGCATCCATTTCCTGCGCGTTCAGCTCCGGCCACAACATAAAAAAAGCGATATCTTCATTCAGCAATTCCGCTGCCGCTTTTCGGTTCGTCAGCGGAATGCCATCGCCAAAAGCGACTGGCAACGGCAGTGGTAAACCCAAATGGTCTACGCTGCCCAGTACAACGCCGCCAAGTCTTTGTTGCACAGCATCTATCGCAGGCCATGCTTCTGTAAATGCTTCATCCCCAAACTGAGGGGGCAGCACCAGCCAGGTCCCCTGCGGCAAACGGGGCAGTTCAGCCTGCAAAGCCTTACTGCGCCAGTCCAGCGGCGCATACAGAAGAAAGTTCGCTCCCGCTTGTAAGAATTCCTGCCCTGCTGCCGCATCGTTAAAGCATACCGCAAGCGTTTCCACCGTTGGGTGCAACACGATATCACAATTGCGCTTTTGCGCTTTGGAATGAATTGCTTTAGCCTGTTGTGGTCTTTTCCCCGCAAACGCCTCGCGTCGTACTTTTTCAAACTGCGCAAGCGCTTCACGGCGCAGCGCATTAAGCGCGGAAACCGGCGCAAACGCGGAATCCGTTTCCACTACCGGCTCTTCTCGAAGTACAAAGGGCGTATCCGCAAGTTTCCCGAGGGACCTTATAATCTCTTCACGAGTCAATGCACGGGTGCGCGGTTGCTGCGCCGTTTCACCGGTTGTTTCTACCGTGCTTAACCCGTCGCTCACCACAAGGCGCATGGGTTGATCCGCACAGACAGTTGCACGCATTTTAACGGGGATATCCGGTTCCTTGCGCTGCTGCGCCCATTCCACCTGCTTTGCATCCGTCAGTCGTACAACCTTGTCGCCGGGATATACCCGATCGCCGGGATGCAGCCGGAGCGTGGCGGTATGCAGTTGCTGCAGCCCCGAATAGCGCAGTTCCACATCACGGGTGCTCTCAATCCGCAGCCCATCTCCATCATGGAGCGGCGCTGATAGTTCCGCCTGCGCCAATCCGTTCTTTTGCATCGTTATACGGCCAATCTGTACACCGCCGTGTCCTACGCGGTCGGTAGCGCAAAGAGCAGCGTCTTCCTCGCCCATCAGGTGTCCACGGGTAAAACCTCCCCGATGGTAAATCTGCCGAAGTGTGCGGCTCTCCGCTTCATCCATCAGCGAAAAGCGCCCCTGTGCCAGCGCATCCAATGCTTTACGGTAGCTATCGGTCACTACGGCAACGTATTCCGGCCGTTTCAGCCTGCCTTCAATTTTTAGCGATGCCACACCCGCCGCCTGCAATGCGGGTAAATCATTCCGCAGGCATAAATCGCGCATCGATAGCAGCGCCGCGGTCTGCCCGCCCAGCGTTACCTGCTGCCGGCAGGGCTGTGCACACCGGCCGCGGTTACCGCTGCGTCCGCCGGCCATGCTGGAAAGCAGGCATTGCCCGCTCATAGCTGTGCAAAGCGCGCCGTGTACAAACACTTCGGTATCAATGCCTGTTTGAGCAACACACTTTACCGTATCCAGCGTACATTCCCGCGCCAGTACTACGCGCTGAAAGCCATGCGCCATAGCAAAACGTGCTCCGGCAGTGCTGTGCAGCGCCATTTGCGTACTTGCGTGCAAATCCAGCGCCGGAAAGGATTCCCGCGCCATTTTCGCCACGCCCAGATCCTGTACGATCACTGCATCCGCGTGACATGCCGCAATCACTTTCAGCGCCTGGTATACCGCCTCTTCTTCCTCCGGCTTCATCAGCGTATTCATAGTTACATGGATGCAAACATGGTGCAGGTGTGCATACGCGACTGCTTTTTCCAGCGCTTCCGCGTCGAAGTTCGCTGCGGACGCCCGCGCGCCGAAATGGGAATAGCCCAAATACACGGCGTTCGCACCAGCGCAAACCGCCGCATGCAGCGCCGCCTCGTCACCCGCAGGTGCAAGCAGCTCTATCTTCTTCCCATTCATACCCTTTCCACTTCCGCATCCCATATTTCCGGATAAAACGAAACCGACGCGGAGCAATGCCCCGCGCCGCGTAAGCCCCATTTTTACAGCTGATCGAAAGGATACACCTGTCCGTTCGTTTCCACACGGATGGACTGGATCACTTGCGGCGTAGCCGGTTTATCACCGCGATCCGTCGGGGTGTTCACAATTTTCTCCGCTGCGTCCATGCCTTCCAGCACTTTACCAAACGCAGCATAGGAGCCGTCCAGATGGGGACTGTCGCTGGTCATTACAAAAAACTGCGATCCGGCGCTATCTTTCATCATGCTGCGCGCCATACTTAATACGCCATAGGTATGCCTAAGCGAGTTCGATACGCCATTTTGCGCAAATTCGCCTTTAATGCAATAGCCCGGGCCGCCGGTGCCGGTGCCTTTGGGGCAGCCGCCCTGAATCATAAATCCCGGAATACAGCGGTGGAAAATAAGCCCGTCGTAAAAACCACTGTTTGCAAGCGCAATAAAATTGCCTACCGATTGGGGGGCAATATCGGGGTACAGTTCCCCCTTCATAATATCGCCGTTTTCCATTTTAATTTCAAATGTCGGGTTCGCCAAATGAATCATCCTTTCCATTTCTGCCTTCGATTGCCTATATGTATAGGGGTTAGCCCTTGTATGCTCCTCTAACCCTTGTATTATAGCAGAATTCGATAAACATGCAAGTATTCAGCTCCGTCGTTTTAAACAGATTCCCAATTTGTTAAATGTTGCGTGGCATACTTTCCTATCGTAGAAATCATAAAATATATTCCCGCAAACTCTTGCGTATCATGGGCTTTGTTTTTAATAAAAAAGCATCGAAAATACATAGGTTCTTGCTTGAAAGGTATTTACATATCTGTTACAATATTTCATGTATTTATCAAAGAAAAAGATTCATTTGGAAAATGTATACCTGTCGCACATTACTCCGGGAAAGGAGTAGCTATGGACGAAACAACCCCCGTATTGATAGTCGACGACGCAAAGCGTTTCGATGGATTCGCCCTTTTTAAGACAGAGTATGAGGCGTATCATGTCCAGAATCAGCGAGCCGCGATGGCTTTTTTAAGTTCCCATTCGGACGTTGCTATTCTGGTTATTAATTTAGAAAAATCAGCCGTCAATAGTCTTGCGTTGTTAACTGCCGTTCGCCAAAATGATCAGTTCCATTCCTTAATCATCTGGATTTGTGTCGATTCACAGGATGAGCAAATGGTGGAGCGCTATTACGCCGCCGGCGCGGATGCCATTATCCACCGGTATCAATCCAAAACGGTTCAGCACGAACAACTGCGCAGACTGTTCAACGCGCCTGCCCGTTATTACGGTCAGGCTGGCAAAGCCGCGCCATCTACGCAAAATACCCTGCCGGGCAATATGCTTACCGATACGATTTTGCAGGAGGATTATCAGCGCCTGCAAGCCATTATCAACGCCGTTCCGGGCGGCATTGCTTTATACGATCTGTCTGGCGAGCCCAGACTTTTGTATTATAACGACGTCCTTGCGGAACTTTGTAATTACAGCTCGGAAGAATACGAGAAGATCATGGCCAACGATTACCGCCAGCTGGTCGATCCGCGCGATCGCAAGTTGGTAGAAAATCTGATTGCTTCTTTCCGCAGCCAGCCGCAAAAAATAGAATCGTTTTTTCGTATACAAACCAAGGATCATCTCATCCGCTGGGTGCACGCCTCCGCCATCCCCATGGGTAACGCGGCGCAATGCGGCGTGGTTTTTATCGACATCACGCAGGATAAAGAAACCGAGTTTAAAAACAGGCGGATGCGTAACGAACTGTATTATCGAATTGATCACGATGCGTTAACCGGCATCTGCAACCGGGAAAGCTTTTACCGGAAAACGGAAGAACTAATGCACGCCAGCCCTAAAACATCTTTCGTAATCATTATGATTGATATTGACCGATTCAAGGTCATCAACGATATGTTTGGCAAGGAAGTCGGCGATCAGATTCTCATTTCCATAGCCGAAGGGCTGGAAACCATGCTGGGCAACCGCGGCACCTGCGCCCGTATGGAAGCAGACCATTTTGCCGCCTGTATGCCGCAGGATATGCTGGAAATGGAGCATATCATCGAAGTGTTTAACCGGGGACTTCGCTGTCAAAATCTGGATTTTAACATACAGCTGTCTTACGGCATTTATCCTGTCCGCAACATCAATACCCCTATCAACCACATGTGCGACCGCGCCATGATGGCGCTGCGTACCATCAAAGGCAACGCTCTGCACCGCTACGCGTATTACGATGATCACCTTCGCCAGACCCTGCTGGCGGAGAACGCAATATTAGACGAAATGAATTTTGCGCTGCAACAGGGGCAGTTTGTGCTTTATCTCCAGCCGGTATTCACAGTCGACACGCAACAGCCGGTCTTTGTAGAGGCTCTTGTCCGCTGGCTGCATCCCGAAAAAGGAGTGATCCCCCCAAGTCAGTTTATACCGCTATTTGAACGTAACGGTTTTATTACCAAGCTGGATTATTATGTTTGGGAGCATGCCTGCGCCCTGCTCAGCAAATGGAAAGTATACCAATACAACCTTCCCATTTCGGTAAACATCAGCCGGATCGATTTGTATTCCACCCACTTGTGCGAAGATTTGCAAATGATGGTGCACAAATACGATGTCGAGCCATCTTCTCTGCGGCTGGAGATTACGGAAAGTGCATATAACAAAGATCCGGACGAGCTTCTGCTTACTATTAACCGTTTGCGCTCTATGGGCTTTGTGGTTTTGATGGACGATTTCGGCAGCGGGTACAGCAGCCTGAATGTTCTGATGGATATGCCGGTGGATATCATCAAGCTGGATATGCGTTTTATCGCCAAGTTGAATACCAACCCGCGCGCTGCCAGTGTGCTGACCAGCGTTGTACGCATGACCAAATGGCTGAACATGCCCGTAATCGCAGAAGGCGTGGAAAATCTGGATCAGCTGGCCTTTTTACGCTCCATCGGCTGTGATATGGCACAGGGGTTCCTGCTGGCAAAACCGCTGGACATTGCCACTTACACGGAACTGTTTGTCGATAACCACATGGAGAGTGATCCCATCCACATTACCACTCCACAGCCCTCGGTAGACCTTTCCAGCCTGTGGGGCAGCAGCGCTGGCGCAGATATGCTTTTTAACGGCATGGTCGGCGGCATGGGCATTTTTGAATTGGGTGACGACGTGCTGGAAGTGCGTCGTGTGAACGACGGTTATTACGAATTATTTGGCTGCACCCCCAAGCAGGTTTTTGACGGCGCACGGGAAGTGCTGACGGCGGTTCACCCAGATGATCGCAAAGGGTTGCTTAGCATCTGCCAGAAAGCCGCTCAAAGTGGGCATGTGGAGCGCATTGAACTGCGTCACATCCACTACCGGGAAAACCGGGAATTATGGGTGGAAACCCACCTGCGCCACATGGGAAAAGCAGGCTTAAACGATGTGTTTTTCTTCACCTTCAACGATATTACACAGCTTAAGGAATTTGAGCAGGCGCGCACACTGCACAATTACGCGGCTGTGCTGCGCAGTGTTTACGCCGATGTTATCGAGCTGAACATTTCCAATCAAAGCATTCGCATCGTCCATTCTTCCACACAGAAAAATCTACGTCCCGATACCGTCAAACCCGCAGTCTGGTTAAAAGAACTGTTTCATAAATCATTGCTTAATCAAGATGAGGAATTGGAGAACAACCTATTCCTGCCGGGCTATTTACAGCAAAAGATTGCTGAAAGCCAAAGCGACTATTATCTGGTGGAAAGGCGCATCCACTCAGGAAGTAAGCACTTCCGTTGGGCATCTTTCACCTTTATTCCGATCCCTACGGATACAAACGAAGATATTTACCTCCTATGCATTGCAGATGTGGACAGCCGCAAACGTGCCGAGGCGTTGTTGATCGAAAACCAATGGCTGCAAGTAAAACAGCAGGAACAGTCCCGCTATCAGGAATTGCTGGAGCATCTGGGTACCTCCCTTTTTGATTGGGACACCGCAAACGGCAACGTTATCAGTTCCCAATCCTTCAACCAATATAGCGTCAGCAATTACGATTTTTCTACGCTAAGCTCCCACAAGGATTTAGAACCCTATATCCATCCACAGGATTATAAAATGTACTGGATGCTGGCAAACGATTTGCTTGCTCACGGCAGCGGCTCCTGTACGATTCGCCTGTTGGAAAAAGATGGAACCCCTGTATGGTGCCGTGTGCTTTGCTCCCACGTTACCGACGAGCGAACCCACCATACACGCTACATCGCCGCTATTAACCAAGTGGACGAACAGGTTAAAATTGAAGAGAATTATCTTCGCGAGCAAAACCAGTTCAGGGCGTTTGCCGATAACTTCATGGTCGGTCTTGCCATCTTTGAAATGCACGAAAAGCAGCAACGCATCCTGTACGTAAGCAATGGATACCGCAGAATGATCGGGTATGATCCCTCCGAAGAGTTTTACGATGCAGAGCATTCGTACTCCACCATTCATCCCGATGATGTGGACCGTTTCATGAAAGCCACCAATGATTTGGTAGATACCGGCGTTCCATTTAAAATTGATTACCGCGTTTTCCATAAAGACCGCCACATTATGTGGATGCGCTCCTTCAATTCCATTTATCCCACATCGGAACCGGGCGTATATCGAATTTACGCTGTGATCGAGGAAATTACAGAACTCAAAGCTCTCCAGACGCATTTTGAACATTTGCTGACCCGTATGCCCATGGGCATTGGCATCTATCAGATGCTTCCCACGCCCAGCGCGCGGGTGGAAAATGAAAAGATGAAAACCTTCTGGTCGCAGCCCGCAAACAAGGAGTTCCTTGCATCATCTGATCCGGGCAAGGCAAAACCCAGCCGCGAAATCCGTAACCGCGCCGATATGCTCCGATATGTACGTTGGTTAAAGCAGCAAAACAAGCTAAACGGCGATGCACGCCTGACGTTGCTTTCCCCGGAACAGCCGCCACAACCAGTGCGTTTATTCTACGCAGTACATTTACTTACCGATCAGGAAATATACTATTGCATTGTCACCTTCGAGCATCCCTCTACTTGACGCAGATGTTGAAACAACGTATCATCCAATCGGGGCTCGTTTTGCCGGGACACAGCCATTGTGTCCCTGCGTTTTAATATAGGCACCCTTACCGGCATGTATTACACCCGCGCAAAGGAGTTCTTCATGCTTAATCCAAGACTCTTTGTTATTCTCAGCGCACTGGCAGATGGCGAAACCGCCGTAACCATGGTTTTAGACGCCTTGTCCCAGGCAGCCCGACCCTATGGGATTCATTTTGCCATTCCTGCACAGTATGCGGATCATTTTATACAAGCGTCGATCCCCGCCAACACAGTCGGGCCTAACGATATTAAATACTATGAGGAATCTGCCGGGCTTAGCGCTGTTGCTTTGCTGGTTACCGACGAAACCCATTTTTTATCCCTGACCGGTGAGTATGTTTTTACCCCACACTGGGATCGTGCTCTGTTCTCACGTTTTGCAAAATGTAAAACCAAACGGAAGCTGCTCACCGCAACCATTACGCCGGAAGACGGTCAGCCCTGTTTGCCCGCTCTACGCGGCGTGGCGGGAGAAGAGTGCTTTCAGTTGGGCGCGGGGCAAGCTCTGGTAAACAGCCGCGCGCCTGTACCAACCCTGTTGCTCTACCCATCCTTTTTTATGGGGCTGGTTCAAGCGCTTCACGAGTTGACTTTGCAACCAGAAACCCTGTCATTGGCGGCTTATGCGGCAGGTTACACCGTATATGCGCTGGATCAGGCAGTACTGCATCCGGTCGGGGTCGGCGCCGCAAACGCCGTGCTGGCCAAACCGCCTGTGGATGCTATGCCCCCTTCCAGCCTTACACGTTTTGAACATCTGGCCGGTTTTTCTTTTACGCATGGCACCGCCTCGATACGCGCCATGCTGGGTATTTTCGGCGTTTCGGATGCATATGCGCAGCGTATGCCGCCGTTAGCGACGCTTGACCAGCAAATGAATCGTGTTCTGCGTCCGGGTAAAGCAGAGCAGCCGATGTTTGTAACGGCTTTTATCAACTTGCCGCATCCGCCGCATCCAGTACCCTCTTATATGCTGCGGTTCTCTTACTTGCGTGCTATCCACAGTATACCGCTGATGCTGTATACCGGCGGGGAAAAAGAGCGGGCTTTACGGGCCAGTTTCCCCAATACATTAGCCTATCCCGACAATTCGCTATTGCCACGTTCGCTTCTTGCACAGGGCATGTCTCCGGTACAGTTGTTCAAGCGTAACAAACTGCCGCTACTCCTGCGTGCAACAAAAGCATTCCCCAGTTATGATTATCTGGCGTGGATAGATATGGATACTTTCCCTCACCCCATTTGCCCCGATGCGCGGCTGGATTGTACCGCCTTGATGGACGATCGCGTACACATTGGCTGGGTGGAAGGCCGGCCGGATACATCCTTTATGGTAGCGCCACGATGGCTGCTGTCTCCGCTGGTGAAAGCGGTGCGTTCCATCACCCAATTGGATGCCGATATGCAACGCGGCTTTTCCGAGCGGCAATTATTTCGCCGTCTGATCAAACGCCATCCGGATCTGTTTACGCTTCATCCGCTGCCCCGCAAGGGACTGCTGGCGTTAACCTGTCTGGATGACCGTTTGCTAAGCCTGCCGCTGCAACAGGAATTGGTCGATCTGCCAAACTCCATTCGCATCCCGCAGCCCACACCGGGGCAGAAAGTGAGGAGTCCCCATGTTTGAAAACTGCTCAAACCAGAAAACGCAAAGCCGCACCGTTTCCTATAGCCGTACGGAGCAGGTGCAT
Source organism: Candidatus Limiplasma sp. (assembly GCA_963675655.1). Taxonomy (GTDB): domain Bacteria; phylum Bacillota; class Clostridia; order Christensenellales; family Aristaeellaceae; genus CAXXOK01. The sequence goes on from OY776489.1 coordinate 101,595, forward strand.
ATTGTCCTGCCGCAAGATTGCAACCAAACGTTTCGTCTGTTTGGCGGCCGGTTAATGGAGTGGGTAGATATTGTCGCCGCCGTCGTCGCCCGCAGGCACAGCGCCAGTGATGTGATCACCGCGTCTATCGACCGGCTTGATTTCCTGGCCTCCGCTAAGCTCAGCGATATTATTGTTATGCTTGGGCGGTTGGTATACGTAGGCAATACCAGTATGCTCGTATGTGTTGATACTTATGTAGAGGACCCCGAGTGTGAAACTATCTCCCGCACGCTGGTCAACCGCGCGTATGTAACAATGGTAGCGCTGAATAAGGAGAAACAACCCATGTCTGTCCCCCGCCTCATTCTGGAAACCGATCAGGAAAGAGCGGAGTATACGATCGGGCGGGCGCGGCGCGAAGCAAGTAGGAGTGCACCGAGGTAGTATCTCCACAGGAGAGGCGGTGAAAAGCGATGGATTCCATTACGTTCCGGCAAGCCGTTGCAACTGACACCGAAGCTGTATGGGCGCTTTGGCATGCATGCATACAGGATGAATCCAGCTGCTGGACCTGCGCGTATCCCACCCGTGAAATTTTACAAAATGATTTAGACCATGGCTGGCTGTACCTGTATTTGGAGCGCGGAGAACTGGTTGGCACCATATCGCTGCTGTCTACGGACGGTTTATCCGCGTTTGCGTTACCATTTCAGCAGACGGCGCTGCCCCGTTCGTTTACACGCATATGCGTTTCGCCTCCTTTGCAGGGTCGCCATCTTGGGCGTAAGGTGCTGCGCTGCTGCGAAACCGAAGCCGCGCGCGCAGGAACGACTGCACTCCATTTGCTCTGCGATATTCACAACCAGAAAGCCCGCGCGCTGTTTCACCATGCCGGTTATCTAACTGCTGGTGAGTTTACGTTGGAGGGCGAACAGTTTTGGGCGATGGAAAAGTCACTGTAATCAATTTTACGCTTTTGACAGCCCAGTTTTCACATGGTATAATTCAGCCTGTACTTAGAGAGATAAAATTGAAGGAGGAACACAAGTGGACGCAGCGGCACTCCTGAAGGAGCTTTTTTCCGGCGTCGTCTATATGGGCACGGCGGACGGACTGAAAACACTCGTCATGTTCGTCATTTCCGGCACCTTGATCTACCTGGCAATTAAAAAGGATTATGAACCCGCCTTACTGTTACCCATCGGTTTTGGCGCGATTCTGGCGAATCTCCCCCCCGTTATCGACGCGGTTACCGGCAACCCGGCTGCCAGTGTACTGGGCAGCGAGGGCTTTCTAACCGTACTTTTTAACTCCGGTATAAAGAATGAATTATTTCCGATTCTCATCTTTATTGCCGTCGGTGCGATGATCGACTTTTCTCCGCTGCTGAAAGATCCTTCTATGATCTTCTTTGGCGCGGCTGCACAATTTGGTATTTTTGCGACATTCTTGCTGGCCATGTTCCTGATTCCTGTTGTCGTGCCGGATATTGCGGCCATGGCGGCAGGCCCGGAAAAAGATAGCATCGTGCTTCGCCTTGCTTCCGCAATCGGTATTATCGGCGCAGCAGATGGGCCGACAACGCTATATGTCGCTAATCATTTTGACTTGGCCGATTACATGGCTCCCATATCCGTTGCCGCGTACAGCTATATGTCGCTGGTGCCGGTCATTCAACCGCCGGTTATCCGCGCGCTGACAACACAAAAAGAACGTACCATTCACATGACGTATGTGGAGCATCGTGCGCCCCGCATTGTGCTGATTTTATTCCCCATTCTGGTTACCGTTCTGGCCGGTATTATCGTGCCGATGAGTGCTCCGCTGGTTGGCAGCCTCATGTTCGGTAACCTGCTGCGCGAATGCGGCGTGTTGGAACGCCTCAGCAAAACCGCGCAGAATGAGCTGGCGAATCTGGTAACCATGCTTTTGGGCATTACGATTGGCTCTACCATGGTCGCCGCCAACTTCCTGCGTTGGGATACACTGCTGATTCTCGGCCTCGGCCTCGTCGCTTTCGTATTTGACACAGCGGGCGGCGTGCTGTTTGCCAAATTCCTCAATCTGTTCCGTAAAAACAAAATCAATCCGATGATCGGCGCAGCCGGTATTTCCGCTTTCCCCATGAGTGCGCGCGTCATCCAGAAGATGGCGAAATCCGAAGACCCCTACAACTTCGTGTTGATGCAGGCCATCAGCGCCAATGTAGCCGGGCAGCTCGGGTCGATTGTGGCCGGTGGTTTGGTTATCACACTCGTCGGAATGATGATCGGCTGGTAACACAGCCGTATTGATAGAAAGAAGGGTTTTTATGCTAAGCGCATGGCTATTTGGAGCCACACAGGCCGCAGCGGATACAGCACAAACCGCAGTAGACACGGCGCAAGCCACTACCGGCACTGCCCTTACATCGCTGCCGCTGGTCAGTAAAGGGTTGCTGACCACCCTGTTTGGCCTGCTGGGCGTTTTTCTGGTGTTACTGCTGTTTTTTCTGTCCATTAAAGTAATGCAGAAAATCGGCAGAAAAAGTAAGGACCAACCCCAATAAGCGTAATTGCGCAATTGGGTTTTCGGGCGGCGAACATGCCGCCACTAAGGAGCATGACCTATGCTGTATTCACAAGCCGACCGTGAACAAGCTACCGCGGAACGTACTAAGCGGATGCTTGTGGTTCTTATTCCCACAATACTGATCGCCTTGCTGTCAATTGCCTCCTACATCTGGTTTCGTATGCACCGGGACGAGTCCGGCTGGATCTGGACGGCGCTGATCACCATTGCCGCAGGCGCATACTTCCTGTTTTTCCACGGGGTGTATCTGCACCCGGCATCGCTGTATAAGCGCCATGTTGATTTTATGCTGGACGGCAACAAGCGCGAAACCACCGGGGCACTGCAAAGCGTCGATTCTACCGTAGTGTATAACGATGGTTTGGATTGCCATGTCGTTACGGTAAATGTTGGCGATAAAAACGACCCGGAAGATGACCGTTCTTTTTACCTGGATGCACTTAAACCGCTACCTGCCATTCCGCTTGGCACAAAGGTGCGGATTTTAAGCAATAATCGCATGATAGCGGGGTTGGACCCCGCCGAGGAAGAGAAGTAACATGGACGTACAGCCGCCTATTCTGGTACTGGTTACAATGCAACGTGCCTGCGCCCGGCTGATCCGCTGTGGTGTGGATATATCTTTACAACGGCATTGTCCGTTGCATGTACTGCATATTGTAAGCGTGGATGCCACGGAGAAACCGGAACAGACGATTGATTCACGCGTGTTGGATTACCTATATGCTCTTTCCTGCGAGGCGGGCGCGGATATGACCGTGCTCCGCGCCGAAGTAGCCTTGACTGCCATTGCCAAGTTTGCTGAGCAGCAGGGCAGTCGGCAGATTGTGATGGGCGGCGGTGAGCACGCACAGGGAATAGCGGAAACGCTGTCTTCCCTGCTACCGAACGTCGAAATTATGATCGTACCAGAAACCGTGGAAAGCGTGTAGCAAGTCGCCGCATATAACGGAGAGCATTTCGATGCGCTCCGTTTTTATATGCAAGCTTTAACGTTATAAATCCACCAGCTGAGCTGGTGAGAATGAATTGCTTTGGCTTTCAGACGTAGGGCGAAGCGAAAGACAAGTTGTTTGCCGTCCAAAACATAAACGCATGGATTACGGCTCGTTTACGAGCAGTAGTGCTATCATTGCAATTGATAGATCGTTCAGTGCGTCTTGAGACGCGGCCAGTAAATTCGCCTTGAAGGCGCACCGGCTTAGCCGGTGGTTTTGATTCCCAGAAAGTTACTTTCCACTTTGGAAGCACGAATAGAACTATCGACGAATGTTTAACCAATCTCACATATGCAATTGAATAGCAAACTCGATTTCGCACGTATGCAGTTGGGGCGACCAAAAGGGAAAGCCATGTTGGCTTTCCCTTTTAGTTTGGGTAGTTGATTCGTTTTCAGCCAAACGCTACATTTACTTTTCAACTTCGATTGCGATTGGAGCGCGTCCCAGCAATTCTACGCTGCGCGCATCCGGCTGACTGCCACCGATATACAGGGTAAATTTATGTCCAAGCGTACTTACTTTGCCGTCGTTATCAATGGCGGTAAACGCCTCTTCTCTAATCGGCACCGCAACGGTTTTCGTTTCACCGGCTGCCAGCGTAATACGCGTAAACCCGCAAAGGCTGTAATTTGGCACAGCATCCGGTGAATTATGATCTTTAATGTAAATCTGCACCACTTCATCCGCTTCGCCATCACCTGTGTTGGTAACAGCTGCGCTAACTGTACTGTCTTTATATTGCGCATTAGCATACACAAAGCTCGAATAGCTCAAGCCAAACCCGAATGGATACAGCGGCGTGCCCGTGAAGTAGCGATAGGTGCGGTTCGTCATTGCATAATCTTCAAACGGCGGCAGTTCTTCTACCCCATGGTAGAAGGTTACCGGCAAACGGCCGCTGGGCGATACCTCGCCGAAAAGAATGCGTGCCAATGCGGAACCGCCCGCCTCGCCGGGATACCATGCCTCGATGACAGCGTTGCCCTGTGTTACCACCAGGGCGCTTCCCGAAGCTACTACGACGATTGTCGGTTTCCCGGCTGCGAGCACGGTGTTCAACAATTTCTGTTGGCAGGGCGGTAAGTTCAAATCCTTCTTATCGCCAGAGGAATACTCATTGCCGGTATCCCCTTCCTCGCCTTCCAGCGTCGCATCCAAACCCAGACAGAGGATATTGACGTCGCACCGTTCCGCAATACCGACCGCTTCCGCAAGTCGGTCGTCCGCCAAGGCCAGATTGCTGGTACGGTCCTTGTACAAATGGCTGCCTTGCGAATAATACACACGAGCCTTGCCATCGCATGCCTGCCGTATCCCTTCCAGAAAGGTAATATAGCGCGAGGAAGTGCCGTTGTAATTGCCTTCCAGACAGGCAACGCTGTCCGCATTGGGGCCGATTACACCAATGTTGCTGATTTTAGATATATCCAGCGGCAGTATGCCGTCGTTCTTTAGCAATACCATACTTTTTTCCGCTATTGTCTGCGCAAAAGCAGCATTTTCCGCAGTGTCGTTTTGAGTGTAATCAATATGATCATATTCAGAGCCTTCATCACCCAAAATTCCCAGCAAGTAGCGGGTCGTCATCAGCCGTTCGCATGCGGTCGTAATCTGCTCTTCCGTTACCAACCCTTCCTGATAGGCAGCCAGCACTTGCAGGTACACAACACCGCAGTTGAGATCGCAGCCGTACTTCATCGCCAGCGCCGCGCTTTCCGGTGCTGTATCGGTCACATGATGGTGCTCGTGGAAATCTCGTATGGCCCAGCAATCGCTAACGATGTGCCCTTCAAAGCCCCACTCGTCCCGCAGAATATCCTTTAGCAGTACTTTGCTGCCACAGGCAGGCTCGCCATTTACGCGGTTATATGCACCCATGACGCTTTCCACTTTCGCTTCTTTCACCAGTGCTTCAAAAGCAGGCAGATATGTCTCCCGCATATCCTTAGGGCTGGCAATTGCATCGAACTCATGGCGTATCGCTTCGGGGCCGGAATGGACCGCATAGTGTTTCGCACAGGCCGCCACTTTCAGCGTGTCCCCCTGTCCCTGCAGCCCGTTAACAAACGCAACGCCCAGCCGGGATGTTAAAAACGGATCTTCGCCGTAGGTTTCCTGCCCGCGGCCCCAGCGCGGATCACGGAAAATATTTACATTCGGCGACCACATCGTAAGCCCTTTATAAATATCGCGGTCGCTATGTGCCGCCTGCATATTATATTTCGCACGCGCTTCAGTGGATATTATCTGCGCTACTTTTTCCTGTCGCTTCTCATCAAACACTGCCGCAAGCCCGATTGCCTGCGGAAACACCGTTGCCGTGCCGGCGCGGGCAACCCCATGCAGCGCCTCATTCCACCAATTGTAAGCCGGTACGCCGAGGCGGGAAATCGCAGGCGCATCATAGCGCAGTTGACCAGCCTTCTCCTCCAGCGTCATCTGTGCTACCAGAGCCCTTGCCTTTTGGCTTGCCAGTTCTCTATTCATATCATTCACCTTTCTAAATATTTACAGCGCGGAAAATCACGCCGCTATCATCCTTTTTTTCTAGTATACGAGAGCTGACAGCAGAACTCCTTTTTGATATGACAACGTTTTCGTTATTTCTTTTTGATCTGCTGATATGTTGTTTTTTACCTACCAGCGCCAGCCGTTGCTTGCTTATTCGTCCAAGCTGTCCGGCAAATATTCCAGCAGATCGCCCGGTTGACAATTTAAAACCTGACACAGTTTTTCTAAAGTAGAAAACCGCACGCCCTTCGCTTTCCCTGTTTTCAGAATGCTTAAATTGGCGGGCGTTACCCCGACGCGCTGGCTTAACTCATTCAGCGACATCTTTCGTTTTGCAAGCATAATATCCAGCGTTACATTCATCGGCATTTTATTCACCTCAAATCGTCAAATCATTCTCCTGCTTTATCTGTGCAGCGTTGCGTACCAATGCACCCAGCACGTGAAATACGATGATCGCCACCACACCGATATAGACAGCCGCCAGCAAGCACAACAAAATAAAGGCCGGAATAACACCCGTAATAATCAGAAACGCCGCCAGAATCAACACCAGCAGTAAATCACCCGTTGCGAGCCATTTGATGCGCTCAAAACGGATAACGTTCGGCGCAGAGAATGCTTCTCCTGTGGAGACTGTGGTAAATACTTTCCACAGCATGACAATTGCAACGAATACCGGTGTTGCCAGTAGCCCCGCATATAGCTGCATCGGCCATACCCAGATCGATAAACTGGGACGCACATATACGACATGCGCCATGTATTGCGGAACACCCCAAAAGACGATAGACAGAATCGCAATGGTACTGATGACAAGCACTACCTTTAACAAAACAGAAGCTGTTTGCGGTTTCATTATTTTTCCCTCCTGATTGTTTTAATAGCAATATAGTATGCTACAATTTATTGATTGTCAACTATATTTTATCGTATTATTTAATTTTTTGTTTTGATTCAATATTAGAAAAACGGCGTGCCATTCAGCAACGCCGCTTTTTTGCCCTATCTTCTTCTGCCAAATCTGTGAATCAACCCATACAAAGCAGCTTCCATCTTCTTTTGCTCTTTCTTGGGTCTGTTTTTCATTTCTTCCACCAGCTCGTTTATATGCATTGCAGCCGTAAGCAGCTCCCCATACGGGGTTCCCTCCGCCCGTTTCCGCTGCGGTTCGCGCTGCGGTTTAGGTGCTTCGACATGCTCTTCTTCCAAAGGCTCTCTCTTTGTGATTCTTTCTTTATTTCCTTGCGCAACCAACCGGCATTCAGTCAGATCCCAACTCTCACCATTATACGGCGCGGTAGCGGAACGGCCGAATTCATCATGCAGGCGCTTGGCAAACCCTTCGGCTACACTGTCCTCACCATGGGTAACGAACACATGGCGAATATCGCCCTGAAAACTGCCAATCCACTTGAGCAGCCCATTCTCATCCGCATGACCGCTGATACCGGCCAATTTATGGATGCTGGCCTGCACTGAAATCGTCTCGCCAAAGAGTTTTACTTTCTTAGCTCCATCCGTCAGCAACCGGCCCAGCGTGCCTTCACTTTGATAGCCTACAAACAGTATAGTGCTTTCTGGCCGCCACAGGTTGTGTTTTAGATGGTGGCGGATACGGCCGGCATCACACATTCCGCTGGCGGAAAGGATGACTTTGGGCGTGGGTTCATTGTTTATCATCTTGCTTTCATCCGCCGTCACGGATACGCGCAGTCCCTCAAACTTAATCGGGTTAATCCCCTTTTTCAGTAACGCGATGGTTTCCTCGTCCATGCAGTCGAACATATGCTCTTTGAAAACTTCAGTCGCTTCAATTGCCAAGGGACTATCGATATATACCGGAAACTCGGGGTGGCTTGTAATGAGTCCGTTTTGCTTAATCTGTCGTAAAAAGTACAACAGCTCCTGTGTGCGGCCTACCGCAAAGCAGGGTACAACCACATTGCCGCCTTTTTGAAATGTTTCATTTAAAACACGAACCAGTTCGCCCACATAATCCGGGGTTTTGCCGTGGCTGCGATTACCGTATGTGGATTCCATAACGACATAATCCGCGCTGGTTATGTACTCTGGATCACGCAGCAACGGTTGATTGGCGTTGCCAATATCGCCGGAGAAAACAATCGTTTGGGTTTTTCCCTCTTCCGTCACGGTAATCTTGATGGAGGCCGACCCCAACAAGTGCCCCACATCCACCATCTCAATGGCGATTCCCTCGCAAATCTGCACCGTTTGATCGTATTTGCAGGCAACAAACAATTTGCTAGTTTCAGCTGCATGCTCCGTCGTGTACAGGGGCTCAGCGGGAGGTTCTCCGCTGCGTTGTGCTTTGCGGTTTTTCCACGAAACTTCCATCTCCTGTATATGCGCAGAATCCAAGAGCATAATCGCGCATAGTTCCGCCGTTGCCCGGGTTGCAAAAATTTTGCCGCGGAATCCCTGCTTGTACAGCAACGGCAGCCAGCCGCTATGGTCAATATGCGCGTGGGTCAAAAACACATAATCCACCGCGGATGCATGCACAGGCAGTGTAGCATTTTCGTACAGGTTTGCGCCTTGCTCCATGCCATAATCCACCAGGATTCTTTTCCCGCATGCTTCTAAAAAATAACGGCTGCCGGTTACCTCGCGCGCAGCACCCAAAAAGGTCAGTTTCATCTTTCTGCCTCCTGCCTTTCGTACGGTTGTCTTCGTTTGTGTATTGTAAAAGCCGCCCGCACTTTATTACCCATATTATAACAAAGCGCGGGCGGCATATCAAACAAAAGCTTTATTCGGTTTTCCGTTCTTTATCCCGTCTCAATACTTCCGCAAGGTATTTGCCTGTGTAGCTTTTCTTACGTTTGGCAACCTCTTCCGGTGTACCTGCGCATACCAGCTTACCGCCGCCATCTCCGCCTTCCGGTCCCAAATCGATCACATAATCGGCGTATTTAATTACATCAAGATTGTGCTCGATCACTAATACGGAATTGCCGCCTTCCACCAGTCGTTCCAGAACACCCAGCAGCTTGCCGACGTCATCCATATGCAGGCCCGTGGTTGGTTCGTCCAGCAGATAGATCGTCCGCCCCGTTGCCCGACGGCTCAACTCGGTCGCCAGCTTGATACGCTGCGCCTCACCGCCGGACAGCTGGGTGCTTGGCTGCCCGATTTTCAGGTAATCAAGGCCGACATCATAAAGGGTTTGTAGCTTGTTGACGATCGGCTGATGTGCCTCAAAGAAGGTGAGCGCCTCTTCCACCGTCATTTCCAGCACATCGTAAATATTCTTCCCCTTATAGCGTACTTCCAGTGTTTCCCGGTTATAACGCATACCTTTACACACATCGCAGGGTACGTAAATATCCGGCAGAAAATGCATTTCAATTTTAAGAAGCCCATCGCCGGAGCAAGCCTCACAGCGACCGCCCTTTACGTTAAAGCTGAAGCGGCTTTCACGGTAACCGCGCGCTTTTGCATCCGGCGTCATGGCAAACAGTTTGCGAATTAAATCAAACAAACCGGTATAGGTCGCGGGGTTGCTGCGCGGCGTACGCCCGATGGGGCTTTGATCAATCGAGATAATTTTATCCAGCTGCTCTACGCCCTCCATGCCGCCGAATTTACCCGCATGCGTTTTGGCGCGATTAAGAACCTTCGCCAGATGGTTATACAAAATCCCGTTTACAAGGCTGCTTTTCCCAGAGCCGCTTACGCCGGTCACTACGCAGAAAACGCCCAGCGGAAACGCCACGTCGATATTGCGCAGGTTATGCTCCGCTGCTTTGTGAACCGTCAGCCACCCTTTGGCTTCGCGTCGTGTTTGCGGCACCGGAATAAACTTTTTCCCGCTCAGGTATTGCCCTGTCAGCGATTCGGGATTGGCGGCAATCTCGTCAAAGGTGCCTTGTGCCGTAACCATGCCGCCATGTACCCCCGCGCCCGGGCCGACATCTACAATATAGTCGGCTTCACGCATCGTATCTTCGTCATGCTCTACAACAATCAGGGTGTTACCCAAGTCCCGCAGATGTTTGAGCGTTTCAATCAGCTTATGGTTATCCCGCTGATGCAGCCCAATAGAAGGCTCATCCAGAATATACAGAACCCCCATTAAGCTGGAACCGATCTGCGTCGCCAGCCGTATACGCTGCGCCTCGCCGCCAGACAGCGTACCTGCTGCACGTGCCAGTGTAAGATAGCTTAAGCCGACACTATCCAGAAACGTTAAACGACTGTCAATTTCCCGCAGGATTTGGGAAGCGATCATCTGCTCTTTTTCGCCCAATTTTAAGCTGCGGAAGAACACTCGCGCTTTGGTAACGGACAATTCCGTAACCTCGCTGATGTTAATGCCGCCTACCGTAACCGCAAGCACTTCCGGCCGTAGGCGGTGCCCGCCGCAGGCGCTGCACGACTCGGCACTCATATATTCCTCATAAGCTGCCTTCATGCCCTCGCTGCTGGTTTCGTGGTAACGGCGCATCAATGTATTAATAACGCCCTCAAACGTAGTGTTATAATGCCCCTGCCCGTTTGCGCCTTCATAATACACAGTGATTTTTTCATCGCCTGTGCCATACATCAGCAAATCCACAATTTTCTGCGGAAGCTCACTGAAAGGCACATCCAAACTGAATTGATACTTCTTGGCCAATGCCCGAAAATAGGTGCTGGCAACGCTGCCTGGATCGCTGACATTCCAGCCCATCGCTTGCAGCGCGCCTTCGTTCAGGCTTTTACTGGGGTCTGGCACCAAATTGTCCACGCTGATGCGCAGGATGGTACCTAACCCATCGCACTCCGGGCAAGCGCCAAACGGGCTGTTGAAGCTGAACATACGTGGCGCCAGTTCCTCAATGGAGATGCCGCAGTCCGGGCAGGCATAATTCTGCGAAAACAATAGCTCGCCCTGATCAAACAGATCTACCAGCACCAAGCCCTCTGCGGCGCCCGCTGCGGTTTCCAGGCTGTCGGAAAGACGGCGACGAAAATCATCGCTGTCATGTACTACCAAACGGTCAATGACGATGTTTACGTCGTGTTTCACTTTCTTGTTCAGTGTCGGCAAATCATCCAACTCGTACATTTCGCCGTCGATTTTAACACGCACATAGCCTTGGCGGCGCGCATCCTCCATTAGTTTCTGGTGCTCGCCCTTCCGCTGGCGTACCACCGGGGCCAGCACCTGCATCTTGGTTCCGTCCGCCAGCAGCATGATCTGGTCTACCATCTGGTCAATCGTTTGCTGCTTAATTTCCTTACCGCATTTAGGGCAATGCGGTATACCGACGCGTGCATAAAGCAAACGCAGATAGTCGTACACCTCGGTTACAGTGCCGACGGTGGAACGCGGGTTGCGGCTGGTCGTTTTCTGGTCGATGGAGATCGCCGGTGAAAGACCGTCGATACTATCGATATCCGGCTTTTTCATTTGCCCCAGAAACATACGCGCATAAGATGAAAGGCTTTCCACATAGCGCCTTTGCCCCTCGGCATAAATAGTATCAAACGCCAGACTGGTTTTCCCAGAGCCGCTTAGCCCCGTGAAAACTACCAGCTTGTCCCGTGGTATCTCAATGGATACATTTTTTAAGTTATGCTCGCGTGCGCCGCGAACGATTAATTTATCTTGCAAGAATTATCCCCACCTTCTGTGCCGGAGCGGGCATACGCCCAGAATGTTATCAATATCGAAGCGAACATATGTCGCGGGAACGTCAGTTCTTTTCTAGGCATATAGAAACCCCTTTTTCTGCGTTGTCCGCGGGTTTCCACGCCCAGCTATACGTACCGCCCGGGAGCGGCAACCGCTCCCGGCGATACATCCGTTTCTTTCTTCGTGGTTAAATCTCAATCAGTTCATACGCGGTCGTACCCAGACCGATCTTTTCGCCATGCTCCACACCCATGCGCCAATTGGTAACCGGATGCATATCGTGGAAATGGTCGCCAGTGCGGTTTTCCACCTCTGCCAGTGCGCTACCGGGCAACGGATCTACCTTCAGTGCGGCTTCGGCACAGGCGGTATCCAGCGCAACCGGATCAAAGCTGGCAAACATACCGATATCCGGCAATACAGGCGCATCGTTTTCCGCATGGCAATCGCAGAAGGGCGAAATATCCATTACCAACGAAATATGGAATTGCGGTTTTCCCTGTACAACCGCCAGTGCATATTCGCTAATCTTGCAGTTGAGCATATCGTTGCTGCCGCCAGCCCCGCCAATCGCGCCCTGCTTATAGCACGCACCGACACAACGACCGCAGCCGGAGCACTTGTCGTGGTCGATCACCGCTTTGCGGCCCGACGGTTTTTGAACCAGCGTAATAGCATCCGATCCGCACTGCTTAATGCACATGCCGCAGCCAATGCAGGCATCTTCATTCACCGTCGGTTTCCCGTCGCAATGCATTTCGCGCTTGCCAGCAGTAGAGCCGCACCCCATGCCCAGGTTTTTCAGCGCGCCGCCGATACCGGTACCCTCGTGGCATTTAAAATGCGTCAGGCTGATAACAGCTTCCGCATCTACTACGGAACGGCCGATCAATGCATGGTCGCAGTATTCGCCGTTAATGGGTACGCTTACAAAATCCGTGCCCAAAAGGCCATCTGCGATGATGACATGGCAGCCTGTTTGCAATGGAGAAAAGCCATTTAAATACGCCGCATCGATGTGATCCAGAGCATTACGCCGCATACCAGGGTAAAGGGTATTGCTGTCCGTTAAAAACGGGCGCGCACCCATCTCTTTAAGCGTATCGACAACCGCCTTCGCGTAATTGGGCCGCAAAAAAGCAAGATTCCCCGGTTCGCCAAAATGAATCTTGATCGCTGTGAATTTACCATCCAACGGTATGCTCGTCATTCCGGCTTTTTTGATCAACCGGATTAATTTATCCGTCAAACTCTGGTTCGCACTTGTGCGGAAACTGGTAAAATAAACCTTCGCCTTTTCCATATAGGCACCCCTCTCAGCCAGTGATGGCACTAGTATATCACAGATATTTTAAACTTCATAGCATTTTATACGAAAACTTGTTCTCGTATATAAATTTCACCTTTCCCTTACCTTTTCCGCTTTTACAACGCCTCACGCATACAAAAAACCCCACACACCGTATCGTGTGCAGGGTTTTGGCATGCAATTTTCCCTATTAATTATCCATCTTGCAGGCACCCAGTTCGTCCCGCACATAACCGGCCAGAATATCCACAATACGTGCATTACGGCCACCGTGAGCCACAATGACGTCCGCAAGGTTGATATAGTTGCGAATATGTTTGTCATACATGGGTTTTACGGTCGAAAGGTACTGCACGCTGATATTATCGATATCACGACCGCGCTCGTTAATATCGCGGGTGATGCGCCGCAGCAGGCAAATGTCCGGCTCAACGCTCATGTACAGCTTCAAGAACATCAATTCACACAACCGTTCGTCGTAGAAGACATGAATCCCCTCAATAATCAACACATCCGTCGGATAGATCATCTCATTCTTCCGGTCGGCTCTGCGGTGTGTGGTATAATCGTACGCTTTGCAGGTAATCGGTTTACCTGTAAGCAGCGTTTTCATATCATCCAAAAATAATTCGTGGTCAAAAATGCCGGGCTCGTCATAATTCAGCAATGACCGCTCCTGAAATGTCAGGTGTGGATGATCCCGGTAATAGTTATCGTGATTGATAACCATGCAGCCGTCCCCAATGGCGGCACAAAGCTCCGAAGCGAGGGTGCTTTTTCCACTTCCGCTCGCACCGCAAATCCCGATAATCAGCATTTTCCCAACCTCTTTACGCTGTTTTTACATACGATACCCGATTGAGCAGTCGTTGTCAATGTCCATTTCGCACCGTTACTGACCAACTACATCCGCACTCTCAGCCGTCAGGAATTTCTCCATTACATAGCCTTCAATCGCGTCGGTCTTTACATGCACCCAGCCTTCCTGATCGCACGCTTCCAGCACGATCAGCCGCTGGTTTTTATACAAACGCATCAGTATATCACCGGAGAGTGTAGGCTCAGCTCGCAGGTTCAGCGAAGAATCATCGTCGATTTCCGTTACCGCTGCATACCACGCGCCATCCGGCAAAGTCTGGGATACCGGCATTAGGGTTGGCCGCGGGGTAGCCGTCGGGATGGGGCCCGCCGTTTCTGCCAGATGTGCTTCTACTACCGGCAGCGCCGTTTGGACTTCGGTATAGCGTGCCAGCGTCATGCCGGGGTAGTAAAACGCCAGTATTTCGATATAGGTTTTCGCGTATGCGCCCGCCATCCACTCCGCTCCACGCTGGCTAAGCCCAACACCATGGCCGAACCGCCGGGAAGCAATGGTATAAGCGGTATCATCCTGCGTGACGGTAATCATTTCATTATCATAGCTGTTAATATCCAGTGCCATCCATTTTACCGCGTCGGGAAAAAGCGGAATATCCAGCGTTACCGCCTGCGTGTTTTGAACAAACGGTCCGTAGCTCGGTGCAGGCGTTGGCGACGCCGTTGGTGTTTGCGTCGGCAGACCCACCGGCGTATCCGTTACCATTTCAACCGGAGAAGGTGTCGGCGTCGGGGTAGGCGTAAGCGCCGGGTCGGGGGTAAACAGGCTGACCTCGCCATCCTCATCCGCCCAAATAATTACCGGCTCTGGTGTAAGATTTGGGTCCAGCGTTGCCGCATTCGGGTCCGGAGTAGGGTCTGTACGTGTGCGTGCCGCATAGGTAAATGTAATATGCAGCATGGTGTACAATCGGGAGGGGTCCGCATACATGGGCGTATCCACGGTAAGAGAAGTAACACTTTTAATCAGCAGGCTCTCCGGCGCAGCATCGTACCCTGCCGCTGTGAGCGTATCCGCCATCGTTTTGCTCAATAAAAGGCGCAGCGCATACGGCATATCCTTAACCGCTTCAGCTGTTTTCGGCACAACAACGGTGTATATGCGGCTTTGTGGGTTTTCCAAATCATACGGGTCATCCCGCATATCCAAATACCCTGTATCGGCTCCGTTGCCGCCCCAAACATGCTGTGCCAATTCCGTTTGACCGCCGTTGCTGGCGCTGTAATAACACATGGCAAGACTACCGTTGTAAAAACCGCATACGCCCTGCGTATCATCCACCGCTTGCGCCGCATTTACATAGGCATCCCGACGGCCACGGTACACCTGATCGTTGGTATTATCCACAACATCATATTCGTTGTTCTGGTTCAGTAATGCTTTGCTGATCGCATAGGTACGCGCTGCGACTGCCTGCGCCTTCAAAGCTTCTACGGGATAACTGTCGCTCATTTCGTAGGGCACAACGCCTTTAACATAGTCCTCCACCCCAATGGTCAACAGCAGCCGCAGTTTTCCTTCCTCCGAAATGCCCAACTTTAAATCGCCTTCATAAAAAGAAGGGTTGTTGGCAAAGCTCATACCATTCAGGCTTCCACTTTCCACCGTATGCCGCAGCAAGGTAAAGCCCTGCCCGCCATCCACGCGGATATCCATATAATACAGGTACAGGCTGCCGTCTTTCAGCATAACGGTGATATCGACTCCCCGTCCAAACATCAGCGTCGTTTCGCCAATCTGTGCGCTGTACGAGCCGTTGAGTGTAATATCGAGCCGCTCCAGACTGCTGAAGCGCGTCAGCAAAACGCGGATCGACGCAGGCGCGCCGCTTTCCGCTGCCGGGATCGTATCCCCTGTAAATTGCGCAAGCGCCGGATTTTGTAAAAGAAGCAGCAATACCGCTGCCATGAGTGCAACCACCTGTCGAATTATCGCTTTTTTCATCCTTCTGGCCTCCATTTCGAGGGCGCTACCGAACGGATTTCGGACTTTTGCCTATCGTATCATGCCCGGTATGAAGTTGCAACCTTACAAAAAACAAGCTTCATATAGCGGGATACTCTTCCTAATCATAACGCAGGTTACCGGCTAATTGTTGCAAAGCCTGTCGATTTATAATGCGGTAGCCGCCATCCCTACGCTGGATATACTCCTGATCGGTAAAAGATTTAAGCGTCCGCAGCAGATGGCGGTAACTTGCACCCATCAACTCGCTGAGCCTTGTCAAATGGAGGGGTGTATACTGCTTTTGCGCTGTATTACATTGGTAATGCAGCAGATATGCTGCCAGCCGTGCCGCAAACGGATACATCCGATCCTGCGCATTTAGGCGAGACGTATGCTCCAGCTTTTGCGCCACTTGCCTGCCTAGAAAGCGAAGCATTGCCGCATCTTCATCAATTTGCCCACGCGCTTTCGAAAGCGGGATGCAAAGCATCACCCCGTCGCTGTGCGCACGCACGCTTCCGGTCAGCATGGGGTAATCCATTAACAGTTCCACTTCTCCAATGGTTTGTACGCCCCTGTACTCTGTAAGCAGTGCCGTACGGCCATTCTCCATGGCGTTGAACACAGTAGCATACCCTTCTACCAGAAAGCACAGATGGGTCAACGGTTCGCCGTATACTGCCAGCTGGTCGCCTGTATGAAAGGTTTTCACAGCCAGCGGATAGGCATTAAGACATGGTAATTCGGATGCATGCTTTTGCAGCAATGCCTTGATGTAGGCATCTGCTCTGTTTTTCTCTTTTTGTCTGGAATAGGACATATGTCATCACCCTACCAGTTTTAAAACTGTTATGCTCGCAATAGGATTTAACCAGCCAATGCTCATCGTAGCGGCCGTATCAATCAGGAGGGATCATCATGTCGGCATTTCTTGCGGTTCTCAGCGGCATTATCGTTGCCATTACCATCGCGCAAAACGGGGATCTTGCATTATACTTCGGCAGTATTCGCGGCACCGTTATTGTGCATTTGGTCGGATTGGTGACCATTTTATTATGGATGTTGCTCCGGCGGGACAAATTCCATTGGGATACAGCTACACCCTGGTACGGCTATCTGGGCGGCGTGATGGGTGTGCTTACCGTGTACGGCTGTAACCTTGGCTTTGCTACGCTTGGCGTTTCAGTTTCCGTCGCGCTGATGCTATTGGGACAAACGCTGCTGGGTGCGGCCATCGACCAGTTCGGGTTGCTTGGTGCACAGAAGAGGCCATTTCAGCCACAACACCTGTTCAGCTTTTTACTGGTCATCGGTGGTATTGTCACCATGATTATCATGTAATAGAGGAGGAAACACAGTGCTTATCATCGTCATTCTCATAATGCTGGTTGGTGCAAATACCGTGCTGTGCCGCTACCTAAACGCATATAGTGACCGTTACAACGGGCTGAGTATGAGTACGCTGGCCAATTATGTAACCGGCCTGGCGACCGCGTTTGCCGTACTGCTGCTCTTTGGCGACAGCACCGCGGTACTCCCTATCGGCGCATTATCTTTCCGCAAAGTCATGATGTTTCTGGGCGGCTTTTTCGGCGTTGCGCTCGTAGAGCTCTGTATTTACATCACGCCGCGCCTGCCTGCGTTTTTAGGCACTGTACTGATTTTTATCAGCCAGTTGGCCGCAGGCCTTGCCATTGACTACATTCTCTCCGGTTCTATCAGCGTTGGTAAAATGCTCGGCGGCGCGCTGGTACTGCTAGGTCTGGCCCATTACACCTGGGTTGGCAAGCGTACAGCGGCAACCTGCCGTTGCGAACCCATCAAGTAACATGCACATCCTTCCGCTACACAGTGTAGCACAGCCCCGCTAAAAAGCAACCGCTATTCCCATTCTGCTATAACGTTACTACCTAATATATATCATCCGGGAACAACCCCTTTTTGCAAGCGGTAACCTGCCGTCTATAAAAATGGAAAATCATTGACAATGTGCCCGCCAGCATGATATTATGTTATGGTTGCCCGTTGTATGCGTATGCCTGCGGCAGGATGCAGCAAAAACTGCCACATGTGGCGTATTTGCGGGCAAAGAGGACATCCTCAGGGAGGGCAATCCATGGAAGAACAGCTTCGTGAACCTAACAAACGAGTGGTGGGCACCAAGCAGGTGCTGCGCGCCGTGAGGGACGGTCGGGCAGCGCACGTTTTTCTATGCAAAGACGCGGATGAGTTCATCTACCGTCAGGTACAGTCCGCCTGTGAGGAAAACGGCGTACCCGTAACCGTGGTCGCCACCATGGAGAAGCTTGGCAAACTTTGTCTTATCGGGGTGAAAACAGCCTCGGCCGCGCTTCTCAAATAACAGGCCATAATGCTCCCGGGGTTGAGGAGCGTTTATGGAACATTAACTCGGAGGTGTTATCTTTGCCCACGATCAATCAATTAGTTCGCAAGGGTCGGCTTCGGATTGAGGAGCACTCCAAGGCTCCCATTCTGCAGGGTTGCCCGCAAAAACGCGGTGTATGCCTGAGCGTGAAAACCGCTACTCCCAAAAAGCCGAACTCTGCGCTTCGTAAGATCGCGCGTATCCGCCTGACCAATCAGATTGAAGGTACGTGCTATATTCCCGGCATTGGCCACAACCTGCAGGAGCACAGCGTAGTGCTGATCCGCGGCGGCCGTGTACGCGATCTTCCTGGCGTTCGGTACCACATCATCCGCGGTGCGTTGGATACTGCCGGCGTAGCCAAACGGATGCAGGCCCGTTCTCTGTACGGTGCCAAGCGGCCTAAGAAATAAGCCGCCTTTGCGCTGCTCATGCAGGAGCCCTTTCGAAGCGGGCGCAGGCGCGTATGCGTAATAAGCATGTAAACCCCACATGCCGATACGCACGCACACCGCGTGGCTTTCCGTATGTAACCGGAGCGGTTGATGCTGACAACCGTCAGGAAGCCCGTGTACAGCGCGCAACCTACTACAGATAACGGACATAATTGTGCGCAGCGGTTCTATACCCCTGCCAACCCCAATGAAGGAGGGAATCTCATGCCCCGTCGTGGATTTATTCCCAAGCGTGAGGTACTGCCGGATCCCGTACACGGGACGACGGTCGTAACCAAGCTGATTAACCAGATTATGCTCGATGGCAAGCGCGGCACCGCGCAACGCATCTGCTACAGCGCTTTTGACACCATTGCCGAAAAAACCGGCAAGGATGCCAATGAAGTGTTCACCGCGGCTCTTGCCAACGTATCCCCGCAGCTGGAAGTAAAGGCTCGCCGTGTCGGCGGCGCCACCTACCAGGTGCCTATCGAAATCCGTCCCGAGCGTCGGCAAACGCTGGCGCTGCGCTGGCTCGTGGAATTCAGCCGTAAACGCGGCGAAAAGACCATGGCCGACCGTTTGGCCGGTGAACTGCTGGACGCCGCCAACAATACCGGCAACGCCGTGAAGCGCAAAGAAGAAATGCACCGCATGGCCGAAGCCAACAAGGCGTTCGCGCACTACCGCTGGTAAACAACCTACTAAACCTCTCAATGAAAAGAAGCGTTTTCGAAAGGAGACCCATCGTTTATGCCTAGAAGTCACCCCCTGGATAAGGTGCGGAATATCGGCATCATGGCTCATATCGACGCCGGTAAGACGACAACCACCGAGCGTATCCTATTTTATACGGGGCGTACCCATCGCCTGGGCGAGGTGCATGAAGGCGCAGCCACCATGGACTGGATGGCACAGGAGCAGGAACGCGGTATTACCATTACTTCCGCCGCTACCACCTGTCTTTGGAACGGCCACCGCATCAACATCATCGACACCCCGGGCCACGTGGATTTCACCGTGGAAGTAGAACGCAGTTTGCGCGTATTGGATGGTTCCGTCGCCGTTTTTTGCGCCAAGGGTGGCGTTGAACCGCAGAGCGAAACTGTTTGGCGTCAGGCCAACAAATACAAAGTACCGCGTATTGCCTTCATTAACAAAATGGATATTACCGGCGCGGACTTCTTCCGCGTTATAAACATGATGAAGGACCGCCTGAACGCCAATGCCGTACCCATTCAATTGCCTATCGGCGCTGAAGGCGATTTCAAGGGAATTATTGACCTTGTTCGCATGAAAGCCGAAGTATACTATGATGATATGGGTAAGGACGTGCGCGATGAGGAGATTCCCGAATCGCTTCGCGAGCAGGCGGAGGAATACCGCCAGATCTTGATTGAAGCTGTCGCCGAGCAGGATGAAGCACTGCTCGAGAAGTTCTTCGAAGGGGAAGAACTATCGGAGGAAGAAATCAAAAACGCGATCCGTAAAGCCACGCTGGCCAACGATATGACGCCTGTTCTCTGTGGTACCGCGTACCGCAATAAGGGCGTACAACCGCTCTTGGACGCCGTTATTGATTACATGCCTTCCCCGCTGGATATCCCCTCGATCCGTGGTAGCAAGCCCGGCGATCCCGATGTTGAGATCGACCGTCACGCCTCGGATGAAGAGCCTTTCTCCGCACTGGCTTTCAAGATCATGACCGACCCGTTTGTCGGTAAACTGGCGTTTGTGCGTGTTTACAGCGGTTCACTCACCTCCGGCAGTTACGTTTTCAACTCTACCAAACAAAAGCGTGAACGCGTTGGCCGTCTGATGATGATGCACGCCAACCGCCGCGAAGAAGTCGAAACCGTGTATAGCGGTGAGATTTGCGGTATCGTGGGTCTGAAAGACACAACCACTGCAGACACGCTTTGTGATGAAGACAATCAGGTTATCCTCGAATCGATGGAGTTCCCGGATCCCGTTATCCAGGTCGCCATCGAGCCCAAAACCAAAGCCGGTCAGGATAAAATGACCATGGCGCTGATAAAGCTGGCCGAGGAAGACCCGACCTTCAAAACTTATACCGATCAGCAGACCGGGCAAACCATCATCGCCGGCATGGGCGAACTCCACTTGGAAATCATTGTGGATCGTCTTCTGCGCGAGTTCAAAGTGGAAGCCACGGTCGGCAAGCCGCAGGTTGCGTATCGCGAGACCATCCGTAAAACGGCTGAAGCCGAAGGTCGCTATGTCCGTCAGACCGGCGGTCACGGCCAGTTTGGTCATTGTAAAATCCGTCTGGAGCCTCAGGAGCCCGGCACCGGGTATATCTTCGAAAGTGCTATCGTCGGCGGCGCTATTCCCAAGGAATTCATTGCGCCTATCGACAATGGTATCCGCGAAGCTTCCCAGAGCGGTATCCTTGGCGGATTCGAGGTTGTGGACTTCAAAGCAACTGTCTTTGACGGCAGCTACCACGAAGTTGACTCCTCCGAAGTGGCTTTCAAAATCGCCGGTTCGATGGCGTTTAAGGAAGCCCTTGCGAAAGCGAGCCCCTGCCTGATGGAGCCGATGATGAAAGTCGAGGTTATCATCCCCGAGCAGTACATGGGCGACGTAATCGGCGATGTTTCCAGCCGCCGCGGCCGTATCGAAGGTATGGAAGCGCGACTGGGCGAGCAAAGCGTGCACGCGTTTGTACCGCTTTCCGAAATGTTTGGCTACGCAACCGATCTTCGCAGCCGCACCCAGGGGCGCGGACTGTTCAGCATGCAGTTTGATCACTACGAGCAAGTGCCTAACAGCATTGCCGAAAAAGTGACCGGCCGCAAAAAAGACGGCGAAGCCTAATCAATCCAAACATGAAGCGTTTCTGTGAGAACGCTATTATATCTGTTATCAAGGAGGAATCACCATGGCTAAGGCACATTTTGAACGCACCAAGCCTCACGTGAACATCGGCACGATTGGCCACGTTGACCACGGCAAGACGACGCTGACAGCGGCGATCACCATGACGCTGGCGCAGCTGGGCGAAGCGAAAGCGATGAAGTATGAGGATATCGATAAGGCGCCGGAAGAGAAGGCGCGTGGTATCACCATCAACACCGCGCACGTGGAATATGAGACCCCGAACCGTCACTACGCGCACGTAGACTGCCCGGGCCACGCCGACTATGTAAAGAACATGATCACCGGCGCCGCGCAGATGGACGGTGCGATTCTGGTCGTATCGGCTCCGGACGGCCCCATGCCCCAGACCCGCGAGCACATCGTGTTGGCCCGTCAGGTAGGCGTGCCCTACATCGTCGTGTTCATGAACAAGACCGACATGATGGACGACCCGGAACTGCTGGAGCTGGTGGAAATGGAAATCCGCGAGCTGCTGGCGCAGTACGAGTTCCCGGCGGACGACATTCCGTTTGTGAAGGGCTCCGCGCTCAAGGCGCTGGAATACCTGCAAAACGGCGGCACGGACGTAAAGAACGCGCCGGAATGCAAATGCATTTTCGAGCTGATGGACGCTGTAGACAGCTACATCCCCGCGCCTGAGCGTGCAACGGATCTGCCGTTCCTGATGCCGGTAGAAGACGTTATGACCATCACTGGCCGCGGCACCGTAGCCACGGGCCGCGTTGAGCGTGGCGTAGCCAAGGTTGGCGAGACTGTTGAAATCGTAGGCCTGATGGAGAAACCGCGTTCCACGGTTATTACGGGTCTGGAAATGTTCCGTAAGACGCTGGATTCTGCGGAAGCCGGCGACAACGTAGGCGCACTGCTTCGCGGCGTGCAGCGCAGCGATATCGAGCGTGGTCAGGTATTGGCCAAGCCCGGTTCCATCCACCCGCACACGCACTTCATGGGTCAGGTATACGTACTGACCAAGGAAGAAGGCGGCCGTCATACCCCGTTCTTCAACGGCTATCGTCCGCAGTTCTACTTCCGTACCACCGACGTTACCGGCAACATCAAACTGCCGGACGGCGTGGAGATGGTTATGCCGGGTGACCATATCGACATGGAAATCACCCTGATTACGCCGATCGCTATCGAGCAGGGTCTCCGCTTCGCTATCCGCGAAGGCGGCCGTACCGTTGGTTCCGGCGTTGTCTCCAAGATTATGGAATAAGCGGAGCGCTTCGCTCCCCTCCCCGGCCAATCGTAGGTAACACCCGATTGGATACGGATGGAACGTATCGGCTGACCGATTACGTTTCCATCCGGCCGGGTTGGCAAGCACTACCTGCCATCGGTCCCAACCAGGCCTATGGTTCAAATACCCACTTTAGGAGGTGGCGGACATGGCGAGCGTTGCCCGCAACAAGGTTATGCTGGCTTGCACCGAGTGCAAACAGCGCAATTATAATTCCATGAAAAACAAGAAGAACACCCCCGATCGCATTGAGCTGAACAAATACTGCCGTTTCTGCAAAAAGCACACGCTTCATCGTGAAACGAAGTAATGCGCCTAGGCGAGAAGGAGTGAATAACATGGCTGATGAAAAGAAGGCAACAGCCAAGAACAAAAAACCTAACTTTTTTGTTCGTTTTGGGCGTGGCTTTGTAGGCTTCTTCAAGAAGATCGGCGCCGCGTTCAAAAACATGTGGCATGAGCTGAAGAAGGTTACTTGGCCGACCAAAGATAAGCTGGTCAACTACACGATCATCGTCGTGCTGATGATGGTCTTCCTGATGGTCATCATCGGCTTGCTGGACATGGGCGCTTCCGCGCTTGTGAACCTGATCATGTCCTGATGCCCAATTAGGTAAGGAGAAAACAATGGCCGAGAAGAGCAAGGAGCCCTGCTGGTATGTCGTGCATACCTATTCGGGCTACGAGAACAAAGTTAAGGACAACATCGAGAAGTCGGTTGAAAACAACGGCATGCAGGATTTAATTTTGGAAGTCCGCGTCCCTGTTGAGGATGTGGTTGAAATTAAAAACAACCGCCGTGTGAAGAGCCAGCGTAAAGTATACCCAGGTTATGTGCTTGTGCATATGATCGAGACCAGCGAAAGCTGGTATCTGGTGCGTAATACGCGTGGTGTAACCGGCTTTGTAGGCCCGGATAGCAAACCTGTCGCCTTAACGCCCGAAGAGGTAGATATGATGTTATCCACGCAGCAAAACAGCGTGGAATTCGGCATCGCCATTGGCGAGGAGGTTCGCATTCTTTCCGGCCCGCTGGAAAACTTCACCGGTATCGTGGAGGACGTGGACACCGTACGGCAGAAACTGACCGTAAAGGTGAAAATGTTCCTCGGTCGCGAAATGCCTGTGGAAGTTGACCTGCAAGACGTTGTCAAAGTCTGAGGTTGTCGCGGCGTACTCTGTCCGTCGCGGTTATCGGCGCTTACTGCGCCTCCGGCGATGTATCGCCGGTGCCCTTCCCCTATTGGATGGGCGTGGGAGGAACATAAAACGTTCCGTGTCACCACAATTTGAGGAGGTCCATAACCATGGCTAAGAAAGTTCAATCGCTTATCAAACTCCAGGTTCCCGCCGCGAAAGCGACTCCCGCACCGCCGATCGGCCCTGCGTTGGGTCAGCACGGCGTGAACATTCCGGGTTTCTGCAAAGAGTTCAACGAGCGTACGGCCAAAGAAGCCGGTATGATTATCCCCGTAGTCATCACCGTATACACCGACCGCACGTTTACCTTCATTACCAAGACGCCGCCCGTTCCGGTTCTGATTAAAAAAGAGCTGGGCATTGAGCACGGCAGCGGTCGCCCCAATCGTGATAAGGTTGGCATGCTGACCAAAGCGCAGGTCACGAAGATCGCCGAGATCAAACGTCCTGACGTAAATGCCACCGATATCGAAAGCATCGAGCGTATGGTTCGCGGCACCGCCCGCTCCATGGGCATCACGGTTGAGGAATAACATATGTATATGTGGGAGGACATTGTGCCGCTATTACCACAGGGAGGAAATGAACGATGAAACACGGTAAGAAATATTCTGACAGCGTAAAGCTGCTTGATAACCTTAAATCCTATGATCCCGAAGAGGCCTGCGCGCTTGTCTGCGAGACCAGCAAAGCCAAATTCGATGAAACCATTGAATTAAGCTGCCGCCTGGGTGTTGATCCCCGCCACGCCGACCAGCAGGTTCGCGGCGCTGTGGTTCTGCCCAACGGTACCGGCCGCGTAGTTCGCGTATTGGTTGTTACTAAAGGTGACAAAATCAAAGAGGCCGAAGCTGCCGGTGCGGATTTCATCGGCGGCGAAGAAATGGTACAGAAGATTCAGACCGAGAACTGGTTTGGCTACGATGTTATCGTCGCCACTCCGGACATGATGGGCGTTATTGGTCGTATCGGCCGTATCCTCGGCCCTAAAGGCTTGATGCCTAACCCCAAGTCCGGCACGGTTACGATGGATCTTACCAAGGCTATCAATGATATCAAAGCCGGTAAAGTGGAATATCGTGTCGACAAAACCGCGATTATCCACTGCCCGATTGGCAAAGCTTCCTTTGGCGCCGCAAAGCTGCAGGAAAACCTGCAAGTGCTGATGGATGCCATTAATAAGGCTAAGCCGTCTACCGCCAAAGGCACCTATGTGCGTTCGCTCTACCTGAGCTCCACCATGGGCCCCGGCGTGAAAGTGAACCCGCTGAAGTTCTAAGCGCTTCAAACGCCCCGCATTGTGATAACACAGTGCGGGGCGTTTTTTTGTTCCTTTTAATCCAATCAGTTGACTGTTACCTTGCTGGTTCTGAATATTTGATCGTTAAAGAACGGCGAGAAAGTATAGATACAGGTGGCAAACGAGCCGCAGTTTTCATCTAAATAGCGTTCAAGGCAGTTGGTAACATCAATGAACCAACAATGCATGGTGCGTCGTCTCTGCTCGTAGATATCCCAAGAGCCCAAGGTTGCGCATTATGTACTATCCAGCGTTGTCATCACCAGCAAAGCGTCAATCGTGCATTCATCAATGTTTTATCGCATTTCCACTTTGCGTAGCGTAGAAATCGCAACTGTTCATACATTTTTCAACTGTGTCGCCTTAATCTTTTTGGCAACTGTTGTTTCCACATCGTAAAACGGTTCGCAGGGGCATAAGCTTTACGCACGGCCAAATTTTAACATGCTTGTTGCTGCGCTATTGTCGCCGTATGTCTCTGTGTATTCAACCCCTGCCTGGAAAGGATAACCCGCTCCCAGTGCGGCTGTAACAGGGATCATCAACAGAAGAACCAATAGAGCTGATAGCCATTTTTCATGCAAGTACAACTCCCCTTGTATTCTTCATCCGGTGATATTTTCTATTTTTATCTTTTCCATTTTATGTCTACACAACATTGTTACATAACCATAACCAATTGTTATTTCCTTCACTGCCCTATCGCAGGCTGTTCCTATTGTTATGAATATTCTTGTTACAGGATAAAAATACGGTCCGTTGATACCTTTGGGCATCAGCGAACCGTATTTTCTATGTAATTTTTTATCGTCTGGCTACACAAATGTTACCCTTGCTAGCCAATGTTTTACTCGTCTATGGATAGCCACAACGCGGGCCGCAGCGCGCCGCTGGGTCTATTCACATCCCGGCTGCCATAACCGCTTACGTTGCCATAGGCGCTTACGCCGCAAACGTCAATCGGACGTACACCGGGTGTACGAAGCCACCACCATGTATTTCCATTGGTGTCATTCACATAGGCTCCCTGCGCTTTGGCGTATGCTGTCGGTTTTGCTCTGCGACTCTCAGAATCGGGGAAATACTGGTCGATTTCATCTGTGCTTAAAAAGAAAATCTTATCCGTAGTATCTGCCCCGCCTTTTGTTCCGTAATGCGGGTTGTTTTTGTTTATGTTGGTCACCGTTACAACCATCGCCTGCTCTTGGGCTGAAAAAATCTCACTTAAAAAGGTATCATTCAGCCATACACGCAAATCGCATTCTGCCCACGTCATGGGAATGTAATCTTTGTTATATGCCCGCGCGTCCAGACAATACTTGCTGATTAAAAGCGCTTGATTGTCCTGCACATCCAGTACGATCCACTCCACCGGTTCCGTACCGTTATCCAGATTATTATCCTGCTCATAGCTGCCAAGGGTAACAATGCTGCCTACTGTATAGTCATTCGTTTGTTCAGCCAACCCCGAGATTGAAAAAGGCAGGCATAGTATTAAGGTGATGAGAACCGCGAACCATTTCTTCATTGAATATTACTCCCATAACAGAATATTTTCATTGTTTCCCGGCAAGTTGATAAGGATTCCTTGTCAGCTTATTACCATTTTCCGTAAGAACGTACATCATCCAATGGGGTTACTTCATTCCCTAAACACCTAAGGTGGTAAATGTTACGTACGTGCAAGGATTTGTGCTGCCCAATTCTTTGGTTGCAAATACGCTTTGGAACGAATAGTAGACTGTACATCCTTGTTCTATTATATAGCATTCCGCGGTAAACCGTAAAGTACTTTATGCGTTCATTGCTTTCGCATTCTTAGTCACGTGCTCCCATTACTCAGCGGGTTCAGACTCCTCCGTTTGTGATTCCGCCTCAATAAAAGGGTATATCCGACACGACTCCGTTTCCTGATACGGCCAGTTTTCCATGGCGCTATCCCCGTCTATACGCTCATATACAGCTTGCGCAGCGTCGCCGGTAACCAAGCGCGGTTGGTAATCGTTTTCTTTGTCATCGCCAGAAATATTCCCCGGATATACGCTCGCTTGTTGCCCAAGGTATTCGCCTTCGTCACTGAAAGATAAAGTGACGCGCGGAATCAGGCATCCATTTACACGAACCGTCGCGTTTCCGCCAAACAGGAAGTTCCCAACGCTGTAAAAAATCATCCGATTCTGATATACTTCAACACCTTGTACCACATGGGGGTGATGCCCTACTACCAAGTCCGCCCCTGCATCAATCACCATTTGTGCAACGATAGTCTGCACATTATTATGATTGGTCGCATATTCTTCTCCAAAGTGAAGCGTGCAGACAACAGCATCTGCCCCATCCGCCCTTAATTGACGTATTGTGTCGGTAATATTGCGGCGCTTGTTAAAGCCAACGCCCCAAAACCCGCAAAATGCAATTGTTATTCCGTCTTTTTCATATAAATATGTATCGTCAAAGCCGAATATTTTTACACCTTCCGTATCCAGCGCTTTACGGGTGGATATCCGCCCTATGGAGCCGTAATCGCCGGTATGATTATTAGCCAGGTTCACCGCCTCGATGCTGCCCAGTGTCAAAATCTGTGCATATTCCGGCAGCCCCCTGAAACAATAGGTTTTATTCACCGCACTAAATGCGTTGTCTTTCAGTACCCCTTCAAAATTGGCAATGGTCAAGTCATCTTCGGATAAAAAGTCCTTCACCTCTGCAAGAAAATAGGGATATCCCTTCTGGTTCACGTAAGAGGCAAACGAGTAGTCCTTGGATAGCAAACGATCCTCACAGCCTACCGTACAATCCCCCACGAACGTTAGTACAATTTGTTTTTCCGCTTGTGCGCTGCCAGCCAGTAGCATTAATATTAACAATATAGCAACCGCTTTTCTACCCATTCGCACGTGCTACGGCCTCCTTTCCACTCCGGTTGCGAAGGGTAACCCCGATCGTGCCTAAAACTGCAAGATCTACAACCATTACGATATACAATAGAATATTGGAAAGTCTGGACTTGTCCAGCCCGAATTCCACCAGCACCAGTAACGCTGTGCAGAGCACTGCCCCAGTATAGATACTCACCCGAAGTATGCGCGTTGGTTTAAGCCGTACCAACCACACCACAATAGCGAACAGCACTAGCACAATACCCAACAATTGATTCACCCGCACAAACCCGAAGCGCAGGTAATTATCCTGCCGAAGGCTCTCCAAAACAATCTGCGTTAGTCCAAATAGCAGCATACCTGTTAGCGCCACATCTCCGCGGGTGTGTTCTGCTTTCTTGCTCCAGTGCAGCAATCCACCGCAAAGCAGCAAAGCCGCCAATGCCTCCCAAATAAATACCGCGAAAACAGCATCGCCATATGTGTCCCATACCGCAAGTGGAAACCATTGCAATACTTCCGTTTCAATGTAGCTACCAATGCCTTCCAACGTAAAATACTCTGCAAGCCGCGCACCAGCCAGAGTCAATAGCACTGCTGGAACTACGGAATCCATGGTTTCAGCTATGGAGGTTCCTGTTTTCAGCCGGAACAATCCAGCCGCCAGTAAAAGCCCTACACAAGCGCCCGCCAACGAGTATCCGCCCAGCTGAAACTGATAGATAAACCCGGGTACATAGTCCACCGCTATAAACCGCGCCCGTATAGCACAAAAGCCGATTCTGGCAAATAAAACGCAGCTGATCATGGCAAGGATCGCAAAGTTAATCCCCTGCTTTGCATCGTGGTGCTTTTGGTTCCATAAGTGAAGCCAAAGCAGACACCCAAACGCGGCCGCAACGGCGATGCATGCCCCATAGAGATAAATATCCAAGCCTAGTATTGTTGCGAATTTCGCAGGTTCATTCATGTTGCTGTCTCCCGTCGTGACGCTATATCTTGCTAAGATACTAAAATGGTCAAGGCTCCTCTGCCTCAACCAGTGTGGCAAAGTAAAGTATATCCCAAATAGCCCGTACTTTATGTGTGCTAAGCGCGTTGATTTTGTCATTGTTCAGCACCATGGTGGACGAACTACCTCCATCCATGTTATAAGCCGTTTCGCAGCCTAGTTTTTCCATCAACGCCGCTATTTCCGCAAGCGTCAGCCCGACCGAATTTGCGTTTTCCGGGCCTTCAGTGGCAACACACAGATAGGATAAGGGCCCGGTTTGCGCCACGACCATGCGCTGCGTAGGAATATCGGATGCAATGTGTTTGTTGCTGGTGATATCCTGTGCTTTTCCATTCACCACCAAAGCCGGGCCGAAACTAAACGAGTTTACAATCGTGCCTTCAAACGCCGCGATTTTCTCGGAGGTAGCATCCTGCACAATATGAAAATCACCATGATCGTCGATCAATAGTACATCCGAACCTTCTTGCGGATTATCACGGTACAGTACGCCTTGCCGTACGATATACCCGGTACTGTCGAAATTGAAATAATCACCGTTTACGGCAAAAACGGCGTTATACCGCTTCGCCAGTTTCGCGCCGGGAATATCCCGTGTGGAGCCAAACTTGCCCGCCATCGCCGTGCGCAGCTGGGATGCATCGGCAATGGTGATGTGTGCAATCAGAATGTATGTATCATATTCCCGCATTTGCTCTATCTGCACGGATATACTATCATCCTGATAGCCGGTATCATCCGCAAGGTATAAACTTTCATCCGGTACAGGCCCGGCGGAATCATCAATCGGCAGAGATTGCAGCAGATTACTTTCGGCAAAGGCTCCCGATATAGGCGCCGGCGAAGGAAGCAGCACCATCAGGAGCATTAAAATAATTACCAGAAGTAACCCTCTCCAGAGAACCTTCATATAAACCCTCCTATGCACCTTTTGCGTTATGCGCAAAAAAGCACTGATTTTATCATATTCTATATATACCTCTTCTCTTCCTTCGTTTTTTGAGATTGTCATATAGGCTTAACAATTGACAGTAATGCAAGATAGCACTATACTATAACCAAAAATATCCATTCCTTTTCGCCGCCTGAAAGGATGTGCCCCCTTATGAAAAAAACATGGATTGCGATTTTGCTGCTGCTCGTACTGCTTCCCTCCTTCGCGCTGGCCGGCAGGCAGTATATCATTACGGATAGTGATACCCGCAAACTAACCAAGTCCGAACTTTGGGAGTGGGATTACGAATCCCTCGGCTATATTCTAAACGAAATTTTTGCCCGACACGGGTATAATTTTATTGTCGGAGGCAAGTACGACAATTACTTCTCCTCCATGCCCTGGTATACCCCCAACGACAATCCAGACAACTCATCCGCCTGCTACAGCCAGTTAAACTCGGTAGAGTGGTACAACGAGCATTTGGTTAAAGAAGTGCGCGAAGAGATGCGAGTGCAGCATACTCATAACACAGGCGGTAAAAATTATCTTAGCTATATCAGCTTTGACTATTTTGATATTCTCTCCGGCTTCACTTATACTCCGCTGAAAACTGGACAGAAGCTGAAGGTATACTCAGCGCCAAGCACAGCCTCGTATCGCGGGGCGAATGGTAAAGCGCTTGTGAGCACCAACGGCAGCGTATACGTTGCCGGTTGGGAAAATGGGTGGCTGTTGGTGATGTACGAAACCAACAACGGTGCCGTACGCGTCGGGTACGTGCAGGGCTCGACGATCAAAGGTACGGTAAACGCCGCCGATTTGGATTTTTCCTATACTCTCGTTTCGTGCCTGCAAAACACCAGCCTTACGGATGATCCCGCCACATTCAGCGCTTCCATCCGAACCATCCAAAAAGGCGAGAGTGTAACCTATCTTTCCACATACTACAATTCCCGCGCCTGGGCTTATATCGAAACAACAGTAAGCGGCAAAACCGTACGGGGTTTTGTAGCGGAGGATGCGCTGGATCTGGCCAATCAGTTTGAGGACGCATCCAAGTAGTACACCCTCAATATTCTTAACTGGCGGCAAGCACAAGAATGTGTTTGCCGCTTTGCTTTTCCATGCTAAATATGGTATGATAATCTTCCGTGCATTACGGGCGGCGCAGCGCCGCCAGGCACGTATATGGAAAGGATGTTGACATGGATTTTAATGAACTGCCGCTGATTCCGCCGATTTTAAAAGCGACGCGAGCCGCGGGTTATACGGAACCTACCCCCATCCAGCAGGAAACCATTCCGCTGGTACTCTCCGGCCAGGATGTGCTGGGCTGCGCGCAAACCGGTACCGGTAAAACCGCCGCCTTTGCCTTGCCGATTTTACAGCAACTACAAAGCCGCGCCGGACACCCCAGCCGTCACCCTCGTGCGCTGGTTTTAACGCCCACGCGTGAGCTGGCGATACAGATACAGGAGAACTTTCAATTGTACGGCAAGCACCTGCCGCTTGCCTCCTGCGTTATCTTTGGCGGCGTGAATCAGGCGCAGCAGGTAGCCCAGTTAAAGCGCAATCCTCCCATCCTTGTGGCTACACCCGGCCGATTGAACGACTTGATCGGTCAGGGGTATATCCACCTGGATCAGATTGAGATTTTCGTATTGGACGAAGCGGACCGCATGTTGGATATGGGCTTTATTCACGACGTAAAGCGCGTCATTGCCCAACTACCGCAGAACCGGCAAACGCTGTTTTTCTCCGCCACTATGCCCACCGAAGTGGAAAAGCTCGCCATGAGCATACTGCGGAATCCGCAGACCGTAAAAGTTGACCCCGTCAGCAGTACGGTGGATAGCATTCAGCAGACGCTTTATATGGTGGATAAAGCCAATAAGAAATATCTGCTGGCTGATCTGCTTGCCAAACCGGAAGTAGAGAACGCGCTGGTTTTTACCCGTACCAAGCACGGCGCAGACCGGGTTGTACGAGAGCTAAATAGAGCGGGCATTGCCGCTATGGCGATACACGGTGATAAAAGCCAGAGCGCCCGGCAAAATGCGCTAGGACAGTTTAAACGGGGTGCATTGAAAGTGCTGATTGCGACCGACATCGCTGCCCGCGGCATTGATGTTGCCGGTTTGTCCCACGTGATTAACTACGATCTGCCAAACGAGCCGGAAGCGTATGTGCATCGCATCGGCCGTACGGGCCGCGCCGGTTTGGAGGGCGACGCCATCAGTTTTTGTTGCATTGACGAGATGAAAAATCTCTATGCCATTGAAAAGTTGATCGGGCGGAAAATCCCCCGTAAAGAAAGTAAATGGCCGATGGAGGTTTTCACCGAGACCGTTAAACAGCCCCGTCCGCCGCGTCCGGCACGCGTAAAAGATGTGAACATTCGCGGCGAGGCCAAAGCGCCTCGTA
This sequence comes from Candidatus Limiplasma sp., assembly GCA_963675655.1. Classification (GTDB taxonomy): domain Bacteria; phylum Bacillota; class Clostridia; order Christensenellales; family Aristaeellaceae; genus CAXXOK01. The sequence continues at coordinate 134,156 of OY776489.1, forward strand.
CGCAGAGTGGTAGCACGAGAAACCGCAATGCACAACCGTTGCACAGCCGCGGGACATCAGCCGGAGCAAGCCGTTCCCCTGCCCGCCCTGTTGCGCAGTCTAGCCGCACTGCCGATGTTTCCCGCTCGCCTGCGGCTCCGCAAGCCCGTCCGCAGCGCCCGCAGCAGGCAGCGAAACCTGCGCACGCTGGTTCATATGCAAGACCAGCGGCCAGAACTGCCGCACGCCCCGTTAAGAAGCGGAAGTTTGAATCCCGGTAAGAATCAACCTTAATTACTGTCAGGGAGCAAAGCGCTGCAACGCTTAGCTCCCTTTTAATTATTAACCCGCTGTTGCTTATGGAACAAACAAACCGTTAGTATACAAACGCGGCAGATACTCTAGTAAATATTACACTGCCATACTTCTGAGCTTCCATCGTTTAAACAGTACCCTTGCATTCAAACGAATCACTATGCCTCAGCCCACAGTTAAGTAAGCGAAAATGAGCAACCCGCGTAAGTAAAGCCATGCGGCTAAAAACCCGATGGCAAGCATAGACGATGAGAGGAGCCGCGACAATGTCGCGGCTCCTGTATGATGCCTGTATTCGATTTCGTTTACTTCCCCGTAGGCGGTAGCTGTATGCCCAACTCCTGCGCAAGCTCCACCAGCTTATCCAGCGCCTCCACAATTTGCTCCGGCTTATGCTCGCTGATTACGCAGAAACGCAAGCGTGCCTTGTTTTTCGGCACAGCGGGATATACCGCCGGAGGTACGAACACCCCGCGTTCACGCAGTTTGTTGGAAAGCAGGAAAGCATTCTCGTCGCTGCCTACCAGTACAGGAATGATCGCTGTATGCCCGGCTAGGCAGATATTGAGATTGCGTTTTTTCGCTTCCTGCACAAAGCAGTCGATATTGCGCCGCATATCCGCCATAATCTGGGGATTATGCCGCACCTGCCGCACACTTTCCAGTGTAGCGGCCGCCAGAGGCGGCGAGATGCCCACGCTGAACACGAAGCCGGGCAGATTGTAGCGCAGATATTCAATCAAAGTCCGCGATCCGGCCAAGTATCCGCCGCACGTGCCCAAGCCCTTGGACAGTGTGCCCATCTTTATATCAATATCGGTTGGTTCCAAATTGAAGTACTCGTCCACACCGCCGCCTGTTTCCCCGATAACGCAGGCGCTGTGCGCTTCATCCACCATCAGGAAACAGCCATATTTCTTCTTCAACGCCACAAAGGCGGGCACATCGGCAATATCGCCATCCATGCTGTAAGCACCCTCAATGACGATTAGCACCTTTGCGTACTTACTGCGCTGCATGCGCAAAATGCTTTCCAGTGCTTCCGGGTCGTTATGCGGAAAGGGTTTGGCTGTGGCGCGACTCAGACGGCAGCCTTCTTCAATCGAGTTATGCGCCAGCGCATCGTACACGATCAAATCGTTTTTACCGCAGAAATTACCCACCAGCGTAACGTTTGTGGAGTGGCCGCCCACAAGTACCAGGCAATCCTCAGCATGCTTCCATTCGGCCAGTTCCTGTTCCAGCTCTTCATGGATTTTCTTTTCACCCGCAAGCAGGCGGCTGCCGCTGGCACTGGTGCCGTACTTATCTATCGCTTCTTTCGCGGCCTCCATTACCTCCGGGCGGCCGCTCATGCCGACATAGTTATACGAGCCAAAATTAAGCACTTCATGTCCCGCCATCAAGCTTTTATCCCGCAGGGGCGATTCGTGGCAGACAAAGTAGGGGTTGTCCTCCCCTGTTGCCATCAGTGCCTGTATACGTTTCTGGAATGCAATGCACTCCGGTGCATCCTCAAAGCGCGTTACGGGCACAATTTCTTCATCTGGCTCGGACTGGCTTTCATATGCGCCTACTCCGTTGAGCTTGGCGTATACCAGCGCGCTCATATCGTTTACCGTCGTACAGCGGCCGTATTCCTCCACCGGTATGGTAATGCTGAACTGTTCTTCCGCTTTCAACGACGCGGCCAGCACTTGCAGGCTATCGCCGCCCAAATCGTCGATGAAGTGTGCATCGTCGGAGAATGCACCGCTTCCAAGGCTTAACGCGTCGGCATACAAGATGCGTACCTTTTGCTTGATTTCCTCCATTTGCAAATCGGAGGGCTGCACCTCCCGCGCGACCACATCGGGCGCAGGCGCCTCCACCGGTGCGGCTTTCGCACCGGACATACGCAAGTCACGGTATGCCAGTTTATTTTGCTCTATCAGCGCTTTCAAGGTAAGACGTTTGACTTTAATACCGTTTACCAACGGCAGCTGTTCCGGCGTTACTAGCACGCGCGTTACCCGCTTAAGCATCGGCAGCTTACTGTTAATGGCAATCACCTGTTGCAGTATGCCCTCTAAAAATGCATCTTCCCGGTAATACTCGCCAACGTTCATTACCAACGCAATGTCTTCGTATTTTTGATTCTTGCCGGGTTTTTGAATGCCAAGTACAGTAAACTGTTCCGCGCCAATTAAAGTGGAAAACGCATCTTCCAGTTCATCGGGATATACGTTCTCCCCCGATTCATTGATAATTACATCTTTGCAGCGACCCTCCACAAACATGCGGTCGCCTTTTTCCAGCCGAACCACATCGCCGGTGGGATACCAGCCGCCTTCCAGCGTATCCGGCGGTAGCAGTTTCCCATCCGCCAGTCTGCCGGTGTGGATGCTGTTGCCGCGAATCAGCATTTCGCCGCGACGGCCGCGAGCTTCGCTCGGGGTTACGCGGTATTCCACATTGTTCAGCGGTTTGCCAACCGAACCGCTTACGCGTTTATGCAAGCTCATGGATGTTTCTACACTGGTCACAGCCGTTTCGGTCATACCGAAGCCACAGATGGTGTAATACCCCAGCGCGTTTAACGTACGCAAATGCTCGCTGGGGGTGTGGCTGCCGCCCAGTATAATCACCCGTAGGTTGGAACCAAGCAGATTTGCGGTAACGCTGCCAAACAGCACTTTTTCGGCCAGTTTCAGGCCAAAATCCGGCGCAATGGTCTGTACACCAAGGCTGATGCCCTTGAGTATGGCAAACATACCGCGTTTGAACGCGCTTTGCTTGCTCAGTTTCTTTTGCAGACCAATGCAAAAATTATTTGCCAGCAGTGGCACTGCCATCAGCATATCCGGCTTGCACTGCTGAGATGTTTCCAGTATCGCCTGCGGGGAACGGTTTGGCAAATAAATATTGCTAAAGCCAATAAACGCGACCCACATTACATTGGCCATAAAGCCAAAAACATGGTGGAACGGCAGGAAGGCCAAAGCCCTGCGGTGCTGGTTGTCCACAATGCGTTTTTGCGCATGGTATAAAAGCTCCGAGGAGAGCACCTGCTCCGCAATGGCATGTCCATGGTACACGAATATCCGGCTCGTACCCGTTGTGCCACTGGTGCATAGCGCTACCTGATCGCCGTATTCCGGCTTAAAATCAGCAGGCGCATCAGGGACGGCAAACAACTTTTCCGTATTGATCCAGGTTACCCCTTCGGGCAGCGGGCGCGTTTTGGGCGTGATAATCGCTTTGGCTCCCGCCTGCGTCAACAAATAGGTCGTCATCTCGTCGGACAGGGATGCATCAATCAGCAACGCGTTGTATCCCGCCCGGATCACGCCCCAGAAAATCGCTGGCCATTCCTTACAGGTATCTACCGCAATACCGATATAAGCGCCCTTCGGCGCATTTGCAGCATTACGAATGAACGCCGCAAACCGATCTGTCATGCGGGCATAATCGGCAAAGCTCAGGGTTTGTTCTTTGCCATCTTCCAGCCAAACGGCCGCCTCTTCCTGGTCGTAAGAAGTGATAATATCATATATGGTCTGCAAGCGCATATCGCCGCGCAGGGTTTGGCTGATGTTCTCAATACTGTATTGAGCCATTTACGCATTTCCTCCCTTACCGTAATAGCCGCGCAAAATGCGGGCGTTCAGGGAAGGCGGCAGCACATCGTGCAGCACTACCGCCAGCAGCTGATCGGGCTTTGCGACACGCAAACGAAAACGCATTTTTCGGCGTTTTACATTGCGCAATACGCGCTGCCCCAGTTTTTCCGGCAACAGACCGTTGCTTTCATCGTGGTGGATAATCGCGCAGGCTTTTTGGTACGCTTGTGCATAGGGGGAGCTTTGCTCCGCAGCCGCGGCGTGCAGCCGAGTATGCTGGCTGCCCCCGCGGTGATCACCCGGCTCTACCACGCATACCTGAATGCCGAAAGGCGAAGTTTCCATTGCCAGGCACTCGGCGTAACCCTCCACCGCATGTTTGGAAGCTGTGTACGCGCTTTGAAACGGTATCCCTAACAAGCCGTTGATAGATGAAAACAATACGATCTTCCCTTGTTTGGCGGTTCTCATGGCGGGCAGTGCAAGGGAAACCATGCCCGTCATCCCCAGAAAGTTGGTTTGCATAACACGCTCATACTCACTGTGCGATGTGGGCTCACATGCACCCAATACCAGTACGGCAGCGCAGTAGATGAGCACATCCACAACCGGGCTGATGGCGAATGCTTTTTTCACAAAAGCCTCGCGGCTCTCCGCATCCGTCACATCCAGCGACAGGGTATGTGTTCGTCCATCGGCTGGGTCAACTGCCGAATTTGCGCTGAAAGAGCGCGCCCCGGATATCACCTGCCAGCCGTCGTTGGCGAATGCCTTTGCCGTCGCCAACCCCAGCCCGCTGGATGCTCCGATGACCCAAATGGTACCTTTTTTCACAGAATCCCTCCGAATAAGTGCGATATAAAACGGACTATAACAGTCGAATTATACCGCAAAAGGCAAGGGGTTGCAACCAAATTCATTAGACAATCTAACCATTGTTTCGCGCCAAAAACCAGCAGAAAACACAATATCTTCTATCATTACGCTAAGAAAATAGCGTATATCCCGTTTATAAATTTATTGTAAAGGAGAAGCATTGAATGGAAAGGGACAGCTAACGGTCTTGTAGCGGTTAAAGTATCCAGCTTCTACGCTATTCAATCGTCCTTATTTTTATCTTCTTTTCGTTACTATTACTGCACCTTTGTATTTATACTTCTTAGCAGGCAATTACCACAGTTTTAACCATTTTTCGTGACGGGTTTTTGGCTTTCTTCAGTTTTTCCATAACGAGTAACTTAATATAAAAAACGCCGGTAAACCGACGTTCAGGGCTTGCCTATTATTTTAAATTCTTCGCCAATACATCGGCGATGTATTCGCTGGCATGTCCGTCTCCATAGGGATTGGCCGCATGTTCCATCTGTTTATATTTTTCAGGCACGGTCAACAGTTCCATCACCGCCTGATAAATCGGCTCTTCACCAGTTCCGACCAGCCGCAGTGTGCCGGCTTCCAGCCCTTCGGGCCGCTCGGTGGTATCCCGCATGACTAAAACAGGCTTACCAAGCGACGGTGCTTCTTCCTGTATGCCTCCGCTGTCGGTCATAATCAAAAACGCACGAGCCATAATATTATGGAAATCCAGCACATCCAGCGGTTCAATCATATGGATGCGCTCACAGCCAGAAAAACAGCGGCTCGCCATTTCACGCACCGTCGGATTCATATGCATGGGATAGATCAGTTTCACATCGGGGGTATCGTCCACCACACGACGAATGGCGCTGAACATATGCAGCATTGGCGTGCCAAGGTTTTCCCGTCGATGCGCGGTAAGTAAAATAAGCCTGCTGCCGTTTGCCCATTCGATTTCCGGGTGTTTATATTGCTCGCATACAGTGGTAGAAAGTGCATCGATCACTGTGTTGCCCGTAATAAAAATATTCTTGTCCGGTTTCCCTTCCCGCAGTAAATTCTGCCGGCTCATATCGGTGGGGGCAAAGTAAAACCGGGCGATTAAATCCACCGCCTGCCGGTTGAACTCCTCCGGAAAAGGCGAATGCAGGTTGTAAGTACGTAAACCTGCCTCGACATGCCCAACCGGAATTTGCAAATAAAAACAAGCTAACGATGTTACAAACGCCGTGGAAGTATCGCCGTGCACCAGTACGACATCCGGCTTTTCCGCCTCAAGGATATCGCGAATACGCTGCAGTATATTGATGGTAACATCAAACAGCGTCTGCTGTTTTTGCATAATGCACATATCGTATTTCGGTTCAATGTGAAAGCATTCCAGTATCTGATCCAGCATTTGCCGGTGTTGTCCGGTAACACAGACCACAGCTTCAAATGCGGGGTGCTCCTCCAGCACGTGCACCAGCGGACACATTTTAATGGCTTCCGGGCGGGTGCCGAAGATGAGCATCACTTTTTTCATGTGTAAATCAACCCAATCCGCTGCAAGCAGCGTTAGTCGTAACGAGATTATTTTACCGCTTCACCGGATGAATTGCAAATTTCTCCAATTGCCAAAGCGTACCATTTTTGCATTCTTTCGATAATCGCAGCATCCTGGGCGGTGGATAAAAACGAAATGTTGCCCTGTGGCTCAAGCGGTTTACGCACATCATCAGTACGAGGCGGTTCCGCCTTCAGCAGGTGCTCCTGTGTAAGGCGCTTTGCCAGTTGGCGGGCTGTGCCTTGGTTGCCATCCACCAGTGGAATACCGGCAGGTAAAAACGAGCGCAGCGCGGGGATGAGGAAAACATAATGTGTGCAACCCAATACAACGGCTTTCACCGGCTGGCGTAAGTACGGCGACAGCAGTTGCGCCAGTTTCGCCTGAATCAACGGGCCTTCCAATTCGCCCGACTCAATCAGCTCTACCAGTCCGGGGCATGGCACAGGCAGCGCGTCCTGCCCGTAACGGGCCATGAGTGCGCGGAATTTTTCCAGTTTCAGCGTCATCGCGGTCGCCATAACCAGTATTTTACCCTCTCCAGGCAGTTTGGAGGCGGGCTTGAGCGCCGGTTCCATCCCTATTACCGGCATGGAAAGTTCGCTGCGCAACGCAGCCGCGGCAACACTTGTCGCCGTATTACACGCAATCATAATCGCCTTGCAGTTGCACTCTATCAGCTGGTCAACCGCCATACGGGTAAAGCGCATTACTTCCGCAGGTTCGCGGTCACCGTAGGGGGCGTGCAGATTATCGCCCAAAAAAATAAAGTCCTCCTGCGGTAATGTTTTCGCTGCGCAAGCCAAAACGCTGATACCGCCAAAGCCGCTGTCCAGCACGCCGATGGGCCGATCATCCACCGCCAAGCCACCTCCGATATTGGGCTTATTATACCCGCTTACCCAGCCTTTTACAAGCAGGCGCGCCCCCTTTTCATATGAGGGCGCGCCTGCTTGTATCCCTTTTGATTCGGTTTCTTTTTATTCTTTCTTATTCTTCCGTTGTCGTCGTCGCCGCGCCAATGATCGCCGTAGTCTGCGTTTCTAAATCGGTGATCGCGTCGGTTAATTCGGTTAATGTATCACTTATTTTTTGACCGCTGGATAGTTTTGCGTCGTACTCGTCGATAATAGTATAAATATTATCAAATACGCTTGCGCTGTACAGGCGGCCAACCTCGCCGTACATACTTACATTTAAATCATTAATAACCTCAATGCCATGTACATATTGCCGTACTTTACCAAGGACATTGCTTGTGGTGGTAGCACCCAGCCGCGATAGCGTGTTGGTCTGGCTGACAGCATGTTGAATTTCCGAGCGCAGTTTCGCATTACGCTGGCTCTCAAAATTTGCTTCGTTTAATCCACCCACGCCTACCAGTTTGAGCAGCAGGTACGCCGCTACAACGATAATCACGATTACGATAATTGGGCGGTAACGGTTGGAGCGCATAATGGAGTTAAACCGGCTTTGGTTGGAATATCGGTACAAGCAGTTCCCTCCTTTTTTAGTCGTCTGGTTTTACATCCAGGATGCGAAAACGATCAAGCGATCACAGTGCTTCATTATACCATAGCTTTTGCAGAGGGTAAAGCAAGCCGGCTCAGCCGTAACACACGTTGCTGGGTTTGTGCCGCTATGGTATGATGATGCTATCGTTTGGTTCTATTTAATAAAGGAGGTCGTTATCTTCATGGACGTACGTCCGCTGGTTTCACCCACAGCTTCGCAGCGCAGCGAAATTACCTCGCTGCTTACGCACGCTTTTTGGCAAACGCCTTTGTTTTCAAGCTTTCTGTTCCCCGGCCGTCCAAAGCTTGCGAAGCTTTTTTTGCGCACCATGCTGGATTATTCGCAAAAAGCGGGGCGGGTGTTTATTGCCACGCAGACAGACGGCAGCATCGCCGCCTGCGCACTTTGGAGCACACCGGATTCTCCAGAGCTTACGTTGGGCGCTATGCTCCGCTTGGGGCTTTTTCCCCGCATGGCCTTTCTTGCCCTGTGCAGCCCCGCGGCCGCATGCAGGGTTAACGAGCTTTTTGCCATGCTTAACCGGTACGGACCGGATTTCCCCTGCGCCACGCTGGAATTTCTTGCTTCCGCTCAAAAAGGAGCCGGAGCGGAAGTGCTTACCCAGAGTATGAAAGCTTTCGACGGTCTTCCGCTGTATGTGGAAAGCATCGTTTCTAAAAACGATCACGCCTTTTATCGCCGATTTGGTTTCTCTCCCTTTGCTTATACGGATTTTCATGGCACAAATTATGCTTTTCTGCTGCAAAACGCCCCGGAAGATGCATCGCAAGAATAGTTATTTTTAGTAAAAGGGTTGACAAGCCGTTTACGCTCCGCTATAATCAATCCAATTTCAACGCGATGAACGGGCATACGGACAGCAACCCTTTTTAACAGAGAAACGCCGGTAGGTGCAAGGCGTTAGAGGGCGCTTATCCTCTCCCCCGAGAGCGGCCAACGGGAACATACAGTACTGTTGGACGGGAATGGCCCGATAAAGCCAAAACAAGCGGGAGCGCAGGCTCCAAGCGAAGTGGTACCGCGGAGTATAATGCCTCCGTCTTCGATCTTTCGAGGACGGAGGATTTTTTACATTTGCACCCTATTCAGATCATAAAAGGAGGGCACAGCATGGCTTTTGTACCGACAACCGAGCTTCACGCAAACACGATTCCCGGGCTGCTGAGGAGGAACGCGGAGCGACTGCCGGACAATGATTGCATCGTTGCGCCTGAGTTTGGCGTACGTTGGAGTTGGAAGGAGTTTGACCGCCGGACCAGCGTCGTTGCCCGCGGCTTGTATGCCATGGGCATTCGCAAGGGCGACCACGTCGCCATCTGGGCTACCAACGTACCGGAATGGGTATTGATCATGTTCGCCTCAGCAAAACTGGGTGCGATTTTGGTAACGGTAAACACCAATTACAAGCAGTTTGAGCTGAACTATCTGCTTACCCAGAGCGATGCTAAAATGCTGGTGATGATACCCGGTGTGAAAGGCAACCGCTACATCGACCATATTACCGGCTTAATGCCCAGCCTGCTCACCAGCGACCCGGATGCGATTGGCGAGCCAAAACTGCCTTACCTGAAAAGAGTTGTGCTGATCGGGCAGGATGAGAATAAACCCATGGGCATGCACTCGTTTGATGAATTATATCAGTTGGCAGAAACCATACCGGACAGTGTTGTGGAAGAGAGTATTGCCTCGCTGGATACGCACGAAGTAATCAACATGCAATACACCAGTGGCACCACCGGTTTCCCCAAAGGCGTTATGCTGACCCATTACAACATAACCAATAACGGACAGTTTCTGGGCGATTGCATGAAGTTTACCAGCGATGACCGGTTGCTGATCGTCGTACCGCTTTTTCACTGTTTCGGCTGCGTGTTGGGCATTATGAGCTGTCTTACACACTGCACCACCGCCGTGCTGATGACCCGCTACCATCCGCGTGATGAGATGGAGATACTCCAAAACGAGCATTGCACAGCCGTACACGGCGTGCCAACCATGTTCATCGGTATGCTGGAGCACCCGGATTTTGAACAGTTCGATTTTTCCCATCTGCGTACCGGCATTATGGCGGGCAGCCCCTGCCCCATTAAGACCATGCGCGATGTAACCGGCAAAATGCACCTGCCCGAACTGACCATTACCTACGGGCAAACCGAGTGCTCGCCGGGAATGACCATGAGCCGTACAGACGATCCGCTGGAACTGCGCGTATCCACCGTAGGGAAATTACTGCCGCGGACCGAAGGAAAAATCATCAATCCCGAAACCGGGGAGGAAGTGCCTCGCGGCACGCCGGGCGAGATTGTCACACGCGGTTACCACGTGATGAAGGGCTATTACAAAATGCCGGAGGCGACACATCAGGCTATTGATGAAAACGGATGGCTGCATACCGGCGACATCGGCACCATGGATGAGGATGGCAATTTCCGCATTACCGGCCGTTTGAAGGATATGATTATTCGCGGCGGCGAGAATATCTACCCGCGCGAAATCGAGGAATTTATGTACACGCATCCGGCCATCAGCGATGTACAGGTGGTTGGTGTGCCGGACGAGAAATATGGCGAAGAAGTCTGCGCCTGCGTGGTTTTCAAAGATGGCGCAAGCGCCCCGCAGGAAGAGCTGATCGATTTTGTCCGTGCGGGGCTAAGCCGTTTTAAATCGCCGCGGTACATCATCCCCATGGATGCGTTTCCCATGACGGCCAGCGGAAAGATACAGAAGTTCAAGCTGCGTGAAAGCAGCGTGGAGGTGCTGGGTTTGCAAGCCGCATCCCAGATTGAGACAGCTTAACGACTTCTCTCTTCCCGCAAAACAACGTATGGTAACCTCATCTATACGCAACAAAGCAAAACGCCTCGGCATATTGATAAATATGGTCGAGGCGTTTTCGATTTATAAAAACGAAATTTTTCGTAAAGCAGGCAATCTCCCCGCCGGTTGCGGTTCTCCCTTACGCTTTACGTTTTCGCTTCGGTGCTCGCAAACCCTTTTGTTACTTGACGAACAGCGAAAAGCGTGATACATTGAAGTGTGAAAAAGTGCCTTGAGAATCATGAGGTTTTTGAATGAATAAAGATGGATCGTATGAACAATATGAGCCTAATGAGCCTGCCGAAGATCGGGATAAGGATCAAAAAGGCGGATTATATCCGCCTGCGCGTTCATCGCGCTCTGCGGTGCAGCCCGGCTGGTCCGCAGATTCGTGGGAGCGTCCATTGGAAGAAGAACGTTCTTACACCCAGCGCACCTGGGATGAAGAGGATTATTTACCAAACGAGCCTGCCCCTGCTGCATTAGGCGGATCTCCCTACGCAACAACAACAAATGAAGAGAGCACGCAGCCCAATCCCTACACGCGGCCCACATGGGATGAGGCGGATTATTTACCAAACGAGCCAGAAGCCACGCCCGCACCGCCTCCTGCATACAGCGGGTATCACGGCCGCCATCGTTCTTCCGCACCGCGTGCCTACACCCCCGATAACGTACCCATTTATGAAGCGCCCCGTAAATACAGCACCGACCCCCCCGTTGAAAGTATATTTGAACCCACCTCACAAGTTGATGAGCCGCAGCCTGTGAACCCGCAGGAAGTTGAGCCGCCATCCCCAGAAATAACGGAAACGAAGGTGGATACTCCGTCGCGTAATCCCTATGCGCGCCCAACCAGCGACGCCACAAACTCAGCTGCCTGGAGCGAGCGCTTTGCTCCCCCTTTAAAATTCGAAGCACCCGGCTCGCTGTTTGAGGATATTCCGCCCGACCCAGCACACTCCCGGCCTTCCCCCAATGTGTATCGCACCCGTAAACCCGCCGTGAGCGATTCGGCGCTGCCCCCGGCAAGCGCTGCCTACCGCGTAGAAGCGGAAAAGCATACCGTTGCCACCAAGCGCCGCAAGCGCCGGGTGCTAAAACGCTGGCTAATTGCGCTGTTGATATTGGCTGTGCTCGCAGCCGGTGCATATATCTTCCGGGATCAGGTACTTACGCAACTAAGTATATTACTGGGCGAAGAAACCGTGCAAAGCGTAATGCAAACGACGATTCCTTCCCAAGACAATCCAATCACTACAACGTCCGCTTTTGATCCCGCCACCGCGCTGGAGGTTTCCAATAAAGCGCAAAAAGGCATCGATGCCATTGCAGGCGATTTACCGCTGGAGCCTTATGCCGTAACCAACAGCAATGTGATACAGCGGCAGTTTTTAGCCGCCGACGACTACGATTATTATCTATTCTCCGCGTCAGATGGCAAGCTGCTGGGCTATTACGATCATCTTCCGGCAGACGGCTTCTTAATCTGCCCGAACGATATTTATTATATCGCCATGTCGCCCTGGCTGATCGACGCAGAGGGTAAACCGTTGATTGATACGTCCCGCTATGCGCAAGCCGTAGGAAAAGACCCGGTTTTAAGCCCCATGGTCAACGGCTGGGCGCTCATCAGCGATGCAGCACAAACCACCTTTAACTATATTGATGAAAGCAGTGCAGTCCTTAGCACGCTATGGTTTGCCAAAGCCTATCCATTCACAGCTGAAAATACCATCGCCTATGTGGATACCGGCAATGTAACCGATACAGATGAGCGCTATACGCTTTATGAACTGTCTCAGGATGGTGCGATGCAATTATGGCGGCACACCGCGGATATGAGCGATGTGCTTGGCTGTGCCGCAGGCGTTGCCTGCATGAGCAACGGCGAGTTGATCGCGCTGGATGGGGAGCAAACCGTACTGTGCACAAGTGACGATGTATCCGTCTATGCCGATTGCGGAGCCGTCGTGGTGCGCGATGCGCAAACGGGACTGTACGGGTTATATGTCAACGGCGAATTGAATTACGATTTTGCCTACGATAGCATCGCGCCCATCCAAAGCGCAAGCGTCGTATGGCGGCAAGAAACCAACGGTATTTATAAACAGTATACAGTAAGCGGGATGGCTTATCCGCAGCCGCTGTCCCACTATTTCCAGCTGACCAAAGGCGACGAAACGGAAACCGTAGCGCTTGCTACCGATACCGTATACCCGCTTGTGTTAAGCTTGCAAAAGTAGGAGGTTACGGATATGAAGCGCACTTTAGCCCTGCTGCTGGCACTATGCCTGCTCACCGCCGCACCGGCTGTTGCCGAGGATAATGGCCAAACAATAGATTTACAGCAGGATGGAATTACCATTACCCATCGGATTGACGAAGGTCAAACCGATACCGTGAATTACCGGGTGGAGTATCCCGTTTTTACCTGCGAGGATGAAACACTGGCCAATTATCTTACAGAGACAGTGGCCGATCCGCTGCTTGCACTGCGTAAAACAGATGCTTTCAGCAAGGATGCAGCCGCCTATGAAGACGGGTCTTTGGATACGGTACGCATGTCCTACTGTGTCGGTATGGATTTTGACGGCATCCTGTCTTTGGAGGCGACGATTTCTAACCGCGCCGCAGATGGCAGCCTGAATGAACTGTTGTTTTTCTACCGTATTGTGGATGTGCAAAGCCGTAAGCAAGTAACGGTTTATGACTTGTTTACAGAAGATCAGAGCACGGTGGACGCCGCTATCCGCAATGCTGTTTACACTATGGAAAGTGAGCAGGGCCTTGCTATTGTTGCCGATGCATCGCAGGTGCCCGCACCTGATTCGTATTACATTTCCACTGCTGCGTTCCGTTGCCTGTACGCAGCTGGAAGCGTGCAGGCGGACGCCGCCGTTGTGGATATTCCCTGGGAACAGTTAAACCTGACCCAATCCGCCTTACTCACCGGCATTGCTCCGGTTACCAAAGCCCCCGCAACACAAGCGCCCACACAGCCAGCTGATACCCTGCCCCCGTTGGATACCGTCGCTACGCCGACCCCTATGCCTGTTGCGGAGGATGATGAAGAACTGGTCGCTTTCCTCACACAGGGGTTATGGAAAGAGATGGGCTCCGACGGCGATACCTACTACCAATTTACCGCCGATGGCAAGCTGTTGACCATTCAGGTTTCACCTTATACGGTTAAAGACGGAAAAGTGGACAGCGGCTTGTTTACCGGCACTGTATCATTAGGCAGTACAGCATTTACCGCCATCGGCAGCGATGGCTCTCAAACCGGCTTTGTGCTCAACCGAAGCGCGGCTGCCATTGCGCCGCAAGAGTTTGTGACTTCTTCGCCGACGCCGGAACCGACGCCATCGCCGACCCCATCCCCAGCGCCTACGAATACACCCACGCCATCTCCTTCGCCTTCCCCATCGCCCACCGCCGCACCCACGCCGACGCTTTCCCCTTATGAACAGGCTGTGGATAGTGCGCCCATGCTGGCCGCATTGGGTGATGCGAGCTTTGAAAAGCGGCAAACGCTGAAGGTATATAGCGCCCCCAGCACCGATAGTTACCGCGAAAGCAAAGCCCAGGTTACCACAGATGATACCGTCGATATTTTCGGTGTTACAGGTGATTGGGTGCTTGTCAGCTACTCCATAGGGTACGGTTCTCGCGGCCGGATTGGCTATATTGATAACGCTACGCTCGCAAACGCAGACAGCGTTGCACAGTTAAGCTTTGCCGATATTGCCATCACCCTTACAAAGGATGCGTCCGCTACGGACGATCCCCTGATCGGCAAGGGAGAAGTATTCAAAATCGGCGCAGGTACGCAAGTAACGCTGTTAGCCTTTATGGGAACAGATTGGGCCTATGTCGAAACCAAAAACAACAGCAAACCGTGTCGTGTATTCATCCCGCGGTCATCGTTGATTGAAGAATAATTGAACAAGCGTTATTGCAGAAAAGAGAAGCGGCAAACACCGCTTCTCTTTTCTGCTCCTGTAAGGAGCTTCTAAAAATTATTATTTTCAGCCGTGTAGATACCGCTCCTGCTCCGGCGTGAGGGTATCGATCGTAACCCCCAGCGACAATAGCTTGCGCAGCGCCACGCTCTGGTCAATATCCTCCGGTACAGCGTGCAGCTGGTTTGGCAGGGTGTTCGCCGCTTCCGCAATCCGCCGAGCGCAAAGCGCCTGCAGTGCAAAGCTCATATCCATAATCTCCGCCGGGTGCCCGTCTCCTGCGGCAAGATTCACCAGCCGTCCTTCCGCCAGTAAATAAACGGCGTGGCCATTTGGCAGGGTATATCCTTCAATGTTTTTGCGCATTTCCCGTTGGCTTACCGCCATGGCCTTCAGCCCGGCCACATCCACTTCCACGTCAAAATGCCCCGCATTGCACAAAATAGCGCCGTCTTTCATACGCAGCATATGTTCCGGGGTCACCACGCCTTTGCAGCCGGTAACGGTGATGAAATAATCGCCCTGCTCCGCCGCCTGCTCCATCGGCATGACGCGGAAACCGTCCATGACCGCCTCGATGGCTTTCACGGGTTCTACTTCGGCCACAATCACGCTTGCGCCAAGCCCCTTAGCGCGCATTGCTACGCCTTTACCGCACCAGCCATAACCGCCCACAACCACCGTACTTCCCGCGACCACCAGATTCGTTGTGCGCATGATGCCATCCCATACGCTCTGGCCGGTGCCATACCGGTTGTCAAACAGGTGCTTGCAATCCGCATCGTTGATGTTGAACATGGGAAATTGCAGTGTTCCGGCTTTCTCACGCGCCATCAGCCGTAAAATGCCTGTTGTCGTTTCTTCGCAGCCGCCCCGCAGGTTCACCGCCCATTCGGGGTGATCTTCATGCAGTATCTGTACCAGATCGCCGCCATCGTCAATCACCACATCCGGGCAAGTGGAAAGTGCCGCGCACTCGAACTGGTGGTACTCTTCCGCCGTACAGCCATGCGTTGCCAGCACCGTTACTCCGCTTTGCATCAACGCGGCGCATACATCGTCCTGCGTGCTCAAGGGATTGCTGCCCGTTGCATATACGGTAGCGCCGCCCTGATGCAGCACCTGCGCCAAATATGCCGTTTTCGCTTCCAAATGGATGGACAGCACCACGGTTAATCCCTTAAACGGCTGATCCTGTTCAAATTCAGCAGCAATGCTGCGCAGCACCGGCATATGCCGGCGCACCCAGTCTATTTTTTGTTCGCCCAGCGGCGCAAGTGCCGCATCCCGGATGATTGATTCCATGTTTCTCTTTTCCCCCTATTAAAACGACCTGCTACACCTTTGTAGTTACAAACGCTATACACAGGTTTTTCGTGAATAACACTGTCCAATGTTTCGGCTGCCTGTATCAGCCAATCATGCTTCGAATCGCATTGGTGAGGAACATCACGCCGAAGTACACCAGCGCAGCACCCAGAATGCCAATCAATACGCGGTACAGGTTTTGTTTCATAAACTTACGTGTTTTTCCCACTACGGTACTGACGCCACCATACCAGAGGTAGTCGGTCGTCGCGTGCCCCACATAGAATGCCGCCACGCCCCAAATGCCAAAGCCTTTATAGGCCTCCAGTAAAAACCCCAATCCGATAATCGCCCACCAAAGCAGAAAGTACGGGTTCATCGCGCTGATCACCGCACCGGAGGTGAGCATATTTTTTTGATTAGCTTCCCCATCCACGGATATTTTTGCTTTGTTGCGAATCGCGCTCAGCAGCATATCCGCACCCATCCACGCCAGCAGCGCGCCACCGATGAGCCCGATGGCGATTTGTGCAATCTCCGATTGTAAAATTATATCAAAGCCCAGAAAGATCAGCATAATTAAAAGCAGTTCCAGCAGCACATGCCCGGTAATGATAAAAAAGCCCGCTTTCGGGCCAATGCCAAGCGCTTGCCGAATCGTATAAGTCAGCAGCGGGCCGGGCATAACCGCGCCGGAGAAGCTAACTACCACAGCGGAGAGAAAAGTCGCGATCATCCTGCCCACTTCCTTTAATGTCGTATTGGGTATACCATATCATGTTCAGCACGAGAATTCAATCATCAACTTTCCTTTCGCTCCTCCTCGATTCTTCTTAAATCAAAACCACCGGCAACGCCGCAATGTTATGTGCGTTACCGGTGTTTACTGTGCTATTCTCAATGGGTTTTAAATGCTGCCAAATGCCGCTTTGCGTATCGCCGCAAGCGTAGCGGGCATATCGCCCCCAACAATCAGCCTGTCAATCTTCTCAATCCCCAGTTTATGCACAATGCGAATATAATCCATCATGCTGCGAATGCTTTCTTCCACCGCATCCATGGCGTCTTCACGGTAAGGGAAAATATCCACCGAGATCGCCCCATGATAACCATACTTCTCCAACAGATAGAAAGTCTCCAGCGATTCATTCAGCCGTACGGAGCCAACCATCATATCATCGTCCCACGAACCGTAATTGTCGTTGGTATGCAGGTTAAACAGTGCATTGTGGCGCATTGCCAACGCCAGCGACGGCCCGATCCCCTGCCCTCCGGCAATTACATGCCCCGTATCGACCGTAACGCCCAGATTGTCGCGCCCGCATTCCAGCCGCAACAGCAGCGCCGTCTGTACATTGTCGATCAGCAGCCGGTTTCTGGGTTCCCGCGGCTTCGGTTCCAATGCGACCGGCATTCCATCCGCCGCATCGCAGATTTCCTTAAGGCTATCGACAAGGTGCTGCCATTGCGCACGGTAATCCGTTTGGAACGCATAGTCAAACCCATCTTGTCCCAACCACAGGCTGATTCCCTGTGCACCCATTTCCCGCGCGAAACGAAGGGTATCTTTGCAGCGTTGCACCGCTTCCAGCCGTGTAGCGGTATCCGCTGCCGAAAGGGAGCCAAAACGCCATATGCGTTCTCCATACGTCCATGTGTCTACATAGGTTACATGCATCTCATTTTCTGCAATGGCTAGCTTAAGCGCTTCCGTATCCGCCGCGCTTTCGTTGCCGCGATGGTGGATCTCCACACCCTTTGCAACACCCCTTTGCGCCATCGCCCGCACCACCTCCGGCACGGTAAGGGCTCGTTCCTTATACCCAGCACGCAAGTACCTGTCTCCACTTTGGCACAGTGCACCAGCAATAAAGGCAAATCGATCAGCACTCAAAGCTTTCCACCATCCTTTCGCGTAGAAAACATGTCGCCTGTGCAAGCTCTGCATCCACATTCCGAGAGAGCTGCCGCCAGATGTTCAGCCGTCCCGCAACACTGCCATAGGGGCCGGGCAAAGCTTCCATGACAATCGGACCTTGATAATCAACAGCATTCAATGCTGTGCATACCTCGATCCAGTCAATATGTCCCGCACCCGGCAGCGCCCGGTTGTTGGCACAGGCATGGAAATGAATCAACCGTTTTCCAGCAAGGCAGATTGCCGCGCCGATATCCGCTTCCTCAATATTCATATGAAAAGTATCAAGATGTATACCCAGTCGGGGACTGCCAACGGCTTGCACTACCATGAGTCCCTCTTCGCAGGTGTTTACCAGCGCCGATTCAAAGCGGTTCACCACTTCTACGCCAATGTTTATACCCAGCGCTTCCCCAGCTTTTGCCACTTCCCGCAGTGAAACGGCGGCGCGCTCCATTGCGGCATCCCGCGTATGCTCGTTATCCGGCGGAAAGTGCTTCCCGGCATTGGTCACCACACCGCCCAGCGTATTGCCGCCCATCTCCCTTACCATTTGCAGATCGTTCTTCAACAGGCGGATTCCCGCCGCCCGTATTGCAGGTGAAGGCGAGCTTACATCCGCTTCGGGTGTCAGCGCCGTCGCAAAGGTGAGCGCAACGCCCGCGTCCTTCGCCGTTTGGGCTATGGCATGTCTTGCTTCCACACTTGCCAACCGCAGCTTCGGGGCGCTCACCTCCAATACGGTAAGCCCTGCCGCCTTCGTGCGCGCGATGCATTGCAGCCAATCCACATCATCCGATGTCGCTAAAAACGCATAGTAAACACCCAGCTGGTTTTTCACACCTTGTCACCCCGCTTTAGCAGCCTATTGCTTTTTAAGCAAATTCTCCACCGCGCCGACCCAAGCGTGATCAGGGTCATTACTGCGGTAGAACCCTTGATGCTCGCCCGCCATCAGCCACAGAAAGTACGTGTTGTAGCCCGGCGCGCCGACCGTGGTGTGGTAACCGTGGGGAAACTCCACCAACTCATCGTTTTTCACGCGGTACGCCTCGTCGATCTCCCCATCCTTGGTGTACAGGCACTGCACGCCAAAGCCCTGCGCCGGATCGAATAGGAAGTAGTAAATCTCCTCTAGCACGCCTTCGGCCGGCATCGCATCCACATCATGCTTATGCGGCGGGAACCCCGCCCAGTTGCCGGGCGTTATGTACGCTTCGCCAATGGTCAGCTTGCGGGCATTGGTCGTGCCGTCGATGATGAAGCTGGTATCGCGCTCCCACGGCTTCACGCCCAGCCGCATCACGCGCACGGCATCCTGCTTAATCACCTGCGGCTCGCTGTCCTGCGTCACGGGCGTAGCGCACACGGCGATCTTCACATTCCACATCCCGGTAATTGTGAGGCAGCAATTGCGGGGCGCGTAGAAAGCCTCCGCTTTCGGGTTTTCAAACACAGTACGGCGCACGCCCACCGTGCCATATGCTTTGCCGTTGGCGGTAAAGTTCGCCTTGCCGCCCAGCAGGATAAACGCCACTTCCCGGTCTTTGGTTTCGTAGGTCAGGCTTTCCCCCGGGCCCAGTTCAATGATGCCGAATTCCAAATCCTTCAAGGAGCATTTGCCGATTTCACAAATCGGCGTATATCCCTTTTGCGGTACATAGGTCTTCTTATAATTCATGGGGCGCCGTCCTTTCTTTTTCGGTCGTTTCAGAATTTATCTAGTTCACACTACAGCTTTTCCGTTGCAAGGTATAGATTGTTCTATGCATTCCAAAATAAAACGGGCGCGGCCTGCCCTTCAGCCTGCCGCGCCGGTCGTTTACACCCGCTCATGCAGCAGGACAAACAAATCCTGATAGGTATATCCATCCGGCACCGCTCCAAGCAGCGCCTCGCTGCTTTGCGGGCAGGCCGCTACCAACACACTGGCGCCGGTGCGCTTCACATCCTCCCAGCGTCCCGCGGCAATCCGCAGGGATAGTTCCGGCAGATACCGCCCCATCAGCGCGCTGCCACAGTCCCGGGATAGACGCCTGTTCTGGAACATCTCGCGCAGCTCGCAGCCCATCGCGGCCAGTATATCCCGCGCCGGCTGGTGCTCATCCAAGTCCCGTGCCAATCGGCTGCCGTCGTGATAGGTCACCGTAAGCGGCTCCTGTCTTGGCGTCAGCTTTCCGGTTTTAATCAGCTCATCCACAAAGGCCGTAGCGGTGACGGTTTCTGGCAGGTCGATACCCCACGCCTTGTATTCGTGCAGGAAGAAGGTCGCGTCGTAGCTATCCAGCACAACCAGCTTTTTAGCGCCGCTGGCCGCGATTGCCGCAGCCGCTTTTTTCGCCTGCTGCCGCACATCCTCCACATAGCCCGTCAAGTCGCCCAGTGCGCAGCCGGAAGCTGGTTCGTCCTTGAGCACAGTAAAAGAAACGCCCGCCTTTTTCAGTATGCTCAGCAGCGCATCCGCGATCTCCGGCCTGGCATAGCGCGCCGTATCGCCCAGCCATACCAGGATGTCCCCGGTTTCGGGTATCCCGCGCAGGTCCGCTTTCACCTGCACAGCGCCGTAGATGTTCCCGGTCTCCAGCAGCGTATCCAACAGCTCTGCCGCGTACGCGGGGGCGATGCCTTCCGCCATTGCCTGCGACCGTGCCTCCCGGATAAAAATGGGCGGCTCAAATCCGGTCGCGCAATCGTTAGTACACGCACCGCACAGCAGACATTCGTACATAATCTCCGCGGCGCTTTCATCCATCTGCAAGCCACGGTTGAACATGGACACCAGCAGTCCCTTCGCGCGCGGCGTATTGCTCTCCTTACCCGTTGCCAGCTGCACGGGGCACAGGTGGCGGCACATCCAGCAAAAGCGGCATGCGTCCGCGTTCTTTTTGGCTTTCTCGCTAAACATGTTTTCTTCCATCCTTTCAGGGGGCTGCCGCCTGTTACAGACCCAGTTTATAGGGGTTCATAATGCCGTTGGGGTCCAGCGACTTTTTCAGCCCTTCCATTACCTGCATAGCCGGGCCGTATTGTTCTTTCATCAGCCGCCCCAGCTTCAACCCGATGCCATGATGATCGTTAATCACGCCGCCGTGCTCCATAGCTGCGCGCACGCCCGCATTCCAGATCTGGTTATGCAGGCGGATCGCTTCCTCCGGGTCCTCCGGCGGATGGTCCATAATAAACCGGTCGTAAATCATCGTGCCCCACTCGTACCAGTGGCTGCAATGGGCGATAAAGCGCACATTGGGGAAGTTATCTTCCACCGCGTGCTTCATAGCCCAGTAGATATCCTCTATATTCTTAAAATTGGCAACCGTATCCATGGTGCCGAACATCTGGGGGATGTCCATAATATGCCCGGGATAGAAGAAGGTAATGCGGTTTTGGTACCACTTCTCGCCGTACTCGCTGCCCAGATCCTGCCCGCCCCACTTTTTGCAGATGTCCAGCGCGATCTTCATTTCAATATCGACGATTTCCTTAACGCCTTCGACGGCGAAGTTCATAAAGTTACCCGCTTGCGCAAACCCGATAACCTCCTTGACGATGCTGGTGGTTTCCGCCTCGTCAAAAAAGCGCAGGATGGAGGGTTTGATTTTCTGCATAATATCGCGCCCGGCCATGAACCCGCTGTGCATATCCGGGAACAAAACCGCGCGGAACTGCCTGTCTTCCGGCTGTTCGAACAGCTTGAAGGTCGCCTTGGTAATCACACCCAGCGTGCCTTCCGAGCCGATGAAAATCTGGTTCAAATCAGGCCCGGCCGCGTGCTTGGGCACAGGCAGCGTATTGATGGTATCGCCGTTGGGCAGCACGATCTCCATATTGATACACTGGTCATCGATCTTGCCATACTTCGTGCTCATAATGCCGATGCCGCGGTGACCGAGCGCGCCACCCACAGTGCCGCAGGTCAGGCAGCTGGGGATGTGCTGGCAGGAAAAGCCCTTCTCGTTCACCAGCCATTCCAACCGCTGGAAGATCATGCCGCTTTCCGCGGTCACAGTACGGCTGACCTCGTCTATCTCCAGCAGCCGATCCATGCGTTTCATATCCAGCATGATGCCGCCTGCCATGGGTAGTGCGCCGCCCTGCGAGCCGCTGCCCCCGCCCCAGATGTTGACGGGAATCTTATAATAATTGGCGATCTTCAGCACCTTGCTGACTTCTTCCGTGCTTGCCGGACGCACGATCCAGTCCGGCATCGGCGGTGTGCGTCCATGGTCCGCCCACATGCGGCCAATCCAAAAATAGTCCACGCCGTAGGTCAGGCGTTCGCTGTCGCTTACCGATACGTTCTCCACGCCGACCGCGTCTTCCAATTCCGTACGGATCATGTCGGCCATGAATGCTTTGCGTTCCATGTGATCTCTCCTCAATACTTGATTTCGTAATTCTGCCCATGCAGCCCCGCATAGCCCCCGCGCTCTATCACGGCTTTATTCTCCGGGTGAGCCAGCAGCCACTTATCTTTTGCCCACAGCAGCCTGCCATCGCCCGTATCTTGGCGCGGCGATTCCAGCGGCTGGTTGGTTCCCCGCGGCAATATCACGATGCTGCGAAAGCCGCTATCTTCCGTTTGGCAGGGACAAAAGTGCAAGGTGGTGGCGTATACTTCAATTGTCGTGCCTTTGGGTACATAAAATCCGGTTACCTTTCCCCTGGGCAGCTCCAGCCCCACCATGCTCTGTTGCAGCGCAAGCAGCAGCACCATATCGCTAACGGCAATGTTATGCTCGCTGGCACGGTGATACTCCAGACAATTCAGCTTCGTATTGTAGCCCCAGCAGCACCCAATCTGGCAGCTGCCTTCGCCGCGCAGCGTCTGCTGCGCATCGCGAAAGGCAGGCAGTGCCTCCAATTCCGGCATAGCAGCAATATAACGGCTGCCCGCTTCGGGCATTACGGCCGCCTGCTCGCATACGGCGATCAACGAAGCCGCGTTAAATTCCATCACGCGCCCATAGCGGCGGAAAGCCGGGTCAAATACTGAGTACAGGGGCAGCCCAGGATTTTTCAGCCGGAGCGAATGCAGTACATCCATCCCCCGTTCGTCCTCCTCTCTGCATGGAACGCAAAGCACCGAAACTCTATCAAATCGTAATCGTATGCCTGCGTGTCGCGGTTTCGCCCGGCGCCAGCCGGATGAAGCCAGGTTTATAGTCGATGCGGAAATCGGCGTCTACAAAATCCGGCGCGTTACACCAAGGTTCAATGCAGATATAGCCCGCACCCGGTTTTGTCCAGAACATCAGGGTATCGTGCTCCGGGAAATCCACACGGATTTTGCGATCGTGAAGCTTGCTCTTCAACGTAACCCCACGGCTCTTTAAGGTGCGAAACACCAAAGCATCCACCGCGAAATACTCTGTTTTCAGCGGCAGCGTTTTCACATTCTCCGCCATCTTCACCGGCTGGTGAAGCAACAGGTTCCCGTCCAGCACATAATTATCCAGCTGTTCCAGCTCGTCAAACGCGATCTCATACTGTTCAATACCCTCAGGCGTAGCGTATGCTTCATGCGCGCCAACGCTGTAATAGAATGCCGAAGCATCCCGGTTGGTTACGGTATACCCTACCAACAACGAACCGCCGGACAGCATGTAGCTGGCTCTAAACTCGTAAACAAAAGGGAACCCTTCCGTTTGATGGCTCATGGTAAACACTGCGCTGTTTTCACTGTGCTCTGCCAGTTGCCATTCTACTTTGCGGGCGAAACCATGTTTGGGCATAGGGTATCGCTTGCCCTCCAGCTCGTAACAATCCTCCCGGAACCCTCCGGCTACCGGAAACAGGATGGGCGCGCGACCCGACCAGAACGCAGCATCGCCCTGCCACAGGCGTTCCACCCCGTTTTGATCCACTATGGATTGCAGTTCTGCCCCCAGCGTGGAAATGGTAACTGTGATCGAATCGTTGTGAATACTTACCAAGCTCATAGTTCGACCCCTCTTCCTTTTAGAAACGCGCGGCATTCCGCGTCGCTTGGCATCCCGTAGCGAGCGCCTAAACGGGTGCACTTTACGGCGGCGGCAGCACTGGCGTACCTGCAAGCGGCATCGGCGTTCATTCCTTTGATACGCGCGGCGATAAACGCCCCGTGAAACGTATCGCCGGAACCATTGGAATCCTGCACCTCTACCGGATAGCTGGCATAGCGCCGAAGCCCCCGTTCATCCAGCAGGATACCGCCGCGGACGCCTTGCGTCAACACAACAATTTCGGGTCGATAGGTTTGCATGAGCTTTTGCGCCGCTTCTTCGGCGGATTTCACGCCCGTTAGTTTCAGGGCGAATTCTTCGGAGGGAATCAAATAATCCACATGGGGCAGCAACGTTTCCACACCCGGGTAGGTGCCGCCCGCATCGTAGCTTACTTTTACACCCAGCTTGCGGCATAGTTTTGCAGCATGGACAGCCGCATCCAGCATATGGCCGTCCAAATGCAGGGTCTTCGCATTGCGTAATGCCTGCTCATTGATGTCGCCCGCCTGCGGCGAGGGCACCGTACCTTTGTTCCAAATACAGGTACGGCTCCCGTTTTGGCGGTTGAGCAGTACGACGGCATGGAAAGAAACCGTATCCGGCACACTGCGTACCCAATGGGTATCCACACCCCATTTTTCCAGATCGGCAAGCATAAAGCGCCCGAAAGGATCATCCCCGATGGTTCCCATATAGCCTGCGCTAACGCCCAGTTTGGCCGCAGCCACAAGCGCAGTCGCACACGGCCCGCCCCCCTGCACCTTGGTTTCCACACCTTGCATCTTCGTATCTTCGGCTGGAAAACCATCGGTTACCATCAAGGTATCGTACACGGTCGAACCGATGCCGATAATCTGCGGATACGATCCGGTTTCGGATTGGTTACGCATTGCTGCCCTCCGCCTTTAATAGCTTGATCTTACTGAGCGCAAACTGTTTTACGGCCTGCACGGGTTCTTTCATAAACAAGTCCACGGCAAACACTTCCCGGCTGGTAGCAAATACCTGATCCAGGAACGAATAGCAAATATCGGTGCCGAAATTAATTTTCCGAATGCCCGCCTCGATCGATGCGACAATCTGCTCATCCGGTATACCGCTACCGCCGTGCAGCACAGGCGGTATACCGGTCGCTTCCCTGATCTCGCGGATACGATCAATCGCAATCACCGGCGCTTGCTTATAATGTCCGTGCGCGGTGCCTACCAGTATCGCCAACGCATCCACTCCGGTCTGTTTAACATACTCTACCGCTTCATCCACACGGGTATACGCGGTGCTTACACCATCTTTGGCAACGCCGATATGACCCAGTTCGCCCTCCACAGATACGCCTACGGCATGGCACTGCTCAACAACACGTTTGGTAGCGGCCACATTCTCCGCAAAAGGCAGCGCGCTTGCATCCCGCATTACGCCGGTGCAGCCATAGCGCAGCGCCCTGATCACCGCATCGTCGCTCGCACCGTGATCCAGATGAAACACTACGCGGGTTTTGGCGCGCTGTGCCGCTGCCAGAATGGACGGTGCTAAAAACTCCGCCTCACAACTGGAAAACAGACGGCTGTACATTTGCACAATCACGCAGGCATCCGCTTCCTGCGCCGCCCCCAGTACGCCCATTGCCGTTTCGGCGTTGTATACGTTAAAAGCCGGAATTGCGCACTGCTTCTCCTCGGCAATCGCAAGAACTGTTTTCAAATCGGTTAGCATCCGTATCGTCTCCCTTTCCTTCTTTGGGTTTATTCTTCTACAGTATCCAGCCGCAAAGCAGGTACAAGCTTGCAAAACTCGCGCAGTTCCTCGGTATAATCGCCTTCAATTTCGGCCATATGGTGTATGTATGGGCCTTCTACCAGCTTACGTTCCCACGCAGGTAAATTTTTAAACTTTGCCCATAGGTAGGTGCCGAAAGTATAGGGGCCCTCCATGGATTGGCAGGTACCGGCTAGTAAACTGTATTTACCATCGTCCTGATCCATCCGCGCCACGGTAAACTGGCCGTCCTTTACGCGGAACCACTGGCGCATGTTGACTTCCTTGGCCGGACACCCCTCTTTTTTCAGGCTGTACGCAAAGGGGCCGCAGTGCCAAAGCAGTTCGCCGTTTGTATCCTGTGGATGCCGCGTGGTAAATTCGCCGAAGAACGGCACCTTTTCCCCGCGGCTGGCACAGGCAAGCAGCGCCATGGTGATTGCGCCGTGCATATCGCTTTCGCAGGAGACGATATAGCCCATATCCGCCAGAATGCTGTATGCAGTGCAGGGCATTGCGCCAACAGCCAGCTGCATAGCTGTCCAGCATTCCGCCGAAACAGCCTGTACGTTGTAGGTTTCAAACACCCACTGGTATAAAAGCACAAACGCATACACTTTTTTGAGCACCGGGAGCGTTAAATCATCCATTTCATAACGGGTCAGCAGCAGTTCTTTCCCTTTTTCCAGCTCCGCGTCGTTTTCCGCCAGTATTTTGTTGTACTTGTCGATGATAACGGCAAGGTTTACCGGCACAATCTGCAAGCCGAAGCGCTGCATCAGTTCGCCCTCGTTAAAGATGACCGAGCAAAATGCTTTGGGGCGCATACCGACCTGTGCGATGCGCATACCAGTAAAGTTTTTCAGCATGCAGCTAACCGACAGAAATTTTTCAAAATCCTTTTGAAACGTATTGCTGTCCACCGTGCAGCTCTCGATAAAGCTGAACGGAATATTGAAACGCTGCAGCTGGCGGCTCACGCCGAAAATACCGCATTGGCTGTCGGTAAAGCGCATACCGTCCGGCATAAAATCCTCATCCTGCGGCGCCCAGATGCAAACCGGTTTGCCTACGCCGCGTGCCACCTGCGCAGCAATTTCCTCGTTGCCGAAGTTACTGTTGATAATCAAGACAGAATCGACTTTCTCCGCCGTAAAGCGCTTAATCACCTTTTCCGCATCCGCCTCGTTAACCATCACATCCACAGCGTTGATGCCATTCAGGTCAACAAACCTCACAGTTTCCGAGGCAAAGTGTTCCCGAATGTAATCCACAATATGATGGGCGCGTTCCTCCGCCTTTTCCCAATTGAAAATACCAGGGCGTGGGGTTACGTCCCTGCGCATCGGCGCCAAACCGATTGTAAGTTTGTAATCCAGCATAGGCTGCCTTCCCTTCTTCGTTCTGCGGTTCATTTGTCCTTATTGTAAAACCGGCCGGAAAACCCGTCTATATTCCAGATTCATGATTTTATAAGCAAAATCCACAAATATGTATATTGTTTTCCAGCTTACTGCCGTTATAATGAAAGCAGCGGATGAACCGTTCACAATCGATACGACCAAAGGAGGTACAAGTATGCAAAAGCTTCGCGCCGGTATTATCGGACTTGGGTTTATTGGTCCCCAGCACATAGACGCTCTGCACCGCGTAACCGCGGCAGAAGTAACGGCGGTATGCTCCAGAAGCGTGGAAACCCTGCATGGTTTACAAGCCTATTACGACGTACCCAAAGCCTATGTCGACTGGCAGGAATTAATTGCCGATCCCGAGATCGACGTTATTCACAACTGCACCCCTAACACTCTGCACGACGAGATCAACCGCGCCGCGCTGGAAGCCGGCAAGCATGTGTATTGCGAAAAGCCGCTGTCCGGCAGCGCCGCCGAAGCACGCGCGGTTTGGCAATTGGCCGTGCAAAAGGGACTGGCGCATGGGCTGAACCATCAGTACCGCCTAAACGCCCCCGTACAGGAAATGAAAGCCCGGTTACAAAACGGCTTGGCTGGCCGGCCGCTAATGGTTTTCGGCCATTATTTACAGGAATCCGGATCGCTGCTGACCGATTGGGCCAGCCGGATGGATAACACGGGGATTGCCCGCGCAATTAATGACATTGGGATTCACTGGCACGATACGGCCCGCTGCGTTCTCGGGCAGCCTGTTGTTTCCGTAATGGCAGACCTGACCACCCACTACCCCGTACGCACCGACGCGCAAGGCGCGTCCCACCCCATGGTTACCGAAGATACCGCCGGAATCCTCATGCGCTTTGCAGACGGCACGCCTGGAATGCTTTTGATTTCCAAGGCTGCTAACGGGCATAAAAACGACTTGCAGCTGGAAGTATCCTGCACACAGTACGGTATGCAATGGCGGCAGGAAGAGCCCGACCGCCTGATTCTTGGGGAAAAAGGCATCGGGTTCCAAACCGTATACATGAACCCCCAAGCCTGCCAGCCGGAAACGCGCCCGTACATTACCACGCCCATGGGGCATGTAATGGGTTGGCCGGATGCGCTGCGCAATGCCGTTGACAGCTTTTATACCTCTATATTGGATAAAAGCTACCTTAGCGGCGCGCAGCCGTATGCCACCTTCGAAGATGGTTTTCAGGGGATGGCATTCGTAGAAGCGTGCGTAAAATCCAGCCAGACAAAGCAGTGGACGGAGGTGGAACAACCTTGACACATGTGCTGGTGTGGTACGAAAACAGACCTTTGCCCGAAGCTGCCAAAGCCGAACGCACCGTATACCCTCACGGCATCCATGGCGCGCTTGGCGCGCTGTTTGCCGCGCAGCCGGATATGGAAGTACGCACTGCCGTTATGCAGGATGCGCAGCAGGGGCTTTCAAACGAGAACCTGAGCTGGGCGGATGTATTGGTATATTTCGGCCATAAATACTGGCGGGAAATTGCGGATGACCGGGTGGACGCAGCGCAAAAACGGGTACTGGACGGAATGGGGCTGGTGTTATTGCATTCCGCTCATGCCAGCAAGCTATTTTCCCGTTTGATGGGTACGCGAACACAGTGTCTGCGCTGGCGCGAAGGCCGTACCACGTCTGCCCAGCGCGCTGTGGGAGCGGCCGCACCGCCAAACGACGGCGAATGGCAGCGGGTTTGGCTGGTATCGCCCTCCCACCCCATCGCCGAAGGCCTGAACGGCGAATTCTTCACGATTCCAAAGGACGAAAGCTATGGCGAATATTTTGATATTCCCCAACCGGAGGAGCAGGTATTTCTCACCACGTCGGAGGGTGGCGAGGTACTGCGCAGCGGTTGCTGCTGGCGGCGCGGCGCGGGGAAAATATTCTATTTTTCTTCCGGTCACGAGACTTTCCCTGTCTACTACCAACCGGAGGTACAACGGGTGCTGGTAAACGCCGTAGGTTGGGCGGCGCCCGTTACCGCTCGCCCAAGCTGGCCGGATTGGGCGCGGGAGGCTCCCCGCGAACGCTCACCGAAAGATCATTAGGCATACCAATACACCCTATGAAACGATAATCAATCCCCTTTGGCAGGCTATCAAAGGTAGCTAACCAAAGGGGATTGTCTTATCTGTTATTCATCATCAGGTGCGTAATTGGCATTTTCTAACGCAACGGCAAGCCGTTTTCTATTCCTTATGCACCGCTATCATAACCTAAGCAGCGGTACAGCTATCATGGCTAATAATACGGATTCGAGCCTAGCTCATCTTCATCATACACCAGCGGAATTGTAATGGATACCAGCGTTCCGCTGCCTTCGTCGCTTTGGATGGTCAGCTTTGCCCGCTCCCCGTAAATCAGCCGCAGCCTATCGCGCACGTTCCGCATACCGATGCCGGTGGAATACCGGTTGCCGCCCATCGGTTCATCCGCTGCGCCATAGAGAATCTGCTCCATAATTTCCACAGGCATACCGCTGCCGTTATCCTGCACTTTCACCACCAGCTGCTCCTTTGCATCCACCTCGGCGGATACGGTCACCAACGCTTCATCCTCAGCTGGACGCACGCCGTGCACCAGCGCATTTTCCAGTACAGGCTGTAAAATCATGGTCGGTATCAGCGCATCCGCCGCCTCCGGCGTACAGGTAAAAGGCGTAGACAGGGTATTCCCATGGATGTGGTGGTAAATATAGGCATATTGTTTCAGGCTGTCAAATTCCCGGCGTATCGTAATAAACTTTTTCTGCATGTTTCCGGTATTCTGCCGAAAAAAGGCAGAAATGTGCCGGACTACATCGCAAATTTCATCGTTTCCATCAATCTTAGCAAGCGCATTAACCGTCTCCATCGCGTTATAGATGAAGTGCGGGTTGATTTGCGATTGCAGCGAGCGGTATTTATACTCCAGCATCTCGTATTCCGCTTTGCTTTTCCGGTTCTCCTCCCGCACGATGCGAGCCAGCAGTTCCCGCGTATCCGCAATCATCCGGTTAAAGTGCGCGGACATCTGGCCGATTTCATCCCCTGCTTCAATCGGCACGGTTAGGTTCATGTTGCCGCTCGCCACCTCATCCATAGACTTGACTAGCAACCGCATTTGCCGCGTCATGCGCTGGGTAACCGCCATAATCGCCAGCGTACCAAACAGTACGCCAAGCAGCGCCACCACAAGCCCGGTGCGGATAATCGCCTGCCGTACGCTGTTTAGCGTTTCCATGGGTAAAAAGCCAACCGCCGACCAACGATCGTCCTGATGAATGGAAATGGCATACGGGTCTCCAACTTCGATTTGCGTAAGCGCTTCAGCAGCCGCTTGTTCGGCTGCCTCCGCCATCGCCTCGTTCGTGTCGCCAACCATGGCGATAGTTTTCCCGTTTTCATCCAGAAATACGATGGTCGAGTTCAGGCTGCCGTTGATCGAGCCTAAATCCGCCAACATTTCTTTGCGGATGCGGGCAACCGCCTTGCCTACGTGGCGGATGGGCGAAAGGTTGTAAATATCCCGAATCAGATATACGTCGCCTTCATTTCCGCGTGCCCACAGCGTCCGCCCGTAGGTGTTCTGGCCGTATTCCGGCTGGTCCAGCAGCCCGGAAGCCTCCTCCACAAAGCTCTCCTGCGCAAAGGAGTTGCTGAACGACAACCCGTTATCCATACGGAAATAAAGCGAGTCGTGGTAGGACTGCGTGGTAATCATCTGGTTGATTTCATAAATCAGATTCTGCGCGCTCTGGTAATAGCCCTTATCGTTCTCCCGCAGATTCCGCATCGCATACATCTGTACGGATACGCCTTTGCTGGACGCCTGGCTTAGCAATTGCTGGGCGGCGGCATCGGAAGCGTCGGAGAAATTCATCAGCACCTGTTCGGTCAGCAGGCTCAAGTGCGCCCTTTTATCTTCCACCACCTGCCGGGAAGCCGTCAGCGTCAGCGTCAGCGTAATAATCGACGCGACGGCGACAATGGCGATGCAATCCACCAGAATCAGCTTTACACGATAGGATAAACTGCTTGGCTTTCTCATACTTCTGCCCTTTGGTTACGAAATTCGGTCGGCGTCATATGCTCAATACGCTTAAAGGCATTATAAAACGAAATATAGTTGCCATACCCTACGGCGCGCGCCACCTCGTCCACCAAAATGCGGGGATCAGCCAGCATCGTACGCGCCACGTTCATTTTGGATTCCAGCACATGCTCGTGGAAGGTCACGCCCGTTTCCTTACGGATCAACGCCGAAAGATAGTTGGCGCTTACGCACAGTTTCTCGGCTACATCGTTCAGGCTCAAGCCTTCCACCGCATGCAGGCGGATATATTGCAAAGCATTCCGGGTGAGCAGCGATTGCTGAGCGCTGTCCCGCGCGGCAATTGCCTCCCGTATAACGGTGGAAATTTTGACAAGGCAGTTACGCGCATCCTGCACGTTGCTGACAAACCAGGTTTCAAAAAGAGCTTCATGTATTTTCTCGTCAAACGGACATGGAAATTTTTTACGCAGCATCATCGCATACAGTGATACCATCGCCCGCAAATTACTGTACTGCTTACCGCTTTGTTCAGCAATCACATCCGCCGCTTCTATAGCGGATTTGTCGCTTAGGTTCGCTTTTTCCAGCAGTTCGTCTATCTTACGGTACATCTCTACCAGCCGCTCGTTCGGCCTGCGTTCTCCCTCGTCCAGATAGAAATTATCAATGCAGGGGTGCTTGCACAGGGCAATTTCCCAAAGCGCCTGCCGCGCCTGGTGGTACGCCGTACGGATCGCGTGCTGGGATGAGCCCAGTTTACTGATGCCGATGCGAACCGGCGTGATTAGCTCCGTGTTGATCACTTCGGCAATCCTATCGGCTTCACTGCGCCAATCGACCGCTTCCGCTTCCATATATACGAAAATCACTACCGCATCGTACAGGAAGAGAGATACGGCGGTTACCCCCAGCCTTGTCAATACGGCATCGATGCGGTTAAATACGGCCTGCGAAAAAACCCGTTCGCCTTGTAACTGCACCACCATAATATAGTACGCGTTAAAGGAAAGTCCCACATCCGCAAGCATCCCGCGCACACCCTGCCCGCGCTGGCTATCGTTGGTCAACAAACTCAAGAGTTGGGCACGCTGTTTTAAGGCTGTTGCCTGTTCCAGCGCCACATCCGTTTCATGTTTGCGCCGGGTCATGGCAACCGCACGGCGGATGGTACGCTCAATTTCCTCATTATCGATCGGCTTGAGAATATAGTCGAAAACAGCCAGCTTAATGGCACGGCTGGCGTACTGAAACTGATCGTATCCCGTAATGATAATCACCTTGCAGTCCGGTAATTCCTTACGGATTTCCGCAATCATATCCAGACCGTCTTTTTCCGGCATGCGAATATCAGTAAGCACGATATCCGGCTCTTCCCGAAGAATCAGCTTGCGACCGCTTTCGCCGTCGCTGGCGGTCCCCCCCACTTCACATTCCAGCGCCGGCCAGTCGATGGTTTTCAGCAAAGACCGTACCGTTGCGGGATTATCCTCAACGATCACAACTTTCAGGGCCATAGGGACTCCTTTCCGTGATGATATTCCATTTCTGCGTTTCGCCTTTTCAGGCTTGTTAACGATATTATAGCAAAGAAGCGGATCTTTCTCAATCCGCTTCTCTGCGGCATAATAATCCGCAGATATGTCCGGCTGAAGCTTTTTCTTCAGCACATCGTTTTTGTCTGCCCGGTTATCCCTTTACCGCGCCAGACATGATACCCGATACGATGTATCTTTGCGTACTCAGGTAGAGTATCAATATTGGTATCATGGCAAGCATGAAAAACGCAAACGCAAGGTTGAGCTCCGTCATATTCTCGCCAAAGTACACAATTTGCGCTAACGGCAGCGTGCGGCTTTCATCGCTGCGCAGCAACACAACTGCGACGCTGTAATCGTTCCAGACAAACAAGGTATTCAGCACGATCTGCGTCATATTCACTGGCGTCATCAGCGGAAAAACGATTCGCCAGAAGATACCGAATTTCCCACAGCCGTCAATAGACGCAGCCTGCTCCATATCCCTTGGCACCGTTTTTACAAAGCCCGTTACCGTCAGGATGCTGATGCTGACCTGAAACCCCGATCTTGCTAGAATAAACCCAATATTGGTGCTGGCCAGCCCCGCGCTGTAAATGTTCATGTACAGCGAAAGCATGATGCACTGGAAAGGCACCAGAATACCGCTGATAAAGAGGGCGTACATAACTTTGTAGAACTTGCCGTTGTTGCGCGCGAGTACAAAGGAGGCCATGGACGTTGTAAACAGCAGTATCAGTACCGTAGGAATTGTGGTAATGATGCTGTTTTTAAAACCGATGCCTACATACTTGTTTTCCTGTATCACGCGCAGGTAATTATTCAGTGTGGGCATCGCCGGCCATGCCAGACGGTTGAGGCTGATATCCGAATGGCTTTTTATGGAGTATAAAAAACTGATATAGAACGGCACCAGAATCATCGCCGTAATAGCTGCGATGAACAGGATACGTAGCGCCGCATTCAAGATGACCTTGATGCGGTTGCGTCCCGCCTGTTGACCGAAACGCAGGGAGGCGGATGCGGTATTTTGCGACATTACATTTCCACCTCTCTTTTACGGAGAACCGTGGTTACTACGTTGGTCAGCAGTACCAGTACCAGCGTCAGGATGATAGCGCCTGCCTGCCCCAGCCCAGCTCGGGAGTTGCCAAAGATATATTCGTATACGAATACGGCTGTTGTTTTGGCTGTTTTCATGTTAATAACCATCTGGGAATAATCAAAGCAGCGCAATCCCCAGGAAAGCAGCAATGCGATGTTGGCTGTAAAAGCGGGTACGATCATCGGTATGGTAATGTGGCAAAACTCGTGCCATGGGGATGCGCCTTCCACACGCGCTGCTTCGTAATATTCCAGTGGTACGGATTGCAGCGCGGCGATGAAGATGAGCATACAATAGCCCATATCGCGCCAGATTGCGATGAGCGCAAGGCCATAGATAAC
Organism: Candidatus Limiplasma sp.; assembly: GCA_963675655.1. Lineage (GTDB taxonomy): Bacteria > Bacillota > Clostridia > Christensenellales > Aristaeellaceae > CAXXOK01. The sequence continues at coordinate 168,186 of OY776489.1, forward strand.
CTGCGAGGAGATGCCAAGCGGGCTTGGCGCCCCGGTCAGCTGCGAAAGCACATCGGTATACACATAACTCCACACTTTTGTGGATGCAACCAGCGATACCGTAAAGGGCATAAACAACAGCGTTCGCATAATGTTGTTAAAGCGGGTGGAGCGCCATAGTGTAAGCGCAAGCACCAGCCCTAAAAAGTTGGCTCCGACAATATAGACGCCTGTAAATTGCAGTGTATGGATGAAGCTTGCCTGAAAGGACGAGCTTTTCAGCAGTTTAGCATAGTTTTCCAATCCGATAAAATTCCAGCTGCCAGCAAAGATCGCCTTTTTATCTGTAAAGGATACGGGGATGCTTTGGATGAAGGGAATCAACACCACGTATGCAAACAGAACAAAGGCGGGCAGCATGAACAGAATATTGCCGCCATGCTCGCGAATAGCATAGGTGGAAATTTTACGCTTGCGATCCAAACGAGCCGGGTTGACGGTAGTCATAGTGATCAGCTCCTGCCTGGGTTTATCAAAAGTGCCGCTCGCGCGCGCTACGCGCGAGCGGCTTGTGTTGTACCAGTACATTCTGGCTAAGGGTTGTTAGTTCAGCTCGATAACCTCGTCAAACGCACTCTGGAGGTTCTCAAGGCACTGGTCAATGGTCATTCCGCCGCCTGTGAGCGTGCTTTCCGCATAAGCGGTCAACTCGGCGCGCCATGCAGTAGTGAAAGCGGAACTGAAAGGCATGGTGAAATCGCCATAGTGGGCGATGTTACCGGAGGCTTTCGTTTCGGCAAGGGTAATTACCATCGGCAGGAGTTTATCGGACGTTTTGCCCGTCAGCAGCGGCATCTGGCTCATTTCGGACCAGGCAACACCTTCGGTAATCCAATATTCCATGAAGTTTAAGGCAGCATCGCTGTTTTCCGCCTGCGGGTTTACCATAAACGCCTGGTCAACCTGCACGTTCAGCTTGGCGGACCCGTTATCATCGATCGGCGCTACGAAGAAGCCGACTTCAAAAGACGGGTTTTTCGCCATCATATCGCCGATAGCCCAAGTGCCGTCATAGCGCATCGCGGCGCCGCCGGCGGCAAACACTTCCAGACCCATGTCCTGCGTATTGCTCATATCGTCGGTACGCGGGGCCACCATGCGGTCGGTCCAGTTTTGCAGAGCTTCTGCAAAGAACGGATAATCCGTAAACTTCGCATCTCCGCTCATAAGCTTTTCAAACACGTCGTTAGCGCCGGTTTCCAAAGCACGCGTCCAGACGGTGTTTCGCATTTCGATATCGCCGTATACCGCATCGCCGAAGCTGCGCACATAAGGGTCAATGCCCGCGTCGATCAGCGTCTGCTGCAGCGCGTTCAGTTCCGATAAGGTCGTGGGAACTTCCAGCCCCAGATCGGCAAAGATCGTCTTGTTGTAGAAAATGCCCCAGGATTTGAAGTCGATCGGGAAGCCGTAAATCTTACCATCAGCCGATACGTCGCCCAAATCGCCGCTGGGAAGATTGAGGCTCTTGATTACTTCGTTATCGCTCAAATCCATTACAAATCCTTCAGTAACCAGATCGGGGTACAGGCCCGGGTTGCCCATCATAATGTTAGGCTGGTCGCCGGAAGACAGCGCCGTGGAAAGCTGCGGGAAGTAATCGGTACCCTGATTGTAGTAGATGTTGGTGAAGGTAACATTGGGGTGCAGCGCGCTGTACGCGTCCTCAATCGCCACCAGACCGGCCTGTTTGGTTGCCTGTGCCATATAGTGGAATACAGTAATGTTTACTGTGTCTTCAGCAGCGGCAAAGCCGACCGTCGACAGCACCAGTACGAGCACCAGCATCATTGCAAAGATCCGTTTCATTTCTGGGTTCCTCCTTTTCCAATTTCCCTTTACGCGGGACACCTGCAGGTATCCCCGCTGATTTGTTTACAGTATACAAGGCCAACCGGAGGGTGGGTATATATCCAATTTGTTAATTCATAACAGAATTTATCTTTCTGGCTATCTTTCGACCATATTTTCCATATTCGTGTACCCGCGTTTGCTGGGACAGCCAAAGTAAACGAATCCACACAACGGGCGGATAAAAACGTACCAAACCAAAGACCGTCGAACGCCGCTACCCTCCTGCTATAAAGCGCGTAGAGTGCACGGCCGTTCGACGGTCCTGCCATTTGCAATGCATTGGTGCCGGGAATCTCCCAGCATCAAGCGATTATTGCAGCGTTATCTCTTCGCCGGGTTGAAGCATCAGCTTCGTATCCGCCACGAACCTGTCGGCAATCTTTTGGTTAAATAATTCGCCCACTTTGGTATGGTAGGGGATGCTGTGTTTCGCACCCACAAGCTTTGCGCACTCGCTGGCTTCTGCCGCATCCATGTTATACTTGCCGTCGCAGCAAAAGAAAGCATAATCCAGCTGCCGCTCGGACAGAGAGGGCATTTGTTCGGTAGTGGAGGTATCCCCGCTAATGTAAACGGTGATGCCGTCGTTAAACGTGAGAATATATCCCACGCACACCTTAATATTATGGTTTTTATTGTTTCCGGCCTGTACGGCTTCCACCGTCACATAGCCCAAATTGAAGGTATTGTATACTCCGTCCACCAACGCTTCCGCATTGGTAATGATGGCGCAATCCTCATTTTTATGCTTAATCAGTTTCACTTTATTATGGTCACTGTGGTCGTGGGTAACTAAAATTAAGTCGGCAGGCACATCGTATCCAACGCCCGCATAGGGGTCAATATAGATGGTTTTCCCTTCGCCCGTTGTAATGCGGATGCTTGCATGGCCCTGATACAGCAGCGTTGCGGGTGCAACGGCGGTATTATCCACGTCCTCCCCCGCGGTATCTTCAGCAAAGGCGGGCAGCGCAGCGTACAGCAAACACAGCATCATCGCAACTGCAAAAAACCGTTTCACGAAACAAGACCTCCCCCATTATCAATCAAGTTGCATGGAATATGTACCGTTTATCCTGTCGCTTCATTATAGCATATTTACTTGGTGCAGAAGCTTGTTATTACATTAGATATTTCTCTTGTACATGATTTTTCTATGCCTCCGCCTTATCACCCCCCTGATATGGCGGGAGCGCAACATCAGGTTGCGCAATTTCGACAAACCGAACGTGTAAATTGATGTATTTCCCGATCCGAATCCGGTATACTTAATCCATCAACCGAAAGGAGCATACAACCATGAGCTTTGCGCAGAATATACAATTCCTCCGGAAAATGCATCAGGGCATGACGCAGGAGGAACTGGCGGAAAAATTAGCCGTGTCCAGACAAACCGTATCTAAATGGGAAACCGGGTCCGCCTATCCGGAAATGGAAAAAGCGCTGGCGCTGTGCAAACTGTTTACCTGTACGCTGGATGAGCTGCTGGTTGGCAGTATCAGCTCGGATAACGAAGCTTATTCCAACATCCGTATCGAGACCATGCCGCCCACCCGCTATGTGCGCTATACGGTTATCAGCGCGGAGCCGGAGGATGATGCAAAAAACCATATGACCGGCTGGGCTGGTGCGCATGGCATCGCAAAGCCGGAGATTATCGGCTGGGATTTCCCGTATCTTTCGCAAGAGCAAATCAACGTATATCATTTGCACGGTTATACCACCGCCTGCCTACTGCCGGAAGGATTTTCCGCAGAGGGTTGCGAAGTACTTACACAACCTGCACAACGGTATGCCGCCATTACCATCCAAAACCCTTTTGCCAACCCGTTTACCCTGATCCCGAACGCCTATAAAACCTTGATGCGGTACATGGATGTGAATCAGCTGATTCACAAAGAAGCCAAGGATGTCATCTCCTGCTTTGAAAAGGAATATACCGCAGATGGGCAAACCTATATGGATGTGTTCATTGCAATGCAGCCGTAAGCGGAGCGGTTCCCCGGTTGCAAAAGCAACGCGGCAGCGGGTGGGCGGCATCCTACGCAGATGATAAGGAGAAATGCATATGTCCTATTCACAGGCCAGAAATTTCATCTACCGCAACGCCCGCCCGTTGGATATCGCCCGGTGGAAATACCTGTTTGAAGGCGGCAGCCGCGAAGATGTGCTGACTGCGCTATCCGCCTACCAAAATGCAGACGGCGGTTTTGGGCACGCGCTGGAAGCCGATTGCTGGAACCCGGTTTCTTCGCCGATTCAGACGTGGGCGGCCACGGAAATTTTGCAAGAAGTTAGGCTAACGGATCGCAGCCACCCCATAATAGCGGGCATCCTCCGCTACCTTTCTTCCGGGCAGGATTTTGACGGGCATGTATGGTACAACGCAGTACCGACAAACAACGACCATCCGCATGCCCCATGGTGGCACTGGATGCCGGAGCCGGAGATTACCTACAACCCCACGGCAAGCCTGTTGGGCTTTATTCTGTTATACGCTGATCGGGATAGTATGCTCTACACACTGGCACAGCGGCTCACCAAGGAAGCCTACGGCTATTTACAGGCAAACGCACCGCTAAACGCCATGCACACCGTGGCCTGTTTTGCCCAATTGTATCATGCCCTGCACGCATCCGGGCAAACCCAGTTGGTTGATATAGATGCCTTTCGCACCCTGCTAAGTCAGCAGATACAAAACGTGCTCACGCTAGACACCACAACATGGTCAACCGAATACGTCTGCAAGCCCTCTTTATTCATACACGGCAAGGAGGATGAATTCTATCCGGTTTATCAGGAGATTTGCCAGTCGGAGTGTGATTTTATCCAGCAAACGCAGCAGCCCGATGGATATTGGGGTATTACCTGGGCGTGGCCCGATTATCCCGAGCAGTGGGCCATCAGCAAAAACTGGTGGCTTTCGGATGTGACCATCAAGAATTTGAAGTTCCTGCAAGCCATTCGGGGAATTGATAAGGGGTAAGTTGGGTGGGGATGAGATTTGTCTTTACCGAGTTTTCAAGCACCACTCAATCCGTGGTATAGAAAAGAGACCCCCGAACACGCGGGGGTCTCTTAAACCATTTTAAATTATTTGCTGGAGACTTTGCACTGCTTGGTCTGTTCGCATTCAATCGCCACAGCCAGCGCAACAGTCGCGCCAACCATGGGGTTGTTGCCCATGCCGATGAGGCCCATCATTTCCACGTGAGCAGGCACGGAGGAGGAACCCGCAAACTGCGCATCGCTGTGCATACGGCCCATGGTATCGGTCATGCCGTAGCTGGCAGGGCCGGCAGCCATGTTGTCCGGGTGCAGGGTACGGCCGGTGCCGCCGCCGCTGGCCACGGAGAAGTATTTAACACCGTTTTCCACACACCACTTCTTGTAGGTGCCCGCAACGGGGTGCTGGAAGCGGGTGGGGTTGGTGCTGTTGCCGGTAATGGACACGTCGACCTTTTCAAGGCGCATAATATCCACGCCCTCGGTTACGTCGTCCGCACCATAGCAGCGCACCTTGGCACGCTCGCCATCGCTGTACGGCGTTTCCTTCACAATGCCCACCTTGCCGGTGGCATAATCCATCTGCGTTTGCACATAGGTAAAGCCGTTAATGCGGCTGATGATAAACGCAGCATCCTTGCCAAGGCCGTTCAAAATAACATGCAGCGGCTCTTTACGCACTTTGTTGGCCGTACGGGCAATGCCGATGGCGCCTTCCGCCGCGGCAAAGCTCTCGTGGCCCGCCAGGAAGCAGAAGCACTTGGTTTCTTCGCGCAGGAGCATCGCGCCCAGATTGCCGTGACCAAGACCCACCTGACGCTGGTCGGCTACCGAGCCGGGAATGCAGAAGCTCTGCAGACCGACGCCAATGGCTTCGGCGGCTTCGGCAGCGGTTTTTACGCCCTTTTTCAGCGCGATGGCCGCGCCCAGCGTATACGCCCAAACGGCGTTTTCAAAAGCGATGGGCTGTACACCCTGTACGATGCCGCGCACATCAATGCCGGCGTCTTTGACGCTCTGCGCCATCGAATCCAAATCGGCGAAGCCGTATTCGGCAAGCGTCTTTTCGATCTTCTCGATTCTTCTTTCGTATCCTTCAAAAGTTGCCATAGCTTTCTCACCTCTTATCAAATATCTGGATTATTGATGGCGCGGGTCGATGGTTTCCACCGCATCCGCAAAACGGCCATAGGAGCCGACGTTCTTTTCATAAGCTTCCTTGGGGTCCATGCCGCCCTTGATGGCTTCCATCATTTTGCCCAGATGTACAAACTGATAGCCGATCACTTCTTTATCCTTATCCAAGCCGATCTTGAGCACATAGCCTTCTGCCATTTCCAGGTAACGGACACCTTTTTTCACGGTGCCGTACATGGTGCCGATCTGGCTGCGCAGACCCTTGCCCAAATCCTCCAGACCAGCGCCAATTGCCAGGCCGCCTTCGGAGAAAGCACTCTGGGTACGGCCGTAAGCGATCTGTAAAAACAACTCCCGCATGGCGGTGTTGATGGCATCGCAAACCAAGTCGGTATTCAGGGCTTCCAGCACGGTTTTGCCGGGCAAAATTTCAGCAGCCATAGCGGCGGAGTGGGTCATGCCGGAGCAGCCCAGCGTTTCCACCAGCGCCTCCTGAATGATGCCCTCCTTCACGTTCAGGCTCAGTTTACAGGCGCCCTGCTGCGGCGCGCACCAGCCTACTCCGTGGGTAAATCCGCTGATATCTTTAATCTCGCGGCTCTGCACCCATTTCCCTTCCTCGGGGATGGGGGCGGGACCATGATCCGGTCCCTTCTTCACGCATACCATTTCTTCCACTTCTCTGGAATACTGCATGGATCATATCCTCCTGTTCGGCATAAAAAATCTGTGATGTGGACACACCTTGGTAGTATAGCATATTTTTACTCCCGTAGAAAGCAAAACAAATCGATTTGACAGAAATTTATCATTTTCGGTAAACCCCTTGCCTGATTCGCCTGTCCGCCGTAGATGCATAGTCAGAAACGCGTTACTTTAGGCTGCCGCATAGCGCCTTTTCGCAATATATGATGAACGTTCAGGTTTTCAACATCAGTTGTTTACAGTCCGCCGGGATGGTAAGTACAAAACCAGTCTGCGGCAAGCGTTTTATGGGCGCAATGTTTTTTCTTTGTTTTCCATCGTTCCCGCCGGTACGGTTATCCGCCTGCGCATCCGGTGATTTGGGCATGATGCGGAAAAAACAAAGGGGTATCGGCTATGCGAAAACGGTTGTCGTTGGCGCTTTCATTTCTCTTGTCCATTTTTACTCTCCGCCCATGCGGGGACCGAACCAATGCTGGATGTAACGCCGCTGTATCAGGCCGATTATACGATCGTATTGTTTACATACCACGGCGAAGATAAAACCGTGACCAACATCGGGTGCCGCGTAGCCTGCCTAATCATGGCAATGCATTATCTGGAAGAAACGGATACCTACGCTCCGGAAGCGCTGCTGCTGGAAACTTATGAAGACGAACTGTATAACGGCGCGGGCATCGATGATAATAACATGGTCACCATACTGGAAAATCACAGTTTTGCAGGCCAATGGTTTTGCGGCAACGTTAAGCTGTTTCGTCGCGCGCTTCACCATGTATGCCCCATCGTCGCCTTTATGGGAAGCGGTTATTTTACCAGTAACGGTCACTACATATTAATTGCAGGCATTGATCAATATGGCCGCTTGATTGTTATCAATCCCAATAGTGAGCACAATTCGCAAGGCTTTACAAAACCAGCACCATTCTGCGGGAGGCCAACAGCGAAGGTTCCTTTATGGTTTGCTACCGCATTGGCGATGCGCCGCTGGTAAAGATACAGGAGTAAACCGAAGCATCCACCCCTCTACATATCTTTTTGGCAGCGCTCAAGCCGTTGCATCGCTGCGTTTTTCATTTGCGCACCGTTATCCGCCATGATATAATATGCTTTGCTGATTCTACCGCCAAAGCGGCTAAAGGAGCGTACACATGGATCGTAAAGAAGAGATTATCAAGCTGCAAATGGACGTTATCAATCAGATGACACGCACCAATCTGAAGCGAATTGCCGAGGATCTATGGGGTATGCCCACACTTCAGTCCGGCGGCACTCCTGCGGTAAAGGAACCTGTTATGCCCGTAGAGGGCATCACGCCCGAACTAGCGCCGGAAACGCCTGTGCAAAGCGCACCCGCTGCTGAAAACGCCGCCAAACCTGAAACAAAAACCGAAGAAGCACCCCCAGAGGATATTGAAGACCTGAAAAAGGAATTAGAAGGCTATATTGGACTGGATATTATTAAGCACGAGGTACAGAGCCTGATCAATCTGGTGACGGTGCAAAAGCTTCGTATACAGAATGATCTTCCAGTGGAAGAGTTGTCGCTGCATATGGTGTTTTCCGGCAATCCCGGCACCGGAAAAACCATGATTGCGCGGTTGATGAGCCGTATCTATAAAACGCTTGGCATTCTCTCCAAGGGCCAATTGGTGGAGGTTGACCGCGGCGGGCTAGTAGCCGGATATGTCGGCCAAACCGCCTTGAAAACCGGAGAAGCCATCAACAAGGCACTGGGCGGCGTATTGTTTGTGGACGAAGCCTACGCCCTGACCAACCATGGCGAGAATGATTACGGGCAGGAAGCGGTGGATACGCTGCTGAAAGCCATGGAGGATCACCGCGATGATCTGGTGGTCATCGTCGCAGGCTACACAGGGCCTATGAAAACCTTTATCCATTCCAATCCGGGGCTGGAAAGCCGTTTCAACCGCTTTATGCACTTCCCGGATTATACGGTGGAAGAGATGCTGGCGATTTTTGATATGCGCTGCGAGAAAAGTGGTTACTCGCTGGCGGATGACGCCCGCTCGCTGCTTAAAGGTTTGTTGGCACTGCTAAGCTTGGATACCAAAGGCTTTGGCAACGCCCGCGGCGTACGCAACCTGTTTGAACGCGCTGTAAGCGCACAGGCTAACCGCTTGGCGGCTCTGGCCAATATTACCCGCGAGCAGCTGATGCAGCTAACCAGTTCGGATATTCGCATAGCCGCCGGAGAAGAGCAGGCTGCCGTTCAAAAAGCAAAATCAGGCGCGGAAAAACCCGCCGTACCGCTTGAAACCGTTTCGACAGAAACCAGTCAGCCAGAGGTTACGCCCCCGGAAGAAGACACTGCTGGTAGTATAAACGAGCCGGAATCAGGCGAAGAGCAAAGCACCGTAGAGCAGCTTTTCCATTCCACGACGCCGAAAGAAGACTAACGCAAGCAATTCGCTGCATATACCGCAGGAGGCATTCTATTCATGCTTTGTACCCTTTGCCCGCGCCAATGCGGCGCTGAACGCACTGCTACCGATGGCTTGGGCTTTTGCCACATGGGTACGCTGCCTGTTGTTGCACGCGCCGCACGCCATGACTGGGAAGAACCCTGCATCAGCGGTACGCGCGGCAGCGGTACCATCTTTTTTAGCGGCTGCTCGTTGGGCTGTATCTTTTGCCAAAACGCAGCCATCAGCCACGAGGCGCGCATTGGTAAAACCCTGACTCCGAAAGAGTTAGCTACGCTTTTTTCCCGTGTAGAAGCCTTGGGCGTGCATAACATTAACCTTGTCAGCGCTTCGCACTTTGCACCAGCTGTGTTGGAGGCGCTTTCCATTTACAAACCAAACATTCCCGTAGTGTGGAATTCCAGCGGGTATGAAAGCCTGTCCATGCTGCGGCAAGCGCAGGGACTAGTGGATGTATACCTACCAGACTTTAAGTATGCCAAAACCTCTACCGCGGCAGCGCTTGCCGCCGCGCCGGATTATTTTACCGTAACGCTGAACGCCATTCGCGCCATGTGCGGGCAGACAGGCGCCCCGATGTACGATCAGGAGGGTATGCTGCTGCGCGGCACGCTGGTGCGCCATCTGGTATTACCTATGCGTGTGGACGAAACCTTTACCATACTGGAAACCATCGCGCGAGAACTGCCTGCCGGGACCCCCGTCAGCCTGATGCGCCAATACACCCCCATGAACGGGGTGACCATCAAGGGGCTCAACCGCCGCCTGACTGCGCGAGAATACAGCCGCGCACGTGATAAGCTGTTTGCCTTGGGGCTGGATGGATACCTGCAAGCCAAAGAAGCCGCGCAAAGCAGCTACACGCCCGCCTTTACAGATGCGGAAAGCACACAATTGTTTAACGATTTGGGAACGGTATAAATCCTGTATAGTCAAGCGGCACGCACCTGCTCAAGGCGCGTGCCGCTTTCTTATTTCCCGACACAGAATGAGGAGAAAATCTCATCCAGCAGTTTATCATCCACACTTTCGCCGGTAATCCGGCCGAGCATCCAAAGCGCCTCTCGAAGGTCCACTTCCGCTACATCCAAAGGTAGGCCGTTGTCCAGCGCAGCCAACGCCTGCCGCAATCTCGCAACGGTTTGCCGCGCCGCCGCCATATGCCGTTGATGCGTCAACATCCCTTCCTGCGGCAAGCGCGCCTGCTGCGCCAGATAGGCTTTTACCTTCTCCAGTCCCTGCCCGGTTTTTGCCGATAGGGTTAAAATCGGCGCATGGTTTGTACTCTCCAACACCTGCGCCGGGGTGATCACCGCGGGTGAGTCCTCTTTATTCAACAGTACCGCACAGGGGCAATCCATCGGCTGTGCCAGCAGTGCCCGTTCCTCCGCATCCAGCGGATGGGTCGCATCGATCAGCAGCAAGGCTGCATCCGCACGGGCAATAGCTTCGCGGGCGCGTTCAACGCCAATTTTCTCCACCGCGTCCGCGCTTTCCCGCAATCCCGCCGTATCCAGCAACTGCACATTCAGCCCATCCAGCGAAAAGCTGCCTTCCAACACATCCCGGGTTGTGCCGGGTATTTCCGTTACAATGGCGCGCTCTTCGCCCAGCAGCGCGTTAAACAACGTGCTTTTCCCGGCATTGGGCCGTCCATACAGTGCCACACGCAAGCCTTCCCGTAGAATTCGCGCTCCGCGTTCGTCCACCGCGCTCTCCAATTCGGCTATCAGCGCTTTCAATCCATCCCGCAGACCGCCGGTCGCTTCCTGTTCGTCTATCTCATCGGGATAGTCCAAATGCGCTTCCACCCCGGCGATCAACCCGGTTAGCTTCTCCTGTGCCTGCCGGATAAAGCGGCTGGCTCCGCCACGCAGCAAAGCCTCTTCGCTTTTCAGCGCCGCGGCACTGCGCGCGCCAATAACCCCCATCACCGCTTCTGCCTGGGATAGATCGATACGCCCGTTTAAAAACGCGCGTCGGGTAAACTCCCCGGCCTCCGCAGGGCGCGCGCCCTGCGCAACACACAGGCGCATCACCATCGCGGCGGCGGCATACCCGCCATGGGTATGGATTTCGCAAACATCCTCGCGGGTATAGGTACGGGGAGCGAGCATGGTAACACCCATAGCTTCATCCAACTGTTGTCCAGCTTCGTCCACCACATGGCCGTACAGCAGGCGGTGGTCCTCATAGGGCGGTTTACCCCCAGCAGCGCAAAAAACACGTGAAAACAGTGCCACCGCGTTTTCACCACTGATCCGCACAATGGCAACGCCGCCTTCGCCCATCGCTGTAGCGATGCCTACGATGGTATCCCGCATATCGAAGCCTCCCCAAATATATCTTTCTGTGGTATCATAGCATATATAGAAACCTGGAAGCAATTGTGAAAACAAGGAGGCGACCGCCATGCCGGATATCCGTGTTTGGTGCGGTCAGGCGCACCGGCTGCTGACGCCCGTCATCACCGCAATCGGTGAACTGCGCCGGCAGGAAAAGCCTTGTATTTTGCTGGTTCCAGAGCAGTTTACCCTGCAAGCCGAACGGGAATTGCTGGATCGGCTGCAAATACCGGGTTTCTTTACGATTGACGTTCTGTCTCCCTCCCGCCTGTCCAGCCGGGTATTGGCCGCAGCAGGCGCGGATGCCCGCGCGCCGCTTTCCTCCGCAGGGCGGCGTATGGCGGTAAGCTATGCGCTGGAGCGCTGCGAAAAAGAACTTACCTATTATCAATCCGCCGCGCACCGTCGCGGTTTTACTGAAAAACTAACCTCCTTACTTGCGGATATGAAGCGTGGCGGGCTTACCCCCGAAACGCTGACCGCTTATGCACAATCCATGCCCGTAGGCTTACACCGCGCCAAGTTGCACGACCTTGCCGTAATCTTTGCCGCATATGAAGCAGCACTTTCCGGCCGGTTTGGCGACAGTGAGGACCAGCTTCGCTTTGTAGCCTCCCAGCTGCCGCAGAGCGGGTTAATGGAGGGGCAGCATATCTTTGTGTATGGGTTTGACGCTCTACCAGAGCAGATGATCGCGCTGCTATGCGAAATCGGTGCTCTGTGCGAGCAATTGACTGTCGCACTTCTGTGCCGCCCGCAAACATCGCCGGATGCTGAATTGTACCGCCCTGTACGCGTTAGCATCGCCCGCTTTGCTGCGGCGCTGCAAACCCGTGGGCTATCCTTAACCCAAACCTATCTGCCCGCTTCTGCCCTTCCGCACGCACCGGCGATACGCCATTTGGACAATACGCTGTTTGCCTATCCCGATTATCCCTTTTCCGAAGAGCAGGACAGTGTGTTTTTATCCCAGCACATGAGCCCCTTTGAGGAAGCGACCTATGCCGCGCGCCAGATTATGCGCCTTTGCGCGGAAGGAATGGATATTGAACGAATTGCCGTGTTGTATCCGGATCGTAACGGGTACGCCTTTGCCGTAACCGCCGCGCTGCGGGACAGCGGATTACCCTTCTATACCGATGAAAAATTACCAGCCTCTTCTCATGCCCTCTCGCGGTTTTTGCTTAGTGCCTTGCGCGCCATAGCCAACGGTTACCAACGGGAGGATGTCATCGCCGTGATGAAATCCGGTTATAGCCCGCTATCTTTTACAGAAGCCTGTACGTTGGAAAACTACGCGCGGGAAAACGGCATCAACCGTAAACGCTGGACCGAGCCGTTTCACCGCGGCAAACCGGAAACCACAGCAGTCTGCGAAACACTGCGCCAGAAGTTAATAGAGCCGCTGATGCGCGCCCGCGCCGCTATTGTCGCCGCGCGAAGCACCGATGCTTCTTTGCAAGCTGTCATGGGGCTTTTGGCGGATGTAAACGCGTACGCCTCTTTACAGCAGGAGGAGGAAGCCCTGCTCCGGGAAAATATGCTGGTTCGCGCTGGGCAAAACAGTCAGGTATGGCAAGCGATTTTGGCCCTGACCGATCAGCTGCACGCGTTGTCCGGCGGCGCGCGTATCCCTCTTGCGCATATTGCAGAGCGGTTTGACTGTGGCTTTTCCGCCATCTCGCTGGCTGCGCTTCCCCCTGCCAGCGGTATGCTGCATGCAGGCACGCTTGGGCATTCCCTGTCCGGCGATATGGATGCGGTGTTTTTACTGGGACTGAACGATGGCATCCTCAGCAAACAAGCGAATAGTTTGCTTACCGAGGAAGAGCGCGCGCAAACGCAGGAAGCAACAGGCACTTATTTGGGCATGACGGACGAAAGCCGTGCCCTGTTTGCACGTATGGACGTGAAACACGCTATGACCTTGCCAACAAAATGGCTGTTCCTCAGTTATGCAAAAACCGACCCGACCGGCAAGGCGCTGCGTCCATTGGACTTGCTTTCCACCCTGCAAACGAGGCTTTTTCCCGTTCTTCCGGAAAAGCCTATGGCACCGGAGGGATTGCCCGTTTCTACAACACAGGCGCTTAACGCGCTCAGTACGCTCCTGCGCAATTATGCCGATGGCGTATCAACGGCTCTTTCGCCGCTCTGGCAGGAACGACTTGCCAAACTACTGGCCAGTCCAGATACCGCTTACCCCGCAGCGCGACTGCTGCGCGCAGCAGATTACCGCGTGCAAAGCGTACCGCTAGCCGGGGCAGACGCGCGGGCGCTGTTTAACGACCGTACGCTTTCCGTAAGCCGGCTGGAGGAGTTTGCCGCCTGCCCGTTCAAGCATTTCATCCAATATGGTCTTCGCCCGGAAATTGTCCGGGATTGGGGCATTGAGCCGGTTGATCTGGGGCAGATGTACCATAGCTGTCTGCAAAATTTCGCCGCTTTGACGCAGCAAAAGCCCGCCTATCCCTACATCTCCGATCAGGAGGTGCTGGCGATGGCGGATGAAGCGGTTGCCCCCATGCTAGCGGATATTCTGCAGGGCCCCATGGGCGATACGCAACGCGGTCTGGCGGGATTTGCACAAGCACGGCGCGTAATTCGCCGCGCCTGCGAAACCGTCACCCGCCATTTGGCCGCCGGTGCCTTTCAGTTGTATCAGGCAGAAGCCCGTTTCGGCTATCCCGATGCGCAAAGTATGCCGCCGGTACTTTTGCGCCTTCAGGATGGCACCACGGTTACCCTGCATGGCAAAATTGACCGTATCGACCGCTACGACAGTGAAGACGGAGCTTATTTACGCATCGTGGATTATAAAAGCAGCCAAACCACATTGGAGCCTGCAAAAACATGGTGGGGTCTACAATTGCAGTTGATCGTTTATTTGGATGCAGCTACCGGCGGCACGCCCGGTTCCAAACCCGCCGGGGCCTTCTATTTTCACGTGGATGATCCGCTGGTAAAACTGGCAAACGACGATGCCGCGCAGGCCGAGTTGGAGATTATAAAACAATTACAAATGAAAGGCGTCGCGCTGGCGGACGAGGCGGTGCTTAAAGCCATGGACAGCGGTGAAATCCCGGTAGCCATGCCATCAGCGCTGCTGAAAAGCGGTGGTATGCGTAAAGACGCCAAAGTGCTGGATATGCCGCAAATGCAAGCGCTTATCAAACACGCACGGCAGCAGGCGGAAGTGCTGGCCGAATCGCTTTACGGAGGCGATACGGCCATATTGCCTGTGCAATACGGCGATACCCAAAGCTGCGAGCGTTGCAATTACCAGCACATTTGCGGGTTTGATGCTAACGCACGCGGCGCACTGGCCAATGAAATCCCCACGATGGAGATGGCGGAACTGACACAGAAGCTGGCCCAACCGCCCGCCGTGCAACGCAATGAAAGTGGAACTTAACCTAGTCTTTACAACGCTTGCTGACCCGCGCTTTTTCATCACAAGGTAGCTGCAAAACTTTATACCAGCAAAGCCTTGCTACCCCACAGTTTTACGTTTATACCTTGCGTATCCCAGCATGTTCATGTATAATAAATTTGGAAAACGATCGCGATCATTCTCGCGATCGTCAATGAGAAATTTACACTTAGCTTAAGGAGGCGTTACCGTTGATTAAGGTGATTGCCGGTAGAAAAGGTTCCGGAAAAACCAAGCGGATTATTGACATGGCCAATAAGGCTTCTCAGGAGAGTAAACACGATATTGTCTTTATCGATGACGATAATCGCTACATGTTCGATCTTCGCCACGAGGTTCGATTTATCAATGCAGGAGAGTATAACCTGATCAGTGATCAGATGTTTATGGGTTTTCTAGCCGGTGCGGTGGCACAGAATTTTGATGTGGGGTTGATCCTCGTGGACGGCTTTAAAAAGCTGATCAAGTGCGAGCTAGACACCACGGACTGGCTGTTTGAGCGGTTAGAGGCTTTGAGCGAAAAGCACAGTGTGGATTTTGTGCTGGCCGTCAGCGAAGCACCCGATCAGCTCCCGGATTTCATCAAGAAATACGTCATATAAAGCATAGTACACCCAGCGGAAGCCGCAAGGCTTCCGCTTTGTCCCATTCACCGCCATTGGCTGCAGTGCGCTCTTCGGCGTCCGTTGCGGGGCGGTTGTTGCAAAAGAGCGGAACAGATAACAATTCATCACCAAGGGAGTTGAGCGTATGTCTTTCTTTTCCACGCGCGGTGGCGCATGCGTTACCGCGTCGCAAGCGGTGCTGTTGGGGCTGGCCAAAGACGGCGGTTTATATGTGCCCTCCATGTTCCCGCAGATTTCTCAGGAAAAGCTTGCCTCGTTTTGCCAAATGAGCTACCAGCAGATTGCGGAGCATGTTTTGCGCAGCTTTCTGGAGGATTATAGCATTGAGGAGATCGAGCAGGCGGTCAATGCCGCTTATACAGCCCCGGCTTTTGACGATCCCGCCATTGCGCCGGTAAAGTACTTGGACGACAACGTCCATGTGTTGGAGCTGTTTCACGGCCCTACGCTTGCCTTTAAAGACATTGCGCTGAAGCTGCTGCCCTATCTGGTACGTTTAGCTGCCAAGAAAAACGAGGAAGAACGGGAAATCAGCATTCTGGTCGCTACAAGCGGCGATACCGGCAAAGCCGCGCTAGAGGGCTTTCGCGATGTGCCCGGCACCAGCTGCACTGTGTTTTATCCCGCTCACGGCGTCAGCGCCATGCAGCAGCTGCAAATGGTTACCACCACCGGTAACAATACCCACGTCATCGGGGTAAACGGTAACTTTGACGATGCCCAGACGGGCGTAAAGAAACTTTTCTCCTCGCCTGAATTTCACGAGAAAATGGATGCGGCAGGCCGCCTGCCTTCCTCCGCAAATTCCATTAACTTCGGCCGTTTGGTGCCGCAGGTAACCTACTATTTCAGCACGTACGTCACGCTGGTAAACCGCGGGGCGGTGCGTATGGGCCAACCCGTCAATTTTGTCGTGCCTACCGGTAACTTTGGCGATATTCTGGCCGGTTACTACGCTAAGCGTATGGGCTTACCTATTGATAAGCTGATTTGCGCCAGTAACCGCAATAATGTGCTGAGCGATTTCTTTGCCGAGGGCGTATACTACACGCACCGCACTTTCTTCCAAACCATGTCGCCCAGTATGGATATTCTCATTTCGTCCAATCTGGAACGGCTGCTGTACGAAAGTGCCGACCGCGATGGGCGGGTTGTTAAGTCCTGGATGGATTTGCTCAAAGACTGCGGCAGTTTTTCCATCGGCGCGCAACGGCTGGCTGAACTGAAGAAGACCTTCGCCGCCGGTTTTGCGGATGATATAATGACCGCCGAGGAGATTAAAACCGTATTTGAACACACCGGTTACCTGATGGACCCGCATACCGCAGTCGCCAGCCGTGTGCTGAAAGATTACCGGGAAGCAACAGGCGATCATACCCCGACCGTAATTATTTCCACTGCAAGTCCCTATAAATTTGCCGAGGATGTGCTGGGCTCCCTGCTGGGTAAAGAGACCGTGCAAGAGATGGATGCTTTCGCCTGCGCCAAGAAGTTGCAGGAGCATACCGGCGTAGCGATTCCTCCGCAGATCACACAGCTGAAAACGCTGCCGGTACTGCACCATGCTGTTTGTGAGCGGGATGAAATGGAAAGCGCTTTATTGCAGGAGCTGGCAAAGTAGCCCCTAGCATCCTGCATCGTATTCCTACTCCTCATGCATCGTTTTTCGTTGTTTTGCAAATTAGTCGTTTCACATCCGCTCCCGCAGGGGTAGCATAGAAACGAAGCCAAACGCTCCAATTACGAGAGAATACTGAGGAGGAAAAAGAGTATGAAATGGGTTTGTTCTGTTTGCGGATATGTATATGAAGGTTCCGAGCCCCCCGAAAAGTGCCCCGTCTGCGGTGCGCCGAAAGAGAAGTTCGTAAAAATGGCCGAGGACAGGGTTTATGCCGATGAGCACCATGTTGGCACGGCAAAAGGGCTGGACGAGCGCGTAGTCGAAGGCTTGCGTATGAACTTTACCGGTGAGTGTAGCGAAGTCGGTATGTACCTTGCGATGGCTCGCCAAGCCGACCGTGAGGGCTATCCCGAAGTAGCCGAAGCCTTCAAGCGTTATGCTTACGAAGAAGCCGATCATGCTTCCCGCTTTGCCGAGTTGCTGGGCGAAGTGCTTACCGACAGCACCAAGAAGAATCTTGAGATGCGTGTGGAAGCCGAGTGGGGCGCCAACAACGGCAAGAAAGAGCTTGCTACCCTCGCCAAAGAGTTGGGTTACGACGCCGTGCATGATACCGTACATGAAATGTGCAAGGATGAAGCCCGTCACGGGAAAGGCTTCGACGGACTGCTCAAACGGCACTTTGGCAAGTAAATCAGGCGGTTTTTTCCTTGTATGATAAGGGTTTGGAGGATGCTTCGGCATCCTCCTTTTTAGAACAATAAGCATCCACCGGCTAAGCCGGTGGATGCACCGCGCCTTCAAGGCGAATTTGCTGGCCGCGTCTCAAGACGCACTGAACGATCTATCAATTACAATGATTGCACGACTGCTCGTAAACGAGCCATAATCCATGCGTTTATGTTTTGGACGGCAAACAACTTGTCATTCGCTTCGCCCTACATCTGAAAGCTAAAGCAATTCCTTCTCACCAGCTCAACTGGTGGATTTATAACGCTAAAGCTTGCATTAAAAAAGACCGCATATAAGCGGTCTTTTTACATCTGTAGGTACTTGACGCAGTAGTTATTGCTTTACAAATACCCTTGGCAATCCGGCTCCGATTATGGAGCCGGATTTTGAGCATCACGGTAGTGTTATTCCATTACTTCCAGCACCGGATCGATAATTTTTTGCTGAAGCACGTCAATAAAGCCCTTATCGGTGATCGCGTACAGCGGAATCGCCGCCAGACAGATGAAGGACAGGAACATACAGGTATAGTTAATCTCGCAGCCGTTCTCATGCAGCTTAGCATTAAAGCTCTGCTTCTCCGCCGCCAGCTCTGCTGCTGAAAGGTCGGTCAGCAAACCGCAAACGGGGAAAGAAATTTCGCTTACTACCTGCCCATCTATAACAAACACCTGTCCGCCCTGCAAACGCGCAACCTCGTTGACCGCGGCGGCCATATCCTCGTGGTTTGTGCCCATCACAATAATGTTGTGATTGTCATGC
Source organism: Candidatus Limiplasma sp. (assembly GCA_963675655.1). Lineage (GTDB taxonomy): Bacteria > Bacillota > Clostridia > Christensenellales > Aristaeellaceae > CAXXOK01. The sequence continues at coordinate 186,893 of OY776489.1, forward strand.
CCCATAGAGGAAGCAATCGCACCTTTTTTCAACTTGAAGCCACCCATAAACGCTTTGCCGATGCCGCCCGTTTTACCGTGCCGCTCCACTTGCGCAATATATAGCACGTCCTGCTCCAAATCGCACTGGATTACGCCATCCTTTACCTTCAGCTCCACATCACGCGGCTGGGTAATCGGTATCCACGGCAGGGTATCCATCACCTTTACTTTTACAGCTTTCGCGCTTTTACTAACACAGATTTGGAAATCCTCCGCTATCATCGTCTTAGCTAGATGGACGGTGTTCAGCAAAACCGGGTTATGCTCCGCTACGGGGTAATGCACAACCGTTTCACCGTCTTTGGTAACTAGCTTGCCGCCAGCAACAACCGTGTCCACCCGGAAATCCGCCGCGCCGGTCGTCAGGTTGATGTCCGCACGGCGGCCCGGCGCAAGGCAGCCCACAAAACGATCCAGTTGGAACGCACGCGCAGCATTGATGGTAACCAGCTGAATTGCGGTCATAAAATCCACACCCGCCTTGAGCGCAGTGCGCACCGACTCATCCAGATGCCCAGTCGTCGCAAGATCGATAGTATGCAGATCGTCCGTAACAATAGACACATTTGCGGTATCCAGCTTGTTTTCCAATACAGGCTTGAGCAACTCGGGCAGGCTGCGTGCGGATGAACCTTCGCGCATCATTACGGAGCAGCCCGCACGCAAGCGTTCCACTACATCTTTGCCAGAGAGCGATTCGTGATCCGTGGATACGCCCGCGGCAATACACGTGTTCAGCATGGCACTGTCCGCTTCCGGCAGATGCCCCTGCAAGGACTTGCCTTTCGCCAGCGCCGCATCGCAGGAAGCCAGCAGTTCGGGGAAACCAAACGCCAGATACATGCCCACACACTCGGAAAGTCCGACCGCATCCGAGCGCTCCAGCGCTTTTTTTATAATCTCGGTATCAAAACGGCCGCCTGATGTTTCCAGATTGGGCGAGAATGGGATATGCGAAGGCACGACAAAGTACAGTTTCAAGTCGGTTGCTTCAGCCTCTTTCAGCACCGCTTCAATGGCTTCCAGCCCGCCAACCACGCCTATTTCGTGCAAATCGGTCATAATCACCGTTGTGCCGTGCTTCAGCACTGCTTCCGCAAACGAACGGATTGAGAGATTGGAGCTTTCCGGGTGAATATGACCATCGATAAAACCGGGGGTGATATACAGCCCGTTTGCATCGATAACCTTTGTTTTCTCACCAATGGTGTACTCCACATCGCCGACAGCTGCGATGGTATCGCCGCAAACGGCAACACCGCCGTCATAGATTTCGCCTGAAAATACATTCACAATTTTTCCGTTTTTTACAACCAGATCGGCAGACTCTTTACCGCCTGCAACAGCCATGAGTTTTTGATTCATTTTTTGTTTTCCGCCTTTCTAGAACAATTTGGTTTCCTTTGCAACCTTCACCACAGGGAAGCGATCGGGCAGTTCAATGCCCGCACGTTTATAAATCGCAGCGGCGCGGCGCGCGCCCTCCTCCAAAATCGCGTCCTCATCCAGCGTAAGGATGACGCGGTCCTTCATCAGCCATTTCCCATCGCACATCGTGCAGGTAATGTTGGAAGAGTGCATGGCCGTTACTAAAGCCGCAATCTTATCGTTCACGGGCATCATGGACGGGCCGTGCGGGTCGATGATAATCAGATCCGCCTTTTTCCCTGCCTCCAGCGAGCCGTACAGGTGATCATCCAGTAATGCACGCGCGCCCCAGCGGGTCGCCATGCGCAGAATGTCCTGACTGGGCACAACGGTCGGATCCAAGCGCCAGCCCTTGTGAATGAGCGAGGTCAGCCACATTTCGTCCACCATGTCCATATGGTTGGAAGAGGACGCGCCATCTGTGCCGATAGAAAGGCAAATGCCCTCCCGCATCATTTTCGGAACCCGCGCAAAGCCCAGCACGCGCATGGCGGATGCGGGATTGTGCGAAACTTTCACATCCCGCTTTTTAAACAGCGCAATTTCCTCATCTGTCAGCCATACGGTGTGTACCGCTAGCAGGTTGGGGCCAAGCACGCCGAGTTTTTCCAAATGTGCAACCGTGCCTTCGCCAAAACGGGCATAAGTATACTCTTTTTCTTCCTTCGCCTCGGCCACATGCATATGGATTCCCACACCGTAGTGATCGGCCAGTTCCTTGGTTTTCACGCACAGTTCGTCCGTATTGTTGAAGATGGTACGCAGCCCGAACCACACCTGCACCCGTCCATCGGCGGTGTTGTGGTACTTTTCAAGGTCGGTTACCTGCTGCTCCAATTCCTGCTCCATAGTGCGCTGCCAAACGGGCGGCAAGCCTTCGCCACAGTCCATTACGGATTTAGCCAATTTGCCGCGCAAGCCCGCTTTGGCGGTCGCACGGCACATGCCGGATACGAATTGCCCACCCGGCTCCGCAAAGGAGGTAACGCCGCTCTTGATCATTTCAAGGCAGGTTGCCAAGGTCGAAACGTAGCTGTCTTCCTCGGTCATGTTGCTTTCAAACGGCCACATCCGTTTGTGCAGCCATGTTACAAAGTCCACATCATCGCCCACGCCGCGGCTGATCTGCTGGGAGGTGTGCACATGCGTGTTTACAAAACCCGGCAGCACATACTTGCCCTGCAAATCCATAATCTCCGCATCGGGCGCAACCATCTCCGGCGCAATATCGCCGACTGCCTTGATCTTGTCGTCCTCAATCAGTACAGCACCGCCGTCATACACGGTTTCGCTACCCTTTGCCATGGTGACGATATATCCATTTTTTAAAAGAATCTGTTTCATTTTCCGCTTCTCCTTTGATTAGCCTAGTGAAATGACCGGGTCGATCAGCTTGAACTGCAATACGTCAAACAAACCCTGATCAGTAATGGCGAGGAACGGAATGAAAATCAGCGTAATAAACGAAAGCGTGATATTGGGCGAAGGCACATCGCAGCCAAGTGTTTTTAAAATCTCAATCATGTCCGCCAGCTTTCCGGCTACCGTCTCGCCATCCAAATCGGAGAGCAAGCCGCAGATGGGAAGCGGAATTTCGGCAAGCACTTCACCTTGCTTTACCAGTACCAGCCCGCCCTGCAACTGGGCAATCCGGTTGACGGCAAATGCCATATCGTCCGCATCGCTGCCGACAACGCTGATGTTGTGGTGATCGTGCCCTACGCTAATGGCAATTGCGCCAGATTTGAGGCCAAAGTTTTTAATAAACGAGCGGCCAATGCTGCCGTTTTTACCATACCGTTCTACACAGGCGATCCGCAAAATATCATTTTCCACATCAGGCTGTACGATTCCGCCCGCCACGGGCAGTTCCGCCTCCAGCGCTTCGGTCAGCAGTGATACGGGAGACGCGCCGATTACATGCACCTTGGCTGTTTTGGCGCCAGCGTTCACCTTCAACACCATATCGCCAGCTGTCATGGGGTGGCTTAGCTTTACGGTATCCCGCAACAGATTGCTGTATTGCTGCGGCGGAATGTTTTTAATCAGTTTGCGTTCATCAACGACCAGCTCGCCGTTTGCGATGACCGCTTCCACCTGGCATGCTTCCAGCGAAGAAAGCAGCACGATATCCGCGATCTTGCCCGGTGTAATGCTGCCCACCTGGTTATGAATGTGGAAATTTTCAGCAGGGTTAATCGTCACCATTTGGATGGCGGTAACGGGGTCAACCCCTTCCTCCACAGCGATGCGAACCTTGTTGTCCATATGGCCTTTCCTGCTGATGTGCAACGCGTCGATATCGTCGCTAACCATGGAGCAATAGCGGGTATCCACATGCTCTTGCGTAATTGCTTTGAGGCACGGGCGCAAATCGGTAGAGGCAGAGCCTTCGCGCATCAGCACATGCAGGCCCATGCGCAGTTTGGCAAGCGCTTCTTCTTTGTAGGTGCTTTCGTGGTCGCTGGTCACCCCGGCGCCCACATACGCATTCAGGCTTTCTCCAAGCAACGCGGGGGCATGCCCTTCGGCAGATTTATGGTACTTCTCCGCCAGCTCCAGCATATGCGCCGAGGCGGGGCTGCCCGCCAGTATCGGGGGCGCCAATACCTCTGCCAAGCCAACCGCTTCGGGGAGCTGAATCAGCTCGTCAATCATGCCGGTATACAGCGTGCTGCCTGTTGTTTGCAGGCCGTTTTCTTCCATAAACGCAGGAATCGGATAGTACAGCTTCACCGGAGTCTGTTTGGACTCCGCAAGTACTTCCTTCATGCCCTCGATGCCCGAAACGATGGTCACTTCCATTAAATCCGTCGCTACGGCAGTCGTGCCATGCTTCACCACCATCTTGGCAAATTCGGTATACGAAAGCATGCTGCTCTCAATATGGATGTGCGCATCTAAAAAGCCCGGCGCCATGTACATGCCCTTGGCGTCAATCACCTGCGTATCCGGCCCGATTGCGCCTTGCGGCACAGGCCCGATGGAAGCGATTTTACCTTTAGCAACCGCAACCTCTGTTTCGTAGATTTCATGTGTGATTACGTTGACCAGCTTGCCATTGCGAATCACAATATCCGCAGGCTTCTTCCCCAGCGCCACCTGTACCAAATCGTTATCCAACACAGTCTTTCTCCCCCTTTCTCCCCCAACAGACTCACTTCGTTGGGGGCTGAGCAGGGCTCTGCCCTTGACCCATTTTCTCCATTGATTTGCGTTTTCCTTCTAGTGCAAGCGCCATACGTGCTGATAAGGTGCTTATCATCACCGCTGCGCCGATACCCCATTTTCATTACCACGCAAGCATAATGCGCGATTCCTTGCCATATCGTTTATCCACGAATATATAATCCAGCTACAATGCCTTATTATATGGTATGTTCTCTGTTTATCGGTCCTCACGGAAATAGGATTTTCCTATTCCGGTCGGGCCCGCTCGCCTGTTTTGGGAGGCGATCGCCGTAATCAGCAGCACCACGATGGTGAGTATGTAAGGCATCATGTCCATCACCTGCGAAGCGAACGTAACCTTCAACCCGAATATGGAAATGGCAATGCCCTGAAATTTCAGTGCCAGCCCTTTCATGATGCCGAACAGGTAACAACCCATCACTGCCCGCACGGGATTCCAACCCGAAAACACAACCAGCGCAACGGCAATCCAGCCCATACCCGCTGTAATATTATCCTGCCAATACGGCACATACACCAGCGACAGGTACGCTCCGCCCAGCCCGCACAATGCGCCGCCCAGCAGAATATGCACATACTTGTACAAATCCACATTGATGCCCGAGGCATCCGCCGTAGCCGGGTTTTCGCCCACCATTTTCGCCGCCAGCCCAAACCGCGTTTTCTGGTAATAAACATACAGCAGTACCGCAGCGATAATGGAGAAATACATAAACAGGCTTTGCGAGAAAAGCGCAGGCCCCAGTACAGGGATTTTGGAAAGGGCGGGAATTGTATGCGTACCCAACGCAGCAGTCACATCGCCGTTCATAATTGTGCCGGAAAACTTGTATCGTTTTCCTAAGAAATTCGCAAGCCCTGTGCCGAAAATGCTCATGGCAAAGCCTGTAACAATCTGGTTACCTTTCAAGGTAACGGTGATCACCGCGTAAATCAGCGCGCCCAGCATGCCGCCCATTGCGCCCAGCAGCACCGCCAGCACAGGGCTATGGCTGAGCGCTCCCGCCATAAAGCCGAAATAAGCGCCCATCATCATCATGCCCTCAATGCCGAGGTTCAGGTTCCCAACCTTTTCGCACATTATACCGCCGAGTGTCGCCAGCAAAAACGGGGTGCCAAGCTGCACAGACAATTGGAGAAACAAAGCTACATCGTTCATTGCGCTTTCTCCTTTCGCGTCCAGCTCCAAATAACCTGATATCGGGAGAAAAACTCGCTTCCCAAGATAAACAGCAAAATGATGCCTTGGATTACATCTCCTGCTGCCGACGGGATTTGCATGGAAATTTGCATATACGCGCTGCCTTGTAATAATATTGAGAACAGGAAAGATACAACCAGAATTGCAACCGGCTCCATATTTGCCATATATGCAATGGCAATCGCCGTATAGCCCATGCCGTTTGCCATTTGGTCGTTCAGGGTACGCTCTACGCCCGAAGCCTGTATCAACCCCGCAATGCCGCAAATACCGCCGCCAATCAGGCTAGAAATAAGCAGTATCTTCGTGGTATTCATCCCCGCGTAGCGCGCTGTTCTTTCGTTTGCGCCCATAATGGAAATTTCATACCCCATCTTCATACGGTGCAGGAAAAACCAGACAAAAACAATCAACAATATCGCGATAATCCACCCTGCGTGCACCCCAAGCACGTTTGGCAACTGCAGTTCCTTGGGGTAGTTGGCGATTTTGGGAAATCCAAACGATTTCGGGTCTTTCCAGAGGATGTATTGCAGGTAAGATACCAGCTTGATCGCAACATAGTTGAGCATCAGCGTTACCAGCGTTTCGCTGACGCCCCATCTGGATTTCATGATGCCTGCAACCAAACACCACAATCCGCCCGCCACAAACGCCGCCGTAAACATCAGCAGCATCGTCAGCCATGCAGGCAGTCCCGTTACGTTGAGCGCGATGTACGTTGCCGCCACAGCGCCCATATAAAACTGGCCTTCTGCGCCGATATTGATGAAATTCATCTTGAAGCATACCGACACGCCAAGCCCCATAATGAGTAGCGGAATGATTTTCTGAATCGTCTGATGAATGTAATAAGACGAGCCGAAAGAACCGATCAGCATTTCGCGATACACAACCAGCGGATTATAGCCGCTGATTAGGATGACGATACCCGCCACAGCCAGCGCCGCCAGTACCGATACGATTCTTTGCCTGCGGAAATTGCCGTTTGTTTTTCTTTCAATTCTCAGCATCGGCAACATCCTCCTGCTTTCGTCCCATCATCATGAGCCCCAGCTGACTTTTCGTGGTTGTTTTCGCGTTCACCACGCCCATCAGCTCACCGCTGTGCAGCACGGCGATACGGTCGCAAATGCCCAGCAGCGCATCCAGATCCTCGCCAATAAACAGGATCGCCACGCCCTTTTGTTTTTCCTCATTCAGTTTTTTAAAAATGAAATCAGAAGCGCCAATGTCCAGCCCGCGCACAGGATAAGCAGCAATAAAAAAGTCTACGTTTCGGTCGATTTCTCGCCCGAGAAGCACCTTTTGTATGTTGCCACCCGACAGGCTTTGAATCGCCTGTGTCGCCCCGGGGGTACTCACGTGATACTCTTGTATCAACATTTCCGCGCGGCGCAACTCGGCTTTTTTATCCAGCAACAATCCCTTATCCGTATGGTATGACCGCAGCGAAATGTTATCGCTGATGCTCATGCCCTCCGCAAGCCCCATACCCAGCCGATCCTCCGGCACAAAGCCAATTTGCACCCCCTGTGTACGCATCATGCGCGGCGTCATGCCGATCAGCTCCTGCCCTTTCAGGCGAATACTGCCACTTGCCTTTTGAATACCCGTAATCGCCTCGCACAGCTCCTTTTGGCCACTGTCAGCAACGCCTGCGATACCGAGAATCTCATAAGCATAAGCGTCCAGCGCTTTAATGTTAAGTTTTTCCCCAACGCCCTTTTCGGTCATATACAGATCGCGAATGGCAAGCACTGTTTCCTTCTCATCCCGTAGCACATTCACATACGGCACAGAAATATCAATTTCGCGTCCCACCATCAGTTCCGCAAGCTGTTTGGGCGATGTATCCCCGGTTTTCACCGTAGCTACGCTTACGCCTTTTCGCAGCACCGTGACCCGATCGCTCACGTCCATCACTTCATTCAGCTTATGGGTAATCATGATAACCGCGCAGCCGTTTGCTTTCATTTCACGAAGGATTTCAAACAGCTTTTCGGCTTCTTGTGTCGTCAGCACAGCGGTAGGTTCATCCAGTATCATTAGCTCCGCGCCGCGATACAACGCCTTAACGATCTCCAGCGTCTGCTTCTCGCCGATCGTCATACGGTGAACCTTTTTATCCGGGTTGAGTTGCAGCTTAAATTTTTTACAAAGCGCGTTGACTTCGGCGATAATCTTCCTTTTCGGCAGAAACAAGCTGCTTCGCATGCCGCCGACGATATTTTCCCACGCAGAAAGCGCTTCTACCAACTTAAAATGCTGGTGAATCATCCCTACGCCACGCTCCATCGCATCCTTGGGCGAACGGATCGTAACCGGCTGACCATCCACGAGAATTTCCCCATCATCGGGTAAATATAGCCCCGATAGGATATTCATCAGTGTGCTCTTGCCGGAACCGTTTTCGCCGAGGATCGCATGAGTTTCTCCGGTACGGATCAACAAATCCACCCCGTCGTTCGCTTTTACCGAGCCAAAGTGCTTTTTTATTTGTCTCAGTTCAACCACAGTCGCTTTTACCATGCCATTCTCCCATTCTGTGAAAAGTCACACAAGTAAAAATCGCTTTTCACATCGTTACAGGTGCGAAAAGCAATTTTTACTTGCATGAAAGAAATTTAAAACTTACTGAATGGTGCCGTTCACGCCATCCACAAACCAGTACAGGGACAGCAGCGAAGCATCGTCCAACGTTTCGCCGGCAGGAACGGCCACATTGCCTTCGTTGTCAAGAATTTCGCCCGCCCAAATATCCAGCGTGCCATCTTTGAAACCAGCGATCGCCGCATCCACAGCTTCCTGCGTGCCTTCGGCAACGTTATACATTTCAGTCAGGCTTACCAGACCATCCTGAATACCAAGCCACTGGCTGGCGCCGATCCATGTGCCGTCAATAATGCGCTGTACATCGTTTACGAAGAAGGATTCCCAGTCGCAGGCAGGGCTGGCCAGGAAAGATTCCGGGATCGTATCGTAGCCGGAAGTAGCATAACCGAACGAGTACGCACCCAACCCAGCCGCTGCGATTGCCGCGTTGAGGCTGTCCAGATACGCGATGATGATATCACTGCCGCTGTTAACCAGTTCGGTCGCCGTCGCAGTTTCGATGGCGGGATCAAACCAGGAGCCCGTCCACTTCACATTTACGGTTACGTCTGGATTAACCGATTTTGCACCCAGCGTGAAAGCATCCACCATACGAACACATTCGGGAATCGCATAGGAGCACAGGTAGCCGATTTGGTTGGTCTCGGTACGCAGACCGGCGATAATGCCGCAGAGATACTCGCTCTGGAAGTTTTTCGGGAAGAAGGTAGCGAGGTTTTCGGCGTTAATGCTGCCAGAATAGTGGTTGAAGTAAATATCAGGGTGACGCGCCGCGACATTGGCAGTGAATTCGCCGTAGCCATAGCTGGTGGCGTAGATTACATTGCAGCCCTGCGCAATCAGGTTCTCAATAGCCGTCTCGCACTCCGCAGATTCAGGAACGCTGAACGCATAATCCACTTGGTAGCCCGCCGCTTCCAGCGCTGCAAAGCCCTGACCAAGCGCATAGCTGAAACCCTCTGTACCAAGTTCGGTGTTAAACACAGCGCCGATGTGAATTTCATCCGCCGTAAGAGCCGGAAGTCCCGAAGCCGTCTCTGCTACTGCAGGCACAGCCACCAGTGAAAGAACCAATACGCAAGTCAGCAACAGGCTTACAATTTTCCTCATTGATGTGAATCCTCCTTCAAAAATAACGCATTCCTACTGAAAAACGCAACGGCAAACAGATGAACTCGTCATCCGCGCGCCATTGCGTTTCTTTCGTATAATTATACCAAAGATAAATCGCGCTTGTCAAATCAAACAGCTTGTTTTTATTTCGTACTAAACAGCTTCCTTAGAAATATTATTTCCATATTCTCTTTTTATATAAGGAAATTTTCATCGTTGTATTCTACTTTTTCTAGATTCGTGCTATGGCGGCAATCCCTCTGTTGCGTGCATGATTATACCCTTTATTCATGTATAATTTATCATAATTTCCATATTTATACATTCTTTAGAGGATCGCAAAAACAGCATCTGCTATTGCCTTGACCAAGTACCCAAAGAAAGCGCTGCTTTGCCCTAAGCACAGCGTAGTGATTGCACCCCAATGGATTCCGGCAAAAGCCAAATTGATAAAACTTCCCATTAAACCACATTGCTGCAACGGGGGAATTCTCCTGCTGCGTATCGAAAGAAGAATAGAACAATGCATGCTGCCGCTGTTTTGTTTTACCCCATGAATGCTTCCCAGCGCACCGGCGAGGAAGCAGTACGGCATTGCATGTTGCAAACAACGGGAAAGGTATGTTGGTTACTATATGAAGATTTCAAAAAAGCACGCGCTGCTATGGTTCACCTTTTTTGCCGAATTGCCGGAAGAGGAGGAGCTGCTCCCCTATCAGCAGGAGATCGTCTATGCCGTTTTTGCCCAGATTGAAACAGCAGTAACCCACCGTAACGCAGCGCTGATGGCGCAAATTACAGGCCTGCATACACTGGAGAACAGAACCTATTTCGTAGGTGAGGCAAGCTATTTCCCCACAGGATGCCGTTCCTGCCTGCTGGGTACGGGGCTGAGTGCAATACGCAAAACAAACCGCTGCAATCTTGCCTGCAAGTTTTGTTACGACTATGGTGAATTGAGCAGCCAACCGCCAATCGGCGAAGGCATGTGGGAGATCGGCGGTACAAAATTCTACGAAAAAGACATCGATCTTCTCTTATCCATTCACCGCAAACCGACCGGGATTTCCTACGTTTATTTAGAGCCCTTTATGGAAATCGAGAAATACTATCCCATCATCAACACCTTCCATCAAGCGGGGGTTCACCAGCATATGTACACCAACGGCACGCTGGCCACGGCGGAAAACCTGAAAGCGCTTGCACAAGCCGGGCTCAACGAGCTGCGTTTCAACCTTGGCGCAACCAACTGTGCGGATACTGTAATTGAAAATATCCGCTTGGCAAAGCAATACATCCCCTATGTCGGCATTGAAACCCCTATGACCCCGGAATTTTACCAGTCCTTTTTCCAAAAGAAAGAAGCCATTCTGTCTACGGGTCTGGATTTTATCAACTGCGCGGAATTGCACCTGAATGCAAACAATATTGATAATTACGAAGACGAAAGCATGTATATTTCCCGGCACGGCTACATTTCCCCCATCTGGAGCCGTGAGCTCACCCTGCGAATGATGAAAATTGCCGATGATGAAAACTGGCCTCTGGTAGTACACGACTGTTCCAACGATACGAAGTTTGCCCGGGATTTAAACCTGCGCGCAAAAGAGGGAGGGTGGTTCGGCTCCAGCAGTTATGCCTGCGAGTTTGACCGGATACCCTATTATGCGTTCTTACCGGTTCTACAGGACAATACTTTGCCTTTCGTAGAGGAAGAGGATTTACCCGAAGGGTACAGGCCGGGTGAATTGATGTTATAAAACCCTTTTGATTTGTCCAAATCGGGATGCTTCGGCATCCTGATTTGGCTTTCGCGCCGGATAGCAGTAACCAACTCCCCATAATCCATCGTCAATACCACGCGCAAATATTTGGAGATATGTATATCAAGCACTGGTTCCCCATCTGTTTTGTAGTGCTCTGCAACCGTTGCTGCAATTAAACCACAGCAAAGCTAAAGCATGGCAGCACAAAGCATCGACAGGTCTGCGCCATCAGGCAGCGCTGATCCTTTTACCGCAATCCAACCGGACGCTTGTCAGCCACTCCTGTTTTCGCTATAATAAACAATAGTGCGCGTACTTCCTAACCGTACCGCCGCAAGCCATCCCTTCACCAAGGGAAGCTTTTTTAAAGGAGAGCCTATGCAGAGGGTACAACCCAGACGAAAGCGCTGGCAATCAATATTAATACTCCTTGGAATTCTGGCCGCCATTACCGCGGTGATTATCCTGATTATATCGTTGGTACAATCCCGCCCGGTCACCAATGTTACGGCGTATCGCCTTCCCTGTGAGTATAACGACAGCATCAAGCCATTTGGTTCTAACGTATTGTATTATGACGGCGAAAGCATCCACTGCATGAGCAATACGGGCGCTGTACGTTGGTCGTTCCAGCTGGGTGAAAGCGCCGGTTTTGATTGCACCGACGATGTTGTTGTCGCCTGGGCTGGAAACACCATCTATATTATCGATCAAAACGGCCGTTCCAGCTATAACGATAACCTTGGCGAACCCATCCAATTTGCCCGTGCCGGGAAACAATATGTGGCCGCCGTCATTGGCGACAGCACTACCCCGCGCCTGGTGGTTAAGGATCATCAGGGTTCCCATATGGATGAAGAAGCTGATGCCTACGAGCACCTGATTTTACTGGACGTGGGTTTTTACGGTAAAAACGGCGAATATATGTGGACGCTGGCGTTGGATGTTTTCGGCACAGCCGCCAACACCATCTTAAACACCTTTGAAGTCGGTAAAATGAATACCGGCGAGGTACCGCTGGGAGATTCCATCACCTACGCGGTGCTGTATGAAAACAGCGTCCTGCGTGTTATCAACACCCGCAAGATGCTCAGTTTCAACTACCGGGGTAACGAGGATACCGCATCCAGCATACTGGTATACGGGTGGCGGCTCATCAGCAAAGAAATACCGGACAGGGGCAACGCGCTGATGCTTTTTGCCCCCACCGCGCAAACCGACAGCGATTACGACATTCGAGAGCTGCGCCTCATCTCCGGCAGTACGGATAAGCGGTACAGCCTGCCGGATACCTGCATAGGCGCGGCTGTATGGGATAAGAATATCTATGCCGTGGGAGCCGACCGGCTATACCGCGCTTCTATGAACGATAGCCGTTTCTCCGCGTATGATTTACCGCTGGATGTTCCCGCCGACCGTTTTATCGGCGTTCTAAACGACGGCCATATGCTGGTCGCCTGCGGGGATGAAGTATACGTATGCACCCTGCCGGAAGCTACCGCCAAGTAAACCCGTTTATATATAAAAGCCTGCGTGCTTACTTCGGTTTTTTTGTCTGAAAGGAGCGATTTCGCGTGAATGTAGTCGATTACGGCATTATCATTCTCATCGCGTTATGTATACTGTTTGGGTGCTACCGGGGGTTCATTCAAACATTGCTGAATCTGGGCGGCAGCCTGCTTTCCTTTGCGGGCTCCTTCTGGCTTTTCCCGAAACTGGCCGACGCGCTCAGCTCCAATACTGAAATTGTCCGCCTCATCAGCAGCTATACCGATTCGGGCAGTTTGCTGGGCGATTTGGATCTCAGTAGCCGCGCAGTGGATACCCTCAGCGCCAGCAATATTACTGCAATTGTCGACAAGGCTAATCTGCCGGACCCCATCGGCCGCCTTTTACAGGCCAACCTGACCGAGAAAGTGTTCAGCCCCATGGGTACGCTGGCGACCACCGTTGGCGACTATGTCAACCAAACCATCCTTTCGGTCAGCATCAATGTCATTTGCTTTATCATTTGTTTTCTGGTCTGCTACATAGTGCTGTCCATCCTCATCAATATGCTGCGCAGTGTTTTCCGTTTCCCGGTGCTCAAACAGCTGGATTGGCTGGCCGGAGGCGTTTTTGGTTTTATTATCGGATGCACCTTATGCTTCATTTTCTTTACCTCTATGCCTCTTATGCAAAGCGTAATTCCGCTGGAGCAGTTTCAGACGCTTGTGGATGAAAGCGCGCTGGCAAACATTTTCCAAAACGGAAACCTGATCATCTCCATTATGAACCGAAAACTGTAAACAGGAGGCAACACCATGCTCATTTGCGATGCTCACGCCGATACCCTCTACACCCTGCAACTGCCCGACCGCGACCCCGCCAAACTGCCGGATATTACAGCCGAGCGACTGACCGCCGGCGGTGAAAAAGATACCCGCATACAGGCCCTTGCACTTTGGACCGGCCCGGAAGGCTTACAAGGCCAGGACGTCGGTTTGATCGACCGTGAAATGCTGGCGTTTGACGATCTTCTGAAAAATCAGGGTTTTATACAGGTAAGAAAAGTAGAAGACGCACAACCCGGTAAACCCAACGTGATGCTGACCATTGAAGGCGGCGAGGCCTTTGCGTGCGGTCCGCAGGCGGTAGATGGGTTTGCTGCGATGGGCGTACGGATCGCCGCTATCGTGTGGAACAATGAAAACTGTTTCGCTTTCCCCGCCATCAGCGGCAGCGACCATGGGCTGACATCGCTTGGGCAAAAGCTGATTCAGCGGATGAACAAGCAGCACATGGCGGTAGACATCAGCCATTTGAATGAAGCCGGTGTGCAGGACGTACTAAAATACAGCAAAAAACCCATCATCGCTTCGCATTCCTGCTGCCGGGCGTTATGCGACCATCCTCGTAACTTAACGGATGAGCAGTTGAAAGCGCTGTTTGACATGGGCGGGTATTTCGGCGTCAATTTCTATCCTGCTTTTCTCAGCCCTACACAGGAAGCAAATTTGGATACGGTGATCGATCATATCGATCATTTAACGGAACTGGGCGGCGCGAAGCACATCGGTATGGGTTCCGATTTTGACGGAATTGAAACCCATCCCACGGGATTGGAACATGCCGGGTGTGTGTACGCCCTGTTTGACCGCATGAAGGAGCGCGGCTATACCGAGACAGCCATTAAAGACTTTGCAGGTGCAAACTTTAAGCGCTATCTGGCAAAGCTGTAATCCAATCGCGCAAGTACATAAAAGCGCCTGTGTAGTGCACACAGGCGCTTCATTCATTATTAAACAAGTTAAGGATATTTGTTCAGGTTGTAGAAACGATGCTGCTATGGATAGTACCGCATAACGGAGGCAACGTATTCAGATTCCATTCTTATCCACTGCGATAACAGCAGCAAAGTAAATACGCCTTTTCAACAGGCGAGAGCCTGCGCAAATCACGCAGGCTCTCGTATTCTTTTTACGTTCGTGGGTAGGCAGCGTCCAATTCCTGTTGCAACTGCTGCAGCGCATCTACAATTGGCAAATGCTGCGGGCACTTCTCCTCACACTGGTGGCACTGTACACATTGATCGGCGCGATTTTCATCCTTGATTTGCATTTTCCATGCAAATTCCACGCTGTGGCTTTTGCCATACATGCCCAGGTTGTTCCAGACAGAGAAGTTACCGGGTATATCCACACCCGCCGGGCAAGGCATGCAATAGCGGCAGGCGGTACAGCCGATTCTCACCAGCTTATCCAACCTGCGGGAGACCTCGGCAATTGCTTCCTGCTCCTTCTCGTTTAACGGCTTTTCGCTCTCAAAAGTCTTCAGGTTATCTTCCATCTGCTCATAGGTGGACATGCCGCTGAGAATAACATTTACACCATCGTGGTCTGCCGCCCAGCGCAAGGCGAATGATGCGTCCGAAGCTCCCGGCGTTGCTTCGCGCAGCGGTGCGCTCACATCCTGTGCAAGGTTCGCCAGTTGACCGCCTCTTACCGGCTCCATCACAATCACCGGAATGTTCCGTGATTTTGCCAGTTCGTACCCTTTGGTGCCCGCTTGAAAGGCTTCATCGCGGTAATTGTATTGGATCTGGCAAAAGTCCCAATCCCGATAGGTTAAAATGCGTTCGAACTGCTCGTACTCATCATGGAAGGAGAAACCAAGAAAGCGGATTTTCCCCTCTTTTTTCAGCTGCTCGCAGTAATCAATAATCCCTTCCCGTACCGCCAGATCAAAGGAATTTTTATTCAACGTATGCAGCAGATAAAAATCGATGCATTCCATTTGCAATTTCTTACGCTGTTCTTCAAAAATCTCCTTGGCTTGCTCCAGCGATGTAATCATGTACATCGGCAGCTTGGTCGCGAGATAATAGCTATCCCGCGGGTACCGTTTCAGCATTTTTCCCACGACCAGCTCGCTCTCCCCATTATGGTAGGGATACGCAGTGTCGTAATACGTAACGCCGGCATGATAAGCCAAGTCAAACATACGCATCGTTTCCGCTTCGTCTATGGTTTTTTCCGGTGTCAGCGGCAGACGCATACAACCAAAACCCAGCAGCGACGGGGCGATGCCCAGCCGTTCCATTTTGCGATAAATCATCTTATTCTCCTTTCGCCGGGCATAAGTATTCCCACTTTGCCCAAACCTGTTCCTTTTCAGTATATCGTTGCTGTCAAGGCCCGTCAACATAATAACGTGATAAATAATGTCATTATTACAACATTCATTTACAGCAGCCGTTATGGTATAAAAACAACATCATTTCGGTTTGGCTACGCGTTGTATGCAAAAGAATAAACAACGAGCTTTTACAATTCATCTTCACTTTACCAAGATATATAGGTTGAATTTCTTACTGCCAAATCATACTCATCCGCTATGGCTTTTACAGTAGAGCCAAAGCCCTACCAACGCAAACAGAGCCGCCATGGTAATTTCACCATAGCGGCTCTTTATTTGCAGTTATCTTTCCCGTTTAGTTGTTGCCAAACGTACGCACACGGATTACCCCAGGCAGCGCACTGATTTCGGTAATCAGGCTTTCATCGGGATGATCATCCAGGCCAAGCACCGTAATGGCGACGGTCTTACGGCTTTTATTTTGCATATGGTCGATATTGATCTGCTTGCCGCTGATCGCAGAGGATATGGAGCTAACCATGTTGGGAATATTTTCGTGAATCACCAGCACGCGGTTATTACTGCTGCCCTCCAGCGTAATATCCGGGAAGTTGACACTATTTTTAATCTGTCCAATCTCCAGATAGTCACGCAGTTCACTGGCCGCCATGCTGGCGCAGTTCTGCTCGCTTTCCGGGGTGCTGGCGCCCAGATGCGGAATGAGCACCGCATTTTTTACGCCGATTAACTCATCCACCGCAAAATCCGTAACATAGCTGCCAACTTTTCCGCTTTCCAGCGCTATCTTTATCGCTGCGCTGTCTACCAGTTCTCCACGGCTGAAATTGAGAATGTGTACGCCGTCCTTCATCTTAGCAAAGCTATTGTCGCCGATGAGGTGCTTTGTCTGATCGGTCAGGGGCACATGCACGGTGATGTAATCCGCTTGCGCGAAAATCTCGTCCAGATTATTGCTGCGCTTTACCGCACGGCTAAGCGACCATGCGCTGTCAACGCTGATGAAGGGATCATAGCCGATTACCTCCATGCCCAGACCCTGCGCGGCGGTGTTAGCCACAATCGCGCCGATCGCACCCAAGCCAACGACGCCCAGCGTTTTACCGCGTACTTCCGGACCCACAAAGTTGGATTTGCCTTTTTCCACCAGCTTGGGCACCTCAGCGCCTTTCCCCTTGAGGGTTTGCACCCACTCCACGCCGCCGGTGATGTTACGGCTGCCCAGCATCAACCCACAGGCAACCAACTCGGCTACGGCGTTTGCGTTAGCACCCGGTGTGTTGAACACAACAATGCCGCGCTTGTTGCACTCTTCTACCGGGATATTGTTGGTCCCCGCCCCGGCACGGGCAATCGCCAAAAGGCTCTGGGGAAGTTCCATGTTGTGCATATCGGCGGAGCGGACGAGGATGCCGTCCGGCACAGGCTCTTCCTTGGCAATCAGGTATTTTTCAGCGCTCAAATGCTGGTGAATAATATCGGAAATCTGGTTCAGCGTACGGATTTTAAACATGTTATTCTCTCCTTGCCATGTTATTCAGCGTATTCTTTCGTAGTAAAAAGGGTACGAACCCAGCGTACGGGGCATCGGAACAAACCCGGCGGCTTCCAGCGCCGTTATGCGCTCTCTGGCCTGCGGCGGAGCCTTGGTGATAATGCGTTCCACTTCAAAACCCTCGAAAAAATGCCGCAAACACAAGCTAAGCAGCGCATGGATAAAGGCGCGCGTTTCAAACCGGCTTTGCAGATCCACCCGCAGTAAGCCTACGTGGTTATCCGCATCATCAGCGATACGGTGAAACATTTCCACCGTACCCACAACCTCCGTTAGCGATTGGTCTACTGCCGCCCACCGGATAAACGCACGGTCCAGATAGCTTTGCCGCCAAAAAGCTACCGCCTTTTCCATCTGCTCCGGCGTTGTATAGTGAAAGTCATCCCCGTTGCAGTTATCGCTGTTAAACAGCGGCACGGCATGTACATCGCTATAACAACGGAGCAGCGCGGGAATATCCTCATCGGTAATCGGGCGGAGCAGGACAATCTCATTTTCAAACGTCGGCTGCACAGTGTATAAATCGTTTTGCGTCATAAGCCCGGCTCCTTTCCCCCGTTACCATTGAATATAGCTGCAACGCGTCAGCCGTTATCTTTTTCAAACTGCGCCATCAGGGCAACCAGTTTCTGCACGCCTTCGATCGGCATGGCGTTGTAAATGCTGGCGCGCATGCCGCCTACGTTGCGGTGACCCTTGATGTTGACCAAACCGTTCTGCGTGCACAGCTTAATAAAAGCAGCATCCTTATCCGCATCGCCTGTTTTAAATGTCACATTCATCAGCGAGCGGTATTCGCGCTGTACCGGATTCACGAACAGTTTGCTGTCGTCCAGATAATCGTACAGAATGTTCGCTTTCTTCTGGTTGTATTCGTAAAAAGCGGGTACGCCGCCGCGGTTCTTCATCCACTCGCAGACGAGCTTAATCATGTAAATAGCAAAGGTGTTGGGGGTGTTTACCATGCTGCCGTTCTTGGTTTGCACGGTCCAGTCAACCACTTTGGGGCACAGCGGGCTGGCTTTTCCCAGCAGATCGTTTTTCACAATCACAATGCCCATACCGGCCGGGCCCATGTTCTTTTGCGTTCCCGCGAAAATAACGCCAAATTTGTTTACATCCATCGGCTCGGATAGGATGTTGCTGCTCATATCCGCGACCAGCGGCACGTTGCCGGTGTTCGGCAGCTGAATATAGCGCGTGCCGTAAATGGTATTATTCGTTGTGATATATACGTAGTCAGCATCCGGCGTAAACGCGATGCTTTCCAAATCTGGGATGCGAATATAATTCTCATCGCGAGTAGAAGCAACGATATTCACCGTGCCATATTTTTTCGCTTCTTCCGCCGCCAGATGGGCAAAGTTGCCGGTGTCGATGTAATCCGCCACATGGCTGCCGGCCATCAGGTTCAGCGGCACCGCGCTGAATTCCAGCGTTGCGCCGCCCTGTAAAAACAGCACCTCATACCCTTCCGGTACGCCCATCACTTCCCGAAACAAGGCCATTGCCTCGTTGTAAATATCCATAAACATTGCGCTGCGGTGGCTCATTTCCAGCACACTCATCCCTTTGCCGGGATAACCGGGCAGTTCGGCAGCCGCTTTTGCCAATACGCTCTCATCCATCACCGCAGGGCCTGCAGAAAAGTTAAATACTCTTTCCATGGAATGGGACCTCCTTCACATTGGTTGCAATCGTTCGCTATCATTACTAATGAAAACAGAAGGGGAGCTCTGTTTTACCGGGACGTTTTACGCCCTATGGGCATTTCTCGTACCGCATGAGCCTATCATATCGTAAGTCGTTTGGAATTGCAAGCGCTTTTTTGTCCCACCGGGCAAATATCGTCCCGATTAGAGTGGTGGAATCGCACAGCGTTTGCTGTCTCTTTTCTTTTCAACATTTCAACTTTATGAATATATCAAATTACGTTTATTCAATATTCAATCATTTTCACCGCAATTTGTGGCTCTATTTGCAAGTTTGTATTCTTCTTGTTGCAATCATTCCATCTGCTTCAATGCCATACACATTTCTACCGTAAAGCAAATCGGTTTGAAAAGCCAACCATAGAAATATTAAATTTTCCTTACAATCCCCTTTTTACGAAAATGAATTGATCGGTATTACAGCCAGTACAACGCCAAAGGCCGCCTCCCCATGGAGACGGCCCGAAAGTTCATAATGGATAAGGCATGCGTTTTGTTACGCTTGCTTATTTGCTTTTCTGGTTTTTTACCGCTGCCGTTAGTTTATCACCCAGCAGTTTTTCCGCCAACCGGATAATCTTCTCTTGCGAAAAATACGCTTCATTCGGCACGGGAGGCTCGCTCATCACCTTCGCCCATTGATCGGGTGAAATATCTAGCTTCTTGAGAATATACTCCTCATCCTCCCGCATCTGTTCTTCCGGGTACGGGGGCTGCGCCAGTTCCGCCAAGGCTTCCTCGCGTGTCATTTCTCCATTGTTAACAAGGCAGGATAGGTGATAGCGGCGCTTGTCGTACCCAAATTTACGCGGCAGATAAACCGACTGGAACCATTTGGTGAAGCGGCTTTCAAAGTGTTTGCCGCCGTAATACTCCCAGCCGAATTCGCGTGAAAGCGTCTCAATCGCATCCTTCTTGGCATAGGGTACATAATTCAACAAGTTCACCTGCTGGATCGCCGTAAACTTCCAGCGTGCCTGCACCAGCGAAAGGTGATCGTACTTGCGCAGGCTTTTACCACGACCCCATTTGCGATACACGCTGCGGATATGCCAAAAATCCATACAGCTGATCTGCCGGGAGAACGGCGAAGACGCACCCTCGGTCGCGATATTGGTGCCATTGAGCACATACCGCACCCCATATTGACGCGCAAAGCGGTACACAGCCGCCACCAGCAGATGATCCTGCGGAACATCCAAATTTGCCAGTCCGGACAGTAGGTAGGCGCGCTGCAACTCCTTCATCGTCGGCCAATCGACCACAATCGTGTGCAATTGCAAAGAAAGCTTATCGCACAAGCGCTCGATGTTACGCACGGCAATTTCACTGTTCCAGCCTGTATCCACATGTACGGCCAGCATTCTCAGCCCCAGCTTGTGGGCGGTGTACGCCAAGTAAGCGCTATCCACCCCGCCGGAGATGCCGATGATGCAATCAAACTCTTTTCCTTTCCCGTCGGCTTTGATTTGCGCTACCAGCGGTTCCAGTTCTTTTTCGCTTTCACCCGCGCGGTAGCCGCGCAGCGCTTTTTGCTCATCATAGCGCCGGCAGCAGCTGCAAACGCCTTCTTCATCAAAGATAATCGCGGGATCGCTGGTATCCATCACACAGCGTGTGCAGATTTCAGGCATCTTGGTAAACCCCCAACTCATATAGTTCTTCCTCGCGCGGCACATGAATCAACACCGCCTTGCGCGGCCCATAAAATACATACATGCTTCCGGCTGCCGCCGCGTGCGCGCCGCCCTGCTGCAGAACGGTTGCCATATCCTGCGGCCCGCCCGCGCCGCCACAGGCGATCAGCGGTATACTTACCGCCTGCGCTACACTCTGCACCAGTTTAACATCGTACCCCTGCATAGCGCCATCCCGATCTACGCTATTAAGCAGGATTTCACCCGCACCCAGCAGTTCGGCATGTTTGGCAACCTCCACGGGGGATCCTTCTACCGGCCGGGTACCGCCGCATGTTACACAGTGGTAACGCCTAAGAAAATCCTGCTTCACATCAATCGAGGCGATCACGCTTTGGCTGCCGAACTGCGCGGCCGCTTCCCGCAGTAAATCCGGGTTATTGTACCACGCAGTGTTTAAAATGATCTTTTCAAACCCGATACGAAACAGCCTGCGAATCTGCTCAATCGTGGTTATCCCTCCGCCATAGCTCAGGGGCATAAACGCCTCGGTCGCAATCTCCGCAAGTAAATCAAAATCCGGCTCCCGCCCCGTTTTGCTGGCTTCGATATCTTGTATGCACAGCTCATCCACACATTTTTCGCTGAATATTTTCACCGCGTTAATCGGGTCGCCCAGATAGGTTGGGTCTTTAAACTTACGCGTTTTCACCAGATTGCCGTCGGAAATGAGCAAGCAGGGAATCAACCGCGGACGATGATACATAATCAGCACACCTCCGCATAGTTCTTGAGCAGCGCCATGCCGAAACGGTGGCTCTTTTCCGGGTGAAACTGCGTGCCACGCACATTTCCGCAACGTACCGCCGCAGCAAACGGATAGCCGTAATCGCACGTCATCAACACATCCTGCGGCTGCTCACACTGCGCATGGTAGCTATGGACAAAATAGTATCGCTGCTGCTCCGTAATACCGGTCACCAGCGCGTCCTGTTCATCGGTGATCGTAACCACATCCCAGCCCATATGGGGCACCTTTAGTTCCGGCTGATCCTTCAGCTGAAACCGCACATTCCGAAAGCGGATGTAGCCCAGCCCCTCGCGCTTGCCTTCCTCGCTGCTCAGGCCAAGCATTTGCATCCCCAGGCAAATACCCAGTACCGGCTTGCCCTGCGCAACGGCGCTATCCAGCGCGCCGCGCATTCCGCTGGCATCCAGCCGATCCATCCCCTCGTCAAATGCACCAACGCCCGGTAAAATGAGCTTATCACATGTCTGTAGTTCCTGTGCGGTATGGACAATGCTGCTCTGTGCCCCGGCTTTTTTCAGCATGTTCCGTATAGAGCCTACGTTACCGATGCCATAATCCAGAATGCCGATCACCTGATCGCGCTCCCCTCTGCAGGCTATGCGCCTAAAAATGCTGGAAATGCAAAAAACCGGCTATGCGCCGCGCGCCTTTACCGCAGCGGAAGCATAGCATTGAACACTTGGAATGTCAATGTTTAGGCAGCTATGCCCGCTACAGGCTACTTCGCAAGGAAGTATCCATTGCCCGTCATCTCGGCGACCAACCGTTGCCCGTCATCAAAGACCGATACACGGTACAGGCACATGCTGCTTCCGCGCGACAGCTCCGTCGCTACTGCATACAGGCGTGAACCACGCCCGGGTTTAAGGTAGGTAATATCCGCGCTGCGGCTAACCGTTAAACGGTCGCCCGCATTGGCCGCTACCGAAAAGGCTGTGTCACACAGGGTAAAAATCGCACCGCCCTGCACATCGCCATTGGAGTTTAAATGCTGGGGCGTCACCGGCATACTGCATCGCGCCCCATGCGCTGTCACCTCGTCGATAGTGATACCGCAAACGTCGGTTGCAAAAGCGTCTTTTCTGAACAGTTCACGCAGCTGTTCCAGCTTCATGCACGACCCTCCGCTGTGGAGTAGCGCATCAGTTCGCTGCCGTCAAAGGCTTTGATGATAAACAGCCCGTTTTCCCAATCCAGCGTCATATAGCTCTTGGGCTGTCCCTCTTTGGGCAGGGCAGCAGAACCGGGGTTAATGTAGGTTAGCCCATCGCTGGTTACAACGGTGTGTACATGGGTATGGCCGTGGATCAGCACATCCCCTTTTTGGTAGGGCGGTCGCTGCGCCATGTTAAACAGATGCCCATGGGTTATAAAGGCTGTGTTGCCGCCCGCCAGTGGCAGCAGCGCATAATCCGCCATTATCGGAAATTCCAGCACCATCTGGTCCACTTCGGAATCACAATTGCCACGCACCGCCAACGGCTTAACCGCAAGGCTGTTCAGCAGTTCCAATACGCTTTTCGGGTCGTAGGCTTCCGGCAGATCATTGCGGGGGCCGTGGTAAAGCAAGTCACCCAGCAAGATAAGTCGGTCAGCTTTTTCCGCCTCCATCCGCGCAAGCACCGCTTCAGCTGCGGTGCGGGAGCCGTGTAAATCCGTTGCAAAAAGAAATTTCATATCATTCACCTCAATATCCAATCCGATAACGATCAAACATCCAATTCCAGCAGTACAGGGCAGTGATCGCTGCCCAGAATGTCCGCGTCGATCTCCGCTATTTTCACCTTGGGCGCAAGGCGCTGGCTAACCAAAAAGTAATCGATACGCCAGCCGATATTCCTGTCCCGGCTTTTCATCATATAACTCCACCATGTATAGCGATCCTTTTCATCCGGGTGCAGCAAGCGGAAAGTATCCACAAACCCCCGGTCCAGCAACGCGGTCATCTTCTCGCGCTCCTGCGGGGTAAAACCTGCGTTCTTCTGGTTGGTTTTTGGGTTTTTTAAATCAATTTCCTTGTGCGCCACATTCATATCCCCGCAGACGATCACAGGTTTTTGCTGATCCAGCTTTATCAAATACTCCGCAAAAGCATCTTCCCACGTCATACGGTAATCCAAACGGGTCAGTTCCCGTTGGCTGTTGGGGGTGTACACAGTTACCAGATGAAAGTTTTCATATTCCGCATCGATCACACGGCCCTCATGGTCGTGCTCATCAATCCCCATATCATAGTGCAGTGCAAGCGGCTCTTGTTTTAAAAACATCGCCGTGCCGGAATACCCTTTTTTTTCAGCACTGTTCCAATACGTATGGTAGCCATCGGGCGAAAAGTTGATTTGCTCCGGCTGCAATTTGGTTTCCTGTATACAAAAAGCATCCGCGTTTTGCGCGGCAAAGTACTCCGCAAAACCTTTTCCCATGCACGCACGCAGGCCGTTGACATTCCATGAAATCAATTTCATTCGACCGTCTCCTTTCGCGGGTTTCAGCGGTACTATCATACCATACTACCGCTTTTGCGGCAATGCGAAACCCCTGCCCCGAAAACGAAAAACCGCCGCGGCACAAAGGCACACGACGGTATTCATTGTCATTTGGCGGGTATTTCTGCTTCGGTTTCACAAACCCAGGTAAAACGGGGCGCGGTTTTTCCATCTCTTGCTATCGTCTCGTCCCACATGGTAAGGGGTCTGGCCCAATAACCGCGTTCGCCGTACAACGCCTGGTAGATCACCAGCGGTTCCCGCGTTTCGCTATGCTCCGCCACTAACAGCAGTTGATAATAATTACCCTTGAAGTGGCGGTATATCCCCTGCTTAGGCTGCTGCATGCGTAAAACTCCTATGCGTCGTGTTCGCGCTTCCAAGCCAGAAACTCTTCAAACGTACCTTTGCGATCCAGGCAGCCGGCTTCGTTTTGCGGAATCTCAATGATGCGGTTGGCAACTTCGTCAATAAACTGGTGGTCGTGCGAAGCAAAGAATAGGTTGCCAGGATAAGCAACCAATCCGTTGGACAGCGCGGTAATGCTTTCCAAGTCTAAATGGTCAGTCGGCTGATCCAAAATCAAAGCATTCGCCTTGCTCATCATCAGGCGGCTGAGCATGCAGCGCACCTTTTCACCGCCGGAGAGTACCTTGGCGGGCTTGTACACATCATCACCGGAAAACAGCATCCGACCCAAGAAGCCACGTAAATAGGTTTCTGTCTGGTCGATGGAGTACTGGCGCAGCCACTCGATCAACGAACCATCAAAATTCTCAAAATACATCGTGTTATCTTTGGGGAAATAGCTTTGCGTAATGGTTACGCCCCACCGGAACGATCCCGCGTCCGGCTCAATTTCGCCCGTCAGGATACGGAATAACGCCGTCGCACCTGCTTCGTTGTCCCCAACAAAAGCAATTTTATCGCCTTTGGCTACCGTAAAGGTAACATCGTCCAGCACCTTTACGCCGTCCACCGTCTTGGTGAGACCTTCTACGAACAGAATGTCCTTACCGGCTTCGCGCTCCGGCTCAAAACCCACATAAGGGTATTTACGGCTGGAGGCGGGCATTTGCTCCACTTGCAGGTTATCCAGAATCTTTTTACGGCTGGTAGCCTGCTTGCTCTTGGATTTATTGGCGGAGAACCGGCGAATAAACTCCTGCAAATCGCGGATTTTCTCTTCGCGCTTCTTATTCTGATTACGCATCAGCTGTTGGAAAAGCTGACTGGAATCGTACCAGAAATCATAGTTGCCAGCATACATTTTGCAGGTTGCATGATCCACATCCACAATGTTGGTGCAAACCGCATTGAGGAAATGGCGGTCATGGCTGACGACGATGACAATGGCGGGCGAATCGATTAAAAACTCTTCCAGCCATTCGGTGCTTTCCACATCCAGGCCGTTGGTCGGCTCATCCAGCAAAATAATGGAGGGCTGGCCAAACAACGCCTGTGCCAGCAGCACCTTTACTTTCAGGCGGCCGTCCAGCGTTTCCATCTGCGCCGTGTGCAGATTACTGGGCACGCCCAGACCGTTAAGCAGCTGCGCCGCTTCCGTTTCAGCGTCCCAGCCGTTCATTTCGGCAAATTCGCCTTCCAGTTCAGCGGCGCGCTCGCCGTCGGCATCGCTGAAATCCGGTTTGGCGTACAGGGCTTCTTTTTCCTTCATAATAGCGTAGAGCTTTTGATTCCCCATAATGACGGTATCAATCACCGGGAATTCATCATACTTAAAGTGATCCTGCTCCAGTACGCTCATACGGTCTTCCTTGGTAATGGTCACCGTACCGCTCGTTGGCGCCAGCTCGCCCGATATAATTCTGAGCAGCGTACTTTTACCGGCACCATTCGCGCCGATAATACCGTAGCAGTGCTCCCGCTGGAAAAGCAAATCCACATGCTTATAAAGCAAATCGCCGGCAAATTGCAGGCTGACATCCGTAACCGATAACATGGTCTACCTCCTGGACGTAATCCGTAATAGACTACCACGGATGCCTGCGTTTGTCAAAATTTTACCGTAAAAATCCATATGATTTCCTTCCAGTCTATAATCATCTTGTGACTCCATTTAAGATATGATATGATGAGCACATCCAAATGGGAGGCTTATATATGCGCGATTCAGTCCCAAAAGCACAAAGAGAATTACCAAAATGGCTGCTTAAGCCTGTATCCCGCCGTGCACTAGCTGTGGGCAGTAGTATTTGGATCGCCGTTTTGCTAACGCCGTTGATCCTATTATGCTTTTATGCCCGCCCAGTGTATGATGATTTTACCCATACGCTGACTACTGCCGAAGCCTGGGCGCAAACAGGCTCGCTGTGGGCGGCTGTAAAAGCCGCCTGGCAGCATATGCTGCTGATGTACCAAAACTGGCAGGGTACTTGGGCAGCTATGTTTCTATCCGCTTTTGCACCAATGGCATTTTCCTCACGGCTTCATTTTCTGTCTCCATTGATAACGTTATGCTTACTTACCGTATCCTCCGCCTACTTCACAACTACCGTCGGCCGAAAAATGCTGCACTTGCAGCCAGCCGCCACACTGCCGCTGTTGGCTTTGTTTCTTACGCTATGGCTAGGGTATTTACCTGGTGCGGATGAAGCCGTTTATTGGCTTTCCGGTATGCCCTACGCACTTAGCGCCATTTTATTCGTTTTCATTCTTGCGTTACTGCTGAATCAGCATTTCAGCACACCGCGGCTTTGGCGGATTTTGGCACTCGTCTGTACCGGTTTGTTGCTTGGCGGCTGTACCTATCCGCTTGCACTGGGTGGCTGCGTTGCATTGCTGTTGATTACACTCTGGACTTTTTTCAGACGCTCCAGCGCACGGTACGGCGCGCTTTTTACACTGATTGCCACAGCCGTATCCCTCTTCATTGTAGTGCTGGCGCCCGGTAACGCCGTACGGCAGGCCCGCAGCGGCGCTGCCATGATGCCGCTGGCTGCGATTGTGCACAGTCTTGCCGATGGCCTACAAACCATCGGCTCATGGTTTAGCCCGCAGCTGATCGCCTGTGGCATTTTGCTCACTGCCCTGTTATGGAAACCCCTGCGCGAAAGTCGGCTATCTTTCCAGTATCCCATTCTTTTTACACTGTTCAGCTTTGGCGCGTTGGCAGCCGCTTTTGTGCCCGCCATTTATGCTACCGGTGTGGAAGGCGCGCAGGTGGACCGCGTACAGGCTGTGCTTTATCTGTTTTTTATTCCGCTTTCTCTGGGAAATATCGTTTACTGGCTAGGATGGCTTTCCCAGCGCAGTTTTCAATTTCAACCTTCATTAACCCGCTGGAAGCTGTGGCTTTGCATCGTGCTTGCCGTGTGGGGGCTTTTTACATCAGCCATTATGACGACCCCGTTTGTCGCATCTGCCGTAACCTTGACTACCGGCGACGCTTCCAAATATAGTACTGAAATGGACGCACGTGCAAACGCTATCGCCTCTGCAGCCACGTTGGAGGAAGCGATAGCGAGCGTGGATGCGTTATCTGTAGCGCCGGTGTTGTTCCCTAACGATGGCATGACCCTATATAAAGAAGCCGTTGTGCCCAAAATGCACCGGTATTATGCGATACAAGCGCTTCTTGCGCAATATCCGGCAGGTGAAATACCGAAAACCGAGTGGAATCAACTGGACACATGGGAATAGCCCAAATTTTACTTTTTAGGGTTTGTAAATGAAATGGAGGCAGTGCATGAAACACGTATCCAAAGCAGCGGTTGGTTTTGTTTGCGTGCTTTTAGCGCTCACTTTTACCTACCTTGCCGTTTTTTCTCTTCGTTATACCAGCATCATCGACCCTACCCACTATTTACAGGAGCATATTCTGCGGGTGACAGACACATTTTTGCCAAATTCTTTAATTTTACTGGCGCTTGCCGCCGTATTTTTCCTGTTTGCGCGGCTGGACCAATGGCTGTCGTTACCGCTGGTGACAGCGTTAACGATACTTATTCCTTGTACGGCCGGGCTTATCTGGGTCTTTTCCGCAAAAACGCTGCCACGCGCCGATTCAACGCAGCTTTTTAACGCTGCGGCTGATTTTATCAACCGTGAGCTAAATACAGGCGTTGGCTCTTACTTACAGCGGCTGCCTTACCAAATCGGCCAATTCTATGCGTTCGTAGGGACACAACAGCTGTTTGGCGTAGAAAACATCCGGGTATTTCAAGTCCTGAATGTGCTAGCGCTTACCGCCATCTACGCGGCCATTTTGGCAATTTTATGGCAAACCCTGCACAACAAAAGAACGCAGCTTTGTGCCTGTGCTTTGCTTATCCTGTTTGTACCAGGGGTTTTATACACAACATTTATCTATATGATTCTCCCCGGTTTGGCGTTAGCGCTTTGGGGAGCGTATTTTTTAATGCGCTGGATACATAAGCACAACCTCCTCCGGTTGATTGCTGCCCTTACTTTCTTCTCTCTCGCTTGCATCGTCAAAGCCAATTACCTTATCCTTGCATTGGCCGCGATGGTCTCACTTTTACTGTTAGCGCTGTATGACCGGAAGTGGAAACTCATTCCGGCAGCATTATGTTTGTTTGTGCTCCCCTTCGGTTTTTCCAAGTTGCCGGCATTTGTGTTGGAAGCCCAAACCGGTACAGCTTTCCGGTCAGGGTCACCGCAAAGCGCTTGGCTTGCCATGGGTTTACAGGAGGGACCCCGCGCCGCAGGCTGGTATAATCAATATGCATGGGACGTTATCGAAGCCGCAGAATTTGATACGCAAGCCGCCAGTCAGCTGGTAAAACAGGAGATTGCTGAGCGGGTTGCCACCTTTCAGGCCGACCCCGCATATGCGGTCAGCTTTTTCCACAGTAAGCTCACCACCCAGTGGGGTGAACCCACGTACGAATCCATCTGGGTAAACCGTGTCAGCAAACACGAATCCCCGCGTCCGGCATTTGTAGATGCGGTTCTTGCCAGCTCTGTCCTTCCACGTTATCTGGATGGTTATTCTATTTTACTCTATCTGGGTTATGCAGCCGGATTGCTGCTTTTTCTGCGCAAGCTATCTCATGGTTTGTCTTTTGCACAGGGGTTCAGCTTTATCTTTCTTGCTATCAGCGTATTCGGCGGCATACTGTACCACCTGTTGTTTGAGGCCAAGTCCCAATATGCGCTTGCCTATTTGCCGATGATGATTCCACTGGCCGCTTGGGGTTTAACGTTTCCAACCATTAGGGTAAAGCGCAACAAAAAGGATTCTATAACGCCGTAATACAACACGCAGGCTCATTGATCGTTCTGGAATCGCGTACCGCACAGGCTACAGTAACCATCCCGTTTGCTCAGGTTCTTGTTTCCGCATGTCTGGCACTCGTAGCCTCCATTCCCGAGCAGCACCTTACAGCTCCGGTGCTGCTGATAGTACCGGTCCAGCCGCTTATCCTGATGCAATTCTACCATTAAATACACAATAAACAGCAGTAGAAAAACCAATCCGATTCCAATAGACACCGCTGCAATACAGTCTAATACAGGCAATGCAACGAGCCCTGCTACGAGGTGTAAAGACAGTGGCAGGAGCAGCAGAAAAGCAGCGATCACGCCGCATACTTTGCCGCCATACCGGTTGGAATTGATTTTCTTCAACGAAACATGCCTTCTTTGTTACCAGTTCATCCAGATTGTACCGAGTATAGCAGATTCTTACGCTTCATTCAACGGCTGAGCGCTTTTCATACAACCTGTTCCTGTGCTATAATTGGTGCGAATCAAATCAATACGCGGCAACGCCGCACAAGCAAAGGAAGATCAAACATGGCCAAGCTTTGGGCGGGACGCTTCGAAAAACCTACCAGCGCGTTGCTGGATGATTTTCAATCCTCTATCCCCTTTGATCAGCGGCTGATTCGCTGCGACATTATGGGTTCCATCGCTCATGCCACCATGCTTGGCGAACAGGGCATTTTACCCAAGGAAGATACGGACAGCATTATTGCCGGGCTTACTGCCATTCTTAACGATATTGAAGCAGGCAAGCTGCCGATTGATATGAGCGCGGAAGACGTGCACATGTTTGTGGAAGCGGAGTTGACACAGCGCATCGGGGAATCGGGCAAACGCCTGCATACCGGGCGCAGCCGCAACGATCAGGTTGCGTTGGATGTGCGGATTTATGCCAAGGATGCCTGCCTAACGGTGGATGGCATGCTGCGCAAGCTGCTGCAAACGCTGCTTACACTGGCAAAGGCGCATACCCATACGGTGATGGCGGGCTATACGCATTTGCAAAAGGCACAGCCGGTAACGCTTGGCTTTCATTTAATGGCCTATTTCCAAATGTTCAAACGCGATGTAAAGCGCTTCCGTCTGGCATATGACGAAGCGGATGTGATGCCGCTGGGCAGCGGCGCGCTGGCAGGCACTACCTTCCCGCTCAACCGCGAACGGGTAGCGGAGCTGCTGGGCTTTAGCGATGTAACGGATAACGCGATGGACGGTGTAAGCGACCGCGATTTTCTGTTATCCTTCCTGTCCGCCGCATCGGTATGTATGATGCACTTGAGTCGTTTTAACGAAGAATTAATCCTGTGGTCCAGCAATGAGTTTGGCACCGTTACGATGGACGATGCCTTCGCCACAGGTTCCAGCATTATGCCGCAGAAGAAAAACCCCGACGCGTGCGAACTGGCGCGCGGTAAAACCGGCCGTGTATACGGAGATTTAATGGCGCTATTAACCGTGATGAAAGGCTTGCCGCTGGCATATAATAAAGATATGCAAGAGGATAAAGAGTCCTTCTTTGACGCTTATGACACGCTTTGCAAGGTATTGCCCACCTTTACCGCTATGCTGGCTGCCGCCGCCTTTAACACCGACGTCATGGAAAAAAGCGCGGCGTTGGGTTTTACCAACGCTACCGACTTGGCCGATTATCTGGTCGGCAAGGGCGTTGCTTTCCGGGATGCGCATCACGTAAGCGGCGCGCTGGTTGGTAAGTGTGTAAAAGAAGGCCGCGATCTGGCCGATTTGAGCCTTGCGGAAATGCGGGTAGAATCCCCGGCATTTGACGAGGATGTATACGAAGCCATTGCCCTGAAAACCTGCGTACAGCGCCGCAATCTGCGCGGCGGTCCCGCACCGGAAGCTGTAGACGATTCCATCCGCCGCGGCGAAGCGTGGCTGGAAACCATGAAAGACGAATCCAAGCGATAAGGAAAGCTTTGCGTCTTGTCATTTCATTGCGATTAGTGAAAATAATGAATCGGATATCAAAACCAAAATGATCCGGGGAGGACTACGCCATGATGCAATGGGAACAGCGCTTCCGGCGCCATATACAAACGCGCGTACTCTGGTATGCCGCAGCGGCGGTGTTTCTGCTGGGGGTGTTTATTCGGTATTCCAGCTTGCCGCAGTTAGTGGCGGATTTAAAATACATGAACATGAGCTGGTATGCCGCCATACAGGAAGGCGGCATGGCCGCCGTGCTGGCGCCCGATCTGCAATGGACATACAGCCCTTTGCACTTGTACCTGTGGTCGCTGGCGGCCTTTTTGTTCCCAAACGCGAATAATATGCTTGTGCTCAAGCTGGTTTCTATCGGGATGGAGGTCGCTTTAGTAGCAAGTGCCTGCCTGCTCCTTTGGTTTGTGTTGCCGGAAAAGCGGCGCGGTTTGGGTCTTTTTACTGGGTTTGCACTCTTGTGGCTTCACCCAGTCCTAATCCTCAACGCTTCCGCCTGGGGGCAGACCGATGCCAGTTACGCAGCACTGTCCGTGCTTTCGCTATGGCTGCTGCTCAAGGATAAGCCCGCATGGTCTATGGTAAGTTTCGGCTTTGCGCTGGCATTCAAACTGCAAGCCATTTTCCTGCTTCCCGTGCTTTTCATCGCCTATTTCTGCCGGGAGAAAAAGTTCAGTCTGCTTTGGCTTTTACTCATCCCTGCCGTTTGGGTCGCAACAGGCGTACCCATGGCGCTGCTTGGCGAAAGTCCGCTGTACGCAGTTACCGTATATCTGGGGCAAACCAGCCTGTACAGCGAGCCTACCTATAATTACCCGAACTTTTATGCGCTCATCGGCGATGCGTTAACAAACAAGCAGCTTGTACAGGGGCTTTGGCAGCGTTTGGGGCTGGTTTTCGCTGTTGGTTCTCTCGGCGGTATGGCGACATGGTTGATGGTGAAGCGCAAAGCGCTTACCAACCGCACGATACTGCTGCTGGGCGCATGGTGCGTGCTGGCCTGTACGTTTTTTCTGCCCCGCATGCACGAAAGATACGGTATGGTAAGTGAAGTACTTTTGGTGCTTTGGGCTGTTACCCTGTGGAAGCCACGCGCCTTCGTATGGGTGTTGATCGGGCTTATGCCGACAGTAAGCGCCTATTGCAAGTATATGTATGCGCAAACCATTTTCAGCCTCCAGTTTGGCGGCGTATTGAATTTGATTTTGCTGCTTGTGCTCACATGGGAAATGATCGGCGAGGTAAATGCATGCCCTGCCCTTGCGGAACCGGCTCCCACGAGTCCCCTGCCTTCCGGTCATTGATGCGTTCAGAAAGCGGGTTGCATATGCCACAGCTGTCATGGGCAAAACGATATTCAACAGCGTTCACAGCGCTGTTCTTTGTGTTGTTGTTGCTGGTTGGCTTGTTGACCGCGGCAGATTACGGTCAACCGTGGGACGAACCATGGGAGCAGGATATCCTCCGTATGAATCTGAACCAGTATGCCGCAGCGCTGGGATTACAGGAGCGAATAACGTTTACCTCCAACATGGATGCGCCGGATACCGGCCTGATTGCCGACAGCGAGGAAAAAGACCATGGCGAATGTGCCTACTACCCCTTTTTTTGGCTGGTTACCCAGCCGTCTCTTTCCGCTGCAACACAGATGACGCTTTGGCACATGGCCACTTGGCTGTGGTTTGTCGCCGGGGCTGGAGCGCTATGGCTGATCGCCCGGCGGATGGGGCTGTCACGCTTCATGAGCAGTATCTCGGCATTATTACTCGTACTTACGCCCCGGATGTTTGCCGAAGGGCATTATAACAATAAAGACATGGTACTTTTATCGTTGGTACTTATCCTGATTTGGCTGATGCTTCGGCTGATGGAAAAACCCTCCCTGTGGCGGGGGCTTTGGTTTTCGCTGGCAGGTGCAGCCGCTGCAAACACCAAAGTGATCGGCCTTTTTATTTGGGGGCTGTGCGCAATTTTTGCATTGATTCATGTATGCGCAACCGGCCGGATGAAAAATAGCACATGGTTGACTGTGCTTGGCACGTTTGTTTCCTTTATCGCTTTTTACGCGCTGCTCACCCCCGCGCTATGGGCAAACCCGGCTGCATACTTCACGTATGTGGTGGAAAATGCCACAGATTTCTCCCGTTGGCAAAATAACGTACTATTCCGCGGCGCCATTTTCCAGCTGCGTTATTCTCGGCTGCCCTGGTATTACCTGCCGTATATGATGCTGGTGACCACGCCGCTGTGTTTGGTGGGGTTAATCGCTATCGGCCAAGTCTTCGCGGCCTTTTATTTACTTCATTCCGGCGCAAAAACATTCCGCAATCCTACTACCGTATTGCTGGGCTTATGCACGGTATTATGGCTGGCTCCGCTGTTGTTTGCCATCGTCGGGCATCCTACCCTATACAACGGTTGGCGGCATTTTTATTTTCTATACGGCCCGATGCTGGTATTGGCCGTCTACGGCATACAACGCCTCGGTAAAATGCTTACCTCCATCCGCCACGGTATCCTTTTACGGCGCGTTGGCGCTGGTTTACTAGCCGTTTGTCTTACCGTATCGGGCGGCCAAATCGCGTTGGCGCATCCCAACCAATATACTTATTATAACGTTTTGGTACGCGGGGAAAACCTGCCCGAATACTTGGAACTGGATTATTGGAATGTATCTGTATTCCCTACGTTAAAAACCCTTTTAGCAGCATTGGAAAATACACAGCCGGTCACCATCGCAGGAGCGGAATACTGGTCGCAGACTGGGTTGGAATCGGCCTATGTGCTGTTGCCTGCCAAGCAGCAGGCGCGTATTCTGCTTTTACCTATGGAAGATGTAACCGCTGATTATTTGCTTTCCAACCGTACCTACGCGGTGCTGGGTAACTGGCAGGCAGGCAGAACGCTGCCTATTGCTGCCAAAACCGAAAGCTTCGGGCAAACCCTATGCACCATTTACGCGCAAAGCCGTGCCGCTCGCCAA
Organism: Candidatus Limiplasma sp.; assembly: GCA_963675655.1. GTDB lineage: Bacteria > Bacillota > Clostridia > Christensenellales > Aristaeellaceae > CAXXOK01. Next base: position 221,278 of record OY776489.1, read on the forward strand.
CAGTTTACCGAGGAGGCGAATGTGCAATGACGGTTTTCAAACGTCACGCCCGGCTGTGGACGGTGCTCTTCTTCTTAGCGCTTACCCTCATCGGCCTTGTGACTGCCGGGGATTACGGCATGTATTGCGACGAGTTCAGCGAGCAGGAGATTTTACGGCAGAACCTGTACGAATACGCGGTTCAACTGCTGGGTAATGATAGCGCGCCCGCGCAATATTACGAAGCGCAAGGCGTGGAGCTTATTTCCCAAAGCATTGAACGGGATCACGGCGAAGCTGCCTACTATCCGGCAGCACCGCTGCTGCTGCTTGCCAAGCAATCTGCCGATGTATTATCTACGCTTTGGCATGCCTATACTTGGCTGTGGTTCATGGCCGCAGTGGTGGCGCTGTATCTGCTGGCCGAGTCACTTGGCCTGAGCCGCATACTGCGCATTGCCACGGCTTTGCTGCTCTATCTGTCTCCCCGTTTCTTTGCGCAGGGGCACTATAACAACAAAGATATTGTGCTTTTAGCGCTGGTTCTTTGCACGCTCGCATCCGGTGCACGTTTTTTAAAGGCGCCCACCTTGCGACGCGCGCTGTTGTTTTCACTCTTCGGTGCATTGGCAACCAACACGAAGATCATCGGCATTTTACCCTGGGGGCTTATCGGAATTGCTACATTTGTTACCCTGTTTCATCGGCGGGCGCTTACCACTGGGCGCGTTTTGTCCGGTATCACCGCTATTATTGCATTCGTCTGCTTTTACTGGCTGCTCACACCGGCGGCATGGGATGATCCTGCCGGTTACATCACCTATCTGCTTGGAAATGCATCCGGCTTCTCCCGCTGGCACGGCGTTATATTGTTTAACGGTGTGCATTATAACCCAACACGCGGCCTGCCGCTGCCCCGGTTATATCTGCCCACGATGATTACCCTGACAACTCCGCTATGGCTATTAGCGCTGGCCGCCCTTGGGCAGCTCGCCGCCATCCTGCTATGCATCAAACGGGACAACCGTAGTCCGCTGCTGATTGTGCTCACGCTGCTATGGCTGCTTCCCGTAGGATACGTCGTAATCGCACGGCCTTTACTGTATAATGGCTGGCGGCATTTTTACTTCATATATGCCGCGATTGCTGCCATGGGCGGGCTTGCCTTACAAATGCTAGCTACGGCACTGGTAGAACAGAAAATACGCCGCGCTATCGGCGTAGGCGCGCTTATCGCCGCGATGGGTTGGCAAGCCGTAGGGCTTATTCAAAACCATCCCTATCAGTACGCTTATTATAATGTGCTGGTTTCAAGCGCGCAGGGACAATATGAGCTGGACTATTGGGATGTGAGCACCGTAAATGCCATGAAAAAACTGTGCGCATCCACGGAACGTAATACAGCGCTGCCTCTGGAACTGGGCACGCGGGACGATATGAGTGCATTCGGCGTGGAAAATGGATATGTAATCTTGCCCGACAAAGAACGCACTTTACTGACCGTTACCGACGATCCCGACGCTCCCTACCTGTTTTACAATGAAACTTATGCCAGCATCTACGGTGTTGAACCGCCGCAGGGATATACCGCGCTGTTTTCTCTGGAAAGCTACGGCAATGTGATTTGCACCGTATATGAGCAAATGGCCGCGGGAAATTGAACTTTTCTATAAGCCTTTTTATCTCTGTATCGGTTCACCTCTGCTTGTCGGCATCTTCCAATGCACCTTTCTCTTTTTTAAACCCTCCTGTCGGCTTATCAGCATCTTTCTGTATGTCACTCGTGACATAATGTACCCATCAAGCAGAAAGCTGGCTTACGGTGCCGTCTTAAAGCAGTCACATGTAAACAACAACCCACGCTCTCATACCCACGTTTCATTGAAAGCAGAAATTCGATGATGCCCATCGCCGCTATATGCAGCTTTTTTGGTTGTGCAGCAACAACGTGGCAACCTGGCTTATCAGATTATAATGGCAATTCATTCAATATCAATCCAAAGTCATGGATTACGATGGTATTTTTATTACATTAGGCGTATACTATACACAGAAGTCAAGCCGTGTTCGCTGTTTACAAACATTCCAGTACCGCTTATTTCCATGCACAACCGAAAAGTTTTCTTCTATCCGCTTCAACCCCAATCTCCTGACCGATAAAACTGTTGAAGAAAGGTGGTATTTCCATGAGAAAGTGGCTTGTAATGCTAACGGTGTTTTTACTGCTTTTCCCCTGCGCAGCCATGGCGGAAATTGATCTTTCCGGCATGAGTTTTGACGAACTGGTTGCCTTGCAGGAACAGGTGGAACTAGCGATTTGGAACAGTGAGGAATGGCAGGCGGTTACCGTGCCCGCAGGCGTATATGAGGTCGGCACGGATATTCCGGCCGGGAGGTGGACCATACAGGCATCGGACGGCGTATACGCCACCATCATGTGGGGCGACGTGCTGGATGCCAGCGGCGTAAACCTGGACTATTCCGGCGACATTTACGAATACGAATGGATCAGCAGCCCGACGTACAGCGGTTATACCGAAGGCAGTGATAAAACCGAAGTCACATATGACCTCGCAGATGGACAGTACTTTATTGTAGATAGCGGCTCGGTTGTATTTTCGCCTTATTCCGGGATTACGAACCTTGGCTTTAAGTAAGAGCTTCCTTCCAAGACCAAAGCGCCGCTGAAAAATCAGCGGCGTTTTGATTCTGTATACAATTATCGTGACCGGATCAACCCGGTTGCAGCCTGCTCCAATTCTTGCTATAAAACCGCAGGTTTCGTTTATCTACTTCAAAGCTCATTCATCAACCATTGTTTTCCGCGCGTTTCAGCAGCCCAGCAACCAGCTTTTCCGCTTTTACAGCTGTGCTTCTTTCGTCAATGGTTGTTAATTCTCCATCTTTCACAACGATCTTTCCATTCACAACCACATACTTCGCTGGGTGAGCATAGCCAACCGTACCCGGTAAATTAGCAGGGTCCAGCTTGGCGCCTGTCATCTCCAGCCGATTTACATCCAGTAAAAAGAAATCCGCCGCTTTGCCTGTTTCCAAACTGCCGATGTCGCTTCGCCCCAGCACCTGCGCGCTACCGCTTGTCGCGATCTTCAACAGCTCATATCCGGTAGGCGCATCGGCGCTATACGTAAGGCGATGCAACAAATACGCCGTGCGCAGTTCCGCCAGCAGGTTGGAGCCATCGTTGCTGGCGCTGCCATCTACCGCCAGCCCCACCGGCACGCCCAGCGAAAGCATATCTGGAATACGGCATACGCCGGAGGACAGTTTCATATTGGATACAGGGCAATGCGCGACGCCGGTTTGTGTGTCAGCCAGCACCCTCAATTCCGCATCGGTAAAGTGGATGCCATGGGCAAACCATACGTCACTGCCCAGCCAACCACAGTCTTCCATATACCGCAGGGGGCGTTTTCCCAGCACTTGCAGGCAAAAGTCCGTTTCATCCTTCGTTTCGGCAAGGTGCGTGTGCAGCCGAACCTTCAAGCTGCGTGCTAATTTAGCAGACTCCTTGAGTAAATCAGTCGTTACACTAAAGGGCGAACAGGGTGCAAGCGCTACGTTGTGCATCGCACAGGGAGCCGCATCGTGATATTTCTCCACCAGCCGCTGACTATCGCGCAGTATTTCATCCACGCTTTGCACCAGCTCATCCGGCGGCAGACCGCCTTCGCTCTTCCCGCGGGACATACTCCCGCGCGTCGCTACGAAGCGCATCCCCAACAGATCGGCTGCCGCAAATTGCCTGTCCAGATAGTGCTGCGATCCTTGTTTGGGAAACACGTAGTGGTGATCCATACAGGTGGTACAGCCGTATTTCAGCAATTCTCCCATGCCGGTCAACGCACTGTAATACACGCAATCCTCATCCAGCCCGCGCCAGATTTCATATAGGGTACGCAGCCAGTCAAACAATTCCATCCGCTGCACCTGGGGTAAATTACGCGTAAACGTCTGGTACAAGTGGTGGTGGGTATTCACAAGCCCCGGATACACAAAACAGCCCGCAGCATCAATCACCGTATCCGCTTCGTACGGTTCCTGCCCAATGGCTTGAATCACGTTATCCTTCACCAGCAGACTCGCGCCTTTCAGCACACGGTTCTGCGTATCTACCGTAACAATGGCGTCCGCATTGCGAACACACAACGTGCTCATTTTTCCACCCCCCAGCTTTTTACCTCTTCTTACGCATCTTCAAGCGGCTTGCCGCCCAGATACACCTGTTTCAGCGTCAATTCGGCTCCGCACAGCAGGCAGTCCGCCCGCTTGCCGACCGCAATTACGCCAATATCATCCGCGCCCATCACGCGCGCCGGGTTTGCCGTCGCACAGCGCACCACATCCGCAACCGGAATCCCCATGGATACGGCTGTTTTAACGCAATCAAACAAAATCGCCGCAGAACCTGCAATCGTTCCGTCCGCCAGTGTTGCGCGCCCGTCGCGTACCGTAACTTCCTGTCCGCCCAGCAAGCAGTGCCCATCTTGCAGCCCAGTAGCCGCAATCGCATCGCTGATCAGGCAGATCCGATCCGCACCAAACAACTTAAAGGCGGCGCGTACCGCGCTGGGATGGATATGAATGCCGTCGCAGATTAGCTCCGCCGTTACCTGTTCCCGTTCCGCTGCCGCGCCGACTACGCCCGGCTCACGGTGGTGCAGCGGCGGCATCGCATTAAACAAGTGGGTTACATGGGTAATACCCGCGTCAAAGCCCATAGACGCGGCTTGGTAATCCGCATTGGTGTGTGCAACGGAGACAATAACCCCTTCTTTTGCCACAGCGCGGATATAGCTTTCCGCCCCCTCCAGTTCCGGGGCCACGCACGCTATGCGAATCATCCCGTTGGCTGCGTCTTGCATGCGGCGGTAGGCAGCATAGTCCGGCAAACGTAGGTTTTCCGCCGCCTGCGCGCCTTTCTTCTTCACGTTAAAAAACGGCCCCTCCATCGTAATCCCGCGGATTACGGCGGCGTTTTTCGGCGCTTCCTCTCGCAGGCGAACCGCAGTGCCAAACGCCTTGCATAGCGTCTCCTCCGGCATCGTCATCGATGTAGGGCTAAAGCTGGTGACGCCGTTTTTCGCCAGAAAGCGCGCCATTTTAACCAGCCCATCATAATCCCCATCCGAAAAGTCCGCGCCGCTGTTACCATGCAGGTGAATATCCACCAAACCCGGCAACAGCAAATCACAATCCGCAGGCGGTTCCTCCGTGCGCGGAGAAACATGCGTAAATCGCCCGTTCTCCATCGCTACATCACCGTAATGGAACGCAAAATCGTCCCCAAAATACAATACACCCTTTATTTCCATACCTATTCCTCTTTTCGCGCCGCAATGCGCAGTGAAGCGGGTACCTTTAGTATATAAGATACAAGGTAAATGTGCAAACTGCTTTTACAACAGCGAAGCCGCCGCTTTATCAAGCAGGAAGATCACGTTGGGATGCGTACGCAGAATGCTGGCCTGCGTTTCCGGGTCGATATCCTCATGGATAGCTTTCCGTACCGCTTTGGCTTTATCCGCGCCAGTCGCAATGAGCAATACACTTTTCGCGTTCATAATACTGCCGATACCAAGGCTTACCGCTTCCCGGGGTACATCGTCTTCCCGGTCGAAGAAACGGCGGTTCGCTTCGATGGTGCTTTGCGTTAGCTTTACCACGTGGCAGCCGTAAACAAATTGGTCGGAGGGTTCGTTAAAGCCGATATGTCCATTGCGACCAATGCCCAGTAGCTGCAAATCGATTCCGCCCGCGCTGACAATCGCCCGGTCGTACCGTGTGGATTCATCCGCCATATCCGCTGCGTTTCCGTTGGGGATATGGGTACTCTGGGCCGCAACATTGATGTGGTCAAACAGTTCTTTGCGCATAAAATAATGATAGCTGCAGGGGTGTTCTTCCGGCAGACGGCAATATTCATCCAGGTTGAACGTCGTTACGCCGGAAAAATCCAACACGCCCGACTGGTGCAGACGTATCAACTCCTGATATGTTGGTATCGGGGAGGACCCGGTAGCCAACCCCAGCACGGAATTCGGCTTACGCAGCACCTGCGCACCGATTAAAATAGCTGCTGCCTGCCCCACCTGCTGCTCGTTCTCATATTGGTGAATCCGCATTCGCTCATCTCCATTGTTCTTTGCCAGCGCGAAAGCAAAAGCCCATGCCGGCTGTTTTGTCCAGTATAACAAGTGCATGTTTTATCGTCAATACGTATTGGCTTTATTCTGTTATTTCTCCATCTTTGTTCAATAATACATCTTTATTTTGTAATATTAGTACATAGCCCGTAAAAAGGCAGCAGCCACACTCGCGGTAGCTGCTGCCTGCGTAGGTTTATCGCTATACTTTCCTAAAAAGCCGCCTTTAATTATCCTTTCACACCGCCAGAGGTAAGCCCGGCTACCAGATGCTTCTCGATCAGCATAAACAGGATGACGACCGGAATGGTTGCCAGCAATGCCGAAGCAAACAGGTATTGCCATTCAATCATATTAAAGGAACTGAATTGGGTAATGCCGACCGTAATCGGCTTCTTAATCGGCGTGGAGATGAGGACTGTGGAAATGGTGTACTCGTTCCACGCGTTAATAAACACGAAGATCAGCGTCGTTACAATACCTGGGGCCGCCATTGGCAAGAGTACATGCCACAGCGAGCCGCCTACGCTGCACCCGTCAATGCTGGCCGCCTGCTCCATTTCCGGCGAAATCGCCACAAACGTGCCGTGTAAAAGCCAGATAGCAAACGCTTGATTGAATGCTGCATTAATCAGCATAAGACCCACGATGGTATCGTTCAGCTTCAGGAAGGTCATCAACTGGGATATGCCAACCAGCAGCACAATGGGCGCGAACATTTGGCTCATAATAACAAAGCCGAGGAATATCTTCTTTCCTTTAAAGCGCATACGCGCCATGGCATAGGCTGCGGGAATACCACACACCAAAGCCAACAGCGTTGCCCCGCCGGACAGCATCAGGGAGTTGAGCAGGAAGCGCGGCACGTTCCGGTTGACAATATCCGTGATGTTGGACCATACCCACTGGGTAGGGAAGATATGCTTAAAATACATATCCGTCGTCTCGGCATTATCCCGAAATGCGGTAATCAGCATTACATAATACGGGTACAGCACCATCGCGCACATGCCGATGACAAACACATACAGCGCGCCGCGCGCAAGCGTACGGCTCAAGGATTCCTTGGTAAGCTTGATAGCTTCTACCATCACCAGGAATAATAGCGGAAGCAGCAACCACAGCGAAAGCAACGAGTGATAGGTTAATTCCTCCAGCAACGCTCCGGCTTTCTCCCCACCCTGGCCACCATATAAAAATGCGTCCGCGGCGGTAATCAGTGCCGTAAGCCGCTGAGAAGGTTCCTGCGATAGCTGCGTGATGATCTGCCGCTGGAACATGCTGACCGTATAGAAATGGAATATCGGTATCAACAGCATAGCAACCAGTGTAAACGCACAGGCAATTTGCCGAATCATCACCGTTCTTTTAGATAATTCCACCGGCTCCCGATCCACCGTGCCGGGCAGCGTTACCAGTAAAAGAACAGCCGCCAGCACCACCAGCGCAATCGCCGCCAGCAGCAGCCAGCCGGCCGGTAAGCCGGAAGCGATGAAATCCCAGCCGTTGCGCGTTACCGTTGCCGCAACCCGGAACGTAATGAGCGATGTGGTTTCCCCTTTGGAGTTTACGCGTTCGGTGATGGTTTCGTTCACGTTTACATCACCAAAACTGCCCTGCGCGGCGTACGCTACCGCGGCTTCGTCCACTTCTGCGCGGGCAGTCACATAGCGTTCGTCCCCAACAAAGGTATTGCCGGATTTTTTTGTATATACATCCGTGCTGAACTGGTAAATCGGCAAAGAAAACAACACGATAACCAACACCAGCGACGCTAGTATCAGGTACAGCGCGCGTAGATTATTCTTTTTCACCAATTCGGATGATCGTCTTTTCATCGTTACTGCTCATCCTTCCGCATCGAAATCAGCATATACACACCGGCAACAACGCACAAAATCATAAAGCCGATGACGGACAGCGCTGTTGCAGGCCCCTTTTCCTGATCGTAAAAAGCCAGCATATACAGATAGGTGATCATCGTATCGGTTTTATTGGCCGGTGCACCTTTGGTGATGGTGTAAATAATCGGGAAAGAATTAAAAACGTAGATGATGTTAAGCACCGTACTGACCGTAAGTGCGGGACGAACCAGCGGAATGGTTACCCGGGTCAGCTTTTTCCATACGCCCGCACCATCCACCGTAGCCGCCTCATAATAAGCGCTGTCGATAGATTGTAAACCGGCCAGCACACAGAAAGCGACAAACGGAATGGTAACAAATATACCTACGCCGCACTCCCACATAAACTCAATCTGGTAGGAAGCGCGCCAATTGATCGCGTCTTTAATAATGCCGAGATTCAACAGGACGTTATTCAGATTGCCGTATTCAAAGTTGATAATATAGTTCCAAATAGACGCCTGGATAACCAGCGAGGTCGCCCAAGGAAAAACCACGATCGAACGCGCAATTTTCCGGCCATGGAACTGGGAGTTCATCACCATAGCGACGATAAAACCAAATAAAGTGGAAATGACTACAACCGAAACTACCCACATCAGCGTGTTGAGCATGACCGTGCCGAAAACTTTATCACTTACGGCAGCCTCAAAATTTCCAAACCCGATGAACGAACCGACGACACCCGCTTTGGAAATCTCGCTGAAGGAAAGTTTGAATACGATGAAAATCGGGAAGACGACAAATATCGTCATGAGTAAAAGACTGGGAAGCAACCAGAGATATGGTTCCCATTTACGGCGTACAAGAATCGTATTCAATATCCGTTCCCCCCATCATTATGAAAGGGAGGGCTCGGTTTTGCCGAGCCCTCCGCACGTGTTTACCGTTTTACTGTGCAACCGAAGCCTGCAGCTCATCCAAGAGGGTCTGCACGTCGCCGCCCAGCAGCGCGTTCTGCTCTACTTCGATGACGCCCTGCTTCACATCTACCCAGTTGCTCATCGCGGTCGGGTAGAACTGGCAGCTGTCCAGAACGTTCAGCCACGCTTCAAAGCTGGGATCTGCTTCCACAAGGTAGGAAACCGCGGAAGACACAGCAGGCAGGAAGCCTTCCATGCTTACCCAGCCAGTGTACATTGCGGGGCTGTAGAAGAAATCCAGGAACTTGCCGATCGCGGCATTACGAGCATCCTGATCGGGATACGCGTCGTCTTTAAAGGCCATTACACGATCCATAACGCCGGTGGCGCCAGCTTCCGCACCTTCGTTATGCGGCAGCGCAGCGGTACCGAAGTTAACGCTGTAGCCTTTTTCATCCAGGTAAGTCGGCAGCTGGTTGGTGGTGATAACCATCGCCATCTTGCCCGCGCCGAACATATCCTGCAGGTCATAACGGGTCTGCGTAGCGGGGCTGGGGTTGGTGAAGCCGTTGTTATACAGGCCGATCGCGAAATTGATGGCTTCTACGTTGGCAGCAGAGTTAAGCGCCCAGTTGCCGTCCGCATCCACAAAACCGCCGTTGTTGTTCCACACATAGTAGGAGAAAGCAGCCTGGCCTTCATCGGTGGTCATATCCATGCCCCAGGGGTACACGGCGCCATCGTAGTAGTCCACGATCTGCTGGCAGGCATCTTCCAGTTCCGCCCAGGTGGTGGGAACGTCGATGCCGACTTCGTCGAAGATGTCCTGATTGTAGTACATCGCACGGGCAGAAGCCAGATCCGGCACAGCCCATACGGTATCGTCAATCACAGACTGGGCGATAAAGGACGGGAAGAAATCGTTATACAGCTCTTCGGAGCAATAATCCGTCACCGGCAGCAACAAACCTTCGGTCGCGTAATCAGCGAAGGTATCGATGTTGAGGATGTCGGGTGCATTGCCGTTGCTGATACGAGTGCTGACAACCGTGTACACATCGTTCCAGGAAACGACTTCCAGGTTCAGCTTGATGCCGGGGTTGGCTGCTTCAAACAGATCCACGAAGTTGGAGCCGTCAATACCGGTACCCAAGAACCAGTTGTTGGTATTGTTACCATACTGGCAGATGATGACATCCAGGGTGATGTCATCTTCGGCAGCGGCAAAGCCGATGCAGGAGACGGCGAGCAAGACGGTCAAAACCAGGGCAACGATTTTTTTCATGGTTTTCCCCTCCCATTTATATTGAAACGTTAATACGTTTCATCTTAAACCATTATAGCTGTTTTAGATAGATTTTACAATCAACTTCTTTGCTCCGCTCAAAAACGGATTCTACTAAAACGGTTTTTTCAGAAGCTCCTCAAAGCCTTGTATTTATTACAAGTTATCGCTGTATACTGTATACAATTTATCTCGCCTTGTAAACAGCTTCGTGAATTTAGAACAGAGTAGGAACAACCTGATATCAACAAATATACCACAATTTCACAGTTTGTCCAGCCCGTAATCTCGAACGCAGCGGCGAATACCCAATACCGAGTCTTCAAACCGGATGCCTTCCGCTTTGCTTTTACCGCAGTCCATGCACAGGCTGCGTTGTTTGCCCGTAACCGGCAAAATTTCCAAGTCGTTCAGGTTGAGTTCGCTGCGCCATGCCTGCGCAATTTCCCACGTATTCGCCGTGCTTTCGCTGCCGTAATTGTACACTCCGCCGGGCATTGCAAACACACGGGGAAGGTTTTCGATGACCTGCCATACGTAGGTTACGCCGCGATAATCCGACGCGGACAGTTTCAGCGGTTCCCGCTTCATTGCCGCCATCAACAGCTTGATCAACAGGTTGGACCGCGTAGGGTACTGGTATCCAGGCAAATCGTACATCCAGGTCAGTCGCAGTGATACAGCTTCCGGCGAGGATTCGGTAACCAGCGTTTCCGCTTCCAGTTTATGCTGCCCGTAAACATTGGCAGGCGCAAGCGGGTCCAACTCCATAAAAGGCCCCAACCCTTCGCAGCCTCCATACACCTGGTCGGACGAGCAAAACACGAATTTCCCCCCGACTCCGGCTGTAATCTGTGCCAGCGTTTGCGGCAGCAGAACATTGGTGAGGTAGGATTCTTCCGGGTGCTGCTGCGCATAATTCGTATCGGATATCGCCGCTGTGTGCAGTACAATATCCGGTGCGTTTGCGGTAAAAATCGTCTCCAGCTGCCGTACCCGTTCCGCTGTCAATACACCGCGCAGCAAAGAGGATGGCAACGCCGTTACCTCGTACTTCTGCCGAAGATAGTTTTGCGCCCGCGCACCAAGGAATCCGGTCGCACCCGTTATGAGTATTTTCATCGTTTCCCCCTGGCCTTTGCCTGTTCCTGTCGCATTTCATAGGGCAGCATTTGCCCTGCCAGCAAGCGCGAATCCTCCGCCAGATACACCAGCCGGTGGCCGACCATAGAATCCTCCAAGGTCGTACAGCACAAGGAGGTGGGTTCTCCCCGCAACAGGGAAACAAAATCCTTCACCAGTGCCTGATCGCCGCCGCCATGCTCACGCCCGAGCGCAATGTCCGGTTTGCGCACATCCACAGCAGACGTGTGTACCGTATATTCCTCCACGCCTCCCGCTTTTTCCGGCGCAATCAGCGATACGGTAAACTTCTCGTCCTCAAACCGACCGGCCGCTTCGCCTTTCGTTCCCGTAATATGAATGCGCCGGGACGATTTTGCCGCGCCGCCGTTCATTGAAAACGTAACCGTAGCACCGTTTTGCATCGGAACAAGCACCGACTGGTGATCGACAATCTGAATATTGCACCGGTATACGCAGCGGCTGTAAGGGTTATCCGGTTGCATTAACAACCGCAGTTTTTCTTGCTTTGTCGCATCGTCGAAGCCTAAATCATGCCAGATGTTTGCCGCCCAACGCTGCGGATACTCCAGATATAACCGCCGTGCGGAATAGGGACATTCTCGCTCCACCGGGCAATTGAGCAGGCAGTGCGTGCCCGCGCCTTGCGGCGCCTGCTCCGGCCGGAATTGAAACAGCGATCCTACGCTGGCAACGCCGGCTGGCCGGGTTTCCCCCATCAGCCACGCTAATAAATCCAGATCATGGCTGCACTTGGAAAGCAGCATCCCAGAACCGCAAATTTCCGGCGAGGCATATTTTCCGCGTACATAGGAAACCGATTCGTGAAAATAGCTCACCTGCTCGCTCATACGCAAATTGATGATTTTCCCCAGTTCTCCCGCCACAATCATCTCTTTCAGTTTGCGGTAAAACGGGGCGTACCGAAGCACATGGCAAACCATTACACGCCGTCCCGTTTCCCGGGCGCAGCAAAGCAAACGGTCCGCCTCCTGCCGGTTTAATGCAACCGGTTTTTCCAGCAGTACGTCATACCCGCTTTTTAATAGTGGTATCGTGGTGTCCACATGCTGCGGGTCCATCGTTCCGTTAATGGCAGCATCAGCAAAACGGGGTACGCTTACCAGCTCCTCCACAGTGGAAAAGCAATGCTCCATCGGTATGCCGAAGGTATCCCGCGCCATACGCACATGGCTTGGGTCTACATCCGCAACCCCTACAATTTGCAGCTGGTCGAGATGCCGCAACGCCTCACGGGCATAAATCGTCGCGCGAGCGCCCATGCCAACGACAATCGCTTTTACCGGCGTTTGTCTGTTCAAAACGTCACCCCTCCCTTTGCCGCTACTCTGTTTACCCTTTGCGTGTCAATACTTCGCGATAATCTGGTTCATCTGCTCCCATTTACGCTCCATATCCTCTACCAACGCAAACTGCGTGCGCGCCCGGTCCAAATTATGTTCCGGCCGGGAGATAGCGTAATAAGGATCACCCTGTAAATAATCCGTTAAAAAGCGCACCCCATTTTCCAGCGTCATCATTTTGGCGCCCATAGGCAGCGTTTCTTTTTCGCGTTTGGTCAGGCGAGAACCGCAAACCGCCAAAAACCCTTTCGCATAGGTTTCGTACAGAGGAAGAGAAAGGGTCACCTTACGCAGATCCTTCTCATCCTCAGCAGCCGTGCTGGCCCCAAAGCGGATGGAATCGCCAAAGTCATTGGCGACCAGCCCGGGCATTACTGTGTCCAGATCGATCACACACAATGCCGTGTGGTCTTTCTCATCCAGAATCACGTTATTCAGCTTCGTATCGTTATGCGTCACGCGCAGGGGCAACTTGCCAGCAGCCAGCAGCTGCATCATAAAGCCAGCTTCCTGTTCATGCCGTAGCGCAAAGGCAATTTCCTTTTCCACTTCCTGCCGCCGCCTTACGGTATCGGCCTGCACCGCGGCGCGAAAGGCGCGGTATCGCACAGGCGTATCATGAAAATGCGCAATAGTCTCGTGCAGCGTTTCCGCCGGAAAATCTGCCAACAAGTTTTGAAACGTACCAAACGCTATTGCGCTCTGGTAAAAATCCTCCGCGCTTTCCGGGCTGTTCAGGCTAATGCCGCCGTTGACAAACTCGTACATGCGCCAGTATTCGCCTTCACCGTTTTGATAATACGGCTTTCCATTCTTGACATGTACAAGCGTAAGCACATGGCGGGGGTCCGCATCCTGTTTCGCCAGATATTTCGTAACAGAATCAATATTCTCCATCAGCGCCGGTACATTGGTAAACACACGGCGGTTGACTTTCTGTAATATATACCGGTGCGGCGCATCGGTTGTCACCAGAAACGTTTGGTTAATATGCCCGCTGCCGTAGCGCTCGCAGGTGACGACCGCGCCATCCAGCTGGAATTGATCCAGAATCTCGCGCATAGCACTTACCTCCAAAGCGTAGCGGGATACATCCCGTCCGCCTTCATTTTTGCAATCGCCGCTTTTACTTTCCCCATATCTTCGTGATAGGTAACCCCATACCATTTTTCATGCGTCGGCAATACTGTAACCGTCGCTTTCCCTTCGTGAATCAGTTGGTTGGGGATCAGCGGTAAAAAATACTCGCACTTCAAAGGATTTTCCAGCAGCGCCTGCCGCAGGTACGCGGCGAACCGTGCCTCAATCTCATGTAGAACCGAAGGCTGGAATCCCCAGAAGTTCATGCTGACAATCGTGCCATCCGGTAAAAAGGTAAAATGCTCGCCATCCTCTGTAAAAGCCGCCCCGCCTTGACGCGGTTCGATGTGCGTACGCTCCACAATTTCTGTTAAGCAGCCGTTTTCGACCCGGCAAATGCCGCGCGCCACATGTCCGTTTTCCGTAAGTGTGTTTTGAATATCATACCCCACCATAACATGTTCACCGGCCTCATGCGGTTTGGAAAGGTAAGCGGCCAGCTGCTCATACGCAGTGCGCCCATAAAAATCGTCCGCGTTGATCACGGCAAAAGGCGCGTTAATTTTCTCTTTGGCACACAGCACAGCATGTGCCGTTCCCCATGGTTTTGTACGTCCCCGCGGTATGCTGAAGCCCTCCGGCAATACATCCAGCCGCTGATAAGCGTAAACCAACTCCACAAAAGGTGCGATACGGTTGCCAATTACCTCGCGAAAATCAGCTTCCATTTCCGGTTTGATAATGCAAACTACTTTGCCAAAGCCCGCGCGAATCGCATCAAAAATCGAATAGTCTATGATGATTTGTCCCTGTTCATCCACGGGATCAATCTGTTTCAGGCCGCCATACCGGCTGCCCATACCCGCTGCCATAATGACCAGAATCGGCTTATGCTCCACGAAAGAACGCCTCCCCTTATTCCTCCCTTATTGTAGCAAAGCGCACTAGGAATTGCATTATCATTTCGGACGGAATATTTATCATTTTCGTCGTGTTTTTCTTGACGCAACTGCGCTATTGTGGCAAACTGGCAGCAGGAGGATACGCACATGTCGGAATACCAAATACTGAAACCCCACAATGTAATCTCCATCAGTGGGTTATACAGCCTGCACTATTTTCAATTCGCGTCAGGCTATGTATTCAGCGGAGAAAAGCACGATTTCTGGGAGATTGCCTATATTGATCACGGCGAAGCGGAAATCGGCGCAGGCGACGAAGTATGCCAGTTGTATCCGGGACAATTGATTTTTCATAAGCCCAACGAATTTCATACCATTTGGGCTAATTACACAAAGGGCACCAGCATCTTTGTAATATCTTTTGCCTGCAACAGCCCAGCAATGCGGGCGTTTCGCGGCAAGCAATACACGCTGCTTTCGCCCCAGCGCCGCCTGCTTTCCCATATGATCGCAGAAGGCCAGCGGGTGTTTGGCCCCGTACTGGATGTATCCGACCAAAAAAGCCTACACCCGCTACCCACAGCTCCACGGGGCGGCGTACAGATGATTGTACTGTTTCTTACCCAGCTGTTGCTGGATTTGCTTCGTACCCAACAGGCCATTCCCCAGCGCCCACCCCGTGCGCGCGTAACGGAAGAGGAGGACTTTACCGTATATTTTGAGCGCGCCCGCGAGCTGATGATCTCGCAGTTGGACGGATCGCTGCGGTTTGCGCAGGTTTGCAGGCAGGTTGGGTTGTCTGCAACCGTCTTTAAGGAGCGCTTTCGTCGGTACACCGGTGTCCCCGTGATGGATTATTACCGCCGCTTACGCATTGACGAAGCCAGAAGGCAGCTGCGAAATGGCAAAAGCAACATTAACCAGATTGCGGATAGCTTGGGTTATTCCAGCACAGCCGCCTTTTCCCGCCAGTTCAAGCAGGTGATGAATCTAACCCCGACTGAATACCTGTACTCCATTCACCAATAAACATAAAGGGAAAAACATTGGCTCAAGCGTCTTGCATCGCTATATCGCCAGTATCCTTTCTTTATCCAGGCGAGCATATATAAAATACACTGCTTTAACATAGCAAAAACGAAGGATAATCCCCCTCGCAAAAGGGATGCCATATGCTGATTCCAGAAAAGTATATGGATAAAGCCATGCAATATAAAGCCAGATGTATATGCAGAGGGATATATTGACCTATTTCCGCAATGACATCCATATAATCATCCACTATTAAACAGCAAAGCCCGCCGTTTTAATGCGGCGGGCTTTTACTTTGCATCTATAACACTATGCGTCTTTATCCCTTTCAGGCAGCGTTCAGCAGCGCATTTTGAATCGCCAGCAGAATCACTTTACTGCTGTATGTTGCGCCCGTTACTGCGTCCACAGAAAGCGTTTGCTGGTTCATCACCGCAGCGGGCAACGACTCCGCAGCTTGCCCCTGCCCGTTTTGGTGTTTCACAAGCTCAATGGCTGTTATCGCGTGATTGGCAACTGTTACGTTCACTTCCACTGCGATAGGAAAAACACTGTAATTGCCGGTGTAGGTGCCGTCCGGAATCGTGGACAGGTCCACATCCTCAACCTTGTATTCAACCAACGCATCCAGCTTTTGCTGTACCTGTCCCAGGAAAATCGTGCCGCCTATTACCAATACGGCAAGCACTGCTAAAACAATCAGCAGCACCTTTCGCTTTTTATTCATTCTGCGCCCTCCGCCGGCATTTGGGCGCTCAGTGTATTGGCAATCGCTTCAATTTGTGCTTCCCGCGCATCACTGGACCAATGTACGATACCGGCGTCCTCCGCCTGCGCGCCCGCGGTCTTACACGCGGCTTTGATCTGCCGCAATGCATGGTTGCCCCCTAGCCACGGCTTTTTAAACTGCTGGGTAACATAACAATACACTTGCTTACCCGCCAGCCCTGAAACCTGCGCCAGATATTTTTTCATCGCCTGTGCCAGAGAGAACGCTTGCACCGGCGAAGCGAACACCACTACATCGTAGGGCGATACATCCGGCAGGGATGTTAGTTTTACCTGCGAAGGCTGGCCGGAAGGATTCGGTTCCACTTCCACACGGGCAATCTCCACCGCATGCCCGTTACCACTTAAAGCTTCTTCTACCCGCTTTGCAACGGAAAGTGTATTGCCGGTTTGAGAATAAACAATTACGCCAACTTTCATTCTTTTACCCCCTGATAATATAATGGATCGCTTTTTTCAGCTCGGTAAACAGGGTTACCTCATTCAGTCCGTTCCCGGAAAGGTAGAGTGTCAACAACCCATGTACTGTATACACCAGTGTTTTTGCACAGGTTTCCAGCTCCTCATCTTCTATCGTCCCGCTCTGCACCAGAAAGTGGAGCGTCTCCCGCCACATCGCGCTGAAATCCCATGCTTCGGCCGTATGATCCGGAAGTTTATAAAAATAGAAAAACCGGAATACCTGGGGTTGCTCCAGATGGTAGCGCACATAGGCGGTAAACAGCATTTGCAGCTCCGCTTCATTCTTTGGCGGTGTGCTCATCACAGCCTGCATATATTTTGCCGTGTCTTCCACCATAACGCGTTTGGTATGCGCCAGCAATTCTTCCACATCTTTAAAATAATGGTATATCGTTGCGTATGAATACCCGGCCTTCTGTGCCACCTTACGTACAGAGAAGTTTTCCACCCCTTCCGTCGTAATCATTTCCCGTGCCGCATCCAGAAAAAAGCCACGTATCCTTTGGGTTTTCACATCATTCTTATCCTGCATAAGCGTTTTCGCATCAATCCTCTAACAATAATATATTTTTCTAACAATGTTAATATAACAAATTGCCTATCTTTTGTCAATTAAAAACCAGCGGGTTATGACTGCCCGCCGGTTAAATCGTTGTAAAATCTACGCAATGTAATTTACGCCTTCGCAATCCAGCCCTTTCGCAAGCGTGCCCCTTCACTCCGGCGGATCCGCTACCCTATGCCTACTACCGCAGCGTCTGTTGTTGGGGGAAGGGAAAAGCTCCCCTTTCCGCTTACTTTCTGTGTAACTTATGCCATACCCACGCAATAATTCCATACAGTTTGGTATGTGGTTTGATGTAATATTTCACTGCACACTTTACAGCGCTAAACATATGCTTTTCCGTATGTTGATACCGGTACAGAAATGCCGATAACATGATGGATGCGTATTCGCCCGTGTACAGCACGCCCGAATAATAGCCCTGACTTTGCGCTACATAGCAAACAGCCCTCTCCAACGCATGGGAAAAAGCGCCATCCGTTGATAATGGTTCTTTATCAAAATCCTTATAACGCAGATGCAAAGCATACAACGGCCTAAGCGCTTGCGGCCTGAACCAGAAGCAATTACCATACGTTACAGGCGGCTTTTCCTTGGAAAGAGGAACGGTTATCGAGCACCTCTTCAGCAGTTTTACCGTGTGAGGATAATTCCGAGAGTGCGCCCAAAGGTCACGTAAAATATACCAGTACTCTCCGCCAAACATCGGCGGAAAGCCCAGGCATCCCAAAAAGGGTTCGCGTTCAAAAGTTGCGATGATATTTTTCACATATTCCTTACTGGCCAGCAGATTTTCAAAAGCCATATCCCTAAAGTTCATGCCAACCAGTTGATGAACCTGCGGCGATTTTTTATCGTGCGCCACACAAATATAATCATAATTACCTTTTTCCAGCACGTCGGCACAGGCCACATACATCCCGGCCATATCGCGCCCCCGGTTTTCGCAGCCACGCACCTCCAGACGCCCACAGGGTGTATTGGAAAAAGCTGCACGCACTGCGTCTTCATTCCCATATGGTGTGGTAACGTATATATCGGCGTCATCTGGCATATTTTGGGCAAACCACAGACAATATGCAAGTTGATCCATATAGTAGATATGCAGGAGCAGTGCGGTTCTATGGCTGCTTTCCGGCTCATGGGGCACATAATCCACCGGCAGAACATAATTCAGGTGCAGCCTGCTGTGCAGATCAGCCAGATTGCACCGCTGCAGTAAGTCCTCCCAAATCAGCGCCGTATCATACCCTGTTTCTTGCCGTATATACCGCAAAGCCCGGGCTGCTTCCTTCTCCGGGCCGCTATGCGAATTAGGCAGCTCCTGCACAAGACTTTTCCGCTTCACAAAGGGTATGCGGCAATCTTTCAGTAAGGTGTATGGCATCTCGTGAAGGAGCGAAAAATTATAGGGTCTTATACTTTTATATCGACTTAAATCAGCATATGTATCCCAAGAGAATCCACGCCGCTCAAAATACTGCGTGAAGTTTGTTTCAAATAATCCGACAGCCTCCATAAAAGTTTGCGGTTTAGGCAGCCGTATCCAAAACTCCCGAAAAGCAGGAGAACACAGCATTCGCTTTCGCACCGTAAAAAAGTAGGATTGGATATGTTCCGGCATAATCCCATTTTCATGGCAGTTGGTTGTGTCCATAGTCTGATAATGGCAGGTAATTCCCCAAAAATCTAGCGTTTCACGCTGCTGCATTTCCGTAAACACTTCGCTGAAGGGATAAACGGGACCATAACAGGTATCGTTGAGGAATACGACTTCGTCATATTGGTAAACCGTATCCCAACCAACCAAATCGGTTAACGCTGCTTTCCACGCAGCCGCGTCAAACCCTTCATTTTCGCGTATGAAAACCGACGAAGTCAGCGTTTTAAAATACGCACGCCCTTCCTCGGATACTTTTCCATTACAGATTATCGCAATATCTTCTATTTCTTTTTGTAGTTCTGTCAACAAATAACGTACATAGCCGTTTACTTTGCCATCCGGATGATAAAATACAAAGAGTGCCAGTCTTTTACATGGTGTAGCCATACGTTTTCAGTTCCTCTCCAATGCGAATATCCCGCCGCGTATTACTGCCGCTTCGTTTCTGCTTCCCCGTTTGTTTCCACAGCGGGTTGGTAAAGCGATAATATCCGCGGTTCAAATCGTTTCCAGTCCCTGCTTTGTGCCGTTTGAAGGCCGTTGGCAATAAGGTGGGCTCGCAATTCACCATCATCCAGTATGCGGTAAATCTGCCGGATCGCTTCTTTTAGATCGCCCCGGGGATAAAACAGGCAATTCTTTTCATGCTCCATGTATTCCACGTTCCCATCGTTTTGCACAGCCACTACAACCCCGCCGGTAGCCATCATCTCCAGCGGCGGCAGGCTAAACCCTTCCAGCACGGATGTTTTTAGCAGTATATCCGCCCCGGCATAAACCGCGCCCACCTGTTCATACGGTACTTCTTGAAAAAGCTCGTCATACTGATATCCTTTTTTCACATAACCGGTGCCGGTAAGGTACTGAATATGAAATCGGCTTCGATCCAGCAAATCGGCAATGTAAAAGCTTTCGTCCACGTTTTTATACTCATTTTCACAACCACCTTCAATGAGCAGCGTGATCTTTTTCTTGTTGAAATCGCGCGGCTTTTCAGGAAAATGATCAAGGTCAATGCCATTGGGTATATACACAACCTCCTGATGATACGCCTCCCGCAGCCAGTTTTCAATCCAACTCGAAATGGCGATATACCGCAAACCGTGACGGATGCAATAGGTCGCATTTGCCAACAATCGAAACTGCTCTCCAAAGGCATAAAACCCCGGTTCCCAGCACTGCACCAGATAATCACGTTCGCGCACAAACGGATAGCTCTGTACAAAATCGACTGTATCCCATAGCGTTGCCACCATACGGTCCAGAGACATTTCTATTTGTCCCTTGCCGGAGACGACGCAGGGTATACGATGTCCGTATACCTCCATCCATGCAGGCGCCTGCGTATCGTTTGTAATAATGAGCACATCGTTCCCATGCTCCTGTAACAGGGACATATGCCGCAAAGCAATTTGCACGCCTCCGCTGATCTTGACCGACGGCAGCACAAAGGCGATACTTGTTTTTATGCAACGCCGAATATGCTCGCCCAGCGCAGACGCCTGTGAAAGCGTCGTACAATGTTCCTGCACATAAGCATACGCGTTTTGCGCAATCTGCTTACGCAGCGCCTCATCTTCTATCAGGCGGGACAGCACAGCAACCCACTCTTCTATATCCGCACATAAAAATCCGGTTTCACCATGGCGAATACACCGTTTCATCGCGCCTACACGGCTAGCAACGGTGGGGACTTTCACCAGCGCGGCTTCCACCCATTTATTCTCAGATTTTGCTTCGTTAAATATCGTATCCAGCATCGGCGCAATGTTAATATCCACACCAGCTACCAAAGCAGGCAACTTTCGCCAGTCGACAAACGGCAGCGTCTTGATGCGGTCTCCGTAGGCTTTCAACCCAGGTGGAATATCCAATTCACCTACGAAATAAAAATCCACATTCGTGTAGGCATCCAATACCGCCGCCAGCGCAGGCAGCAGCATTTGAATGTCGTCGTTGTGCGTGATGCTTCCGCTGAAATATCCAATCCCTACCCTGTCTGTATGTTGCCGTGTTTGCT
Source organism: Candidatus Limiplasma sp. (assembly GCA_963675655.1). Taxonomy (GTDB): domain Bacteria; phylum Bacillota; class Clostridia; order Christensenellales; family Aristaeellaceae; genus CAXXOK01. The sequence goes on from OY776489.1 coordinate 242,496, forward strand.
CCTGCTCGCGCCTTTGCACGGCCGCTTCGGACAGCGCCAGCATTTCGTTGGATGCCGTGTTTCGGTTAATATACACGTTTGGAACATATTTGCGCAGTTCCATTGCCAGCCGCGTAGTCGTTGTGATCGCACCTTCACACATTCTAAGCGTACGCTGCATACGGTTGACTCCGTCATTGTACAACGTGCGTTCTTCCACCGACATAGTATCTAAAAACGGAATCAAATCCGTGTATGCTGTATCAATCACCAGATCGTCAATATCATATAAAACTGTTTTATGCAAGGCTTTCGCCTGCGTAATAAACCGTTCAACCGTATCTGTTATACAGCAGCGGAAGAAAACAAACACCCGGAAATGCCCCGCCATTTCCAGTGTGAGGTCCTCAAACCAGATTTGTCGGTTGCTGATACCGGCCGCTGTTAGCTGCTCACACTGATGATCCACACGGTAACGCGATGGATGCGGTAAACCACACCCGTTAACAAACAACACATCAGCAGTTGCCTGCGGTAAGTCAATCATTGGCTGATTACTGAAAGAGCGGAAGGCTTTACAAACCAGCTTCTTAAATAGCAAGATTGTCCGATACCCAAACACAATCGGGCCTTCGGTACGCAATACAACAAATGCTTTTTTTATTTTTCGAATGATCTTCTGCCGCATTTTATCCCTTTCAACAGTTCACGTTTCAAGCATTACTGTCTTAATCGGTTTTCCTATATCTATTGCTTTATCATTGCACTCATTTTGCTTTTCATTTTACGCGTTCATGTTGCTTTCATATGCTTCGCATACTTCCACCGCATCCCCGATCATCCTTATTTTTCCGCCGTCCAGCCACGCGACACGATCGCACATTGATCGCATTTGATTGATACTGTGGGAAACAAAAATCACGGTGGTCCCACTATGCATCAATTCCAACATGCGTTTCCGGCTTTTATGCTGAAACCGCTCATCGCCTACGGCTAAAATTTCATCCACAATCAGTATATCCGGCACGACCATCGAGGCAACGGAAAATGCGAGCCGCATTACCATGCCCGAGGAATAGTTGCGCATCGGCACATCAATAAACTCCTCCAGTTCCGAAAAAGCAACAATTTCGTCAAACTTATCCTGTAAGAACTGCTTGCTGAAGCCCAATATCGCACCGTTTAGAAAGACATTTTCCCTTCCGGTTAAATCCATATCCATACCGCTGCTCAATTCCAGCATCGGCGCAACGCTGCCGCGCGTAACCACTTCGCCGGCAGTCGGCTTTAAAATGCCGGAGATGATTTTGAGCATCGTCGATTTTCCCGCACCGTTGCGCCCAATCAGCCCCAGCACCTCTCCGCGGTTCACTTCAAAGCTAATGTCGCTGAGCACATGGAGTATTTCCTTTTGGTTGCCATGTTTAAACAGATTGATCATGAATTCTTTCAGGCTCTTGGTGCGATCCTTCATCATCACAAAATCCATAGTAACATGGCGTACTTCTATCATTCCCAGCATTGCCGTTCTCCTTTGCTACAGGTTAAGCACAAATCGATCCTGATTTTTCTTGAACACCCACATGCCCAATGCAAGCGAAGCGCCGCAGATGATGCCGCATAGCACCACCGCTTTGGGCATAGGCGCCGTGCAATCCATCAGCACAGTTCGAAATAAACGCATTACATGGTAAAGCGGATTGATTTTAAAAATTAGCTGGAATTGTTCCGGAATGATCGATTCCGGATAAAACAGCGGCGTCGCATACATCAGCAGTGTAGTAAACACCGACCAGAGAAATTGCACATCCCGGAAGAACACCATAATCGTCGACAGCAGCATCGCCAGACCGACGCACAGCATACCCAAACACAAGAAAATATAAGGTAAAAACAGATACGCGCGTGTAATTGGCAATCCACTCAGCAAAATTGTCGCCAACAGTGGGATCAATGAAAATGAAAAGTTAATACCGCTGGACAGCACCCGCGAAATGGGGAAGATATATTTGGGCAAATAAACCTTGGTAATCAGGCTGGCGTTGCCCGATATGGATGAAAGGCCTGTCGACGTTGCCTCATTGAAGAAGGAAAAACAAATTGTACCAGAAAGCAGGTAAACCGGGAAGTTTGCAATGCTGGATTTAAAAATCGTCGAAAACACAATATACTGGATTACCATGGTGAGCAGCGGGTTGAGAAAACTCCATAAAACGCCCAGTACCGAGCGCTTGTATTTTGCTTTAAAATCACGGCTTATCAACTGTTGCAGCACAAAACTGTACTTCTTCATGGCCAGGGCTACGCGCATCAGCAGGGATAATCGCCCTTTACGATACTGCCTGATTACGATTATATATTCCAGCCCCCATAGTATCAGCATACCTGCCAGCAGTATCCAGATGATACCGGAAACGTTGGTGACTGATTTGTAAAATGCTATCAGATTCAGCTTACCATTTAGCGTCCTGCCGTCAATAGACAAACTATTGGCTTCTGTCAGCCCTGATATCTCGACCATTCCGCGTGCTAACGCAATCATATTGCCATAAAAAAAGCCGGTGTTGTTACCATCAAGCATGGTCATTTGCAGCGAAAGTGTTGTTATACCGCTTAGCTCAATCGCCTGCGGCAGCAATTCAATAGAACCACCTTGCGTTGCCTGTGTTACGGTGCCTGAAACCAGTATTTGCTCATCCGCCGCCACCGTATAGGAGAAGTGTGCATAATCGCCGCTGGCCACACGCACCGCGAGTGTTGTCAGCTCGTCACCGGAAACTGGAAACAGTTGGCGAACCGTTGACCCTTCAAACAGCGTTTCCGTCGCCAGCTGATCCGAAGCCAGCGAAACCTGGGAAAACTGCTGTAAATCATTCCGGTAGCCGCCAACATAAAACAACCCGAAAAAGGCGACGATGATCGCCAGCAAAACGGCAAAGAATTTCCGTATCTGCTTCCTGTCCATTCCTTCGCTTCATCCTCTCCTGTATAATCGCCAAAACAGCGGCATTACTGCCCGTATTCGTTGCATTCTGCAAGGCAACGGTCCAGCGCATCCTGCCAGAGAGGCAGGCGTGAAAAGCCCGCGTCTGTCAAAGAACGCTTGCTCAGCCGTGAATTAAGCGGCCTTTTCGCATCCGTAGGGTATTCCAAAGAGGAGACTGGCCGTATCTCGCAAGGTAATCCCGCGCGCTGCATTACTGTTTGGGCAAGCGTATACCAGGAACAAAAGCCTTCGTTTGTCGCATGGTAAACGCCATAGTTTTCCGTTTGCAGCATATCACAAAGCAGCACAGCCAAATCCGCCGCATAGGTTGGCGAACCAATCTGGTCGTTCACCACGCATAGCTGCTGCCGCTCCCGTCCCAAACGCAGCATGGTTTTCACAAAATTGTGTCCATGCAGGCCAAACACCCAGCTGGTGCGCACAATAAAGAGACGGTTTAGCACGTCTGCAACAACACCATTTCTCTTTATCCAGCTTTTGATTCCCCTTTTTCGTTCCCTTTCCTCCGACTTTTCTTACCAGTACCTGGCTTGTTCCTCCGCTATTTTCCAGCAAACGCATAGAAAAGACACGCCTAACAAGCAAGCGTGCCTTTCCCATATTCACTTCTACTTACAGCATTACACCATTTTTCTAATAGTGTCCATCTGTTCAGCCGTCAGAGGCAAAACATCGCTGTTCGCCGCCCCGGTCGCAGAATCCTCAATCAATACCAGTTTGGTATCCTTTTGCGTAATGGTGTTGTGCCATAACGTTGCGGGAATGTTATATACTTTTCCGGGTTTCATTTCTACCGTGTTAAAGGTAAGTACGCCTTCCTGTTCGTTGGCAAACAGCAGCGTACAACGACCGGTCAGCAGCACAAACAACTCATCCGTTTCGTTATGACGTTCCACACAGTCCAAACCGCTGATGTCGTTTTCCGGCTTCCAGTTTTTTATACCCACCATCCATTTGGCGTTTTCAAACACGCGGTTAAGGCCTTTACCTTCATAAGCGTATTCCAGTATTTCCATTTTCAGCATCCCTCTCTGGTGTGATGTTTTCACATGTTACGCGTTTTTTTGTTTCAGTACCGTATGGCAAGCTTTCTCAATCGCTTCCGCCGTCAGGCCGTACTCGACAAACAAGTCCTGCGGCTTGCCGCTTTGGCCAAAGCGATCCTGTATGCCAATACGCTCAAACGGTGCGCACACATTGCCCATCAACGATTCGGCAATGGCCGAACCCAGTCCGCCGATGATGGAATGCTCTTCCGCCGTTACCACCGCGCCGCACTGCCTGGCATACTTTTGTACGCACTCCGCATCCAGCGGTTTAATAGTATGCACATTCACCACCGCGGCGGATATACCCCGCGCGCTCAATGCCTGCGCCGCTTCCAGCGCTTGCGCTACCATTATGCCACAGGCGAAAATCACCACATCCGTCCCCTCGCGCAGCACAACTGCCTTGCCGATTTCAAAGGGAGTTTTATCTTCGGTGCAAATATCTGTTGGTAGGCGGCCGGTACGGATAAACATGGGGGTATCCGTTTGCGAAGCCGCAAACACAGCTTTGCGCATTTCAATTGCATCACAGGGCACCAGTACCGTCATGTTAGGCAGTACGCGCATCAGCGCTATATCTTCCACTGCCTGATGGCTGCCGCCATCCTCGCCCGCGCTGGGGCCTGCGTGGGAAAGCCCGAGCTTGACATTGGCTTTGGTATAGCAAATGGAGTTGCGGATCTGCTCATAAGCGCGCCCCGCGCCAAAAAGCGCGAAGGTGCTGGCAAACACCTGATAACCACTGTTAGCTAAACCCGATGCCGCCGCCATCATATTCGCCTCGGCAATACCGAAATTATAAAACCGGTCCGGAAACTGGTTTGCAAATTCCACCGTCATCGTCGCATGTGCAAGGTCAGCGTCCACCACCAACACATTTTTGTTTTTTTCGCCTAATTCGGCAAGGGCTTTGCCATAGGCCACACGGGTGGATTGTTTTTCAGCCATTGTCAAACCCCCATTTCGCGCATCGCGGCTTCATATTGTTCCTGATTCATGGGTTTCCCATGCCAGCCAACCTGGTTTTCCATAAAGGTAACGCCTTTCCCCTTTACCGTATGGCAAAGCAAGAAACGGGGTTTTTCACCCGCGGGCTTGTTGAGCGCTGCGGTAATTGCAGCCACATCGTGGCCGTCCACCTGGCCGCACTCCCAGCCAAAGGCGCGGAATTTATCCACTATATCACCAATGGAAAGCACCTGATCGTTTGTGCCGTCAATTTGCAGCTGGTTATAATCCATCAGCACCGTCAGGTTGTTCAGGTGGTAATGCGCAGCCGCCATAGCAGCTTCCCAAACCAACCCTTCCTGTGCTTCGCCATCGCCCACAACGCAGAAAACGCGGAAAGGCTTTTCCTGTCGTTTCCCCGCCAGCGCATAGCCAACCGAGACGGACATACCCTGTCCCAGTGAGCCTGTGCTGGCGTCGATGCCGGGCGTTTTGTGCATGTCTGGATGCCCTTGTAAAATGCTGCCCAACTGGCGCAGGGACCATAGTGACTCACGCGGAAAAAAGCCTTTTTCAGCAAGCGTCGCATACAATGCGGGGCAGCCATGCCCCTTGCTGAGCACCAGCCGGTCGCGCTCCGGCCAGGATGGGTTTTGAGGATCATAGCGCAGGACGTTGTTATAAAGCGCCAGCAAAATTTCCACCAGAGACAAGGAACCACCCGGATGCCCCGACTGGCAGGCATAGAGCATTCTCAGAATATCGGTTCTGATTTGGCGTGCCTGCGATTGCAATTGTTCTGTCATGGTCAATATCCTCTCCATTGAATGTATGCAAAGAGAATTACCCCTTTACAGCTCCGGAAGTGAGGCCGGCAACCAGCCTCTTTTGTGCAAAGAAGAACATGAAACACACGGGAATAACCGTAATAATACCCCCGGCCGTCAGCAGTTCCCACTGTACGCCGAATTGGCCAATTAGGCTTTTCAGTGCTACAGGAACCGTGCGGTTACGGTCATTGGTAAACAACACGGCAAAGGTGTATTCATTCCAGGACTGCATGAATATATACACACCCGTCGCCAACAGGCAGGGAATCAGCACCGGCATAATAATGCGCATGAATGCCTGCGCGCGGTTGGCACCGTCCACCATGGCCGCTTCTTCCAGCGACATGGGCAAATCGTTCAGGTAGCCGTTGAGCAGCCATACCGAGAAGGGAATGGTAAACGTGGTATAGGATAGCACAAGCGCCGACGGTGTATACAGCAAATTGATGGAACGCATAATGGTGAACAGCGGAATCAACAACAGCACTGTCGGAAACATGTTATTGGTTAAAAACAGCACCATCAGCACTTTCCGGCCTTTGTACCGGAAGCGGGAAAACGAGTAAGCCGCCAGCATCGACACGGTTAACGACAGGATTGTCGTAATGATCGCAACAATAAAGCTGTTCCACATGGGCTTGAGAAAGTTGAATTTACCAAACAACTGGGTATACGCATCCAGCGATGGGTTGGCCGGCCAGTATACGACTTTCGTGCTGTACAGCTCAGCATTGGGTTTCAGGCTGGTAACTAGCGTCCAGTAATACGGAAACAACAGGAAAAGCAGGATGACGGCAAGCGGAATTCCCAGCAGGAAAAGTCTTTTCACGGGGTGTTTACCACGATTTACAATCGACTGCATCCATTACACCCCCTGTTCCTTAAACATGCTGCGCAGGTATGGTATTGAGAAGGCCAGCAGCAAAATGGTCATCACAATGGCCATGGCGGATGCGTAGCCCATATTTAAAGTATTTGCTTTTAAGTAGATATAAATACTCAGTGTCTGCGTGGCATAGGCCGGGCCGCCTTCCGTCATGTTGAAAATAACGTCAACCGAGTTGGCAACCCAAATCACGCGAAGCATGGTCGTTACAAAAATCGTATTCTTCAATGATGGAATTGTAATGTAGAAAAGTTTTTGCAGGCTGTGTGCGCCATCAATATCCGAGGCTTCGTACAGATCGTGCGAAATCCCCTGCAAGCCCGCCAGCAGCATCAACGCAAAAAACGGAATGCCCTGCCAGACAATGGTCAGGATTACCGAAGGCAACGCCATATTGCGCGTGGCTAAAAAAGCGATATTACTACTGATGAGACCGGCTTTATGCAGCAAATCGTTGACAACGCCATAGTTACCATCCAGCAGCCACCGCCACATCAAGGCAATCAGCACGCCGGGAGTAACCCAGGGGATCAGGCTTACGGAGCGTACAAGGCCCCTGCCGCGAAACTCCTGGTTAAGCAGCAACGCCAACATAAAACCAAACACAAACTGGAAACCGACGCCGAAGATAACCCATAGCGCCGTGCGGTACAAGCTGGCAATAAACTGCTTATCCGCAAAGAGCTGTACATAGTTTTGCAGCCCGATATACCCTATCTGCTTGGGTCTGCGCAAATCGTAGTTTTGCAGACTCATGGAGATGGCGTTAAGAATGGGAATAAACACTACGGCGATTACAACCAGCAAAGCCGGCAGCACCAGCAAGTAGGGCCACAGGTTTGTCCTGCGTATTTGCTTTCGGATAATCTCCATCGGGATACGCCCCTTTTTTGTCGTTGTTGCTCCGGGTTAATGCCGCCATTCAGCCACAGTGAAGAGATAACTCACCCTGCCGCAGCTAAAAACCGGTATAGAAGGGGGGAGGAAACCAAGGTTTCCTCCCCCGGTTTAATCGTCTTATTTGTAAAGCTCTGTCTGCAGAATATCCATGCATTCCTGCGCGGTAATTTCGCCCAGCAACGCCTGCTGTACGGTGGACGGCCATACAGAGCTGATCCACTCGGTGGTGGTATCCAGAATCGGCAGGATGCCCGCATACGGAGCGCCTTCGATAGATACCTTCATAAAGGGATTGCTCTGGAACTCGTCCATCGCTTTAACGCTGGCGGCGACAGGCACATTACCCGTTACCTTACACCAGGTTTCCTGGCCTTTACCCGCGGCAAGGTAGGTAAGCCACGCGAAAGCCGCGTCTTTGTTCTGGCAGGAGGCAAACATTACGTTCTCGGTATCGCCCATGGAGGTCCACTGGCCAACGCCTGCCGGGAATACGAAGGCGGCTACGTCATCGCCAAAGGTCTCTACCATGCCGGCAGAAGAACCGATGTGATGAATGGTCATCGCGGTCAGGCCGCTCTTAAAGTTATCAATAATCTGGCTGAATCCATCGGAGGGAGCCGTCGGCGGGGTATAGCCGTTCTGGTACAGATCCATAAAGTCCTGCATGCCCTGTACCGCCTCGGGGGTGGTCAGGTCTTCAAAGCTGCCGCCGCGGGCATAAACAAAGCTGCCCCACGGTTCCTGGCCGCCCTTGGCGCCACGCATGCCGAAGCCGTACACGCCGTCTTTGGTGAGGGTAGCACAAGCGCTGAGGAACTCATCATACGTTGTGGGTACGCTTACACCAGCCGCCTCGAACATAGAGGGACGGTAGTATACGTACAACACCTGTGTGTTCCACGGCATTACGAAAACCTGATCGCTTCCGCCCGCTTCGCGCATAACATCCCACAGGCTGGCTTCGATCTCGTCGTAGTTTTCCCACGCGGCGAGGTAATCGTCCAGCGGAGCCAACAGGTCGTTTGCGACGAAGGAAGGCGTAGCCGTCAGCTTCCAGCTGGCTACATCGGGGCCGCCGCCGCCCATTGCGGCTGTAAATACAGTGTTGCTGTATCCGCCGCCATCCCAGGGGATCTGCTCGCCGACAACGGTAATGCCTTGGCCGTTGGTAGCGTTGAAGTCCGCGATCATTTCCTGCATGGTGGCGGCATAATCATCATTATCCGCCCAGAACCAATAGGTAATAGTCGTATCCTCCGCAGCGGCGAAGGAAGCCAGAGACAGGAGCAACATCAGAGTTACCAGGATACTTACGAATTTTTTCATCTTGCTTCTCCTTCCAATTTCTGTTGTGCGTCGATCAATGTCTGGGTCAAGTGTTGGTAAACGGCCTGGGAGGCTTCCTGGGGCTGCCGGGACAAAATCGCATCATAAATTTTCATATGCCATTGAATTGCGCGCTCATAACTGCCCTTTACACGCGACGTCAGCTCGTAACCGGCATTAATACACTCGCAGATGAGCGGCAATACGCGGTTGAGCACCTCATTTTGCGTGCACTCCGCCATAATGCAGTGAAAGAGATAATCGTAGGGAGTGTAATCCTCGCCCTTTTCGTGCGCTCTTTCCATCTCTCGGATAGACGCAAGTAATTCCCGCAAGTTTTCGTTCGTACGTCGCTGCGCGGCCAGCGCGGCGATGTTCGGCTCTATTAACCTGCGGGCTTCTAAAAGGTTGGGTAATAACATCGTACGATCTGCAAAGCTCAGTCCCAGCGGGTCCTTGGTGATTCCAGTTTTTTTAGCGATAAACGTACCGCGGCCGTGGCGAATTTCCACCACGTTTTCCGCAATCAGAATCTTAATCGCCTCGCGGATAGTCGAGCGGCTCACATTGAAGTTCATCGTTAGTTCGCTTTCCGTAGGTAGTTTTTCCCCCTCGTTGAGCGAACGTTCGATAATCATTCCTTTGATGTTTTGCGCTACGATTTCAGGAAGCCGCTGATGATCGTTCATATCACTCCTTCCCTCCAGTTCCAATCGTCGTCATCGGCTTAACGTCGGACGTCAGATGTATTTATTGGTTTAATTATATCCATAGATAAACAATATGTCAAGTATGTTTCGAAAATTTTCTGTCGCTTCGCGAAAAATCAAGTATTCATCACGGTTGCGCAAGAAAATAAGTACCCAAATACAGCTTGGAACGTTTGGGGTGATCTCAATTAAATGTTCGGATTTTAGTCGAATTCCATGTTGACGTAACAATCCTGATGATACCTCTTTAGCGCTTATCACTGCACATTGCTAATGGGTTGCCCGCATGCCGGATAAGTAAAAGAGTCGCGTGGAAACGGCTATTGCGTATCGCATTTACCTTTTATTATAAATTTATTCTTCCAGTCTATAAACATCCATAACCAGCAAACAACCGCAGGATGCTAACCGCGGTTGTTTATTCAATTTCCTCCATTCGTTATCAATAAAGATAATTGCCCAAGCGATGACAATATAATTTACCCACACCAATGCAATGGACATTCACATTATGAATTTTTTTATAGTTGATGGATTCAAACAATCATGTATAGGATGCTCATATTTATTTGATACTTCAGGTAAAATGGGAGAAGTTTACAAATACTAAGCTAATATTTGAAATGCTCTCGTTGTAAACAATCGCTATTGTCTACATTGTAGACAACCGTGTATACAATAGCGCCAAATAAGCACCAAGAAGCGAAAGGAAGAGTAAACATAAACATAAAAACCTGCACCTTATTTTGCACCGTATCAGTAGGTGCAAAGCAGGTGCAGAACGTATATTGTAGAAAATTAATAAAATATAGCACTCGAAATACGTACTAAATTGTGAGCTACAGCAATAGCTTACATTGTACACTACCGTGTATGCTATAGCGCCAGTTAAGTGACAAGAAGCGACAAGAAAGAAATAAAGAAAACCCCACCGCAAATCTATATGCGGTGGGGTTTTGGCGGAGAAGGAGAGATTTGAACTCTCGCGGCACTCACGCACCCTACTCCCTTAGCAGGGGTTATTAAACCCTTACATTTTAGGGCGTTCATAAACGATGTAGGCAAAACGTAAGCAACAATCATCGTTTCAATGTATTGGCAGCTGCGCGGGCGTCGGAATCGTCTGGATGCACATAACGATCCATCATCCGTGTAGACGACCAGCGCATGATGCGCTTCAGTGTTTGGGGCGCGACGTTGTTATCTATTGCCAGCGCCGTGGCCGTCGTGTGCCGGCAGGAATACGGTGTCAGATGACGGGTAATACCCGCATCAGACAGTGCAGAATAATAGCGGTTATAAAAGGCGTTTTCTGATATGGGATATAGCGAACCGGAAACCCCACGAATTGTATCCTCGACAACGGGAAGAATGGCATCCGGTAAAATTACGCTGCTCTTGCGGCGCGTTCTTGTTTTCAGGCCAACGCCTACAATTTGCTTACCATCCAGGTCGACCATTTCTGCGGTGAGACGGCGCATTTCGCCGGGCATCATGCCGGTATAGATCATGATTAGCGGTATAGCTGCATTAGGGTCTCCCGACTCAAACAGATTCCATAATTTAGCCTGTTCATTCTCGGTGAATGGGTCCGCTTCGGTTTCTGCTAATTTGGGGAGGGTAAGCAGATCGGGCAAATCGTGTTTTGCATTGCTATCAATTGCGGCCAATCTATAAATGTGGTTTAGAAGCGATTTCATATCGCGGGCTGGGTAAAACGTCGGGCATTTTTCACGAATTAGATTTTGAAGCTGCGCGATGGTGATGGTGTTGATCGGCAGGTATTTTATATCGTTTAGTTTGTTATAGGCGATTGTGTAGGCCGTACGTTTGCTATCGGACAGTTTTTCCATCTCGCTGCTGGAATATACCTGATAATATTCGTCCAAAGAAGGGCAGCGTGTAGATTGTGCTTCATCATACAGCCTGGAGCAATAAGCCAGAGCATCCGTTTTGGTGCGAAAGCCGCCCTTCGTGCGGCGAATGATACGATTAGTTTCACCGGTTTTGTCGTAACCAACCGTGACCTGAGCGGTCCACGTAGAACCGCGTTTATAGGCTGTGCCACCACCGTTACCCCGTTTACGTGATGTACGCTTAGGGTTTTGCTGGATACCACACCAACAGCAATATACAGCACCGTCAGGCAGCTCTTTTTTACATTTGCGACAAAGACTAGGCATTGTATATACACCACCAAAGCAATTTATTCAAAAGAAGCATAGAAAGCATTAGTGTATTCTGCGATACTGGAAGAATCCATTTGATACGAAAGTCGCAATAGATAATTGTTTTTCCATACAGTGGTACAAGACAGCTGCGGTTCAAAATAGCCAAGCTGATAGAGCGTTGTCACCCGCTGAAACAAGTCTGATGAGTTATAAAAAACTTCGATTGAGCCGCCATCGTCAACCGAAAGAGAAGAAGAAAAGGTTGCATCTGGACTGATGGATTTGGATGCGAAATTCAACTTAGACCCATAAGAAGAATGATCACCAAAGGTACCGTTTGGGTCGGTATCCTCATCATACGTATAATAGGCGGAAACATCCGAAGCTACATAGTGCATCATCTTGATAAAAAGAAGTTCTGCATCGCTTATGTGTACGTCACACTCTACAATCGGTGTATCTTTACAACCCACTTTCAAATAAAACCTGTCAGAGCTTGGGAAAACGACAAATGAATATGAATACTCATCGTAGCTGACTGTTTGAGAATAATAGTTATCTGAAAGCAGCACTGATTCAGATAACAAACCAAGTTCGGCGAATATATCATGCACTGAATCTATCGTAAGAGTAGGTGAAACCACAGAAAGGATATTGCCGATTAACAAACCATACGATTGTGCGGTGCTAGAAATTTTTGACTGAGGATATCCTATTGATATTTCGGACACATACCGTGTTTGTGGGTTCACGGTTAGCATCATAGAAAAATCATCATAATCGAAATAAATATAATTACCATCCGGGTAAAATGAGAAGTCAGACATATTAAGATTACCAGCGTCAAATGAAGAATATGACGATAAGGATGTAAGAAAGTCGATATAACCCATGCCGAAGTCTTGAGGCGTTTCAGCAACTGCAAACATAGGTATCATTAGCACGATAACAAAAGCACATAATACAACTTTTTTCACAGGGAATCATTCCTTACTTATATTTTAGATTACACCTGCGATTCGGTAGTAATCCATTGCATTGAACATAAAATCACAGGACACGTCGAACAAATCGGCCAGCTCCCAATGTTCGACGATACCTTTTCGCAGTGCTGCCCGCAGTTCGCCGGGCGGTACTAACTTATAGTACGCCCATTTGTTTGCGCGGTTCTCGGATTTCTCTTTGATGTCATATTGAGAGAATCGGTTATAGCTGCCGCCATACTCGCGATGGCCCAGCTCGTGTGCGGCAAGCTCTTTTTCTTCGACCCCGGATAATGATTTATCCAGTGCTATAAAACTGCCACAATAATCCACTGAAAATGCTTTTGTTTGACCAAGGTTTGCATAAATGACAGTATGACCATGATTTTCCGCATAAAGTAATAATTCATCGGTCGACATGTTTTTCTGCTCCGTGGTGGTCGGTCAGGAAGGTCAATCTTTATTATGATAATTTTCCTCTATATAACGCGCGAAGCGCTTTACCTCTTCAAACTGCTCATCGGTAATATTGTGCGGGTCGCCAAACAATGCAAATTTCAAATCGTTATCATCGATCTTCAACTTAATTGGTTTTTCTTCTTCTTTGCCAAGGAGATAATCCATTGTCACGCCTAAAACATCTGAAATACGTGAGACCATCTCGACGTCTGGCTTACGGGCGCCTGATTCCCAGCCCGCTACGGTTGATTGGGATACACACAGTTTTTCGGCAAGTTCAAACTGCTTGATATTGCGGCTTGTTCGTAGTTGTTTTATTCGCTCTCCAAGCATTTCTCTCACCTCTGAAAATAGTATATCACATAACGCGATAAAATAATTTTGCATATTGCCATATTTCCTGTTGACTTTCTTCGCATATTGCGATATTATTGCATTGCGCGAAGATATTATTCGATTATAGGGGGTGATAACATGACGATTATCGCGTTACGTAAAAAATACAAGCTGACACAATCTGAACTGGCAAAAATTGTCGGAATTGGTCAGTCGACATTAGCAGGTTATGAATCGGGCGTGCGTCGCCCCCGGCCAGAGATTGCAGAAAAGATTGGAAAGGCCTTGGGGCTTGATGAAAGCCAAATCTGGAAAGTTTTTTATGCAGGGAAGAATGGTGCGAATTAACAGACACTCAAACAATGCGTTTGAAATATGAGAGGAGAACCCGCCATGTTGTTTGACAAAATCATCTGCTGGAATATCTTCGACCACGCGAACAACCCGGAACCGTATTTCGCGCTGCTGCACAGGAGAAATTATAAAGAAGCCCGCAGCGCCGCACGCAAGATGACGCTGCGGCACCCGGTGCTGATGATCCCGGTGATTATCGACTGCCTGAAGGAGCGAAAGAGACAAACACATTGCCGAAAGCGCGCGATGAATAAGCTCGTGCTCACCGTGGATGTTGATGTTAAAGGGTTGGAAGATGCGATGCAGCAATTCGCTTTGCTTGGTGATCAAGCAAAGGCCCTAACGCAAACCGTTAAGGAATTGGCAGAAGCGGCAGAAGTGATGAAACGGAACAACCAGCCGGGCGGAGGTAATCCAACCAATAACGCTACATGATGGTATTGAAATCCGCTTCCCCTGCCGGAACCCCTTCGAGATCATCATAATCCACCAGCTCATACGTATTTGACGAACGCAAACCTGTAAACACGGCGGAGGGGGGCAAGGTACCGCCATCGGCGCTATCTCCCCCATCCAGCGTGATTTCAACATAATCCATGTGATCCTTCGCCATGGCTGCAACCAACGATTCCAAATCCTTTACCCGCAGAACGATGGAATCCATACAAACACCCCCTTGCATTATTGGAGATTACGAGGGCAACCCCTCGTAACTCCCCCGCAATATAGATTTTAACAGGAATATAGGTGAATGAAAATGGAGCAGAACCCGCAGAATTGCTATGAAAATCCCTACCAGCAGGCGAGAAAGGCGGCCGCAAAATACAGCGACAGCCTAAACAGCCAAGCCGGGGCGGCAGAAATGCTGGGCGTATCTGTTAGCACGGTATCCGACTATGAGCTGGGGCTAACGATACCGCCGGCGGATAAGGTATGCAAAATGGCGCACCTATACAATGCCCCGGAATTGAAACGCCACTACTGCAAAAACGAATGCCCGATCGGCAGGGACATGCCCATATCCGGGCACGTGAAAACCATCGAGCAGGTAGCGCTGCAGCTGAACACCCTACTATCCCCGCGCGGTATCAACCTGGAATCCATCAAACTGGATGTAATGGAAATCGCGCAGGATGGGAAAATCACAGAAGACGAAAGGCCGAAGCTGCAGGAAGCTATGGATAAGCTAACGGGCATGCAAAAAGTGATCGAGGAACTGCGCCTGACCTGCGAAAAGGCATTGATAAAAACAGAAACGAGGTGACCACGGTGGAAAAAGACCTGACACATGATGAACGGATCCAGCTGTTGCGGGATACCCCCGGCGAAACCATCAGCCCCACGCTGGTCGCCCAGGTGCTGGGAGGAGACGCGTACAGGTACAACGTTTCTGCTAAAAACGGACGGCTGATGCTGCCCCATACGTGGAGAGGGCGCAACCTACGGATTTTCAAACAACCGATTATCGAAATCCTGCAAGGGTCAATAGGCGGGTACGGTATACCGCAGGGCGGAAACGAGGCGAGGGCGCACGCATGAGCAAGAAATTTTTAGCCCGTGACTACCAAGGGCTGATTGATATGGCAGTTAGCTGTGCCGGAATGGATGCCGCGGGATATATCGAACTATATGCCCGGCGGAGGAGGATCGTAGAAAACCGGATCGCCACCGCATTCTGGGCGCTGGTGGCGCAAGGCCAAATACCGACGCACGAGGATAGCGACGGATTGACCGTGATCGGATAACGAAGAAACCCAATGAGCGAGGCGGAGGAGGTGACCGCATGCCGCGCCTCAACGAAAATATTCATAACAATATAACGAACCGGATTCAAACCATATTACCTTGGACTTTGGGTGTGCCACACCGGGTCCGTAGATACAACAACAGACCTCACACGGCGGCTACAGGAGGCTGTACAGGCAAAGGCTGCGGCTAATGCAACAGTACCAACAGGCGCGCGTACCGAGGTCGAGCGGATAGCGCGGAAAGGACACCACCACTATGAAGAAGTTTTTGGATTAGCCACCAAGGCTGATTGAAACGAATGCACGGCTATAAGATTCATTCACTTCTCCGGCACCGACTGGCCGATGCCGGAGATTTATGCGGCGATAGCTCAACGGAAGAGCACCGGCCTTCCAAGCCGGACACGCGGGTTCGATTCCCGTTCTCCGCTCCATTCCCCGCGCTATAAGCGCAGCGCGCTATCTCCTGCGCGTGGCAGTCTGCTGAAACCGTGCCCGATAGGACGGGGGTGCGGATGAGGTTAATGGTTGGGACGCCAAAGGCTGCCTAATGGGGAACGGCTCGCAGCGGCAAGGCATGTACCGCTGCGAGCCACAAACAATGAAAGGAGGCTGCCGCATGGAACATCAGATTATTGTGATAGACGAAAACGACTACAAAAAAATCATTGTACGTTTGCCAAAGGAAAGTCATCAGCCGTTTTTCGTTCAGGATGACGCTATGGATATTTTCAACAGTTGGAACGACGTAACCGGAGCATTACCTGCGGGAACATCATGGCACTGTGAAATGGAATCAATCATCAAGGAAATTAGTGCCATGGCGTTTGGCGTAGGTATATTTTACGGGAACGAAATCAGAAAGAAAGGAGAGCCACCGAAATGAACCAAAAAGAACGCAACCGGGCACTAAGCTACTGCCCCTGTAAACGGGTACACGCCAAGAACGTTCCCCCGCTGCCGATGCACATGCCGGAGAGCTGGCTGCCAAAGGTGAAAGAACTGCGCAAGGATCATGTATATGGAATCATCATGATCATTGCTGTTCTGGTAATGGGTATTTGTCTGCTGATTGGAGAGGCCAACGCCGAAGGGCAGTCCACGCCGATGTATGTAGTGGTATCGCAATCCAGTTGGCTCAACGGCCGCTATGAGCCGGACGCCGGGAGCAGCGTAGAAGCCCGGTTCCAGCGCGGAGACCAGGTGGACGTGTACGAGGTGCAGAACGGCTGGGCACGGGTAGCCGGAGGCGAATGCCAGTACGTTTGGTGCTCTGCCGAGTACCTCAGCAGCACCCCGCCGGGCACGAAGGCGGAAACCTGTACAGTGGTATCAGACGGGCGCGTGCGGGTGCGCAAAACGCCGGGCGGTGAGTTGGTGCGCTGGGTAAAAAGCGGAAGCACCGTAACCGTGCAATACCGGATCGACGGTTGGGCGTACATCGGGGATGGGTACCTGATGGAAAAATATTTGGAGGTGGGCGTCGGTGGAGAGTAGCGAAAACATGGTTCCGGTCAAAGAAACACTGGAACCATTTTGCATGGGATGCCCGTTCATCGCGATAGTAACCACGCCATGTTTTGCAAATAATGCCCTGCAATACATCCAAATAGAATGCGCGAATCTGAACCATTGCATACGCGCATACTTACGCGGCGGCAAGGAAGCAATAGACGGCAGGGCGGAAACGGGAAAGCAATGATTTGTTGCCACAAACAAATCATAAAAAATGAGACCCGCGTTGGCGCGCGTGTCTCAAAGCCAAAGTAGCAAGAAAAGAATACACCTGATTATAACACAGAATCGCTAGGAGGAAAAGAACATATGAAATCAACGGGAATCGTGCGCAAGATGGATAAACTTGGTCGCATTGTAATCCCCATCGAACTGCGGAAAACGCTGAAAATCGACCTGAAGGATTCGCTGGAAATTTTCACGGAAGACAACACCATCGTCCTGCGCAAGTACGCGCCGGGCTGTGTTTTCTGCGGGGATGCCAGCAACATCGTGAAACACATCAACGGGGCACAGGTGTGCGGCAAGTGCATTGAGCGGCTGAAAAGCCCGCTATTGTGATATGCACGCGCAAATCTGCGTAGGGTGCGATTACCTGCGGCCGTGGCTACGGGAGGTACACGGCGGGGATTGTTCGGCGTTCGGGGAATGCGTAACGGAAAACGCCTGCGGGTTGCGAACGCCCAGCCTGCCGCGGGATAAACACGGAAGGCAGATACTGCCGGCCACTGCTGAAAAAATAGAAACGCAAGCGCCTGCGGATGTGAGTGATCCGCTGGACTTGGACCGCCTTATGGCGATGTGAAAGGAGAACAACCATGCACGCACCACAGATTATCTACATCATAATTATGACAATTGCCCTAACGGCACATATAAACAATCACGGGAAGCCCACCAACGAAAAATATAACTGGTGGGCAAAACTGATAAGCACAGGCATCACAGTCGGGCTGCTGATTTGGGGAGGGTTTTTCAAATGAGTATGTTGATCGACGCCATCCGGGATGGTATGGCGAAAACCGAAAACCCGGCAACGCATTACCTGGGCGAACTGCTGACAGCGTGGACCATCGCACACCCAGGCAGCGATACCACCGAAGTCGGGGATAAAACGCTGGACGCAGCCATGGATAAAATGCGGGATAAGGCCAGTAAAGAGCAGAAAAACGGACGCGCTGTTTTCAGCGATGCCGACGGGATGCGGATCGCGCTCGAGTATTTCGGAATCAAAGAGGACGCGCCGCCGGCACCGAAGCATGACGCGCTGGACCTGGACGCGCTGCTGGGGATGTGAGGCGCGGGCATGGAGAAAATGACGTTTGAAGAAGCTTTGCATCATACCGGCGGTTTGTTTACGCAGGGTATTGAGCAAACAGCGGCACGCGCGCTAGTGCATTTCATGTGGATCGAACCGGAGTGCATGGACGATTCCGGTTTTGATGTACTTCATAAGCCAAAAAAGAACGAGAAAATAGGTTTCTGCACAAACTGTATGCAGTGGCACGAGCTGCAGGCGGTACCGGATTGGGTTGTGGATGATCCATATTGCGATGACATCAACGACGAGAATCCGGAATTTTTATCGATTGACCCTTGGAAAGAATGGCACAGATACAAGCACAAAGTGACTGGGAAGGTGAAACACGGAGATTTAGGCCGATGCCCCGGATGCGGAGCAAAAGTACAATACCGGTCGCTGAACATGGGTTACAAAACACAGCATGAACGGATTCTACTGATCGTATACCAAAAGTCATTGGCAGAGGAAAACGCCATCACCTGTGTGGGGTATGACGTCCAAGTGAATTGGCGGGATATGGATCGAAACGGACCCTATGAACCTCCAATGGAGATTGAACCGGTAGAAATATGCGTATTCCGGTACGGGAAAAGCGCAGACCGATTTTTGTTAAAGCGTCGCTACATCTGGGAGTATGACGAGAACAAAGGGTTACGGATCAATGACATTTGGACGGATTGGGAGCATATGGGCAAGTGCATCAGTGGCTATCAGCCCGGAGTGGGTATGGGTGGAAACACCACGGTGCGGACGGTACTGGATTACAGCTCGTTTCTGGATGCCATGAACGGAACCATATACGGAAAAATATGGAGCAGTCATGGAAAAGCCATCATGGGAACTAGAAATTTTGATTACTTCGACAAAATTGCGCTTATGGCAAAGCTAACCAAGTACCCCTGTATTGAATACCTATACAAACTGGGATACGCCGCCATCGCTGGCTTCGTGATTGATGAAAACGCGGGAAAGGAGTTGTATCTGCGTGGGAAGACCGCGCGAAGCGTATTGCGGCTGAAAGAAGCCCAATGGGGAGAAATCAAAGGCAAGAAACTGCTATTGACACCTAACACATTGCGTATGATCCGGTTTGCACAAAAGAATAAACTGCGCGTGAATATGGAGATGTGCGTTTGGTTGTCGCGGCAGGGAAGTTATACCGGGCATGCCGAGAAGATCATGGAAAACCTGATCAAGAAACGGGAAGTGGATACCGTAAAAGCCATTAAATACTGCCATCGTAAACGCGTTGCCTTGATCGATTATCTGGATTATATCGTACAAATCCGAAAGTTGAAAATGGGTTTCAAGGACAAAGCAACGGTATTCCCGCAAGACTTCGCGGAGATGCACACCCGCTTATCCGACCGCATCAGTATTCAGGCGGATGTCACAACAAGAAAGCGGTTGATCAAGGTCACAGCGGCATTAGGCGGATATTGTTTCAGTGCGTATGGTCTGGTGATTCGCCCATTTATGAGCGCGGAAGAGGTCGTGCGGGAAGGCACAACACTGCACCACTGTGTGGGCGGTTACGCGAAAAACTACGCTGCCGGAAAGACCGTGCTGTGCTGCCTGCGGGAAGAAACCGCGCTGCACCGGCCGATGTACACCGTGGAATTTACGCCAGAGGGCAAACGGGTGCAATGCCGAGGCGAATACAACCGCACCCGTCCGGAGGATGAAGAGCGGTTGGAGCAATTCTGGAAATTGTTTGACATGATGCGCGCCGATCTGGCCGCGCAGAAGAAGAAAGAAGAAAAACGACTGCAAGCCGAAGCCAAAAAGGCGGAAAGGAAAGCGGCATGAACGAAGAAATCACGAGGACACCGGAAACCATCGCAAGCGAGATCATCACCATTAAAAAATCGGCACGTGCCACGCTGCAGAGCATCGCGACCAGCGCGGCCGTGGAGATCGGCAAACGGCTGAAGGAAGCCAAGAGCCTGGTACCCTATGGAGAATGGGGCGAATGGCTGCAAACCAATGTGGATTACAGCGACCGCACCGCCCAGAACCTGATGAAAATGGCGGAGGAGAGCGACCGCGGCACCCTCGCCCACATGGAAGAACTGAGCTACACCCAGACGCTGCAGCTGATCGGGCTGCCGGCCGCGGATCGTGACGTTATATTGGAAGAAAACAACGTGGCTGAGCTGAGCACGCGGGAGCTGCAGGCGGTGATTGAAGAATACAAAACCAAAACCGAAGCCCAGCAGATGACCATTGAGCAGCTGACCGGAGAGGTGCAGCGCATGGCTGGCGCCGATGCCCAGCAGGCGGAGGACCGGGCAGCGGATGAACGCCACGCCCGGGAGCAGACCGAAGCCGCGCTGAAAGCAGCCGAAGAAAAGGCCGCAGCAGCAAAAGCCAAGGCAGACAAGGCCGAAAAGGAAGCGGAAGCCGCCAAGAAAGCAAAAGCCCGGTTGGAAGAAGAACTGACCGAAGCCCGCGCTAAGCAAACCAAAATGAAAGAATCGAAAGCGCCTGCGAAAGTAAAAGAGGTCGTTCCGCCGGAAATGCAAAAAGAGCTGGACGAACTGCGGGAGCGCGACAGACGGCGCCGGGCAGCCGATGCCGAAGCGGCGGAAGCCATGAAGCGCGAAGGCGCGGAGTATACCTTCCGGGCGCTATTTGAACAGTTCAAAGGCGACTACGGAAAGCTGAAGGGCGCGCTGGAACAGATGACGCCGGAGAACAAAGCTAAGTATGGCGCCGCGCTGTTGAAGGCTGTGCAATGGATGGCCGAAAACGTGGAGGGGTGAGCGTATGAAGATCAAAGCGGTTTCCAACCTGGTTAAGGAGCATAAGGGCCTGAACCTATTGGACGGGCACCAGCGCCAGCATATATCCGTAGGGAAAGCCGTATACCCGCTGGACGGCTTCCCCCCGCTGACGGAAGAAACCGTATTTGCGGTGTTGGACATCCCGGTTGGAGACCGGCCGGATTATGATGTGCTGCGCGCAACGGTTAGTCCCGTGATGGAAGAAGTCATAGTAGATAACCTGGACGGCGACGAACCCGCGCAGCTGGTGGATATGGTGGTGAGCGTCAGCGGGGAAACCCTGCGGCCGATCTACACCACCCACGGGATGGTGTGCGTCCGGGAATCCGAACGCAAGCCCATTGCTGACAGCGGGAAAACTGCGGAATACTACTCCCGCGTGGTCAACGAAAATATTGTGATCGTGGTAAAGAACGGGTTCCAGCGCATTGCTACCATTTCCCCGCTGCATAGCTGGGCGACCGACAGCGCCAAGGAATGGCTATATGATATGTCGCGCAGCGCCGGGCGGCTGAATAACCAGCTACACAACGATGACCCGGAGGATTCGCGGTATAGCGGGAAAGGCGAGGATGAATAATGATTACAAAAGACGACCTCAAAGACTGGAACGAGGCATTATACAAGGAGTTTAAGCCTCAAACCGTAGTTGACCGCTGGATTGCAGAC
Organism: Candidatus Limiplasma sp.; assembly: GCA_963675655.1. Classification (GTDB taxonomy): domain Bacteria; phylum Bacillota; class Clostridia; order Christensenellales; family Aristaeellaceae; genus CAXXOK01. Next base: position 264,455 of record OY776489.1, read on the forward strand.
AGAAGTAAGAAGGATGAACAAAGCGCAAAAAGCGAGGAACGACATGCCGCCGACATCAAAGCGGAGAGAACCGCCAGAAAGGAACAGAAAAATGACCAAGAATGAAATGATGGAAGCATGCAACGAAATACCATGGAACGATCTGAAGGTAGCAATTCACCAAAACGCAGTTGAACACGGATGGTGGGAAAAGGACCGTAGTATTGCCGGAATTCTTGCCCTCATCCATAGCGAAATCAGCGAGGCGTTAGAAAAATACCGCGACGGGAAACAAATGGTCTATTGCGAAAGTAGCTCCAAGGGATGCGAAACCGCACAAACTATACCGTTGGGAGACATTGAAACTCCGTGTGTTTTCTGCTCTTCACCCGATCAAAAACCCGAAGGAATTGCCGTAGAGCTGGCAGATGTTCTGATTCGCATTCTTGATTACTGCGGTTATATGGGATATGACGTAGTTTCCGATATTCACGCAGCTGAAGACAGTGCTATCTGTGAAATTAAAAATTGGTTCACAGACACTAATCGTTTTGACGAATATATAAACCTATTACACGATGATATTTGTTTTGTGTCGAATTTTTCAAAGGTAGAGTATGCAGAAAAATACATTGGAATAGGGTTCGGGCAGACGATCATCCATGTAGTTGCTTGGCTTTGCGACCATGAAATCAACGTTCATCAAGTGATCCTGATGAAACACGAATACAACAAAACGCGTCCGTATCGACACGGGAATAAGGTTTGCTGAAGATCATTTAGTACGACTTTCTTCTATATAAAGGGGCTGCCGCCGGGCAGCCCCGGAAACAGCACGCACCACGGGTGCGTTAGCGGCCTCGTAATAGGTATTAGATTTACGCCGATACCGGGAAACCCAGAGAGAATCATTTTAATGATCCGGGTGGATCGGCACGCCGCAGGCGTAGCGGTGGTCGCTGATGGGGTCCGGGGCCGCTGCCCCGGCGGGGTGAGGGGCAGAGCCCCCATAATGCAGCTGGGAGGATCAACATGAAACATACGGCAGAAAATCTGTTGGAATTATTCAACCGGGAAATCACGGAGATTGAGAAACCGAACACGCGGAGAATCATCCGGCGAGCCGGTGAGGTCATCGGGTACCGCATTCAAAAAATTACAGCCGGGAATCAAATCGAGCTGATCATATATCCGATCTGGTCAACTGCGCCGGAGATTGCCGGAAGCCCGCAATGTCGAAAATCGGCGGAGGCCATCGAACGGGCGAACGCCACCAACGCGCAACGACATTTTGAGCGCAAACTGAACACTAATTTCACAGATGCAGATTACCGGTTAGACCTGACCTATCACAATGATTACCTGCCGGAAGACCGGGAAGCGCAGCGGGATGTGCGCAACTATCTGCGCCGGGTGCAGTACGCCTGCCGCAAAGCCGGATTGCCGCCGCCCAAATACATGGGGATTTCCGCAGGCAAACGGGAAGGCAGCCGGCAGATACGCGTGCACCACCACATTGCGATCAGTTGCGGATTAACCCGTGATGATCTGGAAGCTATCTGGGGGAAGGGGCGAGCAAGCTGCGACCGGTTGCAGGCAGACCGATACGGGTATACGGCGTTGGCGATCTACCTGACCAAAAAACCGCAGGGCGCCAAACGGTATTTTTGCAGCCGGAACCTGAAAGAGCCGACCGTGACAGTGGCCGATACAAAATTATCCATGCGCCGGGCGGAGGAGATCGCGCGGGACATGGAGGAAAACGCACCCGTAATTTTCGGGAAACTTTACAAGGATTGCGAATATCTGGACTGCACGGTCAAACGCAGTGATTTTGTGTCGGGCGTGTACATCTACGCCAGACTGCGCAAAATAGACGATCAATATGCTGGGAGGCGGCGAAATGCGATCAAAACCAATTGTCTACATGGCCGGATGCCTGGACGAAGCAGCCGACCATACGATGATATTCATTATCGGTCAACAGTTGCAGGAACTGGGATACGCTACAATCGATGAATACGATCTGCCGCGTGAAAAGGGATTGACGCCGAAAGAGCTGCGCCGGTTCAGCAACGCGGCGCTGATCAGCTGCAATCTGGTCTGCTTTGTCGATGGCTGGGAGAAAAACCCGACGGCCGTGCTGGAACGCGCGCTGTGCCACCGCTGGGGAAAGCTGGCGGTGAGCAGCAGGGATTTGGTACGCAGCAATGAGCAGATGCAGGACATTGAGGAGGAACACGATGGGAAAAACAATAGACGCGGACAAGATGAAACGGGCGTTACAAGCGAAGATTGACGAATCACGGGACGGGCAGGCGCAGCACTACTATTTCACCAAGGCGCTGGAAATGGTGGAAGAATTGGAGAATTGCCATGAAAGCGATTGATGCAACGCCTATCCCGACCGAAAGCGTAGAGCAGCAGCGATTATTTCAATGGGCGCGCGCGCAGCATGGGAAGTATCCGGAATTGAATTTGCTGTATCACATCCCGAATGAGGGCAAGCGATCCAAGGCGAATGGTCGCCGCCTGAAGGCTGAGGGATTGAAAAGCGGTGTGCCTGATCTATGCCTGCCGGTCGCACGCTGCGGATGCCATGGGTTATATATAGAGCTGAAACGGCTGAAGGGCGGGCGTGTAACCGACGAGCAGACAGGCTGGATGGCTGCGTTGATGCAACAAGGATACATGGCAGCCGTATGCCGCGGTTGGGAAACAGCCAGCGTGGTTATACTCAATTATCTGCGGGGAAATGGAGGTGTGCAGGATGGCCGAACGTAAAACCTGCGCAGGATGCCTGTGGTTATGGCCGAGGCTGGAAGCGCCGGATAAGCCGAATCGTGTATGCTACTGCAACCAGAGTGAATACTACCGCCGGGAGCGCAGCGGAAAGTGCACGGCCTGCGAGGCGCGGGAACAGTCAGTCACCGGGAAATTGAAATCCATGCGGTCGACGCGAAAGCCGCAGAGCAAGCATGCGAGATACTAACTGTTAAAGGAGCATCAGAGATGAGCACAGTCAAAACACCGATGACACGGCAGCGGCTAAAGCAATATGTAATCAATAAAAAAGATGTTGACGGAAGGGAATATGCACGGCTGCAGTCTGAGAAGGTGACGGATGCTGTGCGCGGATCGAGCAAGGAACCGCCATACCTTCAGCACACCATTGTCATTACTGGGATTGATGATGGTGAGCGTGCTAAGCTGGATCGTAAACGCAGAGCGGTTGAGCGGGAAGAGCGGCGTATTATTGAATTCATTGATGGGCTGAGCGACAACCTGATAAAACAAATACTCAAACTGAGATACTTGGAGGGGTTAACCTACGATAAGGTAGCGAAGAAGCTCTATGGGAAAGATAATGGCGATGCGGTGCGCATGAGTGAAAATAGGTTTTTTGAAAGGCTGTGAATAAAAACCGAACAAAGTGTTCCTGTGACCTGTTTGTTCGGTTTGGCTGTGCTATAATGCTATTGTGCAGTGGTGACGGAATAGGTAGACGTTATACCGAATAGATGTGTCGTGTGGATTCGGGAGAAAGCGGCCAGCTAGCATCATGCAGGGTGCAGATCCCTGCCAACTGCATAATAGAATACATCAGAACGGATACCCGACATCGGGCGTCCGTTTTGTTATGCGGTGAGGATTATGTCAAAAGTAAAGCATTACGATACAGCAAGGCATGAGCGCTGGCGTGCCGTTGTGCTGCGTCGCGCCGGGTATCTGTGTGAAGAGTGTAAACGATATGGCAGACGAACGCCTGCATCCATCGCACACCATGTAAAGCCTGTTGAGCAATACCCAGAGTTAAAGTTGGATACTAACAACGGACAGGCGCTGTGTGAAGCATGCCATAACAAAAAACACCCGGAGAAAGGTAAAAGAAGGTACCCCCCCACCCCTGATGCGTCAAAATAAAAATCCCACCGACTGGATAGGGCCGCCCTTTCCCTCTCCATCATAATTTTCAATTTTTTCAATTATAAGGAGGCGAATTTCATAATGGCAAGGAGAAAGAAACCAGAAGCCGAAGCAAGGGCCAGTATGAAATCGCTTGGGATATACAAACCGGAATTTGAGATGGTAATTAAGATTTACGGACAATTGCGTGAACAATACGATGTGCTTACTAAGAGATTTCTGGAATCCGATTTTGATTTTGAAGAAGAAACAACTACCGGTACCAAAAAAGCACCTATTGTAACCACGTTAGAAAGTTTAAGAAAGGACATTTTAACCTACGCGGCGCAGTTAGGGCTTACGCCTTCCGGGCTAAAGAAAATCAATGATTCCTCCATGAAGCCGGAAAAACGGTCCGTGCTGGGTGACGCACTATTGGCTTTGAGCCGGCCAGCCGAGGCACCGCCACCAGCGAAAAAGCCACCCAGAAGCAAGGCGGCGGCGCGAAGTGGCTAAGCAGAAGCTGGAAGGGAAATACGCCGATACGGTGCTGGCATACGCTCAGGGCGTGGTGGATGGCAGCATCATTGCCGGAGAAGATCGCATCCTCGGATGCCAACGGTTTCTCACCATGATGGAAGATTCGCGCTTTGACATCCGGACGAAGGATGCTGATTTCGTGATCGGGATCATCGAAACAACGTTCAAGCATCGGCAGGGAGAGCTGTTGGACGGTACGCCACTGCGCGGGACCCCATTTCTGTTGGAGCCGTGGGAGAAGTTCTGCGTATACGGAATGTTGGTGTTTTTTTACCGCGGAACCATAGAGCGCGTCGTAAAAGAGGCGTTTATTTTTATTCCCAGAAAGAACGGGAAAACAATTTTTGTTTCGGCACTTTCCTGGGCACTGGGACTGCTGCAGCGGTTGAGCGGTTCCAAGGTGTACGTAGTTGGGGCTGCGCTGAAGCAGGCAATGGAGACGTTCGACAATTGGGATTACAACATCGAACGTGTGCAGTATGACGGACGCAAGGATGCGCAGGACAACGGCTGGCGGATATTGGACAACAACATGGAGCATTCCGTATCCAACGAGGAAATCGGCGGAGGTTCCCTGCACCTGGTGGCGCTGGCAAGCAACCCGGATGCGCAGGATTCGTTTAACTGCAACATCGTCGTGGCAGATGAAATCCACGCCTATAAATCGCCGAAGCAGTACAACATCCTGAAGGAGGCAACAAAAGCCTACACCAACAAACTGGTGATTGGGATCACGACGGCCGGAGATGATGGCACTTCGTTCTGTGCACAGCGCTTGGCATACTGCCGAAAGGTGCTCAATGGCACCGTAAAGGATGACGCGTACTTCATTTTCATCTGCTGTGCTGATCAGGATGAAAAGGGAAATGTAGATTACACAAGCCCTGTGCAGCATGAAAAGGCAAATCCGAATTATGGCGTCACCATCCGTCCGGCAGACATCCAAAACGACGCCAACCAGGCGGCCAATGATCCGCAGCAACGCAAAGATTTCTATGCCAAGAGTCTGAACATTTTCACCGCATCCATGAAGGCGTACTTCAATATTGCAGAGTTCCGTAGCAGCAACAAGACCGCAGGAAAAGAGCTGGGAATCAAGCCAGAGTGGACGTTGGAACGCAAGCTAAAATTCCTTGCAGCATTATCTGTGAAGTGGTACGGCGGTGCTGATCTATCCAAGTTGCATGACCTGACCGCCGGAGTGATGCACGGGCAATACAAGGGGATCGATATCGTGATCCCGCATGCGTGGTTCCCGATCGTCGCGGCGACAACCAAAGCCGACGAGGATAATATACCCCTGTTTGGTTGGCATGATGACGGATGGCTAGACATGAGCAACGGCCCCACGACCAACCACGCGGAGATCGTGAACTGGTTTGTCACGATGCGCAAGCGCGGGTTCAGAATCCGGCAGGTAGGCCATGACCGAAAATTCTGCCGAGAATACTATATCGGGATGAAAAAAGCGGGATTTTCAATCATCGACCAACCGCAGGTATTCTACAAAAAATCCGAGGGTTTCCGGCACATTGAGAAAAAAGCTAAGGATGGGAAACTATACTACCTGGGGTCGGAAGCCTATGAATACTGCGTGCAAAACGTATCGGCCATTGAAAAGACCGATGACATGATCCAGTACGAGAAGGTGGAGGACAACCGACGTATCGACATTTTCGACGCGGATGTGTTCGCAACGGTAAGAATGCTGGAAGACCTTGAAAAATCCAGCAAGGCAGAGGAGTGGGTATAATGAGCAAACATAAGCGATACCAGCGCGGCCGGAGCCGTGACGCGCCCATCACACAAAAACGTGATATCGATCTAACTTCATCGTTCCTGTGCAGCACAACTGCATGGGATTTTTTAGTCGAGGATGGATACCGGCCATTGACGCAATGCCCTGAAGTGCAGATGTGCGCAGCGGTATATGCGGACCTGATCGGTTCCATGACGCTGCACCTGATGCAAAACACCGACAAGGGCGACGTGCGTGTCCAAAACGGGCTATCCCGGAAGGTGGATATTGAGCCAAACCGGTACATGACGCGGCAGGCGCTGATCTCGCTGATTGTATGGACGCTGCTGCTGGACGGGAACGGGAATCAGGTAACCTACCCGAAATTCACCAACGACGGGTTATTGGATGAACTGATTCCGCTAAAGCCCAGTCAGGTATCCTTTATGCCGAACGGGAGTGGGTACCTGATTCGCTATGGGAAGATGGTTTTTCAACCAGATGAGGTGTTGCACTTTGTGCTGCGGCCAGACCCGGAAGAGCCATGGCACGGTACCGGGTACAACGTTGCGCTGACCGATGTGGTGAAGTGCATCCGGCAGGCGAACACGACCAAACGGGCGATTCTCGAATCCCCTACCCCATCGCTGGTCGTGAAGGTAGATGGCTTAACCGAGCAATTTGCCAACAAAGAAGGGCGCGAGGAACTATCCAAGCAGTATCTGGATGCCAGCGAAAATGGACGGCCATGGTTTATCCCGGCGGAGGCGTTTGCACTGGAGCAGGTGAAGCCACTGACGCTGAACGATCTGGCGATTAAAAACAATCTGGAGCTGGATAAGCGGTCCGTGGCCGCCATCATCGGCGTTCCCCCGTTTCTAGTTGGCGTAGGCAGTTTCAACAAGGAAGAGTTCAATGCGTTCATCCGGACACGCATCATGCCGCGTGCAAAGCTGATTGAGCAGGTATTAACCCGCGGGCTGCTGACGTCGCCTGAAATGTACTGGAAGTTCAACCCACGCAGCCTGTATGCCTACGATCTAGCGGAGATTGTCGCAGCCGGTTCCGCTATGGTAGACCGTATGGCCATGAGGAGGAACGAATGGCGCGATTGGATCGGTATGGCGCCGGACGATGAAATGGAAGAACTGCTGGCGCTGGAAAACTACATACCGGCAGATCAACTGGGGAACCAGAAGAAACTAACGGGCGGAGGTGAATAGGATGAAGAGTAGAGCAGAGCAGCACCGGGTGCGCTGTATCCCCACGGAATTTCGCGCAGTGCAGCAGGGAGAGGATAAGTACATTGAAGGATACTTCGCCGTTTTCGGAAGCATATACGAATTATGGCCGGGAGCCAGCGAAAGCATCGATCCACATGCGTTTGACGGAACGTTAAACGATGACGTCCGAGCACTGATTGACCATGAAACCCGGTTAGTGCTGGGTCGCACGAAGGCAAGCACGCTGGAACTCAAGGTGGACGAGCGTGGCTTGTGGGGCCGCATACGCATCAACACGGATGACAGCGACGCGATGAACCTGTACAGCCGTGTACAGCGCGGGGATGTGGATCAGTGTTCCTTCGGGTTTGACATTTTGGACGAAAAGACCGAGTACCGCGAGGACGGTAGCATTCACTGGATCATCCTGAAAGTGAAGCTGTACGAGGTAAGCTGCGTCACGTTCCCTGCATATGAGGACACCTCCATATCCGCCCGGAAGGACGACTATGAACAAATCAGGAAACGCGAGCTGGACGAATGGAAAGCCCGCACGAAAGGAAGGTTGCAACATGGCTCTTAGACAGTTGCTCATTGCAAAGAAAATGGAAAGCCTGCGCGCTAAGCTGGATACGCTGCGCAAAAAGGATGAGGACTTTACCACCCGCGGCGCCGCGCTGGATACGCGGGAAGCCGAACTGGGCGCAGCAATTTCTGAGGTAACGCTGGAAACATCCGAAGAGGATCGTTCCACCGTGGAAGCGGATGCCGATCAATTACAAGCAGACCGCGATGCGCTGGATGCAGAACGCGCGGAAAACGCCCAGCAAATCACTGATCTGGAAGGCCAGATCAGCGCCCTGCAAACGGAACTGGACGAGCTGAACGCACGGGCGGATACACCGCCGGCAGTGCCGGAAGTCACACCCACCCATGAAAGAGAGGATGAACACACCATGGAAAAAAGAAGCCGTTTTTTCGGTATGACATTTCAGGAGCGCGATGCGTTCCTTGCCCGGCAGGATGTGAAAGATTTTCTGCAGCGCGTGCGTGACCTCGGCCACCAGAAACGCGCGATCACCGGAGCCGAGCTGAACATTCCCGACACGGTGCTGCCGCTGATCCGCGAAAATGTGGACAAGTATTCCAAACTGATTGGCAAGGTATTTTTCCGCAGTATCAAGGGCACCGCCCGGCAGAACGTCGCAGGCAGCATTCCCGAAGCTGTATGGACTGAAATGCTTGGGAAAATCAACGAACTGGCTATCTCCTTCACCCAGTGCGAGGTGGATGGCTTCAAAGTAGCCGGTTACATTCCGATCAACAATTCCATATTGGAAGACAGCGACCTGAACCTTGCCACCGAAATCCTGACCGCCATCGGTCAGGCTATCGGCTATGCGCTGGATAAGGCGATGGTGTACGGCACGGGCGTGAAAATGCCACTTGGCATGGTAACCCGTCTTGCACAGACTGTGGAGCCAGCCGATTACAGCGAAAATGCCCGGCAGTGGGTTGATCTGCATACCAGCAACATTCTGACGGTACGTGGTGGCACGGAAGGCAGCTACACGGTGCTTGAAGGCGTTGAACTGTTTAAGGGCATTGCTACCGCTGCCAAAGCCGCCAAAGGCAAGTACAGCCGCGGCGCTAAGATTTGGCTGATGAGCGAGTCCACGCATATGACCCTGAACATCGCGGCCATGAGCATCAACGCCGCCGGCGCTGTGGTATCGGGCATCCAGAACACCATGCCGGTTGTCGGCGGTGAGATCATCGAACTGGATTTCATTCCCGAAGGCGAGATCGTCATGGGCTATCCGGACGAATATCTGCTCGCGGAGCGCAAGGGAATTCAGCTGGCAATGAGTGAGCATGTAATGTTCCTGGAAGACATTACGCTGTACAAAGGCACCGCGCGTTACGACGGCTTGCCGGTAATCGCCGAGGGATTCGTGGCGATGGCGATTGACGCGGGAGACGTTACGACCAGCGTAGCCTTTGCGACCGACACGGCTAACGCCTAACCCATAGCCCCTAACCACCCGTAATGACAGGCAGCCCCGTGTAATGGCGGGGCTGCCAGATATGGAGGAATAACCATGGCGGCTAAAAAGAAAACCGCACCCGCGGAAAACCAAGAAACGCAAGCGCCTGCGAAAGTGCAGAGTGTAAGCGTTGTCTACAACCGGTCGCTGAAATTCGGCGCTACCGGTGAAGATGTGAAAGCGCTGCAAACGGCGCTGGCTGCCGCGGGTAGAAATGTAATTGTGAACGGCGTGTACGACCAGCGAACCGTGAAAGCAGTGCAGGCGCAGCAAAAGGCAAAAGGCTTTGCCGCCACCGGAATGGTACGCAAAGCATATATCGCGCGCCTGCTGGAGTAAACGCAGCGATAGAAGGGAGTGATTGCCATGGCAATGGATGATACGTCGCGGGCTACGGTATTGGCGTTGGTAAAAGCCCGGTTAAACCGCATGGCCAACGACACGACGCTGGATACCTATCTGAACGCACGCATCGAAGCGGCAGAAAATGAACTGGCGAAAAAAGGGATTGATCTGCTGGCCGAGAGTGTGGAAGATCAGGTTTTCCTAACGGATATCGTTGTATGGCAATACCAAAACCGAGACGCGAGCGGAGCCATGCCGGACTGGCTGCGGTTACGCATTAGAGAAAGATGGCTCAGCCAGCCGCAGCCTGTGGTGGATGAAACCGTAACGACAGACACCGAAGAGGTGACGCCATGATACTGGATAAAGGCATCTGTTCGATTTTCCGGAGAAATGATCGGGCATTCACGCTGGTGTGCAAATCCTGGTACGGGCAATTATCGTTTGCCACGCAGGCGGCCGATGAAAACAAAGCAGTCGGCGCGCAGATATCGGCGCGGTTACGAATTTTACAGGATAGCTCTATCGCCAAAGATGATGTAGCCGTTCTAGGTGATACGGATACGCTGCTGTCTACTGAGGGCTGTTACGAGGTCACCCGCGCATATCATGGCGCTGATGATGATAACGGGCAGCCGATTACCGACCTGACGCTGGCAGAATCGCTGATGGTTGAACAAATCTATCTCATCGCCGGAGAACCCAGCACGGACAACATGGGCAATCAAACCATCATTCCGAGCAATACGGATCGACGTGAGATTGCGGCGGAGGTTCAGGCGGTCAGCATGCAAGAACGGTATAAAGCAATGGCCTACGATGAACAGCCGGAAATACGGCTGCTGATCTACGCTGACGAATACGAAGAACAGCCGTTCGTGAGCGTTGCCAGCGTTACCTACCAAATCCAGCACAAGGCCCATTTGGGAAAGAAGCTGGAGTTGATCTGCGGGGAGGGAATCTGATGCTATCCGTAGATTTAGACGTCACCGGGATGGATGAAATGCAGAAGTTTTTCGATGAACCAAGGCCGTTGGCAGCGAGGCAGCAAGTACGTAATGCTGTAATAGCAGCCGGGGAACTAATCAAAGAAGACGCTAAAAGCCGAATCCATTCTATATCTGGCGATCTGGCCGATAGTTTACAAGTGGAATCCACCGTCGGGCAACAAAAAATAGTAGCCACAATTCATCACGGGCAAGGCGGTGCGCATGATCATTTAGTTGAATATGGTCATATGACAGGCGGGTGGAACAAAAGCAATGAGCCTGTGTTGCCGCACCCCTATATGTGGCCAGCCTATGAGGCTAAGAAGGAAGAAGCGTTCGGCCTAATCAAAGGCGCGGTGGCGGAGGCGGTGAGGAACCTGTGAGCGTGTACACCGAACTGAAAGGGATTGTGGAAGCTACCGGAGTGCCTTGCAGTGCATTGGGTATGCCAACCACGGTAACCACCTATGCGGTGATCCGGATGGTGACGCACCAGGAGGAAGTGGCCGGGGACGATCAACCGATACTATACGGCGCGTATATGCAGGTTGATCTGTTTACGGACGCAGACGCCGACGCCAAGGCACGCAGTATCGTACGCGCAGCGCAGGCGGCTGGGTACAGCTACCGTGGCCGCAGCGACGATATCCTAAACAACAAGCAACACGTAACGATCCGACTACGCAGATTGGAGGTAAATAGCGATGAGTGATAAAAAGGTTGCGGAAGCCGCCGAACCGCAGAAGGGTTACACGTATGAAAAAGACCTGAAGTACGGCATGCACGGCGAGGACGTGAAAGCGCTGCAAACTGCACTTGCCGAAAAGGGGTACAAATGCACGCCCAGCGGGGACTTCGACATGGATACCGTGAAGGCAGTGCGCAAGCTGCAGCAGGCGAAGCGCTTGCCGCAAAACGGAATCTTCGGGAAAACGGACGCCAAAGCCCTGTTGGGCTAATATTGAAACAGGAGGATCACAATTATGAGTGAACCGGTAGTATTGGATAAAGCCTTGCCCGTTATCGGTATGCGAGACCTGGTATATGCGAAAATCCTAACGGATACCGCAGCCGGAGCCACCTACGATACAGTAAAGCAATTGATCGGTGTGCAAGGATTGAGTTTTGTACCGCAAAGCAACCAGCAGCAAAGCTATGGAGACGACGGTACATTCTGCATCGTCAACGCCAACGGAGATGCAGACGGCGAAGTGGATATGAACACCATTCCAGTTGCAATGGAGGTAGACTGGTTTGGGCATACGCTGGACGCCAACGGCGCGCTGGTGGAAAGCCCGGACGACGAAGTAAACCCTATCGCTGTTGGCTTCCGTGCGGCGAAAAGCTCCGGAGGCGACAAGCTGGTATGGCTGTACAAGTGTACGCCTTCCCTTCCGGAAACGGTTTATAAGACCAAGGAAGGCAGCAATGTCACCATTCAGAGTAAGAAGGTCAAGTTCAAGGGGACGAAGCGCATCTATGATGGAAAAACCAAAATTTCCATCGATAGCGATCTGGAAGGATTGGCACCCTCTGTGGTGACTAACTGGACCAGCGCGGTATATGAGCCTGCCGCCACGCAGACCGTTGACCCCTGATAACACACCCTAAACCATGAACCGGGGCGTGAGCAATTCACGCTCCGGTTTTGGCTATTTGATTTGGAGGGCAGACTATGAAAATTACGCTGGTATTGAACGAGAAGAGCCGCGATTTCTTCGCGGATATCACAGCCAGGAAAAGCCGGGAAGCCTACGAGCTGAAAGCAAAGATTGTCAAGACAATCAATGAAAACGGCGGGGAGTACCCGGAAGCATTGTTAGACGAAATGACCGCGTTTGTGGTAAAGGCGTTTGACAATCAGTTCGACGCACAGGAATACCTGGACGGTTATAAAGGCTGGTTCTTCGATTCGATGGAATTGATCAACAGCATCATGAATAATGTTTTGGAGGCGCTGGCCGAAGGGTTCCCAAAAAAGCCGAAGCCCCAGACGGAGAAGTAACCGACTGGGGCGATTTCATTACGGATATATACATCAGCTTGATGGATAAGGGCTGGACGCTGCCGGAGATTGACAATATGGACATCTGCTGGTATCTGCGCGTGATGGGAAAAAACGCACAGAAAGGCGATGGCAATACGAAGCTGACAACGGACGCGCAGGGCAAACAAGGCATGTATATAGATCAATTTGGGCAGTTTGGGGGGTGACGGACAATGGCGGCAGAAGAGGTAGTTGGTTCCCTTGCAGTTAAACTTGCGCTGCAATCGGGCAGTTTCGACGCCGGAATGCGGCGCGTCGGTACCGAACTGAAAAACATTGACAGCGGTTTCCGGGCAACGGGAGCCGAGGCCGCAGCAGCCGGACAGAAGTTCGACACACTCGGGCAGAAACAAACAGCGCTGACGCAAAAGCTGGATGTGCAGCAATCCGCCACGGTCGCCTACCGGCAGCAGCTGGATGAGCTCAAGGCGAAAATGGAACAGCTGGGAGCATCGCAAGACCAGCTGAAGGAAAAGGTGTCCGTATCCAAAAACGCCTTGGAAAAGGCTAAGGAAGAGCTGGAGGAGCACAAAAAAGCCGGGGATCTATCCGAAGAGGAAATGAAGGCCCTCGCCCAGCGCGTGGAAGACCTGGGCAAGGAATATAAGGACCTGACTACAAAGCAAAAACAGAACGATTCCAGCATGGGCAGGCTGCAGGGCACCATTTCCAAAACCGAAAACGCATATAACGAAATGCGTGTACAGACCGCAAAGACCCGACAAGAACTAGCGCGCACCGAAGCAGAGATTAAAACGCAAGCGTCCGTTTGGGGCAAACTGCAAGCCGCCGCGGAGAAGGCACAAAAGCCGCTGGAAAAGGCCGGGAAGGCGTTGAATTCTGCCGGCAATACCCTGACGGTCGGGCTGACCCTGCCGATTACAGCGGCGCTGTACGAAGCCGGAGACGCCGCCATGGACTTCGAGGATCAGCTGGCGAAGGTAGGTACCTTGCCGGGCGTAACCGCTGCGAAGTTGAAAAGCATCGGTAGTGACCTGATCGCCATCAGCAACGATACCGATACCGCTGTGGATAGTCTGGCGGAGGCAGAGTACCAGGCGATATCCGCAGGTGTGGACGTTGCCAATTCCACCGATTACATCAGTACCAGCGCGAAGGCGGCCAAGGGCGGGTTTACCGACCTGACAACGGCCGTAAACGGTAATACCTCCGTGCTCAACGCGTGGGGGCTGGAAGCCAGCGCATCCACCGACGTGTATAACAAGATGATCGTTGCCCAGAACTTCGGGAAAACGACGCTGGGCGAGATTGCCGGGAGCATAGGCAATGTAGCATCCACCGCTGCCGGGCTAAATGTCAGCTATACCGAATTGCTGGCCGCAAGTGCAGCCATGACCAAGGGCGGCATTAGCACCAGCGAAAGCATGACGATGCTGAACCAGGTATTGGCCAGCGTGCTCAACCCCACGGCGGAGGCGCAGAAAACCGCTAAGAAGCTGGGACTGGAATTTGACGCCACGGCGATTAAGAGCAAAGGGCTTGCCGGGTTCATCGGCGACATCAGCGAAAAGGCCGGCGGAAACGAAGAAGCCATGGCCAGCCTGTTTGGCAGCGTAGAAGCCTACAAGGCTGTTGCTGCCCTGGCCGGTGAGCAGAGCGATGATTTCGCAGAGGCACTAGACGCAATGGAAAATAGCGCCGGAGCCGTAGACGCCGCGTTTAACACCGTGAGCGACACCACCGGCAACAAGGCGCGGGCTGCCCTGAACCGGCTGAAGAACGAAGCGCTGGAATTCGGCGATGCCATGCTGCCGACAATCAACGGCGTGCTGGACACGGTGGATGGACTGATCGACGGACTGAACAACATGGATGACGCCACTCGGAAGAACCTGCTGCTGGGAGCCGGCGCGGTCGCGATGATCGGGCCAACCACCAAAGCACTGGGCGGGCTGGCGACCGGGTTATCCGGAATCAGCAAAATGGTTACCGCCATGAAGACGGCGGGCGGATTATCTAGTGCGCTGGGGCTGGTGGGGATTCCGCTGGCGGCCGGGGCCGCGGGGATTGCCCTTCTATCGCTGGTTAGCAAATATGCGGAATTAAATTCCGCCGAAGGCAAGCTGAAGAACCGTATCGTGAAAGTCAGCCTGGACCTGGACGACCAAAGCAAAGCAGACTTTGACGCCAAAGTGAACACGGTGAAAGAAAGCACCGAAAAGGTTATGGAAATCAAGGCCAGCGTGGACGCTGAAAAAGTTGATTTGGTGACCATGCTGGAAGACGCGATTTCCAACGGTAAGTTCACAAGCGGGGAAAATAACAAGCTGCGTAAAGCAATAGACGCTTGGGTGGACGAAGCAATCGAAGGTGTGAAAACAGACACGGCCACCAAAGCCGCCGAAATCACCACCGCGCTGGATGGCATTGCCGGGCTATCCGACGAAGCCAAAGCCAACATCGTTGCCAATGTTGAGCAGCAGGGCGATAAGCAGATCGAGGAGCTGCAGGGGTACCAGGAAGAACTGGAAGCGCTGCTCAAATCCATGAAAGGCGGAACCGAGGCGATCACAGCTGACAAGATCGCCCGGTACAACGAACTACTTGAACTGATTTCCACCATGAAAGCCGAGATTCAAGCGGCTAATGAAGGGCTAACGGACTATTACAAAGCCCAGAAAGTATACATGGAAAGCGGAAACGCTTCGCCAGAACAGGCGCAGGCGTATACGCAGCTGGGGTTGCAGCTGGCGACCGAAAATTACATGACGGACCAACAGACGCGGCAGGAACTGCTGGCCGAAAAGAACCGGGCATTGGAAGCTGCGCAGGCCATTGCGGATGAAACAGGCGATGATTCCAACGTAGTCATCATCAAAGAAGGCATCAAAACCGAATTCCAAAACAAAGAACAAGCCACGCAGGATTATCAGGATGAGCTGGTCAGCATAATAAACGATGGTACGAATGCCGCCTTATCGCAGGTACAGAATGGCGATAACCGGCTGGGAGAAGTGCTGGACGATTATATGAAGCTCGGATTTCTCAGCGGAATCGACCAAAGCGAGGATATGAGCACATCGCATCCAGAGATACGCGAAAAGCTGCAAAGCATCCTGGGCGAAATGATGAAGATGGATCCATCGCAGGTAGACGTATCCGGGATGATGGAAGACGGCACGCTGGATATACTGATTCAAAAGTATAAAACCGAGCTTGGCGAGAAGATCACCACCGAAATGGAAACCGGGGAGTTTAACCCGGTAATGGAAATGTTGAAAAACTCCATGGACGGGGTTGACCTGAGCCAGATTGATACCAGCCAGCTCAGCGAGAACGTAAAAGGCATATTTGCCATGTTAGACTTCGACGATACTGACGGAGAGATATCGAAGAATCTATGGCAAGGCATGGCTAACGGGCTGAGCGACAACTACGGAATCGCCAGCGACGCGATGACGGAAAAATCCAATGAACTGATCACGCTGGTGAAATCCATCTGGGGAATTCATTCGCCATCCACAGTGATGTATGGAATCTATAAAAATGTAATGATAGGCGGCGGAAACGCTATTACTGCGAATATCGGACTGCTAAAAAATCCGTTTCAAACATTAGTGGACACCGATTTTCCGAAGTTGGGAACGGATATGATGAACGCGCTGACGCATGCAATAAACAGCCGAGGGGTTGCGTTCCGGGTGGCGTTAATGAATAACATTCGCACCGCAATGAACACGGCGCAAATGGTCGCAAACAAAGGAATTAAAATACCCGTCTATCTGGATTATTCCAATGCGGCAACCAAGAAACTAAGCCAAGAGCTGGGACTATAACGGAGGGCGCCTATGGAATTAACGTATATCGCGGACAGCGGCGCATCGTTCAGCTGCAGCAACATCTCACCGCCCATGCCGGCCATACTGCTGAAAGAGGCAGATGGCCTGTATGGGTATGAAAACACCCCCTACACCAGCGAGCAGGGCGGACAGGACGGCAGCAAGTTTGTAGGCAGTAAACTGACGCCGCGATCCATCGGGCTGACGCTGAAACTGTTGAAAAACGTGGTAGAAACCCGGAATACCATACTGCGGACAATCAACCCAAAAAGCCTGGGGGCGCTGCGCCTGACACGTGGAAAACTGACGCGGGACATTCGATGCATAGTGCAAAAAGTAGACACAAACACGCAGGATGGATCGATCATGAACCTGTATTTTCTCTGCCCGAATCCATACTGGCGGGAAGAGGCGGAGAGCCGCGTAAACATTGCCACCTGGCAGCCACTGTTTGCGTATCCACTGACGATAGAGCAGGGCATAGGATTTATGTTCGGCGAACGCACGGAGCAGCGCGTAATCAACGCCCGAAACGAGGGAACAGCGACCGCAGGAATGCGGGTGGTGTTTGAAGCACGCAGCGAGGTAATCAACCCAAAGATCACCAACGCCATGGACGGTACACAGTATATGCTGGCGAATGTAACGCTGCAGGCCGGGGATATGCTGACCATCCAGACCGGAAGCGGAGAGAAAAAAGCGACGCTGTACCGGGCAGAAGGCGGAACCGAGAGCAACGCATTCAGTTTGCTGGATATCGATAATATTACATTTTTGGAACTGGAACCGGGCGATAACTACCTGAGCTATTCGGCGGATAGCGGGGAAAGCGCGCTGACGGTGGTTGTGTTCTACTATTCCAGCTATTTGGAGGTGTAGCAAATGCACCTATGGATTTACACCCCGTTTGAGCATGTGCCCTGCGGGGTGCTGGATAACTATACGGGGCTGAGCATTACCCACAAGGCAATAAAAAACGGAGAAATCGAATTCTTCTGTCATTTGGATGATACATCCAAGCAGATACAGGAAAGTTCCATCATCTGGCCGCAAGGAGATGCGACCGCATTCATCGTGACCACGTGCGAGCAAAGCAAACAGGATAACGGCGAAGAGGTTGTGCAGGTAAAAGGCGCATGCCTGAAATGGATACTGAGGCAGCGCAAAACGAAAAAACAAACTATATACCAAGGCACGTGCGGAGCTGTGATGAACCAGATGCTGGCAGAGTTGACCGGGAACCGGGCATTCCCCCGCTTTTCCGCTGTGATCGACAATGCACTGGGCGCCGATATTACCATAACGGTTCCGCAGGACAGCTACAACAGCACATTTCAAGCCATCTGCGAGGCTTCCGGGCTGAATATGCAGATTACCTGGAATGCTACGCAGCGCACGCTGGTGCTGACGGTATCGGCCGGAGCTGACCGGAGCATTGGAAACACGGACGGGAATACACCGATCCTGTTTGACGAAACACTGGAAACGATGCAGGGCATTGAATACACCCGCAGCATCGCCGACAGCAAGAACGTGATGTACATCGTGGACGCGGACGACATGGTGCAGGAAGTTGGCGAAACCGAAAGCAGCGGCTATGAGCGGTTTGAGGAATGCACCATGGACAGCGGCGGCCGGGAGGTAACCAATGCCGATGGCAGCACCACAACGCTAACGGATGCCGAATATGCGCAAAAGAAAATCGAGGCGGCGCAAAAGGAACTGGACAAGCTGCGACCGGTCAAGAGCGCGACCGGTGACCTGCCGGCGGAGGAGGCGCTGATTGCCTACGGGGTGGATTACCACCTGGGGGACATCGTAACCGCCCGCAAGAAGCCATGGGACATGAACGTGAGCGTGCGGATTACCGGGGATACGCTGCGCGAAAAGAACGGAATACTCACCCGCCAGCTGACCATTGGCGATCCGCTGCTGACGGTGGCTGAACGAATCAAAATGAGGTGATGGCATGGACATGGATAAATACTACCCGTTTAACGCGATCAGCGGAGACCGGACACATGATGCGGACGATCTGGCGCGGATACTGAAAGCGCTGATTTCCAACGGCGTTGCCATGGTGAATGCAACCGATATGCAGGTTGTAGCGGCCGGAGATTTCGACGTAACGGTGGGTACCGGATGCTGCGTAGCAGAAGGACGACTGGGTGTAAACACCAGCGAAAAGACATTCACGATTGCAGCGCCGTATGCCGGTGCGGATCGCATTGACCGGATCGTTGCCCGTGCCGATTACGCCAACCGGAAAATGACGCTGGTATACGTGCAGGGTGTACCGGCAAGCTCCCCCGTCGCGCCCGACCTGCAGAATAATGCGGACGGATTTGATATACCGCTAGCACAGATCGCGGTGGCCAGCGGCGCCGCATCCATTACACAATCGGTGATTACGGATGAACGTACCGCCTGCGGGTTGGTCGTGCCCAACCATTTGGAAGAATGGCTGGCACAAACCAAGGCACTGCTGGAAGAGGATACGGCAGAGATGCTGGATGGTTTATCCACCTGGACCACTGCGCAGCAATCCGCATTTGAAGCATGGTTTGCAACCATCCAGAATACGCTGGATGGCGATACCGCGGGAAACCTGCTGAATCTGATTAACCAGTACCGCGCCTATGCGTCGCAGGAAACGCTGTTGGTGACAGGCTGGACGGCCAGCGGGGATGTGTATACGCAGACGCTCGCCGTATCCATCGTACCGGCCAATTGCGTATTGCACGCTTCTCCCGCCGAGGCAAGCCGTGCGGAGTATCTGGACAACGACATTCACGTGTCGGTGGCCAGCGAGGGAAGCGTAACGTTTACGGCTTCCGGTGAGCCGGGCAATGATTTGATGGTGAATCTCTCCGTTTCGGAGGTGAGCGCGTGATTTACATTATGAATCAAGGCGGCGGAGCAAAGCAATTAGCCATTAAAGTATTGGGCGGTATTACCCAGCCCACAGGCAAAGCCGGGTACATCTGGATTAACACGGCGACCGAAATCGGGAAATACACGTTCTCCGTAGCGGAGCCATCCAGCCCCGCAAGCGGTGACGTATGGATACAGACCAATGCCGCCAGTACCAACGTGGTGGAGTTGCTGCGAACCACGAACAGCGTAAAGGTGAACATTCTGCGTGTAAAGCAGTACAACGGCGCTGGATGGGATATGTGCAGGGCGTATTACCACAATGGCACCGATTGGGCGCAGGTGTCATTTACGTTCGACCCATCGACGGATATTACCTATACCGGTGATTATACGGTAATTGATGATGGCGGCGGGGATTGGCGTATTAAGTTTTTAACCAGCGGAAATGTAACGTTTTCTGCCGTTCCGGAAGAGCTGGACACATTCCTTGTTGGTGGAGGCGGAGGAGGCGGTGCCAATAGCGTGGGTCGGGGAGGCGGTGGAGGATATACTACCACTAATCAAGTAATCCCGGTAAAAGACACTGCATACACGATTACCGTCGGTAGTGGTTCTACCGGTAATGGCGGAACTACATCCGCATTTGGTTTGACTGCTGGCGGTGGTCAATCTGCGGCTAACGGCTCAAATGGTGGGTCTGGCGGTGGTGATTATCCTTCAGGTAATGGCGGAAGCGATGGAAGCGATGGCTCAAATGCTTCCGGGACAATCTGTAGAGGGCAGGGCACCACTACACGTGAATTCGCAGAGGCATCTGGCACGTTATATGCGGGCGGTGGTGGCGCAAATTCGGCTGGACACGGCGGCAATGGAGGCGGTGGTGACGCGCTGGGAGCGAATACCGGGGACGCTGGTGATACAAATACTGGCGGAGGCGGCGGCTATGGATGGACAACAGGCGGTTCTGGCGGTTCGGGTATCGTGATTATCCGCAACCACCGCGCGGCATAAGGAGGCGATAACGTGAAAAATTATGCAATGATCGAAAACGGCGTTGTCGCTAACATCATCTGGCTAAATGATGAAAACGCTGGAGACTTTCCCGCAGCTATCCCGCTTGCGGATCGCCCGGTGGGGATCGGAGACGCCTACGCAGACGGTGTGTTTATCCGGGATGGCGTACCGGTACTTACGCCCATGGAACAGGCGCAGGCGACCATAGCAGCGTTAGACGCGCAGGTTATCCAGTTGGAATACGACAACATCATGATTGAATATGGATTGGAGGTATAACCATGCTGTATGACATTCTGGTACGGATGATTAACCGGGGCGCGCTGGATGGACTAGCCGAAAAGGTTGACGTTTTCTATGCAGTCGGTCGATTGTCGGACGAACAGTACAATACGCTGGTGGGTATGCTGCCATCGGCGTAACCAAAAGCAAAATAGAATACGAAAGCGAGCTTAACGGCTCGCTTTTTGAATGGGAGGTGATTGCATGACCGTAACCCTTACGGAATTTCTAGCATTGAGCAATGAAATACGGGACGAAGAACCTGTATACGATAACGGAGGTACCGGGGCAGATGGTACCTGTGACTGTATCGGAATGATCATGGGCGCGATGTACAGGGCCGGGCAATCTAAATACGCGCTGCATTCCACAAATTACTTTGCGCGCAGCCAGACGGTTGACCCTATCGACAATTTGACTGTAGGAAATCTAATTGTCGGTATGGTCGTATATAAATACCGAAACTCCGGAGATTCCGGTTATAACCTGCCGATCCGCAACCAGGTAGGCGGGAGGAATTATAACGGTGACCTGCGCGACTATTACCATGTGGGCGTAGTGATGTCTATTAGCCCGCTGGTGATTATGCACTGTACCAGTTCTAGCGGGGTAAATGGGATCACAACCGACAGCAAACTGGGGCAGTGGAAATACGGCGGGAAGCTGAAACATGTTGACTATGACGATTACGACGAAAGCGAGGCGACTATTGTGGGGCTGGCGGGGAAAACCTGCATCGTGATATCGGACGGTGCATTGAATCTGCGTAAGGCCGCGAATAAAAGCGGTACCCGGATTATGCAGATACCGGAAGGCGGACAGGTGTATTGCTACACCGACACCGGGACATGGGCAAAAGTAAAATACGACGCCGACGGGAAAAGCAACGTCGGGTACGTAATGAGCAAGTATCTGAAAGAGGCGGAGGACCAGGACGGGGATACAGAGACTACGGAAACCGATACGGGCGGAGACCTCGTAACGATCACGCTGACCGCCACGCAGGCAGCAGTATTCAAAGAAATTGCAGCGATGCTGTAAGGCGGTGTGAGAAGTGCAAGACGGGCTGAAAGATTTCATCACAGGTTTGGTGGCGCTTGCGGGGCTGGCACTATCGTTCTATTTCGGAAGCAAGACGAAACGCCGTAATGACAAATGCGATGATCAAAACGAGGCATCTGAACTAACGCGGTTAGGCGTGATGTTAGGATTCATCCGGGATGATGTGGTTGAAATTAAAAGCGGGATGAAGAACAAACAGGAAGAGGATAAAGATACCCGCGAACGTCTGGTAAAGGTTGAGGAAAGCACGAAACAGGCGCATAAACGCATTGACCAGATGATGGGGTACAGAATAAAACCGCCTGATTCGGAGGCGTGACAATGAGTACAAGCAAGGCTCAAAGCCCTAACGGAAAAACACGTTCGCCCACCAAACGAAGGACAAAAACCACCAAGAGCCAAAGCGCCGTTGATGTGCTGCTGTTCGCGCTGCAGTGCAGCCAGCGCCTTGGGCAGTGGATTACACTGCTGTTCATGGTGCATGTGCTTACAACGCTGGCCGGGTTCTTCATCAACATTGATCTATGTGAATACCTTATATCGCTGATGGGTACGTGCTCACCGGTTTATGGGATCGGGATCGGTGGGTATTTTGGGAAGGCAGCCGTTGAAAACGTGCTGAAAATCAGGAAAAGCATTGCGACAATGGATAACTACAATGACACTGAGAACGATGGGAACGGATAAGGAGGAAATACCATGAAACGGATACTTACAATTTGGATGCTGCTGATGCTGGTGCTGGTGAGCACCTACGCCATGGCCGAGACGGCCGTGGACACTTCCGCGGTTATGACCCAAGTGGTGATTTGGGTACTCTGCGGAGTATTAACCGCGCTGGGAGCGGTCGCCACATGGGTTGCGAAAAGTTATATTATCCCGTGGATGAAAGACACCGTTGTACCCTGGTTAAAACAACATAAATTATTAGAGGCAGCTAAGACAGCCGTTGAATATGCCGAGGCACAACTAGGACGATACACAGGCGATGAAAAGTGGTCGCTGGCACTTAGCCTGATCGACAAGTTAGGATTTGACATCAGTGATGAAACCGTGGTGGCTGCTCTGAAAGCCAAGTGGAAGGAACTGGACTTGGCGCAGGTGGCCGCCGGAATTAAAGATACGCTGGAAAGCAAAGAAGAAACCTGATCACACGATCAGGTTGGTAAACATTTGAATGCAAAAGCCCCGCTATGTGCGGGGCTTCTTTTTGATTTATCAGGCGTTTTTAATGATACGCTCTAACACGGCTTTAATTGTCGTGCCCTCAGCAGCGGCCATTTTACGCAACTTATCATCCATTGCGGCACTGATTTTAGCGTTTAGTGTTACCTGTGTTTCGTCGTCCTCTACGACACCGAAGGCAGCTTCGTATTCGTCTGCGGTCAGGTTTTCCTCTGCCCATTTCTGGGCGGTTTCATACGTTAGCGGTATGATTTTTTCGCCGCCCGTCCACCAGTTCTGTTCTGCCGCCACAGCGTAGCGGGTGTTTGCCCCGCCTACGCCGTGCAGAAAATACTCACCACTTTTTTTTAGGTACAGGGTTTCGGACAGTCTGGATATTCCGGTTTCTTGGTTTTCTTTATAGCTTCCAATTTCGCGGGCTGTTTCCGTGTCGTAGGATTTGCCATTGATGATTTTTTTCATAGTAGATGCCTCCTGCTAATATTAATACCACGCTGGGATATTATCACCAAAATGTGATAGGAAATCCGATTTTTCCATGCACCTATTTGCCCAGGACCAAATACTATCCTGATCGTATAACGGACAGATGCCCTTGCCAGCACTCCAGTGCCGATCGCCGCCGTGCGCGAAAATCGTATTAGCGCCACCCTCGCCAGCTAAGAAATATTCGCCATTCTTTGTGATATATAGATCACATTCACAGTATTGCAGATCGTTACGCGGAAGATCGCTAACGTAGCTGCCAAGTTTGGTTGATTTTTCGGTGTCGTACGATACTCCCTGATAACTCCATTTCATGTGATTTCCTCCATGCCCGGCGGCTTTTCCCGTCTGCGGCTGTTTATTGGTTACGTTAGGCAATCTTTACCCCACTGAATGTGTACAACGTTACGTCGAGGTTGTTACGGCGGCTGGGGACGTAGCACTTTTCTACGTTGTCATAGTAACCATATTCCTTAACGACATAGTGTTTGGAATTTATACGGGTTTCAACAATAGAGAAATATGTGCGGGACTTGCCGTTTTTTTCCCACAGGCGCGCTATGGCTTCCAAATGCCAGCCTTCGGGCTGTGCGGATGCGTCAACGATTTTCTGCAATATTGCGATGTAGTGATCTTCCCCTTTGACGGGGGCTTTCGCCATCTCCCACGCCCAGCGCAGGCAAAGGCCGAAATCATTAGATGAGTTCTGCCGTTTGATTTCCCATGCCTTGCTCATGATAATTTTTATGTTATACTTCATCGTTGTTTCCTCCGCGTTTTGTTTGTTTATGTTTTCTACATTCATAGTATAGCATATTGTTTCTACATTGTCAACATAAAAATAGAAAAAGTAGAAAATAATTTGTGAAAGCTGTTTCCCGCGACCGCCTTTCGGCGGTTTCGGCTGGTTACAATCCAGCACTCATCAGGCGGGTTAAAACGTTACGTGGTATATCTTATCTACAAAACGTTGCGCGGCTGATACGATGTTCCCGTTACGATCTGTTACAAAACATTTTTCTCCCTGGTTGTCGCGAAGATGTTTTACGCTATTGCGACTGTTAGATTCATAGGACAATTCCTGCCTGTAATCCCCAACGATAGTTACGATGTATTTCATGTTATTTCCTCCATGCCCGGCGGCTTACCCCGCCTGCGGCTTGCTGTTTTCTACATTCATAGTATAGCATATTGTTTCTACATTGTCAACATAAAAATAGAAAAAGTAGAAAATAAATATATAATAATTGAAACCAAAATACAGTAAAATATGTTGGCAACCGCTGATGCCTACATTGTAGGCATCCGTGTAAGCAACAGCGCCAAATAAACACAAAGAAGCGCAAAGAAGCGTATAAAGAAAACCCCACCGCAAATTCATATGCGGTGGGGTTTTGGCGGAGAAGGAGGGAGTTGAACCCTCGCGCCGGTTACCCAGCCTACTCCCTTAGCAGGGGAGCCCCTTCGGCCACTTGGGTACTTCTCCATGCGGCAGAATCTTTACTATGAAAGCTGTATTGGCGGAGAGAGAGGGATTCGAACCCCCGGTGCCTTTCGGCATCACTGGTTTTCAAGACCAGCGCCATCAACCGCTCGGCCATCTCTCCATCAAAAGAACCAGCGAAAAGGATTATACCAGAGTTTCCGCACAAAGTCAACGGAAAAATAACGGTATAGCGCCATTTTCACGCATGATTTTACAACTCTTCCGCTTAAAAAAGCAATAAGAAAGCGGCAGGCAAATAGCGCTTTGTCTATGCCTGCCGCAAGCTATTGCATTGTCAAGCGCTCTTCTGGTCATGCTCACGCACAATGCGAATAAACTCTTCCCCCGTAATGGTTTCGCGTTCCAGCAGGTACCCTGCCAGCTGATCCATCAGGGCGCGGTTGTTTTGCAGTATCTCCTTAGCAGTTGCGTGCGCCTTGCGGATAATATCGCCCACCTCGGCATCAATACGCGCCGCGGTTTCCGAACTGCACACCGAGTTGGTTTCCATGCTCAGGTAGGGGTTAGCTACCTGCTCCAGTGCCACCATATCAAACTGCTCGCTCATGCCGAAGCGCGTTACCATCGCACGGGCAATAGACGTCGCTTTTTCGATGTCGTTACTCGCGCCGGAGGTGATGGAATTAAACATCACTTCCTCGGCTGCACGGCCTCCTGTAAGCGTCGTCAGTTGGTTAATAGCGTCCTCTTTACTCATCAGCACGCGTTCCTCTTCCTCCACCTGCATGGTATAGCCCAGTGCGCCGGAAGTACGCGGAATAATGGTAATCTTGTGCACCGGCGCTGCATCCTTCAGCCGCGCAGCCACAAGCGCATGTCCGGTTTCGTGATATGCGATAATCTTTTTATCCTTTTCGCTGATAACCGCACCTTTGCGTTGATACCCAGCGATAACTACCTCGACGCTTTCCTCCAGGTCGATTTGCGTCACCTTTTCACGGCCGCAGCGCACCGCATGCAGCGCTGCCTCGTTGATAATATTGGCCAGCTCTGCGCCGCTTGCGCCGCTTGTGGCGTGCCCGATGGCGGTAAAATCGATATCCGGATCCATCTTCACATCCTTGGCATGCACACGCAAAATAGCAACTCGGCCCGCCAAGTCCGGCAGCTCCACCGGAATCCGACGGTCAAAGCGCCCCGGGCGCAGCAATGCCTTATCCAGGCTGTCCGGCCGGTTAGTCGCCGCAAGAATCACAACGCCTTTCGTTGCGTCAAAGCCATCCATTTCCGTCAGCAGCTGGTTCAGTGTCTGCTCCCGCTCGTCATTCCCGCCAAAACCGCCTGCGCCGTCGCGCTTTTTACCGATGGTATCAATCTCGTCGATAAACACGATACAAGGCGCTTTCTCGGATGCTTGCTTGAACAGATCGCGTACTTTTGCCGCGCCCATACCAACGAACATCTCTACAAACTCACTGCCTGCGATGGAGAAAAACGGTACCTTTGCTTCGCCGGCTACTGCTTTTGCCAGCAGGGTTTTACCAGTACCCGGAGGGCCTACCAACAGTGCACCTTTGGGCAGTCTCGCTCCAATATCCTTATAGCGCTCCGGTCGATGCAGAAAATCGACAATTTCCCGCAGCGCATCCTTCGCTTCATCTTCCCCGGCCACATCCACAAAGGTCTTACCGGTTTGGGACTCAATATAAATTTTCGCGTTGCTTTTCCCAAACGAAAGCGCGTTGCCGCCGCCCATCTTCTTTGTCATATAGCGCATCAGCAGCTGCCCTACGCCGATAAAGAACACCAACGGCAATACCCAGCTCATTAAAAATTCCATCACAGGGGATGCTTGCGTGGGTATTTTCGCTGAGAATGTTGCACCGCTTTTATACAAACGGTCCACCAAATTTTCATCCGGCCATAAGCCTGTTTTATAATACGTTACGGTTCCGCTTGCATCTTTTGTCGTAAAAACAATTTCCGTATCATCCATTGAAACTTGATCAATCTGTTTATTATCGATCATCCGCAGAAACTCGTCGTACCCTACCTCATTCACCTGTACACTGTACAGAGACGGAAATACCAGGGCGTTGAGGAGCATCAGCACCACCATGGCGATCAGGTAGTAGAATATCAGGGGTTTGTGGGGAGTTTTTGATACCTTCATCCGAACCCTTCTTTCGCGTTTAGGCTGCAAACAGCATCGTCTTTGCCAGCAGGTGGTATCGACTTGCGTATATGCAACCGCAGCCGGAAACGCCGCATTGCGGCAAATTCCAAACTTCATAGTTAATTCGCGTCTAAAATGCCGTTTCCCTGCGCATTATACCGCATTAACTATATACAAATTACTATATACCCATGAAAAGGGAAGATGAAACCATTGGTATATATAAGCCAAAAAAGGTGCAAAACAGGCTCCCTTTTTCAGGAGCCTGTTTTATGAATGTAATTCTCCGTTACCCTTTCACCGCGCCTGCCATAACACCGCTTACAATGTACTTCTGGCTGAACAGATAGAAAAGAATAATGGGGATGATCGCCAATACCAGTGTCGCCATCATCGCGCCCATATCTACCGAACCATATCCGCCCTTCAAGTACTGCACAGCAATGGGGATGGTTTTATAGCGCTTTAAATCCAGCACCAGATACGGCAGCAGATAATCGTTCCAAATCCACATAGTTTCCAGTATCCCTGTGGAAATGTAGGTAGGCCGCAAAATGGGCAGTACGATGCTAAAGAACGTACGCACCGGTTCACAGCCGTCAATCATCGCGCTTTCCTCAATGGAGATGGGACTGGATCGCATAAATCCGCTGAACATAAACACCGCAAGCCCCGCGCCAAAACCCAGATAAATAACAACAATTCCGATCGGAGTATTCAGCCGCAGCACGTTCGCCGTTTTGGACAGCGTGAACATAACCATCTGAAAAGGAACCACCATGGAGAAAATGCACAGGAAGTAAATCAACTTGGTCCATTTGCTGTGTACCCGGCTGATGAACCATGCACACATGGACGTGCATAGCAATATCACCAACACGGATAGCACCGTAATCACCAAACTCCATTTAAATGCGCTGAAGAAATTGGTTTTTGCAATGCCGTTGATGTAGTTCACATTTCCAGCAAACATTTTTTCCAGCGGCAGGGCAAACGGCACACGGCTGATGTATGCCTTCACCTTAAAACTGTTCATTAGAATGACGAAGAGTGGATAAATGTAAAACAGCGAAACACAGGAGAAAAAGACCGTTAAAATCGTGCTGATCATCTGATGCCGCTGGGTTCGTCCGTGCGTTACGGATTTATGCGCGATGGTCGTCATTGCTGCACCTCCCTGCTATGCGTAAGTTTTATCTGTAGTATGGCAATCGCCACAACCAGCAGGCAAAACACAACCGCTTTGGCTTGTCCGGCTCCGGCCCACCCGGTACGGCCATAGAACGTATCATAAATATTTAAAGCCAGCATCTGCGACCGGTTGGACGGCATGCCGTTAGTCAGCGCCAGATTCTGGTCGAAAAGCTTAAAGCCGTTAGTCAGCGTTAGAAAGGTGCAAATGGTGACCGATGGCATCAGCATCGGCAGTTTGACGCGCGTCAGCGTTTGCCACGCGCTAGCCCCGTCAATCGAGGCTGCCTCCGTCAGTTCGCCCGGAATCGCCTGCAAGCCGGAAATATAGATGATCATCATATATCCTGCCTGCTGCCAGCACATAATAATCATCAATCCCCAGAAACCGTACCACTCGCTGGTTACCAATGTTACTCCATAATTTGCCAGCACGCCGTTTAAAATAACCTGCCACAACCAGCCCAGCACAATACCGCCGATCAGGTTGGGCATAAAAAACACAGTACGGAAGAGGTTGGTGCCTTTAAAGCCGCGTACCAGCAACAGCGCCACCAAAAGCCCAAAGAAATTGATGAGAATAGTCGAAATACCGGCAAACAATGCCGTAAACCACAGTGCATGCACAAAATTGCTGGATGTATCCGTAAAAGCCTTTACGTAATTCGTTAGCCCTGTAAATGTCGCATTGGATACCGTGGTAAAATCACAAAACGACAAATACAATCCCGTTACAAACGGAATCAGAAACCCGATGGTAAATGCGATCATCGTCGGAAGTACAAAGATCGGCCAGTATTTCCGAATGGCTTTTTCCATCCGCTCATCCCCTTTGCGATGATATTGTCCTGAAAGAAACGCTCATAAGCCCGCGAGATATGTGATATAGTAACCTTCTTGCTCTACCCGTCCGCTTCCTGCCTGCGGTAAGATGCACACGGAAAGCTTCACGCGGTCTTATCAGTGTCTCCTTCACTTGACGGATAAACACAACTGCGGCGAGGCAGGGTAAGCCCCTGCCTCGCTTGATTGCTATCACATTGCGTGCCGTTGTTGCGGCAGCGTGATTTTTTATTGTGCGTTGGCGGCTGCGTATTCGGTAGCCCAGCCATCCACGAAAGCGGTCACAACGCCGTCCCAGTCAGCCGTTCCCTGCGCGTACTCAAGCAGCGCGCTGCCCACGCCGTTCTTCCATGTTTCGGAAGGCATGGTGGTAAAGGTCCACGCAACGGCGGTCTTGCCGGCGGCAATATACTCGTTGGCAGCACGGATCAGCGCGTTGTCGGCGGTATAGCCATCGTCAAACGTCGTGAACGGGGTTACAAAGCCCATCTGGTTCGCCAGCGCATCGCGGCCTTCATCGCTGGTGATG
Source organism: Candidatus Limiplasma sp. (assembly GCA_963675655.1). Taxonomy (GTDB): domain Bacteria; phylum Bacillota; class Clostridia; order Christensenellales; family Aristaeellaceae; genus CAXXOK01. Next base: position 294,162 of record OY776489.1, read on the forward strand.
ACCCAAGCCAGGAAGTCCTCGGTCGCTTGCACGTTTTCAGCGGAAGCGTTCTTGTTGATGCACCAGTAGTTCTCCGAACCGGTGCACAGGCCCTGATTCTCTTCGCCTTCCACACCAATGTAGATGGGCAGCATGCCCAAATCATCATCGGTCATGCCAGCGTTGATGCAATCGCCGTACGCCCATGTGCCATTCTGGTAGAACACCGCATCGCCCAGCGTGAAGTCCGCCAGTGCGTCTTCACCGGTCTTGGCGCCGATCATAGCGGGTTCACAGGTCGCATCGGTGATGTACAGATCCCAGATCTTCTTATAGTTGTCCAAGTAGGTGCCCTTGATGGCCGTAGTCTCGGTAATGCCGTCCGCTTTGTATTCGTAGTAGATCGGCAGGTTGGCCAAGTGGGTCTTGAAGCGCCAGTCGGAGCTGCTGTCCATACCGGCGGAAGTGAAGGCGCCCATTACGCCCAGCTCGTCTTTGCGAGCCTGAATGTCATCCGCAACTGCTTTGAGCGTGTCGAAGTTGACGATTTCGGAAGCATCGCTGATCACAGCGTTGTCCAAAGCGCAATACTTCGCAAGCAGCGTTTTGTTGTAGATGATGCCATAGGTTTCGATAACATAAGCAACACCCAGTACCTGATCGTCCTGCATCAGGGCGAAATCATCGCTCTTGAGGTTGGAGTACAAGGCGGTGTCTTTCAGATCCGCGCAGTAGTCTTTCCAAGTTTTCAGGCCAACGGGGCCATTCACCTGAAACAGAGTGGGCGCATCCGCTTTTTCAATTTCAGAACGGAGCGTATCCTCATAGGTGCCGGAAGCTGCGGTAACGACCGTTACCGGCACGCCGGTCTGCTCGGTGTATACCTTCGCCAGATCCTGCCATTGCTGATCCTGCTCAGGTTTGAAATTCAAGTAGTACACAGAGCCGGTAGCCTCGGCACCCGCCGAAACGGTTACCAGCGTTAACATGAGCGCCAATGCCATAGCCAGAGCCAAGATTTTTTTCATGGTATAACTCTCCTTTTTATTCGTTGATCTATGTAAAGCGGTTCTCCGCTTCGCACCGTTTGCAAAACCGACAGCCATGAAAAAGAGCTTCCTTCTTGAAAACGTTTGCACAGACAACCAAAAAGTAACCTCTTTCTTCATTATCCTCTCGCTTTGTGTATTGCCATCATAGCACGCTGTGCAAACGTTGTCAATACATAACGCATGAAAAATTGCTCCATAAATAGTGAACATTCCATAAGATAATTTGTATTTTATAGGGGAACAGCCCCATACGTTATGTAAAACCAGCGCGAAAACCTCCCCCCTTTTTACTGAGAATTAACAATAGCCAAACCAGAATAAACATGCTATGATGGCTTGTCGGGCAAGGGGGTTACACAAAATGCGGATCAAGCGCGCCCTGCACAAGGGCAAACCCGAACTGAATATGGTACAGGGCCCCATTGTTACAAAAATTATTCTGTTTTCACTGCCGTTGATGCTCACGGGTATTTTGCAGCTGCTTTACAATGCGGCGGATATCATCGTCGTCGGCCAGTATTCCGGCAAAGAGGCGCTGGCAGCCGTAGGTTCCACCGGCGCGCTTATCAATTTGATCGTCAACATGTTTTTAGGCTTGTCTGTCGGTACTAGCGTCGCCATTGCGCGGCAATACGGGGCGGGCGACCACGCAGCTGTGCAGGATACAGTGCACACCTCCATGGCGCTGGCGCTGCTGGGTGGACTTACCACCGGATTATTTGGCTTGCTGGCTGCCAGGACTTTACTGATATGGATGGGCTCACCGGAAGATGTGCTTGACGCAGCCTCCCTTTACATGCGAATTTACTTTGCAGGGATGCCCGCCAATATGGTGTATACTTTCGGCAGCGCCATTTTACGCGCCGTGGGCGATACGAAGCGCCCGCTGTACTTTTTAACCCTTTCTGGGCTTCTCAATGTACTGCTCAATCTACTGTTTGTGATCCGGTTTCGCATGGGCGTCGCAGGGGTTGCGCTGGCAACGGTTCTATCGCAGGCGCTTTCGGCTGTACTGGTTGTGCGGTATTTAATGCAGTACGACAGCGCTATACGCTATATTCCGCGCCGTACGCGTCTGCACCGCGCATCGCTTTCCCCGATCTTTCGCATTGGTCTGCCTGCCGGGTTGCAGGGCTCGCTGTTTTCCATCAGCAATGTCATTATCCAGTCGTCCATCAACTCCTTCGGGTCGATCATCATGGCCGGCAACGCTGCCTCCGCCAATCTGGAGGGGTTCATCTACATGGCGATGAACAGCATCTATCAGGCTTGCCTTACCTTTACCAGCCAAAACGTCGGTGCAAAGCAGCACAGGCGCGTGCGGCGCATCCTGTGGATCTGTCTTGGCGCCGTCGGGGTGATTGGTGTATCTCTGGATGGTTTGTTTTCGCTGTTGGCTCCTCAGCTGATCAGCATTTATAACACCGACCCTGCCGTCATCGAAATGGGCGTCATTCGCCTGCGCATCATCTGCACATCGTACTTCTTCTGCGGTATGATGGAGGTCGCGGCCGGGCAATTGCGCGGGCTGGGATACAGCATTTTGCCGATGATTACCACACTGGCCGGGGTATGCGGCTTGCGCATCGTGTGGGTGTACACCGTATTTGCGCACAGTCATACGCTGCAAACGCTGGTGTGGAGTTATCCACTTTCCTGGGCGCTGGCTATGACCATCCATTTGATCAGCTACGGCTTTATCCAAAGAAAATTCCCAAGAGACAATGAGCCTCTTGGGAATCGCATATTCGGTTCTTCCGGCAATTACTCCAGCGTATAACGGATCAACTGCGTGTTTTCCATTTGCCACTGGTAGAGCGAAGTGTTGTCTATATCCTCAAAATAAGTATTCAGCGCGCGGCACGTTCCGCCGTGGCTGACCAGCAGCACCGTTTGCAAATCGGTGCGCTTTTTTAATTCTTCCAATAGACCATATACGCGGTAAGCTACCTGCATCATACTTTCTCCGCCGGGATAGCGGATGGCGAAATTCTGCTTGGCATACTGAAAACCTGGTTGAAAAGCGTTCTGCCCTTCGTAAATACCGTAGTTCTGTTCAATCAGGCGTTCATCGGTTTCGATGGGCGCTTGCACCCATTTATTTGCATATTGCGCCGTTTGCTGCGCACGCAGCAGCGGAGAGACAAGGATTAAATCAATCGACGGTTCTTCTACCTTCAGCTTCTCTCCCAAACGCTTTGCTTGCGCAACACCCCGCTCGCCCAGCGGCAGGTCCGTATGGCCGCAAATGCGGTCAATCGCATTCCATTCAGTCTGTCCGTGTCTTGTTACCAATAGCCGCATTCCTTACGCATCTCCCTGTATTTGTAACGCCTTGAGGAATAATATAGCCTCCTCGTAGCCCCGGAACCCATGCCCGATGAACGATTTACAACACGCCATACCGGCATAGCTGATCTGCCGGAAGGCTTCGCGCGCGCTCACATCACTAATGTGCACCTCCACCGCGGGAAGTGCTACCGCCTTGAGCGCGTCCAGTATCGCCACGCTGGTGTGCGTATAGGCGGCAGGGTTGATGACAATCCCGTCCGCTTTTTGATATGCGCTTTGGATAATATCCACCAATTCCCCTTCATGGTTGCTTTGGAAGCATTCCACGTCGATTCCTTCCCGTTTGCATACCTCGTGGATATACTTTAGCAGCTGTTCATAGGTCTGTGCGCCGTAAATGGACTTTTCCCGAATCCCCAGCATGTTGATATTCGGTCCATTAATGACGAAGAGCTTCATCATATCCCCCCAATACCTTATGTACGCAATCCGGCAGCGCATGGTCGTTGATGACGGTGAAATCCGCCGCAGCCCGGTAAAACGGCGCGCGTTCCTTTTCCATATGTTTGAGCGCCGTAAGCCCGGTAGAGAGCGGACGACCTTCGGTTTTCAGTTTTTCCAGCGGACGCATCAACCGCACAACAATGCCGTTCATACGCATATTCTGTCGGTTTTCCTGCCGCAACACCGCACCGCCGCCAGTAGAAAGCACCTGCCCGCTTTTGGCGCAATACGCAGCCAGCACCTCCGCCTCCAGCGCGCGGAATGCCGCTTCGCCATCTTCCGCAAAGATTTGCGGAATCGGTTTGCCCGCCCGCTTTACAATTTGACTGTCCACATCCACAAAGGGCATGTGCAGCACCTTGGCACAGCGTCTGCCAACCACGGTTTTCCCGCTGCCGGGCATCCCAACAATGACCAGATTGCTTACTTCCCGACGCAAAGCTAGCTCCGCGGCCAGCACGGTTTGTGCAGGCCGTTCCTGCCCGTCGAACAGTTCGCGCGCTCGGGCCGCCTGCCACACCAGCATGCTAAGCCCTCCGGCGTGGGGAATACCAAGCTCCTCCGCCTGCTGCAACAGCCGCGTACGCAGCGGATTATACACCACATCCAGCACACCTTCCAGTATGGGAAACCGTAATAGGTCTACTGGAGCTGCCGCAATCGCCGGGTACATACCCACCGGCGTTGCATTAATCAGGATGGCCGCGTCGGCATGACGATCCAGATGATCGTAGTCATCCTCCCCGTGACGGGATATGACGACCGCCTCGCCGCCAGCCGTACGCACCACATGGCAAGCCGTCAGGCTTGTGCCTCCACTGCCCAGTACCAGCGTTTTTTTACCAGCAAAGTCAATGCCTGCATTTTCCGCCATTTTGGCAAACCCATACGCATCGGTGTTGTCCCCCAGCAGCGTGCCGTCCGCACGCTTTACCAGCGTGTTCACACTGCCAATGGCCTGCGCTGTTTCGCCCAGTGCATCGCAATACGGAATCACTGCACGTTTATAGGGGATGGTTACATTCAGCCCCAGAAAATCCCGCTCGGTCAGAAAAGCATCCAACTCCTCCGGGGGCAGGGGGTGCAGCGTATAATCCCCGTCTCCCAGCAATGCATGCAGGCGCGGGGAATAGCTGTGTCCCAAAGGATTCCCAATCAATCCGTATCGCATAGGCTAAATCTCACTATAACTGCCAAGGTATGTAAAGGTTTCCGGTCCCGCATCCAGCTCGCACAGCAATTGCAGCGCTTCGGGCGCATATACGGACGCATCCAAATCAAAGTAGAACATGAATTCAAAATCGGTTCCCGCGATAGGGCGGCTCTCTATTTTGGTCAGGTTGAGGCCAAGGGCGGCAAATCTGGCGATCATCGCGTAAAGCGCGCCAGGCGTATGGCGCACATTGAGCATCAGGCTCATGCGGTTTGCGCCGGGGTAGATTTGCAATTCCTTAGCAATGCAGATGAAGCGCGTATAATTGCTGTCGCTGTCGCTTACATCCTCCGCTACAACATTCAAGCCGTAAAGCGCCGCGCAAGCAGGCGAGGAAATCGCCGCAATATCGTTGCGCGCATTATTGCTGACATACTGGGCCGCTTCGGCGGTATTGCCAAAAACTGTAATTTTGACCCCCTGCAGCCCCTTGAGAAATCTGCCGCACTGGCCGATCGCCTGCTCGTGGGAAACCACTTCCTTAATATCCGAAAGCTTTACGCCGGGTTTAGCCAGCAACCGGTGATCGATTTTCAGGCGGACGCTACGCACGATGGAAAACTGGTACTTTCGCATCAAGTCGTATACCTCGGCTACGGAGCCGTAGGAGCTGTTTTCAATCGGCAGTACACCATAGGCACACAGCCCGCCCTCAATCGCCTGAAAGACACCTTCAAACCGCTTGAAGTACATCAGGCTCGGAAGCGCAAACAGTTTATCCACCGCCTGCTGGCTATACGCGCCTTCCACGCCCTGGCAGGCAACCACCGCGCGCTTGGGAAACACCTTTGGCGTGGCTTCAATCGCGTGCTGAATATGGTTGGTAAGCTCTGTTTCACCCGCCATATAGCGCTGCTGCCAGGTACGGCTAAGATCGAAAATCGTATTATACAGCAGTTTTACATTCACTGCCATGGCTTCGTCGCAATCCTTGGTAACGCGGCTGATCACTTCACGCTCGCGCGCAGGGTCCAGAACCGGCAGCCCGTTTTGCTGTTTATACTTGGCGATTTCAAGCGCTGTTTCCATCCGGGTGACAAACGCTTTGGCCATCGTGTTGTCGCATTCGTTAATTTGATCCCGCAGAGCATCCAAATCCATTGTCATCGCTTCCTTTTCGTATCAAAATCGTGATCAGGCTTCCATCGCCGCTGCCGCAAGCTCCGGTAGGCGGTTAACAGGTAGCTTGTACAGTTCGCATTCCCCTATTTTCCTTGGTAGTACAAAGGTAATGGTATCCCCGGCGCGTTTCTTATCCACCAGGGCTACGGCTGCCAGCTGCTCCGGCGTAAAGCCCGCGCTGACCGGTAGTTTATTGTTTTGCAATGCCTTTATAATATGGGTAACCACTTCCGGTTCGCACCGCCCCAGCCGCACGGCGATACGCGCCGCATACACCATGCCGATAGCAACGGCGTACCCGTGCGGGATTGTATACCGGCTGCACTGCTCAACGGCATGGCCGAGCGTATGCCCCAAATTCAATGTCTTTCTGCGGCCCGCCTCACACTCATCCTCTGCGCACACATCCGCTTTAATAGTAACGCAGCGCTCAATAACATCTTCAATCCCGTTTTGGTAATCACCCTGCGCTAACGTGGCAAACAAGTCCGCATCGCACAGAACGCCATACTTTACCGCCTCCGCCGCGCCATCGGCAAATACAGCTTCGGGCAGGGTGGATAGCACATTGGGATCGCACAGCACCCCAATCGGCTGATGGAAAGCTCCCGCCAGATTTTTCCCCATTGGCAGGTCAATCCCCGTTTTCCCACCGACTGAGCTGTCCACCATCGCTAGAAAAGTTGTCGGGATTTGCGCAACGGCAATGCCGCGCAGGTACGTAGCCGCCGCAAAGCCGGCCATATCGCCGGTGACCCCGCCGCCCAGCGCAACGACGACGTCGCTGCGGGTCAGGTGGTTTTCCGCCAGAAAGTTCAGCATCTTGCCATAGGTATCCAGTGTTTTAGAGGCTTCGCCATGGGGAAAGCACATCCTCACAACGCGAAAACCCGCCTTCGCCAGCGACGCTTCCACCGTTTCCCCATACAGCGCATCTACCGTATCATCAGCAATCAGTGCTGCGGTATGCGCCTTGGTAAGCCCGGCCAGCCATGCGCCCGCAGTAGGCAGCGCACCGCGCCCAATGGACACCTGATAGGGTTTGCCCGTTTGCACCGCTACGGTTTTCATGCGTGATAATCCTTTCTGTCCGCTTCCAGCTTCTGTTCCCGCCCGGCTTGCAACAGCGCATGCAGCGCCGCTTCATCCATGGCGGCAAGCGCTTCCCGGTAGGCGGCAAGCCGCTGGATCAACCCGTCCAGCTCTGTAAGCAGCGGCTGCTGATTCTCTAAAAACAGTTCCGTCCACATACCCGCGTCCAGCCGTGCCACACGTGTCATATCCTTATAACTGCCCGCAGAAAAGCCGATATGGTCCAGCGCCGTCGGGCTTTTAATATAAGCGCTGCTGGCAATGTGCGCTAGCTGCGATGTATACGCGATCACCCGGTCGTGGTTTTCCGGCGTGGTGACGGTTACACTGCCAAACCCGATTGCGCACCAGAATTTTTTAATCCGCTCCAGCAGGGCGATATCCGCGCCTTTAGGCGGAGTGAGGATCATGGACGCGTCATGGAACAGATCGGCGCCCGCGTTTTCAAACCCGCTTACCTCGCGGCCGGCCATAGGGTGCCCGCCGATAAAGGTGAATCCTTTTGCTTCCGCCAGTTTCCAAAGCGGCTGGCATACAAAGCCTTTTACGCCGCATACGTCCATAACGGTTGCTTCTTTTTTTAGCAAATCCGCATGGTTTTGCACATATTCCACAGCCGCCTGCGGGCGTGTAGCGACGATGAGCCAATCACAAATCGCCAGCCGTTCGTCCGTCAATTCCCCGTCGATCGCATCCAGCAGGCGCGCCTTATACATCACCTGCTCGTCGCTATCGTACCCAAGCACCGTATGGGGCGTATACTTTTTAATCGCTTTGGCAATGGAGCCGCCGATCAGCCCCAGGCCGACAATGGCAATCTCCATAGCTTACACCGCCTTTCCGTGATCGTAGCGGCAGGCGTAGGGCAGCACGGCACGTATTGCGGCTGTAACATCCATAAAGGCCTCCGGGGTAAGGGATTGTGCTCCGTCGCTCAGCGCGTGGGAAGGATCGTTGTGTACCTCAATCATCAGTCCGTCCGCGCCCGCGGCGGCAGCAGCCAGCGCCATGGGCTTTACCAGCGCGGCGATGCCCGTGGCATGACTGGGGTCAACAATGACCGGCAGATGGCTCATTTTCTTGAGCAGCGGCACGGCAGACAAATCCAGCGTGTTACGAGATGCTGTTTCAAACGTGCGAATACCGCGTTCGCACAGCACCACTTTTGTATTCCCGCCCGCCATTACGTATTCGGCGCTCATCAACAGCTCCTGCAGGGTGTTAGCCAAGCCGCGCTTGATAAGGATGGGCTTGCCGGTGTGCCCCAGTTCCTTGAGCAATTCAAAGTTTTGCATGTTGCGCGCGCCAACCTGAATCACGTCCACGTCGCCAAACAGTTCCAGCTGGTTTAAATCCATTATTTCCGTTACAATCGGCAACCCCGTTTGTTTCTTGGCTTCCAACAGCAGCTCCAGCCCCTGCGCGCGCAGCCCTTGGAACGCATAAGGAGAAGTGCGGGGTTTAAAAGCGCCGCCGCGGAGCATGGTAGCGCCCGCGCGCTTCACATCCGCCGCAACGGAGCAAATCTGCGCTTGGCTCTCTACGCTGCAGGGCCCGGCAATAAGGGTGAACACATCACCGCCGATCTGGGTTTCTCCCACGGAAATGACGGTGTCCTCCTCGTGGAATTTGCGGTTCGCGTTTTTGTAGGGTTCCTGGATACGCTTTACATCTTCCACAATATCCAGCGCACGCAGCAAATCAATATCCACGGTGCTGGTATCGCCAACCAAACCCAGTATGGTATGGTTTTCCCCGTGGGATTCATGAATCGTCAAATTCCGGCTGATGAGCCATGCTTTGAGATTCTCCAATTGCTTTTGTTCGGGATCCTTTTTCAAAATGATAATCATAGGTAATCGCTCCTTTTCTATTCTACCGTACTACCGTTCTACAAGAGTGCTTTTATATGAAAAAGCCCCCCGCAGCATTGACTGCGAGGGGCTGACGCTTTTACCTGCGAACTTCCTCAACCAGTACAACGCAAATGAGCCTTACGGTAAGCATACTCCGTAAAGCTGTAGCTAAAGTAAAAGGAAGCGCCAAACAAGGTTTTCTCCATGGTGGCTCCTCCTTTTCTATAATGGTATTGATGCGATTATACCTGCTTTTACAGGGCTTGTCAACCTTTTGTATACAATTGAGCGGAAATCCCTGTAAAACACAGGTAAAATACCATGCGTCTTATTCGGGCTCGCCGGGTTTGCGCACCCAACATACGCCAAGATACGTAAGCCCCAGATGGATCGCCAGCACAGGCCCAAGGCTGCAAATACGAAGCTCTAAATCGTTACCCAGCTTGCGGCGGAGCATCTCCTGCAATTGCGGCAATTGCGGATTATTCTCCCGGCTGTGCAGTACAACAAAACTCGTGCCCTCTGGAACGCTGTCCACCAGCATACGCAGCTGCTCGTGGCTGCCGCGTGCAACGCCCTTGGAAAATACCGACCCATTTTTAAGGTACAGTATCGGGCGCAGATTGAGTATCGTGCTCACACTGAGGCGCACCACGCCCAACCGGCCGCTTTTACGCAGGTTGGTCATATCGTTTACGGTAAACACGTTGGCGATGTTGTTGCGCTCCTGCACCAGCACCTCCATGATTTCGGCAAGGGTTTTCCCCTGCGCAATCAACTGCTGCGCCCGTAGAATGAGGAAGAAGATGCCACCCGCCGCGTTGCGGCTGTCCAGTACCTGAATATCCTGCTCGTTTACTTCTTTGGCCGCCATCACAGCATTGGCATAGGTGCCGGAAAGCCGCGATGAAATAGTGATGCACAACACCTGCCGCCCCTTGGCCAGCTGATGCTCAAAGGCCGCAATAAATGCGGTAGCCGTCGCCTGACTGGTGCGGCGCTCAACATCCTCCCGCTCGATATAAGGTTCAAACTGTCCGTTCTCACCAATGTAATGCTCAACAAACTGCCTTTTCCCCACCGTATACGTCATGGGTACATAATGTGCGCCAAGCTGCTCGGCTTCCTGCCGGGAGATGCCCGCGGCACTATCCACCATAATTGCAATCATGTCTGGTCACCTCCGATATCGCGGAATTTTCGGTATCGATTATCGGTCAATTCTGCCACCGGTAGCCGTGTCAGTACCGATAGTTCTTCCTGCAGAGCGCCTTTCAGCGCCGCGCATACTTTATCATGATCCCCGTTTTCTTCCGGAAAAATGCGTTCTACCATACCAAAGCCCAGCAAATCCTGTGCGGTCAAATGCAGAGCTTCGCTTGCCTGCGGTGCTTTACCCGCATCTTTCCATACGATGCTGGCGGCTCCCTCCGGCGAAATGACTGAGTAAACGGAGTTTTCCAGCATCCACACCCGGTCGGCCACACCCAGCGCCAATGCGCCGCCGCTGCCGCCTTCGCCAATTAAAATGGAGATAATCGGTACGGTAAGCCCCATCATAGTCATCAGGTTTTCAGCAATCGCCTGTCCCTGCCCGCGCTCTTCCGCACCTACACCGCAGTACGCGCCTGCCGTATCAATAAAGCAAATTACTGGCCTGCGGAACTTTTCTGCCAGTTTCATCTGCCGAAGCGCCTTGCGGTAACCTTCCGGATGGGCGGCGCCGAAATTGCGGCGTATCTTCTCTTGCGTGTCCACGCCTTTCTCGATGCCGATAACCGTTACAGGCATGCCCTCTAAGGCGGCTACGCCCGCTACAATCGCCGGGTCATCAGCAAAACGGCGGTCGCCGTGCATTTCCAAAAAGTCCGTAAACATCGTACGGATAAACGCCATCGCAGTTGGCCGCCCTTTGCCGCGTGCCGCCTGCACCCGTTTGTATGCCGTCGTCATTGCTTCGCCTCCCCGCCATGCAGCTTAAGTAAAACCGCAAGCTCTTTTGCCTGTTCGCTGCGGGGTACGATACGGTCAATAAATCCTTTTTCCATTAAAAACTCTGCCCGCTGGAATCCCGGCGGCAACTTCTGGCGCATGGTTTGCTCAATCACGCGCGGGCCTGCAAAGCCAATCAACGCGCGCGGCTCGGCCAAAATCACATCCGCCTCCATGGCAAAGGAAGCAACTACGCCGCCCGTAGTCGGGTTGGTGAGCACCGCAACATATAAAAGCCCCGCCTCGCTGTGCCGCAGCACTGCGCCGCTGGTTTTGGCCATCTGCATCAGCGAAAACATGCCTTCCTGAATACGCGCGCCGCCGGAAACCGTATACCCGATTACCGGCAAGCGGTGCGCCGTGGCATAGGTAAACAGGCGCGTAATCTTTTCCCCTACTACCGCGCCCATGGAGCCCATAATAAAACCCGGTTCCATGCAGAACAGCGCGCAGGGCTCCCCGCTGATAAGCGCCGTGCCGGTAACGACCCCTTCGGTTTCCCCACTGGTTTTGCGGGCTGCTTCCAGCTTATCCGCATATCCGGGAAATTGCAGGCGGTCTATCGTTTGTAAATTGGCATCCAGCTCCATAAAGCTGTCCGCATCCACCAGCCAGCAGATGCGCTCGCGCGCGGCAATCGACAACAGCGCGCCACAACGCGGGCAGGTATAGTGGGCTTTGGGCAGCGATGCTTTATCCAGTGTGGTTTTACACTCTGGGCAGGCAAAGGCGGGTTTTTTCATCGTGGGCGCGTCGTGCTCGCCTTCCAGCCGGTTGTTCGGTTTTTTAAACAGGTCTTTCCGGATCAATCGCTTCTTCCTCCCTGTATGCCGGTGATAACAGCCGTGTAAACCGGTCTTCGGCGTTACCGTTTCGTCAGATAATCCGTGGTGTACGTGCCGTCCAGAAACGGGGATTCGCAAAGCAGGTCGATATGCGTCTGCGCATTGTGCTCCACGCCCTCCACCACCATTTCACACAGCGCCGCCTGCATTTTGCGGATGGCCTCGGCCCGCGTACGGGCGGAAACGATGAGCTTGGCAATCATACTATCATAAAACGGGGGGATCATATAGCCCTGATACAGAGCCGTATCAAACCGCACCCACGGGCCGCCCGGCACATGTAACAGACTGATCTGCCCGCAGCTGGGCCGGAAATCGTGCGCCGGGTCTTCGGCATTGATGCGGCATTCAATCGCGTGGCGCTGAATGCGCACATCCTTTTGCTTGAGCGTCAGCTTCTGCCCGCTGGCAATGCGGATTTGCCACTTCACCAAATCCACGCCGGTCACCATTTCGGTTACGGGATGTTCCACCTGCAAGCGGGTGTTCATCTCCATAAAGTAGAAATGTCCGTCCTGCGTCAGTAAAAACTCGATTGTGCCCGCGCCGACATACCCTACGGTTTTCGCCGCGGCGACAGACGCTTCAATCAGCTCTTTTCGCATCTGCGGCGTTACGCATACGGCAGGGCTTTCCTCCAGAATCTTCTGGTTTTTACGTTGCATGGAGCAATCGCGTTCGCCCAAGCATAACACATTACCGTACTGATCGCAAAGCAGCTGCGTTTCAATATGCTTTACATGGGTTAATAATTTTTCCATATACAGCGCGCCGTCGCCAAAAGCACTTTGCGCTTCGGCAGCCGCGCTCGCAAACGCAGCGGCGATTTCGCTTTCGTCATTTACACGGCGAATCCCGCGCCCGCCGCCACCCGCCCGTGCCTTCAGCAGCAGCGGAAACCCAATGGCTTTGGCTTCGCGTTTGGCATCTTCGACCGTCGCTACCAGATCGCAGCCGGGGATGACAGGCACGCCCGCTTCCCGCATGGTGCGGCGTGCGGCGTCCTTATCGCCCATTTGCAGCATCACTTCATATGGCGCGCCGATAAAACGGATGCCCTGCTCTTCGCACAGTTTGGCGAAGGTGGGGTTTTCGCTCAGCAGCCCATATCCGGGATGGATCGCTTCCACACCGCAGGCACGCGCCACGGTGAGAATCGCATCCATATTTAAATAGCTTTTTTGCGTTGGCGCCGGACCGATGCAATAGCTTTCGTCGGCCAGCGATACATGCAGCGCGTCACGATCGGCCTGTGAAAATACGGCCACCGTAGCAACGCCCATTTCCTTACACGCGCGGATGACACGAATGGCAATCTCCCCGCGGTTAGCAATCAGGATTTTGGAGAACATAGAGCCTCCCTCCGGTTGATAAGCGATTCCCACAGCCTTGATCAGGCGCGGTTTTTATCGCTCCCTGCTTCTTCATTAGCAATCAGTGCAAAGGAGAATTCTCCCTGCGCGGCAACTTTTCCGTCCAGCAGAGCTTTCCCCTGCGTTACGTAAAACGGACCGTTTTGCCGGGTAATGTTGGCTTCCAGCGTCAGCGTATCGCCGGGGCGGGCCGGCTGGCGGAACCGTACATTGTTCATTCCGGTAAAAAACGGCGTCTTCCCCAGCAGCTTATCCCCCAGCAGCACCGCGCAGGTTTGTCCAATCATTTCGCACAGCACAACGCCGGGCACTACGGGATTACCGGGAAAATGCCCCTGTACAAACCACTCGTCGCCCCGTACAGTATAGTGGCCAACTGCTTCGTTTTCTTTCAGGGTCGCATCGTCCACCAACAGCATCGGTTCACGATGCGGTAAAAAATGCTTGATCTCTTCTTTATTCATGACTCTATCCTTTTATTCCGTTATCAGACGATTTTCATGATGGTCTGTCCAAATTCCAGCACAGCGCCATCGAGCGCTAAAATATCCACAATGCGGCCGGTTACAGGCGCGGTGATGTCGTTCATCAGCTTCATCGCTTCGATAATACAAACCACCTGCCCTTTTTCCACCGTATCGCCAACACGCACAAACGGCTTGGCATCGGGCGACGGGGCGGCGTAAAACACCCCAACCATCGGCGCTTTCAGCTCGCACAGATTGTTAAAGTCGTTCTGCTCTTCTTCCGAAACGCTGTGGGGCGCGACCGCAGGGTCGATGACGGGTTGGGGAGCAGCGACGGTTACAACCTGCTTTGTGCCCCGCTCCAGCCGGATGTGGGCTTCCCCTTCGCTATATTCTAGCACAGATAAATCCGCGTGATTCATAACATCCGCTAATGTTTTAATATCGCTGATCTTCATTCTTTCACCCTCCTGAGCGCCAAACAGCCATTGTGCCCGCCAAAGCCAAGCGAAATACTCAGCGCGATATCGCACTGCGCTTCCCGTTTGGTCAGCGGAATATAGTCCAAATCGCACGCCGGGTCCGGCTCCGTTAAGCCAATGGTGGGCGGCAGCACGCCGGTTTCCAGCGCCAATACCGATACGATGCATTCCACCGCGCCCGCTGCGCCAAGCATATGGCCCGTCATGCTCTTGGTGGAGGAGATCATGGCGCTCCGCGCGGCCGTTTCACCCAACGCTTTCTTAATCGCCAGCGTTTCGCTGGTATCGTTGAGCGGCGTACCCGTGCCATGGGCGTTGATATATACGCGGTCATCCGGCGTATACTCCGCTTCTTCCATCGCCAGCCGGATTGCGCGCGCCCCCGCCACAGCTTCGGGATGCGGCGCAGTGACATGATAAGCGTCGCAGGTATTGCCATAACCGCAAATTTCCGCCAGTATCGTAGCGCCGCGGTTCACGGCGTGGGTATAGCTTTCCAGTACCACTACGCCTGCGCCTTCGCCCATCACAAACCCTGCACGTCGTTTATCAAACGGCAGACTTGCCAGCAGCGGATCCGGCTGGGTGGACAGCGCCATGCAGTTGGTAAAACCGCCGACGGCGAGCGGGCAAATCGCCGCTTCTGCGCCGCCCGCTACAATCGCATCCGCATACCCCGCTTTAATAGCGTGGAACGCTTCGCCCACCGCATGGGTGGAAGTTGCGCATGCCGTCATCACCGGCAAGCTGGGGCCTTGCGCATTGTACGCAATTGCCACCTGCCCGGAGGCAATGTTTGCAATCATCATCGGGATAAAGTGGGGGGATACCCGCTCCGGCCCGCGTGTTAAACACTTGCCCGCTTCGGTTACAAACGTCTGCATACCGCCGATGCCCGAACCAATATAAACGCCCAGCCGCTCCGACTGAATGTTTTCGTTGCTGACAAGCCCGCTTTGCGCCATCGCCTGCTTTGCAGCCGCAATCGCGTATTGAGCATACGGATCCAGTTTGCGCGCGGCGTTTTTATCCATGCCGTGCTGCGTGGGATCAAACCCTTTGAGCTCCGCGGCCAACGTTACTTTCATGCCGGTGGTATCAAAGCTTTGAATTTGGCCGATACCACATACGCCGTCCGTAAGCGCCTGCCAGAAATCCGGGATATTCAAACCCACAGGCGTCACCGCGCCCATTCCAGTAATCACCACACGCTCCATGCGTAATCCCTCCTGCCGGTTGTGGAAAATGGTGTCTTCGTCCTAACCGTTTACATTAACATGCCGCCGTCAACCTGCAATACCTGCCCGGTAATATAGCCTGCGCTATCCGAGCAGAGAAACGCTACGGCCTTGGCTACATCCTGCGCCTGTCCAATCCGCTTAAGTGGAATACTCTGACAGGCGGCTTCCAGCGTTTGCTCGCCAAGTACGGCGGTCATATCCGTTTGGATAAAACCGGGGGCAACGGCGTTGCAGGTAATCCCGCGGGCGCCCAGCTCCCGTGCAATGGTCTTGGTCAGACCGATCATACCAGCCTTGGCCGAAGCATAATTTGCCTGCCCCGGATTGCCCATCAAGCCCGCGACAGATGTAATGTTGACAATACGGCCCGCGCGTTTGCGCAGGAAGCCCGCCGATGTATGGCGGATTAGGTTGAACGCACCTTTTAGGTTTACGGCGATCACGCTGTCAAAGTCCTCTTCGCTCATACGCATGCAGAGCTTATCTTTCGTGATGCCCGCGTTGTTAATCAGCAGATCGATGCCGCCAAAATCAGCAGTCACCGCATCCACAAGTTCTTTGGTTGCAGTAAAATCCGCAACATTGCAGCGGTACGCCTTGGCTTTAACGCCAAGCGCCGTCAGCTGCGCGAGCGTCTCGCCCGCCATTTGTTCGTTGCCAGCATAGGCAAACGCAACCGCCGCACCGTTTGCGGCCAGTTCCAAACAGATTGCGCGCCCAATACCGCGGCTACCGCCGGTGACCAGCGCTGTTTTTCCCGTTAGCATCGGCTGCCCTCCTTATACAGGGACAGGGTTTGCGTAAGCGAATCCGCATCCTCCACATTGGCGATGCGCTCCGCGCCTCCAATTTTTGAGATCAGGCCGCTGAGCGTATGCCCTGCGCCAACCTCGATAAAATCTGTAAATCCATCGGCAATCATCCCCCGGATTAGCGTGGTCCACCGCACGGGATGATCCACCTGCTGCCCAAGCAGCGTAGCAGCGTCCTGCACGGTGTACAGCCCGCAAGTCGCATCGGCATACAGTGGCCATTCCAGCTGTGCAAAGGACAAGCCTTTTGCATACTCAGCCAAGCCCTGCGCAGCATCCCGCATAAAGGGGCTATGGAAGCCTCCGCTTACCGCCAGCGGCAGCGCACGGCCGCCAGCCGCCTTAACCGCCTGAGAAAAGGCAGGGATCGCATCGCTTTGTAGCGCACATACCACCTGACCGGGGCAATTGTAATTCACCGGATACGCACCATGCGCTTCGCAAAGTGTTTCCACTGCGTCGTCCGCCAGTTTCAGCACGGCCACCATGCCACCGGGATGGTCGGCTGCGCAGCGCTCCATCAACGCAGCCCGCTCCATCACCAGCGCAAAAGCCTGCGCAAAAGTAAGCATACCGCTTACCGGCAGTGCGGCAATTTCGCCGAGCGAAAACCCTGCCAGTCCAGCCGGCTGCACGCCGGCTTCCATCAACGCAGCCGCGCAGGCGTAATCCACCGCCATTAAGGCAGGCTGGGTGTTGATCGTCCGGCTAAGGTCTTCCTTCGTACCGGAAAAGCACAGTTCCAGCGTACCGGGACGCAGCGCTTCCGCCTCGTCCAGCACGCGCTTGGCAGCGGGAGATGATTCGTACAGGCTTTTTCCCATACCGGCATACTGCGCGCCCTGACCGGCAAAAACGAATGCTATTTTACCCATTTGCCAGCCCCCGTGAGCAGGCCTTCCGCCTGTGCAAACATCGGTTCAATAATATCCTTTGCAGGTTTAATTGCATGCACCATAGCAGCAGCCTGCCCGGCCAGAAAACAACCTTCATCCATATTGCCGTCCATCGCCGCTTTGCGCAGGGCGCCTACACCCAGCGCTTCCAGCTCCTCGTCAGAGGTGGAAGGGTTGTACTCTTTTTCCTGATACCCGCGCGTAAACGGATTTTTAATACTGCGCACCGCATGGCCAAGACGTTTACCCGTTACAACAGTATCAATATCCTTAGCGGCCAGCACCTTTTGCTTATAGTTATCGTGGATGGTGCATTCCTCGGCACACAGGAATACGGTGCCGCACTGCACGCCCACCGCACCCAGCATGAACGCCGCCGCAATTCCGCGACCATCGGCAATACCGCCCGCAGCAATGACGGGGATTTTCACCGCGTCCACCACCTGCGGAACCAGCGCCATAGTGCTCAGGTCGCCTACGTGACCGCCGCTTTCGCCGCCTTCGGCGATAACAGCAAAAGCGCCTGCGCGCTCCACCAGCTTCGCCACAGCAATGGAAGGCACAACCGGAATCACTTTAATCCCGGCAGCAATCCAGCTTTTCATGTAAGCTGTCGGCAAGCCCGCACCGGTGGTAACCACGGCGGGTTTTTCCTCCGTGCATACCTGCGCTACTTCCTTTACGTGCGGGGACATCAGCATAATGTTGACGCCAAAGGGTTTATCCGTCATGGTACGGCACAGCGTGATTTGTTTGCGCAGATATTCCGCATCCGCGTTCATCGCGGAAATAATACCAAGACCGCCTGCATTGGAAACCGCCGCCGCTAAGTACGCATCGGACACCCAGGCCATGCCACCTTGAAAGATGGGATAGCGCAGGCCGAGTTCTTCCACAAGCACTGAGTTCATCATTTCTTCTGCTCGTCCACCAGCGTTACGACGTCCTGCACGGTCTTCAGCGACGGGCTGATCTCAATTACAACGCCCAGTTCATCTTCCATGTTCATTACCAGTTCAGCTACATCCAGGCTATCCAGGCCCAGATCGGCAAAAGTCATTTCAGGCTTTACTTCGTTTACATCCAGGTCTTTGCTTTCCGCCAGCATTTTGGCAATGGTTTCAAATGTAGTCATTTTGTTTTCCTCCTATTAAGTCAGGTTGCCGTAGAATCGCGGCAAGCATTTTAGTACCGCAGCACAGCCGCCCCGGTGGTTAACCCTGCCCCGAAAGCGCTCAGTACCAGCGTTTGCCCCTTTTGGAGGCGACCGTCTTCCGTCATTTCGGACAGGAGTACGGGTATACACGCGGAGGAGGTGTTTCCGTGCGTCGTAATATTCACGGGAAACTTCTCCACGGGTTGCTTCAGGCGGGCGCAAACCGAATCCAGTATGCGACGGTTCGCCTGATGAAGCACATAGTAATCCACCGCCTCATCCGCCAGATCACATTGGGCGGTAACCGCCTGAATGTCCCTAAGCGAACGGGTAACGGCAAAGCGGAAGATTTCCTGACCGTTCATTTTCAGGGGTTCTTCCTTAGGAATCCGGTCATCAAAGGGACAATTGCCACCCGATGGCCAAGCGTGCAGCGGTTCGGCATCGCCTTCCGTCGTCAGGCGGATCGCCCGCAGATCATCGCCTGCTTCGCACAGCGCCGCTCCAGCCGCATCGCCAAACAGCACGCAGGTGCTGCGGTCCTTCCAGTCGGTAAAGCGGGATACCTGCTCCGCACAGACGATGAGGATCCGTTTGGCGCGGCTCGCAACAAGCAGCGCATCGGCAACCTCCAGCGCGTAGATAAAGCCTGAGCAACCTGCGTTAATATCCAGGCCAGGGCACGTTGCGCCCATTTTTTGCTGTATCAGGCAAGCGGTGGCGGGAAAACTCATTTCGCCTCGTGTGGTGGAACAAAGGATAAAATCCACATCTTCCGGCGTTAGGCCCGCGCGGTCCAGCGCCATTTGCGCTGCCTCCGCCCCAAGGCTGCTGAGTGTTTCGTCGCCCGTCATAATATGGCGGCTCTTAATTCCAGTATGGGTTTGAATCCATTCATCCGACGTGTCCAGAAAACCGGCCAATTCTTCATTGGTAACCGTTCTTTTCGGCAATGCATGCCCGAAGGAACGTATTTTCATTCGTTCACACTCTTTTCTGCCTGCCCGTCAGGCTCCTCTGCTTCGTCCTTTTTTGCCTGCTCCTCCAGCGCGCTCCTAAAAAAAGCATTCAGGGATTGCATCCCGTGGATCATCCCTTCTCTTTCCGCGGGCGTAAGGAGCTTTACAATGTTACGCACCATCTGCTCGTGAAAATAGCGGTGTGCGGCATTGACCTTTTTGCCTAAACGGGTCAGCGTAACGATAACACTGCGCCGATCCCGCGTAGACCGTGTTTTTTGTACAAATCCTTTGTGCGCCAGTTTGTTGATGGCTACCGTCACCGTTGGCGGGGTAAGCTCCATCCGCTGTGCCAGCTCGCATACCACCATGCCCTTATCCTTGTTTTCGCCAACGGCTTCCAACAAGTGCAATTCCCCGATGGTCAGATCCATACCACTGAAGGAATGGAGCATATCTTCCTCCAGCTTGCCGATATCACGGTACGTACTTACCAGCAAGCGGTTCAGCTCCCGGCTGAATTCGTCCATGCGCCACTCCTCCATGCGTAATCTTATTCGTTAGACAAACTAATTATATTGACCGGGACGCAATTGTCAAGCCCCGGGTGCTTCCCATCCACCACTGTATATAGTAGAAACCCATGTATTTATTGAGTTTTTCTACTTTATAGCAGTAAAAAATTTCTGTATCTGCGCTCTGGTGTTGTTGTTGCTCGAAACGTTGCTGCGCCCCTTAAAAAATTGTCCTTGCAAGCCTCTGCGGCTGGTGTTATGATGCACTCGCAAACCAATACGGAAGAGAGGACTTCGTATGTTTGATCCGTTTTTACCGATAGAATTGCTGGGCGTCGTCGCCTTTGCGCTTTCCGGCGCAATGATCGCCATTCGCAAAGGGATGGATTTATTCGGGGTGATCATCCTCGGGCTGACCACCGCAGTCGGCGGCGGTAGCCTGCGCGATATTGTGCTGGGCATTACCCCGCCCCAAATGCTGACGGACCCGACTTTTGCATTGGTCGCCGTAGCCACCAGTATGCTCTTTTTCGTAATTCTCTACTTTTACCGCAATGAACCCCTGCCGAAAACGAAAAATCTGTATAAAAAGATACTCATCTATACAGATGCCGTTGGTTTAGGGGTATTTACCGTAAGCGGTGTTGATACCGCCGCGCATGCCTACCCGGAAGGCTCGGTATTTATGCTGCTGTTTGTAGCGCTGCTTACCGGTACGGGAGGCGGCATCATGCGCGATGTCATGGCCGGCGAAATGCCCAGCGTTTTGGTACGTCATATCTATGCGGTCGCCTCCTTGGTAGGCGCCGGGGTTTACCTGCTGCTGCGTAATGTTTTACCCTCGCTAACCGCAACAGTCATTTCAGCCGGAGTTACTGTACTGATACGGGGTTTGGCTTTCCACAATAAATGGAATTTCCCGCGTATTCTCCCGCTTATGAAGCCTCCGCAACCCTGAGGCTACCAAGTCATTCTATCTTGTACAAGCAAAATCACTATACGCAAGACCTTCGTTTTATTGATACGCCCGCCAGCCCGTTAAAAAGTCCAAGAGGACGGAAAGTAAGGGAGACGGATAAGCTGTCTCGTTCGCAAGTGTTTCCCCGTACCATCCCGCATTTTTCAGCGCAGATTGAGCTTTTTGCGGCAAACGAAAACCCGAAGCATTCCGCTTCGGGTTTTTCCTGCAGGTATAGACTTTGCATGCCGGGCTAGCGGTGATTATTATTCCTTATCGTCGTTGTCGTTGGATTCAACGCTGTCCTTAACGTGCTCTACAACGTTTTTCACATTGTCGGCTGCGTCTTTCACAACGTGCTCAAAATTCTTGGCGAAGCCTTCCGCATTGCGCTGGATCGAGAACCGATACCCCATCGCCAGTGCAACGATCGCACCGATAACCACCAGCCACGGCGCGCACAGCAGCGCGATGATGCTGAAGAGAATCGACAGATTTAGGATGGTGCTTTCGCCCTTTTTAATCATAATACGCGTACGGTACAGTAAGCTGAACAAACCCGTTTTCCCATTGTTCGTATTCGTGTTGTTATCCATGGTGTAATTCCTCCTGCTAATGTTGTGTGTAATACAGTCGTCTTGCTTATTCGTCTTTTGTAATGGTTCCAACGGCATGCTTCACGTTGCCAGCCGCGTTGCGGATGACATCGTCAAAGTTCTGTTCAAAACCCATCCCTTTGGTATCAATGGTGAAATGAGCGCCCGTTACCAATGCGGCTACCAAGCCAAACACTACCAGCCATGGCGCGAGCACCACCGCCATAATGCTAAACAGTATCGACAGGTTTACGATGGTTTGCCCATTTCTACATACTTTGAAGCGCGTACGGTATAGAATGCTCAGCAAGCGCTTATCACGGTTTCTTGTGCCCTCCATGGTTTGGTTCCTCCTTGCGTTATCCGTTGTTCCCGGGTACGGATAAATCGTACCATAAAAGCACAGTCACTGCTTGAGAAATCCTTGATGGTTTCATGAGAATTCCATGAGAATTTGCCATATTTTTGCTTGTATAACCATGGGAAAACTACAACAGAAGGATGCTTAGCCGTTGACGGGCTTGGCTTTTTTAAGCCAGAGCCGAACACCGAAAAAGATAAGCGCCGCCCCAACCCCAACATTGAGTACCTGAATAACCACCGAGGGCACGCGGCCCGCAAACACACCGCCAAAAGCCGCAATCCCAGCCAGGAAAAGCGTGGTGGAGAGCACGCAGCCTGCGGCAAACAGCCATAGTTGCGTGCGTTCCCAATGATTTTCCATACTCTTTGCTGTAAACATACCGCCCCAGAAAAGAAGCGTAAGGGGGTTAGAAAGCGTAATCACCAACCCCTGTACAAAGCGGTTAGTCTCCTCCGCAACGGAAAAGAGTGAAAATGATGGAATCAGCGGTTTCCCAAGCGCATTCATCGTCATATCCATGCCAAAGACTACCAGTACCAATCCGCCGACTATCGCCAGCCAACGCTGCGCTCTCGACTTGGATACCGCCGCCGTAGCGCCCAGCAATGCCAGCGATACATAAAAAGCGTCTACCAGCGTTACCGCCGCCACCAGCGGTATGGCAGGCCAGAAACCCAGCGTTCCCGCGGTACTCAACACCAACAGGCATACCGGCCCAACTGCCAGTTGCAGCAGCATTCCAAAACGGACGCCCTGCCAAACCAGCGCAAGTGTGCCCATCGCCATTCCCCTAACTGCTTACTGTTTCATTCTGACTATCTTCTTTTAGTATTTTCGCGCTCACTGGCAATTAATCCTTGCTTTACTATTATAACTTATCAACGAGAGAATAAAAAAATGCCGCCCGGCGATGCAACCGGGCGGCAGAGGGGGAAAGTGGTTATGGTAATCAGGCTTTAGGGCCAGCTTCCACAACCTTCTGGTCCATATTGGTGTACTTGGCAAAGTTCTTCTGGAACATACCGGCCAGCTTCTTAGCGGTCTCTTCGTAAGCAGCTTTATCCGCCCAGAACTCGCGCGGGGAAAGCACTTCGGAAGGTACGCCCGGGCAAGCCTTAGGAACCATTACGTTAAAGATGGGGTCCAGCTCGAACTCACCTTTTTCAAGTTCGCCGTTAAGCGCAGCGGTTACCATTGCGCGCGTCAGGGGAAGCTTCATGCGGTTGCCACCCTTGCCGTAGCTGCCGCCAGCCCAGCCGGTGTTAACCAGGTATACGTTCGCGCCGGTCTTGTCAATGCGCTCGCCCAGCAGTTCCGCATAGCGGCTGGCGGGCAGCGGGAAGAAGGGCTCGCCAAAGCAAGTGGAGAAGGTGGCTTCCGGCTCGGTAACACCGCGCTCGGTGCCAGCCAGCTTCGCGGTGTAGCCGCTAACAAACTGGTACATAGCCGCTTCACGGTTGAGCTTGCTGATGGGAGGCAGTACGCCGAAAGCATCCGCCGTCAGGAAGATGATGGTGTTGGGGACGCCTGCAGCGCCGGAAAGCTCAACGTTGTTGATATGCGTTACCGGATAACCAACACGGGTATTTTCGGTGATGCTATTATCATCGAAATCCAACTCACGGGTTTCATCATCCATTACAACATTTTCAACCAACGCGCCGAAACGAATGGCGTTGTAGATGTCCGGCTCATTCTCTTTGGACAGCTTAATGCACTTGGCATAGCAGCCGCCTTCAAAGTTGAAGATGCCGTCGTCGCACCAGCCGTGTTCGTCATCGCCGATGAGTTTACGATTGGGGTCAGCGGACAAGGTGGTCTTGCCGGTACCGGAAAGGCCGAAGAAGATAGCGCTGTCGCCGGCTTCGCCAACATTGGCGGAGCAATGCATGGGCAACACGTTCTGCTTGGGCAGCAGGTAGTTCATAACGCTGAAGATACCCTTTTTGATTTCGCCGGCATAACGGCTGCAAGCAACAAGGATAACCTTCTTCTCAAAGCTGATCATGATGCCGGCTTCGCTGTTTACACCATCCAGCTCAGGAATCAGCTTCAGGCCTACCGCAGCAATAACGGTGAAGCCGGGGGCAAAGGTTTCCAGCTCGGCCACTTCAGGACGACGCAGCAGCTGATGAATAAAAAGATTCTCGCTAGCCAAGTCGGTTACAACGCGGATCGGCAAACGGTATTTCTCGTTCGCACCGGCAAAGCCGTCGAACACGAACGCATCGCGGTTCTGGAAATAGCCGCGCATTTTATTATAGAGGCTGTCGAACTTCTCGGGGCTGATCGGCACATTGATGTTGCCCCATGCGATCTCGTCGTGGATGGAAGGCTCGTCGACCACAAAGCGGTCTTTGGGAGAGCGGCCGGTGTATTTGCCGGTCTTAACGACCAACGCACCGGTTTTGCTCAGTTTGCCTTCTCCGCGTTCCAAAGCACATTCTACCAGTGCGCTGGGAGAAAGGTTGCGATACACGTTCTTAGTTCCGTTGAGGCCCAGGTAAGACAAGTCCAGACTCATAATGATATCCTCCTTGGAGTTCATAATACGGAAGCCGCGTGGCTTCCAAGCGGCAAAGACCGCTGTTGAGGTTGATATTCGGACGAAATGGCACAATCTCGCCCTAATTCCAATAATTCTCCAAATACTTCATAACTCCTGCTGCAATTTTTAAATTGTTTTTCATTTCACAATCATTTTTATTATCAAAGCCTTGTTCTCTCCCCCGAATAACGCGAGAAAACGGCATATTTAAGCCGTTTTCTCTGTTTTTCAGTTTTACGCTACCACATAAAAAAAGTAATTTTCATCGCAAAAAATTTTTTATACAACTAAAAATATTTTATAGATATAATGCAAGTTTGCGATTTTCATCCTGCGATTTTCCACTTTATTCTACTTTGTATCGTGCTGTGTAGTTTCGCACTTTTCATACCCTACAATGCTACTATTCCTGCTTCTGCTTTGCCAGGTGGTTTGCCAGCGCAATCCATTCCATCAGGGTAAGCGCCTCGCCGCGCACCGTAGGCGAGAGCCCCAGCGCTTCCAACGCAATACGTACAGCTTCCGTCGTTAGCGGTTGTACGCCTTTCAGGGTGTTTTGCAGCGTCTTTCGCCGCTGGTTAAAGGAGGCGCGAATCATACGCCACAGCAACGCTTCATCTTCCACGGGCGCAGGCGGAGTCTCCCGAAATGCGAGTTTTACAAACGCACTATCCACTTTAGGCGGCGGGGTAAACGCAGCTGCGGGAACAACCGCAATCATATCCGGCTCGCAGTAATACCGGCAGCGCAGGCTCATCAGCCCATAGGCCGGGTCGCCGGGCAGGGCCATCAGCTTATCAGCCACTTCCTTTTGCACCATCACCGCCATGCAGGTTACCGGCAGTCCGCTGCCCCAGAACAGATCAAAAATAGGGGTGGTGATATTATAAGGAATATTGGCAACCACCATCCAACTTTCGCCCAGCATTTGCGATAGCCCGGAAAGATTCATTTTCCGGATATCGCCCTGCAAAATCTCCACATTCCCGAAACTTTCAGTTGCCACGCGTAAAAAAGGCAGTACGGTTTCATCCACTTCCACCGCCACTACCTTACCGGCGGCTTCGCCCAAGCAGGCCGTCAACGTCCCGGCGCCGGGGCCGATTTCCAGTACGTTATCAGTTTTTTGCACGCCTACCTGCTTCACAAGCGAGCGCAGCAGTTCCGTATCATATAGGAAGTGTTGTCCCAAATCATGTTTATAGTGGAAAGCGCCGTTTCGTTTCGGCGCTTTGGAAGCATACGATTTTTTCACAGCTATTCCTCCATGCGTTTAGCGGACGACCCATCGTCTATTTGCACCAGGTCATGCCCCAGCGTATGGATCAGCGTCTGCGCGTTCTCATCCCGGATGTCGTTTTCCCGCTTTACCTCCGCGCTGCCTTCCAGCACTGCTTCAAAGGTCACGGTTCTGCCCGCCGCTTCGGTTAGTGCCTGGCTTACCTTGTCGCGGCGCTTTGGTTCGTTCAGCCTTCCCAGCGTAAACTCTTTCCGGGCAAAAGCCACCTGTACGCGAAATACATTCCCCTGCGCACCGATGAACCGTTCTTTTTTCAGCAAGCCGTACAGCGGCGGTTCGGTCTTAGCAAGCAGCTTTAACGCCTGTTCCCAAACCGCATTGTCATCTCCGCTGGATGCGGCGGCTTTCGGCGTGGTTTTTGCGACTTCCGATGGTTTTTCCGGCTGCTTTGCACCTTCAGCAGGCGCTTTCGCCGTCTTGGGGCGCGCCGGCGCTGCTGCTGCAAGCGCGCCGCTTTCCAGCGCCGCATTCAATGTTTGCAAGCGGTTTTCCAGCGTAGCGATACGCTCCAGCAGTGCCTGCGTATCTTCATTCTGATTTTCCATGCAGGCATGCAATGCTGCAATCTCCATCCCGATACGGGGAGAGGAAGCATAGCGCAACTCGGTCTCTGCACGCATCATATCTCCGGTGATGCGCAAAAGCCTCTCCTGCGAAAACTTATCGCTCTGCGCGCGATAACGTTTTTCATCCTCATCGGTTACTTCTAGCAGCTCTGCTGCGTTTTCACTTACGGCTTTAACCATCAGCAAAGCGCGCATGTGCCGCGCCGTTTCCCGTAAAAACACCTGCGGTTCCCGCCCGGATCGCATCAGCGTGTCGATATGCGCCATTACGCCCGCGGCGTCGCCTGCCGCAATGCTATCGCTGAAGGAGAATAGAAAATCTTTGTCGCTTGCACCTAGTACGGTACGTACAATCTCCGCGGTCAGTTTGCCTTCCGTCGTTGCGGAAACGCACATATCTAAAATGCTGAACGCGTCGCGCATTGCGCCTTCCGCAGCGCGCGCTACCATCTGCATCGCTTCTGGTTCTGCCTGCACAGCAAGCTTATCCAGCGCTTCCTGCATACGCCCCATCAACAGCGGCGCGGAGATTCGGCCAAAATCAAAACGCTGTACACGGCTTAAAATGGTCGCCGGTATCCGCTGCGGCTCCGTCGTCGCAAGGATAAAAACCACGTGTTCGGGCGGCTCTTCCAGCGTTTTCAGCAGCGCGTTGAACGCCGCGGTAGACAGCATGTGCACTTCGTCAATAATGTAAACTTTATATTTCCCTACCTGCGCGGGGTAACGCACCTGCTCCAGCAAGTCGCGCACATTATCCACGCTGTTATTACTGGCCGCGTCCAGCTCCAGCACATCCAGCGTGCTTTCTTCCAAAATCGCTTTGCAGGGCGGGCAAACACCACAAGGGTCCCCATGATCCGGGTTTTGGCAATTCACAGCCCGGCTCATGATTTTTGCCAGCGTTGTCTTGCCGGTTCCACGGCAGCCGCAAAACAGATACGCGTGGGCTATACGCCCCGTTTCCACCTGTCTGCGCAGGGTCTTTACCACAGCTTCCTGCCCTACGACTTGTTCAAATGTTAACGGCCGCCACTGCCGATAAAGCGCCTGATAAGCCATCTTTTCCTCCATATACACCGCCTGTATACAGCCGGCGCGATTTGCAATTATTGTACACCAGAATTCCACATTGCGCCATAGCTACCCCAAAACGCCGACCCCGGCAAACGCAGAAATGCAGCTGTGGAAATAGGGAAAAAATCCTCCGGGTACCCGCCTGCTATTGGACATTTAGGTGCGTGGGCGTTATAATACAATGTCGGTTGGACAGACAGAAAAGGGGGTGACGGTTTGCGCAAAGCGCTTGTGCGGTTTTTGGCTGTATTGTCGGCATTGACGTTGGCATGGCTTGGTATCTTTGCCTGGCAAAACGCTACCGGTTCATCCCCTGTGCGCTCCACACAAGCAGCGCTAGCCGAGGACACTACAACCGACATCCGTTATATCGCCCCTACGCTTTCCTCCAACGCTCCCGCTTATGACGAGGAGCATCCCGAAAACTTGACTGCCGATCAACTATACGCCAAATCCGCTATTTTAATAGAAGCGGAATCCGGCGAGGTGATCTTTGAGAAAAATGCCGACGAGCAGATGTATCCCGCCTCGACCACCAAGATACTGACGACGCTGCTTGGCATCGAGTTTGGGGATATGAACGCGACCGCTACCATGGACACGGTAGCCGCCAATCTGGAAGAAGGCAGTTCCACCATTCCCTTATCTGTGGGAGAAACCATTAATTTTCAGGATTTACTGTACGCCACCATGGTACGATCCGGCAACGACGGCGCCAACCTGATTGCGGAAACCATTTCCGGTTCCATCGGCGGCTTTGTGGATTTGATGAATCAGGCCGTGGCCAGTTACGGCTGCACCAATACGCATTTTTCCAACCCTAACGGTTTGCATGACGATACCCATTATACCACCGCGCGGGATATGGCAATTATCGCACGGATCGCCATGCAAAACGATACCTTCGCTTCCATTGCCAAAACCTTTACATACAGCCTGCCCAAGAGCAATCTGCAACGCTCGCGCGTGCTGATGGGTACAAGTTCCAACTGGCTGAATTCCAGTGAGGAAAACGAGTACTATTATCCCTACGCAACAGGCATTAAAACCGGTTTTACCTCGCGCGCAGGGTATTGCTATATCGGTTCTGCCGAAAGAGACGGCGTCAAGCTGATCTCGGTTGTGCTTTACACCAGTAAATCCGGCCGATGGACAGACAGCAAAAAGCTGATGGAATATGGATTTTCCCAATTTGTCAGCGTTACGCCGGTGGATTTATACGATATGAACCCCACCGTGATCGAAACCACCGGTTACTCCATGGAGGATAGCGATATCGGCCAGTTACAGCTTAATATTGAATCGACAGCCGATACACGCACGGTGCACATTGTCGCGACCAAAACGGAAGTGGATAGTCTGGCCCGCAACCTGAAAGAGCAGGTTGTGATCAACTATACGCGTGATAATTTCTCCACGCCCGTTACCCAGGGCGAGGTGTTCGGCACGCTTACGTATTACCCGTCCGACGGCGGCAGCGCGATCACCTACCAGCTGGTCGCATCCCGTTCCATCGCCCGCCGTGAAAACGCGCCTAAGTCGATTGAAGAAATCGTGGCCGAAACATATGCCGACCCCAACCCCTTCCCGCCGTTTTCGCTGGAGATGGCGCTTTACGTCGCCATTCCGCTTGTTGCCCTGTTCTTGCTTCTACGGCTTCCGTTCCGCCTGCTGCGCAAATCCGGCCGCCACGGCCGCCGCAGCCGTATTCCCAAGCCGAAGAACCGGTATTTCCGGTAATCACGCCTTTGAAAACGCAGAGAGGAGGAAGGCATGTGATTGCACAAGTTATTGTGGATGTGATACACGAAAACGTCGCCAAGCCCTTCTCCTACACCATTCCCGATGAAATGGCCCTGCAAGTCGGCATGCGGGTGCGCGTACCGCTTGGACGGCGGCAAGTGGATGGTATTGTGGTTGCACTGGCAGATGAATGCGATATACCGCCCGAGCGGATGCGCCCTGTCGCCCGCGTGGTGGATACATACCCCGCGGTGCTTCCACAACTGATGGCGCTGGCGCAGGAACTAGCAGAGCAGAACCACTGCCCGCTTTCCGAAACGCTTCGGTTGATGCTGCCCGCCGATATGCGCACCGGCCGGGTACAAACCAAAACCGAAGCGTACGTACAGCTGGCAGACGGCGTAGACGCGCGGGAAGCCGCGCTGGCGCAGGGACGTTCCCAAAAGCGGGCGACGCTGCTGCGCATGCTGGCGGATGCTCAACCCCACGCAGTAAAGGAACTTGCATCTCTGGTTTCCGCGCCGCAATCCGCTTTAAAGCAATTAGCCGAAAGCGGTTTTATCCGTTCCTTTTCACAGGAAGTCATGCGCTCGCCTTATGCCCAGTTGGCGGATGGGCAGAGTGTTCCTCCGCCGATGACCGACGAGCAGCAAAGCGCGCTTGCGATTATGACGCCGGAACTCTCCAAGGGACAAGGTGCTTTTTTACTGCACGGCGTTACCGGCAGCGGCAAGACCGAGGTTTATCTCGCCATGGTCAAACGCACGCTGGAGATGGATAAAACCGCGATTATTCTGGTGCCGGAGATCGCATTGACGCCGCAAATGGTCGGGTGGTTTCGTGCCCGCTTTGGTCCCAAAACCGCCGTACTGCACAGCCGTCTCACCGGCGGCGAACGGTGCGATGAATGGCGTCGCATCCGGCTGGGAGACGCGCAAGTGGTGATCGGCGCCCGGTCGGCTATTTTTGCTCCGGTAGAAAACCTTGGGTTGATTGTGGTAGATGAAGAGCACGAACAAACCTACTTGAGTGATAAGCATCCCCGTTACGATGCGCGGCAGGTCGCCATGAGCCGCTGCCACCGGGAAGGCGCGACACTGCTGCTGAGCAGCGCTACTCCCAGCATATTAAGTTTCGCTATGGCTAAACGCGGGGATTATACCCTTGTGGAGATGCCCAGCCGTGTATTCGGCCGCCCGCTGCCGGCGGTTACCATCGTTGATATGCGCAAAGAGCTGGCCGCAGGCAACCGCTCCATTTTCAGCCAGCTGCTTCAGCAAAAGCTGAAAACCTGTTTTGACAACGGCCAGCAAGCTATGTTGTTTTTAAACCGGCGCGGCTATAACACCTTTATCAGCTGCCGCAATTGCGGTTATGTCGTCAAATGCCCGCAGTGCGACGTCAGCATGACGCTACATCAGCTGGAGGGGGGCGGCGAAAGCGAGCTGCGCTGCCATTTTTGCGGCGCTACCGCCGCACCGCCCACAGTATGCCCGGAGTGCGGCAGCCATTATATCCGCTATTTTGGCAGCGGTACCCAAAAAGTGCAGGAGGAAATTCAACGCCTTTTCCCGAATGTGAACACCATCCGTATGGATATTGACACCACCCAAAAACGCGATGCGCACTATAAGCTGCTGAACGCATTTGGGCAGGGCGAGGCGCAGGTGCTGATCGGCACGCAAATGATTGCCAAGGGGCTAGATTTCCCCAATGTTACGCTGGTTGGCGTAGTCGCGGCGGATTTAACCCTGAACCTGCCGGATTACCGCGCACAGGAGCGCACTTTTCAGCTGATTACGCAGGTGGCGGGACGCGCGGGCCGCGCAGACTCTCCCGGCGAGGTCGTAGTGCAAAGCTACAAGCCGGATCATCCCTGCATTGTCGCCGCTGCCGCGCAGGATTACCGCGCGTTTTTCACGCAGGAGTTTCAGCGCCGCCGCACCGGTTTGTACCCACCCTTTACCCTCATCGCCCGGCTGCTTACCGAAAGTGTGCAGGAGGACGCAGCCAAAGCAATGAACGATCGCCTTTACGATACGGTAGACGCATTTTTAAGCGCCCATCCCGCGCAAAAACGGCGCGTGCTGATGCTGCGGCAGGATGTGGCGCCCGTATCCAAAATCCGCGGGAAATACCGCTACCATGTGCTGCTGAAGGTGTTTGACCACCCCGATGCGCAGCCGCTTCTGCGGCTGCTGAGCGAGCTAAGCAATGTTAGCGATCCACATTGCCAGATCTACGCGGAGATTAACCCCGCTACCCTGATATAACCTGACGAACAAGGAGAGATAATGAATGGCCACCAGAAAGATTGTTACCATCGGGGATGAAAAGCTCCGCAAAACCAGCAAACCGGTAGATAAATTCAACCTTCGGTTGAAGATACTGCTCAAGGATATGGCCGAAACTATGTACCAAAACGATGGTGCAGGGCTAGCCGCCCCGCAGGTTGGCATTCTCAAGCGCGTAATCGTTGTGGATGTCGGCGAAAAGCTGTACGAGCTTGTGAATCCGGAAATTGTAAATATGGACGGCGAGCAGGTCGGCCCCGAGGGCTGCCTGAGCGTGCCCGGCCGTGCAGGCGCGGTGAAGCGCCCCATGAAGGTACTGGTGAAAGCACAAAACGCTAAGGGCGAGCCGGTACAGGTGGAAGCCGAAGGGTTTTTAGCCCGAGCACTGTGCCACGAGATCGACCATTTAAACGGCGTTCTGTATGTGGATATTATGGAACACGAGATTTTCCAGGATGATGCATCGGAGGACGAACCCGAAAACGCACCGGAAACCGAAAGCACCGCGACCGACCAGGCGACGGCTGCGGAAGCAACGCTTCAGCTAGATGCCGCTAAACAGAGTGGGGAGGCGCACCTTTGAGAATTGTTTTTATGGGAACCCCGGCTTTTGCCGTGCCCTCGCTGGCGGCTTTGCTGCAAGCCGGGCATGAGGTCGTCGGCGTTTTTACCCAGCCGGACCGCCCCAAGGGACGCGGCGGAAAAGTGCAGATGAGCCCGGTGAAAGAGCTGGCGCTGGCGCATAACATTCCCGTTTTTCAGCCGCTGAAGATTCGCACGGACGGCCTTGCCGATCTTACGGCGTTAGCACCCGACCTGTGCGTAACCGCCGCCTTCGGGCAGATTTTGAGCGAGGCGGTGCTTGCCGTACCCAAGCAAGGCACGGTAAACGTACATGCATCGCTGCTGCCCCGCCATCGCGGCCCCGCGCCCGTCAACTGGGCAATTTTACAGGGCGATTCTCAAACAGGTGTTACTACTATGCTGACTGATAAAGGCATTGACACCGGCGATATGCTGCTGCGCGCTACAACCCCCATCACCGAGGACGATACCGCCGAAACACTGCTGACACGCCTTGCGCAGATTGGTGCGGATTTGTTGATTGAGACCATCGAGCGGCTTTCGCGCGGGGATTGTCCGCGGGAAAAGCAAAATGAAGCGCTGATGACTTACGAACCCAAATTGTCTCGCGAGTTGGGCGCGCTGGATTTTTTTAAGCCTACCCGCGAAAGCTTGCTGCGTGTACGCGCGGTCATTCCCTGGCCGGGTGCTTACGCACCTGTTGCTAATGGAATTCTAAAAGTTTGGCGTGCCGTAAAAGCAGAAAACAACGTCTCCGCCGCCCCCGGTACCGTGCTGCTGGCAGACCCCAAACAGGGGCTAGTAGTAGCGACGGGCGACGGCGCCATGGAACTGGTGGAAATACAGGCCCCCAACGCCAAACGCATGGATGCGCGCGCCTATTTGCGCGGCCATGCCATTGATGCGGGTAAACCGCTGAGTGAGGTAACAATATGAGTGA
Organism: Candidatus Limiplasma sp.; assembly: GCA_963675655.1. Taxonomy (GTDB): domain Bacteria; phylum Bacillota; class Clostridia; order Christensenellales; family Aristaeellaceae; genus CAXXOK01. The sequence goes on from OY776489.1 coordinate 326,981, forward strand.
TCGGGATCAGCCCAAGTCACCCGGTACCCCTACGGAAAAACGCAGTTCAACAGGAACGGGTCATAAACCTGCTACGGGACGTACTACGCAAGCCACAGGCGGCAAACCCCGTGGTTCGTTCGGCAAGCCATCCAGCAAACCGGCAGCACCCGGCGCGGGCGGCCGCAACTTTAGCAAGCCATCCGGCAAACCCTACCCTGCGAAAAGCGGATCCCCACGGCGCGATAGTACAGAACAGGGCGAACGTCCGGCAGGCAACCGCACATCATATGGAAAACCGGCAGCACCCGGCGCGGGCGGCCGCAGCTTTGGCAAGCCATCCGGCAGACCCTACCCTGCGAAAAGCGGAGCCCCACGGCGCGATAGTACAGAACAAGGCGAACGTCCGGCAGGCAACCGCGCAACATATGGCAAACCGGCAGCACCCGGCGCGGGCGGCCGCAGCTTCAGCAAGCCATCCGGCAGACCCTATCCTGCGAAAAACGGAGCCCCACGGCGCGATAGTACTGAACAGGGCGAACGTCCGGCAGGCAACCGCGCAACATATGGCAAACCGGCAGCACCCGGCGCGGGCGGCCGCAGCTTTAGCAAGCCATCCGGCAGACCCTACCCTGCGAAAAACGGAGCCCCACGGCGCGATAGTACAGAACAAGGCGAGCTTCCGGCAGGCAACCGCGCAACATACGGCAAACCGGCAGCACCCGGCGCGGGCGGCCGCAGCTTTAACAAGCCATCCGGCAGACCTTCCTTCGCGAAAGGGCGCAGCGCGTTCGGCGCGCCAAGAGGCAACCGGACTTTTCGGCCGGTGAAACCAGCCGAACCCCAAGAGCATACCGATTTATCGCAAGGCTCGCGCCGCGTAGCCCTGCAAGTACTGGGCGATGTGCACGAAAGCGGCGCTTACGCCTCCCTTGCGCTGCAAAAGCGACTGGGAGCCGCGCGCCTTTCCCCTGCCGATCGCCGTTTGGCAACCAGCATAGTCTATGCGACATTGGAACAGCAATTGCAAATCGACTTTGCGCTGGATCGTCTTATGGATCACCCCACGCATGAGCCGGTACAGCGCGATATCCTTCGGCTCAGTGCCTGCCAGATTCTTTTTCACGACCGTGTGCCCGACAGCGCCGCCGTAAACGAGGGCGTAACGCTCGCGCGTGCCATGGGTATGGAAGGTGCAACCGGGTTTTTGAATGCCGTACTTCGTAATCTGGTGCGCTCCAAAGACGAAATCCCCTGGCCGAAAAAGGAAGAGGATTTACGCACCTATTTGCATATTATGGGCAGCATGCCTATGTGGCTGGTAGATAAGCTGCTTGCCACCTACGATGAAGAAACCGCCACGGCGATCATCATGCACCGCTCACAGGAGCACGAAATGGTCGCCCGGCCCAATATGATGCAACTGACTGATGCGCAGTTTGAACTGCTTCTGCAACAAAAAGCATGGCGCTGGCGGCGCGGCATCGCCCCACATGCCTACCTGCTTAGCGGTGTAAGCGAGGTAGCGCTAGATAACGATTATCGCGCGGGTCGCTTCTCTTTGCAGGGGCAAAGCAGCATTCTGGCTGCCGAAGCTATGCAAGTTGCGCCCGGTATGCGCGTGTTGGATGCCTGCGCAGCCCCCGGCGGTAAAACCTGTTATATGGCCGAAACCATGCAAGGCACCGGCCGTGTATTTGCCTGGGAACTGCACGAGAAGCGCGCTATGCTTCTGGAAGCAGCCAAACATCGGCTGCAGCTGGAAAACGTGCGCGTCTCCATCCGCGATGCCGCCCTGCCCAAACCGGATTTTGAAAGCACTATGGACGCGGTTTTGCTGGACGCTCCCTGTACAGGGCTGGGCGTTTTAACCAACAAGCCCGACTTGAAATACCGTTTACAGCCGGAGGATATTACCGCCATCGTTACGCAGCAGCAAAAACTGCTCAATGCGCTTTGCCGTTTTGTGAAGCCCGGCGGCGTGCTGGTGTACAGCACCTGTTCCATCCTGCCGGAAGAGAATGTGGAGCAGGTAAAGGCGTTTTTAGAATCACACCCCGATTTTTCCATCCAATTCCTGCCTACCAGCTATCCGGAAAACCTGCGCGCTCTGCAAACCCCGTATGGCTTGCAGCTGTTCGCCCACCGCGATGAAGTGGAAGGTTTCTTTATCGCGCGCCTGCGCAGGACGGGGGCGTAACCATGGCAGACCGCCCCATTTTGCTGGATTTTACGCCCGAGGAACTGGGCGAATATTTAAAGGAATTGCAACAGCCGTCGTTTCGCGGCAAACAGGTTTTTGGTTGGCTTCACCGCGGCATACCGTTTGCGGAAATGACCAATCTGCCTAAAACCCTCCGAGAGACGCTTGCGGAAAACGCGATTGATCTTCCGCTGTCGCTGCATGCCGCTTTCCCCTCCCAAAAGGATGATACCGTCAAGTTTCTCAACGCCTGTGCTGATGGAAACCTGATTGAAAGCGTATTGATGCACTACCATTACGGCTACACCCTGTGCATTTCCACCCAGATTGGCTGCAAAATGGGCTGTTCTTTTTGCGCCAGCACCCTACACGGGTGTGTCCGCAATCTATCGGCGGGTGAGATGCTTTCACAGGTGATTCTGGCCAATCGGTATCTGGGAGAAAAAGGCCATATCGGGCATGTCGTGCTCATGGGCAGCGGCGAACCGCTGGATAACTACGAGCAGGTCGTGCGTTTCCTGCGTCTTGTAAACCATCAGGACGGGCTGAACATCAGCCTGCGTTCCCTGTCGCTGAGCACTTGCGGTCTGGTACCGCAGATTCGCGCACTGGCGGGTGAGGGATTGCCCATCACGCTGAGCATCTCCCTGCATGCGCCGGACGATGGCATCCGCAAACAAATTATGCCCATTGCAAACCGGTATCCCATTACCGAACTGATGGATGCGGTGCGTTACTACGTTGCCCAAACAGGCCGCCGCGTCGTTTTTGAATACGCGCTGATCGATCAGCTGAACAGCAAACCGGAGCATGCGCGCGCACTGGCGCGGCTGATTGGCAATTTGCAATGCCACGTCAATCTGATTCCGCTCAATCTGGTATCGGAACGCGCGTTAGCACCCGCTTCTCCCGCGGCGGTGCGCACGTTCTTGCAAACGCTGGAATCACTGCATGTTTCCGCCACGCTGCGCCGGGAAATGGGCGCGGATATCAGCGGCGCGTGTGGGCAACTGCGCAACCGGCACTTGAAAGAAACCGACAAACCTGCTAATATCAACAGTTAGGGAACCTGCGTCCTGATTGCAACCATAAAGGAGGTGGCACGCGATGCTGATTTATGCTAAAACGCATACCGGGCTCACGCGCCCCACGAATGAAGATTCTTTGCTCGTGGCGCACAACCTCTATGGCGTAGCCGACGGTATGGGTGGCCATAACGGCGGCGAAACCGCCAGCCGCGTGGCTGTGCAGGTGATACGCAATTTGCTGAGCACAAAAATGCCGGAGGAAAATACCCTGCGCGTCGGGCTGGAAGCCGCCAACCGCCGTGTTTTTGATATGCAGCGCCGGGATGCCGCCTTAAGCGGAATGGGCACCACCGCTACTATTTTGTGGGAAGATGAACGCGAAGTGCTCATCGCCCATGTAGGCGACAGCCGCGCCTACCTCTACCGGGATCAGCAGCTTGTTTGCCGCACGCAGGATCACAGCGTTGTAGGCGAACTGATTCGCAACAAAGCCATCACGCCGGAAATGGCGAAAACCCATCCGTACCGCAGCGTTATCACCCGCGCTTTGGGGACCGATCCGCTGGTAGAACCGGATGTTTTCCGCGTGGAAAAACAGCTGGACGACGTATGGCTGCTTTGTTCGGACGGCCTTTACAACATGGTGGAAGATGAAGAGATCGCAGACATTCTGTCCACCCTGCGGGATGAAGCAGCCGCGGAAAAGTTGGTGGAATTGGCGCTTGAAAACGGCGGCACCGATAATATCAGCTTTATTTTAGGCCGCGTAACGGAGGTGAGCGCTCCGTGATGAAGGGCATGGTGTTCGCGGAACGCTATAAGCTCATCGATTTTATTGGGCAGGGCGGTATGTCACTGGTGTACAGGGCGGTGGATATCCGCACCGGTCACAGCGTCGCCATTAAAATTTTAAAGTCGGAATATAACAGCGACAAAGAGTTTTTAGAGCGGTTCCAGCGCGAAGCGCAGGCCGCCAGCCTCATGTCACACCATAATATCGTCAATCTGCTGGATGTCGGCGTAGAAGGCGAGTACCGTTATCTGGTGCTGGAATACGTCAGTGGCAGCACACTGAAAGAGATTATTCAAAAAAAAGGACATCTGCATACCAACACCGCTATCCAAATCACCGTTCGTATACTCAGCGCGCTACAACACGCGCATGACAACGGCATTATCCACCGCGATATTAAACCACAAAACGTACTGGTCAATTGCGACGGTCATGTGAAGGTGGCGGACTTCGGCATTGCCCGTATGACCAACGCTTTCACCATCAGCAAAGGGGATACGGTCGTCGGTTCGGTGCATTACTCTTCGCCTGAGCAAGCCAACGGCAGCGTTGTGGAAGCAACCAGCGATTTGTATTCCACCGGCGTTGTTTTATACGAAATGCTTACCGGTCATGTGCCTTTTGTTGGCGATACGCCGGTATCGGTCGCGATGCAGCATATCAACGCTACGCCGCCGCCGATTGCGGGGCTCAACCCGGACGTGCCCCCCGCGGTGATCGCCGTGGTGATGAAAGCGCTGGAAAAATCGCCCGAAAAGCGCTATCAAAATGCCCGCGAAATGGCGGATGCCCTATTACGTGCGCGAGATGGCATTGCCGACCCCAACACACCGCAATTTACCGAATCGCGCCCGACGCCTCAGCCGCCTACCCAACCGCAGCTGGTAAAACCCCGGTCCAGCACCACCGCGCGCAGGCCTGTAGTTTTCCAAACCAACCGGTATCAGGCGCTGCAAAAACGCCGGAAACGGGTTGCGGCCATTTTTACTGTTTTTTCAGTTTGTCTTGTCTTTTTCGGTCTGGTTGCAGGCTCCATTGCGATTTACCATAACGTTACGGATAGCGCCGTAGCCCCGGATTTAGTCGGCCTCACCGTAGACGAAGCACAAACATCGGTAAAGCGTCTTGGCCTCCAGTTGCAGCAAACACAGGTCAACCATGACAAAATACCTGAAGGCACCATTATCGCCCAGACGCCGGATGCTGACGAATCCATGCGCAAAGGCGACAGCATCGTCGTTACCGTTAGCCTTGGCCCCGCGCGTTTGCTTACGCCCAGCGTAACCGGGCTCACCCGCGACGAGGCTTCCGCCAAGCTGAAGGAAAAGGGTCTTAGCATGGTCGTTTCCAAAAGTCCCTCGACCGAACCGGTAGATACTGTAATCGCGCAAAATCCAGCAGCGGACGAGCCTTGCATAGCCGGACAGGAGATTGAAGTTACGTTATCCGGCGGTAGTACCCTTGTACCGGATGTAACCGGACAATCGTACGAAGAAGCGGTGCAATTGCTCAACCAAAACAGCCTGTCCATAGGAAAAACCGTTTATGCGGATGCCGCCGAGGACCAAATCGGCACTGTGCTTTCACAAACCCCGGCCGCGGGTACCATGGCGATATTGGACACGCAAATCACCCTCACCATCGGCGCACAGAGCAAGCCGTATCACGCCGAAATCAGCATTAACATCCCTGCCAACGACGGGAGTGTTCCATTGCGCGTGATCTTGATAGAAAACAATATGGAAGTGGAACAATACAGCGGCATGACAACGGAGGGCGGCGCATACTCGGTAATTATTCCCGTCAGTTCCAGCATTAACGGCCCGCTGGTTTGCCGCGCTTACCTCAATGGCGAGCTGATCGTGCAGCAAGAGGTGGAGCTGCAGTGACGACGCAGATGCAAACCGGTATTATCCTTAAAGGCGTCGGCGGTTTATACTACGCACGCGGCAATACCGATACGGTGTATGTGCTGCGCGCTAAAGGCGCATTCCGCAGGCAGCATATTACACCCGTTGTGGGCGACCAAATCCATTTTACGCCCGGCACGGGCGAAGAACATGGCTGGATTGAGGAAGTATTACCACGAAAAAACCAGCTGATCCGTCCGCCGGTTGCCAACATTGGGCATTTGATTTTTGTGCTTTCCCCTCAGCCCGAGCCCGATTTATTACTACTGGATACCATGCTGATCATGGCACGAGAGCAGCGTATCGATCCGGTGATCGTGGTCAATAAGTGCGAACTGTCTCCTACGCTGGGGGCGCAGCTGCGAACAGAGTACGCGGGTGCGGAAGCCATGGTTTTGGAAGTCAGCGCAAAGACAGGCTACGGCCTTGACGCGCTGGCTGCCGTGCTGCGAGACGGCATATGCTGTTTTGCCGGGCAAAGCGGGGTAGGAAAAAGCTCCCTGCTCAGCGCTATCACAGGTCTTGCGCTTACTTCCGGCGAAATCAGCCGGAAAATTGCACGGGGAAAAAATACAACGCGCCATGCAGAGCTACTGGTAAAGGACGGCTACCATGTGCTGGATACGGCTGGTTTTAGTTTGCTTGCACTCCCCTCCCCCATGGACCCCGTCACTCTGCGGGAGTATTATCCGGAATTCGCTCCCTACGAGGGGCAATGCCGTTTTCAACCATGTTACCATGCCAGCGAGCCGGACTGCGCCGTAACAGCCGCCGTACAGCGAGGCGCTATTTCTCCGGCAAGGGTGGCGCGTTATCACCTTCTCCTGGAAAGAGTCAGAAAAACTTGGAGGAACCGATATGAGTAAGATTGCCCCTTCGATACTGGCTGCCAACACCATGCGCTTGGGCGAAGCCGCCCGGCGCATTGTTGATACTGGCTGTGATTATATTCACTTTGATGTGATGGACGGTGTTTTTGTTCCCAACATCTCCTTTGGCCCCGCCGTCCTGCGCGATATGAAAGCAGAGTTTGACGCCGTGTACGATGTGCATCTCATGCTAATCGATCCGCTCAATTACATAGATGTGTTTGCAAAAAATGGAGCAAATGCGATTACTGTACATGTGGAAGCCAACCACTTTGAAGAATCCATTGCGCGCATCCGGGAACTGGGGTTGACCGTAGGCGCATCGCTGAAACCCGCCACCCCCGCCGATGAACTGCGTCCATACTTTGCACAGCTGGATCGTATTCTGGTAATGACCGTGGAGCCGGGTTTTGGTGGCCAAAAGCTGAATGAGGATATGTATTACAAAATCCGCGCGCTGCGGGAAATGTCCTTCACGGGCGACATTGAGGTAGACGGCGGCATTAACCTTACAAATGCACCGCTGCTGGCACAGACAGGCGCCGATACGCTGGTAATGGGTACTACCTTTTTTACCACAGACGACCCTGCGGGGTTAGTCCGGCAGGTGCACACGCTGTAAAGTATCGAGCCACAAATAGTGTCCATCTCATTTTATAAATGATAAAGCACACACATAGTAGCCCGTTTGCACCACCAAATTCGCAAACGGGTTTTTTGCTGTACTGCCGCGGATCCTTGCGTTGACAAGGGTCTGCCGCTGCTTTATAATATTTTCATATGCGTCCTTCCCACATACAATCCTGTTGACACATTTTCCGCCGCCTTTGCGCAACCGGTTTTCCGTAAGGCGCCGAAGGCAGATCTACTATCGTATTTTTTTGTGTCAGGGCTTGCCGTTGGCCGGACCCCGTAATAAATCCACAGGGAGGCACACCCATGGTATTAACCGATTTTCTGGAAAAAAACGCTCGTATCCGCCCGGACGAGGTCGCGTTGGTCGAAATCAATCCGGCATTACAGCCGGATCATACTGTTACCTGGCGAGAATATAACCTGATCGAGTCTGCATCGGGCGGAAAATTCCGCCGGGAGATCACCTGGCGGGAATTTGATCGGCAGGCTAACCGGTTTGCGAATCTCCTGCTTTCCCGCGGCGTGAAAAAAGGCGATAAAGTCGCCATTTTGCTGATGAACTGTCTAGAATGGCTGCCCATTTATTTCGGCGTGCTCAAGACAGGCGCACTGGCCGTGCCGATGAACTTCCGCTATACGGCAGAAGAAATCGCCTATTGCCTCGATTTATCCGACGCGTCCGTGTTGATCCTCGGTCCGGAATTTGTCGGCCGTGTGGAGCAGGTAAAACCACGGCTGGATGCGATTCGCCATTTCTTTTTTGTAGGCGACGATACGCCTTCCTTCGCTGATAATTTCGAAAGCTATATCGGGTACTGTTCTACCACCGCGCCCGCTGTGGAATTGCTGGAATCCGATAATGCCGCTATCTATTTTTCATCCGGCACCACAGGCTTTCCCAAGGCCATTTTGCATAGCCAGGAAGCGCTGGTCAGTGCTTGCCTGACGGAACAAAAGCACCACGGGCAAACCAAGGACGATATTTTTCTATGCATTCCGCCGCTGTACCATACCGGCGCAAAAATGCACTGGTTTGGCAGCCTGATTACCGGCGGCAAAGCCGTATTGCTACGCGGTGTAAAGCCGGAATGGGTTTTACAGGCCATATCGGACGAAAAAGCTACCATCGTATGGCTGCTGGTACCCTGGGTACAGGATATACTGGATAGTCTGGAGCGCGGGGATATATCGCTTGATCACTACAAGCTGGAACAGTGGCGGCTGATGCACATTGGCGCGCAGCCTGTGCCCCCCAGTCTCATTACACGGTGGCAGAAAGTATTCCCCGGCCAGCAATATGATACTAATTACGGCTTAAGCGAATCCATCGGCCCCGGCTGCGTGCATCTGGGCGTGGAGAATATTCATAAAGTCGGCGCAATCGGCAAGGCCGGATACTTGTGGGAAACCCGCATCGTGGACGAGCAGATGCAAGACGTGAACCCCGGCAATGTCGGCGAGCTGGCCGTTCGCGGCCCCGGTATTATGAAATGCTACTACAAAAACGAACCGGCCACCACCGAAGTGCTGCGCGAAGGATGGCTGTGCACCGGTGATATGGCACGCTACGATGAAGATGGTTTCATCTTTTTAGTCGACCGCAAGAAAGACGTCATCATCAGCGGTGGTGAAAACCTGTACCCCGTGCAAATTGAGGATTTCCTGCGTGCTAATCCGAAAATTAAGGACGTTGCGGTTATCGGTATGGCCGACGACCGTCTGGGTGAAATTGCCGCCGCGATCATCGAAGTTAAATCCGGCGAAAGTATGACAGAATCCGAAGTGCAAGATTTCTGTTTGGAAATGCCGCGCTATAAACGCCCCCGCAGGATCATCTTTGCACCTGTACCGCGTAATCCCACGGGAAAGATTGAAAAGCCGAAGCTGCGCGAGCAGTACGGAGCGGGGCATCTGGTAGAAAAACAATCCACCAAGTAACCCGACTCCTTATAATCGATTAGTAAACGACCCTGGTGCATGCCTGAAAGGGCAAGGCACCAGGGTCGTTTACTGCATCTTCGTACTCAATAGATGATTACTTTCTGACAAGGATTCCGCTTTTCTCCCACAGCGCAACCCAGTCCTTCAACCGCGCGAGGAAATCTGCGTTGGATTTGGTTTTATCCATCATGCCAATCAGCTGGGACAGCGCTTCCTGATTAGTCGTGGAAGCCAGCACCGTACGAATCGCCCGCAACCCTTCCACTTCCTGTTCGCTTAGCAGCATATCCTCTTTTTTCGTGCCGCTGCGTTGCAGATCGATCACCGGGAACATCGGATCGTTCCCCTGCGGTATATCCAGCCAGAGTTCCATATTGGCGGTGCCTTTGAACTCTTCAAAAATAATATCATCCACACGCGACCCGGTTTCAATCAAGATGGTCGCAATCATCGTCAGGCTGCCGCCATCACGGGTGTTTCTGGCCGCACCAAAGAACCGTTTAGGCCGCACCAGCGCCGCCGGGGTGACGGTGTTTGTCATCGTGCGGCCGCCCTGTGTCAGCGTAGCTTGATAGGCGCGCGTCAGCTTGGTAAGGCTGTCCAGCAGAATCACGACGTTCTTGCCCTGTTCCACCAGCCGCTGCGCGCGTTCCAGCATGGTTTCGCTTACCCGCGTCTGGCTTTCGGGCGATTCATCAAACGTAGAAGCGAACACTTCCGCATCCTCGCCTACCACATCGCGTATCTCGGTTACCGCTTCCGGACGCTCGTCGATCAGCAACATCATAACCAGCGCGTCCGCATCGTTTTTCTTGATTGCTTTGCACATTTCCCGCAGCAAAATAATTTTGCCGGTTTCCGGCGGTGCAACGATCATCGCGCGCTGGCCAAAGCCGATCGGCGCGATCAGGTTAGTAATGCGCATCGGCCAGTTATGGCTGTCCTGCTCGCTTTCCAGCACAATCCTCTTGGTGGGATATACAGGAACCAGCGTTTCAAAAGACAGGCGTTCCACTGCTTCTTCTGCTTCGCGCCCATTGATTTTTTCCACATACATCAGCGCCGCGAATTTATCCGTATCCCGCTGCGGACGTGCCTTGCCCTCCACCATGTCGCCCGTACGCAAATCGTAACGGCGTATGGTTGCGGAGGATACGTAGAAATCTTTTTTACCCGGCAGCAAGGTTTGGCTGCGTAAAAAGCCATACCCATCCGGCAGTATCTCCAAAATTCCCTGCGCAGGGGTGCCTTCCCCTGCCATCAAAGCATCCGGCAGCGGCTGGCCAGGTTTATATGGTTCGCTGAAGGCAGGATCACGCACCGGTTTATACGGCGAATCGTTGTAAAAGCTATCGCCGCCGTGCCCGGCAGGTGCATTGGTATGGGAATAGCCTTGCTGCCCATATCCGCTACCGTAAGAGCCGCGGGAATAATCCCCGCGTTGCGGCGCACGGTATCCACTGCGGTAATCCTGCCGTCCGTAATCGCGGGCAGGTGCAGCGCGATACCCCAGCTTGTAGCCGTCTACCGTCTGCTGCGGAAAGGATTGCCGTTGGGACGCTGCGGACGCATCATTGTAACGGGATTCGTCCGTAGCCCTTGGCGCAGGCTGCGCCTGCGGCGCGACTACACGCGGGCCAAACCTTGCCGGGCCGTTTTGATGCGTCTGCTGCCAGCTGGGCTGCCGCAGCGGCTGTTTCAGCGACATGTTTTGTTTTTTCTGTAAAGCCTGACGGTACATAGGCTGATAGTCATCCGTACCATCCTGTTGATTGCTTTCCTTCCACGGCTGTGGATGCATAGGCTGCACGGATGTTACATCCGCTGAAAGCGGGGCTGCCTGCAATTCCTCATGCCGTTCTTCTCCGGCGTCTGTTGCCGCTTCCGTAATCGGCGGCATTTCGGGCGAAACGGCTTTTTCCTGCTCATCATCCGTCGTCCCCAGCGCAACGGACAAGCGCTGCACAATTCCAGCCTTATCGATCCCCGCACTGAGCTTAACGCCGTTAGCGCGTGCCAGCTTGCGCAGATCGACTACCGTCATGCCATGCAATTCACTTGTCAACAATGGTATTCCTCCCTGTGTGGTGTACGTTATGGTTTAGCCTTCCCAATCGTCATCCGTACCACGATGTTTTCTCCCCCCAGCCTACCGCGGGCGGTTTCTCACCGCAATGCGACGGCCGTTTGGAGTCTGTTGTTTTCCGGCTTCACTTAGCGCAGTGCAATCACCATATCCCGGTTTACCGCCTGTTCTACCCAATGGGAAAAATCCTGAAAAGGGGGTTGAACCAGCGGTGTAAACCCTGCTTTTTGCAACGCGTTTATCAGTGCTTCTCGTGCCAATGTGTACGTATTAAAAGACAGCGCAATTGCGCCTCCTGGTTTCAGCGCCTGTCGATAGGCCGGCAGCGCCTTGTGCAATAGCGTTTCTACGGGTGTTGCTCCACGCCCTTCCCGTGGAGCATGCTGCACGCCATAGGGCAGATCACTGATGATCAAATGGCAGCTTTGCGCGCCCGCAATCTCATCCGCCCTTGCGGTATCACCGCAAACCATACTCAGCTCCCGGACATCGCCTTTTTTATAGCATTCCGCATCATTGGACAGTGTAAAACGGTATTCTTTTACCGCACCGCCGCTTTTCAGCGTCAGCGACCGCTCTTCGCGCCGGTGTTTCAAGCGATGGTATTGCAGGTAGCGTTTTAAATATACATCCGCTTCATGCAACGCTTTGCCATCCACATCGATCCCGATTGCGCAATCGCCCTCCTGTAATGCACAAAATAGCGATGTTCCCCGTCCGCACATCGGATCCAGCACACGCAGCGGCGTTGTGGACAGCGCAAATGCGGATGCGGATCTGGCGCAATGCAGCATCATCGCGGTAAAATCAGCGTTCGTTTTTCCCTTGTATTTCAGTACCTGCGAAAGATCAGCCTCCAGATAAGCCGCTTGCTGCAGCATCAACGGCCGCAGGCATACCCCTTCCCGTTCAGCTGCAAAAGCAATACCGGAGTGCCGAGACAGGTATGCCCAACCTTCGTTGTTCAGCGCATCGGATTCCACAATGATGAAAGGCGCGCCGCCCAACCATTCCATCGAAACCTTCGCCTTCACGTTAAGCGCATGAAGCAGGCATTCACACTCAAGCGTCGCCAGCTTTTGCAGCGACTGTGCATACCGTGTATTGGCATGAGGTTTAACAAGTAGAGCAAATTGCACGAGATGCCTCTCTTCTGATGAACAAGATGCAATAGATGAATCGTTCGCTCTTGTCGGTATCATATCATAAAACCACCGTAATAGCAATGCTCGTAGCGCTAAAAGACTGTAAAACAACCTTTTCGCCGCTATGGCATGCCACGGAAATTCTTTTTACTTTTCAGCATACTTCTAATGATTTGGATGAAATTCTGTTTTTCAAACCGCTTCACGCTAAAATGCCGATAAACAGGGTCTGTTTACCCTGCAGTCGCGCTGCATTCCGCCGGGTAACAACAACCCCTCTCCGGCAAACCGGAGAGGGGGAGCATTATTACCACTTGCGCTTGCGAGCAGCTTCTGCTTTCTTCTTGCGTTTCACGCTGGGCTTTTCATAATGCTCGCGCTTGCGAGCCTCTGCCAAAACACCTGTGCGAGCACATTGACGTTTGAACCGCTTCAGAGCGCTTTCCAGGGATTCGTTTTCGCGGATGCGTACCTCGGACACTGTTATCCCTCCCCTCGCTCATTTCGCTGTCGCCCGTTCCCGCTTGCACGGAATACATAAGGACATACAACGACCGTAGGAACATTATATCGCGAAGTTAGTCATGCGTCAACAAGGAATATCATATTCTGTCTGCTTCCAGCGGGTTTTTAGCAAATCAGGCCATCCGTTCGGCGAGCGGTTGGCCGCCTATAATGTGGAAATGGATGTGCTGTACGGTTTGACAGGCATCCTTGCCACAATTGTTGACAATGCGGTAGCCGCTTTCTTCCACCCCAAGCATCTTGGCCACAACCGCGCAACTGCGCAGGCAGGCCGCCAATTGCTGATCGCTCAGCGCTGCATGATGCGCCATATCCGGCACATGGTGTTTGCTTACCACCAGCGCGTGCACGGGCGCCTGCGGGCTAATATCGTAAAACGCATAGGTTTCTTCATCCTCGTAAATCTTTTTGGATGGGATTTCCCCTTTGATAATTTTACAAAATAAACAATCATCCATACCCTAGTTCCTCCTTCGTGATTATGTAACAATTATTGGCTGTAAACGCGATGCCGCCGAATACTTGTGGCATCAGGCGTAAGCTACTCCATGCTTTCCACGCGTTTCCCGGTCATTCCTGCTTTGGTCAGTGCCGTAAGCCGTAGATTCACAATCTCGCCGGACTTGCCAACGCCACAGGTGACCGGTACATATTGCGGCGTATACCCGCGCATCTGCCCGCTGCGCGTTTTTTCCTCCAGCAGCACCGGCTGTACCGTACCCAGCAGGCTTTGCCGGTACGCGGCAGAAAGCGTATCCCCCAAGGCAATCAGCCGATGCACACGCTGTGCCTTCACCGCTTCAGGCACCTGCTCCGGCATCGTCGCCGCAGGCGTTCCTTCGCGGGGGCTAAACGGAAATACATGAATTTTCAAAAAACCGATCTCCCTGCAAAATTCCATGGTTTGCACAAACTCCGTATCCGTTTCGCCAGGAAACCCGACGATTACATCCGTTGTCAGTGCCGTAAGCGGGAATGCTGTACGCAGCTTTTGTACCGCTTCGCGGTACTGGGCGGTATTGTACCGGCGCTTCATACGCCCAAGCACCGTGTCGCTTCCACTTTGCAGCGCCAAATGGAACTGGGGGCACAATTTCGGCATGCTTGCAGCCGCCTGCACAAAAGCATCGGTCACGACCACCGGCTCCAGCGAGCCCAGCCGGATGCGCCGAATACCCGGCACATCGTGTGCAGCGCGTATCGCATCAGCGAGGGTGGGACGCTCCGGCAAATCGCGGCCATAGCTGGTGAGATGGATACCGGTCAGCACCAGTTCGCTGAATCCCGCCTGTGCCAACGCCTGTGCCTCGACTTGTATGTCCATAACAGGGCGGGAGCGGATTCCACCCCGCACCGAGGGAATAATGCAATACGTACAGCGGTTGTTGCAACCTTCCTGTATCTTCATTACAGCGCGGGTATGGCCCGCATGCGCATGGATGGACAACGATTCAAAGGGCGCACTGGTCAGCGCTTTTACCGCTACCAGCTGGCTTTGCTCCTCAACAGCACGGTTAAGCAGCTCTACCACCTGCCCGCGATACTGCGTACCTAAAATCAGCCGTGCGCCTGTATCACGCAATTCTTCGCCCAACCGCTGCGCCAAACAGCCGGTTACCACCAGCTCGCCCTGCGGGTTTTCCCGCTGGAAGCGCCGGGCTGTTTGCAGGCTTTTCTGGTCGCCGGTGCCGGTGACTGTGCACGTATTCACCACGTACACATCTGCCGGTTCGCCCGGCTGCGCGGCAGTATAGCCATGCTGTAAAAATTGTTCCAGCATCGCTTGACTATCATATTGGTTTACCTTGCAGCCCAGCGTATAAAACCGTACGGTTTTGGGCATATTACATCTCTCCAAGCGCGCTCATGGTAACCGCCAGTGCGCAAAGCCCGGCTGTTTCCGTGCGCAAAATCCTTTTTCCCAGCGTAACACACTGTCCCCCGAAAGCTTGCAAACGCTCCACTTCGGCAGGGGTAATGCCACCTTCCGGCCCAATGACCAGCGCAATGGCGCCTGTTTCCGGCTTTTGGATAAGCATCTTTCGCACCGCTTCGCTAAGGCGGTTTTCGCCTTCTTCTTCCCAAGCGATGAAAACCGCGTCATATTCTGCGCTTTCCAGCGCCTTTAGCGCATCCTTCCAGCGGCAGGAAAGACGTACCTGCGGCACATGTGCCCGGCCGCTTTGCTTGGCGGCTTCCAGCGCAATACGGTTCCACCGTTCGTGCTTCTTCGCTTCCTTACCGTCCAACCGGGTCACCGACCGCTCCATCTCCACGGGCATTACATCCCACACACCTAGCTCCGTCGCTTTCTGGATTATCCACTCCAGTTTATCTGCTTTTGCCAGCCCCTGCACCAGCGTAATGCGAATGGACGCTTCGGGTGACGGCAGTTCTTCCAGCACACGCACCGTTGTTTGTGCGGCATCCACGGCGGACAGTTCCCCAGTATATAGCTTTTCAGCCGCTAATAGCTGCACGGCGTCGCCCGGCTGCATGCGCAGTACCCGTGCTACATGCGCGCTTTCCTGCGGGGATAGCGCTACCATTTCGCCAATCGTCAGCGGTGCAATTTCGCCCAACCAACACCTATGCATTCTGTTCACCATTTGAAAAGCACAGGGCAACCCATTCGCCTTTCGTCAGCCTGTCGGCAACAGTATACCCTGCTTCCAGCGCGGCATCCAACACATCCTGTTCCCGCTCACGGATAATCCCCGAACAGATGAACAGCCCGCCCGGCGCTAAATGCCGGGTCAAAGGGCCTGCCAACATGCAAATTGCGTCCGCGACAATATTCGCAACCGCCAATTCGCAGGGCATCACTTCCCCTTTGACCAAATCGCCCTGTATGATGCGCACCTGCCGATCTACACCGTTTTTCAACACGTTTTCGGCTGCTACCTTTACCGCATCTGGATCGATATCCACCCCCAGCACTTTTTCGGCGCCCAGTTTTGCCGCAGCAATGGCAAGGATGCCGCTGCCCGTGCCCACATCCATCACACGCATCCCGCTTCGCAGGTGCTTATCCAACATTTCCATACACATGCCGGTTGTCTCGTGCGTACCGGTGCCAAACGCCATGCCGGGATCCAGTTCTACAACCAAGTCCTCCGGTTTTGCGGCATAGGTTTCCCACGATGGTTTTACCACCAGCCGCGTACCAATGCGGAAAGGCTTATAGTACTTTTTCCAGTTCTCCGCCCAATCCTCATCCGCCACATCCTGAAAGTCCAAGGTAAGCGTGCCAAAATCCAGCCCGTCCGCCTGCGCAGCCAACGCCGCAAGCTGCTGGCGCAGGTTAGCAAGCACATCGTGCGTATGCTCATCCTGCGTAAACCAGCCCTTGACCAGCACATCCTCCGGCATCGCTGCCAGCATTTTAGGGTCGTATAATTCCCAGTAAACGCCTGGTTTGCTCGGATCGGGCACATCGGCCCGGTCGATAATTTCCGTACCTACCGCGCCAAAACGCATCATTACATCACTTACAATATCGCTGCCTTCACTGGTCGTATGCACGACCGCTTCACACCACTGCATGGAGGTTCCTCCTTCATCTACCGATGGCAAAAGGGCTTTCCTGTGGAAAGCCCGCATTTTTCCTATTGAAGCATACCACAGGGGCAGACACGACGCAAGATAATGCGCCCGATTGGTACCTACGCTATAAGGGCAACAACCCACAAACGACACGCGGGCCTCCGGCAGCAAAAATGCAGTCGGAGGCCCGCATGAACGAATCAGTTGCCTTCAATTGTTACGGGAACATGCTTTTCAGCTTATCCAAAAAGGATGTTTTGCTCTCGTACTCTTTTCCTGTGAGGCTTTCCTCAAACTGCCGCAGCAAATCCTTTTGTTTATTGTTCAGCCGTTTGGGTACTTCCACCTTGATGTGGATCATTAAATCGCCCGTCGTATTTCCGCGCAAACTCGGCATACCATAGCCTTTCAGGCGGAATTGCGCTTCGTTTTGCGTACCTTCTGGAATGCGGTATTTCACCGGCGATTTCAAGGTCGGCACGTCGATTTCCGCGCCCAGTACAGCCTGCGCGATGGTAATGGGCATGTCCAGATGCAGCGTGGTATTCTCCCTGCGGAACAGCTTGTGCGGCAGTACGCGTACCCTTACGTATAAATCACCGTTGGGGCCGCCGTGCTGACCAGGTTCGCCCTGCCCGTGCATCACAATGGTTTGTCCATTATCTATGCCTGCGGGAATCTTAATCGTCGCAGTACGGCGCTTGCGTACGCGGCCGGACCCATTACAGGTTTCGCATTTCTCTTTTACAATTTTACCTTCGCCATGGCAGGTGGGGCACGTACGCACCGTTACCATAAAACCGCCGCTTTGGCGTATCTGCCCCGATCCCTTACAGGTGGGGCAAGTCTGTGCCTTGGTGCCGGGTTTCGCGCCCGATCCACCGCATGTTTCGCAATTTTCATTGCGAATAAACTCAAACGTCTTTTTCGTACCGTTTGCGGCTTCTTCAAAGGTAATGGTTACATCGTGGCGCAGGTCGTCGCCCTGCGTGGGGCCGTGCCTGTACGCGCCGCCCATGCCGCCCATACCGCCGCCAAAAATAGAATCAAATATACTACCGAAATCGCCAAATCCGCCAAAATCACCCGCGCCGCCGGCACCGCCAAAACCCTGCATGTTCGGCCCGTCAAAGCCGAATTGATCATAGCGCGCACGGCGCTCGGGATCGCTGAGTACTTCGTTGGCTTCATTCAGCTCTTTAAAGCGTTCCTCGGCGTCCTTATCGTCATGGTTTAAATCGGGATGGCAGAGCTTGGCTTTTTTCCGGTATGCGCTTTTAATCTCGGCGTCGGTGGCCGTTTTAGATACACCGAGTACCTCATAATAATCACGTTTTGCCAAAAACTCACCTGCTTTATTCTCAAGCGTATGTCTACGCCGTTACATGGTTACGATTCGGGTTTAAACCCGCAGACAAACCGCCGCGCAGGGCATACATATGCCCTGCGCCGGGGTCTCCGTCCGCCCGGAGGCGACAGCCTGCCAAGTGGACGGAAATTGGGTTATGCCTTATTCTACATCGTAATCGGTGTTCACGGTACCGTCGTCATTTTGCACCGGCTGCTCCGCGCCCATATCCGGGGCGGCGCCTTCGGGCGCGCCTTCCTGCTGGTAGAGCTTGCCAAAGATCGCATATACCTTCTGGGTCAAGGCTTCCATCGCGGTCTTAATCTGCTCCACATCGTTGGTTTCGCGCACCTTTTTGAAGTCCGCGATCTCGTTTTCGACGGTCGTCTTATCTTCTTCGGAAAGCTTATCCGCATTGTCCTTCAGCTGCTTCTCCAGTTCGTAAATCAAGCTGTCGGCGTGGTTTACGGTCTCCACTTCATCTTTATGCTTCTTGTCTTCCTCGGCAAACTGCTCAGCTTCCTTCACGCGCTTGTCGATCTCTTCCTCCGTCATGTTAGTGGAAGCCGTAATGGTGATCTTCTGCTCATTGCCGGTGCCCTTATCCTTAGCGGATACGTTCACGATGCCGTTGCGGTCGATGTTAAAGGTAACTTCGATCTGCGGCACACCACGCGGCGCGGACGGAATGCCCGCAAGCTGGAAGCGACCAAGGGTCTTATTATCATACGCCATGGGGCGTTCACCCTGCAGCACGTGGATTTCTACCGTGGTCTGCCCATCGGCAGCGGTGGAGAACACCTGCGATTTGCTGGTGGGGATGGTGGTATTGCGCTCGATCAAGCGGGTGAAGATGTGGCCTTCGGTTTCCAGACCCAGCGAAAGCGGGGTAACATCCAAAAGTAGAACGTCTTTCACTTCGCCGCCCAGCACGCCGCCCTGAATGGCCGCGCCGATGGCAACGCACTCGTCCGGGTTGATGCCCTTGAACGGGTCTTTGTTGGTTACTTTCTTCACTGCCACCTGTACCGCGGGGATACGGGTGGAGCCGCCCACCAGAATGACCTTGTCGATCTGATCGTTGGTGAGGTTGGCATCCTTAAGCGCCTTGTTCATCGGTTCGATCGTCTTTTCCACCAAATCGGAAGTCAATTCGTCGAACTTGGCGCGGGTCAGCGTCATATCCAAGTGCTTGGGGCCGTTCTGGTCGCTGGTGATGAAGGGGAGGTTGATGCTCGCACTCATCACGCCGGAAAGGTCGATCTTCGCCTTTTCTGCCGCTTCCTTGAGGCGCTGGTAGGCCATACGATCCTGCTTAAGGTCGATGCCGTTTTCCTTCTTGAAGTTATCAACGATCCAATCGATGATGCGCTCGTCAAAATCGTCGCCGCCCAAGCGGTTGTTACCGTTTGTGGCCAGCACTTCAAACACGCCGTCGCCAATTTCAAGCAGGCTTACGTCAAACGTGCCGCCGCCCAGATCGTATACCAAAATCTTCTGGGTGCCTTCTTTATCAAGGCCATAAGCCAGCGAAGCGGCTGTCGGCTCGTTGATGATACGCAACACTTCCAAACCGGCGATACGACCGGCGTCTTTGGTCGCCTGGCGCTGGCTGTCGCTGAAGTATGCAGGCACGGTGATAACCGCCTGGCTTACTTTCTCGCCCAAATAGGATTCTGCGTCGGCTTTGAGCTTTTGCAGAATCATCGCGCTGATCTCCTGCGGGGTATAGCTCTTATCGTCAATGTTCACCTTATACCCGGTGCCCATTTCACGTTTAATAGAAATAACGGTGCGATCCGGGTTGGTTACCGCCTGCCGTTTGGCGATCTGCCCAACCAAACGCTCGCCGTCTTTGGTAAACGCCACGACGGACGGCGTAGTACGCGCGCCTTCAGCGTTGGGGATTACAACCGGTTCGCCGCCTTCCAGCACGGCAACGCAGCTGTTGGTCGTGCCAAGGTCAATGCCAATAATCTTGCTCATATCAAGTATCCTCCTCATAGGTCTGCATGCTCTCACATGTCGTTTTATTCTTCGGAATTTATATATCGGAAGGGAACAAGTCCCTTACCTTTGCACTAAGCGTTCCTTTTCTTATTCGGGAACGACTTTCACCATCGCGTGGCGCAATACACTATTGCCCAGTTGATAGCCTTTCTGGAGCACTTCGCACACGGTACCGGGTTCTCCATCCTCCGGTACGCCCTGCAAAACAGCGTTTTCCAGATTGGGGTCGAATTTCTCCCCTTTACGGTCAATGGAGGTTACCCCCCGCTTGGTCAGCGCCTCGTCAAATTGGCGATATACCATCGCCACGCCTTCCTTCAGGTTTTGATCGGTGCTGCTCTCGGCTGCGGTAATGGCGCGCTCCAAGTTGTCAAACACCGGTAAAAGCGTTGTAATAAAGGCTTTAGCGCCGTCCTCAAACGCATCGCTGCGTGTGTTTTGGGTACGCCGGCGGTAGTTATCAAAATCCGCCTGTACATGCTGGGCGAGGCTTAAATACTCATCCGCCTTTGCATTGGCGGCTGCCAGCGCGTCGGCTAACTCGTTTTCTACTGTTTGCGTTTCCGCCTCCAGTATTTCGTCTTCTTCTAAAGCCGGGTCGCACGCCGCTGTGGCGTCCAATTCCCCAGCCATCGTCTCCAATGCTTCCAAATCGTTATCCGCCGTCTCTTCGGCGGTGTTGCGTACATCTTGCGTAGGCTGCATGGTTGGCTGTTGTCCCCCATTCTTTCGGGTTTTCTTTTTAGCGGCCATCATCGTCACTCCTTATCCTGCGAGAACAGGCGGGTCAGCTGATCGCCCATGGCGCTCAGGGTGCTAAGTACGCGCCCGTATTCCATGCGCGTTGGCCCAATAACGCCGATTGTACCGTGTGTGTGATCCCCTAATGAGTAGGTGGCCGTTACCAGCGAACATTCTTTCAGTTCCGGCACGCCTGTTTCGGGGCCGATGCGTACGGTAAACGCTACGTTTTGGTGCTGCTGCAGCAGCCTTAGCAGGGCATCCTTGCTTTCCAGCAGCGACAGGAAGGCTTTCGCTTTTTCCACATCGTTATACTCCGGAAAGTTCAGAATTTTGCTGGGGCCACCGAATGCCAGCCTCGTCTTCGCCTGTTGGTTCTCTACTTGCGCCACCTGCTGGGCAATCCCGCCGAGTACTGTCTTCTTTTGAACAAACTCCCGGTTGATGCCTTCCAGCATTACCAGCGCCTCGGTCAGCGTATGTCCGCTGAGCCGCTCGGTCAGCATCCGGCTGAGGGCATACAGTGCATCCGTGTCCAGATCGCTGTCCACATGGATGACCGAATCCCGCACAATACCACCGCTGGTTACAATCACCAGTAGCGCGCTGGACGTGGTTACCGGAACCAGCTGGAGCGTGCGAATCGTAAGTTCGCTTCCGCTTGGAGTCATCACCAGCGAGGTGTACTGCGTAATGGAGCTTAGCACCTGCGCAGCGCTGTTGATTACATCCTCCATCTTGCCGGTGCGCTCGCTGAAGTGGGAGCGAATGTTCGCCGCATCCAGTGAATCGATCTTCCCGGTTTGCAGCAGCTGATCCACATACAGCCGGTATGCTTTCGCGCTGGGGATGCGCCCCGCGCTGACATGCGGCTGATCCAGATACCCCAGTTCTTCCAGATCGCTCATCTCGTTGCGAATTGTCGCCGAGCTGAGCCCCATTTCGTACTTTTTGGAAATGGTCCGGCTGCCCACTGGGATCGCCGTAAGGATGTAATCGTCAATAATCGCCTGCAAGATACGAAACTTGCGTGCATCCATCACCGTGCGGTCACCTCCCCCGGGCTTTCGTGGCGTCTCTGTTATCTTACTTGTTAGCACTCGTTTGTCGTGAGTGCTAACATGGTCATATCATATGCCTGTTTTGCGGTTTTGTCAAGCATATGGAGGGTCGAATTAATGAATTATTCACAATTAAAAAACCCTTATATCATAAGGGTTTTAATTGCTTTCTGACTATTTCTGACCAAAATTTCTTCCAGACTTTGTGCAACGTTGTCTGCAAAGCGGCGCTGTTATGGCTATTTGGTCGGCATAAAGGCCATCATCGCCGTATTTTGCAATGCCAGTCCACGCCGCGTAAGCGCAAGCCGCTTCTGCACGCCATGCACGGGTTGCAAAAGCCCCTGTGCCGTCAGTGTACGAATCGCGTCGCCGTATACCGCTGTAAGCGGTATGCCGTATCGGCCCTGAAAATCATCATACCCTACGCCCGCTACCGTCCGAAGCCCCAGCATAATGGTTTCAAACATCGCTTCCCGCTTACGGACAGGGGTTTCCTCCACCGCAGGCAGCTGGTTTTGCGATAGCCGGTGTACATATCGCTGCATATCATCTGTGTTCTGCCTGCGGATGTAACAATTGTCGCCCTCCGTCTTTTCCGGCGGCAATAAACTCGCCGCGGCGAGGCCAAGCCCAAGGTAGGGTTTTTGTCGCCAGTAACCGAGGTTGTGTTTGCACGCATATCCCGGTTTGGCAAAGTTGGATATTTCATAGCGCTCGTAGCCCCGCGCCGCAAGCCTGTCTACACCATTTTCCAGCATATCGGCCGTCGTATCTTCGTCGGGCAGCACTGCGGTCCCTTGCGCGATTTGCGCTGCCAGCGGCGTACCTTCCTCCACGATCAGCGAATAGGCGGAAATATGCGTTACATCCTGTTCCGCCAGCGCATCCAGCGTTGCCAGATAATCGGATAAGGTTTGCCCCGGCAGGCCGAACATCGCATCCGCATTCAGGTTGGTAATGCCGTGGCTTCGCGCCATGTGCAGCACTTCCTGTGCCTGCTCAAATGTGTGAATGCGCCCCAGCGAGGCCATCAAGTGGGGCTGTATCGCCTGCACACCAATGGATAGGCGATTTACCCCCGCAGCCTTAACCGTAGCCAGCCATGCAGCGGTAATCGTGCCGGGGTTCGCTTCGCTGGTGAACTCCGCATCCGGCAAAACAGTAAAGCCGCTATGCAGCGCAGTAAGTACATCCTTCATCAGCTCCGGCGGTAAAACCGAGGGTGTGCCGCCGCCCAGAAAAACGGTATCCACCGGCATATAGCTATACTGTTTGGCCGTCAGGCGAATCTCTTTTTCAAGCGCGGCGCAGTATGCTTCCATCTCCGAATACTTTCCAGGAAAAGAGCAAAAATCGCAATACGCACATTTACGCACGCAAAACGGGAAGTGTATATATAATGAAAGCACGCATCCTTCACCCCCCTGTTTTCTCTGTTCCGTGCCATCATAGCACGTTCTTGCCCGTTTTTCCACGCCCACCGGTGCAGCCCCTTTGAGCGCATACGAATACACGATTTACAATCTACGGAAAATAAGGTATCATACCTTTTGAAATCAAACTTTACAGCGATAGCTTATGCCTGCCGCGCCACCGGGCGTTTGCCGGCAAAGGAGGACCACTTTGCAGAACAAACGTCTTTCCCACATCCGCAATTTTTGCATCATCGCGCATATCGACCACGGCAAATCCACCTTGGCGGATCGCCTGTTGGAGATGACCGGCGTGTTTGAGCACCGCGAAATGGTGGAACAGATACTGGATAGCATGGAACTGGAACGCGAGCGCGGCATTACCATTAAAAGCAAAGCCGTCAACATGACGTATAAGGCACAGGACGGCGAAACCTATACCTTGAACCTGATCGACACGCCGGGCCATGTGGACTTCAGCTACGAGGTCAGCAGGGCGCTGGCCGCCTGCGAAGGGGCGCTGCTGGTAGTGGACGCCACGCAGGGCATTGAGGCGCAGACACTTGCCAACGTATACATGGCACTGGAGCACGATTTGGAAATCGTACCTGTCATCAACAAAATCGACTTGCCCAGCGCCGAGCCGGACGTTGTAAAAAATGAAATCGAGGACGTCATCGGGCTGGATACCGAGGGCGCGCCCAGCATATCCGCCAAAACCGGCTTGAACTGCGGCGATGTGCTGGAGGCCATCGTGACCCGCGTACCGCCACCTACGGGCGATGAAAGCGCACCGCTGCAAGCCTTGATTTTTGATGCGTATTACGACAATTACCGCGGTGCAATCTGCTTTGTACGCGTTATGCAGGGCACCATTACCGCCGGGATGCGCATGCGCCTGATGGCCAGCGGCGCAGAGTTTGACGTTGTAGAGGTCGGCACCTTCCACCCGGGTTACCTGCCCTGCGATGCGCTCAAAGCCGGGGATGTCGGCTATGTCAGCGCCTCCATTAAGGACATTGGCGATACCCGCGTAGGCGATACCATTACCAACGCCGAGAAACCCGCCGCAAAAGCCCTGCCCGGCTACCGCACGGTTACCCCCATGGTGTTCTGCGGCATCTACCCAGCCGACGGCGCGGATTACGATGCGCTGCGCGACGCACTGGAAAAGCTGCGGATGAATGACGCCTCCCTCTCCTTTGAGCCGGAAACCTCCGTCGCGTTGGGGTACGGCTTCCGCTGCGGCTTTCTGGGACTGCTCCATATGGATATTATCACCCAGCGGCTGGAGCGGGAATTTGATTTAAACCTCATTACCACCGCTCCCAGCGTTATTTATCGAGTATATAAGACCGACGGAACCATGGTGGTTATCGACAACCCCACCAATTTGCCGTCGCCAGGTGAAATAGAACATATGGAAGAACCCTTCGTGCTGGCCACCGTGTACACCCCGCAGGAGTATGTGGGAACGCTGATGGAAGTATGCAAGGAAAAGCGCGGCGTCTTTTTGGATATGCAGTATGAAGGCGGACGCGTAAAGCTAAGCTACAACATGCCGCTGAACGAAATTATTTACGATTTCTTCGACCAGCTTAAAAGCCGTTCCCGCGGCTATGCCAGCTTCGATTATGAGCTGAAGGATTATCAGGAAAGCGATCTGGTTAAGTTGGATATCCTCTTAAACGGCGATATCTGCGACGCGTTCACCATTATCGTCCATCGGGATAAAGCCTACAACCGTGGCCGCAGCATTGCCCAAAAGCTGGTGGATGTTATCCCGCGCCAATTGTTTGAAATTCCCATTCAGGCGGCTATCGGCGGTAAGGTAATCGCCCGCGAAACCGTTAAAGCCATGCGTAAAGACGTACTGGCCAAGTGCTACGGCGGCGATATTACCCGTAAAAAGAAACTGCTGGAGAAGCAAAAAGAGGGTAAAAAGCGTATGCGCCAGTTCGGCACAGTGGAAGTACCCAGCGAAGCTTTCATGGCTGTATTGAAAATGGAAGACAAAAAATAAATCACAGCCTGATTCGTTTTAGCGGGTCAGGCTGTTTTTTCGCCTTGTACGGCCAACGCTGTTTTCCGTAGCGTCTAAAGCCCCGTGGATGCTTTTCATATCGGCCATTCTGTGCTAGAATACCTGTGTGTGCGCACATGTAGCGCTATTACACAGGCCGGAGGCGTTCCTTGATGACGAATCGCAAACCCAAGTTGAATTCCACTCTTCGCACTGCGTTGTGGATGCTGTTGGACGTTCTGCTTTGCAATACCGCCATGATTTTGGCACAACAACTGCGATTCGACGTACAGATTCCCGGCGTGTTTTATCAACGATACCTGAACATCGCGCCGGTCATGACACTTTTATGCCTGTTATCGTTCTGGGCGTTTGGCCTGTACCGTAATATGTGGCAATACGCCTCCGCCGATAGTATTCCCCAAATTGTAATGGCAACGCTGGTGAGCGCTGTGGCGATTTACTTATACTCGCTGATCCGATACGCGTTTACGCAGCCGGAGAATTACCATTTGTTGCACCGCACGGTATACCTGCTGTATTGGGTGCTGCTTACGGTACTCACCGGTGGTTCCCGCTTTGCTTACCGCATTTTCCGCACGCGCGGGCGCTATCCTTTTAAACGCGGCACGCGGGAAAGCGTGCGCCGCACAATGGTTGTCGGCGCGGGCTGGGCGGGTGCGCAGGTCATTCGCGATATGCTTGGTGGCCGCTACGCAAACGCTGTACCGGTGATCGCCGTGGATGACGATGAAAGCCTTTCGGGCGCAAGCCTCAGCGGGGTACGCGTACTGCATGGTACCGACCGCATTGCCCAATATGTAAAAGACTACGCAATTGACGATATCGTCATTTCTATTTCCGCTTCCAACAGCGGATTGAAAGCCCTGATCGAAGCCTGTCTGGCGACCGGC
Organism: Candidatus Limiplasma sp.; assembly: GCA_963675655.1. Classification (GTDB taxonomy): domain Bacteria; phylum Bacillota; class Clostridia; order Christensenellales; family Aristaeellaceae; genus CAXXOK01. Next base: position 353,154 of record OY776489.1, read on the forward strand.
TGCCGCGTACGCCGCACCAGCGCGCTGGAGGATTTACAAAGCAGCGACCGCCAGAGTGAAGTACGCGATATTGACATCGGCGATTTGCTGGGCCGTGCGGAAGAACAGCTGGACATGCGGGAAACCGCCGCTTACTTTCACCAGAAAACAGTGCTGATTACCGGAGGCGGCGGCTCCATCGGCAGCGAGCTCTGCCGTCAGTTGATTGCCTTTCAACCGGCAAAATTAGTGTTGTACGACATCAGCGAAAACTACATGTACGACCTGTTTTATGAGCTGGAGGAGCATTATCACCTGGATTTAGCGGATATTCTGCTGCTGCGTGTCGGCTCGATACGCGATGAACGCCGCCTAACGGAGGTTATGCAAGAATTTCACCCGGATGTAGTGCTGCATGCCGCCGCGCATAAGCATGTGCCCCTCATGGAGGATTGCCCTGCTCAAGCGGTAAACAACAACGTATTTGGCACCTATACCGCCGCTACTGTTTCCATCGCCTGCGGCGTAAAGCGTTTTGTGATGATCTCCACCGATAAGGCTGTCAACCCCACCAATGTGATGGGCGCTACCAAGCGAATGGCCGAAATGGTGATACAGATGCTCAACCAGCAGCATAAAACCGAGTTTACAGCCGTACGATTCGGTAATGTGCTGGGTTCCCACGGCAGTGTCGTACCGAAGTTTGAACGGCAGATTCGCGCAGGCGGCCCGGTAACGCTGACGCATCCGGAGATTATCCGGTATTTTATGACCATCCCCGAGGCGGCGAGTCTGGTATTACAGGCAGCCTCCATCGCCCACGGCGGCGAGCTGTTCGTGCTGGATATGGGCCAGCCGATGCGCATAAAAGAGCTGGCAGAGCGGATGATACAGCTGTACGCCGCGCAGGGCGGGCAGCAAAAGGTGGATATTGTGTACACCGGTCTGCGCCCCGGCGAAAAGCTGTATGAAGAGCTGCTGATGGACGATGAAAACATCGTTCGTACAAGCTTGGACAAAATTTTTATTACCAAGCCCGAAGTGGTTACGCCACAAGCCGTGGAAGAAATGCTGGATACGCTGCGCACGTGCCTGCAAAAAGACGGCGATATGCGCGCCTGTATGCACTCGCTTCTGCCGACATTCCACGAACCCGACGAGGTAAACGGTAAAGCCGAAGCGCTGCGCAAAGCGCAGAAAACAGCGCAGGACGCCGTATGAACCAGCACGAGTTTTACATGCGTATTGCGCTGGAAGAAGCCGCAAAAGCCGCCGCGGAGGGGGAAATCCCCGTCGGTGCAGTACTTGTGAAGGATGGCGACATCCTCGCCCGTACGCATAACCGCCGCGAGCAAACACAGGACCCCACCGCACACGCGGAAATGCTTGCCCTGCGGGAAGCCTCCGCTAAGCTGGGAAACCGGCGTTTGGAAGGTTGCACGCTGTATTCCACACTGGAGCCCTGCCCCATGTGCGCAGGTGCGATGGTGATGGCGAAACTGGGCGCTTGCTATTTTGGCGCTGCCGATGAAAAACAGGGCTGCTGTGAAAGCATATACGCGCTTACGAACGACCCCGCTTTCTATTGGCGGGTGCCCTGTGCAGGCGGTTTGCTGGCAGATGAGGCACAAGTGCTGCTGACCGCATTTTTTCAGGCGCGCAGGTAACCATACCCCTACTTGAGCAAAAAGGAGTTTTCGATTTTGCAAATAGACGCCATCGTGACCGATTTGGACGATACGCTGCTTTCCCCGGAAACCACCATTACTCCCTATACATTGGAAGTTTTTCAAAAAGCAATGGCTCGCGGCATCCGCGTAATTCCCGCCAGCGGCCGGACGCCCCCCAGTATGCGCCCTTTTGTGACCAAGCTGAATACGGGGCTTCCCTACATCGCCAGTAACGGAGCGGAATTGGTAGACGCAGAACATAACGTGATTGACGCGGTCGAGTTCCCGCCGCAGCAGGCGCAGGAGATTGTTCGCTATCTGAAGAAGGAAGGCTTTTACGTACAGTGCTATTATGGCGAAAGCTTTTATTACGATAAAGAATGCGGCTCCAGCGCGTCGTATAAGCGTTCTTCCGGTATGCGTGGGCAAGCTGTAGGCGATTTGGCTTCGTTTATTGATTTCCCTACACCCAAGGTGCTCAGCGTCAGTACGCCGCAAGAGGTTGCAAGGCTGTACCCCATCATCCAAAGGGATTTTCCGCAAGCCTCCTTCACGGTGAGCAAACCGTATTTTTTAGAGGCCGAGCCGCTGGGCGTCAGCAAAGGGGCGGCGCTTATCAAACTGGCGGAAAAGTTAAAGTTATCTCCAGAACACACGCTGGTATTTGGTGACAGTTTAAACGATCTTACCATGTTGCAGTACGCAAAACACAGCGTAGCCATGGGCAATGCCCGCGATGAGATAAAGCAGGCCGCGCGCTACGTATGCGGCACCAATGCGCAGGACGGCCCCGCACGCTTTATCGACGAACATGTATTAAGCAATCAAGCCTAAGGGAGTGATTCTGAATGATTAAAATCGCCGATTTCATCGAGTCCCTGAATCTAGAAGTGCTCAACCCTTCCACACGGGATGAAATGGAAATCAACTCGACCGATCTCAACCGCCCAGGAATGCAGTTTTTCGGGTTTTACGAGTATTTTGCCTACGAGCGCCCGCAGGTGATCGGTAAGGTGGAAATGACGTATCTGGAATCGTTGGAGCCGGAAAAACGCCGCAGCATTCTGGAAGTATACATGGGCTACAAGCTCCCCTGCATTATCGTGTGCTGGGGGATGATTCCGCCCCGGGAGCTAATCGAGCTGGCGCGCCAGCAAGATATTCCCGTCTTCCAGAGCAATGCCAAGACCACCAAGTTTTCGCTGCAGGCGATTATGTACTTAAACCGCTGCCTTGCGCCGCACGTTACGCGCCACGGCGTACTTGTGGATGTGTACGGCGTTGGTGTGCTGCTCACAGGTGAAAGTGGTGTCGGTAAAAGCGAAGCAGCGCTGGAACTGGTAAAGCGCAGCCATCAGCTGGTAGCCGATGATGTGGTAGATATCTGCCGCGTAGCAGACGACCGGCTTATCGGCGAAGCGCCGGAGATGGTGCGTCACTTCATGGAAATCCGCGGCATCGGCATTATCGATATCCGCGCCATGTATGGTGTCGGCTCGGTTATCATCTCCAAGTCGATCGACATGGTTATCCACATGGAAAAGTGGGATCAAAATAAGGAATATGACCGTTTAGGTCTGACCGAAGAAACCGTGACCATTTTAGGTGTGAAAATTCCGTTCCAGATCATGCCGGTACGCCCCGGGCGCAACCTGGCCATCATTATTGAGGTAGCGTCCCGTAACCTGAGCCTGAAACGCCTAGGGTACAGCGCCGCGCACGAGCTGGACCGCCGCCTGAACGAGATGATCGCGCAAAATCAGGATTCATCACAGAAAAGCTGATACGGCTTTACCAACCGTTAAAGAGATAGTGGGGGGCAGACCATGGTTTATTTAGGTATCGACGTGGGGGGCACCGGTATCAAAGTTGGTGTAGTGGATGCAAACGGCCATATACTTGCGCAGGGGGAAACCGCAACGCTGGTAGGACGGCCGTATGGAGAAATCGTGCATGATATGGCGATTTGCGGGCTGGATGTGCTGGAGAAGAGCGGAAACACACTAGACGATCTTGTATCCATCGGCATCGGCGTGCCCGGCGTTGCCGAGCAGAGCACGGGGACAGTTGTGTTTTGCACCAATCTGGATTGGCACAATATCCCTCTGCGCACTGAAATGCAAAAATACATCGATAAACCGGTCTATATTGATAACGACGCAACTGTTGCGGGCTACGCCGAAAGCATTTGCGGCGTCAGCGCAGGCTGCCACTCCAGCGTATTTCTCACGCTGGGTACCGGGGTCGGCGGCGGCATCGTCATCGGCGGGCGGCCATGGAGCGGCTTCCATGGCATCGGCAGCGAAATCGGCCATATCCCGATGGATATTGAGGGCGAGCCCTGCACCTGCGGTAACAATGGCTGTCTGGAGCGGTACTGCAGCGCCACTGCCATTATCCGCATGGGCAAACAGGCCATGCTCCAGCACCCGGACAGCGAGCTTTATGCGGCTTGCGGCGGCAACGCGGACAAGGTAACCGCAAAAATCGTTTTTGACTGCGCCAAGGAAGGCGATGATGTAGCACTGAAGGTATTCCGCCGCTATGTAAATTACCTGTGCATGGCACTGGATACGGTTATCGCCTTTTTGGACCCGGAAATTATCATTCTCGGCGGCGGCGTAAGCAAAGCGGGTAACTTCCTGCTGGATGCGGTACGCCAGCGGCTGCCGCGATATTTGTTATTCAAATCCATGCCCTTCTCCCGCATTGAGATCGCCAGACTCGGTGCGGAAGCAGGCATTATCGGTGCGGCGCTCTTGGGTAAAGAGCCCGTCAAGGAGGCATAAACCCATGGAAAACCTTGTTCTGGACGACCTGTTTACCAATCCCCCAACAGCAGATATCCCTAACTGTACGGTTTCCGGCTGGGTACGCACAGTGCGTGACAGCAAAGCTTTTGGGTTTATGGAAATCAATGATGGCACCTGTTTTTCAAACCTGCAAATCGTTTTGGAAGACGGTATCACCAGCGAGTTTGCGGACGTGATTAAAACCACGTTGGGCAGCGCCGTGCGCGCTACCGGCACACTGACGCTCACGCCGGACATGAAACAGCCTTTCGAGTTGAAAGCTGATATAGTTGAAATCGTCGGTGCGTGCGATCCGTCATATCCGCTGCAAAAGAAGCGGCACAGCTTTGAATACCTCCGCACCATTGCCCACCTGCGCCCGCGTACCAACGCGTTTTACGCAGTATTCCGCATCCGTTCGCTGGCTGCGCAGCTGATACACGCCTTTTTTGCAGATCAGGGCTTTGTATATGTGCACACGCCGCTCATTACCACCAGCGATTGCGAAGGCGCAGGCGAAATGTTTCAGGTGACCACGCTGAATATCGACCAGCCTGCACGCACGCAGGACGGCGCCGTGGATTACTCGCAGGATTTCTTCGGAAAACCCGCCAGCCTCACGGTCAGCGGTCAGCTGAACGTAGAAACCTTCTGCATGGCGTTTCGCAATGTATATACCTTCGGTCCAACTTTCCGCGCGGAAAAAAGCTACACGCCCCGCCATGCTGCGGAGTTTTGGATGATCGAGCCGGAAATTGCCTTTGCTGATCTGTTTGACGATATGGTGCTGGCGGAAGCGATGCTGAAATATGTTATCATCAACATTTTGGCAAAAGCCCCGGAGGAGATGTCTTTTCTCAACCGTTTTGTTGATAAAGGCTTGATTGACAAGCTGAGCGCCGTCGCAGGAAGCGATTTCGCGCGCTGCACCTATACCGATGCTATTGAAATTCTGCAAAAGAGTGGGCAGGAATTTGAATACCCCGTATCCTGGGGGATGGATTTACAGACCGAGCACGAACGCTATTTAACCGAAAAACACTTCGGCCGCCCGGTATTTGTATATAACTACCCCAAGGACATCAAGGCATTCTATATGCGTATGAACGACGATGAGAAAACCGTCGCCGCGGTTGATATGCTGGTGCCCGGTATCGGCGAGTTGATCGGCGGCAGCCAGCGTGAAGAACGGCTGGATATATTGCAAAACCGCATGCAGCAAATGGGGCTAAACGAAGAACAGTACGCTTGGTATTTGGATACGCGTCGTTTTGGTACTGCACCCCATTCCGGCTTCGGGCTGGGTTTTGAGCGGTTGGTAATGTACCTTACAGGCATGACCAACATCCGCGATGTTCTGCCCTTCCCCCGCACCACAGGCAGCGCTGATTATTAAAGCGCAATTGACAAACACATCCAACTTTTCTTTGTTATGAAGAGCAGCGTTTGTACAGGAGGAGTACGATGACCGACGCCTTTCAGCAGGATATTCAGCAGTTGTATCTGTTGGCTGATACATCCGCCACGCTTGCTGATTTCATGCCTTCACTGACTGCTGTACTCGCCCGTAACGGAGAGTCATTGAGCGGTTTTAGCTATACGTATCGTATAGTAGCCACCGATACGGAATACCGTTTTGCCTTTGCGCTTTCGCAGGGGCAATTCAGCGAGCTATCACTCTCCTCCCCTGTGGATGTAACCGTTTCTGGGAAAGATATCCATTTATTATCTGTTTTTCAGCGTAAATTGAGCCCTATGAAAGCGCTGTTACTCGGACGCGTACGGGTAGAAGGCAATCAATCCGCCTTGTTACAGCTGGCAAAATTCCTGTAATCACAAGGGGTTCAAGGCTTATTGCACAATTTTAAAAATTTCCGCATTTTTTAGCGCCGCCGTTCTATTTAGAAAGGGCGGCGTTTGGTTACATTCCATTATTTTTTCCATTGCGTACAATTCAACGATACCCCAGCAATTAGTTCGTCATTTTACCTGGGTTTCATCATCAACACGTAGTATGGTAGTCTATAGTTTGTAGAAAACCCGTCTACTCACGGCATTACCCACAATTTGCTGGATTTTACTGTTTATAATCCAATATTATCTATATAACAAACCTTGTTTTGTGATTTTTCACAGGGCCTCGACGCAAGTCCTCGCCCCGATTTTCATTTTCAAATGAGTTTCCCACATTTCCACCTTTTTGTGTGGAAAACGTAAATTGTTACATGTATAAGCTATATTTATCCACAATGTAACCATTTTTTCACATAGTTAATACATTGTTAAGGTTATTTCCATGGTTTTTCCTCGTTTTCTCCACAACTGCGCTTGTACATCAGCTTTTCGTATGTTACAATAATTACGTTATAAATTCGTTCGGTTTTCGATTATTTGTCTAAAATACCCTAATGAAAGAGGCGACCTCTCATGGACAGATCGATGCCGTATTTCGTAATCGCGCTTATCGGAATCGCCGCGATCGTCTATCTGCTGATTTTCGACCATAAGCGCATGCGTATTCAGCGGCTGCGAGTTAAAAAGCTATACGCGTCCCCGATTTACGATGCCATGCGGCCAATGCTTCGGCAAGCGCGCAAGTATGCCATCGAAAGCCTTACGATCGACAAGACAGGTTTTACACTGCAATTTCTCAATCCCTTCGGGCATGAACTCACATTTACGATGGCGGATTACGGCTACCCTAACCTGACCATCGAAAAACAGGAAGCGTTGCTTTTATTGCTGGAAGAAGTCGTACCCAAGTTAACGGTACATAACTGTTATTCGTTCCGCTCCAAGCGTATTCGTATGCTGGATGGCCGGGTGGAATACCAGTACCGTTATATTATCCAGATCGACTATAAAAACATGCTCATTCGCGCGCCATATTACGACGGTTCCTTACAGAGCCAGATGTGGTAGCGTCAATCATGGGACCCTCCTTATGAAAGAGAGCCGTTGCGGCAGACCCCCTGCCGCAACGGCTCTTGATGTATCTTCATTTTTATATTGCATACGGTCCGCTTCACCCCAGCGCCACATCCAGCACCATCATTATGGTGAAGCCAAACGCTACTCCAATGGTACCGATATTACTGTGTGGCTCCGCCTGCGCCTCGGGTATCAGCTCTTCTACCACAACATAAATCATCGCGCCTGCGGCAAACGCCAGCATATACGGCAGCAGCGAAGAAATGACAGCCGTGAGCATAATGGTCAGCAGTGCGCCAATCGGTTCCACAATACCGGAAAGAAAGCCAAAAACAAATGATTTGCGGCGGCTCATGCCCGTGCCTACCAGCGGCATGGAAATGATAGCCCCCTCCGGAAAGTTTTGAATCGCAATACCAATAGCCAGCGCAAACGCACCTGCCATGGAAACAGCCGCATTCCCGCTCAGTACGCCCGCAAACACCACGCCAACCGCCATCCCCTCCGGGATGTTATGCAGCGTTACCGCCAACACCAGCATAAAAGACTTACGTACTTTGGTATGCAAACCTTCCGGTTTTTTTGCGTTCATATGTAAGTGCGGTATCAACATATCCAGTCCAAGCAGAAAACCTATGCCTGCCAGAAAACCAACAGCGGGCGGAACCCACGTCGTGCCCCCTGTTTGCTCCACCATTTCAATCGCGGGGATTAACAGCGACCACACAGACGCGGCAATCATAACGCCGGACGCAAAACCCAGTAACAGCTTTTGCAGGTTTGTGCTCATCTCCCGCCGCATGAAAAACACCATTGCTGCGCCCAGCGTTGTGCCAGCTAAAGGAATCATCAGGCCATAAAAGGTCATCAAGCTTGTGTTCATCCGTATCATCCTTCGTCATGTTTTCTTTTTGCCCTGCCCGGCTACTTTACGCATTTTCGCCGCCACAATCATCGGATCCCCCAGGTATGCCTTACTTAGCACTTTCCCTGTTGCCGATAAATCGTATACCAGCGGGATCCCGGTGGGAAGATTGATTTCCATAATTTCTTTAGGCTTCAGGTTTTCAAGGTGCATCATCAACGCCCGCAGGCTGTTGCCGTGCGCCGCAATCAACACCCGCTCTCCGCCAGCCACATGGGGCCAAATTTCCTGTTGAAAATAGGGAATCACGCGTGCCACCGTATCCTTGAGGCTTTCGCACAGCGGCAGTTCCTCTACAGGCACACCGCGATACGCAGCTTGCAGCGCCGGGTTGCGCTCATCCTCCGCCGAGAGCGCGGGTGGGCGCACATCATACGAGCGCCGCCATATATGCACCTGCTCCTCGCCGTATTGGGCGGCGGTTTCCGCTTTATTCAAACCTTGCAGATTACCATAGTGGCGTTCATTTAATTTCCAGCTCTTTACCACCGGAAGCCATTCACGATTCATTGTCGCCAGCGCATAGTTCAGCGTGTGAATGGCGCGCTTTAGATAGGATGTATAGCACAAGTCAAAGTCCAGCCCCGCGTCCATCATCAGTTGTCCGGATTGCTGGGCTTCCCGTTCGCCGGCAGCAGATAAACCAACATCCATCCAACCCGTGAACAGATTCAAAAGGTTCCACTCGCTCTCCCCGTGGCGTAACAGTACTAATTTCATCGTATTCCACCCTCATTCTTTCCGTTTGGCGGTTAGTCCGTAAACAAATCATCCTGCCATGGCATATTGTGGAGGTCGATATTGGATAATTCGTTTTTCATAACCATGTTTCCTGCCTTGTTCATGCGTTCGCTGCCGATTGACAGCCCCTTTGCCGTGTGCTATCATCAGCGGGTATCGACGAATTGAGAAAAAAGAGAGGCTTTAATCATGAAAGTACCTTTTTTTAATTTAGATCGGCAATATCGCGCATTAGCATCAGCAATAGAACCCAAAGTGCTGGAATGCCTTCGGGAATGCGCTTTTATTGAGGGTCCTGCCGTTAAAAAGCTGGAAAGCGAGCTTGCGGAGTACTTAGCCGTCAAGCATGTTATCACCTGCGGTAACGGTACCGAGGCGCTCCGCCTGGCTTTGCGCGCTTGCGGGGTTAAATCCGGCGACGAAGTAATTACCACGCCCTTTACGTTTTTTGCCTCGGCAGAAGCCATTGCCTCCCTTGGCGCAGTTCCTGTTTTTGTGGATATTGATCCTATCAGTTACAATATTGATCCCGCGCTGATCGAAGCCGCTATTACCCCCCGCACCACCGCGATTTTACCAGTCGATATTTTCGGCGTGCCCGCGGATATGGATGCGATCAACCAAATCGCCAAGCGCCATCACCTTGCAGTTGTGGAGGACGCTTGCCAGGCGATCGGCGCACAGTACCATGGCAAACAAGCCGGTACGCTTGCTGACGCGGGCTGCTTTTCCTTTTACCCCACCAAGAACCTTGCAGCCTTTGGCGATGGCGGGATGATTGCTACCGACAGTGATGAGATTGCCTTGCTCTGCCGCGCACTGAAGGCACACGGAAGCGGGAAAAACGGCTGGAAAGCCGCCGGGCTGCTTGGAGAAGATACAGGCGAACTGGCGCTGGAGGAGCAGGAGCATAGCAATGGGTTGTATGATCCGTATAAGTACTACAATTTCCTGATCGGCGATAATTCCCGGCTGGATAGTGTACAAGCTGCTGTTTTGCAAGTGAAGCTAAGCAAACTGGGCGAGTTTACCCGCAAGCGCACTGAGAACGCCATCCGGTATACCCGCGGGCTGATGGATACGCCGCTGAAATTGCCGCCGCTCACCCCGGAAGGCATCGTTCCCTGCTGGCACCAATACGCTGTATTGGCGCCGGACAAAGCCGCGCTGAGCGCAGCTCTGCAAAAAGCGCAAATCGGCACCGGGGCGTTTTACCCTATACCGCTGCACCTGCAAAAAGCGTTTCAGGGGCTTGGGTATCAACCGGGCAGTTTATCGGTAGCGGAGAACACCTGCAACAGCTCCGTTTGCCTGCCCATCTTTCCAGAATTGACCGCGGAAGAAGTGGACTATATCATTACTACCATCCGCGCACACTACGACATGGCATGAAAAATCCAAGCTAATATAATATCTCAATTCAGTGCCTGTACTGCTGATATGTAGGCATGGCAAATGTTAAGCATATGTATAGGGAAACGCTTTCGCTCGTCGTCCCATAGAAGACAATGCAGACGAGCTATCAAAACTGGAACCGCCGCCAATGTTACGCGGCGGTTCTCTCCATTTATGTATCTTTTTATCACGTGAAAAAGCAATAGATAGATATTCTTTCTATCCATAGCAGCACAGCTGAAATAGGTCTTGTTGCACAGTGCTGCTTGCCGTATCAGCCGTGGTAAACAGCATCCTATCAGGGTCTTTGCATTGAGCAGCCGATGGGTTGTCCGTTTTTCTTCATATATCCCGCACCCCAGTCATACATGCCAAACAAAATCGGGCGGATGCTTTGCCCCAGCTCCGTTATGCTATATTCTACCTTCGGGGGCACCACAGGGTAGACCTTTCTATGAATCATTCCGTTGGCTTCCAGCTCCCGCAGCTGCTGGGTCAGCATTTTCGGGGTCGCGTTTGGTATCAGCTTTCGCAGTTCTCCAAAGCGCAGCGTATTTTCCAGCAGATGCCATAGAATTAACGCTTTATATTTACCGCCGATCATTTTCAGTGTAGTATCCACCGGGCATAGCACCATATCATTACACTCCATTGCTACCGCTCCTTTCGCTCATCACCACTTATAGTACCCATATGGATAGTATAGCACAGAAAAGTACATACTTGTAATTTTTACCCTATGGTCTACAATATAATTACGGCAGGCTATGCCGCAATGATTGATTTTTTCTCCTGACTGAAAGGAGTAGACGATGAAAAACACCGTATTTGCCATCAGCGGCATGAGCTGCGTGATGTGTGCCCATAGCATCGAAACCATGGTAAGCGATATGCCAGGCGTAACCAAAGCCAGCTTAAACTTCGCCAGTGAAAAACTGTTTGTAACACACGACGAGGCGCAAACCGATGCAGTTGCCATCGAAAGTGCCATTCACAAGCTGGGCTATGAGGGCCATGCCATTAACGATAGCCAACAGGTTACCATTCCTATTGGCGGGATGACCTGCGCCGCCTGTGCTTCGCGCGTACAAAAAGCAATTTCCAGCTTGGAAGGCATACAGGAAGCATCGGTCAACCTGATTACTGAAAAAGCAACCGTTACCTATCAACCACAGGTGGTGCGTTTATCCGCTATACGGCACAGCATTGAAAAGGCCGGATATCAAGCCCTGACCATTCAAACTTCCAGCGTGGCGGATGATCAGCGGGCGCGTAAGCAAAAGGAAATTCGCGCCATGTGGATCCGTTTTATCATCGCGGCGGCATTTGCCCTACCGCTTTTATACCTTGCTATGGCGCCGATGATCACCGGTCTTTCCCTGCCGATTCCCGCGGCGCTACGCCCGAATGCGCATCCGCTGGCATACGCGCTGGCGCAGCTTATTCTGGTTTTGCCCATCATCGGCGTTGGGTACCGCTTTTACACGGTCGGCTTCCGTGCATTATGGCAGCTTGGCCCGAACATGGACTCCCTGATCGCCGTCGGTACGACCGCCGCCTTTGGGTACAGCTTGTATAATGTATTTCAGCTGGCAGCCGGTAATGCAATGGCCGTCCATTCGCTATACTTTGAATCGGCAGGCGTGATTATTACGCTGATCATGCTGGGAAAATCTATGGAAGCCGTATCCAAGGGCCGTACCAGTAATGCCATCCAAAAGTTGATGGGGCTCGCGCCGCGCACTGCTGTGATCCTCCAAAATGGGCAGGAAGCAGAAGTGCCTATTGACGAGGTGGAATTGGGGGATACTGTTGTGGTTCGTCCCGGCGCCAGAATCCCGGTGGATGGAACTGTGCTTAGCGGGCACACCGCCATTGATGAATCGATGTTGACCGGCGAAAGCCTGCCCGTGGAAAAACAGACGGGTGATATGGTATACGCCGCTACCGTTAACACCACCGGTACGTTGCGTTTCCGGGCGGAAAAGATCGGCAGCGATACGGCACTGGCGCAGATTGTGAAGCTGGTGGAGGATGCACAGGGGCAAAAAGCGCCGATCGCCAAGCTGGCGGATGTTGTAAGCGGCTATTTTGTACCTGTGGTGATGGCCATAGCATTAGCCGCAGGACTTGCATGGTACTTCGGCACCGGAGGCGACATAAAATTTGCGCTGACCATTTTCGTATCGGTGCTGGTGATTGCCTGTCCGTGCGCACTTGGGCTGGCTACGCCTACCGCCATTATGGTGGCTACCGGCAAAGGCGCGGAGTACGGCATTCTTTTCAAGAGCGGCGAAGCCTTGGAAACCGCCCATAAACTGGACGCCATCGTGTTTGATAAAACTGGAACCCTGACCCGCGGCGAGCCTGCCGTAACGGACGTTTTTCCCGGAGACGGAATCACCGCAGAAGCGTTGCTGCAATTAGCCGCTTCTGCCGAAAAGCCCTCCGAGCATCCGCTTGGGCAGGCCATCGTCCGCCATGCAGCAGATCGAAAGCTAAGCACCTCTACCGTAACAGGCTTCAAAGCCATTGCCGGGCAGGGCATACAAGCAAGCATTTCGGGGAAAACCATTCTAGCAGGCAACCATAAGCTGATGGAAGAAAGCGGTATTGCGCTGGACAGGTTTGCAGAAAAGGCCGCTTCTCTTTCGGGCGAAGGAAAAACACCCATGTTTATTGCCATCGACGGTCAAGCTGCCGGAATCATCGCCGTGGCTGACGTTGTGAAACCTACCAGCCGCGCCGCGATTGAAGCGCTTCATGCGCTGGGGATTAAAACCATCATGATGACCGGCGATACTGCCCAGACCGCCGCCGCTATCGCGGCGCAAGCCGGAATCAGCGAAGTTTTGTCCGAGGTACTGCCGCAGGATAAAGCGGGCGAAGTACAAAAACTGCAACAAGCCGGTTACAAGGTCGCCATGGTCGGCGACGGCATCAACGACGCGCCCGCATTAGCGCAGGCCGACATCGGCATAGCCATCGGTTCCGGTACCGACGTCGCTATGGAAAGCGCGGATATTGTACTGATGCGTTCCGATCCTGCGGATGTTTCCACAGCCATCGAGCTGAGTCGCAGAACCATTCGCAATATTAAACAAAACCTGTTTTGGGCCTTTGGGTACAACGTAATCGGTATTCCCATCGCCGCAGGGCTTTTACACCTGTTTGGCGGGCCGCTGCTCAACCCCATGTTTGCAGCCGCAGCCATGTCACTCAGTTCCGTTTCCGTCGTCACAAACGCACTTCGGCTGAAACGGTTTAAACCACGGCAATCAGTGCAGAAAACAAACTAAACCATATGGAAAAACCCGCCTTCCCCTTACAGGAAGCGCGGGTCTTTTATATTTCTCTGTTGCAGGTAAGCCCTCATGCCGGGTCGGTTCGGTCTGAAAAACGCATCCGGCAGCGCATCCGGCGGGAAGAACCGTAATTCGTCCACTTCCGCCTCCTGCCGTTTCAGCTGCCCATGGTATGCGCGGCAGATATACACAATATCCACATTGCTAACCTGATCCCCGTTTGGGTAAACAAAGCGCATTTCTTCTCCGGAGAAAACACCCATAACGGTCAATTCATCCGCTATTAAGCCGGTTTCTTCCGTCAGCTCCCGCGCGGCAGCATGCTCTACGCTTTCGTATAACTCCACCGCGCCCCCGACATAGGACCAGTCTTTGGTATCCGCGCGCAGTTCCAGCAGCACTTCGCCATTTTCGTTTTCCACAATCACCGATGCGCCGCATTGCAGCAGCGGTATGCTGCCTACCCGACTACGCATCTCGCGCATATATTCGCCCATGCTGCCTCCGTTACGCCTTCAGAGCTTGTTGCAGCGGCGACATATCCACATCCGGCTGTTCGCCCAGCGCAGTGAATAGTTTTTCCAGAATCGCCTTTACGCCGCCCTGAACATCGCTTTCCACATTTAGCGGCAATACAGGATCGTGCACCGAAAGGCGCAGCAGGAACCACCCATTGTTCAGTCCGCCGCTTAGGTCAAAGCTGATCCGCACCCCCTCACGGTTGTCCGGGGCAATGTGCCAATCAGGGTGCTCCGTCGCGTATTCCATCACTTGTTCAATCAGCGCTTTCCCAGTCTGGGCAAAATCCTTCGTGCGGATTTTCATGCGAATCTCGCTGCTCTCCACCGGCTCTTTCAACCCATCCAGCAAGGTACCCAGTTCCTGCCCCTGCTGCTTTAACTGCATCGCCTTAATGAGCAGCAGCGTAACCAAATACATGCCGTCATCCAGAAAATGATTGTCCCGCAGCGCCGCGTGTCCACTGGTTTCGATGGCAAGCGGGCAATCGATGCCCGCTTCATTCAGGCGTACCGCTTCATCAATCACGTTGCGGTAACCGCGCTTATACCGGTAATGTACGCCGCCCCAGTTTTGAATAAACTCTGCCAGTCCGGACGAAGTAACCGAATCGGTTACGATCGTCGCGCCCGGATCCTCCTCCAGCAGAATCGCACTGATCATGGCAATCAACCGGTTACGGTTAATTTCCTTGCCGGTATGCTCCACAATAGCGGCACGGTCACAGTCCGCATCAAATATCACGCCTACGTCCGCCCCTACGCGCAGCACAGCCATCGCGAGCGAATCCATAGCCTCCGCATTTTCCGGGTTCGGTACATGGTTGGGAAAATGGCCGTCCGGCTCCAAGAACTGGCTGCCTTCAATCCACGCGCCCAGACTTTTCAGCATATCGGCATAAAAGCCGCCAGCGCCGTTACCTGCATCTACAACCACATGCAAACCCAACAGCGGTTGGGATACATCCGGATTCACACCCTTGATAATCAACTGGCGCAGATGCTCAATGTAGCGGGGTAAAAACGGCTTCTGTTCAACCGTACCGGGCACAGCGCTTTCGGTTTCAGGCAGCGCCTGTGCCATTGCCAGTAAATCATCCAGCTCATGAAAGCCCAGTCCGCCCGCTTCGGTGAAAAACTTCAAACCGTTCAGCTTCCACGGATGGTGGCTGGCGGTAACCATAATCGAACCGTCCGGGTGAAAGCCCTCTGTTAAAATCGCCATATACATGGAAGGTGTTGTACACATGCCATAATCATGCGCATCGGCTCCCGCCGCGGCAATGCCCTGCGCTGTCGCAGCCAGCAAATCGGGACCGGATACGCGGCTGTCGCGACCCAGCGCAATCGTAATTTCACTTGCCGGTACATTCTTCCGCTTTGCCAGAAACGCAGCAAACGCCCGGCCAAGGGTGTGGGCTACCTCCGCCGTGAGTACGGCGTCTTCCCCAATTGCAACGCCGCGTACATCCGAACCGCTTTTCAGTGCCGAATAATCCATAAATACTCCTTTCGGGTTTCCCTTATGCACCGCCGACCTGCTGTTACCGCAGGTTGGCGGGCTATTGCTTTATGCGTCCAACGATGCCCTGCCAAGATCCGCCGCTTCTCTAAGCAGCGTATATAGAGGTTTGAGCCGCAAAATATCCTGCGAACACAAATCTACAATTTCCGGCGTATAGGCAACAGAGATGGGCACATTAGTACGTTTAATATATATCTCTTTGAGTGGATAAATCTCCTGCAGTACCTGGGGTAATTGCTGCGGAACCGCCATACGCACATACCGATCTCCGTATATTTGCAGGTTTTCCGCCGGTATGCGAGCATCCTGTAGCGCTTTGAGCATCGTATCCGGTTTATTGAGCATACGGTCGCGCAGCACATTCATTGCAGGGCGGTTGTAACCCCAAAAGCCCAAACCCCAGTTTACAGCCTCCGGCGATAGCTCAAACCAATACATTACGCCATTTTCGCGCGGCTCCCCTGTACGTTTGAACAGCAGCCACAGGTGATCACGGTAGGGCGTTTTATCGCGGCTGAACCGGGTATCCCGCCGGATGCGAGCCAGGCATTTATTCGGCCGCAATTCCATATCATCCGCAACCTGTGATACGGCAGGCGCCATTGCCTCAATAAAAGCATAGAAAGGCTCACGGACGCTTTTTTCGTACCGGTCCCGGTTGGCGTTGAAAAAAACGGCGTCGTTATGGAAACGCAAATCCAGAAAAAAGCGTATGGTTTCTTCCGGGAATCCCTCAAACATCCGTACATTCACCCTCTCACTCTTTATGTTATTATACAAGGCTTTGCAGCCAAAAACAAGCGGTAACCCTACGTATCCGGCGGCATCTTCCAGCTTACATTTGTCCGTTTTTTATAGTATATACTGCGAATCTAACTAGCAAAGCACCGCCCGCACTGCGATTGCAGGCGGGCGGTACAAGGATGCAATTCTGTTTATTCCTGTGGCTCGTTCTCACTACGGCGGCGACGGTGTGTGGGGTTTCTACCCGCTCGTGCCGTGGTGTCCGCAGCGCTCTGCTGCGGCGCTTTATCATCCGGGTAGCGCTCATCATAGCTCTGGTCGTAGGGATCGTTCTCCCTATATGCATCGGGCGCATCATCGTATACTTCGCTTTCCGCATAATCGTTATAAGCATCCTGCGAAGTATACCCTAAACGGTCGTCATACGTCGGTACATCCTCTGCATATACGTCCGGCTCAAAGCCATCCTCATCCGTATAAAGCTCGCGCTCATCAGCGTACGCCGCCCCACCCTCGCCTGGGTAAGCAGTATCGTCGCCATATCCGTCATCCGCATATGCGCCTTCCTCTTGACTGGGACGACTATAATAACGGTGCAATTCCTCCGGTCCAGCCTGCGTGCCTTCCTCTTCATCGCTGTAAGTATCGGCATCATAGGCGGTTTGCTTGCCGTATTCCTTGCTGGACGCAGTACGCTGGTATGCGTTACGCACGTACTTCATATGCGGCAGTTCCACATCGTTAGACGGTATTTCCTGTTGTAGGGGATTCACGCTGTGCTTTGCTTTGGGTTCTTCTTCCGCCTCGCTGTTTAAGGTCTCAGGAAGCATCTCAGCAGCCGCCGGCTCTCCCTCCGGTTCATCGCCGGGTGTTACGTAATCCCTGCGTTTTGGCCGTTCCAGATGATCCAGCGCCGCCTCGGAAGCACGTTTATCCAGCATGCGCTTGCGCGTAGCAAAAATCAACAGGATAATCGCCGCACCCAGCAATATGGCACCGACAATCATCAGCGGGTAGAAAAACGCGCGGATCAATTTCGGCGTCGTGCCAACTCCCGGGTCGGAGATCGGCGCGTAGGTCAGCACCGCATAGGTCGGCTCCGGCGTAATGACAGCCGCAGGCGTTACCGCCGGGGCGACCGTCGGTGTATAATAGGCAATTTGAATCTCGTTGCTGGAGAAGGTATTGGTATTATCCAGCGCGTCCACCGTTACAGCCGTAAACTGGTATTTCCCGGCCATGCTCAGTTTCGCATCGCGCGTCAGCTTGCGGGATTCTCCCGCCGGGATGGAGGCAAAGGTGTACAGTTCTGTGTTGCCTTCATATACCGCCACTTCACCAGCGTCGATTGCGCTGTCGTTTTCAATCGTCAGGGTAAAGCGTACAACGCCCGGATCGGAGTATACTTCGGTACGGTCGGCCGCCGCCACAATATTGAGATGTACGATGTTATTCGGGTCGACTGCCGTTACGGTCAACGCATCGGTCGCCAGGCTCACCTCAGTGCCCGTATTATCAATCGCGGTAATAGTGAACTGGTAATCGGTCGTTTCAGTAAGGGTAATCTCTTTTTCCAGCGTCAGGGTAGCGCCCGCAGCCAACTCCTGATTGGTAAACACATCGCCCAGCGTTTCATCCGTCACGCGGACGTCGGTATAATCCACCGTACCTTTGTTTTCCAGTTCCAGCGTCAGGGTTACCGTATCGTTAATGGCTACGCCCTTGGCGCTGGAAGTCAGTTTAGCGGTCATGGCTGCTTCGCCGTAATGAATCACCTGTTCGTCAACTGTTTCGGTCAGTACCGTATCGTCGTTTCCGGACGTATAGGAAACCGTTGCGCTGCTGGTTAAATCTTTGGTACCCATGGTCACGGGGAACTTCACCTGTGCGGTTTCCCCCGCCTTTAATTCATCGACCACGGCGACCGTTTTTTCATTGATATCTTTATTTTCTTTAATGGTAATGCTCTTGAGGGATATCGTGCCGGTGTTCACAATATCGTACTTCACCGTCACGGTCTGCCCCTCGCGCGCTGTACCGGGGCTGATGGTACGCTTTACCTCGATGCCCGACTTCGCTTCCGATTGTTCAATCGTACCGCGAATCGGCTGGCTTTTTACTTCGCGTTCGCCGTCATCATTCAATAAGGCGTATTTTACGAAGAAAACAATCTGGCCGTTATCCAGCGTATGCTGGTTCACATCCCATGTACCGGTCCACGTTTTCACTTCTCCGGCTTTCAGGATAACCGAGCCATCGTCCCCAAAATCCGAAACCACTTCGCTGGTGGGGCTGTACAGGGTAAGGGCTTCCTGCATATCCGTATCACTGGAATTGGAAATAGTGATAGTGATGGTTACCTCGCCGGGCTGGCTGATAGTGCTTGGGGAAACCTCCATCTCACAAACGATCGGATCGGTTTGTGCAAGCGCTACGCTACCCAGTAGCAGAACCATCAGCATCATTAACGCTGCAAAAAGCAGTTTTCGTTTCATCATTTACTCGGGCGTTCAGGGTCACGCCCTACCTCCCTTCGGCGGATCATGGCCGATCAACTTTACATGCGGCGCTTACACTCCGCAGCGCCGTATGGCTTGGGGTTGGTACCCTTTCATGTCCAATTTCTTTTCGTAGTCAGACGGTTGCAAACACAAGGCGTCCGCGCCGGATGCCGACGAAAAGACTCTCACCATATTGTAGTTCATCCGTAATGACGTGTCAAGCAAAAACCCCCTTTGCCCGCAGCGCAATCCGCCTCCGGCAACGTTTTACAGGTATAACGCTGCCGCACGTTTGGGTAATCAGCCGTATAAAGCCTCGAAAACCCTGTGTTTTCAATATCGTCGGATGCAAGGCAGGGTTGCGCCGCATTTGAACGCCGCTAGGAAAAGCGGTGGGCCTATGATATAATGTGGTTGATTTTTTCCGGCGTTTTTCGCCGCAGGGAGGGAATACCGCATTGTACCAGCCCCCATACGATCCGCAAGAGCAGCAGGGTTACGACCCCGCTTATACCGTAGATGGCGTTCCCATGTCTCCTTACGAGGAAGACCCCGCCTACCGGGTTCCTTCCGAAGGAGACGACTTGTCGCCCCATAAATTCAGCATTCTCAAACCGCGGCTTTCCAAACCGAATTTTATTCTTTCGGTGTTGGTCAACACCGTACGGCTGATTTTAATTGTGATGCTGTTGGCCGGTCTGGCCGGAGCGGGTGCTGTAATCGGCATTGCCAAAGCCTATATGGAAACCGCGCCGAATCTGGATTTAGCCAAGTTGAGTGAGCAGGATAAAACCAGTTTTATTTACGATGCTTCCGGCAATGTGATTACCGATTACAAAGGTACGGAAAACCGCGTAATGGTCAGCATTACGCAGATGCCACAAACCTTACAGTATGCTTTTGTGGCCGTGGAGGACGCGCGTTTTTACACCCATAACGGCGTCGATCTCAAGCGTATCGTAGGCTCGTTTGTGAAAAACTTTGTTTCCAATACCAACGAAGGCGGCTCTACCATTACCCAGCAGGTGATAAAAAATACGCTGCTCAGCAGCGAGCTGAGCTATAAACGAAAGATTCAGGAAGCCTATCTGGCTATGCAATTGGAAACCAAGTATACTAAAGCACAGATTCTGGAGTGTTACCTGAATACGATTTATCTGGGCGAAAATTATTACGGCGTGGAAGTAGCCGCCGAAGGTTATTTCGGCAAAAGCCTATCGGCGTTAACGCTGCGGGAATGCGCCATGCTCGCGGGCTTAACCAACAACCCCTATTATTACAACCCGCGCCGCAACTTTTACATACGCCAGTCCGACACCACCGATTACCCCAAAATCACAAACGACCGTACCAATTACGTGCTCAAGTGCATGTATGAGAACGAATTTATTACATATCAGGAATATCAAAGCGCCCTGAACCCCGCTACCGCAAGCGTACTGGAGTCTTCCACCACAGAGGGCGAAGGCATGTATGAGTATGCCCACTATGTTGAGTATGCCGTTAAAGAAGTAGTGGATGATTTTCTGGAGCTTTACGGGCTGGAGGATACCAGTGAGAACCGCGCCAAGATGGAAGATGAGCTTCGCACCGGCGGATATCACGTTACCCTCGCCATTGATACGGAAATACAGCAAATTGTCGAAGATACACTGGAGAATTGGGATAACTATCCCGCGCTGCGCGACCCCAGCGATAAAATTTACCGCGCAAAAAACAGCGACGGCAGCTATACGGAAATTGTCGAGCCGCAGGCTGCCGCCGTAGTGCTGGATTACCGCACCGGCGAGCTGAAGGCCATTGTCGGCAGTCGTACCAAGCCTACGCAGCGTAAAACCCTAAACCGTGCAACCGATATGAACATGCCGGTTGGCTCGGCCATTAAGCCAATCTCCGTCTACGCACCCGCTATCGAGCTGGGTGCATCACCGGCCAGCATAGCCTATAACATGCCTTTACCCATCAGTGGCTGGAGGGATGAGGACGGTAAGGATACCTGGCCGCTGAACTACGGCGGCCGCGGGTATACAGGCCCTACCACGCTGCGCAAGGCACTTAAATACAGCCAGAATGTGAGTGCCGCCTATACCCTGATGAACATGGTTGGCGTTGACCGCTCGCAGGATTTTCTATTGAAGCTGGGCATCGACAGCGACCATATCAATGCGACGCCCTTCGGCCTTGCGCTGGGTTCCAGCGGCATTACGCCCGTACAAATGGCTGTGGCATACGGCGCGCTGGGCAACGGCGGCGTCTATCAGGAGCCGATTTCCGTACTGGGTATATCGGACAGCGACGGCAACGTCGTATGGGACAGCCACCAGCAGCAGGAACGGCGGCAGGTATTCCGCGCTTCCACCGCGTGGCTTGTGGTGGATATGATGAAGGATGTCGTCAGCGGCGGCACTGCCACACGCGCAAAGATCAACGGACAAACCGTAGCCGGTAAAACCGGCACCAACAGCGATCAGCGCGGCATCTTCTTCTGCGGTATGACCGGCTGGTACAGCTCCTCGCTGTGGATTGGCCACGATAACTATAAACCATTGTCCTCCAAAGCCTCCGGCGGTAACAGCGCAACGCTTTTATGGCAAAGCTATATGGCCGCTATCCATAAGGCAAAGGGTCTGGATAATAAAGACATTTTGGATGGAGATCCATCCAGCTACGGCTTAACAAAAGTAACCACCTGCGCCGTAAGCGGGCAGCTGGCGACCGACGCCTGCCGCAACGACGCCATGGGCTACGGCACGGTTACCGATTACTGGTACACGCCCACCGTACCCACCATGCAATGCCAGATGCACCAGAAGGTGAGCGTGTGCACAGAAAGCAACATGATCGCCTCGCCTTACTGCCCGTATACGACACTCAAAGGCGTAGTCGTAATCCCGGAGGGGCACCCGCTGTATAAATTCATCAACGATTCCAGATATGGCGATGTGATCGCCCAGTACCTTGGGTCCGCATCCACAGTGTGTACCCTGCACACTTCGGCAACCAGCAGCGGCGATACACTGGTGCAAAACACCCTGATACCGGACGCGCGAACCCTAATCCAGAGCGCGCAAAGCCTGCTTGGCGGGCTGGATAGTTCCAGCGCAGCGTACCAAAACATTGCCGGCGCCATTCAAAACCTGCAATCCGTCATCGACAGTGGCTCCCCAACCAGTGCCGATGTTGCCGCCGCCATGGCACGGCTGACACAGGCGATGGCCGCCGTATATTAAGCGATGAGACAGCCGCAAAACATACACGTTTACCTGTACCGGCGCGGTGATAACGGCGTCTACGAGTATGCCATTTTTCAGCGGTCAGATAACCCCGCATATTGGCAGGGCATTTCGGGCGGGGTAGAAGAGGGCGAAACCCCTGTACAGGCCGCACGTCGGGAAGCATACGAGGAAGCAGGCGTGCCGCCCGGTCTTCCCCTGTATCCGCTGGATACCATTAGCTATTTACCCGCCGATCTCTTTACCGAGCATCACCTCTGGGGCAAGGATGTCGTCGTTTGCCCCATGTACTTTTTCGCTATTCCATATCATGGAGACATCGTTTTATCCTCCGAACACTTGGCAGTGCAGTGGCATCCATTTGAAAGCGGGCATTCGCTGGTCTATTGGCACGACCAGAAAACCGCGCTTTGGGAGTTGAACCAGCGTTTGCTGCGCGGCAACCTGCAAAGGTAAAAATGTATGCACTATGAACGAAACCGCAAGCAAACGTCGCTATTCCGGATATAGTTTTACCGTATAAATACAAGCACATACCAAAGACAAATCCCCCGAGCCGTACCCATAGGTACGTTCGGGGGATTTGCAAATTATTTCGGTCAACCGCCGGGTTTAACCGTTATTCGATTCCTAATGTGGATAATGCGCGCGGCAGGCTTTCCAATACTGGCTTTAACGCCTGCACATTCAGGGTGCGGGTACGGATGAACGGAATAATCCAGCTCAGTACCGCCGCATCCGCCGCCGCCAGGAAACCGCCGCGCAGTACCGATGCCGCAGCGCCGATAAACAAACGCATTTGCTGGCAGGTAATGGCGGATAAAGGCTCATCCTGCTGGGCCAGCGCCGTTTCCAGCTCGCTCATCCACACCTCGCCCTGCGACAGCAAGGGGGATGCATCCTCGCACAAGGTTTCAAAGGTTTGCAGTGCCACAGGCTGCTGGGGCAGCATCACCTGTATTTCATGGCCATTGGGTTTATACTGCGGCGCGGCAACTACCGGCAGGGCGCTTTGGGCCGCCGTTTGCATATCCATCAGCCGGATGGTTTTATGGCCATACGGGTTCAGTTTTTCGCGGTTTGCAGAGCATACTTCAACCGTCGGTGTGCGCAGCCCCTTATCCGGTAGTACGCTTGCCACAACCAGCCGCGTATTCGCGTGGGTGAATGCCGTCACTTTGGAAAGGCCCAAGCCATCCAGCAGCGCACGGGCACACAGCTCCGCAACGGATTCGGTAGCCGCGGTAAGGACAAACTCATCAAATAAGGTGAAAAACAGCAGCAGCTCGCGTGCGTCATCCTGCGTACAGGCGAAACCATGGCGAGTCAGCGCCATGCGCACCGTATCGGAAAGCTCGCTGCAAGTACGCTTTTGCCCCCGCACAGGCGCAAGAACGACTGTATCCCCGGTGCTTTCGCAGAACTGCACGCCGTTCTCAGCCAGCACTTCCAGCGTATTTTCCCGCATCGAATCTTCCATTGTTTTCAGCATATCGCCTATCGTATTATAATCCGCTTGCGCTGCCTGCACCCGGCTGGTGATCGCAGCCAGTTCTTCCTGCTTCTGTTTGTTCAGGTCCGCTAAAAGCTTCTCCCGCGCGGTTTTTTCGTCGCTCTTCAAGGCATCGATCTGCACTAGCAGCGATAAACGCTCGGCTTCAATATCTTCCAGCTGTTGCTGCGCGGCGGATACGGCGCTTTGCATTTTCCCAGAGAAGCGAAGGTGACGCTGAAACGCTTCGGCAAAGGCAGTGTTGGCACAAAGCGAATCCAGCACCTGCTGCTGTCTTTCCGGAGAGCTCCATGCCGCATCCAGCGCCGCGTTGATGTTTTCCACCGGATTTTCAATATAGGCAAAATCCGAAGGGTAAGCATCCGGCATTTGGTGTACAACACGAATCTGGTTTTCCACAACCTCGCGGAATTTTTCACCGTTGCGAACCGGTGCAGGTATCTTCGCCGAAGCTTTTACCAGTGGCGTACCACTGAAGTGTACGGGTTTTTCCGGCTCTGAACGCAGGTGGGCAACAATCGGCGCCCGCTTATGCGACAGGAGGTTTGCATCGCTTGACAACGGTTGATCTAATTTAGAAATCTGCTCTTCAAATGAAATGGAAGCATCCAATATATCCAATTTGGTACCGATCGGTAGTGCGGCGTCTCCCGATGCAGCGTCATCCACTTGCGCTAAAATGGGCGCAGCGTTCCGTTCCGGCTGCGTATACTGCGCTTCTTCCTCATCCGTTGTTTGTTCCGGTGCATCCTGCATCCGGTATACTTGCCTTTCAGGTACGGCCGCAATTTCATCTTCGCTTTGCATGGGGGAAACATCCCGTCTCGCTTCGCTATGACTCTTCATTCGCCGCAGCGTACCCCGCCGTTGCCGCCAGTTAATCGTTTGCTCAGGATTCCAGTAGAAGCAACGGTGTTCTCCTTCCATAAGGGTCACGGTATGCAATAAATAGCTGTCATTGCCAAAAGGGTGCATCTGCTCCCAATCCGGCGTTTCGGTTTTTTCCAGCGGGCCGTAAAGCACTTTTCCACGGCGCAGCAAAACATGGCTGGAGAGCGCGCCTGTAAAATCGCTGTCTTCGTCAAATACTTCAAAAACGCCATCGTCGGCAAATTCGCAAACAACGTCCGAATAAATCGCAAATTGGTTGCATTCTCCCTGTGCCGGATCATAATTTCTGTTTTGGCGTACCTTAGTAAGTTCTTTCCCTTCACTGCACAGGTGGATAGCGCACAGACAACCCATGGAACGCATCCGCTCTTTAAATGTGCTCTGTTCCCGTTTATCCGGTACAATACGTAAACTACCCTGATCCGGAAATTCTGTTTTCTGTGACTGGAAAATCAGCCCTTCTCGTGTACACAGGGGGACGACACGAAAGATCACGCGCTGCTGGTTGTCCTCCTCCAAAAAAGACAGCGTGACCGTACCATTTAGTTGCTTCATAGAACTACAAAAACCTCCAAAAATATTCCATTCATTCCTCTTTTTAAACGATCGCAAAAACAATCATAGCTTAGTTTAATATCTCACAACGTTTTCGTCAATAGTTTCACCGGTCGTAAATGCAATTATTTCCACCTCTGCTTCATATTGTTCAGATTTGCTACCGGTTTCTCTGTAAATTTGTATCAATTTTGTATTGACATTTTAACAATTTTGTAATACATTGTACCCAGCGATCTTGATCGCATTCCCAAGGAGGGTGTTTCATGTTTGTAAGTAATTCTGTTGCTCCGGCCCAGTTTGTTTGGCGCCGGTTGATCTCCATAACGCTGTTGCTGACAATGCTTTTTTCACTTGTCAGCCTCTCTGCCGCGCGCGCGGAAACCACCGGTACGCTTACGGCTACTGTGGTTTTGCGCAAGTCTGCCAGTACGGATTCCAAAGCGCTGCAAACCCTGCCGGAAGGTGATGAGGTAGACGTGCTGTCCACGTCCAGTACGTGGTACAAAGTTCGCTACGGTAACTATACAGGCTACGTAATGAAGAAATACGTTGATGTTGCGGAAAACACCGTAATGGCCAACGCTTCCAAAATCGAAGCTCTTGGCGACGTACCCGGCGCGCTGCATTACGGCGATGAAGGCAGCGACGTGAAAAAGTTACAAAAAGCATTGAAAATACTGGGTTACTACTCGCTGGGTACGGACGGCGTATACGGCGACGGTACGCAGCTGGCCGTAGCGCTTTACCAGCAGGATGCCGATTTAACCGAGGACGGGATTGCCGGTAAGAAAACCATTACGTCCATTTTCGGTTCCTGCGCGAAGACCGCAGACATTACCGTTTCCGGAGAGGATAAAGCCAGCAGCGGCGATACCGATACCGCGCCCGCTTCCACCAAATCATCCTCCTCCAGCAGCACCTATGCGTCGGTATCCAGCATCGAGGAAATCGGCTCCGCACCCGACCCGACCGAGGAAGGCGACAGCGGCCGCGATGTTGTGAAATTGCAGCAGGCGCTGAAACTGCTTGGTTATTATAATGGAGATATTGATGGCGATTATGGCGCTGCAACCGTATCCGCCGTAAAGCGGCTGCAAAAGAACCGCAGCATGAATGCGGACGGCATCGCGGGCGCTTCCACCATCCGTATTCTGTTTGGCGGCACATCTTCCAAAAAGAGTTCGTCTTCCAGCTCCTCCGCTTCCAGCAAGAACTACGAAACCGAGGTACTGGACTGGTTTGAAGATAACGTAACCTCCGTCATTCCGAAAAAAGCCACCTTCACCATCAAAGATGTCCGCACCGGTAAAACCTTTACAGCTAAACGCTGGAGCGGTGTTAACCATTTGGATGCCGAACCGCTGACTGCCGAAGATGCTGCCACCATGAAAGCCATCTATGGCGGCTCGTGGAGCTGGAACCGACGCCCGATTCTCATTTTGTATCGCGGGCATGTGTATGCCGCCTCTATGAACGGCATGCCCCACGGCACTTCCACCATCAGCGGCAACGATTTTGACGGGCATTTCTGTATCCATTTTAAGAACAGTAAAACCCATGGCACAAAGGTTGTGGACGCAGCGCACCAAAAAGCGGTAACCGTCGCCAGCAAGGCAAAATGGTAACCGTCCTGATGAGGAAATGAAATTTCCTTTCCCGTGCGACCGTTATTTTCCTGTGGCTACCTAGTTTAAGCCATTATCCAAACCCTGAATCCCCTATGTTTGAGCACAAGGGATTCAGGGTTTTTAAATCTTGTTTTTCATCGCATTGTCAGCCTGTTTAAAACCCCAGAGGCAAGGAAGCAAACATGTCAAGGGGCTACGCCTACTCGTTTGTAAGTGATACGCCTTGGCATTTCGCAGCTGGCAACGCAGGTTGAGCTTTGGGATAAGCTGACTCCCCTGTGGCTAAACACAGGGGAGTTTTTCGTTAACACGCTTCTGTTTTACAGGCTGTTTGCCTTACCGCTTATCGTCCTTTTTCTTTTCCCGCAGGATAAAGCGCAAAGGCGTGCCCTCAAACTGAAAGCTTTTACGGAAGTGATTTTCCAGATACCGTTCATAAGCAAAGTGCATCAATTCCTGATTATTAACAAAAAATACAAACGTCGGCGGGCATATGGCCTGCTGGGTCGCATAATAAATCTTCAGCCTGCGGCCGCCCTGCATCGGCGGCTGTAAGCTAAGCTGCGCATCCGCCAGCGCTTCGTTTAAAACGCCAGTCGGAATACGGCGGCGATAGTTTTCAAACACGGTTTTCACCGCTCTAAATACCTGATTCACACGTTGCCCGGTCAGCGCCGACAGGAACAGCACGGGCGCATAGCTCATAAATTTTAAATCACTCAGAATCTGCTTGCGCATCTCTTCCATGGTGTTGGTATTTTTTTCAATCGCATCCCATTTATTCACCACGACGACAACGGACTTGCCCGCGTCCAGTATGAGCCCCGCGATTTTCGTATCCTGCTCGGTCACGCCTTCCTGTGCATCTACCAGCAGCAAGGCGACGTCGCAGCGGTCAATCGCCGCAATGGAGCGCAGCACACTGTATTTTTCGAGGCTTTCATCCTCAACCGCCCTTTTCTTGCGCATACCGGCGGTATCGATGATGTTGTAACGCGTTCCATCCTGTGCAACGTAGAGCGTATCGATCGCGTCACGCGTCGTACCGGGTATATCGCTGACCATGGTACGCTCCTGGGCGAGCAGCTGGTTGCACAGCGAGCTTTTTCCTACGTTCGGGCGACCGACTACCGCCATTTGGATGGTATGGTCGTCTTCCTCCAGCTCGTCAGGCGCAGGCGGAGGGAGCAGTTTTACAATGGCCTCCAGCAAATCGCCCAGCCCCAGCATGTTGGCGCTGGAAACCGCAATCGGGTCTCCCAGCCCCAACGTGTAATACTCGTAGAGGTTTTGCTCCAGTTCACGGTGGTCGATTTTGTTGATCACCAGCAGCAGCGGTTTATGCGTTCTGCGCAGATAATCCGCCACTTCCATATCTTCATTGGTCAGCCCCGTACGTCCGTCGCAAAAAAAGCATATGACGTCGGCGGTATCCATGGCGATCTGCGCCTGATGCCGCATTTGGGAAAGGAGTACATCGTCGCTGCGCATGTCGATGCCGCCGGTATCAATCAGCGTAAAGGAGCGGCCCATCCACTCCACATCGGCATATACACGGTCACGCGTAACACCCGGCGTATCCTCCACGATGGAGATACGCCGCCCGGCGATTTTATTGAAGAAAGTCGATTTGCCCACGTTGGGGCGGCCTACAATGGCTACCAGCGGTTTGGCCATGTTTGATTCTCCTTTATGGTCATTCGTCCCCGGCGGCGCGGCCGCGCAATGCCAGGTACAGGTCGTATCCATCCTCCACAATGCGCACGGGCACCGGCAGGCGGGCAGTAAACTCGTCCAGGGTCATATCATCCAAAAACCGGTCGCGCTCATGGCGCAGCATGTTGTGGCTGAGGAGTACGCTATCCGCCCCGTTCAGCAAATCCGGCGTGAGCTGGCTTAGCGTATCTGCGCCTGTTAACAGGCCGGTAACCGTGATGGTTTCCCCAAAGAAGTGGTTAATCAGCTTTGCAATTCGCACGGTAACATTGGGCGGAGCATAGCGGTTTGCCAGCTGTGCTAAGAACGGCGCAGCGCTTACCCCGGTAATGAGCACATAGGTACGCGCGGGCGCAGGTTTTTCACCATAGAACTGCTCGTCCTCCTGCGCATCTGCCATTTCCTGCGCCATCTTCGCCATCATACCAACGCCGTTTTCAATCTGCGCAAACCCTTCGTACCATTCTGCCGGCGGCACCGGTTCGCCGCTGAGCGCATAAAACTCGTCGCTGGGGAATGCAAACGTCGTACCATAGCGCTGGCGGCACTCCGCCTGAAAAGGCGCGAGCTGCGTAAGCAGCGCCTTGGCGCTCTCCCGCGTAAACAGCGTAAGCGGCTCCAGCCCTTCCCGGAACTTCGTAAGCCCAACAGGCACAATGGCGACCGACTGGGTCGCAGGCATCAAATCGCGCAGATCGGTCAGGGTTTGCATCAGCTTATCCCCATCGTTCCAGCCGGGCACACAAACGATCTGGCAATGGTAACGGATGCCTTCGTCTTTCAGCCTTTTCAGCCGCGCAAGCACATCACCCGCAAAACGGTTGTTCATCATCCGGCAGCGCAGCTGCGGGTCTGTCGTATGTACGCTAATGTACAGCGGAGACGCATGCCTGCGGATGATCCGCTCAAACTCATCGTCATCCACATTGGTCAGTGTAACAAAGTTACCCATCATCAGTGAAAAGCGCCAATCGTCATCCTTTACATACAGAGGATCGCGCATGTTCGGCGGTAGCTGATCGATAAAGCAGAATACGCACTTGTTACGACAGGAGCGGGGCGAAAGCGTCATGCTCTGCCCAAAATGCAGACCCAGCGGCTCCCAATCCTGCTTCTCAACGGCGACAGTACGCACTTGGCCACTATGGTCTTCTACTACTACGGTTAAACGGGTTTGCGCAATCAACGCCTGATAGTCAATTTCATCGATAATCGCTTCCCCGTTAATGGTCAGGATCGCGTCGCCTTCGCGCAGACCGTGGCGGTAAGCAACCGACCCGCGCTCCACCTCCGTAATCACATGTTTCATTCCCTGTTTCCCTCCGTACCGCCGTATCGGTATACGGCTGTACTATTATCCTTCGTTTGCGTCTGGAAGTCAAGCAGAGCCTTTCTTTCGGTGAAAATCCGGGGAAAAGGCGCAACTGCCCAACCGTAACAAAATATAGGGAATACTGTACTCCGGTTGACCCTGTATGCTATAATATACTGTCATGGAACTGTTTAGCGGGAAGGAGAGATGCCCCCGGATGGAAACGTCACTATTAAAAGCACGGTTGATACTAGCTTCCGGCTCGCCAAGAAGACGCGAGCTATTGGCTTATTTTGGGCTTCCCTTTGCCGTCATCCCCGCAGAAGCGGAAGAAAATGCCGTGGGTTCCGGTTTGGAACGGGTTGCAACCCTCGCGCGCCAAAAGGGGCAGGAGGTTTTTCACCGCCACCCGGATTTGCCTGTATTATCTGCGGATACGCTGGTCTGCACGGACGATCTGGTACTTGGAAAACCCGCGGACAGGCAGGATGCCTGCCGGATGCTGAATATGCTTTCCGGCCGGTGGCACTCGGTACATACCGGCGTATGCATGCACATGCCAAACGGCGTGTTATATGAACGGGTTGAAACCACACGGGTTCGTTTCCGCAGGCTGTCCCCGCAGGATATTGATTATTACGTAAACAGCGGCGAGCCGATGGATAAGGCGGGCGCTTACGCGGTGCAGGGAATCGGCGGTATTTTCGTAGACCGTATCGACGGCAGCCCCTCCAACGTAATCGGCCTCCCGCTCACTGTTGTGTCCACTTTACTCATGAGCGCAGGCTTTCCCCTCGGCGGGGACGAACCGCTTTAACCGCCTCCCGCGCAAGAACGGATACTTTTATGAACAGCAGAACGGATGTGTAAGGAATGGCTTTCGTAGCGCATGATCTGGGCATTGACCTAGGCACCAGCAATACGCTCGTATATGTAAAAGGAAAAAACATCGTGGTCAATGAACCGACCATCGTAGTTGTAGAAAGCTCCAACGAACGCAAGGTACGCGCCGTGGGCGACGATGCGAAAATCATGCTCGGCCGTACTACCGAAGGCGTTATGGCCGTCCGCCCAATGCGTGAAGGCGTGATTACGGATTTTGATATGACCCAGATTTTACTGCAGTACTTTGTACGCAAGGCAATCGGCTCCAGCTATCTGGTCAAACCCCGGTTGTTCCTCACCTATCCCTGCTCCATATCCGGCATTGAACAGCGCGCCGTGATGGAAGCCGCGCGTTACGCAGGCAGCCGCAAGGTATACCTGATTGAAAAACCCTTCGCCGCGGCGCTGGGCAGCGGGCTGCCGGTGTTTGAACCCAGCGGTTGTATGATTGTGGATATCGGCGGCGGCACGACGGATGCGGCGGTCATTTCTCTGGGCGGTGTTGTTATCAGCCACTCAATCCGCGTAGGCGGCGTAAAGATGGATGAAGCGATCATCAACTTTATCAAGCGGGAATTCAACATTCTCATCGGCGACCGTACTGCCGAGGAGGTAAAGCTGGACTTGGGCGCCGCACTGCCGATCCGCGAAGAGCGGCGTGCACGGATCCGCGGCCGCGACATGGTTACCAATCTGCCGCAGACCACCGAAATTACTTCCACGCAGATCTATCAAGCGATTCACGAACCTTGCTCTGCCATTCTCAGTGCCATCAAATGGGTTTTGGAGCGAACGCCTCCCGAGCTTGCTGCCGATATTATGCACAACGGCATCTACATCACCGGCGGCGGTGCGCTGCTCTACGGCATGGACCAGATGATCGCCAGCGAACTGGGCATTCCCGTGCTGCTGGCTAAAGAGCCCATGGACTGCGCGGCACTGGGACTAGGCAACATTATTGAGAATTTCGAACTGCTCCAGCATCTTGGCCGGACCAGTTTCCTTAAACAGATTTGATTTTTTTGCTGTTGCAGCTCTAAGATCGTATCACCCTTTCTACCGGAGGATCGTCAATGAATCCACAGGAACCCATCACGGAACGCAGAAAGCGAAAAAACAGCCGGGCCAAATCCATTTTGCGCCGCATCGTGGCAACCCTTGCGGTCATAGCGCTTTTGAGCCTTGGCGCTTTTCATTTGTTAGGGTTGATTACAGGCAACAAAGCGTACGACACGCCGGAAAACGCGGTTTCAACCGTTTTAACCCCAATCCAAGCGGGTTTCTCCAGTGTTGTGGAATCCGTTGTCAACTACTTGTATAAAATTAAACTACGCGCCAACCTGGAAACGGCTTACAACGAGCTGAAGGATCAAAACGAGCAGCTCGTCTATCAAGCTATGCTGGTGGACGAACTGGAGTACAAACTCTCCGTATACGAGGATTTGTACGATGAAATCTCCGTAAACGAAAGCATGAATCCACTGGTTGCCACCGTAATCGACCACGATTCCGGCAACTATTTCTCTGTATTTACCATCAACAAAGGCGCAAACGACGGTGTGGAAGATTATATGGCCGTTACGATGGAAGGCGCGCTGGTTGGTTATACCTATAACGTAACCGACACCAAATCCAGCGTGCGTACCATTATCGACAGCGAAGCCAGCATCGCGGCTTTAATTTCCTCCACACGCGACCAAGGCACTGTGCGCGGCACACTGGGTGTGGACGGCACAGCTCTTTGCCGTATGTATTACCTGCCGGATGATCACCTGCCGCGCCCCGGCGATACGGTGGTTACCTCCGGCGTAGGTATGTCCTTCCCAAAAGGCATCCCCATCGGCACCGTGCGCGAAAGCACGCGCGGCATGGAGAGTAACAAGAGCTACATCGTTGTGGAGCCGACTGCCGATTTTGAGCATATTGAGTACGTTATCGTGCTGCGCTATCAGCCGGAAGCGGAGGCTGTGGAAGGCCGCACCAGCAGCAGTGATTCGCTTACCTATACGCCGCTGGATACCGAGCAGCCCATTCCCACCATCCAAATCGGTTCCGATTTCTATCAGCTCGCGCCCACGCCTGAGCCGACTGCCTCCCCCACGCCTACCCCGATCAATGGAGATATTCTGTTGACAACCATCACCCCCGATCCCGACGCTTCGCCGTCGCCCACGCCATCTGTAACCACAAACAGCTATGAGTATCAGGTACCCAGCGGACAGGCCACGGTTAATTCGTACGGCTTTACCCTCGTACCCACCGCCACCCCCTCGCCTACGCCGCCCCCGCTTGATATTTCCGTGGAGGATGATCAATAGTGCTGAAAAAGGGGCTTAAGTTCGCAATTCTCACGTTACTGTGCTATCTGCTGCAATCCTCTGTGGCCGGGTATCTCAGCATCGCCAATGTGGCGCCCAACATCGCCCTTGCGATTATTTCCGTAATCACAGTAGCCATGGGGCGCAAATATACGTTTATTATGGCTTTTACCGTCGGTTACCTGCTGGAGATTATGCTTCCGGCGCTGGATTACATCAACCTGATCCTGTACCCGATTTGCGGTATGCTTGGCGCGCTGGCCTTTGCGGATAAGAGCGAGCGCAAGCTGGAAGAAGCGCGAACCATGAATAAGCAGCGCGGCAACCTGCCCGCGCATTTGCGCACGCTGCTATGTGCACTGCTGAGCATTTCCATCTTCGAGCTTGTCAATCTGCTCTATATTTACCTCAATGGTATTACACTGACGTCCGCCAATTACGAGCGTACTGTCATTTCCATTCTCTACACCACCGTACTGGCTGGTGTGCTGCAGTTTCCCATCCGTTGGTGGCTGGGCGTTTACAAGCTAAAAAAAGCTCACTGACGCGCCCGTCCCCATGACTTCTCTTCTTGCAAAGCGCCCGCTTTCCCGCCGCTTTTTTCTACGGCACACGGACGCGGAAAGGAGTACGTATGCACGGCTTCTCCCAAAACCGGCTGGACCGGAGAAATTATAACCTTACGGCCCGGTATCTCACTTTTTTCTTCATTGTTTTGGCGATGTTCATCTATCTGGTGATCGGGCTGGTCAACCTGCAACTACAATCCGGAGAGGATTACTCCGCCAGCGCCGAAAACAGGCGCACCACCAAAATAACACTGCGCGGCAGCCGCGGTATGATTACCGATGCCGACGCAGTCATTCTGGCCAAGGATGAAATGATCTACAACGTCACCTTTTACCGTGACGCATCTCAAAACAGTAAAACGGAATATGCACAGTTTACCCAATCCATCTCCGATACCATCGATATTATCGAGTCCAACGGCGGTGAGCTGAGCGTGAACTTTGTGATTGAGCGCAATGAAGATACGGGCGAGTGGCAGTTCAATTTCGGCTCCGGCGTCAGCGAAGCCGTGCTGCAAACCCGCGAGACGCAGTGGCGCAACAATAATTACTACACCACCTCCAGCGTACCCACCGCCGCTATCGCGATGGAAAAGCTGAAAAACCGTTACCAGATACCGAAAGATATGTCCGAGGAAAGAATGCTGCAGGTCATGGCTGTATATTCGGAAATGCAAATGAACCTGTATAACTCCCAGCCCATCGTGATTGCCGAAGACGTACCTTACGAAACCGTAATCGAAATCGAAACCCGGTCGATGACCTTGCCGGGCATGGAAATTGCCGTAGGCACAAAGCGTATTTACCCGCGCAGCACACTGGCCGCGCAGGTCATCGGCTATATCGGCGCGATTCCCTCTGTGAGCAAGTGGGAAGAATTGTCCGAAAAAGGATACAAATACAGCGACGATATCGGCCTGGACGGTATTGAATCCTCCATGGAGGACTGGCTGACCCAAAACAGCGATGCCCGGCAGGGCTATAAAATCGTCGAGCGCGACAGCGTAGGCAAAATCACCCGGGAACTGAGCTATGTGGAGCCGCAGGATGGCAATAACGTCAAACTGACCATATATGCAAGCTACCAGCAACAGGCAGAGCGTGCGCTGGCAGAAAACGTTGCCACCACACGTGCCACGCAGGAAACCAAGCTGATGAACAGCACCTGGTTGGAAAGCAACAAGAGCGACATTGAAAGCCGCAACTGGGAAAAATACCCTCTTTCGCTGGCCGACCGCGCTGCCATGATGGTTATCGATATGGAAGGCCGCGTACTCGCTATGGCCAATTACCCCACCTATGACCTGAATGCGCTGGTCGGTGCAGGCAAAGAAAGTATCGATATCCTTACCGACGACCGCAATGTACTGATGAACTATAACATACAGGCGCGCGGTACGCCGGGCTCCATTTTCAAGATGGTTTCGGGCCTTGGGGCTCTGATGGAGGGCGAACTGCTTACCAATGAAATCATCAGTGACGCGGGCTATTTTACAGCGGTTACCACCGACCTTTCCACCGCGCCACGCTGCTGGATCAGCGAAGCAAACCGTTACAAACACCAAAACCAAACTATTGTGGAAGGCCTTGCGCACAGCTGCAACTACTTCTTCTATACGCTGGGCTACCGGCTGGGCGAAACACGCCTGTACCAATACGCCTCCGAGTTTGGCCTGACCAGCAAAACCGGCATCGACCTACCCGGCGAGGAGCGCAGCGTTGTCGGCTGCCAAACCAGCCTGTACGACCCGGATAAGTCTATGGACGAATCTTCGCAGGATACAGCCGTGCCGATCATCGTATTTAACTCCATTAAAAAGCACCTGCGCAATCAAGGCGCGATTCGTAACATTACGTATGATGACGAACACCTCAACCGCTGCATCAAGCGTTTGATGGATATGGCCGTCAATACTGCACAGACCGACTGGGTTGTGAGCATGCGCCCCATTCTGATGGAAGAATTGAATATGACACGCCAGATGGTTTACTTACAATCGGTGATCGGTGATCTATATAATTACCTCAACGATATTAAATGGGGTGCTTCGCAGACCATTCAGGTCGCTATCGGGCAGTCCATTACCACGGTTACGCCGGCTGCCATCAGCCGATATGCAGCCGCGTTGGGTAATGGCGGTACCGTATATAACCTGATGATCGTCGATAGCATCACCTCGCCGGAAGGCGACATTCTCAGCCAGCGAACACCCTCGGTGCTCAACCAGTTTGAAGGCGAGAATGTAGACGAATACCTCTCCCTCTTGCTTAAAGGGATGAAAGGCGTTGTTGACGAAAGCGGTACTGCGGAAAAGTATTTCCGCAAATGGGACTATAAAGATGACATCTGCGCAAAAACCGGAACGGCTGAGGTTACCACCATCGATTTGGAAAATAACGCATGGTTTATCATGCTGGCGCCGTATGACAACCCAGAAATTGCGGTGGTTGTGTTTATCCCCAGCGGGTATAGCGGTGGCGAAGCCAGCCTGGCTGCACGTGAGTTTGTCGGGTGGTATCTGGACCAGAAAAACCTGCGTACCGACAGTGACACCTTCCCCGGCGGCAATATGCTCGCGCCCTAACGCAGACGGAAGCATTTGTAAAATAGATTACATGCCAATTGGTATACACTTTTTCCCTTACTACAATTGCGTGGGTGAAACGCGGCACAGCAGCCAGCGTTCCCCAAAGATACAGGAGGAAGCAGATGAGTCAGTCCTGGATGGTCGCCTCCGGCAAAGGCGGCGTTGGCAAATCCACCGTTACAGCCGCTTTGGCGGTAGCGCTGGCACAGCGGCAACTGCCCACCGTCGCCGTGGATATGGATATTGGGCTGCGAAGTCTGGATATGCTACTGGGGCTGCATAACAGCATCGTGTATGATGTTGTGGATGTTGCCAACAAGGATTGCAAGTTGAAATACGCGCTTGTGCAGCATCCGCAAACACCCGCGCTTTCGCTGCTGCCGGCCTCCCAATTGGGCACATCGGACGATTTAACCCCGGAGCTGTTGCAGCGGGTTGTAAAGAAACTAAAAAAGCGCTTTTCCTACGTATTTCTGGATGCGCCTGCCGGGCTGGAGCATGGGGTGATCAACGCATTGGAAACCACAGACCATACGCTGTTGATCGTCACCCCGGATGATGTTTCCATTCGGGATGCCGAGCGCGTTATCTCCCTTTTGGAGGCAAACCATAAACCGCGTCCCATGCTGCTGGTAAACCGCGTTTCGCCGGAGTTGGTCGCGGATGGAGCCATGTACAGCCCGCAGGTTGTGGCTAATGTGCTGGATGTGCCTTTAATCGGTTACGTGCCGGAAGATAAGGCGGTGCAGTATGCCCTGTCCAAACATCAATCCATTATGGTGGAAAACAGCCCCGCGCAGCAGGCATTCAAACGCATCAGCCAGCGCTTTGTGGGCGAATATGTACCCATGCCGGATTTGGCACGGAAACGCCGCTTTTTCGGCTTTCATCGCTGATGGCGCAACACGCGTAGCCGCACATATGCTACGCTGATACCACGGAAGGAAGTGACCGCCTATGATGCTGAACGAATCGCGCCGTTCCAAGGCGCATTTTGATTATACGCTCACGGCGCTTGTGTATATTCTGGCCGCATTCGGGGTTTTATCCGTCTCGGTCGCCACATTCTCTACATCGTCCAGTACCGAGGATACGCTGCTGAACTATATTGTCGCCTCTCACTACGGCCTGCGGCAAGCGATCTTTTTCTTGATCTCGCCAATTGTAGTTGGTGTTATCACCGTATTCCCGTACGAGTTCATCCGCAGACGATCCCAAATGTTTTACTACTTCGCCTGTTTTCTATTGCTGGTCGCTCTGGGCGGTCAGGCAGCAGGCGTAAAGGCGTGGATCGATATTCTCTGGGGTTATACGCTGCAACCCTCGGAGTTTGTAAAGCTGGCGTGTATCATTGTAACCGCAAAGTACCTGGAAAAGAACACAGACCCGATGGGCACATGGAGCAGCGCCGTTCGGCTGGCAATGTTGGTCGGCATCCCCTGGGTGCTCACGCTCGCACAGGGCGAAATGGGTTCCGTACTGGTTATGATCTTTATTTTCGGCGTTATGCTGTTTTTCGGCGGCATCCGGCTGAAAGTGCTAGGCGGCATCATCGCTGCGGGCGTGATCGGCTTTGCCGTATTATATGCGGTTACGGTTGCATCCGGCACGGATAATTACCGTATTACGCGTATTCTTTCTTTCGTCAATCCTGAATTGGTCGACTCCAGCGCAACCTATCAGGTGAACAACTCCAAAATGGCCATCGGCTCCGGCGGGCTCAATGGCGTCGGTACCTTTATACAGGGCAGTTTCAGCCAGTTGGATTATGTGCCGGAGGATTGGACGGACTTTATTTTCTCCACCATCGGTGAAGCCTTCGGCTTTGTCGGCAGCATGTTCGTAGTAGGCATGTATCTGCTAATCGTTATCCGCCTTTTGTTCCTTGCTCGCTACACAGCAGACCGTTTCGGCCAGATGATTATTATTGGCGTTATGGCTATGATGCTGTTCCATGTGTTTGAAAACGTAGGGATGACCACGGGACTCATGCCCGTTACAGGCATACCACTGCCCTTTCTCAGTTATGGCGGCAGCAACCTGATTACCAATATGGCGGGCATCGGGCTGGTGCTTAACGTTGTGCGCAACCGCAGCGTTACCAACACCGAAATGCTCACTCCGCAAACGCGTATCCGCGGGAAATACATGCGGTAAACAAACACCGTTTTTCTGAATACAGCAGTTCAACCCACACTGCCGCTCCCATCAACCAAGCAATTGATTCACTCCTCTGTATGCATTTCACATACAGAGGAGTTGTTCTATTACCATTTTATGATATTTTTTATAATATATTATAGTACAGATATTTTTTATATTCATCAACTTTGTGTGGTATAAACAGGTACACAGCCATACGCCAGTATCTTATAAGAAAAATGAATATCAAGAGGGAAACACATGAAAAGACTTGCACCATCATTGCCATCGTGTTTGTCCTCGCTATGGTCTTATCTCTCTGCGGCACAGCATTAGCCGCCTCCTGCCCAGCTTGCGGCCGTACACTGGTAACTGAGTAGCAGCAAGGCTCCACTCGCACTGAATACAAAAATAGCAAATACTATCAGGTAACGTTATATGTTCGGCTATGTACAACCAAATGCCCCGCATGCGCGAGCCATTCCCTTCGCAGGGTCTCCCTTTGCAAATAAGTTTGGCAGTTCAGCGGCTATTAAGCCATAAAAACAAAAGCGCCTCGCCGGACAAACCCCGGCGAGGCGCTTTTGTTTTTCGCTGCTCAATCGTCTGCAACAGACGTAAAATAATTGACCACATAGCCGCGAATCCCATTGTACTCTACTTCCGTCCAGTCCGAACCGGGCGTGATGATCGTCGCCGATGCTCCATCCGGTACACGGGCTAGCACCTCTGCTGTGAGCGAGGCTGCCGCCCGCAGATTCACAAAGGAGCCTTGCGGATTCTCCATGGTCAACATCGGCACCGCCGGCAGATTATACAATGTTAAATACCTGGACATCACATATCCGGTCGCTGAAATATTGCTTACATATACCTTGCTCCACTCAAACCCCTGCACCAGCACTGTCAGCTTCGTGCCGTTGCTAAGCCTGGATACGATGTTCGCCGCCGTAGACGGCAGCTGGCGCAAGTTCAGCTTCTGGCTGCTGATCGGGTTAGCAACCGCCGCATAGGAATTCGTATCCACACCCGGGTAGACAACATCGTCATTATCATCGTTATTTTCGTTCTGGGCGGCGATATCACGCTCCGCCTGTAGCCCTTCTGCCAGAAAATCGCTGCTGATGAAGCCGGTGTATCCGTCAATACACACATACCACCAGTGCGTTCCTTCATACAGCACCGATACGTAACGATCGCCCGCAAATTGATGGCGAATGGACGAACTGGTACTGGGTGCAACGCGCATGTTCACCGCTGTATTATTTGGCGTTTTAATCGTGCCTACGTTTACACCAATGGGTTGGAAAGAGGAGTAGGTAAATTCGCTGCGTACATACCCCTGTATGCTCCCCATCTGCACATGGTACCAGCCATTGCTTTGCGACAATACCGTAAGTGGTACGCCATTATACAGAATGGTTATCACCGAAGCTGAATAACTGGGATAGCTGCGCAGGTTTAAAAAAGCGGTCGCTTTTTGGTTGTTCACAATAGCAACGTTGCCGTATGTCAGCTGATCGGTCGTTTGCAGAAAATTTTTACTCATATAGCCGTTTTTCCCATCGAAGGTGGATACGGCGTAGAAATTATTCTTACTCCCGATTACCGTAACCCATGTGCCCCGGCTGTATGCACCCAGCCATTGGCTGGATACGCTGCCGTCGGCACGCAGATTCAAACTTTTTGTTCCGTATACCACGGCATAGGTTTCCGCCAGCGCCGCGCCAAGACCGGAAATTCCAAACACAAGTACCAAGACGGCTGCCAGCATCCGTAAAGCGTTTTTTGCACTTTTCGCTTTCATGGTCATCTTTCCTTTCGGGGCTTCTATACAGCGCCTGTTTCAATCATTACAACGTGTCACAACGCCGCTTTCTTCCCGCTGGAACCACTTCGTATGGATCCTTTGCGATTATTTCCGGTAGGGCTGAAGCGTAATCGCGCGCGTCACCGCCGCATCGACCGCAATGGAAAGATCGCCGGTTTCCCCCGCGCCGAACACGACATGTAAAAAAAACTCACGCGTGCCGTTATTGCCGGTTATCGGGCTATGGGTTACGCTGCGTATCACTGTGCCCGGCTGTGCGGAGAGCGTGGCGATTAGCCGATGCAAAACCGGCGCATACTCTTCATCCTTCAATTCCCCGGTACGGCGCGCCTCGGCATTATCCGTTTCAAACAGGGGCTTTACCAGACAGAGCAGTTCGCCTTCGCCTTTCATAATCGCGCGGTAAAGCGGCACCGCCTTCTCCAGCGAAAGATAGCTTAAATCCGCCGTCCCAAGCGTAGGCTTGGGCGTAAGCGAAAGTAATTTTTCATCACCCAGATTGGTCTTTTCCATGTTGACCACCGCAGGATTTTGCGACAAGCTACCGGTTAATTGGCCAAATCCCACTTCCACCGCATACACCAATGCAGCGCCATGTTGCACAAGGCAATCCGTGAAGCCGCCAGTACAAGCCCCCGCATCAATGCACACGCGGTTTTCAACCGAAATGCCGAAATCCTTCAATGCCCCTTCCAGCTTATAACCGCCTTTGCCAACATACTGTTCATTCAGCCCGCGAACGGTTAATGGGTCTTCGATGGATACCTTCTGCCCTCCGGTACGCACAGGCTGGCCGCCGCAGTATACTGCGCCGCTCATCAGGTAAGGCAATGCTTCCTCACGGGTCGCAAAAAACCCTTCCTTCAGCAGCCGGTCTATCACCTGCACCTTCTTACTCACCAGACATTCTCCATCCTTTGCAGCGGCAGCCAAGCCAACACTTTTTCGATTTCACGGTCCCAATAGTCCCACGTGTGTGCAGCGCCAGCCTCCGTATCGTAACGGATAGCGAATTTCTCGCCAAACTGCGCGACAAACGCCTGATTGGCCTCAAACAGGAAATCCTGCGTGCCGCAGGCAACATACATGCGCGGTGCCGCTTCCGGCCGTAGCGCTTGCGCGTGCGGCACCAGATTATCCACCCCGCCACGCAGACCCTCCTCGTTGCCGTAAATATCATCCATCTCACGCAAATAATCCGGGTTATCCTGATTGAATGCATAAGCTTCCTGCATCATCAGCGCACCGGATAGCGAAGCTACTGCCGCATACCGCTGCGGCAAACGCAGCCCCAGTTTCATTGCGCCGTAGCCCCCCATGGACAGTCCTGCCGCAAAACGCCCTTCCCGCGTCGTTTGCAATGGGAAAAACGTCTCCATCACTGCTGGAAGCTCTTCGCTGATGAACGTCCAGTATTTTGCCCCATGCACCATATCCGTATAGAAGGAGCGGTTCACCGCAGGCATTACAATCGCAACGCCATACCTGCGGGCGTACTGCTCGATACGCGTATTGCGCATCCAACCCGTATGATCACCGCTGAGCCCATGCAGCAGATAAAGCGTCGGCAAGGGCTTACCGTGCAGTTCTTTCATCGTTTCATAATCCGGCAGCAGCACATATGCCGCCGTCTGTATTTGCAGTGTCTGACTGAAAAAATGAAAATCATTCCAAATCATAAGTACCCCTCCACTTGACAGTTTTAAAGGTATACAGGCACGAAAATTTAGGCGAGCGAATATGCCGCAACACCAATAAACAGCACGATAGTCACCATTGTCTGCACAGACAGTGTGGTAGAAATATACTCAGCATGACCCGTTACATCCACGTACAAC
This sequence comes from Candidatus Limiplasma sp., assembly GCA_963675655.1. Taxonomy (GTDB): domain Bacteria; phylum Bacillota; class Clostridia; order Christensenellales; family Aristaeellaceae; genus CAXXOK01. The sequence goes on from OY776489.1 coordinate 395,202, forward strand.
GGAATGATGAACGGCGCAGGCAGACTAAACGCCAGCATCATCGCCACAAAGAGCGGTTTTTCAAACGGAATTACACTAAACACCACCAGCGCACCCAAGCCGAGCAGCGACGCCATCACTAACAGGCGCAGCAGCACCGTTTTCACAACAGGCTTGAGCAGCGAGCGTTTAAAGCTGAGCTCATACCCAACAATAATCAGAATCAGTGCGGACGTCGGCGCTGCGATAAACGCAATCGTATCGCTGATGATCGGCCAAACGGCCATACCTTGCAGCCGCGTACCTACGCCCAATGCACCCAACGCTACCCCCAGCGCAATAGCGATGAATACCGGATTGCGCAGCATGTTTAATACAAGCACCTTCACGCTCGTTTTTTCTCCGCCTACCGCTTTCAGCGTCGTCAGGAAAACGGTAAACGCAAAGATCGTCTGGCCAATATCCACCATGGCAAATAACTTGGTCTGCCCGGCATACAGTAAGCCAAACAGCGCATAACCCATCATACCGCCTTCAAAGTTCGTCGTCAAAAACGGCAGGAACTTCCCATACGGCCCCATGAAACGCCGCAAGGCGAAACCAGCTAGAAGCCCAAGTCCACAAGATAAGAAAACGACTGAAAATGTGAGCGCAATTTTGCCGGAATACTCGGCCGTAAAAAACGCGTTAAACAGCACAACCGGCAGCGTCACATTGCCAACAACCGCTTTTAATCCCTTTAGACCCTCTTCTCCAAAAATATTTTTACGTTTACATAAAAAGCCCACTCCAAAAGTCAACAGTACCGGCAATACCATTTGTACAATGGAAAGAACCATGCTGCCGCCTCCCCTATCTTTTTCTTACTGCACCGGTTCCACCGCGAGTACCTCGGCCTTCCGCCGGGCATTTGCTTTTTGCCGCAGTTTTAGCCCAACCAGCAGTACAACCGGGAAACCAATTGCTGCCAACAAGCCTGCCTGCAATTGTCCCCCAGCCGCCTTGGCAACCAGCCCCACAGCCACCGGACCTGATGCGCAACCCAAATCGCCCGCTAACGCTAAAAGCGCAAACATCGCCGTTCCACCCGCCGGGCAACCGGTAGCGCTGAGGCTGAAAGTACCGGGCCAGAAGATACCTACTGCAAAGCCAACCATTGCGCAGCCAAATAGACTAATCAGCGGCTGTGCCACCAGCGCCGCCAGCAGATAGCCCGTAACGCACAGCAGCGCACAGCCGGCCATAACACGCGGCAGAGGCATATGATCGCTGAAACGGGCATACAATATGCGGGATATCCCCATCATCGCCGCAAACAGGCAGGGTCCGGTTAAATCCCCCAGCGTTTTACTTACGCCAAGTCCGGCTTCGGCAAATGCACTGGCCCACTGACTCATGCCCTGCTCGCTTGCGCCCGCGCACACCATGAGCAGTGCAAAGATCCAAAACAATTTATTCTTCAGCAGCGCTCGTATCGGCGTTGCGCCGCGTTCTTCCGATAGGCTGTTAATCGGCACCCGCGTAAAATAAAACGCGTTTGCCAGCGGCAGCGCCGCCCAAATTACCGCCATAATCTGCCAATGCGTAACCCCAAAAAGTACAAAGAATGCCGTGCTCAGCAGCACAACAAACATATGCCCCCAGCAATAGAAAGAATGCAAAAGGCTCATGGCCGCTTCCTTCTTCTCCGTCGGGCATGCTTCCACGATAGGGCTGATGAGAACTTCAATCAGTCCGCCGCCAATCGCATACAACACCACCGCAATCAACAGTCCCACAAAAGGCGTTTGAAACAAATGTGGCAGAATCGCAAGCCCCATCAGGCCCAGCGAAGCCAGCACATGTGCCAGCACGACCAGCAAGCGGTAGCCCAACTTATCCACAAACCGCGCAGAAAGCGCATCCACCGCCAGTTGTACTACAAAATTCACGCTGACCAGCAGCGTAATCTGCTCCAGCGAAACCCCCATCTGCCGCTGAAAGGTTAAAAATAAAAGCGGTGCAAAATTGTTGACGATCGCTTGCGTAACATACCCCAGATAGCTTGCATACAATGTATGCGTGTAATTGCTGCGGACGGCCATATAGATTCTCCTCTCACATCCCGGCTATCATATCATAGTTAGCTAGGATTGGAAAGTTAGAACTTCCCGCCGCTTTATATTGTCACCCATAATTAATTATTTGGTTGACAATTCAAAAAACATAGAGTATGATCGGGCAGGAAGACAGCCGAACCGTAGAATTTTTTTGAAAGATTGATCCGAAAGGAAGTTTGCCTGATGACCGCAAATCCGAAAAAACTCACCACGACCGATATGGTCTACATAGCGCTTTTCGCTGTACTGATCGCCATTTGCGCATGGATTGCCATCCCCTCCGCCGTTCCCTTTACCCTGCAAACCTTTGGGGTGTTATGCACACTGGGGTTGCTTGGCGGCAAACGCGCTACGCTCACCATACTTCTCTATCTGCTGTTGGGGGCTGTCGGCCTTCCGGTCTTTTCCGGCTTCCGCGGTGGCATCGGTATGCTGGTAGGTACGACCGGTGGTTACCTTCTTGGTTTTCTGGTATCCGCACTACTGTACTGGCTGCTCACCGCTTTGCTGGGTGAAAAGTTTTGGGTACGCGTGCTGGGAATGCTGCTGGGGCTCGTCGCCTGCTATGTTTTTGGCACATGGTGGTTCATGCATGTGTACGCCGGCACCACCGGTCCGATTGGGCTGGCGACAGCGCTTGGCTGGTGTGTTTTCCCGTTCTTATTGCCGGAAGTCGCTAAGACTGCGTTGGCAATTTTCATGGTGAAAGCCCTGCCCAAACGGATTAAAGCACTGCGATAACGTCGCCACAGGACAACGCAGTACAATCTACCGAATAACGCAGCCGGAGCCGCTTGTTCCCCGCATTGGCGGAGGATACAACCGGCTCCGATTTTTTATGCCTGCGTACTATGGGTTAGCCAAGCGGTTATCCCAACAGCTTCTTGTAAATCGCCACATAGTCTTTGGCGCTGTGCGTCCAACTGTAATCGCCTTGCATGCCTCGTTTTTGCAGCGTTTCTAGCATTTCTTTATCATTCTCAAAGTAGTACAGCGCGCGGCGGATGACCGAGAGCATATCGTGCGCGTTGTAGTTGAGGAAGGTAAAACCGTTCCCATCCTGATTATACTCGTTAAAGCTGAGTACCGTATCGCGCAGTCCTCCGGTTTCGCGCACAATCGGGATGGTGCCGTAGCGCAGTGCGATCAACTGGCTTAATCCGCAGGGTTCAAACAGCGACGGCATGAGGAAGAAATCCGCGCCGGCATACAGCTTGTGCGCCAACACCGAATCCATCGCAAACCGCGCTGCCATTTTTCCGCGGTACTGCCCTTCCGCCCAGCTGAACAGGTTGGTGTAACGGGCATCGCCCATACCAAGTACCGCCAGTTGCAGATTCTCCTGCATCATATCGCTCAAAACACAATCAATCAAATCCAAACCTTTTTGGTTTGTCAGGCGGCCAACCATGGCGATCAGCGGAATATCCGGGTTTACTTCCAGCCCCAGCTCTTCCTGCAAACGGCGTTTGTTCTCCGCTTTTCCTTTCATATTCTTTAAGCTGTAATTCTGGAAAATGTGCGGATCGGTTTCCGGGTTGTACTCCACAACGTCGATTCCGTTAAGCACACCGTAAAGCGAATCGCGCCGCGCGCGAATCAGCCCATCCAACCGCTCGCCGTAATACGCGGTGGTAATCTCCTCGGCATAGCTTGGGCTTACGGTGGAGATGGCGTCGCTGTATACCAGTCCGGCTTTCATAAAATTGGCGCAGCCGTAGCATTCCAGCTTATCGCTGCTCCACAGCCCGTCACCCAGACCCAATACATCCTGCACCTCTTTAATGCCGAAGATGCCTTGATACTGCAAATTGTGGATGGTGAAAATGCTCTTGATGTTGTTATAGAACGGCAGATGTGCATATTGAATTTTCAGCAGGGCGGGCACCATGCCGCTTTGCCAGTCATGCGCATGCAGTATATCCGGGTGGAACTCCAAAAGCGGCAGCGCGTTGAGCACCGCGCGGCAGAAAAAACCGTAGCGCTCGTATTCATCGCCGCCCAGCCCGTAGATATACGGCCGGCCGAAGTAATACTTGTTATCTAGAAAATAATAGGTTACCCCGTCTTTTTTCAGCATCAGCACGCCGCAATACTGTCTGCGCCAGCCCAACTGCACATCAAAATGCAACACAAACTGCATTTTGCCTTGCCATTCCTGCGCGATGGATGTATACATCGGCAGTATTACGCGCACATCGTGCCCTTCTTTTGCCAGCACCGGCGCCAGTGAACCCACCACATCCGCCAGACCGCCCGTTTTTATAAAAGGTACGCATTCGCTTGCCGTAAACAGAATATTCATATCTTTCTCTCCTTGCCTGCCGATACGCCGGCGGGTATTTGGGTTCAGCGCGGCGGTTTCCCGCCGCGTAGGTCCTGCCTGCCGGGTTTTCTTGTTAGATGGTCATGTTTTTGGAAATTACAATGGGGTACGAGTTCGGCCCGATCAACTTGCCGTTGCGTTTGATAACCGCCTGTTTATCCAGAATACAATTTTCCAGATGTACGCCGCTTTCGATCAAACCGTCCTGCATGATGATGCAGTTTTTCACGTACGCGCCTTTTTCAATTTTCACTCCGCGGAACAATACGCTGTTTTCCACCACGCCGTTGATAATGCAGCCGTCGGCAATAATGGATTCCGATGCCGCCGCTTCTTCCAGGTGCCGGGCCGGCATCTCGTCGCGAACCTTGGTGTATACCGGATGATCATCGCTGAACAGCGCGTGGCGCACCTCTGGCTTGATCACATCCATGTTGAATTTAAAGTAGCCTTGCACACTATCCATGCGGTAGCATACATCCTTGTACTCATAACCGGAAACACGCATGCCGGCATCCCGTATTGTGCGCTGTATTAAATCGCGTGTCAAATCATGGTATCCGTGCGCTGCGCCGCGGTCTACCAAATCCATCAGCAATTCCTTGCGCATCAGGTATACTTCCATCGAAGTGTTTTTATACCTTGGTTTTGTCGGGTCGATTTCCACATCGGTTACAATCTGGTTATCATCAATATCAAAGTAAATCCCGTATTCCGGGCGCCGCATATCCGGATTTTTAGTGTACATAACGCTGATATCCGCCCCGGTTTGCCGCATCTGGTTGAACATATCGTTAAAATCACAGTTGAAGATAATCAGGCTGTTGCAAAGCAGCACATACTCCTGTTTGCTGCGGCGCAGATAGCCGAAGTTGGAGTGGATCGCATCCAGACTGCCGCTGTATACGCCTACGTTCTCCCGCGTTAAAAACGGAGGAAGGATGTATAAGCCATCATTTTTACCGTGTAGGTCCCACTCTTTACCGCTGCCCAGATGATCCATCAGGCTGTGGTAATTTTTCTGCATAATGACGCCAACATTTTTAATGCCGCTATTAACCATGCTGCTGACCAGAAAATCGATTACGCGGTAGCGCCCGGCAACAGGCATGGCGGCAATAGCGCGAAGCAGCGTCAACTCCCGTAAAAAGCTGTCTTTCTCGCCGGTATAGATCATTCCCAATACATTTTTCATCGCCATGGTAAACCCTCTTTTCCTGCTGTCATTTATCGCGCTGTTCGCCGGGTTTAACGGTTTCGCCCGCTTCTAGCACCACGTTTTGCCCGATTACGGTAATTTCGCCGTTTTCCTCGCCCACGATCGCTCCGGCGCCAATCACCGCGCCTTCGGCAATGATCGCCCGGCATACCGATGCGCCGCGCTCAATGCGCGCTCCCGGCATCACAACGCTATCCACAACGCTTGCGCCCTGCATCACATCTACGCCGGAAAACAGCACGCTGTGCTCCACGCGCCCGTATACTTCGCAGCCCTCGGTAATCAGGCTGTTTTTCGCTATGGCGCCACTGGCGATATAGTGCGGGGTTTCCCCCGGGTTACGGCCGTAGATGCGCCATTTTTTATCATACAGGTCTATCGGCATGGGCATGTTTAGCAGATCCATATTGGCTTCCCACAGGCTGGCGATGGTGCCGACATCCTTCCAATACCCTTCAAAGTCATACGCTATAAGCTTTTGCTTATCATCCAGCATATTGGGTATGATATTTTTACCAAAATCGTTGCTGCTGCCCGGTTGGCAGCTGTCCTCCTGCAGGTATTTGCGCAGCTTCTCCCATGTGAACATGTATACGCCCATGCTGGCTTTATTATTCTTGGGCTTGGGCGGCTTTTCCTCAAATTCGACAATCACATTATTCTCATTGGTATTCATAATGCCAAAACGGGGTGCTTCCTCCCATGGCACTTCGCGAACAGCAATGGTCACGTCCGCTTCGTGCTCGATGTGGTAACGAAGCATGGCGTTATAATCCATTTTATAAATGTGGTCGCCGCTTAGGATCAGCACATATTCCGGGCTGAACTGCTCCATAAAGGCTACGTTCTGGTAAATTGCGTTGGCTGTGCCGCTGTACCACTCGCCCTGTTTGCCCTTTACATACGGCGGCAATACGTACACGCCGCCATGCGCAAGGTCCAAATCCCACGGTGAACCGCTGCCAATGTAAGCGTTCAGTTCCAGCGGCTGATACTGCGTCAGCACACCGACAACATTGATACCGCTGTTGGTACAGTTACTCAGCGGAAAATCGATAATGCGGTATTTACCGCCATAGGGAATTGCCGGCTTTGCCATATTCGCCGTCAAAATACCCAGCCGGCTTCCCTGCCCTCCCGCGAGCAGCATGGCAATACATTGTTTTTTTAACATGCAGGTTCACTCCTTTTGTGTTATGGGCAACTACCGCGGCTGTATGGCATTCCGCGGCATGGATACGCGCCGTTTAACAGGCGCGGTATACACTCAAACTTCGCAGGCTTCCACCGGCTGCACCATGTGACTGGCATTTTCCAGCGAAATGGGCGGCGGTACGAAGAGCTTATCGTAGGTGAAATAGCAGCAGCTCAGCGGTGGCAGGCATAAATCCGCATGGAACGGGAAACCGTTGAACTCCCCAGCCTCGGCGCGGATTTCGTATGCGTTATATTGGTTGCTGCCGCCAAATTCCTCCCTGTCCGTGTTAAACAGCTCATGCAGTTTTCCGCCGTTTGGCAAGCCTACACGGTAAATCGGGTGGAATACAGGCGTAAAGTTCACCGCGCACAGGATGGCGTTGCCTTTGCTGTCCGTACGCAGGAAAACCATAACGCTGTTATCCGAATCATTGGCGGTAATCCACTGGAAGCCGTCCCAGGAGGTATCCACCTCGTAGAGCGCGGGGGTGTTCAGGTAGATGTGGTTTAATGTTTTCACACACTTTTGCACCTGTGGGTGCCTATCGTACACCAGCAGGAACCAATCCAGCTGATCATCATACTTCCATTCAATAAAATGTGCAAACTCGCTGCCCATGAACAATAATTTCTTACCCGGATGCGCCATGGTATAACCATATAATGCGCGTAAACCGGCAAATTTTTGCCACAGGTCTCCAGGGTTCTTATCCAGCATGCTATGTTTGCCGTGCACCACCTCGTCGTGGGAGAACGGCAGAATATAGTTTTCGTTAAAGGCATAGAACAGGCTGAATGTAAGCTTATCGTGGTGATACTTGCGATATACCGTATCCTTTTTAATATAGGATAGAATATCGTTCATCCAGCCCATGTTCCACTTGAACCCGAAGCCCAACCCGCCAAGGTAGGTCGGCGCCGTTACCATGGGATAAGCGGAGCTTTCCTCCGCCACCATCATCACGCCCGCAAAATCATGGTATACCGTTTCATTCATGCGGCGTAAAAAGGCAATGGCGTCCAGATTCTCGCGTCCGCCGTATTCATTGGGCATCCATTGGCCGGCTTCCTTACAAAAATCGTAGTATAAAAGGCTGCTAACTGCGTCCACCCGCAGCCCGTCGGCATGGTAACAATCCAGCCAGAAGCACGCGTTACTCAGCAGAAAGCTGCACACCTCGCCGCGCGCCAAATCAAACAGCATGGTGCCCCATTGGGCAATTTCACCGCGGCGCGGGTCCGGGTGGTTATATAGCGCCGAACCGTCCAGCTGATACAATCCAGCCTCGTCACGGGGGAAATGCGCTGGCACCCAATCCAGAATGACGCCGATACCCGCCTGATGGCAGCGGTCGATTAGCTGCATCAGTTCCCGTGGCGTACCATAACGAGCAGTGGGGGCATAAAATCCCGTAACCTGATATCCCCAAGACATATCCAGCGGATGCTCCATCACCGGCAACAGCTCGATGTGCGTATAGCCCATTTCCACCACATAGGGAACCAACTGCTCCGCAAACTCCACATAGCTTAAAAAGCTGCCGTCCTCATGCCGCCGCCATGAGCCGATATGCACCTCATAGATATTGATGGGGCTTGTATATGGGTTAAAGGTGCCCCGTTTTTCCATCCATTTCTGGTCGCCCCACGCATATCCATCCAAATTACACAAACGGCTGCCCATATTGGGTCTTAGTTCCGTGGCAAATCCATAGGGATCGGCCTTCATGCGCCACAGGTCATCCTGACCCCAAACAGCGTATTTATAAGCAGGCATCTCATCCTGCGAGGTATTTTGCCAAAGCAACGTCTCCGGCAAACGCAGTTCCCACGTACCGTCATACTGTTTTTCCATAGGGTGACTGCTGCGATCCCAGCCGTTAAAATCACCCACCAGCGCTACATGCTTGGCATTGGGCGCCCACAGGCAAAAATGCCATTTTCTCTCGCCGTTTTCCTCGCATGGATGCGCTCCCAGCATTTCATAAGCGCGGCGGTTGGTACCCTGGTGATACGCATCCCGTACCGCTGCCAAAGGCGCTTGATATTGCATAGGAGAACCTCCTTGTTTTCATTCAGGCTTGCCGAAAAGCTCCTGATGAGTATAGCACCACAACCCCCGGTGTATACCGGGGAAACTGAAAATAGGTAAAGATTCGTATACGTCCCGATACGCCCGTCTTTTCGATGCGGACATGAGCGATATATCATTACGATTTCAGATTCTTTGTATTCCTATTGTAGCCGTAACCGGCTTGTTCGTCAAGGTTTAATTCCGGTTTTTGTTTCAGTTTGATAAAAATGCAACAGGTTTTACATCTTTCACGCTTCTGTGCGTATGTGTTTGTCCACCGGGAAAAGCATAGCCGCAGGCGCACGAGTATGTTCTGTGTGCCTGCGGCTGATGGTGTAGTTACTTTGCTTTGCGCAGTTTTATTGGATGATGGTAATACGTCCCTGCGGCTGCGCATATTCATCGCCAATCACGCCGCCGAGGATATCGGTGGTGTAGTTGATCAGCGCGTCCTCCAGCGAGATATAGGTGTTATAGCCGGTCTGCTGGTTGGCATATTTGAGCACATAGCACTGGTCGCCGCCCGCGGCGGAGAAGTCGTTGGTGGCGATTACATATTCCGCTTCCAGATCGAACGGCTCGCCGCCGACGGTCTCGATGGTGACGCGGCTGCCGGGGTTGGCGGGCGCGAAATAAGTGGAATCAGGATACTGATCGCCATTTTCATACGGTACAGTCGTGTCGATGGTCATCACAATACCGGATACCTGCATGAAACCGCCAAGCGCCTCCGGCGTGCAGTAGCTGGATGCTTCCAGCAGCTCCAGCAGTTCGCTGCCCTTGAGCGTCATAATCTGCAACGTATTACCAAACGGGAATACGGTTTTCATATCCTTCATGGTAATATCGCCGATCTCGATGCTGGCACGAATTCCGCCGCCATTGTTGAACGCGGCTACAACCGGCTGGCTATATGCCTCGTTGGCTTGCCAGAGCATCGCATCGGTGCAGAAATCGCCAAGGTTAGTCTCCTCCGTACGCACACCGGGCGAACGCTCGCCGTTGAGCAGTACGGTGGTGGAGGCGAACGTAGCGGAGAGCTGCGCGTCGATATCATCATTGATCGCGCTGATCATCGCGCTGACATCGGCATCGCCGTATGCCGCGCTGACCTGCGTAGACTGCGCCATAAACAGCGAAGCAGAGAGGTTTTCGCCGTCAAATACAACCTCGCCGATGTTTTCGCCATAACTGCCGGTGCTCACCAGCAGCGTGGTCGGCACATCCTCGGCGCCCTCTTCGTGCATCTGCTGCACTTCTTCGTTAAGCATCGTGTGGCTGTGACCGTCGATGAACAGATCAATACCCGTGGTATTGGCAATGACATCGATGGAACGGTTGCCCGTGCTTTCATCGTCAATGCCCAGATGGCCCAATACGACGATCAGGTCGCAATCCTGCGCCATCAGTTCGTCCACATACTGCTGTACGCAGGCGTACAGGTCTTCATTCATCAGGAAGGTTACGTTCTGCATCAAAGCAGGATTGGCTTTGGTCAGAGTTTCCGGGGTATCAAGGCCGATAACGCCCACTTTGTAATGGCCGGTTTCGAAGATTTTATACGGATCGAAATACAAGGTGTTGTCCGACGAGCGCAGCATATTGGCGCACAGGATGGGGAAATCAGCCGTTTCCGCGTTTTGCAGGAACTGGTCAACGCCCCAGTCGAACTCGTGATTGCCGGGAGCCATGGCATCGTAGCCGGTCGCATTCATGAAAGCAATTGCGTTGGCGCCCATGCTGAGGTTTACGATCGGCTGGCCCTGCGAAGCATCGCCGTCATCAAGCAGCAACGTATCCGCGCCCAGCGCAGCCGCGTCCTCGCGATATTGCTTAATCTGCGCATAGCCTACGCAGGGTTCGGATGGATCGGTGACAGCGTAACCGTGGATGTCATTGGTATGCACGATCACCAGCTTACCGCTGAGGTCCACACTTTGTTCCGCCATTGCAGCGGGGGTAAAGCAGCACAGCAGCAGTGCCAGTGCCAGCAGGATGGAAAGACTTTTTCTCATGTTCGTTCCTCCTTATGACTCGGTTGTGTAACTGTAACGAAATCTCCATTTACAATTATAACAAAATTATACAGGTTTCGCAATCGCACGCATCGGCACGAAAACCAAAGCAAAACCCTTATTTTGCCTTGCTTTGCATAAAAACGCAGTATTAACCGTGCCGGGGTTTTTCAACTTTTTTTGTTCTTTTTTCGCTGGATTTTACAATAATCACTGCCAGCTATAAAATCCATCCGCTCTTTCTGCTTCCCGCTACGGACTTTGCTTGTTTGCCGGAAAACATCCTGCTATAATCATTACAAGACCTGTTAAAGCCAATTATTGAACAGGTCAGGAGGCGCTATGTCACTGAAAAATTCGCTGCTGACCGAGTTGGAAACACACCGGCAGGCAGCGCTTTCCGGTCAGGAACTTGCCAAACGCTTTTGTGTAAGCCGCAACGCCGTATGGAAAGCAGTGAATGCTTTGCGTGCAGAGGGCTACGCCATTGAATCCACCCCTAATAAGGGATACAGGCTCGCGCCGGAGTGTGATCGCCTGTCCACGGGCACGCTAAGCGCAGAACTGCACGGGCTTGCGGTATACTGCTTCGATACGCTGGATTCCACCAACAATGAGGCTCGCCGCCGGTTGGCAGGCGGAGAGAAGGGGCCTTTTCTCATTGCCGCAGAGGAACAAACCGCAGGCCGCGGCCGGTTAGGACGCAGTTTTTATTCTCCTAAGGATGCGGGCCTTTATATGACTCTTGCGCTCGCCCCCGGACACACCGTGCAAAGCGCGCTTGGTATTACCGCGTATGCTGCCGTTTGCGTAGCGGAAGCAGTGGAAAAATATACCGGCGACCATTTGCTGATCAAATGGGTCAACGACCTGTATCTAAACGGGAAAAAGGTATGCGGCATCCTCACCGAAGCCGTGACCGATTTTGAAAGCGGTACGCTGGAAGCGCTGCTGGTAGGCATCGGAATTAACCTGCGCACCAGCGAAATACCGGCGGAACTGCAAACCACCGTCGGCTTTTTAAACAGCGATGCACCGTTGAAAAACCAGCTTATCGTTGCCATTGCCAAAGGGCTGATGGACTATCCGCCTGCGGATAACAGTTATTGGACCACGTATCGTGCCCGCTCGCTCACGTTGGGCGCCCGTCTGCGCTGGGTACAGGGCGAACAAAGCCTGGAAGGAGAAGCCCTTACTATTGACGACACTGGCGCGTTAATAGTACAAACTGATGACGGAACCCGCCATACGCTGCGCAGCGGTACCATTGAAATGCTGCTCTGATTTACGAAAGCAAACGCTGCGTCACCAGATTATGTAACAACTATACAGGAAGGTGCATCCGCACCGCATCCCGCACAAGGCGATAGCTTTAGAAAAAACAACCCGGTTCAGGCTGCTTGCATACGTTCGCAAGTACCCCGAACCGGGTTTGTTGTGTATTGGCTTTCAAACCATACTTTATGCTTCTTCATTCTTCAGCATTGCTTTTACACGTAAACTGGCGGCATAAACGGCGTTTTTACGCTCGCCCGCATCCACCAACGCCTGCATACTTTCCCGAAGCGTTTTCCCCTGCACAACACCATCAAACAGCTGGGCTTCCAGCGTGAGCGTGCTGGGCGGCGTGGGCGGCACAATCTCATCCCGCCACGCAAGCGCCAAACAGTACTCGCCTTTTTCCGCTTTGGGGTTGTCGCGCAGCTGCGCCAGTACGTCCCCCACAGCGCCGCGTACAGTAGCCTCGAACTTTTTAGTTAAGTCGCAGCTGGCGCTTATATACGTATGCGGCAGTACAGCCTGCACCGCTTCCAGCAGTGCCATCACCCGGTGCGGCGATTCATGCACAACCGCGATTTTGGATTTTTGCGCCATGTCCAGCAGCTTTTCGGTCAGCTCGTTTTTTTTACGTGGTAAAAACCCATAAAAGGTGAACTCTTCAATTGGGAGTCCGCTTACGCTAAGACAAGCAGCCATCGCGGTTGGGCCAGCCACCGCCAATACCGGAATGCCCTGCCGTATCGCTTCGGCTGCCACCGCGCTGCCCGGGTCGCTGATGCAGGGCGTGCCTGCATCTGTTGTCAACGCAACGTCAATTCCCTCATCCAGCATACGCTGCACGATTTGCACGGCTTTAGCCCGCTCGTTATGTTCGTGGCAGCTGGTCAGCGGCGTATGAATGGCAAAGGCGGCCAGCAGCTTCTGCGTTACCCGCGTATCCTCCGCCGCGATCAGAGAAACGCTTTTTAACGTTTCGATCGCCCGCGTGCTCATATCGCCCAGATTACCGATGGGCGTCGCTACGATGTACAGCGTCGGCATAACAGGCCTCCTCTCCATGGCTCCGTCGCTTGATTTCGATTGATGAATGTACTGGTGATGCTAACGGTAGGTTTATTCCCTTCCCCATGAACCAAATCCCTTGGGAAAGAGAATGCCCCATCCTTCTCTTCTTGCTTGCCATGACGCAGGTAGGAAAGGTTCGATGAAACAGTCTCTGCAAACCGAGTGCTTCCGGTATAAACCAAGCATGTCCTACCAATGCCAACCCCGTTACCGCCGCTCAAACACACGCAGTTTGGCACTTCGTGCGCGTGGGTTTTGCGCGGTTTCTTCCAGTGTGGGTTTGATTACACCGCCGCCCAGCACCTTGCCAAGCGGTTTTTTCCCGCACGTGCAGATGGGCGCTTTCGGCGGGCAGGTGCACGGGTTTTGCAGCCTGCGGAAGGTGTTTTTCACAATCCGGTCTTCCAGCGAGTGAAAGGTAATCACCAGCAGGCGTCCGCCGGGCATCAGCAGATCAACCATATCGCAAAGCGCCTGCTCCAACGGAGCCAGCTCGTCGTTTACAGCAATGCGCACCGCCTGAAACGTACGCCGGGCGGGATGCCCTTCGTCCTTGCGGCGGACGGCTTTGGGAATGGCCGCATCAACTACGGCCACCAAATCCAGCGTTGTAAGAATCGGCTTTTGGGAACGCTTTTCCACAAACACCTGTGCAATGCGCGCCGCCCATTTTTCTTCGCCATAATCAGTTAAAATCCGGCGCAGTTCCTCCGGCGTAACCCTTGCCAGATACTCCGCAGCACTTTCCCCCTGTGTGGGGTCCATGCGCATATCCAGCGGCGCATCCTCATGATAGCTAAAGCCGCGTTCGGCATTATCCAGCTGATAGCTGCTGACGCCCAAATCGACCAGCGCGCCGGAAAGCGGCGGTACGCCTGCCTCAGCCAGCAATTCTTTCGCGTTGTGAAAGTTACCACGCAGCGCATGAAAGCCCGGATAGGCCTTTAACCTCTCGGTTGCGGCGGCGATGGCCTCCGGGTCGCGGTCGATGCCATAGAGCACCGCGCCCTCGCCTGCCATGCGCAGAATACCTTCGCTGTGGCCGCCTCCGCCCAGCGTACCATCCATATAGACGCCGCCGGGCTTTGGCTGCATCCACTCCATAACAGCGTCAAACAGTACCGGCAAGTGATAAAACGCTTTGGGTTCCATGCTCATGGCGTACGCTCCTTTCATTATACTCCGCAAGGCAAGGGCACCGGCATTTACACACAAACTTATGTCGCAAATGCCGGTACCGCCGTCCTGATCTTATTTTACAGGTTTGTTTTCAGTTCTTCAATCCGCTTTTGCAGCGAGTCCAGCATCCCCTGGTTGGTCGCCAGCTTTTCCTTTTCCTGCTCTACCAGCGCAGCAGGCGCTTTACCGGTAAAGCCGGGATTGGAAAGGCGTGCGGACGCGCGTGCAATTTCACTTTCCAGCTTTCCCTGTTCTTTGGTAAGGCGCTCGATCTCTTTGCTGATGTCCACCAGTTCGCCCAGCGGAATCCGAATCTCCGCCGGCGCGCACACGGCGCTGACCGTTTTTTCACCGCTGGCGCTTTCCTTGGCGGCAAGGGTCACAGCACTGGCGCCCGCAAGGCGCTGCAGGTATAGTTCCGCCTCCGCAAGGGTTTCTTCCCAGCCCGCTTCGGGAATCAGCGTGATACGCGTACGCTTGCTGGGCGCTACCTTCATTTCCGCGCGCAGGTTACGGATGGTGCGAATGATCTCCATCAACCCTTCCATGCGGCGCTCATCCTCTTCAAACTGGTAGGCGGCGTTCACCTGCGGCCAGTCTGCCAGAATCAGCATACCTTCGGACTGCGGCAGGTGCTGGTACACCTCTTCCGTCAGGAACGGCATAAACGGATGCAGCAGCTTGAGCAGGCTTTCCAGCACAGTATAGAGCACGGCGCGCACATTCTTTTTCTGCGCCTCATCATCGCCCACCAGGCGGCCTTTGGCCAGCTCAATGTACCAATCGCAAAACTCATTCCACGTAAAATCGTAAATCTTGTTGGCGGACAGGCCAAAATCGCCATCCTCCATATGATCGCTCACTTCGGCAATCGCCTTTTGCAGCCGGGAGAGGATCCACTTGTCCGGCAGGGTGAGTTCGCTTTCGGCGATGGTTTCACGCGTGTCCATGTTCATCAGCACGAAACGGCTGGCGTTCCACACCTTGTTGGCGAAGTTGCGGGCGGATTCCACCTTCTCGGTCGAATAGCGGGTATCGTTGCCGGGGCTGATGCCCATCGCCAGCGAGAAACGCAGCGCGTCCGCGCCATAAGTATCGATAATTTCCAGCGGGTCTACGCCATTGCCAAGGCTCTTGCTCATTTTACGGCCCTGCGCATCGCGCACCAAGCCGTGGATAAGCACCGTGTGGAACGGAGTCACGCCCATCTGCTCAATACCGCTGAAGATCATGCGCGCCACCCAGAAGAAGATGATATCGTACCCGGTCACCAGCATATCAGTGGGGTAAAAATACTTCAAGTCCTCGGTCTCGCGCGGCCAGCCAAGCGTGCTGAACGGCCAAAGCGCGGAGGAAAACCACGTATCTAGCACATCCTCGTCCTGATGCAGGTGTTTGCCTCCGCACTTGGGGCACGTATCCGGATCGGTTTTGGAAACGACGGTTTCGCCGCAGTCCTCACAATACCATGCGGGAATACGGTGCCCCCACCACAGCTGGCGGCTGATGCACCAATCACGGATGTTTTCCATCCAGTTATAATAGGTTTTGGCAAACCGCTCCGGCACAAACTTGGTTTGTCCGTTTCGCACCACCTCAAGGGCGGGCTTTGCCAGCGGCTCCATTTTTACAAACCATTGCAGGCTGGTCACCGGGTCCACGGTGGTGTGGCAGCGGTAGCAGGTGCCCACGTTATGGGCGTAATCTTCCACCTTTACCAGGTTCCCACTTTCCTCCAGCTCTTTTACGATGGCCTTGCGGCACTCATACTCGTGCATACCGGCGAATTCACCGGCTTTTTCGTTCATGGTGCCATCGTCGTTGGTTACGCGGATGATCGGCAGGTTGTGGCGCATGGCCACTTCAAAGTCGTTGGGGTCGTGCGCCGGGGTGATTTTCACCGCGCCGGTACCAAAAGCCATATCCACATAATCGTCCGCCACCACGGGGATGGGCTTGTTCAGCACAGGCAGAATCACCATTTTGCCCACAAGGTCTTGATAACGCTCATCCTTGGGGTTCACAGCCACAGCGGTATCGCCCAGCATGGTTTCGGGGCGTGTGGTAGCAACCGTTACGCCCTTGCCGCCATCTGCGCCGGGGTAATGCACATGCCACAGATGGCTTTGCTGCTCTTCGTATTCCACCTCTGCATCGGAAAGCGCGGTTTTACACACCGGGCACCAGTTGATGATGCGGTTACCGCGGTAGATAAGCCCTTTGTTGTACAGGTTTACAAACACTTCACGCACGGCTTCGCTGCAGCCATCGTCCATGGTAAAGCGTTCGCGCTCCCAATCGCAGCTCGCACCCAAACGGCGCTGTTGCTTGTTAATACGTCCGCCGTATTCTTCCTTCCACTTCCAAGCGCGCCGCAGGAACTCATCGCGGCCTACATCCTCCTTGGTTAATCCTTCGCTGCGCATTTGCTCAACGATTTTCACCTCGGTCGCGATGGAGGCATGATCGGTGCCCGGCAGCCACAGGGTGGGATCGCCCTTCATGCGGTGGTAGCGAATCGGGGCATCCTGCAAAAGGCAATCCATCGCGTGGCCCATGTGCAGCTGCCCGGTAATATTGGGCGGCGGCATCACAATGGTGTACGGCTTTTTGCCCTCCACGCGCTTGGCACGGAATGCGCCGGATTTTTCCCACATATGATATAGTTTATCTTCAATCTCTTGCGGATTATACACTTTTTCCATTTCAAATTCTGTGTTGGGGCTCATCTTTGCAAACCTCCATTATAGATTTGGAAACACATCCAACAGGATCATCGCGCCCAGCAGCGCCAGCAGCAGTCCGGCGACCTTCAAGGGCAGTATTGCCCGACCGCCTCCCTGTTTGCCAAAACGGCGGTAAAGCGCCGGTGCGCCATAACCAAGCAACGCGCCCACAAGGAGCAGCGCAAGCCCCGGTATACTTAGCCGGGAAAGCACGCCATGCCAATACGACATATCCGCCATCCTTTCCGTAAAAAAGAAAAAGCCGCACACGTCCAAAGGACGGAGCAGCTCCGTGGTACCACCTTGTTTCACGGCGGAAAAACCGCCGCCTCTATGCGCTGTATCGGACGCGACCGGCGCAACTAACGTACAGAAACCTGCAAACGTTTCATTACGCACCTTTACGGGCGACTTTCCGCCGCGCTTACCCATGAACAGTCTTTCAGCCGATGAACCGTTCTCTCTGGCGGGTGCGCTAGCGTACTCCTCCCGATCGTTAGGCGTTTTGTTTTTTATCCTCGGTCATGTCAATGACTTGCTTGCCATTGTAATAACCGCAATGCTTGCACACACGGTGGGCGAGCTTCTTCTGGTGGCACTGCGGGCATTCCACGATGCCAGGCAGGCTCAGCTTCCAGTGAGTACGACGGCTGCGGCCGCGGGCACGGGATACTTTTCCTTTCGGAAGAGCCATGGTCTACACCTCCTTCTTCAGCCGCCATACTCCTCACGGTTTATAGCGGCTTCGCCAGTCGTTCGCGATGCAAACGCATGGCTGGTCGGCCTTGCCGGTTCTTACGTCCTTACCTGCCGGGCAGGTTTGGCGGTCAGTCGGCTTTGTCGGCCTCATCGTTTAGCAAGCTCTGTAATGCTTCAAAAGGACGTTGCGTCTCTTCCTGGCTGGAGCTTTTGGAATTCTCCTCTTTAAGCGTACGGTAGGCGTTGCTTCCCGGGCAATCTTCCCTGCACACAATGCGCATGGGCAAATTGAGCATTGCCAGCGTAAGCGCGAGTTGAGTCAGCGAAATCTTATTCCCTTCGAATTGAAACGCTTCGTCTTCCAGTTCGTTGGCGTCCTTGCGGAACATCTCCATAAACGGAACGGTAAGCGGTACAGTAGCGGGGCCAAGGCACATCGCGCAGGTCGCGTGAACCGTGGTGGTCATTTCACCCCTCAACTGCACGGCGCCATCAATTGCGGTAAACACACCAGCTAACGACACCGTATCGAAGGCGATCTCTTCGCCATATACATCCTGAGGCGGCAGCGTTTCCTGCACCGAAAACGGATACTCCGTCCCGGGCGCAAGCAAAGCCTTTGTAACATCCAGCTCCATAGCAGCCTCCTCCAATGTGAACAAGCTGTATTATAAGCCTTGTTCTTCCGCTTGTCAAATACAATTTTTATACGAAAAGCGTACGAAGACCGCTGTTTGCGTTGCATTTACCGCAGGATGCAAAGCCGGGTTTTCGCCCCGGCAACCGGAGCAGCCGACGGCATAGCGTTTGCCAGCGCGGGCCTGCTCCGTCTCCCCCGAATTAGTCCACGATCTCGCGGCCTTCGACAATCGCCAGCGTATCGCACGCAATTACATGCTCTTCGTCGGTGGGGATCACGCATACCTTTACGGTGCTGTCGTCGGTGGAAATAATCGCTTCTTCGCGGGTATTGTTCTTTTCCAGATCAATCTTCGCGCCCAGATAGTCAAAATCTTTCATAACCATGGCGCGCAGGTTGCTGTTGTTTTCACCGATACCGGCAGTAAAGACAATCGCATCTACGCCGTTCATTTCCGCAGCGTAAGCACCAATGTACTTTTTAATGCCCCACACCAGCATATCGCGGGCGATAATCGCATTTTCCTCGCCGCGGTCACAGGCAGCGTCGATATCGCGCATATCGCTGGAGATACCGCTTACGCCCAGCAGACCGCTTTTTTTATTGAGCAGGGAAAGCACTTCGTCCACGGTCATCTTTTCGTTATTGGCAATATACTGCACTACCGCCGGGTCCAGGTTGCCGGAGCGGGTGCCCATCAGCACGCCTTCCAGCGGGGTAATGCCCATGCTGGTATCCAGGCATTTGCCGTTGAGCACGGCAGCCAGGCTGGAACCATTACCCAGATGGCAGGTAATGATGCGGCTGTTTTTGCGATCCAACCCCAAAAACTCGCAAGCACGCTTGCTTACATAACGGTGGCTGGTTCCGTGGAAACCGTAGCGGCGAACATGCAGCTTTTTGTAATACTCCATGGGTACGCCGTAGAGATAAGCCTTTTTGGGCATCGTCTGGTGGAAAGCTGTATCAAACACCGCCACGTTGGGGGTGTTCGGCATGACCTTTTCGCAGGCTTCAATGCCCATCAGATTTGCGGGGTTATGCAGCGGGCCCAGCGGGATGTTTTCCCGGATGGCGTCCTTCACTTCCTCGTTTACCTTCACACTGGCGGTGAAACGCTCGCCGCCATGCAGCACACGGTGACCTACCGCGCCGATTTCGTCCATGCTCTTTACCGCGCCCTTTTCGGGATCGGTCAGGGCTTTCAGCATCCACTGGATGCCCTCGGTATGCGTTTTCATGGGGGCAACAGCGTCAAATACTTTGCCGTCCGCCTTCTGGTTAATGTGGCTGCCCTCAATGCCGATGCGTTCCACCAGGCCTTTTGCCAGCAGCTTTTCGCCGTCCATATCAATCAACTGGTATTTCAGGGAGGAAGAACCCGCGTTGAGAATGAGAATTTTCATCAGTACAACTCCTTATATCGTCCCTTAGGCCTGCGCCTTAACGGCGGTAATCGCCACAACACTTACAATGTCCTCTACCGAGCAGCCACGGCTTAAATCATTCACCGGCTTGGCCAAACCCTGCACAATGGGGCCGACCGCCGTAGCGCCCGCAAAACGCTGCACCAGTTTGTAGCCGATGTTGCCTGCCTGCAAATCGGGGAAAATAAGCACATTGGCATGACCCGCCACCTGGCTGCCGGGCGCCTTGAGCGCGCCGACGCTTTCTACCAGCGCGGCATCCGCCTGCAATTCGCCATCGCATTCCAGTTCGGGCGCCAGCTCGTGTACCTTGGCGGTTGCTTCCTGCACCTTGGTTACGTTGTCGTGCTTGGCGCTGCCCTTGGTGGAGAAAGAGAGCATGGCCACCTTCGGGTCCATCCCAGTCAGCTGTTTACCCGTCTGCGCGCTGGAAATGGCAATAGCCGCCAGCTCATCCGCAGAAGGGTCGGGGATAACCGCGCAATCGCCGAAGATCAGCACGCCGTCGTCGCCATACTGCTTGTTGGGTACTTCCATAATAAAAGCGCCACTGACTACTTTAATGCCAGGCGCCGTTTTGATAATCTGCAGCGCGGGCCGCAGCACATTGCCGGTAGAGTTGATGGCGCCCGCCACCATGCCGTCTGCATCGCCGGTTTTCACCATCACCGCACCGTAGAACAACGGATTGCCCGTTACCAATTCCATGGCCTGCTCAGGCGTCATCCCCTTGGCTTTGCGCAGCTCAAAAAGCAAATCAGCGTAAGCCTGTGCCTTTTCGGATTTTTTGGGGTCGATCTGCTCAATCCCCTCAACATTGGTACCGGTTTCGGCTGCGACTTTAGCAATATCCTCCGTACTGCCCAGCAACGTCACCTTGGCAATCCCCTGATCGGTAATCAGGCGGGCTGCCTGCACTGTGCGCGGCTCGGACCCCTCGGCCAGCACGATATGCTTGACGTCCTGTTTCGCCTTCGCTTTGATTTTGTCAATAATGGACATGGCGGTTTCCTCCCTTATGTGATAGAATACAAACAGGTTTGTATCTGTATACAACCGAGTTATTATACACCTTTTCGCGCTGAAATGAAATAGAAACACGTAAAAACGAGAGCTTATACACGAAAAACACAAAGTTTTCGCTCGAAGCTGTTTATTTTCGCACCGCAGTTGCTAAAAAGCCGTAACAAGGAGCCGTATGAAACCTACTGTTGGTATTATTTGTGAATACGATCCATTTCACCGCGGGCATGCGCGCCAGTTTGCCCTGATTCGCAGCCATCATCCGCAGGCGCGTATCGTATGCCTCATGAGCGGCTGTTTTACCCAGCGCGGTATGCCTGCGCTGTTCCCGCCCGCCTTCCGAGCGGAGGCTGCTCTGCGCGCCGGGGCGGATATTGTGCTGGAGCTGCCCTGCGCCTTTGCCGTGCGAGACGCGGAAAACTTTACACTTGGCGCGGTGAGCATCCTAACCCGGCTTGGGTTTGTAACGCATCTTTCTTTTGGGTTGGAAACGGAAGACCTCACCCCGCTGCAAAGCATCGCGGCGCTGCTGGAAGCGCCGACTCCGGCTTTTACCGCAGCACTGCGCAAAGCGCTGGCGCGCGGCATTCCCTTCGCCGCAGCGCAGGCCGAAGCCGTCGCAGCCGCACTGCAAGTGTTCTCTTGCCAAGCAGGCACCGGCAGTATCCTTTCGGCCGAAACAGCAGCTCAGCTGCTTTCGCAGCCCAACAACATTCTGGGCATCTGCTACCTGCGTGCGCTCCGGCGGTTGCACAGCCCGCTTATACCATTGCCCGTGCTGCGGCAAGGTTCGTACCACGCGCAAACCCTTGCTAAAAGCTCGTATCCCTCGGCTACCGCCGTGCGCAAAGCTTGGCTTTTTGGCGATATCGCTGCCGCGCAGGAGGCTTGCGGGTATTCGCTCCAGAACGTTCCCGCCCATCGACCCAACGCGCTGGATACCGTGCTGCTTGGTCGTCTGCGTTCCGCCACCGCCGGGGAGCTGCGCGCCCTGCCGGATTGCAGTGAAGGGTTGGAAAACCGGCTACTAACCGCCGCGCGGCAGGCTACCACACGCGCGGAATTGCTTGCATTGCTGAAAACCCGCCGTTATGCCTACACGCGCCTGAACCGGCTGTTGGCGCACGCGCTTTTAGGCGTGCAGCAGGAGTTGCTTACACAGCACCCCCTACCGGAAACCGTCCGTCTACTGGGCTTTCGCAAAGAAAGCCGCGATTTGCTATCGCATTTTTCAGAAAGCCAAATTCCCGTCATTGCCAAGGCAGCAAATAGTGACCCCGCCGACCCGTTGTACACACTGGATGTGCGCGCATACGACTTATGGGCTTTAGGCGCGGGGCTACCAGCCGGGCTGATGTACCGGCAGCAAGTGGTGATTCTGTAATAGCACAAGCCCGTATGGCCGCCTGTATCGAAGCAGCATAGCAACCCCTATTCATTAATGCCTATTAAAAAGGATGTACCGGCAGGGTTTATAATCCCTCCGGCACATCCTTTTTCCAGTTATGGTATCAGCGGCGGTTCTTCCGAATCGCTCTGCTTTGCATCGGCCAGCGGTTCCGGCAGGGGCGGCAGCTCTCGCACATCACTGATGCCGAAATGCTCCAAAAATTTATCCGTCGTAGCATATAGTATGGGGCGGCCCAGCGCTTCCTTGCGCCCCACCTCCTGTATCAACCCTTTATGCAGCAGGGATTGTACGGAATAATCACACTTTACGCCGCGCACCTGCTCCACCATGCCTTTGGTGGCTGGCTGGCGGTAGGCGATTACCGCTAACGTTTCCAATGCTGCCTGCGAAAGGCTCTGCCGCTGTACCGGCTGGAGCATTCGTTCCACATAGGGGGCATACTCTGGGCGGGTTTCCAGCTTCAGGTGATCGCCATAGCGTTTCAGGGTAATACCGCGGCTGGTGCTTTCGTACTCCTTTTGCAGCAGTTCCACAGCATGCATGGTCTCCATCTCGCTCATTTCCAGCGCAAGCGAAAGCTCGGGTACGCTGATTGCGTCGCCCGATACAAATAAAATCGCCTCTATGGCGTTGGTTGCCTCATTCGGCTGCAACGGCTTTCCTCCTCCCCGGATGCAGCATAATGGTATCAAACGTGCCGCTCTGGGTTACATGTGCTTTGCCCAATTTGAGCAATTCCAATAGCGCAATAAAAAGCGTTACCACTTCTTCGCGCTCCGGCCGCACCTGAAACAGCTCGTCAAACCGGGTCGCGCCGCCGCGCAGCCGGTTTTGAATGGCTTTCATACAGCCTTCCACCGTGTAGCTGTCCCGGCGGATATCCCGCGGCATAAAAGCCGCTTCCGGCTCCTCGCGCGGGGCGCGGCTGGCTACGCGCTGCAGCGCCGACCACAGTGCATCCAGCGTCAGTCCGTCTATTTCCAGTGTCGGCGGCGGCAGGGGGATTTCCTCCGGCAGCTTGCCAAACACATCCATCGCGCTTTTCTCAAACGCCGCCATGTTAACGGCGCTTTCTTTGAATTGTTTATAAGCAGTGAGCTGCGCAATCAACGCCTGCTCGGGGTCTTCTTCCTCGGGCTTGGGCGGTTTGGGCAGCAACGCCCGGCTTTTAATCTCTACCAGCATCGCCGCCATCGCGATAAACTCGCTGGCCTCGTCCGGGTCAAAATCCGGCGCGGTTTGCACCGCCTCAATAAACTGCTCAGTTATCTGGCTTACGAAAATATCCTTGATGTCGATCTTCGCTTTACCAATCAGGTGCAGCAGCAAATCCAGCGGGCCGTCAAACTGCTTCAGCCGGATATACAGCGCCATTACGCCGCGCCCTCCAGCTGTAAAAACAGGTGTAGAACGCCGCTTTCAATTACGCCGGTCACAGCGGTAAGCACCGAAATAAGCACGCCGGAGAACACCAGTACCAATAAAACAATCTGCGCAATCTGAAAGAACTGGTGGTTCATGGTCAGTTTACCTTTGAGTACCAAATCATTGAGCACATGGAAGCCGTCCAGCGGCGGAATCGGAATCAGGTTAAACACCGCGATCGCCAGATTCATGGTCGAAAACAGCAGCAAAAAACGCTGTACATGCATCAGCCATGGGTGCAGCATATATTGGCTGAAATCCGCACCGGAACCGCTGAGCAAAATGGAATAGCCGACCCCACTGGAGGACAGAAATTCCATTGCGCCCCCGTTCGCGGTAATCACTTCCGGCCGCCACAATTGTGGGTTAATGAGCGTAGCCAGAAAAGTCGACACGATGAACAACGTCAGGTTAGTGGCCACGCCCGCAATGGAAACCAGAAAATCTGCTTTCCGCTGATTGCCGTGAAAATTGCGCGGATTCACCGGCACAGGTTTTGCCCAGCCAAAGCCAAGAAGCACCAAACTGATTGTTCCAAACGGGTCCAAATGCTTACGTGGGTCCAGTGTAAGGCGACCCAGCATTTTCGCCGTGGGGTCGCCGCAGCGGTACGCCACATAACCATGGGCAATCTCGTGCAGCATCAGTGTTAGCAGTACGGCCACTGCAAAATAGAGCATGTATATGATGAAACCAACAGGATCCGTGGTCAGCCACGACCCCCAAGCTTGTAAACGGGAAAAAATGCCCACAGTATAACCTCGTTTCCTGCGCTTGCCGGGCAAGCGTACTGTTATCTTTCCCCCTTATACAGATATAGCAACACAGCAGTTGCACCGCCATCTGCCACACCGTATGGGTTGAAATAGTATTATAGCGTGACCGCATCCAAAACACAAGCAGGCCGCCAATCCGCTTGGGATGGCGGCCTGCCGTGTATTACAGGGCTTCGATGACACCGTCCAGCAGTTGGCGGAATGTGCCTTTCACCTTGTTGCCCATCTCCATCACTTCTTCATGGTTCAGCGGCGCATCCATCACCCCTGCCGCCATATTGGTAATACAGCTAAGGCCCAGCACCCGCATCCCGCCGTGGCGCGCCACGATGATTTCCGGCACCGTACTCATCCCCACAGCGTCTGCGCCCAGTGTGCGCAGCATGCGGATTTCGGCAGGCGTTTCATACGTCGGCCCGTTCAGCCAGCAATATACCCCCTGTTGCAGGGGAATGTTCATCTTTTGTGCGGTTTCCACCACAAGCGCGCGCAGCTCCCGGTCCAGCGCATAGCTCATATCCGGGAAACGCGGGCCAAACTCATCCAAGTTTGGGCCGATCAGCGGGTTTTTCCCGGTCAGGTTCAGCACATCGTTAATCAGCATCAAATCCCCAGCGTGGAATTCCATGTTTACGCCGCCGGCGGCGTTGGTAACGATCAGTGTCTTTACACCGAGTTTTTGCATCACGCGCACTGGCATGGTTACATCCAGCAGGTCGTACCCCTCATAGGCGTGAAAGCGTCCCTGCATCATACATACGCGCTTGCCGTGCAGCGTGCCCGTATACCAGCGGCCTTTATGCCCCTGCACCGTCGATACGGGGAAATTGGGGATGTCCTTGTAGTCGATATATTTGGCGTCTTCCAGCGCCTCCACATAATCGCCGAGGCCGCTGCCCAGCACCACGGCAATTTCCGCCGTGCCGCAGGCTTTTTCAATCGCCTTGGCCGCGTTCTTGATTCTTTTTACATGGTCTTTCTTTCCCATTCTGATTGCCTCCTTTATCGTAGTCATATACAAACGTTCAGTGTTCGCTAGTTGCCGGCGTTAAACAGCATAAGCAAATTGCTTT
The DNA here is from genome assembly GCA_963675655.1 of Candidatus Limiplasma sp. Lineage (GTDB taxonomy): Bacteria > Bacillota > Clostridia > Christensenellales > Aristaeellaceae > CAXXOK01. The sequence goes on from OY776489.1 coordinate 420,836, forward strand.
GACTGCTTACCCGGCTTTAATCTGCTATTACATTGCAACTTTTCTATGCCTGTGTTTTATTCCAGCGCCGACGCGAACGATTCCGCGCCAAACCGATCGTTTAAGCCAAACAGTTCCGCGATGGTCGCGGCGATATCCGCATAGGTTTTGCGGGTCCCCAGTTGCGTAAGCTCCGTCATCTCCGGCGTCCACGCCACAATGGGGATGTATTCGCGGGTATGGTCGGTACCATGGAAGGTGGGGTCACACCCGTGATCGGCGTCGATGAGGATCAGGTCGCCCGGCTGTGCCAGCTTCATTGCTTCGCCCAGTTTTTCATCAAAAGCAGCCAGCGCATCGGCATAACCCTGCACATCGCGGCGGTGACCATATACCATATCAAAATCGACCAGATTCACAAACACCAGCCCGGTAAAATCGCGCTTCATCGTATCCAGCCAAACGTCGATACAGGCGGGGTTTCCCATAGAATGGACGCTCTCGGTCAAGCCGCGCATGCAGAAAATATCCCCAATTTTGCCGATGCCCATGGTGAAAATGCCCTTCTCCGTAAGCGCATCCAGTATCGTGCGGCCTATCGGCTCCAGGCTGAAATCCTCCCGTCGGGGCGTGCGGGTGAACTTGCCTTTTTCCGAGCCGATAAACGGCCGCGCAATCACCCGGCCAACCGCGTGCTCACCCTGCAGAATCTTGCGCGCAATGCGGCACCACTCATACAGCGTTTCCACCGGCACGATCTGCTCGTTCGCCGCAATCTGGAATACGCTGTCCGCCGAGGTATACACAATCGGATACCCGGTGCGCAGATGCTCTTCGCCCAGTTCGTCCAAAATCACAGTGCCGCTAGAAGCGTAATTACCAAGCGTTTTGCGGCCAATAGCCTTTTCAAACGCATCAATAACATCCGCGGGAAAGCCGTTCGGGTAGGTAGGGAAAGCCTGCGTAAGTGTAACACCGCTCATTTCCCAATGTCCGGTTGTCGTATCCTTGCCCGCGCTGCGCTCAATGGCGCGTCCAACCGCACCCACGGCATCCGCCGGACGTTCGCAGGGCACGTTGGGGATATACCCAAACCCCATCTTCTCTAAATGAGGCAGCTTGGGATGCGCGGCATTAATGGTATGTTCCAGCGTGCTAGCACCAACATCGCCGTACTGTTTTGCATCAGGCAACGCACCGGCGCCTACACTGTCCAGCACGATCAGAAACACCCTTTTCATCTTTCATTCCTCCTTTGGAAATCCGCTATTATTTTACACGAAAAAAGCAAGAAAGAAAAGCGTTTCCAGCGTTATCCGTTTTATTTTACCAAGCTTGTTGCGGCTGCCGGGCATCACCCGCACGGTGTAAGCACCCGGCATGTCCGGCGGATGCGCCGCGCCGAATGCGATGTTTTTATTTACATTTCGCGTCCATCTCCGTACAATAGACACGTCAGGAGGAGATAACCATGCAACATACTTTTATCGCTGCCGCGGCTTTTGGGCTGGAAGGTGTCGCCGCTACGGAGCTTAGGCATTTGGATATAGACGCGCGGGCGGAGGCAGGTGGCGCGCGCTTTACCGGAGAATGGATAGACGCCATGCGCGCCAATTTGTGGCTGCGCACGGCAGACCGCGTGCTGTTGGTGCTTTGCGAGCGTGAAGCTATAACTTTTGAGGATTTATTTCAAGCCGTTTATGCCATCGAATGGGAAAAACTGATGCCGCGCGATGCGGCGATAAACGTCAGCGGTAAATGTGTGCGCAGCACGCTGATGAGCGTGCGCGATTGTCAGGCTGTGGCGAAAAAGGCTATCGTTAAGCGTATGATGGACCGGCTGCATGTTTCCACCCTGCCGGAAACCGGCACAGCTTACCCCATCGATATTGCCATCCGGCAGGATCAGCTGCGTGTAACGCTGGATATGAGCGGCGAGGCGCTCAACCGGCGTGGCTACCGCACATGGAACGGTGAAGCCCCTTTGCGGGAGACGCTGGCTGCAGCACTGCTGCAAATTTCCCCATGGCGGCCGCAACAGCCGCTGTATGACCCCTGCTGCGGCACCGGTACATTGCTGGTCGAAGCCGCCATGCGCGCAACCCACCGCGCGCCAGGGCTGAAGCGAACTTTCGCCTGCGAGCAGTATCCCTTTATGCCAAAAGCAGACTGTAAAGCGCTCCGGCTGGAGGCCGAAGCCGCTTACACCCCGGAAACGCCCTTTGACATCGGCGGCAGTGATGTAGACCCCGACGCGATTGCCCTATGTGAAAAGCACATCCGCCAAGCGGGCTACGACTATCGTATTCCTGTGGAAGTACAGGATTTGCGTACGCTGCAATTGCCGCAGGAAAACGGCTTTTTTATCTGCAACCCTCCCTATGGCGAGCGGCTTGGCGATCAGGAAAGCAGCCGTGCTTTGTACCGGGAGTTGGGGTTGCTGCTCAAACGCCATCCCACGTGGAAAATGGGGGTTATTGCGTCCGATCCGGCATTTGAGCGGTATTTCGGCCGCCGTGCCCAGCGCAAACGCAGGCTGTACAACGGGCGGCTGGAATGTGAGTTTTTCCTTTTCTGATACGAAAAGCAATGGAGTCAAGCGCCGCTTGGCTCCATCTTAATTGATAACAGCATTCCTCCCTATTTCGTATGTCGTACAGAAACGCTTCCGATCCGCGTATTGATTTTGTTGCTCGTCAAAGCCAAATGCTTACACTTACATACGAAGGGGCGACAACGCCCCCGAATCCCTCCCTGCAAAATCGCATACACCATTACATTATAGTTGACTTCGTCCAGTAATTTTAGTATACTATTTTTATTGGACGTCGTCCACTATTATGCGGGAGGGAAAGCCCATGACTGCACAAAATGAAGCTACGCAAAAAATACGCAGTTTCAACCGATTTTATACCCGTTTACTGGGACTGTTGGATCGGCATATACTGGATTCCGATTTTTCGATGACCGAAGCACGCGTGCTGCTGGAAATCAGCAAAGAAAACGGCACCACCGCCCGCAAGCTGACCGAGCGCCTGAAAATTGACCCCAGCTATATGAGCCGGATGCTACGGGGTTTTGAAGCCCGCTCTTTGATTACCCAAACGCCCTCCCCTACGGACAGCCGCAGCAAATTGATTACATCAACGGCCGAAGGGCTTCTTGCGCTGGAACGGCTGAGCGAGCGTTCGGACGCGCAGGTGCGCTCACTCACCGCTGCGCTCTCGCCGGAGGAACTGCAATCCGTGCTGGATGCCATGGCGTTGATTCGCAGCCAGTTTTCCCGCGCAGTATTTCCAGCGGTGATTCGTAACTATCAGCCTGGCGATGAGGAGTATATCATCCAGCGGCACCGCGAGCTGTACCTAAACGAATATGGCCTGAACGAAGCATTTGCCGGGTATGTACACAAGACCGTTCATCAGTTAACCGATCACCTGGACCCAAACACCGAATGCGTGCTGATCGCCGAGGGTAACGGCCGCCCCATGGGCAGCATCGCCATTGCGAAGCGTGACAGCCAAACTGCCCAGCTGCGCTATTTTTTGCTGGAACCCGAAGCCCGCGGCCAGGGGTTGGGGCTTCGCCTGATTGAGGAAGCTCTCAGTTTCTGCCGCCAAACCGGCTATAAACGCGTGTTTCTGGAAACCATCAACCTGTTGACCACCGCACGTTCACTGTACAGCCGCATGGGCTTTCAAATCTACCAAACCCGTGTCCAGTCCGACTGGGGTCGTGAAGTGACAGAGGAATACTGGGAACTGATTCTGTAACCGTTCCATTATGATCGTTCCCCCTCAACGTAAAAAAACCGGTCGCAGTTTTAGCGACCGGTTTTTTACGTTGATTCTTTTAAAGCAGCGAATACTGCACGATCAGCGACGTTGCCGAAAGCACAATCCAGCAGATCAGCCCCATCAGGATTGGCCTTCCGCCTTTTTTAACAAGGTTTACGAGGTTCGTGTTCAGGCCGATGGCAGCCATAGCCATCACAATCATGAATTTACCAGCCTGTGAAAGCCAATGTGTCAGCGCCGGGGGCAGCGAGACGAAGGTATTCAGCACCGACGCCAACAGGAAGCCCAGTACAAACCACGGAAAAATTTTACCGAAGTGATACGCCCGTTTTTCGTCGATGCCCGCCCTGCGCGCCTTATACAGCGCTAGTGCCAGCGTGACCGGAATGATCATCAGCGTACGGGTCAGCTTCACGATCACAGCGAGGTCACCTGCCGCCGCGCTGTAGGTGTAGCCCGCCGCTACCACGGAGGACGTATCATTGATCGCCGTGCCCGCCCAGATGCCGAAATGCTGGTCGCTCATGCCAAACAGATGTCCGAGTGCCGGGAACAGGAATGCCGCGATTACGTTGAACAGGAAAATCGTGGAGATCGACCGAGCTACATCCTCATCATCGGCGCCAATCACGGGGGCCGTGGCCGCGATGGCCGATCCGCCGCAAATGGCGGTGCCCACGCCGATCAGGATTTTCGTATTGCCGTCTATTTTCAGTGCCCGGCCGGCGATATAGGCAGTCACGAACGTCGCCGTAAGGGTGAAAGCCATCAGCTCCAGGGTCTGCGTGCCTGCATGTACAACGCTGTACAGGTTCATGCTGAACCCAAGCAGAATAATGGAATATTGCAGCAATATTCTTGAGGTAAACCGAATGCCGGCATCCAACGCCACCGGGCGCTTCCAAAACGCCAGCAGCATACCGAATAAAATACCGAGTACCGGGCTGCCGATCACCGGCACCGCCGAACCAATGAACCACGCGGGAACCGCGATCAATCCCGCAAGCAGAATCCCGGGTACCTTTTGCCAGAAATTCTTCAACTTTTTCATCTCCCGCTGGTCAGTATACCGTTTGACAATTGATAAGTAAAATATTATTATCTTATCATTATCATAAGTTTTTTAGATTGTGAGGGATCGCCATGACCCTACGCCATTTCCGTGTTTTCGTCGCGGTTTGCGATACCATGAACATGACAGCGGCAGCGCAGACCCTCTTCATGTCACAATCGGCGGTAAGCCAGTCGATTGCCGAGTTGGAAAAGCATTACGGCGTAAGGCTTTTCGAGCGACTTTCTAAAAAGCTCTATCTAACCGGAGCTGGCGAAAAGCTGCTAGGTTACGCGCATCCGCTGCTACGCATGAACGCCGAAGCCGACCGGGAGCTCCGGGCGCTGGGTGAAAACGAAACCCTGCGTATTGGCGCGAGCCTGACCGTAGGGAGTTGCCTGCTGCCCCGGCTTGTAGGAGCTTTCCGGTCGCAGACAACCGGGACGCGCATCGAAGTGACGGAGAACAACACCCGGCGGATTGAGCAAATGATTCTGGGGGATCAGCTGGATTTCGGCATCGTAGAGGGCGCCACGTCCTCCCCTGATGTGCTCGCCCACCCGCTGACGGAGGATAAAATGGTGCTGGTCTGCGCCCCATGCCACCGTTTCGCGGGCTTGCCGGAAGTGGCGCCGGAAGCACTTGCCGATGAGGATTTCATCATCCGTGAGGAGGGCAGCGGTACACGGGAGACTTTTGAAAAAGGCATGAGCGGGCTTCCCTGGCATGCCGCGTGGGTCTGTAACAACGCCGATTCCATTCGCATGGCCGTTGAAAATAACATCGGCATATCGGTTATCTCCCGTCTTTCGGTCGCGCGGGACTTGTCCGTCGGACTGCTATGCGAGGTGCCGGTGCACTCGCTACGCTTCACCCGCACTTTTCAGGTGATCTACCATAAAAACAAATTTATCACCCGAGCGATGCAGATGTTCATGAATTTTTGCGAAGAATATGTGCAAAAGTCCGGGGCGGAACCCGCTTAAGTTCCAGCCTGGACTTTTATGCATAAAAAAGAGTGGATTTTCTCCACTCTTTTTCGTTTTGATTAAAGATTTGTGATCCATAAACCCGGATAAAAAATCAGCCCTGCTCCGAAAAATCCGCTTCCATGGGGGGCATTTGATCGCATACCAGCAGTAGGGCGTCCTCGCCGTTATCCTCATAATACTGCTTGCGAACACCCAGTTTGAGAAAGCCGAGGCTTTTATATAAATTGAGCGCCGGTTCGTTGCTTTTTCGCACTTCCAGCGTCATATACTGTACGCCAAGGTTGGCGGCGTATTGCATCAGCGCCTGCATTAAAGCCCGCCCAATACCTTTGCCGCGATGCTCCTTGCGCACTGCCACGTTGGTAATGTGGCCTTCTTCAAAGATCATCCATGCACCGCCGTAGCCGATGATCTCCCCGTTCTCTTCCGCCACAAGGTAGCGCGCGCAGGCATTGCGCTGCATCTCATCCAAAAAGCTCTGTCGCGACCAAGGCGTAGGGAACGTCGCCTGCTCAATCGCGTGTACGGCGGTCACATCCTCCAGCGTCATCCGTCGAATGGTCATGAGTGCTCCGCCTTCAGTTTGGCCATACGCGCCCGTTCCGCCTGCGGTGCACGCAGATACTTCGGCATCAGGGTTAAATAATCCACCTGCTCATCCACATGCACCTCCGCAAGCAGCGCTACCGCCGCCGGACGCAAGTAACTCATGTGTGCAGGCGGAAAGATCGCCCGCTCGCCAAGCCGCGCCACAATCGCCTCGCGGCTTGGCACCGCGCCGTCGCCGACAAAGCAAAGCTTTTGTTCCGGCTTAGCCACAGCTAAAGCGTGATCCAGAAAATCATTGAGTTTTGCGGCTTCATCTACGGTTATCCTTACCGGAGGCATGCCGGAGGTAAACACCGCACCGTACACCTGTCCAGCACGTGCATCCTGTACCGGGCACAGGAGCGCATCTGCCTGGCCGCAGCCTGCCGCCAGCGCCTCCAGCGCATCGATTCCCACGCAGGGAATAGCAAGCCCGTGCGCCATTCCTTTTACGGTACTTACACCGATGCGCACCCCGGTAAACGAACCGGGGCCGACCACAACGGCCAATAAATCCATTTGGTCTACCGTGAGCCCTGCGCGCATCAGCGCTTCATCCACCATGGGCATCAGGTTGACCGAATGGGTGCGTTTGTTCACCGCCGCGCCCTCGTACAGTACGCGGCTATCCTGCGTTACCGCAACGCCGCAGACCGGGCCGGACGTATCCAGCGCTATAATTCTCATGCTTTATCCTCCAACGCAAGCGCATCCAACGTATGAAACCCGCCTTCGGGTATTAACGTAAAGCTGCGTATATTTTCGCCCAGCACACGGATAACGATGCGCAGGCGCGTCTCTGGCAAGGCGTCCTCTGCGGCGCTGGGCCATTCCACCACCGCGACGCCATCGTCATACAGGTACTCGTCCATTGCCATTTCGTACAGCTCTTCCGAGCTGTCCACACGATACCAATCGAAGTGAAAAAGCGGCAGGCGGCCGGTGTTGTACACCTGCAATATGGTAAAGCTGGGGCTGGGGATATAGCCCGTAATGCCAAGCCCTTGCGCAATACCGCGCGTAAACTCGCTTTTTCCGGCGCCCAAATCCCCTTCCAGCAGTAGCACATCTCCGGCCTGCAATTGTCCGGCAATCCGCTGCCCCAGCGCGCGGGTTTCCGCTGCGCTGCCGGTTCTCAGCTCGATCATGGTTCATCTTCTTTCCAAATACACCGTTTTTCGGGTTGCGTGCATAGGCGTTTGCTTACATTTCAGCACAGCTGCCCGAAGATTTTACCCCTTAGCGTCCAGACCCGCCGTTCGTACCGCCCGCCATATGCTGGCGTCCATGCAAAATCGGCGAGAGCGGCTTATAGATTATAAAGCCCAGCAAGCTGAGCACGCCCCATTTCAGCAAATTAAACGGCGCCGTAATGGCAAATACAAATTTCCACACGGTGTCCAGACTGGGAAAAATCGTTTGCCCCATTGCAATAATCTGCTCCGCCGGCATACCGTAAACCGCTCCATAAAAAGGAATCAATAAGTATACGTTCGCCAGCACCCCGGTAACCGTAGCACACAGGCTACCCACCAACATACCAAGCAGCGCGCCGCCCCGGGCTTTCTTTTTGTAGTAAATAAGCCCAGCCGGTATCACCATGGCGGCCCCAATCAGAAAATCCGCCAGTTCACCCACGCCCTGCGAGGACGTGTGTATAAGACCAATCAAGCTCTTAATCGCCAGTATAATCACCCCGGCAACCGGCCCCATCGCAAAGGTACCCAGCAGCACCGGCAGATTGCTGAAATCCAGCTTGTAAAACAGCACCACCGGTATCTCCACCAGAAACAGCAGGCTGGCAATCGCGGCCAGAATCGCAATCATAGAAATGGTCTGGGTTGTGAAACGAAACGGTTTGTTTTGTGTCATGAAAAATCCCTCCGTGTCTACATAAATTGCCCCTGATGGTTTCAGCATCAGGGGCAACCACTCACAAAGGGAGGCTGCTCTTCTCTCATCCGGACTTGATGGCTTGCGCCATTCACCGTCGGCTTCGGAATTTCACCGAATCGGCTCCAGTACCGAAGTACGGAGTTCGCGGGCTGTACCGCCGGTAGGGATTTTCACCCTGCCCCGAAGAAGCCATCGTTGGGTTTCATTCCATTTGTACCGCACAGGCAAAAATGAAATGTTTTCTCGCGTGCATCATAGCATGAGACAGCTTGCTTGTCAATGCTGCCAACGTGTTTGACGCTTATGTGTCCAGCAGGTTAAGCACCGCCGCGCCTTCGGGCCGGATATCCAGAACTTCGCAGCTGTTTTCGCCAAATACGTTGCTCATGTCTTTTACAAAGCTGTCCAGGTCTTTTTGCGGCACAAAGTTCAGCGTTGTGCCCGCAAAGCCGCCGCCGTGCACGCGCCATGCGCCTTTTCCTTTCAGCTTGCTGTCCGCCAGCATCAGCGCCAGCGCAATCTCCTCCGCATCGCTGCTAGCGAATATATTTTGCAGGTACATCGCGCTGCTACGGCCGGATTCGATAATGTTCTCTAAAAACAGCGGTAGATTATCCGCCTGTAAAGCTTCCGTCATATCCGTCACGCGGCGGTTTTCTTCAAAAAAGTGCGCGGCGCGCAGTATCGCGCGGTCGCCCTTGCCCGCACCCAGTTTTTCGCGGATCATGGGAATGTTTTGCATAAATTGGTCGGGACGCACCCGCCGCAGACATTTTTCGCCGAAGCAATCGGCTACCTGCCGCATCTCTTTAGGGATGGCGGCGTAGGCCGGCGTCAGATCATCATGGCTGCCGCCGGTGTTCACCACAACCAGCGCGTATCCTTTCGTGGCAAAATCGTAGGTAATCCGGTCAATCTTCGGTTCTTCATTTTTAAAATCGATACATGTTAGTCCGCCCAGGCTGGAAGCTGCCTGATCCATCAATCCACTGGGCTTGCCGAAATACTCGTTTTCGGCATATTGCGAAACCTTGGCGCGCTTTACCGCGTCGATCCGCCAGCCGTTGTACAGCGTATCGAAAATAGCGCACAGCATCACCTCAAACGCGGCGGACGAACTCAACCCGCTGCCCGAGCGTACCGTAGAGGAAACAGCCGCGTCAAACCCGCCGATTGCAAAGCCCTCGCTTTTCAATTTCGCGGCAACGCCGCGTACCAATCCGGCGGTGGTGCCCTTTTCCTCTTCGTGCGGAATCAGATCATCAAGCGACAGGGTCAGCGGTTTATACCCATCGCTGTGAATATGTACAAACTGATCCTTGCGCTTGCTGACAGCCGCCAGCGTATCCAGATTAACCGCCGCAGCCAGCACCTTACCGCAGTTATGGTCGGTATGATTACCGCCGATTTCCGTGCGCCCCGGCGCGCTGACCATGTAGACCGGTCCGTCTACATTAAAGCTATCCTCATGCTTTTTCAGCATATGGGTGTAACGCATGGTTTGCGTCACCATCATGCCGCCCCGCTGCCCATATAGATGCGTAAGCCGTTTCATCACATCGGGGGTTTTTAATTGCCGGATCATATGCGCGTATTGATTACTCATGTGCCCTCCGCCGTCCTTCCCTTTCAATTGGGGGTAATTACCCTGTGTTACTGCACCAGCGTATCGGCAATTCCCTGCCAGAAAGCAAGTAACGCATCCATTCCATTTTCCTTTAGCCCAGCCTTATAAGCAGCGATAGTATCGGCGTCCTGCGCGTCCCATTCGCCCAATACAAAGCGGGCCAGACTCTCATCCACATAGCGCCCCAGCGCATCTTGCAGCGGGTCGATCTCCGCCTCCTGCGCGGAGGTAAGCGTGTATGCCGTCGGGAACGGCGTAACCAAATATTTTTGCAGGTCCGTCAGCTGTTGGCTGATGGACATTAATTCCTTATTTTCATAGCTTCGATAAAAATCCAGCGGGAAACGCCAAGGCATGGTGCCCGTATCGTAAATTGTCAAATCATATAGAATATAGGAAGAATTAGCTTTGGCGTCGGCATAGTTCCACGTGCCGTCCTCGTCCACCAGGTAGTCTTCTCCCGCAATGCCAGCCATGGCCTCGGTTGCGCCCTCCTCGGTGTAGAGCACATCCACCCAGCCAAGCAGTGCGGCGGGGTCTTCGCAGGCGGAGGTAATGGCAAACGCACCCCGCATAATGGAGCCGTTAAAGTCCCTATATACCTGCGTGCCGTTATAGGTAAGAGGCATCAGCAAAGCATACTGCGTTGCCAGATCGTAAGTAAGCAGATTCATCGGGTTCGGCCCGAAGAAAACGCCATACGTCGCATCTGCGTCGCTATCGCTCACGGTGCGCAGGGTATCGGCGGTGTAAAACCCATCGGTATCCATCAGCCCTGCGGCATACAGCGACGACAAGTTTTGCAGCAGGGTGATGTACTCATCCTGATCAGGCATAAAGCGCACCGTGCCATCGTCCAGATAGATGTTGTAATCGTTAGCGACCAGCCCTACGGAATGCGCAAGAAATTTCAGGTCCCATGGGCCAAGGTAAGACAGCGGTATTTCGTCCGTCTTACCATTTTCGTTGGGGTCTCCAGTTTTAAATGCCTGCAAAACGGCAACGAAGCTATCCCAATCCGTCGGCATTGAAAGCCCCAGTTTTGTCAGCCAGTCCTGATTAATCCACATGGCGTTTTGCGGCGAAAGCTCGTTTATGCTCGGCAGCGCCACAATCTTGCCATCCGGCAGGGTGATGGCCTGCAGCCAATCCGGGTGTGCTTCCAGCAGTGCCCACAAATTGGGCGCATATTCCGCCAGCAGGGGCTTAAGGTCTATCAGCACACCGGCATCGGCGCACGCGATCTGTTCGGCAGTCGTAAGCTCCGCCTTGAACAGCACATCCGGCAGGTCGCCGGAGGTAAGCATCGCGTCCTTCGCTTCCTGCCACTTGTCGTAATCCGTAAACTCGTTATACGTAAACTGTATACCGGTTCGCGCCTGCATACGGGTAAAAAACGCGTTGCTTTCCCATGTATGTTCACTGTCGTCCCCATCAAAACCAGTCATTGTATAGGTCGTATCTGCCAGCGCGCCTAGCGGCAAAAGCAATAAAAGTGCGACGCAGCACAGCAGGCTAACCGTCCGTTTGAACATGGCACACCCTCCCGGTATATAAGGGGTAGCATACCCCTTTAAAGTCTGTTTTTTCATTATAGCGCATTCAACCGTGTTTGAACACCCGAAAATTGTCTTAAGCCGTCAAATGTCCGTACAGCTTTTACCAGTATGCTATCGCGCACCAAAGCCGGTGCGGCCTGTATGCCGCCCACACACTTGATTTTTTACATTAATGCGTTTTTTCGGCTTCGTGCTCGTTCATCTGCTCGTTCAGTTGGTTAATATTCCCACAGCCCATGGTCAGCACCAGATCACCGGGCTGCCAGTGGGTACGCAGGTACCGTTCGGTATCGTCAAACGTTGGGGTATGCACGGCCTGTATACCGTTATCCAGCATCCCCTGTACAATCTGTTCGGCTTTGATGTCGCCCGGGTCTTTCTCGCGGGCAGCATAAATATCGGTCACCAGCGTAATATCAGCATCGCCGGTGCAGGTAAGGTAATCGGCAAACAGGCGCTTAACGCGGCTGAAGGTATGCGGCTGCATCACCGCCCACAAGCGGTGATGGGGCTGCATTTTCGCCACAGAAAGGGCGTTACGCATTTCGGTGGGGTTATGGCCGTAATCATGGTACAGCTTTACCCCGTCGATCACACCAGTCAGTTCAAACCGGCGGTGCGCACCCACAAACGCGCCCAGGGCTGCGCATACCTTGTCCGCCTGCGCGCCCTGCACATAGGCGCAGGCAACGGTCGCCAGTGCGTTATACACATGGAAAAACCCAGCCACTTTCAGGGTTACACTCCCGTACGGCTTTCCGTGCAGCGCAGGGGTAAACGTAGCATAACCCTGCGCGTCATACGTAAGGTCCAAAGGCCGCCAGTCGCAGTTTTCCCCCATGCCGTAGGTTACGGTATGGCAGGTAAGGTCGTTCAGCAGCGTAACGACACGCTCGTCATCCCCGTTGCCAATCGCATAGCCATCTTCGGGCAGCAACGCAAGAAACTTGCCGAATGTTTGCTGAATCTCCTCGATATCGCGATAAAAATCCAGATGGTCTTCTTCTATATTCGTAATCACCGCAATCGTGGGGCGAAGGTGCAGGAAGCTTGCATTAAATTCGCAGGCTTCGGTTAAAAACACGTCTCCGCCGCCGATGCGCGTGCTGCCGCCAATGTAATCCAGCGATCCGCCGATGTGCACCGTCGGGTCTATGCCTGCATCCACCAGCGCCTGCGCCAGCATAGACGTTGTGGAAGTTTTACCGTGCGTGCCGCACACGCCGATCGCTGCGCGGCTGCCCTCCATCAGCTGCCCCAGCAGCGTTGCGCGCTCGATAACCGGCAGATTCAGCCGTCCGGCTTCCACCCGTTCGGGATTATCCGGTAAAATCGCAACGGTATAAACCACCAGGTCCGCACCATGCACGTTTTCCGCCCGGTGGCCGATGGTCACCGGTACCCCCGCTTCCCGGAGGGCTTTGGTGGCATAGGTTTCCAGATTATCGCTGCCGGTCAGCGCACAGCCGCGGGCTAAAAGCATCCGCGCCAGACCGCTCATGCTGCTGCCGCCTATGCCGATCATATGTACTTTTTTTCCGGTAAAATCCCGTATTTGCGGGTCAATCATCGCTATCACGCCTTTTATCGTCACTTCCGGCTTATTATACCCCTATCCTCTTCGTTTAAGCAATAGCGCCGCTCCCGTGAACAAAGCATGAATCCTTGCAAAAAACCTTGCCCATTAAAACAGAATCGGTTATAATGAGCGAAGCTTCAAACGCTACTAAATAGGAATGATAAGGGGAGACCTACCATGCGCAAGCGTATATTTCTGGCGGTTCTGATGATCGCGGCACTGGTGCTGAGCACGAGTTGCAGCCTCATTGTTAAGGATGCGGATGTGGATGCCCAGACCACTGTTATCGATGTTGCAGGACAAACAATCACCAAGGCGGAAGTACAACAGGCCGTTGAAAATACGCTGAGTTATCAGTCCTATCTCTACAGCATGTACGGCTACACCTACGACGCGACCGATGCGAAGAATATCGCCGATGCACAGGATTCCGCTATCGACGCGCTGATTCAGCAGGCCGTGACCAACCAGAAAATCGCCGAACTGGGTTTTGACCAGTTTACAGATGAAGAGCTCAGCGAAATGCAAGCCTCTGTGGATGAAACCTATAACGGTTATCTGGACAGTGTGAAAACCTACTATTTCGCCGATACGGAGTTAACCGGTGACGAGCTGGATGCGGCTATCGCCGCAAAGATGGCCGAGCTGGGCTACCCCGATGCAGCCTCTCTTTTGAAGGACCAAAAGACCAGCAAGTCGGATGAAAAGCTGAAAGACTATGTGGTCAAGGACGTCACCGTAACGGAGGACGAAATACAAGCCGAGTACGACAGCCGTGTGGAAGCCGCCAAGAGCAGCTATGCGGATGATCTGTCCCAGTTTGGTTCGGACATCAGCGATGGTTCCACCATCTACTATCGTCCGGCCGGTTACCGTTATGTAAAGAACATTCTGGTTAAGTTAACGGATGATGATAACACTGCCATCAGCGATTTAAACAGCCAGATTACCGATGTGCAAAGCAATCTGGATACCAATGCCACCTCACAGGCAGCCCTGCCGGAGGACGCGACCACCGATACCGAAGAGCAGGCACAAAGCCGCGCCGCGCTGGTTGCCACGCAGGCCGAGCTGCAAGCCCAGTTGAGCGATTTGAACAGCCAGCTGGCAACTGCCACCGAAGCAGCTTATGCAAACATCCAGCCCAAGATTGACGAAATCGTCGCCAAGCTGGACGCGGGCGAGGACTTCGACACGGTAATGGAAGCGTACGGCGAAGATACCGGCATGCAGAGCGAACCGGCTAAAACCAATGGTTATCCGGTTTGCAAAGGCGATACCAACTGGGTGGAAGAATTCACTACGGCTTCGATGGCGCTTGCAAACGTGGGCGACGTATCCGCGCCGTTCCGCACCAGCTATGGCATCCACATTGTGAAGTATCAAAGCGATATTGCCGAAGGCGTTGTCGCGCTGGACGATGTGAAAGATACCATCAGCGCCGACCTGCTCAGCACTAAGCAGGACGATCTGTACAACACTACCGTCAGCCAGTGGGTGACAGACGCCAATGCCAAGGTATACAAGGATCGCCTGACCGACTAATTCACCATGTTTCATTCGGAGGCAGCTTTTACAGGCTGCCTCCGTTTTTGATACTGCTCGCGTTTGTCAAGCATGTGTGGGTATGGTACAATGCCGGAGAATTCAATGGAAAGGGTGAGCCTATGCAGCGAAATCTGACGCGCTATACCTGGCACACGGGGAAGCTGAACCGCCCTGTTCGTTTGCTGGTCATCAGCGACCTGCATAACGATAAGTACGACGATTTGCTTCCCCTGCTGCCGCAGGCCGATGTGCTGCTGTTGCCCGGGGACATGGTAAACCGCTACCGGCAGGAGTATCAAAATGCCCTTTCGTTTTTAACAGAAGCCTCTCAAATACTGCCGACCTTCGCCGGCATCGGCAACCACGAAATGCGAATGACCCGGTTTCCACAATTTCGCACAGCGGTAGCCAAGACGGATGCCAAGCTGCTTTTTAATAGCTATACGCGCTATCAGGATTTGGTTATCGGCTGCTGGTACCGGCCTTATAACTATAAGCATACGGATATGCTGTTGCAGATGGAAAAAGAACCAGGCGCAAAAATATTGCTTTGCCACAGACCGGAAGATTATATGCGCCATCTGCGAAAAGCCGATGTGGATTTGGTGCTGGCCGGGCACGCGCACGGCGGGCAGATCCGCATCGGTCAGCAAGGCCTGTACGCACCGGGGCAGGGGTTTTTCCCCAAATATACACGCGGCGTGATCGATGGTAAAATGATCGTAAGTGCAGGCGCGAGCAATCCCTCTTACATGCCCCGCATCCATAACCCCTGCGAAGTATTGCTGATCGAGCTGGATTAGCACAAACCATCGCCGCTTGGCGGCAAAACAGGAGGTATTTCCATGTCCACCATACGTACCATTTCCAGTGAAGATATCGCCGCCTGTGTCGCGCGGCTTTGCATCCGTGCTTGCACAGTTTTACCGTCTCCCGTTAAAACAATGCTGCATAACGCGGAGCAGGCTGAAACCTTTACCCCTGCGAAAGAAACGCTGGCCCTGATCGGCCAAAACGCGGAAATTGCCGCCGCGGCCCCCACGCCAATCTGTCAGGATACGGGAATGGCCGTCGTGTTCGCGGATGTCGGGCAGGACGTGCACATTGCAGGCGATACCCTGCAAAACGCTGTGAACGCGGGTGTCGCACGCGGTTATACCGAAGGATGGCTGCGCAAGTCCGTCGTGGCCGATCCCATCCGGCGCGGCAACACGGGCGATAACACGCCCGCCGTGCTGCATGTACGGCTGGTGCCGGGCGATCAAATCAAACTGACAGTATCGCCTAAAGGGTTCGGCAGTGAAAACATGAGCCGGCTTACGATGCTTACCCCTGCTGACGGCTTGACAGGCGTGAAGGAATTTGTGTTGGAAACCGTGCGTACAGCAGGTGCCAACCCATGCCCGCCTATTATGTTGGGGGTTGGCATTGGCGGCACGTTTGAGCAGGTGGCGTTGTTGGCGAAAGAGGCGCTAGTGGAGATGCGGCAAGGCCCGCACCCGGATCCGTACTACGCGGCGCTGGAAGAGGAGCTGCTTGCGCAGATCAACCGTATCGGCATCGGGCCGCAGGGCTTCGGAGGATTGACCACAGCGCTTTCAGTACGCATTAAAACCGCGCCCACGCATATTGCCGGGCTTCCGGTTGCGGTGAACGTCGGCTGCCACGTTACCCGGCACGCCAGTGAAACGTTATAATCCCTGCGCCGCAAAGCAACGCGGTAGCATAGGGTTTTCTGTTTACCTTCCTCTGACACTGCATGGCGCACCCAGCGCGAAAGGATGATTTCCTATGCCGTTAGCTCTTACCACCCCTTTTAAAACAAGTACTCTGTCAAATTTACGGGCGGGTGACCGCGTTTTCATCAGCGGCATCATTTATACCGCGCGGGATGCGGCTCACGCCCGTCTTTGCGCCGCGCTGGATGCGGGGCAACCGCTCCCGGTAGATTTGCACGGGCAAACGGTGTTTTACGCCGGGCCTACCCCCACCCCGCCAGGCCGTGCATCCGGTGCAATCGGCCCCACTACCAGCGTGCGGATGGACCCCTTTACACCTCAGTTGCTTCGCTACGGCGTGCGTGCCATCATCGGCAAGGGCGACCGCGGCGATCCGGTTCGCAGGGCTTTTGCTGAAAACGGCGCGGTATACTTCGCCGCTATTGGGGGCTGCGCCGCCTACATGGCGGCGTGCATTACCAACGTTGAAGTAGTTGCCTATGACGATCTGGGCACCGAATCCATCAAACGCCTGACCGTGCGTAACCTCCCTCTGACCGTTGCCATCGATTCTCTTGGCAATGATTTTTATCAGTTGGGCCAAAACCGCTATCTGGAGTCGGTAACCGAATAAAGCATAAGACCTTTCTCTTTTTTACAACGGGGATTCTCTCGCTGCTTTAGGGTGTTAAAGCCTCATTTTATAATCATACTACCAGTTTGCTTAAAATCCGAGACACCAGGAAGCAAGGGTGGCAGGGAATGAGTTTATTCGTTTGTAAGTGATTCCCTTTGCCATCCTGCAGCTGACAACGTAGATTAGGCTTTTTCAGCAGGGTGGAGCAGCGGGGATTTCCCTGCTGTTTTTTCACTTTCCAATCAGCCCTTTTCCCAGTTCTTTCTTCTAAAACACGTCGTCCTGTGATACAATGAGCAGGATGTCGGATGAGGAGGAAGGATATGGACTATCACAAACGGCTGGCGCCGATCAAAGGCTTTTTACTGGATATGGACGGTACGGTGTACTTGGGCGATAAAATGCTGGAAGGCTCTCTGGCCTTTTTAGAAAAGCTGCGCCAAACCGGTCGCAGTGCATTATTTTTAACCAACAATTCCAGCAAGTCCGCCGAAGTATATGTGCAAAAGCTGAAACGGCTTGGCGTAACCGAACCGTTTTTACAGGTTCTTACCTCCGGGCAGGCTGCCGGAAGCTATGTGCTATCGCATTTTCCTGGCCAACGCGCGTTTTTATTAGGCAACGATATGCTGCGTACCGAGCTGGAACGTATGGGTGTGTTGATCGATCAGGAGCACCCGGATTATGTGCTGATCGGTTATGATACGACACTTGATTATACAAAAATGACGCAGGTTTGCGATTTTGTTCGTGCGGGGCTGCCGTACATCGCCACCCATCCGGATTTTAATTGTCCTACCGAAACAGGTTTTGCCCCGGATATCGGCGCGATTATCGCCTTCATCGAGGCCAGCACAGGTCGCAGGCCCGACAGCATTATCGGCAAGCCCAACGAAGGCATCGTGCAGGAAGCCCTGCGCAAAACAGGACTGAAAAAGGAAGAACTGGCCATGGTGGGCGACCGGCTATACACCGATATTGCTACCGGCGTACGCTTTGGTATGACGAGCATCCTCGTGCTCACGGGCGAAGCTTCCATGCAGGACCTGCAAACATCGCAATACCAACCGGATTTGATTTTTAATCGCTTGTCCGCTATGAACGAATATCTGTAAATTTTGTTGCATCCTGCATTAGCAGGGAAGGGTTTCCCCCTTTATCGGGCGAAAACCGCGTTATTGGGACAGATGAGGTGTGCGTTATGAAACGATTGTTACCCCTGTTGCTCATGCTCGCACTTGCGCTTGCGTTGATCGTAACCGCGCAGCTGCCTGCACCTGCCGCGTCCGCCGAGGATGAGGGCTATACCCCCATGCAATACGGCGATAGCGGCGATGATGTTACCGCTGTACAGCAGCGCCTGAAGAACCTTGGTTATTACAGCGGCAAGGTCAGCGGCAATTTTCTGGACGGCACGCGCGCAGCTGTGCGCGAATTCCAGACCGATTACGGGCTGGAGGTTACCGGCATTGTAGACGGAGAAACCGAGGCCACGCTGATGAACGCCGAATACCGGGTGCTGACGACCGGTGACAGCGGGGACGATGTTAAGCGCCTGCAGGAAGCGTTGCAGTTGATGGGCTACTATAAGGGAAAACGCAGCGGCGACTATTTAGAAGGCACTACCGCTGGTATCCGTAATTTTCAGGAAAAAAATGGGCTGGATGCTACCGGCACCGCGGATATTCAAACCCAGCGGCTGCTTTTCAGCGCGTCAGCCGTGTCCGAGGGTGCATCAAGTGCGACCCCCAACCCCAACAGCGATCTGGGCGACACGAACGATATCGTCTTTGCCGCCGACGGCGACGATGACACCTCCGCGCTGAACGCGGATTATGCCCGCAAGCTATCGCGGGGTTCGGAAGGCGAAGTCGTTAAGCAGGTGCAGCGGCGGCTTACTGATCTTGGCTACTTTGACGGTCCCATCAGCGGATATTACATGAATCAAACCACCGCTGCCGTAAAGGCTTTCCAAACCAACAACGGCTTGAAAGTGGACGGCGTAACGGGTGAAGATACCTGGAACGTATTGTTTGACGATGCGCAGGCATTGGATGCCAGCGCTACGCCGCGCCCCACGCCCGTACCCACGCCCATCCCGTACGCGCTGACCGTGGATGTGACCAATCAGGTTACCACGGTATACGGCCGCGACGAGGAAGGCAATTATACCGATATCGTCCGGCAGATGATCTGCTCTACCGGCAAAGTCGCTACACCAAGTGACGTTGGCGACTGGGTGATCACCGGCCGCAAGGCGCGCTGGTGCTTCTTCAGCTTATACGGCAGTTATGCGCAGTACTGGACAAGAATCAACAATTCTATTGCCTTCCACTCCGTTATTTATGCCGAGGTGGATTATGACGCGATGAAGGTAACCAGCTACAAACGGCTGGGTTCGCGCGCCTCCCATGGCTGCATCCGCCTGTTGGTGGAAGACGCCAAATGGATTTACGATAACGTCGGCGAAGGCGTAACCGTAACCATTACCGAGGACCTGCCGGAAGACCCGGAACTGCAGGCTGCGCTGGAACCCGCGCCGCTGGATAAGAACAATGAACCCATGACCACGCCGGAACCAACCCCGACCCCCGCCTATTCCAGCACCGGCATGCCGCCCCAGCCGTTTACAAAACTGAAAAAGGGCAGTCAGGGCGAAGCGGTATTCTGGCTGCAAATGAAGCTGAAAGAATTGGGGTATTATGAAGGCACTGTCACCGGCACATACCTCAACGGCACACGCAACGCGGTGAAAGCATATCAAAGGGACAACGACATCTATCCCAGCGGCGATGCGGACGAAAAAACCCTGACCGCGATCTACGCGGATGTGTTGGCCACTGCAACACCAACGCCTACGCCGTCCCCAACACCCACGGCTACGCCCACTGCGGCGCCGGCGGCATAAACCGGCATAATATAGCTGCTGTCCGGTCACAGTTTTGTCATATGTTACGGCGACATTCAATTGACACTGCTTTTTAGGAAGTGTTATAATCAACCAACATGCGAAAATCGCGTACTTCGTTTGATGTGATGGTAATAAACAAACTATGGGAGGGTACATTGTGAAGAAGATCGTCAGCGTACTCATGGCGCTTGTCCTTACATTCGGCCTGGTTGTTTCCGCCAGCGCGGCAACTAAGGAGAACACGTACAGCCTGCCGCTGGAAGGCACTGTGCTGCAAAATCAGGAAGATCGTAAAATTGAAAATAAAACGCCCGCAGAGCGTAACCCGATCATCCCGGGCATCAGCCCGACGACGGGTTGGAATTGGAGCGGCGTATACCTGCCGATGCTGGTGCAGATCAGCAATCCGCAGGGTACCATAACCTATAACGGCACGAAAATCAAATCCGCCGGCATAGGCAACCGCGCTCCCTGGGGCGCGCAGTATGCTGATATTGTGTACGAAGGAATTTTGTACCGTACCGGGGAAACCCGTATCTCCTTCCTGTTCAGCGATTCGCTGGACAACGGCGTGCCCACCTCGGTCGGCCCGGTTCGTTCGGCCCGTATCGGCCACGTACTGCTGCGCGAAGAATGGCAGAGCGGCTTTATCTACGCAGGCGGACCGCGCAAAGAAGAAAACAACATCGCTGCGATGTTTGAAGAACTGGGCGCCAGCGACAAAGGTGTGCTGTTTGACCTGCTCACCAACAAATGGAATGATTACCGCCAGCGCGTATCCGGCCTGAAAAACCCGGACAATCTGGATGTAAACGTCGTCGGCCTGCGCGATCAGATTCCCACCAACTATTCTGCCAGCGCCCACGCATTCCTCTTCTCCGACGCCTCCCCCTATATGGATGGATATGATCTTGCGTATAACATCAATCTGGATTGGGGCCACGAGAAATACATTTCGCACTTCGTATACGACGAGACCGAGAACCTCTACTACCGCTACTCCAACGATGCGCCTTACATGACGTATTTAAGCTCTGAAGAGGCTGGCAAGCTGGACGATACCAACTCGATCTGGATGAGCTTTGCTAATGTCATTATTCAGCGTGTTGATTACGAGTACACCAACAACAGCAAAATTATGCCGGTTATGCAAAGCGTAGGCAAAGGCAATGCGGATATCTTTATCGGCGGCCGTTACATTGCTGGGTACTGGGTACGTGAATCCACCGAAAGCCCGACCGTATATTACGATGATCAGGGTAACGAACTGCAGCTCACGCGCGGCAAGACCTTCATTGCGGATTTCCCGCCCCAGAGCCTGCTTACTTTCACCGGTATCGAATAAGAAACAACCAAATTAATGCTATATAAACATCAGGGAGCCGGATGCGTCCGGCTCCCTGATGTTTATTTATACCAGTGTGTCTGCCTGAATGTTTCGCAGCAAACGAATACCCACAGACTACCCTGCTCTAAAACAGTGATTCACCAGAAAAGGGAGGGTAATATGCAGAAATGATCTCTCCTATTCTCATCAAAGCTACTGCATAAGCCAGTATTTCTTTTAATAGAAAGCCCTCAGCCCAGCTTGAGGCTGCGTACATACGATTCGCAGGCTTCAAACCGGGCTGAGGGGATGTTTAACGGTATCCAGCGCTTATAAAGCAGCAAGCTGGTGCTTACTTCATTTGGATAGCGCCCATCGGGCAATAGTGTACGCATTTCCCGCAGGAGATGCACTTTTCATCGTCTATCACAGGCAGCGAAAAAAAGCCGCGCTGGGTGATTGCCTTTTTCGGGCATACCGAAATGGCTGGGCAACGGTGGTTTTGGGGGCATCTTCTGGGGTTGATGGTCACTTTTGCGGTTTCATTCATGAGCTGATTCCTCCTGCTTTCTGCTTCACGCGCGTGTATCCGCGCAAATTTCGTTTTCGCTGCCATCCGGTACGGTCGTCCAATCACAGTAATGCTCTTTAAGCGTTGTGATAAGAACCTCCACGCGAGAATCGGCAATGGAGTAGGTTACGCTCTGCCCGGTTTTTACATCATCCACCACACCATGCGCTTTCAGCAGCGCTAAATGCTGCGATAGTGCAGATTGGGAAATATCGTCGACCTTTTCGCCCAGTACGCTTACCGATTTGGGACCGCTGATTAACTCGCACAGAATTAACAGCCGGTGTTCGTTGGAGAGCATTTTCAGCATTCGGGCAATTTTTCTGGTTTCAGCCTGCAAAACGTTTCCTCCTTCCCACCGTTTCATCCCGCTCCATCGGTTCACCGATGGCGGCGCTTGCTTATATATTAGCATATTCTAATATACTCATATTTAAGTAAATGTCAATACCTTTTTGCATCTTTTCTGCTTGTTGAAAACATATTTCACCCCAATAACCACAACGAAAAAAGGAACTATTATAATCTGTGCAGAATATAGCCATATAATCTATCAACATTCATAAAGGAGGCAGCGCCTTGAGCACTCTTCGGGAAGATGCACGGTGCGTGATCGAGGCGGCACTGGAAGCTGCACAACCGAAAATAGCAGTACAAAAGGGGCTTTCCCACTTGCGCTTGTACGGTGGGCGGCTTCGTGTGCTGGCTATTGGCAAGGCTGCATGGCGCATGGCGGAAGCAGCGCTGGAAAGCCTGGGCGATCAGATTGAGCAAGGTTTAATCATCACCCCCTACGGTTATTCACGCGGCCCCCTGCGGCGTTTTTCCATTATGGAAGCCGGGCATCCTGTTACGGATGATAACAGCATTCGCGCTACACAAGCTGCTATCTCGCTGGTACAAGGGCTTGATGTGGAAGATACGGTGCTGATGCTGATTTCCGGAGGCGGTTCCGCCCTGTTTGAACGTCCTTTGATTCCCCTGCCGCTATATGCAACCACCATCAACGCCCTGCTCAACAGCGGCGCTGATATTACCGAAATGAATATTATTCGCAAGCGGCTATCGGCCGTCAAAGGCGGCCGCTTTGCACAGCACTGTGCTCCGGCGGGTGTCGTAGGCCTGCTTTTATCCGACGTATTGGGCGACGCTGCGGAAACCATCGCTTCCGGCCCGATATCGCCCGATCCTGTAACCGCAGTAGAAGCAGAACAAACCTTGAACCGGATTTTTCCCGATGCGCCGCCGATTATCCGCTCGCTCATGCGCCGGGAAACCCCCAAAACACTTCCGAATGCCGAAACGCACGTGATTGGTAATGTGAAAACGCTAGTTCACTCCGCCGCAAAAGAGCTGCGGCGTTTGGGGTACGAAACCCATATCCTAACGGATCAACTGAATTGCGAGGCTCGGGAGGCCGGCCGGTTTTTAGGCTCCATTGCACTTACCCACCAGCGGGATGACCGTTCGGTCGCTTATTTGGTCGGCGGGGAAACAGTGGTGCATGTTACCGGCAGCGGCGTCGGAGGACGCAATCAGGAGCTGGTGCTGGCCGCCGTGCCTGCGTTGGATGGTTTGCGGGATACAGCACTGTTCAGTCTGGGCAGCGATGGGATTGACGGCAAAACCGATGCCGCGGGCGGATATGTTGACCACCGCACAGCAGGCCGCCTGCGGAACGCCAATCTGGATTTTCACACAATGCTCCAGAATAACGACAGTTACCACGCGCTGTCCGCTGCCGGCGGGCTGCTGATTACCGGGCCGACCGGCACAAACCTTAACGATATCGCCGTCGTGATGATACGGCGCTGAATTGATCTATAATCAAACACAGGCAAGGTTACAGACTGTTACTAAGTCTCGTATACCTTGCTTTTTTGCCTGCGCAATGCCGTTTTATCACAGAACGGTCATCGTAACCAAGCGCTCTTGCTGTAATTACTTATACCTTCGTTTGGGATAGCTTTCAACTATTGATGTCCACTGCACAGTTGCATTTCTTTAGGAAACGTGACCAAATAGAAACAAAACCATTGAAACCCCTTTGTTTCAGGTTGTCTTTCTGATATAAGAATACTATATGGTGCTAGTCCTGATCGTTCTTCTCATTATACCGTATATCACAGTTCGACACAGTTAAACACTTTTAAATGTTAAAATAAGCAGCTTTTCTGCCGTCTTTATAACGATTATCCATATAGCAAAACAGGCAGTTTTTACGGGCGAGCAATTATCCGCCCATAAAAATGCCTGTTACAATGCTGTGGTATCCAGTGTGATTGTGTTTGCCGATACCCTGTTGATAAACAAGCATCACAATCAGAATGGTCTTTCCGTAGAAATGCAATATGCTTAACCCCTACCAGCGGGTTTACAGCGCCAGCCAGCCGCGCACATCCTTCTCCATACGATCCAGTGCCTGCACTGCTTCCTGTGCTGTTTTACCCTGCGCGGATAGATATGCTTTTACCTTGGGTTCAGTACCAGACGGGCGTATAATCGCCTTGCCGCACGCGTTGGCAAAGGTAAGCACGTCGCTTGCCGGTAACCCTTCAATGCCGCTTAGATAATCCTTTTTTATGGTAATCGACTGCCCGGCGAGCGTTTCCGGCGGCTGCGAACGAAGCTTTTCCATGCTTACGCGCATCACCGCCATAGGGTCTACGCCAGTAATATCAAAATTCAACAGCCGCGTTTCCAGATAGCCATACTTCCGGTACAGCTCATCCCGCAAATGCAGCAGCGTTTTTCCCTGTGAAGCAGCATATTGCGCTAGTTCGCAAACCAGCATAGCCGCGAGCACACCGTCTTTGTCACGTACATGGGTTCCGGCCAAATAACCACAGCTTTCCTCAAAACCGAACAGGTACGCATCCGCACGCCCGGCCTTTTCCAATCTGCCGATTTCCTCGCCGATGTACTTAAACCCGGTCAGTGTCTCCTTCACCGTGATGTCGTAAGCTTTGGCAATCGCAAAAGCCAAATCGCTGGTTACGATGGTTTTCACGGCCTCGGCTTTCTCCGGCATGGTTCCGCTTTCTTTCCTCCCAGCAACAATCGACTCCAGCAGGAGCAGCCCAACTTCATTTCCGGTCAATATAATAAAGTCACCTGTATCATTTTGCACCGCTACACCCAGCCGGTCGCTATCCGGGTCGGTCGCTACCACCAGTTCCGCACCGCTTGCTTTTGCAGTTTCAATAGCAAGCGTAAGCGTTGGTTTCAGCTCTGGGTTCGGCTTGGGGCACGTAGGAAAATCCCCATCCGGCGCGGTTTGCGCCTGCACTTCGACCACGGTAATCCCCGGCATCGCCGCTAGGATGGTTCTTACCGGCACAAGCCCAGCTCCGTTTAACGGTGTGTAGCAAACCTTCACCGGCGTATGCGTATCGGGATGGACGCGGCAGGCCAGCGTAAGCGCATAATACCGCTCCTGCACTGCTTGCGGAATCGCAGTCAACATCTGTTTTGCCCGCGCTTCCTCCGGCGTGTACCAACTGACATCTTTATATTGCTGCTTTTCTATCTTCTCGGTGATCGCCTGCGCTGCTTCCTGGGTAATCTGGCAGCCGTCTGCGCCGTACACCTTATACCCGTTATACTCCGCCGGGTTATGGCTGGCGGTCACCATGACGCCCGCATCCGCGTTCAGCTCGCGCACAGCAAAGGAGAGCATGGGCGTAGGCATTAACGTATCAAATAAATCGGCATGGATGCCATGCTTTGCCAGCACGCCGGCAGTGACCAGTGCAAATTCCCGCGAGCCATGGCGCGAATCATATGAAATGGCGACCCGCTTACCGCCGGTCTCTAGTACATATGCCGCCAGCCCCGCCGTTGCCTTCGCCACGGTGTAGGGATTCATGCGGTTCGTTCCCACGCCCAGCACACCGCGCAGGCCGCCGGTGCCAAACTGCAATTCATGCCCAAACGCACGTTCCAGCTCATTGGGATTCTTTGCGATCCGTTCGGCTTCCTTGCTTATTGTTTTATCAAAGCAGGGGCAAGTAGCCCAGATTTGTGCACGCTCTTGCGCCGTCATAGCCATCCGTCCTTTCCCAATTCACGTATCCATTCTTTCGGGCTCGGCATTTACCACCCATCCCATGTCTGTTTTTTACAACAATGCTTATCATCACTATTTATCTTTCTTACAGGTTTTCCACTAAAATCTCCAGCACTTCTTCCGGGGTAAAAACGATGGGGTTATTATCCATACGTCCCTGTGTAAACGCCGCCTCGGCAATCGCGGGCAAATCCGCAGCCATTACGCCAAACGCCGAAAGCCGCAGCGGCTGCACCTGCTCCGCCGTGTTCTCCAGCCACGCGTCAAAGCCCTCCGCCTCATCAAACACGGCAAGCAGCGCTTCCATCTCCGGTACTGCCTTCGCGTTGCGCATGAGTATGGAAGAAAGGGTGACCGCCGCAGCATACCCATGTGGAATACCGTGCAGCAAAGTAAGCGGATAGCTGATGCTGTGGCAGGCTGTGGTTCTTGTTTGGGCAAATGCCAGCCCTGCCATAAGCGACCCCATTGCCATCGCCTGCCGGGCTTGTGCGTCTGCAGAATCCCTAAGCGCGGCGGGCAGCGCATCGCGGATTTTCTCTGCGGCCAGCAGCGCCATCGCCTGCGAAACAGGGTTACGCCGCGCGGACCAGTACGCTTCCATAGCATGGGTCAACGCATCCAGCCCGGTGGAAAGGGTAAGCGCTGCAGGCATGCCCTCTGTCCATGCGGGGATAATCACCGCCGCCTTCGGGTAACCTTGCGCATGGTCGATCGATAGTTTCCGCTTCTCCTGCGGGTCCCAAATCGTTGCCCAGCGCGTCACTTCGCTGCCTGTACCAGCCGTCGTAGGCATCGCCAGCAGCGGCAAATTTTCATGTGCCGCGGTATACGCCTTATTCGTGATAGTGCTGCGCACCGCTTCCGCCGTGGGTGCAGGTAACAGCGTTTGCAGCGCGCAAACCGCCTTGCCCAGATCGATGCAGCTACCTCCGCCAATCGCCAGTACCACCGTCGGCTCGAAAGGCTGTTCTTTCAGCCGTTTCAATAACGCCGCAACCGCCTCCACATCCGGGTTAGGGGGAATCGTCGTCACCAGCTGTACGGCGTGCCCATCTCCCTGCAACGCTGTGAAAAAGGAGGTAAGGCTAAGATCGGCGCACCGGGAGCGGGACGCTAATACCAGCAGCCGCTGCGGCCCAGAAAGCATATTGCGTATCGCGCGGCGGCCATCCGCTTCGGTTGTCACCCGCACATCCACAGGGCAAAGCGGTGAAAACATAATCGTTCCTCCTTTGTACTTCTGCATGCAGCGCCTTGCTATAGGCATGCACAAAGCGTATACTATTTTCTACACAATTTGAACTGATCTATTAAAACAAACAAAAAATTAAACTCCGTTAACGTTCTTCCGGTATGAGCGTTAATATTTCCTTGATCGGCATACACAGCTCATCCGGCGTGCGTCCCTCCGCCAGCGTGCGGCGCGCCACCTCCGTCATGGCAGGAAAAGCGCTGCGCAGCAAGTGGTTGGCATAAATAACAATATTGGCACCGTGCGCGCCCAGTTCGCTTATTGTAACCTGCGAATAGGTTGTTGGCACGACAATGATCGGCGTAACGGGATTGGTCTGTCTGAATTTTTGCATAAATTCGTAGATTTCATCGGGCGTTTTCCGGCGGCTGTGGATCATTACACCATCCGCGCCTGCCTGTGTATATGCACAACAGCGTTCCAGCGCATCCTCCATGCCCTGCTCCAAAATCAGGCTTTCGCAGCGGGCAAAAATCATAAAATCCTTGCTGCGCTGCGCCTTTTTTCCGGCGCTGATTTTAGCGCAGAATGACGCAATCGAATCCTGCGTTTGTTTGGCTGCCGTTCCGAAAAGTGAATTGCGTTTCAGACCCACTTTATCCTCTATAATCACGGCGCTTACGCCCAGCCGCTCCAGCGTACGCAAATTGTAAATAAAATGCTCTGTCTGTCCGCCCGTATCCCCATCCAGAATCACAGGTTTGGTGGTGACTTCCATAATTTCTTCCACCGTCTGGATACGGCTGGTCCAATCCACCAGTTCAATGTCGGGCTTGCCCTTTGCGGTGGAATCACACAGGCTGCTAATCCACATGGCATCGTAAGTTTTCACACAGCTGTCCTGATCAACGCGGGCTTTTTCCACTATCAATCCCGTCAAGCCGTTATGCGCTTCCATCACACTCAGGCACGGTTTTAACTGCATCAGGTGTTTCAGCCTCGCCCGGCGGATCTCCGGCATATTCAGGCGGGAATCCAGCGCGGTCAGCGCTTCCTCGGTTATGCAGTGTGTGTAAGGGAATTCCACCAGTTCGCCGCCATAGGCGGAAAGCAGTTCCACCACCTCTGCACGCACGCCGCTTTGCACCCCGGTGCGCCAATCATCGCCATGCACCACAACATCGGGCTTGCGTTCCAAAATCGCTTGCCGGTAGCTAAGCGTATTTTGCACCACCACGTCTGCAACGCCGGAGATGCTTTCCACCAGGTGTATCCGCTCCTCCAGCGGAATCAGCGGATACCGCTTGTACGTGGCAATCGCCTCATCGGTCAGCACGCCGACAGTCAACTCCCCCAGCGCCGCGGCGCGGCGGATAATCGCAATATGCCCGCTGTGCAGAATATCGGTACTGAAACACATATATACCGTCTTCATGGTTGGTACACCGCCTTTTCAGGTTGATCCAAATTGCCGGAATCCGGTTGGAGCGTCTGCCGGAAGCGTGCGCCCACGCTTTGCAGATCGTCCGCATTATCAATTTCAGCACACAGCCTGCCGCCCATCTCCAGCGGCATCAGCGAAAGCGCTCCGTGCAAAGCGTTAAAAGCGTTTTCGGCATATACGCCGGTTTCGCCGCGGCTTACAAACGCGCCGATTTCGGAAAGCCATGTCGCAAAGTCTTTTTTGCGCCAATGGTACGCGGGCTGGCAGGCAACGCAGTCCGCCCCGAAAAAGCCTACGCCGATCGCGACGATTTGGCCGCCGTCCAGCTTCGCTTTAAAATCCTTTTCCGGCAGCGGCAAGGTACTATCTACCGCCATCACGCTTTGCGGACTGCGTATTAACGCTGCCAGCACACTGTTTTCCAATACCAAATCGCCATGCAGCAGCAAAATGTCGTCCTCTTGAAGCAATGGCGCAGCCCCGTGCATGCTAACGATGTAATTGGTTTGCGCATAGGCTGCATTGTGCGCATATTGCACCGAAAGCGGCAGCCGAAGCCCCGTAACGTACTGCTTCAATTCTTCGGCATACGGCCCGGTGGTGATCACCACATCCGTAATGCCGTTTTGTGCAAGCTGTGTAAGTTGGCGGCTGAGAATGGTATATCCGCCGCCGATCTCCACCATACATTTTGGCCGATCCTGCGTAAAGGCACCCATACGCCGCCCGATACCGGAGTTTAGCAGCAGCGCTTTCATGCGTTTTCCTCCCCGTTGAGCGAGCGCATCAGCGCCGTCAGGTTATCCCGCGGGCTAATCGTAGGGCGACCCAAGTCCGCCCGCGAGCCTTGCCGCAGCAATATTTCCACAAAGCGGGGAGCTACGGCAGGCTGGCGAAATACGCCCGGCAACGCCGCAATCTCCGCCTGCGTTTCGCAGGTGGTTACAGCATAGCCCAGTGCCTGCATGACCGGTGCAAACTGCAGTGTACCGCCTGCTACCGGCATGCCGCCCACACTTTCATGCGCGCCGTTGTTTAAAACGACGTGTATCAGATTGTGGCAATTTTGCTGTGCTTCCACCGCCAGCGCGCCCATGTGCATCAGTGCTGCGCCATCTCCGTCCAGACACCATACCGTCGCATCCGGCTTCGCCTTCGCAATACCCAGCGCAATCATCCCCGCATGACCCATGGAGCCGACCGTTAAAAAGTCATGATCGTGCTTCTGCTGTAATTTTTCTCGAAGTTCATACACTTCCCGGGAGGTTTTTCCCGTTGTTGCGACAAAATAATTATTATCATCACAAGCCGACAGCAGCGCCTGCAACGCATCCTCCCGTATCAGGGTTCCCGGCTGGGCAGCCGTTACCGCTGCATTACCGGTCAAACCACCTTTTGCAACCAGAAAAGCAACGCTTTGCCCGGCTGCCAGTTTCGGCGCCGCGGCATCCACCATCGCGGTAAACGCTTCGTCTTCCGTTCCGGCATCTATTGTAAACACAGTAAGTCCGAGCAGTTTGAGCGTTTCCGGCGTAATCTCCCCTTGAAACAGGTGCTGCGGCTCGTCCTTTGTGCCCGGCTCGCCGCGCCAGCCGACAACGAGCACGCAGGGAATGCCGTATACCCGCTCGCTTAGCAGCGATACCACAGGGTTGACTGCATTGCCAAGCCCGCTGTTTTGCAAATATACCATCGCCGGGTGTCCCGTTGCGATATAGTGTCCCGCCGCCAACCCGATGGCGCCGCCCTCATTGGCCGCCACCACATGCCGCCCCGAAAGTCCGAATTTTTCAAAAAGCGTATCCCCAAGAGATTTTAACAGCGAATCCGGCACGCCGGTATAAAAATCCACCTGCAACCGTGAAAGACCCTGCAAAAAAGCCTTTGCCTCCATGCGCTTCCCTCGTGTTTCTCATTCATTTTCAGCTTCTTCATCATACTATGAAACGCATCGGAAAGCAAAAAAATCTTGTGTAACATCTGGCGACTTTACAGCCCATTTACACACACAGCAAGCAGAACGCTATGTAAAACAGGCTTTACAAAGGTTCGGAAAAATCCTCCATTCAACCTTGACGAACTACAAGCCATTTGGTAGAATCAAATTTGTTTGATTTCACGAAGGAGGCGGAACTTCGGTCATGGACACTAAATTTATTTTTGTTACGGGCGGCGTGGTTTCTTCGCTGGGCAAAGGCATCACGGCAGCATCGCTGGGCAGGCTGTTAAAATGCAGGGGGCTCAGGGTATCCATTCAGAAATTTGATCCCTATCTCAACGTAGACCCCGGTACGATGAACCCCTACCAACACGGGGAAGTATTCGTGACCGACGACGGCGCAGAGACCGACTTGGATCTTGGCCATTATGAACGCTTTATTGATGAAAGTCTTACGCAGGCCAGTAACGTAACCAGCGGTCGAGTATATAAAACAGTCATTGACCGTGAACGCCGCGGCGAATACCTGGGGGCAACCATACAGGTAATTCCGCACATTACCAACGAAATCAAACGCAACATACTGGCTGTAAGCCGCACGGAAAACGCACCGGACGTAGTGATTACGGAAATCGGCGGCACCGTGGGCGATATTGAAAGCCTCCCGTTTTTGGAGGCAATCCGCCAAATGCGCGCGGAAGTCGGGCGGGAAAACTGCCTGTACCTGCACGTAACCCTTGTACCCTACCTGAACGCTGCGGGCGAGCTGAAAACCAAGCCGACCCAGCATAGCGTAAAAGAACTTAGCGGCATCGGCATTGCACCAGATATACTGGTGTGCCGCGCCGATCACGAACTGCCTTACGAGGTACGCGCTAAAATCAGCATGTTCTGCAACCTGCCGGTGGAGCGCGTTTTCCAAAACCTGAACGCACGCAGCCTGTACGAAGTGCCTTTGCTTTTGCATAACGAGGGGCTGGACGCACAGGTTGTGAAAACCCTCAACCTTCCCGAAAAAGAAGCCGATTTAACCGAATGGCGCGCCATGGTGGAACGCCAGATGAACAGCAAAACCACTATAACCGTCGCGCTGGTTGGTAAATATGTGGAGTTGCCCGACGCATACCTGAGCGTTGTAGAGGCGTTGACGCACGGCGGTATTCACCACGGCCTGAAGGTAAACATTAAATGGGTACCCGCCGAGGACGTAACCCCCGAAAACGTAGAGGCGGAGTTATCCGACGTAAACGGCATCATCGTACCGGGCGGCTTTGGCGCACGTG
This sequence comes from Candidatus Limiplasma sp., assembly GCA_963675655.1. GTDB lineage: Bacteria > Bacillota > Clostridia > Christensenellales > Aristaeellaceae > CAXXOK01. Next base: position 452,546 of record OY776489.1, read on the forward strand.
GTCTGGAAGGCAAAATGACTGCTATCCAGTTCGCCCGCGAGAATAATGTGCCCTTCCTCGGCCTGTGCCTGGGAATGCAGATGGCGGTCATCGAGTTTGCCCGCCACGTGCTGGAAATGCGCGATGCGCACACTAGCGAGGTCGACCCGCATACCACCTACCCGGTTATCGATTTAATGGCCGATCAGGATTTGAAAAATCTGGGCGGCACGATGCGCCTTGGCAAGTACCGTTGCCTGATCGCCCCCGGCACCATAAGCGAGCGTGCGTATGGCACCAACGATATTTGGGAACGTCATCGCCACCGCTACGAATTTAACAACGAGTACCTGGAGCGCTTTATAGCAGGCGGTATGGTGATTGCGGGCCGTAACCCGGACCGTAACCTGGTGGAGATTGTCGAAATCCCCACGCACCCCTTCTTTGTTGGCGTACAGTTCCACCCGGAACTCAAGAGCCGCCCCAACCGCCCGCATCCGCTGTTCCGCGAGTTTGTCGGCGCTGCCCTTGAAAACCACGAGCAGAAACAGGACTAATGCACTTTTCTTCTATTCCCTTACCTGCTCATTTTCATACCAACACAATCAACCGCCGGAATACGCTATCGCGTGTTCCGGCGGTTTTTGGTTAATGATCCTTAAATCTACTAGTCTCCCCATGGTATGGAGCCAAGCACAATTCACAAGTATGAATATCGTTTACATAATCTCCCTAGCAGGGAAATGACCGGTGAAGAACCAATGTGATGCGGTAGCAGCTTTTTGAGATCAGGTTCGTTAAATCCAAAGTAGCAGCAGCGCTACGGCGAGGATTTAGCGGGCTTGAGATGGGAAAAATCTGCCCCGCAGTGCGTTGGGAATACACCGATCATTTTCCTGCCGAGAGGTGATTTCGGTTCGGCCCGCGCAGCAAATCCCCTTGCACCACGGCAAATGGAAAGCACATGGTGATTTGGGTGCCCGCCATACCGGCGGTCTGTACAGCTTCGCCTGTTTTCGTTAAGGTCATTCCGGTAACGGTAAAGGGCAAACTGCCGGCGGGGGTTAACGCCTCCAACGCATCGCCGACATAAAAACGGTTCTTCAGCTCCACCACGGCCGGTTTGCCCGCCTGCGCGCCGCTCAGCACTTGCCCCACAAATTCCATCGATTGGGAGAAACCCTCCGCGCCCGCCACTGGGTTTGGCGCACCGAAATAGAACCCGGTGTTCGAAGCGCGATGGCTGGTTTTTTCAAGTTCTGCAAGCAGCGAAGGCACCATCGCGTTATAGGCATCCTCCCCCTGATTTAGCAGCATATCCAGCGCCCTGCGATAGGCCGACACAACCGTAGCCACGTAATAGGCCGATTTCATGCGGCCTTCTATTTTCAGGCTGACAATGCCCGCCTGCAAAAGCTTTGGCAGATAAGGCAGCATACATAAATCGTAAGATGAAAACAAGGCCGTTCCGCGCTCCTCCGCTGCAACCGGCATCCATTCGCCGGGGCGTTTTTCCTCTGCCACGGCATAATGCCAGCGGCAGGGCTGCGCACATTCGCCACGGTTGCCGCTGCGGCCTGTAAGCGCGGTGCTCAGCAGGCAGCGTCCACTGTAGGCTACGCACATCGCACCGTGCACAAAGGCTTCCAATTCAACAGCTTTCGGCAGCTGCGCCCGCATGGCCTTAATATCCTCAAGGTTCATTTCCCGCGATAATACAATCCGTTCAGCTCCCGCCGCCTCATGAAAATGCAGCGCTGTGCGGGTATTTAAAACATTGGCTTGCGTGCTGATGTGCAAGGCAAGCTGCGGCAGTTCGTCATGCAGCATCAACGCCGCGCCCAAATCGCTTACAATAGCCGCGTCTACTCCAGCATCCGCCGCTTCCCGCGCCGATTGTAAAAACCCGTCCATATCCCGGTCAAAGGGCAGCAGGTTCATCGTAACGTAAAAGCGTTTCCCCTGCCGGTGGGTCTGCGCCACGGCCAAAGGCAGCTGTTCCGGCGTAAAATTGGCGGCCGCGGCACGCAGACCATACCGCGTCATGCCGCCGTATACGGCATCCGCGCCAAACCGCAGCGCCGCGGTTAGCTGATCCATTCCGCCTACGGGCGCGAGCAATTCAGGGGCAGCGAAAGGCTGATTTCGTTTGCTCATTCCAGCCCGCGCTCCTCATCAAATTTATCCCACAGCGGTGCGTAAATCGCCACAGCCGCGTTATGCTCTTCCAGTGTTTTGCTGAATGCCAGCTCGCCCGTGTTGGGGTCCTTGCTGCAGAAATACAGGTAATTTTCCGCCACAAAGCTCTCATCCGGGTACAGCGCGGCCTGTATCGCATCCGCCGAGGGGTTGCAAATCGGGCCAAGCGGCAGCCCCTTATACAGGTAGGTATTATACGGCGAATCGATGGACAGGTCGCTGTTTCGCAGCGACATGCGCCTTACGCCGGTAATATAGTGTATGGTTACGTCGCTTCCCAGCGGCATGTTAGCTTTCAGACGGTTGTGGAACACGGCGGACACCTTGGCAAAATCGGCGGTTTTCGCCTCTTTTTCTATCAGCGACGCCAAGGTGAGCACCTCATCCAGACTCATACCAATGGTGTTGGCGCGTTCCTGCCACTCGTAGCTTAACACAACGTCTGTCTGGCTTAACAGCTTGCTGATAATATCCGACGCGGACGCGCTGGTATAAATTTCGTACGTATTGGGCGCCAAATACCCTTCCAGCAGATATTTACGCTCTGCTACGCGTTTGGTTTCCATCTCGGACTGGATAAAATAATATCCGGTAAAGCCCGTACTTGTTTTACAGAGGTTTAAAAACTCGGTCGAGTCTGAAAATACCTTTTGCTCTACCAAATAGGCAGCTATATCCTCCACGCTCCAGCCGGGGATGATGGTGATATCCATCGTCAGCGGCTTACCGTCGCCCGTGGTCAGTTTTTCGGCGATTGCAAAAATGCTCATGCTCTTCATCAGCATATAATCACCTGCCTGTATCTTTTGCCCCATGCCGGCAAAATCACAATAATATTTAAAGACCGTTCGGTTTTTGATGATACCCGCTGCTTCCAGATTATTCGCCACGCGGGTTAGGCTTTGCCCGCTGGAAACGGTAAAGGGAATTTCGGTTGTGTCGGCCGGATCGACCGCGCTTAAAAAATGATCGTCGATCACCCCGTACAGTGAGGACATAAGCCCAAATAAAATCACCAGCGAAGTCAGCAACACCAGTATCGGGCGCAGCAAATGCCATAGCCCGCTATACCAGTAAAAACCGTATTGCCGCTCGTTTCGCAGGGATTCATGATCGTATGGCTGTTCCCATTTTGCCATGCCGCGCCCTCCTACATGCCGGGCAGTTCCAGCTCGGCCGCATTGGCTACGCGCTGGATGACTTCGCCCGTTACCTGCTGCATACGCATTTGAGCCATCAGGTATTGCGCCACCTCGTTTTGCATGTACAGTAAGCCCGAGAGCTTGTTAAACCGCTCCACATCCTCGCTGTCCGCATCATGCCCGGCAACGGCGGCCATTTGCAGTTTGGTTTGCACGCTCATATACTGCTTTACAAGCGTCCGGGTGGTTTCGTTTTCATTAATGGTATCCTTGAGCGCTTTATACTGCTTATATTCATCGCTCTGGCGTATCGCGGCAGCCAGCTGCTCCGTCGCGGTGCGTATTGCGTCGTTATCAATCATTGGTTACTCTCCTTGCATTGGTCTTGGATGTAGGTATTCTTTCCCGCCATACGGCAAAACGCCGCTTGACAGTTCCCCATCAGTATAACGCAAAAAGCGGTAAATTTCATTCCCTATTTTTCCGGCAGTCACTGTGCTATACTGTTAACAGCGTTGAATGCTTTACAGGAGGCGGCTGCCATGCAAACAAAATGGATCGAATTTTTATGCCGGGCCAAGCAAAAAACATATGCTGGTAAAGGGGCGCAATCCCCCGCTTCCCGACCCGAATCGCATGATTTACAGTATCACGAAGGCGAGATGCTCTATATAGACACCTACATAGGCGGCAATCAGTTTGCCGGAGAAGAAGCACTGTGGGTGCAGGGGATTCCCCGCTGGGCGATGAACTACTGCGGCCGGGTCACCGGCACGCCTTTCAGCGGTGATTTTTTAAAGCAAGCGCTGCTGCGTGTGCCGGAAAGCGCGCCGTATCGCGGCCCTTCCGTCTATCGGGAGGGCGACTATACCTATTGCAGTCAGGTCAATGGATCGCCCGAATGGTTTCAGGGATACGAGGAAATACGGTATCGCGGCAAACAGGTATACGAGTGCTATTTCCATGGCGGCATAGTGGAAGCCTGATCCTATTGCTGAAACCTGCCGGAAAATCGTTTGTATTGCTACCACCCCTAAACACCCTCACTTTATGCCAAGCAAGGGCGGATTCCCGGAGGAAGCCGCCCTTTATTTTTTAATAATGATTTTAACCCAATGGTTGCAAGTCTGGTTTCAGTTTACGCCTTCACTAACCGAATCATGTTCCAGCTTAAGCTGGGCAGCGTAATCGACAGCTTGCCACCGTCCATAACACCTAATTCGCCGTTTGCCGGTACAACGGTATCCGGCGCATCCTCCGTGTTCACCGCTTTCACATCGTCATGATGCAACACGCTGTGTTCATCCACGCGCAACTTACCAAACGCGCGTAGATCCACAGACAAGGCAATATCCTCCTGCATATCGCGGTTGACGGCAAATATGGTGACGGACCCGTCTTCCCCCATCGTTGCAGTCGCGTCCATTAGCGGTACGGCGTCGTAATCCGCACAGTCGTACACCGGGCTTTGCACAATCGGGCGCAGCGCTGTGCCGCGGCCAAAGCGGGAAGCCTGCATCAGCGGCCAGTAAATAGTCTGTGCCCACACGCCGCCGCCATTGCGCGTCATGATCGGGGCGATCACATTGACCAACTGCGCCATGCACGCAATTTTCACGCGGTCCGCATTACGCAGGAAGGTAATCAGCATCGCGCCAACCAGCAGTGCGTCCTCGAAATTGTACACATCCTCCAGCAATGGCAGCGCGCGGTTCCATTTATCCGTCTTGACAATTTCCTTGTCCTGCTCGTTGGAGTGGTACCAGACATTCCATTCATCAAATGAGAGTCCCAGCTTTTTCTTGCTGTGCTTTTTAGCGCCCACTGCATCGCAGATGGATACGACCTCGCGGATAAACGCATCCAAATCCATGCTGCGTGCCAGGAAAGCAGGCGTGTCATTGGACTGATTGCCATAATAGCGGTGCAGGCTGACATAGTCGATTTGGTCATAGCACTCGGTAAGCATTTCATATTCCCAGGTGCCGTAGGTGGGCATATCGTGCCCGGAAGAACCGCAAGCTACCAGCTCAATGCTCGGATCAACCCACTTCATCAGCTTTCCGGCTTCGCTGGCAACGCGGCCGTATTCGTAAGCCGTTTTATGGCAAATCTGCCACGGGCCATCCATTTCATTGCCCAGACACCACAGCTTGATGCCAAACGGGTCTTTTGCGCCGTTTTGAATGCGCATATCGCTATAATAACTGCCGGACGGATGATTGGCGTATTCCACCACATTGCGGGCAGCGTCCGCGCCGCGTGTACCAAGGTTGACGGCATACATAATTTCGGAGTCAACCTGCTTCATCCAATCAGCAAACTCATGCAGACCCACTTCGTTGGTTTCGGTGGTAAACCACGCTAAATCCAGCCGTTTGGGCCGCTGGCCCCGCGGGCCTACACTATCCTCCCAATCAAAGCCGGACACAAAGTTACCGCCGGGATAACGAATCACCGGTACGCCCAACTTGCGAACCATATCCGCCACATCACGGCGGAATCCGTTTTCATCAGCAGTCGGGTGCCCGGGTTCATAGATGCCGCCGTATACGGCGCGCCCCAAATGCTCAATAAACGAACCGTAAATCCGCTTATCAATCGTAGCGATGGCATAATCCCTGTCCAAAATCATCGTTGCGGTTTTCATGGTATCTCTCCTCGCGTTTCCTAGTTACTGTGTATCAACCCTTCACCGAACCGGCTGTCATACCTTCAATAATAAACTTCTGTGCCACCAGGAACAGAATCAGTAGCGGTAAAATGGCGAAGCATGAACCGGTAATCATCAGGTCGTAGTTATTTCCATAAGGCGACCATAAGGTATTCAGACCAATGGGAACTGTGTACTTCTTCATATCGCTGATTACCAGCATCGGCCAAAGCAGGTTGTTCCACGCAGCCATCCCCACCAGTACCGCCATAGAAGCGTATGCGGGTTTAAGAATCGGCATGATAATGCGTACAAAAATACCATATTCGGTACAGCCGTCCACACGTCCTGCATCCAGCAGGTCATGCGGCACCCCTGTGAGAAATTGCCTGAAGAAGAAGATGGACGACATGTTGGCCAAAAACGGCAGGATAATCGCCCAGTAAGTATTGCGCATCCCCATTGCGTTGATCTGTGTGTACATGGGGAGCATCAGGATTTCAAAGGGAATCATCATCACGAGCAGCACGCAGAAGAACAGCAGGTTTTTCCCTTTGAATTTATACATTGCAAACCCATAGGCCACAAAAGAGGAAACCAGCAGCGTAAGCGAGCCCTGCACCAGTACAATGTACAGGCTATTGCCGTACCAGATAAAGTAATCATGCGGCTCATATACGCCGTCGCTCATGATCCCCGTAAACAGATACCGCCAGGACAGCAGATGCAGTTTACTGAAATCCAGCGACAGATTCAGCCCGCTGATAAACAGCTGCGATCCGCCTTTGAAGGTACCCAGCACCAACGCATACAGCGGAATCAGCACCATAACGGAAAGGAGGGAAAAGAAAATGGTAAGAGCCACACGAGCGGAAGTGCTGTACCCCAGCTTGGACTTTTTCGCGCCTCTAGCAAAGTTTTGCACGTTCTGGTTCGTCATTTGCTCAATCCTCCTTTCTTTTGCCGATAACGCCGGTAATGCGCAGCTGTGCCAGATTGATAATCATCGCGCCCAGCAGCAATACCAGCCCGACCGCAGAGGCAAAGCCGAACTTATCGACCTTTTCAAAGCCATAGCGGTACAGATACCCGACAATCGTCAAGCCATAGTTTTTGGGAGAAGAGTTGTTGCCGAAAATCATGTAGCTCTCGGTAAACATTGAAAGGCCGGCATAAATAGAAATAGTCAATACATAAATCGTCGTAGGTTTGAGCAGCGGCCAGCCAATGTGCCTGAATTTTTGCACAGCGTTGGCGCCGTCAATAGCGGCTGCCTCGTATAGCTCGTTGGGAATGGATTTCAACCCTGCCATGTAGTAAAGGATATTCATCCCTGTCCAGCGCCAGCAGCAAAGCAGCACCATCGCGAACATGGCCGTCCACTCGCCTTTGAGCCAGATGATCGGTTCCAGCCCAAACAGGCTACGCACCTGATTCATCAGCGCGCCGTCCAGCTCGCTAAACATCATGCGGAAAACAATACCTGCAACCACGACGGAGCTAAGCACCGGAATAAAGAGAATCGCTTTGTACATGCCATCAAACTTCATGGATTTGGAGTTGATCATATATGCGAACAGCAATGGAAAAGGAATGAGCAGCGCGCAGGTGATAATCGTATATCGAAGGGAGTTGGTTACCGCCGTATAGAATGTTTTATTGGAAAATAAATTTTGATAATTAGTAAAGCCGATCCATTCCGTCGTGGAAGATTTTATCGACTGGAAGCTCATAATTGTCGTAGAAATTAATGGATAGATAAAAAAGATGGTAAACGTCAAAATAAAAGGCAGTACAAATACGTAAGGAGCAATTTTTTGTGAATATAGCAGCGTTTTATTAATCAGTATATAAGCGACCATCAGCAGCAGGCCGCACAGCATAAGCACGTTGCGAAAGCGTGCCACAAACAGCCAAATACTTTGCATCACGTTAAAGCTTTGGCCCTCCGCGACGGAGGTAAATAGATAGGCGCTGATATTGCCGTTCGTATCATAAGCCGAGTCAAATTTGTTTCCCTTGCCGCCAAGGCTGAACAGCGCGGTTACACCGATAACCAGCACAACCAAACCGATGAGGAAGATGAAAAGCGTCTTTTTTTGCCTGGTTCGATTTTGCATCGCCAAAATTGCCGTGCTCACCATAATCACCCGCAATCACAATCATTAGAATAGCCGGGGAGAGGCTTCCCTCCCCCCGGCCATATAGGTATGCTTAGAACAACTCGTCCTCAATGGCCGTCTGTGCTTCTTCCAGTGCGGTAGCGGCATCCGCGCCGTCCACGTACACTTCGTTCCACAAGGTGGTGTTCAGGTAGGTGTTGATGGTCGGGGTGATAGAGGTAGAGGCAACACCCTTGATTTCGTTAATCGCAAGCAGCGTATCAAAAGCGTTTGTCAGGAAATACTGGTTAAACTTGTTGTCCGGATCATGCGTAACCGCAGTATCGGTCCAAACTTCCATGTTGCAGGGATCAAAGCCCAGCTCGCTCCAGATCTTCTCGGCAGCGGCTTTGGTGGCTTTGGCATATACGTCGAACTGAGCGGCGAGATCGTAGTTTTCGTTGTCCTTCACAACCACGGTGCCGGTGCCGCCCAAGCCAACAGACTGGCTCTGGCCTTCTTCAAATACGGGGCAGGTGGAGATGGCATATTTGTCTTTGCAAGCATCGCCGATTTCGTCGGTGAAGCGGCTCATGTACCACAGCGGCATGGTAACGGAAGCGCACACGTTGCTTGCAACCCACGCCTTACCTTCTTCGGTATCAACCTGGCCGCCCGGGCAAACCATAGCGATTCCGGCATCCAGCCAGCTCTGCTGGGTTTCAATTGCCTTGAGCATCGCATCGGTGTTAATGGTGGCTACGGGATTCTCTTCATCCGTGATATCCACAAACTCGCTGCCGAGTTGGGTGATCATCAAAGAGGTCTGCCAAGCGGTGCTGGTTTCAACATTGCCCATGTACACATCGGGATTGCTCTCTTTAAGTTTCAAGCCCGCATTATACCAATCATCCCAGGTTTTAATCGTGGTATAATCAATACCGGCTGCTTCCAGCATCGGCACATTGTAGAACGTAACGGTCGCGCCAATGTGGTAGGGGATGCCGTAGAGGTGGCCGCCCTTGGAGTACAGATCGAGGCGGGATTTTACCAGCTCGCTCATGTAATCGCCCATGTAGCTTTCCAGTTCAACCAAGTGGTCGCTATACGCGAGGATGTTTGGGAACTGACCAACTTCAACGTCGCAAATGTCAGGCGCGCCTTCGCCGGACTGCAGTGCGACCTTCAGTTTGTTGTGCATTTCGTCATAACCGAGCGTAACGCACTCCAGCTCGATTTGCTGGTCGGGATGTTCGGCATTCCACGCATCCGCCAGGCTGTAGTAATACGCATCGTGCTGGCTGATGAATGTCCACAGCGTCAATTTCGTAGCGGTGGTTTCCGCTGTAGCGGTGATGCTTGTCAAGCTAAGAAGCATGCAAACAGCCAAGGTCAGGGCAAGTAGTTTTTTCATGGTTTTCCCTCCTTATATTTTGAAAGCGTCCATGCGCTTCAGGTACAAAACGAACCTGGATTTGTACATACATATAACTCGTCGTTAGGTAATATTTGGCATGCAATATACTATTGCAACAAAATTACACAAGCAAATTTAGAATCATTAACGTTAATGTAACTCGTAACTGCAATATAGCACATTCAAATTCATCTGTCAACACTAAATTGACAAAAGTACGGACCTATGTTAGTATCATAAAAAATCGGATTGGAAAGATGATAGCATGCGTGCAACCAAAGGACAAAAGCGGGTCGTCTTACAGGACATCGCAAACGAAACGGGGTATACTGTCAACACCGTTTCCCGCGCGCTGCAAAACAAAAGCGATATTGCTAAAAGCACCTGCGCTTATATTCAGGAAGTTGCGGACAAAATGGGTTACGTGCGCAATAATCTTGCCAGTTCCCTGCGCTCCGGCCGCAGCCGGACCATTGCGGTCATCGTAGGGGAAGCGTCTAACCCTTTTTACGCCACCATGATCGATAGTATCCACGGTTTTGCTGAAGAAACTGGCTATACGGTGATTTCTCTTTGTTCCCGGGATGATGCAAAGCAGGAGCAAAAAGCAATTATCACCGCTATCAGCCATCAGGTTGATGGTATTTTGCTGTTCCCCAGTAATTATGCCACACAGACCATTCCGCTTATGCGGCAGGCTGGCATACCCTTTGTGATGGCCAGCCGTTATACGGAGCATCCTGATTATGACTATGTCGTCTGCGACGAAGAGACGGGCGGCTATCTGGCCGGGAAGCACTTAATCGAAGCCGGGCACCGCAAGATTGCATTTTATTATGTAATGGAGGTTACCTACAGCAGCGAGCATCGCACCAACGGACTTCTACGTGCAACACGCGAAGCCGGCATCCCCGATGAAGACGTGTATATTACGCATAGGCCGGATCCATCGCAAATTGATGCAATGCTAAAACAATGGAAGGCTAAGGGTGTTACAGGCATTTTTGCTTTTTGCGATATCGAAGCCTGGCAGCTGGCAACCTGCATTGCGTCCGCCGGGATGTGCGATGATTTTGCGCTTGTCGGTTTTGACAATATACAAAGCGTTATCAGTTTCCCTTCTTCGCTTTGCACCATAGACGGACAGATGCATGCGCTTGCCAGAGCGGCCTACAATATCTTAATCGGCCGCATCGCCGGAGACAGTACGCCCGCCAAGCACGTTGTGTTTCCGGTTCAGTTGGTTTGCCGCGGCAGCTGCGGTATAAAAAAGTAACTTATCAGCCACAGTATACTTTGTAAAAAATAATTTGCCATATTATTCCACATATGGTATATTAATTCTAATGGTATGGATTGCGCCCATTGCTCCGCCTTTTTTGGCAAAGGGGGCGTTGTTTTGACCCGCCGAATGAAACGGGTTTTTGTTTTATTATTATGTGTGCTCCTCGCGTTTACCGCAGGGGATTATTTACCGTTCTCCTCTATTGCCTCCGCCGCAGCTACAGATACGGCTGTAACAGATGAACCCCCTTACTATTTACAGGGATCACAACTGGTCTACATCACCCAAACCGGTAAACGATACCACTGTAGCGACGACTGTGGAAATACCCAAACCGCTTATCTGGTTTCGCTAGAGGAAGCTTGCCGCCTTGGGTATACTCCATGCGGCAGGTGCCATCCCGCCGCATGGCTTGCCGGCAGTGGTAGCGTTACGTTTCCCGAAGGCAGTGAAACTGTATATTTTGAAATTGGAGATGAGCATTACCATTTCTCACAGCAATGCAAGTATTGCAAAAACGGCGTACCCGTTACACTGGAAGAAGCCCTATACTTAGGCCGTACCCCCTGTGCTAAATGTGTTCCCTCCCATTAATGCTTCCAAGCGCGGTGTTAAGCAGCTGAACTTGACGCCCGTTTGCGAGTATACTCCCTCCTCCTTTGCAGATAGCTGCCCTTTCCCACGCAAAAACCGTACGATGTGAAGTATCACTCCGTTTGCACATCGTACGGTTTTTCGTCTGTGGGTCAGTTGTCCCCTATTATGGAGCGCGCATACCGGTTGGTTTTTCTGCTTACCTTATCCGCCGGGCGGCAGAGGGAGGGGCCCTGCCTTGTCCGCATTGCTGGGACGGCTTAGCGGCTTAACAGCATCCGGTCGTTATCCAGCCGCTTACCCTGTCGGCCGGAATAACGCCGCAGCAGATCTTCCACCTGCATCTGCGCGCGTTCTTCTCCATCAATATCCAGTATAATTTCGCCATTTTCCATCATAATGGTACGGTTTCCAAGCGCCAATGCGCTAGCCATATTGTGCGTAATCATCATGGTTGGTACTTTTTGTTCTTTCACAATCTGTACGGTTATCGCCAGTACTTTTTCCGCTGTTGCAGGGTCCAGCGCCGCTGTGTGCTCGTCCAGCAGCAACAAACGGGGCTTGGCGATGGTCGCCATCAACAGCGTCATCGCTTGCCGCTGTCCGCCGGATAAAAGGCCGACCTTCATTTTCATGCGGTCTTCCAACCCCATGCCAAACGCAGCCAGCATACCTTGCAATTCTTCAATATCCTTCTTGCGCAGCGCACGGGCTAGCGGGAAGCGACTGCCGTGCGTATATGCCAGCACTAGATTTTCGGCAATCGTCATATCCGGGGAGGTGCCCTTCATCGGGTCCTGAAATAAAATACCGATTTTGCGGGCGCGGCGATGCTCCGGCTGATAGGTAATGTTTTCCCCGTCCAGCAGTATCTGCCCCTGATCCGGCCAAAACGCTCCTGCAATCGCCCCAAACAACGTGCTTTTCCCTGCGCCATTGGAACCAAGTATGGTGGTAAAATCTCCATCCCGGAGACAGAAATCAATCTTATTCAGCGCGGTATGCTCGTTCACCGTGCCTTTGCCAAAGGTTTTGCTTACGTGCTTCAGTTCAAGCATCGTTACGGCCCTCCCTGCGAATCCGCTGCTTTTGCATACTCTCTTTTACCGTCGGTATGCTCAGTGCCACCGCTACGATGACCGCGGAAATCAACTTGAGGAAATACGCCGGGAAAATGCTAGTGGAAAGCGCCAGGGACACAATAATACGGTAGAGCACCGAACCGACAATCGCCGAAACCAACCCCAGCGTAACGCTGCGGCGGCCAAAGAATGCCTCGCCAATGATCACCGAAGCCAGCCCAACGACCAGAATACCGATACCGCTGGAAATATCCGCATAGCCCTGATACTGCGCCACAATCGCGCCGGACAGCGCAATGCAGCCGTTGGAAACCGCCAGCCCGACCACTTTCATGCCCGATGCGTTGATAGAGGACGAGCGTACCATCGCCTCGTTATTGCCGGTCGCACGGATACATAAACCGATATGGGTTTTAAAGAACCACACCAGCAGCAAAAGCGTCAGTATCGCAAGCCCTGCGCCGATTATCAGTTTTACCATATCTTTGCTCATAGGTGCCATCTGCTTGTACAGCTGCTGAAACAGTGTATCCATGCCAATCAATGTCACATTGGAGCGCGCGCCCATAATGGCGAGGTTAATGGTATACAGTGCGCTCATGGTCAGGATGCCGGCCAGAATCGGGTGTACGCCCACACGGGTTTGTAAAAGCCCTGTTACCGTGCCCGCCGCCATACCGCAGAGAAAGGCAACCAGCAGCCCAAGGTACGGCGCGCCCGCCAGTGTAACCATGGCGGATACGGCTACGCCGAGGGTAAAGCTGCCCTCGGCCGTCAGATCGGGAATATTCAGGATACGAAAGCTGATGAAAATGCCCATCGCCAGCAATCCGTACATCAAACCCAATTGCAGCGATCCCAGAAATAAAGTCATGTCCTGTCCTCTTTTCGGCCGCCACCTCCCGAAGGGAAAGGGAGATCGTCCCCCTTCCCTTCGGCTTTCCCGTGCGCTAACAGTGCCGCGGGAAAGCAAGGAGGTTTACGTTGGCGGGGTACTGTCTACTGCAGAGAGGCTTTCCTAGAAAAGCCTTTCTGCTTGGTTATTCTATAATAGTCGCCTGTGCCAGCACATCATCGCTCAATGTTACGCCGATGGCAGCAGCGGTGGTGGTGTTGATGACCATGGTAAAGTCACTCACCGTGATTGCGGGGATGTCCGCAATGGCGGTACCCTGCAGGAACTGGTCGCTCATATCCGCCGTCATGCGGCCAATATCCGTATCGCTGATGGAGATGGTCGCAAACGCGCCGGAAGCTACCATAACCGCAGACGAACCATATACGGGAATCTTCGCTTCTTTGGCTACTTCCGCTACCGTGGTCAGCGCCGTTTGCACTACGCTGTCGTTGGGGATGAACATCGCGTCCACCTGCCCAACCAGCGATTCGGCCGCCTGCTGCACTTCGCCGGAGTTGGTAACCACCGCTTCTTTGTATTTCAAGCCGTTCGCATCCATATACGCTTTGGCGTTTTCAATGGTGGTAACGGAGTTGATCTCGCTGGTGCAGTAAATCAAGCCGTAGGTTTCGCAGCCCGGCGTCAGCTCATCGCTGAGTTTGAACATTTCATCCACAGGAATCGCATTGCTGGTGCCGGTCGCATTCTTATCCGGGTGTGCCATTTCGGTGATGATGCCCGCGCCCACGGGGTTGGAAACGGAGATGAAGAACATCGGGATGCCGCTGTCCATATTCAAAAACGCTTGCGAAGGCGGCGTCGCGATGGTGACCACATAATCCACACCGTCGTTAATCATCGCCTGGCAGATCGAAGCCAGATTGGTCATATCACCCTGCGCGTTTTGATAGTTAAAGGTCATCACATCTTCGGTATAGCCCAGTTCACGCATCCGGGCAATGTACCCTTCACGCATATCGGTAAAAGCACCGTTATCCACCATTTCAATAATGCCTACATTGTAGGTTTTAGCGCTTTCCGCACCGGCGGTAACCGCAAAAGCCAGTACGAGTACGAGGGCGGAAACCAAAGCGATCAATTTTTTCATGGAAAACCATCCTTTCTTTTTTCCGGATAAAACCGGGGAAAATGTACTGTCGGTTTGCCATTGCAGCGCCGCGGTTATTGCTGTATCTCCCTCCAACCGGAGATATACACAAAAACGCATCTGTCCTTTTCCAAGGACAGATGCGTTTGAATTCATCTGCGGTACCACCTTGCTTGACGGTTTCCCGTCCGCCTCGTTCAAGTGCCGACACACTCTACGCCCGGTAACGTTGGCGATACGTTGCGCTATACTCGAATGCAAGCATTCTTTCAACGCACCCTCCACGGTCCATTTGCCGATCCGCTCCCTGCCGGTTCCCAGCAATCCCGGCTCTCTGTAAGTGCGCCTTCGACGTTATCTCCGCTTCAACGGTTTTTATTATTAAAACATGGCGTTTGTGAATTTGTCAACCCCCAAAAACAACAAATTTTGTTTTTTCTGTCCGACGATCTGCCAGATAGCAGCCGCGCGGACTTTTGCACGGTGTGCTATGGGCCGCAACAAGTGCAGATTTCTGCTGCCGCTTCTGCAAGGTTCACGGCGTTCTTTTATTGATGCTTTTTCAGCCCCGATAAATTCTGGAAAATATCCAGATGCTCCCGCGTTATTCAGCCGCCATCGGCACCGTACTGCTGCCATGCGGCATCACAATTACGCGCTGACCGCCAAAATCCAGCAGCTTTTGCAGTTCAGCAGGATCATTGTGCCCGGTAATCCGCATGGATGCAAGGGTATCCGCCCCAACGGTTGTGAGCATGTGCATATTCGTATGCGCGGCGATTTCGCAGCATACGTAAAAAACATACCCGGCGATGGTAAAGTTTTTCCGCAACTCCGCATCCAGCGTACCGGTTTTCTGGTACTTACTCCAGTCAAAAAATGCCGCCGGGCCGCCGCCTTCCCTGCACTCGCTGATGAAAATAAACGTGCCGCCCTCTTTGACCGCCTGATAGGCGTTGATCATCGTTTTTGAGGATTGATACAGATTAATATCCTTGGGGAATCCGCCGCAGCTGACCACCACAGCATCTGCCTTGCCCGCAATCGGCACACCGTTATAACGGTCTACCAGACGGCAGCTTGCTTCCCAAGCCGCGATATAATCCCCGCAGGGCAGCGCGATCTGGTCGCCGTTGCTGTCCACCACAAGATTGATGCCAAACACAGGCTTCACCATTGCGGCAGCTTCCATCATATCCTCATGCACGGGGTTGCCCGTGGTGCGGCCACTTCCCACCTCGTCGCTGGAGCGCGGCTGTGTAGGGTGCAGGGCATGGATGTGGTTTTGTTTAATCGTCAGCCCTCCTGCCACGCCGGGCACAAGGCTTTTGCGTCCGCCGCCGTAACCTGCCAGTAAATGGTGCACCGTACCGCCTATTAAAATCACCTTGCGGCCGGATACCAGCGGGTTAAGCAGCACACGCGTGCCGCGCGAGGTGGTGCCAAAGTCCACAAGCGGTTCATCCGCGCGGTGATCCACCACGCGCACCTTTTCAAACACCGCATCGGTCACCAGCCTGCGCAGTTCCTCCTCGGTTTCCAGCCGGTGCGTACCCAACGCCACTAAAAACACCATGTTCTGATAGGGCATGCCGACCACATCATGTAAATAATTCACAAGCAGCGGGCAAATCCGCTCCTGATGCATCCACGCACGCGTTAAATCGCTGATGATGATGGTTACCTCATCCGAAGCGCTTACCCTATCTTTCAGCGGTTTACCGCCAATCACGTTTTCTTCCACAGCCGCGCGGAAACTTTCCCGTAAATCGCCAAGCGGCGGCGGAGTTACCGCGTCCACTACGTCAATCTGCTCTGCTTTCACACGCAGCGAAATCTTTTTTTCGCCATACCCGAATGTAAATTGCTGTTCCATAGCGCATCCCCTGATCTTCATGGAGAAACCGATCGTTTCCCAGTTTTCTGTACCGATCCCCAATATAGCACAATCTTTGGCAGGAAGAAAGCGCTTGGGCGAAGTATCTTGTTATCATAATCTGTTTTTACCGGGAGGTTTTCACATGCCCTATATTCAAATTGCCACCAGCCGCACCTTAACCGCCGCTGAAAAAATCGAGCTGAAAGCTTGCGCCCTCCATGCCGTAGCATTGCTGGGTAAGAACAAACAACATGTTATGGTGCACCTATTGGACGGGCAAGCTCTAACCAAGGGTGAGGAAACCGGAGAGTGTGCATTTTGCGACGTTCGGGTGCTTGGCGCAGCTACGCAGGAAGCCTGTAACGCATTTTCGCAAACCTTGAGCACGGATGTTGCCCGCATCGCACAAGTTTCACCCATGAGCACGTACCTTTCCCTGTCGGAGTTGACGCTGTGCTATACGGACGGTAAATTGCCGCCGGGGCACAACGGTCGCTAACGCTCCCTTTGGGAAGGGGACGCTGTCCCCCCTCCCAACCTCCCCCTGAGCAAGTTATGTTTTCTTATATTTGTGGGCGAAAAGTAACATTATTCAGAAAATTGATAACACAGTAGGCACTTGTATCACAGAATTGTAAGCACACTTTACATATAAATCACAATGCTAGTGTGTAAAGGCAACTTACGTCTTGTGCCAATGCTCTTTCAATATAGTTGCATTAATCGTCCACATATGAAAAAACCAACACAGCGGAGTTTTCTCCGCCGCATTGGCTATCGGGATTCGTTTCGATTGTCGTAATCTACGGTATCTGTTGTTTGTCAGGCACCGGTCGTGCTGTTCCGACGGTTCTGGCCGCCATTCTGGTTTTCTGTGCCGTCTACAAGGCAAGTCCCGTCACAGTCACCGTCGCATACACCGTTTCCATCGCAGTCGCCGGAGACGCAATTGGTATTGTTCTCGCTGTAACGGCTGTTTTTGCCCTGACCCATACCGTCGTCGCGCTGGTTTTTATTCTGCGTAGCGCCGGTATCGCCGTTCTGCGTTCCACTGCCATCCTGCAGGCCGTTACCGTTGCCATTGCCGTTTTCGTCATTCTGCCCATACTGCATGCCTTGTCCGTCCTGCAAACCCAACCCGGCGTTTTCCGCATTCTGGGTAAAGGCGCTCAGGTGACTCTGGGAAGCGTTTTGCAGCGCAGTGAAAGCAGCGCGTACATCAGCGGGCAAGTCGCTTTGCGCCAGGAACGCATCATACATCGCGATGTTGGCGTTTTCTGCGGCAATCCCTGTTACATAAGCGGTATCAAGGCTTTCCGGAAGGGTTACGGTGCTGGCTGCGTTATTGGCGGGAAGCGCAAAGCCGTAAGTGGTAAACAAGGTTTCCAGCAAGGCGATGTGGGTACCTTCCGCGCCGACGATGTTGCCAAACGCGTTATCTTCGCCATAGGCCGCCAGAATCTTTTCGTATTCGGCTTGCGCCGCATATTCATCCTGAATCGCGTAGGTCAGCATTTGTTTCAGTGTGTAGGTCGTTGCGGTCGTTACCGCGGCGGAACCAGTAGTTTCTTCCGCCAGAGAGAGTACAGGCGCCATCGCCAGCAGGGTCAAAGTCATCAGGGTTGCAATTATCTTTTTGAGCTTCATTGTTAAAGCACCTCGTTTGTTTTATTCAGCAATCCCTTGCTGTGATTTAAGGATAACCCCGAGTTATGGCAAAAGTTTGTCATTTCCCAAGCAGTTTTATGGCATTTTGGACTTTGTTCTTACACAAGGAGGCACACATGGCTACCATACTGATCGCCGATGACAATCGGCAAATCGCATCCATCCTTGAAGAATACGTAAAAAAAGAAGGGCATACGCCCGCCATCGCCGCCGATGGCGAGGATGCGCTTGCCCTGTTTGAGCGGCTAAAACCCGACGCCGTGCTGCTGGACGTGATGATGCCCAAGCTAGATGGTTTTGCCGTTTGCCGCGAAATCCGCAAAACCTCCACCGTGCCCGTTATCATGATCACGGCGCGCGGCGAGGATTTTGAGAAAATCATGGGGCTGGATATCGGCGCAGACGATTACATTGTCAAACCCTTTTCTCCCGGCGAGGTCATGGCACGTCTGCGCGCCGTGCTGCGCCGCATCGGGCGGGAATCCTCCGCCGCCCAACAGCGCATCTCGCGTGGCAACCTAATCGTTACGCTGGATGATTATCAGGCGCAGATTGGCGGCAGCCCCGTTACCCTGACGAAAAAGGAACTGGAGATTCTCTATACCCTGGCCTCCCACCCCGGCAAAGTATTCTCCCGCGACAACCTGCTGGAAAGCCTGTGGGGGTATGACTATTTCGGCGATACCCGCACGGTGGATTCCCACATCAAGCGGCTGCGCGCCAAACTGGA
Organism: Candidatus Limiplasma sp.; assembly: GCA_963675655.1. Taxonomy (GTDB): domain Bacteria; phylum Bacillota; class Clostridia; order Christensenellales; family Aristaeellaceae; genus CAXXOK01. The sequence continues at coordinate 471,282 of OY776489.1, forward strand.
CGCGTATGAAGCCAAAGGCTGGTCGATTAAAACCATCTGGGGCGTTGGTTATAAGTTTGAGGTGACCGATGTTGAAAAGTAGAATCGCACTTCGCCTGCTGGGATACTTTGCCGCCGCGCTGTGCGTAATGGCGCTGATCAGCGGTATCCTGTTCCAAGCGCTGTTTACGCGCCAAACCGTAGAAACCAAAAAGGCGGAAATGCTGGAACATGCGGGCACGCTGGCCAATACCCTTTCCGGCGTGCTCGAAGGCAACGGCGCCGCTGCCGGGCAGGGCACGGGCTACGGCGCTTACCTGCGGCTGATGAGCCTGCTGGAAACCGACGTATGGGTGCTTGATGAGAATTTGGATTTTCTAACCGCCGGGCACAGCATCGGCAACACGCTCACGTATAGCGATCTGCCAGCTGACGCCGATGCGCTGGTGCAGGCGGTGTTTTCCGGGGAAACCCCTTTCAGCGAAGGTTTCAGCGATTTACTCGGTACCCCGACGCTGACCGTGGGCGTACCGATTTACGATGGCGATTCGGTAGCAGGCGCATTACTTTTACACGATGCGGTTTCGGGCATTACCTCCGCAACGGCGCAGGGTATGCGCATTATGGCGGTCAGCGGCGCGGCGGCACTGGTATCCGCAGCGCTGCTGGCGGTGCTGCTGAGCCTTTCGTTCGCCCGACCGCTGGATCGGATGAAGGCGACCGCCCTCAAGTTGACGGCGGGCGACTACACCGCCAAAACCGGCGTCGCCCAAAAGGATGAGATCGGCAAGCTGGCCACCGCGATGGACGGCCTTAGCGATCGGCTGTTAGAAGCTGAGCAGGCAGCCGCCCGGCAGGAGAAACTGCGCAGAAATTTTCTTTCCAACGTATCTCATGAGCTGCGCACGCCTGTCACTGTGCTGCGCGGATCGCTGGAAGCGTTGTGTGAAGGGGTGGTTACCGCACCGGAACAGGTGGCGGAATACCACGGCCAAATGCTGAAAGAAACATTATCGCTGCAGCGGTTAGTCAACGATTTAATGGATCTGGCTCGCTTGCAGAATGTAGATTTTCCCATTGAGGATGCCCCCATTAGCCTGAGTGATATCCTCAGCGATGCGCTGCACAGCGCCGGGCAGCTGGCAAGGCAAAAGCACATCACCCTGACACGGCAATTCCCGCCCGAAGCCGTACCCTACACAGGCGATTACGGACGGCTCAAACAAATGTTTTTGATTATTTTGGATAACGCCGTAAAATTCTCTCCAGAAAACAGCACCGTAACCGTAACCCTCACCCCGCACAGCATTACCATACAGGATGAGGGCGTAGGTATCTCCGCGGAGGATTTGCCTTTAATTTTTGACCGCTTCCATAAAACCCGCAGCGAAGCAAACAAGCAGGGCAGCGGACTGGGGCTGGCGATTGCCAAGCAAATTGCGCAGCGGCATCACATGGAGGTTACGGTGGAAAGCGAAATCGGTAAAGGGACAGCCTTCCATTTTACCTGGGCATGAGGTTACGCGCCAAAGCCAAAGTGGTACTCCACCGCTGAAAGCGTTTTTTCCACGGTGCTGTTGTCATCCCGCATAATGCACAGCCTTCCGCTGCGCCGTATATCCTCCAGTACCCGGGTATTGCCGTACACAAACAGGTTATGGATGTTTTCCTTAATCTCTTCGGAGCGCGGCAAGCTTTCAATAAAACTGTTCAGGCTTTTATGATCTGGCCGAATCAGGTTTTCACGCGCGGCGCGCTCCGGTTCCACCGCCAGAAACACCACACGATCGGGCGGGCACACCTCAAAAGCGAGGCTTGGCGGCATCGCGCAGTCAAACGCCACCGGTTTGGTTGCGGAAAGGCGAATCGCCTCCAGCAGCATCAGCGGCGTTTGTTCCTGCGCAATCCGCGTTAGCCAGCGCCAGTATTCCTCCACTGGGCGCAGAAAATACTCGGTCCAGTCCACAGGGCGGTCGTACTGCGCAGGCTGATAGTTCGGGTCCGCAATCGATTGATACTTATCGTTGATCACGCTTTCGCTGAGCCAATGAAAATCGTATTTTTCGGCAAAGGCCCGCGAAATGGTCGATTTTCCCCCGCCAGCCGTACCGCAGAAGAAGTAAACGTCCCGCAGGTAACTGTGCAGAATGTTAACGGGCATATTCATCGCCATTGCAATTCCTCCTCATTTTCAAGCGGCACTTTTCTTCAGCATCCGCCAGGTCCTTCAGGCATCTTCGCGCGGCGTTTTACAGCATCAGTCCTCTACGTATAAACCGCAGGAGCAGCGCTTCGCGCCGTGCCTGCGGTGTTGTCAGTCTATTCAGTCTTTGTAGTAGCACCGGACAATTTTGCCCAGAAAGAACGTGTGCATATCACGGCTGGCGTAGAAGCGATCCAGCACATCCTGATTGAGCAACTCGGCTGTTTGCGGTATGCTCCCCAGCGGCGTACATTCAATTTGTAATTCACATTCGCTTACGACTGGCGCGTTTACCGCCTGTGCAGGCGCGGCTGTCATGCCGAAGCCGGAGAATTTATCCACTTCTCGGGCGCTTTTGCTGCCCGCCACGCCCAGTTCCCTGCGCATGTCGTGCAGCGGAATGCTCACGGTAAACTCACCGTTTTTTTGCAGCATCCCATACGTATAACGGCTGGTTCGCACTGGGACCAGAAAGCAATCTTCTCCGAAGAACACAGTCAGCCCGCCCCAGCCTATGGTCATTACATTATCTCGCCCGTCGGCTCTGGTACACAGAAACACGCCACCGTTTTTCATTTGTCCGGCTATAATGTTTGCCACTTCGTTTACCGGTACAGCATGCATGGCTCAACACTCCTTTTCGTCGTGTGGCTTTCAGCCCCTCCGCCCGACAGTGCGGACGGTCCGGCTTGAATTTCCGTCAGAATAGTGTATGCTATTGTAGCAGTTCTTTACTGCACTATCATAGCACATTCGTTGCCATTTGTGGAGGTATTGGCATGTTTTATTGGGATTGGACCATGATTTTATTACTCCCCGGCTTGCTGCTGGGGCTATGGGCACAGTATAAAGTAAAGTCAGCTTACGCCAAGTACGGCAAAATCGGCACCCGGCGCGGTGTTACTGCCGATCAGGTTGCGGCGGAGTTGCTGACGCGCGACGGCAACCAGTATGTTTCCATTCAGCCTGTTTCCGGCGAGCTGACCGATAACTACGACCCCCGTTCCAATGTGCTGCATCTTTCGCAGGGCGTGTACGGAAGCAACAGCATCGCCGCTATCGGAATTGCCGCTCATGAGTGCGGACACGCCATGCAAAAGCAGCACGATTACGGACCGCTCAAGCTGCGATCCGCGTTTGTTCCCGTCGTCAACATCGGCAGTACGCTGTATTTCCCGATCTTCATTCTCGGGTTTATCTTTTCATGGGAGCCGTTAATCACTATCGGTATTGTATGTTTTGCACTGACCTTCCTTTTTTCGCTCATCACGCTACCGGTGGAGTTTAACGCCAGCAGGCGCGCGATGGACGCGTTAGCGCAGGGCAACTATGTAACACAGGATGAGCTGGACGGTGTTCGCGCGGTACTCAGCGCTGCAGCGCTTACGTATGTAGCCGCCGCCATCAGCAGCCTTCTTCAGTTATTGCGCCTGTTGCTGTTATCCCGCAGCCGCCGGGATTAGTCCAAGCTTTGTTTTCCGCGCGTGCGATGCCGCCTGTGCGTCGCACGCGTTCTTTCCCCCTATTTTCATCGTACCGTAAAGGAGGGTGATCGCCGTGGACGAGATGCTTCGGGTATCGGTTCGCGAGCTGGTCGCCTTTTCGTATTTTTCGCCGGATATTGTGCCCGGCGGCAACATGGCGGATATGCTGGCCGGTACGAAAGCGCATCAGGCGCGCGAAGCCGCGCAGGAAGCCGAATTCGAGGTTGAAAAACCTTTGCGCTGCGATGTGTCGCAAGCTGGAGAAACCGTGACCGTTTTCGGCCGTATGGATGCGTTTAAAGACGGCGACCCCCCCTGCGTGGAAGAGATAAAGCTTTGTCGCGAAGCGCCCGCTGCACCGCTGCCCGACCATGTAGCACAAGCACGGCTGTACGGCGCGATGCTGGCGCTATCCGAAGGCGCATCCCTTGTCGAGCTGCGCGTTGTGTACGTCAATGCCGAGGGAGAGCCGAAACGCGTTTTTACCGAGATACTCCCAGCCGATACCCTGACAGTCGAACTAACCTCCCTGCTGACCCCGTGGCTTACCTTTGCCGTTGCCGAACGAGCGCACCGGCAAGCACGGGATAAAAGCCTGCGCTCTCTTACTTTTCCTTTTACCGCCTATCGCAAAGGCCAAAGGGAACTGGCGGTACAGGTGTATACCGCCATTACGCGGAAAAAACGCCTATTTGCCTCGCTGCCGACCGGCACCGGTAAAAGCGCCGCGGTGCTCTTTCCCGCCCTGAAAGCGCTGGGCGAAGGGAAAACCCGCAAAATTCTTTACATTACAGCGCGCACCACAGCCCGCCAAAGTCCGCTGAACACACTGGAGGCGTTGCGGGGGCAGGGAATGCACGCGCGCGTATCCACGCTGCTGGCAAAAGAAAAGCTATGTCCTTCGCCGACCCGCTGCCATCCGGACGATTGCCCGCGTGCAAAAGGGCACTATCTGCGGCAACCGGATGCCATCCAAAATCTGCTGCAAATAGACGCTATCTGGGATGAAGCCGTGATTACAGCCATCGCGGATGAATACCGGCTCTGCCCCTTTGAGCTGGGTCTGGCGCTGACCGAACTGGTGGACGTCGTACTCATGGATGTCAATTACGCGTTTGACCCGTTTGTACAGATCGCAAGGCTGTTTAAACAGCGCCGGGATTTTACATTGCTTGTGGATGAAGCCCACCATTTGCTTTCCCGCGTGCGGGATAGCCTTTCCGGCACGCTGGACAGCCGCGAGCTTCGCACCTATCGTACAACGTTTGGCAAGGCGCTGGGGCGAAAACACCTCTATTACAAACAGCTCACCGCATTAATTAACGCGCTGCGCGCCATCGGGGATAGCCCAGAGGATACGAAAGACGGTGCAGCAGAATCAACGGACGGACAAATAAAGGGCAATACAGATGAATCGCAAGTCGAGGACATAAACCGCCAAAATCATTTATCAACCGATCAACCCACAGCAGCTACAACCCGGGAACCTTTCCGTTTTATAGAAAGCTGCTTGCCCAATCCACCGGACAATATTGCCCCTTTGGTAGAAACCCTCATCCAAACCACGATGGAATTGCTAATGAGCAAGCTGCCATCTGCCGAATGCCGCCACGATGCGGGCACCCTGCTGCGTACTTTATGTACTTTTTCCTACGCTACCGAGCATTATAGCGAGCGTTACGCTACGCTGGTCGAGCATCATGGCCGCGAGCGCGTGCTGGAGCTGTTTTGCCTCTCCCCCGCGGAAGCCATCGCAGCAACGACCAAAAGATTACGCGGAAGCGTGTTCTTTTCGGCGACCTTATCGCCGCTTACCGCAATGCGGGCGCTTTTAGGCGGCACGGAGGAAGACGCGGTATTCTCGCTGCCATCTCCATTTTCCCCCGAGCGCCTGGCGGTTGTGCGTAAGCGCATCCCCACCCGCTATACCTTGCGGGAGAGCAGCGCTGCCGCCGTAGCGCAAAGCATCGTCGATATGGTACAGACACGATCGGGTAAATATATTGTTTACTTTCCCAGCTACGCCTATTTGCGTTTAGTGCTGGAGCCGCTTTCCAGCTTACCGCTGCCGCCGCTGTTGGTGCAGGAAAACGATATGGGCGAGGATGCGCGTGCCCGTTTTCTGGCGGCGTTTACGCAAGGCGAGGGACCAACCCTTGGGCTTTGCGTATTGGGCGGCTTGTTTGCTGAAGGTATTGACTTGCCGGGCGAGCAGCTCATCGGCGTATTGATCGTCGGCGTAGGCTTACCTACTCCCTCACTGCGACTTCGCACTTTGCAGCGTTACTATCAGGAGCAATTCGGCGATGGCTTTCTCTATGCGTGGATGATTCCCGCCATGCAAAAAGTGCTGCAAGCTGCCGGGCGCGTCATCCGTACCGAAACGGATAAAGGGATCGTTGTATTGGTAGACGAACGTTATTACGAACCGGGTTATATACGCCTATTACCGCCGGAATGGCGACTGAGCAATGAAAATATTGCGCATGCCGCAGCCAACCTGCAAAAACTGGAGGAGCTATGAAGAAAAAGCAATGGTTATGGGCAGCTGTCGCCTTTATCGTCATGCTGGCCGGAACCGCCGGATGGTTCTGCGCTCATCCTACGGAAGGCAGCCGGGGAGTGCTGTACCATGTTACCGGCGGCAACGGCGATATGTACCTGCTCGGTTCCATCCATATCGGCAATCAGGATATGTATCCATTTGGCGATTCCATCCAGCAGGCGATGGAAGCAGCGGATACATTCGTCTATGAGTGCGATACCACTTCGCAGGAGGTGCTTGCCAGTTTACGAAGCCGTATGGCACTTCCGGAGGGGCAGACCTTGCAAACAATCATCGGCGATCCGCTCTATACGCAGCTTGCCGAGGTTTGCGATCAGCTATCATTATCGCTGGATACGCTCAACGGCCAAAAGCCTTGGGCGGTCATCAATACACTGGCTGTATACTCTACCGCCGCGGAACTGGGCACGAAAAATATCAATCAGGCTCTTTCCCTGGGCGTGGAGAAAAACGTACAAGCCTACGCAGCCAGACACGATAAGAAAACCGTCTATCTGGAAACCGCCTCCGCACAAACGGATATTCTGGAGGGGTTCAGCGCGGAGCTGAAGCAATATTTATTGCAAACAGAATGCGATACGATCCTTACCCCGCAAAACGCAACCGGCATGGACGCTTCCATTGCCAGTTGGCCGCAGTGGTGGAGTGACGGTGATGTGGACGCGTTCGCCGCCCAGTACCAAAGCAGCCATCTCACACCGGGCTACGAGACTGTCGGGACAGAGTACCACACCAAGCTGATTACGCTGCGCAACAAGAGCATGGGAGCTTCGCTGGCAGCTATGGCGGCAGATGGCGGCAGCTATTTCGTAACGGTTGGCCTGCTGCATTTGGTATTACCAGACGACAGCATAGTCAGCTACCTGCAAGCGCAGGGGTTTACCGTAACGCTCGTTACACAGTGACAGGAATAACCCATAAACATGTATAAGGAGTGCAAAAGCATGAAAGACCAACCATTTGAAGGGTATACGCTCAGCTGTAAACGCCGCAAATTTAAATTAGCCGAAGTGATGTCGCTGCTCAAGCTGACATATTGGGCTAAAGACCGCGATGTAAACACATGCAGGCAATCGCTGAAGCACTCCTATCCATTCGGCGTTTTTAACGCCAATCATAAGTTGGTTGGGTTTTTGCGCATCACCAGCGACAAGGCAACCGTGTACTACATCGCCGATGTTATCGTAGCGCAAGAAGAACGCGGCAGGGGGCTCGGACTTGCGTTGGTGCGCTACGCCCTTTCCAATACGGACGTTTGCCGCGGTAAAGGAATGCTGCTGACGCAAACCGCCGCCGGACTTTACGCCAAAGAAGGCTTCTATGGCCTGAATGACCGCTTGATGGTACGCGATCCGCTTAAAAAATAGTAGTCATGTCTTACAGACCTGCTTGTACGCTTGCACCGCACCCTTATATGCCTGTTCCTATCTTTCTGCTTCGAACATTCCCGTTCATCGCTTTTATTTTCATCAATATATATAATATCTTACTTTTCATAATCTTAATTTGTGTTACCGTGGCACTTTTTCTCGTCGTTTATCGCTCTATGCTTGGTCTGCTCCACAACTTTGTCTCATACTTTGCCATCCTGTCGCATATACTGTTTTACTATCCACATCACCTTGTATAATAAACATGCACAGGCTAAGCCGGTGGTTTTCCACATGCGGCCATAGCCCCAGGATACCAGCCACACTTCACGTGGCATTGGTATGGCCTGACAGTAGCATGGAGTTTGGTACTTGCTACCTGTTTAACGAGTTATTATTGTTAGCTGTTCCCCTGCTTTATCCTCTTTTAGTTGGTTTTCGATACACAAAAACGGCGATGCTTTCCGCATCGCTGCTTTTGTGTATCTACCTGTTTTTCCGTTACTTAAACACCTGATAAATCCCACACTTTAAATACTGTGTCTCCGGTGAGGACGGTAAAATGGGATGATCCCGCCCCTGCGAGCGAAACTCAATTTGCCTTAACTGCACCCTCGCGTCCTTCTCGGCATCCAGCAGCATTTGCTGAAACATCGGCGGCAGTACATGCTGGCTGCACGAACAGGTAACCAAATAGCCGCCGTCACGCACCAGTTTCATTCCGCGCAGGTTGATCTCCTTATACCCGCGCAGCGCACCGGATACTGCCGAGCGCGTCTTGGTAAACGCAGGCGGGTCCAGCACAACCATATCATAGCTTTCATGGCGATCCTGCGCTGATCGCAGAAAATCAAACGCATTGGCGCACACAAAATGCACCCGCTCTTCTACTCCGTTCAGGCGCGCGTTTTCCGCAGCAAAGTCGCAGGCGTATTGACTGATGTCCACGCCCGTTACCTCGCTTGCGCCAAAGTGCGCAGCGTGCAAGGCAAAGCTTCCGGTATGCGTAAAGCAATCCAACACCCGCGCCCCTTTGGCAAAGGGCGCAATAGCGGCACGGTTTTCCTTTTGATCCAGAAAGAAACCGGTCTTTTGCCCCTGCTTCACATCCACCCAAAAATGCACGCCGTTTTCTACCATTTCCACACGTTCCGGCACATTTCCATACAACAGTCCCGTCTGCTGCGCCATCCCTTCTAACTCTCGCACGGGCACATCATTACGCTCATAGATGCCCGCAGGCGCAAGTTCCTGCACCAATGCATCCACAATATCCTGCTTGAACGCTTCCATGCCAAGGCACAGTATTTGCAGCACGATTACGTCGTTAAAAGCATCGGCAATAACTGCGGGTAAACCGTCGCTCTCGGCAAAAAGCAGGCGGCAGCTGTGTAAATCAGCAAACTTGCGGCGATACTCCAATGCGCGTTTTACACGTCCAAAGATGAATTCCCGGTCGATCGTTTCTTCCTTCCGGGATACTATCCGCAGCGAAATCTGCGAGCGCGGATTGTACACCGCCATTGCTAAAAATTTCCCGCGTGCGCTTTCTACGCGCACAACTTTGCCCTCGGCATTTTCCCCGTCCACACGGGCAATATCACTGCGGAACACCCAAGGGTGTCCCCCGTACACACGTTTTTCTTTCCCCGGGTGTAATACAACCGTTGCCATGTTTGGCCCCCCATCCTTAATGGATGTATTATAGCACGCCGGTCACACCGCTGCAATGTATCTTCTTACAAGCTGCCACGTTCTGCCAACATGCTACTACAATTGCACCTTAATAAGGCACACATCATCGCGCTGTTCTATAATCATGCATCTAATAAACACGTCATCTTCTGTAAATGGATCAATATAACAAGAAAACCGCCGGACCCGAAGATCCGGCGGCGAAGGAATTGAAACCAGAAATGCTTATTTGCCGAGCTGCGCGTCGTTGTTGCCGCTTTCGGTGGTCCACATTTCAAGCATGTTGATCGGGTCGTTGAAGTCAGCGAGCCAGCCGTTACGGCAAATGTCGAAGTTGCCGGCTTTACGCTCGTCCAGGAACACGGCCCAGTCGATAGACTTAATGGTCATGTTGATGCCAACCACAGCCAGATCCTGCTGCATGCACTCAGCGATAGCAACGTGACCGGAGGTGTTGTTGGTCAGGTACTCAAAGCTGATGGGGGTGTTGGCGCTGAGCATGCCGTTATCGTCAAACTCAAAGCCAGCAGCCTTCAACAGTTCGATAGCACCGTCAACATCCACGTCTTCGGAGAAGTAACCGTCAGAGCCATTAGGATACGCCCAAGCGGAAGCATCTTTGAATACGCCGCCGTTACCATCCAGCATGCCGGCGGGAATGAACGAGGTAGCCGCCTGCTGCTCGGTCTGGGCAACGGTGTCGATGATGTACTGACGATCAATCAGTCTGGCGAAAGCTTTACGCATATCGGCGGCCTGCTCAACGGTCTTGCCGTCAAAGAGGCTGCTCTTTACGTTGAAGCACATGTAGTACGTGCCCAGCTGGCCAACAACGTAGAAATCAGGATTGGATTTCAGGCTGGCAATCTGATCGGTAGGAACGGTGTCGATGAAGTCCAGATCGCCGTTCTGGTATGCGCTGTAGATCGCTGTATCGTCGTCGCTGAGCATGAACTCAAGACGCTCGATCTTTACGTTCTCGGCATCCCAGTAGTAGGGGTTCTTCACGTAAACCATGCTCTGGCCGTGATCCCAGCTTTCCAGGGTGTAAGCACCGCTGGATACAAAGCCGGCTTCCAGCGCCCAAGCGCCAGGATTGGTGGCGCTGTCAGCAGCTGCTTCAACATTCGCCTGCTGCACGGGGAAGAAGGTGGGGAACGCAGCCAAGTCGAGCATGTAAGCGCAAGGTGCAAGCATAACAACGGTCAGGGTGGTGCCGTCTTCAGAGGCGGTCACGTTCAGATCGTTGGGATAGCCGGCAATGCCATTGAACATGTAGCTGTAGTCAGCGGCAGTCGCATCGCTGGCAGCGCGCTTCCAGCTGTATTCAAAGTCTTTTGCGGTCAGGTCGGTGCCGTCGCTCCACTTAAGGCCTTCACGGATGTGGAAGGTGTAGGTGAGGCCGTCTTCGCTGACATCGTAGCCGGTGGCCAGGTTAGGAGCCAATTCGCCAGCGGCATCATAGGTGTACAGGCCTGCAAAGCTGTTGGCAGCCAGGCAAGCGCCGTCCACGGAAGAGTTCAGCGCCGGGTCGAGCTTATCGGGCTCAGAAGCCAGGCAGAGCTTCAACGTGGTGTTATCGCCGTAATCGGAATACATAAAGAACTTGGTGCCGTACGCGTTGGCGTAGAAGCCCGTCAGTCCTTCTTTGGCCATATACAGGTCATTGTAGTAGTAGATCGGGCAAATAGCGCCGGTATCCATCAGGATATCCTCCGCTTCGTGCATCAAAGTGACACGATCGGCGAAATCGGTGGTGGATTTGATCTGCGCAATCAGCGCGTCGTACCCGGACCAATCAGGCTCAGAGCCTTCGTCCGCAAGCGCAACAGCGCCGAAGGACAGAACCATCGTGATCGACAGTAGCAGGGCAAGCAACTTTTTCATGGTTTTTCCTCCTCGAATTAATTATATCAACGGTCAAGCCGTTTGATATCGTCAGCCTTGGGGATGGAAACAGGCCACGCGGTGTCCGGATACAACTTCATCCAGACTTGGGCATTCCTGCGCGCATTCTTCCGTAGCATAGCGGCAGCGGGAACGGAACGGGCAGCCTTTGGGCATATGCAGGGGGCTGGGAACATCGCCCTGTAGAATAATGCGGTGCCGCTCTCGTGCCGATTTGGGGTCCGGCAGCGGTATCGCGGAAATCAGCGATTGCGTGTACGGGTGCATCGGGTGTGTGATAATCTCGTCCGCAGAAGCGATTTCCACAATTTTGCCCAAATACATTACCGCGATGCGGCGGCTCATGTGCTGCACCACCAGCAAATCGTGTGCGATAAACAGGTAAGCGATCCCCAGTTTTTCCTGTAATTCTTCAAAGGTGTTGATAATCTGTGCCTGAATGGAAACATCCAATGCCGAAACCGGCTCATCGCAGACAATAAAACGCGGGTTTACCGCTAATGCGCGGGCAATACCAACACGCTGGCGCTGTCCGCCGGAAAACTCATGTGCATAACGACGTGCGTGCTCGCTATTAAGGCCAACCAGCTGTAATAGTTCGGAAATTTTATCCCTGCGTTCCCCTTTGGATGAATACAGGTGATGAATATCCAGCGGTTCCCCAACGATATCGCCCATGGTCATACGGGGGTTGAGCGAAGAATACGGATCCTGAAAAACGATTTGCATATCTTTGCGGTAATGATCGATATTATGATCCGTAATCAAATTTCCGTCAAAATAAACCTCGCCGCCAGTTGGCTTATAAAGTCGCAGCAACGTGCGGCCTACTGTGGTCTTACCACAGCCGCTTTCGCCCACAAGACCCAGCGTTTCCCCTTCATCAATGGTGAAGGATACACCGTCAACGGCTTTGAGCTTCAGCTTGGTAATCATATCGGCTTTCACCGTGAAATACTGCTTCAGGTTACGAACATCTACCAAAGGATGGTTTTTTTCGCTCACTGCTCTCCGCCCTCCTTTGCTTCGTCGTATACTTTTTTCACATTCACCCAGCAGCCCGCCAAATGATCCGCGTTAATGCGGATTTCTTCAGGATACTCCGTCAGGCAAATTTTCATTGCTTTATCACAGCGGGAAGCAAACGCACAGCCCGCAGGCAAGTTGAGCAAATCGACCGGGTTGCCGGCAATTGGCACCAGTTTGCCGTGCACGTCGCCAAATTTAGGAATGGACCGGATAAGCCCCTTTGTATATTCATGGCAGGGATTGTAGAAAATCTCATCTGCCGTACCGCGTTCGCAAACACGGCCGGCATACATAACAATGATTTCGTCACAAATATCGGCGATAACGCCCAAATCGTGCGTAATCATGATAATAGACATTCCCATTTTATGCTGTAATTCCTGCATGAGTTCCAAAATTTGTGCCTGAATCGTCACATCCAACGCGGTCGTCGGTTCGTCCGCAATTAAAATGTCTGGTTCGCAGGCCAGCGCCATGGCGATCATCACACGCTGGCGCATACCGCCGGATAACTCGTGCGGGTACTGTTTCAGCCGTTTTTCCGGTTCGTTTACACCAACCAGCTTCAGCATTTCCAGCGCGCGTTCCTTCACCTGCGTATGGTTGCGGTTGGTGTGAATGCGAATCGCCTCGCCCAACTGGTTTCCCACCGTATAAACAGGGTTCAGGCTTGTCATCGGATCCTGAAAAATCATGCTGATCCGGCTGCCGCGAAAAGAGTGCATTTTTTGTTCGGAGTATTTGAGTACGTCCTCTCCGTTAAAGAGCACCTCACCGGCGGTAACTTTGCCGGGATCGGTTAAAATTCGCATAAGGGAGTAAGCGGATACGCTCTTGCCGCTGCCGCTCTCGCCTACGATGCCCAGCACCTTGCCGCGTTCCAGATTGAAAGAAATACCGTTTACCGCTTTTACTTCTCCCGAATCGGTAAAAAAGGAGGTATGCAGGTTCTTTACCTGCAGTAATGTCGTCTCGCTCATATGCTCATCTCCTCAACTTCGGGTCGAACGCATCGCGCAGGCCGTCGCCCAAAAGGTTGAAGGACAACACGATCAAGCAAATGCCCATTGCTGGGAACAGAAGCTTGTAGGGATAAACCTGCAGTGCCTGGCGCGCGGCATTGGCCAGCGAACCAAGGCTGGGCATTGGCGCTTGAACGCCAAGACCAATAAAGCTCAGGAAACTCTCCGTAAAGATCGCGCTGGGAATTTGCAGCGCTGTGGAGATGATAATAACGCTCATGCAGTTGGGTAAAATATGCTTGCGGATGATGCGGTTGGGTTTTGCACCCATTGCACGCGCCGCGAGTACGTATTCGTTCGTTTTAATCGTAAGAATCTGGCCGCGCACCAGCCGGGCCATGCCTACCCAGTACAGTAAGCCGAATACAATGAACAAGCTGATCATATTCGTGCCCAGCGCAGCTAAGAGCGAATTTTGCAGCGACTTACCCAGTACCTGATCCAGCACTACCGACAGCAAAATCACCATCAGTATATCCGGCAGGGAGTAAATAACGTCTACGATTCGCATCATGATCAAGTCGACCTTACCGCCCATATAACCGGCTATACTGCCGTATAACAGGCCGATAATCAATACGATGATGCTGGCAAAAAAGCCAACCGACAGCGACACACGCGCGCCGTATACCACGCGGATGAAGTAATCGCGGCAAAGCTCATCGGTGCCGAAAATGTGCGGGAAAATATCTTGCCCTTCCTCAATTGCCGCCTGTTCATTAGTCGAATAGGTAAAAGGCGCAAGGTTTTTTGCGGTTCTGTCACGTTTTCCGTTAATGGAAATCATTTCGCTGTAACGGTATGGTACGACCATCGGTGCAAATACGATGACCAGAATAATCAGTACCAGCACAATCAAGCTGCCTACCGCAAGCGGGTTTTTAAACAGTTTACGCATACCGTCGCGAAAGAACGTCGTGGATTCGCGCATGGTCTCATGCTGTTCTTTTTCCGCATCGGAAGCTCTCTCAAATTTGCTAACATCCAGCTGCATGCTTAGCAGCCGCTTCTTGGGAATCATATCGGCAGAATAATCACTCATCGCTATCCCTCGTCACTCAAATGTAATTTTCGGGTCGACCACTTTGTAGATCAGATCGCTAATCAGCGTCATGGTCACCATAAGTGTCGCCAGGAAAATAGTTGTACCCATGATCATCGGATAGTCACGGTTGGAGATACTCTTGACAAACTCTGTGCCAAGGCCGCCAACGGTAAACACCGTTTCAACCACCATACTGCCGGTAAGAATGTATGCAGTCAACGGGCCGACGTATGTAATTACTGGGATCAGCGCGTTCTTGAGCGCATGCTTGTAAATAACCTTGCTCTCCTTTACGCCCTTTGCACGCGCCGTGCGAATGTAATCCTGCCCCAATACATCCAACATACTGGTTTTCGTAAGCCTAGTAATATAGCTCATTGGATACAGTGCCAGTGAAATCACCGGCAGGATGTAGCTTTGGTTGGTTGTACTCCATACGCCAAACCAGCCAAGTTGCAAACAAAAAACGAGCAGTAGGAGCGTTGCCAGTATAAAACTGGGAACCGCCACAAACAGCGTCGTAAAGAATATAATTGTTCGATCTGCTAATTTATTTCGATTCAACGCAGCGATGGAGCCAAAAACCAGGCCAAATGCAAGCGCCGTAATAACGGCCCAACCACCCAGCGTTGCGGAAATTGAAAACTTGTCAAAAATCGTCGTGCTAATGTCACGCCCGGTTTTGGTGGAAATACCAAAATCACCCTGCATGATCCCCTGCAGATACAGTTCAAACTGTTCCAACACCGGTTTGTCCAAATGGAAACGCGCCTCCAGTACCGCCTGTACGGATGCACTGGGTGCTTTTTCCTTGG
The DNA here is from genome assembly GCA_963675655.1 of Candidatus Limiplasma sp. GTDB lineage: Bacteria > Bacillota > Clostridia > Christensenellales > Aristaeellaceae > CAXXOK01. Next base: position 486,398 of record OY776489.1, read on the forward strand.
AGAAGGGCCCGCCGGGAATCGCATTCATGGTAAAGAACGTGATGGCCGCAATGATGAAGACGGTTAATAATGCAAGCAGAATACGCTTACAAATATAGCGGACTGTATCATTAGACATGAAAAGCATCCCCGAGAATAGAACCAGAATTACGCCTACCAGAACTTTCTCCAACAGAACAGGCAAAAATAACAACGCCAGCAAAAAGCAGACTGCAAATACTGCTAGCGTTATCAGCATTTTTCTTGTTCTGTCGGTTTTAACGACTGTGTCCATAACTTCAACTCCTCAGTTCCAACCAGAAAACGATTCCGGCGGATATGTAACAACATTTTTTGAAGTACTGTTAACTATACCATACTTTCTGCCCCCATGCAAGGAATAGCCATTGGATACAAACGTTTTTCCACATCCGCGCGGTACTGTGGTAAAGAGGTTCCTGCGCGGTTTTGGAGCTTGTTTGGTTCCAATTGAAAAAGACGCCCATGCGGTGTTCAGCCGCGGTGCGTCTTCCCAATGGCGCCGGCTTATCAGCCTTGTTCCGCGGTAGCCTCCAGCTCGCTTGTGCAATGCGGGCAGCGAGTGGCCTGCTCCTCAATTGGTTGCAGGCAATAGGGGCACTTGCGTTGCGGCTTGGCCGGCTTTTTCGGCAACAGCTTAGCCATTAAACGCACTACCAGGAACACACAGAAAGCCATAATGAGAAAATCAATAATTTTTTGCAGAAACATTCCGTAGTTCAGCGTACCCGCACCGGCTGCCGCAGCCGCTTCCTGCGAGGCATATACGTTGCCGTCCAGCGAAACATAAGCGCCGGACACATTAAACCCACCGATCATCATACCGATCACCGGCATTAAAATGTCATTGACAAGCGAACTGACAATACTGCTGAACGCGCCGCCGATCATCACGCCGACAGCGAGGTCCAACACGTTACCACGTGTGATAAATGCTTTGAAATCCTGCAAAAACTTCTTCATTCCGCATCAATCCCTTGTGATTATTTATCAAACGTTTTTATTTTACCCGAAATTTGTTTTTTCGACAAGCCGTATTGCGAAAGAAAACACCTGTCGGTATAATCTGGGTTGGGGAACCTCCCCATAAGGAGGCAGAAATGTTTAAAATCATGATTGTGGAAGACGACCCCACCATTGCCCGGCTGCTTACGGCAGGCCTGCGCAAGTGGGGGTACGACGCTTTTATCTGCGGCGATCTGCGCGATGTGGAAGGTGTGTTTAGCCAAAATAGTCCCCACCTAACGCTGATGGATTGCACCCTGCCCTACTTCAGCGGCTATTACTGGTGCGAAAAAATCCGCCGCATTTCCACCGCTCCGATTGTTTTCATCTCCTCCAACACCGGCAGTATGGATATGGTCATGGCCATGTCCATGGGCGGGGATGATTTTATTACTAAACCGTTTGATATGGACGTCGTCGTTGCTAAAATCGGCGCTCTGCTGCGCAGAACGTATGATTTTGCTGCAACGCAAACCGCCATAACTTACCGCGGCGCTACGCTGGACGTCGGGCAGGGCGTACTGCTCTATCAGGATCAAAAACTGGAGCTGACCAAAAACGAGTGCCGGATTCTGTTAACGTTGATGGAACATAAAGGCACAATCGTCAGTCGAGATACGCTTATGCAGCGGCTGTGGGACAGCGATTGCTTTATCGACGACAATACCCTGACCGTCAATGTTGCGCGGCTGCGTAAAAAACTGGACGAGTTCGGCCTTGTGGATTTCATTGCGACCCGCAAGGGGCAGGGCTATATGATTGCCGATACGTAATGCGCCGCTGCACCCGATGAGCGCCTGACGAAGCTGGTAGCAATTGTCCCGAACACGGAGGAAGAATGAAAAAGCCATCGTTATACAGCCAGCTGGCCGGCTGGTATTCCACCATTAAATATCCCTTGGGCGCCATTGTGCTGGTTACCGGCGTTTTTATGTGCATTCACTTATTGGGCGGCGGCAAGATACGGGAAATCAGCTATGCTTTGCTGCTGATTGGCACTGGCGCCCTCATCGCGGGCATTGTTTCACTGGCGCGTTACCTGGCGCGGAAATGGATGCTGGATGAAGCGCTTGCCCACCCGCCGGTGGAAAACGCCGCCATCCCGCCCGCCCGCAACGCAATTGAAGAAAGCTACCGCACGCTGGCCGATACCTACCGCCTGCAGCGCGACAGCCAACAGCAAAGCGGAGCTAAAGCCGAAAATGAGCGGCTGAATTATTTTACGCTGTGGGTACATCAGATAAAAACACCTATTTCCGCGTTGGATTTAATGGCGCAGAGCGACGATCCCGTCGACCGTGATTTGCTCCGGCAAGAAGTCATTAAAATCGGGCAATACGCCGATGCAGCGCTGACTTTTCAACGGTTGCAAAGCCTGAACAGCGATCTGGGGCTGGACGAAGCGGCGCTTTACCCGCTTTGCTGCGGCGTTGTGCGTGGGCTGCGCCCCATCTTTTTATACCGAAAAATTACGCTGCACATGGAGCCGTTTACTTCTACCGTATTAACCGATGCTAAATGGCTGGGCATGGCGATTGGGCAGGTGCTTACCAACGCGCTGAAGTATACGCAGCCCGGCGGCAGCATCACCATCGCCATGCCCGCGCAACAGGTGCTTACCATCGCCGATACAGGCGCGGGGATTGCCGCAGGCGATTTGCCGCGTGTATTCGATTTGGGTTTTACCGGGCGGTTGGGGCGCGCGGATCGCAGCGGAGAAAAAAGCACGGGCATTGGCTTATACCTGTGCAAACAGGCATGCGACCGGCTGGGGCATACCGTAAGCATCGCATCCACCGAAGGCAAAGGCACAACCGTAACGTTTGATTTGCGCCGGGAAGCGTTTGAAAGCTACTCCTGATACAGCGGTTTAAACCCAGCGCCTATGGCATTTCATATTCTCTTCCCGCACCGGATACAGCTGCTGTATGGTTTCTTTCGCTCTGTAAAAACGCCCGTCCGGGGCATCCTTGCAAAAATGTAAGCCGCCCGTAAGTTCCCGCGATGGCAAAGCGGCCGGCAAGCCGCTATGCTGTGTGTACGCCGGTTATGGATGCATAGCATGGCGGCAGGCTCTTCACGAGCGGGAAAGGATGGACAACATGGCATTACTGGAAGTGCAAAATCTACAAAAAATATACACGACGCGTTTTGGCGCGCAAAAGGTGCAAGCCTTAAGCGGAGTCACCTTTTCAGTAGACGCGGGTGAATTTGTCGCCATTATGGGCGAAAGCGGCAGCGGTAAAACCACACTACTAAATATTCTCGCTGCGCTGGACCGGCCCACCGCAGGGCAGGTACTGCTGGAGGGTAAACCGCTGGCCGACATAAAAGAATCTGAAAAAGCAGCGTTCCGCCGCGACCATCTGGGGTTTGTGTTTCAGGATTTTAATCTCTTGGATACCTTCTCCGTAAAAGACAATATTTTATTGCCGTTGGTATTGCAAAACCGCCCTCTGCGGGAAATGGAAGCCAAGCTGACCCCGTTGCTCAGCCGTTTGGGGCTTTCGGGGCTGGAACAAAAATATCCCTATGAAATCTCCGGCGGGCAAAAGCAGCGTACCGCTGTGGCTCGCGCATTGATTACCCAGCCGCGTCTGCTGCTGGCCGATGAACCGACCGGCGCGCTGGACAGCAAAGCCTCGGCGCGGCTGATGAAGATGTTTGAAGGCGTGCATACCGCAGGCCAAACGCTGGTTATGGTTACCCACAGCGCGCAGGCTGCCGGGTACGCATCCCGCGTGTTGTTTATCAAAGACGGGCAGGTGTACAACCAGCTGTATCGCGGCGACACTACACGCGAGCGCTTTTACCAGCAGATTATCGCCACGCTGACCGCGCTGACCGACGGAGGTGTGATGGGTGACTAAATGCCTCTATTTCCGGCTGGCTGTAAACAACCTGCGGAAAAACAAACAAACCTATCTCCCCTTTTTACTGGCTTCTACCCTGCTTACCTTTACCCTGTACAGTTTTCTTATGATTACCTTTAACCCAGGTATGGCCTCCATGCACGGCGGGGCCCAGTTCCTCATCATCCTCAATTTCGGCATTTTCGTCGTGGGATTGTTTACAGCCATCTTTCTGTTTTACGCAAACGGCTTTCTGATCAAACGACGCAAAAAGGAAATGGGGCTTTACAGCATACTGGGCATGGAGAAAAAGCACATCGCCCGCGTGCTGATGCACGAGCTGAGCCTGACCTGGTGGATGAGCATGCTGCTGGGGCTTGGCGCAGGGGTGCTGCTTTCACGGTTATTGTTTTTACTTATCCAGCTGGCTATTCATGTGGAGGTGCCGCTTAGCGGCGCGTTAAACCCGCAGGCGCTGATTGCTACGCTGCTGGCGTTTGCCGCTCTGTTTACACTACTTTTCCTGTATAACGCGTTTCAGGTGCGCATCGTCAGCCCTATGGAGCTGCTGCGCGGCAGTCAGACAGGCGAGCGCGAACCCAAAGCCCGGTTTATACTGGCTGTGCTTGGGGTAGCGTGCACGGGCGCCGGTTACTGGCTGGCCCAAAGCGTGGACAATCCCATGGCGGCGATGGCGCTTTTCTTTATTGCGGTGCTTCTTGTAATTGTCGGCACCTATCTGCTGTTTTTATGCGGCAGCATTGCGCTGCTGAAAATGCTCAAGCGCAGCAAACGCTATTACTACCGCTCCCAGCACTTTATCACCGTTTCCGGTATGCTGTACCGGATGAAGCAGAACGCTGCAGGGCTGGCAAGTATCGCGATTCTCTGCACGATGGCGATGATTACGCTTGGCACCACCACCGCCCTGTACATGGGATCGGAAAAAATGCTGAACGTATATTACCCCTACGACGCGCTTGTTACTTCGGAAGATGTAGAAACGCAAGCCGATATTCAGCCTCTTAACGAGCGTCTGGCTGCGCAAACCGGGGTAACCCTGTCGCAGTTCAACGCTTACCACGGCTATAATCCCCTGCTGGTACTGGACGAAGGTACCTTATACCCCTCAGATTATATCGAGGATTCTTCCGTCAACGATTATGATAAGCTGCAGGATACGCTAATCATTACTAACGATATGTTCGCGCAAATGCAAGGCGCACCCCTGGCTCTCGCTCCCGGCGAGTTGGGCTGCTACAACGATGCCGAAGAATTGACCGGTATGGTAACCATTGGCGGCACAGTTTACCCCTTGCAAACCATCCAGACCCTGCCGTTCAAGTTGGATACCAACGGCGGCACCATCATTCACCAGACCGTACTTGTTGCCGCGGATGAAGCTGGGGCTGCCGCCATCGCTGCCGCGCTGAACGCAGCGGACACCATGGCGTACATAACCCAGTGGGATGTGGATGGCAGCAGCGAACAAGTGAAGGCGTATTATGCTCTGCTCCACAGTGATACGATATGGGGCGAAACCGGCCTGCGCCTGAAAGCCGAACAATGGCAGGACTGGTACACCATGTACGGCGGGCTGCTGTTTGTAGGTATCTTCCTTGGGCTTGTGTTCCTCATGGGCTCGGCGATGATCATCTACTTTAAACAAATCAGCGAAGGCTATCAGGATCATGATCGCTTTATCATCATGCAAAAAGTAGGCATGAGCCCCCAGGAGGTACGCCGCACGGTCGGCAGCCAGATTTTATTGGTTTTCTTCCTGCCGCTGTTGGTTGCCGTTTGCCACGTAGCCGGGTCTTTGCACATGATGGTGCTGATGCTGCGTATTTTCGGGCTGACAGATGTGCCATACATCGCTCTGAATACTTTCATGTCGGCTTTTATCATCATGGCGCTGTATGGATTGTTCTACCTGAAAACAGCCAAAACCTATTACAAAATGGTGAAATTCTAACCTTACCACTCTCCCTGTTTCGCTAAAGGAAACAGGGAGATTTTTTGCCTGTACCGGTCAATCGTCCCAAACGTACCCCTGTTCGCACCCAAGGAACCTGGGCTTCCCCGGTTGCGCTTAACAGCCTTTCTTGCGCAGAGACAACGCTATAAGCATAGCCAAAAGAACCACCGGCTAAACCGGTGGTATGCACCGCGCCTTCAAGGCGAATTTACTGGCCGCGTCTCAAGACGCACTGAACGATCTGTCAATTGCAATGATTGCACTACTGCTCGTAAACGAGCCATAATCCATGCGTTTATGTTTTGGACGGCAAACAACTTGTCATTCGCTTCGCCCTACGTCTGAAAGCTAAAGCAATTCATTCTCACCAGCTCAGCTGGTGGATTTATTACGCTAAAGCTTGCATTTAAAACCGCCCGCACATCTGAAAAAACAGATATACGGGCGGTTCTTTCTGCTGTTCTTCCGTGCCGTCACAGGGAGCTATTGGTCGTTAGCAGGTAGACGACGTAATAAACACCGGACGCCAGATGCCACAACAGCAGCGCGCTGCCAATACCCAGCTTCCATGCTTCGGCACGCGGTTTATCTTCCAAATAGGGCTGACCAGCCGCGGCTGCTTTCCTCCGCCTGAACCACAGCACCAGTTTCTTCATAAATATAGGCAGGGTGACCGCCCACAGCATCAGCGACGATCCCATCATCGCCCAGCCGAAATTACCGTCTGCGGCGCGCCGCCCCGTCTCGCTGAGCAGCAGCATTTCCAGAATGCTGGCCACGTCCATCAGCAGCGTCAACTGGTACAGCGGCTTCTTCCACGCTTCGCGTGTCATACACGTAGCCAGTACAAAAAGCGGAAGTGCGCGCGTTAATACCACCTGCACGGTCACGTCGCCAACCTTTTGCCAATTGAGCGTAACCGATGCACCGACGTCCGGGGCAATGGTAAAGTAATACAAGTATTGCAGCCCCATCAATAAAACCGACGGTAGCACCGCCAGTATCATCCGCAGGAAAAACGCACTGTTCTTGGGGTTGCGAATCCACAACACCAGAAAATACAGGCAGGCAGCCGGTAAAAACGCCTGCATAAACGTAGGTTTGGCAAGCAAACTCACGCCCAGCAGCACCGCCAGTATAGCGGCCTCACGCCAGGTAATGTTTGCCTTTGCGCCTTCCAGCGTCTGCCGCTCCCGCAGGGCGGTTACCTTGTCGCTCACCAGCGGCACGATCAGCAGCATCATTACCATCGCCGCAATCTGCGTCGGGCTGTGCCATGGGTTGGGCGATCCCGCACCCAGATAGACCGTCGGGTTCACCCACGGGATGATAATAGCCGATACAAAACTGAGCACGACCCCGCACAGCGCCGCCAGCCAGCCCCGGCGGCCGATCAACCGCGCGGAAAGCGTAATCAACAGCCAGGTCTCCACCGCTTTCCAAATCGCCGTTACCGCTGCCGCGCTTACGTTCAGCGAAAGCCCGGTCAGCATCAACGCCGAAACCAGCATATGCCACAGCGGATGCGCCGCATGGTGCACAAAGGACGTAAGGTCCGTAAACGTGCCCTCGGACGCCCACGCCGCGTGAATGCTGATGTCGCTGGAAGGTCTTTGCACCAGCGCATAAAACACCGTATAGGCAAGCACAAGCATCAGCGCCGTGGCCAGCCATTTTGTCCAATCACTTTGTTTTGCCATGTTCCGCTCCATTCCCACAAGCATCCTGCACAGGGACTAATAATCGGCAATCCGCCGGTACACGCTGCCGCTGTCATTTTTCAGCACCAGTTCATACCCCTCTATCGGTATTTTCAGGTGGTCGGTCAATATCCAGCGGCTTTTACCAACCGTATCCTGCGTAAACCAGCCGGTTTGCAGCCCGATACCGGGGTCCAAAAGCGCGACGGTTTCCAGCGTAAACAGGTCGGTACGTACGGAATTTGCATAGGGATTCTCCGCATCCGCGTCATAGGTAATCGCCTGGCGCAGTGCCTGCGTATCCTGCGTAAAGGGTTTGGAAACGAAACGGTTCTCATCTCCGTACGCGCCCACGGGCGCACCGGAGAGCAGCACCACCAACGCGGCAACACACCCCGCCAGATACGCAAGAGGGATCAACTTGCGCCCGCGTATCAGATAGGCCGTCACCACCAGCCACAAAAAAGGCGCAAGCGTACGGTAATCGCTCCAGTCGTTGGTTTCATACGCGCAAATTACAATGGCAAAAGGTAAAAACAGCGTAATAAACATCAACAGCGAAAAACCGTCTATGCCAAGCCTGAGGCGCGGCCTGCCGTGCTTTTGCGATCCGCGGATAAAAGACCCAAGCAGCGTCAGCGCTCCTACGCCGCAGTACAGCCAGCGCTGCGCCGCTTCCATGCGGTTCCCCGGCTGGTTGATAAAATAATCCAGCACATTGGCCTTGGCATGGCTTAAGAACATTTTGATTCCCAACCCAACGGTATCGGCCCGGAGGAAATTATATAAAAATCCGGTCGTAAACGGGCTGGCGTATAACACCGTAATATAGTACACAAATAACGAAAACAGCAGCGCCATTAAAAATCCGAGCATCATTTTACCGGACCATACACCGTCGCTGGCAACCACAACAAGCGGAATGAAAAGTCCCAGATAGGTAATGCGGTACGCACAGCTTAGCAGCACCGTAATACCCGCCAGCACCAGCCACACGAGGCCAACCGTGATAGGCGGCAGTTCCGTTTTCTTTTTTCTTGCGGTTTTGCGCACGCGGTATAATCGCGTAATAAAAGCAAGGTAGAAAAGCAGCAACCCGTAGTTTGCCATCTCTGTCATGGAGGTGGCGCAGTATAAAACCACCGGGCTATACAGCATAAACACAGCCGCCATGCTCAGCGCTACGCCGCCCTTTGGGCGGTTAAGCAGGCAAAACACCAGCGCACCGGCCGAAATCCACAGTGCGTTGCAAAGTACGATACTGTTAAAATCCCAGCCAAAGAGCAGCGCATAGCCGCCGTATAACAGCAGCGGCGTCACCCCGTGAACACTCAGCGAGCCTAAAAGCGGAGCCTGTTCCCCCACGCCGGAATATCCCGCTGCGCCACCCGTATGCACCCAGCTGTACACGCTGCGCCAGTAATCCAGCTCGTCTGTCCAGACCGGGTTGCTGAAAAGTGCGTTATGCCCCACCAGCAGCGAAACCACCGCCAGCAGCACAAACGGCGAAAGCACCATCAGCACCCACGCAGTCATGGCCAGCCGCCCGGTTTTTGCCTTTTGATCCAGCAACGAAGCGTTCATAGCTCTGCCCTCTTCACATCAATACGTTTCCATAAAGCACGCACACCATGCCCGGTTACAAACCGTAATAGTATACCATGCGCTACTGCATGCGGCAAGGGCGGCTCACACCGGGGCATACAGCATGCAAGTTTACTTGGTGCTTGATGGACCTTTTCAAAATATGCTATACTTTGCTGTCGGTCGTTTAGACCTGAAAAAGGAGAGATTCGTTTGACCTACGGCGCACAAAACATACAAGTGCTGGAAGGGCTGGACGCGGTGCGCATGCGTCCGGGCATGTATATCGGTTCCACCGGCTCGCGCGGGCTGCACCACATGCTCTGGGAGATTGTGGATAATGCCGTGGACGAGGCCATGGGCGGCTTTGCCCAGCATATTGAAGTAACGCTGCATAAGGATGGTTCCGCCAGCGTATTTGACGATGGCCGCGGCGTACCGGTAGATACGCACCCGACGCTGAAAGTATCCGGCGTAGAAGTGATTTATACCAAGCTGCATGCGGGCGGCAAGTTTAACAATGAAAATTACAGTTATTCCGGCGGCTTGCACGGGGTAGGCGCCAGCGTTGTCAACGCGCTTTCCTCCTGGCTTACGGTGGATGTATACCGGGAGTTTCGCCACTATCGCATGCGGTTTGAAAGCACGTTCGACCCGGCGCTGAAAAAGGTCGTGGCCGGCCGCCCCGTAACCCCGCTGGAAACCGTAAGCAACACGCGCAAGCGCGGCACGCTCGTACGCTTTATGCCGGATGAGCGCGTGTTTGAAACCACGGTATTCAATGGCGATGCCGTCGCGCGCCGCCTTAGGGAACTTGCTTATCTCAACCGGGGTGTAAGCATTACCTTTACGGACGAGCGCGCCAACGCGCCTGCCGAAGCGGTACGCGACGCCGCGGATGAGGACGAGACGGACGAGTACGAGGTGCAAACCGACAATGGTACCGCAAAAACCCACGCGGGCACGCAAACCTTCTGCTTTGAAGGCGGCATCGCCGATTATGTGCGCTACCTCAACGCCGATAAAACCCTGCTGTTTGAAGATCCCATCTATCTGGAAGGCGGAAAGGACGATATTCTCTTCCGCGTTGCCATCCAGTACACGGACAGCTATACGGAAAACGTATTTTCCTATGTAAATAACATCCCCACCAGCGAAGGCGGCACGCATGAAACCGGCTTTCGCGCCGCGTTTACGAAAGTAATGAACGATTTTGCCCGCCGTTTGGGCGTATTAAAGGATAAGGACAACAACCTTTCTGGCGATGATTACCGCGAAGGTATGACCGCCGTTATGCTGGCCATGGTGAAAAATCCGCAGTTTGAAGGCCAGACCAAGGGCAAACTGGGCAACACCGAAGTGCGCCCTGCTGTTGAGGCCATCTTATCCCAGCAGCTAACCGCTTACTTTGAGGATTTAAAACATCAGGAATTGGCACAGCAGCTGATTGAAAAGGCCGTTCGCGCCGCACACGTACGCGAAGCCGCCCGCAAGGCACGGGATGTGGCGCGTACCAAATCTGCGCTGGAAGCCGCACCGTTGGTTGGCAAACTATCCAGCTGCACCGGACGCAAAGCGGAGCAAAACGAGCTGTTCATCGTAGAGGGCGACAGCGCCGGCGGCAGCGCCAAGCAGGGGCGCGACCGGCGGTTTCAGGCCATTCTACCGCTGCGCGGCAAACCCCTCAACGCCGAAAAGAAACGTCTGGATCAGGTGTTGTCCAACGAGGAATTCCGCTCGGTCATCACAGCGCTGGGCACGAATATCGATGAGAGCTTCAGCCTCAAGGGTCTCAAATACAACAAGGTCATCATTTTAAGTGACGCCGATCAGGATGGGGCGCACATCCGTGCGATTCTGCTCACGTTCTTCTACCGCTACATGCGCGAACTGATTACCGAAGGGCATGTGTACATCGGCATGCCGCCGCTGTACCGCGTAGCACGCGGCAACAAGATACAATATGCGTATGACGACGCGGAACTGAAAACCCTTACCAAAGGGGCAAAGAATTACACCATCCAGCGCTATAAGGGGCTTGGCGAGATGAACCCGGAGCAGCTTTGGTCCACCACCATGGACCCAGCCTGCCGCAAGCTGTTGCAGGTCACCATCGAGGATGCGGCGCAGGTGGAAAAACGCGTTACCGTCCTGATGGGCGACAAGGTGGAACCGCGGCGTGAGTACATCAGCCAATACGCCAACTTTAACCGCGCCGACAGCTTTACCGAGCTGAGCGAAACCCTGAAAGCGAGGGACGATCGTGCCTGATCAGATAACGCCGGAAATTATCCAAATGCCCATGGAAGAGGTTATGCATAACAGCATGATCCCTTATGCCGAACACATTATTATGGAGCGCGCCATTCCCCGCGTGGAGGATGGGCTGAAACCCGTGCAGCGCCGCATTCTGTATACGATGATGGAACTGAATTTGCAGCCCGAAAACCCACACCGCAAATGCGCGCGTATCGTGGGCGACTGCCTTGGTAAATATCACCCCCACGGCGATAGCAGTGTGTACGACGCGTTGGTGCGTATGGCGCAGGATTTTTCCATGCGCGGCCAATTGGTGGACGGTCACGGCAACTTCGGCTCCATCGATGGCGATTCCGCCGCCGCTATGCGGTATACCGAAGCGCGCATGGCGCCCCTGGCTATCCAAATGCTGCGCGATATCGATAAAGATACCGTCGCCTTCCGCTTGAATTTTGACGATACGCTTAAAGAACCGGATATGCTGCCCGCGCGTTTCCCCAACCTGTTGGTTAACGGCGCCAGCGGCATCGCCATCGGGCTTGCGACCAATATTCCGCCCCACAACCTGCGGGAATGCGTCAATGCCGTGATTGCACAGATCGATAACCCCGACATCACGACCGAAGAGCTGATGGAAATTCTCCCCGCACCGGATTTTCCCACCGGCGGGGTGCTGCTGGATACGGAAGAAATTAAAAACGCCTACATTACCGGCCGTGGCAAGCTGACCCTCCGCGCCCGTACCCACATTGAAAACGGCTCCACCGGCCGGAAATTGATCGTGATTACCGAGGTGCCCTATCAGGTCAATAAAGCCGCCATGCTGGAGAAAATACTCAAGCTCAGTGAAGAAAAAAAGGCGGCGCTTGGCGGCATTTACGACATCCGCGACGAAAGTGACCGTACCGGTATGCGCGCTGTAGTAGAAGTGCGCAAGGATGCGGACGTCGACACCGTGCTTGGCTATCTGTTTAAGTACAGCGATTTGCAAGTTACCTTCGGCGTCAACATGGTCGCCATCGCCGATGGCAAACCCCGGCTGATGAGCCTGCGCCGCGTACTGCGCTATTACAGCAAGCACCAGCGCAACGTAGTGTACGCCCGCACCCAGTATGAGCTGGATAAAGCCAAAGCCCGGGCGCACATTTTAGCCGGGTTGATGATCGCGGTTGACAATTTGGACGCGATCATTATGTTGATTCGGCAAAGCAAAACCCCTAAGGAAGCGAAAGCCGGGTTGATCGAAAACTTCGCTTTGGACGATATACAGGCACAAGCCGTATTGGACTTGCGCCTGCAGCGCCTGACGGGTCTGGAAATTGAAACCCTGCGAAAAGAGTACACTGAATTGCTGAAAGCCATCGAGAAATTAGAGGCGATTCTGGCCGACCCTAAAAAGCTGATGAAGGTCGTTAAAAACGAGTTGCTCGAAGTCGCCCAGAAATACGGCGACGACAGGCGTACGACCATTGCGCATCCCAACAATGTTGTGGAAGCCGTGTCCATCACACAGGAGCACGTAGCGGAAATTGCCGCCGTCACCTTTACCCGTGCAGGCTACCTGCGGCGGATGTACCCGAAGTTTTACCAAAAGCTTCCACCCGTAAACGCCGAGAACAACAATTGGGACGATTTGCCCCTGTGGCAATTTGATACCGATACCGACCGCACCCTCTACCTGTTTACCAATCTGGGCAACTGCTACCAGCTTGGCGTAGAGGCGCTGCAAGAAAGCAACAAGCCCGTACAGCGCGGTTCGCTGCTCACCGGCGTTATCGCCGGTATCGAACCAGAAGAGACGCCCGTGCAAATGCTGTGCCATACCGCCGAAGAGCTGGCTGCCCTGCCCGATCTGCTATTTATTACACGGCAGGGGCAGCTGAAGCGAACCCCCGCCAAGGAATATGATGTTCGCAGGCAAAAATTCGCCGCCGTAAACCTGCGCGAAAGCGATAGTCTGCTCACGGTTCTGCCCATCGATACTACGCTGGATCTGCTGCTGCTGACCAAAGAGGGTATGAGCATCCGCATCCACACGGATAAAATATCCGTCATGGGGCGCACCACCGCAGGCGTACGCGGCATCACGCTGGAGGATGGCGACGAGGTAATTTACGCTTCCCAGTTCCAGCCCAGCGATCAATTGCTGCTGGTAAGCGAACGCGGTTATGCCAAGCGAATCCTGTATATGGATTTTGAGCCGCAAGCCCGCGGCGGCAAGGGCGTAAAAGCCTTCTATTTCAACAAATCCGGCTCCAACGGCACATACATCGCCGGAGCGCAGACGCTCAGCGCCGAACCGGGCGATGTGTTGATTACCCAAAAACGCAGCGCACCTACCGTGCTGCCCGCAAGCGAAGTACGCCCGCAAGGCAAACAGGATAAAGGCAAAGCCTGCGTAATGGCGATACTGGACGACGTGGTAACAGGCGTAACGCCGCTGCCCGGAGAAACGGCAGAGGTGCCGGAAGAATCGTAAGCCCCCAAGTATACAGACCTATAAAACAGCAACCGTTTCGTGTATAGCGCCGAAACGGTTGCTGTTTTATAAAGGATATTTATTTATCAATACGCTGTTGTATGGGTAGCATAGCGCTTTCATGATCAGGCACAGCATGGCGCAAATCAAATCGATTATCAAAGAGAAGCATCCATCTTTCCTTACATGCAACTGCACGGTTTGGCAGAAAAGATGGAAAAAAGTCTCACACATTTCAGCCCCGTTTGGAAAAACACCTTAGCTATCGCGGTATATCATGCTTTTTTCACTATCGATCGATCCAACAACCCTTGTCTACACTTTCCACTTCAGGCAACGATGCGCGCAATCCGATCGCCTTTTACAGGGTAATCCAATAACGTTCAAACGTATCGTTTTCTGTCGCAATAAAAACCGCGTTTTCCAGCACTCCGCCATTACCCAGAATCGTACGGCGGCTTCCCTCGTTGGCGGCTCTGCAGCTCACCATAACACGGCTGAGTCCACGCGCGCGGCACAACGGCAGACAATCGGCCAGCATCCGTTTGGCATACCCTTTTCGCCGCTGCGATGGGCGCACCGAATACCCGATGTGCCCGCCAAACTCGGCAAGCCGGTCATTTAGATAATGCCGGAAGTTAATCATACCCAGCACCTTGCCATCCGCCTTACGTACATACAAGTACTGTTCGGCGGTAACCAGCCCTTCCGGCAGGGTTTCCGGTTTTTCCATGTCGCGATTTTTTTGCAGCCATTCTTCAAAGCTTACCATGTTGCGCAGCATTGCCATGCCGTCCATGGAGCTTCCGCTTGCTACCATCTCTTCGAGGTAGGCAAGTACTTCCTGTTTATGGCTTTCATTGGGCTTTACCAATACACACTGTTCCATCTCTCTGTCCTTTCCCGTCTAAAGACGCAGCTGCGTGGCAGGTGGTTTTTTAGGCATCTGGTGGTATTGATAGATAACAAAAAACGGAAGGCAAGCGCCTTCCGACTTTTAGTTACTCTTTTGCGCCTGTTACTGCGCAGCTTTGAGCATCTGCTTGGCCATACGAGCCTTTTTCCGGTTCGCGGTCTTTTTGTTGATGATGCCTTTAGCGGCAGCCTTATCGATAGCGGAGGTGGTTACGCTGTACTGCGCAGCGGCATTCGCGGGATCAGCCACAAGCTCCGCGTCAAACTTCTTGATCGCGCTCTTCACCTTGGTCTTCACGATGCGGTTGCGAAGATTCTTCTTTTCGCTCACCTTTACGCGTTTCATGGCGGATTTGATATTCGGCAACGTTGTTCACCTCCTTGATGTTCATAAATCGCAAGGTTGATTGTATCATGTGCCGCATGAAAATGCAAGGATTTTTTCAGCACAGGCAAAAAATTCTCAAAGTACGGATTTTCGCGATTGAATCCAAAAAACAATTCTTGACATCTCCTGATCATTTGATTATACTAAGAAACGAATTTTGTAATAATTACGGAAAGGGGGCCAGCAAAATGAGTAAAATCACTAAAGTGCGTGCATTAAACGCAATTGTTATGCCGTGCAACGGAATGATTCTGTCTGCAGTCACGTTTGCAGTCATGTATGCAGTTTATCATTTTGCGTGGCCGTCTGCCTGTTTCCCTGTGTTTTGACCTAAAACACAGCATATCGCTTGACGATAAAACAGGCTTTCGGTGCCGGCGCCGAAAGCCTGTTTTTTTGTGATCTTCTGGAGGGTAATATGACAACACAACGAAAGCGGATTCTCTCTTCCCTGATGAAAGGAAACAAGCTCAAGTATCTGGGCGCCATCGGCGCGATGATCGCGGGCACAGGCGTAGGGTTCATCCCTCCGTTGATGCTCGCCGGTACCATCGACGCACTGGCAAGCGCCGCCAACCAACAAATGGATGCAGCCATCGACCTGCCCGGCCCGGTAGGCACATGGTTCACAGCACAGGGCGGTATTCCCTACCTCTTGAATCACCTATGGATTATTGCAGCTATCCTCATTGTGCTCTACATCGTAGGCAGCCTGTTCCAGTACCTGCGGGGCCGCTGGACGGCGCAAGCCAGCGAGCAGTTTGCCAAATCCCTGCGGGACAGGCTTTACAGCCACCTGCAGCGCCTGAGCTACGCTTACCACGTAAAAGCCCAGACCGGCGACTTGATCCAGCGCTGCACATCGGATGTGGATACCATCCGCAAATTCCTTTCCGCCGAATTGGTGGAAATCTTCCGCGCGGTGGCAATGGTCGCCATCTCGCTGGTTGTGCTGCTGAACATCAACGTCCGTATGACCCTGTATTCCATGGTGCTGGTGCCGCCGCTGTTCCTATTCGCGTTCGGCTTTTTCAACATGGTACGCAAGTACTTCAAACTGGCAGATGAAGCCGAAGGTAAAATGAGCGCGGTATTACAGGAAAACCTCACGGGCGTGCGCGTAGTGCGCGCATTCGGGCGCGCGCAGTTTGAGGATGATAAGTTCGACGCTACCAACGAGGATTATTACCGTAAATCCATGAAGCTGGTACGGCTCCTCTCCATCTACTGGAGCGGATCGGATTGTATGTCCCTGCTGCAAACCTGTCTTACCGTCGTATGCGGCGTGTTCATCGTCGTAACCGCGCCAGAGCAGTTGACGCTGGGGCAAATGGTTATTTTCGTTAGTTACGTTTCCATGCTGCTCTGGCCTATTCGCCAATTGGGCCGCATCCTCTCGGATCTGGGCAAGGCCATGGTCTCCTTCGGCCGTATCAGCGAAATTCTGGAAACAGAGCCCGAGAAAGACCAAACCGGCGCGCAGGACTATCCCATCGACCGGGATATCGAATTCCGGCACGTTGGCTTTGCTTACGATGACAACCACGAAATCTTAAAGGACATCAATTTAACCGTCAAACAGGGGCAAACCGTCGCGCTGCTTGGCGCAACGGGCAGCGGTAAATCCACCCTGATGCACCTGTTGCAGCACCTGTACAACGTAACCCACGGCGAAATCCTGATCGGCGGGGTCAACATCAACAATATCCGCAAGGAGCATCTGCGCTCCCGCGTCGGGCTGGTATTACAGGAGCCCTTCCTGTATTCCCGCAGTGTACGCAACAACATCGGCATTGCGCGCAAACACTTTACAGACGATATGGTGTTTTCCGCCGCGCAGGTCGCCAACGCGCACGATTTTATTAATGGGTTTGATAAAGGGTATGACACCATGGTCGGCGAACGCGGCGTAACCTTGTCCGGCGGACAGAAACAGCGCATCGCCATTGCGCGTACGCTCCTTAAAAAGAACGACATTCTGATCTTTGATGATTCCCTGTCCGCCGTGGATACGGAAACCGACCGCGCCATCCGGGAAGCGCTGCAAGTGGAACGGGCCGAAGGCACGCGCCACGCTACGACGTTTATCATCTCCCACCGGCTGACAACGCTGGCGGAAGCTGATGTGATCGCCGTGATGCAGCAGGGTGAAATTGTACAGCTGGGCTCGCATGAACAACTGGTTCATGAGGATGGGCTGTATAAGCGCATCTACCAGATACAATCCACCCTGGCGGATGAAATGAAAGACAAAAACGGCGCAAAGGAGGCGCCCGCCCATGCAGTATTACGAAGAGCATGATTATACCAAAAGGTTCGATCTGGCCGTATGGAAAAAACTCCTTCGAATCGCCAAACCGTATCATAGACACATCATATCCATTCTCATCATCATGTCCATTACCGCCGTGTTCGATGTTACCTTTCCCCTGCTGAACCAGCACGCGATCGATCAGTTCGCCGCCGTTGGCAACTTAAACGGGCTGGGCGGTTTTATCGCTATTTACATCGGAGCCGTTATTGGCATCTCCCTTTGTATTCTAGTCTTCATCAACCTCTGCGGAAAAGTAGAGGTCGGCCTGTGCCGGTTGATTCGTAAAATCGCCTTCAAGCACCTGCAAGTGCTGCCCTTTTCCTATTATGATAAAACCCCCGTCGGCTACCTGATTGCCCGCATGACCAGCGATACGCAGCGCCTCGGCGATACTGTCGCCTGGAGCCTGATGGATTTTATGTGGTCCTTCGCTTACATTATTATCGTATCCGTTACCATGCTAGTTATCAACTGGAAGCTAGCGCTGCTGGTGCTGTCTGTCGTGCCGTTGATCGCCGTTATTGCCATGTACTTCCAAAAGCACATTCTAGCCAGCTACCGCGAGGTTCGCAAAGTCAACTCCAAAATTACCGGCGCTTTTAATGAGGGGATTATGGGTGCGAAAACCACCAAAACGCTGGTACGCGAAGAAGCCAACGAGGCGGAGTTTACCGTACTCACCAGCGATATGCGCCGCTCGTCCATTCATGCGGCGCTGATGTCGGCCACCTTCCTGCCCATCGTTATCTCTCTGGGCGGCTTCGCTACGGCGTTCGTGCTCTACCGCGGCGGCTATCAGGTTTTCGCGCTGGGTACCACCTCCATCGGCACGCTGACCGCGTTTATGAGCTATGCAACCCAGATATTTGAACCCATCAGCAATATTGCCCGCCAGTTTGCCGAAATGCAGCAGGCGCAGGCAGCTGCCGAGCGCGTCATGACCTTGCTGGAAACCGAGCCGGAAATTGCCGATACACCGGAAGTGATGGAAGAATATGGCGACTGTTTCCACCCCAAAAAAGAAAATTGGCCCGCCATCCAAGGTGATGTCTCCTTTCGTAACGTTACCTTCCAATACACAAACGGCGAAAAGGTTCTCAGCAACTTCAATCTGGACGTAAAAGCCGGGGAAAATATCGCCATCGTTGGTGAAACCGGCAGCGGAAAATCCACCATCGTCAACCTGATTTGCCGATTTTACGAGCCAACGGAGGGTGAAATCCTCATTGACGGCGTGAATTACAAGCAGCGCTCCCAGCTATGGTTACAGTCCAATCTGGGGTATGTGCTGCAAACGCCCCACCTGTTCTCCGGCACCATACGCGAGAACATCCGCTACGGCCGTCTGGATGCAACAGACGAGGAAGTGGAGGCGGCGGCACGGCTGGTAGACGCCGAAGAATTTATACTGACACTAGAAGACGGGTACGATACCGACGTTGGCGAAGGCGGCAACCGCCTTTCCACCGGCCAGAAGCAGCTCATCTCCTTTGCCCGCGCCCTGATTGCCGACCCCGCCATCTTCATTTTGGACGAGGCTACCAGTTCGGTCGATACCGAAACCGAGCAGCAAATCCAATCGGCCATCCAAACGGCGCTATCTGGCCGAACCAGCTTTATCATCGCCCATCGCCTGTCCACCATCCGCAACGCCGACCGGATTCTGGTATTGCATCAGGGCGAAATTATCCAAGCCGGCACGCACCGGGAACTTCTATCCAAGCCGGGCTACTATCACGATTTGTACACCAACCAGTTCCGCGAAGAAAAACAACAGACCATTTTAGCGGAAGTATAATAGCAAAGCACGCTTTGCAACAGGGGATGACGATAGCATCGTCATCCCCTGTTGTTTTCTTTGTTATCTACATTAGCGTACTGTTACTTTTTGTTAAGTATATTTATAGGTTCGTTTCGCGCATTTCTCTATGTTTTTCACGCTACACAACACTTCTTACTGGTAGAGCAACTTGCGCATCCGGCGTTTTTAATCTCTCTGCTTACATATCATCTACATTCAGGCAGATATATTCACCTTTTATACAATTGTATATATAATGATAGAATTTTACAAGAAGCGCTTTGGTAAACAATGCAAAGAGGAGATGTTGCAATTCGGAATTTATAAAATTCTGAATCGGCTGCAGATAACAACGGGCGGTAGAAGATACGCATGCCCCACCAAAGAAATAAACGGAGCATTATTTTGAAGTTCAAGAATGAGTGGCACTGGGCAGCAGATTATTTATCCAAGTATACTCATAAACTGATATCTGAAGGCGGGAAAATCTTTTCTAAAAAAGTAAGAAAATGAGTACGGTACATCTTTCCTTGTGATGATGCATATTCACAAATAGAAAAAGAACCCTGAAAGCATTACACAATCAGGGTTTTCTCTTGGTGTGCCCGGCGTATTCATTCGGAGTCGATCCCATAGCTAGGGTTCAAGATAAATTCATAGCGTACAGATGCTTACCTGCGGTTTGAGAAATGGTGATAGAAGGAAAAACATCCACTACTCCAAAATAATGCTTCAATGCAATTATCGGCGGCTCCAGTTCATCCTCTACGATACTTTAATTCCAATCGCGGAAGGGAAACCGCATAAATCCTTTTCATGATTTGTGTGGCGGACTCTTTTCATCTTCCCAAAGCCCAAATACATTGCCCTCTGTATCAACACAGACAGCTAAATATCCCCATCCTGGAACATTCATTTTGGGCTGCACTACTTTACCACCCAACTTTTCAACGCGATCGCTGTAACGATCAATATCTTCGACGCCAATGTATACAGAAATTCTTTGAGAAGCATCTCTGCGCATTCCCAAACCTCCGCCGACACTCTTTTTCCCCTCTAAATCTTCCGTCTCAATAAGGAAATAATCTGACATTCCCAGCGGAGCTTCGATCTTCCACTGGAACAACGATTCATAGAATTCCTTTGCTCTCCGGGGATTTTCCGAAGCAATATCAAAATGAACAATGGTTGGCACAACTATACCTCCTTTTCCAGTCAACAACGAGTTCTTACATTGCCTTCACGTAAAGGATACCCTTAATATATTAGAACGGCTTCTGCTTCATGATTTTAGGATTCTCACAAACTGAATTCTCTTATTGATTAGGGTAGGCGCTGCGTTCTTGCCGTTTGCCCCTCATGACTGGTAAACGGTAAGGCTCCTATTCATTTCTATGTGATATCGCTTTGCCGTATCGCCCCAACGATTGTCTTGTCCTGCCTGCACAGCGCCTTAATCTCCCGTAGCTTCATGATAATCTGTACACTGTGAATGCTTTCCTTGGCATTGATTCCGCTCCTTTGCGTCATTATACCAATTCTACTATCCTTCATTTGGTACAACACACAGGAGCAGGATCAATGCCGCATAAAGTTTTGTAACACATAGTTAGAATGGGTCAATCATCAGTGATAGCTTCTGTATACCATCGCTGGAGCGTTGCAAGCGTACGGATTGATCACATCAGTACCCCACGTGGACGGTGATTTCCGTCTTGTTGTTGTTTTCGTTGGATTCCTTGACGTGGTTGTCGCAGTCCACCCAGAAAATTATCGTATATGTTCCAGGTTCCATAGGTGTCCAGTAGTACTGGGAGTTATCCCACGTCATATCTGTCCCGGCGGGAACCGTTTTGTGTCCGCCGTATCCCACCTCGGTTCCATCTCGATACCACTTGATGTTGAATACGCCCTTGGCTTCCACAGAACCCGTGTTGGTGATACCGGAGTCGAAGTAAAGCTGCTTTCCGGGCGTATATACAGGATAGGATTCACCAGTAATACCACGAACTATCCTGCTATATTCCCCATCAATGGTAATCTGATCCGGCACAAGATCCGGCAGGGTGCTCGTTGTGCTCGATGAAGAGTTGTAACTGTCACTACCTTCTACGTATTCATGTTTCAGCTCAAAAAGGTATACATCATAGGTTCTTGGTTCCTTAT
The DNA here is from genome assembly GCA_963675655.1 of Candidatus Limiplasma sp. GTDB lineage: Bacteria > Bacillota > Clostridia > Christensenellales > Aristaeellaceae > CAXXOK01. Next base: position 507,857 of record OY776489.1, read on the forward strand.
CGCCTCTCCAAATCTCGACCATAAGAAAATCCATATCCGCGGTATATGCCCCGCTATTGTTATAGTATGTTAGCCCCTTAATCTGGATTGGCATAGATGCTTCGCCGCTTGATAAATATCCGCTGACGTTTTCGTCGTTGGGGTTGCAGATCATGACAGCTTTGTCAGACCCCCGGTAATAAGGGATAATGATCACCCATTCGGCAGATGTTGTCAGCGTGTATCTATCTATATTGGGGCTAAAAGAAGGGGTTAAACTGTACCCGTCGGGAACCATCAAATCCAATCCGGTCAGCGTATTGGCAGCAAGAGCAGGCTGCAGGGGGAGGAACGCAAAAGAAAGCAATAGAACAGCTAAAAGGAAAGATAACCCTTTTTTCATGGGTATTACGCCTCCGTTCACAGTTTCGGTCATTGGTGTCGGACAGAAACAACTGAAAGAAAGAGACGGATGGTTTCAGGTTCTAAGGCACATATCAACTGTATAATAATTTTAGTTTATTTTATTTGTTAAGTCAATAAATGGCATTACTTTCACAATCATAGGCGAGCTTAGCAGGCAATATAAATAATACATTAATAAAGAAAAAATTGATCACGCTGATGAAGACAACCTTTATGTATGATACCGATACTACCGATAATAAATCTTCTTTGCTTTTATTTCGCTTGCCAGACCATCCCTATTCTAGTAAAAACATTCGTGCGTTAAAATATCCTCTACCCCCACCGGCTCAGTTGGTGGATTGATAATACTAAAGCCGTGCAACAAAGCAGGCGGAACGATTCCATCGTTCCGCCTGTAAATTCCTTTTCTGTTTGCGTTTCCGTTAGATTTCCATAATGATCGGCAACACCATGGGGTTGCGCTTGATCTTTTCGAAAATGTAGCGGTGCAGCTCATCCTTGATACGATTCTTCATGTTCTGCCATTCGCTGCCGTCGATACGGCCATAGCTCTTGATGATGTTGCGCGCCAGATCACGGCTGCTTTCGATGATATCCTCGTTCTCACGCACATACACAAAGCCGCGGCTGATAATATCCGGCCCGCTGACCAGCGTACCGTTGTCGCGGTCGATTGCCATCACTACGATAATCAGGCCATCCTGACTCAAGTGCTTGCGATCGCGCAACACCACATTACCCACATCGCCGATGCCAAGGCCATCCACCAGTACGCCGCCGGTCGGTACGACGCCGGTAATCGCAAGGCTGTCCTTAGACATTTCAATAACCTGGCCAACCTCTGGAATCACGATGTTCTGGCTGGGCGTACCCAGCGATTCGGCCAGTTCCGCATGCTGCCACAGCTTGCTGTATTCGCCATGATAAGGAATAAAGTACTGCGGCTTCACCAACACGTGCAGAAGTTTAATCTCTTCCTGACAGGCGTGGCCGGATACGTGCACTTCGGCAATCTGCCCATAGATCACGTTCGCGCCGCAACGGTACAGCTGGTTGATAACGCGGCTGATGGGCTTTTCGTTGCCGGGAATGGGGTTGGCGGAGATAATAACCATATCGCTGGGTTTAATGCGCAGCTTGCGGTGCTCGCCGTACGCCATACGCGTCAGACCCGCCATCGCCTCGCCCTGACTGCCGGTGGTAACCACCAACACTTCGTCGTCCGGGTAATTATCAATATCGTCGATATCAACCAAGCCGTCAGGCGGTATTTTAAGTTCGCCGATGGACATAGCCACGCGTGTTACATTGACCATGCTGCGGCCGATGAAGCATACCTTGCGGCCATACATGGCGGCCGAATCCACCACCATTTGCACGCGGTGTACGTTACTGGCGAACATAGCCGTAATCACACGGCCCTTGGCCTGCTGGAACAGGTCGATGAACGTCTGCCCGATTTTCGTTTCGCTCATCGTTTGCCCTTTGCGGTCGATATTGGTCGACTCGCACAGGAAAGCCAGCACGCCCTTTTTACCGATGGTGGCAAACTCCGCAAGGTCGGTTACCTGCCCCTCAATGGGCGTATAGTCGATCTTGAAGTCGCCGCTGACCACCAGCGTACCCGCCGGGCAGGTGATCGCCATGGATACCGCGCCCGCAATAGAGTGGTTCACATGGATAAACTCCACCGTAAAGCACCCGATCGTGATAACATCGCCCGGCTTAATCACATTCAGCGGAATGCCTGAGATGCGATGCTCTTTTAATTTAAGATCTACCAGCGCCAAGGTAAGCTTGGTGCCGTACAGAGGCATGGGCACTTGCCTAAGCACATACGGCGTCGCGCCGATGTGGTCTTCGTGTCCATGCGTCAGCAGCAAGCCGCGCAGGCGATCCTTATTTTGAATGAGATAAGTAACATCCGGAATAACCAAATCCACACCCAGCATATCCGCTTCCGGGAAGATGGAACCGCAATCGACGACCAGAATATCGTCACCGCATTCCACCGCGGTAATATTCTTGCCGAACTCGTCCACACCACCCAGTGGGATGATGCGCAGCTTTGGCTGTTCAATTTCTGCCATTGGAGGACCTCCTTCCAAGTTACGGCGACGCAGAGCGGCGCACGTGATTCAGGTCGTATAAATGGTGAAAAGCATAGGGAATGCTTTTCCTGAACGAAATATTCAGGGTATATCACGCAACAACCGGCAGCCTCGTGCCGATTGGCAATTTCACCTTAGCAACTCCCGAAACGGAAGCGCTTTATTCGCACGATAACGTTTAACGATCCTTACATCTGATATATTATATCACACATGACAGCGTTTGACCAGAAAAAAGGCGTATAACTTTTTCATTTTACAGCGCTGTTTAAAAAGCGCAAACGCAAACACAGCAAGGCCTTTCAGCCCAGAATGGCACCATTGGCGAAAACTTGGACAAACATCACCATGTGTCATCTGGGCTGTGGTCTCCTCGTTGTATACAATCATCCGGCCTTTGCTGCTCGCGGCCAGGCGCAAACTGCCTGCCGCTGCGCACAAAGCGGTATGTAGACAGAATTTTCAGCTTACATTGCAGCCGATATCATCCGCCGTAGGCAGTTCGTCATACACGGCAGTGATGCGCGGAGTCCATTCAGGTTTGCCGGACACCTTGCGTTCCACAAGGTAAAGCACGCCCACAGAGAGGCCTACACCGCCAAGCGCGCCCAGCAGCATACCGCCGTCTCCGCCGCCGCCCAGCAGCCATCCAAGCCCAATGCCGCCCAGCAAACCGCACAACGGGATGATATACGTAATGGCGGTCGCCTCTAAAAACCGGCTTTCCGGAAACTCCACCCGCACCCAATCGCCCACCTTGCACTCGCCTTTGAGGTCAATGCTGCCTTTTTGGGATGTTACACCGCAAGCGCCGCATTTTTTGCAGGCTTCCGGCCGATCAAAGCGGACGGAGGCAATATGCTTGTCCGCATTATACTTATATACTTGCCCAAATTTTATCATAATAACTGCTCCCTTTCATCAACCGGAAAAAAGCGCGTCAATTGTTGCGCTAAAATGCGGCGTAGTGCTTGACACCGCACGCCACGAGTGCTAAAATATAAACTTGCATCAGTATCGTTACTATGCGGAGCCATGCCCACCCGTTACCACGTATTGTACATGCTGAACGGGAAAAATGCAACAGGAAACTTTCTTGTTGTTTCGGGGGCTTCGGCGGGAGCGCTGCGGTGCGAGAACATAAGGGGTGATAGCATATATGGTGCATGAGGTTCAAATGGGGAAACTGAGGAAACGTATGAGCTTTTCCCGCATCGACGAAGTATTGGATATGCCCGATCTGATCGAGGTGCAGAAGAACAGCTACGAGCATTTCCTGAAGGAAGACCTTCGCGAAGTGCTTGCCGACGTTTCGCCGATCACCGACTACACCGACAATCTGGTACTGGAGTTTGTCGATTACTCCCTTGACGAGCCGAAAAATAGTGTGGAACGCTGCAAAGAACGCGACATGACCTATGCGGCTCCGCTGAAAGTTTTCGCCCGCCTGAAAAACCGGGAAACAGGCGAAATCAAGGAAAGCGATGTCTTCATGGGCGATTTCCCCCTCATGACCGAGCATGGCACGTTCATCATCAATGGTGCGGAACGCGTTATTGTTAGCCAGTTGGTGCGTTCGCCGGGCGTATACTACGGCGACGCCATCGATAAAACAGGGAAACACCTTTATTCCACCACCGTAATCCCTAACCGGGGCGCGTGGCTGGAGTACGAAACGGATTCCAACGATGTGCTCTGGGTGCGTATCGACCGCGCCCGCAAGCTGCCGATCACAGTGATTCTGCGCGCGTTGGGCTTCGGGACGGACGAAGAAATCGTAAACCTGCTGGGCGAGGACGAACGCCTGAAAGCCACCCTGCTGCGCGGTGATAACGCCGCCACCCAGGAAGAGGGCTTAATTGAAATCTACAAACGGCAGAAGCCGGGCGAGCCGCCAACGCGGGACAGCGCCCAGAGCCTGCTTAACTCATTGTTCTTTGATCCCAAGCGCTATGATCTGATGCGCGTGGGCCGTTACAAGTTCAATAAGAAGCTGTCGCTGGCCACCCGCATTCAGGGGCAGGTCGCCGCGCAGGACATTACCAACCCCCAAAACGGTAAACTGCTGGTTAAGGCAGGCGATAAAATCGACATCGCCACCGCCCGCGCCATTCAGAACAGCGGCATCAATGCCGTGAACGTTTTGGTAGACGAGCAAACCCACAAGATCGTGGGCAATCACTTTGTGGATGCCTCCAAGTTTCTGCCGTTCAGCCCCAAGGACTGTGGCGTACTGGAGATGGTGCACTACCCCACGCTGAAAGCCATTTTGGATGCCTGCGGCGATGACGAAACACAGCTTCGGCAAGCCGTGTGTGACAACGCACACAGCCTGGCGCCCAAGCACATCCTGACCGATGATATCGTCGCGTCCATCAGCTACCTGCTGGGACTGCCTTACGGCATCGGCACCAACGATGACATCGATCATCTGGGCAACCGCCGCCTGCGCCGTGTTGGCGAGCTGCTGCAAAACCAGATCCGTATCGGCCTTTCCCGTCTGGAACGCGTGGTACGTGAGCGTATGGCCATTCAGGACGCCAACGATGTACGCCCGGGCGAATTAATCAACATCCGCCCCGTAAGCGCCGCCATCAAGGAGTTCTTTGGTTCTTCTCAGCTAAGCCAGTTCATGGATCAGCCCAACCCGCTGGCAGAACTGACCAACAAACGCCGTCTATCGGCTCTTGGCCCCGGCGGCCTTAACCGCGATCGCGCCTCGTTCGAGGTTCGCGACGTGCATTACAGCCACTACGCACGCATCTGCCCCATCGAGACGCCTGAAGGTCCGAACATCGGCCTGATCGGCTCGCTGGCGACATATGCCCGCATCAATGAATACGGCTTTATCGAAGCGCCTTACCGCCGCGTGGATAAGAAGAATCGCCGCGTAACCGAAGAAATTGTGTACATGACCGCCGATGAAGAAGACTTCTACAAGGTCGCTCAGGCCAACGAAGCCTTAAATGAAGACGGCACCTTCGTACACGATCGAATCACTGTTCGTGACAAGGCCGAAATCATCGAAATCCCCGCGGATCAGGTTGACTTTATTGACGTTAGCCCCCGGCAGGTGGTCTCGGTCGCTACGGCCATGATCCCTTTCTTGGAAAACGACGATGCCAACCGCGCGCTGATGGGTTCCAACATGCAGCGTCAGGCTGTGCCGCTGCTGGTGCCCGAAGCGCCCATCATCGGTACGGGCATGGAATTCAAAGCCGCGCAAGATAGCGGCGCCGTAGTAATTTCCAAGCACAACGGCACTGTGGAATCCGTATCCGGCAATGAAGTCGTCGTGCTGGATAAGGTGAAGGAACGCCATCACTACCGCCTGCAGAAGTTTGCGCGAAGCAACCAGGGTACCTGCATCAACCAGCGTCCGCGTGTAAAAGCGGGCGACCCAATTGATAAAGGCGATCTGATTGCAGATGGTCCTTCCACCGAGATGGGTGAAATCGGCCTCGGCCGCAACGTGCTGATCGGGTTTATGACCTGGGAAGGTTATAACTACGAGGACGCCGTACTCATCAGCGAAAAGCTGGTCAAAGAAGACTTTTACACTTCCATTCATATTGAGGAGTTTGAATCCGAAGCCCGCGAAACCAAGCTGGGACCGGAAGAGATCACCCGTGATATTCCCAACATCGGCGATGACGCCGTGAAGGATTTGGACGAGGAAGGCATCATCCGCATCGGTGCGGAAGTGCATGCCGGCGATATTCTGGTTGGTAAGGTAACGCCCAAGGGCGAAACCGATCTGACGGCGGAAGAACGCCTGCTGCGCGCCATCTTCGGCGAGAAAGCGCGTGAAGTGCGCGATACCTCGCTGCGTGTGCCCCATGGCGAGGGCGGCATCGTGGTAGACGTGAAAATCTTTACCCGCGAAAACAAAGACGAGCTCAGCCCCGGCGTGAACATGATGGTTCGCGTATACATCGCCCAGAAGCGTAAAATCAGCGTCGGCGATAAAATGGCTGGCCGCCACGGTAACAAGGGCGTTGTGTCCCGCATCCTGCGTGAAGAGGATATGCCTTTCATGCCGGACGGCACTCCTTTGCAAATCGTATTGAACCCCATGGGCGTGCCTTCCCGTATGAATATCGGGCAGGTGCTGGAGGTTCACCTCGGTATGGCTGCCCGTGCACTGGGCTGGCATGTGGCTACTCCGGTATTTGACGGCGCAACCTTTGAGGAAATCAAGGAAACGCTGACCAAAGCAGGCATGAATACGGACGGTAAAACCGTGCTGTATGACGGCCGTACCGGCGAAGCGTTTGAAAACCGCGTCACCGTCGGCATCATGTACTTCTTAAAGCTCCACCATCTGGTAGACGATAAGATGCACGCACGCTCGGTCGGCCCGTATTCGCTGGTTACGCAGCAGCCGTTGGGTGGTAAAGCCCAGTTCGGTGGTCAGCGTTTCGGCGAAATGGAAGTGTGGGCGCTGGAAGCCTACGGCGCAGCGAATACTTTGCAGGAAATTCTAACCGTTAAATCGGACGATATTGTCGGCCGCGTAAAAACGTACGAAGCTATCGTGAAGGGTACCAACATCCCCGCGCCTGGCGTGCCGGAAAGCTTTAAGGTTCTGCTGAAAGAGCTGCAGTCCCTTGCGCTGGATGTGCGTGTGCTGGATACGGAGAAAAACCAGATCATCATTCGTGAACTGGATGATGAGGATATGGATGAAACGCCCACCAGCGATCGTTATGAGCTGGAAGAGGCCGCCGAAGAACCGCAGGCCGTCAAAGAAGAAACCCCCGATATTGACGTTGAAAGCGAATCGCTGGAACTGGATTTCAATCTGGAAGACGACGATCTGGACGATTTCAATATGGACCTTAGCGATGATTTGGGCATTGACCTGGACGATGATGAAGACGGGGATACTGAGCCTGAAAACAAGGACGAGTAACCCCTGCTTGTAACATGGTCTGTATTACCCAAAGTGTGTTAACATGCTTTGGGTAATACAGACGCAATCAAGTTCCCATCGCTGTCCAACGCCCGAAAGGAGTGCCAACTTTGTTTGAACTGACGAACCTTGATTCCATCCAGATCGGCATGGCATCGCCGGAGAAAATTCTGGAGTGGAGCTTCGGCGAAGTTTCCAAACCCGAAACCATTAACTACCGCACCTTGAAACCTGAACGCGACGGTCTGTTTTGCGAAAGAATTTTCGGACCCACGAAAGACTGGGAGTGTAACTGCGGTAAATATAAACGCATCAAGTTCAAGGATAAAAATAAAATCTGCGACAAGTGCGGCGTACAGGTTACTCGCGCCAAGGTACGGCGTGAGCGCATGGGTCACATCCAGCTAGCGGCTCCCGTAAGCCACATCTGGTATTTCAAGGGCATTCCCAGCCGTATGGGTATGCTGCTGGACATTAGCCCCCGTGCACTTGAAAAAGTGCTGTATTTTGCCAACTTTATCGTATTGGATCCGGGCGATGTGAAAGTAACGGGTCTAAAAAAGCACGAGCTGATCACCGACGCGAAATATCGCGAACTGGAAGCCCAGCATGGCCGTGGCTCCTTCCGTGCCGGCATGGGTGCGGAAGCCGTAAAGGAAATGCTGCTCGACCTTAATTTGGACGAAATCAGCGAGAAGTTGAAAAAAGAAATCAGCGAACTGGCTGAAAAAGAGCGTGAGCGGGAAAGCGAAGGCCAAAAACGCGCGCGTGCCGTGAAACGCCTGGAAGTGGTGGAAGCATTCCGCCAGAGCGGCAACCTGCCCGAGTGGATGATTCTGGACGTGATTCCGGTTATTCCGCCCGATCTGCGCCCCATGGTGCAGCTGGACGGCGGCCGTTTTGCCACCAGCGATCTTAACGATCTGTACCGCCGCGTAATCAACCGCAACAACCGCTTAAAGCGCCTGTTGGAGTTGGGTGCGCCGGATATTATTGTACGCAACGAAAAACGCATGCTGCAGGAAGCGGTGGACGCGCTGATCGATAACGGCCGTCGTGGCCGCCCGGTCACCGGCCCCGGTAACAGAGCGCTGAAATCCCTTTCCGACCTGCTGCGCGGTAAACAGGGCCGTTTCCGCCAGAACCTGCTGGGCAAGCGTGTTGACTATTCCGGCCGTTCGGTTATCGTCGTCGGTCCGGAGCTGAAACTGTATCAGTGCGGCCTGCCGAAGGAAATGGCGCTGGAGCTGTTCAAGCCTTTTGTAATCGAGCGTCTGGTTGCGCTGAAATATGCGCATCACGGCAAGAACGCCAAGCGCATGGTGGAAAAAGGCAAGTCCGAAGTATGGGACATTTTGGAGAGCGTTATCAAGGAGCATCCGGTGCTGCTGAACCGTGCGCCTACGCTGCACCGTTTGGGTATTCAGGCTTTTGAGCCGATTCTGGTCGAAGGCCGCGCCATTAAGCTCCATCCGCTGGTATGTACCGCTTACAACGCCGACTTCGACGGCGACCAGATGGCCGTACACGTACCGCTTTCCATGGAAGCGCAAGCCGAATCCCGTTTCCTGATGCTGGCGCATAACAACATTTTGAAGCCGCAGGATGGAAAACCGGTTATGTCCCCTTCACAGGACATGGTTATCGGTTGCTACTACCTCACCATGACCTATCCCGCCCGCGAAAAAATGAAGCCCAGCGAGATTAAAGTTTTCTCCAATTACAACGAAGCCATGATGGCTTACCAGACGGGCAATATCACTTTGCAGCAGCCCATCCGCGTGCGTATGACGCGCTCGTTTGAAGGGCAGACCGGCACTCGCATTATCGACTGCACGCTGGGTATGATGATCTTCAACGAGATTATCCCTCAGGATATTGGCCGTAAACCCCGCAACACGCTGGACGAGATGTTCGCATTGGAAGTGGATACCCTGTGCGGCAAAAAGGATCTGGGCAAGATTGTCGACCAGGTATACCAGAAGCACGGCATTCACGATACCGCACTGGTTTTGGACGCCATTAAGTCGCTTGGTTTTAAATACTCCACGCGCGGCGCAGTAACCGTATCGGTGGATGATATTAAAGTGCCGCCCGAAAAACCGGCCATGCTGGCGGAAGCGGATGCCCACGTTAAAGAAGTTAACGAAATGTTTAACATGGGTATGCTCAGCGAAGATGAACGCTACAAAGAAGTTATTGAAATCTGGTCCAGCACCACAAACAAGCTGCGCGGCATGATTTTGCCGGAGCTGGACGAGCGTAACCCGATCCGAATGATGACCGATTCCGGCGCCCGTGGTAGCGCATCGCAGGTGGCACAGCTCGCCGGTATGCGCGGCCTGATGGCATCGCCTTCCGGTAAAACCATCGAGCTGCCGATTCGCGCTAATTTCCGCGAAGGCCTCTCCGTACTTGAGTTCTTCCTTTCTTCCCACGGCAGCCGCAAATCGCTGGCTGATACAGCGCTGCGTACTGCCGACTCGGGTTACCTGACCCGCCGTCTGGTAGACGTATCGCAGGAAGTGATTGTGCGCGAGACCGATTGCTTCGCCATGCGCGGTGAAAAAGTACGCGGTATTACGCTTTCTGAAATCACCATTGGCAATCAGGTGATTGAGAGTCTGGAAGATCGCCTTATCGGCCGTGTCGCCGCCGAGGATATCCTCCACCCCGAGACGGGCGAAATCATCGTAGCGCTGAACGAGACCATCACACACAAGAAAGCGCATGAAATTGCCGCTTCCGGCCTGAAAAAGGCGCAAGTACGCAGCGTGCTTACCTGCCGTAATGAAACAGGCGTCTGCGCCCGCTGCTACGGCGCCAACCTGGCTACCGGCGAACCGGTGGACATCGGCGAAGCCGTGGGTATCGTGGCTGCACAGGCTATCGGCGAACCCGGCACACAGCTGACCATGCGTACGTTCCATACCGGCGGTGTTGCCGGCGGCGACGATATTACACAGGGTCTTCCCCGTGTTGAGGAGCTGTTTGAAGCCCGCAAACCCAAGCGCGACGCAATTCTCAGTGAAATCAATGGTCGCGTAACCATCGGCGAGAACAAGAAGAAGCGCGAGATTACCGTTACAGGCGATGAAGACGGTCACGAGCAGAAGAGCTACTCCATCAACTACGGCAGCCGCATGAAGGTAACCGAAGGCCAAATGGTTGAAGCTGGTCAGGAGCTGATTGAAGGCTCCATCAACCCGCACGATCTGCTGCGTATTCTCGGTGTGAAAGCCGTGCAGGATTATCTGCTGCGCGAAGTGCTTAGCGTGTACCGCCAGCAGGGCGTTAACATCAGCGATAAGCACATCGAGATTATCGTACGCCAGATGCTGCGCAAGGTTCGCGTTGAGGACAGCGGCGATACCGCACTGCTCCCCGGTTCGCTGGTGGATATCTTCCGCTTTGAGGAAGCCAACCGCGTAACTATGGAGAGAGATGGCCGTCCCGCCATCGCCAAGCGCATTCTGCTGGGCATCACCAAGGCTTCGCTAGCCACAGAGAGCTTCCTTTCCGCCGCCTCCTTCCAGGAAACGACACGCGTGCTCACCGATGCCGCTATTAAGGGCAAGGTTGACCCGCTGCTGGGCCTCAAGGAGAATGTTATTATTGGCAAGCTGATTCCTGCTGGAACCGGCATGAAGCGGTACAAGGATATCGATCTGGTCGAGAATTTCTAAAACATACACCCGGCGGAAAGGCATCTTTCCGCCGGGCTCTCATTAAAAATATCCTTCTTATTTCTATATGGATGCAATTACAGAAGCGGCAATGCCGCTTCTTCGCACATCAAAGCATATTCCCTGCGCATTTCATTGCTATAACCGGAGGAAGAATTTTATGCAACTGCGATCTGCCACTGCAAACGACATGAAAGCCGTTTACGCAATTTTTCATGACGCAATCGATACCATGAACCAAGAAGGTATCCCCCAATGGGATGACGTATACCCAAACCCAGCCATTTTGGATGCCGATCTGGCAAACGGTGAACTATTTGTAACCGAGCTGGACGATGGCACCGTAGCTGCAGCGGTTGTACTCAACAACATATGCAACGACGATTGCCGTGCTGATTACGAAGCAGCCGCCTGGCAAGGCCCCAGTCCCTACGTATTGGTGCATAGGCTGTGCGTATCACCCCATGTGCAAAATAAAGGAGTCGGCCGCACTACCATGCTGGCTGTTGAAGAGTGGGCGCGTACAAATGGATACGTAGCCATCCGGCTGGACGCTTTTTCACGCAACCCGTACGCACTGCGGATGTATGATCGGCTGGGCTATCAAAAGCGCGGCGAAGCCACGTGGCGCAAGGGTTTGTTTTACTTAATGGAAAAGCAATTATAACCCTGCCCCACAGCAGGCGGAAAGCGGAGAATTTGCTATATTCCACCGTTACATGCTTGTCAAAGGGGTGTGAATATGCTATAATCAGTTTCGCCGCTAAAGAGCAAAATGGGATTATAGCTCAGTTGGTTAGAGCGCCACGTTGACATCGTGGAGGTCATAGGTTCGAGCCCTACTAATCCCACCAGAACGGAACCCCTTGAACCGTAACGGTTTGAGGGGTTGTTTTATTGAGAGAATTCTTGCATGCTATTGTGTTTGCACTATCGCAAACGATATATCCATAGGATATAATCAACTTTCGCTCTTGGAATATAGCAAATTCATTCTATCGGGTTTTCAAACATTATAATAAACCTTGCGTAAAAAGCATCTATAGCAACTCTAAATACAATACCTCTAGCCTTCAACTATTTAGCTGTAAACTCTTAATTGAATGATCCGGTAATTTTTCTGCTCTTGCTCTTGATAGCGATTCTTCCACCTATTTTATAAATTCTTTGGCTGTTATCCGGCTGATGCTGAATCCAGCTACTCCTGCGATGCCCCTCATGGTTCTTTTTTCCGTTTTATGAGTTTCCATGAAATGTATTTTTATTGTATGCAGTATACAAATGTCGTTCAAAGCGCTCATTCTGTAGTACAATACAATTGAAGGAGATGATTTGATGCGTAGGTCACTAGTTGAATCCCCGAATATCGCAACGTTAGGATGGAGCCATAACATTCTGGAGGTCCAGTTTTACAATGGGAAAATCTTCGAATGTACGAACGTAACCAAATCGGAGTTTGATAATCTCATACACTCTTCTTCCCTTGATCTAGCACTATCACGGCTCGGGAAAAATCATTCTTATCACCGCGTCGTATAATTACCAAATGGCTGCTCAAGCTGAGCAGTCATTTTTTTATACTGCTTTTCCTTCGAATGAGCAGCAACCTCAGCCGCTCTTCTGCGTTCAGTCGCAGCCCTTCGGAGCCGTCCTCCCCCATAATGGCCCCTCTTCAGCTTAATACAGCGCTGCAAGATGATTCCTTCTGCAGGGTAATTGGCTCTGCACATCTACTACATGTTCCTATGCTGTTATTCTACCATTTCCCACCTAATATTATTGCTGTGTGCATTATTAGGAGGGGCAAACTGCTGCTGTCCTTAGAGATTCTTGACGTTAAGAGCAATATTATGTACAATATTGCATATAAGGTACAAATTACGACGTTAAAAAGCTGCATATTTTTTATAATTCCTAATGCGATCGACGAACAAGGGAGGTTATCTTATGTGTCGGAAACTATTTTTCCTGCTTGCCCTTCTTGTGGTTGTCTGTATGGTAATGAACGTTGCTATTGCTGAAAGTTGGACATGCCCTGAATGCGGCACTTTGAACGACGGGAATTTTTGCTCGAATTGCGGCACAAAGAAGCCTGATCCGGATGGAACAGACACAAGTACAAGTACAATCACAAACGTTACGTTTTCACCCCAGAGTAATGGCGGTATCCTTGTTGCATGGGATGATAGCTCTTCTGCATCATCGTACACGGTTGCATATTCAACGGAATACTGGAACTCCACTTATGGCAGTGACTCCATCAGCGGGAAACGGGTGCTTCTGGATTACTTGATTCCTGGCGTTACCTATTATGTCTACATTTCTAACGGCGTATCGGACACTACGCTAACCTATACCGTGCCAAAACCGATTTATACCGAGTACAGTACCGGCGGTAAATACTTGAAACTTACAATGGTAAAGTTCTCCTTATCTGAGATGGAAAAGAAACCAACCATGACGTTTGAAGTACAGGTGAGCTGGCCAAGGCTGAAAAACTCACGAGAGTACGCTGCAAAACTTGTGCTGAACACCCCTTATGGGTACGCAAGCAGGGTTGTCTACTATGACGTTTTCACCTTTGAGAACAAGTATGAATATACGTATATAACTTTCTCCTTAATGAATGATTGGCTTGTACAAGTCGAGGAAGACTTTGGCTCCATTCCAACGGGAGAATATACTTTTGAAATCTACATGGATGGTCAGTTGTATGACTACGCGAGCTTTAAACTCTCCAATTGATCAAATTGTCTCACTGACTATGGTAGGTCATACAGAGCAAAACGAAGCTTGCTTTTAGCAGTATTGGCATAAAAACAGGATGATATGGCCGTATCTGCATCATCCTAAGTAGAGTATAAAAATAGACAAGCGAAAAAGAAGTTCATCAGCAAGTGCATCACGAGTATCAAAACCACCGGCTCAGCCGGTGGTAGGCACGCGCCTTCAAGGCGAACCTACTGGCCGCGGCTCAAGACGCATTGAACAGTCTGGCAACCGCATTACAGGCCGCCGCTAAAGCGGCCTGTTTCTCGCCTTAGGATTCTTGCTGCCCGTAAACGGGTCAATGTACTCCTTGTAAGATATCTGCACTGCTGAAATACCTTCTTGCAACTGATTGCGTATATAGGCGGCAATTCTTTCCTTACTTCGGTCTACTGTATCGACATAATTGCCTCTACACCAGAAATGCCGATTCTATATTTGTTCTTCTGGTTCGCATGCCGATTGAATATCACCAGGCCTTTTTGATACCCCATAAACTGTTACACGCTCATATAAGGCGGTATACTCACCAGCCTATGGATATGGTCAGGAAAGGCTTTCATTATCTCTACCTTCTTCATTTCATACAATTGCCGGCGTATCTTCTCATATCTGTTCTAATTTACCCAAACACTTCCTGCCGTCGGTAATTGGATGCGAATACGATAGGGTATTTATATCTGCGTTTTCTGTGTGATAAACGTTGATTATCATTTGCCAAAAAGGGCAAACCTCCTTTGCTTTGTTGCGGTTGCCAGACCAGCATCATTATAACAAAGGAGGTTTCTTGTATTATAAGTTCTTCATCCTCACCAGCTCCGCTGGTAGTTATTATTCGCTTAAGCGCACAACAAAGGCTCCCTGAAACGATAAGGTTTCAGGGAGCTATTGGTTAGACTGTCTGGGTTATAGAGCGTATACGCAACTTACAGCGTTATCATTACCAAGGTTAGCTCGTCCTTGCCTATGCTATTGCACAAGAAACGAAGTTGCATAGTATGCGCTTTGGCTCCGAGATTTTACGCCTGTTATTTCAACGTTTTCAGGAAGAAGGACGCCACGCCGTTCACCACGGTATTCAGCACTTCTGTCTTATCGCTATAAAAGCCGTAGCTGTGGCTATCGCCAGTCGCTTGTACGACTTCGGCCAGCAGTTCCGCAGCAACACCGGCTGATACGGAGGGGGATACCGCCTCGTCGTCTTTCGCGTAGATTACCAGTGCAGGGCCGGTATAGTTTTCGGCTGCGACAGCCGCAGGATCGGAAACCTTGTCCAGATCCTCAAACCACTCTTTGCTCAGCTGCTGCTGTTGTCCGTAGATCGTGGTGAAATCAGCATAGCCGTTCTCTTCCGCGGTCGCTTTCAGCACTTCCCAGTTTTCCGTGCCGCCGAACAATTTTTTCAAATCTTCAGTAGAATTTGCGGGCGCCAGCAGTGCGACGGCTGCAAAGGGGTACGCGTTTTCGCCCAGCAATTCCAGCGCCACACGGCCACCCATGCTATACCCAAATAAACCGACCTTTGTAGTGTCGATAGCATAGTTATCGGTCAAGTAGGCAACAGCATTAAGAACATCCTGTTTCATATTGGTAAGGGTGTTCAGTTGAAAGCTTTCTGTGCTTTCACCGCAGCCGGAAAAATCCATACGGATGGAGGCGATGCCTTCAGCTTTCAAAGCCTCCGCGATGGCTCCAAAGCCAATATTTTCGTCTTTGCTGCCACCATGGCCGTGCGCCAGCACCACCATCGGGAAGGGGCCATCCCCATCGGGAATTTCAACTGTAGCGGGTACCTGTACATCGCGGGATGTGTAGGTAACGCTTTCTGCTACGGCCAAATTGCATAAAGAAAACACCAGCACCAGAGCCATTAAAGAAACCAACAGTTTTTTCATCTTCTTTTTGTACTCCTCTCCTGAATTTATACTAATTATAATGCATCCCGGCGGAAAGTCAAACCATACATATATAGAGCAGTATTCTCTATCTGCATAATTGCCGGAGTATCTTAAATCTTGAAGGGCCTGTTTTTTCCAGGTCCCAGCTATCTTGGACAGCTAAATGACTGCCTTATACATCCATTAAACTTATTATTAACACTCCATCCATTATGTTGCAGGAAGGCGAACGCTTCTCTTTTATCCAATGTTTAACACCGGCTTTCGATAACGCTCTGATATTATAAGTTGATTACGCTTAAAACATATTAGGTATGCAACGAATTGTCGATATAATATTGACTATTCATTGGATTTTCTCTTGTTTTTGCCCTGTGTTTCCCCGTGCAAATCCCTGCCCCTTTTATATCTCCATTGATAAAAACAGTTGCAAAAACATAAGATTGTGGTAGATTTATCCCATCAGGGATGCCACAGGAAAACCCTTTTTCCATGCGCGGCATCCTGCCAAATACGAGGCAACCGTAAGCCGACGGGAGAGAAAGCAATGTTACTGACAAACGATGTGCAGCGGAAGATCAACGCCGTTTTCGCTGGAGCCATGGCCGATCAACGGCAAACCCTTTATGAATACGAAGTCTACGAAATCCTACAATATCTTGGTCTTTCCATACCCGCCTATTGCGTAGCGGCCAGCCCCGCCGCAGTAACGGATGCTGCGCTTGCACCATTTGGCGATCGGCTGGTACTCAAGGTGATTTCGCCGGATATCGCTCACAAGCAAAAAGTGGGAGGCGTACAGATTGTAAAGAATCCCACCGTGGAAACGGTGCAAAATGCTATGCGGAAAATGGAAGCGGTAATTCTTACACATTATAGCGATAACGCCAAACCCTCCATCAAAGGCTTCTTGCTGACCGAGTTTCTGTCTTTCGCGCAAGGCATTGGTTATGAAACGCTAATGGGTATGAAAAGCGATCCCGCTTTCGGCCCCTTGCTCACCGTCAGCAAAGGCGGGGATGATGCGGAGTTCTTCGCGAAATATTACGACCCCGCCAACCTGATTATGCCTCCGCTTAACGAGGCGCAAGCACGGGCGTTCGTGAGCAACATGAACATACGCCATAAGTTTGAAAGCATCGGGCATGCGGAGTACATTGGGCTGTTTACACAGGCGGTAACGACGCTTAGCCGTTTTGCCTACGACTATTCCGTCATTGCGCCGGAGAAGCCCGCCTATCTTGTGACCGAAATGGACATAAACCCTTTTGTAATTACCGAACAGGGCAAGTTTGTCGCCGTGGACGGCTTTGCCCGGTTCGAGCCGTCTGGCCAAACACAGCGCCCCGCCTGCACGCCCAACACACGGAACCTGACGCCGTTTTTTAAACCCAAGGGGGTTGCGGTTGTCGGCGTATCCGCCAATCTGGAAAAGGACAATATGGGTCGGGAAATTGCCCGATTGCTGCACGATCTGGGTCGGAAGGATGTGTTTCTGGTAAATGCCAAAGGCGGCAGCTTGCAGTTTGACAATACGCATTACAAAATTTATGCCAGCGTTGCGGAGATACAGCCCGTACCGGAACTGGCCATTTATGCCGCGCCCGCACGGTATTTTGTAGATTTTCTCAAAAGTCTGCCGGCGGAAGGCCCTAAATCCATCATCGTCATTTCCGGCATCCCTTCGGATATGAGCTATCCCGCATTTAAAACACAGATTGATCAGGTGCTGCCGCCCGATACGCGCATTATCGGCCCCAACTGCGTCGGCGTATTTCACGCGCCAGATGCGCAGGGCAAAGGCGTCAACTCCATATTCATCAGTAAGGAGAGGCTGCAAATCCTTTTTGCCGCCCACAGCAACACCGCCCTGATTACCCAAAGCGGCGCGCTGGCCATATCGGTTATCGATAAAATGAAGGAAAGCAGGCTGTTTCGCTCCGTCGTGAGCATCGGCAATAAATACGACGTAAAGATCCCGGATTTGATCGCCTATTTTAACAATCAGCCTGATATTCAGCTAATTGCTCTCTATGTGGAAGGTATGGCGCCCAATGAAGGCCGCAGCTTCTTTGAGCTGGCACGGGAAACCCAAAAACCCATTCTCGTATACAAATCCGGTAAAACCGAGGCGGGCGCGAAAGCTGCCGCCTCGCATACAGCGTCCATGTCGGGCAGCTATGAAGTTTTCAAAGCCGCCTGCATCCAGTCCGGCGTAATTCTGGGTGAAACACTGGAAGAGTTTGAAGCATACCTCAAGATTTTTTCGTTGCTGGCCGGGAAAACGGTAAACGGCAACCGGGTCGCCGGGGTGCTGAACGCCGGTTTTGAATCCACCGTCGGTGCGGACGAGCTGCATCATCTTACGCAGGCAAAACTTGCACCTGCAACGCTTGCAAAACTGAAAATGCTGGACGAACATGGGCTTGTGGATCTGGCCACCTCGTTTTTAGATATTACCCCCTCCTCCGGCGACAGGGTATTTGCGGGCTTTGTAGAAACGCTTTTACAGGATGAGGGCGTTGACTGCGTATTTGTTGCCGCGGTTCCGCATGCAAATGCTTTGAAATCCGACCCTGTCTCCTGCCATGACCCGGATAGCATGGCAAACCTTATCTCCGCGATGGCGGCGAAGTATCAGAAGCCGGTTGTGGTAAGCGTAAACGGCGGGGATTATTACAAGGAATTTGCTAAGGTGTTCGAGCAAGGCGGCTTGCCGGTATACGGCGATATCCGCTCCGCCATGAAAGCACTGGATACGTACATCGCGTATTATACGCCAGTAAAATAAACCAGCTGTAATACACACACACTGGGACGGCTGGGGATGTCGCCCACTCATACAGCCCTTTGTAACAGGTGGTTACAGGGGGCTGTTTTATTACTGTTATTTTTATAGAAAGATAGAGAGGCAAGGCCGCGGCATAGGGTTCCTGATCCTGCATCCCCGTTGCGTCAAAGCAGGCTATCCCTGTTGTGTAAGCCATTTGCGAGAGGGTTTGCCTTTTCAATCCCGCGCATTCATGATATGATTATCAAATAGAAAACGCTCCGTACAAGTACCCCATTCCTGTCACGCGCCAGTGTATCCAGCGGGTTGATCTATTCCATATACTTGGTTTCACAAAAAAGCATAACCGGAGGCGATACAGCATGCAAAAACAGATTTTGGATCAGGTAAACGCAATTCTCGGCGCCGCCTATGCAGACAGCCGCCAAACACTATATGAGCACGAGGTGTACGAGCTGCTCAAGCTGATTGGGTTTCAGATTCCACTGTATCGCTTCATCACCAAACCCGAGCAAGTAACGGACGAGCTGATTGCGCCCTTTGGCGGCAAGGAAATAATGGCGAAAATCGTATCGCGCAATTTGGCCCACAAGCAGCGTTTTGGCGGAATTCAAAAGGTAAGCATTGCCGATCCGCTTTTTATCCGGTATGTGCTCAGCCATATGCAAAAGGATGTACTCTCCCACTTTAAAGATGATCAAAAGCCAAGTATCGACGGCTTTCTGCTAATAGAGTTTATCCACTTCACGCAGGCCATCGGCGATGAAATTATGATTGGCTTTCGCGAGGACCCCGCCTTTGGCACCGTGGTCACACTCTCCAAGGGCGGCGATGACGCGGAATTTTTCGCTAAATACTACGACCCGGCAAATATTATGCTCGCGCCTGTTACGCTGGACAATGCCAAGGGGCTGCTCAACCGTCTGAAAGTACGGCATAAATTTGACGAAATGGGTTGTTCGCAGCGTCTTGACCAGATTGCGCTTGGGGTTTCCCGGCTGTCCGAGCTGGGGCTTGCGTATTCTATGTTCACCCCGGGGCATTCCACCTTTCACTTCAAAGCGATGGATTTGAACCCTATCGTCTTTTCTAAGGACGGCCGTTTCGTCGCTGTGGACGGCTACGCCGAGTTTGCGCCTGTAACCGAAAGCGGCAGTGTGAGTATACAGCCTAATCAACAAGGCCTGTCTCGCTTTTTTAAGCCCAGGGGGATTGTGGTTACGGGGGTTTCGACAGACCCGCACAAATATAATATGGCGCGCAATATCGTAAGCTTGCTTTTGGATCTTGGCCGCAGCGATATTTACTGCGTCAACCCCAAAGGCGGCGAAACCATCATCGGCGGGCATACCTTTCCCTTATACCAAAGCATTCACGACATCATGAGCCCCTTCGATCTGCTGGTGTACGCGGCACCGGGGCAGTATTCCATACCATTTGTACAGTCTGTTCCCGAAGATAAAAGCATCATCCTTATCTCCGGCATTCCTGCCGATATGGACTACCGCCAGTTTGCAGGCGAAATTACCCGCGCGCGTAAACCCGGCGTACGGGTAATCGGGCCCAATTGCATGGGCATTTTTGCAACCCCCGCCAAAGAGCAGCCCGGTGTGAATACGTTGTTCATTGAGGAAGATCGCCTCTCCATTCCGCTGAGCGCGTGCAGCAACACGGCGCTGCTTACCCAAAGCGGCGCGATGAGTATCACCTTCATAGAGCGTAATCAGCAAACCGGTATTTTCCGCAACATCGTCAGCTTCGGCAACAAGGTGGATGTAAATATTCCCGATCTAATGGCGTATTTCAACGACGATCCAAAAATTGATGTCATCGCCATTTACGCCGAGGGGGTCAGCATCGGCGAAGGCAGGCAGTTTTATAACCTTCTGCAAGCGTCCAAAAAACCTGTGATCGTCTATAAATCTGGTCGTACCGAGGCAGGCGCAAAAGCCGCCGCATCCCATACGGCGGCGCTTAGCGGCAGCTACGAGGTATTCCGCGCAGCCTGCTTACAGGGCGGCTGCATCCTCACGGAAGAACTGGATGATTTTTATAACTATACAAAGGCTTTTGCCGTGCTCTCCCAGCACCGGGCGCACGGCTGCCGCGTCGCGGGCGTGGTAAACGCAGGTCTAGAAGCTACGATGGGCGCCGACATCCTCAACGAGCTTACGCCCGCCACCCTTGCGCCCGAAACGGTGGAACAGCTTAGAACGCTCAATACGTATGGGCTGGTCAATGTGGAAACGCCATTTCTGGACCTTACCCCCATGACGGACGATCCGCTTTACATTCGCTTTATTGAGGCCGTGCTTTCGGACCCGGGTGTGGATTGTCTTTTCGTGGGCATCGTGCCGCATGTGGATTCGCTGAAAACCGTAGCGGAAAACTATCTGGATGCGGATGCAATCGGGCCGCTGCTGGTAGAAGCATTCCGTAAAACACAAAAGCCGATCGTCGTGTCGGTGAATGCGGGTCGTCACTATCAGGTGCTGGTGCACTATCTGGAGGAAAACGGTTTGCCCGTTTTTAGCGATATCCGTTCCGCCATTCGCAGCTTGGATATGTTTGCTGCCTATTGGAGCCGGAAATAGCCAAGCCCTGCAGGGTAGCAGATAGTATTTTCCGTAAATACCGAGCATCTGCGCTGTGATTGCCTGTATTACAGTGTTTGAAACAGCGAAAATGTATCTCCTACTATTGCCGTATAGTCACCCTTATCACGTTAGCGTTTGTATTAAACCCATTCATGGGCGCGCTTTCCCTATTGGAATCCAAGTTTTCTATAATTGTATTCCGCTGTGGGGATTGTTTAAAAAATTCCTTCATTCTCAGTCTTCTACCCATAAACAAGATTTAAACTACAGCCGGCAGGTCATCTGTAACGCGGTCATTCATTACGTTTATTTATCATGATGGTTGTCATGATCCTCTGCCGCATTGCGCCCCTTAAACCCTATGGTTTAAGAGGCGTCGACCCTATAAAAGCCCGTGTCTCACACTCGAAACACTGGCTTTTTCAATCCATTTTCCCTGCTCCCTTCACGGCGTAACCGTACCGCCGAAGGTACCGTTAAAATCACCCCAGCTTTCGCGGAACACGAAATGAAAAGGATGAATGATGGCCGTGGGTTGCTCTCCCTTACTTCCCGTCATTTTCAGTAACGTCAGCAGGCAATCGCGGCTCATTTCTTCAATGGGCATATGGATGCTGGTAAGAGAAGGAAGTATGTACGCATCCTGCGGGTTATCACCATAACTGAGGATTTCCATATCCTCCGGTACGCGTATGCTATGTTCGTGCAGATAGTGCAACGCGCCGATCGCCTGCGCCCCCTCCCGAAAGAAAACAGTGGTAATAAGGCGGTTCGGCGCGCATACCGCGCCTATATCCATCGGAACCGATTTGGGGCAAGGCGCTTCTACGGTTGCCGCCGGGCAGTGCATCCCTGCAGTGGGTTACTCCGGCTTGTTCTAAACATTTATCGCATCGATGGATGCCGTTACCCTATATTACATAACACAGTAGCTGCGCAGGTATAAACGGCAGCACGCAAATACGCCCGAAGCATAAACATACTTCGGGCGTGGTAGTAAAGCAGTGCTGTGAAAGCGAATGGCTGGTTCCTCCTTACTGGCCCTTCTGCCTTATTCGCCTACGTTTTCCCAACTAAATAACCCTTGCCTTGGAAAGGTAAAAAGAGACGATCCGGTTTTATCCGGGCTGTCTCTTTATCACTATCTTACCTTTATGCAGCCACCATAGACCATATTAAGTATGCAAGGGGTTCCCCTGCATGGCATCCCCGCGGATACATCTGCTCCATCACGAAGTACCTACAGCCGCAGGCTCTTTTATAATCCTTGAGCGTATATTTCCCTTAAAAATGCAGCTTGGTTGTATACGCATTTACCCCGCGCAGCAGTTGGTTACTGCTTGCGCATCATCATCCGCTGCACCCACCAAAACAACCCCGATCCCATCAGGAAATCGCCCACGCTGGCGACGCCGGGTACAAGCCATGGTATGGGAATGCAATCCCCAAGCCACCAAAGCGGTGCATTCCACCCTACAAGCACATACTCCATCAGTTCTCCGCTTTGCACACGTTCCACAAAGCTCGCCAAGGAAGGAAAATCGAAAATGACCGGGCTTACAGGCATACGCATCTGGTGAAAGGCCATAGCCGCAAAGTTCGCCGCTGTTCCCAACGCGACCAGCCACATTGCCCGCTCGTCCCGGTTTAAAAACAAAAACGCAAACAGACACAAGTACTCCGCTACCACAACCATCCACAGCCAATGCAGCGGCGGTGTAGCGATTACACGCGGCAGCCACGCAAAGCTGCTTTCCAGTAAAAGGCCGATTACCGGCAGCAGTATGCCCTTGAGCGGTTTACGTATATAACCGCTCAACCGTCCGCCGCGCAGATAGCCGACAACAATCGCAGCTGCCAGCAGATAGACGAGTATCATGCATTACGCTCCTCTGCGTCCATCAACGCCAGCATGGCTTCCACCACTTCGGCGTCAAACTGTGTTCCTTTACCGCGCAGCAGTTCCGCCCGCGCCTGCGCCTGCGACAAGCTTTTGCGGTAGGGGCGGTCGCTGGTCATCGCATCATACGCATCGGCCACCGCCAGAATGCGCGTAGACAAACGCAATGCACCCGAAAAGCACCCGTCCGGGTACCCTTTACCATCGCAGCGCTCATGGTGGCTGCGAATCATCTCAAGCACCGTATCCGAAAGTCCAACTTGCCCGACGATATTGATGCCGATGGCAGGATGCTGTTGCATAATCTCCCTTTCCTCCTGTGTTAACGGGCCAGGTTTATGCAAAATTAAATCACTCACACCGATTTTACCAATATCGTGCAGCGCCGCGCCTTCACGGATCAAATCAAGCTGCTGTGTCGAGCAGTGCATTTGGCGGGCAATCCGCATAGCATATTCCCCTACACGCTGGCTGTGACCCTGTGTATAGCGGTCGCGCGCTTCCATGCTGGATACAAATGCGTCCAGCAGCTTTTCCTGATAGCGCGTCGCGTCCAGATACAGCTTCCACGCATACCGGGCTAAAAGCAGGGGGCATATCATTACAAGCGTCAACCAGATACCGGTAGGGCGGGAAAGCATCAGGCTGATAATCAGCCCCAGAGGCATCGCCGCCAGTACATTGAAGGTAAGCCCCGCCAGTTCTTTGCCCATCTCCCGGGAAACAATATCCCCGTTAATCCAGAAAAGCATGAGCAGTACCTGATAATTGAACACAAAGGTAAGCACGGAGAAAATAAGCGTTGGCAGCAGCACCATCGGGAAGCTGAATACGCCCGGCTGCCATGGCAGCAACTGGCATAGCAACCCCGGTATCACAATCGCGATGACAATATCACTCAGGTTGAACAGCGTTTTACTGAAAGGCGTATTATAGATACACCGTATCTTGCCGCCGTCTCTTTCAAATGTAACCAACGAGCTGGCCAGATACACAAATACAGCCACTTCCATACCATGCAATAAAAAAGCCGCCAGAACAGCAATGACGGATAAATCCAATTGTTGATCATTTTTCATAATTATGGGAAACGATCGGCAGACTGCGCATAGCCCAATTAAAAACAGAATGTTCCAGCCATACTCGGAAAAGGGAACCCCTTCAAGTCCAAGAATAAACTGGCGTGTACTGACGAAGGCCATCGCCATACCGACAATACTCACGATCACAACGTACGCACGGGCTCTTCTGTTCATAGGCATCCTCTCACTTGAAAAAAGGCAAACCCACCGATTATTTATGGGGAAAGCAGGACAGACGGGCGATTGAATTCCATGTGATGTTAGATGTTATCTCCAGGTCACATAAGCGCCCGCGGAGAGAACGAAAGAAGCCAGTGCCATCAAAGCAGCCATGATCTTCGCCTTCTTCATTAGAATATAGCCTCCTACTTATAAGGCTATGCCGTTCGCTATCGGGCATGCTATATTCCGCTACGCTTGAAGAAAGCCCGTCCGTCCCGCTTCCTTTCAGATTGATTGGCAACCTGCCACAATGGACAGGCTGCGGTTCATGGCGTCCAAAGCGCTTTTTACAAAACTGATCGCCACATCCTCGCCTTGTTTTGCCGAGCCAATTAACAGGCGGTCCTCCTTGGCAAAGGAGTACTCCAACAACGTTAAAGCGACGGCAATGCTCCCGACAGTGGTGGATTGCGTTGCCACAAGAGTAAATAAATCATCAACACCCAAAAAGCCGTGCACAGCATTTAACGTAGCCTGCACAGCAGCGCGCATGCACTGGGTAGCGGTATTCCGGCTGACAGCCTCGCCCCAAAAATCCTGTTCTCCATGTCGCAGCCGCACACGGACATGATAATGCCGCTCCTCCATGCGCGTGGATACCTCCATGCACTGGATGCGTTTGCCCGTTTCGGTGGTCTCGGTTTGTTCCCGCGGTTCAAACGGATTATCCGCCAGTTGTGCGATACTGATTACCCGGTGATCCACCCGCAGATCAAATGCCGCCAACAAAGCGCTTTGCACATCCCGGCTGATCAGTTTGGGGTTACGGCTCAGCCCGGCCACAATGTGCACTTCACGCACGTTATCATCCTCATCCATGAGGATATTGGCGGCAAATACATCTGGAAGCTTCAACAGCAGAGCACGGTACAGGTCATTAGGCGTTCCTTTTTCAACAGCCGGTTCAGTCATCTGTTTTCTAGCTCCTCACTTATTGAGCGTTTCCATCATTATACATGTAAAACAAGGCAAAAGCAACTAACACAATACGCTGCGCCTGATAAAGATACAAGTATATACGCATTGTGAACAGCAAAAAAACAGGGCCGCAGCGTTCCCGGCGGCGCCTGCGCAAACCACGGTCCTGCAGGAAGAAAACGCGGCAGAGCCCTATATAAAGCGCTTTTAACTTATCTCTATGATATTATATGGATAAATACGGCAACCTTTATTACATGGTTTGTTCTTCCCGATGAAAGCTTTCAGCTGTATTTCCAGCAATGGCAGGTTGAAAAATATTTCTACCTTTCGGCCTGCCTATACATTATTTCCGTTACACCAGGTGGGAATTGCGGTATTCGTTTGCCGTCATTCCTTCGATCTTTTTAAAAACACGCGAAAAATGCCCCGCATCCGTATAGCCGACCATCTCGCAGATTTCGCCAATCTTTAAACCCGGGTCTGCCAATAGCCGTTTTGCGGTTTGGATTCTTGTATCGTTTAGCAGTTCATAAAAATTTTTACCCGTATGCTTATTAAGCAATTTGGATAGGTGCCACTGCGAAACATAACAGTGGTCGGCAAGGTCCTGCAAGGTCAGCTTTCCACTGTAATGCTCGCGTATGTATTCCATCGCCTGCCGGACGATGAAAGAGCCCGCGTTTTGTTCCTCGCCATCCGCTGCTTGCTCCCGCCTATTTTCCCACTCCTGTGAAAGGTTCTCCACCATGGTAGTTAGCGCTTCGTCGATTTCGTTCATACGCGATGGTTTTAGCAGCAGCCGCGTAACGCCCAGCCGTATAGCTTCCTGCGCGTATTTAAAATCCCGATACCCGGTGAGTACGGTTACCTGCAAATGGGGAAACTCACTTTTCAGCCCTGCCAACATGGTCAGGCCGTCCGCGTCGGGCATTTTGATGTCCGTAAAAACAATATCGGGGGCATGTAAACGAATCGCCTTGGCTCCGGTTTCGGCGTTAAACGCCGTCGCGGCAACGGTGCAGCCATACTTTTGCCAGTTGACTACTTTTTTAAGCCCTTCTACGATAATGCTTTCATCGTCAATCAAAACGACCTTATACATAGCGCCTCCACGGATGGTCTTTTTTTCATCATATCACAGTTCAACCTTTGATGGCACCAACCGTCAGCCCTTTGATGATATTTTTTTGCAGAAAGATGTAGACAATGAGTACCGGAAACACCACCAGCACAACGGCTGCCGCCATGAGACCGTAGTTTACGCCCGCCTGCGAGCTGATCTCGTTTAAAAGCAAAGTGATTGTTTTCTCCTTTGGATAGCGCAGCATGAACATCTGCGTAAACAAATCGTTGTACGACCATAGAAAGGAGAAGATTGCCACCGTTGCAAAGGATGGCCTGGCAACCGGAATGATAATTTTCGAATAAATCTGCAATACCCTACAACCATCCAGATAGGCCGATTCTTCTAAATCGATGGGCACCGACCGGATGAAGCCCATGAGCACAATGATTGCAAACGACAGGTTGCCCGCAATTTGCGGCAGGATGACCGACAGCAGCGATGCCCAGCGGTTGCCGGAGCTGGCAATGCCCAGTACAACCTCCATACGGAATACCGGGATAATCGTAGAAAACACTGGAAACATCATGCTGGCAACCACAAGGCTGTAGATGCCCTTTTTCCCTTTAAAAGAATAACGCACCAGCCCATATGCCGCCAGCCCCGCCAGCATAACGACCAGTACCGTTACCGTAACGGAGATGATAAAGCTGTTGGTGTACGCGTTAAAGAAATTGGAACGCTCCATGGCAGTATGGTAGTTATCCATAGTAAAGCTGCTCGCCCACGGCCATGGAATGGAGAAGGAATCGGATCGAATTTCTCCTTTTTTACGAAACGAATTCAAAATAACCCAAATAAACGGATACACCGTCGTAATGCCCCACACGGTCAGCAGCAGGTATGTAAAAAAGCGTGAAAGCGAACCTTTACGCCGGGGATGATGTGCATTGGTTTTCACCATGACGCTGTTCATTTGCATGCCCTTAATACTCCTCCTGCTTAAATACGTTGTTCGCTATAAACGCAAGCACTACACCGAGCACCACAATCAAAACCGCAATGGCGGACGAATAGTCCACGTCGCCCTTTAAGAACGCCTGATTGTACATATACGTTCCGGTTAGCCAGGATTTATCCAGCGGAATACCCGCGCCCATCATAACCCAGGGCAGATCGAACACCTTAAGCGCCCCGGTAATAGCCAGCACCAAACACGTACTCAGCACATTGCGAATCAACGGCAGCTTGATATGCGTTGTCATTTGGAGGCCTGTTGCGCCGTCGATTTTCGCCGCTTCGTAAATATCAGGGGATATATTGTTTAAGCCTGTAACCAGAATGACAAAGTAAAAGCCTACATATTGCCACATTACAGGCGCAAGCATCGTGACTAAGTAATGGTCCAGATCCTTCCAGTCTATGTTTTCCGTCAACCCAAACAGATTTTTTAGCAGCTGGTTCAGCATGCCGCCGTTATACAGGAAGATAAGGTTAAACATCAGCCCCAACGCCGTTGCGCTGATAACAATGGGGAAAAAGTACACGGTTCTAAAAAACTGCGCGCCTACGGTTATGTTATCTACCAGTAAGGAGAGCAGCAGTGCAATGCCCACCTGAAACACGATGGTCGTCAGCGTTAAAATCAGCGTATTTTTCAGCGCCGTCAGCATATGTGCATCCTGAAACATTCTGCTGTAATTGGCGTACCACGGTTGATTCAGTCCCTCCGCCGCTGTGCCTAGTCCCGAAATGTTCATCATACTGTTGATGATGTTCTGTACAAACGGGTAGTACAGAAAGATGCCTAAAAACAGAAAAGCAGGTGTCAGGAAAATGAGCAGCGGGGTTTTATTGCGGTATATCGAGGAGTTCATGGCTTTATCCCCTTTTCAAAGATCAAAGGGGCTACGAAGCGCAGCCCCTTTGATTAGCGCGAGATTTCCTTTTAGTGCAGCTGGATGGCCAGCGCGGAAGCAATCGCATCCATCGCGGTCATGCCGCCGGTGACGATGTTCTTCACGTTTGCGAACAGGTCGGCGCGCGCTTCGGAGGTAAGCGAATCCTGCACAGCGCCGACGATGCTGGTTACGCCGCCGGCCATTTCGGCCGCGGACTGCTGCAAGGCATTGAGGTTGGCGGGAGCCGCGCCGTTTTTCAGCGCTGTGACTTCCGTGGTAACGAAGGTAGAAAGCACTTCATCGCTGGTCATGTATTCAATGAACTTGATCGCGGCATCGCGCTTGGTTTCATCTTCCCATGCTTGTCGGGTGATGTAATACCCCATGGAGATACCGCCGATAATGTCGGTCGCGCTTCTTTCACCCTTGCCCGGTACGTAAGAGATTGCAAAATCATCCAGCGTATCGGCGCAATTCTCGGTAAAGTAGCCCACTTTCCAGGAGCCGTCAATCAGGAAGGCAGCTTCGCCGTCAGCCAGCAGCTGCACCGTTTCGGCATCGGTCGCGGTCAGCGTGTTCTTAGGCAGGTAACCCATATCGTAGAGCTGTTTGATATCTTCAAAACCGGCTGCCCATTTCTGCGCGGTCGCGTCGTCGGCAGCGGCGGGCAAGTCGAGGTGGTTGGCGGTGTTGCCATTGTTGTAAACGGCGAACTCAAACCAGTAATGCGGCACTTCCTGTAAGGATACGGCAACCGGGGTGTAACCGGCATCCTTGATCTTCTGGCAATCCGTCAGGAACTGATCCCACGTATAATCCGCGCCGGGCATTTCCACACCAGCCGCTTCCAGCACCTTTTTATTGACAAACAGGCTTTCCCAATAGCCGCTGGAAGGAATGGCATATACCTGACCATCCGCAGGAGAGGCAACCAGCATATCTTCCTTCATGTTATCGGCATATTCGGGGTACACTTCGCGGATTTCCGCCAGCGAAACCACTTTGCCCGCCTGTACAATCGTGTTGGCGTCGGAACCGAGGAAGTAGAATAATACATCGGGTTCGGTGCCGGCCTCAAAGTCCGTAAGCACCTTCGCCTTCCATTCTTCGTTGGACGTTGCAGAGGCATCCAGCACGGTATTGCCGGTTGCTGCTTCGTACCCGGCAAGCGCCGTTTCGTAGTTGGAGCGGTTGCCATCGTCCCCGCCGTAGGATGTAACAACGGTAATTTCCACCGCAGAAGATTCGGCCGCCGCGCAGCCGGCAAAAGCCGACAGCACCAACGCAATCGCCGTAAGCAGAGCAAGTGCCTTTTTCATAGTATTCCCTCCATATTTTATTATTCAGGAAGCCAAGTCATCTTTGACCATGCTCAAAGTATACATTATGTATGAATATCATCCCAATAGATACAATTGGTTTTTATTGCTTATCGTTGGCTCATCTTGCCATCTGCATACAACACAGCAAAGGCAATGTCCGGCAGGAGGATGCGGGCGATTACGGTATCGTGCCTGGTTTCAAATATATCAAGGCTCCCCCGCTGGCCGCACAGGATTTTCAGCCTCCGGTACACATTCCGAATACCGATATAGCTTTGTGTGTTGTTCTCTTTTAAACTTTCTCCATTCCACATCAACGCCTCGCGGATTCTGGCACGGTCTTTATCCGTAATCGTGCCGGTGTTCTCCACTTCGATCACCAGATCGCTGCCTTCCATCCACCCGCGCAGCTTAATTTCTCCGTGTTGCTGCTGTGCAATGCCGTGCTCGTATGCGTTTTCCACTAGCGGTTGTAAAATCAGGCAAGGCACCAGCGCCCGCATAATTTGATCGTCCATTTCTTTGGTTACCGTCAGCCGGTCGCCCAGCCGCTCGGAAAGGATATATAGGTACGCATCCACATACACCAGTTCCTGCTGCATGGTACCCCGCGCCAAGCCGCCCCGCGCCGTGGCCGCATCCAGCATAACGGACAGCGCTTCGATCATCCGGGCTACCTTATCGCTGTTGCCCATGCGGGCCTCCCACGCAACCGCCTCCAGCGTATTGTTCAAAAAATGCGGGTTAATCTGCGAGCGCAGCGCCTGCACACGCGCATCCTGCAGCGCAATCTGCTCCTGATAGATATGGTTAAATTGGCTCTCGATCTGCTTGGACATGCTGTTAAACCGATCCGTCAAATCATAAAACTCTCTGCTGGCAGGCATTTTGGTAACGGTATAGCCCCGTTCGCCTGCCTCCATATGCTCCGTCGCTTCCAGCAGGGCATCCATCGGCCGCGACACAAAGTGGTAGTACGCCCAGAGCGTAAAAACCAGCATGGGAATCATCAACAGACCCATTAAAAAGTAGGTTTTCCCCACGCCCACCATGTCGTTTTCCAGCGCGCTGTTGTCCGTAGCGATGGAGAACCGCACGGTATGCCCGGATGCTTTTACCGTTTGAGTTCGATCGTAGGGTTCTGCCCCGGAGGCGCCGCCGGTGATTCGCTTTACCGTGCCGTTTTCGCCCGTATACTGAACCGTTACGGTTTGGTCAATTTCAATTTGGGCAGCTTGCAGCCATACGATGGTGTCAATTCCTTCAAAAATGGTATCTTCATTGCATTCCATCACAATCACCGCAAACGGCTGAAAGCTGCTGTCCACAATGTTACGCACCATATACAGCGCATCCCCGAAGCGGTAAAAACCGATACTTGTACCCAGCGCCTCGTGCAGCGCAGCAATCTGTTCGTGTGCCTGATCCTTATATTCCTGTAAATTGACGATTTCACCCGCATCCAAGCGGTTACTCTCATAATAAATCGTTTCCGGATGGCGGGTAAAAAAGAGGAAGGTGGCGTTAAAGAGGTTATTATATCCGTATTGCTGCATCAGGTATTGGTTAACCGTATCATACAGCATAATTTCGTCGCTATTGGCGACGTACTTCGTATAAGCCGTTTTGATGGTATCATCGTACGTACTGGCGCGGGACGCATCCATGGCGCTTTCCAGCTGCTCCTGAGTATGGCTCACCGCGTTTTCCACGCTGCTCGTGATTGTGCTTTCCATTTTTTCACGCATCGTATTGCTGAGCGAATCTCTGGCGTACAGCAAAATGACGCTGAACGGCACCAGCCAGCAAATCGCAATAATAATCAGCAAGCTCCATTTCAGGGAGCGCCCCTTGCTCTTTTTCATACCCCTGCCTCCGTTTCCATGACGGTTTTGGCTCTATCCTATCGCTGCGCCTGTCGCGCCCTATATTCCATATGCTCATCGTATCATTTTTTATCAACTATTTCCTTACCTGTTGATGTGGAATTTTCTCTTTTTTTGTGCACAAAATGAATCCGGAAGAGCAGCGCACTTCCGGTTGGTACAACAAAGCAATACCTTGCCAAATACACTGCGTACATCCCTGCCGCTCGCCTACCCGGCAGAAAGCATGCGGCACGCCACGGTATTACCTTGCCCCTCGCCTATTTGCGATCTTCATTTTTCAATCGTCAGTTTAAGCCATGCAATTGTTAGCCTGCCAAATACAGAAAACCAGCCGTCGGCATCAACGCGCCCTTCCCCATTACGAGGTTTGCGCCAACAATGCTCCCAAAGCGCCAACGCCGTCCACGGCTGGTTTGTTTGAATCATGCTATGAGGTTGCCTGAAAACCCCCTATTCCACAGATTGCGCTGCTACTGTTCACAGTGTCGCCAACAACAGCCCAAGGCATCATCATACGGCTCGTCTATACCCTTTACAGCCTTTTCCCTGCCGACGCCCGCGCGCACATCTCCGTTTTCAATTCCCACAGCTTCCGGGATAAATCCACATAATACCGGTGCGGGTTTTCAAAACGCTTCACTTCCTCCCAGAGGGAATCCACCTGTGCCATGCAGTAGGCGCGAATCTCCCCGACAGGCGGCGACTGGTATACCTGTTTTCCGTTCTGAAAAATCGGCTGCAACAGCTGTTTGACCGAAAAATCATTCAAGGTTTTAGTTTTCCATGTTGCCTCGGGATCGAAAATCGTATACGGTCCGTTACCGGCCACAACCTCATCGTGCATACAAAGCAAATCCGCCATTGCTTTCCCACTTGCATGGTCGTAAAAACGGTAAGCCTTTTTATAATGCGGGTTGATGATTTTTCCGGTATCTTCGCTAATTTTGATGCGCGGCTGCAATGCGCCGTCCTCGCCTTCCACCGCGACCAGCTTATACACCCCGTCCAGCACGGCGGAGCTCTTGGCGGTAATCATCCGTTCGCCCACGCCGAATGTATCGATGCAGGCGCCCTGCGTTAGCACATCCTCAATCAGGTATTCATCCAGCGAGTTGGATACGACGATTTTACAGTTGGTCAATCCAGCTTCATCCAGCATTTTTCTGGCTTTCTTTGTTAAATAGGCAATATCGCCCGAATCAATCCGAATGCCGCAATCCGTAATACCGCGCGGCAGCAGTACCTCCCGAAAGACACGAATCGCGTTTGGGATGCCACTTTTAAGCACATTGTACGTATCCACCAGTAAAACAGCATTGGTCGGGTACATCTCGCAGTAGATACGGAAGGCTTCATACTCCGTATCGAACACCTGCACCCACGAGTGCGCCATGGTTCCACCCGCCGGAACGCCGTATAACTCGTCCGTCAAGGTACAGGCCGTGCCCGCACAGCCGCCGATATAGGCGGCGCGGGCGCCTTTCACAGCGCCCTGTACGCCCTGCGCCCTGCGCGAGCCAAACTCCAGCACCGTTCGCCCCTGCGCAGCGCGCACGATGCGGTTGGCTTTGGTCGCAATTAAGGATTGGTGGTTGATCGTCATCAGCAGGAAGGTTTCTAGCAGCTGCGCTTCAATAATCGGCGCGCGAACGGTGAGAATCGGCTCGTTGGGAAACACGCAGGTTCCTTCTGGTACGGCAAAAATATCCCCGGTAAAACGGAGGTTTTGCAGATACGCCAGAAAGCGCTCATCAAAAATATTTTTGGAACGGAAATACTGAATGTCCTTTTCGTCGAAGTGCAGGTTGTTAATATAGTCGATTACCTGCTCCAGCCCGGCGGCGATCACAAACCCTCCGCCATCCGGCACTGTGCGGTAAAACAGATCAAAATAGGCAACGCGTTGGTCCTGCCCGCTTTTAAGGTATCCATTTCCCATGGTAAATTCGTAGAAATCGCAAAGCATTGATAAATTGGCTTCTTCCATCGTCTTTCTATCCCCTTTATTCGTAAACCGGTTATACTGCCGTATCGCATAGTGTTCGGCGCTACATGCCGCCGTTTCGAGCGGTGGTGTTATAATCGGAAAAAACCGCGCATCCGCCACCCGCGCACATTGCTATTATAACACCTTTTCTCCAGCATAACGCGCCTACACGCTATACAGCGGAAATTGTTCACGGCCCTCGCATGGTACTATTTCATCCCGCATCTTTCCGCCAGAGCGCCTATAGCGCTTAAGCGTGTTCAACTTATACTCCTTTAACCTCTGCATTCCAATCCGTATATGGTATGCAGCACCCAAACCATGCGCAAGAAATACCACCCGTTTCCCGAAGCCTATCGGCCCTGTTTACAATATCGCTTCGTTCCCCCGGAAGAACCGCCGTTGCAACCAGCGGAAAAAACGGATATCAGCACAAGGAGAAACAAGAAGATGCATTTCTGTCCATTAAGCCTCCTCGTTCTTTTTACTATAATCAAAGCAGAACAATCGAGAGGTATGACGATATGCAATATGGCTACTTTGACGAAAAGAACCGGGAATATGTGATTCAGCGGGTGGATGTGCCCGTTTCGTGGACCAACTATATCGGTACCCGCGATATGTGCGGCGTTTTTAACCATACGGCAGGCGGCTACCTGTTTCACGGCTCACCGGAATATCACCGCATTACACGCTTTCGTCCCAACGGAGTGCCTATGGATCAACCGGGGCATTATGTATACCTGCGCGATGATGAAACCGGCGAATATTGGAGCATCTCCTGGCAGCCTGTCGGTAAACCGCTGGAGGAAGCTTCTTATTCCTGCCGTCACGGTTTTTCGTATAGCAAATACCGCTGCGCCTATCAGGGCATCGAAGCGGAACAAACCCTGTTTGTCGCCTGCGACGATCCGGTGGAAATATGGGATGTCACCGTTACAAATACCAGCGATTGCGCACGCTCCATCAGCGCGTTTTCCTACTTAGAATTTTCCTTTCACCACATCGATATGGATAACCGCAATTTCCAAATGAGCCTGTACGCAGCCGGTTCACGCTACGAGGATGGCGTAATCGAGCACGATTTGTTTTACGAGGAGGACGGTTTTCAATTCTTCACCTCCAATTTTACACCGGACGGGTTTGATTGCCTACGGGATACCTTTATCGGCCCGTACCGTTCGGAGCGCAACCCGCGGGCTGTGGAAAAAGGCGGTTGCTCCGGCAGTTTTGAAAAAGGTGGCAATCACTGCGGCTGCCTGCACAAAAAACTGACTTTGCAACCCGGCGAGACAGTGCGCCTGATCTACCTGCTGGGCGAAGGCAGCATAGCTGCCGGGCAGCAAATGCGTGCAAAGTATTCCTGCCAAGGCGCTGTGGATGCTCAATTTGCCAAGCTGCGCGCTTTTTGGGATGAAAAATGCAACCGTTTTAAAATCAGCACCCCCAACCAGGGGATGAATACGCTGATCAACCAATGGACGCTGTACCAAAGCGAAATCAATGTGATCTTCTCCCGTTTTTCCTCATTTATTGAAGTGGGCGGCCGTACAGGGCTGGGGTACCGGGATACGGCGCAGGATGCGATGTGTATTCCCCATTCCAACCCAGCCATGTGTAAACAGCGGATTGTGGAACTATTGCGCGCCCTTACCACAGCCGGGTACGGCCTGCACCTGTTTGAACCCCGTTGGTTTGCGCCAGAGCCGCAAGCAAAGCCCTTCAAATCCCCCACGGTCATCCCCACGCCAAGCCGGGCGGATATGGTGCACGGGCTTGAGGATGCTTGCGCGGATGACGCCCTGTGGCTGATCGGGGCAATTGTAAACTACATCAAAGAAACCGGGGAGATCGGGTTTGCCGACGAAGTGATCACCTATGCCGACGGCGGCAGCGGAACCGTGTATGAGCATATGCGCCGCATTTTGGATTTTTCCGCCGCACAAACTGGCAGGCACGGCATCTGCAAGGGGCTGCGCGCCGATTGGAACGATTGCCTTAACCTCGGCGGCGGTGAAAGCGCGATGGTCAGCTTTTTACACTACTGGGCGCTTCGCCAGTTTGTCGAGCTTGCTGCATTCTTAGGCCACAACGAGGATGTGGAGCATTACGCTACCATTGCACAGCAAACGCGCGCCACATGCGAAAATGTTTTATGGGATGGCGAGTGGTATATACGCGGCATTACAGCTGATGGCCGGAAGATCGGCACCCATACGGACAAAGAAGGCAAGGTTCATTTGGAGAGCAACGCATGGGCGGTACTCTCGGGCGCTGCCAGTAAAAAGCATGGCGAAAAGGCTATGGCATCGGTGATGAAGTACCTGTTTACGGAATACGGCCTCATGCTCAACGCGCCGCCCTATACCCACCCGGATGACGGCATCGGCTTTGTTACGCGCGTTTATCCCGGCGTAAAAGAAAACGGCTCCATCTTCTCCCACCCCAACCCGTGGGCATGGGCGGCGGATTGCATGCTGGGCCAGGGGGAACAGGCGCAGGCGCTTTATAACGCGCTTTGCCCCTACTACCAAAACAACAAAATCGAAATCCGACAGGCCGAGCCCTACTCCTACTGCCAGTTCATTATGGGCAAGGCGCATACCGCCTTTGGCCGCGCACGCCACCCGTTTATGACGGGCAGCGCAGGCTGGGCATACTTCGCGGCCACACAATATATGCTGGGGATCAAGCCTGATTTTGACGGCTTAATCATCGACCCCTGCATACCCGCAGCATGGTCTTCTTTCCACGTCCAGCGCAGCTGGCGCGGCGCACTGTACGAAATTACCGTGCGTAATCCGGCGGGTGTTCAGCGCGGCGTTGCCGCCATCATCGCCAACGGCATAAAAGTAGATAAACTGCCCATATTGCCCGCAGGCTCGGTATGCATTGTCGATGTAGAAATGGGGATGAAAGAATCGTGATCAAATTTGGCACCGGCGGCTGGCGCGCCATCATCGGCGAAGATTTTACCAAGGAAAATATACAGTTGCTCTGCTTTGCCCTGTGCGGCACGATGCAGCAGCAGGGCGTACAGGATCAGGGCGTTTGCATCGGGTATGACCGCAGGTTTTTATCCAAACAATCCTCCCGCTGGGCAGCAGAGGTTTTTTCGGGCTGTAATATCCCCTGCCTTGTGCTGGACAGGGAAGCTCCGACCCCGCTGATTATGTTTACCGTTCGCAATTTAAACCTGCCCTACGGTCTGGCGATTACCGCCAGCCACAACCCGGCCATTTATAACGGCATCAAGGTATTCACGCGGGGCGGGCAAGATGCAGCCGAAACCGTGACCGACAGGCTCGAGGCGAATATGCAAAAAATCCAAGACGCGAAAACCCCTGTGCCCACCCTCTCCTACGAGCAGGGGATGGCGCAGGGCAAGATTCGGGAATTTGACGCTTTCAACGAATACATCGACGGCATTTTACACCTGACCGATCTGGACGCGGTGAAAAACGCGCGTCTCAAAATCGCGCTGGACCCGATGTACGGTGTTGGACGTACCAGCCTGCAAGTGATTCTGCTAACGACCCGGTGTGAGGTAGAGGTAATCCACGACCGGCATGATACGCTGTTTGGCGGCCGTCTCCCTTCCCCCAGCCTGCAAACCCTCGGTTCACTTTCACGCTTTGTGGAGGAGCAAAATTGCGATCTTGGTATCGCGACCGACGGAGACGCCGACCGTATCGGTATTATCGATGATAACGGCGCATTTATCCACCCCAATAAAATACTGGTGATGCTGTATTATTACCTGCTTGCGTATAAGGGCTGGCGCGGGGCGGCAGTGCGCAACAATTCGACAACGCACCTGCTGGATCGCATTGCCGATGATTTTCACGAACGCTGTTATGAAGTACCCGTCGGGTTTAAGCATATCTCCGCCAAAATGCAGCAAACCAACGCGCTCATCGGCGGCGAATCCTCCGGCGGACTTACGGTGCGCGGCCACATCCCTGGAAAGGATGGTATATATGCCGCCGCCTTGCTGGTGGAAATGAAAGCCAAAACCGGTAAAAGCTTTTCCCGGATGTATGAAGACATAACACAAAAATACGGCGAGCTGTTTATGTATGAGGATAACACCGTCATGACGCAAGCCCATAAACAGCAGCTGATGCAAAGAATCTTCGAGCAAAAAGCACTTCCGAAATTCCCCTTTACCATCGATCATATCTCCTATGCCGATGGTTGCAAAGTGTATTTTGTAAACGGTGGCTGGGTCATCTGCCGCTTTTCCGGCACCGAACCGTTGCTGCGCATGTGTGCCGAAATGCCCCACGAAAGCGATGCCCAGCAGTGCATTACACGATTCAAATCTTTCTTGGGTTTGTAAACCAGCCCCATAATCAGAGGGTTGCATGCAAAATTCCACCTTTACATAAATCAAATAAAACCGGAGTTTTCATGATATGCATGAAGGCTCCGGCTTTTGGTTATGATTTGGCCTGGCGGCTATTCAGCCCTGTCGGATAGGAAAACGGGAGCGTGTGCGGTTTCTTCTATGCCCGCTCACGTTACAGAATTCGTGGTATGCAGTATCAAGCCGTGGTCTTTCTCCGGTTTACTTGCGTATCACCGATACCGGCAACATGTAAGAAAACGTGATGAAATACCAGTTCACTTATTTCGTGTGGAAGCGCTTTTTAAACTCCAGCAAAAACTCCCGCCCCAACACGAAGAAACACGCCAGCGCCAACGCCAGCGCCAGCACGCCCGCCAGCATCGCCGCCCATTGATCCGGCCCTTTCCATACCGTAAGCCCGATGATCGAGGCAGCAATGGAAATGGTGATCAACAATATCATCGGCTGCATGTTCTGCTTCTGCTTTTCCAAATCGGTAAAAAACAAAATCGCCGTTAAAATCAGCTCGGAGAAACAGACGATAAAAACCACCTCAATGGCCCAGCCGGGCGCAAGTAGCACATCAATCAGAATCATCATAATACAGGAGTATTCCACCAGTTTGATTGTCTGGCTAATGCGGTTGTACTCCACAAGATCGGGCGACAGCGCCAGCGACCACGCCATCCAAAGCCCCCAAAGTACCACGATGCTCCACGCCCTGCCCCCGGTATACAGGTTCACAATCGGGCACAGGTAAGCGGCCAGCAGCATCGGTCCCTGAATCAGCTTCAGCATCCGGCTCCGCTGCAGGGTTTTCTTGGTGCGTCCGGGGTAAATAATGTTAATCTTCATAAAGCGCGCTCCCCTCCACAGTCAGGGTTACGTCGTCTGCTAGCAGCAAGTCAAATAATTTTTCTTCAAAGGACGAGTCGGCCGTCGCCTTGGTGATCGAAAGCGTTGCAACGTTATCAAACGTAATCAGGCCGCAGCTTGCGCGGTTGGTTACAGGCGTACCGAGCACAAAATCCATACGCAATACCTGTTCAGCCAATTCCGGCGGCAGGCTGACCACCCCAAGGTTGGACAGCGTATTGCTGAACACCCTGTCGCTCAATATGCCGTGTACCAGTTTGGCAATCGGGGCTTTCACCGTAAGCGGTATGTACCGCAGCGCGCTGACCAGCCGCACCGCTGCCGTAACCATTTCACTCATAGCCCCTTGGGATGCTTTTTGCGTCAGCTGGCTGGAAATTTCGCCAATCACGGACTGCGTATCCCCAATCTGCTGAATCGGCAGTTTGATGCCGCAATACATAGAAAAATTTCGCAGCGTATTCGACGGGTAAAATTTACGCATATTTACTGGCACCTGAATGTTCAGCGTGCCTTCGATTTCGTCCGTCGCATCCTTCCCCGCCCGAAACAGCAGCGCAAGCAGGTACGAGGTAATGGTCGCATCGTAACGGGCGGCAACTTTTTTGAGCATATCCGCCTGCATATTAAAGTGCAGCACCCGGCAAGGTCGTTGCCGGGATAGTTTACCGCTCATCTGCACAGCTGATTTATCCACAAACCCGGATGCTTTCTGCGTTTTGGGCACCGACGTAAATTCATTGGTAAACTCACTGGGCGTCGGCGCATCGTTCACATCCAGCGTGGTGCTATCCTTGCCGCATGAAACCCCCAGCAGCCGCAGGTATTCGGCCGTCAGGGTTTTTAAAAACACCGTTCCGCCGTAACCATCCGTCAGCACATGGAAAAACTCCGCGCTGATGCGGTTTTGGTAGTACGTAATCCGGAAGGATTGCGAACCGCTGCGGGCAATGCCCAGCGGGCGACATGGAATGCTGACCTCCGGCTCTATGGAATACCGCCGCTTGGAGGTGTCCAGATAGTGCCAGAAAAACCCCTTCTTAACCGTTGTGGCAAAGCTGGGAAAGCGTTTTATGGTAAATGTAAGCGCCATTTGCAGCATTTCCGGGATGACGGCTTCCTTTAAGTATACCGAAAGCCGAAATACCGACATTCTGCCGTGTTCTATGGAAAGCGGATAGATTTTTGCGGCGTCATCCAGTGGAAACCAGCGCAGCGGCGGTCTGGCGTAAAAGCTGCCAAGGTTTTCAATGCCCAGCCGCTCAAGCGCATCCGCAAGCGGAACGCCCATGGCGCGATACTGTAAAATCGCGTGCTCAAAATCCTTGCGCATCAGCGCTTTTTCGCTGCCGCGTAAATAATTATGCTGTTGATAATCCGTAAAAAACGCAGTTAATGCTTCGGCGTCTTCGCTGCCCAGCGATTGCCGGTAGCTTTCAAATGCCGATACTTTTCCGGTGTTCGGTTTTCGGCTGCGCTTTACCGCAGCACGTTTCGCCTTTTTCTGCGTGGCTTGTTTTCTGCTCATCTGTTTACACCATCCATCATGATTGATGGCTATGCCCTCCGGTTGCAGGCGGCACATCGCGGTGTCTCCCGTTTATGGTTCTTTCCCGCCCATCGTTTACAGGCAGAAAAGAGTATTTGGTTCTTGCTTATTGAAATAACGATCAAGCCGTGCGGTGTTCCGGTTTCAGCCCGGCAGGCTGCCGCGCCAAGCATAGTCTTTGCTTACACAATTTCCCCATCCAGCAAATCGCACAGGGCGGTGCGGAATGCATCATCCTGCTCCCGGGTACGTTTCGCCGGGCCTTTCAGGCGGCCTCCGCCCCTGCGGATTTTGCGGGCGGTGTGCCGTGCCAGCAAGAGAGAATCCATATTCTCATCGCTGTACCGCATACCGTTTTGGTGCAGCACATATGCCTGTTTGGCCAGCGCCATGGCCGCCAGTCCATAATCCTGCGTAATCACGATATCGCCTTTATAAATCATGTTCACAAGCCGAAAATCCGCGCTGTCCGCCCCTTTGGATACGGTGATCGTTTGCGCACCTTCCCGTTGAAATTCGTGCGCGCTGTCGCAAATCAACAATACGGGCAGTTCTCGTTGGCGGGCACAGGTAAGCGTAATATCCACCACGGGGCAGCCGTCCGCGTCGATTAGTATTTTCATGTTTTCTCCTCTTGTCCCGGTCACCCTAATCATTGCATCTGGATGGGGCAAACCGGGT
Organism: Candidatus Limiplasma sp.; assembly: GCA_963675655.1. Taxonomy (GTDB): domain Bacteria; phylum Bacillota; class Clostridia; order Christensenellales; family Aristaeellaceae; genus CAXXOK01. The sequence goes on from OY776489.1 coordinate 548,776, forward strand.
ATATCGGCATCCGCTGCGCATGCGGCAATCTATCCGTTTGGCGCAAACTAACGCCCTATCAATGCAAAGCCCGGTAAGGACAGCCTGTTTTCATCTTTCCTGTTGAATCCCTTCAGCCTTAATCATTTCAACCCTTTTCAAAACACAGCTGCTGTATATCGCTCCATTTCTGATGCTGCGCTTATTAATAAGCACATCCGCCCGTTCCTCACCATTCTCATCATACCACACTTTAGAGCGCTTTTTGATTTTTCACCCATAAAACCATAGATTTTGCAATTATTTTGATTCCATTGCCATGATACCGCCCTCTACCACACCCTATTGACTACGCATGTTTTTCGTTCTTGGAATATCCGGTATCGGGCAGCGAGAATGACAGCTTGTGAATCGCTTGCATACTGCTCAATCATCTCGCCCGAAAAAGAAAGATGCTGTGCAGTCCGATAAATAATTTTTAAAATGCTGTTTACTTTACCGTAATCCATGATACAATAAGCCGTAACTACTTTAGTTGTATCAAGTGTGCCTTTTGGTTGAAATTCGTCGGTGACCGATTGTGAAACCATTTGCTATGACAAGAAACACTCATCGATGTGATCGAATTTGATCAGGAGGTATTTTATGTACACAGACAAGACTCTCACCTGCCGTGATTGCGGCGCCGAATTCACCTTTACCGCTTCTGAACAGGCTTTTTTTGCAGAAAAAGGCTTTACGAACGAACCGAGCCGTTGCCCCGCTTGCCGTGCCGAGCGTCGTAACGCCGGCGGCGGCCGGAATGATCGCCGTGGCGGTTTCCGTACCGAACGGCAAATGTACGACGTTGTTTGCGCCAATTGCGGCAAGCCCACGCAAGTCCCTTTCCAGCCGCGTGACGATCGTCCGGTATATTGCCGCGATTGTTTTGAGCAGCAAAACCCCCGGCGCTAAAAAACCGGTATGTAGTACAAAGCCCTCGGATTTTCCGGGGGCTTTGGTCTACCCTAAAAGCCCAAGTTGCGTTGTCAGCATCGGGATGGTAAGGGGCCGCACTTATAAATCAGTAAGCTCATCCCCTTGCCACCCTTGCTTCCTGGCAGCTCAGGCTTTTTAAACAGGCCGACTGTATTCTTGTAAGATAGTGTTTTTAACACGCAAAAAGCCCGCGGGTTTTCCGGGGGCTTTTTTTATTGACCCAATCGGATACCACCGCTGCCTGCATTCCCCCTGTTTATTGCGCCGAGCGCTTCAACCGCATGGCAATACGGCGAACGCGGCGCAAACGCGCCTTCCCCTTTTCCCAAAGCGGTGCCCGGTTGCCATGGTAAAACACATTGGCTTTGGCTGTCATTTGAATGAAATCCACATATCGAAAGCCACATGCCTCCGCCAGATACGCGCTGGCGCTTTCATTCCCCAGCAGGGCATATATTTTTTCCAAGCCCCACAAGGTATGGTAAGGCGTACCCGTATCCACCGCCAGCCTGCCCAGAAAATACGGTATGGTTTCGGCTGTTGGCTTGCCGTACGCCAGCGCTTCCGGAAAAATCTGCGTCAACACTTCGGGACTTTGCATTTGCAAATAGTGATCCAGTATTTGTTTATACTCAAACGCCAGCCGGTTCAGGTTTGCGGGCGTCGCTGCGCTTACGTTTTGATAATGGTTTCGAATCCGGAAGCATGTCAGCTTTTCATCCAGTATCCACAGGCGGTGCGAAAAGGAAAACCGAACCCACAAATCAAAATCGGAAAGCGACAAAAACCGCTTATCCTGATAATGAAATTTCTCATACACCTGCCGCCGGATGAGCACACTGGGGTTGCACAGGCAATTGCCATGATAGAAGAAATGCCGGAGCCATTGCTGCGGCTCACGGTTTTGACAGTCGAAAATATGAGCGTTCGGCTCATTGGCCGCGTTTCGCTCTTCGCCGTTTTCCCCAATCAATAAAACCCGGGTGAACACCGCGTCCACCTCCGGGTGCTGTTGTAAATACGCCACCTGCTTTTCCAGCTTGGTTGGCATCCACACATCGTCGCTGCACATATTGGCGATATATTGGCCGGCGCAGCGCCGCATGCAATGCTCAACGGCGACATTCATGCCCCCGTTTTTCTCCAGAACCTCCAGTTTGATACGCGGATCGTCAAACTGCCGAATCACGTCCACCGTACCATCCTTGGAACCATCATCCACAATCACGATTTCAAAATCCTGAAAGGTTTGATTTAAAATGCTGCTAATACAGGCGTGAATATACTTTTCGTGGTTATAAGCCGGTATTCGCACACTCACCATAGGGTTTTGCAGCATTACAGGTTTCCTCCCGCCAACGCAAACATTTGGAAGTCCAGCCTGTCCGCATCATAATCCACATCTTCCAGTGAAATTTTTTCGTCTTTCTTCACGTCTCTTTTCAGGCGTACCTGATCAGCCAGGCAAATAGGGATACCCGGCTTTGGCTGCTGATCCGTGTTTTCGATCATCCCATAGCACATATATCCGCCGATTCCGTCCAGTTCGTCGCCTGCATGCAGGTCTTTTTTGGCATAGGCATATACGTTGGTTACAAAACCGCAAGCCGGCTGCAAAAACGTCGTATGGCTGCAAACAGCTTCTATCGCGGTGGGCATCGCCTCAATATGGCACAGGTGATAAGGGCGGTAAAACGTGTAAAACGGACCATCCCCCATTTTATAGTACCGAAGCATGCTTTGCTGGTAGGGATCATCGCAGTAACCAACAGCGAAGATGCCGCCGCCCGGCATAGCGCCCAGCACATAATCCACCATGGGCGTTTTCGCCTGCCAAAGCGCGCCAAAATCAAAGGCGTTTTGTACATGATCAATATCATCGCAAACCGGTCCGTACATTCCGGACCGCATCGTATGCAAACCGATAGCATTGGCGATAATCGCCATTTCAATGTTCAGTTTAGTTCCGTCCGTATAGGACGTACAGGCTTTATAATCCAGCATACGTTTATCCGCTTCGACAATGATGGATTGCGGGTTTGCATACCGATCTAAAAACCCTTTCATATTTCCCGCCATCACCAGTTGAAAGCCCCACTCCGTCAGCTCGTCGATCAGGTGCTTCAGTATCCCGTACTGATCACCGTCGCAGCTTGTACAAACCACATGGTTTTCCCGGGCCAGACGGCTGAGGTACGGGCCAAAGATCAAATCAATTTCAGAATTCATTAAGATCAAGTGTTTCCCGGCGGATAACACCGCTTTCGCATACCGGCCGCCCGCGATGACAGTGCCCGTCGCCTCAAAAACGGCATCCAACCCCTTGATCTGTGCAAGAATGCTGCCATCCTTTACAACGGCAATCTTCCCCCGGCGGATAATCGCATCTCCTTGTACGGCATCCTCCGCCAATTCAAACGCCAGGTTAAACGCCCGCAGCACCCTGCACGCCTTATCCGTATCCACATCGCATACGGCGAGCGTATTGGTTCGCGGTGTAATCATCGATTGGTATACAAGCCCTTTTCCCATCGCGCCAAGACCGATAACACCAAAAGAAATCTCTTTTTGCGGTAAATCCATCGTTCGATTCACAGCTTTCATTTTCCATTTCATTTCATGAAGCGCGTACGGTAATCCATCATCATGATCTTGTAAGTATCGTTTGTTTATCTATCAAACATTATAGACACACGTAGTTTAGCTGTCAATAAATGTGTTTACAGGACACACCCGGTTTTTCACTGTTAATATGGCACCGCTGCCGATTTCCACATTGACGCGCGGGACGATTAACGCTATATTAATAGGTACAGACAACTGTACGCTTAATAACCGTGGTAAGCTCATCCGCAGCACATAAACGTATGCAGTTAGGAATATCGCGTACTCCTTTTGCTGACGGATGCTAAGCCCCCACCTCGAGAGGTAAAAAGAATGCGCATTTTAATTGTCGAAGATGAAGCTGCTTCCCGCCGTGGTTTAATGAACCTTTTACAAAGCATCAGCCCGCAAAACCAGGTCGTCGGTATGGCGGCCAACGGTAACGAAGGGTTGAATAAGCTGCGTGCCCTGAAACCTAACGTCGCTTTTGTGGACATTTGCATGCCCGGTATGGATGGGTTGACCATGGTCAGCAAGGCAAAAGAAGAGGGTTGCAGCTGCACCTTTATTATGGTGAGCGCTTACGCAGATTTTTCGTATGCGAGAAAGGCGTTAATCCAAGGCGCGCTGGATTATCTGGTGAAGCCCTTTATTGTGGAGGATGTGGAAAAAGTACTACAACGCGCCGCAGCCGAGCAAAGCCGCGACAACTACATAGAAGAGTTTAACGTGCAGCACCCGATGATCACACGCACGCTGAAAATGATTGCAAATCAGTACCAATGCCACATCAGTCTGGAAAGCATCAGCGAGCAGCTGCAAATTACGCCGGAATACCTAAGCTACCTGTTTAAACGCGATACCGGCATCAATTTTGTAACGTATCTTCGTCAGTACCGGATTGAAAAAGCCAAGCAGCTTTTACAGGACAGCGATCTGAAAATTTACGAAATCGCCTCTGCCGTAGGGTTTTCCGACGCCAAGTATTTTTGCCGTGTGTTTCGCAACGTGACGGGGCAAGCCCCTTCCAGCGTGGTACGCCGTAGTGACGAAGAAGATATTCCGGCGGACAATTAACCCGCTTATAATCCCTGAAAGCATAAAACCGGCAAAGGCCGGGCAACCGTAATTTGGTGCCCGGCCTTTACCGGTTTTTTAATTTTGCCGCAGGCGGCTACTTGCCCCATTCCCTGTAAGGATTCGTGCGGCATTGCGCCAGCCGGGTTTTCCAGCTTGCGCTTATTTTATGATCATCATTATTTTTCTATGCCCGGTAATTTTTCCATTGGGCCGCCTTCGCTGTTCGACTTTTGCAAACTGGGCAAAATCAATACGACCGTGGTACCCACCTCAACCCAGCTGCGTAAGTAAATACGCGCATTACCGCCGTAATACGAACAGATACGCTGGCAGGCATTTTCGATGCCGATACCGCAAATCTCGCCAATCGGTCCGCAATTTTGAAAGCGCTCCTGCAATATTCTCAATTTCTCTTTGGGCATTCCATGGCCGTTATCCCGAATCGTAATTCGCATCCGGTCCTCATCGAACAACGAAAAATGAATGGTCAGCAGCCGCCCGTAAGTATATCCCTCAAACCCGTGCAATATACTGTTTTCCACAAACGGCTGGATAATCAGCTTGCGCATTGTCCAGTCCTTTACTGCGCGGTCTACCTGTACGGACAAATCAAACATATGGCCAAAGCGCAGTTTTTGCAGCATCAGGTATTCTTTCAGCCAGTCTGCCTCCTGCGCAACCGTTACCAGCCCGTCGCTGCTTTCAAACGTATAACGCAGCACATGGGCCAGATGCTTAATCTGCCGGGACACCATAAAGTTGCCGTCCCGGATGGCTGTATAATTAATAGAGTTCAGTGTGTTGTATAAAAAGTGGCTGTTAATCTGGTTTTCCAGCGTTTTTATTTCCGCAATGCGCTGCCGCTCCAGCGCCTCGATCGTCCGTTTGGAATGTTCCCGGGTCTTCTGTTCCGCTTGTTTCAGTCGTACCGCCATGTTATTAAAGGCATGTATGCTTTGCGCCACCTCGTGCCGCTCGTGGGTTTCCACATATACATCCAGCTGCCCGCCCTGCACGGTTTCCAGCCCTTTTTGCAGCGCGCGGATCGACCGCATCATACGGCGGAGCATGCCATAGAATATTGCCAGCTGAAGCAGCGTGATCGCGCTGATGATAATCAGCAACGAGGAGGTATACCCTCGAGCCTGCCGCGTGGTAATGCCTTTATCCGTTACCGAATACAGTTGAAGCCCCAGTCTGCCGATGGAGCGGTTGATGACATAATCAGCCTGCGTAAAATAAACCTGATCCTCTACCTGATCCTCTTCGTCCGTATCCTCCGGACATAGCTTTAGCCCGATCTTCGTATCATCCGGGTGTGCCAGAATGGTTCCGTCTTCTCCGGTCAGAATGTTATAGGACAAACCAATCGTGTCGCTGTCTTTTACCAGCGGATTCACCATCGCGCGCAGGGTATCCGTATTAAAGGTTACGATAACGACGCCGATGCTTTCTTTCGTTAGCAGATCGATCACCGGGTAAGCCAGGTGGAACAGGTACGTCTCCGTAGGCTTGTAGTAATTGGGTCGCAGCCACACCGTCAGTTCCCGGCTTGCCATGGTTTTGTCATACAGGGCAAATAATTCATTATTATTGCCGGCCGCCAGCAGCTGGTTGCTTAGCCACGGCAGCCCAACCCATGTCCCATACAGGCGGCTGTAAAATACAACCTGCCGGTTGGGTAGCACAATCGTTATACACTCCACATTGTCATCGGCATAATCCTCAATCAGCTGCCGCAGTTCTAAGCTCAGCAAAGCCCGCTGGGAAGCCTGGCTGTTCCACAGTCTGTCCACAGCGCTATAAATATCCCGATCAATCACGATTTCATATACGCGGGTTACCTCGTCGTGCACATACCGCTCAATATTTTGCGCCTGCATCACAATCGTGTCGCTTTCCACCGCATCGATCACCTGATGCAGGGAGGAATGAAAGTAATTACTGGTGATCAATTGTGAAACCAACACAAAAAGAATGGACGTTATAACCGCCAGCGAAATAAATTGAGGCAATAAGCTGCTACGGTAGCAGCTTATTGCCATACGAATCACTCTTTTCATGACGTTTCTAACCATTGACCCGCTTTATTCTTTCACGGCGCCACTGGTTAACCCTCCAACAATGTACTTCTGCAGCCCGACAAAGATCAGGACGACAGGGATTACCAATATCATACCATATGCCATGATTTCATTCCACTTTGTGCCGTACTTATCCATAAATTTATAGATGTTGGCAGTCAATGGACGCATGGACGCCTTGATGTTGAACGTCATGGAATATACCAGATCGTTCCAGCCGTTAAGAAACGTGAATACAAAGCACGTTACCAAACCGACCCGCGCAATCGGAATCATGATCCGAATAAAGGAGGTAAACGCATTGCAGCCATCGATTCGCGCCGCCTCATCCAGCGATTTGGGCAGGCTGAGGAAAAACGGTCTGAGCGTAACCACGATAAACGGTATCGATCCGGTGGCGATGGCCAGCACCGGCGCCTGATAGGTATTAAGCATCTTTACACTGTTGAACATCAGGTACAGCGGCGTGAGCAGCAAGCTGCCGGGCATCATCTGCGTTACCAAAAACAGCAGCATGATCAGTCTTTTACCGGGCGTACGGAAACGGGCAAGGCCGTAAGCAGCCGTGCAGCCAAACACGGTGGACAATACCATGTTCATAAACGCAATCACAAAGCTGTTGCGCAGCGAATATAGAAAGTCATTATCCGTTAGCTGGTGAACCCATGGGCTTACCGTAAAGTTACGCGGCCAAAACGCGATGTTCTTGTTAAATATTTCCACATCCGTTTTAAACGAGGAGATCAATATCCAATACAGTGGAAACAGGAACGCGACGAGAATGAGCAGCGCAATCAGATCCATCGTCAAACGGCGCGCAATGATCTTGCCGGAATTGACGCGCATTTTCTGGGTTTGTGTCTGCGTCATGTTACATCACCTCGTCTTTACGGATCAGGCGGAGGTAGAACACACCCACCATCATCAGGCATACGAACAGCAATACAGCGCTAGCCGAGCCCATGGAGAAATTGAAAAGCGAGAAGCTTTGCCGGTAACTATAGGTGGACAGCACTTCCGTAGCGTTCAGCGGTCCGCCCTTGGTCATCATAAAGATAAGGTCGAACACTTTAAACGTATAAATGAAGCCCAGCATCAGCACGGAAAGGATGGACGTCTTCAGCAGAGGAATGGTGATACGGAAGAAGCGTTGAATTACATTACAGCCATCAATAGCCGCGCTTTCGTATACATCCGGGGGAATGTTGCTCATACCCGTTGCCAGTAAAAGCATGTTAAACGGGATGCCAACCCAACAGTTGGCAATAATAACAGCCCACATTGCCAGCTTCGGGTCGATCAACCAGCCCAGCGGCTCGCCCCGCATCAGCCCGAACATATGCAGCAGGGTATTGATTACGCCGCCCTCCGTGAGGAACATATATTTAAAAAGAAGACCGGTAACCGCCACAGGCATCATCCAGGCAACCAGCAGCACGCCACGCACCGGTCCGGCCAATGCGAATTTTCCATTGAAGAACGCTGCCAGCACAATGCCCAGCGTAAACTGCACTACGATACACGCGCAGGTAAACCACAACGTTTGCCAAAAGGCCTGTATAAAATCTGGATCCTGCAAAATCGTTACATAGTTGCTGAACCCGACGAAAACCGACGTATTGCCCTTGAAGGTCATTACGTTCAAATCCCGAAAGGAGAGAATAAAGTTATATACCAGGGGATAGATCATCATAATCATCATATAAAGCACTGCCGGCAGAACAAAAAACAACCCCGTTATGCGATCCCGGTAGCGTTTATAAAACTTAGCCATTGCATACCCTCCCGTCTTGGAATGAAGGACGTTCCGATTTTCACCGGAACGTCCTTCAAGCAGGTTAGTGCGTTATTCCGCCAAGATCGCGGATACACTGGCAGCCGCTTCGTCCAAAGCCGTTTGCACGTCCATGGAACCGGTGAATACTTCATGTTCAGCTGTCGAGATTGCGGTGGAGATTTCCGGCCAACGCGGATGCGGTCCACGCGGCATGGCGTAGTTCATGTTCTCGGCAAATACGCTGAATATGGGATCGCTGACCCAAATTTCTTTGGATTCGCTGGAGTCTTTACGGGGGGAGAACTTACCGGCGGTTTCGCAGAAGTTCGCCGATACCTCTTTGCTCATCAGGTACTCCAGGAATTCCATAGCCGCGTCTACATTTTCGCAAGCCGTGGTAATGCCGAAGTTTTCGCCACCGAGCACGGATGCATTCACGCCGTTATCCGCATGCGGAATCAGCGCTACGCCCCAGTTTTTGTCCGGCGCCATGTTGTTGATGGAGGCCACGTTCCAAGGGCCGTTGATCTGCATGGCGACACCGCCGGAGATGAACTGGTTGTTGCAGTCGCCCTGCGTCCAGTTGATGATATCCTTAGGCATGGAGCCGTCTTCGATCAAGCTGTTAAGGAAGCCCAGCGCTTCTACACAGCCTTCGCCATTGAGCTCTTCCAGCTTGCCGCCGGAGGACAGGAACCACGGAATGAACTGGAAGCAGCCTTCCTCGTTCTTCACCGCGGAGATTGCAAAGCCGTAACGGCCCGTTTCGGTATTGGTCAGGGCTTTAGCCGCAGCGCGCAGCTCAGTCCAGTTAGTCGGTACTTCCAAGCCAGCTTCCGCCAATGCGTCCTTATCGTAGAACAGGCACAAGCAGTTGCTGTTATGCGGCAAACCGTATATACGGTCATTTTGCGTGCAGCTGTTCAGCGGGCCGGTAAAGAACTGATCCAATTCGCCCCACTCATTGAGCTGATCCGTAATATCGGCGAAAACGCCCATCTGGATGTAGGAAGCCATATCGGGGTTGTCCACCATACCGATGTCCGGCAGCTCGCCGGAGATGGCGCCCATCTGATACTGACGCATCAGGTCTTCGCGAGAAACATATTCATATGAGATATGGATACGGTCTTGCATCGCATTGAAGTTATCAATGTCTCTTTGGAATACGGAGCCGTCCGAGTAGTCATAATCAATGCCGAAGTAGTGCCACAGGGTTAACTCGATTTTGTCGTCCGCCACAGCCGATACGCTGACGATGGAAAGCAGCATACAGGTCGCAAGCAACAGGGCCAGAAACTTCTTCATAAAGGTATCCTCCTTCACTTTTCCAGCAATTCCAAACGCTTGAATTGCTTTGTTGCAAATAGCATATAAGTTTACGCATAAAAAGTCAATCCAATCAGAGGCAAAATGGTGGACATTCTTGTTGTAATTGGTTAATTTCCTACCATATATAACGTCATTTTGGATACAAAACATGCCAGCCAGCGGTCAGGGTTACCCCTCACCGCTGGCTGGCGCTGTGTGATATAAAATCCCATATGCCAATGTACCACATTGCTTTTCAACAGAATCGCGTGCGTAAACCTATACACATCAACGCATTCCGTATACTCTTGTGATTGCATCGCAATACCATTGGCATAAACGGCCGGTATTACAGCCGACTATCCGGCGCACGTTTCACTTAAAAATATACGCCGGAACATGCAGTAAACCCTTACGCGCTCTTTAAAAGCATATTTATGCTTTTATTGTTTATTTATACATTCAATGTAAGTCCCGCATCCGCACGTACGAACACCGGTATGGTGGCAAGGGGCGCTTCCGCCTGTACGGTTTGCCCGCCATCGTAGCTCTTGCCGGTATGGGCTTCCACCCAGCGGCAGCCCGCAGGCAGGTATACGGCACGGCTGCGAATGCCCAGCTCCATCACAGGCGCGATAAGCAGATCCGGCCCGAACATGTACGCATCTTCCACTTCGCTGGCCGCCTTATCCTGCGGGAAATCGTAGAACAGCGGGCGCATAACCGGCGCTCCCTTTTCGTGGGTTTCGCGCATTAGGCGCTCAATGTAGGGCAGCAGGTCTTCACGTAGGAAGAGGTAATGCTTCAGGATTTCGTAGGCTTCCTCGCCATAGCTCCACACTTCGTTGGGGCCGCCGGTATCCGCCTTGCTTTCAATCAGGCTGGGTTCACCGTGCAGGCGGTAGCCATGCAGCCGGAACACCGGGCAGAATACGCCAAACTGGAACCAGCGAATCAGCAGTTCGCGGTAATTGGGATCATCCTGATCGCCGCCATGGAAACCGCCGATATCCGTCGTCCACCACGGAATACCCGCCATTGCCATAGAAAGGCCGATGGCAAACTGCTCCCGCAGCGTGCGGAAAGTGGTATCAATATCACCCGACCAGACCAGCGCGCCATAGCGTTGGCTGCCTGCCCACGCACACCGCAGCAGGTTCAGCGGATTTTCCTGCCCGGCTGCCTTCATGCCGTCGTAGAAGTTCTTCGCATATAGCGCCGGGTACAGGTTGCCGATTTGCAGGTTGCTGCCCAAATGGTAGCGGTAATTATCAAAATCGTACACCCGGTATTCCGGTTCCGCCTCATCCAGCCAGAAGATGCGGATGCCCTTATCGTAATAGTTTTTCTTTACGATGCTCCATACATACTCCCGCGCTTCGGGGTTGGTGGGATCATACGCAATGGTGTTGCCGCAGTAATCTGTGCCGATGCGCACGCCGCGCTCGGTGCGAATGAGGTAGCCTTTTTCCAGCATCTCCTCATAATTTTCGCTCTTAACATCCACAAACGGCCAAATGGAAACCATCAGCTCGATGCCCAATTCCTTCAGTTCCTTGATCATCGCATCCGGATCAGGATATTCGCGCTCGTCAAACCGCCAATCTCCCTGATACGGCCAGTGGAAGAAATCCACTACGATTACGGACATCGGCAAACCGCGCCGCTTATGCTCGCGGGCAACCGCCAACAGTTCGTCCTGCGTGCGGTAACGCAGTTTACACTGCCAAAAGCCCATGGCATAATCCGGCATCATTGGCGAATGCCCCGTTACATCGGCATAGGAGGCGGCGATTCCGGCGGGGTTCTCATCCGCGCAAATCCAGTAATCCAGCGCCTTGGTGCTGCGCGCGTGCCACTCCGTAATGTTTTTACCAAAGGTTACGCGCCCAATCGCCGGGTTGTTCCACAAAAATCCGTAGCCCTTAGTGGATACAGCAAACGGTACGCTCGCCTGCGAGTTGCGGTGTGCCAGTTCCAGCACGCATCCCTTTTTATCCAAGCATCCGTCCTGATACTGCCCCATACCGAAAATCTTCTCATCCGCGCTGGATTCAAAGCGCAGGAACAGCTCGTAATCTCCGCCGATGATAGGCCGCAGTTCGCGCGCCGCAATCTCCAGCGAGCTTACGGACGTATGCCCGGGCGAGCGGGTACGCCATTGCTCTTCCAGTAACAGTTCTCCCTTTTGGTTGTAAAACGTCAGGCCGCCGCCATCGCTTACTTGCACCGTGATGTTACCGTTACGCACGGTTGCCTTTTGCCCCGTAATCGTAATTTCAACATCACCGGCTGCGGGCTGTTCCAGCAGCGCCCAGTTTTCTTCCGGCATCTTTGCCTGATGTGTTGCGCGCACGCGAAGCGCATTGTTCCCCCAGGGCTCGATCCAAAGTTTTTCGGAATCTTCCCTACGTAGGAGCCGGTTTCCCTCTCGAACCAGAATTGCCATGTATTTTCCTCCTTGTCCGCTATTTCTGATTGGCATATCCAATTTATATCCAGCCGGTCCATGCGTTTCCCTGCCGCTTGCCCCTCTGGATTTTTTCCGCTTACACCCTTGTGATCCATCTGGTAAACACGCTGCTTACACAGAAGCCGCCGCTTGATTTTCCTGTTGTTTTTCCCGCCGGCGCACATGCTCCGCCACATGGAACAATATAGCTTCTTTACCCCCAGTATATACATACAAAATCACATGTAAAGTTTTTTGGAGGACATATTGGTTGGAGATTTTTAAACCAAAAGTGAAATCCGGCAGTGAAATGCATCAGGTGTGGTGTTCCAACCCCTTATGATATAACGCTTTCACGCCACCGCGCTCGATGCTGAAAATGGTGGAATTTTTGTGCCCGCCAAACGCATCCCAGTCGATCGCTTGAAAAACGAGGAACCAAACAGCCGTCTGTATTGGCTTTAATTCGGACAGATATGGCAATAACCGGTAGTGTATACCCGCTGCCAAGTAGCAAATACAGCAATTTTGCACCTCCTGTCCGTAAAAACCCCTCTGTTTTATATTTCCCCGCCCACTGCCTTTCGCCGCCCGTCAGCAAGGCAAACCCATTACCATACCCAATCCTGCATACGGGCTGTTGATACCATTCCCCTAAAACAACGCTTGCTGTGTATGTTTGAGGATGGTATGATGTTGGGGCATAAAAAGTGGAGGAACCAATAAAAGATGAGCAAAAGGCTGCCAAGAAAGGACCTGCTGTTATTTTTTATCATGATTTCCGCGGCGGCGCTAGGCGACGGGCTAAGCAACTCCGTGTATTCCAATTATTTTAAAGAAGCCTTTAACGTCAGCGCTACACAGCGCGCCTTTATCGAGTTCCCGCGGGAATTACCAGGCCTGCTGTGCGCATTGGTAATCGCATCGCTATCCATGCTCGGGGATGCGAAAATCAGCCTGATTGCCCAGCTTTGCGCAAGTCTGGGGCTTATGGCCATGGGCGTTTTTTCACCTTCCTTCGGGGTGATGCTTATTTTTCTGTTCATCAACTCCATGGGCATGCACCTGTTTATGCCTCTATCCGATTCCATGGGCATGGCGCTGGCCGAGCCGGGGCAGGTTGGGCGGCGTATGGGGCAATACGCCAGCATGAAAATGTTGTTTGGCTTTGTCGCCGGTATCACGGTTTTTCTCGGGTTCCGTTTCGGCGCTTTTTCATTTAATACGCCTATTAATCTACTGTTTATTATCGGCGCTTTCTTCTTTATGGTCGCTGCTGTTGCGGCAACGCTTTTAATTAAACAGCACGTACCCGTATTGGGGCCGCGCAAGCGAATGACATTGGTGTTTCGTAAGCAATACCGGTATTATTATCTGCTCACCATGCTCAACGGCGTACAAAAGCAAATCGCGTATGTTTTCGGCTCCTGGGTTATTGTCGATCTGCTGCTGAAAAAGGCGGATACCATGTCCCTGCTGCTCATTACAGCCAGCTTTATCAGCATCTTTTTTATGCGGGTCATCGGCCGCTGGATCGACCGTTTCGGCATCAAGCGCATGATGTACGTGGATGCGTTGACGTTTATTTTCGTCTATGTGATCTACGGTTTTCTCGTCTGGGGCATATACAGCCAGACACTGCCGGGTATCGGCTGGCCTGTGCTGTTGATCTACATCCTTTTCATTATGGATCGGCTATCCATGCAAATCGGCGTGGTCAAGTCGGTATACCTTAAATCCATTGCAGTGACCAAAGCGGAAATCACAGCCACCCTGTCCACCGGCACCAGCCTGGACCACGTTGTGTCTATTCTGGCGGCACAGCTCAGCGGATTGATTTGGACGATCTGGGGCCCGCAGTGGGTGTTCTTTATGGCGGCAACGTTCTCGCTGGGCAATCTTTTTGTGGCTTGGCGCGCCAAAATCGGCGATAACGGAGCCGACGGCGTGGCCGGGCAAGACTGAAACCCACAAGAATGGAAAATGGCCGCCATCATGCAGTTGCTTTTTATATCGCCAGCTTGTTCCTAGTTGTACCAAACAGATAACATACGGAAACAGCAAAAAAAGTGGACGCATACATACTTGTATGCGTCCACTCCTTTTTGTTTCAATATTAATTGCATAGAAAGCCGTTCCGCTTACGGTTGTTTTACAAAAGAAGCGGCAAACATTATACAGCATCATTACCCGGTATTGCATACCGATAACGAGCAGAACCGGCAAACTGCCGATGCACTCCTATCCAAGTACCATTGCCAACCGCTGTATCCTTCCACTTGTTTAGCCTTTAATGCCCGCCTGTACGGAAATGCCTTTGAGAAAATATTTCTGCGCACCCAGATACAGCGCAAACGGCGGCACCATCGAGACCAGACAGGAGGCGATCAGATGCGCCCATTTCTGCTCGTACTGCCCCATCAGCAGACGGAGCCCAGCAGTCAGGGTTTGGTTAGCCACATCGGTCATCACAATGGTCGGCCACAAAAAGTCGTTCCATGCCGCGTTGAAGGTGAATAGCCCGACGACGATCATCACAGGCGCGATGGAGGGGATGATGATGCGGGAATACACCTGAAAGCTGTTGGCCCCGTCGATCAGCGCGGCCTCGTCCAGCGCCTTGGGCACGCTTTTAAGGAAGTTGCGGATTAGGAAAATGTTGAACACGCCTGCCATCGCAGGCCAGATGAGCGCGTTCAGATTGTTAATCCAACCCAGCGCATTGGAGATGCGAAATAGCGGCAATATCGCCACCACATTCGGGAACATACTCATGTACATCAGCGTCCAGAAAATCGCATTTCCGCCTTTAAAATGCAACCGTTCGTACGCATAGGCGGATAGCGATGTAATAAACACGATGCACACCGTTTGCGCAATGGCAACGATGAACGAATTTTTAAACATCGCAAGCAGGTTCGCCGTGGTGTTGGTACCGGCGCCGCCTACAAACATCTCCACATAGTTGCTAACCGTCCACTCCCGGGGGAATAAACGGGTCAGGTAGTCCCACGGCCCCTTCAGGTTGGCAAAGGAGGTGATAAAATCCGAATCGTATTTAAAGGAGTTCAAAATCAACCATAGCACCGGCAGAAGCCATGCGATCCCCAACAGAAACAGGAAAGTAAAGCCTATGCGTTTTCCGGCTTTGGATGTTTTCATCGTACCGCTCTCCTTTCCTCAGTCCGGGGTGTTGGCGCGCATCAGGCGCAGTTGCACGTAAGATACCACCATAATACACAGCCCCAGTATCAGCGCCATCGCGGCGGACATACCGGCTACCTGTTTTTTTACTGCGTTTTCATATACATACATCAACACAACAGCATTGGCTTCCTGGTTGGTAAAACCGGTTAAAATCAGCGGTTGTCCGTATACGTTAAACTGCGCCACTACTGACATGACCAGCGTATACATCAGCGGATAACGCATGCCGGGAATCACAATATGCCAAAAACGCTGCCAGCTGTTTGCGCCGTCCACCGCCGCCGCCTCAAAATGATCCTGCGGGATGGACGCCAGCGCGCTTTGGTAAATCACCATGTTAAACCCTGCGCACCACCATACGGTAACCACCACCAGTACCACCCATGTGTACGAGGGCGTAAACCAGTTGGCCGAAGAGCCCAGAAATTTATTCACAACACCGTAATCCACATTGAACATATAACGCCACGTAAGCGTAACCGTCGTTATGGACATCAAGCTTGGCAGGTAATACAGCGCCTGATAAAACTTGTTGCCGCGGCACTTGGTTTGCAGCGACACCGCCAGCATCAGCGGCACGGCAATGCAAAACGGCACCGAGTAGAGCACAAATTTCACCGTGTTCCAAAGGCCGTTTCTAAGCTGCCGGTAATAAGTGTTGGACGAATCAAACAAAAGCGTGCGGAAATTATCCAAACCCGTAAACACCGGCTCGTTGAACAAATCCCAGCGCGTAAAAGCGGCATATACGCCGTAAATCGCCGGGGTAACAAAGAAAATAATAAAGAAAAATAAATGCGGGCCAATATACGCATACGGCAGTAGTTCCTTGCGCATCCGGTGGCGTGCAAGGTCGGTTTTCATATCCGGGCGCGCCATAAACGCCGCAAGACCCGCGCAGGCCAACGCAAAGTATGCCAGCGGATCAAACAAAATGCTGATTTCTTTTACATCGCGTTTTTTAAATTTCACGCCCGCCTCTTTCAGCGCGGCGCTGATGGGCGTGTATAGCGTTGCGTTTGCTTTTTCAGTGGAGAAAAACAACAGGAACAGTCCAAAACAAACAAAGGACACCCCTGCAAATAACATGCCTACGCTATCCTGTTTTTTCAGCAGCGCGATAATGGCAATCAGCATCGCGCACAGCGAAAGGGGTAAAAGCAGCGTGCTCGCGCTGGAAAGTGAAAACAGCACCTGTACCAGCGACATCTGGGCTGTAACCGTCGTATCCTTCACGGTCGAGGTCGCCCCCAGCCCGGACAGGCAAAACAGAACGAGGAATGCAAGCGCGATCACTGCGGCTGTTTTTGAACGTGTCATAGGACACCTCTTTTCTATCAGGAATCATCCTTGAGCCGACCTTTCCCGCACCGCTCCATACTGCGGGCAAGCCGATAAGGCATATACCGCAGCGTCGCGCAAAACCAACCCGGCTTTGCGCGGCGCTACCTTAGTACCAAAGGCGGGAGAGGAATCGTGCCCGCCTCTGTGAGGAAACCGTTCCCTACGGCGTTTACTTGGCGGAAATCGCGTCGTTAATTTCCCGATCGATCTGCGCCAGCGCATCATCGATGGAGATGGTATCGTCTACGAAATCCCAGCCAACGCGGCTGAAAGCGGTATCGAACAGGCCCCAGTATTTGTAGGAGTAGATGGCCAGTTCATCCGCGCGTTCCGGGTCTGCCAGGAAAGCCTGCGGCATATCCAGGAACTCGGCATAATTATTGATGGACAGATGCGCGGGGCACATGCCGGCATTCTTAGCCCAGGTCAGAGAATGCTCGCCCATCCAGTTAACGAACTTCGCAACCGCCAAGTCTTCTTCTTCAGTGCGGTTTTCATCGGCAAACTGCACGAAGTTATGCGAAGAAGTCCAGTTTTTACAGCTAGCAGGATCGTAGCACACGCTGGGAATCATGCCAAAGTTGATGCCCGCATCCACAACAGCCGCTTTCATCCAAATACCTTCGGACCATACCAGCAGCTCGCCGCTGTAGAACTTGGAGGAATAGTCGGTGTTTTTAACGGTGGTGTAGCCGCCTTCCCACAGGTCTTTCATCGTCTGGAAAACCTGCTTCATGTTCGCATTGTTGATGCTGGGGGTCGTACCGTCTTCGCTGAGGGTGCAAACGGGGTCCAGCTGTGCGTAGTAGCCAAGCAGCTGCGAACGCATCCAGCCCAGATCGAAGATTTCGCCTTCCCAACCGGCAGCGCGGGCCTTATCGCCAATTTCTTTGATCTCGTCAAAGGTGATATAGCCGTCTTCTACATAGCTGTTCAGATCGTACTGGTCAAACAGGTCTTTGTTGAAGTACGTCACGTAGGAGTGTACATCCAGCGGGATGCCGTAGTGCTCGCCGTCGATGTCGGAGCGTTCCCACGCCGCGCTGTTGTAGTTAGCCGCCTCTACGCCCGCTTCTGCAAGCAGATCCATGTCATAAGCGTACAGCATGTCGTTATCCACAAAATCGGGAATCCGCTCAATATGCACAATCGTCACATCCGGTACGCCGGTGCCGGTTTGCACCGTCATGGGGATTTTCTGGTACAAATCGTCGGCCGTCATGGGCGTATGGTTTACATACACTTCATTTTGCGAAGCGTTGAACTCGTCCACCATACCCTGCATGGTCGCGCCGTCCGCGCCGGTGAAAACCGACCAGTAATCAATTTGTACCGGCTCGGCGAGTGCAGCGGGAACCGCGCACAGCGTAAGCAGCATACTCAAACACAAAGCAATACCCAGATACCTTTTCATCATGAAACCCTCCTATCAATTTTATTTATACCGCTCAAAGCATAAGCGGTGATAAATCATCCTCTTTGCGCCGGTTAGTTGGATTGCGCCTCCGGGTTACGATTAATAGCTTTTATTTTGTCCGGGTCCACCTTCGGCACGCGGTTGGGGGTGACCAGCCCATTAATTTCCTGCATTACATCGGTCAATTGTGTATAGCAGTAGCCGCAGCAATACGGAATTTCCCGTATGGCATCCGTCAAGCCCTGAAAACGGTTATAGAAATGCGTTTCATCCTTCACTTTATCGTGATAGCCCCAGGTCGCCATACCACCCATTTCCCCTTGAACGCCCACTTCGGCAAAAGCAATACCGCCGTATTCGGTAACCATAAAGGCTTCCTTGCCAGTCGGGGTTTCCGTCTGCGCATAGCAGGGGCGCAGGTCGCAGGCATGGGTCTCCACATGAGCGCGGCTGGCGAAATGCGCTTTCATGGTGGGTACGTCCGCGGTGTAATCGTGCAGAGCGCAAATATCGGTGGTGGTTTGTTCCCAGCCGTCGTTGGCCGAGCACAGGCGCGTACCGTCCAGCGCTTTGACCATGTGGTAGAGCATCCGCCCCGTTGCTTGCTGGCGGGGGTCGGTATAAATCTGGGGCGTGCCCCAGCTCTCGTTCAGCGTTACCCAGGCAATCACCGACGGGTGATTGAAATCGCGGTCGATTCCGCCTTCCAGCGTATGGGCCAGGTTGCGAATACTCTCGTCGGTAAACTCATAGGCGCTGGGCAATTCTTCCCACACAAGCAGGCCCATCCTGTCGGCCCAGTAGTAATAGCGCGGGTCCTCCAGCTTCTGGTGCTTACGGGCGCCATTGTAACCAAACGCTTTGGTCAGCTCAATATCCTTTTGAATCGCCTCATCGCTGGGCGGCGTTAAAAGGGACTGCGGCCAATACCCCTGATCCAGTATCAAGCGCTGGTAAATTAGGCAATTGTTCAGGTATACGCGGCCGTTTCGCACTTCGACTTTGCGCATCCCAAAATAAGTACGCACATCATCTACCACAGTCTCCCCGTTTAACAGCCGCACCTGCACATCGTACAAATCAGGGTTGCCTGGAGACCAGAGGCGGACGGGCTCCAAATCGGCATGGGTAATCATCTCTACCGGAATACGGGTCATGCGTCCGGTAACCGTAGCGGTGACTACCCGCTTGACCCGGCCCTGATAGGCCACTGTCAACTCAGCCGTTAATACGGATTGCGGCGGCTGATCCAGCGCGATTTCGGCGGTAAACATATGCCGGTCAATATCCGGCGTAATATGGATGTGCTCCATAGCACACGCACCTGTCGCCTCCAGATACACCGTTTGCCAGATACCGCTGACTGGCGTATACCAGCAGCCCATCAATCCGCGCTGCCAATATTGCTTTCCGCGCGGCTGGGTGCAATCCGGCTGATCCTGCACACGCAGGCACAGGTCGTTATCGCCGTTATGCAGGAGGGACGTAATATCCAGCGCGAACGGCGTGTAGCCACCCCGGTGGGTTCCGGCCATACGGCCGTTAACATATACTTCGCACGCATAATCCACCGCGCCGAAGCGCAGCCATATGCGTTTATTTTGCATTTCTGCCGGCAGGGCGAACGCACGACGGTACCACAGCACAGGATGTATTTCGTCCGTGGGGCCGATACCGCTTGCTGCAGACTGGTAGCAAAAAGGCACCGTAATGATTTTGTCAAAAGTCTGGCCAGGTTGTTCCCAACCCTGCCGGATACCGGCGTCCTCATCGTCAAAAGCAAAAGACCATTCGCCGTTTAAGTTTACAAATGAATTTCGCATCAAATCGGGACGGGGATGTTCGGGGCGCGGGATGGAAGCGATCGGTGTGGCGTTCATACAATTCCTCCAAGAATTACTGGATAATATCACGGATAAGCGCTTCTGTATGTTACACGATTCTTGTACCTATTTCTTAAAAAAGGCAACAATAATGGAATGTTTTCGCTTTTTATTACCCGTTTCTTACATTGATACAATAACACTGGCCCTTATTTATGTCAACATTTTTGGATTATTCCATTAAAAAAATAGTTTACCCGTCGTAAACTTCACATTTTTTGCACGAAATATTTCGCTGCAGCGCAAAGCGCCCGCCGGCAAATTCTGCCGGCGGGCGCTTATAAATCCTATATTTATGATTCTTCCATATGCGCTTCATCCCGCAGGCGGTACCCGACGCGCATCACGATAGACTGCGCATAATCGCCGAATTTTTCGCCAAACAGGTTGATGCCGCCCACATGCTGCGCATCCCCCGGCACCTCGATACGTACGGAGATATGGTCGGAATCTTGGAGCTGCAACGTTTGCAGGGTCACATCGCTAATGGGCACATTTTCCAGATAGCTGCCCGCTTGATCCACGCGCCACGTTTTGAGAAAACCGTATTGGGTGGAAAAATCGCTCCACCAAGCAGGGGTCAGTTTGCCATGGCGGCCGCCGCAATCGCAAGGACTGGTCCACACCCCCAAACGGTGCCCGTTGATGGATACGACAATATCACTTTTCCACGGATCGCGGTACATGGGGGCTTCGGAACAAGCCTCAAAAGAAATTTCCAGCCATTCCACCACGATGCGCTTGATGGAAAGCAGTGAAAAATCATAATCCAGATAGCCTTCCCGAAACCAGATAATCTGCGCATCAAAGCGCTGGGGCAGGTAGAACGAGGCGACGTTGTCCATTTCTCCAACAAATACCTGATCACTGGCCAGTCCGCAGGTGTTCTTAATATTGCCTGCCTTGCTGTATCCGCCCAGCGGCATCTCCAGCGTAATCACATTCGTATCCGGCGAGCCCCACACAGGTTCCAGCCGTACGGAAAACGAGTCCAGCTTCCGGCTGCAAATTTTCATGGTGCCGCGCTGCCCGGGCTGTGTTTCCGATAGGATCAGCCCTGCTTCCTCCAGTACTTTGATGGCTTGCGCAGCGGACGACATGGGAATGCCCAGCTGTTCGGACACTTCTCCCACATTCATACTGGATTTACTCAGCGCCCGGATGACATCGATACGGACCGGCGCTGCCAGCGCATGCGCAATTTTATATAACCGTTGGGGATCATCCACAGAAAGCTCCGCGTGCTTCCCTTCGTAATCCTCCGTCATCAAAAGCCCTCCCCCGCTCTATTTATTTTCGGTGCAGGCAGCTTCGCGACCCGCCCACATTTTCGTCAATTATGATCCTGTTACCCCATACAGTATACGATTCTCTATGGAAAAGCAAGCAGGAAACGACAGGTAGGCATCATACGCCTCGTTCCCATTATGGCAGATACAAAAATGCCCGAAGCCGTAAACGGCTCCGGACGAAAGCATGATAAAGAAATGATAAACCGTGCAACCACCGTCATTTACAAGCGATGACGGCATGGCGAAACCTCTTGAATGTGCGGCATCCCAGCCATCGCAGCTAAGTAGCGCCATCCCAGCCTAAGCAGCATCTAGATCGACACGACCCGGTTGCGGCCGCTCTTTTTCGCGTTATACATGGCTTCGTCCGCCAGTTTAATCAACTGCTGGATATCCTTTGCATCCTTCTGCGGATACGTTACCGTGCCCAGGCTTACCGTCGCCTGTATTTCCTGCTCCTCGTTTTTCAGCACCGTATCCCGCACGATAATGCGGATACGCTCGGCCACGAATTGCGCATCCTGCTGGCTGGCACCCGGCAGCACACACAGGAATTCTTCGCCGCCATAGCGGATCATCACATCGCCCTCGCGGATTACACTGTTTACGTTTTTCGTAATCGATACGATCAGCTTATCGCCCACCATATGACCGTATGTATCGTTAATCGATTTGAAATGGTCAATATCAAACATAATCAACGACAAGGAGGAACCCGAGCGAATCGCACGGCTGAATTCTTCCTGCAAACGGTTATACCCGAAGCGCCGGTTATAAATGCCCGTCAGCGCATCCAGCGCCGCAAGCTGTTGCATTTGCTGGTGGGTAATGGCATTGTTGAACGCCATGGAAAGCATCGGGCCATAAGCGGATAGCTTTTCCAGTTCCTTCTCACTGAAAGGCTCCACGCTTACAAGCAGGATCATCCCGATGATCACCTGCTTATACACAATCGGCTCCAGCACCAGTTCTTTTGGCCGGTATTGCGTTAAAACCCCTTCCATCACGATATCCTCAGGGAAGTGAATCAGCTGGCGCTTCTGTTTCTCCACGGCATAGCGCAGGATGGAATTATTCAGCAGGCTCTTTTCCTGCTCGATCGCGTAAGCCGCCGCCGTATGCAACTCTCCGCCATGCTCCGTCAGGATAGCGCCGCCGTTTGCCCGCAGCGATGCGATTAAGTAATGCAGCGTTTCGCTTGCGAGCGTATCCAACTCTAAATTGGACGTTTGCAGTTCCGAAAACTGCTGCAAATCCGTTTGCGCTTCCAGCACATTGGAAAGCGTACAAATCAACCGGTTGAACGAATCGGCTCCGTCGCCCAGCTCATCTTCGGAATCAACGGTAATGCAGCAGGCGTCCGGTGTGCACCGTTCACATTCATCCTGCGTGGAGCGGTTGGCCAGAATTCCCTCTACATGCTTCATCTGCCCACTCAATTCCCGAATGCGGCTCCCGACTACGCTGCGCGCCAGCCCAATATTCAGCGTCGCCAGCAAAATACCGGCAGCGCTGCACGCCGCGAAGAATATGGGTTGAAACGCGATTGCTTTGGGTACCCCGAAAAGCAGAACAAAAAAAGGAAAGGCAATGCCAACCAGCACGCCCAGTAGCACCATATAAATGGCTAAATCAGAGAAAATCTTCTTTGTGATTCGAATAAACATTATTCAGCTCCTTACCAGCCATAAAACTGCATGATAAAACACCCTAAAATCTTATCATCTAAGCGGCGACTGCGCAAGTAATATGTGAGATTTGTAGTAAAAAATCGTGCTGTAAGCCTTTTCTGGTAATGGTTTCCAGCACATTCGCTCCCTACGCTTGCCCGGCTGCCCCGCCATAGAGCACATTTACCGGAGGGTATAAAACACGCAGCATCCGCCGCTGGTTTTACCGCAGCACGCTATGAGATTGAACGCTTTCTGCCGCCGCAATTTACCGCAGCAGGCTGACAACTCCCCCGGTACGCTTATCATCAAAAGATAAATCTACATTCTACCTTTCGCGGGAACAAGCGGCATAGGCTACCCCTACAAACACGCTCCCGCCTTGACGCTCGTTTCTGTATCCTGTATAATTTAGACACATATAAAGCCTGTTGTATAGTTGCAAGCAGAGACGTTGATCCCCTTTCACCCCTACAATATAAATATTTTACGCGCCCGAATGGGCGAGGAGGAATGAAACATGAAAAGAGCGGTATGTTATATGCTGCTTCTCCTGCTGCTGGCTTTACCGGCGGCGGGCCTAACGCAAGCGTTTGTGTACACCCTTACCACCGACGCTACCGTTACGGATGTGATGTTGATGGGCGATGATAACCAAATCATCAGCGAAGTGGCAGACAAGCAAGAAAGCGGCGACCAGACCATCTGGACGCTGTACATTACCCTTACGGATGATTTTTCCGGTTATTTTTACACCAAGGACGCAAGCGGCAACTGGATTCGCGCAAACGCATTGGATATAGCGCCCGCCCCTTCCGGCGCGTCCAACGGAGCCGCCGCATCACCAGACGCCGCGGATAGCGCTGCGCCAGCCGTGGCTGAAAAACCTTGGGAGGAAATAACCTATCCCCGCATCGGCATCACCTTCCGGCCGAAAGCCGAAAGCGAGCGCGTACAATCCCGCTGCGGTCCGGCAAATACCTACCACGGCGCGGGCGCCTATAAAACCTACAAGGTTACCAGCGCGGAGGCTCTCTTTATTGAAGACAGTTATGTGTTGGTCGATCTGGATTATCTAACTGTCGGCAAACGCGTTATCTATTTCCCCACCAATGCGTTTTACAACATGAGCGGCGTGCCTAAAGTAACCCTTACCTCTGTGGATGCTTACACGACCGTAGGGCTGATACCGCAGTTTGGCCCCGGCTTCGCATATGACACCTTTGACGAAGCGCAAATCCAAGCCGGTACAACCCTGCAAGTGTTTTTCGAAGAGGATGGTTGGGTGTTTGCCCAATTCGATTGCGCGCTGGGTATGGTACGGGCATGGATTCCGGTGGAAAGCGTCGGGTACTAGTTAAGCAGGCAAAAAAGAGTGAATAACGCGCCCTGATAGAAGGCCGATTATCACAGCACAAAGCGCACGTACGGCAACGGAACGTGCGCTTTCTTTTGCTTATGAGGGGGGATCCGGCAATAGGGATAATGTTATAGGGTTTCCCCGTCGGCAGCCAACATCACGCTTGGGATTACAAACCCTGGATGGCCGGGTTTTCACAGGTATGGAAATCTTGTCCTTCCACAGGTGTTTCACACATAAGCCGCTGCTGTGCAGCGGCTTATGTGTAATTAGCGTAATGCTGTAAAACGTGCAAACGCTTAAACTGGTGCACCGGGAAAACGGTGCAAGAAAAGTTGTGTATAATTTTAAGATTGGTCGTCATACTATTTCCCTGTTCGCAGTTAACCGAACAGATCAAACCGTAAGGCCGTCTACCCGAAAATTAGGTTTCCCCCATCAGGTTTTACCCTCCACAGGTTTGCCGTATCGAAAAGCTGACGCCCCAAACATAATACGTCACAATCAGCTCACGCACCGCGTGAGCATCCTTGCTGGTCAAAATCGTCGCGGTTATATCCCCCTGCGAGCGGGCATCCAGCGAGTGTACGGTCATGTCGCCGATTTGCAATACATCCTTGGGGTTTGGCTCCACCTGCACCTCTACCATATCGATGGGCACCAGACACTGATTGTTCAGCCGCACCGTATAGGTAATAAAGGCGTAATCCGCCGCATCGCCAATAGCATCCGCCGCAAAAAGCGTACCCTGAAAGCTGTCTTCCGCTACCTGCTGCTTAATCTGCGTAAACAGCGCCGTATTCAGGTTCGCCTGCTGCCCGGAGGCTCCGCTGGCGATCACAGTCACCTGCGCATTGGTGAAAAAATATCCCACCACGCCCAATGCCGCTACCAGCAGCACGATCATCACGATCATGATGATTTTCAGTATCCGCAATGCCGCCATCCTCCCCGGCTATTACTGGGCACCTGTTGCATAGGTCGAAAGAATATCGCGCATCTCATCGATCATTTCGCTGTCCTTCAAGCGGAACTTAAACTCCACGCGGCGGGACGCATCCATATCCACGGTGCCGTCGCTTGCGTAAACCGGGTCGGAGTAGCTGCGCCCTTTTGCGGTTAGCACCTGCCGCAGTTTTTCCTGCTGCTGCGCGCTTAGCCCGTTCATCTCCAAGCAATAGGTTGCCACTGTCAGCGCACGCTGCTGGGACAATTCCAGATTGCTAAGATAGGTACCTTGCGTATCCGTATGCCCTTCAATGATGATTTCGCCCAGATAGTCCACATACTCATCGCTGAGCAGTACCGATAGATACAGCGGAATAAACTGGTTCAGCAGTGCTTGGCCGCTCTCTTTGATGTTATATTTCCCCACATCGAAGAACACGGAGCTTTCCAGCATAATATCGCCGGTATTGGCATCCACCGAGGCTTTCAGGTTGGCTGCCGCAAGTGCCTCGCTTAAGTCGCGGATAATCTTTGTACGCACGCCCACCAGATCGTCCAACTTCTGCTGCTGTTCGTCCATGGCGGTTTGCTGGGTTTGCAGGAGAGATTCTGCCTGATCCAGATTGCTCTGCGCCAGCGCCAGTGCATCTTCCTTCTCCTGCAAAGCGGTTTGGGCTTGCGTTAAAGCCGCTTCTTTTTCCTGCAGGGCTGCCTGCGCTGCGGCGATGGTCGCCTCCTGATCGGTCAGGGTTTGGGTTTGTACATTCAATAAGCCCTTCTGTTCCTCAATAGAGGTCAGAGCGCTATCCAAATCATTTTGCTTGCTGAGCAGTTCAGCCTGTTGGGTGTCCAGCTCCAAGGTTTTCGTTTCGAGCATGGCAAAGTATTGGTACACGCTGTACGCTAGCACCAGCACAAACACCAATAAAAGCGCCGCCATCATATCCGAATAGGATATCCACGCCGCGCCGCCATCCGCATTTCGCGCCCGGCGGTTGCTTCTGCGGGCCATATCAGGCTTCCTCCCGGTAGGTGCTTTGCCGTCCGTCCGCAGCCAATGCGTCTTTCTGTTTCATTTCCGTAATCAGCGTTTCTACCGAGCCACTGGTTTTTTCCAGCGCAACGGTTATTGCCGCCTGCCGCAGCGCCAAATCGCGCAGTTGGGCAATCAACTCGTCTTGCCGTTTTTGCGCGTCCACCCCGGCGGCGATGCGGGTACTTTGCTCAACGCGCTTAGCGTCCTCTACCAGCGAATCGGCAATGGTCAGCGTACGCTGCAGGTTTTTATACGTAGCAGACTGGTTTTGGTTCATCTGCGCCAGCGTATCCGCCAGTGCAGAGAACTGCCCGCTCATGGTAGCGTTCATCTGCTTCATAAACTGGTTTACAATATGCTGCATGCCCTCCACTTGCCCGCGGGATGTGCCCGAAATAAAATTGTCCAGCGACATCGTAAGCGGATGAACGGCGCGGCTTACGGCCATTTCCACCGCGCCCGCCATTTGGGCGCTGAGCTGGTCAGCAGCGCGCTGCATATTGGTTTCATCATCCTGCTTCTGGCAGATCATCTGCACTTCGGCATCCAGCGGCCGGGGCATTGCCAGCTCGTAGAAAGCCTCATCAAAAGCGTCCAACGCTTTAAACGCGTGCCCCACGGCAATGCGGTTCATCATGTTAAACACGAGGGAGCAGGTTATACCGGTAACGGACGTAGCAAAGGCGAATTTCATACCGCCCAGCAGCGTCGGGATGCTGTTGATGGTATTGGATGCGTCGGTCAAATCAAAATTGGTCAGGCCTTCCATCAAGCCTAAAAACGTACCCAAAATACCCAGCGATGTAAGCAAGCCAGGTATCAGCTCCGCCAGCTGCGCGTGACCGGGTTTGTAAATCACCGTATCTTCGTTAATATAATCCTGCGTATCGCAAGGCATACCCCGCAAATCCAGCTGCCCGGCATTTAGCAAAAAGCGCTGCCACTCCGGCCTAAGCGCCTGCCCCAAAAATCTGGCTTCCCGCCAAATGGGGCGGTCACTGCCGGATGCATTTCGTTCCAACTTCATAATAGCGCGGTTCAGCAGCGCACTGTTACGAAGAATCGGGTAAATACATTTAAGCACGCCTACAAACGTTACCAGCGCAATGGCGCCGTATACCAGCGAGGCGGAAACCTTGGTTGCCAATTGGGCAATAATCTCGTTCACCATGCTGTACACCATCCGTCCGCGTTGATCTTTTCGGGATTTATCTTAACACTTTTTTCATACATTGTAAATGAAAAGGGGGTAAACATCCGTAAAAGCCTCCAAAATGAAGCGCTGTATGGAGAAATAATTTTCACTTTTACGAATATTACCGAAATATATATTGTCATAAATGTAAAAAGGGACTATAATCATCATAGAACATAAATGAATTGGACTGCCGTAGACAGGAGGGAACAATATGTCTAAATCTGCAACTACGAAAGACAGCGTTATCGACGATGTTGCCCGCAACCTGTTTCTTGTCATCCCTCTGTTTCGCAAGCGTCTGTTACATATGGATGCTTTGCAGCGTGAATCCAATCTCCCGCTCTCCCACGCGATGGTCATGGGTTTACTGTCGGATAACGGCTCCATGAACATCAGCGAAATCTCCCAGAACCTTGGCATTGCAAAACCGAACATTACCCCGCTGGTCGACAAACTAACGGAGGACGGATTTGTAGAGCGCAAACGCGACGAGGTGGACCGCCGCATGGTGAACGTGAGTCTTTGCCCCGCTGGTGCTACCAAATTAAAGCAAATCCGTAAAAAAGCACGTTCGCTGGTCGGCAGCTGGGCCCAAACCCTGAGCAACGATGAACTGGAAGAATTGAACACCAGTCTGGAAACCATCTACCGCGTGCTGGGCAACACCCTGCAGCGGGTGCATAAAGAGTAGACCGATCAGCAAGCGCTCCGGTAAAGCAGCCTATCAGGCCGTCTACCGGAGCGCTTGTATATTCATGTCTTAAATAGTTACCGCATCAGCGCATCATTCACCGCCGCGAGCACAGCGTTGGAGGTGATGGTTGCGCCCGTTAGTGCGTCTACATCCGCGCCGTAGGCCAGCACGCCGCTTTTACCGATAAACTGGGTAAAAAACGTACCGTCATGCCAACTCGTACCATAATACATCGATTCGGCGTCATCCACCCCCTCAATAACAAGGGAAACGATGGAGCCGTTTTCATCAAGCCCCACGATGACATCCATCAACTTCTGATAATTCATAACCGTTTCGGTTACCAGCTTGACCGCACCGTTCTCGTCCGGCTGGGCCAGCGTAACAATCTCCACCGAGGATTCCGGCTCGTTTTCCGTAGCGCCGGTTACGGCGGTTACCGCCGTTTCGGCATCCTCCGGCGTTTCCTCCTGCCATTGCTCCGTGCCGCCCGTCTGCCCGGTCAGCTCCAGATAGT
This sequence comes from Candidatus Limiplasma sp., assembly GCA_963675655.1. Lineage (GTDB taxonomy): Bacteria > Bacillota > Clostridia > Christensenellales > Aristaeellaceae > CAXXOK01. The sequence goes on from OY776489.1 coordinate 577,607, forward strand.
AGCGGTAACAGCGGGCTGCGCCGTTTACCACCGCCGTCGAGCTGATGGTCGCACCGCTGATCGCGTCTATATTGCTCCCCAGTGCAGGCGTAGCGGAAAGCCCAACAAACTGATCGGTAAATTCCGGATCACGGGTGCGCGTGCCTAGCCCAGCCGTTTCGGCAAAGTTGCTGCCGCCGACCGAAATGCCGGTGATCGTACCGGCATTATCCACACCCAGCACAATCTCTATCGGGCCGCCATAACCGGAAACCGTCGTTTGCAGCACATAGCCAATCGCTTCTCCATTGCGCATGGCAGTATATACGCTGTCTATTTTACTATCTTCTGCCGCGGTAAGCTCTGCAAAGTTATCGGCGTCCGGGTAAACCGCAGCACGGGCGGCGTTACTGGCCAGCAATTTCTGCCGGGCAATCGGCTCCTCCGTCACCAGATTCGCCAAGCTTAACGCAAGCCCGGCTGCAACGGTAATGAAAACTAATATCAGCCACGCATGTTTCTTCACGGAAACACTCCTTACCTGTTGTTACTCATTTTCGGCTTCCTGTTTGCGAAGTCGTGCAAGCGAAGGGATTTTGTGCATTAAAACCATCGCTACCGTGCCGGTCAGAAGCCCCATGCCGGCGCCCACCGGGATTAAAAGCCCCAGGTAATACACCAGCGAGGGCGTTTGTAAAATCAGTATCGCTACGGCTACCTGCCCGATATTGTGCAGTACGCCCCCGGCAATACCCGCACCGATCGGGCTTACGCCTCGCCTGCCCGCCAGCAGGCCCATCGCGGTAAGGCTTAGCGTACCGCCGGCCAGACTATAAACGATCATCACAGGATTACCCAGCATAAAGCCCAGCAGCAACACTTTGACAACCATCATTTCAAAACTTATGCCTATCCCCAACCAGTATACCGCCAGCAGCAGCACACAGTTGGACAGTCCCAGCTTGATTCCCGGCACCGATGAAACGGGGATTAAACTTTCCAAATACCCCAGCACCAGCATGACGGCAATCAATAACGCGGCAAGCGCTAATTTCTGTGTTTTCTTCATCTGCTTTACTCCACCGCCTGTCCGTCAGCCGTTACCAATTCCAACACCACCTGATGCGGCAGACAAATCACTTCGTTGGTCAGCACCCGGCTTGCAATATTATCTACCGTTACATCGCCCTGCAAAATGCAGTTTTGATTTACGCAGTTGGACTCCTTCATGCGGAAGCCGCCCTCAAATACCTCCACGACGTTGCGGGATCCATCCTCCTGTTCGATCACGATTTCCTGCTCCCCGGTCAGCGGAATCAAATCGAAGGTTTGCCCAGGGGCAGTAATGCGCAGGTAAGCATTTTCGGCATCCGTTTGCACCGACTGCGGGCGAAGCAAAAACAGTAGGAGGCTAACGCCAATCACAATCCCAATGATCAACCAATCCTTACGTTTCATGCGGCATTTCTCCCCCTTTGGCGGCATCTACGGCAACATTATACCATCTGCCAAAAAAGCTTACAATGTCACATATACCCGCATTAACGCGGTATGTAACTAAAATCGGGAAACCAGCGTTTTAAAACGCGTTGCAATTGTTTAGTGTAACCACAATTTACCAATGAAAAGTTGTTTCCCGCCCGTTTATCTGTGGTACAATAATAACCGGAGGGCAAAGTGCCCAATCGCTTTCCCTTGGCAAACAATTTCCGCAAGGAGGACTCTGCTTTTGCGAAAACTTCTTGTTTCCGCCGCTATATTACTGGCCTTGGCGGCCGCTGGGCTTTCGCTTTATTTTATGACAGCCGGATCGGAGCCCGTGCGTTATCAAACCAGCTTTTTTGACGTTTTTGACACATACTCGGAGATTATCGTCTATGCGGATTCCGAAACCGCCGGGCAGCAACTGGCGCAGACTGCGCATGACGAACTGCTGGCTTATCACCAGCTGTTTGATATTTACAACGATTATGACGGTATCAACAATTTAAAAACCGTCAACGATCAGGCGGGCATTGCCCCTGTTGTGGTGGACCGGCGCATCATTGACCTGCTTACCTTTGCCAAAACCATGGAGCAGCAAACGGATGGCCGCATGAACATCGCCATGGGCAGTGTGCTGAGCATCTGGCATGATTACCGCACCGCCGGGCTGGCCGACCCGGATAACGCAGCCCTTCCCCCGCTGGCAGATTTACAGGCCGCCGCAGAGCACACCAATATTGACGATGTAATCATCGACACGGAAAACAGCACGGTCTATTTGTCGGATGCGGCCATGTCGCTGGATGTCGGCGCTGTTGGCAAGGGGTATGCGGTAGAGCAGGTAGCCGAAACGATGCAGGCGCAGGGCGTAACCAGTGCGCTGCTAAGCATCGGGGGCAATGTGCGCGCCATCGGCATCCGCGGGGATGGAAACGCATGGCACGTGAATGTGCAAAACCCGGATTTAACAGCGGAAAGCCAGAGCCTGACGACGCTGGGGCTTGCCAACCTGTCGCTGGTAACCAGCGGCAGTTACCAACGGTTTTACACGGTAGACGGCGTGCAATACCACCACATTATCGACCCCGATACGCTTTTGCCCGCCGATACCCTATGGGCTGTCACCGTGATTACTGAGGATTCCAGTTTGGCGGACGCACTTTCCACCGCACTGTTTACGCTGGATATTAAAGCCGGGCAAGCGCTGCTTGCGGACTTTCCCGGTGTGGAAGCGCTGTGGGTAACAAAGGATGGAAGCATCGTGCGCAGCGATGGTTTTTCGATTCTGGGGCAGGAAGAAACCGAAGGGTAAGAAGCGGTTTCAACCCCTAAAAATACGTGTAAGTTGTAACTGTAAACCACAGAGGATCGACTGAAAGGAGCATGTGGATATGCCGAGTTTTGCCAATCCGTTTCAGGGAAATGTAGACCGTAAGATGACGCAGGAGGAACTGGTGCAAGCCGTCCGGCTGAACATTGCCGGAGAGCTCGAAGCCATCTACGTGTACGACGCGCACGTGCTGGCTACGGATAACGAGCTGGCCAAGAAAGTAATCGGCGATATACGCGATGAGGAAAAAGCCCACGTAGGTGAGCTGTTCACCCTGCTGTATGCGCTGGATCCCATGGAGGCAGAGCACTTTGCCTCGGGCCGTGCCGAAGTGCAGGAGATGATGGCGGAATTACGCTCCGCTCCCGCGCCAGCACAAGAGGCTGCAAACGGGTCGACCGTCGGCAGCCTGAAAGAATAAACCTACAACTGTTAGTAAACGCGGACGCCAAAGGAGGCAACGCATAATGGATTATCTAGCCAGAGAATCTGCTCCCCTGACAGGAGAGTTTTGGAAACAAATTGATGAAGCAACTGTAAAAACCGCCCAGAGCGTACTTACCGGCCGCCGTGCCCTGCACCTTGTAGGGCCGCTCGGTGCCGGAACGGACGTGATTGCCATTGACAACCTGGATATGAAAGCCGAGGTTGTGCAAGGCGGCATCATCACCACACAGGGTCGTACCCTCAAAGAACTACCCACCTTGTTTGAAGATTTTACCCTCTATGCCAAGGACATCGCCATCAGCGAAAAAACCAAAGCACCGGCGGATTTATCCGCAGTGCTGACGGCAGCGCAAGCCATCGCCATCCGCGAGGATAAGCTGGTGTTTCAGGGAAATGCGCAGCTGGGGTACGACGGCATTCTCACCGCGCCCGGCGTGAATAAGCTGGTCAAGGGCGATTGGTCGACCGGTGAAAGCGCCTTCAGCGATGTAGCCGCCGCCATTGAAATTTTAGTATCCAAAGGTGTTTTCGGTGCATACACACTGGTGGTCAGCCCCAGTTTATACACGCAGATGCAGCGCCTGCAGCCCGGTACGGGCCTGATGGAGATTGACCGCGTATCCCGCTTGGTGGATGGCCGACTGTTCAAGTCCCCGGTACTTGGCGCCAATCAGGCAGTACTGATCAACGCCCAGCCGGAAAATATGGATCTGGTCGTCGGGCAGGATCTCGCCGCCGCCTATCTGGAGCAGCGCGAGCTCAACCACGTTTTCCGTCTGACGGAAACGGTGCTTCCGCGCATTAAAAAGCCCAAAGCCATCGTGGTCATCGGCGAAGCGTAACACACGCAAACCACCATGAAAACAGCATGAAAAACGTCCCGTTTCGTAATTGAAGCGGGACGTTTATTGTACTTATTTAACCGCAGCATCAAGCAGCCAACAACTGTATCCTGTGGGTACTTTTACCGGATGAGCCTGTACCCCCAGCCACACAAAATGGGTTCAATCGCCAAAGTAGCGTTCGTATGCCGATTGCGTTGCCTGCCTGCATTCCGCCTCGAATGCGCGAAAACGCGAAAGCAAATCCTCCGCCTGCGATGTCAGCGTCGCGCCGCCGCCCTGCACCCCGCCGGTCACGGTGTTTAAAAGCGGAAACCCAAGGCCTTCCTCCGCCGCCTTAATCACCTTCCACGCCTTGGAATACGCCATATCCATCCGCATGGCTGCCGAGCGGAGGCTGCGCGTATCCCGTACCGTTTCCAGCAGTTCGGCCACGCCGGGGCCAAACACCTTTTGCTCCCGGTACAGGCGCAGGGTGATACCATAATGCAACGGGGTTTTGCTCATATCGTTCCTCCTGTAGCGTTCACCATTCCCTTTGGAAACATGGTTACCGCGTTTTCCGGTATGGCGTATCCTCCATGGGCAGACGGCTGCGCAGTTTCCCATCCACCCGCATACAGGCATGCGCCGCAGCAGGCGCGGTGGGGATGGTAGCGATTTCGCCAATCCCCTTAGCGCCGTACGCGTACTGGTCATCGCTACCTTTTTCAATCAAGTGCACTTCAATGGGCGGCGCGTCGGTCGCGCGCCATAAGCCCAACTTGCCGTAAGTTGCGGTAGGATAACCGTTTTCCATGGGGAAATCCTCCGTAAAGGCATATCCCAGCCCCATTACGACGCCGCCCTCCACTTGCCCTTCGCAGCTTTTGGGGTTGACGACATGCCCCACATCATGCGCTGCTACTACGCGCTGCACGCGCATATTCTCATCCAAAATGACAACCTGCGCCGCATAGCCGTAGGCAACGTGGCTAACAGGGTTGGGTTTATCGCTGCCCATGGGGTCGGTATGCTCGGTAAATTCGCTGTAAAACCGCTGTCCTTCCAAGCCTTCTAGCTTTCCGCCGTTATCCTGCACGGCGGCCATCAGCTTCAGGGCGGCGCGGCGCGCGGCTTCGCCGGTAAACAGCGTTTGGCGGCTGGCCGTGGAGGTGCCGGAGTTGGGGGTATTGCCGGTATCCGGCGCATCCCGCACGATCATACTGGGGGGAAATCCGGTCGTTTGGCAAACCATTTGTACACATACGGTACCCATGCCCTGCCCCATACAGGCTGCGCTGGTCATAATATGCACTTTGCCATCCCGCACTTCCACAGCAACACGGCCATAATCCGGTACGCCTACGCCCAGACCGGAGTTTTTCATCGCGCCGGCAATGCCAGCATAGGGGCTGCTTTCGTACGCGGCATGCACCGCTTCCAAGCATTCGGCATAAGCCGTATCCTTGGAGGCGATCTGCCCGTTTGGCAGCACTTCACCGGGACGAATCGCGTTGCGGTAGCGGATTTCCCACGGAGTAATGCCCACCTTTGCCGCCAGCAGGTTCAAATTCTGCTCCGCGGCAAAGCAGCTTTGCGTAACGCCGAAACCGCGGAAAGCGCCGCCTGGGACGTTATTGGTATAAACACTTAACCCTACGATGTCCACATTTTGAAAATGGTACGGCCCGCCCGCGTGCGTGCAGGCACGCTGCAGCACCGGCCCTCCCAGCGACGCATACGCGCCGCAATCGCTAACCAGCAGGGCTTTCATGGCCGTTAGGTTACCATCTTTATCACAGGCGGTGGTGATGTCCATCTCCATCGCGTGGCGTTTAACATGACAATTCAGGCTCTCCTGCCGGGAAAAGCGCACCTTTACCGGCAGCCCTGTATGCCACGCCATCAGCGCGGCATGGTGCTGCACGCTCATATCTTCCTTACCGCCAAAGCCGCCGCCCACCAGCGAGGATACGGAGCGTACCTTCTCCGGCGGCAGTTTTAGCATGCGCGCAACTTCGCGCTGCTCGTCATATACGGATTGCGACCCGGTATGCAGTATCACGCCGCCTTCGCCGTCGGGCTGTGCCACGGCGCATTCCGGCTCCATAAAAGCATGGTCGGTCATGGGGGTGGAGTAGTGCTGCGTGACCACGTAAGCCGCTTCCGCCAGCGCCTTTTCCACATCGCCGCGCTTGAGTTGCTGGCGGGTCAGTAGGTTGCCGTTTTCATGCAACAGCGGCGCGCCTTCTGCCAGCCCTTCCTGTGGGGTAGTGACGGGAGTCAGTTCCTCATAGGTTACGTCCACCAGCGCCAATGCTTCGTCCAGCGTTTCCTTATGGCGGGTCGCCACCAGCACGATCGCATCGCCGATATAGCGGGTGCAGTCGCCCTCGGCGATCAGCACATCCCAATCCTGTATCAAATGTCCGGTCTTGTTAAAGGGTACATCCTTAGCGGTGAGCACCCGCACCACATCCTGGTGCTGCTGCGCGCGGCGGATGTCAGTTTTCACAACACGCGCGCGTGGATACGGACTGCGCAGCGCCTTAGCATAGATCATCCCGGGCAGCATAATATCATCCGTAAACAGCCCGGTACCCAGCGTTTTTTCCTCCGCGTCGATGCGGTGCATATCACGCCCCAGCAGTCCATCGTCCCGCGCGGCGGGCACCGGCGTATTCTCGCGGAAGGAATCCGCCGCCATCAAAATAGCATCCTCAATTTTCTGATACCCCGTACAGCGGCAGATGTTACCGCGAATCGCTTTTTTCACATCCTCACGCGTCGGGGTCAGGTTTTCATCCAGCAACATTTTCGCGGACATCACCATGCCGGGGATGCAAAATCCGCATTGCACGGCGCCTGCCTCGGAAAAGCTGTGCGCATACACATCCCGCTCGCGCGGCGAAAGCCCCTCCACGGTGACAATGCTTTTACCGTCTACCTTTGCGGTCGTAAGGATGCAGGCGCGCTGTTTGCGCCCGTTCACCAGCACAGTGCACGCACCGCAAGCGCCTTCCCCGCACGCGTTTTTCACGGAGGTCAGGCGTAATTCGTCCCGGAGAACATCAATCAGCGGCTTTTCTTGATCGGTTTGTACGGCTTGGCCGTTGACGGTAAACTGAAACATTGCTTTCCCTCCCGGATGATGACGCCTCCCTGTATGGAGGCAATGGGTTGGTTTGTTGTTTAGGCTTCCACTAGCCACGGCATCTGCGCCATGGTCTGACGCATCAGCGCGGCTACGTCCGCAGGCAAGGCCGAATCGGTCAATGCTGTTGTCAGTTCGCGGCCGTCCAGCCGGATCAGCGCTTTATCGCCGCTAAGCATCGTCCAGCCCGGATTTTTACTGTTGCGGAAGGCGGCTTCATCGGCAAAATACGTCAGCTTATCCAGATAGGGCGCGCTGTTATACGGGCAGAAGGTTTCACAGTTTCCACACTCGTTGCAGCGCCCGTCGATATGCACAATCTGCGGCTGCCCCTCCAGCCAGACCGTTTCGTTGGCGCGGTTGGGGCATACATCCACACAGTTCAGGCATACTTTATCACAGCCCATGCAGCGGATAAACTCATCCTGCGGCTTGCCGGGCGCCTGCTCAATCCCGCGGCGCGCAAGCAGCTCCCGCGTGGAGGTTTCGGGCTGGCAGGATTCCGTATGTAAACCGAGGATATCCTCCGCCGTCGCCTGTGCATCGGCAATCGCCTCCACAACTGTGGCAGGGCCGCGCAGCGCATCGCCCAGCACATAAATGCGTTCGCTCTGTTTACGGGCTGTCGGGCGGCCTTTCTCGTCCAGTTTTACACCGTTCTCATTTAGCTGTGCAGCATCGGGTTTTTCTCCAAGCGCGGCGATCAGCGCGGTACAGGGGAGCGAAATGGTTTTGCCCGTCGGCTCCGGCTTGCGCCGTCCGCTTTCATCCGGCTGCCCCAGTTGCATTTTTTCCACCTTGAGCTTCCCGTTTTCAAGCGCGATGGGCGAAAGCAATTCTTCCATCACTATGCCTTCGTTCAACGCATATTCCAGTTCCTCCGCATCGGCAGGCATCTGCCGTTTGGTACGGCGGTACACAATGGTCACGGTTTCCACGCCCGGTACGCGCTTGGCGGCGCGCGCCGCATCCATGGCGGTATTGCCCGCGCCTACGACGATCACGTGCTTGCCGATCTCCAGCGTATCGGGGTATTTCTTAGCCTGCTCTAAAAACGAAATGGCGTTGATTTCTCCGGGAATGCCCAAATGGCTGCGCGACTGCGCACCGCAGCACAGCGCCACATGCGTAAATCCGTTCTCCAAAAGGGTTTGGGCGGTTTCCGCACGGGTATTGCGCATAATCTGCACACCCAGCTTGTTCAGCATCGCCGCGTCGCGCTCAATAGCGTCACAGGGAATGCGGAATTCCGGTATCACATGGCGCACCACGCCGCCCAGCGCATCCTTCGCCTCAAAAATCGTTACTTTCGCCCCTGCGCGTGCCAAGAAGAACGCTACCGCCATACCGGCGGGGCCCCCGCCAACCACAGCAACACGCTCCGGGCGATCCCCCACGGGAGCCAGCGCATCCAGATAGGGGTTAAATCCCCGCTCCGCCGCCAGCAGCTTCACCTTACGGATGTTTACCGGGGTATCGTACTGGTTGCGGGTGCAGCCGCTCATACAGCGGTGGTTGCAAATGGTTCCGGTAATCGACGGCAAAGCGTTTTTATCACAAATCACTTGCAGCGCTTCAGTATAGCGCCCCTGCGCAGCCAGTTCCATATAGGCGGAAATATCCTGATGAATGGGGCAGCTGTCCGAGCAGGGCGCGGTGGAACAATCCAGCAGCGGTACCTTGCGGCCGTTTTTATGCGGCGCAACCGGCCTAAGCGGCCGCTGGTAGCGCGGGTTTTCCAGATTACTTTCGTCAATCGCAGTCAGCTTTTCCATATCCACGCCGGTAAAATCGCGGTATTCCGCGGCCGCCAGCTTGCGCGCAATCGGCGGCAGGCGGTTGTAGCCGCCGGGTTTGAGCAGCGTCGTCGCCAGCGTAATCGGCCAGATGCCCGTTTCAAACAGTTCCACAATGTTGTGGGCTTCCGCACCGCCGGAAAAGCTGACGCGTATGGTGCCGTTAAACGCTTTTTCCAGCGTATCGGCTAAATGGATGGTCAGCGGCCAAAGCGACTTTCCGCTCATGTACATTTCTTCGCCCGGCAGCTCACCATGGGCAATGTCCACCGGGAAGGTATTGCTCAGTTTCAGGCCAAATAGCACCCCCTGCGACTGTGCCAGCGTCATCAGCCGCGTAAACATGGGTACCGCATCGGAAAACTGCAAATCATCTTTAAAATGATGGTCATCAAACTGCACGTCCTCATACCCCAGCGCATCCAGCGTGCTGCGGGCATAGTTGTACCCCAACAGCGTAGGATTGCACTTGACAAACGTGTTCAAATGCTTCTCCATAATCAGGTACGTGGCAATGCGCTCAATCTCTGCCGGCGGGCAGCCGTGGAGTGTGGAAAGCGTGATGCTCTTGCACACCGCGGGGTCAAACGCATCCACCGCTTCGGCGGTCAGCCCGCTAAAAAGCGCCAGATGCTCTTTCGCCCACACAGCGCACTCCTGCCATACGGGGGTTTCCCTTGCGTCCTTTAATCCTTCAATAAAGCGGTCGATCTTCTCACTGCGGATGCCCGCCAGATCGTACCCGACGCTCATGTTGAACACGAAACCATCGCGTGCGCCAAGGCCAAAAGCCTCGCTGATGAGCTTGAGCGCGAACCACGCCTTGACGTACTCGTTAAATGCGTCCTGCACGGTCAGTTCCGTGCTCCACTCCACATTGTAGCCTTCCGCCTCCGCCAAAATACACGGCTTGCTAACGGGTAGATCTTCGCCGTCCAGCGTCTGCACGGTTTTCAGCTCCATAAAGCGCGCGCCGCCCGCGTAAGCGGCAATCAGGTTCTGCGCCAGTTGGGTGTGCGGCCCCGCCGCCGGGCCAAAGGGCGTTTCCGGCTTCTCCCCAAACAGAGAAAGCCGTTTGCCGCTTTCGTGGCGATAGGGCAGCCGCACGCCCAGAATCGACTGGTCGCGCCGGAAATCGGCGGTGATTTGTTCCATCAGTTCCGCAAAAGGGATGGGACGCATACGGTCGCTCATAATCAATCGCTCCTTACCAGTTGTGCAAATCGTAACTATCATATCGGATGAACAACGCAATCTTGTCATCTTTCGGAAAAATACAGATAAAATGATCTTTGGTATTCGCCATCAGCCAGCCATCCGCCAACGGACGCAGCATCCATCGTAATCTGTGATGATTGTGCTTTAAGCTGATGAATAAAAGCTGTTTTCATGACGCAAGCGCCATAGAATCGTCAAGCGCTACCTGCGGTTTTATTCCCCCGCAAGCACCGCTGCGATACATCCACTCATTCGTTTTCAGGCTATACCGGTCACCGATTGTAAAGGCCTGTACCGGAGAGGGCAAACCCAGTCAACGCCCGTTGATCCGGTTCCACAGGTCGGCCGCATCCGCACGGCAATGCGCCAGCACCGCCTGTTTATCCACCTCGGTCAGCACCCTGTCCTTCATTTTAACTTTACCGGCGATGATGGTATGGATAACATTATGCCCGCCCATGCCAAACAGGATGTGCCCGCCGATGTTATCGGCACCCATCGGGGTCAGCGGCGTATAATCCAGCGCAATCACATCCGCCGCCGCGCCGGGTTTCAGCACGCCAATCGGCCTGCCGAACGCTTTGCTGGCCAGTTTCGCATTATTCTCAAACAGCATTTGCGGCGCTTCCCCCCATGCGGTGGTTGCGTCGTGCAGATTATGCTGGTGTAAAAGCTTCGCCACTTTCAAACTTTCCAGCATGTCGTTGGTATAACCGTCGGTTCCCAGCCCAACGCATATACCCTTATGCAGCATGTGTATCGTCGGAGGGCAGCCGATCGCGTTCCCCATATTGCTTTCCGGGTTGTGGGCAACGTTGGATTCCGTCGCGTGAATCAGGTCGATTTCCGCCTCGCTCACGTGCGTACAGTGCCCCAGCAGCGAATTGGGGCCAAGAATGCCGAAATCGTGCAGGCGGAATGCCGGGCGCTTGCCGTGTTCTTTCAAGCAGGCATACACATCCTCGATGCCTTCTGCCACGTGGATATGGAAACCCGTACCATCCGGGGCCTGCTCACGGCAGTATGCCAGCGTATCATCCGACAGGGTGAACTGCGCATGCAGGCCGAACAGCCCGGCAACCATGCCAGTATTATCCTGTTTGGCATAGCGGATAAAATCCACATTCTCCTGCACACCCTCGCGCATTTTTTCCGCACCGTCGCGGTCGCTGACCTCGTAGCACAGGTTCACACGCACGCCATACTGTTTGGCGCTGTCTGCTATCGCAAACAGGCTGCCTTCAATTTCGCCGTAGCTGGCATGATGATCAAATACGGTGGTAACGCCGTTTTCAATGCAGTCGATCATCGTCGCGTCGGCACTGGCGCGCGTATCCTTCACCAGCAGGTGCCGGTCCAACGTCCACCACAGCCCATCCAGAATATCCAAAAAACCCTTGGGATTATAGCCGCGTATGCTCATGCCCCGTGCAAAAGCGGAGTAAATGTGCTCGTGCGCGTTAATCAGCCCCGGCATAATCACGCCGCCATGCGCATCGATAAACGCAGCACCGGGATAGCTCCCTTTCAGGATAGATGTATCCCCCACCTCTACGATGGTATCATCCTTGATGGCGACGCAGCCGTCTAGCAGATAGGGATTTTGCTCATCGCGTGTAATGACGCGTCCGTTTCCCACCAACAGCATGGGCATTCACTCCTTTATTGTTCTGCGCACTTCAGCGCCGCCAGCGCCGCCAGCGTTTCCGGGGTGTCGGCGTCGGTCAGCTCCGCAGCAAAGGCAGCTTGCACCGTGCGCACACGCTCCGGGTAACGGCGAATCACAGTTACACCTGCTTCGCCCTCTCCCAGCTCGCTTAGCTCCCGGTACAGAGATGGCGGGAACAGTACCGGGTTGCCCTCGCGCCCGCCGAATGCCGCGCGCACCATTTTTCCCGGGTCCGCCTGATAGGCAGCGATCACTTTTTGAATCGTCGCTTTCGTTAATAATGGCTGGTCGCCCACGCAGAATAGGCATCCATCCGTGCCCGTCAACGCCGCCAGCCCCAGCCGGATGGTATCGCGCACCTCCGGCTCCTGATGCAGCAGGCAGCGATAGCCACTCTTCCTGGCCAGTTCGCATACCCTTTCGCTGCGGGTAACCACGATGGAAGAAAGCTCCTTGGGTAAAGCCTCCAGCAGCCAGCCCAATAGCGGCTTGCCGCAGAAGTCCGTAAGCAGTTTATTGCTGCCAAAGCGCACGCTTTCGCCGGAAGCCAGTATGACACAACCGATATTCATTGGCCCTGCCTCCTTACCTGTTCCACCGGGCGTCCAAATCCGTCAGTAACCGTCTGTTTCAAAGGTGCCTTGTTTGATGCTATCTTGAAACCGCGGGATGCTCAATAAAGCAGCGTTCCGGTTTTACCGTGCACGCCCTCGCGCGCCTTTTGCAGTTCGGTAATCAGCGCGCTGCGCTCTTCCCCGCCCCGCACAAAGCGGATTGCGGCTTCCACCTTGGGCTTCATGGAGCCTTCGGCAAACTCGCCCTGCTCCATGTACCGCTGCGCATCCTGCCAGGGCAGGTCGGTCAGCCATTGCTGATCGGGCTTGCCGAAATGGATCGCCACTTTTTCCACCGCCGTGAGGATGATCAGCGTATCGGCATGCAGCGTATCCGCCATTAAAGCGCTGGCCGCGTCCTTATCGATCACGGCGCCGATGCCGCTCAGGTGATGGCCGTGCGCCACCACCGGGATGCCGCCGCCGCCCGCTGCAACTACGATCTGCCCTGCGTCCAGCAGGGCTTTTACCGTTTCAATCTCTACGATTTCCTGCGGCATAGGCGAAGCGACCACGCGGCGATAGCCGCGCCCCGCGTCCTCCATGATGGTCCAATCCTTCTCTTTTAACTTTTCTTCCACTTCGGCCTTGCTCATAAAATGACCAATCGGCTTGGTGGGATGGAGAAAAGCGGGGTCGTCCGGGTCCACGCGCACTTGCGTGAGCACGGTGGAAACCGCCTTATGGATACCGCGGTCGATCAACTCCTCGCGAAGCGCGTTTTGCAGATCGTAGCCGATGTATCCCTGGCTCATCGCCACGCATACCGAAAGAGGCGCAGGCGGAACCTGATGTTTATTAGCGTATTCTGCCATTGCGGTTTGCAGCATTCCCACCTGCGGGCCGTTGCCATGGGATAGAATAATCTCGTGCCCGTCTTCCACCAGATCGGCGATGGCTTTCGCAGTCAGCTTGACCGCCGCCATCTGCTCGGGCAACGTTGTCCCCAGGGCGTTGCCGCCCAGTGCAATAACCAGACGTTTGCCTGTGCGTTGCATACTGCCACCTCTGCCGCTGTTATTCGTACAGGCGGCGTTCCCGCGCGCTCATGGAGCCAAGCGTTTCTACCGGGTTTTTCACTTTGGCAAGAAAGATCATCGCGGCGATAATGTAGGGTTTAAAGGAAGCTTCGCGGTATAACGGCTCGCGGTAACGATCAAACACACTGGCGGCTACTTCGCCCTCTTTACAGCTCACGCCGCTGATGTCGGCAGGCAGGCAATGCAGGTATAGCGCCTTGCCGTCCTGAGTCAGTTTCATGCGCTCTTCGGTGCATTCCCAATCCTTGTGGGTCGCATTCTGCGCCAGCAATTCCTTTTCCAGTGCGCGGATACCATCGGTATCTCCACGGCCGTACAGCGCGGTGCGCCGCTCCATAGCGGCATAGCTCGCCCAGCTTTTGGGGTATACGATGTCGGCATCCTTGAACGCCTCGTCCATGCTGGAAACGCGTGCAAAGCTGCCGCCACATGCGGCCGCGTTGCGTTTGGCAACCGCTTCCACCTCGGGCATAACTTCATACCCTTCGGGATGCGCCAGCACTACATCCATGCCAAAGCGGGTCATCAGGCCAATAACGCCCTGCGGTACAGACAGGGGCTTGCCGTAGCTTGGCGAATACGCCCATGTCATGGCGACCTTTTTCCCCTTCAGGTTCTCCACGCCGCCGAAATGGTTGATCAGGTGCAGTGTATCCGCCATCGCCTGCGTGGGATGGTCGATATCGCACTGCAAGTTTACCAGCGTAGGTTTTTGCGCCAGCACGCCCTCGTTATACCCTTCGGTTACCGCATCCACCACCTGGTGCATGTAGGTATTTCCTTTGCCGATGTACATATCATCCCGAATGCCGATAACGTCGGCCATGAAGGAGATCATATTGGCGGTTTCGCGCACGGTTTCGCCGTGGGCTACCTGGCTTTTACCCTCGTCAAAATCCTGCACGGTCAAGCCCAGCATATTGCAGGCCGACGCAAAACTGAAACGGGTGCGGGTAGAATTGTCGCGGAACATGGAAATCGCCAGTCCGCTATCGAAAATTTTGGGCGATACGTTGCTTTCGCGAAGGGCGCGCAGCGCCTCGGCAACCTCGAATACCGCGCGGATCTCCGCGTCGCTCTTTTCCCACGTCAGGAAAAAGCTATCCTCATACATTTTGGAAAAATCGAGGGTTTTCAGGGTAGCAATCGCCTTTTGCAAATCAGCCATCGGTTGATCTTCCTTTCAGATGAGTGTTTTCAAAGTGTCACACCATAGGTGCGAGTGAAGAACGCAGTTCTTTGCATGTCCCTTTTACGCCGTGCCTGCGCGCGCAGGATTTCGCACCTTCGGGTACGAGGCTGCGGATGTGTGCCTGCGGGCACCGCAGAGGCTTTCCGCTCGCCCCTGCATCCTCAGGGGTTCGCTGTTACCGGCGGCTGCCTACGCGCGGCTGTCGCTCTCGGCGTTTCGGAAAGTCGTTCGCCGCTGCCTATGGCGGCGGTGTCCGGCAAGCCTTCACGCCATCAGCGCGACATACGCACGCTCCGCCTCGTTGGGGTTCCTGCGAACAGGGCGAAATCCGTTAGCTGGGTTGGCTATTAAACGGTAATAATTCGTGCTGCACTTGTGCTTTTACTCCGCTTGCGTTTGTCTCTGCGGGGGCGCACGGGTTTCCTTGAAGGATGGGGCAGGCTTATCGGCCATGCTACCAAAAGCAGCGATGGAGGACTTTCCTGTACCGCAAGGGTGCCTCATCCTGCGAACCGCCGTTTCGCAAGGCGATCCGAAGGCTTCCCAATGGGCGATCGAAAAACCCTTCGGTGCATTCGCAGGCGTATCCTCTACACTGTCGCGGGCACAACCGCAGCATCGCCGGTTTAGTCAGCGCAATACAACGTGGGCATTGCCGCGTATACCGCGCAGCAGCGTACCAAATCTTCTTTCCATGTGCGTTCGTTGGGGGCATGGGCCTGCGCTTCTTTACCGGGGCCAAACCCGATGCAGGGAATGCCCTCGCGCCCCATGATGCTCACGCCATTGGTGGAGAATGTCCATTTATCCACATACGGTTCGCCAAACATGCCGCGATAGCTCTCCACCATGGCCTGCGTCGCCGCGTGATCCTCGGGGATGACCCATGTGGGGAAGTAGCAGTCCGTCGGGTATGTAAGTCCGGTCCAGCTGGGACGGCTGTACTGGTACATGGTTACCTCGGCATTGTATTTCTGGCAGCTGGGCAGCTCGCGCACCTCTTCCAGCGCGCTCTGGTAGGTTTCGCCGTCCGTCAGGCGACGATCCAGCGAAACGGCGCAGCCGTCCGCCACAGCGCAGCGGCTGGGCGATGTGTAGAAAATCTCGCTTACCGTTACCGTACCCTTGCCCAGGAACGGGTCGTAATGCAGACGCTCGTTGAGTTCGCGGATTTCCTGCAAAATATCGGCCATCATATAAATGGCGTTCTTACCGCGCTCCGGCGCGGAGCCATGGCAGCTGACGCCCTGCACTTCCACACGGATTTCCATACGGCCGCGCTGGCCGCGGTAAATGTTGCCGTCCGTCGGCTCGGTAATCACCACAAATTCCGGGCGTACCTTATCTTCGTTAATAATGTACTGCCAGCACAGGCCGTCGCAATCCTCTTCCTGCACAGTGCCGGTAACCAGCACGCGATACTTATCGGTCAGCAGTCCCAAATCCTTCATCACTTTAGCGCCATATACCGCGCTGACGATACCGCCCAGCTGGTCGCTCGCGCCGCGGCCGCCGATTTCACTATCGTCCTCAAACCCTTCGTAGGGGTCAAATTCCCAATTGTCGCGGTTGCCGATGCCTACTGTATCGATGTGCGCGTCATAGGCGATCAGCTTTTCGCCCGTGCCCATGGTGCCCAGTATGTTGCCCATCGGGTCGATCTCGACTTTATCAAAGCCAACGGCTTTCATTTCCTGCGCGATCCGTTTAATCACCTTTTCCTCGCCGCAGCTTTCGCCGGGGATGGCGATTAAATCACGCAGGAACGCCGTCATCGCTTTTTCATACCCCTGGGCGGATGCCTTTACCTGTGCAAAATCCATGATCATTCCACTCCTTATTCTTTACAGCGACGCGACCGCGCCGTTCCAAACGATGTTTTGATAATTCTCCGGGTCGGTATCCCCTTCGGTGGAAAACAGCAGCACACGGGACTGCGCCGTAAGCCCGAGCTGCTCTTTGAGCTGCGTGTACGCCGGATCGGTCATAATGGCGCTTACCACGCCCATGCCGACCGCGCCGCTTTCGCCGGAAATCACTTGCGGATCGCCCTTCACCGGCGCACCAAGCATACGCATTCCGCGCGCGCTGACCCAATCCGGGCAGCTAAGGAAAAAGCCAGTATGGTTGCGCAGAATATCCCACGAGAGTGTGTTAGGCTCGCCGCAGGCCAGCCCCGCCATAATGGTTTGCAAATCACCTTCCACCACGCGCGGCTTTCCGTCTCCCGCCAGCGCGCCGCGGTAAAGGCAATCCGCCGCAGCCGCTTCCACCACCGTCACCACAGGCGGATGATCGGCGAAGAAATTGGTCATATAGCCCTGCACCGCACCCGCAAGCGAACCGACGCCCGCCTGAATAAACACATGTGTTGGCGCGCCGCCGGTCGCAGCCACAAACTGGTCGGCCGCCTCGCGCGCCATAGTACCGTAGCCCTGCATAATATGGCTGGGAATATCCTCGTAGCCCTCCCATGCGGTGTCCTGCACCATAACGCCATGGGGCGTTTCGTCGGCTTCCTTGGCCGCGATGCGGACGCAATCGTCATAATTTACGTCCTCAATGGTCACGTCCGCGCCCTCGCGGGCAATGTTATCAAACCGGATTTTCACACTGCCCTTGGGCATGTGCACCACAGCTTTCTGGTGCAGCTGCTTAGCCGCCCACGCTACGCCGCGACCGTGGTTGCCATCGGTCGCGGTAAAAAAGGTAGCCTGTCCAAACTCCTCACGAAGCGCATCGGACGTAAGATAAGCGTAATCCACTTTGCTGATGTCCCGGCCCAGCTCGCCCGCAATGTAGCGCCCCATAGCGTAGGAACCGCCTAGCACCTTGAAAGCGTTCAGGCCAAAGCGATAGCTTTCGTCCTTCACACACAAAGCGCCCAACCCCAGGTGTTTAGCCATGCCCGCCAAATTCGCCAGCGGCGTTACGCTGTACTGCGGAAAACTCTGGTGAAAGCGGAAAGCCTGCTCCACATTGGTCAGGCTCATAATGGATAGATGCTTATCGTCCGACTTGGGTAGGTGATTGGCTGTCCATTCAATCGGTTGCATGTATTGTTCCTCCCAGCGATAATGCCGCTTCTCCCCGGCGGCTGTGCTGATACCGGCAAAAAGCGCGAAAAAAGCGCGCCCCTATTCCTCTTTGCCCACGTGCTTGTAGGTTTCCTCCACAATGCGTTCCATGGCATTAAGAATGCTCTCATATCCCGTACAACGGCACAGATGGCCGGAAATCAGCTTACGCAGTTCTTCGCGGCTGTATCGCTTACCGGTACCCACAATTTCCACCGCGCTCATAATCAGCCCCGGTGTGCAAAAGCCGCACTGGGTCGCCGCCTCGTCGATAAAAGCCTGCTGAATCGGGCTTAGTTCACCAGTCGGGCTTTTTAACCCCTCTACCGTCATAATATTGCGGCCTTCCGCCCACAGCGCAAGGTAGATGCAGCTGTCCATAGCTTCGCCGTCTACCAGTACGGTGCACGCACCGCACTCGCCCACTTCGCAGCCTTTTTTTACGCTGGTCAGCCCCAGCCGGTTACGCAGCGCATCCAGCAGACTTTCGCGCTCGTCTACCGGTATGCTTACCTCGCGTCCGTTTACAGTCATATTCAGCGTTTTAAACATCCGCTTCGCCTCCCGCATTGATGATGGCCTGTTTCACCGCGCGCTTGCCCAGCTCGCTTACAAGCTGCAAACGGAACTCCTTGCTGGCGCGCCAGCTGGTGCGGGGCTTTACCTCGCCGGTCGCCCCCTCGGCAATCGCGTCCAAAAGCGCGGCAGTAATGGGTTTCCCCTTGGCAGCTTCTTCAGTTTTCACACAGCGCATCGGGGTCGGCGCGGCTACGCCGTACGCCAGCCGCAGCGCGGCAATCGCTTTTTTATCGTTCGTCAGCTTCACCATGGCAGCACAGCCAAGGGTAGCAATTTCCATGGCGTTACGTTTGCCGTATTTCAGGTAGCAGCCGCCAAAATCCGCATAATCGGCTTTCGCCACATGGATAGCGACCAAAATTTCATCGTGCTTGCGTACGGTCTTTCCCGGCCCCGTGTAAAACTCGCGGATGGGCACCATGCGCGTACCTTCGCTGCCCGTCAGTTCCAGTATGGCGTTCAGCGCCCAAAGGGAGCTGGCACTATCGGCGCTGGTTACGCCGTTGCAAACGTTGCCGCCTATGGTACCGATGTTGCGAATCTGCGGTCCTCCTACCTGATCGACCGCGTAGGCCAGCATAGGCATGGTGCGCAAAATGATGGGATTGTTAGCAATATGGCTAAACGAGGTCGCGGCCCGGATGATGATTTCCCCATCGTCCGTTTCCTCGATGCCGTTGAGTGATTCAATGCCGTGGATGCTCACCAGCGAACACCCGGCCAGACGTCCTTCGCGGATTTGGATGAGCACATCGCTGCCGCCGGAAATAACGACGGCGCTTTCATCCTGCTTGAGGGCGCGAACCGCATCCATTACGCTGGTTGCCTGATAATATTTCTCGATGTCATACATCGCTGCAAACCTCCTTCATCACCGCAGGGCGGTGTATAAAGCACTTTCTGTGTTATGCCTCCGTACGCCGGTCGGGGATCAGCCCGGCATCAACAAACCCTTCCACCAGTTTTTGCGGGCTCAGCGGCAAGGTGTTAAAGTGCACGCCGGTTGCCTGCAATACCGCATTGCGGATGGCGGGAGCGGGAGAGACAGTCGGCGGCTCGCCCAGCGACTTGTTGCCGTAGGGGCCGGACGGATCGTTCAGCTCCACAAACGCCGCTTCCAAATCGGGTTGATCCATGGAGGTGGGAATTTTATAATCCAGCAGGTTATCGTTCAAAGGCCGACCCTTATCATTATACAGCAGTTCTTCGGACAGCGCGTAGCCCATGCTCATACTCATGCCGCCCTGCACCTGCCCTTCGGCCAGTTTGGGGTTGATGATCACGCCGCTGTCGTGCACGTTAAGCAGCCGGAGTACCGTAACCTTGCCAAGGGGGATATCCACCTCTACCTCGGCAAAGCTAACGCCGGTGGAAATGGTGTTCTCTTTGCAGTCGATGCTGCACTCGGCCGAGATACGCTCGGCACGCTCGCGGCTATACTGCGCTTCCATCGCCAGTTCGCTTACGGCCAGCAACTGCTTGCCGTTTGTTTTACGGACGATGTAATCTTCGCGGATGTCCAACTCCTCAATCCGTTTTTTCAGCTTGAAGGCGGCATAATCCAGTATGTTGTGTTTCAGCAGTTCGCCTGTGCGTTTGGCTGCCTGCCCGCTTACATATGTCTGGCGGGAAGCATACGCGCCCAGGTCAAACGGTGATACGTCCGTATCCTGCGTGGATACGATGTGGATATTCTTTTCGGTAATGCCGGTCGCTTCAGCGGCCATTTGGGTAAACACGGTATCCGCGCCCTGCCCAATCTCGGTCGCGCCCATTTGCAGGCTTACGGAGCCGTCCTCATTTAAGAACATGCGGCAACCGGCCGTCTCCAGCGAGATGGGATAGACGCCTGTTTTATAGGTAAACATCGCCATGCCCACGCCGCGGCGTACCGGGCCGGTCTGGTTTTGATATTTCGCCCGCTTTTCCGCCCAGCCAAACAGCTCGCTGCCCTTGAGGGCACACTCCCGGATGCCGTTGGTATACGCGGGGATGCCCGTGCCCGGGTCCACATAGCCGACAGGTATCGCGTTTTTCAGCCGTAGCGCCAGCGGGTCCATCTTCAGTTCCATCGCCAGATCGTCCATCAAGCTCTCGGTAATAAAATCCGACTGCGGAATGCCGTAGGCGCGCATTGCCCCCGCGGCGGTATGGTTGGTATATACGGTATAGCCCTTGCCTTCGGTAATTTTCTCATCGTGGTAGAGCTGTTTAAACATGGTAATGGTATTCGCGCAAATGGAGTGTCCGTGGGAGGCATAGCCGCCCTGATCGCTATACACTTCCAGCTTGCGGGCAACCAGCGTGCCGTCTGCGCGGGCCAGCACTTTGGCTGTGCCGTGTATGGCGTGGCGTACACGCGTGCAGGCCATAGTTTCTTCGCGGGTAATTTCCAGCTTCACCAGCCGTCCGCCGACCTGCTGGCAGAGGAAGGCGTTCAGCGGCTCGTACAAAACATCCTGCTTATTACCAAAACCGCCGCCGATATAGGGCTTGATAACGCGAATCTGCGCCCAGGGCACGCCCAATGCCTGCCCCACTACGCGGCGTACAATGTGCGGAATCTGCGTGGAAGAGACAACCGTAATCCGGCCGTTTTCCATATAAGCATAGGATTGCACAGGCTCCAGATGGCAGTGCTGTACCGCCTGCGTGCCATACGCGCCCGTAACCTCGATGGCGTCCGGCTCCTGCGCTTTTGCCTCGTCATATGTGCCTTCGCCCACTGCGTAGCCGCTGCTGCCCAACAGGTTGGTTTCGCGCACTTCCGGGTGGATGGGAATCGCGCCTTCCTTAAGCGCGTCTTCCGTGCTCAGGATCGGCGGATATTCTTCATATTCTACTTTGATCAGCCGCGCAGCGCGTGCGGCGGCGACTTCATCCTCCGCCACGACAGCGGCAATGTCGTCTCCATATACACGTACCCGCTGATTGAGAAGCTTACGGTCGTACACGTCCCCCTTGCTTAAATCCAACGAGTAGGGGTGACCGGCTGTGGCGAATAATATATCCGGCACATCAAAACAAGTGACGATTTTCACAACGCCCTTTACACTAAGCGCTTCGCTCAGGTCAAAGGACAGTACTTTGCCGTTGGCGATGGTGCTGCGCACCACTTTGGCAACAAGCGCGCCGGTCGGCAGCAGATCGGCCGTATATTTGGCCGCTCCGGTTACCTTATCGTACGCGTCTACACGTTTAATGCTTTCTCTGACACCCATAAAGGGCTACCTCCTTATCACCCGCCGCCGGCGGATGGGTTATCCGTTGGGGAAAATGGCCTTTCCAGCCACATACTTCTGTACAATAGTGCAATCGCCCGGCAGGTATAGCGCCCGTTCCAGCCGCTCCCGTACCGTCAGCTCCTGCGGGTGTGGCAAGCCCGAATCATCCAGCACGATTGCGTCCAGCTCGTAACCGGGTGCAAACCCGCCCACTTTGCCAAAGAACGCGCCGCCGCCCTTCGTAGCCAAATAAAACGCTTCATCCAGCGTCAGCGCGCTGTCCTCCTGATCGATCAGTCGCCAGTAAAGTTTGCTCATCTGCACGGTATCGGTAACCACACGGAACATATCGATGGTTTGTCCGCCCGCCACATCCGTACCCAGGCCTACGCTTACCCCGGCCTTGAGCAGCTTGCGCACCGGCGCGATGCCGGAGCGGATGTTGGTGTTGGATGCCGGGCAATGCGCTACCGTAACGCCGCGGCGCTTGAGCAGGTCGATTTCGTCCGCTTCGGGGTACACCACATGCGCCATGATGCTACGAGGCGTTAAAAGCCCATACCGGTCGTATGCGTCCGCGTAGCTCTTCGTATCCGGGCAAAGCTTGCGTACCCACTCAATCTCATCGCGGTT
Source organism: Candidatus Limiplasma sp. (assembly GCA_963675655.1). Lineage (GTDB taxonomy): Bacteria > Bacillota > Clostridia > Christensenellales > Aristaeellaceae > CAXXOK01. Next base: position 599,868 of record OY776489.1, read on the forward strand.
CTCCGACAGGTGAGATTGCACCGGCGCATCGTAGGTTTGCATCAGCCGCTTAAGCCCGCCCAGCAACTCGTTGCTGCAAGAGGGGATAAAGCGCGGGGTCAGCATAGGCGCAATGCCTTCAAACCGTTTTGCCGACTGTGTAAGCCACTCTTCGGCGTCCGCCTCGGCCTGCGCCGCGTTCAGCTCGCACAAGGTGGCAGGCGCGTTGCGGTCCATGCTTACCTTGCCAACATAACCGCGCAGCCCCGCGGCTGATAATTTTTCCATCAGCAGCAGCGTTGCCGGTACATGCAGGGTCGCAAAACAGCACAGGCGTGTGGTGGCGCTTTGCTGTATTGCTTTTACAAACAGATCATACGCACGCTGCGCATAATCCAAATCGTCATACTTGCTTTCTTCGGGAAAAGCGCGCTGGTTCAGCCACTCAATCAGTTCCAGGTCCATCCCCAGGCCGCGGTAGGCAAATTGGGGCGCGTGCAGATGCAAATCACAAAACCCGGGCAATATCAGCCGGTCACCGTAATCTACCAGCGGCAGGGCGGCAAACTGCGCGGGAAGTGCGGCAAACACACCGGCACAAACACCGTCCTGATATACTAGATACCCGCCCGGAAGCGTCGTTAAACATTCCGGGCTTTCACTGAAGCAGAGATTGCCCTTGAGTATGTAATCCACTGGTTATCCTCGCGTTCCCGCAAAAGTATTTGTCTCCTGCGCTTATTATAAATCCCGCCCCAACCGATGTCAAATGCCATTAAAATAAAGGATACGCGCCGTTATACGGCACGCATCCTTGCGCAAACAGCCGTTTTGAGGCAGGGAAACCGCCGGGTGGTTCTCCATCCAAATCCACCGCTAAAAACGATCCCCAAAGCCGGGGTATCCGGCGGATGCACCGCCTAAGCGGGCACCGTTGCCCACATACTTAATTCAACAGCGGCATGCTTATATCCTGCCTGCGGCAGCCTGGCGGGCAGTGCGGCCAAACGGAGCGCTATTGCAGCGTAAACTCCATGGCCACCGGTTGATGGTCGGTATTGCGGAAATTCAAATCTACTGTTTGCACAGAATTTACTTTTACATTGGAGGAGACGATAAACCCGTCGATTACATAGGTCAGCAGCGTATCGCGGTTTCCATCGTAGGGTTTATTCAGCGCGCGGCAGGTAGGCGTGCTCAGGTCAAAGGCAAAGGAGAATCCCTGCGGTAACTCGTCCTCGCTCAGCTGACCGGGAAGCCAGTCCGCATCCTCCGGCAAGGGATACGTTTCCAATACGCCGGGGAAAGACTGGTTAAAGTCGCCCCCCGCGATGACATAGTTACCCTTTGCCTGTTCCGCTTTCAATAAAGCATAGAGACGCTCCATCTGCGAATCGCGGCCGCTCTGGCTGCTGTACGCCTCCAAATGCAGGTTTACCAGCACCAGTTCCTGCTCGCTTCCTGCAATCGGCAGCCGCTCCACCAGCAGGCAGCGCTTAAGGTTGGCGGTTCTCAGCGGCCAGCCGAAAGGTACGGGCAGGCTTTGGCGCGTCGCGCCGGTAACCTGCAGGTTATTCAGCGTGGTAATACCGCTTTCCACCTTGCCGATGGGCGGCCATGGGTAGGGGATAAACGCACAGCGCATATTGTAGGCAAAAGCACTGCCCATGCTCAGCCCGCGCGTAAAGTAATCCACTTCGTCAATCCAATAGCTGCGGTGCGAATCGGTATCTGTTTCCTGTAAAAAGTAAATATCCGCATCCTGCAGGGATAAAGCGCTGAGCAGCCCGGAAAGGTTGCCGCTGACCTCCGTTTTACTGTCCGGTCGCACCTTTGTGCCACCATCCATAAAAAAGTCTTCTTCCCGGCCCAAACCGCCGTAACCGCAGTTCAATGTTACGATTTTGTACATCGTGCCTGCCTGCGCCGTATCATGCCGCGCCCCGGCAGTCACCGTAAGTGTTTCCACATCAGCAGGGCGATACTCCCCAATCGTCAGCCAAATCAGCAGTCCGGCAACCGCCACAACCACGACCAATACCAATATTAACAACAGTTTCAGCGCTCCACGTAATGCTCGCATGGTATCCCTCACTTTTCCGTGCGCAGGGCTGCCCCATGCGCTTTGACTACATCGCTTGTCCAATCCAACTGATTATATTATATCGCCGATAGGCCGGATGGTAAAGGAGAAATATAATAAGGAAGCAAGCCCGATACGCATCCGCTTTTTCCAAGCCGTTCGGATTCCAATTTCCTCTTGTAAATAGGGCGCCACAGAAGCCCCCGGCAATCTGCAGAAAAACACCAGACTATTGCTTTTTATAATATAAACATTGCAAAACGTACAATCCGCGTATAGAAACAGCCACATCAAAAAGCGAGCCGAACCCGGCTCGCTTTTGATGTTCAGTTGTCAATTGGTCTTTGCCCTTTTACTTTGCCAGTCGCTTAAAAGCGTCCTTCATGGCGGGATACAGCTGCCGGTACTGCTCGTAGCAGGCAGCGTATGCCGGTTGATTTTCCGCAATCGGCTTCTGCTCGCTGCCCACACGGATCATCTGGTCGCACGCTTCGCGCACGCCGGGGTACAGGCCTGTGCCTACGCCCGCAAGAATCGCCACGCCCAGCGCGGGGCCCTCCTTGCTCTGGGTGGTACATACCGGGCAGCCAAACGTATCGGCCAGCATCTGCCGCCACAGTTCGCTGCGCCCGCCGCCGCCCGTTGCCAGCATCTGCGCGGGTTTTACGCCCATTTCATCCAGCACGTTCAGGCAATCCTTCAGGGAGTAGGCCACGCCCTCCATCACCGCGCGCAGCAGATCACGCCGCGTGTGCATGGCAGACAGGCCAAAGAACACACCGCGGCAGTCCGGATCCAGGTGCGGGGTGCGTTCGCCCATCAGATAAGGCATATAGAACAGGCGGTTGGCGCCAATGGGGCACTTGGCTGCCTCCTGATTCATCAGTTCATACGGGTCTACGCCCATGGCCGCCGCCGTGTCGATTTCGGCCTGGCAAAAGTTATCGCGATACCATTTCAGGGAAAGGCCTGCCGCCTGCGTAACGCCCATTACATGCCACGCGCCCGGTACGGCACAGCAGAAGGTATGCACGCGTCCTTGGGGGTCGATCGCCAGTTTATCGGTATGGGCAAACACCACGCCGCTGGTACCGATGGTGGTAAATGCGCGTCCGTCGGCTACAACGCCGGTACCCACAGCCGCCGCGGCATTATCGCCCGCGCCGCCGACCACCAGCGTCTTTTCGGAAAGGCCGGTCAGCGCAGCCGCTTCTTTGCTGATATGGCCGGTCACATCGCAGCTTTCGTATACTTTGCCCAGATAGCGCTTGTCAATACCCAGCTTTTCCAGCACTTCATCGCTCCAGCAGCGGTTTGGCACATCCAATAGCTGCATGCCGCTGGCGTCGCTGACCTCGGTGGCGAAATCGCCAGTCAGCTTATAGCGTAGATAATCCTTGGGCAAAAGGATGTGGCGGCATTTTTGATAAATCTCTGGCTGGTGTTTCTGCACCCAGCGGATTTTCCCCGCCGTGAAGCCCGTGAGCGCGGGGTTGGCGGTAATCTCAATCAAGCGCTCCGCACCGATGATTTCCGTAATCTCCTCGCATTCCACACCGGTACGCTGATCGCACCAGATGATGGAGGGGCGGAGTACCTCGCCGGTTTCATCCAGCATTACCAAACCGTGCATTTGGCCGCTGATGCCCAAACCCGCAATATCATCCGGGTTTACGCCGCTTTCGCGCACCACTTTACCTAGGGTGGTGACAGCCGCGTTCCACCAATCCTGCGGGGCTTGCTCCGCCCAACCGTTTTGTGGCTGGGAAAGCGGATATTCCACCGTGGCGCTGGCGACCACGCTGCCATCCTGTGCAAACAGGACGGTTTTGGTGCCGCTGGTGCCAAGGTCTATGCCTAATAAATACTTCGTACTCATAGGTTGTGCTCCTTCGTTGCTTTTTACATCTTTGTACGCAGCATAACGCCGTGTAAGTATGCAGATACGCCGCCGGGCACATTGCCGCCCGCATACTGCGTTCCCCTCTCCGCGGGCATTGCCGGGAGCAGCGAAAACAAAGTAATACGGTCGCAATCCACCCGGCAGCGTGCCGGTAATGGAACTTTTTTAGCTAAAGAGAACCTGGTTCATAACCGCTTCCAGATACTCCTGCCGGCCGCTGCCGGGCAGGGCGGGCGCACCGGCCTTGGAGGCGATGGCGGCACACTCGGTCAGCGTCGCTTTGCCATCGCGAATCTTCTTGCCAATTTCCGTGTTGGCATAGCTGGCATAGCGCTCTTTCACAAACTCGTCGATCCGGCCGTCCTCGATCATCGCGGCGGCTTTAATCAGGCCAAGCGCGAAGCTGTCCATGCCCAGTACAAACGCCTGGAACATATCCTCGTACGTGTAGCTGGGACGGCGGTTTTTCGCATCAAAGTTCAAGCCGCCGGTCAGGCCGCCCGCCTTGATGATTTCGTACATGCAAAGGGTGGTATCGTAAATATTGAAGGGGAACTCATCGGTATCCCAGCCCAACAGCAGGTCGCCCTGATTGGCGTCCACCGAGCCCAGCATGCCGTTGATGGCGGACACGCGCAGATCGTGTTGGAAGGTGTGCCCCGCCAGCGTAGCGTGGTTGGCTTCAATATTCATCTTGAAGTCTTTATCCAGCCCATAGTACCGTAGGAAGCCGATCGCCGTAGCGGCGTCGAAATCGTACTGGTGCTTCATGGGCTCCTTGGGCTTGGGCTCAATGAAGAAATCGCCTTTAAAGCCAATAGAGCGGCCGTATTCCACTGCCATCTTCATCAGCGCGGCAATGTTTTCCTGCTCAAATTTCATATCGGTGTTCAGCAGGGTTTCGTAGCCTTCACGGCCGCCCCAGAACACATAGCCACGGCCGCCCAGTTTTACCGTGCAGTCCAGCGCTTTTTTCACCTGCGCGGCGGCATGGCAGAACACATCTACACTATTGGAAGAGCCTGCGCCGTTCATGAAGCGCGGATTGCTGAACATATTGGCGGTGCCCCACAGGCACTTGATGTCGGTGCCCTTCATCTTTTCCAAAATGTAATCAGTCAGCTCATCCAGACGGGCGTTTGTCTCATCGATCGTAGCGGCCTCGGGTACAAGGTCCACATCGTGGAAGCAGAAGTACTTGATGCCTAGCTTGGTCATAAACTCAAAGCCCGCATCCACCTTGGCCTTTGCGTGCTCCATGGTGCCCGGGGTCGCGCCGAAGGATTTATCCGCCGTGCCAACGCCGAACATGTCCGCGCCGGTCGCGTTCAGGTTATGCCACCACGCCATTGCAAAGGGCAGATGTTCGCTCATCGTTTTGCCCAGAATTACGCGGTCGGGATCGTAGTACTTGAACGCGAGCGCCTTTTTAGAATCGGCGCCTTCAAACTGCACTTGGGGAAGATTCTGAAAGATTTCAGCCATGAAAAACCGCTCCTTTCCCTGTGTGGGATGTATTGTATGGTAATATGTCGGTCGTGTGCCCGAGCACATTATTTTCAGCGATATTTTACTGCAACCCGCCGGGATTGTCAATGCCCTACCGGGAAAAACCGCCGGTTTTTCACCAGATAAATCGTTATGAACCCACACAGACCGGAGACTACAGATTCTCCAAAATTTTGATCTGGTTTTCCATAATAATCTGCTCCCCCTGCTTGGACACGCCGGTCAGCAGCACGTCAAACGCGGCTCTCACCGCCTGAAAGCCCTGCAAAAACGGTTGCTGACACACCACCGCGCGCACCAGCCCGCGGCGCATCATCTCCTGCGTGGAGGGTACGCTGTCAAAGGAGATAACCTGCATATTCTTCTCCCGCCCCAGCTCGATCACCGCACGGCACGCGCCATAGGTGCCCGACGCCGCCACAAACAGGGTATCAATCTGCGGATGGCGCAATAGCATGGCACGCGTTACATGGTAGCTGTGCTCCATATCGTCCATGGCGCTCACCTGATCGGTCAGCTCGACCTGCGGGCAAATCTCCTTCAGGTGACGCGTAAACCCTTCCAGCCGCTGCACATGACCAAGCAGGGTGCTTACGCCCGCCACCACACCCAGCTTCGCCTGTCCACGCGTAACCAGCCGCATCAGCCCCGCGGCGGTTTCCCCGCCCGTTGCGTAATCGCTGCCCACATAGCAAATGCGGCAGCTGTTTTCAATATCGGTGTTAATGGTAATGGTCGGCACGCCCTTTTCCGAAAGGGCGCGTATGCGCTGCGCGATGCGCGTATCGTTAACAGGCTGGATGATGAGCACCGCAATACCCGCCTCCATCAGCTCGTCAATCAAAGCTAGCTGGCGGAGCACATCATACCCGCGCATGGTTTTCAGCATCACGGTCACCCCGTAATCGGCCAATTCCTGCTCCGCCTTGTGCAACCCAGCAATTACATCATCAAAAAATGGGTTGCCCTCGCTGGAGATCAGCGCACCAAAGACAGGCGCATCCTTTTTTACCGTCAGCGCTTTCCCCGCCATGTTTTTGGTATAGCCCATATTGCGGATCGTGCGCATAATCAGCGCCTCGGTTTCCGGCTTCACCTTTCCCCGGTGGTTTAGCACGCGGTCCACCGTACCCCGGCTAACGCCGCATAACTGGGCAATTTCTTTAATCGTCATATTGTAACACTCCCATATAGCAGCGCGTGAAGCCCTCTTTTTTTGTTCACTGCCGTTTTGCATGCTTACACGTTTGCTCGCCGCGGATTATACCGTCGGATACGGGTTACTCAAATCGGATTCATCTTAGCGCGCCGGGCTACCTTTTGTCAATTTCCAGTTTCGATACGACTTCGTAATCGTTACAATTTGTAACATATTGTTTCTCTTGTATCCGAGACATTATATGGATTGCATATTGTTACACCATTTCCATATTTCGATACATATCCATAATAATGTAGATTTCAATATACAAATCACTCAATGAAATAAAAAGATTTTTGTATACTATTGACAGCGAGCAAAGTGTACGGTAAAATGTGTACAGATAATTTCAATGCCAGTTGGTTTTTACTAATGTTAATGTGCCCGCGCACACTTTCTAACGATATTATACGCAAATTCACTTCAGGTTGATGCTTTGTTTCATACGCTAATTTTGTCGAAATCGTTTTACTTTGCTTTTCAGGCCGATGCGTGAGGATCGGTCTAGAAAATAAAAAAGGAGTGTATCCCATCATGAAAAAGTTACTCGCGGTTGTCCTTGCTCTTGCTCTGACCCTGTCTGTCTTCGGCATGGCTATTGCCGAGGGCGAAAAGGTTGGCGTGGCTATGCCTACCCAGAGCCTGCAACGTTGGAACCAGGATGGTGAAAACATGAAGGCGCAGCTCGAGGCTGCGGGCTACGAAGTAGACCTTCAATTTGCCAACAATGAAGTAGCCACTCAGGTTTCGCAGATTGAGAACATGATTCTCAACGACGCGCAGATTCTGGTTGTTGCCTCTATCGACGGCAGTGCGCTGGGCACGGTGCTCGCAACTGCTAAGGATGCCGGCATCCCGGTTATCGCCTATGATCGTCTGCTGACCGATACCGAAGCCGTGGATTACTACACCACGTTCAACAACTACAAAGTAGGCCAGATTCAGGGCCAGTACGTGCTGGATACCTTTGATCTGAGCAACGAAGCAGTCACCGGCCCCTTCACCATCGAATTCACCGCGGGCGACCCGGGCGACAACAACGCCGGCTTGTTCTTCAACGGCGCGAAAGACACCCTGCAGCCCTATCTGGACAGCGGCAAACTCGTTTGCCTCAGCGGCCAGCTGGATTTTGACTCCGTGGCTACGCCTTCCTGGAAGAGTGAAACCGCCCAGGCCCGTATGGATAACATCCTGAGCGCTTACTACTCCGATGCCCTCACCGGCGGCCAGACTCTGGATATCTGCCTGTGCTCCAACGACTCCACCGCTCTGGGCGTAACCAACAGCCTCGTGGCTGCAGGCTACACCACCGAGAATATCCCGGTTATCACCGGTCAGGACTGCGATATCGCCAACACCAAGAACATGGTGAAGGGCCTGCAGGCTATGTCCGTGTTTAAAGACACGCGCACCTTGGCTGCCCAAACCGTGACCATGGTTACCGATATCCTCTCCGGCAAAATGCCTGAAACTACCAGCACCTATGCCAATGGCATTATCGACGTTCCCACTTACGAGTGCACGCCGGTATTCGCGGATGCGAGCAACTATCAGGAATTGCTGATCGACAGCGGCTACTACACTGCGGAGCAGCTGGCTGACTAACAGCACCCTTGTGGATCACTACTACTACTACTGACGACAGGAGACGGACGAATCCTTCGTCCGTCTCCTTTTACAGAATCGGGAGGAAAGTCACTTGGGCAATACGATTCTGAAAATGCACAATATCACCAAGGAATTCCCGGGAGTCAAAGCGCTGGATCAGGTGAATATCGAAGTCGAAGAGGGCGAAATTCACGCCGTCTGCGGTGAAAACGGCGCTGGAAAATCAACATTGATGAATGTGCTCAGTGGCATTTATCCCTATGGTTCGTATGATGGCGACATCATTCTCCACGGGAAGGAATGCCGCTTTCATGATATTAAAGAAAGCGAGCACAAAGGCATCGTCATCATCCATCAGGAACTGGCGCTGGTGCCCTACCTGAGCATTGCGGAAAACATGTTTTTGGGCAACGAACAGTCCGTAGGCGGCGTCATCAACTGGGATAAAACCTTTCAAAAGGCAAACGAATTCATGGCCATGGTTGGCTTACGTGAAAACTCAAGAACTTTGGTTAAAGACATCGGCATGGGCAAGCAGCAACTTGCCGAAATTGCTAAAGCGCTGGCCAAAGATGTAAAACTGCTCATTCTGGACGAACCCACTTCTTCCCTGAATGAAAACGACGCCAAAAACCTGCTGGATTTGCTTTTGCAGTTTAAGCGGGAGCGCGGCATCACCAGTATTTTAATTTCGCACAAGCTCAACGAGCTGGCATATTGCGCCGATAAAATCACCATCATACGCGACGGCCATACCATCGAGACGCTTGTAAAAGGGCAGGATGAAATATCCGAAGCCCGCATTATTAAAGGCATGGTCGGCCGCGAAATGACCAACCGTTTCCCGCCGCGCGAACACCACATTGGCGATAAGGCGCTGGAAATAAAGAATTGGACGGTTTACCACCCGCTGTATGCGGATCGTAAGGTGGTAGACAACGTATCGCTTACCATTCACAAAGGCGAAGTGGTCGGCGTGGCCGGGCTAATCGGCGCAGGCCGTACAGAACTGGCAATGTCCGTTTTCGGCCGGGCATACGGCTCGCATATCACCGGCGAACTGTATAAAGATGGCAAACCGCTGGAAGTACACACCATCTCGCAGGCCATTGCCTCCGGGCTGGCGTACGTAACCGAAGACCGCAAAGGCAACGGGCTGATTGTGCCAGATAGCATCAAGCACAATTTCACGTTGGCGCGGCCGCAATTTATCAGCAAAAAGGGCGTTCTGGATAAGGATCTGGAAGTACACAAAGCCAAGGAGCTCAGGGTAAAACTAAACGTAAAAACCCCGACGGTAGAGCAGCTGGTCGGCAACCTATCCGGCGGCAACCAACAGAAAGTATTGGTCGGCAAATGGATTTTCGCTCAGCCCGATGTGCTGCTGCTGGATGAACCGACCCGCGGCATTGACGTAGGCGCAAAATATGAAATTTATCAAATCATCAATGGTTTGGTAGCGCAGGGGAAAGCAGTGCTGATGATTTCCTCCGAGCTGCCGGAAATTCTGGGCATGTGCGACCGCATATACGTGATGAACGAGGGCCGGATTATCGCGGAGCTTGATGGGAAAGATGCATCCCAGGAAAGCATTATGGGGCACATTATGCAAGACAGCAAGGGAGAGATCGGCGCATGAACAAAGCAAGAAGTTTAATGAAGGGCAACCTCAAGCAGTACAGCCTGCTCATCGCCCTGGTCGCAATTATTATCTTTTTCCAGATCATGACAGAAGGGCGCCTGCTCAAGCCCATGAACGTCTCCAACATCGTGTTCCAAAACGCGTATGTGGTCATTCTGGCTGTCGGCATGCTGCTGTGTATCCTGACCGGCGGTAACATCGACCTGTCCATCGGTTCCGTAGTCGCGTTCATCAGTGCGTTTGCGGGCGAGATGATTATCGAGTGGAAATGGAACGTATATCTTTCCATCTTCCTGTGCCTTCTGCTCGGTATTCTGGTCGGCATGTGGCAGGGCTTTTGGATCGCCTATGTCCGCATACCTCCGTTCATCGTTACCTTATCGGGCATGCTGGTGTTCCGCGGCCTTACGCTGCTGGTGCTCAACGGCCTTACCCTGGCGCCTTTCCCGGATAATTACCTGATGTTCTCCACTGGTTTTATCGCCAAAGGCGCTAAAATCATGCTGCTGGGCACAAAGGTGAACATTGTCTGTCTCATTACCGGGGTTGCTGTGGCGTTGATTTTCTGCGTTATCCAAGTCATCAACAACCTCAGCCGCAAGCGCAAGGGATACGAAACAGAATCCCCGCTGCTGCTGACGCTGAAACTGGTGATCGTTTCGGTGGCTCTCATCTGGTTCTTCACGCTGCTGTCCCAGTATCAGGGCATCCCGACGGTACTGGTTATTCTGGGTGTATTGCTGATCGTGTACACCTTCTTCACCACCAAGACAGTCATTGGCCGTCACCTGTATGCCTTGGGCGGCAATGAAAAAGCCGCAAGGCTATCGGGCGTAAAGACCAATCACCTGATGTTCTTTGCCTATGTAAACATGAGCTTTCTGGCGGCTGTGGCCGGTCTGGTTTTCGCAGCTCGCCTCAACAGCGCAAGCCCGCTAACTGGCGAAGGTTTCGAGCTGGACGCCATCGGCGCTTGCTTCATCGGCGGCGCGTCCGCTTACGGCGGCGTAGGTACGGTTGGCGGTACGTTGATCGGCGCATTGATTATGGGCATGCTGAACAATGGTATGTCTATCCTCGGCCTCAGCTCCAACCTACAGCGTGTAGTTAAAGGGTTGGTATTGCTGGCCGCCGTTGCACTGGACGTAATCAGCAAGATGAACCTTGCCCTCTTTACCCACCGCAAAAAAGCGGTTGTTACCGAAACCCAAAAAGGGTAAGCAACATACATATCCCTCCCCCCAAAGTAAAAACGGAATTGTCGCCCCCTCCGCGCGACAATTCCGTTTTTGCTATCCCATTTTGCTTTGATTCATCCATTTTTTAACACAGCCATCATTTTCACACAAGGACAAAGGACGCCAATCGACTACGAATGCAAAGATTTAGTTGCAAGATGCGCGAAAGCAAGCCCGGCCGGCGGGGGCGCGTACACGGACGTACGTAACCCCGCCGGCCGGGCGAAGCTGACAATGCAGACGGTGGGTTTTCGGGCGGCTAGAGGTTAGTGGATCATTCCCAGCAATTGATTGCTGCGTTTCAGGAATGCCGTAATCTCTTCCTTCTCCAGCGGACGGGTGCTCATGCGTGCCAAGTCATACAGCTGCGCAGCAATCAACTTGCGTTTTTCCTCATCCTCGGAGGCCAACAGCGTTTGCACAATCGTATTGGAACGGTTTAAAATCAGTGTGTGCTGCTCAGGCAGTTTAAAGTTCTGCCCGTAAATTTTGCTCATATCGCTATAGCGGCGACCCTGCTCATCCTGTACCAGCAAGGCGGATGTATCGGCCTCGGTAAGGGTTTGCAACTTCACTTCCAGCGCACTGTTACCGGTAGCGTCCGTAAAAAGCGCTTTCAGCTTCTCTTTATCCTCTTCGATTGCCTTTTTGGTTTCTTCATCCGCTTCGCCATCCTCCTGCGTAAAGGTATCGGCGTCGGCGTCTACGCGCACAAAATACAGATCCTCCACGCCTGCGGAGTATTCGATAAAGCTGACATAGTTCAAGTCAATCAGCGCATCCAGCACGACAACGTCAATTTCCTTGCCTTCATACATGGCAATGGAGGCCGCCTGCCGCATGGGATCGCTGGTGTATACGACTTTCTTACCCAGCTTGCCCTCGTTTTTGCTAAGGTACTCGCTCAGCGTCAGGTGCTCGCCCTTAGTGGTCTTGTACAACAGCGTATCCTTCACCTGATCGAAGAATTTTGCGTCGCGTACACAGCCGTATTTCACGAAGGGGTGAATATCGTCCCAATATTTTTCATACTGCTCGCGATCGCCCTTGAACAGGCTTACCAGACGGTCGGCCACCTTGCGGGTGATGTAAGCGGACAGCTTTTTCACGTATCCATCGTTTTGCAGGAAGCTGCGGCTCACGTTCAGGGGCAGATCCGGGCAGTCGATTACGCCTTTGAGCAGCATCAGGAAATCCGGAATGACTTCCTTAATGTTATCGGCTACAAACACCTGACCGCTGAACATTTTGATTTCACCCTCACGCGTACCAAAGTCGTTGGTCAGCTTGGGGAAGTACAAAATACCCTTGAGGTTGAATGGATAGTCCACATTCAGGTGCACGTAGAACAGCGGTTCATCGTATACGTGGAAAACGCGCTTGTAGAACTCCTTATACTCTTCCTCGGTGCAATCCTTGGGCTGTTTCAGCCACAGGGCAGGCAAATCGTTGATATGCACGCTTTGCGGCTTTGTCTCCGTCGCCGCTTCGGCTTCGCCCTCCGTTTTTTCCGCCTCTGGTTTTTCCTCTTTTTCCGTTTTTACCACTTCAAAGTACACGGGCTGCGCCATAAAGCCACAATAGCGGTTGAGGGTTTCACGCACCTTGTACTCTTCCAAAAACTCCTTGGCATCCTCCGCCAGTTTCAGGGTAATGGTCGTGCCGCGGGTAGTGCGGTCTCCGGTACTGATGGTATATTTCATGCCATCCTTGCTGTCCCAGCGTACCGGTTCGGCTCCCTCGCTGTCGCTGCGGGTTTGGATGGTCACATTCTCGGCAACCATAAAAGCGGAATAAAAGCCCAGACCGAAATGGCCGATGATGCCGCTTTTATTCTCGCCCTCATAGTTCTTTAAAAACTCTTCGGCGCCAGAAAACGCAACCTGATTAATGTACTTTTTCACTTCATCATTGGTCATGCCGATGCCGTTATCGTCAAAACGAAGTTCGCCGGCTTCTTCATCCAGCGTCACCTGCACGCGGTATTCTTCCTCCGCGCCGGGATTCGCCAGCTTCTGCTTGACAATCGCATCGCAGCCGTTGGACACTAATTCGCGGATAAAAATATCCTTATCGGAGTAGAGCCAGCGCTTGATGATGGGCATGATGTTTTGCGCATGGATCGAAATATTACCCTTGGATGTGGACATATCGTTACCTCCCTGGTTTGTTATGATATGAACCCCGCATACCGCCGTTTGATCCGGCAGGGTCAGGATTCAAACTGTGTAATCATCGCAGGCATATTGCCTTCGTGGGATATTTTAGCAGATGCAAAAACGAAATGCAATAGAAAATTAGCACTCAACGTAAAAGAGTGCTAATAAATTTGTTGGCTAACCATTTTTCTGTTCTCGCGTCTCTCCCTGCCACAAGCAAGCTAAAAATCAGCTTCGGCATCGAATTTCCGGATCCGTAAACCGTAGTCAGGCTTCCGCCTTTTCCTTAGGCAGATGATCATCAATCCACGATACCAGATCGTTGCAAACCAATTCGCGCTCGGTTTCGTTGAGCATTTCATGCCGTCCGTTTTCGTACAGCTTCATGCTCACATCGTCTACACCCGCCGCCAGCAACTCTTCCATGGTGGTTTTTACACCCTGCCCGCTTTTTCCAACCGGGTCGCTATCGCCGGAGAACAGGCGCACCGGGATGGTTTTATCCATAGCAGCCAGATTCTTGGGGTACAGGCGGGTAAGCCCGCGGAACAAATCGCGGTAGCCGCTTGCGGTAAAGGGGAAACCGCAATACGGGTCCTCCACATAACGGTCCACAATCGCTTCGTCTTTGCTGAGCCAGTCGTACTCTGTACGGGGCGGGGCCCAACCATCGTTATACCCGGCAAAGCTCATCTTTTCCAGCAGCTTGGAGGGCTTCTTCGCGCCGCCAAACAGGCACTGTAGGTTTGCAATCAACAATGCCGCCTGTAAAAGAGGCGAATCGTAATGGGCGGTGCCGGACAGCACCACGCCCGCAAGGCCCGCTTCGTGCGTAAGGCAGTAGGTGCGCACCAAGAAGCTGCCCATGCTGTGCCCCAGCAGGAAGTACGGCACGCCGGGATATTCCTGCTGCGTTTTCAGTCTCAGGGCATGAATATCTTCCACAAGGTGATCCCACCCGTCCTGTTCGGCAAACCAGCCCAGTGTTTCTGCCCGCTTGCCATGCCCCAGCATCGTATGCCCTACCACCAATATATCCGCTTCATTCAGGCTCATGGCGGTGCCATCGTAACGAGAGATATGTTCGGCCATACCATGTACGATCTGCACAATCGCGCGCGGCTGCTCCGCAGGTTTCCACATCCACGTTTCCAGTTTGGCCCCGGTTATCGAGGTCATCTCGCTAATCTCGGCTTCACTCATGGTATCGCTCCTTTTCGGTTGTATGCTATCTGGTTTTCTCTATTTTGCTTCTATTATTATAACATATGTACAGACGCGCGCAAAGCCTTTTGCCTGCCAAAAGCGCCGCCCTCCGGAAAACCGGAAGACGGCGCGTGTTCAAACCCCCGTTTGTTTCCTGTAAATGGACTACCGCGTAGACTCTACTACGATTTCCCCATCGATAATCTGCTGGGCCAGCGCATCCACTTCGGCCTTTAGCCCATCGGATACCTGCTGGGTCATGGTGTCGTCGCCATATCCAATGCCGACAAAGCCGGTGGTCATATCCGCAGCCCAGATGGTGCCGCCGTTGAATATGCCGTCGTCGATGTAATTGGCTACCGCTTCATAAATGCTGCCGCCGATATCCTTCATCATCGAGCAGATAATGTGTTCGGGGTCAATGTACTTCTGGTCGCTATCTACACCGATAGCGTATTTGCTCTGCTCTTTGGCGGCTTCAAACACGCCCAGTCCGGTTTTACCCGCAACAGCGAACACTACATCCGCACCGCCGCTGTACAGGGTGGTTGCCAGTTCCTTGCCAACGTCGGGAGAATCATAATCGCCCGCGTACACAGGCTCCAGCACTTTCCCGTCGGGGTTTGCGTACAGCGCACCCTGCTCGTAGCCGACAAAGAAGTTGTTGATGGTATCGCTGTCTTCGCCGCCCACAAAGCCAATGGTTTGGCTTTCGGAGGTCTTCATGGCGATGTAGCCTGCCAGGAAGGAGCCTTCGTTTTCGGCATAGACAATGGAAAGCAGGTTGTCGCCAACGCCGTCCAGCCCGTTATCTACAAAGATGAAAAGTGTTTCCGGCATTTCCGGCACTACTACGGTAAGTGCATCCCAGAACTGCCATCCAACCGCCACGACAACGTCGTTTTCTTCGGCCGCGTCCACCAGTGCCGTCTGGTACTTGCTGGCGTCGCTTTTGCATTCCACAATGCTGCCTACAACGCCGTAATCCGCTACCAGATCCTTCAGCCCCTGATCCGCGCTATCGTTGAAACCCAGGTCGCCAAGCGCTTCGGAGATGCACACCGCAACCTTCAGCGCTGCTTCTTCATCTTCAGCAACCGCGAAGGTAGATAGCGAGAGCAACAGCATCGCGCTGAGCAGGACAGCCAGTAATTTCTTCATCCGAAATACCATCCTTTCCATCGTTCCCGTGTAAAACAGCGGCAGAATTACTGCCTTAAAGTCGGGAACATTATACAACAGGCCACCCCCGTTTGCAATGTTCGCACCTCGTTTTCGCTTGTGAAAGTTACAACAATCTTGCAGAAAACAGCCCGTTTCCGCCATGTTTTGCCCTTTGTTCTTCTCCGAAAAAGTTGACGCAATTTGGTTGACAGAACACTTACAAAAGGCTATGATACTTATGAAAGCGGTATACCCGTTTTTAAAATTTGAACGGCAAGGAGGAGCGCCCGTGGACGCGGACCCGTACAGTCGAAACATGCTTTCGACCTACCGCACCCAACAATTTCATATGCTCCGAGTGGCCGCACGAAAGGGACATGCGCGGTAGTATGTTCACGCTGTAAAAAGTATACGTATTGCCTGCTCGGAAGCAACGCCGCGCCACCAACGCGGCGAGCAGAAGGGCAGGTTTTTTGATGAAAAAAATTTTTCTAACCGTAGACGATCATCTAACCCAAATCAACACCTTTGAAAAAGGATGCTGGATCCACCTTCAAAGCCCTACACGGGAAGAGATCGAAGGGCTCAACGCACGTTTTGCACTGGATCCCACCTACCTGATGGCAGCGCTGGACGAAGAGGAAAGCGCTCGTATAGAACGTGAAGATAACCAGTTGCTGATTATCGTAGACGTTCCCTATGTGGAAGCGGAGGACAATGGCTTTAGCTATTCCACCATCCCAATGGGCATTATTGTCGTGGATGATGTGATCATCACCGTCGCCACACGCGAGAGCGCCATTATCAACGATTTTACCGAAGAGCGGATACGCGGCTTTTGGACCTTCAAACGTACCCGCTTCATCCTGCAGTTGCTCAACCGCAACGCCAGCCGTTACTTGAGCTACTTAAAACAAATTGATAAGGCCAGCACCTTCGTGCACAAACGCCTGCAGGAGAGCCTGCGAAACCGCGAGCTGATCCAGATGATGCAGCTGGAAAAATCGCTGGTCTATTTCAGCACATCGCTGAAAGGTAACGAGATGGTGCTGGAAAAAATGCTGCGCATGGATATGCTGCGGAAGTACCCGGAAGACGGCGAACTGCTGGAAGACGTAATTATCGAAAATAAGCAGGCCATTGAGATGTGCGCCATTTACCGCGATATTATGGGCGGCACGATGGACGCCTATGCCTCCATTATCTCCAACAATTTAAACATCGTCATGAAAATTCTTACCAGCTTGACGGTGATTATGGCCATCCCCACGCTGTTTGCTTCGTATTGGGGCATGAATACGGCGGTTCCCTTCGGGGGAACGATATGGGGCTTCTGGCTGGTAGTAGGCATCAGCATCCTTGCGGCACTATTCGCGATTTTCCTGCTGTGGAAGAAAAAGCTGTTCTGATACAGCCCCTATATCCCCCTGTTTCGTTTTCATCATAACCGCTATATTACAAAAAACGACCTAACCATACGGAGGAATGCGCATGCGAACCATCATCATCACGGGCGGAAGCCGTGGGATTGGCGCGGCCTGCGTGCGAGCTTTTGCACAGGCTGGCTGGCGCGTCGCATTTCTCTACCATACATCCGAAACGGAAGCAAAGGCGCTCGTTACGGCAACGGGCGCCCTTGCGCTGAAAGCCGACGTCAGCAGCAGCAGGCAGGTGAATGAAGCTGTGCAAAAGGCACAGGCCGCGTTTCACCACATCGACGCGTTGGTGAACAACGCGGGCGTATCGCTGACGGGGCTTTTACAGGATACGACCGACGAGCAGTGGCGCTCGATTATGGATATTAATTTAACCGGCGCTTTTTACGCCACACGCGCGGTACTGCCGGGCATGATCTCCCTTGGCACCGGCCGTATTGTGAATATATCCAGCATCTGGGGGCTTGTGGGGGGCAGCATGGAGGTTACCTACTCCGCGGCCAAGGCGGGTCTGCTGGGCTTTACCAAGGCGCTTGCACAGGAGGTAGGCCCCAGCGGCATTACCGTAAACGCCATCGCGCCCGGCGCCACCCATACCGATATGCTATCCAGCTTTACCGAGGATGATCTGCGCACCATTGAGCAGGAAACACCGCTTGGCCGTTTGGCCGAGCCCATGGAAATTGCCCATTATGTGCTCTGGCTGTGCAGCGAGGAAGCCGGCTTGCTCACCGGGCAGGTCATCAGTCCCAACGGTGGCAGGGTCATTATTTAACATTATCAAACAGCAAAGGCGTTTGGACGAAAGCATCGTCCAAACGCCTTTGCTGTTTACCCTTTTGATCATCGCACTGCCAGCCTGTTCAAAAAGCCCGAGATGTAGGTAGTAAGGGGGCAAGGGGGGCGCTTACCCGCTTGTAAGTGATCCCCCTTGGCATCCCGCAGCTAACAACGCGGATTGGGTTTTAGGGCATACTGGGGCGGGAATCGTCAGCCCGCTTATGCTTGTGGAACAGTAAATCGCGATACCGCTCCAAATCCACTTCGCGCACCATGATTTCCAGTTCCTCATCGCCCATTACGGTATTGCGCCCTTCGGCATACAGCGCGTCCACCAACGCTTTTACCGCGATTACGACGGTATCCTGCTTATCCACAGTGTTATCGTCTTTCAAACGGAAGAAGCTGTTCATCCAGTGTGCTACTCCGGCCAGCCCGCTATGGCTGTCCACAGCGACCGTCGCGGGGCGGTTGAGGATTTTTGTTGTGTCGAAGATGTTATAAATCTCTTCGTCCTTAAGCATACCATCGGCATGGATGCCCGCTCGCGTTACGTTGAAGTGTCTGCCGACAAACGGCTGGCGGGGGCTGATTTCGATGCCGATTTCCTGCTCCATATACTCGGCAATTTCGGTAACCACGCTCAGGTCCATGCCGTCGGTGGTACCGCGCAGCGCCTGATATTCAATTGCCATGGCTTCCAGCGGGCAGTTGCCAGTACGCTCGCCAATGCCCAGCAACGAGCAGTTGACGCTGGAGCAGCCATACAGCCACGCCGTACCGGCGTTATTCACTACTTTGTAGAAATCGTTATGACCGTGCCATTCCAGCTGCTCGCTGGGGATTTGCGCATAGTGGTTGAGGCCGTAGATAATACCACCCACGCTTCGCGGCAGCGCAGCGCCCGGGTAGCTGACTCCATAGCCCATAGTGTCGCAGGCACGCACTTTAATGGGCGCACCGCTCTCCTTGGACAACTTCATCAACTGCTCGGCAAAAGGCAACACAAACCCGTAGAAATCCGCACGGGTAATATCCTCAAAGTGGCAGCGGGGCAATATGCCCTCCGCCAGCGCATCCTTGACGACACCCAGATATTTATCCATCGCCTGGGCACGCGTAAGATGCATCTTTTTGAAAATATGATAGTCGCTGCACGAAACCAGGATACCTGTTTCCTTTACGCCCGCAGATTTAACTAACTTAAAATCGCCTGCATTGGCGCGAATCCACGTGGTAATTTCCGGGAACGACAAGCCAAGTGCCTGGCAACGTTCCAGCGCTTCGCGATCATTATCCGTATACAGGAAAAACTCGCTCTGCCTTACCAGCCCCTTGGGGCCGCCCAGCCGGGAAAGCAGCTTGTACAAATGCTCGATCTGCCGGGGGGTAAACGGGCTTACACTTTGCTGTCCATCGCGGAAAGTCGTGTCCGTCATCCAGATATATTCCGGCATGTTTATGGGCACCAGACGGTTGTTAAACGTAATTTTAGGAACGGATTGATAATCGTAAATTTCGCGGTAGAGATTGGGGTCCTGTACATCCTGCAAATCATATTGATATTGCGATTGCATCAACTGATTCGTCTTGGGGCTGAAGATCAGCATAGGTTTCTCTCCTTCCCTGTGGGTAGGCCGCATGGAATTGACTGCCGGCGGTTCCCTGAAACCGGCACAGCAGCAGCGGCAGAAAGTGATGGATAGGAAGAAAATTGTTTTACAATTTCTCTGTTATCCATAGGTTTTGTGGAAAACAGCAACGTTTGTATCATTTTGTGTGGATAACTTGTGCATAACTTTAAGGGTGGCTGTGGATAGTGACTGCTTATTGCAGCGCCTTTACAAAGGCTTCAATGCGCCGCAGCCCTTCCAGAATGTTTTCCATGGAGGTTGCATAGCTCAGGCGGCAAAAACCTTCCGCCATAAATGCATTGCCGGGAACAACAACCACTTTGCCTTCGCTCAGCAGCGTTTCGGCAAACGCTGCACAATCGTTGATTTCCACCTCGTCAAACCGTTTTCCCATCAGCCTGGACACGTTCATCATCACATAAAACGCGCCTTCGGGCTTTAGGCAGCTAAGACCTTCAATGGCATTGATGCCCTTTACCAATACGTCCCGACGCTCTTCAAACGCTTTGCGCATGGTCTGCACACAATCCTGCGGCATGGTCAGGGCAACGGTGGCCGCATACTGCGCAGGCGTGTTCGGCGAAGACGTTGCCTGGCTTTGCGCCGTGCTCATGGTTTTAATCACGTCCTGCGGGCCTGCCGCATAGCCGATACGAAAGCCCGTCATCGCGTAGGATTTGCTTACACCGTTGATAATAATCGTGCGCTCTTTCACCGCTTCGCCAAGCGAGGCGATGCTTACATGCTTATGCGTGCCGTAAATTAATTTTTCGTAAATCTCATCGGAAACAATATAAAAATCGTGCTTCACCGCCAAATCAGCCAGCGCCTGCAGCGCCTGCTGCGTCCATACGCAGCCGTTGGGGTTGTTGGGCGAGGTGAGCATAAACGCCTTGGTTTTGGGGGTAATCGCCGCCGCAATCGCCGCGGTCGTCGGCACAAAATTATCCTTCTCACAGGCAGGTACAAACACCGGTACGCCGCCGTTCATGCGAATCATTTCCGGGTAGCTGACCCAGCAGGGCGTAGGCACGATTACTTCATCGCCATCGTTGAGCAACGCAAAAAACGTATTGTACAGCGAATGTTTCGCACCGTTGGATACGATGATTTGCCCGACTTCATACGTAAGGTCGTTATCCCGTTTTAATTTTTCCACAATGGCTTTACGCAGCTCCAGCGTACCCGGCACCGCCGCATAGCGCGTCATCCCGCGATCCAACGCCTCTTTCATCGCGTCACGGATCATTTCGGGGGTGTCAAAATCCGGTTCGCCCGCGGCAAGACCGATCACGTCTTCACCAGCGGCCTTCATCGCTTTTGCTTTAGTATCCATCGCGAGGGTAGCGGACGGGGCAATGTTGGTAGCTTTCATCGATAATCCAAGCGGCATGGTATTTCCTCCTGCAACGACCCGCCATAGCGAGCCTTCGTTTTACACAGCTGCAAATGGCGGATGCGCCATTGCATCTTGCAAATCACCCGTGCCAAAGCCGCAATACAGCGCGACCCAAGTGAATCGTTTTGCATTATAACACAAAGACTATGCATCGTAAAGGGCTGATCTGGCTCTTTTTTGCAACGTGGGTAAAAAATGAATAATTTTTACATTAAAATTGCATTTATAGCCATACTGTTAATTTCCTGCGTATATTGGTGACTTGCGGTTTCAACCGCCTCTTTCCGGTTTATCCCTACAACTAAGGAGGTATGATACCCATGACTATGCAATTACGCCGGTTTTTTACGATTCTTCTGGTTCTTGCCCTGTCGCTTCTCCCCTTCTCGGCGCTGGCGGAGAGTGAAACTGCCGATACTACCGACACCAACGACGCAGGAATGCCCTATGTGCTCAATTATTTCGAGGGTACGCCGCTGGATGTGAGCCTGTACGAAGGCAAAGCCCTATACCTGAACTTCTTTACGGGTTGGTGCACCTACTGCATGCAGGAAATGCCGGACTTAAAAGAGGTGTTTGAGGCTTACGATCCCAACGATGTAGCCATTATCCTTGTGCACGTATGGAGCGGCGAAGACGCCAGCGACAGCGCGGCGGTCGTTGAGGAATTCGGCCTGCAAGATATGATACTGCTGGAAGACGATGAAATGGCACTAACCAACATGATCGGCCTGAGCGGCTTCCCCACCAGCCTGTTCATCGATAAGGAAGGTTACCTGAGCAGCTATTATCCCGGCATGATGACCTATGATACCATGTCTGCCGCACTGGAGGATATGGGGGTTGCCCTGCGCGCGGATACGAACGCAGATACCACTGTGGACACCACCGCTGCGCCTGATAGTGCGGAGGTTACGCAATGACACAAAGCCTGATCTCCACATTGCCGCAGTATACGCTGTGGGCCATGTTCATCGGCGGGCTTGTCGCTTTTCTTTCCCCCTGTGTATTACCGATGCTGCCGGTATACACCCTCTACCTGGTTGGCGAGGGTTCCGAAAGCACGGATAAACGCAAAGCCTGGCTGGATGTGGTGCGCCGCAGCCTTGGGTTGATGCTCGGCTTTATTACGCTGTTTACCCTGCTTGGCGCAGCCGCCGGGCTGCTGGGCAGCGCGTTTGCCAATATCGACCGTGGGTTGCTCAACATCATTACTGGGGTGCTGTTGATCCTGTTTGGGATATGGACTGCCGGATTCCTGCATTGGAAAGGCATGAGCGCCCCCAAATGGGCGGATAAGGTGAAAATCAAGCCCGACGGGTTCTTTTCGGCAGCGCTGTTTGGTATAGTAATTGCGTTGTCGTGGACGCCGTGCATTACCCCGGTGCTGGCCAACGCACTGGTACTGGCCGCTTCCAGCGCCACTGTCGGACAGGGGATGCTGTCACTGGCGATTTTCGCGCTGGGTCTCAGCCTGCCGATGCTGCTATTGATGGTGCTGTTCCAGTGGCTGAAAGACCTGTTCACCTGGCTGCGGGATCATCAACCGCTGCTCCGCCGCATCGGCGGTTTGCTGATGATTGGCTATGGCGTTTGGCTGTTGGTTTCCACCCTTACCTAATCCTTTCACGTTAATCAGGAGCCGCTTGCAAGCGGCTCCTTTTTGCGTACAATCAGCTGTGCCGCCCCATTTGGAGCGATCATATTTTGCCTGCGCACTGCACGTTTGACAGCAGAAGTCTAAGGCTTTGCGTACCCATCGCCCGACAAAGCTTTCGTAAACGAAATTGTAGCTGTTTCAACCTACGCTATATCTCAAATACCGCGTTCGTTGTATCAGGCTGCATCAAGTCTATTGCCATGTATGGCTTTTACGTATCCTTTGCGGAAAATCACCAATGGACAATGCCAAGACAGCCTTACAGAGATTGAAACAGACCCGGAGGCGCATCCTGCGTAACTCCCATTACCTGCCGGTACTATACGATGCAAGTACCCTCAGGATCGCAGCGCAAACCAAAACAGCTTCTTTGCCTTACTTGTCCCTTACAGGATAATCTCCGATTGGAAATACTGCTCCACAAACGCCGTTTTTTCGCGTATCTCCTGTTCGGTCGGCACATCGCCCTCCGTAGCGACAATCCACTTATCCTCCACATCGTTCAGGCGGTGTATTACCGCTACCACAACGCCCTCGAAAAACTCTACCGGCTCCTCAATGCCCCAAATATACGCATCCTGCCATTCGTTATCCCCGGCCAGCACATCCGCTACGTACCCGTAATTCAGCCCATAATGCATTTTTTGATTCTTCGGGTGCAGACTGCCAAAGGGGCGATCCACCGTAACACGCACATGCCGCCCCAGTGCCGTGCGCAGGGTTTGCGCCAGCTTTTGCTGCGGAGCTGGTTTCACGCCGAATCCGCCCTGCGGTGTTCCTGATTGTCCGCTCACTTGCGCCGTTTGCAGCGGATTTGCTTTCAGCGCATGGTAAGCGGCGCTTTCGCGCGTTACCATTTCCGGCACATTGCCCAACATCGCGCATAGATCCGTTGCCAGCATCCCGCGTTCGCCGGTTGTTTCCGCCGCACGTGAGCCTGCCAGCCCATGCAGCGCGCAGGCTGTTTGCAGCAGACGCACGCCGTACTGCCCGTAAGCCTGCTGCCCGGCCAGCAGCGCCGCCAGCACTCCTGCCAGCGCATCTCCGCTGCCTCCCTTTGCCATGGCAGGCGTACCGAACAGGCTAATTGCTTCCCCATCGCCATCCACCAGCACAGTTGAGGCGCTCTTGAGCGCTACGGCACAGCCATAACGCTCCCGCAGCGCCCGTGCGGCGGCCGGTTGATCGGCTGTTACCTGTTTTGCCTGCTGTTGCAACAGGCGTGCAGCTTCGCCCACGTGGGGCGTAATCACCGTTTGCGTACCCAGCCGTGTCTGCGCAGGCATCGCAGCCAACAGGTTCAACGCGTCCGCATCCAGTACAGCAGGAAGCGGATTTTGCTGTAACCAGTTTATCAGTTTTTCTACCAGCACCCTTGTATAGGCGCTTTTCCCAAGCCCGCAGCCCGCTACCAGCGCATCTGTCCGGGAAAGCGCAGGCAGCAGCTCCTGCCATGCGGCCTCGGCGTCGTTTGGCGGCAGCGGTAGGCAAGTCGCACAGGGGCATAATGTTTGCACCACGCTCACAATGCTTTCCGGGCACGCCACTGTTACCAGCCCCGCGCCGCTGCGCATCGCCGCAGTCGCGCAAAGCGCCGCCGCGCCCGCCATGCCGAAGGAGCCAACTATTGCCAGCACGCGGCCATAATCCCCCTTATGCGTGTTCCGGCCACGCAGAGGCAACAGCCTATCCCCTTTGGTCAGCAACGCCAGCCCATTGGCATCATCCCACTTCGGGGCAATGCCGATGTCACCAACAATCACACGGCCGCAGGCCGCCAGCCCTTCGTCCAAAAACAAACCCGGTTTGGGGCGGTGGAACGTAACGGTCACCACCGCGTTTACAATCGCCGCCTCGTTGGAGGCTTCCTCCGATGCGGGCGCATTGCCCGTAACCCCGCTCAGCCCGCTGGGAATATCCACCGCGATCACCGGAAGCCCCGATGCATTCAGGCTTTGTACCGCTTCGCTCGCAAGCCCCGTAAGCGGCCTGTTCAGTCCTGTGCCAAACATTGCGTCCAGCACGCAAGCCGTATCCTGCGGTAGGGCCGGAACCCCGTTTTGCAATACCTCCACCCGTACACGCCTGCCAAAGACCGTAAGTTTCCGGCGCTGCTCCTCCGCCTCTGGGGAGAGCGTGCCCGGCAAAAGCCATACGGTAGCCTCCAGCTGCGGCAGCCTCGTTAGTAAAATGCGAGCGGCGGCGAGCCCATCGCCGCCGTTATTGCCGGTGCCGCACACCGCAAGCAGTTTCCCACCCTGTAAATAGGGTTTCGCCGCATCTGCCACGTGCACAGCGGCATACTCCATGAGTGTCAGGCTCGGGGTATGGGTTTCCTCCATCATCCGGCGTTCCACACGCTTCATTTCTTCAGGCAGGATGGTATAAAGCATAGCGCTCCTCCTTGCCGTTTATTCCAGTATGCACACCGCTACCGCCACACCCGCGTCGTGCGTAAGGCTCAGGTGGGCGATAGCAGCGCCCTTTTTTGTCAGCAACGCCTGTGCTTTGGGTGAAAGGGCATAGCCAGGGCAGCCCTGCGCATCGTGCACGACGCCGATTTCCGCCATTCCTACACCGCCCAGCCCCGTACCCAGCGCCTTGAGCAGCGCCTCCTTGGCGGCGAACATGGCCGCCGCGCTGTGGGCGGCCATCTGTCCGCGGCTTTGCAGGTACACCCGTTCATCCAGGGTATAATAACGATTCAGAAACCCGTCGTTTTTTTGCAACGCTGTTTCGATGCGCGCAATCGCGCACACGTCGATGCCAAGTCCAATCACCGTCTGCCTCCCATACATGCCGCATTGGCGATGGCGCGCGCGGTTACCTCGGCCACGGCAGCGCAGAGCTGCACCATGTTCACATCCACTTCCACACGGCCTGTCGCCAGTGCAAAGGCCGTGTCGCCGTCCATTTGCGTATGCACAGGGCGAATGGTACGCGCCATGCCGTCATGCGCGCAGGTTGCCAGCCGGTTCACCTGCGGTTTGCTCAGCTCTGCGTCCGTCGCTACCACCACCAGTGTCGTATTGCTGGAGCGGGTAATTTTCAGCGGCTCCGCCATGGGCTGGGTACCGTAAAGTAAATTTTCACTCAACACGGGCGTACCGTCAGTCAGCCGCCCGCAGGCCAGTACCTTTCCCGTTTGCGGGTCGTATATGTCCCCACAGGCGTTTACGCAGGCAATCGCGCCTACAGTAACGCCGCAGGCCAGCGTCAGGCTGGCTGTACCGGTGCCGCAGGGCACCGGCATCGCGCCCGGCACCAGCTTACCCACCGTCGCACCTGTACCCGCGCCATACGCACCCTGCTTTATCTCTTTGGCTGCGCCATGGCAGGCTTCATAGCCCATGTCCGCATCTGGTCGCACTTTGCCGTCGCCCGTGTTCAAATCAAACAGTACGGCAGCGGGCACAATCGGCACCTTGTACGTGCCCGTATCCACACCCACGTCCGCTTCTTCCAAAAAACGCATCACGCCCGCGGCCGCATTCAGGCCAAAGGCGCTGCCGCCCGCTAACATGACAGCATTGGCGCGTTCCACGGTGTTTTCACTACGGGTCAACGCAATTTCGCGCGTACCCGGCGCTGCGCCGCGCACATCCGCGCCGATCACACCACCGTCGCGGCTGCACAGCACCACCGTAACGCCGGTACGCGCCTCGTAATTTTCCGCCTGTCCAACACGAATGCCATGCACATCGGTAATCGAGCCTTCATACAATGGTTTAGACATAGCCCATCACTCCCCTTACGGATACGTCCCCGCTGAGTACTCGTCTTTCCTGTCCATCGTCATCCACTACCATTAACGCGCCGGTATCATCAATCGCCTTGGCCGTCCCGGTGAAGCGTTCCCGCGTACCGATCACCTCCACCCGGCTACCCAGCGTAACCGACCGGGCGATATATGGTTCTATAATGCCGCTAAGCCCTTTTTCCGTCAGGCTTTGCACCGCCTTTTCCATTGCAGATAGATAGGCTTGCAGCAATTTTCGCCTGTCCACAGGCTTTCCGCTTTGCATACGCAGCGACGTCGCCTTATGCGCAATTTCCGCCGGAAATGCCATCTGGTTTACATTAAACCCCACGCCCACCACTACGCAGGGGCTGCCCTGCGGGTCGGTGACCATTTCACACAG
This sequence comes from Candidatus Limiplasma sp., assembly GCA_963675655.1. GTDB lineage: Bacteria > Bacillota > Clostridia > Christensenellales > Aristaeellaceae > CAXXOK01. The sequence continues at coordinate 626,611 of OY776489.1, forward strand.
AATACCTACACACTTGCGCTTGCCAATAACCACATCGTTTGGCCACTTGATACCCGGCGCAATGCCCATCGCTTCGATGGCGTCTGCGGCAGCCACGGCGGCGGCCAGCGTAAGCAGCGGTATTTGCGCAGGCGGCAGCTTCGGGCGCAACAGCAGCGATGTCGCCAGCCCTTCGCCCGCTTCGGCCGTTTCCCACGTGCGGCTCAAGCGGCCTTTGCCCTGCGTTTGCCGTTCACATATCGCCAGTGTACCGTGCGGCAACACCTGCTCCACAGCGGCTTGTTTCAGCACCGTATTGGTACTGCCCATTTCCCGGGCGTACAGCACTTTGCGGCCCATTTGTTTTGTGGCAAGGCCGCAGAGTATATCCCCCGGCAGCAGGCTGCCTTCCGCAGGCGTAAGGCACAGCAATTCCACAGCACTATCCATACCGTCTTTTCTGCATTGTTCAACGATATATCCCTGCGCGTTCAAGGCTTCCACGGTCTGTGCAAGCGCCGCGTCCGAAAGCGAAAACCGCCTGCACAGTTCGGCTTTGGCGATTTTTCCTTCCCGGGCTAACGCGGTCAGCAACGGGTTCATCTCATTCTGCTCCGGTTGATTTTGCGCGATGTTCTGATGCATCATTTCTTCACCGCTCATCTGTTTTCCTGCCAAGCAGCAGCGCACTTGCCTGCGAAAGCGAATCGCAAACCGGCACCCCTGCCGTAAGCAATGTCTGGCGGCTTTGGTGCCCCCGTGCGACCAGCACGCAACGGCAGCCCAACGCCCCTGCAACTTCCGCATCGTGCAGGGTATCGCCCAGTAACACGCAGGCGGACGTATCCACATGGCTGTTTTGCAGGTATTCCCGCCCAATGCCCTCTTTACTGGTGGCGTAAATATGCCCAAGACCCAGCACCGCGTCAAACCGTTTAGCGATTCCGGCATAGCCAAGCTGCATTTGCAGCGTATCCAGCTTACTGGCGGACAACACCGCTTGTTTGCAGCCCGCCGCGTGAAAAGCGTCCAGCGTTTCCAACGCATCCGTAAACAACGGGATGTTCTCGCAGCCGCGCAGGTATTCCGCCATCCACGCGTGGGCAACCTGTACAAACTGCTCCTCTGTTACCCCAGCACGTGTATAATACAGCTTAACCGGAAAGGTGAATTGCGCATGGTATGCCTCAACACTTTCCACCGGCGGCAGACCAAAGTGCGGAAACACGCGGTTGCGCACCCCTATGGCGTATTCCGCATCATTGAGCAGCGTGCCGTTCCAATCCCACAGCACCAGCCGCGGCGCTGCGGCTGGTTGCCGTATTTCTTGCTGTTGCATCATTTCATCCCTTTCGGTCATATACAGTGACATTGGCTTTTTTCCGATAGAACGGCGTTTGCCGCCATCCTAATTAAAAGCTAACCCATAACACTGCCGGAGTATGGAAACCGGCGGGCCGGAGGCTTACCGCCCTCCGCCCGCCGGAAAGTAACAGGGGAATCTTAATACGCTTTGGCGAAGTAAATCAGCTTTTTGGCAGGTTTGCCGCAGCAGACGCATGTTTCACCAATAGACGTCTGGTCAAAGGGCATATTGCGGCTGGAGGCGTTGAACTGCTCCTTAATCGCATCTTCGCAGGCGCGGTCACCGCACCACATAGCCTTGGCAAAGCCGCTTTCCACTGCTTTACCCAGCGCTTCCATGTTGTGCACCTCGGTAACGTGCGCATCGCGGAACGCCTTTGCTTGATCGTACAATCCCTGTTGAATGCTGTCCATCAGCGCGGGCAGATCCGCCGTAAGCGTATCCAGCGCCATGGGGGCCTTTTCGCAGGTGTCGCGGCGGAACACTGTCGCTACGCCGTTTTCAATGTCGCGGGGGCCAATCTCCAGCCGCACGGGCACACCCTTCAGCTCCCAGTCGTTAAACTTGTAGCCGGGGGATACGGTGTCGCGGTCGTCCACCTTCACGCGGTATCCGGCTGCCTTGAGCTGCGCGAAAATCTCATCGCACTTTTCCATTACGCCGCCCTTGTGCGCAGCGATCGGCACGATCACCACTTGAATGGGCGCAATGTGGGGAGGTAGGCGCAAGCCGCGTTCGTCGCCGTGCGTCATGATAATCGCGCCGATCAACCGGGTGCTGACCCCCCAGCTGGTTTCGTGCACGTATTCCAGCTTGCCTTCGCGGCTCAAGTACTGAATGTCGAACGCCTCGGCAAAGTTGGTGCCAAAGTTGTGGCTGGTGCCTGCTTGTAGGGCTTTCCCGTCCTGCATCATGGCTTCCATGCTATACGTGGCCTGCGCGCCCGCAAATTTTTCCTTATCGCTCTTGCGGCCGCAAAGCACCGGCAGCGCCATCTCATCCTCGGCTACCTCACGGTATACCTCCAGCATCTGCAGGGTTTCCTGCTGAGCCTCTTCGGGCGTTTCGTGAATGGTATGGCCCTCCTGCCACAGGAACTCGCTGGTGCGCAGGAAGGGGCGGGTGCTTTTTTCCCAACGCATAACCGAGCACCACTGGTTATACTTCATGGGCAGGTCGCGGTAGCTGCCGACCCATTTACTGTACATGGCGCAGAATATGGTTTCGCTGGTGGGGCGAATGGCCAGACGCTCCTGCAGTTTCTCGTTGCCGCCCTGCGTTACCCACGCTACCTCGGGCGCAAACCCTTCCACATGCTCGGCTTCCTTGAGCAGCAGGCTTTCGGGGATCAGCATGGGCATATAGACGTTCTCATGCCCTGTCGCTTTAAAGCGGCTGTCCATCTCCTGCTGGATGCGCTCCCAGATGGCGTAGCCATAAGGCCGGATGACCATGCAGCCGCGCACCGGCGCGTAATCCACCAGTTCGCTTTGTAAAATTACATCGGTGTACCATTGGGAGAAATCTTCGCTGCGGGGCGTAATGTGCTCCACAAATTTCTTCTCTTCCTTTTTTGCCATGCCGGGTTTCTCCTTTCGTGATGCCGTTGGCAGGGGTTCTGTTTGCCGCATTACGCCAGCCGGGTCAAAAGCATTGCTGATGCGCTTTCCCGTGGCTTGTGCGGTTTCGCCGCCTGCTGCCGGAGTAGAAAAATAAGGCTCCATCGCTCCCAAGCACGGCCATTGGCCGCCGTTGGGACGAAGGGAGCCTTCGCGGTACCACCCGACTTAAAGCCCTTTGGATCGCTCCACCCATACGGACGGACGCTCACCCTCGGGATACTTTCACTTTCATGCCGATAACGGCGGCTGCCGTCGGGAATTAGCCGAAATTGCCGGATGCGGGGGCCTGCCCTGTGCGCATGAACGTCCTTTCAGCCGGTGGGACGTTTCTCTTTGCAGCGCCCTGTCGCAGGATTCATCCGTCGCCTTCCGCACCGATGGAATCGGGCGGATTGGATGCCCGTATGGTAACACAGGCATGGTGAAATGTCAAACCATATTGCACGGGTATATAGGCTATTTATACATCCACTGGTGCCAATCCAGAAAGTACGCAGGAATGGTAACCGTGTTGTTGCTGCTTGCTTCCCGGTACAAAGGGGACGGCGTACTGCCGGGAGTATAATGGTATTTAGCAATCGCTGCGTATATGTACTTGACGCCTGAAAGCCCATCGATTACGCAGTAGCCGCTGTACGCCGTTTTACCAGAGTGCACGGTTTTTTCCAACGTATAGGTTATTTGGTATGTATCTATTCCGCAGTCATCCGGGTAAATAATTTCTTCATATACGTTTTTACAGTAGATAACAATATCAAAAGCATCGATATCGGCGTTGGGGTCTAAATTTTCCAGATTAAAGGTTATCTTAATTTTATTCCCGCTCTTTTGCCATTTGGCATACCCCTTGGCTTGCTCAAATACCAGCGCTGATTTCCGTACTCTGGATGAATTGGAAATAGCGCCTAATGCCGTTGAAACAGGCAAACAGCCCAGCAACAACACAAAAGCTACTAGAAACGCAAGCGTTTTCTTCATCATCTTTCCTCCCTGCAGCGCACATGTCAACACAAACATAACAATTTACAAATATTACTGTTATTGTATCGAACTTGCACCATAAGTGTCAAGATGATTGATGTCCTTTCGCTGTTTTATCCCACCATACCCAGTGTTTTGAAAAGAAAAATCCATAAGAACACAGTAAAGCCGGAAAACGCTGTGGTCAGCACCACTTGTGCGGCAGCAAAATCGGTATCACCGCCCAATTGCTGTGCCATAGGGTAACTGCTGACGGCTGTCGGTGAAGCAAACACCGCGATGAGCGTAGCCAGGCTCACACCCCGGATGCCAAGGGCAACCGCAATGGACATAAGCACCAGCGGCACTAGCACCAGCCTGGATATCACCCCGATGGTAAGCAGCGAAGAATTGGCGCGCACCTTGGCAAAATCCAGTGACGCCCCCAGCAAGAACAGCGCAAGCGGCGTAGCTACATCCCCCAACCGGGAAAGCGGGTTATACAGTAAAGTAGGAAGGTTCCAATGGAGCAGCCACAGGGCAAAGCCCAGCAGCGTACCGATAATAAGCGGGTTGAACAGCACGCCCCGGATGATGTGCCAAACGCTGATTTCCTTACCGCTGTGTACCAGCAGTACGATCGTTGCCGCAACGTTAAAAATCGGCACGACTGCAACCACCATCAGTGCCGCGATGGACGTATCCGCATCGGGGTACATCATCAGTACCAGTGGGATCCCGAAAATAGCGTAATTACTGCGAGCAACCCCCTGAATAAACACACCACGCGCATTTGGGTTTTTACAGATACCGGGCGCCAGTATAAAAAGCACCCCAAAACTCGCCACCACCGCGCCCATTGCATATAGAAGCGTACCATAATCCGGCATTACATTTTGAGGCGTATCCATAATGTTCAGGCACAAAAGCAATGGCAGGAAGATATAAAACACGCTCTTGTTGGCCTGTTTTACGCCTTCCTCACCGATAATATGAAAACGCCGGGCCACAAACCCGACCAGCATCATAAATAACAGCGGAAATACTGTTTTAATAGAAAAAAGAAAATCGCTGAACACTGCCTATCCATCACCTATCACTCGGCCTGCCCTGGACGGCTTGTCGTCGCAGCCGGGCCGTTTATTCGCGCCACCGAACGGCGCATGATGAAACCTACCGCATTATGATACAGAGGCGCAGGGGCAATGTCAATGTGGCAAAGCCCGTTGCTTGGACTTTGCCACACGCTTTTAGTATTTGGGTTTTCTGAAAATAATCACAAGCGCCCTTCGCTTTCCATTTTTGATACCCCACCAGCAAACAACGCCCGAAAGCTTTGTCCTGTCAGGCTTTGCCAATAGGTACTTCCTGCTTTGGTTTTACAAAGCAACGGGAAAGTTGCTTAGCAACAATATTGATAACGGTGATATGAATCAACCCGTGGCTACAATCCCGTCCGCCGCTTCACTGTTTCTTCTCCGTTTCTTTTCCGGCAATTCCCGCTTCAGCTTCCGTATGTGTCTTTCAGGTACTTGAATATCGTCGCAGCAATCGGCGCGGCCACGCTGCCGCCGCTGCCGCCGTCTTCCACCAGCACGCAGCAGGCATACGGCAGATCTTCGTCCGCAATATAACCGACAAACCAGGCGTTGGTAATATCCACACCGTTTTCCGCAGCCTCCGCGCTGCCGGTTTTACCGGCAATGGTGAGACCCGTTACACGCGCTGCGGTGCCGGTGCCGGAGGTAACAACGTTTTTCATATAGCTTTGCAGGGTTTGGGCAATATCCTCGCTTACCACACGGCTATACTCCTTTTGGGTATACCGCAGGCGTATCACTCCGGCCGGGCTGACCACTTGATAGAGGAGGCGCGGTTCCATCATCACACCGTCGTTGGCGATTGCGGCGGCCACCATGCACATGTGCAGGGGCGTAGCGCCAATCTGGCTTTGTCCCGCGCCGCTCCACGCAACCTCCACAGCATTTCGCCCAGTGGTGGGATAGATACTGTTTTCCACAACAATATCCCGAAACAGAAAGTTCTCGTTAAACCCGAAATCCTCCGCAGTAGCGCGCAGGGCATCGTCCCCCAGCATTAAAGCACACTGGGCAAAGGCATTATTACAGCTGACAGTAAAGGCTTTTTGCAGCGACAGGCTGCCATGTTGGGCGTTGCCGTAATCATGTATCACCTGATCCAGCACCTGCGTTGCGCCGGTACAGGTGAATTGATAGCTGGTAATCCCGCTTAGGTTTTCCAGCGCCGACGCCGCCGTGATGATTTTAAACGTAGACCCCGGCGCAAGCGTGCTTTGCAGCGCACGGTTCCAAAACGGATGCTGCGCATTGGTTTGATCGTCCTGTGAAATGTTTTGCGGGTCGAAAACCGGCAGGCTAACCAGCGCAATAATCTCGCCGGTTTTATAGTTCATCACCACTGCCGCGCCGCTTTTCCCTTGCGTGTTGGTATTCGTCTGAAAGGTATTCACAATCTTCGTGCAAAGCGCGCTGTCCGCGGTGATGGTCACGTTATCGCCGTGCCGGGTTTCTCCGCTGAGCAGGGCGGCTACCCGCTCGCTGAGGGAGGTTTGAAAACCCAGCAGATACGAGGCCTGGAAGGAATCCACACCGTTGGCAACGTTGCCGTCCCGGTCGCCCACCAGATGAACGATTGCTTTACGGGCTTTGACATTGCTTTGGTATACGCGTTCGCCATCCTCATCGGTCGTTGCCAGCATTACGCCGTTACGGTCGAGGATATCTCCAGCGATAACGTTTTGCTTCGCCTTTTGGTATCGGGTATTGCGGCTGCTGGAGGACCAGCGCGTACCATAGGTATCCACGCTGTATGCGCCATACAGACCGGCCAATAACACAAGGCCGATCAGCATCAGCGTAACCAGCCGAAAACGTGTATGCAGGCGTTTCAAACATTATCCCTCCCTTGTGCGCGTACCGGTATTTGGCCACCGCTGCGGTTTTGTCTTACAGCCAGTCCGCATGCGGTAGATTTTCTTCCTCGCGCATGCTGCGGCTGATTTCATAATCATATTTCAAATCGTCCTGGTTCAGGCTGGCGACTCCCTGTAAAAGGCCGATCATGCCCATACAGCTGATGAGCGAAGTGCCGCCATAGCTGACAAAGGGCATGGTAACGCCCGTCAGCGGAATCAGCTTGAGTACCCCGCCGATGATCACAAAGGTCTGCACGCCCAGCATTACGGTCGTTCCCATCGCTAGCAGCGCATGGAAGCTGTGCCGCGCGCCCATGGCGATGGATGCGCCGCGCAAAATCATAATCACATACATCACAAGCACCAGAATGCCGAAAATAATGCCGAACTGCTCGCAAATGACCGCGAAAATACAGTCTGTGTAATATACCGGTATCACGCGCGGCGCGCCCAACCCCAGCCCGACGCCGAACAGTCCGCCCGATGCGATGGCCATTAAGATCTGCGCGATCTGGTACCCGGTGCTTTCGTAATACAGCCACGGATTTTGCCATATCGCTACGCGCACCTTTACATGGCTGAACATCTTATAGCCCAGCACCGCCGCGCCCGCGCCGCCCAGCAACCCCACGCCGGTCAGCGGCAGGTTGCCCGTTGCGGCAAAAAACATAAACAGCGCCGTGATGTAATAAATAAGTGCCGTGCCCAAATCCTTTTGCAGCATTAAAATCAGCAGGCATACGCCCGCAAACAGCAGCCACGGCCAAAATTGCCTGCGGCTCATGGAATAGCTGAGGATGATGAGCAGTGCGATTTTCACTATTTCGCTGGGTTGCAGGCTGATGCTTCCCAGCTGAATCCAGTTGGTCGCGCCATTTTTTTCCGTGCCAATTGCCAACGGAAGCGCAATTAGCAGCAGCGCACCCAACGCAATCACTTTACTAAAAAACCGCCAGCGTCGTACATAGCGTACCAGCAGAATGCAAAACAACATGGCTGCAATGCCTACGCTGTAATTGATCGCCTGCTGTAAGCCGCGGGATGTACCCGCATCCAGATCGGTAGAATATAAAACCAATACGCCCAGCGCGCATAAAAAATTAGCAATCGCCAGCAGCAACTTATCCGCCGGGAAAAAACGCGGCAGCCAGAGCGTGGCAATAAAGATAAGCGCCGGTACCGCAACGGCCAGCGCAAAGCCCTGCCAACGTATTTCTCCCCGCATTGCCGTCAGTAAAAAGGCGCTGAAGAAAAACAACATCATTGCCGAGGTTAGTCTGCGGTCTGGATAGCGGCGGGACGGCATACGCGGCGAGCGGCGTGCATCTCTACGGCTCATGGCGGCGCCCTCCCTTCAAGTACTTATCCCACAGGAGCCGCTTGGCCTGGGCAGCCTCATCCGGCTCTACATACAATTCGGCAGGCGCATGGTCGGGGTCGGCATCCGGCTCATCGTCTTCCTCATACGCATCCTCCGGCGGATATACGGTGACGGCCGGAGCAAAATCCAGCTCGTCCCCTTCCAGCGGCGGGTAAAAGCCGTCCTCGTCGTAGGTATCGTCTTGCTCATACGCGCGCGCGTCCGCCCGATCTTCATCGGGCTGCGCTGCCGCAAGCGGCGGCAGCGGAGCGCGGCGCAGCCGCGCCGACGCGCGCGGAGGCTCCTGCCAATCATCCGCCTCGTCAGCATAGGCATCCGGCTCATCCCAATGCTCCGCTTCCTCCTCTTCGGAAAGGATCGCGCCTGTCTTTTCAATTTTCGGCGGCGGGGCAAACGCGCCCTGCTGCGTGTTGATCACATCCGGCTGCGCGGCAGGCTGCTGCATCGCCTGCATGGCCTGCATAGCAGCAACCCACTGCATTTGCTGCAGCACTTCTACCTGCTCCGGCGTAAAGGTTACGCCCTGCACTGCTGTTGGCTGTGCGCTCTGCGCAGATTGCTCGGAGGTTTGCTGCACTTCTGCGGCAGGCGGTATTTCCTCTCGTGTAAAGGCGGCGTACCGTACCCCTGCGGATTCAAACCCGGCAAACAGCCGCAGCCGCAATTCCGCGTCCCCCACCTTCAGGGTGGAGCCATGCGCAAGCGCGGCATGCGCCCGCCTGCCGGTTACGGTTTCTCCATCCGCTTCCACCGTCATCCGGCCAAATGGATGGATTATCAGCCCGTCGGCTTCATCAAACTCGTACCACAAATGCTTTTTTGCAACACCCTTAACGGGTACAAATAGATCGTCGCTGCGAACGCTGCCTAAAATGCCTTCGCTGGATACCGGCAGAGCCAGCCCGGCAGGCAACTCCATGCTGCCCTCCGTCACGACCAGTTCGCCCACATAGCCCGCGTCCGGCAGTAATTTCAAGCGTTTTTTCCGTTTTTTCGCATCCTTACGCAGCCAGCGGAAACTGCGCCAAACAATCAGCGCCATGATGAATAAAAACCAGTAGCGCGCAGCCTGCGCTACAACTTCGTACACATCATCCGGCAAACCGAACACCTCCCGGCTTCGTCGTGTGGCCCGGTCCGCTACGGGCATCCGGCCCCTTTACAGCAAACGATAGCGGCAAGCTTTAAAGCCCGGCTATCGTTACCCGGTTAATCCTCTTCCTGTGCTTTGGATTCTTCCATAAACTTTTCCAGCTTGCGCTTTACACGCTGCAGCGCATTATCGATGGATTTTACATGCCTGCCCAGCTTATCGGCAATTTCCTGATAGCTCTTGCCGTCCAGGTAGGCGCTTAGCACTTCCTGCTCCAGAGAGCTTAGCACCTCGTCCACCCGGTCGCGAATGCTCATGATGTCTTCCCGGCCGATAATCAGCTCTTCCGGGTTTTGCGCGTGGCATTCCACGATCACATCCATCAACGTACGGTCGCTTTCCTCATCATATATCGGCTTGTTCAGGCTCACGTAGCTGTTCAACGGCACATGCTTTTGGCGTGTGGCGGTTTTAATGGCCGTGATGATCTGGCGGGTTATGCACAATTCCGCAAACGCGCGGAAGCTGGATAGGCGCTCGGCCTGGTAATCGCGAATCGATTTGAACAGGCCGATCATACCCTCCTGCACAATGTCCTCATGGTCCGCGCCGATGAGGAAGTAGCTGCGTGCCTTGGAGCGTACAAAGTTTTTATATTTCCCCAGCAAATATTCCAGCGCAATGCTGTCGCCATCCTGCGCGAAGGCGACGATCTCCTCGTCGGTTTTGTCTCCAAACCGGATTTTCAGGGATTCCTCCCAAGAGGGATCATCCAAAGGCTGAACATCCTCCTCTTCGGCTTCAGGGCTTTGACGGCTCGTATCGTCATCCGAAAGCAACTGGGCAATGTCCTCCGCGGCGGCGTCAATGGAACCATGCTCGCTGCGGTATAGACGTTGAGGTTTTCGTTCTCGTTTGGGTTGGGTGGTCATGGCTGTTTTCCTGCCTCGTTTTGTTTTTTTCCGCGCATTTTACTTTTGGCGGCGCAGCTTTTCCAGCACAGCGCGCTGCTCATCGGTAATGCCGCTGAATAGCGTAGCGCGCTGCGTAACGGTGCTGCCCGCCTGCTGAACGCTGCGCCCGCTGGCGCGGGTGCGTTCCAGCTCCCGCAGCAATTCACGGGAGGATAACCGCGTCGCGCCGCGTCCCAATATCATCGTCTGCTCCAAATGGTCGCTGGTGGCTACGCGCACTTCGCGGTAAACGGGCAATTGCCCGCACGCATACTCAATGTACTGGTCGGCGGTTTGCCCATGCGGGGTATACACCAGCGTCAGCGTTTGCAGCTGCTCCACCGAGGCCAGCGGCCGCTGGCTGTGGTGCCCGTCGAATACCAGCACCACTTCCTGCCCGGTGTAGCCTGCGTAATCCTCAAGCAGGTGCGTAAGCCGGTCACGGGATTCTGGCAGCGGCCAGCCTGCCCGCTGCGCCTGCGGCCACGCGCCGATGACATTATACCCGTCCACAAACAAGATCGGCTTCACGTTTTAGCGGGAGCGCATCACCGCATAGAGCAGAACACCTGCCGCTACGGACGCATTCAAACTATCCAGCTTACCGCGAATGGGCAGTGCGACGCGCTTGTCGCACTTTTCCAGCACCAGTCGGCTTACGCCTTCGCCTTCAGCGCCAATCACCAGCGCTACGCCGCCCTTGAAATCGACGGATATATAATCCTCGCCGGACATATCGGCTGCATAGGCCCATACATTACGGCGTTTGAGCATATCAATCGTAGAGCCGAGGTTGACGACGCGCGCCACCATCATATGCTCCACCGCGCCCGCGCTGGCTTTCACCGCCGCGGGAGTCAGGCCGACAGCGCGGCGCTCCTGCACAATCACGCCGTGCGCGCCCGCGCATTCAGCCGTACGGATAATCGCGCCCAGGTTATGCGGGTCGGTAATCCCATCCAGCAAAACCAAAAACGGCTCTTCTCCGCGTTCCTGCGCCAGTGCCAACATATCGTCCACCGTGTGGTACTGGTAAGCCGAAGCGTAGGCCAGCATCCCCTGATGGTGCGGGGTGATTGCGTCCAGACGCACGCGATCCACTTCCTGCACGGGAATATGCTTCTCTTTAGCCATCGCGACGATCTCGCGGGCAGAGCCGCTCAGCTCCCCGCGGGCGACCATCAGCTTTTCAATGTCACGGCCGCTTTTGAGCGCCTCGCGAATCGGGTTGCGGCCGCTGAGCAGATTCTCCTCGGGCACCGTTTCTTCCACAGGCTGCTCATAGGCGGGGCGCTGCGGGCGGGCGGGCGCATCATACCGGTAGGCATTATAGTCGCGCGGCGCTACATCCCTGCGTTCCCGGCGTTGCTCGTCATACGGGCGGGGCGATACATTCGAGCCTCGGTCCCGGTAAGAGGGTTGGTTGGTCTGTATAAAGCGGAATTCTCCCGCATCCCGGCTCTGGCGGTTGCCGCCGCGGTTATCACTGCGGCCGTACCGCCCCTGTGCCGGACGATCCGCGCCGCGGTCGCCGGGGCGATTATACCGTCCCTGTGCCGCCGGACGATCCGTATCGCGGTCGCCGGGGCGATTATACCGTCCCTGTGCCGGACGATCCATATCGCGGTCACCGGGGCGATTATACCGTCCCTGTGCCGCCGGACGATCCGTATTGCGATCGCCGGGGCGGGAATACCGCCCTGGCCCCTGCGCTGCCGGGCGCCCCGGTTCGCGGCCTGTTCCACGGTTATCTCCGCCGCGCGAAGGCTGGCGGGTATCGCCCGATCGATTCCCATAACGGCTTTGCCCGTCTCCGCCGCTGCGGCCGCCGCGGCTGCCGCCACGCGAACGCGAGCCGCTGTACATGCTGCCCTCGTCTTCGAATCCTCCGCGGCCTTCCGCGGTGTGGCGCTTATCGCTGCGCGTACGTTTGTCGTTCATATCCTTATAATATGGCATGTTTGTTTTCCTTTCTGTGTGGCGGCAGGCGCATCTCTTTCACGCTTCACTGCCGCGACCACCGGCGGGTGTTTTCCCCCGGCTGTTTCATTTCATGATCAGTGGTTATCCTTTTGCATGCTCTGCTAAAAACGCCTCGCGCTGCGCGCGTACCTGTTTGGCTTTGCCGCAGGTCTTTTCTCCCTCCGGGCATGCGCCGCGCAGGCAGGCCGCGCCCGCGTCCGCAAACAGTTCCGGTGCGACGGTATAGCATAGCGTAAACATCTGCGTCGCCAGCGCGCGTATTTCCCACTGCGCACGTTCGCACATCCGCAGGGCGAAAAAGTGGCGGAGCTCCCGGGCGTTCATCGTTACCAGTATGCGGGTTTCACAGGCGTTAGGCAGCACGAAACGTGCATCCTCGTTCGCGCCCAGCCGTTTCTGCCAATCCTCATACCATGTTTGCATCTGCGCCATCTGCGCGGCAAACTCGTTTACGGCCTCCTCGCCCAGCGCATGTATCGCCGGAGGCACCACATACCCAAAGCCACCCGCATAACTAACATAGCGCTGGCTTTGCACGCTGAAGCTGGCAAGGCGGTGCCGTGTCAGCTGCGCCAGCAACGCGCGGCTGACCCCCTCCATCAGGAAGGTAAAGCTGGCATGTTCCAGCACACTCTCATGCCCCATCTGCCGAACCTTACGAATAAAGGCGCTTTGGTCATTATCGGCAATTTTTTGCAGCAGTGAATCCAAATCGCCGCCTGCATAGCATAATTTTGCGGCCAGCGCGACCGCTTCCTCACCGTTCAGGGTGTGGCGCACCAGTTCTACCCGCTGGCGTACTTCCGGCATGGGTGCCCTCCTTCGCGTTGTACGGCTTCCGCCTCATTTACACGCTCATTTCTGTGTTTGCAGCTTGCACAGCCTGCGGTACTTTGGTTGGATACGCCGCTAAAAACAGTTCCTGTACGCGGGTATCCCGTCCGCATAGGTACAGCCAGCCGATCAACGCCTCCAGCCCCGTAGCGGCATGGTAATCGACCGGGTTTTGGTTGCGCGGGGTGCTGTGACCGCAATGGGCGTTGCTGCCCCGGCGGACAATATCGCACTCGTTTTGGCTTAGCAACGGTTGTATGCGTTCCAGCGCGCGGGCTTGCGCGCCAGCGTTTACCATATCCGTCGCCTGCCGGTGCAGGGCGTTGACACGAGCGGCGGAACCCAGCAGGCGTCTGCGCACCAGCAAGTCCCAAACCGTGTCGCCAATAAAGGCCAGCGCCAGCGGATTTTTCAATTCCGCTTCCTTTGCGCTCATCGTTTCGCAGGCCAATCCAAAGCCCTCCATGCACCGACCGCCTTTCGCTGTTTATCCATCGTCCATCATAGCATGAACCGGCTTGCACTTCAAGCGCGGCTCGTGAAAATTTGCGGTTTAGGGTTGCCATGGTTACGCACCATTCTTTCTATTACCCCCTTTGCACGCCGATGACGCGCCCATTTATCTTTGTGTTTTCCGTTCGTTTAGCTTGCCCGAAAAAGAAGCTGACCGTGCGAAAAATCTTCGGATTTCTATTGACATTTTTCGGGAACGCGGTATACTGGATACGAAGGTCAAAGTTAGTCAAATCTGAATTGGCCTGAAGGCGGTTCGCAACGTCCGATGGTTTCTAAAACCCCGTGCGTCGCAACCAACAGGCGGCATCCGCCGCAGTCCGGCAAGCGCCTGCAGCGCAGGAAAGGCGATTCTCACGTTCACTCCATGCGTTTTTCGCCGTTACACAACGCTTGCACATGTTGCCCCTGTTCACCGCCCCCAGAACACCACGCGGACTTTTCCGCAAACGGAGGAATGCATATGACAAATCAGCAATTTACCGAAAAAAGTCGCGCCGCGCTGGCAGCCGCGCAGCAAATGACCATTGAATATCAAAATCAAGAAGTAACGCAGGAACATTTGACCCGCGCTTTATTGGACGATCCACAGGGGCTCATCCCCCAGCTGCTCAAAAAGATGGGTAAGGATACGGACGCTATTCAAGCGCGACTGGAAACGCTTATCAGCCGCATCCCGAAAGTAACAGGTTCGGGCCGCGAGCCGGATAAAATCTACATCGGCAACGATGTGGAGCGCGCCCTGCTCGCCGCGCAGGATGCCGCCAAGCAGATGAAGGACGAGTTCATCAGTGTGGAGCATCTCTTCCTCGGCCTCATCCGCAAACCCAGCCCGACGCTCAAACAGCTGTGGCATGATCTGGCGATTGACGACAAGGGGTTCCTGACCGCGCTGCAAACCGTACGCGGCAATACCCGTGTTACCAACGATACTCCCGAGGATACTTACGACGTGCTTACCAAATACGGGCAGGATCTGGTGGAGATGGCGCGCAACCAGAAGCTGGACCCCGTCATCGGCCGTGATAATGAGATCCGCAGCGTTATCCGTATTTTAACGCGCAAAACCAAGAACAACCCGGTGCTCATCGGCGAGCCGGGCGTTGGTAAAACCGCCATCGCCGAGGGGCTTGCCCTGCGCATTGTGCGCGGCGACGTGCCCGAAAGCCTGCGCGATCGCAAGCTGTTCTCGCTGGATATGGGCGCGCTGATCGCAGGCGCCAAATACCGCGGTGAGTTTGAAGAGCGTTTAAAGGCCGTACTGGCAGAGATTAAGAAATCCGAAGGCAAAATACTCCTGTTTATCGACGAGTTGCACAACATTGTCGGCGCAGGCCGTACCGAAGGCAGCATGGACGCAGGCAACCTGCTCAAGCCCATGCTGGCGCGCGGCGAGCTGCACCTGATCGGCGCGACGACGCTGGATGAGTACCGCAAGTACATCGAGAAAGACGCCGCATTGGAGCGCCGGTTCCAGCCCGTAATGGTCAACGAACCGAGCGTGGAGGATACCATTAGCATTTTGCGCGGCCTGAAAGAGCGCTACGAGGTTTTCCACGGCGTGAAGATTACCGACTCGGCGCTGGTTGCCGCCGCTCTCCTTTCCAATCGCTACATCAGCGACCGATTCCTGCCGGACAAAGCCATCGACTTGGTGGACGAGGCCTGCGCCATGATCCGTACCGAGATCGACAGCCTCCCTGCCGAATTGGACGAGAAGCAGCGCCGCATTATGCAGCTGGAAATTGAACTGATGAGCCTGAAGAAGGAAAAGGACGATATTACCGCCCGCCGCCGCGAGGCGCTGGAGGACGAGTTAACCCAGCTGCGCGAGGAATTTGCCGCCATGAAGGCGCGCTGGGAAAACGAGAAAGAAGCCATCATCAAAGTTGGCAAACTGCGTGAAGAGATTGAGCAGGTCAACGCTCAAATCCAGAAAGCACAGCGCGAATACGACCTGAACAAGGCCGCCGAATTGCAATACGGCCGCCTGCCCGAGTTGCAAAAGCAGCTGGAGGCCGAAGAGTTTACCGCCGAAAAGAACCGCGGTGAAAACTCGCTGCTGCGCGACAAAGTAACCGAAGAGGAGATCAACCGCATCATCAGCCGCTGGACGGGCATCCCGGTCACCCGGCTGAAGGAGAGCGACCGCGAGAAGTTGCTGCGCCTGCCAGAAGAGCTGCACCGGCGCGTAGTCGGGCAGGATGAAGCCGTACAAACCGTAAGCGAAGCCATTCTGCGCAGCCGCGCAGGTATCGCGGATGAGAACCGCCCCATTGGCAGTTTTCTGTTCCTCGGCCCCACTGGCGTTGGTAAAACGGAGCTGGCCAAGGCGCTGGCCGAAAACCTGTTTGACGATGAGAAGAACATGGTTCGTATCGATATGAGCGAATACATGGAGAAATTCTCCGTCAGCCGCCTCATCGGCGCCCCTCCGGGATACGTGGGCTACGACGAAGGCGGGCAGCTGACCGAAGCTGTGCGCCGCAAACCCTACTGCGTTGTGCTGCTGGACGAGATTGAGAAGGCGCACCCGGACGTGTTCAACATTCTGTTGCAGGTATTGGACGACGGCCGTATTACCGACAGCCAGGGGCGCACGGTTGACTTTAAAAACACCATCATCATTATGACGAGTAACCTCGGCAGTCAGCTGCTGCTGGAAGGGCTGGAAAACGGCGTCATCAGCGACGATGCCCGAAACGGCGTGATGCAGATGCTTAAAACCAGCTTCCGTCCCGAGTTCCTCAACCGTATCGACGACATCGTGTTCTACAAACCGCTGGAGCGTGACGAGATTAAACAGATCGTGCGCTTGCAGGCAGGCCATCTGGCTAAACGGCTGGAGCAGCAGGACATTCACTTGAAGCTGACCGACAGCGCCGTGGACGCCATTGTAGACGCGGCTTACGACCCCGCCTATGGCGCGCGCCCGCTGAAGCGCTATATTCAGAGCCATCTGGAAACGCTGATCGCGCGCAAACTGGTCGCGGGCGAGTTGTTCCCCAGCCAGGTAGTGACCGTAGATGCGGACTCCGAAGGCCGTTTGGTGGTCGGCGATGAGCTGCCCGCCGCGCCCGTCCCCGTAGAAGTGGAAGGCAGTGTAGACTAACCAGGCAACGAAAGAATCCCGGTTTTCAAGCCGCGTACGTAACCCGTACGTGGCTTTTTGGTATTTACAACCCTCGTTTACTAGCCGCATGCGGGCCTGCTTAAAAAGCTCGAGATGTCAGGAAGCATAGTTGGCAAGAGGCTGCGCTTACTTGTTTGCAAGTGATTCCGCTTGCAATTCCACAGCTGATAACACAAACCAGGCTTTTGAGGTATGCCAGATCCCAGCATAGCCAGGCCATAACGTAATAATACAATATAAATCAACTGGAAACGATTGTTTTATTTTGTCTTCTATGGTAAAATCAGGATACTTTAACGCGGAAGGAGTTGTTGTGATTATGAAGCGACACAACGCAAGCATTGTTCTTGCCCGGGAGGTACGGGTACACTAAGGCACGCTGCTTAGCAACGTTGGGTTTCCTTTCTAATTTTCATGGGTCTTGCGACAGCCATCCTTCCCCCTCTGCCTCCCATCCGTTTGATTTCCCAATAAACGTGATGGAGGATTGAAAACCTTGCAACCATATGCCTTATACGGCGCAGACGAGCGCCTTGTTTCGCTATGCGGCTGTGCATCCGGCTGCATCCCCGCGCGGGTTGCCGCGCAGCACCGAACCCTTTACACCCTGTTTACCGATAGCGGTGAAATGGAAGCCGAAGTATCCGGAAAATTCCGGCACGAAGCTGCTGCCCCTGTGGAATATCCTACTGTAGGCGATTTCGTGCTTATTGCCCCTACGACGGCGGCACAAAGCCGCGCGATCATTCAGCGCGTATTGCCGCGTACAAGCCTGTTCGTGCGGAAAGCCGCGGGCAGCAACCCCTACACACAGGCCATCGCAGCCAATATCGACATTGCTTTTGTTTGTATGTCCTTAAACGAAAATTACAACACTGGCAGGCTGGAACGATATTTGGCCGTAGCATGGGACAGTGGCGCAACTCCAGTCGTAGTACTTACCAAAGCCGATCTGTGCCCGGATATG
Source organism: Candidatus Limiplasma sp. (assembly GCA_963675655.1). Classification (GTDB taxonomy): domain Bacteria; phylum Bacillota; class Clostridia; order Christensenellales; family Aristaeellaceae; genus CAXXOK01. The sequence goes on from OY776489.1 coordinate 644,351, forward strand.
CAAACAAGCCTTTCGCAAGCAACCTCTATAGCAGGCGGCGCGGATGTGCTGCTCACCGCCGAGGGAGACGCATCCTCCACTGCTTTGCTGCAAACCCACCTGCAGCCCGGCGTAACCGCAGCGTTTGTGGGTTCCTCCGGCGTGGGAAAATCCACGCTCATCAACCGATTAGCTGGAGAAAGCGCCATGGAGGTTTCTGCCATTGGTTTGGGCGGAAAAGGGCACCATACCACCACCCACCGGCAAATGCTGGTGTTGCCCGGCGGCGGTATCGTCATCGATACCCCCGGCATGCGAGAGCTGGGCGTAGAGGCAGCCGACCTGAACCGCTCCTTTGCGGATATTGACGAGCTAGCCGCAGGATGCCGTTTTCACGATTGCACACACACCGTCGAGCCGGGCTGCGCAGTGCTTGCCGCTTTAGAAGCCGGAGAACTGGATGCGCGGCGATTGGATAACTACTACAAAATTCGTAAAGAAGCTCAGCATGAGCACCTATCCGCCCGCAGCCGGGAAGCGAAAAAAACCAACCAGATGTTTGGCGGTAAAAACGCCATGAAGCAGAGCCGAGAGGCCGTGAAAAAGCGGAAACACCGTACCTGAAAGGCAGAACCGCCACCGTTTTTTATTCATCTTCTCAGCTGCCGGCAGCCTCATCCATAAGGGAAGTCCCGCGCATGTTATGGCTTCCTGCATATGCAGATTCCTGTGAACGTGCGAACCGTACAAGAATCCATTCTCCCCCGCAAAGGCAGCCAGCGCCGGAACCGCCACCATCCTATACCGGTTCCGGCGCTGCCGGTTATCGCAAGCTAATTTCTTTTTCTCATGATTTTCTTCCATATTATCCCATAAAAATTATTTTCTTACTTGACATTACATACTGTGTAATGTTATTATTTGTGTAACGTTTGTAAGGGGGTGTTTACAATGGATGAAAAAGCAGGAAGCAGCAACCATTGCATCGTCCTCGCCGGCAAAAAAGAGTTGGATATATACGTAAACCCCCAGCGGCAGCGCCTATTGCGCGTAATGGCTCTGGAGGGTTGCCCTGTAACACCCAAAACGCTTTCAGACCGCATGGGCATTTCACCCTCCTCGGTGCAATATCACCTGAAAAAGCTGATATCCTTAGGTCTTGTGGCGCAACACCATACGAAAAAAATCAACGGCATTACAGCCCATTTTTACCGACTGGTGCCCTGTACCATCAGTATTGGCCGCCCGCCTGCAGAGGGGCATATGGAGGAACGCATCGCGCTGATGCAAAACGGTGTCAGCGGCGTTTTCAACGGTTTTGCTAACTATTTACGGCAATCACATAATGGCTCGCTGCCTGCGCCGCCGCTGGGCGATCTGTTATGGGGTATCGCTCGGCTCGCGCCGGAAGAAGCTATGGAACTGCACCAAATTATACACCGGTTTCTGGAAGCACACGAACCATCCGAAGTGCAAGGCGACGCGTGGGAATATGCGCTGATTGCCTATCCGGTAAAGGAGGAACCCCATGCGTAAGAATTTGCAGGCAATTGCGCTGCTCAAAAACCTTTCCACCGGCATCATTATCCCGGTACTCACGCTGATGATCATCGCACACGGCGCGACCATCAGCACCGTATCGCTGATGATCGGCGCCTATTCCCTCACCGTGGCTGTAGTAGAATTTCCCAGCGGAGTTTTCGCCGATTTGTACGGCCGGAAACGCGCTTTTTTCATCTCTACCCTTTTCACACTTGGATGCTACACACTATTGCTGCTCTCCCACACCCCGGCGCTCCTGCTATTGGCCATGGTACTTAATGGCTTGGGCCGCGCCTTTTCCTCCGGTAGTTTGGAAGCGATTGCACTGGATGAAACCAAGGATGACGCGGCGCTGGTTAAGGTAACAGCGCGGCTTTCCATCCTAGAAAGTGCGGGCCTCGCGGTCGGCGCGCTGCTTGGCGGCGTACTGGCAGGCATTGGAACCGATTATAACATCAACATAACTGTCGTTATCGCCATCAACACTGCATTGTTATTGCTGACCCAGTTTACCGTGCACGAACCTTCACGGGCTGCAGCCCCCGGCGAACCGGAAGAGCATACCGGGCTTGCGGCGCTGCTGCGCGGCAACTACACTTTTCTGACCAAGCGCGGCACCATCCGTATGATTGTGGTGTTAACGCTCATCACAGGCTTTGCCATGCTATCGATGGAAACCTATTGGCAGCCCGCCCTGCTGTCCTTCATGCCGCCATCTTGGCTGCTGGGTGTTTTAAGCAGCGCAGGGTACGCCGCCGTAATCTTCGGCAGCAAAATGACCGAACATTGGTTTACCAAAAAGCCCGAATCCGGGGTAACGCTGCTGCTGGTGAACAAAGCGCTGATGGGCTTGCTGATTGCCGGGCTGATGGCAGCCAGCGGACTAATGCCGTTTATCGGCGCGTACATGCTATGGTACCTTACATTGGGTGCCTCAAGCGTTGCCGAAAGCACGCTGCTCAACCGGGAAGCCCCTTCCCGGCAGCGCGCAAGCATCCTCTCGCTGTTTTCGCTGCTGGTGCAGATCGGCGGTTTATTGGGTTCACTGTGCGGCTACATTGTCAGCAGTCAAACGGATTTCCGCATGATCTGGCTGCTGTCCGGCGGTTTACTACTGGTAAGCACCGCCGGGTTCACCCTGCGCCGTGTTTTTGGGAAAGCGCCGCAGCAAGCACCGCTTGAAACCGCCGTGCAAACCGCCGCCGAAGATGCAGGCACTTACGAAACGCCACAATAATACCAGACCGCCATCCGTGAATCCATTTTCCCGTTGAAAACCATACGTTACAGCAGCCCGCGTTCTGCGGCCTGCTGTATTTTTATTCCCATCTTTATACTAGATTTACCAACACAAGGGGATTTTGCTTTGCTTATATCGTTGCACGTTACAACCCCTTTAATAAGCATACACATAGGGTTCGTCCGGCGGCGAGCAGGGCGTAACGGAATCCACCACAATCCGCATTTCCTGATACTCCTCCAAATCCACCATCTGCAGTTTGCCGGTAATGGTAACCCACTCGTCGGCTGTGAGTCCGGCTACGTCGTCATACTGGCATTTAAAGCCGATGGAAAACAAATCGGCAACACAGCAGGTCATCAGCTTTCGGATGGGCGAGAAGGTATCGCCTTCCGGGAAATATTTTTCATCCTTAAGCACCTGCCCCATGGTGGTAATTTCAAACCCTAAAAACGGTGTTGCGTCGGTGTAGATTTCCGTAAGCCAGAAATAAGTTTCATCTTCCATTACGGTCAGGGTTTGATGCTCCGGGTCGTAACCGTGCAGTACGCGCCCCTCATACCCTGATGCCGTCATGGTATAGGTTTCATCCAGCAGGGTCGGGCTTTCCAGCGCGGCATTCCCCGCGGGAAACAGCGGCGCATCCCAAAGCTGCTCCACATAGGTGGAAGACCCCAGCAAAATCAGCGGTATCAGCAGCGCCAGCATCTGCGTATAGTTACGGACATGCGTAAGCGCAAACAGATTGCTGAAATTATATACCGCCATCACCACCAGCGCCGCCGCCGCAAAATACAGGTACGGCATGGTGCGCGGTGTAACGTAGTGCTGGTAATTCTTGGTTGCTGCCAGCCACAGTAGCCCTAGCCCTAGCACCAACGCAACGCACCCCTCCGCCAGCCGCGCGGGATTGATCGCTCTTTTCGTCATGCAATCAGCCCTCCCAATCCCAGTGTAAAGGCAACATATACCGTAACAAAGCTGATGACAAAGGTCGTAATCAGTAGTTTTACCATAAAGCGTTTGGTAAAGCTGGACGCCATCAAAATCATATTTTTAATGTCGATCATCGGGCCGAAAACCATGAAGCTCATCACCGCGCCCAGCGGCAGCGAGGTACCCATGTTTTTTCCGACTACTGCATCGGAGGACGAGCACAGCGACAGTAAAAAGGCCAGCGCCATCATCACCAGCATGGAGACGAGCAGGCTGTCGTACTGCATACTATTCAAACTATTTCCCATCACTAGCTGCAATACAGTGGAGACCCCGATACCAATTAATAAGAACCGCGCCACCTCGAAGAACTCGTGGTGGAAGTGCACCACCAGCTCTTTCAGTTTATCCTTGAGCGGGTAGTGCCCGTGCGTATGATGGTGGTCGTGATCGTGCTCGTGTCCGTCAGCATGGTCGTGATCGCAGCTGCAAGTATCGCTGTGCGCATGCGGTACGCAGCAGGCGCATGCCGGCGCAGCCGCACCAGCCAGCAACACACTTTTCCGTCCCCATGCAAAGCATAGGCCAATCAGCACGGAGCACAAGATACCAAACCCCATGCGTGTCAACATAATATGAAGATTCGCGCCAAAAGCGTAATAGGTGGACAACATCACCACCGGGTTGATAATCGGCGCCGCGATCATAAACGTGACAGCAGCGGGCAGCGGCACGCCCTTACGCACCAGACTGCGGAACACCGGTATGGATGCGCAGTCGCAAATTGGCAATATAAACCCGCCCAGCACGCCAAACAGCATACCGCCAAATAATTTTTTCGGAAAAATGCGCTGTAATAAATCGGCAGGTACAAACACCTGAATCGCGGAGGACAGCAAAATGCCCAGCAGCAAAAACGGCAACGCCTGTAAATAGGTGCCTAGAAAAACAGCCATGGAATCGGGCACGGAATAGTGCAGGCGGTTCAGCGCCGCCAGCAGCGCGCCCACCGCAACCAGAATAAACATAAAGCGAATGCCTTGCAGCATATTGCGACCCTGTAATATCGCTTCTATCTCCCGCCCGTCGGAAAGGGAGATTACTTCCATATTCGGCTGCAAAGGCAGCAAGCGGTGGCGTATTTGCCGCAGTGCTTTACGCTGCTGCTGGCTTACGGCAAACAAATCGCACTGCGCAAACTGCTGCGTCAGCACCGAATCCCCCAGACACTCCGTATCCGCTTCTCCATCGCCGCAGCGCACCACTTTGCGCAGCTTGCAGCTTTTCGCAAGCTGCGTTTGACTCAGCAAGGTAAGCAGCCGGTTGATAGGCTGATCATCCTCCCACGAAATCCATACCGCATCATAATCACCATCCGCCAGTTGCCGGGCAAGCGCATCTCCCGTTTCCAGCAGCGGCACATCCACCGGCAGGGAGCAAACCCCCTGCGGCGTCTCCGGCTCCGCCTGTTCCCATTGTACCCACAGGGGGTGCTCACTGCGGCAAAACCGCTTAAAAAACGCCAGTCGTTCCCCCGCATCCGTACCGCAAAGCGCGTATACGGGTATTTTTCTATTGGCCATGTTCGTTGTTCTCCACTTCTATATTTTCCCCGTATAGTTGCAGCAGGCGCATCCCGCCCCCTGACAGCAGGGGCATACGCCGGGATGATCCGCAATCCACTGCATATAATCATCATCACCCGCATCGGAAGACGATGAATCATCCGAAGAGGATGACGAGGCAATAAAATACCCGCTTGTTGCCGGTTTAGGCAGGTCTTCGGCATTCACCACGGCGCTGCTTGCGTATAGCGCAACCAGCGTCGCAATCGTCGCGATTCCATCCTCCTGCAAGCCGTTTTGGCGCTGGAACATCTTCACCCGCTGTACGCAGGTAGAATTGTATATATTGCTGAAATTGGAACCCGTGCGGTAGTAGCCCAGTTCCAACAGCCGCTGTTTCATCGCCAGCACTTCATCCCCATATTGATTGCGGGACAGTTCCCGGTACTCCATCGTATCCACAGTATAATCCGTTTTCGTTACAAAGCTGCTTGCGACATACCCGATCGTACCGTTGTATTCCACCTGCCAGTATGCATCCTCCATCGCGATTACTTTCATCAGGGTATGGTTTGGAATCCTCGCCAGAATTGTCGCGTTGGAAGCGGGTTTTTTACGCAGGTTTAACGACCCTTTCTCAGTCGTCACCTCCGCTACGGCAATATAGGTAACGCTGTCTTGTTCCTCCGCCGTACTGGTGCCCGTACAAAGCACACCGCACAGGCAAAGCAGCACCAACCCCCAGAGGGCTGTGCGTTGCAACTTTTTCATATGCAGTTTTCCTCCCATCAATCCGGTGCCTCTATGCGCATACCAAAGCGTACCGCGAACACATTCGCTGCCCCGCCCGGCGATTTACACCGATTACTTCCGGTTGTTTGTTTGTCTCTATGAAAAAGAGGAAGATACGAACTTCAATCGTTCATCCGGTCAAATAAAAGCACAGGGGTCGGCTGCCATGCATTGCGCGGCTGCGGTGCTGCAAACACACGCAGTAAAAAAAGCGCCGCCAGACACACCGGCAATATTTTAATGAATCCCTGGGTAAAACCATTTAATAACGCGAGCAATGTATGAATATGGATACACACCGGGCAATGCTCCCCGATGCAGTGATGGTGAATATTTACCGCACTGTAAGCGCTTGCGGTGCATACAACAAGCACCAGAAAAACAACCAGCAGCAACGCGGGGATACGCCGCCAGTATTGATGCCCGGCTCCGCTGTGCATGGCTGCTCCTCCTATCATTATTCGGCGTATGGAAAGCATCGCTCTTACACTCGCAAAATTCATGAATCTAATCGGAAAATGTTACAAAATCATTACCATTTCATGTGCAGTATACTCACTTTGTACCCAGTTTGTCAACCGGCATATACGAAGGAACACCCGCAATGCTTGTAAAAATCAAATACCGTTTATCCGCTTGCTTTGCATCTTTCCTATTTATATAAATAGCTTCGGAAAGCAAACAAAAATATGAGAAGTTGGCTGCCAACCCGCTAAAAAGCACGGCTGCCGAAAGCCAAGCCATATAGGGCAGAAGTAGACACATATGTACATAACCACCTTATAGCAACAGAATTCCTGCCAGAAAGAGAAAGCATGTATCCTTTTACAACAGCAAACCGCCGGAGGCTCTTTTGCCTCCGGCGGTTTGGTATATGTAAGTCGTATTCTTTTTACCGGTTAAAAGCGCCCATGCCCGGGTATACCGCCGCGGCGCCCAAGTGCTCCTCAATACGCAGCAACCGGTTATACTTGGCTACGCGCTCGCTGCGGCTGGGTGCGCCGGTCTTGATCTGCCCTGCGCCCAGCGCTACCGCCAGATCGGCAATGGTCGTATCCTCGGTTTCGCCCGAACGATGCGAAATCACCGCCGTGTATCCGGCTTTTTGCGCCATCTGCACCGCCTGAATCGTCTCCCACAGGGAGCCGATCTGGTTGAGTTTAATCAGGATGGAGTTTGCGCTGCCGCTGTCAATGCCGCGTTTCAGCCGCTGGGTGTTGGTAACGAAAAGATCGTCGCCCACCAGCTGTACCTTGTCGCCCAGGACGGTGGTCATCTCTTTCCAGCCGTCCCAATCTTCCTCATCCAGCGCATCCTCAATGGAGATAATGGGATACTTCTCCAGCATTGTCTTCCAGTATGCAATCAATTCCTGCGCGGTATAGCGCGTCTGATGCTTGGGCAGCAGATAGCCGTTATCCGCCTTCCACTCGCTGCTGGCCGCATCGATCGCCAGCATAAAGTCGTTATACGGCTTATACCCCGCGGTTTCAATAGCGCGGATCAGGTACTGTATGGCTTCCTCGTCGCTTTGCAGGTTCGGGGCGTAGCCGCCCTCGTCGCCCACCGCGGTCGCCAGCTTATCCTTTTTCAGCAGTCCTGCCAGCGTGTGGAAAACCTCCGCGCTCCAGCGCAGCCCCTCCGCGAAGGTTGGCGCGCCGACCGGCATAATCATAAACTCTTGGATGTCGATGTTGTTGGTCGCGTGCGCGCCCCCGTTGAGCACGTTCATCATGGGTACCGGCAGCACATGCGCGGCCGCGCCGCCCAGGAACCGGTACAGCGGTACGCCCTGCTCATTGGCCGCCGCGCGTGCCGCCGCCAATGAAACCGCCAGAATCGCATTCGCTCCCAAACGGGATTTATCCTTAGTGCCGTCCAGCTGTATCATTTTTTCGTCCAGCAGTGCGGTTTGCGACGCGTCCGCGCCTTTCAGCGCATCGGCGATTTCGCCGTTGATGTGCTCAACAGCCTTTAGCACCCCTTTGCCGCCATAGCGTTTGGGGTCCTGATCGCGCAGTTCCAACGCCTCGAACTGTCCGGTGGAGGCTCCGCTGGGTACAGCAGCTACACTGCGTGCGCCGCCCTCCAGCGTAACCATCGCTTCCACCGTGGGGTTGCCGCGTGAATCGATAATCTCACGGCCATGGATCTTTTCAATTGCATAACGCATAGGTTCAACCTCCGTTTATCGTCAGTACAGCAGTACTTACAAAACCAATCTCTTCCCGCGCCGCATCCGCGGTTTGGGCACGGTTTCCATCCTTTTGGAAACCCTGTACTTATTATAACGCATTTCACGGGGTTTGAACCATATTTTCACAGTTCCCGCCGCATCACTCAGCAGCGGAAACCTCCTGTGCGGGTAATGCGGCCGTAACCGTTGGCGGGTTCTCGGCTTTACGCGTATAGAGTATCGAAGCGATTAGCGCGGAAAGCGGAGCCGTAGCCACCAGCCCAAAGCTGCCGACTAGCGTATTCATCAATTGACTGGCCACATATTTCAGGTTGATCACATCCAGCAGCGGCGTGCCCTGCCCCGCAAAATACATCAACATCGACAGGTAATTGCCGGAATAAGCCAGCATTAGCGTAGTCGCCATGGTACCCAGCACCCCGCGTCCCACTGTAAGCCCGCTTTTCAGCAGCGCAGGCGCATCCAGTGTGGGGCATTGGCGCTGTATCTCCTCGCAGGCAACCGATACGTCCATGCTCAAATCCATCAATGCGCCGGAGTTGGCAATAAACATCATGCCGATGAACAACGCACGCGTATCCACCTGCATGGAGGATTGGGACAACAGCGGCACCACGTAAGGGATATCCCCGCCATCCAACTTGAGCAGATGTGTAAACAGCATCGCAAGTAAAAACGTTACCACTGTGCCGGTAAGCGAACCTAATAGCGCAACAGCACAGCGGCGGGTGAAGCCCGCCACCAGCACGTCAATGAGCACCGTTAGCATAAGCACTGTCACAAAAGCCGCCAGTATCGGATCGATTCCGTCCAGCAGCAGCGGAATCAGCAATTTCCAAATGATGATCGCGCTAGCCGCCAGCGAAATCAGCGCACCCGAACCGATAATGCCGCCAAAGGCGATCAGCGCAATCGCCAACGCCGCAAAAATCATTAGCTCCGTACCCGCGCGGTAATGGTCGATCAGGGTAACTTTCAATTGATCATCCGCGCCCATTTGCACCAGCGCGTACGCCGTATCTCCCGGTTCAAATAATTTATCTTTATCCAGCGCCGTATTCAGGTAGTTATACCCAACGGCTTGCAACCCTTTGTACTCCCCGTCCAGCACGGTGATCGCGCAGTTTTGCACCCCGGAATACACAATACCGATGGGTAAAAGATCGCTGTTATCTACCGTTTCAATCCGTACCGTTTGGCGCGGTATCGCGGAATACTCGTTCAGGTGCGTATCTGGTAAAAGGCACAACAGCACGCAAACCACAATCATCACAGCGCTGAAAATGAGGCTTTGTCTTTTCTTTTTCATCCGTACCCCTCCAAACAAACAGGGGCTGCCCGATACGGCAGCCCCCGGATGCTTTTGTCGGTTTTTGCTTACTTGCTAAGGCCCATGACTTCCATGGTCTTGGCGAAGATCGCAGTATTATCGTACAGGCCGGCAAACGCTTCGGCGCCAACGCCCTGCGCGTACACGGGAACCTGCAAACCGGTGTGGGAGTACGAGGTGAAGCTAAGACCCGCTTTGTTGTTTTCGATGTGGCTTACCGCCATGGACAGCGGCTCGTAGCCGCCGTAGAGCAGCAACTCAGCATCCGTCATTTCGTCCTTGGATACATTTTTCATGCTCAGGTCAAAGGCGGCTTTTAAAGCGGCTACATCCGCATCGGTCAGGCTCAGGTCTTTATCGGCTTCGGTGGTGAGGCCGTAGTATTCCTGAATTTTCGCCAGCGCATCCTCGAAGGTGGCGCCGTTGGTGCGCATATCTTCAATAATCGCGTCGAAGTCCGTAAAGGACATGGTCTGGTTGGTCAGGTAGTTGAAGTGCGTAGCATACGCGGTGGTCGCAAAGCCGATGGTCATGCCGCCGGTCTCATGGTCCGCCGTTACGATGATGAGGGTCTCGTCCGCATGCTCAGCCGCAAAGTCAATCGCAACCTGTACCGCATCGGAGAAAGCAATGGTGTCGTAGATGCTCGTTGCGGCATCGTTGCCGTGGCAGGACCAGTCAATCTTGCCGCCTTCGCACATCATGAAGAAGCCGTTGTCATTATCCAGCACGTTAATACCGGCCGTTACGAAATCCGCCAGAGAGAGAATGTCCTCACCGGCTGTTACGCGGCGCTCGCGGTCGATCTCGTAGGTCAAAGCATCGGAATCCTGAATGTCAGGGTTCACGGCCAGCACGCGGCCGCTTTCGCTGTTCAAGGCGCGAATATCGTCGTTGGTGTTCACATAGTTCCAGCCGTTGGCTGTAGCCACATCGTACAAGCTGGTCTGGGGATCGGCCTTGTCATCGCCGGTCGTATGGTGGAAAGCACCGCCCGCGAGGTAATCCAGTGTGGTGCCGGTCAGTGCCTGCATGCCAATATTGTAATAGCTGTTACGGCTTTCGCTCTTGGCGTAGTACGCGGCAGGCGTAGCATGGTTGAGCGATACGCTGGAGATAACGCCGATTTTTTTACCGGCTCCCTTGGCGTATTCGGTAATGAGCTTAAAGCTCTGTGTCTTATCCACATTGTAGTTCAACACGCCGGAAAGCGTTTTGTTGCCGGACGCCATCGACGTGGCGGTGGAGGCGCTGTCCGGGCAGAAGGAGGACGCATCATACGTGGTCATCATACCGACCTGCGCAAAATCGGTAAAAGACAGCTGCGCGGCTACCGGCGCGGTCGCATCGGGGTTGCTCACAGCGCCCACATAATACTGGGTCGCCGTTACCTGGGGGTTGCCCATACCATCGCCGATAAACATAAATACATATTTGGGCATCGTCGCCGAAGCGGTATCCTCCGCCATCCCGGCGGCAGGCACGAACGCGAGCAACATCGCGAGGGTGCACAGAAGTGCAAGAATCCTTTTCATTTTTCTACTTCCTTTCATTGTGTTCTCTTGCAGAATAATCGCGAAAGGTAAGTAATGATTGTAAATCGGGTAAACATATGGTTAATTTTCTACGGTTAAAATGCGCCCGTATCCGGCATGCCTGCTGCGCAGCCTTTTCTGTTCATAAAGCCAATCCATCTTTGTGCCTGTTCATTTGTTTGCGATACCGCTTGCTGATTCCTGCCGCCATGCTGAAAATAGAGCAAAGCGCCCGCAAGCCATACGGCGCGGGCGCTTTGCGCGTTTCTGCCCGCCGCACAATTGCGCGGACAAAAAGTACTGCATATTTTACATTACAAAGCCGTTGTAAACGAACGGTTATTTTTAAGACAGTAATAGGAAAACCAAGCCACTTTACTCCGCGCCTTTAAACACCTGAATCGTAATCACACCCTCACCAATGCTTTCCGCAACAATGCGAATGGGAAAATCATAATCGTTTCGGAAAATGAAATTCAAAGAGGTGTTGCCCACAGCGGCATCCTGGTGCATGGGCAGGTAACGCGCACAACCAGGGCCGTGCGGACGGCGGTACACAATGGTAATCCCCGGCAGCTTGCGTACCGTGTTGTACAGCGTGGAACTACTTTGGCAGGTACCCCCGCCATAACCCGGCTGGCTCTGCCCATCTATCAGTACCGGCGCGGGGAAATAGCCGTTGGCCTTTTTATAAGGACCGATCTGTGCATTAAAGTCCAGCTGCTCACCGGGCTGCAATACCCGGGTCATCAGCTCGCAGGAGCGCACAATATTCTTAACGCGCCCAGTGTTCATATCCGAGCCGGTATTGTAGGCGAAAAACGAGCTGAACGCAGCGATGGGCGTATCCTCACTCATTGGTTCATCCGTTGGAGACACGACAACCATATCGCTCAGCAGCGTCGCGTCGATATAACCATAACTGCGCCAATACAGCACCTTGGCAAATCCATTTGTAAACTCAAAAATCGCCACTTTGCTGCCCGCGCCCACCTCAATGGGGAAGGTCTCGCTGGTGTTGTTGGGCTCTGTATGGACCTGCGCCAGCGCCGTAACGGTAGCCACGTAGCTCATCACCGTAACCCCGTAGGGGGCGGTGGTTTCCGGGTTTAGGGTGGTGCAGTTTTCATCGATACAGGTACGCTTTACAAACCCCACGTGGCCTTCGTACTCTGCCAGCACATACGCGGGATATACTTTATAGATGGTAATCACTTCGTCTTTTGCAATCACAACCACCGAATCGGCGTCATCATCCTGCCAGGCGCGCATGGTAGCGGCTGTGCCGGAGGCGGTCATCAATTTAATTTTGGTGGTATACAGCGGCGTAAGCCCGTCGATGTTCGGCAGTTCCTGATCGCTCTGGCTGACGATTTCGCTCATGCCGTCGTCTTCCACATAATCCTCAATCACCGTTTCATCGGCGGCAGTATCCCCCGCCAGCATTTCTTCGGCCATTGCCGGCGGCACAAAAAGCAGCAGGCATAAAAATAAAATCAAAGCGCGTTTACTCAAGCGCGAACACTCCTTTGCGTGTCGAATCCTCATCAGTATAGCACAGTTTCCATTTACGCGCGAGAGAGAGCCTGCAATTTTACAGACTCGCCAAAATTGGAAAAATCCTGCGAAAACTAGCCAACCGCGCAGTAATTTGCTATAATGAGCTGATATCATATACGAGGAGGTCACCTGTTATGCCGTTAGTCAATACACAGGAGATGTTTAAGAAGGCGTATGAAGGCGGATACGCTATCGGTGCTTTCAACGTCAACAATATGGAAATCATCCAGGGGATCACGGAAGCTGCGAAGTTGGAGAACGCTCCGCTCATTTTGCAGGTAAGCAAAGGCGCACGTAAATACGCCAAGCATGTTTATCTGATGAAGATGATCGAAGCCGCGATTGAAGACACCGATCTGCCCATCGTGGTTCATTTGGACCACGGCCCCGATTTTGAAACCTGCAAAAGCTGCATCGACGGCGGCTTTACCAGCGTAATGATCGACGGCAGCCACCTCACCTTTGAAGAGAATATTGCCCAGACCAAAAAAGTGGTGGAATATGCCCACAGCCAGAAAAAATACATAACCGTCGAAGCCGAGCTTGGCCGTCTGGCGGGCGTGGAAGACGACGTGAAAGTATCTGCCGAAGACAGCAGCTACACCCATCCCGACGAGGTGGAAGAGTTTGTAAAGCGCACCGGCTGCGATAGCCTTGCTATTGCCATCGGCACCAGCCACGGCGCCTATAAATTCAAGGGCGATGCCCAACTGCGTTTCGACATTCTGGAAGAAGTTGGCAAGCGTCTGCCCGGCTACCCCATCGTACTGCACGGCGCCAGCAGCGTTATCCCCGCTTATGTGGAGATGATCAACAAGTACGGCGGCAATATGCCCGGCGCACAGGGCGTGCCTGAGGATATGCTGCGCAAAGCCGCAAGCATGGCCGTGTGCAAAATCAACATTGACAGCGATCTGCGACTGGCGTTCACCGGCGAAGTCCGCAAGCATTTTGCCGAGCATCCGGATCATTTCGATCCCCGCCAGTACCTCACCGACGCCCGCGATGGCATCCGCTCCATGGTGCGGCATAAGATCGTAGACGTACTTGGCTGCAACGGCAAAGCGTAATGACCGTCTATTTGCCCAAGGATGACGTGTTCGTGATTATCGGGTACTAAGCCCAGTTTTTTATCAAGCGCCCCGCGTTCAGCCTCCCGCAACAGTGAATAGTAACGGGGGTTGGCTGACGCAGGGCGCTTTTGCATTGGAAAGCTTTATCCGTAGGAGGTGGAAACCCCGTGCGAAGAGTGTTGCGCGCCCTTATAATCATCCTGTTTGCGCTGGCGTCTACGCTGGCACTGATGATGGTGAACGCCGACCTGACCACATCAACCTGTTTTTTATTCTTCCTTCGCGATTGCCTGCACATTTTGTCCGGGCAGGAGGCGGCAGCAACGCTTGTTATGGCGCTGCTGGTGTGGTTTTTTCACCGTACTGTGTTTACACCGTATGCTTGGCAGCGCGGGGATCGAATCAAACTGGGCATCCTCTCCGCTTTTTTTGCATTTTCCGTTGCCCTTGGGGCCGTATCCCGCGCGGACGATGGGATACTTGCTACTTTTTTAACCCCCTATCACCTGCTGTTTCTAGCCGGCAAGGGCGCTGGATACTTTGTGCTTTTCTTTTTCGGCATGAAGGGGCTGCTGCTCGCGATGCCCCGCATGGCAAGCAAATTGCAGTTCCCGCCTTCTCCGGCAGAAACCCGCGTATTGCGCCGTACATTCTTGCTTTCGTGGCTCTTGCTGCTTTGCGCATGGCTTCCCGCTTTGCTGGCTCGCTACCCCGGCGCTGTTACGGCGGATGCGGGGCGCGCCCTGCAACAGTTCACCGGGGAGATTATGCCAACCAGCGATCATCCTCAGGCGTATACCTATTTGCTGGGTGGCATCGTGTGGCTGGGTTCCCGGCTTGGCAGTGATAATGCCGGTATCTTCACCTTTATTGCGCTGCAAATGCTGTTTCTCTCCGGTGTCATGGCATGGAGCCTTGCCGAGCTGCGCCGCGAGAGTGTGCCGCGTGTTTTTATCCTTTCCCTGCTGGGCTTATACGCGCTTTCACCGCTGACCGCCCAATACGCCGCAGTCGTCATTAAGGACATCCCCTATTCCGCAGCCGCACTCGGCTTTACACTTTGCATCAGTAAAGCCTTTCTACACCCGTTGGAAATGTGGCAATCCCGTAAGTGGTGGCTCGGTTTCAGCGTTTATGCACTGTTGCTGGTGCTCATCCGCCACAACGGAATCATGGTGGTGCTTCCCAGCACACTGGCACTGGGTGTACGATTTTATCATTCCCGGAAGTCTACAAAAAAGAATAGACAACCGCTGTTTTATACGCTGCTGGCGCTTCCGTTGATCGTCATGCTTCTGTTTGAAAACCTAATCGTACCGCAAATCGCCTACAAAGTGGAGCCTTCTGCCGATGTGCTGGGGGTTGCCATTCAGCAAACGGCGCGCATCCTCAAAAATGCCCCGCAGGACGTTACCCAAGAGGAGCTAACCGCTATTGACAGCATCTGGGAAGCTGATCAATTAGCAGATGCTTACACGCCCCGCGGGTCTGATGCCACACGCAAGCTGTTTCGGTATTTTAACGGCCACACAGCAGTGGATGTGCGCCGGTTTACCAGGGTGTGGCTGCGGCTCGCCGCTGCGCACCCGCTTACTTCCCTGCAAGCGTTCTGGTCCCTTTCCGGCGGTTTTTTCGACCCCTTCGATACGGCCTTCCTCCCCTATGAAAAGATGGAGCCGCAATCGTCCATTAAATATCCGCATGATCTTTCCATGCAGCATCCCGATTCCCTTACTGCTATGCAAGACCGCCTGTTAAGTTTGGAATCCAGTTACCGCAGTTTCCCGGGCGTATCCATACTGAAAAACATCGGGCTGTATACCTGGCTGATGCTGATCGGTTGGTTTTTAATCCGCCGCGTCCGGCAGAAGCAGTGGGTATGGCTGCTGCTGCCCCCGCTAATGACGCTGCTTATCTGCCTGTTTTCCGCGGGATTTGCCATCGGCACACGGTACGCGCTGCCAATAGTTTATACGCTCCCGTGGCTATTGTGCCTTTTTACTGGTCCCATACTCAAGGGCGCACAAAACCCTGCCAAATTGCAGTTCACCCAACCCCGATAGATAAAGGAGAATCTCATTTGAAAACAACGCTTGGGCGCATCCGCCGCGCCGATCAGGACTATCATTTAATTGAACCGGGCGACCGGGTAGCTGTCGGCGTCAGCGGTGGTAAGGACAGCCTGTTGCTGCTGTATGCGCTGGCAATGTACCGCCGCGTGCGAAAATACGATTTTACGCTGCAGGCCATCATGCTTACCACCGGAAAAACCGAGCCGGACACAGCTGCAATCGAAGCCTTCTGCCAATCGCTGGATGTGCCGATCATCGTGCGCTATACCGATTTATACCAGATTCTCTTTGAATTGCGCAACGACAGGAGCCCCTGCCCGCTGTGCGCCAAAATGCGCCGCGCCATGCTGTGCGACATGAGTAAAGAGCTGGGTTGTAATAAACTCGCACTCGGACATCACCGCGAAGATGTGCTGGAAACCCTGCTGATGAGCCTGATTTTCGAGGGGCGCTTTCACACCTTTCACCCCAAAACGTATATGAGCCGCACAGATATTACCGTTATCCGCCCGATGGTATATATGCCGGAAAAAGAGGTAATCCACATGCAGCGACAGCTGGATCTACCCGTTCTGGCCAGCACCTGCCCCGCCAACGGCCATACCAAACGGCAGGAAATGAAAGAGCTGCTTTTGGAGCTGGCAAAACGCTACCCGCATTTGCAGGAAACCATGCTTTCCGCACTTAAGAACGATCACCAGTACAGCCTGTGGGAGAAAGAAACCAAGGGTGCAGTTCCCGAGGAGAACGAAACCGCCTGTGAATGCCCGCAAGAGTAACCACGAATATACCCTGTTATGCCCGCTGCTGTCCCGCGCATACGAAACCAAGCTATGTGCAGCAGCAAGTCTGGCTTGCTGTTATTTAGCACGCTAACCAGCAGCTGGCGCTACTCTCTTTGAACGATGTAATATGTAGCTGTTTCAATCCCGACATTTATTTGAACCGCCTGCGCCCTCCAGCTATGGATATTGCAAGTGTCCTGCCGTATTATGCAAGCCGCCCGCCGGAATGACATTTCCGGCGGGCGGTTTATTTAACGATACCTATTTGCTTTTACAGTCTGGTGCTATTACCCGCCATGCCGCCATATGGCGGCGCAGAGGACTATTCCGTCCCGCGTACCGTTACGCCTACGTAGATGCGTGCGGCACGGTTTTTATAGGTACTGGTAGCGATCTTGGTACGCTCGGTTTTCACGCCATCTACGGTCGTCACCAGATATGTATCCACCACGTGGCCTTCGCTGGCCGCGATTACTGTTTTTTCTTCATCGGTGTAGGTAACGTACTTGGCCTTCGTGTCTTCAATAATCTCCGGCTCGGAGGGCTTGGGCAGCGTTTCCACAATTTCCGTCTCCAGCGAGTAGCTGGTTGTTCCCAAATCCAGCCCGTAAATTCGCACCTCGCACAGGTAACGCTTGGAGTTGGATGGATCGGTAATCACGTGCGCCGCCATGTAAATATTGCCGCCGCTTGTGTTTTTAAAGCCGAAGTCCACCTCATGGCCGCGCGTATCGCTTACCGTCGCATCCTCGCCTAGATTGGTGTAGGATACGGGGGTGGAGTGGGCGGTATGGTCTGTAATTTTCATACCAGCCTGTACAGCGGCAAGGTATACGGTGGTGCTGGCTTGGCACACGCCGCCGCCCCAACCGGTAACCAGCTCACCATAGCTGTATTCAAACGCCTGATAAAATCCGTTTTTTTGTGTTCTCCGCCCCACTACACCGTTAAAGGAGAATTTATCCCCGTTTTCCAGTACCAAGCCGTTGATGCGGGAGAACGCCACGCCGATGTTGGCGTTACGCGCTTCGGTGGAGTGGCTGTCGATCGGTGTAACGGCGCGGAAACGCAGCGAGTAGCTCTTTTGCAGGTCGGCAACGGTTACGGACGGCAGCACATCATCCGGCTCCACCAGCACTTCGCCGCTGGTGAAGGTCGCTACCATTTGCAGTATTTGCTCGCGCAACGCCTGCACGTTCAGCTCTTTCCCCACTACTTCGCTTTGGAAGGTGAATGGCTGCGTCGTATTATCCGGGTTAAAACCCAGCAGCGCGGCATCCTGCGGGGCAACATACGCAGCCCGCGCCAGTGTAACCAAAATGCTGTCGATTGCGGAGGTATCGCCGCTCTGCTCCACGCTGGAAAATGCGTACGTTGTCGCCTGCGCGGCTTCTATTTCATCTTTCAGTGCAAAAATATCTTTCCGTTCGGTTGCGTCGGTATCATGCCCGATTGCCCAGGCTGCTTCCAATGCATCGGATGGATCGCTGCTGATGCCCAGTGTCTGGGCGGTAATATCTTTATACTCCCCTGCGGAATTTTTCAGCCGCACATACCAGGAGTTCAGTTTATCGTTAATTTGCTTATGCACAGCGCTGGAGCCTTGGTCCCACGTCATGCCTGAAAGGTTGATGCCGTCTACGTAAATGTTATCCACAAACACAGAGGTATACGGCCGCACATCTGCTTGCGTCTTCCAAATGTAAATGCCCGCACCCGCGCCTGCCAGCACCAGGAGCATCAACAATACCTTAATCAACTGCCACCGTATCGAGCCTTTTTTCCGCGGCGGCTTTTGCGGCGGTTTGGAGCGGCGCGCAGGCTGCTTTGCTTTTTTCCCCTTGGCCGCCGGTGCGCCGGCAGGCATGGCATAGCGCCAGTCCTCGGCTTGCTGCCTTGCGACGGTTGTGTTCTCCGGGGGTTTATAGCCTTGTGTGTACATTCGCGCGGCTCCTTTTGCGTTAGAAAGTGGCGGGGTTGTTGCTAGTGAGGAACTTTTGTAGCCTTATCGTCCAGATCAGGCCGCCCTGTTATGGGCACGTTTGGTTTTCATGTTGCTGAAAAGAGTTATTCTTGTCGGCGGCTACTGGCGCGCATTGCGTCGGTCAGCGCTTGCAGATCACTTTGCCACGTATTCCATCCGGATGGTAACCCACCCAGCTTTACACGGGTTCCGTGGTCGCCGTGAAAATCGCTGCCGCCGGTCACCAGCAGGCTCCGGCGTTCGGCAATGCCTTGCAACCAGCGGATATCCCGGCGTGACGCCGAAGGGTGAAAAACCTCGATGCCGCGCAGTCCGTCCGCTTGCAGCGACTTTACAAGCGCTTCCAGCAGGTTGGGAGGCAGCTGCATCCGTACCGGATGTGCCAATACCGGCACCGCTCCGGTCTGTTTCAGCAAGGCAACCGCTTCGGCGGCTGTGAGGTGTTTTAGCGGCACATACGCCGGCTTGCCGGGGGTTAAATACTGGTCGAATGCCTGCTCCATAGTATTCACCACGCCCAAGCGGATCAGTCCCCGCGCGATATGGGGCCGCCCGCAAGCCATCCCGGCATCGTCATCAGCCGGCAGCCATTCCGGCGGTATGGAAATGCCCAGCTTGGCAAGCGCCGCCAGCATCTCCTTGCCCCGCTCCTGCCGGTGCGCGCGTACATTGTGCAGCACGGCTTGCAGCGTATCGTTTTGCGGGTCTGCCCCATAGCCTAAAATGTGGGTGCGTCCTTCGGCGCCCGCGCTCAACTCCAGCGACGGAAGTAATGTTATCTTCTGTCCACCTTCGTTTGCGCTATCCACGGCAGCCTGCATGGGCGCAAGTCCATCCGTCGTATCATGGTCGCACAGCGCTATAACCCGTATTTGTTTGCGTAATGCCAGCGTGCACAGCGCCGCAGGGGTTAAAACCCCGTCACTGTAAGCGCTGTGCACGTGCAGATCAATTGATGTCACGGTTCAACAAACGGCTCCTGTTCGTCCCCTGTTGCGGGTCCGTCCATGGCCGGTTTAAACGCGGGCGTGGGAATCGGCGTTTCTTCCGGTTCGGGTTTCGGCGCAGGCTTTACTTCCACAGGCGGCAGGGGCTCGCCGTTCATCACGGCCTCAAACTCCTTGCGGCTCAGGGTATCGCGTTCCAGCAGTGCTTCGGCAACGTTGGTCAGCTTCTGACGGTTTTCCGTTAGAATACGCTGCGCACGTACGTAGCACATGTCCACAATCCGCTTGACTTCCGCATCGATGGCGGCTGCGCTTTGCTCGCTGTATTCGCGGCTCTGGCCAAATTCCATACCGACGAACACTTCCTGATCGCTGGACAGATATATGGTGCCCAGCTCGCTCATACCAAACTGCGTTACCATACGGCGCGCAAGCTCTGTCGCGCGTTTCAGGTCGCTGGAAGAGCCGGTGTACAGGTCGTCCAGCGCCACCTTCTCGGCAGCGTGACCGCCCAGCGCCATGGTGATGATGCCAAGCAGTGCCGTCTTGCTCAGGTTATCGTTCTCTTCCGCAGGCAAGCTGAGCGTATAACCGCCCGCCTGACCACGCGGTACGATGGTTACCAGATGCACATCGTCGCACTCCGGCAGGAGATTGGCAATAACGGCGTGTCCTGCTTCGTGGTAGGCCACGGTATGCTTGTCGCGCGGGGTTACTTTGTGGCTCTTCTTCTCCGGCCCCATCTGCACGCGGCTGATCGCGTCTACCAGATTCTGCTGGTTGATCTTCTTGCGTTTGTCGCGCACGGCCAAAATCGCTGCTTCGTTCATTACGTTTTCAAGATCGGCGCCGGTCGAGAAGGGCATACGCTTGGCGACATTTTCAAAATCAACATCGTTATCCAAGGGCTTACCGCGGCTATGCACTTTCAGGATGGCAACACGGCCCTCCAGATCGGGATAGTTCACCGTCACCTGCCGGTCAAAGCGGCCGGGGCGCAGCAGCGCCGGGTCCAAAATATCACGGCGGTTGGTAGCGGCCATGACAATAACGCCTTCGTTGATGGAGAAGCCGTCCATTTCCACCAGCAGCTGGTTCAGCGTTTGTTCGCGCTCATCATGCCCACCGCCGAGACCCGCGCCACGGTGACGGCCTACGGCGTCGATTTCATCAATAAACACAATCGCCGGGGAGGCTTTTTTCGCCTGATCAAACAGATCGCGTACACGGCTGGCGCCGACGCCCACGAACATTTCCACAAAGTCCGAACCGCTAATGGAGAAAAACGGCGCATTTGCTTCGCCCGCTACAGCCTTTGCCAGCAGCGTTTTACCGGTGCCCGGAGGGCCCACCAGCAAAACGCCCTTGGGTATACGCGCGCCCATATCGGTGTAGGCTTTGGGGTTTTTCAAGAAATCAACCATTTCTTGCAATTCTTCTTTTTCTTCATTTGCGCCCGCAACATCCTTGAAGGTTACTTTGTTCTTGGATGGGTCGCTCATACGGGCGTGGGATTTGCCAAAGTTCATTACTTTGCTGTTCCCGCCGCCCTGCCGCGCGATAATGAAGTACCAAAGGCCCATCGAGATCAGGATGATCACGATAAACGGCAGAAACTCCGCATACCACGGGGTCACAATCGGCGCGCGGTACTGCAAAGCAAAGCTGAAATCCGCTACGCTGACTTCATCGTAGCTTTTTCCCAGCTGCGTAGCTGTAATCTGCCGTACGGTATCGATAAAATCGCTGCCGATGGTCGTTTCAAAATCATAATTGCTTTCCGGAAAATCGGATGTGGCGGTGGTGGTGTTCTTGTTCAGCCCCAACAACGTCGTGCCGCGAATAGCGACCGCCTGCACTTCCTTATTCTGGATCTTTTCCAATAATGCGGGATACTCAATACGTTTATTCACCGTTTGCCCAAACCCACCGTTAAGCACTACGGCAATCAGTATAAATGCGGCGATAAGCACTACATAGCCCATCATCCCGCGCTGCGTTTTTTTCAATCCTCTGTCCTCCTTGCGTTCGGCGGACCCTGGCCCCCGACACACGATTGCTGCACTTGGTATTGACAACTCTATATTTAGGGCTATCAAAAACGATTATACCATAGTATATCAACAAATTCCAACCCATAAACCGTAAATTCAGCCGTGTAAATTGAAAAGCGAAGATTTACAAACGCCGGTATATCGATCCTTTGGCCGCAGATCGTATTGTTTTTGTATTGCATACGCTTGTAAACGCCGGATGTAAAAAGAACCCTCCGGCAAAAGCCGGAAGGTTCTTTGCTTAGCGTAGGTTTGCTTATTCCGCCAGGTTCTTGTACTTGGCGTACTTCTCCATAGCGTCGGCTTCGTTCTGCGTAAACAGACCCTGCGCAACATCCGGGAAGGTCTTGGACAAAGAAGCGTAACGGATCTCGCTCTTGAGGAAATCCTGATAGCCGCCCTTAGGCTCTTTGCTGTCCAGCGACAGGGGGTTCTTGCCCTCAACCGCATTTTCCGGGTTGTAGCGGTACAGCGTCCAGTAGCCGCAGTCCACAGCCTTCTTGATCTCCGCCTGCGACAGACCCATGTTGATACCATGGTTGATGCAGGGAGAGTATGCAATGATCAGGGACGGGCCATGGTATGCCTCGGCCTCTTTCATCGCCTTGAGGAGCTGCTGCGGGTTGGCGCTCATGGCGACGGACGCAACGTATACGTAGCCGTAGCTCATGGCCATCATGCCCAGATCCTTCTTCTTGGTGCGCTTGCCGGCCGCAGCGAACTTGGCCACGGAGCCGGTCGGCGTCGCTTTGGAAGCCTGGCCGCCGGTGTTGGAGTATACTTCGGTATCCAGCACGAGGATGTTAACATCCTGGTTCTGGGCCAATACGTGATCCACACCGCCGTATCCAATGTCGTACGCCCAGCCATCGCCGCCGATAATCCAAACGGATTTCTTGGTCAGCATATCGGCATCGGCCACAACCAGACGAGCCAGTGTGCAGGCTTCACAATCGCAGCCTTCCACGATACCGTCTTTGCAGGCAGCCAGCAGTTTTTCACCGGCGGTCTTGGAGACTTTCGCGTCGTCCATGCCTTCCAGCCATTCTTTACCGGCTTCCTTAATCTCGGCCACGGTGTAATCCACGGCGATCAGGGCTTTCACGGTATCGGCCAGCTTGGCGCGGCGTTGGGTGTATGCCAGGTTCATGCCGAAGCCGAACTCTGCATTGTCTTCAAACAGGCTGTTCGCCCATGCGGGGCCATGGCCCTCGCCGTTCACGGTATAGGGGCAAGTAGGCGCGCTGCCGCCGTAGATGGAGGAGCAGCCCGTCGCGTTGGCGATAACCATACGGTCGCCGAACAACTGGGTAGCAAGCTTCACATACGGGGTCTCGCCGCAGCCCGCGCAAGCACCGGAGAACTCAAACAGGGGTTTAAGCGCCTGGCTGGCCTTGATGGAGTTGATCTCCTCAGGCCGCACTTCGGGAACCGTCATCGCGAATTCCCAGTTGGCTTCCTGCTCGGTCTGGGTAGCCAGCGGCTTCATAACGAGCGCTTTGCCCTTAGCGGGGCAAGTATCCGCGCAGTTGCCGCAGCCGGTGCAATCCAGCGGGCTTACCTGTACACGGAACTGCAGACCGGCGAACTCTTTGCCGGTAGCGTTCTTGGTTTTGAAGCCCTCGGGGGCATCTTTCAGCTTCTCATCCGTTACATAGGTAGAGCGGATGGCAGCGTGCGGGCAAACCAGGGAGCATGTGCCGCACTGGATGCACTTGTCGATATCCCACTCGGGTACCATTACGGCGATACCACGTTTTTCATACATGGTGGTGCCGGTGGGTACATAGCCATCGGGGCTGAACGCGCTTACGGGCAGCTTATCGCCTTCCTGCGCGAGGATCGGCTCGATAACATTGTCAAAGTACTCGTTCGCCTTTACCTTCACAGCCTCGGCGCCGGTGGTGGCCGTAGCCCACTCCGCGGGAACCTTGATCTCTTTCAGACCGCTGATGGCAATATCAATGGCGTCCCAGTTCTTTTTAACAATGGCGTCGCCCTTTTTGCCGTAGGTCTTTTTGGCATAGGCCTTCATGTACTCGTCAGCCTTGTCGTAAGGAATCACTTCGGCGAGTTTGAAGAAAGCAGCCTGCATGATGGTGTTGATGCGGTTGCCCATGCCCACTTTGACTGCCAGCTCAATCGCGTCGATATTGTAGAAGCGGATGTGCTTTTTAGCGAGCAGTTTCTTCATGCTGGCAGGCAGGTGCGCATCCATTTCTTCGGCAGACCACGGGCTGTTCAGCAGGAACACGCCGCCGTCTTTCAAGCTGGAAACCATGTCGTAGTGTGTAACGTAGCTGGGGTTGTGGCAAGCCACAAAGTCGGCCGCGTCGATGAGGTAGGTGCTCTGAATCGGCTTTTTACCGAAGCGCAGATGGCTGACTGTAAGGCCGCCGGACTTTTTGGAGTCGTAGGCGAAGTAGCCCTGCGCGTACAGATCGGTGTGATCGCCAATGATTTTGATGCTGTTCTTGTTGGCGCCGACGGTACCATCGGAACCCAGGCCATAGAACTTGCAGCAGATGGTGCCTTCCGGCGCGGTAACGATCTGCGCGCCCATGGGCAGGCTGGTGTTGGTTACGTCGTCTTCGATACCGACGGTGAAGTGGTTCTTCATTTCGCCGTCCAGGTTATCGTACACAGACTTGATCATGGTCGGGGTAAACTCTTTGCTGCCCAGACCATAACGGCCGCCGACGACTTTTACATCGTAGATGCCTTTTTCAAGCAACGCGGTGCAAACATCGGTGTACAGGGGCTCGCCCAATGCGCCGGGCTCTTTGGTACGATCCAGCACGGCCAGCTTTTTGCAGGTCGCGGGAATCGCATCCACGAAGCGGTCCGCGCAGAACGGACGATACAGGCGAACCTTGATCAGGCCCAGCTTGGCGCCCTTGCTGTTGAGGTAGTTGATGGTTTCTTCAATCGTATCGCAGCCGCTGCCCATAGCGATAATTACTTTGTCCGCATCGGGCGCGCCAACGTAGTTGAAGGGTTTGTATTCGCGGCCAACCAGCTTGCTGACCTTACCCATCACATCTTCCACAATCGCAGGAACCGCATCATAGAACTTGTTGGCGGCTTCACGGTTCTGGAAATAGATGTCCGGGTTCTGGGCGGTGCCGGCCTGATGGGGATGATCCGGGTTCAAGCCGCGGGCACGGAAGGCTTTCACCTTGTCCCAGGGAACGAGGGGTTCAATATCTTTGTATTCAACCGCGTCGATCTTTTGCACTTCATGGCTGGTACGGAAACCATCGAAGAAATGCAGGAACGGTACGCTGCTTTCCAGCGCGGACAGGTGGGTGATCAACGCCATATCGGCGGCCTCCTGCACACTGTTGCTGGCCAGCATGGCAAAACCGGTCTGGCGGCAAGCCATGGTGTCGGCATGATCGCCAAAAATGCTTAGGGCATGGGCGGCCAGCGCACGGGCGCTTACGTGGAATACGCCGGGCAGCATTTCACCACTGATTTTGTACATGTTCGGGATCATCAGCAGCAAGCCCTGGCTGGCAGTAAAGGTGGTGGTCAGCGCGCCGGCAGCAAGGCTGCCGTGCACGGCGCCGGCCGCACCGGCCTCGCTTTGCATTTCCTGTACATGTACGGTCTGGCCAAACAGGTTTTTCTGGCCTTTTGCCGCCCATTCATCCACAACCTCCGCCATCGGAGAGGAAGGGGTGATCGGGTAAATGGCCGCCACGTCGCTGAACGCATATGCAACATGGCTTACGGCGGTATTGCCGTCAACGGTCATCTTGATCGACATTGGTTGTTCCTCCTTCAATTCTGTATCATTGAAAGCCGTTTGTCCTTGGCCGCACCGCGGCCACTCCACCCACCCGGGCAGACGTCCTTGCGCATGCCATTACGGCGGCGTGCAGCCGAAACAAACGGATAGCTCCAACATCCATACATTATAGGAACCCGCCCGAAAAATGTCAAGTAACCGGACATAACGACGATTCCGGAAAGCAAAGCGCCAAAAAGCCGGAAACCGTTTCCATGCCTGTCGTATCCGCCGCCTGATTATCCCGTAATACAGGAGAGGCGCGGCGCGAATTTATACTTTTTTCATATTTATATTCAATTTAAAGCCTTTCCTGCGCCTGTTGCACGCTGATCACGGATGTATCACGATACAATTCGCTCTTTCACCATCACGGCTCCCGCGAAGCCATCCACCAATTCCATCCTATTAAATTACAATTTCCATACAACGGTTGTTCTCCCTAGAAATATAAGTGATCTCATCCTATAATAAATCCCCATTTTATGCCCGTTTTCTGCCGGTAATACATAAAACTCGCCCATTCGTTTCTATTTCTACATTTTTTGCAAAGTAATGCTGGACAAACAAGGATGCTTTTGCTATAATATCAAACGCTGACGCGCCAATATAGCTCAGATGGTAGAGCAGCAGTTTCGTAAACTGCAGGTCAAGGGTTCGAGTCCCTTTATTGGCTCCAGCCTTTTCCCAGCGTCGAGGTGTAGCGCAGCTTGGTAGCGCGTTTGGTTCGGGACCAAAAGGTCGCAGGTTCAAATCCTGTCACCTCGACCAGTTTCACCTAAAACGGATGTTAGCGTACTCATTACGCGACATCCGTTTTATTGTATCCTTCAATACGGTCGATCAGTAAATGGATCGTCTTTGTATTTGGAGTGTCTTTCAAAGCCGCCAACCATACTTAATCTGTTCCGCTGAAAAGCCATGCGGCGGCGGTGTTTTTTCAAGCGCGAACATCTCGTCCTGAATTGCTTGTATCTTTTTACCGATATCCGAAACTATTTCCCGGGGCAGCACACCGGAAGCTAAGCATTCCATCTATTAAAAAAAGTCCCAAGGAGAGGGACTTTTTAACAAGTTGAATGGATAGTATGTATTCACTACATGCCATCCGTTTTATCATTTCATTCCATATAGCCCTTACAAAATACATCATTGCATCAGGATTGTTTTAGCGCCTATTTATCCGCCTTTTACAGCGGCTTTCCGGCCAGCACTTCCCGGTAATCCTTCAAATTTTCCATCAACAGCGCTTGTGTTTTCAGCATATACGGGCAGCGGCTTTCGCACTGTCCGCAGTGCAAGCAGTCTTCAATCCGGTTCATTTTGGCCTGATTTTCTTGGCTGAACCATTGCTCGGTCGGCGACCGCCTTAGAAGCAGCGAAATCCGGGCACAGTTGTTGATTTCGATCCCGGCCGGGCAAGGCAGGCAATACCCGCAGCCCCGGCAAAAACTGCCCGCCAGCGCGGTACGGTCCGCCTCCATTACGGCGGTCAGTTCGTCGTCCATATGCGCGGGCGCTTGATTCAGCTGAATAAACTCGTCCAATTCCTCTTCCCGCTGGATGCCCCAGATCGGGAGCACATTTTCGTATTGTGCCAAATACGCATACGCCGCCCTTGCGTTGGTAATCAACCCGCCCGAAAGAGCCTTCATCGCTAAAAAGCCCATATCCGCTTTTTCGCAGGCGCGCACAACGTCTATATCCACCTGCGTTGCCAGATAGCTGAAAGGGAACTGGAGCGTCTCGTACCAGCCACTTGCAATCGCCTCATGCGCTACGGACAGGCGGTGGTTCGTAATGCCGATATGCCGTATCTTGCCCTGCTGCTTTGCTCGCAGCATCGCCTGATACAGCCCGTCCTCGCCGCCCGGCACGGGGCAGAAAGAAGGGTTATGGAACTGGTATAAATCCAGATAATCTGTTCCCAGCATTTTCAGGCTGGTATCCAGCTCCTTGTTAAAATCATCCGCCTTCACCGCCATCGATTTGGACGCGATAAACACCTTATCACGCATCCCTTGGAAGGCCCTGCCGATCTTCTCTTCACTGTCGGAATACCAACGCGCGGTATCAAAAAAACGGATGCCGTTATCATACGCCTTGCGCAGCAAACGGATTGCGTCCTCCATGCTTACGCGTTGAATGGGCAGTGCTCCGAAGCCGTTTTTAGGAACAACGATTTCCGTTTTACCCAATCGCACTTGTTCCATCCTCAATTCCACCTTTCGTTTGCCACCGCCATGCGTATCTCCCTGTAAAAAGCGGGCAGATGCTATAACTGCATCTCGTTTTTACCCGTTCGTGGATTTCGCAGGCTAATGGCAGGTCGCGCCTGATACGGTTATAGCCGTCACGCGATCCACTCCCATACCAGCCTATATGATGTTACCATTTTCACGGTATGTGCGCCAGACGTTTTCAAAAAAATCGTCCGCTTCCGGTATCTTTCGCACCGGTCGCCAGTGAAACGCATTACTACCGGAAGAATGGATAACTTCCTGTACCTGATCCTTGCGCTCATCCTGATCCAGCGTAAATATAAACCGGTCCGGCAGCGAGGCAAAGGGCTTTGTTCCGGCGTAGTCCGTATACAGGGCACTTCCGCGGCTTTTACCGCCGTGAGCCAGATAGTCATCCATCGCGGATAGATATACCTCCTGACAGATCAGCACATCCCGCAGGCGGAACGCCTGCGCCAGATTGCCGCGTGCCGCCAGCCGTGCGTTATCGGGGAAACCCGCCAGCAGCTCCCGTGTGGCTTCCAGCCCGCCCCGGATGCTTTGCGCATCACGGATGGCTCCGCCGATTTCGCTCATACGCGCTGTAGCCTCGTCCCATAGCGCAGCCACGTTCTTCGGTTGCCCGCAAGCTTCGCCTGCCGCGCTGCTAACTAGCGCATCAGCCATATGCAGTATATCCTCCACCTGCCCGGCAACCGCACTGCGAAATGCCGCTTCCTCCAATGGGTCGCCGCCACGTTTTGCCGCAATATAGCGTGCCGCGCGTGTGCTGCCCACCTGCCCGGCGTTCAGGGCGCTTCCGCCCGGGCGGTATACCCCGTGGCTCGCGGCGGCTTCGCCGGCAGCAAAGAACCCTTCCACGTTGGTTTGCCACCAGCAATCCACGCCCAGACCGCCGTTGTTATGCTGCGCGCACAGGGCAATCTCCAACGGTTCTTTTGCTAAGTCCACACCCTTGTCGCGGTAAAACGCCACTGCGGGAGCATTCATGTGCAAAAGACGCTCAATGGGCGTGCCAAAGCAAGCGCCCGCGCTTTCCAAATACGCGCGCGCCTCCTGCGAAAGCGAAGCAAAATCCACGTCTCTTCCCCCGGGGTTTTGGCGAAAATCCAGATAGACCTTCCGCCCCTTTCCGGTTTCCAGATACACTAGCAAATCAATAATGGAGGAGCCTTCCGCCACTTTACGTACGTCAAAGGGCCACTGGTAGCCCTTTAAAAATACATTCGTAAGCATTTCGCTCGCATCCGTAAAAAAGTCAAACAGGAACTCTCTTTTATCCCCGCCCTGCGCATCGGTGGAGATAAACCGCGGCAGCACCTGCATATAGGTGCCCGATACGTTCCACCGCGGATGCAGCGATGCCAGTCCGTACTGCCATTCGGTCAGGTTTTTTCCAGCTACACCCGCCTCAAAGGCCAACCCGTTTGCGCCGTAATGCCCGTTGGGGTAAGCGCTGTTGCGGTACATGCCAGCCGGGCCGCCGGTTGCAAAAACAACATTCCTGCAATTGAACAATACAAAAGACGCGCCCTCCACAGCGGCGGTATTAAGGCACAGCAGCCCAAATACACGCTTACCGTCGCCCAGCACGCGCACAACCTGCATATGGTCGAAAATCCGTATTCCTTTTGCTTGTACGGATGCTTCCAAACATTCCGTCATCTTTTTGGAGGTATAGGGGCCAACGCTCGTCGCCCGCCTGCGCGGATCATGATCCGTCTTATAACCGATGTATTCCCCATACCGGTTTTGCGGAAAGGGCACACCCAATTCCACCAGTTTTAAAAAGCACGGTACGGAAAGGGCCGCCTCGCACAGCGCCAGATCGCCATCCACACACTGCCCGGCAAAAAGGGTTTCCGCCATCTCCCGTACACTATCGGGCTCGCCGCCGGACAGCGTGAGCTTATAATACGTTTGCTTATCGCTGCCGGTATTGCGGGATGTGCCCGCGCGCACGTGATCCGTCACAATGGCAACATCGCGCTGTCCGTAGCCGTGCAGCCGATCCGCCGCGTTGTAACCCGCAGCTCCCGTACCCACGACCACGGTATTGAGCGTTACCACAGGCAGCGTGTATACGCCCACAGAAATGGTGGTTTCCCGCATTGCCCGTCTTCCTCTCTTTACAGCCGCTTGATGTGGAAGCCGCCGTCAACATCGATATAGTTCCCAGTCGAATAGAGGAAATTGTCGCTCGCCAGCGCGGATACCGCGCCCGCTACGTCCTCCGGCATCCCCCAACGCGCAATGGGGAAAAGGCCTTGCGCAATCAACGCGTCGTAGCGCGCCTTTACCGTGCTGGTCATATCCGTGGCAATCACGCCCGGGCGTACCTCGTGCACCAGAATCCCTTCCGGGGCAAGCCGGTCGGCATACAGCGTCGTCAGCATCGAAACCCCAGCCTTGGATACGCAGTACTCTCCGCGGTTGATGGAGGAAACCACTGCGGAACAGGAGCTGATGTTGACGATCGTTCCCCTTTTTTTCCCCACAGGTTCCTGCGATATCATCTGCTTTGCCACAAGCTGCGTCAGGAACATCGTGCTTTTCGTGTTGATATCCAGCACCCTGTCCCAGCTTTCTTCCGTCATCTCCAGCAAATCGTTGCGGGTTTTGGGGCCGACGCCCGCGTTGTTCACCAGCAAATGGATTGCGCCAAAGGTTTTCACGGTTTCGCTCACCAGCCTTTGCCGATCCTGCGAAACCGCAATATTTCCTTTTATATATAGCAGCCGTGCGCCCTCAGCTTCAATCTCCTGCAGGTTCTCCCGGTACTCCTCTGCATCCCGCGTGGCTAAAACGGCAATATTGTATCCATCTTTTGCGAGTTGTTTGGCAACCGCCAACCCAATGCCGCGGCTGCCGCCGGTGACGATGGCTGTCTTCTTCATGTGAAAAGTCCCCCTTGTTATGGTTTCAAAACTACTTTAACCGTGTTTTGGGTGCTGTCCAGCGCCGTAGAAAGCGCCTGCTGAAGCTGATCCAGCGGGAAACGGTGGGTAATTAACTTTTCGATGCCAATTTCGCCCGCCATCTGCAAAGCAACGGGGAAATCCCAGCAGTAGCCCTGTGAACCCTGCACACGAATCTCATTCGTCACCAGTTTCATAACGGGAATCGTAATCTCTGTCTGCTCGAAAATACCCACAACCGTTGCAAGCCCCTGCTTACGCAGCATCGTCATCGCCTGCACGAATGTTTCCTGCCGACCGACGCATTCCAGCACCTTATCTAC
The DNA here is from genome assembly GCA_963675655.1 of Candidatus Limiplasma sp. Classification (GTDB taxonomy): domain Bacteria; phylum Bacillota; class Clostridia; order Christensenellales; family Aristaeellaceae; genus CAXXOK01. The sequence continues at coordinate 675,219 of OY776489.1, forward strand.
GCCTTTACCGCCTGTCAGCCTGCGCACCGTCGCTTCCAGGTCTTCCCCTTTGCCGGGGTTTACGGTACAGGTTGCGCCCAGCGATTGGGCCATTTCCAATCGGAAAGCGGAAAAGTCGGAAACGATCACTTCCGCCGCGCCAGAACGCTTGCACAGCGCCGCAGCCAGCATACCGATAGCGCCTGCGCCAAGCACAAGCACGGTTTCGCCCATGCGCACATCCGCCCGACGTACTGCATGTACCGCTACGGCCAAAGGCTCGATCAGCGCGCCGGCTTCGTAGCTGATAGAATCCGGCAGGGGGAATACGCTGGAAGCTTTTACCGTAATATAATCCGCCATGGCGCCGTCGCCTCTGCGGTAGATAAAGCTAAGTTGATCGCAGCTGCCGTACTCGCCGTGGCGGCAGGCATCGCAAGTGCCGCAAGCTTCGCAGGGTTCCACCGTTACCCGCTCGCCAATGTGCAAGTTTTTTACGTCGCTGCCCATTGCTACGACGTCTCCGGAAAACTCATGGCCAATCGTCGCGGGCAGCGGTACGCTGGGGTGCTTGGCTTTAAAAATGTGCAAATCACTGCCGCACAGCGCGCTGGCTTTGATGTGTATTACCACTTCATTTTCTGCAGGCGGCGAAACGGCGCGGGTGAAAAAATCGGTTTCCCCTGCTTTTACAATGCGGCCTACACGGCTCACCATCGCTTCGCTCATTTCTTCTCCCTCGCTTCCGCTTCATCGTGGTACTGCTTATACAGGGGAGCGTATACCTTCGCATCACGCATCACGCATCCAGCTTTGCCGTGGTCACGCATGATCTGCGTGCATTTGGAGCAGGTAGTGCAGCACTTTTGGGGATCCATTTCGCCGGTTGTCAGAATGTCACGGGGCGCATCGGGGTAAGCAAAGCTGGAGCGTCCAAGCCCCATGAAGCTGCAATCCCCAGCGGCAATGTTCGCCGCACCCGCATAGGGCAGGTACTGCCGAAGCCACGTGTAGCCGTTGCCGACAACGGGTATATCCCCCGCCGCCTTCTGTATCTTGCGGGTAAAATCAAACAAGCGCGCTACGCTTTCCAACGGATGTTCATCCGGCACAGGAATACCGGCGCTGGAAATGTCAAACGGGCGCGTCACCTGCGGATAAATGTAATACGGGTTGCCCGCCGAATTGCTCAGCAAGCCAACGCCCTTTTCACAGAGCATACGCACCAGCGCCATGGGTTCCTCAGGGTCGAATTTCCAAAAATCCTTCTGGTCCTCCCCAAATCCGTACGGGTAGGGGTGCGCATCAAACACGTTAAACCGGCAAGCAATAATAAAATCATCGCCCAGCTCCGCATGAATCGCATCGATCGTGTCACGTAAAAAGCGCGTACGGTTTTCAAAACTGCCGCCGTATTTCCCTGCGCGGGTATGGCTTGCCAGCAGTTCGCTAAGCAAATAACGGTGGCAGCTTTTTAAATCCACACCGTCAAAACCCACTTCGCGGGCAAGCTTTGCGGAGGCTACGTACCGGCCGATCAGATCATCCAGATACATATCGGTCACCACAGGCGCATCCGGCGTAAGCCCCACGCGCGGGTCGAGCAACGGGTCGTGCTGCGGCACGATCGGCGCTGCCTTATGCCCGTGCGGGCGGGAGTAGCGCCCGGAGTGTGTAAGTTGCAGCACGTTCACCGGCCGGTGCTCCGCACCGTTCCTCCGGGCCGCTTCCGTGTTGGCTTTGGCAAGCAAACCGGCAAACTCTGCCCGGTTTTCTTTGGTCAGCATCATTTGCAGTTCGTTGGCGCGGCCTTCCTCGACCACGGCGCACGCTTCCCACCATAGCAGCCCGGCACCGCCGCCTGCAAAACGCATATATCGGCGCTCCACCAGTTCGCTGGGCGAGCCATCCGGATTAGAATCGCACCCTTCCATCGGCAATACCGCCATCGCGTTGGGCGCGGTTTTCGTACCAACCTTCACTGGGCTTTTCAGTGGGGATAAATCCTCCGAAAGCGTAATATTCACGCCTAATTCGGTAATTTTATCACGCATCGACGCCAGCGTCGGAAAATGAAATTTTTCATGAGAAGCCATCGCTACTCCTCCTTTTTATCGTGTCGATTTGCGGATAATCAAATCCGTGCTTAATATATCCACCTGTGGGGGCGCAAGCTTGCCCGTCTTTTCCTTATGCTGTATCTGCCGAATCAGCTTGCTCGCTGCCAACGCGCCGATTTCGTACAGCGGCTGGGCAACAGTGGAAAGCGGCGGCTCGATCTGCGCGCTCGTTTCCACATTGTCAATCCCCATTACGGAAATTTCATCCGGTATGGCGATGCCCGCATCGTGCAGCGCGCGCATCACAACAAAGGCCTTGGGGTCGCTGCTGGCAAGCACCGCATCCATCTGTACGCCTTTTTTCAGCAGATTCCGCATCAGGTAATAAAAGCTTCCTGTTCCGTTGGTTTCGTGAATCACCAATTGCTCGTCGTAGGGAATATGATTTGCTTCCAAAGCCCGCTTATAGCCCTTGTAGCGGTCTTTGTACAGCGGTATTTCTTCCCGGCCCATGGCAAAGGCAATCCTTTTATGCCCGGAACGGATGAGGTACTGCGTCGCGTCAAACGCCGCGCCTTCGTTATCAATGCCCACGGCGTCGATCGTATCATCATAAATACGGCTGGTCAGCACGACCGGAAACCCTTCCTGCCACAGTTTGCGGATATGGTCGGAGCCCGGCAGCATAGACGCGACGATAAACCCGTCGATAAACCGCGTGCGCAGCCTTGTAATATAGCGTTTCTCCTCTTCTACATCCTCATCGGTGTTGCAGAGGATTACCGTGTAGCCTGCTTTGCGTGCCGTATCCTCCACGCCCCGCGCAATGGTGGGGAAGATGAGGTTTTGGATGCTTGGCACCATCAGCGCGATGGTGTTGCTGTGCCCCAGCTTCAGGCTTTTAGCCAACTCATTAGGCCGGTAGTCCAGCAATCGAACGGCATCCATAACACGTATCCGCGTTTTGATGTTTACCACTGACTTGTTGGAAAGTACGCGGGATACGGTACTTGTGGATACGCCGGCTTGCTCGGCTACGTCTTTCAAACTTACCATTGCCCGTTCTCCTTCCTGTTTTAAAAATCAATCCCAGTACACAGTCGCCCCGCGATGGGCGCTGGTGGTATTTTTACGGTAGAGCGACAGCCAGCCTGTCGCGGGTTTGCGCACCAGCTTCCAACCTGCGCGGCGGCGGGCGAACTCTTCCTCGTCCACGTCCACCGTCAGGCTGCGGCCAGCGATGTCGATATGGATCACATCGCCGTCTTTCAGCAGCGCGATATTGCCGCCCTCGTAGGCTTCCGGGCTTACATGGCCAATCGCCAGCCCGCCGGTAGCCCCGGAAAAACGCCCGTCGCTCACCAGCGCAATCTTCGTACCCAGCCCCTTGCCCAATACCGCCGCCATAAAGGTTTCCATATGCGGCATGCCAGGCGATCCCTTGGGGCCTTCGTAGCGAATTACAACCACGTCGCCCGCCACAATCTCATCCTTTAAAATGGCGTGCCAGGCGTCATCCTGTGAATTATACACTTTTGCAGGGCCGGAGAACAGCCACGCGGCTTCCTCCACCGCGCTGAATTTCACAATGGCGCTGTCGGCGGCAATGTTGCCTTTTAGCACTGCAAGCCCGCCCTGTTCATTCACAGGCTGCGCAACAGGGTGGATGACCTCCGGGTTGCGGTTCTCGCTTGCCTGCGCCATTTCCCCAATGGTGCCGAACATTCCCCCAGCGCTGACGTCTATTTTACCACCGGCTGCCAGTTCCTTTACCACTGCGCCAAGGCCGCCCGCACGGGAGAAATCCTCCATGGTGTAGCGCGGGTGGTTGGGGTAAATAGTGCTTACCACCGGCACTTCGCGGCTGATGCGGTCAAACGTTTCCGGCGTAATATCAAACCCGCCCTGCCGCGCTATGGCGGGAATGTGCAGCAGGCTATTGGTCGAGCCGCCCGTAGCCATCATGTACCGTACAACGTTTTCAAAGCTGGATTGTGTCAGAAAATCCAGCGGACGGCGGCCATCCTTCACTGCCTGCGCAACGGTGCGCGCGGCTTGCCGCGCCATTTCGTGCCATTGCGGCGTCTGGCTGCGGATGCTTGCATTGCCGTGCGGGGAAAAGCCCAACACTTCCGCCGTTGCACACATGGTGTTGGCTGTGCCCATAAAGGGGCATGCACCCGGCGTAGGGCATGCGTGGCGTACGACCGCCTTGTATTCCTCGCGGGTGATGTCCCCGCCAATGTAGGCGGCATACGCCTGCTTGGTGTGGGTCAGCGTAAGCATTTTTCCATTCAATTCTCCGGGCGCCATATAGCCGCCGGTAAACATGACCGTCGGGATGTTCACACGCAGCGCGCCCATGAGCATGCCAGGTACGATTTTATCACAGGTTGCCATGATAACCATACCTTCCAGCATGTTCAGCTCCGCCAGCGTTTCCACTTCGCTGGAAACCAAGTCACGCGTCGGCAGCGTGTAACGGTCGCCGGGCGTGTTGCTGCAAATGCCGTCGCACACACCCAAACTGGGCAATTCCAGCGCCAGCCCGCCCGCGGCGTAGATTTCTGCTTTCATTTCCTCAATCACGTCGCGCAGGGGATAATGCCCGGGGTTCATTTCGTTCCAGGAATTGATCAACCCGATGATGGGGCGCTTCACTTCTTCTTCGCCCACACCCATCGCAAATAAAAGCGCGTTTCGATGGTCGAGCGACTCCTCATTCCATACCCGTATCATAGCAAGGGCTTCCTTTCTATGCGCCTAAATAGGCTTTCTTCACCACGTCCGAGCAAAGCAGATCCTTGCCCGTTCCGCAAACGGTCACCATGCCGTTTTCCAGCACGCAGGCTTTATCGCAAATCGAGAGCGCCTTGCGGGCGTTTTGTTCTACCAGAAAAATCGTAATGCCCGAATCTCTTATTTCCTTGATTAAATCGAAAATCTGGTTAACGATAATAGGAGCCAGTCCGAGGCTGGGCTCGTCCATCAGCATAATTTTCGGTTTGGACATCAGGCCGCGCGCGATGGCGAGCATCTGCTGTTCACCGCCGGAAAGCGTACCGGCAAACTGGTTTTTCCGTTCGCGCAGAATGGGAAAGCGGGAATACTGCGCTTCCAAATCCGCTTCTACATTCTTATTCAGGTAGCCGCCCACGAGCAGATTATCCTGTATCGTCAGGCCGGAGAACGTTTTGCGGCCTTCCGGCACATGCACGATTCCCTTCTTAACAATCTCGTGCGGTTTGCCGGGCAGCTTCTTACCCATAAACTCCACATGCCCGGTCACCGGCTTCACCAGCCCGGAGATAGTGCGCAGCAGCGAGGTTTTGCCTGCGCCGTTGGAGCCGATAATGCTGTAAATCTCCCCTTCGTTCGCTTCGATGGAGACATGCTTCAGCGCAACCACATGATCGTAATTCACACTCAGGTCCTTTACTTCCAGCATCGCCACGTCAGCATTCCTCCTTTCCCAGATAAGCCTCGATCACCTCAGGGTTGTTGCGTACCTCGTCCGGCGTGCCGGACGCGATGGTTTTACCGAAGTTTTGCACATGGATGATCTGCGAAATGCTCATCACCAGCTCCAAACGGTGCTCGATCAGCAAAATGGCAAACCCGATGTCGTTTGAAAGCTTGAGTATCAAGTCCGTCAGTTCCCCCACCTCGACCGGGTTTAACCCGGCGGCAGGCTCGTCCAGTAAAAGCACCTTCGGCTCGCAGGTCAGCGCGCGGGCAATTTCCAGCCTGCGGCGATAGCCGTAGGACATGTTATCCGGCCGCTCATTGGCATATTTTTCTAATCCTACCACTTTCAAAAATTCCATGCAAATCTCGCGGCCGCGCTTTTCTTCCGCAAAGCGCTTAGAAAGAGGCAGCAGCGATCCGGGCACGCCATAGCGGCTGCGCGGGTCAAAAGCGCACATTACGTTATCCAGTACCGAAAGTCCCTTAAACAGGCGGATATTCTGGAACGTGCGGCCCATGCCCTCCCGGCTGATTTTATACTGCTCCATGTTTGTGATCGTTTTCCCATCCAACACCACCTGCCCCTTATCGGGCGGATAGATACCGGAGACCACGTTGAAAATCGTCGTTTTTCCGGCGCCGTTGGGGCCGATGATACCGTGTATCTGTCCGCGGTCCGCCTCGATGGAAAAATCCTGTATTGCTTTGACGCCGCCAAAGCTTTTATAAATATTTTCTACCTTTAAAACAGCCACTCAGTCCACCTCCCCGGCCTTTTTGCTGCGACGCGCACGCGCGATGATCCGCCGGATATTTCTGGGGGTCAGCTCCCACTCGCCCAGCAAACCGGCAGGTTTAAAGTTGATAATCAGCAGTACCAGCACCGCGTAGATAATGGCGCGGTAGTTCTGTAAAAAGCGCAGCACCTCCGGCAGACCCGACAGTACAAAGGTGGAAAGCACCGAACCGGTCAGGCTGTTGACGCCGCCAAAGAAAACCATAATCACCCACTCGGCACTCTTTTTCCAACCGAACAGGGACGGGTCCACATACGCGGTGTAGAAGGCGTACAGGCAGCCGCCGTAAGCCGTAACCGCAACCGAAATGAGAAAGGCGATCATTTTCACCTTAGGCACGTTAATGCCCATGGATTTTGCGGCCAGCTCATCGCTGCGCACCGCGATGCACTGCCTGCCATACTTGGAGTGCTTAAACAGCGTAATCAGCACAATGACCAGCACAGCCGAGCCCAGCGCGATCGGCAGCGTGGTTACCTTGGGGATGCCCGTAAGGCCCGATGCGCCGCCGGTAAGAGCTGTTGTGCGGTTGAGCAGCGCCGTAATCGCCTCGCCGAAGCCCAGCGTAACCAGCGATATATAGTCGCGGCGCAGGCGCACGGTTGGCAAGCCGACAATAAAACCTATGATGACCGCCAGCACTACACCGGCAGGCCAAGCCAGAAAGATGGATACACCCAGTTTGGTTACCAGCAGGCCGGACGTATACGCGCCGATAGCCATAAAAGCAGCCTGCCCCAGGCTGAACATGCCCGTCATACCTGTGAGGACAAACACGCCCGCAACGCTGACTACCGAAATCAGGATCTGCGTCAGAATATGTGTATAAAGTGCCATCGTCTGCCCCCCTTATGCCTTTTCCTGAATGTTGGAACCGGCAATGCCGCGCGGGCGCAGCAGCAGGAATACCAACATAATCAGGAAGGTAAATACAGGCGCATAGCCGGAGCCAACGGTGGAGATCAGCGTTGTTTCCATAATGCCCAGCAGCATAGCGCCGATAACAGCGCCGGGAAGGCTGCCAAGGCCGCCGATCACCGAGGCGATAAAGCCCTTGACAACTAATGAACCCAGTGTAGGATACAGCGTATAGTTGATTCCCAGGAACACACCGGCCAGCCCGGCCAGCGCCCCGGAAATGATGAACGCAAATTGAATCAGGCGTGTTACATCAATACCCATCAGGCTTGCCGTATCACGGTCGAAGCTCACAGAGCGCAGCGCGCGCCCGAGGCGGGTTTTTTGAATCACAATAGCCAACACAATCAGCACAAATGCGCTGATACAGAAAATGATAATGTCCGACTGGGAAATAATCAGGCTGCCCAGCCGCAGGGGTTTACCGAAAAAGCGGGGATAGTTAAAGAAGTTCGCACCCACCTGCAAAACGACAATGCCTTCAAACAATGTGCCCAGCGTAATGGAGGATACGAAGAAATAGATTGGCGATGTGTTGCGGATTAAAATACGGCGAAACGCAACAAACTCCCCCAGCAGGGCAACGACGCTGCCAGTCACAACCGCCACAAGAATCGTAGGCACAAGCCCCCATCCATTGGACGCCGCGATAAAGTATCCGGCAAACGCACTCAGCGTCATCAGCGCTCCGTGGGAGAAGTTTGAAAACTTCAGCACGTTGAAAATTAACGAAAATCCGGTTGCAATCAACGCATATACGGAACCGAGCGCAATGCCGTTGATTAAATATTGCAATATCTGCATGGACGTTCCTCCTGTGCATCCAGACTCATCTGTCAGGCGAAAAGAGTCAAAAATTTTGGAAAAACCCTCCCCCGCCATGAACGATGAGGGAGGGTGTAAGGGGTGCGGATGCTCTGCTCCAGCCGGTTTACACCGTTGCAGAGTGCGGAGGCATCCGCCGTTGCTACATAGAAGGGTTCAGGCTGGTTAGTCGGCAGAATACCGCTCCAGCATGACGGGGGTCGTATCATCGTAGGTAAACATAACCATTTCAAGGCCCGTGGGCATGTGGGTTTCGGGGTCGATGGTGATGTTGCCGGTCAGGCCCTGATAGTCGGTCACATGCTCAGCAGCATCACGAATCGCAACAGGGTCGGTGCCGACTGTCTCGATGATGCCCTTGAGGATGTTGGCTACGTCGTAACCAAGGAAGAACTTATTGGTCGCGTCGATGCCGGTCTGCTCCTTCACCGCGGCTACCATCGCCTCTACGCTGGCTTCGGTGCCATCGATGTTGTTGATGAAGTAGATGTTGTCGCAGGGCTCTCCAAACAGCGTGTTAAAGGGCGGGCAGGCATCCAGACCGCAGATCAGCGAGCCTTCATAACCAAGGGCACGGATTTGCTGGGCGATCAGAATCAGTTCCTGCGTGTAGTTAGGTACGAATACCGCATCCACATCCGCGCTCACGATCGGCTGCAGCAGGGTTTTAAAGTCTTTATCGTTTGCGGTATAGGTAACCACTTTGGCAACTTCCGCGCCATCGGCGGTCACAGTCTCGATAAAGGGCGCCTGCAGGGACAGCGAATAGGCGTTGCCTTCGTTATAAATAACGCCAAACTTTTTAAAGCCGTTTTTCAAGGCGTATTTCGCCATGATGGTAGCCTGCTGGGTGGAGTTGGGCTGGAAGTCGAACATGTTCTTGTAGGTGGTGCCGTCCGCTTTGATCTGGCACTTGGAATCGATAGCGAAGCCCAGAATCGGTACATCGTTGTTTTCGGATTCGGGCGCGATGGCCAAACCGATGTTAGCAATCGGGGGGCCGATGATGGCGCATACGTTGTCGCTGCTTACAGCGCGGGTATAGGCGTTGATGGCTTCGGTAACGTCTGCCTTGGTGTCGTAAACGATCAGATTAATCATCTTTCCGTCCACGCCGCCGGCGGCGTTAATCTCGTCCACTGCCCACTGTGCGCCTGCCGTAACCATGTTGCCCAGGCTGGAAGTCGGGCCGCTGATATCCTGCAGGCAACCGATGTTGATGGTTTCGCTTTCCGCAAGCGCCGCCGTAACGGACATCAGCATAGCCAGAACGAGGATCAGTGAGAATACCTTTTTCATTGATCTTTTCCCTCCACTACTTTTTTATTATTGTGCGGGATTGCCCCCCGCATAACAAACAAAATTGCAATCGATTGCAGTTTTCTGTAAATAATAAAGTGTTTTTCCCTGTCTTATCCCGCTGTTTTTAACCCGTTTTAAACAATTTTCCGGTTTCTTTAGCCACACTATAGCATACACCTCTGCTTCCGTCAAGGGATTCCGACAAAAAACCAGGGATAGTTGATAACGATTGCAACGTTCTATCATAAGCCTTTGCGCGCATACGTTTTTACCGGATTGACGGTGGTTCTATCATTTTCCGATGCTTTGCCGCTTTATCAACCGAATTTCTAAAAAAACGCTACCGTCCAGCGCCAGTGTGGCGTACCCGGTTCTTTCCTGCAAGCAAGCGCGCAGGCAAATTCCAAGTACTGCAACGCCGGTTTACGCGCTTTCCTGCATGGCTGTGCGGTAAACGGCGGGTCAGGCTTCTTCCGGTTTGAGATTCATCCACTTTGCCAGCGTGGAGAAATCCTCCCGCACATCCTCAAAGCAGAATACCTGGTGGCAGCCCAGCGCCGTACGAATATAGCGGTCAAAATCATCAAAGCGCACATACAATTGCGTGCGGCAGCATTCTTCCCGCGGGCCCTGTTCCCCCGTCGCGCCCTGCGCCGTAAACGTACCCCACACGCCGGATACGCGGCAGGCTGTCAGACGCACGCTGCCCGGTATTTCCACCTGTAAGGATACGCCAACGCCGCTTTCGTGGTGGCTGCGCAGGATATAGGGGCAATCCTGCCTGCCATCCACCGCCAGGGGCGCGGTGCAGTGAGAAAAATTGACGATGCCCTTCGGGTGCAGGCCGGGGTTTGCCATCCATGGTTTGGTATCCGTCAGGCGCTTCATCATCAACATCGTAACAGCGCTGTCCAAATCACCTTCACAAGCCGCCATTTGAGCCGTACAGTCGTTGATGTAGCTTACGCCAAGGCAGGATGTGGTGCCGAGCGAAAGCAGGTTGAAGCAGGCGATCGCCATACCGTCGGCATGGTAATCCTCCAGCAATTTTACCAGCGCCGCCGTCATGCGCGAAGCGTTCATCAAATCCGTTTGCGTGGGCTCCACGCAGGCGGAGGCGCTCCGGCTGTATTTTTCATAATACGGCTTGCCCTCCGCTTCCGTCGTGTCGCGGTAACGCTGCGCCACCTCGCTTTGGGCAATCTGCTGCACTTCAATGCCCATGCGGCGGTAATCATCAAGGTTGCGGCTTGCGCTGATCACCCACGGCTCCGATTCCCCGATCAGCAATAGTTTTGCGCCTTTCAGGCTTTGATACGCCTTCATCAGCCGTACTTTCTTCGTAAGCTCCGGCTGGTTTCGCGCCAGCACCGCACGCGGATGCTGCTTGCGCAGCACGCTCCAGCAATCCATCAGGGTTGGAGCAGCGTTGTTTTTTACCATCAGGCTTGCAGAATCTGCATCCACATTGCCTGCAATGTAAGCCGCATAGAGCGCTACGCTGGTAAACTGCTTCGCGGCGGATAGAATATCCTTTTGCACAGCGCCACTTAGCGGTACGACGACCAGCGCGTCTCCGCCCGCAAGCGCATCCATGCCTGCGCCGTCTACAATCAATCTGGTTTCTGTGGCAATCGATTGCAGTTTTTCATTTAAAAAATTAACAACGGTATCCAGCTGCAAACGGTCGTTCCAGTAACGGGAGGCGGCAAAGTAAGCAACGGTTGTTTTCATGGCTTGATTCTCCTTTATCGTTGTAGCAGGTGCACGGCAAACCCCGCCAGTTCCCGCTTGAGGTAATACAGAATGGCGCGCCCGTTTGCATCGTTTTTACGGCTTTCCGGGTCAAACGCGTACCCAGCCCGCTGGGCAAAATACATGCCGCGCTGCAAATCCGCTGTGCCAATGCCGATATGCCCGTATGCGCCCCATCCGGCTGGCTTCATCACTTCGATGATCGTGCCCGCATAGTCGGATGCGCTACCCGGTTTGTAAGGCATGCCCAGCAATACCGAGAACGCTTTGGCTGTTGCCTCTGCTTCTGCCGCGTCGCCGCTGTTGATGCCGATATGCGCCAGCGTAAAACCCAGCGTATCCGCCCAGAACTGTTTCAGCTGCTTCACTGCCCCTTCTTTTACGTTTACAGCCAAACGCAACGCAGTAATACGGGGGTTTGCCAGCCATACACAGCCTTCTTCGGGGGTTTCGCAGCCCGAGAGCATCAGCCGCGCACCGGGGTAAGCCGCCAGCAGCGCATCTGCCTGCTGCGCAGGGCAGCACAGCGTGATCCGCGGCGTTTCATCCCCGTTACTTAACAGCACGTTTTCGGTTTCCGTCTGCACGCCGTACATGCTATGTGTTGCCCCGTATCCCGCCGCAGCGCTATCCGTCGCCAGCGGCTGGGTAACCCAGGCTGCGCCCATCGCAAGCATGGCTTCGGCCTGTGCAGCATTGCGTACCAGCGCGCCGACTGCGATATCCGCCCGGCGAAAAGCGCTGCTTATTTCATCATCAGCGCAGGCAGTTACGTCCATTTCGGCAGCCGGAAACCCTTCGGCAGCCAGTGCATCCAGCATTTTATCCATTTCTGCCCTGTCGGCTGCACATACGCAGGGGAGAATGCCGCATAAGGCAATTTCCCGTTCGTATTCCTTCACTCAAATCCTCCTTTGGGTCCGCTTTTTCTGTTTTTAGGTTGTCTCCTGTTTATGTACCTATCCTAATTGAAATCGATTGCAAAAGCAAGCAAAAAATAAAACGCCCGATTCCGGCTGCCTTACTGCAGCTCTCCGCTGCTTTCCTGCGCCCAATGATCCACAACCATTTTGGGGGCGTACACAAACATCATGTGCATATCAGTATCGCCTGTATTTTGTAAACTGTGGGGTTTTCCGCTTTCGATATACACCATATCCCCGGGTTTCATGGGCTGGGTTTTGCCATCCACGGTCACCACTCCGTTCCCTTGCAGGATGGTGTAGCTTTCCACCGTTACATGCTCGTGCTCCGGCACGCTGCCGCCGGGATAAATAACCACATAGCCCTGGCAAAAGTGTTCGCCGCTGACCGCGCCGTTATCCCCCACCATAACCCGGGTCCGCCGTCCCGCTGGAAATTCCATGCCTTCGATGTCGAAAATGTTCACTTTGTTCATTTCGGTTCCCTCGCTTTCTTTTCCCCGGCAAACGGCATGGAGGCTTTATCGCACGGTTCATGAATAGCCTTCATGCTGTTACCGGTTTATTTTTTGCCTTTGTTTCCATCAGCGTTTCACTGATTATAGCATAACTCCGTTCCCAGCGCGTAGGTTTTTATACTCCGGTTGGCTGCAAAGCATCCGCCCATGCAGGCGCTGTTTACATTTTCCGCTATAAGAATTTTTATTCCCCTAAAAATAAAACGTTAAATTGCGAGCCGCCGTCGGTTGCTATTCTCCGATCTATGCGCTTCCCTGACAGCTGTAAACAAATCTCCGCCTCGTTTGCGCGTACCAAAACCGGACGTATGATATGCTGTCGCATAGCATTCGTATACTTTCCCATTCCGTATCCAGCATCCCGTCTGCTGCCCGCACAGCATCCCGCTTGCACGAAAAAATGCGTTGACCACTGAGAAAGCACTATGATCAAACGCACTCCATATAGCCATCAACCTGCACTATGGAGCATATAAGATGCAGAATAAAGGATGCAAAAAGCAGCGGATTTTCCCGCTGCTTTTTGCGTCCCAGTGTAATAACTATCTGTTAATAAATGGCCCACTCCGGCATATCCAGCACTGCGCCGCCCTGCATGGCAGAATCGTGCGCCACAATACCGCATACCGTCCAGTTGGCTGCCACACGCGCGCTCACGCGGGATTTGCGGCCTTCCAGAATGGCATTCACAAACTCCTGCACCATATGCGGGTGCGAGCCGCCGTGCCCGCTTCCCTGCAGGAAGGATACATGCTGATCGTCAATAATATGGTTTTCCAGCGCAAAAGGCGCAATCTGCGCAGGCAGCATTCCATCCGTGTCGGGCACCTTTACATGCGCCGCATCCTCAAACCCGGAAAACACAACCGGGTGCTCGCCAATGCACTGTTCCCACTCAAACGACTTCTTCGTGCCGTAAAAATCAAAGCTCTCGCGATACTGCCGGATCGTATCAAACAGGGTGCGGGTCACTTCGCCGCCGACATCGCTGTCCTGAAAGGTCAGCTGTACGGATTCAGCCGCAAAGGGCGAATGATAGTTGGCAATGTATTCCTCGTTAATACGTCCGGAGCCGATGCAGCGCATCTGCACAATGGGCTTGCGCAAAATCTCCGAAAGCGGCGCAACCGCGTGTGTGGGGTAGTACATCGGCGGCAGGCCGTACCAGTAGGCGGGCCAGCCCGGCAGCGACATGTTCTGTTGATGAGAACCGCGCAGGAACTGCAGGCGGCCGATTTCGCCGTTTTCATACAGGCTCTTGAAGTATAAAAACTCGCGGGTATAGATGGATGTTTCCATCATCATATACACCTTGCCGGTTTCCTCCTCCAACCGTACAATCTCCTCGCACTCTTCCCGCTTCATGGACATGGTGACGGTGGAGGCGACATGCTTGCCCGCTTTCAGGGCTTCAATCGCCATCCAGCCGTGGGATTGCAGGTCGGAGTTGATGTGTATGGCGTCGATATCCGGGTCTTTAAGCATCTCGTAAAAGTCGGTATAACGCTTCTGAATGCCGAATTCGTCGGCAAAGGCATTAAGCTTTGCCTCATCGCGGCGGCAAACCGCTACACACTCGGTTTTATCCCACGCCTGATAGATCGGCACAAACTCGCCGCCGAACCCCAGACCCACAACCGCAACACGTACTTTATCCATGGAAAATCCCTCCTATATAAATTTTTATTGCAGACAGTCCTGTATATATTGCAGCCCCTTGACTGCAATTTCGTCCTCCGTATCGGCCAGCGGCGCCCACAGGCGCAGCAGCGGCTTGGTTTCGGGCACATTGGCGTTAAACGCCTCTACAATAAAGTTGCCCTTGTACCCCGCGGCCAGCATCGCCTTGCACAAATCGCGCGGGATGCCGTGCCCGCTGCCGGGAATGCCGCGGTTGCACTCCGAAAGATGAATGTTAAAAATACGGTCCGCATGAGAAACGTACGATTTGGTTACGTCCAGTTCCTCAATGTTGGCATGGTTGGTATCCGCCAGAATACCCACATTGTCCAGCTCTGTGCGGCTGCACAGGTCGTATGCCTGCGCGATGGTGTTGCAAATATGCATTTCAAAGCGGTTCAGCGGTTCGGCAGCGATGAGCATATCGCACTTTTGCGCTTCCTCGCCAATCGCGCGCAGCCCTTCCACGCACCATTTACGCTCTTCCTCCGTCGGGCCGACCTGCGTCGTATTGCATAGCCCCTGAAAAAACGGGCCGCTAAAAACAGGCGAGCCCAAATCCCGCGCCTTATGCACACCAGCTTTCAGGCGCTCCACCGCCGCGCGGCGCATAGCCGGATCGTGGCCGATCAGGTCGCCCTCCGTAACGGGGAACAGATCCAGCGCCTGCACTGTCATACCCTTTTCCTGCGCTTTTTTCGCGTACTTCGCAATCAGCGCCCCGTCCAGCTCGCCAACGGTCATTTCAAACGCGTCGTAGCCAAAATCGCTCAGTTTATCGATGGTTTGGCTGTCCGCCGCAAAATCCGGGTGGGCGGTCCAAAGCATCAGATTCATCCCAATTTTCATAGCCAATTCCCTCTCCTCTCCGGTCAGGCCAGTTCACGCGCGCCGCGCCTGCGGGAAAGCGCCGTGGACAGGCACATAAAGCCCAGCAGTACCGCACCTTTGACAATATCCTGCGAATATACATCCACGCCGACCAGATTCATCAGGTTATCCAGCGATGCCATGATGAACGCGCCGATAAACGTGCCGTACACGTTGCCCTCGCCGCCCTTGAGGCTCGCGCCGCCGATGATGACCGCCGCGATGGACGCAATTTGCAAGCTGGTCGTAGAACTTACATTACAAAAACGAAGCCGGAATTCCAGCGTAAGCGCGGCGATACCGCACAGCGTACCAGCCAGTGTGTAGACCAAAAATTTGATGCGGCCGGTATTGATGCCGCTCATCTTCGCCGCCAGCTCGCGCCCGCCCGTTTGGAAAATATTTTTACCAAACCGGGAAAAAGCTAGCGTAAAGATGACGATGATGGAAATGGTAATCCATAAAATTGTGGGAAACAGCCGACCAGCTGTGCCGCTTAAGCCCAGCGTCTGGATCATCCATTTCTGCTGCGCCTGAAAGTTCAGCTTTGCAGCGGAGCTAAGCACATAAGCCAGCGATTGGAACGCCATAAAAGTACCCAGCGTAATCATAAACGGCGGCACCCGGGTGCGGGAAACCAGAAAGCCGTTAATTGCGCCGCACGCCGTAGTCGCCAGAATCATCAGCAAAATGACCATCGGCATGGGAATCGCCTCATTCAAGCTGAGTAGATGCGTTACGCAGTAGCCCACGGCCACGATGCCGCTCACGCTCATATCCAGACCGCCGGTTAAAATAACCAGCATCTGCCCCAGCGCCACAATGCCGATGGCAGCCGCGCGCTCGCCGACATTGAGCATATTCCCGGTCGTCAGGTATGTACCGCCGGTCGACAGCGTGGCGATGAGTATCATCACCGCGCCCGAAACCAACACCGCATATTTGCGGAAAAATTCCTGCATGGAGGAACGGGTACCCGTCAACATTTTACTTTCGCCCCTTCCCGCAGGGAATTAAAGTACAACACCAGCACCAGCAGTGCGCCGACGATGATGCCTTCCATAAACCCTGAAATATTGGATAACCCGGTGAATACCACCAGCTTTTTCAAAATGCGGATAATGATAACACCCAGAAAAGCATTCCACACCGTACCCTCGCCGCCCGTGAGCGATACACCGCCCATGACCACCGCTGCGATGGTGTACAGTTCGTAATCCTTAGCTGCAGCCGGATACCCCGAGTTAAGGTTGGCTGCGATCAGCACGCCCGCGATACCCGCGCACAGACCGGACAGCATATAAGCTTGCCTTAGCACCCGCCCGGTTTTCATGCCGCTGATGTGCGCGGCGTACCGGCTGGAACCTACCGCATAAAACGAACGCCCGAACCGGGTTTTCGACAATATCTGCATGATGATGACCAGCGCAATCATCGCGAAAATGAACATTACCGGTATCCATGTGCCGATTTTATAGGTTAGCACATCTTTAAAGCCCGCCACTTCCAGCGCGATGGGCTTACCCTTAACCAGCGTATTGCCAAGCCCTGTGGCAATCCACGTCATGCCCAGCGTTACAATCAACGGCGAAATATTCATGCTGGTGATCAGCAGGCCGTTCAGGTACCCGATGAGCGTACAAACCCCTACTGCCAGTACAATCGCCACAAGAATGGTCAGCACATCGCCGCCCAAATACATATCCCGCATCACACGGGCGATGATCACCGTGGAAAGCCCGGCCACTGCGCCGACCGACAGGTCGATGCCGCCCGTCAGGATGGCAAACGTCATGCCGATTGCCAGCAGCGTCATATACGAAACCTCTACCAGCATCCCTGTGAGGTTCATTTTGCTGAGAAACGATGTGTTATACAGGCTGCAAAACGCGAACATAACAACAACGACCAACCCCAGCGTGTTACGGGAAAGGGCCGCTTTTACCTTCTGCATTGCTTTCTCCTCCCTTTCGCTCACGCTTCGGCCGCCAGCAATATATCCGTAAGGATTTGCTGCTTATCGGCCTTTTCGATTGGATATTCATTGATAATGCGCCCCTGCCCCATGGTGAGAATGCGATCACTCATTTCCATCAGCTCGTCAATATCGCTGGTGGCGATGACGATGGCATTGCCCTCGGCGGCATAGCGGCGGAAAATATCGTACAGGTCGGCGCGCGCGCCCACGTCGATACCCTCTGTCGGCTCGATCATGAACAGCACGTCCACCTCGGCATTCATCCACTTGGCGACCAGCACCTTTTGCTGGTTACCGCCGGAAAGATACTCCACAAACTGCGTGCAGCCGGAGCATTTGATGCGCATATCATTAATATAGCCGCGGGTCAGCTTTTCCGCCTGCCGCATGCTGACAAAGTGTTTTTTGTATTTATTGATGTTGGTGATGATAACGTTATCCTGCAAATCCTTGCACAGCACCAGCCCCGCTTCCTTGCGGTTGTCTGGCACCAACCCGATGTTGTGCTGTATCGCATGGATGGGCGAACGCAGGGTGACCAGCTTGCCGTTTTTACGGATGGTGCCGTGGTGATAGCGCATAAAGCCGAAGCAGCACTGCGCCAGCATTTTTTTGCCTGAGCCTTCCAGCCCGGCGATGCCCAGCACCTCGCCTTTGCGCACGGAAAAGCTTACGTCATACAGCCCGGGCGCGCTTAGGTGTTCCACCTCCAGCGCCGTTTCCCCAAGCTTCGCGTTTTTTCCGCCGCGCTGGCCGCTGAACAGGTTTTCATTGCCCGTCATGCTGGCAATCAGCTGTTTTTGCGTTGCATCCTCCACACGGAACCAATCGGCGTTATACCCGTCGCGCAGCACCGTAATAGAGGTGCCGATGCGGAAAACTTCATCCAAATGGTGGGTGATGTACACAATACCGCAGCCCTCTGCGGCAAGGCGCTGAAGCGCTTCATACAAAGCGACGCGTTCCTTGTCGTCCAGCGGGGCGGATGCCTCGTCGATCAGCAAAATACGGCTCTTGCGAGCCAGCGCCTTGCAAATGGCGATGATGCCCTGCTCGGATACCTTTAGGTCGCGCACAGGCACATCCAGGTTGATCTCCACGCCGAATTTGCCGATATATTCTTTCGCCTCCGCCTTCATGGCTGCAAAATCGAAGCGCTGGCGGCTGTTGCTTTTATATTTCTCGTTGCATAAAAAAATGTTTTCTACCGCGTTAAGCGTCGGCGCCAAATCGCGGTGCTGCTGCACGGCGTAAATACCGCAACGCACGGCTTCCGCGGGGCTGGTAATACGAACGGGTTTGCCCTCTACCAAAACTTCGCCTGTGTAGTGTGTGTTGATGCCCGATAGTACTTTGACCAATGTGGATTTGCCCGCGCCGTTTTCGCCGCACAGGCAGTTGATCTCGCCCGCATCGATGGAAAAATCGACGTCGTGCAATATCTGCGTGCCGGAGAAAGAGATGTTGACTCCCCGGGCTTCTAAAAGTTTCATCCGTCCCACCCTTTCTGTATTGCGGCGGTCCGGGGACGGAGTACTCCGTCCCCGGACGCATGGCAAGCTGATTTTTTCAATCAGTCTACGTTAAAAGGTGCAAACGGATCTTCCGGAATCCACTGATCCAGTGCGGAAACGCCGCCCATATCCACATAGCTTTGCGGATAGTACTTATCCCACATTTCGCCGGAGCAGGGGAAGATGTCGTACATGCCGTAGGAGCCGGGCACATAAGCGTCGCCCGCAGCTTCGCACATGGAGCTAAGCTCTTCCATCGCCGCTTTGGCTTCGGGGGTGTTGATGTTAAACAGGCGCTGCGCCAGTAGTACTTCGGTAGGAATATCGTTGCCATTCAGGTATTGGATGGCATATTCCAGCGCCGTTACACCGTAGCAGGGCGGATACTCGATTACGCTGTATACCTTGCCGGTGAGCAGGTAATCTTTCAGGAACTCGGCATTGCCGTTGGAGGTAACATATACCAGATCGTTGTAGCCCATCATTTCCGCAACTTCGATCGCCTGGCCGCAGCCGGTGTCAAACGCGCAAACGATGCAATCCAAATCGTCGCCGTGCGCCGTCAGGATGTCCTGCGCGCCTTCGTACGCCATGGAATCGTCATAACCGCCATCCACAACCTGTACGATTTTAATATCAGGGTAGTCGGCCAGCACGCGGCGGATACCAGCGGAGCGATACACAGACACGCTGGCGCCAACCGCGCCGGAAATTTCGGCTACGTTGCCTTTGGGTTCGCCGTTTTTCTGGGTGAGCACTTCCACAATAGAAATACCCATCGCAACGCCGTCGCGGAAGTTATCACCTTCGATATCGGCAATGTACATGCCCTCGCCCACCGGCGCGTCAATCGCACGGTCGATGGTGATGAAAGGCACGCCCGCTTCGGTGCACATGTCGCTTACTACGGAAAGCGGCGCGCTCTCGTTGGGGCTGAAGAGGAGGATGTCGGGCTGCTGTGCCAGCAGGGAACGGATATCCTCAATCTGCTTGGCGCTGTCTGCGCCGGAGTTGGCTACGATGTACTCAATGCCGAATTCCTCGTTCAGGTACTCCAGGCAATTGATCATATCGTTGTAAAAAGCCGCGCGCCAGCTATCCGCCATATCGCCGTTGGAAAAAGCGATTTTGTACTTCAGCGCGGGGATCGCGCCGACGTTTTCCACGCCGGGGATCTGCTCGTTGGTGTAGGATGCGGGTGTCAGGGACGTACCTTCGCCAGCGGCCTCGCGGGTTGCCACCGTACGGGGCGTGGTTTCTGCCAGCGCAGCCATGCTCATGGTGAGCATGCAAAGGGTCAAAAGCAGCGCTATCCATTTTTTAGCCATGGGAAAACCTCCTTGTGTTTTTTATTCGGTTTGTCACCAAATGTTTATGAATCTATTATAGTCCTCCTCCTTTTATTCACCATGCACAATTCCTGCACGAATGTTCGTAATTTCAACATTGTACGTTTTTCGGCCACATTGCACATGGATAAAGAAAACCGCGCCGCGTTGTACAGCAACGCGCCGCGGCATGCGATGGATACCGGTTTATTCCCTGCGGAATTCGCTGATGGTCATGCCGACGTTCTTTTTAAACACGAGGCTGAAATAATGCGCATCCTCCACGCCCACCTGACGCCCCACCTCGTAGGCAGCCACATCGGTTTCCAGCAACAGCTTCTTGGCGCGTTCAATACGCAGGTTCGTCAGGTACTCCACAAAGGTCATGCCCGTTTCCTGCTTCATCAACCTGCCCAGATGCCCGGTGCTTACAAAGCATTGCGCCGCTACATCGTTTAGGTTCAAACCAGCGTCAGCCATGTTCTCCTCCATATAAGTCACTACACGGCTGACCAGCGGGTGTAGCGTGCGGCTGGGGCGCTGATCATCCAGCAGGGCAGCAATGCGCGCTTCCAGCGCAAGGCTGCTTTTCATGCGGGCAGTCACTTCCAGCAGCTCCGCAGCTTTAATGGGCTTGAGCAAATAGCCGATAATCCCCGCGTGGATGCTACGCTGGGCATACACAAAATCATCATAGCCTGTCACCACCGCAATCCGGATACGGGGATGTTTTTCCATTACGGCGCGGGCAAAATCGATGCCGTCCATTACAGGCATACAAATATCCGTAAAGATAATATCCGGCGCCAGCTGTTCTACCAGCGGAAACGCCTCCTGCGCGCTCCCCGCCTCGCCCACCACCGTCATGCCGTTTTCTTCCCAATCAATCGACATGAGAATCAGTTTGCGCAGCAGGCTTTCGTCGTCCACAATCAAAACTTTGTAAGGTACGCTCATTTCAAATCCTCCGGAATGGTCAGTATAATCGTTGTGCCTTCGCCTGGAACACTGTCAATATGGCAGCACTCCTTACCGCAGAAAATGCGCATCCGCTCCATGGTGCCCCACAGGCCGAAGCTGGATACGTCCCCGTCGCGCTCGCCCCGTAGAATAGCGCTGATCTGCCGGGGTTCCATGCCGATGCCATCGTCCCGCACGGTAATCACAGTGCCGCCTTCGCCGTGGTGCACGCCTATGTACACATTGCCCCGCGTGCTCTTGGCACGGATACCGTGGTATATGGCGTTTTCCACCAGCGGCTGTATCACCAGCTTCGGGATGGGCGTTTTAAGGCACGTTTCGTCAATATCGTAATGGATGCGGTATTGATCCTGATAGCGAATTTTTTGAATGATCATATAGTTTTTGACCATTTCAATTTCCTCGCCCACGGTTAAAATATCCCGGCCTTTGCTCACGCTCATGCGGTAGTACTCGCTCAGCGCCCGGGAGATAAGCACGACGTTTTCATGATCCCCCATCATACCCAGAGACACGATGGAATCCAGCGTGTTATACAGAAAATGCGGTTTAATCTGCGCTTGCAGCACGTTCAGCTCCGCCTTGCGGATGACCTCCTGCTCCATAATATTTTGCTCGTGCAGCTCCCGCAGGCGGGTAATCATCTCGTTATAGCCGGCAAACAGATGCTCGAACTCGTCGCTTGTCGCGCGTTTCTCTATCATCGTGTAC
The DNA here is from genome assembly GCA_963675655.1 of Candidatus Limiplasma sp. Taxonomy (GTDB): domain Bacteria; phylum Bacillota; class Clostridia; order Christensenellales; family Aristaeellaceae; genus CAXXOK01. The sequence goes on from OY776489.1 coordinate 696,826, forward strand.
GATCCGGACTGCGCGCCGCTCATCGTATCCAAAAGCTGGCGGATGGGACGCGTGAAAATATGAGAGATCAATATGGACGCCATTAGCAGCACAACACCGTTGAGCACGATAATCAGCAGCGTCATCAGCCCCGTAATGTGATTGTCCGCCACCGCTTTGCCCACGTTGGTAATGCCGATCAGGTACCAGCCGCTGCTTTCGTCCTGCTGCCGGGTTACGATAAACTCATCCCCGCCGATTTCCTCGGTCAGGTCTTCGCCCTCCAGCTCTGTTTGGCTCAGCTGGTTTTGGAGCACCTCTTCATACTTGCCGCTAAAATCCCCCAGCCGCGCAACGCATTGATGATCGGTATCCACAATGGCGATCCGCTGGGCATACATTTCCAGCGAAGGCTCAAACATATTGGCAAAAGCTTCGTTGGAAATATTAATGACCATGATGCCGAGGTTAGAAGCGTAGTTCACATCCCGTATCAGCCGGATCATGGAAACCATGTTGCCTTCGGAACGGTAGGAGAACGCCCCGCCGCCGTTGAGGGAAAGGATGTAAAGGCCCTTGCCCGCAATCACGCTCTGGTACCACTGCGCCTCGCTCACATGCTCCAGCTCAAAGCGCGTCGTCTCCTGTCGGCTGGCGGAAAATACGCCATCGTTAAAATCAAACACAAATACCGAGTCGATCGTCGGCACCGCTTGAATCAGCGAATACAGGTACACTTCCACCCGCGACTGTAAAAACAAATCTTCATCCACGGCGTCGCGGCGCAGCAGCGCCTGCAGCTTGCTGTTGGAGAAAATCAGCTTGGAGTAGTCGTTCATGTTGGAAAGCATCAGTTCCAGGTTGATTTTAGTGGCCGTTACCGTCTGCTCCGCAGCAGTCTGCACGCGCGAGCGCACATACTCCGTCGTTATGTTCTGGTATACGGCGATCGACAGGGTTACGACGACCACCACGACAATAAAATAAAACAGCGCCACGCGCGGCCCAATTTTCCGGGGCCACCGTGCCAGCGCATTCCGTTTGCGCGCCATACTACCCCTCCGTACCCGCCGCATGCGTTTTCACGCCGCGGGTATACCGCAAATTATATCGGCAACCGTTTTTACGCAGGGGAAAAGCCCGGCGTATCAACCATTGCACAGTGGTATACCGTTTTCCATTTTTACCATAACGCCCGGCTCCGGCTTTACGCGCCCGGTTCCGGCCGGTTTCCCGTAAACACTGCTTTTATCGCTTTGCGGCTGTTCCAGCCGCATGCCGTAAAAAACGTACCCGGCAACGATTCGGCAAAAATAACAAGGCCGTCCGCTTCCCTTATTGGCTTTTATTCCACAGTGTGCACATCACACGTACTATATCATTCATCGAAAATATGGTCAAGTTTTCTCCGCGGCGGCGTGCTGTTACTTCCGCTGCATCGGGCAGCGAATGACGATATCGTGCAGCTCATCCACCTGCCCGATTGTCGTTCTGGGTTTACTGCTCTTGGATTGCCCCACTTCGCTGCCGGCGGATACCGCGATTTCGCCATTGTTGATAAGCGCCGTTCCGAACGAAAGCACCTGCCACGCATCGGCATCCACCAGACTTTTCGCGGTCGTTTCGCTCTCCTCAATAATGGAGAAATTGCCATTATTGTCGATTACCAAAGCTTCATTGTCTCCCGCAGTATCCCGGTACAAAACACCGAGCGGATAACGTACCCGTCGTTGCGAAAGCCGTAATAATCACCATTGATGGCAAAAATCGCGTCGTTGCTCTCCGCCATGGCGGATGTGGTTTCCTTGATGTTACGGCCATAAAAGCCGTTGGCCAGCGCCGTTTCCAAATAGGAAACATCCGCAGTTTGGATAGCGGCGATATACACGGCCGTATCGTATACATACAAGGTTTCCAGCGTAATCTGTATATTTTCATCCGTGTAAGACGTATCGGTCATCACCGCTTCCGTACCGGATAATACTGTAGTTGTATCCTCCGCCTGTATCGTAAGGGTAGCGGCTTCCGCTATGGCGATACCCCCGGTCGTTTGCGAGGCGGTTGTCGCCGTCAGGCGCGCGGAATCACGAAAGCATCCAACAACATATACGATACAGCCAATAGCAGCACGAGCGTGTATACAATCGCCCACCGAAATGATTGCTTTAAAAATCTCATACCCATGAACCTTTCTGTATCTTAATACAAGCCTATCTAGCAGCGCCGTTTGAAAGGCGGCTGAATGAAAAATGAACATCCAACGAAAATTTTACGAATACTGAAAAATAAGCTTTCCGCAAGCGCCCCCAAAACACGCGGTTAGTTGCTGCCTCGCAGGATCATGACAGGATCAAAAAAGCAAGCGCTGCTTACCCTACGATACTCAGGTCATGGCATATCGCTCCCGGCAATGGTATAATAGAATTTAGCACGCGACCAGCAGTATACCAAATTTGCAAATGCTTTTTTCATTGAACATGGAGGGTTTCGGATGGCGAAATACACCAAAACCTACGATGAGTGTTATTTTCTCAATTACAGCACCAGCGACGACATTAGTCTGTACGAAATCGGCAAGCAGAAATGCCCGCCCCTGTACAGCTTCGGCCCGATTATCCGCAGCCATTATGTGCTGCATTACATCATCAACGGCACGGGCACGCTGTATTTAAACCATACCCAATACACCGTTCACGCACGGGAAGCGTTTGCGATGCCGCCCAACGTGCTTTGCTATTATGAAGCCAGCGCAGATGACCCGTGGAATTATATTTGGATTCACATTGACGGTGCGCGTGTACCCGAATACCTGCGGCGGGCCGGGCTAAGCCATAAGCAGCCCATTTTCCGCTGCGCCATGGATACGGCACCCATGGAAACGCTTTTAAACGACATTTGCCAAAACCATACCCGCGAGCTGTACTGCATCGGCAAGCTCTACGAATTGTTTGAATTTATCGTAAACGATTCGGCTACCAAAGTGGAACTGGTGCAGGATGCCCGGCAGAAATATGTAAACATCGTGCTGGATATTATTCGCCTGAAGTATAATGAATCCATTACGGTAAAATATCTTTCGGAGGCGTGCGGGCTGGAGCGCAGCTATATGACGCGCCTGTTTAAAGCCGCCATGGGGCGTTCCCCGCAGGAATATTTAATCCACTACCGCATCCGCATTGCCCGTAAGCTGCTGTGCGAAACGGATTGGTCCATTCGCAACATCGCTTACGCCGTAGGCTACAGCGATTCCTTTGCCTTTGCCAAAGCGTTTAAGCGCCTGTGTGGCGCGGCTCCCGGCCAGTACCGTACGAAGCTGCTGGAAAGCATGGAAGAAAAGCCCGCAGCAGCCAAAGCCGTCCAACCGCTGTAAGCCGGCCGGCAAACTGCCAACATAAACCAATCCCCCGTTGGAACGTGAACCCTCAACAAGGGTTTGTGCCGCCGGGGGATTGCTCTATCTGCTTATGTTGTTCTGCTTACAGATGATACCGTTGCGGCATCACACATCCGGCTCCACGGCGTGCAGCTCCAGCAGTATCGATGAAAAATCCAGTCCGCCGCCCGCCATCTGCCGGGGCAGAATATCCATCCCGGCACGCATAAGCAAGTCGCCGCCTATACCGTGTTCCGGCCCGCCTTCGCAGCGGTAATAAAGTGCCTTGTCCAAACCGCGCAGCGGCAGGCGAATCGGCGCTTCGTTGGCGCGCACAAACAGGCGGAAATAACCCACCAGTGCTTCCCGGCGGTCCGGTGAAACCAGCATCCATGCGCACTCGCTGCCGCAATAAGGGTTACGAAGGCGGTAAAAGTCCCCCTGCCGCACCAACGAACCATAGCGTTTGGATTGCTCCACCTGCCGGCGAATCATTGCTTTTTCTTCGTCTGTTAATTCCGTTAGCTCCAGCTCGCAGCCGTATACGCCGAATTGCGCCACATTGCCGCGCGTAGCCAGCGGGCAGACGCGGCCCACCTGCTGGTTGGGCACGGCGGACACGTGCGCGCTGATCGCCGTAAGCGGATACACGTAGGACGTGCCATGCTGTATCTTCATCCGTTCCACCGCGTCGGTATTATCGCTCGTCCAGCCTTGCGGCGCATAGTAGAGCAGACCGGGGTCAAACCGCGCCCCGCCGCTTGCGCAGGATTCAAAAAGCACTGCGGGGTATGCGGCGGTCAGCCGTTCATACAGGGCATAAACGCCCAGAATATAGCGGTGGTATACCTCGCCCTGCTGCGCAGGCGGCAGCGCAAGCGAATAACATTCCGTAATATAGCGGTTCATATCCCATTTTACATAGGCGATTTTTCCGCCGGAGAGGATACTGCTCATCCGCTCATACAAATAATCTACCACTTCCGGGCGGGAAAAATCCAGCACATACTGGTTACGCCCCTGCGAGGGCGCACGGCCGGGCGCGCAGAGAATCCAATCCGGGTGCGCACGGTACAGCTCCGAATCCCGATTGACCATTTCCGGCTCGAACCAAAGCCCCAGCTTCATCCCCAGCGCTTCCATCCGATCCGCAAGACCGTCGATACCATGGGGCAATTTTTGGCTGTCCTTTGGCACATACCAGTCTCCCAGTCCGCGCAGGTCATCATCCCGGTTACCAAACCAGCCGTCGTCCAGCACAAACAAATCCAGTCCCAAGGCTTGCCCCTGCCGGGCGATCTCCAGCAGCCCTTCTTCGGTAAACATGGCGCCGGTTGCTTCCCAGTTGTTAATCACCGCCGGGCGCGCCCTGTCCCGCCAGTAGCCGCGCGCCAGCCGCGAGCGGTACAGCCGGTGAAAGGCACGGCTCATGCCCCCAATGCCGGTTTGCGAATGGACCATTACAGCCTCCGGCGTTTGGAAACTCTCCCCCGGTTTCAGCAGCCAGGAGAAGGTATCGGGATGAATGCCCAGCAGCACGCGCGCCTTGCCAAAGGTATCCGCCTGTACGGCACACAGGTGGTTGCCGCTGTACACAAGGCTGAAACCATAAGCCTCTCCCGCTTCTTCGGTCGTCTCCGGGCGTTTCAGCATCAAAAAGGGATTAAACTCGGCACTGCTGGCGCCGCTTATGCTGTATACACCCTGCAAGCCTGGTGAAAGCGGTGTGGTTACCGGTTCCCTCTCGCGGCTCCACGCGCCGCAAAGCGTAACCGTTTCAAACCGGTCGTCCGGTATATCCAGCGACAGGCTCATTGCGCGCTGCAACGTCAGGTTTTCCTTCCCGTCGTTTATCAGCCGCACACTGCGTGCAATCGCCGGTTCGTCTCTAAAGATCGTATATAGCAGCACACAGCGCAAACCGATTTTCGGGTCGGTCAGCGTCAGCTCCAGCGTATCCGCCTCGCCGTCCGCTTCGGTATACGTGGCAGGCAGCCCGCGCAGCGCCGGTTTGCCCGCCATGATGCGGTGGCTATGGTAGCACAGCGCCAGCACGCGGCTGCCGTCCGCCTGCTGCGCATCCACCGCCGGGCAGCGAAAATCGCCCCCGCCAAAAGCGGGATATTCCAGCAACAGATGCTGCTGGGAAAACCCCTCTGTGTCCCCCTGCGGATATGCGGTCAGCGGGCGGTACGCGCCATGCAGCAGAAAAGAAAAATCCTCGCCATCCCGGATGCGCGGACCATAGTACAGGTGAACAGGAGTACCGCCGGGCAGCAGATGGATTATATAACTGATATAATCATTGTACAGGTGAAATTCCCCGCTTTGCGGGTGATAGGCGACAGGCATAGAGCCACCCCTTCGTTTATAATTTACCACCGCTGGTGGCAATGCCTTCAATAAACTGCCGCTGGAAAACCGTGTAAAGAATCAGCATCGGCACAACCGCCAGTACGGAAGCTGCCATGAGGTTGGGGTAATTAACCGCGTAAGAACTGCCGATTTTCGACAGCGCCGAAGAAAGCGTAGACGCTCCAATGTCTGTGTTCACAACCAACGGCCACATCAACTCTTTAAACGCGAACAGCGCCGTGAATACGGAAAGCGCCGCCAGACCGGAACGTACCAACGGAAGCATCACAAACGCAAAGGTCTGGCCAATGTTACAGCCGTCCAGCCGCGCAGCCTCCTCCAAATCCTTGGGCAGACTCATAAAAAACTGCCGCAGCAGGAACGTGCCAAAGGCGGAAACCAGCCCCGGAAACACCAGCGCAAACAGCGTATTGCGAAGGCCCATACTGTCGATCATCAGGTATTGGGGAATCACAAACACCTGCGTTGGCACCATCATTTGAAACAGCACCAGCCCGAAAAAGAAGCGCTTTCCCGGAAACTCCAGCCGTGCAAAGGCATATGCGGCCATGGCCGAAAACACCACCGCACACAGCACGCGTAGCACCACCATGCCAAAGGTGTTCAAATAAAGCTGTAAAAAGTCGTTTTGTTCCCACACCGTTTGATAATTCACCCATTGGAAGGATTCCGGCAGGAAGGAATACGGAGACATACGCGTGGACTCCGTCACTGTTTTCAGCGACGTTAGCGCCATCCACACAAACGGAAAAATCATGATAACGGATATCAGCGCCAGCACCACATGCAGCGGAATCGACGCGCGGCGTTGGGCTGTTGGGGTATGTTTCATGCGTCGCTCCTCCTTTACTGGTAATGAACCCATTTTTTCTGAAATTTATTTTGCAGTACGGTAATCATCATAATGATCGCCAGCAAAACCATAATGATCGCCGAGCCATACCCCTTGTTGGAATACTTAAAGGCGTTATTGTAAAACAAATAGACCAGCGAAACCGTGGAATCGTAGGATGGGCTGGTAACGCCCAGCATCATATAAATAATATCAAACACCTGCATAGCGGTAATGACGCTGGTAACCAGCACAAAAAAAAGCGTCGGGGAAACCAGCGGCACCGTAATGCGGAAGAAACGCACCAACGGGCCTGCGCCGTCGATCTCCGCTGCTTCATAAAAATCACGGGGGATTTCCTGCAAGCCCGCAATTAACAGCACCATACTGTACCCCAGCGTACTCCATACACCCACGATAACGATGGAAAGCATCGCTACGGATGGGTCGTCAATCCAGTTTACGGCTGGAATCCCCAGTGTAGAAAGCAGATGGTTAAACAAGCCGAAGTGATAGTTAAACAGCCATTTCCAGATGAGCGTTACTGCCGCGGGCGTAGCGACCATCGGCACAAAGTAAATGGTGCGGTATACGCCGCGGCCGCGCAGTTTGCCGCTTAGCGCCACTGCCAGCACCAGCGCCAGCATCGTAGCGATGCCGACAACACACACCGTATATACCAGCGTATTGCGCGTGGCATACCATACCTGCGAGTCCGAAAACAGCGCGCGGTAATTATCAAGTCCAATAAAAATATTGCCTTTGCCAAACGCGCCGCTTTTGAAAAAGCTCATATATACCGTTTGGAAAATGGGAATAATGTTCAGCACGATCAGGCCGATCATGGTGGGTGCAATCAGCGCCCATGCCCAGCCCCATTCACTCCATTGCCTGCGGGTGGGCCGCCGCCGTATCCGTCCGGCCACGGGATGTTGGCTCATGCTTCAGCCTCCTTGTTTATCACATTATGGCGGCAGCTTACCGAAAAGCTGCCGCCATAACGGTTTTTGAGGGATTACACTGCGGTTATTCCGCCGCGAGTGCGTTATTCATCATGCTTGCCACGTTCTGGCAGGCGGTTGTCAAGTCTTCGGTGCCGGCATAAGCGCCCTTGAGCAGCTCGTATGCCTTATCTTCCCAAACGCTGGTCTGGTTGGAGAAGGGGCGGATTTGCGCATAGTCTACCATGTCGATGTAGCACTTTACGTTAAACATGGGGTATGCAGCCGTCCACGTATCGGCAGTGCCGTTAAACGCGGAGATGGCGATGCCCAGTTCGGCCTGGCGTTTCTGCCCGGCTTCGCAGCTTAGGTATTCCACCCATTTCCACGCCGCATCGGGATGCGCGCAGTTGGCGGCAATGGCGTTGCCCAAACCGTTGAAGATGGAGGAGCGCACGCCGTCGGGACCGGCGGGGAGCACCGCACAGTCGAAGTTGTCCGTCATGAATTCGTTAGCCGCAAACCCGGAAAGGTTCCACGAACCAAACAACCCCATGGCACACAGTCCGTTCTGGATTGCCTCGCCGCGTGCCTGATCATCATAAATCGCGGGAGAGAGGCCATCCCATACGTAGCTGAAGTATTCCTGAATGCCGCCGATAGTTGCTTCTTGATCGTACCCGGACAGCTTATCCGCCGTGATGATCTCGCCGCCGTTTTGGTATACGAAGTTGTAATAGCCTTCCTGGTTATGCAGCCCGGCGCAGAAGCCGTACTGGGAGCCATCCTCTTTCGTCAGTGCCTTGGCAGCGCTGCGCAGGTCGGCCCACGTCCAGGTATCATCCGGGTAGCTCAGGCCCGCTTCATCAAAGAGGGTCTTATTGTACCACAGCGCGATGGTGTCATAGTCCTTAGGCACAGCATACTGCTTGCCGTCGATGTTGTAAATATCGTTGAGCCCCTGCGGGTAGTTGCTCAAGTCCACCAGATCGCTGCCCTCGATGTAGGCGCTCAGGTCCAGCAGCTGATCGTTGGAACCGTAGTAGTAAATGTTGTTGGAATGCATCCAGAAGGTGTCCGGCAGCGAGCCGCCGGTCGCGGCCGCTTCCAACGCCGTCCAGTAATCGGACCAGGCGTTCACCTGTATCTCGATGGTAATGTCGGGATTGGCCTGGTGGAATTCATCAGCGACGGTTTGCAGAAGGTCAGCCTGATGACTGTCCCACACGGCGTAGGTGATTGTGACGGGTTCGCTGCTTTCGGCAGCCGCAAAACCAACGCAAAGGGTGGTCAGCATGGCGATGCACAGTAGCAGACTAAGTAATTTTGTACGCATTGGGATCCTCCTTTTAGTATGTATTGTATTGCCGGGGAACGATGCCTCGAACGTACTGTAAGTGTAGCATGTGTCCATGCCGCCAGAAAATGGCTAACAGTGACGATGGTATGTTTGTTTGTGACATTCTTTATCCTGTTACGGTTTCGTTTATCCACCAAATTCGATACAACATACAGTTATAGCAGGCATTAGCAGCTTTCACCGCCTACGTTTTCTCTGGCCGGATGAGACATGCCCGGGCATCACCGAAGCGTGCCATGTTTCTGTTTGCGGAGGGGGTAGCGGAAAATGCAAGCAGGTTCCCGTATGCAAATACCGTATTAAGTTTAATTGATTTGCCCGTTGATTGACAACACTGTAAAACGCCTCTAAAATATACGGGTATCCATGTGCTATCGTCTATCTATCATCATATATATATCATGTGAATCCAACGCAGGGGAGTTTTATATATGCAGGATATACACACAAAAACCGCATGGCCGAACAGAGCTATCGCTATTATAACCGGCCTTTTTTTCTCGGTCGTACTTTGTTTTATGCTTTTTGCGCAGGATTATTTCTCGGCGTATTATCCACAATCCTACCTCATTGGTAATCTCCTGTTGTTCCCCATCGCGTTGGCGTTTACCTTGCTCTATATTTTCATCATCCGACACATCCGGTGGCAACCGAAACACATCCGCTTCCGGGGTTGGCTTGCACTATATTTCCCCCTGCTTTTGTTGGCGCAACTCATTTTTATCCGTAAAGTGTGGTATTATCCAGGTTTTGATGTATATACTGTATACACAAGCGCACAGTTGATTGCGGATGGCGGTAAACCGGTAGTAGATTATTTCCGGCTCTGTCCGAATAACGCATCCATTACAGTATTGCAGGCGCTGCTGCTATGGATTGCACAAAAGTTTGGAATGTCTGTTCCCTATGTGGTTTTGCCCTATACCGGTGCACTGCTGGCAAATCTTGCGCTGTTGTTTTGCGTGCTTTGTGTAGCAAAAATAACACCCAATCGTGCGGCCCGGTTGGGCGCGCTGCTGTTGGGAACAGTTTGGATTGTTTTTTCCATGCTGACCGCCGTTCCCTATACGGATATTTTCTCCATTCTGTTTCCAGTGCTGGCGCTGTACCTGTATCTTTCCAGCCTTCGTACGCCACTAAAATGGCTATTGATCAGTTTTACCTGTTTTATAGGCGCATCCATAAAACCAACTGTCTTGATTTTTCTGATTGCCCTTGTGATATTCTCCGTGATTCAATCGCTTACATCCGGCTCATGGAGCTGGAAACGCATACGGCGCATTGCTGTACTATGCTTAGTGGTTCTATTGGGGGCACTTCCCGGCATGATATGGCAGAACCAGGCAACCCAATATATGGCCGGATCGGCACAACCGCAGGAACAGCTAAGTGAAACCCACTATCTTATGCTGGGCATGAACGGCGATACCTACGGCGGGCATTCACCGGAGGACGTAGCTTTTTCCTCCTCCTTTTCCAATCTGGCCGACCGGCAGAAAGCCAACCTGCAAAAAGCGTGGGAACGATTTAGCAGTCGTACCTTTATAGAAAACACCCACTTTTTTTCCGTAAAAGCCTATAAAGCCTTTTCCGATGGCATGATGGCGGCGGATCAAAGCTTTTTAATGTTGGAAACACCAGCCCGAACAGACGCTTTAAGCCAATTTTTGCGAAGGGTTTTTTATAAAAAAGGTGATTTACACACACTTCTATCCACATTTGAACAAGGGGTATGGATCGGGATTTTGCTATTGTGTATCTTTGCTATGTTTGCAGGGCGGCAACGGAAGATTACGGCGCTGCTCAGCCTTACGCTACTCGGCGTAGCGGCATATCTGCTGCTTTTTGAGGTATGGCCGCGCTATATTTTCCTCTATGCGCCCTTCTTTGTCATTTTGTCATCGCTCGGGCTTGAGCAGTTATCGCAGCGGAGGTATTTAAAAACAGTGTAACTTCATCATTCACTACTCTTGTATAATCGGCAGAACCGCCTTTGATCGGCTTTTCCTGCCAACCATCAACGTTACACATCCACCGATTGATTCGGTGGATGTATTTTTTGTTTATTGATCCTTTTCGTAAAGCACACCGACCGTATTCCCATAGCTGGTGATTTTGGATAAAACATGATACCCAACCGGGGGGGCTTTTACGCCAAACACATTTACATAAGTAGAGTTATAATACAGATACTCGTCATCCGTATTTGTTGTTATCTCCAGTTTATGATAAATTTTATCCGGCAATTTCATTGCCCCGATTGTAATATCATTAAAATAGCAGCCGACTGTCAGTTTACCCGGTTGCTCTTTACGCAGATTATATAAGCGGATAAAGGCTCCCGAATCGCTTTCGTTCCAATAATCCAACTCCATGGTATATTGGGCGTCCCGCTGCTGTAAAGCATTCAGATACGCATATTGAAAGGGATGGTTTTCCGCCACGCCAATGGCCGTTCCGCCAAAGCACACACATAAAGCCGCAATCAATACAGGTGTAAGCACGCGCGACATACGGGCTTTTCGTACAGCATCCCATACGCTTTGCAGCCCATACCCCGCAAGAATAACGATACCGGCATACATAAAGTAAAAATGCCGCCATCCATTGTACACCAACGGGTGTAGGAAAACCGCAATCGCCATGGGTATAATCCACAGTAAAGAAAATACCAGCAGAAAAACATTCCGATTTTCCTTAAAGAAAAGCAAACGCTCGGTAAACAGCGAACGGATTACTTTCACTTGTCCGTAAAACGTAAGTGCAAGCGTATATAAGGGTACCGTAACCAGCACATAGTATGGAATATAGTACCAGGGCAGCGGCGTTTCGCCCCCAATATCCCAAAATGTCGCGCCGCGAAAAATAACAATTCCATAGTACCGTGAAAAGTGAGACGCATTCGTCATCAGGTATTGTATGAAGCCAACCGGATCATCCCATGCTGCGGGAGTCAACAGGAAGTAGAAGCAGATAAAGCTGCATACTGTGATAAGCGCGATTCCCGCCATTTTCAAATTCCATTGACGGCGGAGTGTAATCGCCAGAACAAGCGCTAACCCTATCAACCCCCAGGGCAACACGCCGGCGATTTTCATATTTGTGGCCATCGCACCAAAAAAAGAAAATAAAAGTCCTTTCAAAAATCCCGGCGACTGAAAAAGCCGAATTCCAAGCCAAACCGTGAGTAAAACCAGACAAAGCAGAATTACATCCTTGTTGTTATAATGTCCTTCCGCAAAAAAACGGGGAGCGAGATATAACAACAACGTACCCAGCGCCGCCATTATCCGTGTAGATCGCATCGCCCTGAGTATTGCATATATCGAAATGCACCCAACCATAAACCACGCCCAGGTTAAGACGCTCCAAACATAAGAGAGCTGCCTTGGATTATCCTCCAAAGCCGGCAGCACAACCGCCAGCGGATAATACGCCGCGATTCCATGATCCTTCTCGATGGAGTTGGATATTCTGGTTGCGCCTAACGTCGTAAAACCATTTACAGCATCGTTGCTTATCCGAAGCGCATATTCCTTAATGTTCGACTTGAGAATAGAAATTTCCACATATTCGTCAAAAGGAGCGCCGTAGTCCCGTATTGTCGCAAAACCAACAACGGATAATATAATGAAAAACAAAAAAATCAAGACAATTGGTTTCAACCGTACGTTCCGTAATGGTTTCATCTGTTCCTCCTGTGTCAAGCTGCGCCAATCGGGTTTCACCGGCAGCAGATTTGCTATGCACATTTATTTTAACGCCGGCCTCTCTTTTTCCTTCTCCAGGCGTTTTTTCCTATACGTCTTTCCCAGATGGCTTATCTTCTTGTTGATCATAAGCATATATGAATGTAACGAATATAAGGTTTCGTCTTCAACCGATTCCCGCTATTCCTCCGCCTCTACCCGCTCTTTTTCCGTACGGTTCTGGTTTAAAATGCACTGGGAGATCGCAGAAATTTTGCCGTAAACCACCATTTTATCCCCCTGCAGTATCATCGTTTCCGCCGTGGGAAAATCCAGCGTCTCCGCACCCCGGTCGATTTTGAGGATTTGGATGTATTTTTCCTTCAGGCTGGCTTCCCGCAGGGTCTTGTTGCAGAGCGGGCTTTTTTCGTCGATAATCAGCTCATAAATGCTGAATTCCGGGCTAAGATTCAGGATTTTATCAATCTTGTGCCCGCGGGAGTTTTTCATGCTTTTAGACAGCCATTTTTCCGCCACGCGGTCAAAACGGCCCAGCATATATTTGCTTTTAGACACCAGCGAGATTAAAGCAAACACGGCGATGATCGCTAAAAACATCTCCAGCGTGCTTTTCTGGTCGTTGCTGAACACCTCAAACAACATGCTGATCAGCGTTGCCTGCGATACATAGCTGATAATCATCAGCACGCTTGCAATTTTCCGGCGCGTGGGGTGCTGCACGATCAACTCGGATTCGCGGGTGGTAAACCCGGTATGCGTCAGGATGGAAATTACCTGAAACCGCGCCTTGTTCAGCTCCAGCCCTGTCAGCTTGAGCAATATGGAAAGCAGTTCCACCAATAGCCACAAGGCGGCAAAGAAAAAGCCGAAGATAACAAAACTCATTTTCTTTCGGGTATGACGGCGTCATACATTCCTTCCTAAAGGTTCTACTATTTTAAAGAGGAATCGGCTGCGCTGCAGGTGAAACAACCGTACGCACCTGCGGCTATCCCTTCTTGGCGATGGATGGTTTGTCCGCCGGGTTTTGCTGGTGAATTTTCTCCGTGCCCGCCTCCAGCGCCGTTTTGTAATACCAGCATTTATGGTCGATCAAATCCATCATCTTCTGCAAAGCGTCCATCTGTGCCTGTACAATTTTCTTGCGTTCCACAAAAACCTGATATCGCTGCTCCAGCGTTTCATCGCCCTCCTGCGCCCACTGCGTGAATTGACGGATTTCCCGAATGGACATGCCGGTATTTTTCAGGCATTCGATGATGCGCAGCATCATAATATCCACATCCGAAAAAACACGGTACCCCGAGTCCTTGCGGCCTACAAACGGCAGCAAACCTTCTTTATCATAATACCGCAGGGTCGTTACAGGCAGATCCACCATGTGCGCCGCTTCCTTAATGGTATACGCCAACTCCATCGCCTCCCACGCAGAAATCGCCACACAGCGCCCAAGCCCTTTTACATTAAAGTATACTCCAATGTTACACCTTTTCTGGGCAGGTGACAAGTCATCCGGCCCTTTCCCAAGCAAAAAGCCGCGCCCGTCTCCCCGCAGGGAAACCGACGCGGTATTGGGAATGTTCCAAATACGATTGTAGCTTCGGTGTTACGATGCCGCCTGCACAATCCGATCCACCACCAGCTGGCGGAATTCTGGCGACAGCGTGATGAAATATGCGGTAAAGCCCGTCACCCGCACCACCAGATCCGGGTATAATTCCGGGTTTTGATGCGCAGCACGGATGGTATCGGCATTGACGATGTTCACGTTAATCAGCGTTCCTCCGCGGTTCAAATGCGTACGCAGCAGGGCGATCACCTTGTCTACACCGCCTTCTTCGGCAGTAATGCCAGGGTCCAACTCCATCTGGAAGGGGCTGGTATTGCCCATGCCGCACTGCGCGGCGAGTATCGCCTCGCTCAGCGTGGTCATGGCGCCGTTGGGTACGTTGCCCGGCATGGGGTTTGCGCCATGGTTGATTTGCGTACCCGCCTTGCGGCCGTCGGGCGTTGCCCCGACAATTTTACCAAATAAAATGGTCTTGCTCCAGCTGAATAACGCCGGTATAAAGATTTCGCCTTCCTTTGCGGGCTGCGCGACCACGGCGTCGGCAAACTGTTTTGTCAGCTTGCGTACCCACTGTTCTCCCAGCGAGTCCCATTGTCCGTACTTGGGCGCGCTTTTAAGCACCGCCTGAATATAGGGGCCATCCGGCGCTTCGTAATTGGTGCTAAGCGCCTGCTCCACCTGCGCCCATGTCAAGCGTTTCTCGGTTTCCACACAGGTTTCCAGCGCGGCGAAGCTATCCGCCGCCACCGCAATGCCGGAGCCTTCCACGCCAATATTGTAATACTGCATGCTGTGGTCGGAAGCATCGCGCCCTTTTTCAATCGGCCCCACCGTCATGAGGTTTAAAAACAACTCCGGGTTGTTTTCGTGGTTGCGGCGCAGGTGCATATCGGTCGTATCCGCCACCAGCTGCAAAACTATGCCCATATGTCGTTTGTAAAGAGCATAAAGCCTTGCCACGCTGCGCTCGCCGGATAAAAACATTTCCGTCAGCGCCACTGTAAACACCTTGGCCATGTTCACTTTAATGCTGTCGTTTAACGGATATTCCAGCCCCGGTATCGCCATCCAGTTACAGCCTACGGCAATGCGCTTACGTGCCAGCTCCCGCGAAAAGCCACGGCGGACGAATCCATCCACCAGCGACTGATCGCCCGAAAAGCGCGGCCAGCCGTTTTGGTGTTCAAACAGCAGTTCCACGCAACGGCGGAAAAAATCCTCCGGCAGGCCATCGTGCACGCGCACGGTCAGGTTAGCAGCCACGTTCAACCGGTCTGCCGCCTCCAGAATCAGCCACGAAACACGGCTGACCATGTCGCGGCCGTCCTCGTCCGGCCCGCCAAGCTGATAGTACTTCGTATCGCTCATCAACAGTCCGCTGATGTAAAACACCGCATCCTCATCGTCTATCCGCCCCGCCGCAACATCCCGCTCGTAATACGGGCGTAAAAGCTCGTCCAGCTGTCCGCCCGCGCCCTCACGGTTAAAGCTGCGGCCGAAAATGTTGTACCAGCTAATCAGCTGGCATGCCTCGCGAAGGGTTGTGGGCGTACCTATCAACACCGCTTCGTTTGCCAGCAGCATGTTTTGCAGGTTTTCTTTGCGGTAAGGGTCAACTTCGGTTCCAGCTTTTTCCCGGATACAATCTATGGTGCGCTCCATCCAGCCGATGCACGTATCCAGAAACAGCTTTTCCGCCTGATAAAAATCCCGCTGTTCCTGCGTTTGGTTATTTATGCGCGCGTAATGCTCTACTTTATCCCGCAGGCCGCCCCAGCCCAGCGAAAGCGCAATGCGCGCATCGCCGCACAGGTGGTGCATCTGCCCCAGTCCATGGTCCAGCCCGTAACGGTCGATCTGCGCCTGATAGGGGCTTACATCCCAGTTTTCGTGCCAGCGCAGTTTGCGGAATTTTTGCAGGATGCGATAAAAATTACCCGCCATAGCGCTATACGGTACCACTACCGGCGGAAAACTCGCCACCATGTCCCGGTAATTTTCCGACCAGCCTTTGTAGCCGTGAAAATCGCCGTTGGGCGTATCGCCTTTCGGCTTCCAATGGTAATCCTCCGGCGGAACGAGAAAGTGATAATCGTCCTCATCCGTAGACCCAAACCGCGCTATTTTTTTACGGGTTTCGGCAATTTTATCTGCACGCAGCTGTCGAATCCAGCCGGTATATAAAGTGCGTTTTTCTTCTAATGTCATGGTTTTCAGGCTCACGCAAATCCCTCCTATCGGCAGCGCACAGGGATGCCGTATCCACTCGCGGCGGCGGCCAGCAAAGCCAGTTCGTCCTTATCAAGGGGCTTTGCTCCGTGCAGCGCGTACTCCATGCCAAGGGCGGTATATTTCGGCTCGCCAAGCGGGTTATAGTTCAGCAGTTCGTATGCCCGCACATTGCCAAGCGACGCGGCAAACGCCGCAATCGCCGCCACATTCTCCGCCGTCGCCGTTATGCCCGGAATCAACGGGGTATGGATTTCCGCAGGCACATCGGCCTTGGCCAGCCTGCGGGCGTTTGCCAGCATGCTTTGGTTGGATACGCCCGTATATTTCCGGTGCAATCCGTCGTCCATCAGTTTCACATCGTAATACACAACATCCAGGTACGGCAGCAGCCGTTCCATCCGCTCAAACGGCAGGGAAAGGTTGGTTTCGATCGCCGTATGGATGCCCGCCGCTTTGCATAGCGCCAGCAGCTGCGCGCAAAAATCCGCTTGCAACAGCGGTTCGCCGCCAGAGAGGGTTACGCCGCCGCCCGACGCCTGATAGTACGGCAAGTCGGACGCAAGCTCCGTAAACACCGCCTCGGGCGTGGTTTCGCGCCCAAGCGTAACCCGCGCGCCCGTCGGGCAGGCGTCGCAATGCCCGCAGTGGATACATTTTCCCGGGTAATACGCCTGCTGGGGTTCCATATGCAGGGTTTCGGGGTTGTGGCACCAGGGGCAGCGCATGTTGCAGCCTTTTAAAAACACGGTTGTGCGGATGCCATCGCCATCCGTAAGGCTGAATTTCTGTATGTCGGTAATGATGCCGTTCATGTCCATCGTCCTTTATCATCCCTTGTGGGGAGCCGAGTTTCCCGTGCTGCCGCGCTGCCAAACAGGCAGGCTGTCCGCCGGCACGGCTATTTTGGGGGAGTTGGCGGGGGAGGTATCGTCGTTTTCCACAACCAAAACGGATGTCCCCTCCCCCGTCTCCACGGCATGCCATACGCCCTGACGCACGTTATACACCTTACCGGCTTCCAGCGGCACTACGGTAATATGGCCCGCGTGCTTCGCATCGCCATCGGCAACGTACAGGGCGGCTTCGCCTTTAAGCAGTACAAACACCTCATCCGTCAACACATGCCGTTCCAGCTGCGTCAGGTTTTCACGGCGGAAACGGGCGTGGGTATTGAGCAGCGCTACACGCCACGCGCCAAAGGCGCAGAGCGGCGCGTAGTTTTCCCCTTTGTGCTCCAGAATCTGCAAATACCGTTCGTCCATTCCGCTTACCCTCCGCATTACCCGATTTGCCAGTGAATATTACGTACCAGTTCCATCCTGCCGCTGTCCGCAGAGCGCAGCCCCGCATCCAAAATGGCGAGCGCCTTCATGTTAAACTCCGGCAGAGCCGTAAAGTGCAGTGGCTTCCCCGTATCCCGGTGGTGCACATACGCGCTGGCAACATCCCTCAGCTGCGGGGGCAGGGGTGCATTCTCAATCTCTTCCACGGTGTTATCCTCATGGTATAAAAGCACCTTACCGGTTTTATAGTCCCCCACAATGGCGCCGTGCTCGCCATATACGATCGGGCTTTTAAACGTGTGGTTCACGGTGGTCCATGTCCCTTCCAGTACGGCGTAACAGCTGGGGAAACGCACAAACATGGCGCTGTTGTCCTCGGCGTCGCCCATCAAGGTCAGGCTGTTCAGTCGCATACCAGAGGCGGCGGTCGCTTCTTCGCCCGCATACCACGCGCCCAGCACGCTGCCGTAGCAGCAATAATCCGCCATCGCCCCGCCGCCGCACGCGTGCTGGTGCCACCATGTCGCCGCTTTATCCACCTCGCTCATGGGTTCGGCTGTCTGCTCGATCTTATGCTTCGCACCGCGCCCCAGCGGGCCGGTATGCCCCATGCGGGTTTTAATTTCAATCACTTTGCCGATATCCCCGCGGTCGATCATGGTTTTGATCATCTGCATACCCGCGTTCCAGGTAACCGGCCAGTTCACCATCAGCAGCGTACCGTGCGCCTCGGCCGCCCGTGCCATGCGCAGGCCGTCCGCCAGCGTTGTCGCCATCGGCTTTTCGATGCTTACGCCGATGCCCAGCGCGGCGCAGTATTCTGTAATTTCCACATGATAGCAGTTTTCGCTGTTCACCACGCACAGGTCGGGTTTCAGCGCGGCCAGCATCGCTTTCCAATCCGTATGGACCGGGATGCCGAATTTTTCGCTGCAATATTTAATATTCCATTCCCGCGTGTACGGCGCTCCGTGCCGTATTTCCGGGTGGATCGGCGGCACATCGGCGCAGCCAACCAGTTCGATTTGCGGATGCTCGGCAAAATGCGCCGCTACATCGTTAATGTGTACATGGGCAAACCCCACGATGCAAACACGGTAGATATTCATGCCTGGTACCCCTCCAATTCATCGGTACGAACTTCGCGGTTTTCTGCCGAGGAGCGGTAAAACGCCTCGATAGCGGCCACCACGTTCAGCGTCTCTTCCGGCTTCACACGCGGTTCTTCCTTGCCTTCCAGCACGTTATACACATGCTCGTACATGTAGTAATGCGCATCGAACGGTCTGCCCACATACGGGCGGTTATCAAAATACTTGAGCTTTGTCTCGCCCTGATAGCCCCCCACATTGCGGTACAGGGTCATCTCTTCCACATCCAGCCCGCCCTGATCGCCGCTGATGGCAATGTGCTTGGCTGTGGGCTGGAACAGCGCCCATGTAAACTTGAAATTAAGGCCAAAATTGCCCGCCAGCCGCATGGTGCCGACTGCACAATCCTCCACACTGAATTCCTCTGCCGCATAAGGGCGCGGAGTGAAGGTGCCCGCGTACGCGCCGCTTTCTTTAATAGAAAGCAGCACGTCCTCCCCTTTTTTCGCCAGCACATCAAACGCCTTGCCGGATACGGCTTCCACGCGGGGGTTGCCCGTCATCCACAAAAGCGAATCCAGAAAATGCACGCCCAAATCGCAGAACGGGCCGCCGCCGTTTTCCTGCTTCATGTGGAACATGCCCCACGTGGGGATGCCGTAGCGGCGCACAAAGCTCAAATCCGCAAAGTACGGCCTGCCCAGCAGCCCCTTGCGCACTACATCGCCGGCAAAATCCATATCCGCGCTCCAGCGGCGGGACTGGCAGGGAAACAGCAGCTTACCCTGCTGCTTTGCCACGGCAAACATTTCTTTGGCTTCCTTGTAGGAAAGCGAAAGCGGCTTTTCGCACATTACGTTCGCGCCCGCTTGCAGTGCGGGGATAGCCCAGTTGTGGTGGCAATTGGGCGTGCACACGCTCACCCAATCCGGCGATAGCTCATCCAGCATTTTTTGCGGATCGCCGTACCATGCGGGGATATGATAACGCTGCGCCGTTTCCCGCGCAGCTTCGGGGCGGATATCCGCAACGGCCACCACCTCTACCATGCCCTTTTCCCGCAGCGGCGCCAGCGCCGGCAGGTGTGCGGCGTTACAGATCATCCCGTTACCGATTAACGCAAGGCGATATTTTTTACCCATCAAAATCCCTCCAAAAGCGTTCTCATTTGCTTACAGCATAAGCGCCCCGGCACTCCCCGGCAATACGAAGACCCTTGCGGGTGAATACGCAATTTGATATTGCACACACGTATAAAAGGTGATAAAATTATAAGTTACTATTTGATTTAATAAGCATACAGGGAGGCGAAAGCGAATGATCGCCCGCACAGTAACGGTCATGCTGGATCCGGAATGCATCCATTCCGAATGGCATAACGAAATCATCAAAGGCATACGAAAAAGCGCTTCCGCCACCCAGCGTACCGTGCAGGTGCTGGATTTGCCGCGCGAAGGCGAAAGCATCGCGGAGGATCTGCCGGACCCTGTGATTGTGAGCGGTTTTTCCCTGCAAACGCTCATCAGCGCCATCCGCCTGCTTACGGTGCAAAAAAAGCGCATCGTGCTGGCGGGCATTGACGCGGATAGCTTATCCAGCCAGGTCAGCTGCGTAACCCACAGCCGCTCGCAGCAGACGATTCTGTTAATTCAATACTTGCAAGCCTGCGGTAAACAACGCATCGCACTGCTGGGCATAGGCAAAAACTCCATCAACGACTTGGTTAAGGTGAGCGCCGCTGTCCGGTATACGGCGGATCAGCCGCAACCCATCACAACGGAGGATGTGTTTATGTGGCGGCGGCATCCGCAGGAGTGCTTCGATGCTTTTTTGCCGGTCGCAAATCGCTATGACGCGGTCATCTGCCCTAACGACTATGTAGCGCTGCTGGCGGTACAGCAACTTAAGGCTCACGGTTTACGCGTACCGGAGGCTTTGTACCTCGTCAGCTTTTCCAACCTGCTCATCAGCCGTTTCTGCCAGCCGTCTATTACCACCATCACCATGGATTTTTCCACCGTAGGCAAATACGCCTTCTCCATCTGGCAACAATTACAGGCCTTGGGCGAGCATGGGCTGGTATCCAAAATCGTCGCGCCCAGCCGTTTACTGGTTCGGGGCAGTACGGATTTTCAAAAGCCGGCGCCAACACCACGCCAGCCGCGGCTGATGGACGACGTGCAAAAAGACCTATTTTACAATGAACCTAGCATCCAAAGCCTGATGCAGATCGAGCGGTGTTTAAACCGCCACGACGCGCTGGATTTGAAGATTATCGAAGGGTTGATGCAAGGCGTAAGCTACGAAGCGCTGGCCGAGAAACTCTACATCAGCTCTAGCGCCCTACATTACCGTCTGTCCAAACTGTACCGCGATTTGAACTGTAAAACCCGCAAAGCGTTTGAGCAGCGCATCCGTTCGGCTTACGGCGAGTTTGTGAATCCACAGCCGGAGCAAAGCCTGTAAGCACGTAACCCGTTTTACAAGGAACGAGCCGGAGGATTTTTTAATCCTCCGGCTCGTTTTTACGCTTTATGCAGCCTCACCCTATGCGCTTCCAGCTCTTTTTGCAGTGTCTCTATTGGTATTTTTTCCACATCCGTCTGCCCTTGCAGCGCGAGGGCGGCTGCGATTCCCGCTGCCTGCCCCGTCAGGGCGCAAACGGGAATCACACGTGTTACATCCCACGCCCACCCGGCCGAGGCGATCATCCGCCCCGCCGCCAGCAGGTTCGGGTATCCCTTGCAGTACAAACTGCCCCAGGGAATTTCGTACCATTCGCCGGGGCGCTCAAAATCTCCCACAAGACCGACCGCGCTTTCGCAGCGCATTCCCTGTGCTTTCTCCGTTAGGGTAACCGCGCCATTGATGCGCCGCGTAGTGCGAAACTGTGCCTGCATCGGGAGCGCTACAATATCACGCGTTTTCCGTTCTTCGGTACGCAGGGATTTACGCAGCATTTTCCGCCCATCCAGTAGAAAACGGGTCACCTCTTCGTTCGTGGTGCCAGACAGAAAGGGATATCCCTCCGGGTGCCCCTTTCCATATAAATCCGCGCCTCTGGCCATCCAGCGGCGCCGTTTGATGATGTTTTCCTGGGCGGTACCGTCGCAGGCATGCGCCACAACCGACAGGTAATTTTTCCCGTCTACACAGGGCGCGCCCGCGCGGAAAAACAAATCCGCGTCTCCGGTTGCGTCCACCACCACTTTGGCAGGGTAAAACTCCCGGCCGGATTTGCTTTCGCAAAACACCCCTATGCAGCGGTTCCCCTCCATTTTAGGCTGCGCGGCCAGTATATCCAGCCGCAGGGCAACGCCTTCGTTTTCCAGCAGCTCGTCCAGCGCCAGCTGGAACAGCGTCGGTGAAAAGAAAGTGGCGTAGCGCCCGCCGACCGGATGCTGTTTTTCTGGGCGCAGCAATTCTTTAGGTACGGGGCGTGTTTCGCTCGCCCACACGGCAGGCAATGTATCCGGGCCATAGTGGATGGACAGGCGCAGCAGTTCTTCCGCCAGGCCAAAAATCATCTGCTCGCCCTGCCCGTCGCAAAGCGGCTCGTACCAGTTGATCAGCCCATTGGTCGCCAGCCCGCCCAATAGCGTGCTTTTCTCCATCAGCAGCGTACATGCGCCCATACGCGCAGCCGCAACCGCCGCGGCAACGCCCGCAATGCCGCCGCCCACCACCAATACATCAGTTTTCGGCTGCACCGGTACCTGCTGCGTTTCCCGGATCATCATACGGTATACCCCTTTTAGCCCTTCACAGCGCCTGCGGTCAGGCCGCTGATCATATATTTTTGAAAGAACACGAACAGCAGCACAATCGGCAGCGAGCCCGCAATGGAAAACGCCATCAACGCGCCGTAATCGTGTGCATATTCCCCAAGGAAGCTTTGCGCCAGGCCGACCGGCAGCGTTTTCATAGCGTTGGTTTGCATAATGGTCATCGCCATGAGAAAATCATCCCACGCGGTCAGGAAGGTGTAAATGCCTACCGCCACCAACCCCGGTAGCGTAAGTGGCAGCAAAATCTGCATCAAGGTGCGTATGCGGCCCGCTCCGTCGATACGCGCGGACTCGTCCAGCGAGCGGGGCAGCGTATCAAAGAAGGACTTCATCAGCGTGATTGCCAAAGGCAGTGCAAAGGTCGTATCCGCCAGCACCACGCCTGCATATGTATTGAGCAGGTGCCATTTCATATAAAAAGTATACAGCGAAATGAGGATAACCACAATCGGGAACATTTGCACTGAAAGGATCGCCGTCAGGATGATACTGCGCCCTTTAAAGCGGTAGCGCGAAAAGGAGTAGCCCGCGGGTACGCAAATCAGCAATACCGTTACCACCGTACATCCGGCGGTAATGAAGCTGTTAATAAAGTAGCGTACGTATTCCGGCTTGGAAAAGATTTTAACATAATTGCCCAGGCTGCTTTCGCTGGTCAGGGTAAACGCGGGCGGCATCTGCATCAGCCGGTAGCTGGGCTGCAGAGACGAAAACGCCATCCACAGTACAGGAAACAACAGCATCGCCGTCAGCGCGATCACAATAGTATAGCTTAGCGCCCGGTTGGTTTTACGCTTGGCACGGGCAAACCCGACCCGTTTCTGGGTGCGCAGGCTAACCTGATGCGCGCCGAACCCAGCAAACAGCCCCAGCACCATCAGTGCCGCGCTTACACCCGCATATAGGGCGCGCGCGTCCGGCTCCAGCCGGCCCAGCAAAACAGTAAAGCGCCATAAGCCCGTTACCAGCAGCGCCACACCCAGCACATACAGGCCAAACACGCCAAGCCATCCTGCGCGGCCGGAGCAGCGTTTATTTTCCCCCGTTATTTCACGATTCATCTTCTTCGCCTCCTCCCTTACTGGTAATCGCTCGCGCTGCGCTCGTTAATGCGGTTGGTGACTAGCGTAATTACGAACAGCAGCAGCAGCCACATTACGCCAATCGCGGCGCCTTTACCGAAATTGTAGCTTTTAAACGCTTCCTGATACGCGGCGATGGACAGCGTCATCGTAGCGGCGCCCGTACCGTTCATGTTGGCGATGATGGTGTAGCTTTGGAAGTTGTTCATAACCGCAATCCAGACCGAGGTAAACAGTACCGGCCGGATGGAGGGCAGCGTAACGTGTAAAAATGTGTCCCAGCCACGCGCGCCGTCGATGCGGGAGGCTTCCTCCAGCGACGAATCCACACTTTGCAGCCCCGCCAGCAGCATAACCATCATGTAAGGCAGCTGCCGCCAAACCGAGGCCAGCACGACCGAGGTCATCGCCAGCACATTGGATACCTGCCAGGACACATTGATCTGCTGGGAGATACCCAGAACATACGCCATGTAGTTAATCACGCCAAAGTCCTGATGCAGCATCCACCGCCACAGGATGGCGACAACAACGGAAGGAATGGTCCACGGAATCAGCATCAGGCCGCGGAAAATGCCGCAGGCTTTGATTTTGGAATTGAGTAGCAGGGCGATACACATGCCCACGATTAATTGAATGCCAACGGTAAAAAACACAAAGATAAGAGTCGTTTTGAAATATTGTATCACCTCGCTGCGGCGAAACAGGGAGATGTAGTTGCTTAAGTTATTCCACTTCAGATTACTCAATATGGAAAGGTCCGCGTCGCCGCGCAGGATGGCGGCAAAGTTTTCCCCGGAAAAAGCAAACAGCGAGCCGCTGATATTTTTTAGTTTATAAGAAAAAAAACTAACATAGATCCCTTTGAGTATCGGCAGCGCAATCACAATCAGCAGCACCAGCAGCGCGGGAACCACCAACGCGAAGCCAAACCAGCTGTCGGATCGCTGCCGCGGGGTGAGACGGTTTACCACCTTAACACGCTTCGCTTCCATGGTTCAGGCTCTCCTTTCCGACGGGTGTTGATCCCCGTGGAATGATATTGTCGTTCATGTCGTTACAAAAACCTGCCGTCCCTCCCGCCGGTCGGTGGAAAGGACGGCAAGAGCCGAGAAAGAATCGGCGTCCGTTTACCGGTTACTCTTCGTCATACATTTCCTGAATAATGTCCTGACAGTCGGTCATCACGGCCGTTACATCCTCGCCCTGCGAAAGGCGCGTAAGGGCTTTGACGATCTCTTTATCGGCGTCCATAAAGTGCAGGCCGGCCACAGGCAGCGCACGGGCGGTTTCCATCGCCTTTACGTATACGGCGGTGGTATCGCTTACGTCCACAAACACCTTCTCCATTACGGAGGCACGGCTGCTCATTTTACCCTGATTTCCATCCTTGAAAATCTGGATGACTTTTTCGCCGCTCATGTATTCCAGGAACGTCGCAACCTGCGGCATCAACTCATCGGGGCAGCTGTTGAGCACGATCAGATAGTGGTTGATGATGTAGCCGCTGCCGTCCGGCGTATCCATACCCGGGATGACCATGCAGCCAAAATTCTCATAGAATTCCGCTTCATCCGCGGCGGCGGCTGCTGCCGTGCCGACAGTCGCTTCCAAATCCCAATAGAAGCCGATTTTGCCCTGCCCAAATAGGTTGCGCAGGTCTTTAAAGCTGTTGCCAACGGTGGGAGATACCTTGTCCAGAATCAACTGCTGAATCTCCGCAAAGGTTTCGATACCCGCTTCGTTTGCCAGCGAGATCATGCCGTCCGCATCCTGATAGGTGCCGCCGTGCGCCCACAGCGCCGGGAATACGTTGTAGCCTTCACCGGCTTCCACACCGTTGGAGTTGGGGAAAGCAAGGCCGTAAATATCATCGCCCAGCGCGGATACCTTGTACGCGTCCTCAATTAGCTCGCTCCAGGACTGCGGCAGGGTCTCGATGCCGGCCTGCGCCAGCAACGCCTTGTTGTAGTACATGGCATAGGTGTTGCCAAACCACGGAATGGCAACCATCTGGCCATCCACAGTAACGCCTTCAATAGCGGATGCGCTGTAATCGCTGATCACATCTTCACTGATGTACGGGCTCAGGTCTTTCAGCACGCCCAGCTCCAGAAACTGCGGCAGCCACTCGGCTTTAATGTGCGCCACGTACGGGGCATTGCCCGCGCTGGCAGCTGTAAGCAATTGATCCAGATACGAAGCATAGGGGTTGGATTGGGAATAATCAATGGTAATACCGGGGTTGTCGGCCATGAAAGCATCCGCCGATCCGCCATAGATCGGAACGAGCTTTTCTTCCGCCAAAGCCCAGCTGGTCCACCCGATGGTAACTCCATCCTCGGCGCCGGCCGCAGAGATACATAAGGTGCACAGCATGGCTGCCGTTAGGATGAGCGCAAGAAGCTTCTTCATTGAGGAATCCACCTTTCATATGATATTCGATTGGAAGAGTGTGAGCCCCTTCTCCTTTACTCCCATCATAGTCAGTTTACCGGGAAATATCTAGATGAATTCACCCACAGTCGAAAGTGCGAAAATAGTATTGCATTTTCATAGAAAAATGGTATACTGGTATTTTATCATTTTTGATAATATTTCGTCCTTATTCTCCATTATCTCTCGTAAACACCCTACAATAAAACAGGTTGACGGGTCAAGCTGAAATCCGTCTCCATCGCCTCGCCCATCGCCAGCCAGACGCCTACCAGCATATCCCGCCCGGAGGTTGCGCCCACGGTTAGCAGGCGCTTAAGCGCGCACGCAAAATCCCCCGCGCCGTATACGGCTGCCACCAGCTCACACAGCGGCTCGCCAAAGTAGCCTTCCGCCGCCAACTGTAAATACCGTGCGCTTATATCCGTGGTGTTAGTAAGGCTATTC
Source organism: Candidatus Limiplasma sp. (assembly GCA_963675655.1). Lineage (GTDB taxonomy): Bacteria > Bacillota > Clostridia > Christensenellales > Aristaeellaceae > CAXXOK01. Next base: position 723,326 of record OY776489.1, read on the forward strand.
AACCGGAAAGGAGCGGCTGCGCCCAGTGCGCGCCGCGCCGCCATCGCGCCTACGCACGCATCGTCAAACGCAGGGGTTAGCCCCGGCCCAAGCCCCAGCAAGTGCCCGACATCCCCTGCCCGGATCGCGCAAAACGCCTGTAAGCGTGCGGCCTGCGGCAGGCGGTATAACCCCCCTGCGTGTTTCAGGCTTGCTGCTTCCAGGCGTTTATATTGGGTTTCGTTGATTTTGCCATATACGGGTATTTCCCCATGCCATGGCGAGCGGGCAAGGCGCAGTGTTTGGGTACCAACGGTGAGGCGGCCGCAGCACAACCGGGCGGACATACCGGGAGCAAGGCCATCCAGCCATCCCGGAGGCACCCGCGCAGCATCCGGCAGGCGTGCAAGCCCCGGTGCACAAAGCGTGAACAGGCGTGTTTCCCCGCGGCAATGCAGCGCTAAATTGACCACCCGGTCAAAAACCGAGTGTACCTGCCCGGTGTACGCTTCCGCCGTGTTAAAGGCGGGGGTCAGCCATGCGGTTTCCATGTTTCGCCTCCATCATTCCCAGCACCCGCATACAGCCGCGCGCCACCATCAACCCTTCGTTGGTTTCCAGCGACCATACGGATACGCGGCTTTCCCCTGTGCTGATGCAGCCTTCATACCGGCGCAGGTTTTTGCTTTCTTCAATCTGTGCGCCCAGCCAGCTAAGCCGTTTCACCACCCGCGCGCGCAGCCCCGTATCGTTTATACCAATGCCGCCGGTGAACGCTAGCGCATCCAGCCCGCCAAGGTAGGCCGCGCACATGCCGATGTAGCCGACAATCTCATCCTCAAATGCGCTTACCGCCAGTGCCGCGCGGGCATTTCCCTCCGTCGCGGCGCTTTCCACCTCCCGCATGTCGTTACTAATCCCGGAAAGCCCTAAAAATCCACCACAGGTGGACAGGGTATGCATCACCGTATCCAGACTGCCCAATTCTTCCACCAACGCGGGCAACACAAATGCGTCCAAATCGCCGACACGGTTGTTGTGGAACAGTCCGCTTTGCGGCGTGGCGCCCATGGAGCAGTACACGCTTTTCCCTTCCAAAATCGCACAGATGGAGCTGGACCCGCCCAGATGCACGCTCACCACACGCTTTGCCCCGGGGGCTTCCCGCCCGATCTTCCATGCGATATAGCTGTGGCTGGATCCGTGAAAGCCGTATCGCCGTATGCCGTAGCGCTCCACCCACTCGTAGGGCACGCCGTATACCACGCGTTCCAGCGGCATGGTAGCGTGATAGGCGGTTTCAAAACAGGCAATCTGCAACACACCAGGGTGCTGTTGCGCCACTGCGCGCATCATTGCCAAATATACAGGGTTATGCGCCGGGGCGAAAGAAACCATCTTATCCATCTGCGCCATCAGCGCGCCATCCACTACCTGCGCCCCGCTGATTTTGCCGCCATGCACGGCTTTATACCCCACCGCGTCCAGCGCGCCTAGATCGGCGGGCATTCCCAGTTCGCCGCCCAATTGCAGGCACAGTTTTAGCGCATCCATGTGCGTTTTACACGCGCAGCGGCCTTCCTGTTTTTGCGTGCTCACCCGCAAGGTATACGCACCTTCGCCGCCTACGCTCTCCACCCCGCCGGATGCCAGCAGGGTTTCCCGCTCGCCCATAGCGTACAGGGAGAATTTAAAACTGGTCGAGCCAAGGTTGAGCACCATCAGCCGTTTGGTATCCATGCCTGTCCCCCTCCTGTGTAAAAGGCCGTAACGCAATGCCCGCGTTACGGTCGTACTGGTTTCACTGTTTGTTCAAACCGGGTATTGCGCCGCGAACGCCTTCATCGCTTGCTGAAAACACGCCATCGGCACACGCGCCATACCCGCGCCCATCAAGCCGCCCTCGTAGTTGAACATGCCGCCGTGGATAGCCGGGCACACACCGGTTTTCAGCACCAGCCGGATATCGATACCCACGGGCAAAAAATCAAAGTCCAGATTCGGGATCGGGAAATTGGGGTTTTTCGCAATGGAGATGCGCTCCATTTCCCGCGTCTGCGCAATGGACTCGCCCAGCGTCATCCCGCGCAGGTTGCAGGTAATAGGGCTAGCCGCCGCCGCAAACCCGCCCATGCCCGCACACTCTACCACGCAGCTGTCGCCGATCCACGGGAGCTGGTCTTTTTCGGTAAACTTGGTGGAGGTATAGCGCCCTTTCATCATCGGCGCAGGCGCGAGGAACCACTGCCCCGGCATTCCCGCGACCTTGATGCCAAAATCCACGCCGTTGCCGCAAACCGCAGTTACCATGGTGGAGTACGCCGTTCCCTCCGCCGCCAGCAGCGCCGCGCGGGATGCGCCCTGCCCGTAGCAGTGAAAGAAGCGCGGCGTTTCCACAATGTAGCGCACCACTTTCATCATCTGCTCTTTGGGAATATCCATGGCGAACAGGTCGGGCAAAATCTGCTTGTCAAACAGCAAATCCGCCGCAGTCTGGCGGGTATGGTTTTCATCCCCCATTTGCATCCCCTCGGCAAGAATCGGTTTAATCGCCAGCCCGCCGCGTTTTACCAGCATTTCGCGGATAACGGGAAAAAGCTCCTCCCGCATCATGCGCAGGTTTTCGGCGATGCCTTCGCTGTACAGCCCCCAGCCGCAAAAGCCGCCCTGAAACGGCCCTTCCGCCGGGAAGGTGGCTGCGCGCTTGCCGCTTTTACGGTCTTCTACCACGTTCATCATCACCGATTGGGTAATAATGCCCGTACCCGCGCCTACCGTATTGTGGTCCAGCGCCGATTCAATCTTCACCTCTCCCGCGCGGATGCGGTCAACGGCCTCCTGTTCATCCTTCGCCCAGCCCTCAAACAGCATAGCGCTGACCATGCCGCGCTTATGCAGCATCACCATATCCTTGTACACAACCGGCGGGCCGGAATGCAAAATCATGTGGTCTGTCAGGCCGTTTACACATTCGCCCGCGGGCTGCACATCCACCCAGTACGGATCGGAATCGATAATGCTGTGTACCGCCGCTTCGTTTGCGGCGTTAATTTTCTCGCGAATCTCCATATCCGGTTTGCCTTCTTCCCTTACAGATATTGATCCAGCAGGTTTTCCATCTCGGCGTCCTGCTTTACGGGCGGCGTCCACTCGATCTGCACACACTCCACACCCTGCGCCAAAAGCGCCTCATAAAACGTTTGGATGCCAAGGTTGACGATGCGGGGCTTTTTCGGTTGGTTGCTAGCGTTATCCACGGCGATTCCTCCTGTCCAGTCCAGCCATCAGAGCGGCGGCGAGCCGCGCGCTCTGGCGGTTAGAATCCGCCACGATCACCCCGGCGTCCAATAGCGCCTTGTGGCCTTCTTCAATATTCTGGGGGTCTCCCTTTGCGCCGCAAATGCTTGCAATAAACACAACCTCGGGATGCAGCCGGAAAACCGGCGCAAACGGGAGAATGGGGTTTAAGTTCATGCCGGGCCCGGTAATAAAGTCCAACAGCACCACGGCGACCTGCGGGTCTGCAAGCTCCACCTCCAGCCTGCGGATGCGCAGCGTAGGATCGAAAATCGGGTGCGGCGCTTCGGCGGTAAAATCCTCCGCGCCCATATCCAAGATAGCGTTGCCTTCGCTTTTACGGTGCGATTCCAGCTTGCGGGCATAGGGGGTATGCAAATTGGAATACAGCGGCACCTGCGGGTTTTGGGCGTGAAAGAGGATCAGCGCTTCCTCGGTAAACGTACCGCCGCAGTACAACCCACGGAAGTATTTACGCTCCGGCGCGATGCGCAGCAGTTGCTGCTGTACCAAAGTGTCGAATGCTTGCTGCGGCCAGCCCAGCTTTTTCTCCTCGCCCGTCAGTAGCCGGTAGCACAGCTCCGCCGCCGCCTCCAGACTTTCCGCGCCCTTTACCCGGCGACCCGCAAACAACGTTTCGCCGCCGCCTAAAAACACGGCTACCACGGGTTTATCCAGCTTGTCGGCATCGTCCAGCACACTGGCCATTACCGCTTCGCTAGCCAGTTTGCTGACCAGGCAGATGATCTTCGTCGCCGGGTCGCGGTTGAGCCGCTCCATGCCCAGCCGCATGGTGATGCCGCCAATCTCCGGCAGCAGGTCGTGGCCGCCGGTACCGATGATTTCACTTACGCCCGCGCCCATGCGCTCGATTAAACAGGCAACCTCCTGCGCGCCGCTGCCGCTGGCGCCGACGACGCCCACCGCGCCGGGGCGCACGATGCTGCCCGCGGCGAGCGCGACCCCGCCAATGAGCCCTACGCCCGCGTCCGGCCCCATGACAAGCCGTCCGCGAGCGCGCCCCAGTTCCTTGAGTTCGCGTTCCTGTGCAAGCGGTACGTTATCGCTGAACACAAAAACATCCATACCCAGCTCAATAGCCTTGCGTATTTCCGCCGCCGCGTATTCCCCCGGCAGGGAAATCTGCGCAATATCGTACGCGCCGGGTTCCAGCTCGCTTACGTCGTGGTAGACCCGCTGTTTTTGGTCTCCGCGATGGTTAAGCACAGAAAGCCCCGCCGCAAAAGCATCGGCCAGCTGCGCTTCGTCCCGCGCGTCTACGGCGATCATCAAATCGTACTTGCCGGTATCCGCCGGCACGGCATAGCCCAAATCCGTCAGCAGCTCTCTATTCGCAGGCGTGCCCATCCCGCTTTCCGCCCCGGTCACCCCCGGCAGCTCCGCCAGCTTTTCGGCGGCGCCCATCAGGGTTACGGAGTCCACATAACGGTTTTTCACCACAAAGACTTTCTTCATCTTTCCTGTCCTCCTGTTCATGCAGGTGTGCCCAGCATCACGGGGCGGCAACCGGCTCCCGCCCCGCCTGCACCGCGCCGGTTTTGGTACTGCGCAGCGTTACATGGTACGGGCTTACCGCCTGCTGCGGCCTATCGGTACGCACATGGCAGCCCGTACTGTCCTCCCGCTGCAGCGCCGCGGTACATAAAAGCGTTGCGGCGATTACATCATTCTCCAGCCGCACACGCGCAAACGCTTCGCCCGCGTCTGCCCCACGTCGGTTCTGCAACGCGCTTCGCGCCGCGTTCAGCCGAACCAATGCCGCCGCCAACGCATCCCCATCCCGCAGTACGCCCGCGCCGCCAGCCAGCGCCGCCTGCAATTCTTCTCGCAGTTGCGAAAGGGATTTTACAATACTTTCGCCGCCTGTCGCGGCAGTTTCCGGATATTGGTTTACGGTTTCCACCGCATCCGCAGGTTCCGCCGCTGCGTGCGCCCCGGCATATGCCGCAGCCGCACGCCCGGCGCGGCGGCCGAATACCAGCGTTTCCAGCCCCGCGCTGCCGCCGATGCGGTTGGCGCCGTGCAAACCCCCGGTTACCTCGCCGCAGGCATACAGCCCCGGCAGGGTCGCCGCGCCGTTTGCATCCACCGTTACCCCGCCCAGCGACGTATGTGCCGCCGGCGCTAGCTCTATCCACTCCCGCGCAAGGTCGATCCCCACATGGCGGTAGCGTTTACCATAGATTTCGTAGCGGTTTTGCAGGCGCTCTTCCCCCAGTGCGGTCGCATCAAAATACACACCGCCGTGCTCCGTGCCCCGCCCGTCGCGGATTTCCATGGCGATGCACATCGCCAGTTTATCCTTATTTACGCATTCGCCTTCCGGCCCATAACGCAGCATAAAGCGCTCGCCCGCCCTGTTGCGAAGCACTGCGCCTTCGTAGAACATCGTCGTAATCATGCTGGTGCCGCGCAGGCTTTCCGGCCACACCGCGCCGCTGGGCTCGAACTGGATAAACTCCATATCACACAGCTGCGCACCCGCCAGAAACGCCATTGCCGCGCCGTCGCCCCCGGAATCCCGCTTATTGGTAGTAAATGGGTAGATACCGCAAAACCCGCCGCAGGCCAGCACCGTCGCGCCGCCGCGCAGCGTAAACCACGTTCCCGTTTTCCGGTCGAATGCAAGTGCCCCCACTACTGCGCCCGCTTGCGTAAGCAGGCGTACGGCGCGCGCATCCGAAAACACCTGCACCTTGCCAGCCAGTTCCGCCTGCACGGCTTTGAGTATCGCCACGCCCGTTTCGTTACCGACGGACATAACCCGCGGCCAGCTTGCGCCCAGCGGCTGCAAAAACTGATAGCCCTCCCCATCCCGGTTCAAGGAGAGCCCCATCTTTTCAATTTCATAAAGCATTTCCGGCGCATCGCCACACAGCGCGGCAGCCAGTTCCGGCTTGCATAGCCCCTGCCCGCTGCGGTAGGTATCCGCCAAAAAGGTTTCTACCGAATCCCTGGGGTGCGCGGGAATGTTTACCCCATGCACCCATGGGGACGCGCCCTGCCCGTCCCGAAGCAGCGCAACGCGGCAGCCCGCGCGCACGGCCTCGCGAGCCGCCATCCAGCCCGCGAGACCGCCGCCAATGACGATGCAATCCGTCATCACGGTTTTCATATTACGCTTCCCAAATGCCGCCTTTAGCCATCGACCCGACATTGCGGGAGAACAGCCGCAGGAAGCGCGGGTACTTACTGCCGGGGAATTCCCACTCGAACTTGGCAATTCGCGCGGCGATTTCCGCATCGCTCAATACCAGATCCATCTTGCGGGCCGGTACGTCGATAACGATCTCATCGCCGTTTTGCACAATCGCCAGCGGGCTGCCCAAGGCCGCTTCGGGGCTGACGTAGCCGACGCTAAGCCCGCTTGTACCGCCGGAGAAACGCCCGTCGGTAATGATAGCGCAGGAGTTATACAGCGCCGGTTTTCCCTTCAGTTCTTCCTGGAAGGTGAAGGCGGTAGTACCAAAGCGGCCTTTTAAGCCCATAAAGCGCAGTACGATCGCATCGCCTTCGTGTATCTGGCCCGCGCGCAGCGCATCCAACCCGTCGTGCAGGCTGTCGTAGCACTTGGCAATGCCTTTAAAATGCATCAGCTGTTTGGGGACGGCGGCAATCTTCAAAATGGATCCTTCAGGGGCAAGGTTGCCGTACAAAACACCCAACCCCGGCTCGCTGGCGACGGGGTTATCCAATGTGCGGATGCAATCGTCATTGTAAATCACCACATCGCGCACATTCTCTTCCACCGTGTGGCCGTTTACAGTCATACAGTCGCCCTTGAGCAGCGGCAAAAGATTCTTCATCAGACCGGGCATACCGCCTGCCAAATCAAAATCTTTTACAGAATATTCACCCCCGGGCATTAAATCGCTCAGCAGCGGAACCTTGTTGGAAGCCTCGTCAAAATACTTCCACCAGGGTAAATCGTACCCCGCCTCGTGCGCGATGGCGGGCATGTGCAAAATAAGGTTGGAAGAACCGGCTACCGCCATATCCACAGCGATGGCGTTTTTAATGGCGTCCACCGTCATAATCTGGCGCGCGGTAACGCCCTCTTCCACCAGCTTCATAATCCGCAAACCCGCCTCGTAGGATAGTTTGCGCAAACCGCTGGATACGGCGCTCATGTTGCTGTTGCCGGGCAGGGTCATGCCCATGGCTTCGGCCATCATGCACATGGAGTTGGCGGTGGTCATGGAGGTGCAGGCGCCGCAGGGCGCCCAGCTGTTGGCGATAAGGCCGTTGTACTCGTCCATATCCATTTTGCCTTCAGCAGCGGTGCCTACCTTGTCCTGCGCGCGGATGTGCACCACTTCCTTGCCGCGGAACTGCCCGTGGGGCATGTAGCCGCCGGTGACCACGATGGTGGGTATATCCAGCCGCGCCGCGCCCATCAAATGGCCGGGCACGATAGAATCGCAGGTGCACAGCATCACCATACCGTCAAAAAAGTTGCCGTCCACCGTCAGCTCAATCTGGTCGGCGATGGAGTTGCGGCTGGGGATTTCAATGTATTTGGGGTCTTTGAGCACCATACCGTCGCAAATGGCTGTGGTCATCACTTCCAAAGGCAGCCCGCCCGCCTCGCGCACGCCCTGCTTTACACGTTCGGCCAGTTCCTTTAAATGTACATGGCCGGGGTTATACTCGTTCCAGCTGTTGACCACGGCAATCAGCGGGCGGTGCAGTTCTTCCTCGGTATAGCCCATTCCAAGCATCAGTCCGCGGCGGCACTCCGAAGCCTCGCCGAATTCCCAGTTGCTGCGCATGTCCTTGTACGTCTTCTTCATTCCTATGTTCTCCTTTTTTAAAATGGTTCGTCCAGCATATTGTCTATCGAGCCGTCGATGGATTGCCCGCCGTCGATAAAAATTGTTTGCCCCACGATGAAGCGGCTCTTGCGCTTGTCCGCCAGAAACAACACCATCGGGGTAATATCCTCCGGCACGCCGCCGTACCCGGCGGGAATTTTGCGGTTAAAGCCCTTCACGTTCTTATCCGAGTAGCGTTCCATAATGTGGGTATAAATCAGCCCCGGCGCAACGCCGTTGACGTTGATGCCATATTTGATCAGCTCCACGCCGACGGACTTGGTAAACATGTTCAATCCCGCCTTGCCCGCGGAGTACGGCAGCGCCTTGCGGCGTACCCATGTAACCTCGCTGTGGATGGAAGAAATGTTGATAATCGCCCCCTGCGTGCCTTTATCCACCATGTCTTTGGCGGCAACGCGGGTACAATAGGCCGCTGCGTTCAGGTTCAGGTCGATTTGCTTATCCCAGTACTCCATGGGCATGTCCATAAAGCTGCCCTTGGGCATGCTTTGTGCGCCGCCCGCGTTGTTTACCAGCACATCGATTTTACCGAAATGCCCAATGAACGCTGTGAGCATTTTTTCGCACTGTGCCCTGTCGGATACGTCCGCTTGATAGATCTGCGCGTCCGCCCCCGCCTCCCGGCATTGCCGGGCAACGCTTTCCGCCTCTTGGGGGGACATGTAGTAATTCACGCCGACGTCGTACCCTTCTTTGGCAAACGCGATGGCGCACGCAGCGCCGATTCCCATCGACGAGCCCGTGATGAGCACCGATTTTCGCATAGATCCTGTCTCCTTACTTTAATGGTTTCACTCCTGCCGGGCCGCGCCCGAAGCGAGGTAACCCGAAACGGTGTACATGGGTAAAAACAGGTATTCCGGCATCGTACCGCCGATGTGTTGGATCAGCGCCTTGGCGATTGCCGCGGGGTCCTTTTCGCCTGCCGCCGCCATCCCCGCGACAAAGCCGCGGTCATGCGCAAAGCAGGCGAAGCACTCCGTAAGGAACCGCCGTACCTTTTCCCGCCCCACAGCGCCATCGCCCAGCGGCAGGTAATCGTGCCCGCATACGATGCACTCCACCGGCAGCGCCATAAGCCTTTCCAGCGTAGCGCGGTAAGCGGGCACATCCATCAGCAGTGCGCAGCCCTGCGACACCGTGCCGTTTAGCTGCAGCGAATCCCCGGTAATCAGCGTTTGGGTACGGGTGTCCAGATAGCTGCAGCTGTCCGTATCGTGCCCCGGCGTGTGCAAAAGCAGCAGCGGGCCAAGGGATTCGCCATCCCGTAAAGCCTTGTCCATCTTTACGCCGTCAAGTACACCAGGCGCTGCGGGGCTGTGGACTGGGAAACGGGCGCGGATTTGCCTGCTGTATGCCAGCGGGTCGCAAAGCCTTGCCGCCGAATCCGCATATGCCGCGATTTTGAGATCCGGCGAAAGCACCTTGAGCCTTGCGCAGCCGCCTACGTGGTCACCGTGAATATGCGTAAGCGCCAGCCAGCCGATATCCGCAAGGGACATGCCTAGCTGTTCCAACGCAGGCAGTATGGCGCTGTCCACCGTTTGGGCGCAGCCGCCGCTGTCCACCAGTATGTTCACATCGCCCCGCACCAGCGTTACGCCCGTCCAGCTGCCCATAAAGGGTACACGCAGCCTGTACACATGATCCGCCATCTGCTTAAATGTTTCCAAAGCCTTTCACATCCCTTGTGAACTGTGCCTTAATTATAGCGGGGCGCAAATAGCGGCTCAACGTGAAGAAACAAAACCCGGCCAGCAAAGATTTCATCTTGATTTATTGCACAAAAGGGTTTATAGTTAAGTTTTAAGAAACAGCAGCGACAATTGAACCTTCGGAGGTAGCACATGCGCGACCGCGTTATTCCGGTTTTTTACGATGAAAAATCCGCCGCATCCACGCAGTACAGCAACACCCTGCAAGGCATTCGCACAGCAGCGGCGCACAGCGGCGTGAAGATGCTGCCCCTGTCCGAGGAAGCCATCGAGACGCTGAATTTCAACGATCTGCCTTCCGTGGCGATCATCAGCAGCGCATCCATGCCCTTCGTCATCTCGGTCATCCGGCAGCTTCGAGCCGTCAACCGCCGGGTAGTGCTGGCCGGGATGGACAGCGAGCAGTTCGGGCACGATATCTCCTGCGCCACCCCATCGCGCCGGGCCGAAACGCAGCAGTTGGTTAACTACCTGTACAACTGCGGCAAGGAGCGCATTGCGCTGGTGGGTTTCGGGCGCAATTCCATCAACGATAATTTTCGCTACCATGCCGCCATGAGCGCCGTCGCCGCCTGGGGTAAGCCCCTTGCGGAAACCGATGTTTGGCTGTGGCAGCGCGATCCACGCGCGAGTTTTGAGGCGTTTTTGGACGTAGCCGACCGCTACGACGCGGTGATTTGCCCCAACGATATTATGGCCATCTTCTTCATCGACAGCTGCAAAGCGCACGGCATCCGCGTGCCGGAGGATTTATACGTCGCCTCCTTTGGCAATATGAACGTCGGGCGTTTCTACCGCCCGTCCGTCACCACGATGACGATGGATATGTTCGCGGTGGGCAAGCAGGCTTTTAACGCCTGCCGTTTTTTAACCTCCAATGAGGCTTCGCAGGAGACGGCGCTGAAAATAACCGTACCTAGCCGCATCCTAGTCCGGGAAAGCACCGCGGAAAAAACCATCGGCAACGACCCGAGCCTGATGATGCCCACCCTGCAGGAGGATCGTTTTTACATGAATCCCACCATCAGCGTACTGGTGAGCATCGAAAACTGCATTTCCCAACGCGACCGGATCGATTTTCACATTATGAGCGAGCTGATGACCGGCAACAGCTACGAGGAAATTGCCGACCGCCTGTACATCAGCAGCAGCACGCTGCGGTACCGGCTCAACAAGATGTTTGCCGACGCGGACGTAAAAACCCGGCAGGAATTTGAAACCCTCATCCATCGCCATCTGGGCGAGGGCAACCCCTTTGCGGACGCCGAGGAGCTGGGCACGCCGATTGAGAGTGAGCAGGACGGAGAAAAGGAAAGCGACTGATCGGCGGTTGAGCGCGCTTGCCCTGCCGGGTTCCCCTATGCCGTTTGCAAGACGTACAAACGCATAAGCAGATACTACAACCTAAAACAGCATTGTCCATTTTAGGCACAGCAAACGCCCGCCAACGATCTGGCGGGCGTTTGGTATCTATATCAGATTCACAGAAAACCATAGTATCAATATTCCCACAACCGAAAAATAGGATTCCCTGCTATGGATGGAGGCATTATATCGGCAACGCCACAAACGTTGCGCCTGCTAGCGTACCCTTCGCCTTGGTTGCTGCAGCTTTCGCGCTATGCTATCCTTGCGCCTGCGGCAATGCGGACGCCAACAGCCCAACGCCCTTCTCCATCGCTTCTGCCGTAACATTGCCGTAGCCGAAAAGCAAGCTGTGTGCATAGTGCGCGGCAGTTTCCGGCGTAAGGCAATACTGCCGCAGCGCATTGATTTGCACGCCTTTTTCTGCAATCTGCGCCATCACCGCCGGGGTAAAGGCAACACCGTCAAACGTTGCCACCAGATGCAGCCCCGCTTCCGCCCCGGTAATGGTTACACGCTCCCCGAAAGTCTGCCGCAAACTGCCGGTCAGGACGTTTCTTTTTTGCAGGTACCGCTTTCTCATTCTGCGGATGTGGCGCTCAAAAGAACCGCTCTGCAAAAACTCCGCCAGCGTTCGCTGCTCCAGCACCGGGGAATGCACATCCGCCGTATATTTCGCCTGCCGCATCCTTTCACAAAGCTGCGGCGGCAGCACCATATAGCCGATGCGCAGGGCGGGCATCAGCGTTTTAGAAAAGGTGCCGACATAGATTACGCTTTCGGGCGCCAGCGATTGCATGGATTGAATCGGGCTGCCGTCAAAACGGAATTCGCTGTCATAATCGTCTTCCACGATCAGCGCGCCGTTTTGCCGGGCATAGCGGATCATCTCGATTCTCCGCCCGGCAGGCAGCACAACCCCGGTGGGAAACTGGTGGCTGGGCGTGGTAAAGATCAGCTTAGGCGGTTTTGGCGGCCACGCCTCCGTCACCATACCCTGCCCATCCACAGGCATCGGCTGGATGCGGATATGGTGTGCCGTCAGCGTATGTAAAAAGCCGTCGCTCACCGGGTTTTCCACCAGCGCATATTCATTCTGATCAACCAGTTGGCACAGCAAACTGAAGGATTGCGCCGCGCCGTTGGTGATGATGATGTTCTCCGCCGTTGTTGCCACGCCCCGCGCGCGGCTCAGGTACTGCGCCAGCTGCTCCCGCAGGCGCGCATCGCCATACGGGCTTTGGTAATCCAGCTTCTCCGGCGGGGTGACCGCCGCTACGCGCTGATAAAGCCGCGCCCACTGCCGCAAGGGAATCGTATCCAGTTCCGGCACGCCGGTACGGAAAACCGCCGCATATACAGGCGGCTTTGGTGCGGCAACCCGTCGTTTGTCCGCCGTTTCCACCGCCACATGGCGGATTTGAACCCCTTGGCAAATGTAGGTGCCGGAGCCTTTACGGGGCTGGGCATATCCCTCTGCCGTCAGCTGCTCGTAGCATTCGATCACAACGTTTCGGGCAACGTTCAGGGTTTTACTCAGCTCTCGTGTGGACGGCAGCTTTTCCCCCGGTTTAATCATACCGGCGAGCACAGCCGTCCGTATCGCCCGGAACAGCTGCACGGCAAGCGGCGTTTTCGCCGTCCTATCCAGCTGCAAATACACCATGGCCGTTCCCCCTCCCGCAATAGTGGCTCCTGCAATTTCCATTCTATGTGGAACTTAACCGTGCCACTTTGCTATGTTACAGTATAGCAGAAAGCACCAAACCCTTACAACAGGAGGCCACAATGATCGATTTGCACCCCAGCATGAACCAGCGCTACGCCGACGCACCCTTTGGCATACTGCAATTGCACGGCGTAAATACGACCGCCCCATCACAGGCGGCCTTCGCCGCTTTGCTCCAGCGGGAGATCGCTGTTCTTCGCGAATCGTGCGCAGGCTACGAGCGCAAAGCCTTTTGCCAAACGAATACGGCGATGAGCGCATACATACGCTATTACAAACGATATAAAAAAACCTATCACGTCCTGCCGCAGCTGGAATCCATTGTAAACGGAAAACCATTCCCGGATACCCTGCCGCTGATACAGGCACTGTTTATGGCGGAGCTGAAAACATCGCTGCTCATTGCCGGGCACGATTTACGTAAGTGCCGCCCGCCGCTGACCATACTGCCCGCAGCAGGCGGGGAAACCTACGAAGGCTCGGGCGGCAGAGCCGTTACCGTAAAGCCTGCCGATATCTGCCTGAAAGATCAAAGCGGCTTTATCCTCAGCATTTTATACGGGCAGGATGAGCAAACGCGCATCACCAATGCAACGGAGGACGTGCTGTACCTGATTGATGGCGTACCCGGGTTGACCACTGCGCAGGTCGAAAATGGGCTGGATACGCTGCTTGGCTATGTACGCACCTTTGCCCCGGAAGCGACGGTAATCTCCCGGACGGTTCTGCATTTTCAGGATGACGAGGTTACCCCATGAGTCTGTTTGCGTTTCTGGCATCCTCGTTGATCATTATTCTGTTGCCGGGCACGGGTGCCATCTACACCGTATCGGCGGGCATTACCGGTGGCAGAAGGGCAGGTTTATTGGCGGCGCTGGGCTGCACAGCCGGTATTGTACCGCATCTGGGCATCAGCATCGCTTTTTCCTCTATACTGCTTCGGCTTGATCCATCGGTGTTTACAGGGCTGCGGCTGCTTGGTGCAGGGTACCTGCTTTACCTCGGCGCAGGGATGCTGCTAACCAAGAAGCAGCCAACTTTTCAAAATGCGCAGGCTGCGCAAAAACCCGCGGCGGTCATCCGCAAAAGCGTATTGATTAACCTGCTCAATCCCAAGCTTACGCTATTCTTCTTCTCATTTCTGCCGCAATACGCAAGTGCACGCGCGCAAAACTACATTTGGCAATGCGTGCTGCTGGGGCTGGTTTTTATGCTGCTTACGCTGCTTGTTTTTTCCGGGTACGGGCTGCTGGCAGCGGCGGCAAAACGGTGGTTCGTCCGCTTTCCCGGCCGCATTGCCCTGATGCAGCGGTGCTTTGGCGGCGTGTTTATCCTTTTTGCTGCAGAGCTGGCAACCGGGGCGCTGTAAACTTTGTCTATCTAAATCCGGTCAAGCGGTTTATGCCGCCAGCAGCGGCCATTTTTATGATTATGCCTGCCATCGTCAAAAAGCTTCCATACTCCGGCGCTCCCCCTGCCCGCATGGCGTAGGGGGTTTTGGTGTTCGGAGCGGAATTGCTCTTTTGCTGTATTTTATTGCAACGGTTCACACATGGTACGCCGTCGGCCATCCAAGCAAAATTCAATTTTCGTAATATTTTAGTTTATCATAAAATTTGCGATAAGCAATACAAAATTTCGCAGGCATAACGCCGGGCTTTTCCCTTCGACAAGCCTTTTTACGCAACGCTATACTGAAGCCAGCGAGAACAACACGGGAGGCGTGCGTTATGACTACCATGGATTGGATATTGCAAAACAAGCTCATCGCCATCGTCCGTAGCCTCGGCCCCGAGCCAATGGAGGCTTTGGCGGATGCGCTGTTTGCCGGGGGCGTACGGCTGATGGAGGTAACCTTAAACCAGGCAAAACCAGCCACATGGCAGGATACAGCGGATTGCATACGCCGCATCAGCGAGCGGTACGAAGGGCGGATGCTTGCAGGCGCGGGCACAGTGCTTACGTTGGGACAATTAAAAATGGCCGCGGACGCGGGGGCAAAATACATTATCTCCCCCAACGTGGATGTGGCCGTTATCCACGAAACCAAACGGCTAGGGCTTGTATCACTCCCCGGCGCGCTGACGCCGACGGAGATCATGGCGGCATACCATGCGGGCGCGGACGCGATAAAGGTGTTTCCGGCGGGCGACTTAGGCCCCGGTTACATCAAGGCGGTTCGCGCGCCGCTTTCCCACGTGCCGCTGCTGGCGGTAGGCGGCGTAGACGCGCAAAACTGCGCCGATTTTATCGCCGCCGGATGCGTAGGCGTCGGCGTGGGCGGCAGTTTGGTAAACAAGCAGTGGATAGCCAACGGAGAGTTTGACAAAATCGAGGCGCTTGCCCGCACGTTTATGCAGGCGCTTGCGCAGTAAGGAGGAAGCCTCATGGCGAAAATTATCACCTTCGGCGAAATGATGATGCGCCTCAACCCCGCCGCTTACCTGCGGTTTGTGCAGGCAGAGCATTTTGAAGCCAGCTACGCGGGCGGCGAAGCCAACGTAGCCGTATCGCTTGCCAATTACGGGCAGAGCGCCGGTTTTGTAACCAAGCTGCCCGATACGGACATCGGCCAGTGCGCGGTGAACGCCCTGCGCCGCTACGGCGTAGGCACAGACCAAATCGTACGCGGCGGCCCGCGGCTGGGCATCTACTTTGTGGAAAAAGGCGCGTCCCAGCGCGGCAGCAAGGTAATTTACGACCGGGCCGGTTCCTCCATCGCACTGGCAAAGCAGGAGGATTTTGATTGGGATGCGATACTTGACGGCGTAGACTGGTTCCACTTTACCGGCATCACTCCCGCGCTGGGCGGAGAGCTGCCGCAAATCTGTTTGGATGCGCTGAAAACCTGCCGCGCCAAGGGCGTAAAGACTTCCTGCGACCTGAACTACCGGGGCAAACTGTGGAGCCGGGAAAAAGCCGGCGAGGTCATGGCCGCCCTGATGCCCTATGTGAATGTGTGCATCGCCAACGAGGAGGACGCCGCCGATGTTTTCGGCATTCGTGCAGCTAACACCAACGTACAAAGCGGCAAGCTGGATCACGCGGGGTATGTGGATGTCGCCCGCCAACTGCAAGCGCGTTTCGGGTTTGATACCGTCGCCATCACCCTGCGCGGCAGCCTGTCCGCCAACGATAACGATTGGGCAGGCATGCTGTACCACAGCGGCGAAGCGTACTTCTCCACCACATACCGCATCCACATTGTGGATCGCGTCGGCGGGGGCGACAGCTTCGGCGGCGGGCTGATCCACGCGCTGGTCAGCGGGTTTGCGCCGCAAGCCGCCATCGACTTTGCGGTTGCTGCCAGCTGCCTGAAACAGACCATAGAGCAGGATTATAACCATGTATCCGAAAAAGAAGTGCTGGCGCTGGCAGGTGGCAACGCCACCGGGCGCGTACAGCGGTAACAACGCATCGCAGAAAGCCGCCGGACGAAACATGTCCGGCGGCTTTCTCTGCTTGCAACCATCCCAAGGAACAACCATATATATACAGTACCGCTGCGAAAAACCAATCCGTATACAAACCGGATTGCATACGAAATGGTATGCCCGCACATTGCAGTACGGGCGCAGTACAAATATGCCTTTTGCGTTACGTTTGCAGGCAAGCTGCCAACCCGTTTAAAACGTCCGGGATGCCCAAACAAGGGAGCAAACGATTCCAGCAGAAGCCCATACTCGTTTGCAAGTGTTCTCTTCTGCCATCCTGTGGATGACAACGCTGTTTAACATGGGGAACAAGTTGAAGCGCCGGACGATGATCGTCCGGCGCTTCTGGTTGCTCTATATGGTTACTCGCGGTACCCCATCTTTATGGTTCCAGCACTTTGGCAACATGCCCGTCCGCTTTGCTCAGCGCGGCTTCCGCCTGCTGCGGGGTTAGGCCGCACAGCAGCATCACGATGGCCGTTTTGCAGGAGCCACCGCAGCGTTTAATGGCTTCCTTGGCCTGCTCCTCGCTCGCCCCGGTAGACTGGCAAACGATACCCACCGAGCGTACGGCCAGCTTCTCGTTGGTCGCCTTCAAATCCACCATCAGGTTACCGTATACCTTGCCCAGCTTGATCATCACGGCGGTAGAGAGCATGTTCAGCACCATTTTCTGCGCCGTTCCGCTCTTCATGCGGGTGGAGCCGGTAATCACTTCCGGGCCGCAAACAGGGTTAATGGTGATTTGCGCAAGCGGGCTCATTTCGGACCGGCTGCTGCACGTAAGCGCAATGACAGGCGCGCCCAGCTCGTTTGCGTATTCCATCGCACCCAGCACATATGGCGTGCGCCCGCTGGCCGCAATGCCCACCAGCGCGTCCGCAGCAGAAAAGCCGATAGCTTTCAAATCGCTTACGCCCATATCGCGGTCGTCCTCCGCACCTTCCACGGCTTTCACAAAGGCCGGCGCGCCCCCGGCCATCAGCCCCATGACCAGCTCGGGAGAAACGCCGTACGTCGGCGGGCACTCCACAGCATCCAGCACGCCCAGCCGCCCGGAGGTTCCGCAGCCAACGTAAATCAACCGCCCGCCTGCGTGCAATTGATGGTATACAACATCCACGGCTTGTGCAATCTGTGGCAGAACCTTCTCAACGGCAGGCGCAACCTTTTGATCCTCGCTGTTAATAATGCGCACAATCTCCTCGGTCGATGCGCGGTCTATCTGCGCGGAAGCCTGATTGGGTTGTTCTGTTTCCAAATTGTTGATGTCCATGGGCTCATTCCCTTTCCTATGAGATCATTACAATGCCGCCCCAGCGCAGCTCCGGCAGAAAAATCGTATCCCCCTGCACCTGCAGCACTTCGCCTTGCTCGGGTAAATCGGTCGCATACGCGGTCGCCTGTGTAAACCCGATGCCGGGCACACGCAGCCGCGCGCCGCTGATCGGCCTTTCCAGCGGATCGTAGTTGGTTAGCACCGCCGTATAAAAACCGTCTCCCTGCGACAGTCTCGCATCGGCACAGGCAGCGCCCTCCAGCTGTGCGCGCGGCGCCAGCGCTTCCAGCGTCAGCAGCGCGTCCACATCGTACTGGTCGTACACCACGCCGTGCATCACTTTTGCGGGCGCGCGGGTAAACCGCTCAAAACCAAGGCTTTCATCCATATAGCGGTACACATGCCCGCCTGCCTGCTCAAACGCCTCCAGCTGATTCAGCTCCGCAGCGCTCAGCCCCTGGGCAAACGGCACCAGCAGCACGCGAATGCCCAGCTTGTTTTGTTTCAGGTCGCAGCCGCGCGCAAAGTCCACCGTCATGCTCCGTTGGTTCAATAGCGTATAGCAGCGGCGCGTCGCCAGAATGCTGCGCTCGTGGTAGGTCTCCACACGGTTTGCAGTGCCGTTTTCCGTCGCGTCGGAAAGGGCATTGGCGTAGTTGGAGTAGAGGATACCCACACCGTCACGCAGCTTGCGCATCGTAGCCAGCTGCGTGGAAAGCTTTTCCACAATACGGTTGCTAGCGATACCAATGTCGTAGCTGCTCGCCTTTCGCCCGTCATTAAACAACATGCCGAAGCCCTCTGGCTCGGGGCCGTCTGCAAAGGGGAAGTCCGCGCGCCACTGGTAATACAAAATTCCTTTAAAGCCCCGTCCCACCGCGGCGTAGGTTTCCCGCGGCCATTCCTGCGGGGGCATATCGGTACGCGCGTTGTACTCAATCAACCAGGCATGCTTATCAAATGTCGCCGCGGCACTTTCGCACGCATCCAGTACCATTGCCGCCTGATGGTAGCTCGGCCCGCGGTTGACATTGTAAGCGGTAATGCCGAGTATGTCCATTCCTTCGGCGGTAGCAAAGTAATCCTCCCCGCGCATGGCCGCGCCGGGCGTTACAGGACAGCCCATATGACAGGTCAGGTTGGCAGGCGCAGGGTACCCCTTGCGCGCCTGCTCGCCCATGTCGCATAGGAAAGCGTTTAGCCGCTCCTGCTGGAAAAGCCGCCAATACACCCACGGCGCGGGGTCTTCCCCCGCAGCGGGGCGCTTGCGGGGCGCATCGTATGCTGGCAAGCCCTTTTGTCGGCACCACGCCGCAAACGCTTCCAGCGTATAGGGGTGATAATCGTAAAACCCTTCGGTGGGATAGGCAGGCTCGTTGTAAATCTGGAACGATGTTACCGCGGGGAAATCCGCAAAATGCCGCGCCGAAGCCACGGTGCCGCGCACGTTATCCTCATAAATGCCGGGGTGGTTGAGGCTGTTGCGTACAAACCAGCCCCAATTAAAGGGCATCTTTTCGCCCTTTTCGTTCAGCATGGTTGCATCGTCAAACCCACGCAGGTTCATGCTGTACCCCTGCAGGCGAATCATCGCGGCCAAATCCTGCGTTTCGCACTCCCGGCAGAAAGCGTCCGGCAGGTCGAAACGTACGTTTACATCGTCCCCCTCCAGCTCTACCTGCCCAAGCGCGGCCATACGGACGAGGTTAAACCCGGCTTCCTTCATCATCCGCAAATCTTTTTTCATTTCGCCGATACGGTCGCCATCCTCCAGCACAGGCACTTTTTGCGTGTGGTAGGAAGGGTAGTAGGATTGACCCAGCGCAAACTGCGGCTTGCCGTCGTGGTGCAGCACACCCTTGACAATCGAATAGCTCATGGCTGTTTTCCTTTCCAATGGTACATCCTTTTGTTTGACCCTACTTTACTACGATTCCGCAACGTTGTCAAGAACTAGTTCTTTAATTTTAAATTATTTTATGAACTAGTGCTTGACAAAACCAAAACCGCCTTTTATAATAGCCATAGTTACCCTGAGAGAGAGGGAATTATTCATGATTAAAATACTTCGCAAGCCGCGTATGGGCCTTTTGCTTTTATCGCCCGAACGTTTCCGTACTCTGGGCGAGGGCACGGCGCGCGGCACATACCAGGAGCGCAAAACCGCCGAAGCTGCCCGCATGGCGGAGGACTGCGGCCTTTTTGCGGATGTTACTTATCCCGGCATCGTGTGGAACACGGCGGATGTAAAGCGCGCCATCGATGCGTTTACGCTGGCAAAGGTCGATTTTGTGCTGGCCGTATACTTAAGCTGGGCAGAGGATTTTGCGTGGATTCGTTTCCTTCGGGATATGCCGCCCGTGCCGGTGCTGTTCGCCCACTGCATGCGCGAGGAGATTAACCTGCACGATACGCACGATGACGACGAATTTACGGAATACCTGTGCTGCGGGGGACTGGTCGGCGCGCAGGAAGCCAGCGGCGATAATGCCAATTACGCCCGGCCTATGATGGAAACAACGCTGGGCACTTGGGCGCAGATTATCGACCGCACCAAGGTGTTCGGCAATGCCGCGCGGGCCCGCGCCCTGCTGCGCGACAGCCGCGTAGGGCTATTGGCCTGTTATAACGAAGCGATGTGGAGCACCTATGTGCATCCCTATGACTTATTTGCCAAGGTCGGTCCGGAGCTTACCTTCCTGTCCATTGCGGAACTGGCGGATTTTGTTGAGGCCGTTTCCCAGCAGGAAGCGGGAGACGTGGCCGATGAAATCGCCGCCCGGTATTCGGTACGGCCGGATGTGGAGCGCGACAAGTTTATCGCCAGCGTACGCGCGTCGCTGGCAATGGAACGGCTGGCCGCATCAAAGGGGCTGGATTTGCTGGTTCTCAACGATATTGATACCGTCCTGTTCCAGAAAATCGGCCTGCGCCCCGGCTTTTACCCCACGCCGCGCTGCGGTGATCTGGTAATCGTACCGGAAGGGGACATCGGCGGGGGCATCGCCACCTACGCGCTGCGGCTTTTATCCGGCGGGCATGTGAACTTTATCGAGCCTTTTCACATCGATTTACCCAATCAAAACTTTGCAGCCGGGCACGCAGGCCCCAACGATTACACCGATCCCGCCGGGAAAACGCTTGTGGCGCGGGATGTGCGTTTTGCCAAATCCAAGTGGAAGTACGCGGGCGCGCCGTTTGCGTGGCACGTATTCCCGGAAGGGCGCAAAACCATGCTGCACTGCTCCCAGCACAACGGGCAATTTTTGTTTGCGGCCACGCAGCTGGATTGCCTGCCCTGCGAGCCGTTTTTGGCCACCTATTCCCACGGGCTGTTCCGCCCGGTGGGGCAAAGCGCGCCGCAGCTGTTTGAGAAGCTTCTGCGGCTGGGCGTAACCCAGCATTATGGTCTGGCGGGCGGCGATTGGCTGCCGGAGGTTGCCGATTTGGCAATGATGTTGGGCTTTTCTTACCACGAACTGTAGAAATCGGAAAGGAAATGTCGTTTTATGAGTTTTATGTTCCACCCTTATCCTTTTGTAGATAAAAACGCGGTTAACCCGGTACAGCCCCCGCAGGAAGAAACCGTTGTTTTCGGCGCGCTGCCCGTGGCAAAGCGCATCGCCCAGGCGGTGCGAGACGGGAAAAAGTTCGTTTGCATCGACGGCTACGCGGGCGTGGAGTTCAGCGTTATTCACCAGCTGCTGGCAGCGCAGCTTTCACCGCTGAACGCGCGCATCGTGCCCATCGAAGAGCTGTTGAAATCAGCACAGGCTTTGCGGGAGCTGCTTGCCCCTTCCCTGCCGGAGGACCGCGAAATGGACCCCGTGCTGCTTTACGGGGTGCGCATTGAACGCAAATATGAGGATTTGCTGGACGCGGACAAGCTGGCCGCGCTGACTGTGGATGCGCAGCAGCCGCTGGTTATTATCGGGCAGGGAGCGCTGTGCGATACGCTGCGCGCACGCTGCGACCTGCGTATCTGGGTAGATATTACGCCCCGCACCGCCGCGCTGAATTTTAAGTACGGCAAGGCTCACAATTTGGGCGAGCCGGATGCCCTGCCTTTTGGTGCGATGATGCGCCGTAACTATTACGTCGATTTTGAAATAGCGGTTGCCCTGCGCTGGCAGTTGATCCGCAGCGGCGAGCTGGACTGGTACTGCACCGCCGACGATCCCGGTAAACTGGCGCTGATTCCGTTTGCCGATCTATGCAGATTATTTGACGAACTGCGCACCCGCCCGCTGCGCTGCCGGCCCGTGTATCTGGAAGGTGTTTGGGGCGGTTTCTACTTAAAGCGCCTGCGCCACCTGCCGGATGAAATGCGCAACTGCGCGTGGATTTTCGATATGATTCCCATGGAGGTTTCGCTGGCGGCCAGCTGGGGCGGCCACGAGCTGGAAGTACCGTTTTTCACCTTTGTACAGCAGCAGGGCGAAAAGCTGCTAGGCGCAAAAGCCTTCGGCGCTTTCGGCGGGTATTTCCCGGTGCGCTTCAATTACGACGATACCTTCCATTCCAGCGGCAACATGTCTATCCAGTGCCACCCGGACGAAGCCTACGTAACCCGCAACCATGGCGAGCTGGGCCGTCAGGATGAAAGCTACTATGTCTGCGTAGCGGGCGAAAACGCCTGCACCTATCTGGGTTTCAAAGAGGAAAACAGCTGCGAAGCCTTCTTTAAAGCCGCGGAAAAGGCACAGGAGACAGGCGAGCTGATCGATTACAAACAATACGTGCACGCGGTGCCCTCCGTACCCGGCACACAGGTAATGATTCCGGCAGGCACCATACACGCTTCTGGCCAAAATCAGGTGATTTTGGAAATCGGCAGTCTTACTGTCGGCTCCTATACCTATAAACTGTACGATTATCAACGTACTGATCCGCAAACGGGTCTGCCCCGCCCCATTCACCTGAAAGCAGGCAAAAAGGTGATTCATGGCGAACGTACCTCCGAGTGGGTGGAACAAAATCTGGTCAACCACGGCGGCGTGGTACGCCAAGGCAAGGACTGGCGCGAAGTGGCCGTAGGCGAGCACGATATGCTCTATTTCGCGCTGCATACCCTGACCTTTGCACACGAAATGCAGGAGGATACTGATCATTGCTTCCATGTGCTGGCTTTAACCGAGGGCGAGCAGGTGCGCATCGTCTCCGCGCAGGATGAAAGCCGCTTCTTTGTGGCTCGTTATCTGGATGTGATTGTCGTTCCGGCGGATTTTGGCGCATATAGGCTGATTAACGAAGGGGAAGGCCCCGTGACTGTGCATAAAACGACGCTGAAGAAGGGGTTTACCCATGCGTGAAGCCATCCTTGCGCTGGACGCGGGCGGCACGAGCATTAAGCTGTCGCTGGTAGAAAGCGGAAAGGAGCCTGCGGGCGGTACCGCCGTCGCCTTTGAGGGCGACACGAAGGATGCGCTGCTCACTGCCTTTCGCAAAGCGCTGCTGACGGGGCAGTCCGGAGCGGAGCGCCTCGGCTGCCGCATCACGCATGTGGGCATTGCCTGTCCGGGACCGTTCGACTTCTTTCACGGCATCAGCCAGATGACCCATAAGTGGGCGGGCATCCGCGGGGTACCGCTAAAGCCGGTGGTGGCGGAGGTGTTTCCGGGCATTCCCCTGTCGTTTCTGCACGATTCGACCGCCTTTATGCTGGGCGAGGCTTTCGCGGGCGCGGCAAGCGCGGCGCAAAACCCCGCCGGGGTTATGCTGGGCACGGGCATTGGTTACGCTTTCATGCAAAACCGCCGCGTCTGTCTGGACGAAACGCTTTCACCGCTGGTGCGGCTGTGGCGTTTACCCTACCGGGACGGTACCGTGGAAGATTACGTATCCAGACGTGCGATTCGCAAACGCTACGGGGATAAACGCAGCCTTACCGAGGCGCCCGATGTGCAGGCAATCGCCGCGCTGGCAGCCGCAGGCGAACCCGAAGCGCTGGCGACCTTCCGGGAAACCGGCGCGCTGCTGGGCGATGTGCTGCGCAATTATCTGGACGCAACTTGCGACCTTGTCGTCATCGGCGGGCAAATAGCCCGTTCCGCAGCGCTGTTTTTACCGGAAACGCAAACGGCGCTTACCGTACCCGTTATGGCCGCCACCCACATCGATAATGCGGCGATACGCGGCATATCCGTTTTCTGCACCCATCAGGATGTGACGGCCGTATCCCACAACGGATAGGGGGAAACCAAACCATGAGCGCATATGCCAAACTACGGGAATCCAACTTCTCCGCTACGGAAAAACGCATTGCCGAGTACATTCTTCAGCACAGTGCGGAGCTGCCGGATCTGTCCATCAGCACCATTGCGGAAGAATGCGAAACCAGCAAGTCCATGGTGGTACAGCTTTGCAAAACCGCCGGCTTTAAGGGTTATAAAGACCTGAGCAGCCAGCTTTTGGTGGAGCAGGCCATTGCGGAGCATACGCAGGAAGCGGTTTACGAGGATATCCACCCCGGCTGCACCGTGCCGCAAATTTGCCAAATCACCATCCGTGCGGAGCTGCGCTCCATACAGGATACCGAGGCCATTATCGACACGGACGCCATCACCAAAGCGGTGGATTGGATGAGCAAAGCAGAGCTGATACAGCTGTTCGGCGTTGGCGGCAGCGGCGTGGCGGCGCTGGATTTATACAACAAGCTTACCCGTATCGGCATCAGCGCCCGTTATACGCAGGATACGCACTGCCAGATGCTGGAAACCTCTTCGCTCAACGAGCGTAGCGTGGTGATTGTGTTCTCCTACAATGGCCGCACCAAGGATATGATTGAGGCGGTGGAGCTGAGCAGGGCGATGGGCGCGAAGGTTATTTCCGTCACACGTTACGGCAATAACCCGATCAGCGATCTGGCGGATATTCCGCTGTTCGTTGCCAGCAACGAGTCGCTGGCACGCGTTACGGCCATGAGCTCCCGCCTGAGCACGCTGACCATGGTGGACGTGTTGTTCGCCTGCCTTGCCAGCCATATGAGCGACCGTATACAGGAGATTGCTAAACGCAACACGGAAATTGCCAAGCGCCGCAGAAAGTAGCGGTGCAGAAAGGAATGTGTCGTTATGAAAGCGCATGTATTGAGCGGGTTGGATCGCATCCATACTGTTGATGATCTACTGCAGGGCAAACGCGTAGGCCTGATGACGACGCCCACCGGCATCGACCATCAGCTGCAAAGCGGCATCGACCTGATCCACCAGCAGTACCGGCTTACGGCGCTGTTTGGCGTGGAGCATGGCATCCGCGGGGATATTCAGGCTGGGGAAAAGGTGGATACCTATGTGGACCCGTCCACCGGCGTAACCGTATACAGCGCTTATGGTGACAACGACCATTTTACCGATGAGATGCTGGATGCGTTCGATGTGCTTGTGTTTGATATACAGGATGTCGGCGTCCGGTTTTACACCTATCTTTACTCACTTTCCTACGCTATGGAAGCCTGCGCCCGCGCCGGCAAACCCATAGTGGTGCTGGATCGCATCAACCCCATCGGCGGCGTGCACCACACCGGCACCGTGCTGGATTTGTCCTGCCGCTCTTTTATTGGGGATCACGAACTACCTACGCAATACGGTATGACCATCGGCGAGTATGCCCGCTATGTAAAGGATTATTTGCATTTAGACGTGGCGCTGACGGTTGTGCCCCTCTCCGGCTGGGAACGCGGTATGTATCTGGATGATACGGATTTACCGTGGGTCGCCCCTTCGCCCAACTGCCCCAGCCTATCGGCAGCGCTGTGCTACGTTGGCACCTGCGTATTTGAGGGCAGCAACCTGAGCGAAGGCCGCGGCACGACCCTGCCCTTTGAGGTTATCGGCGCTCCGTGGGTGGATAGCGCCCTGCTGGAAAAGCGCATGGGACAGCTAAA
This sequence comes from Candidatus Limiplasma sp., assembly GCA_963675655.1. Taxonomy (GTDB): domain Bacteria; phylum Bacillota; class Clostridia; order Christensenellales; family Aristaeellaceae; genus CAXXOK01. The sequence continues at coordinate 748,868 of OY776489.1, forward strand.
CCTGCCGGGCGTGCATTTCCGCCGCACCTCTTTTTGCCCCACCTTCAGCAAACATGCTGGACAGTTATGCCACGGCGTACAAATGCATGTGCTGGACCGGGAACAGTACGACGCGTTTATCGATGGACTGATGCTGATGGATACGATTCGCGCGTTGTATCCGCAGGAGTTTGCTTTCGTTCGTTGGAACGAAAACAAACGTCCTTCCATCGATTATTTATTAGGAACCTCCGAATACCGCGAAGGCAAACGGACGGCGCAGGAATTGATCAGCCATCACCGCCCGCTCGTGGAAGCCTTCGCCCAAAAAGCAAAACCTTATCTGTTGTACTAAAACCCACGGAAGGGGGAAGGGGAGCGTGAACAATACAGTCGTCCCCTTGGTGCCTGCCGATTACCCATCCGCCGAAGCGTTGTGGAACCAAATCGCAGCCGATGGCGAAACCCTGTACAGTCCGCTAGCTGCGGGTACGTTTCCTTTCGCAGGCGAAGGCATGCACGCTTTCGCCGCCAAACGGGATGGCAGGCTGATCGGCTGGATACACGGAACAGCAAAACAGACCTTTTTACCAGGCGAAAACGCGGTAAACACACCCGCATACCTTACTACGGTCTTGGTGCAAAAAGACTACCGCAGGCAGGGCGTAGGCCGTGCGCTGCTCACAGCACTGATGGACGTTTACCGCGCCGAGGGCAAAAAGACGCTCGTCTGCTCCGGGGATAACCCGGTGCACTTGTCTTGGCTCATCCCCGGCACGCCCGGACACGACCACAACAACGCGCCCGGCGTGGAAGAAGGCGGGCTGGGTTTCGCGTTTCTAAGCCATCTGGGTTTTGGCTGTGATTTTCATGAAATCGCCATGTATATGGCGCTGAAGGACTACCACAGGCCGGAATCAATTACGCAAAAGCAGGAAGCGCTGCTTGCGCAGGGCATCCGTACCGGGCGCTATAACCTGTCTCTGGGTACGGAGTTTGACGAGATGTGCGACCGTGTGGGCAGCGAATACTGGCGCAGCGTTTTGCGCAGCGAGCTGGCCGCGTGGCAGGAGAACCGCCCGAATGATGATCCGCAGTTCTGGCCCGACGGCATCCGCCCCGAGGGCCCCCGCGCACTGCTGACGGCCACGGTCAACGGGCACATTGTAGGGTTTACAGGCCCCGTTGCCCGGCAAAAAAGCGGGCGCGGTTGGTTTACGGGCATCTGTACCGACCCGCAATATTCCGGCAAAGGCATCGCATCGGTGCTATTCCATCTCCTGCTGGAGGCGTTTATCGCGCAGGGGGCTGATTTTTGTACCCTGTTTACCGGCCGTGACAACCCCGCACAACGAATTTACCTGCGCGCGGGTCTGCGCATCGTGGCGCGTTTCGCGGTCATGTCCACCCCGCTTGCTGGGTCGCAGCGATATGAACACACGTATTTTTAGGTCGTTTTTTACAATGGATAGAACTAGTTTGGAAAATACTCTATATTCCATGAACTAGTCTTGACGTGATGGCGGATTACTGCTATACTGGACGAAACAATGATGTTTATATCTGGTGCTTCCAGTTTGCAGATAGTTTCGGCATACCGTTTTTATTGTCGGCAAAAAGGAGGATGATCCAATGCAATCAAAAAACGCCGCAAGGGTTGGTGCGGTAAACCATGGGAATATTTTCACCTCTGCCCGGACGCGCAAGCTGGTTGGTCTGCGCATCTGGCGTAATCGTTACATCTACTTAATGATACTGCCGGTGCTGCTGTACTTTATCCTGCTCAAGTATTTGCCCATGTGGTTCCTGCGCAGTGCGTTTTACGATTACAAACTGCTCAAGGGCTTTGACGGTTCCAAATTTGTAGGGTTGAAATACTTTATCCGGCTATTTACCAATCCCAATCTGATCATTTACATCAAAAATACCCTGGTCCTCAACTTCAGCGCACTGATTTTCCTATTCCCGGCTCCGCTGATTTTTGCCATAATGCTCAACGAAATACGCAACAGCCATTTTATGAAGTTTGTACAGACTATTTCCTACCTGCCCCACTTCGTATCCACTGTTGTTCTGGTCTCCATGATCTCCACGCTTATCTCCCCCAGCTACGGCAGCCTTGCGGCGCTTGCCAAGGCGTTTGGGTATACGCCGATCAACTACCTGAGCATCCCGGAATATTTCGTGCCGATCAACGTTATTTCCGGCTTTTGGCAGTCGGTAGGCTGGAGCGCAGTCATCTACGTGGCAACGCTGGCGGGTATCGACCGCGGCTTGTACGAGGCCGCCCGCATCGACGGCGCCAACCGCTGGCAGCAAACTCTGCACGTAACGCTGCCGGGGCTGTCCACAACGTTCGTGCTGCTGCTGATTATGCAAGTTGGTCAGCTGCTGAACGTCAACTTTGAAAAGATTTATCTGCTGCAAAACACGCTCAACCTTTCCGCATCCGAGATGCTGCCCACCTTTGTGTACAAAACGGGTATGGAAAGCCACAACTACGGCTACGCGACCGCCGCGGGCCTGTTCAACTCCGTTTGCAGCGTTATTCTGGTACTGGTCGCCAATACCATCAGCCGGAAAGTATCCGATACGTCGCTATTCTAGTAAAGGAGGATAAAACGCATGGTACCCAGTTATAATGCTAATCAACCGAAACGTAAAAAAAGCGGCGATTTTATCCGCCGTTCTCGTGGGGAAAAGATTTTTGGCGGCGTCAATCTGTTTTTAATGATCCTGCTGCTTTGCTTTTTCCTGTATCCGCTGCTGAACATGCTTTCCATTTCCTGCAGCAATGAATATGCTGTTTTGCGAGCCGAGGTTACCTTTTTCCCCATTGGTTTTAACCCACAGGCATACGAAATGATTTTTCAAACGCAGGAGCTGTGGCGCTCGGTCGCCAATAGCCTCTTCGTTGCGCTGGTCGGTTGCGTAAGCAGCCTGATCATGCTGTCTCTGGCCGCCTATCCCCTTGCGTTTGCTAAGTTTTACGGCAAGAAAATCTACACCTTTCTGATTTTGTTCACCATGTGGTTCAACGGCGGCATTATCCCCACGTTCTTAACCATCATGCAACTGGGGCTGTACGATTCGCTCTGGTCCCTGATTTTCAACAGCATGGTTTCGGCCTATTACGTGGTGATTGTGCGCAGTTACTTCAGCTCTATTCCCATCTCCGTGGTAGAAAGCGCGCGCATTGACGGCGCGAACGATTTTAAGATTCTCTTTCAGCTGATCCTGCCATTGAGCAAGCCTGTGCTGGCTACCGTCGCCTTGTGGGTCATCGTCGGCCACTGGAACGATTACCTCAACGCCTTGCTCTTCATCTCCAGCAAAGAGAATTACACCCTGCAGCTGGTTCTAAAAGAGCTGGTGCTCAACGCCGATTCCTCCATCTACAACATCAGCATGTCCTCCACGGTCAGCACAGGCGGCGCAGTCGCGCTGGGGCAACAGGTGCGCAACGCCGTGCTCGTGGTCGCCATGATTCCGATGGTCATCCTATACCCCTTCGTGCAGCGCTACTTTGTAAGCGGCATCATGCTGGGCTCGGTGAAGGGTTGATATGGTTACGACGGAGCAGGTGTGCTTCGTTCTGATAACGCAATAGTTTGAGGAGGGAAAAACATGAAGAAAGTCCTGGCTACCATCTTGGCTCTTTGCCTGCTGTGTACCGCTACGGCAGCATTGGCGACCGCGGAATCCGCCGCTCAGTTGCCCAAGAGCGAAAACCTTTACTTCGACAACGGCCTGGAAATTACAGGCATGGGCATCCATTTCAACAACTACCCCACCGAGTTTGACGGCTGCTACTACTTCCCCGCCATTCAGGCGCTGACCAACGCAACCATCAACATCGACTGGCGCGTAGCAGACAACTACTCCACACAGCTGGCGACCACGCTGGCTTCCGGCGTTCTGCCCGACATCATCGTGCCCGGCGGCGGCGGCAGCGGCGTTATGAACCTCGTCAGCGAAGGCGCCGCGATCGCGCTGGACGATTACATCGACCTGATCCCCAACATCGTTGCGGCGGTCGGCGAAGACCGTATGGCAAGCTGGCGTCAGGCTGACGGCCACATCTACACCATCCCCACCATCGTTAACGTTCCCGGCTCCCAGTCCGTGATGATCCGTCAGGATTGGCTGGATCAGCTGGGCATGGCTGCCCCCACCACGTGGGACGAGTGGGTCGCCATGTGGCGTGCATTCAAAGAAAACGACATGAACGGCAACGGCGATACGACCGATGAAATCCCGCTGGCGCTGGAACAGGGCGAAAACGGCGAGCGCTGCATGGCCAGCCTGCTCAACGCTTTCGGCATCAAAGCGTCCAACGATTGCCAGTTCTGCGTATTGGAAGACGGCACCTACACCATGGTATACGAACATCCCCGTTACCTTGAGTTCCTCCAGGCTGTGCAGGATCTGTACGCCGAAGGTTTGATCGACCCCGAGTTCGCGACCCGCACGCAGGCCGAACTCTTCACCGTAATGGATAACGGTTTGGTCGGCTCCACCATGACTTGGGCCGAGCGCGCCAAGCTTTCCAGCTACTCCAACCAGGAAGCTGGCGACGAAGATGCGCTGTGGAACTGTGTTACCCCCATCACCGGCCCTTACGGCGATCAGATGACGCAGGAGCGCAAAGCCGTAACGTCCGTATGGTGCCTCACCCCGGCAGCCGAAGAAGCCGGCAAGGTGGAAGACATTCTGCGCCTGTTCAACTGGAACTACAGCGAAGAAGGCTTGAACCTGTACAACTATGGCATCGAAGGCGAGACCTATGATATGGTCGACGGCGTTGCCGTGCTCAAGCCCGACGTGGTTGCAAACGGCTTTGTAGGCTACCGCCTGCTGGGCATGGAGTTTGAACCCTTCGGCGGCTGGTGGCAGACCAACGCTTTCATGCAGTGCCTGTTCTCCGGCGCTACAGTGGATGATCTGGATGCGCCTTCCGCCTCGTTCTACAACGGCCTGGCGGTTGTGAACAACGGCTACTACTACCCGATGCCCCAGACGATGGAAACCGAGGCGTATGTTGAGTTCCGCGCCGAGTTGATCACCACCGGCGCTTGCACGCTGCGTGACCAGACCATCGCGGGCCAGATGACCATGGACGAATTTACTGCCAAGTACGAGAGCCTGAAAGCCCAGGGCTTGCAGGATGTCATCGACGAAGGCACCGCCGCTTATGCGTTAATCAGCGGCAACTAATCACCATTTACAGGCGTCGAGGGCTTGGCGAAAGCCAAGCCCTCGCTTTTTAAGGGAAGGGATCGCCATGCGACTGCCACAGGCCTTTTCCATCCATGGTAACGCCCCCTACGCAATGCGCGAGCTGTCCGGATACCTACGCCGCATTACAGCGCAGGGTGCGCAGGAAAACGGATACCCCTTTACGCTGGAAGCCACAGGCGGCGAAGGCGAGGAATTCCACCTGAGCGTAACGCCGGAAGGCGCACACATCCAAAGCCCCTGCCTGCGCGGCGTCGCGTACGGCGTGTATGCGTTTTTGGAGTGGCAATTTTCCTGCCGCTTCTGGGCGGTGGACTGTGAAACAGTTCCTTTTATACCGGATGCCGAACTTACTTTGGGGCAGCAGTCCTCCTCGCCGGATTTTGCCTACCGCGAGGTGTACTGGCGCGGCGCGACCGATGGCCGCTTTGCCCTGCAATGCCGGTTAAACTCCGCCCGGGCTGCTATTACACCCGGAATGGGCGGTAAAACCATGTTTTACAATTACAGCCACACGTTCGAGGTGCTTGTGCCCCCCGAAAAGTGGTTTGACACTCATCCCGAATATTTCAGCCTGGTTGGCGGTAAGCGCAGGCGGGAACACAGCCAGCTCTGCCTGACCAACCCGGATGTTCTGCGCCTTTGCATTGCGGGGGTGAAGCGCTGGATTGCGGAAAATCCCGACTGCCGCATTTTTTCGGTCGCACAAAACGACTGGTACGGCAACTGCGAATGTGAAAACTGCCGCGCCATAGACCAGCAGGAGGGCAGCTCCGCCGGAAGCCTGATCGCGTTTGTCAACGCCGTTGCGGATGCGATTGCCCCGGAGCATCCAAACGTAATGCTGCATACCTTCGCTTACCTGTACAGCCGCAAACCGCCGCGCTATCTGCGCCCGCGCGATAACGTGATCATCCGCCTATGCGATATTGAGTGCTGCTTCAGCCACCCGATCGGCACCTGCAACCAGGCGATCGACCAGATCAATGTAGAGCAGGGAGCGGCGCAGCATTTTAAAGTCAGCAGACACGGCTTCGCGGAGGATTTAACCGCCTGGTCCAAGTGCTGTAAACACTTGTATCTATGGGATTACACCACCAATTTCAGCAACTACCTGCAGCCGTTTCCCAACCTGCAAGTATTAGCGCCGAACCTGCGGTTCTTCCGCAGCTGCGGCGTTCAGGGCGTGTTTGAACAGGGCAATTACTCCCCTGGCGAAACCAGCGCTTTTGCGCCGCTAAAAATATACCTGCTGGGAAAACTTTTGTGGGATGCGGATGCAGACGTGGAGGAATTGACGGCCTCTTTTGTGAAAGGATATTATGGGATGACGGCACAACCGGAGATACTAAAATGCCTTACGCTGATGCAAGAAGCAGCGGCGCGCTTTCATATGGGTATTTTCGACCCGCCAACGGCCGATTACCTGTCCGAAGAGGTACTAACCCGAGCGGACGAGGCGCTTGAGCGCGCGTTAACGCAAACAGCGGACGAGGCGCACCGTATCCGCATCCGGCGGGAACGGCTCAGCTTCGCCTACGCCCTGCTGGCCCGCGCCCCGATGGATGCGCCGGGGCGGGCAGCACGCATCGACGCCTTTGAGCAGGAAGCCAAAGCGCTGGGAATTACTGAGTTGTTTGAGCGGCGGGAGCTGCAAGCATCGTTTGATTGCATGCGCCAGAGCCGCTACACGGTGGACCGCGAAAGCGTCCCCTACCGGATGTACCGCCTGTAAGCATTCCCGGCAAATTTTCAGGCGTTTCGGCACTTTTGCGGCATTTTACTGCGCTGCACTGCCGGAACGCAACCATGGAAAGGAAGAAATACCATGCACGATTTTGTGGCGGGCTGGGACGGCGGCGGCACCAAAACCTGCGTTGTCTGCATGTCTGCGGACGGCGTAGCTTTCGAGCGCCGTACCTTTGGCGCGTTGAACATCAACGGCGCCAGCGAACGAGAAATTTTCTCCTGCGTTTCGCAGGCCGTCTCCTTTATCAACAGTATTCCCGGCCGGTGTTTGGGCATGGCTATCGCCACAGCAGGTACCAGCAACCCCGCCGCGCAGCAACTGGTAGCGCGCGCACTGCGGGACGCGGGGTATACAGGGCCTTACGAAATGCACGGCGATCAGGAAGCGGCGCTATTTGGCGCGGTGGAGGGCGTCGGCGTGGTGCTGGTAGCCGGCACCGGCTCCATCTGCTATGGGCGCAACGAAGCGGGCGAAACCGCCCGTTGCGGTGGGTACGGCTATCTGGTGGATGACGAGGGCAGCGGCTACGCCATCGGGCGCGATATTCTCACAGCGGTCATCCGTTCGTTCGATGGCCGAAACGCCCCCACCGCGCTTTCCGCGCTGGTATACGCTGATAAGAAATGGCGGGATATTCCCACGATTATGCACACGCTGTACACCAGCGAAACGGATAAATCCCGCGTGGCGGCGCTGGCGCCGCTGCTAAAACAGGCAGGCGATGATCCAGCGGCGCTGGCGATTGCGCACAAAGCCGCCACGGAGCTCACCTGGCTTTGCGCAACTGTGGTACATACGCTTGGCATACCAAAGGCGCAGGTAGCGTTAAGCGGCAGCATCCTGACCCATTTTGAGGGGATTCGCGCCGAGACGATGCAAACCTTACTGCACGCCTATCCGGAGCTGCGCTTTACCGAGCCGATGCACGATGCGGCTTACGGCGCAGCGCTGATGGCACGTCTTGCATATATGCAAAAAGACTGAAAACATATTTTTCATTGAATTTTTGTTTGAAACGAAGATAAGGAGACCGAACCAATGCGTTTTTTCGTATGCATCAAACAAGTACCCGCCACAAGCAAGGTACAGGTGGACGAGCAGACCGGGGTGCTCAAGCGCGCGGGTGTTGCCAGCAAAATGAACCCGTACGATCTGTACGCGCTGGAGGCGGCGCTGCGGCTTAGGGAACTGCACGGCGGCACGGTGACGGTAGGCACCATGGGCCCGCCGCAGGCACAGGCGATTGTGAAAGAAGCCTACTGGATGGGCGCGGACGAGGGCTATGTGTTCTCCGACCGGCGCCTTGGCGGCGCGGATGTGCTGGCTACCAGCTATACGCTTTCTCAGGCCATCCAGAGCGTGGGCGATTTCGACCTCATCCTCTGTGGCAAGCAAACCACCGACGGGGATACCGCACAGGTCGGCCCCGCCATCGCCGAGCACATGGGCATCCCTCACGCGGCGTGGGTGTCCGGCGTGACCGTGCGGGACGGCGGCGTGGACGTGGAACAGCAGTTGCAGGACGTGGTGGAAACCGTGCACATGCCCTTTCCTTGCCTGATTACCGTGGAAAAGGATATTTACATGCCGCGCCTGCCTTCGCTCAAGGCGGCTAAAGCAGTCAAGGATAAGCCCGTGCATATGATCGGGCTGGATGCCTTCCCGGATACCGACCCCAGCCATTATGGCCTCTCCGGCAGCCCCACGCAGGTGGAGCGCATCTTCCCGCCGCCCTGCGGCGCGGAAAAAGAGGTGTGGACGGGCGAAGACTGCGCAGAAAGGCTGCATGAAACGCTCATCAAATGGAAGTTTATCGGCGGGGAGGCAACGGCATGGCACAAATAGCAATACTGGAGCGCAAGTGCGACGGCTGCGGTGCGTGCGTTGCCGCCTGCCCCTTTGGCGCGATTGATATGAAGGACGGAAAACCCGAGTTGAACGCCGCGTGCAAGGTGTGCGGCGTGTGCGTGAAAGCCTGCTCCAAACAGGCGATCATCCGGCTGGAAACCAAGGTGGACAGCGTGGATAAAAGCCTGTGGAAGGATATCCTCGTGTTTGCGGAAACCGGCGCGCACGGCCTGCACCCCGTGAGTCTGGAGCTGATCGGCAAGGCGCGGCAATTGGCAGCGCCGGTCGGTTTTGCGGTAAACGCCGTGCTCATTGGCAGCGGCATAGCGCAGGATGCCGAAGAGCTGCGCCACTACGGCGTACAGACTGTGTATACCTACGACGATCCGCAGCTTGCCTACTTCCGCGCGGATGCGTTTGCCGCCTGCGCGCAGGACGCGATTAAAGCGCTCAAGCCCAGTGTGGTGCTGGTGGGCGCGACCTCGCTGGGGCGCAGCCTTGCGCCGCGGCTGTCTACACGCTTCCATACCGGCCTCACCGCGGACTGCACGTGTCTGGAGCTACGGGAGAATACCGATCTGGTACAGATCCGCCCGGCATTCGGCGGCAATATCATGGCGCAGATCGTTACCACCAATACTCGCCCGCAGTTTGCCACCGTGCGCTATAAGGTGATGGACGCGCCGACAAGGCAGGAGAAAGCGGCAGGCGCCATCGTAACGCGGAAAATCCCCAAAGGCGTAACCGCCTCCCCGGTCACCCACGTGCGCACCGTGCCGGTGCCCGCGGGCAAAACCATCTCCGACGCGGAAATCCTCGTGGTGGGCGGCCGCGGGCTGCAAAAGGAAGCGGATTTGCAGCTGGTGAAAGAGCTGGCGGCACTGCTTGGCGGGGACTGGGCGGTCAGCCGCCCGCTGGTGGAAAAAGGTTGGGCGGATAATGGGCGGCAGATCGGACTTAGCGGCCGTACGGTGCGCCCGCGGCTCATCATCACCTGCGGGGTCAGCGGCGCAATCCAGTTTGCCAGCTGTATGAATTGCAGCGATCATATTATCGCCATCAATACCGATGTGAAAGCGCCGATTTTCGATGTGGCGCACGTAGCCATCGTGGGGGATTTGTACCCCATTGTACGGGGCTTAATTGCCAAACTGAAGGAGGGCGCGGCATGAAACCATTCAAGCAAATAGATGCGGCCGACCTCGCGTATTTTGAGGCGCTGCTGCCCGGACGCGTGTTTTCCGGGGACACGATCAGCGAGGATTACGACCATGACGAGATGACCGAGTACGGGCACTTCCTGCCGGACGTGGTATTGCAGGCGCTGAGCACGGAGGATGTAGCCAAAGTGCTGGCCTATTGCAACCAGCGCAACATCGCCGTAACCCCGCGCGGGGCGGGCACCGGCTTGTGCGGCGGGTGCGTGGCTACGCAGGGCGGTGTGATCCTCTCCACCGAGAAGATGAAGAAAGTGCTGGAAGTGGACGAGAAGAACATGACCGCCACAGTGGAGCCGGGCGTACTGCTGATGGAGTTCCCCAAGGCGCTGGAAGGCACGGGGCTTTTCTACCCGCCCGACCCCGGCGAGAAAACCGCCACCATGGGCGGCAACGCCATGACCAACGCGGGCGGCATGCGCGCGGTACGCTACGGCGTAACGCGGGATTATGTGCTGGGCATGGAAGTCGTACTGGCCAGCGGCGAGGTGCTCACCCTCGGCGGCAAGAACGTGAAGTGTTCCAGCGGCTACAGCCTGGTAGATTTGCTGGTCGGCAGCGAAGGTACGCTGGGCTTTTTAACCAAGCTGACCGTCAAGCTGATTCCCGAGCCGAAAACCAACCTCTCCCTGCTGATTCCCTTTGACGATCTGGACAAGTGCATCGAGGCGGTGCCCGCGGTGCTGGGCTGCGGATGCGAGCCGACGGCTGTGGAGTTTATGGAGCGCGCGGTGATCGCCGCCTCGGAAACCTACCTTGGCAAGCAATTTCCGGATACCAGCGCGGACGCGTACCTGCTGGTGCGGCTGGACGGCGCCAGCGCCGAAGCCTTGCAGCCCGCCGTAGACACTTTAACGGAGCTGTGCCTGTCCGTAGGCGCGCAGGATGTGCTTCTGGCGGACACCGACGAGCGCAAGGAGAGCATCTGGAATGCGCGTGGCGCGTTTCTGGAGGCGATCAAGAACGGCACGACCGGTATGGACGAGTGCGACGTAGTCGTACCCCGCGACCGGATTGCCGCGTTTGTGGAAAAGAGCATGCAGATCGGCAAAGAGCAGGGCGTGCGCATCTGCTCCTTCGGGCATGCGGGGGACGGCAACCTGCACATCTACGCCTGCCGGGACAGCCTGACAGATGCGGACTGGCAAACAAAGGTACAAACCGTGATGGACGAGCTGTACACCTCCGCCCAGCAGCTGAGCGGCGAGGTAAGCGGCGAGCACGGCGTAGGCCATGCCAAGCGGGATTTTCTGCGCCAGTCGCTGGGCGGCACCCAAATCCGCCTGATGCAGGGCATTAAGCAGGTGTTTGACCCAAACGGGATTTTAAATCCCGGGAAGGTGGTATAGGCAACACTCGCCCTGTAATCTACCGTATAGCAAAGTTCGCCTTTTGGTTACGCTGTAGCTTTGCGCCACATCTTCACGGCAATTGTCTTTACCTCGTTTTAAGATGCGCCAGCCTTTCCATCCATTGCAATTCCTCCCAACCGCTCGTAAACGGGTATGTTCCATGCGCGTATGTTTCTAACGTTTCCGGCTTGTTCTTCGTTCTGTAATTGAAGCCATAGCCGCTTACAAGCGCCGGTCAGCCGTGGAATTTGGCTGCCATACGCTCTTATCTAAATCCCCAGTGAAGGCGCTGGTATACACAGCGCCTTCACAGCAAGCATGCTGGCCGCGTCTTAAAACGCACTGTATCATCCCCGTTGTATTGTTTGCCTGCCATCTGTAAATGAGCCACATTCCATACATCCGTACTTTAAACGGACACAGCTTTATCCTCCTCTTCGCTTGAAGGCTGAAAGCGAATGCAGACAATTTACACCCGTTCAACCGTAGATTCGTTACACAAAAAGCGCAGGCACTTGTTTTTTACAAGTGTCTGCGCTTTTTAGGGGTAGTCTTCTGTCGATTGCTTCGGTTCTATCCCCGCATCCACACCATCATTTCACCCGGCGTACGGTTTCCCCAGTTAGCGTACGGAACGGCAACCATCGTTACGGGTTCCTCTGTCGGCTGGTAGGAGGCGTACAGCGCATCATCCGCAGTCTGTGTGCGCATACCTGCAAATTGCAGGGCGACGGTTCCGTGCGGCAAGCTGGGCAAAGTAATTTCCTCCACAGGCTGATCGGGCAGGGCGCGCAGTGCGGCCAGATTTTCGCCGTTATCCATCTGCTCCAGACAATACACCAGCGGGCCGCGCATCAGGCACAATTTCCCGGCATCCGCACGTACTTTGGGGTTAGCCTGCATAAAGGTTATATTCATTTCCAGCTGCACGGTTACCACATCGCCGTCCGCCCATTCCCGCTCCACCTGCCAGTAACCATTCACAAGCTGTGCCGCCGCGGGCTGACCGTTCACCAGCAGCGTTGCCTGCCTGCACCAGCCCGGTTTACGCACACACAGGGTAAAAGTGCTTTTTTGCTGCAGGTGGACGGTAAGGGTAATGTTACCATCCTGCGGGTACCGGCTTTGCAGGGTCAGCCGCATTGGCAAATCACCCACGGTCACATCGGCTTCGCAGCCGACAAACAGGTTTACATACAGCTTGTCTGCGCTTGCGGCAAACAGGTACCGCCCCAGCGACATGATGGTGCGCGCCAGATTGGGCGGGCAGCAGGCACAAGCAAACCACTTCTGTCGCACTGGTTTGATGTGATCTACAATCTGCGAGTGGGTGTTGCGCTGCGGCCAAACCTCCATGGGGTTGGTGTAGTAATAATGCTTTCCATCCCGCTGCATGGATGCAGGCAGCAGGTTGTACAACGCCTTTTCCGCAACATCGAAATAGGTGGAGTCGGCCTCCATCTGGAACATGGCACGCGCGAAAAAGATCAGCGCGACCGAAGCGCAGGTTTCAGCGTATACGGTATCATTGGGTAAATCATAATCAAAGGTGAATGCTTCGCCTACGGCGGTGGAGCCTACGCCGCCTGTAATGTACAGCTGCGCGTTTACCACATCATCCCACAAAGCGCGGCATGCCTGTTTGAGCGTTTCATCGCCCGTTCTGGCCGCCACCTCCGCCATGCCGGTGTACAGGTACAGGGCGCGCACTGCGTGCCCGGTCGCCTTTTTCTGCTCCCGTACCGGTTTGTGGTACTGCGCATACTCGCGGTAATCCACTTCGCCATACGCGGCCTGCGGCGTTTCGGTCGTCGTGTTAAGCCAGATATTGAAGTGTCCGTTGCGCTCCCACTCCGCGTCAAAGTACTGCGGCGACGTGCCACGCTCATTTATAAAGTATTCCGCAAGATGCAGGTATTTACGCTCCCCCGTCGCATCATACAGCCGCACCAGCGCCAGCTCGATTTCCGGATGCCCCGGATAGCCGCGGAGTTTACCGGGTTCCCGCCCGAAAACCGTGTCGATGTAATCCGCAAATTTGCATACAATGTCCAGCAGCGTTTTTTTGCCCGTTGCCAGATAATGCGCAACCCCTGCCTCGATCATATGCCCCGCGCAATACAGCTCGTGGCCGTGTAGCAGGTTCGACCAGCGTTTATCGGGCTCTTTGATGATGTAATACGTATCCAAATAGCCATCCGGACGCTGCGCCTTGCCAAGCAGCGCAATCGCCTCGTCCATACGGCTTTCCAACTCGGCATCCGGGCGCAGTTGCAGGCTGTAGCTGGCCGCTTCCAGCCACTTGGATAAATCGCTGTCCTGAAATACCATGCCGCCAAATTCACCCTGCCGCAGCCCCGCGGCAATCTGGAAGTTGTGTATCACATGGCTGGGCTGCACGCCCTCTAAATGGTCGTGCAGCACTTCCCACTGGTAAGGAATCATCGTATCCTGTATCAGGCTGATGATTGTGTTCCAATACGCATCCTTCAGTTGGATCTTGCGAAAATCAGCAGACTGTTGTTGCATGTTCTTCCCTCTTTCCCTATCCTATGTTGCGCTATATGTACGTACAACCAGAATCCTGGTTGCATTTACCATGCCGTAGCGGTTGACAAGCATTTGTCGGTGGAATATTCTTATATATAAGAAGCTCTATCAAGTTTAGCGCACGGTTTTTAATAGGCGCTTCCTCCCGGTGCAACGCAGCAAACAAACCCATCTGCTCTGCCACATTTCCTTGCAGATGAAGGGAATCAGCACCTGTACCCTACCCTATAATCAAACTTCCTAACGAAACGATTCTAGCATATCGTGGTTTTCCAAACAACAGAGAATCCTAATGAAAGGTGCAATTTTCACATATGTTGTTCTTAAAGGCATCCAACAAAAATCCACTTCGGCACATCACATCCGGCAATCTGGTTAACGGCGACAGCTTTGTCCATTCTTCGCGTTGTCTGGACTACTTTGTCCTGTTGGTCGGGGTCGAAGGCACGCTGTATATCGCGCAGGATGGTCAGCCCCTCACTCTTGGCCCCGGCCAGTTTTTGCTGCTGCCCCCCGGCCATCAGCACGCGGGCTACCGCCAGTCCGAAGGCATGCTTTCCTATTTTTGGTTCCATTTTACCGCACCGGACGATTATCAACTGCTGGACGAGCCGGGCGTATCAGAGTATCTGGAAAACCTGCATCAAAGCGGAATGCAGCGGGACATCTATCTTCTGCCGGAGCTGGGCGCATACACAAACACCAGCCGGATCACGCTGGAGTGTCGGCAGGTGATCGATTTTTCGCTGCAAAATCCCTATTCATCCACCATGGTGGATTATGCCTTTAGCCTGCTCGCGATGGATTTAACGCAAGCGTGCCTGCAACAAAACGAGCAGCCTCACCCGCCGAATCCGGCCTATTGCCGCATGGCGGACATACAGGAATATGTGCGGGGCAGCTACACCGAAACCCTTTCGGTGCCGCGCTTAGCGGAGATATTCGGCTATAACCCCAATTATCTTTCCAGTGTTTATAAAAAAGCGACCGGGCAATCGCTGGTGCATTACATCAACCAGACCCGCATTGCCGCGGCCAAAACGCTGCTGCTGGATACGAACCAGTCCATCCTGTCCATCGCGGCGCAGGTGGGGTATAACGACAGTAAATACTTTATCCGTATGTTCCGACAATTCGAAGGCACTACGCCCGTATTGTTCCGCAATACGTATTTTCGCAAACACATTAACCGGTATTAATCGGCCGTTTACCTGTTTGTTGCGGCAGCCTTGCCGGCTGTACTCTCTATCGTTAGTTTTTCGCCATCCGTACAGAGCACAACGCTTCCGGCAAAGCCCATCCGCCTTTACAGCATATCCTCGGCGATCAACAACGTATAGTAGGGCGTGCCGATCATCGATGCGATGACCGGGAAAACCGGCCCGGCCAGCCATGTATCCCCATAGCGTAAAAGCGCAAGCGGCATATAAATGGTGCGCCCCGATAAATCGAGCACCACAACCGTTTCCTGCCACTCGTCCACGCCATACAGCGCCTGATAAAACGGCAGTTGTCTTTCTAAAGCCAGTTCATACTTATCATGCATTGTGGACGGTTCCCTTTGCCCTTGCACCGTCAGCTTTGTCAGCACATCGCCGCAGTTCACCATTGCAGTCAATTCTTCACCGCCGCTCTGCGGTAGCACGATCGTGCGCCCCCACAGGCTGTCCGCGTCATCATTGGCTAAAAGAAAGGCGGCGCCAAACATGCGGTTGACCAAATCATGGGTCAGCCGCGCTTCGTTATAACGGATGTTCAGCGCGCTTGTCGGCGGCAGCAATGCATTGCCGATTTGTACCGCCTGCAGCCGTTCCAGCGCAACTTCAAAATCATACGCGCGCGCTACTTCACCAATGGCATAGCAATCCAGCAGTGCATCCGCATCGGCCTGTATCAACACGTCCGTCACCGCCTGCACACACGCATCCGGCGAGGCAAACCCCCGCGTTTCCAGGGCATAGCCCGGGGTAAGGGAGCTAACCAGTAAAACGACAACCACCATAAAACCGCACAAGCGTTTCATTTGCATCGTTCCTTTCTTCTGTTTGGCGTATTGCTTTTCAATCGCGCAACCGCTTCGGGTATGCGGCTGCGTCCACAGCGGCAACCAAGACTTTTTTACCTGCGAAAACCTCCGGTTTGCATGGCGTTCTTTCTATATTTTTCCTTTTGCTTTCTCTATTCACGATCCATTGCCGTTTTCCTTCCCCCGCCCTGCCGAAAAAGCATGACTGTACAATAGCAAAAGGTTGTAGAGGCTTTTTCCATAATATGTCGAATTATTTTCAGGTGAAAGATTCAGTTTATAATCCCCCAACTCAAAGTGTCTTATGCAACGTCTTTTTGCCTATCACCGCAAACGGCCGGGCGCACGCTATGTACTGTTTGATTGTAGGCGATAATTTGATTTTATCGCTTTTTATCAAGCAGGAGCGCAGTTATATCCATTACGAAAACGCCTGCTCCTGCCGCCAGCCCGATCAAGAAACCTTTCTGCGCACACATGCGCAACCCCAGAAACGCAAGCTGGTTTTCTGCTCCCGTCCCGTTGTAAGCCGCAACATGGACGAGTTTGAGGCTTATGCGCCGTCCGAAGCGGTACGCCGCGGCATCTTACCGGAAGACGAGCGAGAGTATATCGGCATCGGTTTGGCAACGGCACCGCACCGCTGCAGGAGGGCGTTACCCTGCGGCAAATGCCGCGTATGAATTTGAAAGAGTATCTGGGCACCGCGTCCCAGTTTGTTTTAGCCATTACCTTTATGGCCTTGCCGCATCCCAGCATGCTGCCGTTTGTTTGGCAGGCTCGGGTTGCGTAGTAGCAACCAACAATTTTCTGCACAAACCGCAGGAATATTGCAAAGGAATTTCCGCCAACATCCTCTCCAGCGACGTCGAGCTGGAAACCATTGCCCGCGCCGCCGCGCAAGCAGAGAACCAGGAAGTGCGCTGCCAAAACGCGCCGGCCATGCGCTGCCCCAAAACCTGGCAGGAAACATAGACCCCCGAAATGAAAAACTCGGCTGCCTCGGCATATGGATGCCATGACCCGAAACCAAAGGCTTTACAACGCCGTATGTTAAAACTTTTTTCTTCTGCCCTGCCGCATGCAAGGGCGCGCGGCCGGGCATGGCGCGCCGCGCTTGAAAAGCCGCGTCGCTTTGTGTATAATGAAGAATGGTTTGTATAACGAATTCCTGACCAAAGGGGGGTGGATGACCGGTGTATTACGGTAAGGATAAAATGCTGATTACGGGTGGCAAACCCCTGATGGGCGAAATCTCCGTCAGCGGCGGAAAGAACACAGCCGTTGCGGTGATCCCGGCGACACTGCTCACCAACGAACCCAGTACCATCGAAAATCTGCCGGATATTGAGGACGTACATGCCCTGATTGAAATTTTGCAGCTGTTGGGCGCACGTACCGAGTACGTGCCCGACCGCTATTTAAAAGTATATCCCGAGGGCGCAAACGGCTACACGGTTCCGTTTGATTTTACCAAACGGCTGCGTGCCAGCTACTACCTGCTGGGGGCGCTGCTGGGGCGTTCCGGCAAGGCCGAGGTGGCTTATCCGGGCGGATGCGAAATCGGCAGCCGTCCGATCGACCAGCATTTAAAGGGCTTTGACGCGCTAGGCGCGTCCATTGACGAGCGCGGCGGCATGGTACATGCCAAGGCGGATAAGCTGGTGGGCGCAGATGTGTTTTTTGACATGGTTACCGTCGGCGCGACGATCAACGTAATGCTTGCGGCCGCTCGCGCGGCAGGCACCACCATGATTTACAACGCAGCCAAAGAGCCGCACATCGTCGATCTGGCGAACTTTTTAAACTCCATGGGCGCACGCATCAAAGGCGCCGGTACGGACGTGATTCGTATTACCGGCAAACCCGAGTTGCACGGCACCACCTATACCGTTATTCCCGATCAAATCGAAACCGGCACGCTGATGATCGCGGCGGCGGCCACCCGCGGAGACGTTACCATACGCGGCTGCATCCCCACGCATATGGAAAGCCTGACCGCCAAGCTGCTGGAAATGGGCATACGCGTAACTGAAAATGACGATTCCATCCGCGTCCGCCCCCAGTACGAGCAGCGCGCCGTAAACGTGAAAACGCAGGTGTATCCCGGCTTTCCTACCGATTTGCAGCAGCCGATGACCGCACTTTTATGTATGGCCAACGGTACCTCCACGGTGTGTGAAACCATTTTTGAGCAGCGCTTTAAACACCTGGATGAGCTGCGCCGCATGGGTGCGCACATCAAGCTGGTGGATCGCACTGTTTTAATCGAAGGCGTGCAGGAATTGTACGGCGCGCCTGTTGCCGTTACCGACCTGCGCGCGGGTGCGGCGCTGGTTGTAGCAGGGCTGATGGCCAAGGGCCTGACGGAAATTTACGAAACCGGATATATTGACCGCGGTTATGAGCGCATCGAGGAAAAGCTGCGCTCGCTGGGCGCGGATATCCGGCGCGAACAGATCGAGTATTAACCCACGCGTCGCCATAGCGCCGCGACGTGTATTTTTTTCGGTTTTGCGGCGCTGAACCGGCCACAGTGCGGGCCTTGCCTGTAAGGGGGTGAGCCTTTGTACGAACAAAAACCCTTCGAGGTACTGGGGCTTCCTCCAAGCGCGGAAGCGGCGCAGGTACGCGCGGCGTACCGCAAACGTGTAAAAGCCTGCCATCCCGATCAATACCAGGACCCGGAAAAGCAAAAAGCAGCGCAGGAGAAGCTAATTGAGCTGAATCTGGCCTACGAGGAAGCGCTGAAGCAATGTTCCCAGCGGCGCGTCGGCTTCAACCTTGTATCGCAGGAGGAAGCCAAGCACTTCGCCAGCCGACTGGTGGAGCAGGGCAATCTGGAAAGCGCGCTGCGGCAGCTAAACCGTGCCGACAGCCGGGATGCGGAATGGTATTATTTACAGGGCAACATATTAATGGGGCTTAGGCAATACCAGACAGCTCACCAAAGTTACCGCGAAGCGATCCGCAAAGAGCCGAACAACAACCAGTACCGCGCAGGTGCGCTGGATGCAGCCATCGCGGTAAAAAACAGCAAAAAATTCATCTTCCGGCTGCTAAATTGGATTGAGGACGTATTTCAGCCGGGAAATAAATAAGACCGCCTCTCTTTACTGAGCAAGGCGGTTTCAGCTTGTTTAAAAAAGCAGTCTTTGCCACTTTTAAAATAACCATCCTTTACTTGTACGCTTTGCTCCAGGGCAACGAGGGATGCAAGGGAACCTTGCTATCGCAAGGTTCCCGAAACCGCCGCACATGTCGCCGGTTGTAGAAAACAATCGGAGGGTTGCGCCCTTTAGATACCACCCGATGAGGTTTATAAACAATCAAAAACCGCCGACTAAGCCGGTGGTATGCACCGCGCCTTCAAGGCGAATTTACTGGCCGCGTCTCAAGACGCACTGAACGATCTATCAATTGCAATGATTGCACTACTGCTCGTAAACGAGCCATAATCCATGCGTTTATGTTTTGGACGGCAAACAACTTGTCTTTCGCTTCGCCCTACGTCTGAAAGCTAAAGCAATTCATTCTCACCAGCTCAGCTGGTGGATTTATTACGCTAAAGCTTGCATCAAAAACCGCCTCTCCTGAGCAAGGCGGTTTTTGTAAATAAAGAAAAATAGCAAGAGCCGTTTTTTCGTTATGGGCATTGTTTGTGAGAAAGCTGCCAATATCCCGGCATTATTGCGTAATATTCGGCCGCACATCTCCCGGCCGGGGTTTGATCAGAAGTGGAATCAGCGATTGCAGTGTCACCGCCGAAATCACCAGCACAAAGCCGATAATCGCGCGGGTGCCAGGCAGTTCCCCTAAAAACAGAAATACCCAGATTGGATTGGCGATGGGTTCTACCGTTAAAATGATGGATGCGGCCACAGGGTGGGTCAGCTTAATCCCAATTGCGAACAGGTAAGCGGCCACACTGTATTGCAGTACCCCCAGCGCCAGCATTGCGCCGATACTGGCCGGGTCAAACGTAAGGCTCTGATCGGTCAGCAGAAAAGGCAGCCCAAACAGAAAGCCCATGGCGCAGCCGATGATCTGCCCGTCCTCGGCCTGTGTTTCCTCTTTGCGGCTCAGTAAAATCAACGTGGCAAAACAGACGCCCGAAAGAATGGCAACGCAGTCGCCCAGCGTGCTGGTACGGTCCATTTTATCAGAGAACGCCAGCACACAGCCAAAGAACACCAGTATCGTAAGCAGTATTTCTGCCTTGGTTGGCTTGCGTTTTTGCACCAGCGACGTATACAGCAAAATGAGTATCGGCGCGATATATTGCAGCACAATTGCGTTTGCTGCCGTCGTCAGCTTGTTGGCCGCCAGAAAAAAGACCGATGTCAGAAACATGGCCGCGCCTGCTGCAATATTATACTTGGTCAAACGAACCGGCGTTTTTTCGTCTTTCCCGCGGCGCAGCCTGCGCAGCGCCAGTAAAATCACCACACTGATCAGCCCGCGCAGAGATGCAATGGAAAGCGCGCCCCATGGAATAAATTTAATCAGTACGCCCCCGGTGCTCCACAAAAGCGCCGTAATCAGAATAATCAGGTTTCCTTTGATGGCAATCCCATTTTTCATACCGGAATCCCTCTTTGCTGTTTTGGACAAAGTGAGGCTTCCACTCCAATGTGCCTCCATCCAAAAGACCCCGAGCCATCATAGCAGAAGCACCGATTCGATTGCAATAGCAAAACGAATGTATACAATCAAAAAGGAAAGCAGGGCATAAAGCATCCACCATTTTCATCTATTTCGGGTCCATTTATGGCGATCTTTCCGTAACTGTGCCCTGTTTTATGCCATTGTGAATTCGTTTCGGCGCCAACGCCGAATCCGTCTGCGCACGGTAAACTCACAACAGATAGGCGCATTCCGGCATACTACCGAAATGCGCCTGCTTATTCTCTTGTACGCTTTGTCAGTGCTCGTGGTTTATCTTTTAAAAGCCATGATTTTTTCCCACACATAGTCTTCTACGGGGATGCCGTTGGCCAAGTTTTGTTTGCGTATATCCATAACGCGGCTGCCAGGCCAGCGAATCTGCGCCACATCCCCTTCCGTCGCAGATTGAAGCAGATAGGTCAGCGTATCTTCGGCAATCTTATCGCTTTGCTCTTTGGGGGCGATTTTACGGTAATCCACCGCGATAAACATTTGCGAAAGGCCGTGCTCATCCCCCGGCAGACGGGCGATGCCAAGCGTGGTGTTGCCCAGCGATATGCACCCCGCAAACAGATCCAGCAGGAAGGAAAGCCCAGCTCCCTTCCAATAACCGGCGGGCAGAATACGTTTGGAGCGCAGCACCGCGTCCGGGTCACGCGTCAGCCTTCCTTCTTCATCAAACCCCGCCTCAATGGGCATTTGCCGCCCTTCCATGCGCGCCATTTCCAGCGCGCCATAGGAAAACTGGCTGGTTGCCATATCCAGTACGATATGCCCCTTGCTGCGCGGCATCGCAAAAACCAGCGGGTTATTGCCCAGCCGCGCCTCGGTCGCGCCCCACGCGGGCATATTGGGAACCGTGTTGGTAAAGCAGATGGCTGCCATGCCAGCATCACACGCCTGATAGCCGTAGGTGGCCGCGCGCATCCAATGGTTGGTGTTTCGCAGCGCCACCAGCCCGACGCCATGCTCCCGCGCCAGCGCAATGGCGCGGTCCATCGCCGTGAGCGCGTTTACCACGCCAAGCCCCTGCCGCCCATCCATATTCTCAATCGCGCCAAAGCCGTTGACCGTTTCCGGGGTCACATTTAGTTTTACAATGCCCTGGTCAATATTGCGCATCAACCGGGAAAAGCGGTTGATGCCGTGCGAATATACACCCTCCAGCGAATTGCGCGTCATCTCGCGGGCGACGATTTCCGCATCCCGCTCATTACAGCCCCGCGAACACAGCAGCTGGTATAGTTCTTTTTTCACCTGTTCATACGGAAGGTACAGCATGGCAATCCTCCTTATCCGGTCGCGCCGGGTGGTTAGGAAACACAGCCGCAGGAGCGGCAATGTTTTTGCCTTTGCATACCGGCGCACTTGGCAAACGGTACTTGGACAGCCGCAAACGGTTTGCGGCGTACGGGCGTGCTTACTTTTCTTACGGTGAGAACCCTGCGCCTTTATTATAGCGGAGAAAGTAAAAAACAACAAGATCATTGTTGTTTATCTGCGAAGGAAAGCGTTTACTGCAAGCACGTTCCCGTATCCTGATTTGCCTGGTTCAAGCCCTGCAACCAAAGGTCAGTATTCGCAAGCTTATCTGTTTTTATTTGCGCCTGCCCAGCTGTTGCACCCAAGCAATACGGTACGTTATCCGGCAGCCGGCAGCCTGTGCCATTGCTTGCCGTTAATTACAATGTGCATCTAAAACGCTTCGCAAAAGTAATGCGGAATGATATAGAGAAACCATCGGCAAAAAGTGATGCCATCATCAACCGCCAACCGGAAAGTGAGCCCACAATCCGTTTAACTGTCAGGTCTTTTTCCTATACAGCTATACACAACAACCGCTAACCCGGTGATCGCGGGTCGGCGGTTGCTTATTATCCTTTGTTTCTATCCCCTATGGCCATTCACGCTTCGCCAAGGCTCTCAATCAAGCGCTGCATACCCTGCTGAAACGTCATAGAAGGGTTGAAAATGCTGCTGGTTCCGGCCACGAAGATGTTCGCGCCTGCATCCTTCATTCTCGGCACGTTCTCAAAGGAGCAATTGCCGTCCACCTCCAGCGGTATTGCTGCAAAGCCGTTTGCGTCCATCAGCTCCCGCGCCTGCGTAATCTTTCGCAGGGAATCGGGGGTCATCTTCTGCCCGGCAAAACCCGGCTGCACGGTCATCACCAGCAGCATACCGAGTTTCGGCAGGTACGGCAGCACCGTTTCCACCGGCGTCGCGGGGTTAATCGCCAGTGCCGGGATGCCACCGCGCGCCGCAATACGGTCGATCACTTCCTGCGGTTTTTCCGTCGCTTCCAAATGGAAGGATACGATATCCCCCGACCCAAAGGCGAACCAGTCCAGCATCTTCTCCGGTTGTTCCACCATCAGGTGAATATCCAGCGGCAGAATGCCGGCTTTTTTCACGGCTTTAATGGCAGCCGTGCTCAGCATCAGGTTAGGTACAAAATGTCCGTCCATCACATCGCAGTGCAGGTAGGCTACGCCGCTGTCTTTCAGCGCGCGCAGGTCTTTGCCCAGTTCCAGCAGATCCGCGCACATAATGGAGGCGGAAATTTCACTTTTCATCGCTTTTTCTCCTATTCGCAAGTGGTCATCAGGGTTACATTGCCGGCCAACGTCAGGGTTTCATCCGCAGGCAGCAGGAAATTATCGCCCCGCTTAACATCCTGCCCGTCCGCAATGCCGGAGCCGTCCACCACGCTGACCAGCTGGTAGCCGGGGAAGCGGAGCATCTGGCGGCCGTGAATCACCAGCTTGCGGATACAGAAGCTGTCGTTTTGGATGTAGGTGGTAATATCCGCATCCGGGGTGCTGATACGCTGCGCATGCGGTGCGGCGTTGCCGGGTTTTACGGAAAAATCCACACACTCTACAGCCTGGTCCACATGCAGCGGGCGCTCGTTGCCCTGCGCATCCTTGCGGTGATAATCATAAAAACGGTAGGTTACATCGGTCGCCTGCTGTACCTCGTAGGCGACGGCGCCACCCCGCAGCGCGTGCAGCGTTCCGGCAGGGATGTAGACAAAATCATCCATTTTCACCGGGAGATGACCCATAATATCATCCCACTGGTCCGCGCTGATTTTTCGGCGCAGCTCGCTTTCATCCGCGGTTTTTTGCCCGTAGATAATTTCGCCGCTGTCGGGCGCCTGCATAAAAGCCCACGCCTCGTTTTTTCCGCTGGCAAAGCCGCTTCTCCTGGCGATTTCATCGCCGGGATGAATTTGAATGCTCAAATCGCTCACCGGCGCGATCAGCGAGATGATGTAGGGAAACGCCTGATACCGGCTCTTGAATAGATTGGGCTGGTTACGCCACAGATCGCCCAGTGTACCGGGAAAATTAACCAGTTCACTCTCGTCCCCCTGCTGGCAACTGAATGCCCACGCCTGCCCAATCGTGCCCGGCATATCCTGATAACCGAAATAATCAGCCAGTTTCGTGCCGCCCCAAATGGCGGGACGCGGTACAGGCTTAGTAAAATACAAGCACATCGAAAAAACCCCTTCTTTGCTGTCTTTTCTTATTTATATAATGTTTTCACGGCTCAAAAAGGCCGCGCCTACCATCGGCGCATAACTGCCCAGTTTAGCGCGCATTACCACCGGCTCGTAATGGTTAGCCCATGCGGGGTAGCCGTAGCCGCGGATTTTCGCGGGCAGCGGATCGATCATCAGCTTTTCGTGCGTACACATACCTCCGCTGATGGTGATAATGCGCACGGAAAGTATGTTCATCATCATTGCCAGTCCCCGCGCCAGCTTATCCACGCTGTCCTGAATCAAGCCCATAGCCGCGTCGTCGCCTTCGTAAGCCATATCAAAAACGGTCTCGCTCTTTTGCGGTCTGCCCGCAAAGTGATCGGGAAACAGCTCCATCGCCTGTTCCAGTATGCCGGTGCCGGAGGCGTAGGTTTCCAAACAGCCACGGCGGCCACAGCTGCAGGCCCGCCCGTCCGGTACCACCATAGTATGGCCGATCTCCCCGGCCGTGTTCATCGGACCGCCGTATACACGCCCGTTTAAAATCACGCCGCAGCCAATACCGGTTCCCAGCGTGAGGCACAACATACTGTCCCACTTTTTTTGCTGCCCAAACAGATATTCCGCCCACGCTGCTGCCCAGGAATCCTGCACCACGGTCACTCGGTGCGCCCAATGCTCCTGAAAATAATCCGCCAGCGGCACGTTTTCCCCAAAGAGGTTGGAGCTGTACCGCACAATGCCTTCGCGGTAGTCCGCGGTACCGGGAATGCCCACACCCACATGGTGGATGTCTTCTATCGTCAGGGCGTTGCGTGCAAGGCACGTTTCCACACGGCGGCAAATTTCCGCCACCAGCTTTTGCGCGCCGCCCGCCTCCCGGGACGCGATGGACTCACAGTCCACAATGGCGCCATCCTCGCCGATGATGCCCATGTTCACTTTGGTACCGCCGATGTCTATACCAAGTCGGTAGGTCTTTCCCATTCTTTTCTCCTCCAGATGACAGGATCACGGAAAATTCAGGCAGTAAACGCGAAAAACGCGCCATCCCGTAAGGTTTTGCGGTGATGGCCGTTGTTGCTGCGTGTGTTTGCTCCCTACAATTATACCATAGCGGAGAGATAATTCAATAATTTTGTAAAATTCTTTTAGAATATATCTTTACAAAAGTCTGAAGCCCTGCTATAATGATTTTGAAATTGGGGAGGGGACGACAATGACAAGCGAATCCTCACGCAGCGGAAAAGGGAATAATATCAAGCTGGTTAAGGAAGCCAATAAATATCTCATCATGCAGTGCATCATCAAATGCGCCCCGGTATCCACCGAGGATATTGTAAAGCGCACCAACCTCAGTCGCCCGACGGTGCTGAATGTGATGCGGGATTTGCTGGACGATCAGCTGATCGTTAAAACCGGCTTCTCGGAATCCAGCGGCGGGCGCGCCGCCGCATTGTGGGGCCTAAACGGCACCCGGCATCTGGCGCTGGGGATCGATTTTGAATTTCCCAAGGTACGCATGGTGATTGCCAATATGAAAAGCGAAATATTGGCCACTAAAACCATCGCTTACCCCCAAAGCATTCAAAAGGATGCCTTGCTGCAAAACCTTTACCAGGAACTAAACCGGTTTATTGATACCTCCGGCATCGACCGGGCGGACATCGACGGCGCAGGCATCGGCCTGCCCGGCGTAATCGACACCGTAAACGGCGTATCCATGAACATTGAGCGTATCCACGGCTGGCACGATGTAAGCATACAGCATGGGCTGGAAGAGCATTTGCAAATGCCTGTATACATTAAAAACGACGTGCACCTGATGGGATCGGTGGAAAAACGCCTGTATCTGGGCGATGAGGTGAAGGATTTTATTTATATCGGCTTTCGCTCCGGTATCGGCAGCATCACCTATCAGCAGGGCCGCCCCATGCGCGGGGAAAAAGGCAATGCGGGGTTCATCGGCCATACGACGCTCAACCCCACCGGCCCCGCCTGCTGCTGCGGCAGCCGCGGCTGCCTGGACGTATATGCCAGCAAGCTCTCCATTGCCGATCGCTACGCGCAGGAACGCAGCGAAGCGGGCAATCCGCTGTCTGGCGATACCGAGCCAGATTTCGACCAGCTGGTAGCCTTGTCCGCACAGGGCGATAAACTGGCTGAAAAAGTGCTTCGCGAAGCCGGATTTTACCTGGGCATCGCGATTGCCAACATCATCAAAACCGTGGAGATCGCCCGCGTCGTTGTCGGCGGCAGCCCCGCGCTCTGCGGCAGCGTGCTGCTCAAGGCTGCGGAAGCATCCATGAAACAATACCTTACCGACAGTCTGGATGTTTCGGTATCGCTCACCCCCGGCCGCCTGCCGGAGGCGGAATACGCACTGGGCGGGTGTCTGCTGGTGTTTGACCACCTGTTCGCCAAGCCGAAACTTTCCTTATCTATGGTTTAATGTTTCCGGAAATGCTGGCCAGATCTCCGGGAACATGAAATAAAGCAACCCGTAATCCAGTTCATCTGCAAAGGAGTATAGGTATGAAAAAGGTAATTTCCTTACTGCTTACCATTACGTTGGTTTTCACCCTGGGTCTCGCTTTCGCCAGCGCTGAGGGCAGCAGCCTGACCGGCGAGTTCACCGTACTTCATTTCAACAACGAGGCCGACACGGCCGGTACTTCGTACGGCTTCTGGCAGGCAGCCAAAGCGTTTGAAGCCGCCAACCCCGGCGTAACCATCAACTACGAGTTCGTAGCCCACGATGATTACGAAGCGTACATCAACACCCTGATGGCTGGCGACAGCCTGCCCGATGTGTACCTCATCAAGGGCGATCTGGTGTCCACAATGGCGGATGCCGATATCATCTACCCCGAAGAGTCCATCATTCAGGAAGATGCCGACTGGTACGCCCAGTACGTGCCCGGCGCTTTCTCCGACGGCGCCGGCTACACTGTGCCTTTTCAGGTGCAGGCCAACTGCGTAGTCGTTTACAACCAGGCGATCTTCGACGAGTGCGGCGTGGACAGCTTCCCCGCCACCTACGACGAACTGCTTGCGGATATTCCGAAGTTCCTGGAAAAAGGCTACACCCCCATCGGTCTGGGCAACGGCGGCCAGTGGCTCGCGCCCTCCTGCCTGCTGAACACCTTCTGCTACCGCTACGTGGATGACACGTGGTTCAGCAGCCTGCGCAACGGCGAAGGCGCCGCCTGGACGGACGACGCGATCGTAAACGCGCTCACCGATTTCCAGAACCTCGCGCTGGCCGGTGCCTTCAACGAGGATATGAACTCGTTGGATCAGGATGGCATGTATCAGCTCTATTACAACCAGAAGTGCGCTATGATTATCAACGGCGCATGGATGATCGGCGAAATGACCACCAATTGCCCCGAAGAACTGCGTGCCAGCACCCGCGTTGCGCTGATGCCCGCGGTTGAAGGCGGCTTGGGCGGCACCAGCAACACCGCCGGCGGCGCCGGCTGGGGCTGGACAGTTAACAAGTCCGTTACCGGCGATAACTATAACGCCGTACAGGCTTTCCTCAAGGCGATCACCACTGGCGATTATGCCAACAACGCACTTTCCATGGGCTTCTTCTCCGCTGCCAACACCAGCGAAGTGGACGAATCCACACTGGATCCGATCTTCGTTGAGTACTGGAAACTAGAAGAAACCATGAACTTCCTGCCCATCTGGGACGTAGTTCTGCCCGCCTCCTTCGGCTCCGGCGAATACTACGCCAGCACGCAGGAATTGCTGATCAACGCTGTTTCGCCTACTGATATGGCGCAGCGTTTGCAGGATGCCTGGGAAGCTGCCCAGTAACATCCCTTCCGCGGCAAACGGCGCATCCGCGCCGTTTGCCGCCCAAAATGTATCCATTCGGGCTGCTGCAGTTCGGAAATCCGGAAGAGGGCCAGCCTTCTGCCCGCCGCAGCAGTCCGCTTTTTTTGAGTATTGATATGTTGTGTCCATAACGCATCAGAACACAGGAGGAGCAAATGAACACTAGGGAACTTAACAACACGAGACAAAAGGTACTCGTATATTCGTTGGTTCTGATACCGTTTTTACTGTTCTGCTATATCCTCATCGTTCCGTTGGGAACCTCCGTCTATTACAGCCTGTGCACCTGGAAGGGCATCGGCGACCCGAAATTCGTAGGCTTTGCTAATTATTTAAAACTTTATAAAGACAGCAATTTCTGGCTCGTAGTTAAAAACACTTTGGTCTACTCCCTGTATTGCACAATCGGGCAGGTCGGCATCGCGCTGGTCATTTCGTTGCTGCTGACCGGGAAAAAACTGTTCCTTCGCACTTTCCACCGCGCCGTCATCTTTTTCCCGGTCGTCATGGCGCCGGTTGTCGTCGGTTTTGTGTGGAAAATCGCATATAACGCCGATTATGGTTTTGTTAACACCATTTTGTCGGCCCTGGGTATGGAAAACCTCATCCACTTCTGGCTGGATGATGTCAATATTGTACTTGGCTCTGTTTCGGTCCCTGTTATCTGGCAATACATCGGCCTGTATATGGTCATGCTGCTCAGCGCCATTACCAGCATCCCCACCGAGGTATACGAATGCGCCGAGCTGGACGGTGCGGACGGCATTAAAAAATCCTTCTACATCACCTTGCCGATGATCTGGGATACGCTGAAGATCGTTATCATTCTGGTTGCGTCGGGCACAATGAAGATTTATGATCACATTTATGTGCTTACCGGCGGCGGGCCGGGCCGCTCCTCCATGTCGATGGCGGTATACGCTTACCAGAACACCTTTAAATTCGGCAAGTTCGGGTACGGCGCAGCCATTGCCGTCGTCATCCTGATCATCGCGCTGATCATCGGCGTGCTGGTGCAATTCATCATGGGGAGGAAAAAGATATGACGACGCGTAAGCATTTCTCTGTGCGTAGTTTTCTTTCCAGATTGCTCATCAACATTCCGGTTTGGCTTTTGTCCATCAGCTGTATTTTTCCGGTGGTGTGGCTGGTATACTCTTCGCTGAAATCCCAGCAGGAATTTGCCGTTTCCTCCCTGTCGCTGCCCACGCAGCTGCATTTCAGCAACTACGCCGAAGCGTTTGCTACCGCCAATTTCGGTACGTTTGTATTCAACAGCGCCAAAAACGGGTTCCTGTCGCTGATCATCGTTGTGATTATTTCCTTTGTGATGGGCTACCTTATCTCGCGCTACCGCTTTCGCGGGCGGAATCTGGTGTATCTGGTGCTGATGGCTGGAATAATGATTCCCGTACACGCACTGATGGTGCCGCTGTTCATCCAATTCAAAGGGCTGGGCGCTCTCAACAAATGGTTTACGCTCATCCCGGTATATGTGGCTTTTGAAATTCCGGTTTCCGTCTTTTTAATCGACAGTTACTTAAAAGGGGTATCCACCGATATGGAGGATGCTGCTTCCATCGACGGAGCGGGCATACTGCGAACGATGTTCAGCATTATCATGCCGATTTGTAAACCCGTGATGGCTACGGTCATCATCCTCACGTTTATGCATGTGTGGAACGAATTCCCCTTTGCACAGATATTGGTATCCAGCAAGGAGCTGAAAACCATTCCGGTCGGCCTGACGTATTTCACCACCGACCACTCGACCGATTACACGCTGCTCATGGCTGCGCTGTCTATGGCGACGCTGCCGGTCATCCTGATCTATCTGGCGTTTTATAACAAGATCATGGAAGGTATGATGGCGGGCGCCATCAAGGGTTGATTCTTTTCACGGCAGGGGCGCGCTTTGGCCGCAGCCGTATGGAAGATAATGTTGAGCGGGCAGCAACAGGAGGGCAATCTATATGTGGATTGAGAACAATTACCGCAGGAACCTGATGGATATGCACATCGACGACTGGAACGAGGAGTTTCTTTCCAAAATCGACTGCGACGAGTATGTGGAAGCGCTGGCCGATGCGGGCGTGCAGGCCGCCATGGTGAAAGCCAAGCCGCACACGGGCCTTTGCTATTGGCCGTGCGATACGGGCCGTATGCACAAGGGGCTGAAGGGCAAGGATTTTCTGGGCGAGATGATTGCAAAATGCCACAGTCACGACATTGCCGTGATTGCGTATTTCACACAGATTTTTGATAACTGGGCGTACGATAACCATCCGGATTGGCGGCTGGTCGCGCCGGACGGCAAAACCTTCCGCGAATACCGCCACCGCGACCAGTTCCGCAATGGCCGCTACGGCATCGTTTGCCCCAACAATCCCGATTACCGCGCCTATGTGAAAACGAATTTGCAGGAATTGAACCGCAAGTACGATTTTGAAGGTATGTTTTTAGATATGACCTTCTGGCCGGACATTTGCTATTGCCCGCACTGCCGCAAGCGCTGGTTTGAGGAAACGGGCATGGAACTGCCCCGCAAGATCGACTGGACGGATGAAAACTTCCGCCGGTATGCCTACACGCTGGATGTGTGGATGGCGGATTACGCCAAGTTTGCCACCGCCTGCGTAAAGGAAATCAAGCCCAATGTGACGATCGAGCATCAATTTTCCATGATTACATCCACCTGGTTCCACGGCAGCTCCGAGATGCTGACCGAGGCGGTGGATTATTCCGGCGGCGACTACTACGGCGGCTTCTTGCAGCAGACCTTTATCAACAAATACTATAAAAACGCCTCTCCGCACCTGCCCTTCATCTACCACACAGGCCGGTGCGACCCGGAGCTGAACATGCATACCACCACTAAAACGCCCGAAGAGCTGACCCTGCACGTGATTACGGCGCTGGTGCACAACGGCGCGTTCCTGCTGGTGGACGCCATCAACCCGGACGGCAGCATTGTGCCCGCCGTGTACCACAATTTAATGAAGGGCATCTACGCCAACACCAAGCAGTATGAGCCGTACGTAAGCGGTAAGTTCAACACCGATGTGGGCATTTGGTTTGCCAGCCACGCCAAGTACGACCCCGCCGAAACCGGGCTGGATACGACGGAGAAAACCTTCGACCCCAGCTCGTTTATGGACGCGTATACCAAAATGGCGTCCATCCTGCGCGAGAATAACATTCCCTTTGATGTGCTTGCTACCAAGAACATCCGCGAGTACAAAGGCAAAGCCATCCTCATCTGCAATGTGCCTCACATCCGCGATGAGGAGATGGCCGCGCTGGAAGCCTACCTACAGGGCGGCGGCAGCCTGTACATCTCCGGCCCTATCGGCCACGCCAAGCTGGAAAAGCTGCTAGGCGCTAAAGTAACAGGGCTGACGCAGCATAACTTTACATATATGGACCCCACCGCCGCAGGCAGCGATATTTTCGCCGGTTTCTCCAAACTGGCGCCGCTTACCGTAGCCCGGGCACAGTATCAGGCGGAGATTACCAACCCCGAGGGGCTTACGGTGCTGGCTACCCGCACTTTACCCTATACGCCTACCGATACCGACCAGTTTGCGGCGATCCACTCCAATCCTCCGGGCATCCACACCACCGAGCCCTGCGTGCTCAAACGTCCGCTGGGTAAAGGTGCGATCCTCTGGGCTGCCGCCGCCATCGAAACGGAGCGCCCGCACATGAGCCGCCGCGCGGTGTGCAACCTGATAAAATCGTTGGTGGACGTTCCCACCTTCACCTCCAACGCGCCGAAGTTCGTGGAAGTGATCAACTGGGATAAGGACGGGCATAGCTATTTCGCCGTCATTAACCAGCAGGAGGAAAGCCCCATCGTGCCCATGTACGACGTGTGGGTGGAACTCCCCGGCGAAGGCCACACCGCGGCGCTGCTGCCCGGCGGCGAAGCCCTGCCTGTGGAAGTGCGCGGCGGGAATGCCCGCATCAAACTGCCCAAGCTGGATCTGTTCCTGATGTTCGAGGTCAAGTAACGCCGCGTGGAATATGATCCCGTGCCATCCCGCAGCCGCCAACGCCCATTGGGTTTTTGGAGCAGCCTGAACAACTAAATACAGCAAACCGGCAAGGTTCCCGTAGCGGGATAACTTGCCGGTTTTTCCTATACTGTTTCAGTTGATCTAGACGTTTTGCGGCGTCTGGTTTACGCCTGTCCGTTTTGCGCAGCCGAAGCATCCGGCTGCAGGTTTACATCCACACATTTTTGCAGCATCCGCCATAGCGTGGTACGGCTGATGCCCAGCCGCTTGGCCGCAATGCTCTGGTTGCCATGCTCCTGCGCCAGCACTTGCTTGAGCATAATCAGGTTCATTTGCTCCAGCGTCATATCCTTGGAGAATGCCGTTTCTTCGCTTGTGTCCTCTCCAAACATACGAATTTCACGCTTTAAAAGCCTGCGGATACTATCCGCCGTAATGTAGGGCGTATCGGCCTCCAGCACCAGTTCATTGAGAATACGTTTAAACTGGTCGTAGTTGTTCGGCCAGCGGTAGGATTGCAGCATCTGCACACCTTCCGGTTCCAGCCCGGTAATTTCCTTGGCGTATTGCATGTTCAGGGTGCTGATGTACAAACTCGCCAGTTGGGGTATGGATTCCTTATGGCTGCGCAGCGAGGGCATATCGATTATCAAGCAGGAAAACCAGTCTACAATTCTGCGCATCCGTTCTTTCACCGCCTGCCCGGTGCTGAGTGAAGCCCCGAAAATGAGGCGGTTGCGCTGGTGTACGTGCATATCCTTAATCATCATAAACAATGCTAAAAACTGTTCATCCGTCAGCGCGCTGATATTCTTAAAATGAATGGTAATGCCTGAATCCGTCAAAGGAGAGTATTTGTTTTCCATCAGGTATGTCCAGCCGCGGGTATGCAGCTGCGCACAATCAATAATTACCAGCGGTGCATTGCTCAAGCGGCTTCTGGTGTATAAAAGCCTCACCATCTGGTCCTTACCGGTGCCCAGTTCCCCCACTACCACCACCGCTTCACGGCTTTGCGCGTAGCGGTCAATATCCACCCCATCGGCCGAAGTGGAGCGGGTAATGCCATAAAAACTGCCGAAAAAACGATCGGTCGCTTCTTCTTTATCCACCGTATGGATGCCGTATTTCTCCAGCGAGAAGGATGCCTTGGTAGTGCTGAGCGAGTAGAGCACATACGTCTGCTCGTTCGCATCCATCGTACTGCCCATAATGTTGTAATGCTTTCCTGCCGTTTCGCAGGTGAAGCGTTTGTTGCCGTCCGCACGTACCGATTCCAGCATGTTGGTCACTTTGTCCATTACCAGCTGGGGCAACGGCTCCACGCGGGAGGAATATTTCAGGGTCCCTTCGGCGTCCATCACCAGCAGGCGCTGTGGCTGTGTTTCCGCTACGCTGCGGTAAAACTTCATCTTTTCTTTCAGCTGGCGGTAGGTGCGGCTGGTCTGTACTGCCGATTCCAGCGCCACCTCTACACTTTCCAGACTGGAGTTGATCAGCATCGCGGGGATGCCATAGCTGCGGGCAATGGAGCTAACGATCATATCGCACATCACCATGGCGTATCCTTCGCGGCTGAGGCGCTGCATCAACTGGCGTACTTCTTCTTCATTATTAATAGTAAAAATGTCCAGATGGTATTGCAGCATATCGCAAAGGAAGCGGGCATTGCGCGTAATGGCGGGGAAACCGACAATGGCGTATTTGCCGCTGCCGGTATTGGCCAGGCGGATGGAGCGCAGGATATCGTAAGCGGAAAGGGATATTTCCACCACAGGCAGGCTGCTTTGCCGCCGGATCAAATCGGCGGTGCCGCCGCGAGAAAGAATTACATCAAAATCATCGGTGCCATAGCGCTGGGCAATCGCCGCGCCGGTTTGCAAATCGCCTACAAATGCGGTCAGTGTAATATCATCCCGCTTGGCGGCGGCCAGCTGCATCAGCTGCAGCATTCCCTCGTATGGCGCAATGCCCAAAATGCGTGTTTTTTTCATGCGCATAGTTCCCTGTCCTTCCGGATTTAATCGTTCTCTTCTGAAATTATAGCATGGATATTGCAAAATGAAAATAGTAAAAATTTCATATCTAAACAGTTATGTGACTTTTTCCCTGTTGATAGCGGTTGAATATTCGCCATCACGATGTTATTATGACCGTGGTGGAACACTAGTGGAACATTTACGAAGGAAATGAAATCTTTATCCCCTTGTTATGTTTCATTATTGAACATCTGTCGGGAGTGTATCACATGCGATTGTTAATCATTGCGGACGACTTTACCGGTGCGTTGGATGTTGGCGTACAGTTTGCGCCTTACAACGTATCCATTCAAATTGCGATTGGCGCCTCTGCGGAAGAGGCGATTGATAAGAGCGAAAACGTGGACGTGCTGGTTGTGGATGCGGAAACAAGGCATTGCGATCCCGCCCGTGCCGCCGCCATAGTAACGCAGCTTGTCACTCTGGCCTGTAAGGCCAATGTGCCCCATCT
This sequence comes from Candidatus Limiplasma sp., assembly GCA_963675655.1. GTDB lineage: Bacteria > Bacillota > Clostridia > Christensenellales > Aristaeellaceae > CAXXOK01. Next base: position 783,347 of record OY776489.1, read on the forward strand.
GTATATGAAAACGGATTCTGGTTTGCGCGGCAACGTAGGCGCATCCCTCACCGCAGCGCTGAAAGCCACGGGATTCTCCTTTCTGGCCTTCGCCCCCGCCTTTCCGGATATGCAGCGTTATACCCTGGGCGGCATCCAATACAATGGAACTACACCGGTACACGAAAGCCCGTTTGGGCAGGACCCGTTTGAGCCGGTTAAAACTTCCCACGTGGCGGAGCTGTTTCAGCCCTACCACGCAGATGTGCAGGAGTACCCGCGGGACGCGGATTACCCTACGGTGGTCCCCGCGCCCACCATCGGTATTTTCGATGTGGGGGACAACGCGGATTTTCGGCGCATAGCGCAGCATTTGAAGCGTCAGGACTGTTTGAAGCTGCTGGCCGGCTGCGCGGCCTTCGCTTCCGTACTGCCCGCCATGCTGGGCATGGAAAGCCGCAAAATGCTCGGTGATTTACCCGCAAAGCCGTTGCTCGTGCTGTGCGGCAGCCTCAACCCCATTACCCGCCGCCAGTTGGAGAGCGCGCAGGCGCAAGGCTTTGTGCGTATCACCCTCACCCCGACGCAGGAGCTGACCACCCCCTACGCCGAAACAGCCGAGGGCAAGCGGCTGCTGAGCGTGCTCTCCGCCGCGCTGGACGGAAAAACACACGTGATTTTGGAAACCGAGGAAATCCCCCACGCCATCGCCGAGACCTTCCGCCAGTCAGACGAAGCGGAAAAGCAGAAGATCGGGCAGCTAATCGCCACCCGGCTTGGGGAAATCCTGCATACATTATTAATGTACCCGCTGCCCTATACCCCCATGATTATCGGCGGGGATACGCTGCTTGGCATTATGCGGCAGCTTTCCTCCCCCAACATCACCATCGAGCGGGAAATCGAACCCGGCGTAGTATTATTCTCCGTGACTTTTGCAGGCACTACAACACGGATGATCAGCAAATCGGGCAGTTTCGGCGACAGCGAATTGCTCAACCGTATGGCCGGCCGGATTCGCCAAAGGAGTGAAGAAAATGGGTTATGCCCTGAAAATGCCTAAGCAGGTATACTGCGGCAACGACTGCCCGACAAAGCTTATGGAATTTGCCGCTCCTTACGGCAGCGTATGCGTATTTACCGATCCGGTCGTCAGCGGCACCCCCGGCGCGCAGAAAATGCTGACCGCCCTTGCGGACGCGGGCTGCGCCATAACCCGGATCGACGATTTGAAGCCCGAACCGGATTATCATCAGGCGCAGGCGGCAGTTGACGCCTTTGCCAAATCCGGCGCGAAGCTGATTGTCGCCATCGGCGGCGGCAGCGTAATGGATATTGCCAAACTTGCATCCATCGCCGCCACGGACGCCTATACCGTGCGCGATTTACTGGATCATCCCCAGCTTGGGCAAAAGCTGGTGCCGGCGGTTATGATCCCCTCCACCGCCGGTACCGGCGCCGAAGCTACCCCCAACGCCATTGTCGCCGTACCGGAAAAAGCACTGAAGGTCGGCATTGTAAACGAAGCGATGATTGCCGATCTGGTGTTGCTGGACAGCGATATGACCGCCGCACTGCCCCCTCGCATCGCCGCCGCAACCGGCGTGGATGCGCTGTGCCACGCGATTGAGTGTTATACTTCTAATAAGGCGACGCCCATGAGCGACCTGTTCGCCATGGAAGCCCTGCGGCTGATTTTTACCCATCTGGAAAAAGCCTGTACGGACACTGATGCTTCCGAGGCAAAAAGTGCCATGCTCCTGGCTGCATTCTACAGCGGAGTCGCCATTACGGCTTCCGGCACCACGGCGGTGCACGCACTCAGCTACCCGTTGGGCGGCCGCTACCACATACCGCATGGCGTAGCCAACGCCATCATGCTTATGCCGGTCATGCGCTTTAACGCCCCGGCCTGCCCCGCAGCCTTCGCCCGCGTGCTGGACGCAGTCGCACCCGCGGCGGCGCAAAGCGAGCACGACAAGGCGCAGAAACTGCTGGAATTAATGCAAGGCATGCTGACCCGTCTTGGCATCCCCACCTCGCTGAGCGCTTACAACGTAGGCGAGCAGGATTTGGACGCGCTGGTGGAGGCGGGCATGGCCGTTACACGGCTGTTGGTCAACAATCCCCGCCCCCTGACTGCCGAAGATGCGCGCCGCCTGTACCGTGAAATTTTATAAGGAGGCCAACAATGCAAAAGGTTGAAGGCATCATCGTACCGATTCTAACCCCGATGAACGCGGATGAAAGCGTGAATCTTGCACAGCTGTATGTGCAGATCGACCGCATGATTGACGCGGGCGTACACGGCATCTTCTTCTTCGGTACCAATGGGGAAGGATACATCCTCTCCGACGAGGAGAAGCTGCGTACGCTGGAGGCAGGCGCGGCACATGTGAACGGCCGCGTGCCGGTATACGCGGGTACGGGCTGCGTAAGCACCAAGGATACGATTACTCTCAGTAAGAAGGCCAAAGCGGCAGGCGCGGATTTTCTATCCATTATCACGCCATGGTTCGCCGCCGCCAGCCAGGACGATTTAACCGAGCATTACACGGCAGTCGCAAACGCTGTGAATCTGCCGATCATCCTGTACAACATTCCCGCCCGTACAGGTAACGCACTGGCGCCCGCGACGGTCAAACGCCTCAGCGAGATCGATAATATTATCGGCGCCAAGGACAGCAGCGGCAATTTTGATAACATGCTCAAGTACATTGAGCTTACGCGGGACAGCGGGGATTTCCGCATCCTCTCCGGCAATGATTCCCTGATTTTGTGGAATCTGCTGGCAGGCGGCGCGGGCGGTATTGCAGGGTGCGCAAATGTGTTCCCCCACAATATGGTCGCCATTTACGAAAGCTTCAAAGCCGGCGATTTGGCGGCGGCGCGCACGCATCAGGACGCGATACGCGGTTTCCGCAACTGCTTTACCTTCGGCAATCCCAACACCATTGTAAAAACAGCCGTAGGGCTGCTGGGGTACGATGTGGGCGCATGCCGTAAACCGTTCGCTTCCCTCTCCCCGCAGGGCGTGCAGGCCGTAAAGGCGGCACTGGACGACGCGCACGAAAAGGGCGTGCGCTGATGGAAAGACCGATTATCGGCATCACCATGGGCGATCCCGCCAGCATCGGCCCGGAAATTACGCTGAAAGCACTGGCGCGTGCCGAGGTATATGCCCGCTGCCGTCCCCTTGTCGTCGGAGACGCGTGGATCATGGAAAAGGCGCTTACCTTTCCGGATATGCCCAAGCTGGCTATTCATCCCGTTGATAGCGTCGCGGACGCACTTTTCACTCCCGGCACCGTGGATGTGCTAAACGTCAACGCAGCCAAAGCGCCCATCGAAATGGGCCAGGTTTCCGCGGCGGGCGGCGAAGCGGCTTTCCGCTACGTGGTAAAGGTAATTGAGCTGGCCATGGCCGGGCAGGTAGACGCCACCGTGACCAACGCCCTGAGCAAGGAAGCCATCAACGCCGCCGGGCATCACTACTCCGGCCATACGGAAATTTACGCCGAGTATACGCACACCGCCCGCTACACCATGATGCTGGCACACGAAAACGTACGCGTTACCCACGTATCCACCCACGTAAGCCTGCGCAAAGCCTGTGATCTGGTCAAAAAGGCGCGCGTGCTGGAAGTGATACGCCTTTCGCAGAAAGCCTGCCGGGATATGGGTATTGAAAACCCGCGCATCGCGGTTGCGGGGTTGAACCCCCACAGCGGCGAAAACGGCTTGTTCGGGCAGGAGGAAATAGAGGAGATCACCCCCGCTATTGCACAAGCGCAGGCAGAGGGCATCAACGCCATCGGCCCCATGCCGCCGGATACAGTATTCTCCCGCGCACGCGGCGGCATGTACGACATCGTCGTTGCCATGTACCACGACCAGGGGCACATTCCGCTGAAAGTGCTGGGGTTTGAGTATGACCCTTCGGCACAGAAATGGAAAGCCGTCAGCGGGGTTAACATCACGCTCGGGCTGCCGATTATCCGCGTATCGGTGGATCACGGCACAGCCTTCGACCAGGCAGGGCTGGGCACAGCCAGCGAACTGAGCCTGCTGAATTCGGTGGATTATGCGATCAGTTTTGCGCAGTCCAGGCACAAAACCGATCCTAATACATAAGGACAACCAAAACAAAGGAGGAAAACCCATGCGTAACCTGAAAAGACTGGCATCCCTGTTGCTGACGCTGACGATGGTCGTCGGCATGCTTGTCGGCTTCACCGCTACCGCTTCTGCGGCGGGTGAAAACGGCACCTACTCGATGTTTATGCGCTCCACCTACATCGACTGGATCAAAGAACTGAAATGGTACGATGTTGCCGAAGAGCGTACCGGCATCACGGTTGACTACATTTACGGACCCGAGGAGTTCAGCGATTGCTACTCCGAGGTCGACCAGCGCATCATCAGCAATACGCTGCCCGACGCCGTAATGACCAAACTGGCGCAGACCAACGTGTATGGCCCGCAAGGCGTTTTTGCCGATTTGGCCCCCTACATCGCCAAGTACGCGCCCAACATTCAGGCGTACATCGATGCCAACCCCACCTATAAAGCGCTTGTAACCAACGCGGACGGCGCTATCTACGCACTGGCTAAAGAAACCCCCATCTTTGCCGATTTGATTGGCTATCGCGCTGACCATTTCGCCAAAGCGGGCGTCGATCCGGATTCCATCGTGACTGTGGAAGACTTCACCAACGCAATGCGTACGCTGAAAGCCTACTACGGCGCAGACAACAAGAACTACTATCCTCTCTGCGGCCGTGACACGCCCATCCGCTTTGCGGCTTGGTTTGCCGCCGCGAGCAACATTTCTTCCACCGAGTCCAACGGCATCTATGTGAGCGGCCACTACAAAGACGGCTCTCTGGACATCATGGCCGACGGCGCTTACACGATGGTTGAAACCATGAAAACATGGTATGACGAAGGCCTCATCAATCCCGACTGGATCGCCGGCACCATGGGCGAAGCCGATTGGGAAGCAACCATGCTCAACGGCAACGGCTCCATCTTCTATGATTACTACAACCGTGCCCAGTGGTTCATGAACAACGGCGGCCCGGACAACGACCCCGATTACCAGATGGCGGTTCTCAACTTCTTCAAGGATGAGAACGGCAATCCCCTCCCGGTAACCACGTCGCTGAAATATAACGACGAAACCTGCACCGGTGTAAACGCCAACGCTTCCGAAGAAACCATCAAGGCCATCCTGACCTTCATCGATTACTTCTACAGCGAAGAAGGCATGATTCTGGCTAACTACGGCGTGGAAGGCGAAAGCTACGCGGTTGCCGAAGACGGCTCCAAGTACTTCATCGTGGACTACGACACCGAGGAAAGCACCCCCGCGGGCGAAAAACGCTGGAGCTTCCTCTCCGACCGTTTGACGGTTTGCAAACCCGTTGACGACGTAGCGTTCTTTAAGTGGAATGCCCCGTTGATCGCGGAAGCTGCCGGCCGCCTCTTCGTGCCGGAAAACATGATGACCTCCTACGTTCTCAAATTCACCGATGGCCAGTCCAAAGAGCTGAGCAATCTGGTTGCGGCCGTGTACGACGCGCAGATGGCCGGTATCGTAAGCTTCATCAACGGCGACCGTGAGTTGACCGCCGATGAATGGGCTGCTTTCCAGGATGAAATGAACGGTCTGGGCCTCAGCCGCATTGAAGAAATTCAGCTGGCTGCCTATCAGGCCACCTACGGTATGTAATTCACTCCAACGTCTATTGCACCCGGCGCCGCCCGGCGGCGTCGGGTGCCCTTGTAACAGAAAGGAGCGTCCCCCATGGACAAGACCTCCACAACAGCATTACCGGCACGGCAGCGTCCCACGCTTGTGCAACGGATGAGGAAGGATCTGGCCAAAAACCACCGCCTTTACTGGCTGATACTGCCCGGCTTTTTAGTACTGCTGTTCTTCAAAATCGGACCCGTGGGGGCCATGTGCATCGCCTTTCAGGACTTCAGCGCCGCCAAGGGTATTTTGCACAGCGCCTGGGTCGGGCTGGATAATTTCACCCGCATTTTCCACGACGCCTATATTATCTCCATCGTACGCAATACGGTGATCCTTGCGTTTTTATCCATTGTGATTGCGTTTCCGATTCCCATTTTATTTTCGCTTTTCCTCAACGAAGTGCGCAACAAAAAGGTGAAAAGCCTTGTGCAGTCGCTTAGCTTCCTGCCGTACTTTATTTCCGCAGCCGTTATGGTCAGTATTCTGGCTACACTGCTTTCGCGCAGTTCCGGACTGGTGAACAACCTGATAACAGCAGCAGGGGGCAAGGCCATCAACTTTATGGCCAAACCACAATGGTTCAGGCCCCTGTATGTTATTTTGGAGGTTTGGCAAACCTTCGGTTATTCCGCTATTATCTATATCGCCGCTATTACCGCCATCGACCCCGCCCTGTATGAGGCTGCAGAGGTAGACGGCGCTGACCGGTGGAAAAAAATGTGGCACATTACGCTGCCCGGCATTTCCACCTCCATCATTGTGATGCTCATCATCAGCGTAGGCAATATTTTCACGGTCAATCTGGACCGTATCCTGCTGATGTATAACCAAAGCGTCTATTCAACGGCAGACGTGATACAAACCTATGTATACCGCATCGTGTTTCAATCCACCGGGTTCCCCGATTACAGCTACGCAACGGCCGTCAACATGCTAAAGTCCGTCATCGCCTTTATTCTGGTTACAGGCGTAAACCGCATTGCGGATAAAGTTGCGGGCGCGCGGCTGTTTTAGGAAGGAGGGAGTACGCGATGAGAAAGAATAAAAACAGTGCCTTTGATTTTGTCAACAGCGGCCTGCTGCTGCTGGTTGCGCTGGTGTGCGTATACCCGTTTTTGTACGTGTTTTTCGTTTCCGCCAGCGACGGCACCTTTCTGGCGCTGGGCGAGGTAACGTTTTTACCCAAAGGTTTTCAGCTCAAGGCTTATTCCTACATTCTCACCATGCCGCGCATCAACGTGGGCACCGGCATGCTTAACTCGCTTTTTTACACCATCCTCGGTACGCTGGCAGGCGTAATCGTCACCTTTGTTACGGCGTTTGTTCTCTCCCGGCAACGCTTTGTGCACCGGTATTGGATTATGTCGCTGTTCATCATCACATGGGTGTTTGACGCAGGCATTATTCCCCAGTACATCATCTACAATAACTTCGGCTTTGTGGACAGCATTTGGGTTATGATTATCCCCGGCGCGATCAACACACAGTTTTTAATTATCGCCAAGGCATTTTTGGACGGTATCCCCAAGGAGCTGGAAGAAGCTGCTTTTGTGGACGGAGCCAACGACTACACCATCCTGTTCCGGATTTATATGCCGCTTGCCACCACAATACTGGCTACGCTTTCTGTGTTTTATGCCGTCAGCATTTGGAACCAATACCTGATTCCGCAGATTTACTTAAAGAGCAACGAGCTGAAAACCATACAGCAGGTACTGAAAGACGTGGTTATTACCGATAATACCTCCGGCACAACGTTTAAAAACGTAACCATCGACGGCACGGTGCTGAACCAGCAAAACCTGAAGGCTACAGCTATTTTCATCGCCATGCTGCCAATCGTCTGTGTATACCCCATCGTGCAGAAATATTTCCGCAAAGGCATCCTGATCGGCTCAGTCAAGGGCTGATCACCAGTAAGAGAGGAGACCTTCCATGCGAACCCTGATTGAACTGCCGGTTTTGGGAAACGAAGGAAAGCTATATCACAACAATCTGTTGAACACCGTGGAGGCGCTGATTCCCAACCCCTTCACCAGCTGCCACGCCGCCGATTTGCTGGAACTGCCTAACGGTGATGTGCTGTGCTGCTGGTTTGCGGGCAGCGACGAGGGCAATGCGGATATCAGCATCGCGCTTTCGCGCCTCAACGCGGGCGAAAGCCAATGGACGACGCCCGTTATTATCTCCGACGATGCCTCCCGTTCGGAGCAAAACCCCAGCCTTTTCCTTGCGCCAAGCGGCGAAGTGTGGGTGATGTACACCGCGCAGACTGCGCGCACACCGGAAACGCCCGTGAATTTCAACCTGCAATACACCGCCGAGATCCGGCGGAAAATCTCCTCCGATAACGGCTATACCTGGGGCAAGACCGAGGCGATGTTTACGCGCAGCGGCTCCTTCTGCCGCCAGAAGATACAGGTGCTTTCCAGCGGCCGCTGGATTTTCGGCAACTGGATCTGCTTTCCCGATAACACCCGCAACGGCAGCGATATTACCGTGTTCCAGTGCAGCGACGATCAGGGTAAAACATGGCGTACGGTCGAAATGCCAAACAGCGCGGGACGCGTGCACGCAAATGTGCTGGAACTTACCCCCGGCAAGCTGGTATGCCTGCTGCGCAGCCGTTTTGCCGACAATGTTTACCGTTCCTATTCCGAAGATAACGGCGAAACGTGGTCCGAGCCGGTGCGCACCATTTTGCGCAATAACAATAGCAGCATCTCCGCCATACAGCTGCAGAGCGGAGCGATCGGGCTGATCTATAACGACGTAAGCTTTAATACCGATACGTCCCGTACGGTATGGCCCCGGCAGCGCTGCCCCGTAACCCTCGCCATCAGCGAAGACGGCGGCGTTACATGGCCGTGGCGGCGCGTGGTGGAGCCCGGCGAGGGCTTTGTAGGCCCGTGGAACGACGTGAACAACCGCCGCTACGAATACCCCGTGATGATGCAGGGCGCGGACGGCGCCATCCACTGCGCATACAGCTGGGGCACGCGCAAGCAGGTGAAGTATGTGGTGGTTACCGAAGCGTGGATTCGCGGCGAGGAGCTGGTAAAGGGCGCGGAGGGCGACGAAACCATGCCCTGCGACCGGTAAGCCAGCCAAGGCTTTACCGTTTCTCCAGTCTGCCAGCATAAATGCCTTGCCGCCTTTTCATCGCGGCACAGGCAAGTGATTTACTTAGCAACACAATTGTAATTTAGCGCCCCGCTTTCGCAGAGAAGCGAGGCGCTTTACTATGCCGCAAAGTGGTTTCCTTTGACTGTATAAGTCGCTAAGGGTATGGGGTTATCGTGTGGATATACCAGTTATCCGGCAACAATACGCGATGTTTTCCAGATCAGCGAGTATTGCAACCCCATAAGCTCCGCAAGTTTCTCCGGTCCCCGCAAACAGCGTTCCCTCTGTTTTACCAGAGCGGCCATCGGTTTCTTTAGCGTCCATCTGCCAGGTGCCCTTCATCCCGCTATTTAACACATCTTCCGCATATCTGCATGGTTTCTATGCGGCTGTATGCCATGCCTATACACTGGCAGGAAACCGCTATTGGGCAGAGAAACAGATAAGCAGCCCCTACACTCCGCAAACGATATGCGCAGCAGGTGCCCCGTTTATCCCGCTCCCCTTTTCCCACCCTGTATAACATGGAAAGGCGGTGTATCCGTTGACACCGGAAAATGAGCTGGATGCTTTGGAGCCGCTGGCGATGGAGCTACAATCCATCGTCCAAAACGGCCTCACCTATACCAAAGCCCCATACGCCAAGGAGCGCTTTGCGCGCGTGCGGGACATCTCCGCGCAGATCATGAGCCGCAAAACAGGGCTTCCCTTGCGCAGGTAAAGGATGTTTTTTTACAACGAAACCGGATACCAGACCTCGAAAATCGAAACGCGGGGCGTGGTGTTTGCAGGCGATCAAATATTACTTGTCAAAGAACGCGGCCTGCGAGCGCTGCCCGGAAGCTGGATTGATTACAACGAATCCATCGCGTCCAACACCGTGAAAGAAGTGAAGGAATAAGCCGGGCTGGATGTAACGCCGGTGAAAATCATCGCGCTGCAGGACCGCAACAAGCATAACCGCCCCCAATACGCCTATGGCATTTGCAAGGTGTTCGTGCTGTGCCGGGTGCTGGGCGACAGCTTCCAGCCCAACATCGAAACCACCGCGAGCGGCTGCTTCGCGTTTAACGCGCTGCCGGAGCCGGACGCGCACAAAACCACGCGCGAGCAGGTGGAGATGTGCTTTGCCGCTTATCAAAGCCCAAGCCGGGAAACCATGTTCGACTCATCAGATTGCTATTGTACTGTAAATTTCGCGTTATTATAGTGCGGGATTTCTTTATTCGCAACGTTTCTTTTTCTTGTACTCCGTCGAAAGATCAAGCCTTTGCTGAATACTCTTTGCTGGGTACGCTGCAAAGTACACTAATCGTCGTTTTTTTCTATCTTCTCATCTTTGCAAAAACAGATTTTCAATAGCTTTCACCCCTCCGCACACTTTACATGGCTTTTACGGTATCTTTTTGAAAAAGAGTTGACAGCTTTTCTGATGTATGGTACGCTGTATCCAATTTCATAGCAAACCGCTGAAGCGGAGATAACGGTGATTATGCTCTTCCAGAGAGCCCGGGTGCTGAGAATCGGGCAGAATACAGATCATCAAATGGACCGCTGAGGGCGTGGGGAAAGGCTTTTGCCGAGTATTCCACGACGTGTGGGCATACGTCAGTTGCCGGGGATATGTTGGTATCCCGCAAAGAGCACGATAGTTCTATCGTGAATCAGGGTGGCACCGCGAGTTATACAGCTCGTCCTTGACAGTATTGTCAGGGGCGGGCTTTTTTGGTTCCCTCCGCCTCTGCAAGCTAACAGCCTTATGCGCTCTGCGCACGCGCACCAACAAGCGCCGCGCATAACGTTTGCCCAAGGCTGTCAGTAAACCCATTTGGGACAGAAAGGCGTGATCAACCCATGGCAAGGCCATCCCTCAACGAAGCCAAAAAACTGGCGCAAACCGGCAGCTACACCATCCTGCCGATGAGCTGCGAACTTTATTCCGATTCCGTCACCGCCATACAGGCGCTTCGGCGGTTGAAAAACGTAAGCTCCCACAGCTATCTGCTGGAGAGCGTGGAAAATCAGGAAAAGTGGGGCCGCTATACATTCCTCGGGTACGACCCGCGGCTGGAGCTTACGTGCACACGCGGTAAAGCGGCCCTGACCACAGGGGCGTCGGTTGTGGAAACGGCGGAAAACCCCAGCGCCCTCATCCGTCGGGTACTGAAGGATTACCGCAGCCCGCGCCTTTCGTACCTGCCGCCCTTTACCGGCGGGTTGGTAGGCTATTTTGCCTATGATTATATCCAATACGCCGAACCGACCCTTGTGCTGGATGCGCAGGATCAGGAGAATTTTAAAGATGTCGATCTGATGCTGTTTGACCGGGTGATCGCCTTTGATAATTACCGTAATAAAATCATCCTGATCGTCAACGTGAAATGCGAGAACATCGAAACCGAGTACCGGCGCGGCGAAATGGAGCTGGATAATATGCGGCGGCTGATTCTCTCCGGCGCGCCGTGCGCGGACAAACCGGGCAAACTTCGCTCCCCCATGCGCACCCTGTTTGACAAGGACGGCTATTGCGATATGGTACGCAAGGCCAAGCAGTATATTTACGAGGGTGATATTTTTCAGGTAGTGCTGTCCAACCGGCTGGAAGCGGATTTTGAAGGGAGCCTTTTGGATACCTACCGCGTGCTGCGTACAACCAACCCCTCGCCCTATATGTTCTATTTTTCCAGCAACGACCTAGAAATTGCCGGGGCTTCGCCAGAAACGCTGGTAAAGCTAGAAAACGGCGAGCTGCACACCTTCCCGCTGGCCGGCACCCGCCCGCGCGGCGAAACGGATGAGGAAGACGTACGGCTGGAAAAAGAATTGCTTTCCGACCGCAAGGAGCTGGCCGAACATAACATGCTGGTGGATTTGGGCCGTAACGATCTGGGCAAGATCAGTAAGTTCGGCAGTGTGGAAGTGGAAAAATACCTGAGCATCGAGCGGTTCTCCCACGTAATGCACATCGGCTCCACCGTGCGCGGGCAGATACGTAAGGGTCAGGACGCACTCAGCGCCGTAGAGGCGGTGCTTCCCGCGGGCACGCTCAGCGGTGCGCCAAAAATACGCGCCTGCGAAATTATCAACGAGCTGGAAAATAACAAGCGCGGCTTGTACGGCGGGGCCATCGGCTATATCGATTTTACCGGCAATCTGGATACGTGCATCGCCATTCGCATCGCGTTTACCAAAAACGGCAAGGTGTTCATCCGCTCGGGTGCGGGCATCGTGGCCGACAGCGTACCGGAAAGTGAGTATCAGGAGTGTATCAACAAGGCCAAGGCCGTGGTGCGGGCGTTGGAAATTGCGCAGGAGGGAATCGACCATGATTGTGCTGATTGATAATTACGATAGTTTTTCCTACAACCTGTACCAGCTGGTCGGGCTGCTCAACCCGGATATCCGCGTGGTGCGAAACGACGAGTTAACCGTTTCGCAAATCGCCGCGCTGCACCCAAGCCACGTTATCCTCTCTCCCGGGCCTGGCTACCCCAAAGACGCAGGCATATGCGTGCAAGCCGCTAAAGAACTTGGCAAAACAACCCCGCTGCTGGGCGTTTGCCTGGGGCACCAATCCATCTGCGAGGCGTTCGGAGCAACCGTAACCCACGCCAAGGAGCTGATGCACGGGCGGCAATCCCCCGTAACCCTCAATGGAAGTTGCCCGCTGTTTACCGGGCTGCCGGAGCAGATACAGGCGGGGCGATACCACTCGCTGGCTGCCCTACGGAATACCTTACCGGACGAACTGCAAGTGACCGCCGAAAGCGACGACGGCGAAGTCATGGCCGTGCAGCATACGAAATACCCCATCTTCGGGCTGCAATTCCACCCGGAATCCATCCTCACGCCGGAGGGCGCACACATCATCAAAAATTTTCTGACCGCGTGAAAGGAGCCAGATTATGATTAAGGAAGCCACCGCAAAATTAATGAGCCACAAAGATTTAACCTATCAGGAAGCCAATGCCGTGATGGACGAAATCATGTCCGGCGAGCCTTCACCGGTGCAAATGGCGGCGTTTCTGGGGGCGCTGGCCGCCAAGGGCGAAACCATCGAAGAAATTACCGCCTGCGCCGCCGGGATGCGCGCGCACGCCAAACCCGTAACGCACAATATGGAGCTGCTCGAAATCGTCGGCACAGGCGGCGACGGAGCGCACAGCTTCAACATTTCCACCACATCCTCGTTGGTCATCGCGGCATCCGGCATTAAGGTTGCCAAACATGGTAACCGTGCATCCTCCAGCCGCAGCGGCGCGGCGGACTGTTTGGAGGCGCTGGGCGTAAACATTAGCCTTTCGCCCGCGCAGTGCGTACAGCTGCTGCGGGATATCAACATCTGCTTCTTCTTTGCCCAGCAATACCACGCCTCCATGAAGCACGTCGCGCCCGTACGCAGGGAAATGGGCGTGCGTACCGTGTTTAACCTTTTAGGGCCGCTTACCAACCCGGCCGCCGCCACGCTGCAGGTGCTGGGCGTGTATGCCGAAGCGCTGGTGGAGCCGATGGCGCATGTGCTGGCCAACCTTGGGGTCACGCGCGGCATGGTGGTGTACGGGCAGGATAAGCTGGACGAAATTTCCCTGTCTGCCCCCACGACCGTCTGCGAGTTTAACGGCGGGGTTTTCAACACCTATGTTATCAAGCCGGAGGATTTCGGGCTGCAGCGCTGCCGTAAGATGGATCTGGAAGGCGGCACACCCGCCGAAAACGCCGCCATTACGCTGGAGATACTGGGCGGCGCCAAAGGCCCCCGGCGCGACGCGGTACTGCTGAACGCAGGCGCGGGGCTGTACATCGGCGGCAAGGCGGACACACTGGCAGATGGCGTGGCTTTGGCCGCAGAACTGATTGATAACGGCGCCGCGATGAAAAAGCTGCTGGACTTTATTGAACATTCCAATCGCCGGGAGGGCTGCGCGTGATACTGGATGAATTGGCTGCCTACGCCGCCACGCGGGTGGCGAAAGCGAAAAAGAGCATTCCGCCCGACGGAATGCGGCAGGCAGCGCTGGCACTACCCAAAGGGGATTTTCGCTTTGAGCGTGCCCTGCAAACGGATAGCATGGCGCTGATTTGCGAAGTGAAAAAAGCTTCGCCCTCCAAGGGCGTTATTTCTCCGGCGTTTCCCTACCTCTCCATCGCCAAAGCATACGAGGCGGCGGGCGCGGATTGCATTTCCTGTCTTACCGAGCCCAAGTGGTTTCTTGGCTCCGATCAAATCTTTACGGACATTCGCGCGCAGGTAAGCCTGCCGATGCTGCGCAAGGATTTTACCGTGGATGAATACCAGCTCTACGAAGCCAAGCGCATGGGCGCGGACGCGGTGCTGCTAATCTGCGCGCTTCTGCCGACGCGCACCATCGCCCGGTATCTGGAAATATGCGATCAGCTGGGCATCAGCGCTCTGGTGGAAACGCACGACGAGGCGGAAATCCACTCCGCCGTCAATGCCGGGGCAAGGGTGATCGGCGTTAACAACCGCAACCTGAAAAACTTTACCGTTAATTTTTCCAACGCCGCAAAGCTGCGCGCGCTGGTTCCCCCGTCGGCAGTGTTCGTAGCCGAATCCGGCGTGCAAACCCCGGCCGACGCCGCCGCCCTGCGCAAAGCGGGCGCGGATGCCGTGTTGATCGGCGAAGCGCTGATGCGCGCGGAAAATATCGCCGATACTTTGTCCGCTTTTAAGGAGGCTGTCTCATGAGTGAAACAAAAATCAAGCTGTGCGGCTTGTTCCGCTTGGAGGATGCCGAGGCGGCAAACCTGCTTGCGCCGGATTATGCAGGCTTTGTGTTTTATAAAAAAAGCCGCCGCTATGTGGATACGAGGCTGGCAACGCAGATGCGCGCCATCCTCTCGCCAGCCATCCGCACGGTGGGCGTATTCGTCAACGCGCCGCTGGCAGAGATTACCCAGCCGTACGAATACGGCATCATCTCCATCGCCCAGCTGCACGGGCAGGAAGAGCCCGCTTATATTGCCGCCCTGCGCGCGTTGGCCCCCGGGCTTACAATATGGCAGGCTTTTCAAATCAAAACCGCCGACGATGCGAAAGCAGCCGCTGAAAGCCCTGCGGATCTGGTGCTGCTGGACAGCGGCGCAGGCACAGGGAAAACCTTTGACTGGTCGCTGCTATCGGGCTTCCCCCGTCCCTACCTGCTGGCGGGCGGCCTGACCCCGGAAAATATACCGGACGCAATCGCGCAGCTGCACCCCTACGGGGTGGATATCAGCTCCGGCATTGAAACCGACGGCCGCAAAGACCCGATAAAAATGATGGCGGCAGTGCAAGCCGCAAGGAGGGTTACCCCATGAGCAAAGGACGTTTCGGCATTCATGGCGGGCAATACATACCCGAAACGCTGATGAACGCTGTTTTGGAATTGGAAGAAGCTTATAACCACTACAAAAACGACCCGGAATTTACCAGCGAGCTGGAGGATCTGTTTCGCAATTACGCAGGGCGGCCTTCGCTTTTATACCATGCTAAAAAAATGACCGCCGATCTGGGCGGCGCGCAGATTTACCTGAAGCGCGAAGATTTAAACCATACCGGCGCGCACAAGATCAACAACGTGCTGGGGCAAACCTTGCTAGCCAAAAAAATGGGCAAAACCCGCGTCATCGCGGAGACCGGCGCGGGGCAGCACGGCGTCGCCACGGCCACCGCCGCCGCCCTGATGGGCCTTTCCTGCGAAATTTTTATGGGCGAGGAAGATACCCGTAGGCAGGCGCTGAACGTATATAAAATGCGGCTGCTGGGCGCGCAGGTGCACCCGGTATCCAGCGGCACCGCAACGCTGAAGGACGCCGTATCCGAAACTATGCGGGAGTGGACCAGCCGTATTGCCGATACGCATTACGTACTTGGTTCGGTCATGGGGCCACATCCCTTTCCCATCATCGTGCGGGATTTTCAGGCCGTAATCTCCAAGGAAATCCGGCAGCAAATTCTCACCTCGGCAGGCAAACTGCCCGATGCGGTGCTCGCCTGCGTAGGCGGGGGCAGCAACGCCATCGGCGCGTTTTACCATTTCTTAAACGACCCCTCCGTTCGGCTGATCGGCTGCGAGGCCGCAGGACGCGGCGTTGATACGTTTGAAACCGCCGCAACGCTGACCACTGGCCATCTGGGCATTTTCCATGGCATGAAATCGTATTTCTGTCAGGATGAAAACGGACAGATCGCCCCGGTATATTCCATTTCCGCTGGGCTGGATTATCCGGGCGTCGGCCCCGAGCACGCCGCATTATACGACAGCGGCCGTGCTGAGTACGTCGCCGTAACGGATGATGAAGCGGTGGACGCGTTTGAATATCTTTCGCGCACGGAGGGCATCATCCCCGCCATTGAAAGCGCGCACGCCGTCGCCCACGCCATGAAGATCGCGCCTGCGATGGACAAGGACAAGATTCTCGTCATCAACCTGTCCGGGCGCGGGGACAAGGACTGCGCCGCCATCGCACGCTACCGCGGAGAGGAGATACAGGAATGAGCAAGATACAGGCAGCCTTTGCAGGGCATAAGGCATTTATTGCTTTTATCACCTGCGGCGACCCCGACCTAAACACCACGGAGGAACTGATTCGCGCCATGGACGGGGCGGGCGCAGACGTGATTGAGCTAGGCATTCCGTTTTCCGATCCCACGGCGGAAGGCCCGGTGATACAGGCAGCCAACCAGCGCGCGCTGGCGGGCGGCGTAACCACCGACATGGTACTGGATATGGTGCGCCGCGTCCGCCCGCACATCCATGCCGCACTCGCAATTATGACCTATGCCAACGTCGTTTTCTCCTACGGTATTCAGCGCTTTTTACATACCGCAGCCGATGCGGGTATCAATGGCCTGATTTTGCCGGACGTACCCTACGAGGAAAAAGCGGAGTTCGCCCCCGCCTGCCGCCAAGCGGGTATCGATTTTATTTCGCTGGTTGCTCCCACCTCCCACGAGCGCGTAACAATGATTGCTAAAGAGGCGGAAGGCTTCATCTACTGCGTATCCTCACTGGGGGTTACAGGTGTGCGCAGTGAAATTTCCACCAACATTGCCGAAATGGTAGATCGCATTCACGCCGTTACGGATGTTCCGGCGGCCGTGGGCTTCGGTATTTCCACACCGCAGCAGGCGGCAGAAATGGCAAAGGTGGCCGACGGGGTGATCGTCGGCTCAGCCATCGTGAAGCTGATTGCGCAGTACGGCAGCGAATCCCCGGCGCATGTAGCCGCTTACGTACGCGAGATGAAGGCGGCGCTGCAACACGTATAATCCGGCAAACAGGGGGAAAGGCGCTTCCAGCTTGTCAGGGTTATGCTTATACGCGGCTGCAACCTCCTTTGCGGTTTCTCCGCAGTAGCGGAGGAATGGCGCGCCTGTAAAGCGGTTGTCCTCACGGGGCTTCCGCCTGCGCTGCGGAAAATAATACTTCATTGCAAAGCGCTTTATCCCTTGCCATTGGCTATCATTCCCCTTTTGGTGCGGCAAACAAGCTTACATAAAGCACCCCTGGATTGCCGCGGCGCGGCACCCCCACACTATTTTTCCTTGACGAACACCCGCCGTCACGCTATAATGACAAAAGCTTCGCGCGTGATCGCGATCATTCGTTTTCATAGCATCCGTCCGCGGGGAATTTTCTCGCGGGATACCGTTTATTTCGGTTTGGGAAAGGGGGGCTTGCAGTGCGCAAAAGGGTTCATAGCCGCGGTTTCGTTTTACTGGGGCTTTTGCTGTGCACCTTTGTGCTGCTTGTGCTGCTCTCCGCACTGGTAGAAGCGCCTGCCCAACCCGCCGCACCTGCAGACGCGACAGCCAGCCATACCCTGACCGGCACGATGCTGGCGCCCGCCGTACTGCCGACGCACGAATCCGCCCCGGAGGCCCGCGGGATGGACACGGGCTTTTTATCTGTCGCTTTCTGGGCTTGCCTTGGGTTGGTGCTTCCTCTGCCCGTAGCGGGTCGGGACGCCAACGGCCGCGTATTGCGCAAACGGCGCTATGCGCGCAGTTTTCATCCGTTATTTAAGCAGGAGTTGGCCTGCGGCTAAGCGATTTACCGCCTGAAAATAGATACCGCACCCCTGTATGCGGCGCGTGCGCACTGCAAACCATAGGTACGTGTGTCTTTTCGGGCGTTTTTTCATGGGATTCATCCAGAAAAATTAAACATCAGGAAAGGACGGTTGACAAGCATGAAAGTCAACAATCGCCACCGTGTGAAAATGAAGAAACGCACGGCAGCCATCATTGCGCTAAGCATTGCGCTGGTGGTAACCATCTTTGTGGGATATATCGGCCTCAACGGAATATGGCTGGATAACCGCGGCCTGTACAAAATGCTACCCTGGATTCCGAAAGCGAACGTAACCAAGGATACCTGGCCCCAGTCCATTGCCCTTGGTTTGGATTTGCAGGGCGGTGTGTTCGTAGAGTACGAAGCCACTATGAGCGACGAGTTGAAAGCCGATGGCTATAACTTCAACACTCTGTGGGAAAACACCATCGATATTATCGCCCGCCGCTTGAGCGACAAGGGCTATACCGAAGCCACCGTCAGCAAGCTGGGCTCAAACGGCATCCGTGTGGAAATTCCGGATGTTACCGACCCCGAAGCCGTGCTGGATTTGATCGGTTCGCCCGCCAAGCTGGAGTTCCTTGATCCAGACGGCAATGTGTTTATGGAAGGCCGCGAGCTGAAAACCGCTTATGCCACCACCGATGAGGACAGCAAGCCGGCTATCAGCTTTTCGCTCACCAGCGAAGGCGCGAAAATCTTCGGCGACATGACCGCCGCCAGCATCGGTAAAGCAATTACCATCCAGCTGGACGGCAAGGTTCTGATGAGCCCCACCGTAAACGAAGCCATTTACGGCGGCAACATTTTGGTAACCGGCTCCTTTACCGCGGACGAGGCCCAAACCTACGCATTGCAGCTGCAAAGCGGCGCCTTGCCGCTGGATCTGCGGCAGGATAAACTGGATACCGTTTCCGCCACGCTGGGCGACAACGCGCTGACGACCTCCGTTAACGCCGCCATGATCGGTATTCTGCTGGTGATGCTCTTTATGGCGCTGCGCTACCGTCTGTCGGGTCTTCTGGCCAGCTGGGCGCTGTGCGTGTACATCATTTTGCTGTTCCTGCTTATCGCCATCGTTCCCGGCATCCAGCTTACGCTGCCCGGTATCGCCGGTATCATACTGGGTATCGGTATGGCGGTAGACGCCAACGTCATTATCTTTGAGCGCGTAAAAGAGGAAGTATACTTCGGCCGCCCGATGATCCACTCCGTGCGCATCGGCTTTAAAAACGCCATGAGCGCCGTATTGGACGCCAACGTAACCACCATTATCGCGGCTATCGTATTGCTGTTCTTCGGCACCGGCTCGGTGCAGGGCTTCGCGGCTACGCTGCTGCTGGGCGTTATCGCCAGCATGCTGACAGCCATCATCGTTACGCGCTTCCTGCTCACCCGCACGGTAACCATTTTCAAAAACCCTGAGCTTTATGTTTCCGGGGTGAAAAAACATCTGGCGCAGGCCGCCATTGAGGAGGCGAAGTAAGATGAAAATCACCATCAAAAATCATTCCAAAATTTTTCTGCTGATTGCCGCCGGGGTTATTCTGATTGCGCTCGTCATGTCCCTGCTGGGCTATGGCATCAACTACGGCATTGACTTTGCGGGCGGTTTGAAAATTGAGTACAACATGAATTCCACCTTTGACCAGTCGGATGTGGAAACCGCGCTGCGTAACCAGGGCTTGACCGATTTTAAAGTCACCACCACCGGCGAGGACGGACACACGCTGAACATCCGCATTCCGCAGCTGGAAAGCGACGCGGAAATCCAAACCCTGCAAAGCGGTCTGGAAACCGAACTGCTCGCCAAATACCCGGCGATGGACGTCAATAATGCCGCCACAAGCTATGTTGGCCCCACCGCCGGCGCGACGCTGGTGCGCAACGCTATCTTGAGCGTGCTCATCGCCTCTGCGCTGATGCTGGTCTACATCGCCATCCGGTTTGACGTAAACAGCGGTATCGCCGCCGTGTTCGGCCTGCTGCACGATATGCTGATTATGTTCAGCTTCATGGTCATCCTGCGTAACTTTATCCAGATGAACAGCTCGTTCATCGCGGCGATGCTGACCATCGTCGGTTACTCCATCAACAACACCATCGTTATCTTCGACCGTATCCGTGAAAACCACAACAAAGTGGAGTATACACGGCTTCCCCGCGAAGAAGTGGTAAACATCTCTATTTATGAAACGCTAGGCCGTACCATCAACACAACGCTGACGACGCTATTCACCATCGTGTCGCTGTATGTGATGGGTGTTGCCTCCATCCGCGAGTTCAGCCTGCCGATCATCATTGGTATTCTGGCTGGCCTGTACAGCTCCAACCTGCTGTGCGGCTATGTATGGGCGTTTTTGGAAGAGAAGTTCAAAGGCCACAAAAAGGCCGCCAAAGCCAAGGCGAAAAACGCCTGATAACGCCCTGTAATCCTTCGGCCGCGCCCCTGTGGGCGCGGCCTTTTTGTATTATAAACACAACACACTTTTACTCGCTTAAAAAGTCCAATTTGCCAGAACGCAAGGGAGCGAGAGGGTGATCTTACTCGCTTATCAATAATCCCCCTTGCCTCCCGTAGCTGACAACGCAAATTGGGTTTGGGAGGCAGGCCGCGGCTTCGTCCCAAAAGCACACTCTCAGAAAGATTTTCACCCGCTATGGCCTTTATGCGAACCGGCACACATCGCCCCCGCATTGACAACCGCCGCCCCCGCGCTTATCATGACCGTATCAGGCAATAAAGGGCGGATGCGCGTGCGGCTGAAACAGTGGTGGGCAAAAAAGCAGACCGGCGGAAAACTGCTGTGGCTGACCAGCGCAGCGCTTTTTTGCATGCTGCTGTGCGAGCTGCTTTGCAATGCGCGGGCCTTTGCCACGCGCGGCCTTACGCCTACTGTGCTGCCCGCGCAGCAGCTACCCTACGCCACCGATTTAGCCAGTGTTTTTTCGGATGAAAACGGCGTGCACGTTTCCGACGCGGCCAGCCATAGCGTCGATTTTACCTGGGACGACCCGCAAACCGCGCTGGAAACCGCAAGCGTTACGCTTACAGGCGGCGGCGTAGTGCGCGCGGCTTTTTTTGTTACAGACGAGGCAAGCGCCTATGGCTACAAGCAGGTGTACAGCGTTACCCTGCTCCCCGGAGACGGGGCGCTTGGCACGTGTGTGGCAACCGTGCACAGCGAGGGGGTTGCAGGCAGCCTGATGATTCGGCTGATGCCCCAAAACGATGATGCGTTCACCGTTGCACAGATCGCTATCAATCTCCCCGTTCCTTTTACATGGCAACCGTTTCGTATGGCGCTTTCCTTTGCCGCGGCGCTTGCGCTGCTGTGCGCGCTTTTCCTGCGCGGCGCGGGCATGGCGTACCAACCGGAAAAAATCAGCCACAGGGTCATCGTGGTTATGCCGCTGGCAGGGCTGATGGTTTTCGCGCTGGTGCTGGCTGGATGGATTGCACCGGATACCCCGCTGTTTACCGGCATTACGGACAAGCTGGCCGCGCAAAGCCGAACCGATACCTATGCTGTTTTATACGAAACCCTGCGCAGCGGGCGGCTCTCGGTTCCCCGCGAACCCGACGATGCGCTTTCTACACTGGAAAACCCATACGATCAAACCGAGCGGGTGAGTAAGGGAATCGATTTCGCCTTTGACTACGCCTATTACGACGGCGAATACTACATTTATTACGGCGTTGCCCCGGTGCTGACCATCTACGCGCCGTATCACCTGCTCACCGGGCGCGTGCCCACCTCGCGGGCTGCGACGCTGCTCATGGGCTGGCTCGCCATCGCACTAATCGGGTGGGCGGTGTGCGCACTGGCGCGCCGCTACCTGCCCGGCGTAAACATATGGGCGCTGGCCTTGGGCGGGCCGGTAGCCGTTTTTGCCTCCGGGGCGATGTTTCTGCTCGCTTCTGCGGATTTCTACTATCTGGCGGAGCTAAGCTTTGTGTGCTTTGCCGCGGGCAGCATCGGGTTTGGACTGCATGCCTCCCTGCAAACACGGCGGTGGCTGCGGTATACGCAGTACCTGCTTTCCGGCGTATGCTTTGCGCTGGCGGCCATGAGCCGCCCCAGCGCCGTTTTGCAGGTCGCGGCAATGCTTGCGCCCGTGTTTATCGCCCTGCTCATTTACGAACGCGCCCGCTTTGCGGATGCGGCTGCCTTTCTCGTGCCCGCGCTGCTGGGGGTGGGCGCGCTGCTGTGGTATAACGCGGCGCGCTTTGGCAGCATCTTCGATTTTGGCGCTGCCCACCAGCTAACGGTAGCGGACATGCGCTGGCAGACCCTGCGCTGGCAGGAATGGCCGCAGGCGCTGTACCATTACCTGCTGGAGCCGCTGGGGTGGACTAACCGCTTCCCTTACCTTACCGTCAGCTATCACGCTCTGCCCGCCGCAGGCCGGTACGTGTTTGCGCTGTCTAGCACCGGGGTGCTGGCGTACCCTGTTACTTGGGCCATTCTCTTCTACCCGCTGGCGGCGGCGCGCTTCCCCGCTAAAACCCTTGCGCGGGAACGGAAGCTGGCGTTGTTTTTGCCGCTGCTGGCCTCCCTGCCACTGATGCTTCTTTCCTATAATATCGCGGGCGCCATTTTGCGCTACACGTGCGATTTTCGCCTATTCTACGCCCTTGCGGGCTGCCTTGTCGCCATGGCGCTGCTAACCCGTGCCGATACGCCGGAGCGCCGCGCCATTGCCGCTGTCTGCGCGCTGCTGTGCGTATTCTCGCTGCTGGTTGGCTTTGGCATGCTGTTTGATAACGAGCGGGATTATATTGCGCAGTACTCCCCCCAAATTTACTACGGTCTTCAGCGTATGTTTTTCCCGTATTAGCCGGGCGTAGGCGGTTTGACGCATACGTTCGGCTGTTGTATAATTCATAATTACGGCTGGCCTTGCCGCCGTACCCGCAACTTTCACACAGTATAACGCTGCCGCGCAGCCGGAGGAGGAATCGGGCGGATGAGTGTTTCCCTGCCGTTTACCATCTGCGGCCGCACCGTACACGGCAAGCGGCTGGGTACGGAACTGGGGTTTCCCACGGCTAACCTCACCTATCCGCCGGATGTTCAATTGCCGCCGGACGGGGTATACGTAGCGTGGGCGCTTCTTGGCGGCATACGGTACCCGGCCATCCTCAATCAGGGCCGTCACCCCACCGCGCCGGAGGGCCATGCCACCATCGAAACCCATCTGCTGGGGTATGACGGCGGCGACCTGTACGGGCAAGAGCTTACCCTAACGTATGTACACTATTTACGCCCGGAGATGCGCTTTGGCAGTCTTGACGCGCTCAAGGCACAATTGGCCGCCGATGAAACCCGTGCGCATGCATGGATCGCCATCAACGCGCCGATTCCCCCACAGCCCCCCAAACACGCAACATGGAAAAAGGAGAAACCATGAGCTGCAACCACCCCGTTGAAATACAGGATGCCACTTTCCGCTATGAGGACGACAGCCCCCAGGCGGTAGATCACGTATCCCTGACCATTGAAGAGGGCTCCTTCGTTACAGTGCTCGGGCATAACGGCTCGGGCAAGAGCACGCTGGCAAAGCTGATGAACGCCCTGTATATGCCCACCGAAGGCCGCGTGCTGGTGTGCGGGCTGGATACCACGCAGGAAGAACACCTTTGGGATGTTCGCAAGCACGCGGGCATGGTGTTCCAAAACCCAGATAACCAGATCGTCGCGACCGTTGTGCGCGAGGATGTGGCTTTCGGGCTGGAAAACCTGGGCGTACCCCAGCCGGAGATGATCCCACGCATTGACGATGCGCTTTCCGCCGTGCACATGACCGAGTTTGCCGCCGCCGCGCCCCACATGCTCAGCGGCGGACAGAAGCAACGCGTCGCCGTAGCGGGCGTTTTGGCCATGCAGCCCGATGTGATGATTTTGGACGAAGCTACCGCCATGCTGGACCCCGCCGGACGCGAAGAGGTTTTTTCCACCGTGCGCAAGCTGAATGCCGAAAAAGGCATTACCGTCGTATGGATTACTCACTTCATGGTGGAAGCCGCCCGCAGCGATCGCGTAATCGTGCTGGACCACGGCAAAATCGCCATGGATGGCGCGCCGCGGGAAATATTCACCCATGTAGCTGAAATCAAAGCCCTCGGGCTGGATGTACCGCCCATGGCGGAACTGGCCGGAATGCTGCGCGAGGACGGTCTGGCACTGCCTCCCGGCATACTGACCGTTAGCGATATGGAAAAGGAGCTGAAGGCATGCCTATCCAGGTAGAACACCTGACCCATACCTATATGCCCGGCAGCCCCTTTTCGTCCACCGCTATTCACGATTTGACCCTCACGGTAGAGGACGGCGAGTTTATCGGCGTACTCGGGCACACGGGCTCCGGCAAAACCACGTTTGTACAGCATTTAAACGGTCTGCTCAAGCCCACCGAAGGCCGCGTGCTGGTGGACGGCACAGACATTACCCAAAAAGGCGTCAGCCTGCTGGATGTGCGTAAAAAAGTGGGGCTGGTTTTCCAGTACCCCGAATACCAGCTGTTTGAAGAGACCGTAGCCAAGGATGTGGCTTTCGGCCCTAAAAACATGGGCCTTTCCAAAGAGGAAATTGAGGAGCGCGTGCTCTGGGCGCTTGCACAGGTGGAGCTGGACCCGCAGGAGGTTTCGGACGCTTCCCCCTTTGAGCTATCCGGCGGACAGATGCGCCGCGTTGCCATTGCGGGCGTGCTGGCAATGCGTCCGAAAACCCTGATACTGGACGAACCGACCGCCGGGCTGGACCCGCGCGGCCGTACCGCCATCCTTGCGATGATCAAGCGCCTGCATGCCGAAACCGGGATAACGGTCGTCATGGTCAGCCACAGCATGGATGATATTGCCCCGTTGGCGACCCGCCTGATTGTAATGAGCCGCGGCGAACTGGTGATGACCGGCACCCCACGCGAGGTGTTTCGCCACCGCGACGAGCTGAAGGCCATCGGCCTTGGCGTACCGCAGGGCGCGGAACTTTGCTACCGCCTGCGCGAGGCGGGCTACCCCCTGCCGGAAGGGTTGTATACCCTGCCGGAAGTGCGCAGTGCAGTACTGGCGCTGGTGCACGGCGCAGCAGCGGCAGACCACCCCGCCGGAGAGGAGGCCGCGCCTAATGCTTAAGGATATTACCCTCGGCCAGTACATGCCCGGCAACACCATCGTACACCGGCTGGATCCGCGTACAAAAATTGTGCTCACCACGCTGTACATCGTGATGATTTTTATGGTATCCAGTCCCGTATGGTACGTAATCCCCGCGCTGTACGTGGCGCTGGCGTCGCGGCTGGCCGGGCTTTCGTTCGGGCAGCTGCTCAAATCCGTCAAGCCCCTGCGCATCCTGCTTGTGCTCACCTTTGTGCTCAACCTGTTCTTCTCCGGCGGCACCACCATACTGGTACAGTGGGGCTTTCTCACCATTGCCAAAGAAGGGCTGCTGCTGGCGGTTCATTTCAGCATGCGGCTGGTCTTTCTGGTTGTGGGCACCTCCATCCTCACGCTGACCACCTCGCCCGTAGCGCTCAGCGACGGTATCGAGATACTGCTCAAGCCCCTGAAGGTGGTACATTTCCCCGCCCACGAGCTGGCGATGATGATGACCATCGCCCTGCGCTTTATCCCTACGCTGATTGAGGAAACCGACAAGATCATGAAAGCCCAGCAGGCACGCGGCGCGGATTTTGAAAGCGGCAATTTAATTGCGCGCGCCAAAGCGATGGTTCCGCTGCTGGTGCCGCTGTTCGTAAGCGCTTTCCGCCGTGCAGGCGAGCTGGCTATGGCCATGGAAGCACGCTGCTACCATGGCGGCGAAGGGCGTACGCGCCTTCGGGTGCTCCGTTTTACAAAGGACGACATTAGCGCGTTTATCGTATCCGCGCTGGCGCTGGCATTGGTTATCGCCGGCGGGAGCATCTGGTAATACCGGAAAGGCGGGAGTACATGCGCAAGGAAGCACCCCCGGCATTCGTCCCAGCCGCAGCCGCCGGCACGGACAGCGATTGGGTCAACCGTGAAGGGTTGTCGGCCGACAGCGGTTACCGGCGCATTTTGCTCACCATCAGCTACGATGGCACAGCCTACGGCGGCTGGCAGCGCCAGCTGAACGCCATGACCGTACAACAGCGGCTGGAAGAAGCCCTGCAAACTCTCACCGGCACGCGCACCCCCATTACCGGGGCCAGCCGCACCGATGCGGGTGTGCACGCACTGGGGCAATGCGCGCATTTCGATACGAAAAGCCGTATTCCGCCGGATCGCTACCCTTACGCGCTCAATGCCTGTCTGCCGCGTGATATTCGCGTGCTGGCCGGGCAGGAAGTGCCCGCCGCTTTCCACGCGCGCTTTGACGCTAAAGGCAAGCAATATGTGTACCGCATCCACAACGCGCCTCACGCAAGCGCCCTGCACCGGCATGAAGCCGTGCATGTGCCTGTGCCGCTCAATGAAGGCGCCATGCGCATCGCACTGCCTGCGCTGCTGGGCACGCACGATTTTGCCGCCTTTCAGGCCAGCGGCGGTACCGCCAAAACCACCGTGCGCACGCTGGATACGGTAACCCTGCTGCGGGAAGGCAGCGAACTGACCCTTACCCTGCGCGGGAACGCGTTTTTATACAACATGGTTCGCATTATCGCCGGTACGGTGATTGCCGTTGGCAAGGGCAAACTGCCCGCGGATTGCTTTGCAAAGGCGCTCGCTACCGGCGACCGGCTGCTGCTGGGCCCTACCGCGCCCCCGCACGGGCTAGAGCTTGTGCAGGTGTTTTACGACTTGCCATAAGCGAGCCAAGCCGGAGCAAAAGAGGATTTTGCCCCTGTGCGGCGAATGTTCCAATGCAACAACAAGTAAGTACCATGAACCGCCCGGGAGCGGTTCATTCGGCATGTTTATGCCGCTAGAGCACTGTAAAGGGGTTTATCATGGCGAGCGTTAACGATTTGGGGATTGATCTGGGTACGTCCAATATCCTGATCTATATGAAGGGCAAAGGCATCATTTTGCGGGAACCGACGGTGGTTGCCATTGACCGGGACACGCGCGAGGTGCTTGCTTTTGGCGAGGAAGCCCGCCGTATGATTGGGCGCACCCCCAGCAATATTTTGGCCCTGCGGCCTCTGCGCGAGGGCGTTATTGCGGATTATGAGCTGGTCAGCTTTATGCTCAAGGGCTTTGTGCTCAAAGCCATCGGCAAGCATATGTTTGCGCGTCCGCGCGCGGTGCTGGCGCTGCCCACCGGCGTAAACGAGATGGAAAAGCGCTCCATTATCTCCACCATGTTTGATGCGGGCATGCGCCGCACACAGCTGCTGGACCGCACCATTGCGGCGGCGCTGGGCGCGGGTCTGCCCATCGATGAAGCCTATGGCACTATGATTGTGGATATTTCCGCAGGCGTCAGCGATATTGCGGTGCTGTCGCTGGGCAAGGTGGTCGTCAGCGATACGTGCAAAATTGGCGGCGACAAGCTGGACGACGCTATCATCCGCCATCTGCGGCGCAAGCATAACCTGCTTATCGGCGAACGCACAGCCGAGGAGCTGAAAATCAACATCGGCTCAGCCATACCGCGTAACGATCAGCTGTATATGGAGGTTACGGGTCGCAACCTGATTACGGGGCTTCCCAAAACCATGCGCATCACCAGCGACGACGTGACCGAAGCCATCGACGAACCGCTGCAGCAGTTAATCGAGAGCATCCACGGCGTGCTGGAGCATACCCCCGCGGAGCTGGCGGCGGATATTTTCGAGTACGGCATCATGCTTACCGGCGGCGGGGCGGAAATGTTCGGCCTGTGCGAAGTGATTGCCGATGCGCTAAAAGTGCCCTGCTCCGTCGCGGAGGATCCGCAGACCAACGTGGTCATCGGCTGCGGCAAAGCCATTGAAAATCTGGCCGATCTGGGTAAATTTCTGGATGATAACCGCCGCCGTCTCATCGGGCGGTAACCCGGCTTGATCGGCGAATTCTTATATTGTTATTTATTTGACAAAAAATGCGAAACCCTCTATAATGCGTGTAGATATTACGAGAGAATACTACACGCTTTTCTGTATGCTGTTTTCTAAAACATCGCCAGAAAGAAAGCAAGGGTATGCCATGAAAAAAATAGAAGACACCGCCGCTGCGCCCGTGATGCAGCCGCAAAGCAGCGAGGCCGCAAGCCCGAAACCGGCACAAAAGGGATTCTTTTCCACTGTTTTCAAGCATAGGCGGACTATATGGTACTTCGTTTTGCTGATCGCAAGCTCTATTTTCCTGTGGTTTCACCGCTTCGACCTGTTCTCCTTCGACCCGTTCAACGTGGTTACGTTCATCTTCCTGTTCTGGGTGATCCTGCTGATCTATCCGCTGTTTTCCGAGATGGAGCTTCTCGGCGTCAAGCTGAAAAAGGAAGTGGAAAAGGTAAAGCAGGAAGTGCAAAAGGCAGCCGGAGAATTAAAAATGCAAATCATGAACGTTCGCAACTCCTCCAGCAGCGAATTCCATGTGCATTATGCTTCTTTGCCCAGCCAGCAGGAGCTTACCGCCCTCAGCGAGAAAAAGCGCGCTTTACAGCCAGCGAGCAGTCTGCTGCTGGCAAAGGATTTCAAGTTTCCTAAAACACTGCTGGTCCCGAAAACAGCCTATATGCCGGCAATGCAAACCGCTATCCCCATGAGCGCAGCATCGGACGAAGACGCGGTGGACAGCGGCCGCATATCCAGCGGGGGCGCATATATTGAAATGCCGGAGGAAAACGGCGGCGACGTCACAGAATTTATCGTATCGGAAACCGCCAAGAAGCTCTTTAACATCCGCTATGCGCTGGAAACCAAGCTGAAAACCCTATGCGTCAAATGCGGGTGTGAAGACGCGCAAAGTATTACGCAAATGCTGCGCTACCTGTGCCAAAACGAAATACTCGACAGCGTAACCGTAGATGTGATGATTCAAATCGTGCGCATTGCCAACCGCGGCATCCATGGTGAGGAAATCAGCTCATCCTACCTCACCTTCGTCAACGATATGATGCCTACTATATGGAATGATCTGGATTACGCGCTGGAACACCCCTACGGAAAATAAGGCAGGCAATACAAAACCCTTCCCAAGTTGGAAGGGTTTTGATTTTGCGTCACAAGTGGTTTACCAGGTTCCGTTCCCAGTGCTTACTGCGGGGTTTTATGGCGTCGGCCCAAATCCGGCAACAACAAGCATACGCTTTGCGAATACGGCAAGCATCGTATCGTCACCGCAATCAGCTTACAGCTTGCTAAGTTCATCCAGCGACAGTTCAAAGCTGGGCGCAAACTCCTGCATAAAGGCGGCCACCTCGGGCAGGTTGGAATTGCGGATGCTCTCCAGCACATAGGCACGCGCTTGATCAAACTCGCGGTTGCCCAAATTCTGCTCCTCAATGCACTTGATATAAGCGCAGATGCGGTCGGCCGCTTTCACCAGCTTCCACTCGTAGGTATACTCGTCCGGCGAGATGTAAGGGGTGTAGCTATCGCGTAAATCTTGCGGCAGCATCGCCAGCAGCTGCGCGTTCGCCATGGATTCGATGCGCTTGTAAGCGCCTTTGATTTCCGGATTTTTGTATTTCACCGGCGTTGGCAAATCCCCCGTAATCACCTCGCCCACATCGTGGTACAGCGCAAGGGACAAAACCGATTCGGGGTTTACATCTTTGTTGTAGCGCTCTTTGGCAATCACCGCCAGCCCATGGGCAATAAAGGCGCACTGCATGCTGTGCTCCATATCGTTCTCCGGCACGGTATTACGCATCAGCCCCCAGCGGCGGATTAGCTTGAGGCGGTTTAAATAAGCGAAAAAAGGGTTCATACGCCCTCCTTGTCGGTCGATGGGTTCAGGGTTCTTCGGCAAACGCCTGCAATATCACCACGGGTATTTCCGCCGCATCGTATACGCGGTATTCCGTCGTAAGCCCTTCCAGCTCCGCGGCATTGCGAAAGCCCCAGGTTACCAGCATACAATCCATACCCGCATTCAGCGCCGTTTGCACGTCCACGTCGCTGTCGCCCACATACAGGGCATGTTCCGGCGTGGAATCCAGCGCGACCAGCGCTTTCAGCGGCATATTCGGCGCGGGTTTGCGCGGCACGCTATCGCTGCCGCCGATGGCTACCTCCACCAAGCTGCCAAAATACTGATCGGTCAGCACCTGCACGGCCTCGTGGTTTTTGTTGGATACCACCCCCAGCCGGATTCCGGCTTCACGCAGAGCGGTGAGGGCTTCCAAAATCCCCTCGTACGGGCGGGTGCGTACATTGCTGTGTTCGGTATAGTAACGCTTAAACTCCGCAAGCGCGGTTTCTATGTTGGGGTCGGCCGCGCCACCGGGTAAAACGCGTTCCACCAGCTTGCGCACGCCGTTGCCCACGCTCAGGCGTACTTCCTCCTTTGTTTTCGTAGGCAGCTTAAAATGCCGTAGCGTATGGTTTACGGCGTCAGCCAGATCATCCAAGGTGTTGAGCAAAGTGCCATCCAAATCGAACAAGACGGTATTATACCGGTACATCTGCTTGTGCGGGCCAGCCTTCCTGGGCAAGCCCGTCCTCCTTTCGTTTCAGGTCCTTCAGTACACGGAGCGTCAGGGGTACGGTAAGCAACATGGAGCAAAAATCGGATACGGTTTGCGCCATCTGCACGCCCAGCAGGCCAAGCGCAAGGGGCAGCAGCAACACAGACGGCAGGAAGAAAAGCCCCTGCCGCGACGCCGCAACCAGCGATGCCTCGCGCGCCAGCCCCATTACCTGCAGCATCATATTGCTGATAATCATAAATCCACTCAGCGGCAGCAGAATGCACTGCAGCCGCAGCGCCAGCGCGCCGATATTGGTCACCTGTGTGTTGCCCTTTAGGAACAGTTCCACAATCTGCGGGGCAAACAGCTGCGCTAATAGGCAAATGCCCAATAGCAGGAAAAAGGAAACTTTCACGGAAAACCAGAATGCCTTGCGTACGCGATCGTACCGTTTAGCCCCATAGTTAAACCCGCAGATCGGTTGGAAGCCCTGCCCAAAGCCGATGACGGTTGAAATGCAAAAAAAGATGATGCGTCCGACGATGCTCATAGCCGCGACAGCCGCATCGCCATAGCCACCGGCGGAAAAGTTGAGCGCGATGGTCGCAATGCTATTCAGTCCCTGCCGCAGCAGCGAGGGAACGCCGCCCAAAAAGATTTCCTTATATACTGCAAGGGAGAACGTAAAGTGTTTGGCGTGGATGCGAATCGTTCCGCCCCGGTGTGTACCCGACAGTAAAAGCCAAAAGCCGACAAACTGGCTGATGGCCGTCGCCAGCGCCGCGCCCGAAACCCCCATGCCGAGTTTGAAAATAAACAGCGGGTCCAGCGCAATGTTCAGCACCGCGCCGGACATTACCCCGATCATGGAGAAAAACGCGTTGCCCTGAAAACGCAGCTGGTTATTGAGCACCAAACTGGTCAACAGCCACGGCGCGCCGATTAAAATGTAGCGGGCATAATCCACCGCATAGGGCGCAATTGTCGGCGTGGAACCCAGCCAGCCTACCAGCGGCCGCAGCAACAAAAGCCCTGTGCCTCCCATTAGCACACCGGCTGCCAGCGCCGAAAAAAAACCGGTCGCCGCCATCTTCTGCGCGTTTGCCACATCCCGCGAACCCAGCGCACGGGAGATGAATACTCCCGAACCCTGCCCGAATAAAAACCCCACAGCTTGGATAATCGCCATGAGCGGCAGGCAAACACCCACTGCGCCCGTTGCGCTTTCGCTGCCGATTTTCCCGACAAAAAACGTATCGGCAATGCTGTACAGCGCGGAAATCAACATACTGGCGATGGTCGGCGCGGAAAGGGTAAACATCAGCTTAGCAATCGGCGTCTCCGTCATCTGGCGGAGTTTTGCCTCCTGCGTAATCGGTTGGGCCATGGTGCCTCCTTCTGGTACCGGCATGGTGCCGATGTGTAAGTTGTATCACAGCGGGGCGCGAAAATCAAGGGTGCACAGGCAAAGCGCGCTTCATTTTCGGGGCTTGGACACGCTTTGCCCGGATGAAGTATTGACATTCCCAGCGCCGTATAGGATAATGATTATTGGTGTTTTACCGACTTTAGCAAAGGAAAGGGGATCGACACCATGGTTCGAGCGATCGTTGGCGCCAACTGGGGCGACGAAGGCAAGGGAAAGATCACCGATGTACTGGCGGAAGACAGCGATGTCGTCGTCCGTTTTCAAGGCGGAGCAAACGCGGGACATACCATTATTAACGACTACGGTAAATTTGCCCTGCACCTGCTGCCCTCGGGCGTTTTCCACTCCCGCATCGCAAATGTGATCGGCCCGGGCGTTGCGCTGGATATTGATAAACTGCTCAAGGAGTATGACGACGTCGTCACACGCGGCATTCCCAAGCCGGTGCTGTACATCAGCGACCGCGCACAGGTGATGATGCCCTATCATGTCGATTTTGACCGTTTTGAGGAAGAGCGGCTGGGCAAAGCCAGCTTCGGCTCCACCAAAAGCGGCATCGCGCCGTTCTACGGCGATAAGTACCTCAAGATCGGCATTCAGGTTTGCCAGCTGTATGACCCGGATTTACTGCGTAAGCGTCTGGACGGCGTAGCCGAGCAGAAAAACGCACAGCTCAAATCCCTGTACGGCAAGCCCCCCATCGACGTGGACGCGCTGATGGCAAAATTACTTGCGCAGGCCGAGCGTATCCGCCCGATGGTGATAGACACCACCGTGTTCCTGCACAAGGCGCTCAAAGAAAACAAAACCATTTTACTGGAAGGCCAGCTGGGCAGCCTGCGCGACCCGGATCACGGCATTTACCCGTATACCACGTCATCCTCGCCGCTGGCCGGTTTCGGCACAGTAGGCGCAGGTGTGCCTGCGGGCGCGATTACTGATATTTTCTGCGTAACCAAAGCTTATTCCAGCTGTGTGGGCGCAGGCCCCTTCACTACCGAATTGTTTGACGAAGCCGCTACCGAGCTGCGTAACCGCGGCGGTGACGCGGGCGAATACGGCGCTACCACAGGCCGCCCCCGTCGGGTTGGCTGGTTTGACGCGGTCGCCACCCGTTACGGCTGCATGGTGCAGGGCGCGACCGAGTGCGTGCTGACCAATCTGGACGTACTGGGCTATCTGGACGAAATCCCCGTTTGCACCGCCTATGAGGTGGATGGCAAGCAGATTACCGATTTCCCCAGCACGCCTACACTTTTGCGCTGCAAGCCCGTTTATACCACGCTGCCCGGCTGGAAAAGCGACGTGCGCGGCGTAACCAGCTTTGACGCGCTGCCGGAGAACTGCCGAAAATATGTTAACTTTTTAGAGGAGCAGGTGGGCGTGCCCATCAACATGCTCTCCACCGGCCCCAAGCGCAGCGAAACCTTCCGCCGCCGCTAAAGCAAACCGGTGCACAATGGCGATAAACCTCGTTTTATCGCCATGCAAACAGCCTGATCAAAAAGCCCGAGATGCTAGAAAGCAAGGGTGGCAAGGGGATGAGCTTACCCGCTTGTAAGTGATTCCCCTTACCATCCCGCAGCTGACAACGCAGATTGGGCTTTTTCAGCAGGCTGACAGCCTGATTAAAAAGTCCGAGATGTCAGAAAGCAAGGGTGGCAAGGGGATGCGCTTACCCGCTTGTAAGTGATTTCCCTTACCATCCCGCAGCTGACAACGCAGATTGGGCTTTTTCAGCAGGCTGACAGCCTGATTAAAAGTCCGAGATGGCAGAAAGCAAGGGTGGCAAGGGGATGCGCTTACCCGCTTGTAAGTGATTCCCCTTACCATCCCACAGCTGACAACGCAGATTGGGCTTTTTCAGCAGGCTGGCGCGTATACTGGCAGCGGTATGTGTTCTTATCCCCTGTGCGTCATCGTAGCGGAACCACAGCAGTATCCGCACATTGCACAGACGGGGATGCGCAAATGCGTTGTACCCTGTAAGATACACAAGCCGCCGCCCAACCCGAAAGCCGGGTAAAAATCCCCACGAATAACAACAATAAAGGAGAATGCCGACGATGCAACGGTTTGAATGTGACTATCTGGAGGGCGCGGACGCGCAGGTGCTGGCGGCGCTTTGCCGCACGAACGAAGAGCAGAACCCCGGCTACGGCGAGGATGCGCATTGCCATAGCGCCCGGGCGCAGATTGCCGCGCTGTGCGGCGTTTCTGCAGACGGCGTACATTTTTTCTCCGGCGGTACGCAGGTCAACCTGACGGTAATCGCGGCGGCGCTGCGCCCCATTGAAGGCGTGCTGTGCGCCGACAGCGGCCACATTAACGTACACGAAACCGGCGCAATCGAAGCAACCGGCCATAAGGTGCTTGCACTGCCCGGCAACGCCGGCAAAATCTCCGCCGCACAGGTGAGAGAGGCATTTCTATCTCACATTGAGGATGTTACCCACGAGCATATGGTGCGCCCCGGCATGGTGTACATCAGCCACCCTACGGAACTGGGTACCTTATATACGAAGGACGAGCTGCTGCAGCTACGCGACGTTACCCGCGAATACGGCCTGCGACTGTATATAGACGGCGCACGGCTGGCCTACGGGCTGGCGGCTGATCCGCAGGTAGATTTGGCGTTTCTTGCGCAAAACTGCGATGCCTTTACCCTGGGCGGCACCAAGTGCGGGGCATTGTTTGGCGAAGCGCTGGTGCTGACGAACCCGGCCGCGTGGCCGTATTTTCGCTACTATATTAAGCAGCACGGCGGCCTGCTGGCCAAAGGGCGGCTGCTGGGCGTGCAGTTTGAAGCGCTGATGGCGGATCACCGCTACCAGGCGCTGGGGCAAAAAGCCAACACGTTGGCACAGCAGGTAAAAGCTGCTTTTGAAGAGAAGGGCTTTCCCATGCTCAATGACACGCTTACCAATCAAATTTTTCCCGTCTTGCCCAACGCCGTTTACCAAACGCTTAGCGAGCGTTTCAGCTTTGCGTACTGGACGGCAGTGGACAATTCCCATACCGCTGTGCGTTTCTGCGCCGGGGCGACAACAAACGAAGCCAACGTACAGGCGCTGCTTGAAGCGATACAGGCGCTGTGACACATGCGATACGCGCAGTGTAAAGGCTGTTTAGGCCGCTTTATTGCAGGCCCCGCATCCCGGCAGCCTGGGGTACGTGGTTGCCGCACAACACGTTTACGGCTGCCGCACAGAGCATGAAAAAATTGTATTATTTTTTAACAATGGCGGAAGCTTTTCCATTTGTTGATCGTTATGTGATGGAAAAGCAATATTTTGCGGGAACTTGCTTGACAATGTAATATATTTGTAATATTATAGGCTTGTTTAATAGGCATAAAATTGTTATGACTAGAAGTAGCAATTCTTGCGGGAAATGGAGAGATGCGATCATGGCGTTTAAGCGGCAACCTGTAGGAGGTACTCTGCGTAGAAGCACTTCGCTCCTGCTGATCGTTTGTTTGCTGATAGCGCTTGTTCCGCTATCCGCCGCCACGGCAGCCAACACGACCCCCTCTGCGGTTACGGATTCCAGCACAAAAAGTTTTATTAAGACAAGTGCAGAAGTGAAAATTTTCACTACAGATACGACGCCGACCGTCGGCTACACCACCGTAGCCAGCGGCACAGTGTTGATGCTGGTATCCACCGATACATACACCATCGACAGCACCGAATACGGCTGTTTATATTACAATAACGCCCGCTACAACGTACTTTGGAGCGACGTCAGCAGTGATATTATGTCCGCAACGGCGGTGGTGAGCTACATCACCGGCACACTGTGGACGGCAACAACCTATACCAGCCTCAAATCCACGCTCAACCTGCTGGGCAACGTATCGGTTTATGGGCTGCAGTACGCGCTGCGCACACTGGGGTATTATTCCTCCAGTCTGGATGGCGAATACGGCACCTACACCACCGCCGCCGTAAAGGTCTTTCAAAAGGCATACGGTCTTGAGGTGGACGGTTACGCCGGCCCCATTACCCAGAAGGTGCTTTACCCGCTGGCGCTGGCCGCACACGACGGCAGCTCGTCTACCGGCACCACCACCACGACGGGCACGCTGAAAACCAATGTAAACCTGAATTTGCGCAAGTCCTACACCACATCGTCCGCACGGCTGGATGTGGTACCCAAAGGAACTTCGCTTACTTATACCACAACACATACCACCAACGGCGTTATCTGGTACTATGTTACCTACAGCAACACCAGCGGTTGGTTGATGGGCACGTACATCACCATTACCGGTGCGTCTTCCGGCGGTACATCGGTCGGCACGCTAACCACCACCGTCAACCTGAACCTACGTAAATCTTACTCCACCAAATCTGTCCGGCTGGCGGTCGTGCCCAAGAGAACTACGCTCAGCTACAGCAAAACCACCTCGTCCAGCGGCGTAACATGGTACTACGTTACCTACAACAGCATCAGCGGTTGGCTAATGGGCACCTATGTCAGCGCCAGCGGCTCTTCCTCCTCCGGTACGTCCACTGCTACCGGCATCGGCAAGGTAACCGCTACATCCAACGTGGTGGTGCGTAAAACAGCCGGAGGTTCCCGCACGGGCTACCTGCTCTCCAAAGGCAGCACAGCGACGCTGCTCTCCACGCCGGTCATTTCCGGCGGATATACCTGGTACAATATTAAGCTGTCCAACGGCGTTGTAGGGTATGTGCGCGCGGATTATTCCTCCGTAAGTTATGACGCCAGCACAGGCGTAACGCCTTCGACCACCAAATCCTACGTGAAGCTTTCCTCCGATGTAACACTGTTCACCAGCGAGGAGCAAAGCTCCACCGGCGCGGTTACCATTTCTTCCGGCACGGTACTGCAAATGGTAAGCACCGAAACCTACACTAAAAACAGCGTTGTGTATTGCAGCCTGTACTATAACAACAGTAAATACAACTGCGTGTATGCCGATGTATCCGGTGATATTATGACCTCCTCGGAGCTTACGGCTTACATTACCGATACATTATGGCCGCAGGGCTACATAAAAACCCTGAAGGAAAACCTCGATCTGACGGGCGATATTTACGTGCACAGCCTGCAATACGCGCTGACGATACTGGGGTATTACACCGGCGCGCTGGATGGCAATTTCGGCAGCGGCACCACCACCGGCATACGCAACTTCCAACGTAATTACGATTTGACGGTCGATGGCTCCTGCGGGCCGGAAACCAGCGCGGTGCTGTACGTAAAAGCGCTGGCCGCACTGACCGGCACCGGCAACAGCGATACATCCGATTTCGGCAGCATAATCGACATTCGAATGGCTGCTTGGGATTTTGATAACGCAGGCGCGGATATCTTCCCCAAGAGCTCCACAGCAACCGTGATGGATGTACAAACCCAGATGGTCTTCGCCGTTAAGCGCTGGTCCGGCGCCTACCACGCCGACTGCGTGCCGCTGTCCGCCGCCGATACCAAAACCATGTGCGATATTGTTAATTTTGAATATAACAGCAGCCACCCGACCAGCAGCCAAATTACGCTGATCAAAAATACCACCAGCAACCCGTTCTACGGCTGGCCGGATTGGTATGGCCACCTGACCACCATTGCCAAGAGCGTTGGCAACGAATGGCTGCGCAGACCGGCGCTGCTGAACGTGAACGGGCATGTATACGCCGTCAGCATCTACGGCGTGCCTCACGGTTATGGCGATTACAGCACCTGCGACGCATACGCCGCCACCAACAACTACTACGGTATGATGTGCGTACACTTTGTTAACAGCGAAACCCACGTAAAGGGTGAAGTTGACCCCGGCCATCAGGACAGCATCAAAGCTGCCTACGCATTCGCCAAGACCAAATGGCCGGCGCTGTGCAAGTAAGAAGCTACCCAACCTAAACCAATACAGCCGCTTTGGAAAAATCCAAAGCGGCTTTTGTTTATCCTTTCGGCCTCTACCCCCAGAGCCGCAATGCGCAGCGATATTAGCCCGTAAATGCCTCCCCCTGCCGTCAAAACAGACGATGGCTAATGTGGCACCCTCCTACTCGCATAGCCTTGCTACGGCGAAATACCGGCCAACAACAGCGTCCCGAAAAATCGGGTCATTCGTTCACTGATTCAAAGAAACGTGCATGCTTCTTACACAATTATCGGACACCCCCCAAGATACATCCCATATGTTGCGACAAACAAGTATCGGAAAGCCGGTTGGTTTACGCCAGGCGTTAACCGAAAACTGTTGGCACCGAATTAAGGCCAAGCATGCCGCTATACTTCGCATTACGTCAGAACATGATTATATCCGCAGCTCGCGCACTTGTGTTCATCACGCCAAACTATAAAACAACCGCCATGGCGAAAACCATGGCGGTTGTATATACGATGCAATTGGTTTCTTATGCGCCCTTATACAGCTTTACGCCTTGCGAACATCGCCCCAGAAGAACAGCGCTACCGTACCGGGGCCGGTATGGCTGCCGATGGTGGTGCCGATGGAGTTAATCAGCACTTTTCCGTTCAGCTTGGGGAAAGTCGCTTCCACCAGCGTGGCGACGGCTTTCGCATCCTCCAGACAGGCCGAATGCGAGATAAAGCATTTGCCGCTATAATCCAGCCCGTTTTCCGCATGTTCAATCATACGGTCCACAATTTCCTTAATCACGCGGTGTTTGGTGCGCACCTTCGCCCTGGGAATCAGCCGCCCCTGATCGTCCATATTCAGCAAAGGGCAGATGTTGAGCAGTTTTCCAAACATACCGGCGGTTTTGGAGATGCGGCCGCCTTTGATGTAGAAGCTCAAATCGGTGGAGAAGAACCAGTGGTGCACATACAGCCGGTGCGCAAGCGTCCACTGGTACAAATCGTCAACATTCATGCCTTCGTCGCGCAGGTCGGCCAGCTTATCCATCAGCAGGCCGTAACCGGACGATGCGCCCAGCGAATCCACAATGTAGATTTTTCGATCCGGGTATTTGGCCTGCAGTGTTTCCTGCGCAATTACCGCGGAGTTGATCACCCCGGAAATGCCGGAAGAAAGCGTGACGTGCAAAATATCCTGCCCAGCTTCCAGGAACCGCGTAAAATATGCCTCAAACTCGTCGGCGTTTACCTGCGAGGTGCTAGTTTCCGCGCCGTCGGCCATTTTCTGGTAGAAGGTTTCAAATGGCATGGACTGGCCCAGATCATCCGGCAACTGCACGCCATCCAGGCTGTAATGGAAGCATATATATTGGATATCCCGGTCTATCAAGTGCTCCGCTGACAGGTCGGCCGTAGAGCAGCAACTGAGGATATAATTTTGCTTCATTTTCATCTATCCTTTACGTTGAAGTCGATATACATTAGTATCATATCCGAAAAGCGCTGAAATTGCAATCATTTCCCTACTTTCCGGGTCAATTGGCTATCACACGCCTGCCAGCCGCTTCTTCCATAAAACAA
Organism: Candidatus Limiplasma sp.; assembly: GCA_963675655.1. Classification (GTDB taxonomy): domain Bacteria; phylum Bacillota; class Clostridia; order Christensenellales; family Aristaeellaceae; genus CAXXOK01. Next base: position 822,698 of record OY776489.1, read on the forward strand.
GCCCTACCAGCTTGACGGCAGGGCGGCGCTTTGGTATACTATCGCTTGGCTTCTATTATGGAGCGGTATCGAAGTGGTCATAACGGGACTGACTCGAAATCAGTTGAGGTGCAAGCCTCCGTGGGTTCGAATCCCACCCGCTCCGCCATGTATAAGGCTTTCCTTGCTTCGGGGAGGGCCTTTTTTATGTGCGTACGAACTTGAATCGGAGAGAAATCGGCTAAACACCTTTTGCTTCCGTCACACTTGCTTGCTCTGGCCCAATTTATGGGTGCACCTTAAACCACACCAAAGTATAAAAAAAGAGGCCGCCTTTCTGGGGCAGCCTCTTTTCGTTGGTCTTGGTTAGTCGTAGAGTAAAATGGCGATGCCTTCGTCGGTGATGTTCTCGCTGTTGTACCACTTGGAACCCGTGTCCACGTCTTCCACTGCCTGGCCGTCAGCCGCTTCAACCGCAAGCTCGATAGCCTTGTAGCCCATCTGATAGGGATCCTGCGTGACGGAGCCGAAGAACGCGCCGCTGGCAACCGCTTCCTTTTGCGTGCTGCCCGCATCGAAGCCAACAACGTAGATGTCCTTGTACTTGCCGCTGGTTTTGTCAAGGTCCGTGGCGTCATTGGTGGCGCTGATGATGCCGTTGACCGCGGATTGGTTGGCCGCGAACACCGCCGCCAGGTTATCCGTCATGAAGATCTGCGTTGCCGCAGCCTGAATGTCCGCCTGGCTGGTGGTCGGGGGAACCGTAATGACGATATTCACCTTAGCCGGATTCGCGGAGGGGATGGTCCAGATTTCCTGGCCGGAAACAGACACACAGCCCGCCAGGCCGTCAAGCGCCTCCAACTGAGAAATCATCTCCGCGATGAAGCCGTCCACGCGCTGGACGATGGAGCCGCTTGTGGCATCCTGGGCCAGTACGCCGATGACCGCGGGTGCGTCCTCGGTGCCTGCTAAAACTGCCGCTTGGAAACCCGGGTCGGCCGCGAGGTTGGCGGCCACATTGCCGCCGGCGTTCTCATTGTTGGTAGCAGCAGTGGCGAGCACAGCGCCCGTCGTGTCGCCGGGGACGCCCGAGTCAAAGCCGATGATCGGGATACCCACTTCTTTAGCCTTCATCATGGCTTCCTCTAGGGACTTGGGGTCGCAGGCCGCCAGCACGATGGCGTCGGGCTTCTGGTTGATGGCAGCCATTACCTGCTCAACCTGCTGGGCCACGTTGCTCTCCGCGTCGGGGCCGTTGGTGGTGACGGTCACGCCCAGATCGGCCGCCGCGTCGGCGGCGCCGGTGAAGGCTGCTTGGTAAAACTGATTCTGGTAGCTCTTGGAGATGACGATGATCGTTTTGTTGTCCTCCGCCATGGCGCAGGTGGAACCGAGCACTACGGTCAGGATCAGCGCGACCGCTGTCATCAGGGATACGAACTTCCTCATAATTTTGCCTCCCGTTTTTTTCTATTTACAAGCCCGACTCGAAACGGGCCTGTGTTCCTTCGTCAGGCGCTACGCGCTTTGCGCGTTCGCACCACGTCCACCAGCACCGCAAGGAGTACTACCACGCCGATGAGTACCTGCTGCCACTGCACCGGGAGCCCCATGGATAAAAGACCGGTTTTTAAGACGCTGATGACAAACACGCCCAAGATCGTTCCTGAAAGTGTTCCGATACCTCCCGCCAGGGAGGTGCCGCCGATAACGCAAGCGGCGATTGCATACATTTCCTGGCCGTTGCCCGTTTGGGGCGTGATGCTTGAAAATGTGGCCGCGTAGATGATGCCGCCTAATCCGCAGAAGAAGCCGTTGACGATGTAGACCGCCATCTTCCAGTTGGAGGTGCGGATGCCGGAGAGCTCCACCGCCTCCTCGTTGGAGCCCATGGCGTAGGTGTTTCTGCCTAGTACTGTGCGGTTTAAAAGCACCCACGCGATTAGGAAAAAGGCGATCAGCCACAGCCCCCCCACGGGAAAGCCGTTGTTTTTATATACGAGGCGCTTAAACCAGCCGTCCGGGGACATAAGGCTGGGGTAGGTCTGGGTTTGTACCTTGGCGATGACCGAGCAAAAGCCCAAAGAGATAAACTGCATGCCCAGTGTGGCGATGAATGGCGGAAGCTTCAATTTCCCGATGAGAAAGCCGTTGGCTGTGCCGAACAGAACGGCGGTCAGGAGCACTACGCCAAGGCATCCCAGAATGGGAAGTTTCCAGATGTTGTACGCCACGCCGCCCACCAGGGCGGAGCCTACCATCACGGTGCCGGAGGAAAGATCGATGCCCCCGGTCAAGATGACGAATGTTGAGCCGATGGCTAGAAACCCGATGTAATAGGATGAATCCAAAATGCTGATAAACGTGTCGACTGTGAGAAAGTGCCGGCCGAAAAAGCTGAAAAACACGTACAGTACGACCAAGGAACTCACCGCGATCAGTTTTTGAAGTCCCGAGTCCCCGAAAAAAAGTTTCCTGTTCATAACCCTCACGTCCCTCCATTCGCCGTAGCGTACGTCATGATTTTATGCTGGTTCGCCGCTTCAATGTCCAATTCACCGGTGATTTTTCCTTCGCACATGACGATCACCCGGTCGCTCATTTTAAGAATCTCGGTCAGATCCGAGGAGATCATGATGATGGATTTGCCCTCGTCCGCCAAGCGCTGCATGAGCTTGTATATCTCCGCCCGGGCGCCCACATCGATGCCTCGGGTCGGCTCGTCGAAGATCAGGATGTCCATGTTCTTGAGGAGCCACTTGGAGATGACGACCTTCTGCTGGTTGCCGCCGGAGAGCTTCTTTACCATCTGGGAAACCGACGGCGTCTTAATGCCCAGCGCGTCCACATAGCTTTGGGTGGCGGCTTTGCACTTGCGCGCCCGGACAAATCCCCACCGGGAAAGAGACCGATAGGAAGGCAGCGCGGTATTGTCCGTTACCGACACGCCCAGCACAAGCCCGTAGCGCTTACGATCCTCAGAGAGGTAGCACAGGCCGCTTTTGATGGCGTCTGAAGGGTGGCGGATGTGGCGGGGCACATTTCCCACGATGATTTCGCCCGCCTCCAGGGAATCCGCGCCGCACAGAAGACGCATGGTCTCCGTCCGGCCCGCGCCCACGAGCCCCGCGAATCCGAGTATCTCGCCCTTTTTCAGAGAGAAGCTCACCCCGCGCACCTTGGGGGAGGTCAGGTTGCGCGCCTCCAAAACCACCGGCGCGCCTGGTGGAACATTGCTTTTTTTCTTAGGTTCCTCCGTTACCTCCCGGCCAATCATCAGCTGCACCATGTCCTGTATCTCCAGCTCAGCCGCGGAATAGGTGCCGATGTATGCGCCGTCGCGCATAACGGTCACCCGGTCGGCGATCCGCTTAATCTCCCCCAGCCGGTGGGAAATGAAGACGACGGAAACCCCTTTATCCCGAAGCGCCCCTAGCTTTACGAATAGATCCTCCGCCTCTGCCTCGGAGAGAGCCGCCGTGGGCTCGTCCAGAATCAGAACCCGCGTGGAATCATAGGACATGGCCCGGGCGATCTCCACCATCTGGGCTTTGCTCACCGGCAGGCTTTTAAGAAGCTGCGTGGGCTCCACCTGCATGTCAAAGCTATCGATCAGCTTTTGCGTGCGCTGGTTGATCCCCTTGTCGGAAAAGAAGAATCCCCGCGCCTCCCGGCCGATGAATATATTCTGCGCCACGGTCAGATCGTTCATCATGTTCAGTTCCTGATGGACGATGGAGATACCCGCGTGCTGAGCATCCCGGATGGAGTGAAAATGGACGGGTTTGCCCATATACAGGTACTCGCCCTCATAGTTCGCGTAGATGCCCGTCATGATTTTTACAAGAGTCGATTTTCCCGCGCCGTTTTCGCCGATGAGTGCGTGAATCTCGCCCTGTCGGAGCGAAAACTGGCATTGTTTGAGCGCATGGACACCAGGAAAGCGCTTATCGATCTCCCGCATTTCGAGAATGACTTCCTGACGCACCCAACCCCCCCTTTCTTAATAAATTGTCTTTTTTGACATTTAACTAACCATATTTTCCAGTGTTTCTATGGCGTCATTATAACAAAAGGACGCCCGGCTTTCACCTGCCAAGCGTCATCATCTTTTCGTTTCAATTAACATGCCGTATATGACAACTGTCATTGATTCATGAATGTATTAACCTCCCGATGGAGGATCACCAGGGAGGCGCGGATGTCCTTCTTGCTTTGCAAAACATCCGAAATGCCCCGTTCTACCATGCGCGCCGCTTCTTCATAGCCCTCAAATTTGGGTGTTTCCACGCATTGTTCCATCACGTCGCACAGAAAATACGCCTCTGCCCCGGACGCCACCACAGCTCGCAGGGGGGAGACGACCCCCAGTCGCGCGGCCACTTGGGCTTGGGTCTCCTCGTCTGATACCAGCATTTTTAAAAATTCCCAGGCCAGTTCCCTATGTGTGGTGCGGGCGCTGATTCCCACCTGGAGGGAATCCATGCGGGCGATGTTGCCTCCCTGGGGCCCCGCGGGCATGGAGACGCACGTCCATTGATATCCGGAGGGCGGGGCGGCACTGCCCCGGACGTAATCCGCGTAGGAGACAGGGGAAAAAGCGACTTGGCCGCTGGAAAACGCCAGATCCGTGACCAGATTGCCCCGGGAAAGCGCGTAGAGGAAATTGACGCTGTTGATCATACGGTTGGAGTCCAGGCCATTTTCCAGACCCGTTTCGCTGAAGACCACCGCACCATTCGCAAAGGCCGCATCCTCCCAAGTATAGCCCGATACACCAAAGCGGTCCAAAATGCCGTCCCCATCCACGTCCCGGGTTACCAGTCGGCAGATGGCATGAAAGTCGCTCCAGGTCCAGCCCTCCCCAGGCAGGGCGAGGCTACGCTCCGTCAGGAGCGTCTCATTGATATACATGAGCATAGGCACGGCCTCGTAGGGCAGCGCGTACTGAATGCCTCCGAACGTCCCAGCTGCCAAGGGCGCTGGAAAATAGGCGTTTTGGGAAAATGCCGGGTCGCCCGCTATGAACCCCGTAAGATCCATCAGTGCGCCCCGGGCAGAGAGCATGTTAAAATCCTCGTTAGCGACGAAGAACACATCCGGCTCATCACCGCTCAAGTATCCTTCCGCCAGCCACTCGGAATAGTCCCGTTCCAGAATTCCACTCTCAAAAGTCACCTGCACCCCTGGATGCGCCGCCTCAAACCGGTCAATGGCGTCCCGGACGACCTCTGTGGCGGCGACGTTGGATTCCCCCCAGTAGCCGTCCACGAACATGCCGAAGCGCAGTGTCACCAGCGGCCGAGGGGTTGCCCATAAGCAGAGCAGCAGAAGGACGGTAGCAACAAGAACCACGCCCTTTCCAAGGCGCCTCCTAATCCCGCCCATCACCTTGAATCTCCTCCGCCGCCACGCCCGTCTGCACCGCCCAGATGGCCAACTGGGTGCGATCCCGCAGGTTGCGCTTATTGAGAATTGTGCTCAGATAGTTGCGCACGGTTCCCTGGGAAAGATAGAGTGTCTCCGCGATCTCCTTGGTGGAAAATCCCTGCCCCACCAGCCGGATAATCTTGCGCTCCAACTGCCCCAGCTCCTCCACCCCCGCGGTCTCCGCCTGCACGGTGAGGTTGGAGCGCGCAATCTTGGAAAAGAGCACCATCAGCTTGGAAAGAATGTCCGCGTTGAGCATGACACCCCCCTCGTGCACCTTGCGGATGGCTTCGCTGAGGCGGTCGATGGAGGTTCCCTTGAGCAGATATCCGCTCGCACCATCCCGGACGGCGCCATAAACGTATTCCTCATCGTCAAAGGTGGTGAGGATGATGATCTTCACGGCAGGGTATTTTTCCTTTACCGCGCGCGTGGCCTGAATGCCGTCCATCTTAGGCATTCGGATGTCCATGAGAATCACGTCCGGGCGGTTTGTCCGCACGGATTCCAGCACCTGCGCGCCATCCTCCACCGCGTCCGTAATAACGAAGTCCGGCACCGCGCCCAGCACGATGGCCAGGCTTTGACGGATGAGTTCCTGGTCGTCCGCGATCAGAATCTTAATCATACTCTGCTCCCCCATCGAATCGGTATCGTCGCAGTGATGGTGAATCCCGCGTTGCCATCATATTCCAGCGTCCCGCCCAGCAGCGCCATGCGCTCCTGAATGTGGCGCAGTCCAAAGCCCTTAACCACATGGGCGCAGCCAGCGCCATCGTCATGTACCTCAACCACCAGCGTCCCGTCCCGCCGCTCGATGGTAATATCCACCCGCGCCGCCTGCCCGTGGCGAATGGCGTTGGTGATGCCCTCCTGAATGAGCCGGTAGATGGCCTCCTCCTCGTCCTGCTGAAAACGCAACGCGCCGAAACGGTTTTCAAAGGAAATCCGGGTTCCTGAAACCGCCTCGGCCTCCCGAGCGACCCGCAGGAGGGCAGACTCCAAGTCTCCCAGCTCCAGCGCATCGGGCCGGAGAGCCTCTACCGAGCGGCGCACGTCCCGGATGCCCTTGCGTGCCACGTCGCTGATGATGTTCAACTGGCCCTTCGCCGCCTCGGGTGACTTGTCCAGGAGAATCAAACAGGCGTCGATCCCCGCGACGATGCCAGTGAGCGCATGGCCGAGGGTATCGTGAATCTCCCGGGCGACCCGGTTACGCTCCCGGGTGCGGGCGTTGTTCTCCGCCTCCGCCGCGTAGAGCTCCAAGCGCTGGTTCGCCTCCCGGAGGCGACTGTTGGCGTCATCCAGCGCCCGGTTTCTGAGGCTCATCCGTTCCTTTTCCAAAAACTGAATGCGGATCATGAACACCATATAGAGCAGAAACAGAAGGATGTTTAGCGAGGAAAGCGTGCTTTTCATGGTAACCAGCAGCGTGCGTATACCGCCGCTGTAGTAAGTCAGGTAGGTGTCGATGGGGATGGCGGGGGCGAGATTCGAAACAACGCCAAACCCCGTGGCGATATAAAACAGAAACAGCACGGCAAAAAAGGCGATGCGCGTGCGGGTATTCTTCCAGTAAGCCATGAGGTCCGCGGTCACCAGCAAAATGACGCTGTTGTCATTAAATTCCAGGGCGCGGATCACAACAAGGGACAAGAGCAGCTCTACCGCCCCCAGAACCAGAAAGCGTGATTCTCGCTGGGCTCCCTTGCCTCTGTAATGCATAAAAAACAGGAGGGCAATATAGGAAAATAGCGCGAAGACCGGGGATTTCCACGGCACGGCGGGTATCTTGTCCACCCGCGCAAGGAATTCCCGCGCCATGAACGTGTCCGAGACCCTTTGCGTCACCACGAACATGATCCCGCACAAAAGACAAATGATGAGCAGATTGGTGCTCTTCATCAGCGCCCGTATAGCGCTGGGCGTCCTGCTGTTGACCATACGCTCTCCCACGTCAATCACTGCCACTTGTCGATGTCTGCCCCGGCCACCGTTTGCCGCGTCAGAAGCTGGGTGGGTACCATGATGTTCCGCGCCGCCTGTTCGTCGATCAGAAGCGCGTACATGGCCATCGCGGCACGGCTCCCCAGCTCTACCGGTAAAAGTGTCGCCATCACCAGCACATCCCCGTCCTTCACCATCGTCTTTACCTCGGGGCTGCCGCCCATGCCCACCAGAACGACGTTGCCCATGTCGTGCGCCTTGAGCACCGATATAACCGCGTCCATGGAGACGTCGCTCGGTGCGAATACCGCATCAAAGGAAACGCCCCCCACAATCCATTCCTCCAAGGCAGCCGCCACCGACTCGGTTCGCTCCTCGCAAGCAACGCGCCCGACGATGGAAAACCCATCCCGGTCAGCCAAGCTCCGTGAAAAGCCATCCAGCCGTTCGGCCACCGCCCGGTCGCCCGTGTATTCCACCAAAAGAACGCGCGCGGCGGATACCTGCTCCGCCAGATAGCGCCCCACCTGAGCCCCAGCATCCGCATCGTCGTAGGCCACGAAGCAGTCCGCGCCTTGCGCGTTGGCCGGGTAGTCATCCAGCACCACGACACGGATTCCCCGGGCGCGGGCGTCCGCCAGCACGGGTGCCGCCTCAGTCCAATCCACAGGCGCGACAAACAGCCCAGCGGCGCCCCGATCGATCAGCAAACCAATCTGCTCGTTCTGCTCCGCCTGACTCATGAGCGCGTCCCGGGCAATGAGCACATCGCCATTGCCCACCACGATGGAGTCAATCTTTTCGTTGAGCGCCTCGTAATACGCGTTTTCAAAGCTCGGATAACACGCACCGATGATGACCAGGTCGTTCGCCGCGTCGCCATGAAACCCATTCCGGGTCAGCACGCCCACAAGCAACAGCACGACGATCACGTTGGCCGAGAAAAGAAGGACATACAAAATCATCTTTCTCATCGCATCCTCGCGTCCTCGCGTCCTCCTGTAAAAATGGCACAGTCCTTAGTTGCAGTATACCACCGGGGGCGGCTTCGAGCAAGGGCACTTCAAAAGCACCCAGCGTCGAGGATAACGGATTCCGGCTTGGCAAATAAAGGTAAAACAACCGGCTTCGCCGCCCTTGACAGCCACACCGGAATCCGCTACGATACAGCCATAGCGATATAAACCATATAGCAGGAGGCATCATAATGGGAGAGATCGTAGGCATCCATCATCTTTGTGTGAAGACACCCGATATGCAGGCAAGCCTACACTTTTACCGGGACGTAATCGGCTTTGTAGTGGTAGACCGCGAAACATGTGACTTTGGCGAATATGCGATGTTGAAACTGGGCAGTTCCCGGCTTGAGCTAATTGAGCCCAACCAGGCGGATGAAACCAGCTTTTGCAGCCAAGGCGCTTTGGCTCATTTTGGGCTGGAGGTCAAAGGCCTTGATGAAGTATGCAAAGACTTAAAACAGATGGGAATACAGTTTCAAACCGAGGCGCCAAACCGCTATCAACAGCCCATGGGCGGTTTCCGCGCCATATCGTTGACAGGGCCGAGCGGCGAAGCCATTAATCTGTACGAGTTTCCAAGAGAAATCTAATAAGCATCCACCGGCAAAGCCGGTGGATTTTTATATGCGGGCATAGCCGTAGAATACCAGCCACGCCTCACGTGGCGTTGGTACGTTCTGACATTTGCATGAGCTTTATTGCTGGCTACCCGTTAACGGGTTATCATCGTGAACTGTACCCCTGCTTAATCTTCCTTGCTCTGCAAGAACCTTCTTTAGGAAAATATCCCGTTCATGCCTGTATTGCTCAGCCGTCGGGATAAGCTGCGCGGCTTCGTTATACGCATCATGATTGTGTCAGAAGATGGTGATTGCACGATCCTTGCGAAAAACCAGTAAACGGTCATTGTTATATACTGGTATACGTGATAATTTTGTATTTTCAAGTGCTTGGTTTCATAAAAGACGGAGAAATAATGTGCGAGAATCATTCATTTCCAGATGTCTTTTTGGCAATAAATTGAGCGTCCATTTTCGAGCGAAAATCGTGTTATTGCAAAGATAACATGCGTAAAAGAGTATAGTGAAGGATTTGATAGCTAAGTTTGTTGCTATTCATATGCTTTTATACAAACCTTCACCATGATACGCTGCTCCCTTCCATGCACCCTCCGCCGTAATACTCACGCTGGAACTGCGCAGTGTAGTCATTGTTGCTAGTTGCGGAAGCGTCAAACAGCAATGTTAGCAGATACCGCTTGATGTTGCGAACAGGTGTGGTGTTGGTTTCAGGCGCAGCCGGATACAAACCGCCCCAAGGCGCCTTGCCCGTCATTATTCCTTCGGTTCCGGTTTGCCCGCTGTATCGGCTTTTTCCAGCTGACCGATAAAATCCACATAGATGCCGGGATCGCTGCCGGGGATGACCGTTGCGCCGACCGTTTTTTCATAGAAAGCGACTGGCCCCACGCCGCCGATAATCGCATACACGTAGCCTTCGTTACGCATCGCCCGCATACAGCGCAACAGCAGCGCCTTGCCGATGCCTTTGCCGCGATACTCCGGCTCTACCGCCGTTGGCCCAAAGAAATCCGGTGCGGTGGCGTTGTAGCAGGCATAGCCTATAATCGCCGCGCCCTTGGTGGCTACAAACAGGCTGACTGGCGTGTGGCTGAAGCACACATCGCATTCCCCGGCGGCGCTAAGGGTGGAAAGCGCCTGTACCTTGGGTACAATACGGAATTTATCCGGGCTGATGGCGCGCCGAATGATAATACCCTCCTCATGCAGGGTTTCCTCCAGTGCATCTTCTTTGGGGAGCGTCATTAAGTTAACCAGCATATCAGGCATTGTCTTTTCAATCCTTTCCCAGTAGTGCAAGTGTCATTTTTGCCGCATCTGCTGCCGCGTCTGCCGGCGGCGAGCCGATTTAGAGCCGCGGATAACGCACCTGAAGCGCGGTGATTACCTTTTCCCGTAGGGGGTGATGTGCGTTACAATGCTTCCGTTCTGTGCCAGTCGGCTTTGCGCAAGCCCCAGCCCGCTATAAAGCGCCCATTCAGGCCAACCGCACAGGCAGCTGCCCCGTGGTTTGCATACGCTTTGCCAAAACATCCGCAAGGATAGGCAGCGTACGTACGTCATAATCATACGCGGCAATCGCGTGTACATGCTCAGGCAGCCCTGCCAGATCATAGGGGTTGCGCAGCGCGACCACACAAAGCGGTATGCCCAGCTGCACAGCCGCCTGTATCAGCTTTTGCTGGCCTGTACGCTGGCGGGCGTTATAGGTACCGATAATCACGGCGCTGTGTCCCGCCATCTGCCTAACGGCGGCATTCACTTCTTCATCGGTCGGATTTTGGGATGTAATCAGCGCCTCTCCGCCAAGCAGCCGCTTCATCGTATCCGGAAAGCTCAGGCTTTCATCGTCCGGGCTGGAAGCCAGCGTAAGCCGGAAACGGTAACAGCCCACCCAAAGTGGATTCTCCCCCATGGTCAAACCGGCGTCCTTCACCGTGGTGATCGCTGCTCGGGTGATGCGTTTGCTAATGGCGCGGTATGCTTCGCAGCCTACCGTATCTAGCGCGGGTACATCTTGCGGTAGCGCCGCCTTATAGTGCAAAATGTTCTGCGTGGATGCGGCCAGTTCTGCTTCGTCCAGCGTGCCCGCCTGCAAGGCGCCTTCGATAGCCTCGACAGCTTCTCCCGCCAACGACGGGTTATGGGAAACAAAAACCAGATCCACACCGGCACGAACCGCGGCGACGCAGCCCTGCACCGTTCCGTAATACTGGGCAATCGCGCCCATCATCATACAATCAGAAATCACCAGTCCGGTAAAGCCCATCCGCTTTTTCAGCAAATCCGTCATAATCCGGCGGGACATGGTGGCAGGCAGATGATCCGGCTCCAGCTGCGGAAACAGAATGTGTGTGGTCATAACCGCCGGTGCGCCCGCGTCAATGGCTGCCTGAAAGGGCAGCAGCTCGCAGGCGAGCAGCTGATTGAGCGATTTATCCACGCTGGGCAGGCCAAGGTGGGAATCCACCGCCGTATCGCCATGCCCGGGAAAATGCTTGAGCGAACTGAGCACGCCGCCCTTGAGCAGCCCCTGCATCATTGCGATGCCAAAGCGCGAAACAGCATCCGGCTGATCGCCGTAGCTGCGCACTCCGATGACCGGGTTATTGGGGTTGCTGTTCACATCCATCACCGGGGCAAGGTTGAAGTTGACGCCCATGGCACGCAGCTCCTGCCCAGTAATCAGCCCGGCCTGCCTTGCGTTTTCCGTTTCTCCGGTAGCCGCAACCGCCATGGCGCTGGGAAAAACCGCCGCGTCCTCTTTCAGGCGCGATACCACGCCGCCTTCCTGATCAATCGTGATAAAGGGCGCATGCCCCGTTTCCGCCATTACCAGCTCCGTAATGGCGTCGCACAGGCGTTTGAGCTGCTCTTTATCGGCGACATTGTTTTCAAACAAAATCACATTCCCAATTTTATAACGGCGCACACAATCGCGGAATTCATCGGTCATCTCCAGCCCGGTAAAGCCGGTTACCAAATGCTGGCCTATCGCAATACGATCAAGCATGTTCATTTCCTCCATACAGCCAAAAAGGCTGGCTTTGTTTGGTAAACGCTTTGCAGGCTTCCTTTACGCGCGCCAGATACGCTTGGCCTGCGGCGCTGGTGCGCAGCGCATCAATCCGTTGTTGCCTATTCGCCGGAAAACACTTGGAGTCCTTGCGATACAGGCTATATACAGGCAAGCCGGTGATCGCGTCCGTTTGTAAGTCCGCATGTTCTCTAGCAGCAGCCGCGCAAAGCAGTCCCTGCTTCGGCGCGAACCACGCGGGCAGGCAGATGCCATGAGCAAGCATCGCATCCACGTTATGCTGCAAATAGGTGTTAAAGCCGCCGGCGTTCGTCGGCAGTCCAACCTTTTTACCAGCAAGCAGCCCGCGCCAGATTTCCAGATGGTCCATTCCGTTTGCGGCCAATAGAATCCCTCCTTGACAAGGCATATGCGTCGGCGCAAAATAGAGCAGAAATAAAATTACAAAAGGATATGTCAACCATGAAACAAATCAGTAGTCTTACGCAAAAACCCAGCCGGATGGTCATCGGGCTGATGAGCGGAACCTCCGCAGACGGCATTGACGCGGCGCTGGTTACCATTGCCGGAAGCGGAATGAGCACGCAGGTGAAACAGCTCGGCTTTGTGAGTATTCCTTTTGCCAAAGAGGTTCAAAGCCGCATTTTAGCGCTGGCTGGCGGCGAAGCCGGCGGCAGCCACGAGCTAAGCCTGTTAAGCTTTCTGCTGGGTAAGCTTTATGCCGAGGCTTGCACCGCTGTTTGCCGTGCCGCGCAGGTAGACCCGCGGGCTGTGGATTTGATCGGCAGTCACGGACAAACGCTTTGGCACATTCCACGCCCGGAAGCCTACCTTGGCTATCAGCTTACCGCCACCTACCAGATCGGCGAAGCATCGGTGCTCAATGAGGTGTTTGGCTGCCCCGTGGTGAGCGATTTCCGCGTGCGGGATATTGCCGCGGGCGGTCAGGGCGCGCCGTTGGTACCCTATACCGAATACCTGCTGTACCGCAGCGAAACCGAAACCGTAGCGCTGCAAAACATCGGGGGGATCGGCAACATTACGGTGCTGCCGCGCGGCGGCGCGCTGGAGCATACCTACGCGTTTGATACCGGCCCCGGCAACATGGTGATGGACGCCATTGTCGTTCGCCTGACCGACGGCGCCATGACCTATGACGACGGCGGTCGGTTGGCGGCGAAGGGACAGGTGCACCAAGGCCTGCTCAAGTGGATGATGGATGATGAATACCTGCGCCTTAAGCCACCTAAAACTACCGGACGGGAACGCTACGGCGCCGCTTATGTACAGGCGCTGTGGGAGGAAGCCGACAGGTTGAACGTTTCCGCCGCGGACAGGCTGACCACCGCCACGCGGTTCACCGCGGAATGTATTGCCACCGGAATCGAGCGCTTTTGTTCGCCAAAACCGGACAAGCTCATCGTAGGCGGCGGTGGATGCCGCAATCCCACGCTATTAGCCGCGCTGCAAAGCGTGCTTCCACAATTGCGCGTAATGACCAATGAGGATTTGGGGCTGGACAGTGACGCCAAAGAGGCGGTCGCCTTTGCCATATTGGCAAACGAGTGCGTACATGGCATTTGCAGCAACGCGCCGGGCGCAACCGGCGCCAAACACCCCGTTGTGCTTGGTAAAATCAGCTTATAAGGAGGCAATGCGGCATGACCAATATTGAAATTCGCACCCGGGATATTTACGAAAGCCTCACCCCGGTGGAGCAGAAGGTCGCCGCCTTTTTTCTGGCGGATGTCAACGTTTTGTTTCACATGCCCATCGCCAGACTGGCGGAAGCCAGCGCCGTAAGCCAGGTGGCATGGGTGCGTTTCAGCAAATCGCTGGGGTTTTATGGGCTGAAAGACCTAAAAAAAGAGCTTTTCTTGGAGCTAAACCGTAATACGGATTCGCAGGCGGGCAGCGAGGAACCGTTGTACGCGGATATTTCCGGCAACAACACCGTGCAGCAGATGGGTGAAACCGTATGCTGCAGCAGCATACAGGCCATTGAGGAAACCCAGCGCCTTGCGGATGGGCATACGCTGGAATGCGTCGCCAAGCATATGATCAAAGCGGATTCCATCAAGCTTTTCGGTGTTGGCGCGTCCGCGCTGGTTGCCGAGGATTTTTACAACAAGCTGCTGCGCATCGGCAAAAACGTGGTTTTCTGCCGGGATAACCACATTCAACTGACCTATGCCGCCAACCTGACCCCCAAGGATGTGGGCCTTTTTATCTCCTACTCCGGCAGCACCACAGAAGTGGTGGAATCCCTTACCATTGCCAAGGCGCGCGGCGCAACCATTGTGACCGTTACCAAATTTGGCAAACTGCCCATGGTGCAAAAGAGCGATTTTGCCCTCTTTACCGCATCCCCCGAGGTGTACCGCCGCAGCGGCGCCATGAGCAGCCGCATAGCGCAGCTGATTGTGATGGACATGCTGTATACCATTATGGCCAACATGGATTATCACCACGCAAAGCCGTTGCTGGAGAACAGCTACAATAGCTGCAGCCTGCACCGGATCACGCTTGGGTAGAACAGTTTTCCACCGCCTGCGCAATTCTGCCGCCAGCTGCCGTAAGCGCTGCGGCAGCTTTTTCCGCATCCAATTTGCAAAGCAGCATTACAATTGCCGTTTTACAGGAAAAATCACATTTAGCCAAGGTTTGCCTTGCCAAAGCGTCATCCGCGCCCGTAGTGCGCATCACGATAGATACGGCACGCTCGCAAAGCTTCTCGTTGGTAGCTTTCACATCTACCATTAAATTACCGTATACTTTACCGCGCTTGATCATAACGCCGGTAGAAATCATATTGAGGACCATTTTTTGTGCCGTGCCGCTTTTAAGCCGCGTGGAGCCGGTAATCACTTCCGGCCCCGGCAGAGGCATGATGGAAACATCGGCGTGGCGGGATAACTCGGAATTAGCACTGCAGGACAGGGAGATGACGACCGCGCCCAACGTGCGCGCATAATCCATCGCGCCAATCACATACGGCGTACGGCCGCTGGCGGCTATGCCCACCAGCGCATCCCGGGCGCTAAAGCCGATGCTTTCAAGGTCGACCCGCCCCTGTCCGTAATCATCCTCCGCGCCTTCAATCGCCCTCGTAAAGGCTTTTTCGCCGCCTGCCATCAACCCCAGCACCAGCGAAGGATCGGTGCCGAAGGTGGGCGGGCACTCGGCGGCATCCAGCATGCCGAGACGGCCGGATGTGCCGCAGCCGCAATAAATCAGGCGGCCGCCTTTCTCCATTTGGTTGAAAATACGATCAATGGCAACGGCAATAGAGGGTAGCACCTTCTGCACGGCATCCGCCACAAGGTGATCCTCATCATTCATCATACGCAACATATCCAGCGTCGGTACGCGGTCTATCTGCAGCGTATGTGAATTGACCTGCTCGGTATCGATCTGGCTGAGTTTAATCATATAGCGCTCCTTCAGCTTACCCTTTTACAGAGCCTACGGTTAAGCCCTTGACAAAGTATTTTTGCAGGAATGGATATAAAATAATAATCGGCAGGGTGGATGTAATGATAACCGCAGACTTGATGGAAATAGCAATGGTTGATTTATCCCCAAAGCCCGCCGCATCCCCCACCATGGTGGTACCGTTTACGATATTGCGCAGAAACAGCATAACCGGAAACTGACTTGTGTTGAGGTAGATTAAACCATTGAACCAATCGTTCCAGAAGAACACCGCGGTATATAGCCCAACCGTAGCCAGACCGGCCGTGGACAGCGGCAGCACGATGCGGGTTAGGATACCCGCATAGTTCAGGCCGTCAATCAACGCTGCTTCCTCAATCTCGCCCGGCAGGGCACGGAAGAAATTGACCAGAATAATCAGGTTGAACTGGTTGATGGCAAAGGGAATGAGCATAGCCCATATGGTGCCGGTGAGGCGGATGTTGGAAATAAGCAGGTAGTTGGGAATGAGGCCGCCCGAAAAGAACATGGAGAAAACGACCAGCTTCATCATCAATTTCTGACCGTGCAGAAAGCCTTTGGACAGCGGATAGGCAAACATGGTGGTCATGCAAAGCGAGATGGCCGTACCCGCAAAGGTGTAGAAAATGGTGTTGCCATAGGCACGGAAGAAGTTGGGATAGGTAAAAATCTGCTCATACGATTTCAGGTTAAAACCGACCGGCCAGAAATAAACCTGATTGTTCACAATCGCCTTGCTATCCGAAAACGAAAGCGCCAGCATAAAAATGAAGGGAACCAGACACACCAACAGGGTAAAGATCATCACCGCGTAAATCAGAATATCCAGCACTACGCTGCCGGCGCCGCCGCGAGGGCGTTTGATTTTTTTCACGATACAAACGTCTCCTTAATAAATGCTTTCGCCGGTTGTTTTGCGGCTTAGGAAATTGCTGCCGGAAACGAGGATAACCCCGATGACGCCGCTAAACAAGCCGATGGCGGTCGCGTAGGAATAATTCTGGTTGGCAAGGCCCGTACGGTACACCAGCGTATCCAGAATATCGCTGACCATTGAATTGGAAGGCGTGTACATCAGCAATACTTTTTCAAACCCGAGGGACAGAAGTCTGCCGACATTGAGGATAAACATAACCATGATGGTGGGCAATATGGAGGGGATGGTTACGTAAATGATCTGCTGCAGCCGGTTTGCGCCGTCAATGGTAGCGGCTTCAAACAAATCGTTGGAGATGCCGGTGATGGCTGCCAGATAGATGATTGCCGTCCACCCGGTGTATTGCCACGTATCCGTCATTACATACAGGAAGCGGAAATATTGCGGCTCGTTCATAAAATAAACAGGATCAAGGCCAAACGTATCTTGTAAAAAGCGATTGACAAGCCCGCTGGACGGGCTGAGCAGTTCGCTTACAATGGCGATAACAACAACTGTGGAAATAAAGCGGGGCATGTAGGATACCGTCTGCACCAGTTTTTTAAAGCGAAGCGCGCGCACTTCGTTAAGCATAATTGCAAAGATAATGGGAACGGGAAAGTTGACAACCAGATTGATGAGCGAAAGCACAATAGTATTGCGAAACGCGCGCCAAAAAGACGCATCGCCCATAAATTTGCTGAAATAACGTAAACCGACCCATTCCGTGCCATACGGTCCCATAGCAGGCCGGTACCGTCTAAACGCAAGGATATTGCCAAACATAGGCACATACTTGAACAGGATAAAGTAACAAAGCGGCAGCAGGAACATGGCATAGAGCTGCCAATAACGTTTCACATGCCGCCCGAAGGACCGGCGGTCTGTAATCACCGGTTGGGGCTTGTCCACGCGCATCGGGCAGACCTCCTTTAATATGGTAACAAAGCCGCACGACGGTAAACCCGCCGTGCGGCCGCCTGAACTGGCATAGGCTTGCCGCAGCGCCGCTTTGGGCGCCGCGGCAAGGTGACTTGGTTTTACTGCGCCATGTTGTCGTTGTAGAGCTGGCAGTATTCATCAATGCCCTTGCTCTGCATTTCGGCTACATATTCATCCCAATCGGTATCGATGCTCTTTTTGCCGGTGAGGAAGGCATCGTTCCACACTTCCCACGCATCACTGAGCGGGGTGGAGAGCATGCCGGCGTCTTCGGCGGTCAGGTCATCGAATTTCGGGGTTGGCGGTATGGGCTGGATTACGTTGTCCATGGAGGCGACTTCCGCGTTGATGGCGGCGTAGTTCGCATCATACTTGGTCATCTCACGAGCATTGTACCATACCATCTGGGTAACGTCCGAACCGCAGCCGTACTTCACCTGCAGGGTCTTGTAGACGCCATCGGCGGAGTTAACCAGCTCGTCGCTGTAGGTAATTTTGCCGTCCGCATCGGTGGTGTAGGTTACACCATCCACGCCCAGGCACCAGATTTTGGCGGCTTCTTCGGAGAAGAACGCAGCGTCGATAGCACGGACAACCTGCTCAAAATCTGCACGGCTGGCAGTGGCAATGGGGAACATGATGCCGCTGCCCGTGGAGCTCTTGGGCTGATGATGCGCGCCCGCAGTGCCTTCCAGAGACGGATACATGTTCAGGTTGAAGCCTTCGATGGTGGAGGCTGCTTCTACGCCGCCGATCTGATCGTAATAAGCGTAGGTCGCCATGGCGGAACCGGTCGCCAGCTTCTGGGTCCACATATCGCCGTCAATCGGATCGGCCATTTCGGGATCCAGCAGGCCTTCAGCATAGAGCTTAGCCATGTAGGTAATGTATTCCTTGTACTGATCGCTGGTGGCGCCATCGAAGTAGGTGCCGGTGGTGTAATCGTAGCTCAGCGTGTAGGAACCGGAAGAGCTGTTCCTGCCCAGGCTGATGCCGAAGGAAGGCATCGTCATGCGGTACAGAACGCGCGGGCCGGCCAGAATGGTCAGCGGGTAGCTATCCGGATAATCGGCTTTATAGGCTTTGAGAATCGCGTAGAGATCGTCAAAGGTCTTGGGAGCGGAGAAGCCCTTGGCTGCCAGATAATCTTCGCGGAGAATCAAGCCGCCGTCATAGAAAGGCTTATCGGTCAGCGAAGGCATATAATACCGTTTGCCATCGCTCAGCGAAAGTGCATCCACAGCATTTGTAAGGCCGAATTCTTCTACACGGGCGTTGAAATTAGGCGTCCAATCACTGTAATCGCTGATCGGCACCAGCGCACCGTTGAGCGCAAGCGAGCCGTTTTCACCGGCCGTGGTCTGGTAGAGAATCACATCAGGGGTGTTGGTTCCGGTATTGAGCGCCAGTGAAACCTTAGTGGAATAGTCCGCAATCGGGATCACTTCAAAAGTGAAATCGACATTAAACTGCTCCTCAATGGTTTGGACTGCCAGCCAATCCTCCTGGAAAGGCAGGGTCGCGTTGTCGGAGTAATACAGTGTGATCTTGATGGGTTCTTCGCTGGTGGTTTCTGCAACAGCAGCGAAGGACGCACAGGACAGAATCATCATTACAGTAAGTGCGAGTGCCAGTAGTTTTTTCATGGATTCCCCTCCTCAAACGATATTGACAACAGTTCTTGGGTAAACAAAATTTCACAATTTTCTCACGTGATCGAACTATTGTTTTACGGCGTAAGTGTAAATTTGTTTCAAAAACCCGTCAAGAGGGAGGGGGTATTTTGACACATTGCACTGTTTTGTTATTTAATTTTTGTTAAATTTGCATTATTTCTTGCTTTTTTACACAGGCGAGAACAATCACCAACGGCGATGCCGATAGACTTTCTGAAATTTTACACCGTATGAAACCGGCGATCCCTTCCATGGTGTTTCATCGATGTAACCGGGCGCAGGTAATGAACCGCTGCCAAACAACGGAAACCTGCTTTCCCACACAAAGCATAGAGAAGCGTAACAAACAACCATACAATCCAGCGCAAGACTATATGGGGGGCGATGATTTTGTGAAAGACCGTCAAAGTAATGGTAAAAAGCTGCGATGGCGCAATATCATTGATACGTACACCCGGGAATGTCTTGCCAGCGTTCCTCGCAGGCGTTGGAAACATTAACAGATCATTAAAACCGTATCCGGTTTATTTGTAACCCGGGGATGCCCTTGTTTAGCTGTGCGGCGACAAAGCCGTGAGTTTACCGCTAAAGCATTGCAGCAATGGCTACATCATCTGGATGTATCTACCGCCTATATGCAAAGCCCTTGGGAAAACGGATACTGTGAAACCCGCACCTTAAAAACCAGGAACGCGAAGCGTTAAGAAAGCAGCCTTGTGCGAAACGGTTTTTACGCAGCAGAAATACAATCCCACCCACTCATAATCCCCTAATGCCCGAATCCACCCTGATACGCAACAACCGACTGCTCTGCACCAGCATTGGACGCTGACCGGTATCGCCATTATGGCTTGTGAAGATATTTTACGCTCTGTCTTCGGATAATCTGATAAGGCATGCGAAACTCAACTCGCTCCTTTTCAGGATTATGAATAAAATCAAATAGCATCTCCGCAGCCTTAACGCCTTGCTCAAAGGTGGCATGACGCAGGGTGGTGAGTGTCGGTCGCACGACAGAAGCCATTTCCGTATCATCAATGCCTGCAACTGAAATTTGATCGGGAATCATGATGTTATTATCCTGCATAAACTCCATGGCCCCAACGGCAATGTTATCACAGGCGCACAGAATGGCTGTGGGCAGCGCCGGGCATTCTTGATAGAGGTGTTCCATGGTTTTATAACCACTTTCAATTGTAAAATCATCACAGAAGTATACCAGCGATTCTTTATAAGGAAGGTTGTTCTCCGCCAGTCCTTTCTTATAGCCTTCAAAACGCTTGCGTCCGGCGGAAGGGTCAAACTGCGGGCCGGCTAAAAAGGCAATGGAGCGATGACCCATGTTATAGAATACATTGACCATATCACATACCGCTTGCCGATTATCAATGTTTACTACGCCATATGAACAGGAAAAGGAATCCGGAGGCTCAGGATCCTGACACACAAAGACAACGGGACGGTGATTTCTTTTCACCCACATCAAGTGCTGATCCGTCACATGTGCATTGGAAAAGATGATGCCATCCACACGCTTTTCCTTTAACAGGTTAAAGTAGTGCATTTCCTTGTTGATGTCCATGGCTGTATCACAAACAATCAGACTGTATCCTCGTAACCACGCTACACTGTCTATGCCACGTAAAATTCGCCCAAAAATGTTATTGGAGATGTCCGGCAACATGACCCCGATGAATTTATTGGATTTTCGCGCAGCTCTGCTGGCTATTTGATTGGGCTTATAACCCAGCTTCTCAATTGAGGCTTTGACCGCCACACGGACCTCTGAGGACACAAATGGATGATTATTGAGCACCCTTGATACTGTCGATATTGAAACTTGCGCATCCTTTGCTACATCTTGAATTGTGATGGCCATGAATTCAGCACCTCTTTTCAGAAAACAAAGCAAATTTGTTGTGAAAATATATGAAAACAGTACCATTGATTGCACGTTTAGTCAATACTTGTCGTTCATATCGAGTTTCGGACGATAAAGATTAGATATTGCGGCAATGGACGCCATGTCACATCAGGTGTATTATTGTCCTATATTGAAAGGGGAACTCAATATGGATAGTATGTTTTATCAACCTGATAAGGGTTGGGTAGGCGATTTAATTCCGTTTTCATATCATGGCGAATTCTATCTGTATTATTTACACGACGAGAGAATCGGTAAAACGGCTGATGATTACGGTTTTGGGACTACGTGGAATCTTTTAATTACAAAAGATGGTACTGATATACGCGATATGGGTGTTGTGCTTCCCACCGGCGGCTATGATGACAATGATTTAAGTTGTTATACAGGCTCTGTCATTGCGGATCCAAATGGACGATTTCATATGTTTTACACAGCGCAGAATGCGCAAAACCCAAAATATTGGCTGGATGGCAAGCAAATACAATATATTATGCACGCTACGAGCGATGATTTGCTCCATTGGGAAAAGCACTACGAAAGCACTTTTTGTGCCACCGGAGACATCTATGAGCCCTTTGATTGGCGTGACCCCTATGTATATTACAGTGAGCAGGAAAGCTGCTATCATATGCTACTGGCTGCACGTCTTAAAAATTCCCCCGCAAAAACTGGCGGATGTATAGCGCTTTGCAAATCCGAGGACTTATGGCACTGGTCGATAGAAGAACCTTTCTATGCACCGCATGCGTTCATGACCCACGAGTGTCCCGACCTGTTTCAAATGGGTGAATGGTGGTATCTGGTTTTCTCTACCTTTTCTGAGCGCTTTATTACTCACTATCGCATATCGCGCTCGCCAAGCGGACCATGGACAGCCCCCACTGAGGACAGCTTTGATGGCAGAGCTTTCTATGCTGCGAAAACAGCTGCCATAGATGGCGAGAGATGGGCGTTTGCCTGGGTCCCCTCCAGACGCGGCGAACGTGACGAAGGACAATGGGAGTGGGCAGGCGCATTGGCAATGCATAAGCTAGGCCAACGCGATAATGGGCAGCTGATCACCAGTATTCCTCCGCGCTATATTCATGCATTTTCAAACACGCTTGCCATCATGGATGCCGATGAACAGCCCATTGCTTCTGATCAACCCTTAACGCTGGACGCGTCCTGCGGTGCAGCCAGTCTTAACCTGACTGGGTTGCCCAAACAATGCATGATTGAAGCCGAGATCAAATACACCTCCGAAATCCGAAGCTTTGGTGTCGCTATCCGGCAGGATGCGTTCTATGAAGACGGCTACTTCTTCCGCGTCGAGCCGTTCTACAATCGAATCGTCTTTGACCTGTGGCCGCGCAGAAAGCCTGGGGTCAACCAATGGTATCTGGATGGCGACAAGGCATTCTTGCCCGAATTGGAAAGGCCATATCGATTGCAGGACAAGCAAACCGTGCACATGCGGTTACTCATTGATGGAAATATTTGTACTTGTTACTTAGACGACGCTGTTGCCCTCACCACGCGAATCTACAATTTGCATGGAAAGGGATGGAGTATTTTTGCACGGGACGGCAGCATAACCGTATCAAACCTAAAACTTTTCATTCAGAATTCTCATCACTTATAGGAAGTGGTAGAATATATTGACAGGAGGAATCTCACATGAAAAAGGCAACAATGATCCTGGCTCTGATGCTGGCTGTGCTGCTGATAACCGGCAGTTTTAGCACAGCGTTAGCCGCGCAAGACCCTGTAACCATTACCTATTTCTCCTCGAAATCCGCAACCGATGAAACTGTTGTGACATTACAACTATTGGCCGATATGTACAATGAGGCGGGCGGCAACATAAACTTTGTTGTTGAAAACGCAGCCGATCGTCCATCCTACGATCAGAAACTTCGCACCATGATTACAGGTGGGCAGATCCCCGATATGTATGATATCGACCCCACCCCCTTTGCAGTAGAACTGGAGGACGCCGGTCTGCTCCTTGACATGGAAGCCTTCCTGAAAGAGATCGGCGAATATGACTCCTACATCCCTCTGTCCATCAACTATGGTCGCCTGCCCGATGGCAGCCTGCCCAGCATTCCGTTGGAATTTTCAACCGAGATGATCTGGTACAACACAGATATGTTTGAGGCATGCGGTCTTGAAAAACCCGCCACGTTTGACGAGTTCCTCAACTGCTGCGCAGTGCTGGCTGCAAACGGGTATACTCCCATTGCGATTGCAGGCGCAGATGCATGGCCGCTGCTTCGGCACATTGCAATGGTTCCCTTCCGTTTGGCCGGTAACGATTACCTGAATCAGCTCGCAACGGGCGAAGCCAAAATGAGCGACGAAATTGGTATGCAGACCCTTGAGTTTATGGCTGAAGTGGGTCAATATTATCAGCTTGGCTTCTCCTCTGCCGACCTTGCCTCTGCCATGAATCTGTTCCTGTCTGGAAAGGCCGCTATGTATGGCATTGGCGTATGGGAACTGAATAGTTTCATTAATCGCCCCGAAGGGTTGAATGTGGATTATTTCTACATGCCCACGATGGATGGTGCCGTTACCACACCCAATGAGTATTGGGCATTTGGAGGCATTGGCTTGACCGCAAACCCCGAAAAATTTGACGGTGAACTGAAAGAATTCATGACCTACATCGTTAAAAATTACAGCCCCCTGTATATGTCCCGTCAGCATTTTGCACCGCAGGTCGTTGAAGACGTGGATACCTCAGCCTTTGACCCGCTCTTCCTGAGTATTAAGGATGATATGGAGAACATCGGCGAGATTTCAACCCGTCCGTGGGACGTCGTGCTTCACGAAGATGTCATTGCCACATTGAATGACAACCTGCCTGGATTGTGCATGGGTGAAGTATCCCCTGAAGAAGTCGCAGCCATTATGGACGACGTTCTGGCCGAACACGCCACCGGTAACTGAATATAGGGCATTGCCTCGTGAGACCAGCATGCCGGTCTCACGAGGTATGGCTTATAACAAAGGGCAACGATCGTTGCATATGAGGGGTGTTCAGATATGAGTGTTTTACGAAACAAGAAAGCAATCATCTTTTTCTTGTTGCCTGCGCTGTTAGTGTACTCCATCATCGTGATGGTGCCCATCGCACAATCCATATATTATAGCCTGTTCCAATGGAGCGGTATTGGTAAGCCTGCTTTTATTGGACTGGACAATTTTGAAAAATTAGTGTCTGACCGCGTATTCTTCATCGCCTTAAAGAACAACATCTTATATATTCTTATTGTTGTTAGCATGCAAGTTTTAGTTGGCTTCACAGCCGCGCTTATCCTTACCTATGTTCGAAAAGCCAGAAGCTTTATCCAAACCATTTACTATATTCCCTCGGTCATCACCGTCATCGCGATAGCACAGCTCTTTCGTGCCTTCTACTCCGTTGAACCATTGGGACTTTTCAACATCTTTCGGCAATGGGTTGGCCTTAGCCCAATTGCGTTTTTGAGCGATTTTAAAACGGTGCTTGCTTCTGTTGCTGCCGTGGAGGGCTGGCAATATATAGGTATCTACATGCTAATATTCTATTCCGCACTAACGTCCATCTCGGAAGACATTGTAGAAGCCGCACATATCGACGGCGCCAACGAAAGGCAACAGTTACTTTGGATTAAAATCCCATGCATCTCCAACATCATTGGCCTGTCGCTGATTTTGAGCTTGGTGGGCGCCCTTCGCGGTTTTGCTGCACCTTTGTTCTTAACCAATGGCGGACCAAACAACCGCAGCGAAATCTTAGCGACTTTCATGTATAAAAAAGCTTTTTCCAGCCGTATGCTTGGCTATGGCAGCGCGATTGCCGTGGTTATTATCATCATCAGTTTAGTTGGTGTTTTGCTGATCAACCGCTATACAAATCAGGAAGAGTAGGGCGATGCAAATGAAAACAATCTTACAAAAAAAGAAGCTGCGCGTTCTGTTTTGGGGGATCTTGTTATTATTCCTGGTGATGCAAGCCTATCCTGTCGTATGGCTTGTTACCTCGAGCTTTAAACCCAATCTTCAAATCGCCAGCGAACCTTTCGCCTTGCCTGTCGGTCTCACATTGGAAAACTATCAAAACGTGATTCTGAAAAGCAATATATTCACGTACATTAAAAACAGTACGATCGTATCGGGTATATCCTTGCTGGCCATCGTCATATTCAGCAGCATGGCTTCGTTTGCGATCAGCAAAATGATCTTTCGGGGATCAAAGAGAATCTTTGAGTATTTCCTGATCGGTCTGACGATTCCCTATGCCGTAACATTGATTCCATTGTATATCATGTATTCAAAGGTCGGATTCATAGACACCTATCTATCGGTTATCTTTCCCTTGGTCGCGTTCCAGCTTCCCGTTTCGGTACTCCTGTTCACAAATTTTTACCGTTTCATCCCTAATGCCATTATCGAAGCAGCTATCATCGACGGAACGAGCATTTGGGGTATTTACTTCAAAATAATCACCCCGCTATCCGTCAACACCATCGTAACCGTGCTGGCTATGAACTTTATCACCGTATGGAACGATTATACCTTCAGTCTCGTTTTCCTTAACAGCAACAGTATGAAAACCATCTCCGTCGGCCTGCAGGATTTTATTGGTGCAAGAGGATTAACGGACTGGGGGGCAACATTTGCCTCCATTTGCATAACAACACTGCCTACTTTGGCACTGTATTTCATCTTGAACAAGAAAATCACCAGCGGAATGACACTGGGTGCGGTTAAGTCCTAAAGGCGCGCAGCGCCTCTGCCGCTAGCCCCGTGGTCTCCCGGATGCTCTCGTTTCTGAATGCCGGCGCAGCCTAGCGCCCAAAGGCGTACCATCGTAACCGCATGAAAATCCCTCCAGAGCGTTTACTTTTGGGCAACCATGACCCGAATATCGTCAAACGTTACCGATCCCCCAAGAGAATAGAACCCGAAGTGATGATCCGTCATGCGATAGATGCGCGAAGATAGGGCAATTTCATCATTTAGATAAACAACAATGAGGTCGTGTTCCACTACCGCCTTAAAGTCGATTGGCACATTCGCCTCAAAATGATAGGGAATGAAAATGGTTTTCGGGGAGAGGCGTATGCTCTCCAGCAGGCAGGAATCGGAGCGCAATATTCCATTGTTCATATCCATATGAATGCCATACCCTCTGGAGAGGTCGTCCGTGAAACCAACCGCGATTCCAGCGCCACGCGATACACCGTCAAACGTCACGGTCGCGGTCAGCAACATGGTTTCCGGCATCAGCCCAAGGTCTACACCCGCCGGGCTGGCCTGCGCATGGATGGTGATTTTATCATCATCCACTGCGGCATCACCCAGTGTTGCGTGTGATGCGATCGGCTGATCCTGTGTGAAATACGTTAAATACGCCTGGGGCATCCTGGCAGCCAGGGTGCCATCGGTTCGCTGCCATAGTTCCAGAACAGCCATGTTGCCTGCCCATTCATAGTCGTTGCCGTCGTTTTCATCAGGCTTGGTGGGAATCCAGCCAAAGAGATAACGCGTGCTGGCAAGCTCTGCCGTCTTAGCGGCATAGAACGCCTTGCCGTCAAACACATCCGGCGTCGGCACAGTCCATGGGCCGTAGGATGATGTGCTCATCACATATCTTGTACAGCCGTTCTGCTCGGAAAACACCAAATAGTAATAGTCGCCCATTTGAAAGAGATCCGCGCATTCCAGCATAAAATACGATCCGGGCGCATACAATGGTTCCTGCGCCTGCCATGTGGTCAGGTCATCCGATGTGAACAGCGCAATCACACCGGATTCGTCCTTTCTGGCGGAAACAAGCATCCAGTATTCGCCCGCTTCATCATTCCAGAATACAAAGGGATCCCGGAACTCATTGCAATCATATCCGTTGGGAGCCGTAAAGGTATCCGAACGGATTTTTTCATAGGTTATATTGTCCTTGCTCACCGCATGCATCACCGATTCTTTGGGCCGATCCGTTTGCGGATATAAAGGATTATGACCCGTGTAAAAGCAGTGGTAGGTGCCATCGACAACGATTACCGATCCCGTGCCAATCGCAAAATCAGGCTGGAACGACTCGCCAAAAGGAATGACCAGGCCATCATATTGATAGGACAACAAATCCTTTGTGGTGAACTTGTGAATGGGGTGAAAACCTCCGGGCTGCCCGTCACGCGCATCCTGTAAAAAATAGAGCTGCACGTTATCTCCGTCGTTCATGGGCATCACATCGCCTACCCACCCTGTAAGCGGTTTGGGAAACAATGAATAAGGCATGTTATTTTCCTCCAATGCCGCGGCTGAAGAAAAAAAGAAACCGACGGCAAGCATCAGCATACAGTGCAACAGCAAGATTGTTTTTTTCAAGATACGCATCCTTTCTCGCTTCCGCTACGCGTGCGACTGCGAAAAGCGATCCATTTCATCTTGGCTTGGCATGAACAGTAACGCGCCTTAGCGCAACGAATTGGTAAAACGAAGGATTTTAAAAAGCGCGTCACGATTCAGATCATCGATCTCGTGACGCGCACGCCATCCAACGCGCATGCAAAAAAGTGTCCCCGGCGTTTGTAGCGTTAACGAAAGCAGGGCGGATGTATGCGGCAGCCTTTGCTTTTTTATTGCCTCTGCAATATGTGCAGCTTCCATCCTGGCCAACCCCGCCCGGCTTTCCCCGCGCCGCACAAGGGCCATCAACCGTTCGCCGGGCGCAACGATTTGTTGCCTATTGCTTCGGAATCCTTTGCTTCCCCCATTGCATAAAACGCCAGGTCACAGTTTACTTCGCCCTTTGCGCAAAATGAGATGCCCTGTGCGCTAAGCGGCGCAGGCACCAGAGCGCTCATGGCATATGCACCCTGAGAAACAAACAGCTCTACTGTGTTTTGATCCATAAGCAATCGAAGTTCCAGTGTTTTACCGGACATAGGAACCTGCAAAGTGCGTGTGCAAACATTGTCGCGCCGCACACCGCAATAGGTACGGTCAAACATGACGGTATTTTCCTGCGGGCGGATGAGGATGCTGGTATAATACCGCTCATCCATCGCAAACCGCAGCTCAAAAGATTCACATCGGTTCATTTCCAGGGCAAGCTCCAGGTCAAACGCACGGCCGGTCACACCGGCGAATGTAACCGTTTCGTCGCGCAGGGTTTGCCGATGCAAGGCGGCTTTGCCACGAAGCGATTCCACTTCTGCCACGGGCCATTGAATCAGTCGCCCATCCCGGAGGGACAGCTCGCGTGGAATCGACATGATCCCTGACCACCCCTGTCCACGCGGCGTCATGTCATTATCCCAGGACTGCAGCCAGCCTATCATCACGCGCCGGCCATCTGGAAGCAGCACCGTTTGCGGCGCATAGAAATCCAAACCATAGTCAACGGTTTGCTCCCTTTTAACAAGCAGCTGTTTTTGCGTTGTATCATAGTCACCGATCAGGGCCAGCGTACCGTTGCCGTTATGAAATTCATCTCCCGCGGCTTCCATAAACTGCGGGCTGCACACAAGGACGCGCTGGTCATTGAGCGTAAAAAAGTCAGGGCATTCCCATACCTCGCCCAATCCTTCGCGCCCTTTCGCAAGTATAGATTCAAAAATCCATGCCGAAAAATCGTTTGATGAAAGCAGTACCACCTGCCCAATGTTGTCGTGGCTTCTACTGCCCACCATAGCGTAGTAGCGGCCATCTTCAAACCATACTTTCGGATCACGGAAATCAGCGGCATTGCATGTATTTGGAAGCAAGCTCGCAGAAATAACCGGGTTGTCCACGGTTTTTTGATAGTCGGTTCCATCGCCGATGGCGATGCATTGCTGCTGAACCTCTTCCTGGGAAACCCCGGTATACAAAATCACATGCCTGCCGTTCAGCTCGATGGCGCTGCCTGAAAAGCAGCCTTTTTGGTCATAAGGCATATCCGGCGCAAGCGCAACCGGCAATTGCTGCCAATGAAGAAAGTCCTTGGTCTTGCAATGGCCCCAATACGTCGGACCCCATTGTGTTTGGTAGGGATAGTACTGATAAAACAGGTGCACCTCACCATTGAAAACGGACAAACCATTCGGATCATTCAGCCATCCCACAGGACACGCCATATGAAAGAGTGGTTTGCCTTTTGCAATCGTATGCTTTTGACAATATTGCCTTGCTTCTGCAAGCGTTTGTGATGTTTGCGCCGGCATAGTGTTCGTCCTTTCAAGAAGGGGCACCTGCACAAACGTGCAGGTGCCCGCCGTGTTAATTATTGCGCCAGGTAGGCATCCAGGTATTTCTGTTTGATAGCGATGTACTCAGACAGCCCGAGTTCATCCAGCTGCGTCAGGTATGCGTCCCATTCAGCAT
The DNA here is from genome assembly GCA_963675655.1 of Candidatus Limiplasma sp. Classification (GTDB taxonomy): domain Bacteria; phylum Bacillota; class Clostridia; order Christensenellales; family Aristaeellaceae; genus CAXXOK01. The sequence goes on from OY776489.1 coordinate 851,954, forward strand.
CCACGCCGCCGTTCAAAATCCAATCCGCTTTCTTCTGGTTGGTGTAGGATTGAATATCCGTCTCAATCTGGTACAGGCGCGTTGCATCATCCTGGGAGTAGAATACATTGGGGTACACCATGTCGTAGATCATATCTCCCACATAGCTTTCCACATAGCCCATGCGTTCAAGCGCATCCGGCGGGCAGGTGGAGTAAACACCATAGTAACTGTCCAGAACAGCCAAGGGGCCGCCAACCATCTGCGCCACACGGGCTTCCCAGTTGGAGATACCCTCGGGGATGGCCAAATGCACAAGCATACCCTCGTCGTTGAGTTCAAAGATGTTAGCGGCGCCTTCTTCACCGTAGGTTCCCCAGTTAGCTTGGATAGAGAACATCGGGTCATACATCTGGTCAATCCAGCGTGCGGCCAGTTCCACATCGTCGCATGCAGCGGTGATGACCGCGCGGCCTACCTGGAATCCGCCGTCCGCGCTGCCACTGCCACGCACAGCATTTTTAATGCCGGTGGGGCCTGCCAATGCAGGCAGCGGGACATATTCATTGGAGTAAGAGCCGGGGATACCGTAGTTATCCCAGCCAAAGAACACGCCATAACGGCCTGCGTTGCCTTTAGCGGCCATGCTTTCCCAGTTGTGGGTATAGCTTTCGGGGTCGATCAGGCCTTTTTCCTGCAGGCTGTTGAGCCATGCAATTCCTTCTTTATAGCCATCCTGCACTGCAGAGTAGATGACTTCGCCTTCATTTGAAACCATGGTGTGATCCGGGTTGTCGCCATAGCCGAACGCACCCAGAATGAAGCCGAGGTCTTCGTTGCCACCGTTGATGATAAAGCCCATGGGCAAGGTATCCCCATTGCCTGCAGGGTCGTTTTCCTTGAAGGCTTCGAGCACTGCCACAAATTCATCCGTGGTAGTTGGCATTTCCAGACCCAGCTCATCAAGCCAGGTTTTGTTGATGAACGGCATACCGCCAATGGCCTGAATAGCGGTTTTGCCAACGCCAAGCTGCTCAATCCAGGGGAAAGAGTAGATGTGGCCGTCGGGTGCGGTAATCAGCGAACGATAGGAAGGCGCTTCTTCAAGCACAGCGCTGAGATTCGGCATGTATTGATCAATCAAATCTTCGACCGGAATGATGACGCCTTGTTTGGCGTAGCGGAGCAAATCCAGTATTCCCATATCCGCATTGAGAACAACATCCGGCATTGAGTTGACTCTGGAAAGAGCCAGGTTACGCTTTTCAACGAACTGGTCATCGACATAGCATGTCCAGTCGACGGTAACATTCGTGCTTGCAAACAAACGCTCGTAGATGAGCTGCTTTGCTTTATCTTGCGGGCCCAAAGAATTTGCGCTTGTCAGAACAGACAGTGTCTTGGTGTCCGCCAGTGGGAAGTAGTCGGTCGCAAAGGATACAGCGGGGAGTAAAAGCATTAGCACCAGCAGGAGTGAGACAAGTCTTTTTTTCATAAGTGGAACCTCCTTTGAATTTAGGTTTCATATTTAGCCCTTTACAGAGCCTACCATCACGCCGCTATCGAAATATTTCTGGAAGAAGGGATACAGCACGAGTAAAGGAAGGCTTGAGACAACAATCGTCGAGTATTTCAGCAATTCCGACAGTTTGGCCATCTCCGCCGCGCTTTGAATATCGGCTACCATGCCGGGATCAGGTTGGTTTTGAATTAAGATGGAACGCAGAACCAGCTGTAACGGCTGCTTAACGGCCGAATCCAGATAGATCATGGCATCGAAGTAGCTGTTCCACATACCGACGAATTGCCACAGGAACAATACGCAGACAATCGGTTTGGAAAGCGGCAGCAGAATCACGAAGAAATGCCTGACTTCTGATGCGCCGTCCACCGCGGAGGCTTCCCGTAGTTCGTTTGGGGTGGATCGGTAAAATGTACGTGCCAGAATGATATTCCATACATTGACGGCCGCAGGCAATACAATCGCCCAGACGGTATCGATCATGCCAAGCTGGCTGACCAGCAGGTACGTCGGCATCAGTCCGCCGCCAAAAAACATGGTGAACACAAAGAACACATTGAAAAAGCCGCGCCCAACAAAATCCTGTTTGGAGAGGGGATATGCCGCCAGCATTGTTACAGCCACCGAAATGAACGCAAAGGCCGTAGAATAGTAGAAGGAGTTACCAAACCCACGCCATATCTGTTGGTTTTCCAAGACGCGCGTGTAGCCGTCCAGTGACCAATCCTTGGGGTTAAGGCTGATCCCCTGATTTCCCAATATATTTGGGTCCATAAACGAGCCGATCACCACATAGAGAAGCGGCACCAAAATAACCAACACGAACAAACCAAGCAGGCTATAGCCAACCACCAGCGAAGCCCGGTCTTTGAAAGGCAGTTTTGAAAATCGCATTTCCATAACGCTCGTCCTCCTTTACAGCCCCTGGCCTTCATTTAGCCGCATAATCACAGCGTTGACGAGCAGCAGTAAAACAACATTGATCACAGAGTTGAACAACCCAACGGCAGTTGAGAAACTGTAGTCCCCCATCTGTAAACCGAGTTTATATACATAGGTAGGAATAATTTCCGATGCTGAGATGTTGAGCGTCGATTGCAATGCCAGCGCTTTTTCAAACCCGATGGACATAATGTTGCCTGCTTGCAGGATGAACTGGATTACAATGATGGGCTTGATGGCAGGCAGATCAACGTGCCAGATTTGCTGAAGGATGCTCGCGCCGTCAATCAATGCCGCTTCTGTCTGCTCGGGACTGGCATTGGATAACGCCGCCGTGTACATAATGCTTGCCCAGCCGGCGCCTTGCCATATGCCCGAGGAGATGTAGATTGTACGGAATGCTGTGGGCATTGCCATAAAGTGAATCTGCGTACTCAGCATTTTATTGACAGGGCCTACTGGCGACAGCAGCAGAAATACCATTCCGCACAATACGATCGTGGAGATGAAATTCGGCGCGTAGAGAATGAGCTGAACATTTTTCTTCACCGTGCGCTTGCGGATTCGGTTGAGCAGTACCGCCAGTACAATCGGAACTGGAAACCCCCAAAAAAGTCCATACACGCTCAGCTTCACTGTATTGAGCAAGTAGGCAACGAAATATGGAGATGACAGGAAACGTTGGAAATGTGTAAATCCTACCCATTCGCTGCCGAAAATACCGCGAAATGGACTGTAATCCTCAAATGCCATCAGAATCCCTGTGATCGGCACATATTTGAACACAACAGTAAGCACCACAGCCGGCAACATAAATACGATGTAAAGCTGCCAGTTTTTCCGCAGGTATTGTATGCGGCCGTGATGTGGTTGCTTTTCGATGGTACGAACATCACTTCTCATCGATGGCATGCCTCCGTTTGTTTTCTCGTTGTGTGTATTGTAAAATACTTTTGTGCATTTGTCAACTCTTTTTGTAATTATTTTAATTTCATTGCACAATTTATACATCAATATAGATATATTTCATACTTCCCCACCTTATTATTTTACATTTGCACATTTTTTGATTGTTGCATTTGTATTTGACATTTTGTGCGTTTTGGCCGTATAATGCCCTTAGATTAGGGGGGATTCCATGCCCAACAAAGTAACGATTCAGGATATCGCAGCAGCACTCGGCTTATCGCGCAACACCGTCTCCAAAGCGATGAATAATACCGGAGTGCTGGCCGACAGCACGCGGCAGAAAATACTGCAAAAGGCAAAGGAAATGGGCTATAAGCAATTCGCCTTTTTAGCCCCGGATGAACAGCCCTTGTTCCCTGTACGGGAAATCGCCTTGTTTTCGTCGTCCGTGTTAGCTGGATCGCATTTTTCAGCGCCGCTTTTGGACGCCTTTCAAAAAAAGATCAGCCAGCACGGTATAAGCCTGACGATGTACCCTGTCAGAGAGAAAGAAACATCGTCTCTTTCGCTGCCGCTTAACTTCAGGCGCGAAACCACCGCCGGTATCATTATCATCGAAATGTTTGACGAAGCTTACAGCCGGTATTTATGCCAGCAGGGGATCCCCACACTTTTCGTGGATACAGCCGCCAACATTTCGGGCTTTACGCTAAACAGCGATATTCTCATGATGGAAAATCACAACAGCACCTTTAGAATGACCCAATCCATCATTGATCAAGGCGCAAAACGCATTGCATTTGTGGGGGACCGTTATCATTGCCAGTCCTTTTATGAACGATGGTGCGGTTTCGCAGCGGCCATGGCGCACAACGGCTTGCCTTCATTGCCAAGCATGAGCATTTTGGCCGAGGATGCTTCTCCTTACGAGGATGCCCTGTGGCTATCCAGCGCTATTAAAGCCCTTCCGCAAATGCCTCAGGCGTTCTGCTGCGCCAACGACTTTCAAGCCATCAACGTTTTTCGCGCACTCAAGCATATAGGCTTGCGCGTACCGGATGACGCTATGCTTTATGGTTTTGACGATGCTATGGAAGCACGTATTATGGATCCGCCTCTCACGACCGCACGTATCCCCGGCCAGTCCATGGGCTTTGCCGCCGCGGATTTGTTGCTCTCGCGCATCCGCTATCCCAAAACGGCTTATAGCACCGTTTATGTGCAGACCGAAGTGATTCCGCGCGCGAGTACACGGCAGCATCCCACAAAAACCTCTGTATGATCGTTACAGCCGCCCTTTCCTGGTCTATCCCCTGATTCAATAAACAGCGCATCGTTTTCACGATAGCAAGATAGGGATTCTCTGATGAAACTCGTTTCGCTTGCTTTTTCTTATGTGGTGGAACTTCCATGCATTGTATGAAGCTTTATAGCAACATAGGAAAATGAAACGACTACACCCCTAAGCGAAAGGCCCCGGGTTCGAATCCCGAAGGGAACGCCGCTTTAAAGACCGAAAACTGTTGAATCATAACAGTTTCCGGTCTTTTTTCTCGTCTTCGCTTCAAATCTGCTCCTACCATAGCCATATGTGCAAGCAGCTCGTTTGTCCGTTTAACACCGCTCACCAACGCTGGATGGCTGCCGATTTTGCCAAGGCAGTACGCCCCATCGCCCGGAGTTGGCATGTCCGCTTCATTTGCCGCGGTTTATTGATGGGAAGCGACTGGAAAGCGATGATGAAATGGATCTAGATTCAATAGAAATGGGCTGCATCTGCATGGCCATTCGCTTGGATGAAATCTACAACCAAACTGCGTTTGATTCCCAAATCCAGCACACCGCCGGCGAAGGCGGGCTGCATCGGATTGTGGAGTGGGTTGATGTTATGAAAGTTGAGCAGGGTAGCGGATTTTAAGCGAGAACAAGTTGGTGTTTACCATCGGAATCGGGCATGCAGATAACCGCTGGCTTTCCGTTTTTGTGCCGAGGCTGCACGAACATGGCGCCAGCGGGCTGGTTGTCAATCTGGGGCGGCACAGCTTGCAGCTGCCGCACGACGTGGTGCAGTATTGCCGCGACCAGCAATTCCCGCTTTTTTACGATTCCGTGAGAAGTTCTCATTGTAGATATGTCCCGCTCTATCTGCCATAGGATCGTGGAGAGGGGGCAAATCGAAAGCAGCGTATCCAAAGCGTTTTGCACTGCAATCTTTTTTGCACCGGGCGGAAATGTACCAGCCGCAGCTGGCACGCCTTGGCTAAAGTGCTGCGCGGCACTGCTGTATCACCGCGGCCGGTATCCGGAATGCGGGCAACCCGAAGTTGATACGGCAGCAAGTGATGGTGATGATGGGTTTTAATGCAGCGCAAGGCCAAAAAATTACCATATAAGAAAATAGCAATTTTGCTTGACAACGATATTTGCCTGTGTTACGATACGCATAGTTACTCGATTAACCGACATGGAGTCTATATGAATATAACGATTAAAGACATCGCTCGCCATGCAGGCGTGTCCACTGCGACTGTTTCAAATGTGTTAACGCAGAAAAAATATGTCAGCAGCAACTTGGAACAGCAGGTATACAAAGCGATAAAGGAATTAGGGTATCGCCCAAATGTGTATGCGCGAAACCTGAAAACCAATCGCTCCCACATTATTGGCGTTCACGTGCCCGATATTACCAACCCCTTCTTCAGCGAAGGTGTGAAGATTATCCAGAATGTAGCGGGCAACGAGGGCTACCAGATTATTTTATATGATTCGGATAACAACCTCCAAAGCGAAAGCAAGAACTTTGAAAGTATGCTGGATGCGCATGTGGATGGTATTATTGCGATTGCCCCGCGTATTAACATTGATGATCTTCTGAAGATCACGGATGTCCCGCTGGTCATCATGGATCGTCCTCCGCTGAAAACAGACCGAAACGTCGCGTTTGTATATGCGGATAACTACCACGGCGCAGCGTCGGTGGCGGATTATCTGATTGGGAAAGGATATACGCGCTTTTACTGCCTGGCCGGGCCCATCAAGATCGTATCCAATGCCGAGGCACGCCTGAGCGGTTTTACCGAAACGCTGAAACGGCACGGCATCCCGGAGGATGCCTGCGAAATCCATTATGGGGATTTTACCTTTGACTCCGGGTTTGCGCTTATGAAGGAAGTGCTGAAAAACTACAAGCCGGAAGGCTCTGCCGCCGCCGCTTTTATAAGCAGCGACATTATGGCCTGGGGCGCGATGGAAGCACTGAAAGAACAAAGGCTGAAAATGCCCCGCGATATGGGGATTGTTGGGTATGATAATATCTACTTTTCCAGCTTCCTGTACCCGAAACTGACCACGGTGGAAAATCCCATCCGGGAGATGTCTATCAACGCGGCAAACTTGATGCTGGATGCGTTGGAACGGCGGCAGAATTTATCCGGTTTTTCAGTAGCGCTGCGCTCGGCGCTCATTGTACGTAAATCCTGCTGAAACGGGCATTTTCGCTGCCCTCCCGATGGGAAAGCGCGGAAAAGCCACAAGGGATAAAGCCGGCGGCGCCGCAAGGGTGCCCGCCTGCGGGTGATGGAAGCGCTTGGTTTACGCCCGGAAAAAGGGGAAAACCACGTTATTTTTGCGCCTGATACAGCAAAAACAGGCGACCTTTGACGAAGTTTATTAATCGTTGGCAAAGAAGCATATGATTTGCTTTTGAGTTAAACGATTAAATATAGTAAGAAAAATCAAATACTAAAGGAGCGTTTCACATGAAAAAAGGCGGAATCTACAATGCGGAGTTGGCAAAGGCGGTCGCAAAAATGGGTCATGGGGATATCATCCTGATCGGTGATGTCGGCTGTCCGTTCCCCCGGCATGATATGACCACCAGTATCGACCTGGCGGTATGCGAGGGTGTGCCGAAAGTGATGGACGTGGTGAAAGCGGTGCTGAAAGAGCTGGTTATCGAAAGCTATATTGTCACCGAGGAAACTAAAAGCGTCAGCCCTGAAGTGTACAAGGAATTCCGCGCCACGCTGGATGCAGAGAAAAACAAGGGCAATGACCTGATTGAAAAAACCATTCCGCATATAGAAATGAAGGATTTGTGGTTGAACGGCTCGCTTCGCGGCGACGAAGTTAAGGTGTTCGTGCGAACTGGCGAACGCTGCCCCTACTGCTATATCGCGCTGGTAGCGGGTGTGGATTTTTAATCTGTAACGTTGCAGGGCTGGGCTCAACTTGTCACGAGGCAGCCCTTGAAGGAGGCTAACCATGAACCGTTTGGAAACCATCTTTACCAAGCCCAAACCGATTATCGGCATGGTGCATTTGCGCCCTTTACCCGGGTCTCCGCGTTACGATGCTGTGGGTATGGGCATGAAGCGTATTTTGCAAATTGCCCGGGATGAGGCTCGCATGCTGGAGGATCAGGGTGTAGACGGCGTGCAAGTGGAAAATATGTGGGATATTCCCTATCTGCCCGGCCGTAAAATTGGCCCTGAAACCGTGGCTGCGCTCGCCGTAGGCGTGTATGAGGTTGCCCGCAGCGTATCCATCCCAACAGGCGCGGAATGCCACATGAACGGTGCGGAGCAAGCGTTTGCCGCCGCCGTCGCGGGCGGCGCCCGCTGGGTGCGTGTGTTTGAGTGGTGCAACGCGTTTATTTCCCAATCGGGGTACATTGAAGCCGCGGGCGGCCAGGTGGCCCGGCTGCGCAGCGCGCTGCGCGCGGAGGATATTGCCTGTCTTTGCGACGTTAACGTGAAGCATGGCAGTCATTACATTATTCACGACCGCAGCGTGGAAGAACAGGCTATGGACGTGGAAGCACAGGACGGCGATGCCGTCATCGTAACCGGTTTTGATACCGGCACGCCCCCAACCGTGGAAAGGATAGACAGTTGCAAAAAAAGCGTAGGGTTACCGATTTTGCTGGGCAGCGGCACCACCAGCGAGAACGTAGCGCAGCTATTAAAACACGCCGATGGCGCGATTGTCGGAAGCTATTTTAAGCAAGAGGGCAAATGGAAAAATCCCGTGGACGCGGAACGGACGCGCACTTTTATGCAAGCCGTGGAAGCGCTTCGTAAAGGAGCTTGACAGTATGGGACAGACAATACTTTGCATGGGCAGCATCAATATCGACCTGACCATGTTTATGAAAAAAATGCCGGAAGTGGGCGAAACCGTGGTGACGGACAATTTCGCCACCTTCCCCGGTGGCAAGGGCGGCAACCAAGCGGCAGTAGCTGCCACACTGGGCGGTAAAGTACGCTATTTTACGAAACTTGGCGATGATGCTTTCAGCGCCCAACTGACGGAAGAGCTTGAGGCCCGGGGGGTGGACATGAGCCGTATCATTACCCTGCCGGGGGATACCTCCGGGGTCGCGATGATCCGGGTAGACGCGCAGGGCCGCAATTCCATTTCCTTTACCGCAGGAGCAAATGCCAAACTGACTCCTGAAGATGTGCGCTCCCATGCAGATGTGTTCGACGGCTGTGGCATTTTATTGATTACCATGGAAATTCAATTGGAGACCGTTTATGAAGCGATACGCCTAGCTAAGGAAAAGGGCATGACCGTGATCATCGATCCTTCTCCCGTGCCGGCGGGCGGGATACCCGCAGACATTTGCAGGCTGATCGACTTTGCCAAACCCAACGAAACAGAAGCGGAAGCGATGACCGGTATAGCAGTCGTCGATATGCAAAGCGCGGCAAAAGCGCATGCCGAATTGGTCAATCTGGGCTTTACCATGCCGGTAATTTCCATGTCGGACAAAGGCGCCTTTACCATGCTGAATCGTAAACCCTTTATGCTGGAACCCAAAAAGGTAGATGCCATCGATTCTACCGCTGCGGGAGATGTGTTTCTCGGCGCGTTTGCGGCGGCGCTTTCCTGTGGCAAGCCGGTAGCCGAATGCCTGCGCTTTGCCAATGTTGCGGCAGCCCTGAGCACCACACGCAAAGGGGCGCAATCGTCCATTCCATCCCTTGGCGAGGTAGAGGCTGCGCTTTGAAGGAGGAGCATACCGTGAACGAAGAGCTGGTGTTACAACTAGCCAATATTCAAAAACACTTTGGTGGCGTACACGCCTTAAAGGGTGTGGATTTTGAGCTGACGCGCGGTGAAGTACACGCCTTGCTGGGCGAAAACGGCGCGGGAAAATCCACCCTGATTAAAATTCTGACAGGCGTATATCACCCAGACGATGGCGCGCTTATGCTGAAAGGCCAACCGGTGACCATCGCCGATCCCATCGATGCGCGCCGTAAGGGCATCGCGGCGATCTATCAGGAGCTGAGCTTGATTGATACGCTTACCGTTGCCGAGAACATTTTTTTAGGCAACGAACCGGTCGCTACCGTTCTGGGCGTCAGCAAAAAGAAAAAGCTGTACGCAGACAGCGACGCGTTTCTCAAGCGTTTCGGCATCCCCATTTCATCCCATGCGCTGGTGGGGAATCTGGGCCTTGGGCAAAAGCGCGTAATCGAGATTGTAAAAGCATTGGCGATCAATGCCGAAATACTCTTGCTGGACGAACCTACCACAGGCATGAGTAAAGCTGAAATCGATACGCTGTTTAGCATTATGCAGAGCCTAAAAGAAAAAAATGTTACCATGATTTACATTTCCCACTACCTGGACGAAGTGTTTCGCTGCTGCGATCGGGCAACGGTGTTCCGGGACGGGCGCAACGTGGATACCTTTACCATGGATGCGGTAACCATACCGCAGTTAGTGCGCGCTATGATTGGCCACGCTGTCTCCGGCGAGCGTTATCGCGCGGCAGGCGACTATCTGGCGGAAGATACGGTGTTGGAGGCGCGGGAATATCAGACGGACGCGATGCAAAACCCGCTGAGCTTTGCGGTGCATCGGGGTGAAATTGTCGGTTTTACAGGCATCGTAGGCGCGGGAAAAAGCGAACTGGCCGGCAGTCTTTTCGGGGTATACCGGCACACAGGCGGCGAACTGCTGCTCAACGGGCAACCCGTGCATTTTAAAACACCGAACGATACCATCCCTTACGGCATGGCGTTTATTCCCGAGGATCGGAAAAGCCAGGGCCTGCTGCTGGCAGACACGATTGAAAATAATGTGGTTTTGCCCCATATGGAGCAGATTGAAAACCGCATCGGACTGCTGGATAAAAAGAAGAAAAGATCAATCGCCCAGAAAATGGGCGAGCGGATGCATCTGCATCCCATGAATGTGAAAATGGTCGCCGGCAACCTTTCCGGCGGCAACCAGCAAAAGGTTGTTTTGGCAAAATGGCTGACGGCCGAACCAGAGCTGATTCTGCTGGACGAACCTACGCGTGGCATTGATATCGGCGCCAAAGCGGAAATCTACCGCCTGATTACTAAAATGGCGGATGACGGAAAAAGCGTTCTCGTGTTTTCCTCGGAATTGGAAGAGCTTTTAAGCATTTGCGACCGAATCCTGGTGCTCTGCAAAGGTCGTTTTGTCGGGGAAAAATCTGCCGGCGAGGCGACAAGTGAAAATCTGTTGACTTTAGCATTAGGAGGCGGAAAGCCATGACACCGAAAACCGAGACCTTCGGGCAAAAGTTTAAACGATTCCTGAAGGGAGAACTGGGGCTGCTGCTGATACTGTTGTTGCTTTGTATCGTATTTGCCAACGTATCCCCGTATTTCTTGCTGCAGCGCAACCTGCTTAACATCACACGGCAGGTCTCCATTGTACTAACGGTAGCTATGGGTATGCTGTGCGTGGTGCTCTCGGGAGAGATCGACCTGTCCGTCGGCTCTACGGCGGCGCTCAGTGGCATTGCGGCTGCATGGACAATGCAAACGCTGGGTTCTGTATGGCTGGGGGTTGTGGCGGCGATTCTGCTTGGTCTTCTGGTTGGATTGATCAATGGCTCTTTGGTCGTATACGCGCGTATCCCGTCTTTCATCGTCACACTGGCAACCATGGGCATTTTACGCGGCGTTTGCATGGTGTGGACGAATGGAAAACCAATCTCGAACCTGCCTGAATCATTTTCCACGCTCGGGGCCGGATACTTGCTGACCATCATCCCGGTTGCGACCGTCGTATCGTTGTTTCTGGTCGTTGTTTTCTACTTTTTGTTGCAACGCACAAAGCATGGTACCTATGTAAAGGCGATCGGCGCGAATCGCGAAGCGGCCAAACTATCGGCCATCCCGATCAACCGCTACAAGGTGATGGTGTTCGTGGCTTCTGGCTTGATGTGCGCCGTTGGCGGGCTGATCACCGTAAGTAAGCTGCTCTCTGCGCAACCCACGGCAAACAACGGACTGGAAATGGATGTTTTAAGCGGCGTCATACTGGGCGGAGCATCGCTGGCTGGCGGCGTGGGCACTGTTGTAGGCACACTGCTGGGCAGCCTGACCATCGGCGTGATCAATAACGGCTTGAACTTGCTCAACGTAAGCTCCTATTATCAGGAGATTGTAAAGGGAATCATCATCATCATCGCGGTGGTGATTAAAAGGAATAAGGCGAACAAATAAAAAGGAGGATCCCAAAATGTTACGTAAAATCCTTGTAACCCTGTTAGTACTTTCCCTCGCACTAATCCCCATGACCTTCGTTGGCGCGGAAACGGCGCAATCCTACACGATCGGCTTTGCCGTATCGACGCTGGAGAATCCCTTTTTTGTCACCATGAAGGACGCTGCCCAAGCCAAAGCGACAGAGCTTGGTGTTGAGCTTATGGTACTGGACGCCCAAGACAATGCGGAAACCCAGTCTTCACAGATTGAGGATTTCATTACCCGCGGTGTGGATTTGCTGATTATTAACCCTGTTGATTCTGATGCGGTTGGTACTTCCGTGATGGCCTGCAACGAAGCCGGCATTCCGGTAATCACCGTTACCCGCGCTTCCAACAGCGGCACCGTAGTCGAGCATTTGGACATTGATAACAAAGAAGCCGCGATGCTGGATGCGCAGCAGTTGATTAAAGATCTGGACGGGAAGGGCAAAGTTGCCATTCTGGAAGGCATTGCCGGTTCCAGCTCCGCGATCGACCGTGAAGAAGGCTTCATGTCTACCATCGAAGGCACCGAAATCGAGGTTGTAGCCTCGCTGACGGCGAATTATGCTCGTGAAGAAGGCGCCACCGTGACCGAGGATATCCTCCAGGCTAACCCTGAACTGGATGCTATCTACGCCCATAACGATGAGATGGCGCTGGGCGCCGTACGTGCGGTAGCAGCAGCCGGACGCAGCGATGAGATCAAGATTTATGGCATTGACGCCACCGACGATGCGCTGGCCGCGGTAGAAAGCGGCGAAATGGCGGCTACCGTACAGCAGCAGCCTGACTTGCAGATTGAAACCGCTTTGGAAAACGCTGTGAAGTACCTCGGCGGAGAGGCCATTGAACCGTTGGTAAACATCCCCCTGAAACTGATTGTGAAAGAATAATAACCCGCCGTTTCATCACGTTTCTTCAGGCCCCGTTGGCTGAAGGAACAATCCAGCAGGACCGTGTTGCCAAACGCAACACGGTCCTTGCTTTGCAAGTTATTGTGAAGATTAACCACCAGCAGAGCTGGTGGTTAATTCTCGCTAAAGCGCACAAATCAAACGCCGCCGGAAGCACTCTCGCTTCCGGCGGCATGTTGTTTTTCTATGTTAGCACCTAGTTTCACAGGTAGCAAATCACTCCGCCTGCGCCCCGCTTTGCTCCAGCGCATAGGCCAAAAAGCCCGCGCAGGTGGCAAACGCTTCCCCTGTTTCGCAGCAGCCTGTGTGCTCGTTTACGCTTTCGCACGCAATGCCGTTATCCATGCGCGTACGCTTCAGGTGCGTCAGCGCCTCTGCCGCGTGCCCGCTCAACAGACTGTTGCAAATGGAGAGTATCCATGGGTGCGGCGCGTGCTTGCAGCCGATTTCCGCAATGGGCGCATCCGCAAAAGACAGCGCATAGCTGGTATCGCGTATCATGGCAACGGTGTTTTGCCACACCTCGTCGCCTTTGTCGCAAAAGCCGTAAAACGGGAGCAGTTGTAGGCTGCCCGGCGGCTCGTCGTACACGTCGTAGTGCCCCTGCAAATCGACCGACCAGGCAAAAAACGGCTTGCCCTCCCGCCGGAACACACAGTGCTCGTATACAGCGGCGCGCACATCTTCAGCGCGACCCGCCAAGGTGGAATCGTGCAATAGTTTCGCCAGCGCGTGGTACGCACGCCAAACCAGCGCGTTATCATAGGTTAAGTAGGGGTAATTGTGCATATCGTCCGTCGGCTGCAAGAAGGTTTCATACAGCGGCACAGCGGGGTGCTTTTTACTTTCCAATTTTGCCAGCAGCCCGCGCAGCGCGTTTTGCACAAAAGCTTGATTGGCAAAGGCGGCATCGTCCGTCGCCAGCAGGTAGCGCTCCAGCGCGATCACCGGGGCACACAGCTCGTCCAGTTCAAAGCCCGGCTCCAGCATCGTACCGTCGATATACCGGCTGTGCACGCCAAAATTGCGCGCCTGTCGGGTAAACACATAGGTCAGTATTTCCCGCGCATACGCAGCATCCGCCGAGAGAATGGCCGGAAACGCCCAAAGCAGACTGTCCCGGTCCCAGTACGCCGCGCTTACGTAGTAACGCGGGCTGCGGCTGGTCATCAAACACAGCTCTTCGGTATCCACGCTGCGCCCGGAGGCGTAGAAAAAGGCGAAAAACAGGTTGGTGTTTAGCAACGTTTGCACCTGCGCGTCCGCCGCCGTCTTTTCCCGCGCAGCCAGCCAATTGCACGTGCGGCTGTGCAACACATCGTATCCCTGCCGCAGCAATTCCTTGGCGCTGGTTGCCGCGGCGACGCTTTCAAACCCGACGCCGAAAAACACATCCAGCGACGCCGTTTCGCCAGGGGCGAGGGTCACGCCTTTGTGAATGTCATAGGCAAACCCATCCTGCGACCATTCCGCGCCCTGCTCAAACTCGCTGTACGCCTGATGATCGCCCATGCACGGGGCAAAGGCAAACAGCGGCACGCCCGGTTTTTGCACCCAGATGAACATATCGTTCCAGCCGGAGCGGATGACCTCACGCCCCTGCGATATCTCCGTCGTTTCGTTAATCTCGTGCAGGGTGCTTTCCCAGTCGCCTTCCACGCCGAAGGATACCTCCGCCGCTTGCGCGCCGGTGTTTTCCACCGCAAGGCGCATCGCAAACGCCCGCTCGCCGGCCGGGGTAAGGTACGTGCAGGATAGCACCGCATCCGCAAACGCCGCGCGAAACGAGGGAATCCAATAGTGTTTGCGCGTCCACACCGGCGAAAGCACAGCTGCCTGTCCGTTTACCGTTAGCTGTGGTCGGATGACGCCCCGCCCGCTGTGGATTTCCATCAGCCCTTTTTGCCCCATCAGGATAAACGTTACGCCTTCCAACGCGCCGTCGCTTTCTCGAATGGTGGGCAAAGAGATAAATTCGTTGCCTGTTACCTGGTAATCCATCCCGCGTCCCCCTGTATACAGCTTTCGCGCCGTATCATTCACATTCCAGCCAGACAAGCCCGCACTGCGTAAGCTCCGGTACCCGGATTTCCACATTCAGGCCGTAATCTGTCTGCGTAGTATTCCATTCCAGCGCGATGGCCTCTCCTCCTGCCGCATCGGGGGTTGCAAACCATACTTTTTGCACCGGGCGCAGCACCAGCACCTGCAACACAACCTCCGCAAGCGGGGTTGGCGTTTCTTTGCCGGTGTTCCAGCAATCGTCCTGCACACCGCAAAGGTTAATAAGCCCAATCAGTTTGCGGTTTCCTCTTTCCCGCAGGGTCAGCCACAGCTTGCCCGGTTCCCCTTCCAGCGAGTAGGGTACGTTACAGCCATATTCGCGGTTATCCCACTGCGCATGTGTCATGGATACATCCATCAGATCCCGGTCAAACAACAAGTCCTGATAGCGGACGGTAAAATCCTGATACGCCTTTATGCGCTCCGCCTGCCACGGGGTAAGGCGCGCATAATCGGCATAATAACCCTGTGTGACCACCGCCTCTTCCTCGCCGATGAACAGCTGCGTCGCCCCCGCTAGTGCAATGGCGAAGGATAAAAACAGCTCGCTGGTCAGCGCGCGCTGCGGCGTATCGGTGCGAAACGGCGCAGGGTAAGCCGCCAGCACGACCGGCTTGCCGCCGGGCAGCGCCTGCATTACCGCTTGTTTCAGGTGGCGGTAGCGGTCCATCGGCGGCCAAAGCTCCATATACACCGCATCTTGCGGGGCTGTGCAGGTGGCAGCCACCGGCCACGCACCCACGTTGTTGAAAATCAGGTGCGGGGGGATATCCGCCTTGCGCAGCGCCGCATCCGCATCCCGGATCATCGCGGGCAGAGCATCCTCCAGCGCGCGGGTTTCGCCCGCTATGTTCAGGGCATGCTTGGGCTCGCCGTAGGTATCCATGTGAAAGCCGTCAAACCCCACTTTTTGCACCGCCTCCACATACTGGGCAAACAGGTGCTGCCGCCACGGGCTTTCGATATCCATATAGTAAAACGTATCAATAAAGGTCATGGGTTTATCCGTCCCGGCGTACAGCCCCCACTGCGGGTGCTGCTGCCAAAAAGCGCGGCAGGCTGCGTACACGGCGGTATACGCCATGCTTTTCATGCCGCGCGCACGGCAGGCGGCAATTTTATGCCGTATCACAGGCAGGCTGTTGCGCTTGCCCATCATATCGGTAAATTCTTCGGTGGGCGCAACCAGCGTATCGTGCCGGTAAGACCAATCATAATACTGCACATGGTCGATGTGGTATTTTGCAAGGCAATCCACATCGCTGTCATCGTGGGGCAGAAAATCACACAGAAAGCCATAGCGCACCATATCGCCGCCCACGTTGGCCGCGCCGGTCACCGTGGCTACGGGTTCCCCGCCACGCATCAACCGCGCGGTAACACCGTACCCGCCCTGCGCAAGGGGAGGCAGGCTGATCGCCGTTTCCGGCGGGGTCAGGGGCAGCGTAACGCTCCATACCGGCTCCGCCAGCAGCGTTACGGTGATTTCGGCCGTATCGGCGGCTTCTTCGCAGCGCAGCAGCATCCCGACCGGTTCACCGGGCAGGGTGCGGCCTTTGCAGGTTACCAGCTCCGTCATCCCTTCACCGCTCCTTCCGTTAGCCCCGCAATGAACTGGCGTTGAAACACCAGAAAAATCACGATCACCGGCAGGATGGCGATCACCGCCGTGGCGGACATTAAATGCCACTTTGCACCCCCGAACTGCTGAAAGAACACCGATAATGCCTGCGGTATGTTCTGTTTGCTGCGGCTTTGCAGAAAGAACACCGCCTGCGCGTAGTTGTTCCATACGCCAAAGCCGTTGAGAATCACAAAACTGGCCGTAGCGGGCTTGAGCACCGGAAAGATGATGCGCCAGAACGCATCAAACCCGGTACAACCGTCGATTTCGGCAGCTTCGTCCAGCTCGCGGGGCAGCGCCCTGACAAACGTGGTGAAAATGAACACCGCCGAGGGCAGCGCCAGCGTAGAGCACACCAGCACCATACCCCACAGGGTATTGACCGCGCCGATGCCGCGCATGAGCGTGTACAGCGGTACGGTATTGATGATGCCGGGAATCATCATACAGCCAATGAGCAGTGAAAAAACCATTTTATTGTACAGGGTATACCGGCGCGCGATAGCGTAGCCCGCCATGCCGCCGAACAGAATCGTAAGCCCCAGCGTGCCGAAGGTGATGATGCCGCTGTTAACCATCGCGGTGCCTACACGGCTTTTCTGCCACGCGTCGGCATAGTTTTGCCACGCGAAGGTGGGCACGAACATGTTGCCCTCGTAAAACACGCGCGAGGGCGCGTTGAGCGACAGCACAATGAGCACGTAAAACGGAATGAGGCACATCAGGCAGACGCAAGCGATCAGCACGATGCGAACGGTTTTAAATACAATGCTTTCTTTCATCTTCGCGCCCCCTCACTCTTTCCCGCGCGTCAGGCGCATGGAAACCAGCACCGGCACAAGGATAATGAAAAACAGGATCATCGCCACGGCGGTAGAATACCCCGTGCGGCTGCCGTAGCACATGCGCATAATGTAAATGCTCAGGCTCTCGGTCGCGTAACCGGGGCCGCCCTCGGTGAGGGACATAATCACATCAAACACGGACAGGGAACCAATAATATTGGTGACCACGTTAATGCGGATGGCGGGCATCAACAGCGGCAGCGTAACCCGCGTAAAGCGCTGCCATGTGCCTGCCCCGTCAATCAGCGCGGCTTCCTTCAAATCTGCGGGAATGCTTTGCAGCCCCGCCAGATAAATAATCATCGTCATGCCGGCAAACTGCCATACGTTTACCAGAATCAGCACGGTAATCGTCACCGGATAATCGCTCATCCAGTTGCCCAGCTGGAACGGCGCGCCCATCTGCTCCAGCGCGTAGTACAAAAATCCGCGCCCCGGCTGTAATAAAAAGTACCAGATGTAACCCATAATCAACGGGCTGATAATGGCGGGCAGGTAAATCATCACCCGCGCCACGCTGCGGCCGTGAAAGGGTTTTTCCATTAGCAGAGCGTACACAAGCCCTATCAGGTTCAGCAGCAGCGCGCTGCCCGCCGCAAAAATCAGCGTTGTGCGAATATCGCCCATGGCGCGCGAATCCTGAAAGAAGCGCGCAAAGTTGGTAAGCCCGATAAATTTCGCCTCGCCCATACCGTCCCAGTCCGTCAAGCTCATGCCGATACCCCGGATGAGCGGGTAGACAAAGAACAGGCTGAACAGCAGCAGCGCGGGCAGCGACATCAGTTGGGTATAATCCCTCCGCCTGGCTTTCACGATCATCATCCTTTAATCATAGAATCGGGGTACGGGGACATGCTCCCCGCACCCCGAAGTAAAAGTATGTTGCAAAGATACGAATAGTGGTTAACGTACTTGACGTTTCCTCGTATTCTTAGTTGGTAAAGCCGTCGTTCCAAGCCTGTTCGTAGGCTTTGGCGAAGCTCTGCGCATCGTAGGTGCCTGCCAGCAGATCCTGTACCATGCGGCCCGCGTCATCCCCGCTGAAACCGGCGGGTTTTTCATTGGTAAAGCCAATGTTCACGGCGGAATTGAGCACATCGCTTACTTCCGCGGCGAAGGCGGCCGGCGCCCAGTCTGCCTGCACATCGGTAAAGGCACTGGGAGAACCGAGGGCTTCGCTGTACTTTTTCTGGTTCTCAGCGCTGAACAGGTAGGTCAGGAACGCTTTGGCGGCGTCCACGTTCTCGCTGGTAGCGGAGATGGAGTAGCCGCTGTCCTCGGCGCAAAGCACCACAGGCTTGCTGTCCGGCATGTAGGCCGGGTAGGGCGCAAAGCCAATTTTATCGGCCATGTCGGGGTTGGCTTCGAGAATGCCGGAGAGCGCCCACATGCCGTTGGAGAACATGGCGGCTTTGCCGGTTACGAACGCCTGCACGCAGTTATCGCTGGTGGCGGTCAGCACATCCTCGTTAATCAGGCCGTTAGCCTGCAAGTCCAGCAGGTTTTGGGCGAACACGGCCATGCAGCCGTCCGCCGCGCCAAAGTTGAGCAGTGCGCTGTCGTTATTGAGCATCGCGGTTTTGCATTCCAGCGCGCCCAGCGATTGCTTGAGGTAGCCGTGCGGGATAAACTCAATCAAATGGCCCAGATGCCAGGCTTCCTTGCCGAAGATAAACCACGGGGTCACATCGGGCATCTGCTCTTTAATAGTGGTCAGGTTGGAAACAAACTCGTCCCACGTGGTCGCGGGGGTGAGGCCCAACTCAGCGTAGATTTCTTTGTTATAGAAGAAACCCGCCATGGTCACGTTGGTGCAAACGCGGTACTGGTTGCCGGTTTTCAAATCCGTGCAGCTTTCGCGCATGGAGGGGATTAACCGGTCCCACCACTCGTTCATGTCGCTCAGGTTCAGGTATTTGCCCTGGTCTACAAACTCCTGCTCGTAGGTGGTCATCACGTCGGGCACTTCGCCGCTGGCGAATTTGACCTTGATGATGGAACTTGCGTCGCTCTGGTATTCCTGTTCCACAACAATGCCCGGGTTTTCGGCATTGAAACCGTCAATGATTTCGTTGAGTAAATCGATGGTTTCAATCTTGCCGGTGAAAAAGCTGACCTGGGTATCGGCCAATGCCGACGCTGTCGTAAGACACAGTGTCAACGCCAGCAAAAGCGCCAATGCTTTCTTCATGCTTGGTTCCTCCTCTATTTCCGGCCTTCACGGGCCAGTTCTGATACTTTTATTATAAAGCGGATTTTGCAATTGAAAATACCGCGGTTTTTCGATTCGGGGTCGCATTCTTTAGGTCGACCCCCGCGCCCGTTGCAACGAGGTTTGCCGCACGTTATAATAAGAAACGGAAAGGGGTGGGCGCCGTGAAAGCCAATATTAAACAGAAACTATTAACCATGATCTCCGCGTTGATTCTTATCGCAGTGATTTCGGTTACCGTGCTCACCTATACCAATTACCGCGCCGATCTGGTAAGCCAGAGCACGCAAGAAACGCGCAAGCTGCTGGAACAGGTCGCCATGAACGTAGATACCTATTTGGATGAGCTTTTCCGCCTGTGCCTGTCGCCTTATTATAACAAAAATGTGATGGAACAGCTGGAGCAAACCCCCGTAACCGCCGCGGAAAAGCTGGAAAAGCGCCGCACCATTGAAAACTACCTGACCGGCGTGATGACCGTGCCCCGCAGCGATATTCTGCGCGCGCACATCCTAAGCGATGAAATCTACTCCAGCAGCAAAACCCGCTACGGCGCGGACATTTCCGCCGACTACCGGCAGGAAAGCTGGTACATGCAGGCGCTTGACACCACAGACGCCATATTTTTACCCGCGCATACCGAAACGCAGGGCAAAACGACGCTTTCTGTTTTCGGCGTGGCCCAGCGCATCAACAGCATGAACGACAGCGGCAAGGTGCTGGGCGTAATCCGTGTGGATGCGGATTACAGCGGCATCAAAGCCGTATGCGACCGTGCGGGCACCACCGCAGGCAGCGCCCTGCTGCTTTTGGATAGCTCCGGCAACGTGATTTACCGGGACGATCAAAGCGGCGCCGACCTGCGCGCAGCCCTGACGCAGGCGCTTGCGCAGCACGAGGGCGATACCGCCTTTACCTTCGCACTTGACCGGGAAACCTATGTGGTATCGGTACAATCCCTGCTGGTATCGGACTGGCGCATTATCGATGTGCATTCCATGCGCTCGCTTACTGCCGCGGCGACAAACGCGCTGCGCAAGGCGATTTTACTGGCGTTTTTGTGCGCAGCGCTGGGCGTGCTCATTTCGGTGCCGCTGGTCAAGCGCTTCCTCAAACCCATTTTCAGCATCACAGGGCTGATGCGCGCCGCGCAGGATGGCGATATGACCGTGCGCGCCCCCGCCGAAGGGCGCGGGGAGCTGGCGTATCTGGCGCGGTCGTTTAACGACATGCTTGCACAAATCCACGCCGAAACCGGGCGCAACACCCTGCTGACCCGACAGGTGTACGAAGCGCGGTACTTGGAGAAAGAGGCGCAATACGCGGCGCTGTGCAACCAAATCCGCCCGCATTTTCTGTTTAACGCGCTTAACACCATTCATGTACTCATTAAAACCAACCGCTCCGACGAGGCTGTGCAGTGCATCGATATGCTGGCGACCCTTCTGCGCGGTATGGTGAGCACCGACCGCGAAATTACCCTGCGTGCGGAGCTAAAATTTGTGGAAAGCTATCTGGTATTGCAGCAAAAACGCTACGGCAGCCTAAGCTACACCCTGCCGGACGCAGGCGCGCGGGGCGATTACCTGCTGCCCGCGCTCACCTTGCAGCCATTGGTGGAAAACGCGCTGGTGCACGGCTGCGAGCCCAAGCGCGGCAATACCCACATTGCCATTACGATGACCGAAGAAAGCGGCGAGCTGATCATCACCGTTGCGGATAACGGCATGGGCATGAACGGGGAAAAGCTATCCGCGCTGCGCGCCGCACTGGCCGAGGGCACCGTGGAACCCACGCAGAGCGATACCGGCATTGGGCTGGTGAACATCGCCCGCCGTGTAAAGCTTCGCTTTGGCATGGCATACGGGCTGACCATCGACTCCCGCGAGGGCGAAGGCACGACGGTCACATTGCATCTTCCCCTGCCAACAGCGCAGGATGCGCAGCCCTGATTCCACGCCCTGCCTTGCACCCCCGCCCCTAAAGGAGAAAACCATGTATAAAGCCCTGATTGTGGAAGATGAAGATTTAATGCGCGGCTATCTGGCTGAAAAACTAGGCGATCTGTGCCCGGAGTGGGAAGCTGCCGCCACCGCCGCCGACGGGATGGAGGCAGTGGAAAAGCTGGCGCACGAACGTTTTGACGCGGTGATTACGGACATCCGTATGCCCGGCATGGACGGGCTGGAGCTGGCGCGCTACATTCGCCGCAGCGATGCCCAAATGCCGATTTTAATCCTGTCCGGGTATGACGAATTCGATTATGCGCGCGCCGCCGTGCGCCTGAATGTATTTGATTATTTACTCAAGCCCCTCAATGAGGACGAGCTTGCCTCCGCGCTCAGCGCCATGGCGGAGCAGGCTTCCGCCCGCCGTGCCGCGGCAGGCAGTCCGCTGCTGGCCGCCGCTTTGCAGGGGGATGCGGAGGCGGAACGCACATTGCTGTTGCAGCATTCGCCCTGTGCGCTGGCTTTGCTCGCGCCCGCCTACCAACCCGCCGATACGGAGCGCGGCAGCCGCCTGCAAGCCCTTGCGGATGAAGCGCTTTCCGGATTTGCACCGCTTTGCGTGGGGCAAACGGAGTACACGGCGGTCCTGATCCCTACCCAGAGCGAAGGGCTGACGGAAACCGTATGCCGGGGCGTGTTGCAACGGTTTGTGCAAACCCACCCCGATTGCCGCTGCGGGTATGCCGCCGTGGGCACGGAGGGCGTGCCAAGCGCGCTGCAAAAGGCGCTGCCTGCACTGCGCCTGGCACTGGCGCTGGATGCGCCTTTACAATCCGCCGATTGGATGTACGAGCAGCGCACCGCTCACCAGCAGCTGCAAACCATGCTGCAAACCCTGAACGAGGCGCTCGTACAGGGCGCGCTGACGCAGGAGCGGCAGGCCGCCCTTACCGCCATGCTGGCGGCGTTTCCCGCCAAAGCCCGCGTAACCGTCGCCGTTTCGCTGCTGTCCACGTGCGATGCGGACGCCGGAGTCTGCGCAGGCGCATTGGCCAGGCTGAAAGGCGGCGAAGCAACCGCCGTTTTTGCCGATGCGCTGGCGCTGTTGTTTGCCGGGCAAAAGACGGACGGCGATACCGTATCGCAATTAGTGCGGCGCTCTCGCGATTATTTGCAGCTGCATTTTGCCGAATCCATCAGCCTGTCGGCGCTTGCGGAGCACTTTGGCGTTACGGCGGCCTACCTCAGCTCGCTTTTCCACCGCGAAATGGGGAGAAGTTACTCGCAGTATTTACTCCAGTTGCGCATGGAGGAAGCGGCGCGGCGCATCCTCGCCGAACCGGACACGAAAATATACGATATCAGCCGCGCGGTCGGCTTTTATTCCGCCAAGCATTTTACACATGTATTCGGCCGATATTATGGCGTAACCCCCAACCAGTACCGCAAGCAGCAAACGCCATAACGCGCATTTTACAGCGCTTTGGTTTTTGGAATACAGCTTTTAGCACATTTCCCTTGATTTTGCTTCTTCTCCAGCCGCACCGCTTTCCCTTGTCCGCTTTTCATCCCACTGCTTGACAACAACAGTAAGCCTGCCCGCTTGACTTTGCGCCAGCTCCATGTGCTATGCTCTTCCTATAACGTACCAAACCGCTTGCGGCGCAGCCTGTTTGCGCTTTCCCGTTTCTATTCCCCACCGCCCCAGCAGGAGGATGATACCATGCAATATACTCAACTGGGCCATTCCGGCATTGAAGTATCCCGTTTATGCGTTGGCTGTATGAGCTTTGGCGACCCCGCCAGTAAAATGCACGCGTGGACGCTGAACCCGCAGGAAAGCGAAACGATCATCAAACGCGCGCTGGACTTGGGCATTACCTTCTTTGATACGGCCAACGTCTATTCCGCAGGCACCAGCGAGGAGTACCTTGCCCGCGCCTTGAAGAAGTTTGTCCCCCGCGACAAGGTTGTTATCGCCACAAAGGTCTATTTTAACGAAGGGCACCTGTCCAAAGCCGCCATCCTGCGGGAAATTGACGGTTCGCTCAAACGCCTGCAAACAGACTATATCGATTTGTACATCATCCACCGTTTCGATTACGACACCTCTGTGGAAGAAACCATGGAGGCGCTGGACAGTCTGGTGAAAGCCGGAAAAGTCCGCGCGCTGGGCGCATCCGCCATGTACGGTTACCAGTTCCATAATATGCAGCTTGCCGCAGAGCGTAACGGATGGACGCGTTTTACCTCCATGCAAAACCATTACAATTTGCTTTACCGCGAGGACGAGCGGGAGCTGCTCCCCATTTGCAGGCAGCAAAACGTCGCCCTCACCCCATACAGCCCGCTGGCCGCCGGGCGGCTGGCGCGTATGGAGTGGAAAACCAATACCCTGCGCAGCCAGACCGATCAAACCGCACACACCAAGTACGACAGCACACAGGAAGCTGATTACAGCATTGTGTTGCGCGTCAACGAAATTGCGCAGCGCTACGGCGCAACCATGGCACAGGTCGCGCTGGCATGGCTGCTGGCCAAGGGCGTAGCCGCGCCCATCATCGGCGCAACCAAACCCAAATACTTCGACGATGCCGCAGGCGCGTTTAACGTGCCCCTGACCACGGAGGACATCGCTTATTTGGAGGAGCCGTATGTGCCGCATAAAATCGTCGGCGCATTGCCGCAAGCCTGAAGTCCTTTTCCCTCTTTCCGGCAGGATATGCCTGTCTATGGAAAAGATAGATTGCAGGCGTATCCCGCCGGTAAGTTAAAAATGATTTCACAAACGGCTTACGCGCCGCACCGCTTTGCAGCTACGGCAAAGCAGCACACATCTGTGCCAAAATACGGCTTTACCCGCTTTTTACCCGGAAGCCTTTACCCATGGTTTCTCCTTAACCGGCGCTGCGCGTTGCCTATCGCCCCGATCTTCCGCAGTTTCCCGGCCTACTTGTTCCTTTTTATGAAAGTCATATCCTATATTTTACCTTCTTTACACACAGAAAAAACAGTATAAATCCTTGCGCCATAACGCCTGCTGTGATACAATGAGCGCTGCCTGCATATGGTGTTTTGCTTTCTGGCGACCGGTATTGCAGGCTGTTCGTTTGTCCATGCATACCCTTGGTCGGGCGCATGTGCTTCCTACCGTCTTATTACAAACAGGAGTGGTTCGTATGCTGTCGTATCATTATCTGTTGGATATTGCGCTGATCCTGCTGTTCACCAAGTTCCTCGGACTTTTCACCCGCAGGCTCCAGATGCCGCAGGTCGTCGGCGCACTGCTGGCTGGTGTTGTTCTCGGCCCGTCAGTGCTCAATATCCTCAACGAAACCAACTTTATCAAACAGGTCTCGGAACTGGGCGTTATCATCCTTATGTTCAACGCCGGTTTGGAAACCAACATCACGGAGCTGAAAAAAGCCGGCAAAGCCTCGTTTGTTATCGCACTGATCGGTGTTCTGCTACCGCTGGCCGGCGGTTTCGGCGTTGCGTACTTCTTTAACCGCGGCGATCTGCTGCAGGGCAACACCAGCGCGTTTTTGCAAAACATGTTCATCGGCGTTATTCTCACGGCGACGTCGGTTAGCATCACGGTAGAAACGCTCAAAGAGTTGGGCAAGCTGGATACCCGCGCGGGCAGCGCCATCCTCGGCGCCGCGCTGATCGATGATATTCTGGGCATCATCGCCCTCACCGTCATCTCCAGCTTTGCCGATCCCAGCGTGCAAATCGGCATCGTACTGCTGAAGATCCTGCTGTTCTTCGTGTTCGCAGGCATCGCGGGGGTCATTTTCTACAAACTGTTCACCATCGCGGTTAATAAAAACGGCCGAGATCTGCGACGGTACGTAATCGTTGCTTTCGTGTTCTGTTTGCTGATGTCCTACACCGCCGAGCACTTCTTTGGCGTAGCGGATATTACCGGCGCATACTTCGCGGGGTTAATCATCTGCAATACCAGTAAATCCAACTACATCGCATCGCGTTTTGAAACGCTCTCCTACATCCTGCTCTCCCCCATCTTCTTTGCCAGTATCGGCATCGGGGTAGAGCTGCCCAGCATGACGATGAAGCTGATTCTGTTCTCCGTGCTCCTGCTGGTTGTCGCCATCATCACCAAAATCGTAGGCTGCGGTTTGGGCGCTAAAATGTGCGGCTACACCAAGAGCGAATCTACGCAGATTGGCGTAGGCATGATCTCCCGCGGCGAGGTCGCGCTGATCGTAGCCAACAAAGGCAGCGCGCTGGGGCTGATGAGCAGTGTGTTCTTCGGGCCGACGATCATCATCGTTATCGTGACTACCATCATTACGCCGATATTGCTGAAAATCGTTTTCAACCGCGAAAAATCCGTGGAAATCCCCGGCGCGCCCAGTGCCCTGGTACAGGATTTCAACCGTGCGGAAGAGCTGGATAAGATCGAACAGCAATTGAGCACGCAGGGCGAAGAGCTGGACAACTTGGAGCAGCAGCTCAGCAGCGGCGATGACAAAGAGCTGCAATGCAAAATGACTGACGATAAAACGCTGGAATGCAAAGTCGTCGATAAAAAGGACGAATAAATACCGCTGATTTTACATCTTACGTTATCACACATCATGTACCCCGGCAGGCACCGTGCGCACCGCGCGGTGCACCCTGCCGGGGCTTTTCTCTGCCTTTTTTCGGGGTTTGACAACCCGGTCCTGCGCGGCTATACTGGCAATACAACCGAATCAGGCACGCGAATGCGCCCAAAGCGCCGGCGGAAACGCCGAGGGAATTGCGGATGAAAATTCCGGGCTATCCCAGTAACCGTGAAGCGGACGAAAAAGCAGCAAAGCCACTGTCGCAAGATGGGAAGGCGCTTGAGTAGGATGAGGCCAAGCCGGGAGACCTGTTCGCGCGCAATCCTCTGGGATTGGGCAATACACACGCGCCTTTACGGCGCGCGTTTCTTGGGCTGTCCAGAGGGCAGCCCTTTGCCATGCCTGCACGGTTCACCGCCGGCGCATAGCGCCC
Organism: Candidatus Limiplasma sp.; assembly: GCA_963675655.1. GTDB lineage: Bacteria > Bacillota > Clostridia > Christensenellales > Aristaeellaceae > CAXXOK01. Next base: position 878,445 of record OY776489.1, read on the forward strand.
GCGGCAAAAGAAAGGGGAGAAACCATCCATGGCAATCCGGAAAATCCTTTCCCTCCTGGCAGCGCTGATGCTGCTTTGCACCCTTCCCGCCGGCTGCGGACTGGCGGAAGACACCACCGTAACCGATATGACGGGCCGCACCGTAACGCTGGCCGCGCCCGCCACCCGTGTAGTCGCCCTGACCGCCGCCGACTGCGAAATTCTCAATGCGCTGGGCGCAGGAGATACGCTGGTAGGCCGCGGTGAATACTGCGATTACCCCGCCTCCGTGTTGGCTGTACCCGCGGTGCAGTCCGGCATGGAAACCAACCTGGAGCAAATTATCGCGCTGCAGCCGCAGGTATTGTTGATGGGCACCATGGCGCAGACCCAGCAGCAGGTGCAACAGCTGGAAGATGCGGGCATCCGCGTCGTCGTCAGCGATGCGTCCGACATTGCGGGCGTGTACGCCGCCATCGGCATGATCGGCACGCTGACCGGTAAGACCACCGAAGCGGATGCGCTGATCGCCGACATGCAGGCGGGCTTTGACACGCTTACGCAAAGCAGCGTTGGCGAGGGCAAGAGCGTCTATTTTGAAGTATCCCCCCTGCAATACGGCCTGTGGACGGCGGGCAGCGGCACCTTTATGGACGAAATCGCCGCCATGCTGGGACTTACTAACATCTTCGCCGATGTGAACGGCTGGGCGGAAGTATCGCAGGAGCAGGTGATCGAGCGCAACCCGGACTATATCGTAACCATTTCCATGTACTACGGCGAAGGCCCGACCCCTGTGGAAGAAATTCTAAGCCGCGATGGCTGGGCGGACATTGCTGCCGTGCAAAACGAGGCGATCCTCAACCTGCCCGATAACCAGTTAACCCGTCCCGGTCCGCGCCTGATTGAAGGCGCACAGATGCTGAATGATTTCATTGCGGAATCCACAGCAGAAGTGCCCGCCGCGTAACGGCCTGGGTTTACCCCTACATTCCATTTTTCAGCCGGGATATGCCGGAGGCGGAACCCCGCAAAAAGCGAGTTCCCCCGTCCGGCTCCCGCATCCTTCTTTTTCTTTACGGCAGTAGAAGCGCAGGCATCGTTTCCCTTCCTTCTTCTGCCTCCCTTACCCCATCCCAAAAGGAGGACTCCCCTGTGAAAACAACGCGCGAAGGCTTCCACCCCTGGGCCATTGCGGGGCTTGTGGCCGCGACGCTTTTCACCCTGCTGTTGTGCATTTGCCTTGGCAGCGTTACGTTGCCCCTTGGCGATACCGTACGCGTGCTGTGGAGCGCGCTATGGGGCCTGCCCATGCCGGATGGCATCGCGTCGGCTATCGTGCTGTCGGTGCGGCTGCCCCGCGCGGTGTGCGTGGCGCTCACAGGCGCTTCGCTGGCGCTGTGCGGCGGCGCGATGCAGGGCTTGCTGCGCAACCCGCTGGCGGATGGCTCTACTTTAGGCGTAGCGTCCGGCGCATCGCTGGGCGCGGTGGTCGCCATCGCATTTGGCATTACATTTCCGGCGTTGCCGTTGGCAGGCACGATGCTAACAGCCATGGCGTTCGGGTTTTTATCGCTGCTCATCATCCTGTCGCTAGCCTACCGGCTGGACGGCTCGCTTTCCACTAATACCATCATTCTGGTAGGCGTAGTGTTTTCCATGTTTGCCTCCAGCATCATCAACCTCATTGTTACCTTCCGCAGCGAGCGGATGCGCAGCATCACCTTTTGGACCATGGGGAGCCTGCAGGGCAGCGATATGACCAGCGCGTTATTTCTTGCGATCGCGCTGCTGGTTTTCGGCACGGTTATCATCAGCCTCAGCCGCGAGCTGAACGCCTTTTCGCTGGGGGAGGATAACGCGCGCGCCATCGGCGTGAATGTAAGGCACGTCAAACTGGTGCTGCTTATTTGCGTTTCCGCGCTCATCGGCGTATGCGTGTCCATCGGCGGGGCGATCGGCTTTGTCGGGCTGGTTACGCCGCACATGCTGCGGCTGATCGTCGGCCCCAACCATAAGCGGCTGCTGCCCGCCTCGCTGTTTGGCGGTGCGATCTTCCTGCTTTTGTCCGATTTGGTCGCGCGTACACTCCTCAGCCCGATTGAACTGCCCATTGGCGTGGTCACATCACTGATCGGCGCGGTGGCATTCATCCTCATTTTTTACCGTTCCCGTAAGGAGGCCTCCCATGCTTGACGTGAAGGATCTATCCGTGCGGTACGGCACGCTGGATGCGGTGCACAGCGTAAGTTTTACGGTACGCGAGGGCGAATGGCTGATGATTGCCGGCCCCAACGGTGCGGGCAAGAGCACGCTGCTTTCCGCCGTCGCGCAGGGCATACCCTACGATGGAACGGTGCTGCTGGACGGGCAGGATGTACGGCATATGAAGCCGCGCGCGCGGGCACGGCGCATCGGTGTGTTAAGCCAGCGCCACGCAGTGAACTACGCCTTTACGGTAGAAGAAATCGTACGCCTTGGGCGGTACGCTTATACCGGCGCATTCAAAGGCAGCAGCCAGAAGGATGCCGATGCCGTGGAGGAAGCCTTGCGCGTTACCGGCATGGCCCCCTACCGCAAACATTCGGTGCTCACACTGTCCGGCGGTGAATTACAGCGCACGTTTCTGGCGCAGCTTTTCGCGCAGGAGCCGGATTTGCTGCTGCTGGACGAGCCAACCAACCACCTGGATCTGGCGTATCAAAAGCAGACCTTCGAGCTAATTCGTCAGTGGCTGGCTACGCCGGGGCGCGCGGCCGTATCAGTCGTGCACGATTTATCGCTGGCGCTGAAATACGGCACACACGCGCTGCTGCTGTCCGGCGGCCACACCGCCGCGCTGGGAGAAACGGCGGATGCGCTATCCCCCGCGCACCTTTCGCAGGTGTACGGCATGGATGTACACGGCTGGATGGATGATTTGCTATCGAACTGGCACCAGAGGTGAGCGTGCATCCGGTGGATGCCGCGAGCGAGCCGGAGGTGGCAACTTTTATACGAAAAACCAAATCTTCTTTCGTAATCCATACGTTAAAACCTTATCTATTCCCGTCTAACCGGAGCTTTGCGCCCCGGCTTTTTCATTTACCAAAAGATTGCCTTACTTTTATCAATTTTTTTGAAAAATCGGTTTCAACCGTGCTATAATGCGGGTATAGTAAAAATTGACAGGCATTGTTGCACAGAGGCGCAGCCAACCTGCCGCCGCCTCAAACGCAAACGGCTCGGATGTGCCGGTCGGCACATGCAGCCGGTGGCAAAATAGAACCGCCTCACCCTTACAAACCGATTCGACAGGAGGAAAAAAGTAATGTGTAAAACTCGTTTCTTCGTTTGCAAACATTGTGGCAATCTAGTCGGTATGATTCACGATTCGGGCGCGCCCCTCACCTGCTGCGGCGAGCATATGACCGAGTTGATCCCTGGCAGCGTGGACGCCAGCAAAGAGAAGCACGTACCCGTTGTTACCGTATCCGGCGATACCGTAACCGTCAACGTCGGTTCCGTGCCCCACCCGATGACCGAGGAACACTCCATCCAGTGGGTATACCTGCAAACCGAGAAGGGCGGACAGCGTAAGTGCCTGAAACCCGGCGACGAACCCAAAGCGGTGTTTGCGCTGGGCGGCGATAAAGCTGTTACGGCCTATGCTTACTGCAACCTCCATGGTCTGTGGAAGACGGACGTGTAATCCGTATCCGCGTGCATCAGCACGTAGCGCCACCCTCAAACGAGGGTGGCGCAGCGTGCGTTTTTCCCCAAGCGGCACAATCGTTTTCATAAAGCGGCATTTTCCTGTTATATCGTTTCCCGGGGCAGCCCCCTTTTCAACGGGAACGTAAACCCTTTCCTGTTAGACTTTTGCATACACAAAGGAGCATACCATGAGTAAAAAGGTAGTCATTATCGGCGGTGTAGCCGGCGGCGCAAGCTGTGCGGCACGCCTGCGCAGGCTGGACGAGGACGCGCAGATCGTTCTGTTGGAGCGCGGCGCCTACATTTCCTACGCCAATTGCGGTTTACCCTATCACGTCGGCGATGTCATCAAATCCCGCAGCGCTCTGCTTTTGCAGACGCCGGAAGCCATGAAACAAAAATTCAAAGTAGACGTGCGGGTTAAAAACGAGGTCATCTCTATTGACCGCGAAGCCAAAACCGTAACCGTAAAGCGCGTAGACACTGGCGAAACCTACGAGGAAGCATACGATACCCTGGTTATTTCCACCGGTTCTTCCCCGTTACGCCCGCCGATTCCCGGCATCGACCATCCCCGTATCCGTTCGCTGTGGACCGTACCGGATGCCGACGACATCCGCACACTGATTACCGAAAACGGCGTAGACTCCGCCGTTGTGGTCGGCGGCGGCTTTATCGGCGTTGAAATGGCCGAAAACCTCCGCCACGCGGGGCTCAAGGTTACGCTGGTTGAAATGCTCAATCAGGTCATGGCGCCGCTGGATTATGAGATGGCGCAGCTCCTGCACGAGAATATCCGCCAAAACGGCGTGGAATTGCAGCTGGGCGACGGTGTGGATTCCTTCGTACCCGCCGGCGACGATGTAACCGTAAAACTGAAGAGCGGCAAGCAGCTCACCGCTGGGCTGGTGGTGCTAGCCATCGGCGTACGCGCCAACAGCCAGATCGCCAAAGACGCCGGGCTGGAGGTTAACCCCCGCGGCGGCATTGTGGTGGATGATACGCTGCACACCAGCGACCCCAGCATTTACGCCGTCGGCGACGTGATTGAAGTAACCGATTACGTGTTCAAAGACCGCACCATGATTCCGCTGGCCGGACCCGCCAACAAGCAGGGTCGTATCGCCGCCAACAACATCGCAGGCGCTTCGGAACCTTACAAGGGCTCGCAGGGCACATCGGTGCTTAAGGTGTTCGACCTTACCGCCGCCAGCACCGGCGCAAATGAGCGCACCCTGCAAAAGCGCGGTATGGAACGCGACAAGGATTATAAAACCATTACCATCACCCAAAATTCGCATGCCGGGTATTACCCCGGCGCTACGCCCATGACGCTAAAACTGCTGTTCTCCGCAGACGGCAGCAAAATCTTCGGCGCGCAGATCGTCGGGCGTGAGGGTGTGGATAAGCGTATCGATACCATTGCCACCACCCAGCGTTTGGGCGGCAGCGTGATGGATCTATCCGAGCTGGAGCTGGCTTATGCGCCGCCGTTCTCCTCGGCCAAAGACCCGGTCAACATGGCGGGCTTTGTCGCCCGTAACGTGCTGGACGGCCTGGTGGGCATCGCTACGTGGGACGCTCCCGAAACCCATAAGGACGCGGTATTGCTGGACGTGCGCGAGGACGTAGAGTTATTGGCCTTCTCCATACCGGGTGCCAAGCATATTCCGCTGGGGCAGTTGCGCGACCGGCTGGGCGAACTGGATGCGAGCAAGGAAACCATCGTGTTCTGCGCCATCGGCGTTCGCGCTTACAACGGCGCACGCATCTTGAAGCAGCATGGCTTTGCCAACGTACTCGTCTATCCGGGCGGCGCACGGTTCTACCAGGCTACGCACTTTGAGGAAGTGGAAACTGATACGTCCGCAAATGCAGCCGTGGCCGATAGCGGCCGTACCGCTGATTTAGACGAGCCTTCCGCCTCCATGCGCATCGATTGCTCCGGCATGCAGTGCCCGGGCCCGATCATGAAGGTGTTTGAAACTATGCAGACCATGAAACCCGGCGAGGTAATGGAGGTTTCGGCTTCCGACCCCGGCTTTGCGCGCGATATTGGCGCGTGGTGCCGCCGCACGGGCAACACGCTTTTATCCAACGAGCGTCAGGGCGACGATTACGTAGCGCTGGTACGCAAAGGCGGCGTGCCCAAGCCCACCGAAGTGCATGAAACGCCCGAGGGTAAAACGCTGATCGTATTCTCCAATGATTTGGATAAGGTACTGGCCAGCTTCATCATCGCCAACGGCGCAGCCGCCATGGGCCGCCCGGTTACGATGTTCTTCACCTTCTGGGGGCTTACGGTGCTCCGCCGCCCCAATAAAATCAAGGTGAAAAAGACCTTCATTGAAAAGATGTTTGGCGGCATGCTTCCCCGCGGCACCGGCAAGCTGAAGCTTTCCAACATGAACATGCTGGGCATGGGCACCAAGATGATGAAATCCATCATGAAGCAGAAGAATGTGGATTCGCTGGAAACCCTCATCGAAAAAGCCAAGAAAGCCGGCGTTAAGCTGGTCGCCTGCACCATGAGCATGGATGTGATGGGCATCAAAGCCGAAGAGTTGATCGACGGCGTAGAGCTTGGCGGCGTAGGCGCCTATCTGGGCGACGCGGAAGAGAGTAACGTGAACCTGTTCATCTAACCTGCCAGCCTGTAACCCCTGTATTCCCGCCGTATTGCACGCGCGGGGATACGGGGGTTATTTCTATTTCCGGCAAACCCACCGGAGCCTATAACTTTTTTGGAACGAATTTCCATAACTTCCTTAAACCGTGTAAATTCTATGTTATAATATACCTAAATACCAAAATAGAAAGCGGGGAACGGCATGGCGCAATCCTGGATTACCGCGGTCATTACCAATACCTTCGCCTTGATTGTTTTGTTGATTATGTTTTTCAACGCCACCGGTAAATACCGCCGCTTTCGCCTGACGGATCAAACGCTGTTCCAATGGATGCTGATTACCAATATGCTGATTTTACTGTTTGACGCGGGTACCTGGGTGCTCAACGGCACCACCTTTTACGGTGCGCGGGTGCTAAACATTTTTTGCACCGCATCGTTTTATATTCTGGACCCGGTCATGTCGCTGTTATACATCATTTACTGTGATATCAAACTGGGCGTTCCCATTGCCAAGCGCAGGCGGCTGATGGTGTGGTACAGCCTGCCGGTGCTGATCAACCTGGTGCTGTCGCTGCTCAGCATCCGCTACGGAATCCTGTTTCGCATTGGAGCAGACAACACCTACACCCGCGCGCCGTTTTTATGGCTGTCATTTGTGCTTTCCTACCTGTTGCTGGGCGTAGCGCTGGTACGGGTATTGCACGGCAACTGGAAACTGCGTAGGGCTAAAAAGTGGTCCTACAACATCGCCATTATTCCCGGTCGGCGCGGCATGTGCGCGCTGGAAATTTTTCCGCTGATTCCGCTGGTAGGCGGCCTATTGCAGGTCCATTACGCCTACGTAACCGTGGTGTGGCTCAGCACGGTGCTTGCGCTGCTGGTGCTGTTTATTAACGAACAGAACGTGGAAATCGCAACCGATCCGCTTACGGGATTGTACAATCGTAAGCAGACGGATATTTACCTGCAAAATCTGCTGCAATCCAATTTGGGGTACGATCAGCTCTGCCTGATGATAATCGATGTAGATAACTTTAAACGCATCAACGATGAGTTCGGCCACTTGAAGGGCGATCAGGCTTTGCGGGTACTTGCCTCGGCCATGCGCGCCGAGTGTGATAAACGAACATTTTTCAGCCGCTACGGCGGCGACGAATTTGTAATTTGTGCACTGGGCAGTAACCCGGAAACACTATACCAGCTTCCACAGCGGCTTAACCGGTGGCTTGCGGAGTATTGCCAGTCAATGAAACTGCCGTTTTCACTATCCGTCAGTGCAGGCGTTGCGCAATGGGATCAAACCATGAACGGGTTGGACGCCCTGTATGCCCAAGCCGATGCAAAACTCTATCAGGACAAAGCCAGAATGAAACGCCGCAGCGATGACCGCAGATAAATCCTTGCGCCGCACAGGCTCGCTAATACCGCTTTTCTCTTTGATACAGCACAGCCGTAAAGCATCGTATGCTAAACCCCGCGGGAATATCCCGCGGGGTTTATTGTATATAGAAAATCCTCTTTTCCCATTAGAAAAAAAGCCGAAAAACGATTGTAAAACTTGTTCTACGGCGACAACGCTTGCCAAAAGCGACAAAAAAAGCAGCGCGACGCTATGGCTCACCTGTTACAGATCACCCGCAAACAGGACCGTCCCAGCGCCGCGCCGTTACGATTGCTTTATTGCATGCCTAGGAATTTCAGCAGCCCGTATACGGCAAACACGGGCCAGATTAGCGCCTTGAGTACGCCCACCACACCCATCCAGAAAGTAGCGGCAATAGAGATGTAGTAGATCACAGCTCCGATGAAACCCAGTCCGTACACAGCAGCCGAGGATGCGTTTTTCGTTTGGCTCATCTCAGGTTTCCTCCCTTTCTTCCAGTACAAGTCGGTTTGTTTCTATTTCGCACCCGCCTGCATGCAAACACATACAGGCGTATGGGTGTTTCAAAACAAAACATCGATTCGTAAACGAGGTCTACCCTGTATATAGGCAATTCGTTGCCGCAGCTTTACGTTACACATCCATGGGTTTTTGTTTGCGAAAGGCTTTCAACGCCTGTTTTTCAAGACGGATAAAACATTTTCCTTCCCAATGCGCTTGCTCGGAATCCGTGGTCTTCATAAGCTCGCGCACGATTACAATATTCCTGTCTGCATCGTGCAGTGTTCCCAGCCGGGTTAGCATGCTACGCAATTTTTCCGGTTCCATACCATCCGGTTCCATACCGCCAGCAAGCTGCATTTCCTGTACGTAGCGCACTTTTTTACCGCGTATACGCAGCCGGTGTGCCTTGGTCAAATCTTTTTCCGGCTTTTTTTCCGCGCCCGCCGCGACGTTATCCTTCCACTTTTTCAGCCGTTTTTGTGCAAATGGCAGGTACGGCGCATCCGCCTTGGGGTTCCATGCCTCGCCCAGCAGCAAGCTCCATACATACAGCAGCGCAGCCGTCGGGCGCAGCTCCTCGTACCGTGCCAGCAGGGTTTGCAGGGCGGTTTGCCGCCGCTCTGTCAATAATTCTTCCAGCGTCTGCCCAGGCAAGGGCTGCGGCTGCGGTTCTTTTTCCATACCAAGCCATTTTTCCAGCAGTACGTCCAACTCGCGGATGTAGCCCGTCTCGTCTGCCACGGTCTTAATCCGCCCGACAATATCTCGATAGGCTTCCGGCTCCATCACGGGTTTGGCGTAGGACAGTACCGCCCGCAAGCGGCGCAGTGCCACCCGCAGCTTATGTACCGCTTCCGGCTCCTGCGGTGACAGCACAAAAACCTCAAAAGCCGCAAACGCTTTATCCAACAGCGCCAGCATACCGTCTGTCAGCGCCTGCCGTATCGTTTGGTTCTGCGCATCCACCGCCAGCGCTGCGGGTTGCTCTCGCGCAAATCCAGCCAGCCGCAGCCCACGCTCGAACTTGCTTTTCTTTTCCACCAGCAGCGGGTAGCGCTCTGCCAACCATGAGCCGGTTTGCAACAGGCCGTTTACGTCGCCATCCTTCAGCTCCAGTTCCACTTCGCACAGCAGTTCGCGCTTGTCGCCCGCGGTTATTTCGCCCCGGTCGGCGGCAAACTCAATCCGCGCATCACCCACATGCAGCATGCGCGTAATCCGTTGAAAATCCGTCTTACAAATCGGCGCCAGTTCCCGGTCGCCCACCGCTTCCGCAAGCGCCGCGCCAATGGCGGTATCGGCAAAGGTCTGCGCTGTCAGGGGTTCTTCGCCCAGCGTCAAGTTCCATTCACCGCGGCTGAACAGCCCGCCGGTGATGGTGCCCGCGTTCTTTACCGTCGCGATTCGTTCCTCCCCGGTGTCGCGCAGCCGCAGCGTAAGCAAAGCGTCCAGCAAGCGATGATCGGCAGTATCGTAATAAGTGTTGTCCAGCGACAGCACTTCTCCGCCCTCCTGTATGGACAAATCCATAAGCGCCTGATCCGCTACAATCCGGTCGTAGGCTTCGGGCCGGATAAGGCGCAGTTTCAACTCGGTCTCTTCATTTTTCGGCATAAGTCCCCTCCTTGCTGTGCGGCAGCAAACGCCGCGCCGGTACGGCAACATAGCCATGGTGGGATGTCTGCTATTATCATACCGCAGATACGGAAAAATTTCCAGAGGTTAACGCGCAAACCCCATTGCTCAAAAAGGCCCAGATGCCAGAAAACAAGGGTGGCAAGAGGACGAGCGTGCCCTTACGGGAAACACCCAACCTCAGCTTGCCATTCTGAAGTTGATACCGCAGATGAGCCCTTTTCAGCAGGCTAGTGCGGGGGTTCCACCCCCACCCCCCGGCAAGGGCACTGCCCTTGACCCGTCTTATCCGCGTTTCACGCGGATAACGGGCAGAACAATGGTGGGTTTATGGTGTTTGTTGGCTTGGCTGGATGTGAGGAACAACGGATACTGGGATTCCGCCCCACACCTATGTGTTAATCATTTTGTTTTACAGGCTGACTGGCTTGCCTACGAAAACACCCAACCCCAGCTTGCTCAAAAAAGGCGCAGATGCCAGAAAACAAGGGTGGCAAGAGGACGAGCGTGCCCTTACAGGAAACACCCAACCCCAGCTTGCCATTCTGAAGTTGATACCGCAGATAAGCCCTTTTCAGCAGGCTAGTGCGGGGGTTCCACCCCCACCCCCCGGCAAGGGCACTGCCCTTGACCCGTCTTATCCGCGTTTCACGCGGATAACGGGCAGAGCAATGGTGGGTTTATGGTGTTTGTTGGCTTGGCTGGATGTGAGGAACAACGGATACTGGGATTCCGCCCCACACCTATGTGTTAATCATTTTGTTTTACAGGCTGACTGGCTTGCCTACGAAAACACCCAACCCCAGCTTGCTCAAAAAAGGCGCAGATGCCAGAAAACAAGGGTGGCAAGAGGACGAGCGTGCCCTTACAGGAAACACCCAACCCCAGCTTGTTCAAAAAGGCACAGATGCTAGGAAACAAGGGTAGCAAGAGGATGAGCTTACCCCTGCATTAAACACCCAAGCCCAGCTTGCTCAAAAAGGCGCAGATGCTAGGAAACAAGGGTGGCAAGAGGATGAGCTTACCCCTGCACTAAACACCCAAGCCCAGCTTGCTCAAAAAGGCGCAGATGCTAGGAAACAAGGGTGGCAAGAGGATGAGCGTGCTCGTACGCACGTGATTCCTCTTGCCACCCGTAGTTGACACCGCAGATGGGCTTTTTTCAGCAAGCTGTGATTTCTCTTGCCATTCTGAAGTTGACACCGCAGATGAGCCCTTTTCAGCAAGCTGTGGTTCCTCTTGCCATTCTGAAGTTGACAACGCAGATGAGCCCTTTTCAGCAAGCTGTGATTTCTCTTGCCATTCTGAAGTTGATACCGCAGATGAGTCTTTTTGAGCAAGCTACAATGTTTCCGGGTCGATAATCCCGGCTATGGTCAGGTCGCTGGGCGGGGGCGCTTCGCGGCTGATCATCAGCGCCGCTTCGGCCCGGCCAATCATGTATACGGTATCGCCGATGCCCGCCTGCCGGGTGCTGTCGCAGGCGATGACCAGCCCTTTTTCCTCGCCGTTCACCAGCTGGCGAACCACCATCAGCTTAATGCCTTCCAGCGTCGGCGTCTTTACGGAGCACACTACTGTGCCCACCACTCTACCCATGTTCAAGCCGCCGCCCCCCTAACCGTGACAATGCGTCGTTTTTCCCTGACAGGTAAACGAATCGATGATGCCGCAGATGGTTACGCTGGCGATCAGCGTTTTATCGTCCATTACCATCTGTGCCGATCCGCCGTCGTTATTGACCAGCACAATATCGCCGATGCCCGCGTTGGCCGCATCCAGCGCCACCACTTCTTCACCGGCTTCGTTTAATTGCAAATCCAGCGGCCGCACTTTGAGCAGTTTCAAACCGCGGTATTTATCGTATTTCACGGTGGATACCACCGTGCCCGTTACGCGCCCCAGCTTCATAAGCCGTTTTCCGCCTTAAATTTATCATACTTGCGCATCCCCAGCACATCCACATAATCCACAATGCCGATGATGGTGCTGTCCACGGGTTTTCCGGTGGTATAATCCGTCTGGCGGGATGAACTGCCACCCGCCCACATGACGATTTCGCCTTCGCCCGCGCCAACCGTGTCCACACTGACAAACGGCGAGCCCTTCTCCTGCATGGTATCCATGTCAATGGGAATCGCCACCAGCAGTTTCAGGCCTTCCAGCCGGTCGGATTTGCGCGTGCTCACAACGGAGCCAATCACTCTTGCCAGCTGCATGCGTCCGTCTCCTTTGCCTTGTCGTAGGTTCGCTGCCCGCGAATGTCGATGGAATCCAGTATGCCGTAAATGGTGTAATCGGAAGCCAGCTTTTTGGAGGTTTCCGTCTGCCGGGAGGAGCTGCCGTAGGCGCAAAAAACCAGATCACCTACGCCTGCGCCCACATCGTCCACGCAGATAATATAATCGTCCTTCATTTGCAGGGTATCCAGCGCCACAGGCTGCACAATCAGCAGTTTGGCGCCGGTCAGCGTCGATACTTTAAAGGTGCTGACCACATTCCCGGTTACACGGCCTACGAGCATGGTGTTCCTCCCTGTGGTATTGTTAAAATAGCGACGGACCTGTGCGCCTGCAAAAAAGGGGCGGTGCACAGGCCCTGCACTTTGGGTAACAAAACCGGATTATTTACCGTTTGCCTGCATGGTGCTGCCGCGCACCACAAGGCGCGAGGAAAGCCGCATGTGCATGCTTGGCCATTTGGGGTACTTAATGCGCTTGCGCAGCATATCCACCGCGAGCGTGCCCATCGCCGAGCGGGAGATGCGCATGGTGGTCAGCGCGGGCATGGTCATCGCGCTAAAGGGGATGTCGTCCACGCCGATGATGGAAACATCTTCGGGAATACGGTAGCCCGCCTCGCGGATGGCTTTCATTACGCCGATGGCGACGGTATCGTTATCGGCCACATACGCGCCGCGGGGCACAAACTCGCCGGTTTCCAGCATCCGTTTCATGTCCTTAAAGGAGCCGTTAAGCGTAGGGGTGATCATCACCGGCTCGGGCGGCGTAAGGCCAAACGCGTCCATCTGGCGCAGGTAGCCCTCGTAACGCTCATCGCAGTTGATAATGGGAATGCTAAAACGCAGATAGCCGATTTCCCGGTGACCCAGTTCGTACAGGTACCGCACCGCCCCGGCACTGATGATTTCGTTATCCATAACCACGCTGTCGTGGTGCATATTGCGCATGCTGTTATCCAGCACAATGGTGGGCACGGTAAGAATATCCAAGAGCCCGTAATTATCCTCGCGCAGCTCTGTACCGATCAGGATTACGCCGTCGGGCGGAGTATTCATAACCTCTTTCAGGGCTTCCTCAGCGGTGCTTACCTCGCAGTTAACCATCGCCAGATCGTACCCGTAATGGCGGCACTCGCTCTCAATTTGGTCGATAATGGAAGCGATAAATCCCTGATTTTCCTCCAGGGCGATGCCATGCATACGAAATTTAATCACACACAGGCGGAAACGCTTGGGTTTGTAGCTGCGCCGCTTTTGTTTGGGAACAATGTAATTGTTCTCCTCAATCACAGCCAGCACCCGCCGGCGCGTTTCTTCGCTGACACCTTTTTTATTGTTGATAACCAGCGAAACCGCAGCCGGAGATACCCCTGCCAGATTCGCAATTTCCCTGATCGTCATATCATCCGTCCTATCTCAAAATGGTTTGGGCGAAGCCTTCCATCAGCAAGGCAGCCACAGCGGCACCGGGGTCCAGATACACCCGCGACTGCTCGCCGCGAATCGCCATACGGCCGTGCTTGGCCAACATACCGCGCGTCGCCTGGAAAGCATCCTCCGCTGCTTTGGCCGCAAGGGGCGCGGCCATTTGCAGGTCTCCGGGGTTATTGAGAAGCGCTTGCACAGCGGGATACAGGCCATCCAAAAACGTCTTATCGCCCACCTGCGCCTTTCCCCGGTGTTGTACACCGTCGAAATACGCTTGGAAAAATTTAGGCCATAGAGCGTCATCCATTTCGTTTTCGACGCCTTTCAGCTCTTTTCCTGCATTCATCAGACCGCTCGCCATGAGCGTACCCATGGTGGAAGGAACGGCAGAACCCATGGCTTTTCCAGCGAAATACGCAAGTTTCCCCACGTCGGTTTCCGGGCTGTCCTTCACGGCGTTGTACGCCGCACGGAAGCCGTCCGTCATGGTTAGACCCAGATCACTGTCCCCCACCGCGCCGTCCAGCTCGATCAGCCGTTCCTTATTCGCCTGCATCAGTTCCGCCCAGTTTTTCAGCAATACTTTGATGTCCGCCATTTCGCCCACTCCTTAATACGCAAACTGCTTGAAGAACGGGGTGTTTGCGGCTGCGCCCAGATAGTTTTTCAGCTCGTCGTCCACCTTGAGCAGCGATATCGACGCGCCCGCCATTTCCATGGAGGTGGCAAACTCACCCACATACGCGTGGAACACTTTCATACCGCGCTGCGTAAGCGTTTCGTTTACGCGGCGGAACATTACATACAGCTCTTCCAGCGGGGTAGCGCCAAGGCCGTTGATGAGCACGGCCACTTCATCGCCGCTTTGGTAGGGCAGGTCGGAAAGAACGGGGGCGAGCATCTCGTCCACAATTTCATCAGCGGACTGCAGCTTGCCGCGGCGAATGCCCGGCTCGCCATGGATACCCATGCCGATTTCCATTTCATCCTCGCCAATTTCAAAGCTGGGGCGGCCTACGCGCGGCACTGTGCAGCTGGACAGCGCCACACCCATAGTGCGCACGTTATCGCACACCTTATCGGCCACGCGTTTTACCTCGTCCAAATCCAGTCCGGCAGCCGCCGCCGCGCCCGCACACTTAAACACGAAGAAAATACCCGCCACACCGCGGCGCTTGTTATCCTCTCCCGGCGCGGGAGCAGGCCCTGCCACATCCTCGCCAGCCACACAGCTGAGCACGCGAATGTCGTCCTCAAAGTCGGCCATTTCGGCAGCGCTGTCAAAGTTGAAAATATCGCCGTTATAGTTGCCGTAAATATACAGTACACCCTTGCCCTGGTCGATATGCCGGGTTACCGCCAGCATCTGTTCTGCGCTGGGGGACTGGAACACATCGCCAATGGCGCAGCCATCCAGCATACCCTCGCCGACGAAGCCCAGAAACAGCGGCAAGTGACCGGAGCCGCCGCCGGTGGCCAGCCCCACTTTACCATCGTGGCTGCGGGCGTTTACCAGACAGTGCAAATCGTCATTCACGTAGGAAAGCTCCCCCGGATGCGCCGCATAGATGCCGGTAAGCATCTCCGGAATAAATTGTTCCGCGGTGTTGATAATTTTCTTCATGGTCATGTTCCTTTCTCTGGGGCACTCTCGCCGCGCCCGCACAATGCTCTGCCGACTCCAAGAATCGCCGGAGCGCCATGCGAGAGGCAAGCAGGGCCGGGTTCCGCCGCGCCGCATAGCGCGGCGGAACCGCAAACGCCCTTACAGAACGCCTTTTTTGAGAATGATACACGCATACAGCGAGCGTTCGCCCGTCGCCACGCAGGCATAAGCCTTGCGTGCACGGTCATAGAACGCAAACCGCTCAATCTGTCCCAGTTTCGTACCGGGCTGGTGCTTTTCCACCGTCGCCTGAAACTTCTCCCACACGGGGGGATCGCCGTCTACGGTCCCGGGCACAACCTGCATCAGGGTGACGGGTGCGTCCACAAACGTATCCAGCGGCAAAAGGCTTAAAATTGCATCCAGCAATTCCACGCCGCCATGGCCGTCCTGACGCACGCAACGCTGCCCCATGCTTTGCGCGGGGAAGTTCGCATCGCCGATGACCAGTTCGTCGCCATGGCCCATTTCGGCCAGAATTTTCAGCAATTCAGGGGAAAGAAGGGGGGAAATCCCTTTCAGCATTGGTTTTCGCCTCCTTACAGTTTGGGCAGAATTCCTTCCACATCGTCGTGGGGACGGGGAATCACATGTACGCTGATCAGTTCGCCCACACGCTTGGCCGCAGCGCCGCCGGCTTCCACAGCCGCCTTTACCGCGCCCACGTCACCGCGAACCATCACGGTCACCAGACCGCCGCCTACGTGTTCTTTGCCGATTAAGTGTACGTTGGCAGCCTTGACCATTGCGTCCGCCGCCTCAATGGAACCTACCAGACCTTTGGTTTCTACCATACCGAGAGCTTGCTTTTCCATGGTGAGTACTCCTTTCGAGGCGGGTTACGCCTTTGTGGTTTTGGTTGTTTTGGCCGCGGAAGGGGCTTCCGCGCAGGGCAATACGGCTTCCACATCGCCGTGGGGACGGGGAATCACGTGTACGCTGATCAACTCGCCCACGCGCTTGGCCGCAGCGCCGCCGGCTTCCACAGCCGCCTTTACCGCGCCCACGTCGCCGCGAACCATCACGGTCACCAGACCGCCGCCTACATGTTCTTTACCAATCAGGTGTACGTTGGCAGCCTTCACCATCGCGTCCGCCGCCTCAATGGAACCTACCAGACCGCGAGTCTCAATCATACCCAAAGCTTCTTGCATAGTGGTTTCTCCTTACTATATTGAGTTTAGAGCAGTGCTTTCACCATATCCATATGGGGCGAGGGTATCACGACGCTGGACCCGATAAGCCCCTTGGAATCTTCGTTGTTTTCGATGGCCTTGGCAGCGGCTTGCACCGCGGCGACCTCGCCGGTAAACACCAGGAAGGATTTGCCGCCCATGCCGCGCCCCAGCCGGACTTCGATCAGCTCCACCTCGGCGGTTTTTACCGCGATATCCGCGGCGCCAATGGAGCTGGCGAGGGAAAAGGTTTCAATAACGCCGACGGCCTGTGCCGTATCTACCGCGGGCGCGCCCGCCATGGCGATAATCACGCGCTCGTCGATATTGGGAATAATCAGGCTGTCCACCAACGCTGCGCCCGCGTTTTCCTTGCCTGCGGCAACAGCCGCGCGCACGGCGGCTACATCGCCGCTGACGAGCACGATGTACTTGCCCGCGCAGGCGGTTTGCGCCGTTACCAGCTCCACATCCGCGGATTTAACCATCGCGTCGCCCGCAAGAATCCCAAGCGGGATACTGTTGGATTCCACCACACCGATTGCTGTCATGGTTGTTTCTCCCTCCCGCTTACTTGCCGGTGAGAACGATCATCTGGTCGTTCACTGTGCTAACCGTACCGCTGATGGAGGCGTGTACCGCCGCGCCCAGCGACTTTTCCGGTATGCGCGCGACCAGCTGGCCTTTAACCACCGTATCCCCGGCTTTCACAACCGGCTCTGCTGGTTTGCCTACATGCTGCCGAAGCGGCAAACATACGGTTTTAGGGGTCACGGTCGCATCGCTTTGCGGCGCGGGGCGGTCATACTGCCCCAGATGCATCCGCTCGATCAGCCGTCCTACCGGCACTTCCTTAATCGTAAGCCACGGATCGGTCACGATCTCCGCTTCCGGCGTGGGGCGAATGCCCGCTTTGCCCAGTTCCTGCTTGAGCATGGTCATTACCACGGACGGGGTAAGCCCCATCTCGCAGGCATAGTTGGTACACAGGCCGCAACTGGAGCAAGCCAGCACGCCTGCCGCGTTGCCCAGCAGCTCCGCGTTGCCGGTGGAGATGGCGCGCATCGCCTTGTGCGGCTCCACAGGCAAGCCCATGGAATGCCGGGGGCAAAGCTGCGTGCAGCGGTTGCATTGACAGCAAATGGCTCTTGCCAGCCGCGCCTGCTGCTCCACCGTAATGCTGCGGCGCTGGATTTGCGGGTGGGAGCGCTTGAGCACCAGTAGGCCGCCGGTGGTTTTGGTAACGGGGTCATCCCAGTTTTCGGCAAGTGCTCCCATGCAGGGGCCGCCTACGATAAGGGCATATTCCTGTTCGTCCCCCGTAAAGCCGGCAAGCCGCAGCGTTTCCCGGTAGCTGACGCCAATGGGTACAGACACCGTCATGGGGTTTGGCACCTCACCGCAAAGGGTCACGCTTTTTTCGGTTACAGGCACGCCGTCCACGGCGCCTGCGATGTTAATGGCAGTGCCGACGTTGATAACCACGCAGCCCACATCGATGGGCAGTTTGCCGGTGGGCACCACCTGCCCGGTAATTTCGTAAATTACATTCTTTTCATCCCCGGAGGGATAGTAGCTTTCCATCAGGTGCAGGCGCAGGTTCGGCTTGCCGGCCATCGCACGCTTCAGCGCAGCTACGGCCTCCCCGTAATGCTCCTTGGTGGCGATCACGCCCTCGGGCGCGTGCGCCGCCTCCATCGCCAGCGTAAGGCCGCGAACCACTTTGTCCGCCTGCCGCTGCATCGCCAGCTGATCCACCCGTAAAAGCGGCTCACACTCCGCGCCGTTCACAATCACCCGTTCGGCGGTTACGGCCAGCTTTACATGGGTGGGGAACCCCGCGCCGCCCGCGCCGACCACGCCGGCGCTGCGAATGGCTTCAATTACATCCATAGTACGGCTCCTGTCTTAACTGATGCGGAAATCCCCATAGAGCACGCAGCGGCGCAAACGCGTAAAGGTGCGCGCACTGGTGACGCCCTCTCCGGTTGGCGTGGCGATGGTCATGGTGGTGTATCCTTCGCCGTCAAAGCCCAAGCCGGAGTAGCTGGGTGCGTTCTTCACAAAAATGGTGGTGTTCATCTTCCGCGCGGCTTTGGACATGTTATGTACATTGGTGGAGTGGATCATGGCGGAATGCTTGCAGTTCTGCTCGGCACGGAACGCCTCGGCAATCGCCTCGTCAATATCACGCACACGTACGATGCCCAGTACCGGCATCAGCATCTCCGTCATCACAAAGGGATGGTTGCGGTCCACATCGGCGATGATCAGCCGAGGATCGCCCGTAAAGCTGATGCCGCAGTCTTGCAGGATCACGGCGGCATTGCGGCCAACGTACTTGCGGTTGATCACATACTTGCCGTTTTTGGGAATCAGCACGGTATTTACGATCTTATCGATATCCGCGCCGGATACGCGGAACGCACCGTTTCGCTCCATGGCGGCCATGAGGCGGTCGGCCACAGACGCGAACACGAATACTTCCTTTTCGGCGATGCACAATACGTTGTTATCAAAGCTCGCGCCGTCCACAACGTCCTTGCCCGCCTTTTCAATATCGGCGGTGTCGTCCACGATAACAGGCGGGTTGCCCGGCCCGGCCGCGATGCACTTTTTACCAAGTTTCATGGCAACCGACACCACAGCCTCGCCGCCGGTGATGGAGAGAATCGCCACATCCGGGTGGGTCATAATCACCTGACCGCTTTCCAGCGTAGGCTCTTTGGGCGTGGTAATCAGCGTTTCCGGCCCGCCTACGGATACGATGGCTTCCACCATCAAGCGCATAGCTTCCTGCGAGGCACGCTTGGCGGCTGGGTGGGGGTTGAACACCACGGCGTTACCCGCAGCGATCATACTGATTGCATTATTGATGATGGTGCTGGTCGGGTTGGTGGACGGCGTAATCGACCCGATAACGCCGAAGGGTGCCTGCTCGATGAGCATCATGCCTTTATCCCCGGTTTTGCAATAGGTGGACAAATCCTCGATGCCGGGGGTGCGGCGGGCGACCAGCAGGTTTTTTTGAATTTTATCGGCCACGCGCCCGTAGCCGGTTTCCTCGTTGGCGAGTTTCGCCAGAGGCTCCGCGTTTTCAATCGCGGCTTTGCGCATGGCTTCGATCATTTCGCCGCGTTTTTCCAGCGTCATTTCCGCCAGTTTCAGCTGCGAAAGCTTCGCATTCTGCACGGCTTCCTCGGCCGTATCGCAAAGCCAGCGGCCACTTCCGCCTTGTGCCGCCGGACTCGCGGCTGGCGCGGCGGTTTTCAGCGCGCCGGAAAGGCTTTTGACGATTTCATCCGTAATCTGCCGGATATCCTGTTCTGTCAATGCCATAGTACTCGGCTCCTTATCTAACGTCGATCAGCTCTATGCCCTTCGCGGCGGCCGCGTCCCGCGCCAGCGGGGTTACAATCGCGTCCTTCCCCAGCCGGATCAGCTTGTGCCCGTCACGCACGGCAGCCAGCACATCATCCTCGGAGAGAAAACGATGGGGTTCCAGTGAAAGGTCCAGCATGGTAGTTTTTATTTCGATGGGTTTTTGCGGGGTGTAGGTTACGGGCTCCGGCGCGGCGGGCGGCTTGGGCGCCGCCTTTGGTACGTAGGTTTTCAGCTCCGGGGCGTTTGCCGCGGGCGCTGCCGGGGCGGGCGGCGGAGCGGTAACCGCCTTGGGCGCACACAGAATGCGGCATAACTGCCCATCTTTCACCATGCAGGCGTTTGCCTCGTCTTTGTCGATGTGCGCTTCCAAGCTATGGGCTTCACCGCTGCGCACCACCAGGTTTTCCAGCACCGTAGCACGGGGGCCTTCCACCTGCAGTGCGACGACGTCGCCGTCCTTTAAGCCGTAGCCGATCGCTTCTGCGGGCGACATGTGCAAATGCCGCGCCGCCACGACCACGCCATGGTCGATGGTAATGCGTTTATCGCCGTTGACCAACGCACAGCCGGGGGTGTTTACCGTATCGCCAGACATGCGCAGTACGGGTTTGATGCCGACCTTGTAGCAATCGGTCGTGCTCAGCTCAATCTGCGTTTCCTTGCGCGCAGGCCCTACCACGCGTAGCGTCAGCTTGCCTTTGGGGCCTTCCATGGTGACGCTTTCGTTGCAGGCGAACTGCCCGGGCTGCGCCAAATCGCGCATATTGGTAAGCTGATAGCCCGCGCCGAAGAGCCGCTCCACATCCGCCTGGCTTAAATGGATATGGCGGTTGGAGGACGAAACCGGCACAAAGCGTTCGCCTGTTTTTGCCAACTCCGTAAGCACGATACGGAGCACAATGCCTTGCAGCTCTTTCTCGTTCATTTTATTTCTTCTGCGCTTCCTGCTTTTTGCGGAATATCTCCTTCAAGCTTTCGGAATAAGGCGGGCGGGCGATGCCGTACTCGGTAATGATGGCGGTAATCAGCTCGTTATCCGCAAAGTCGAAGGCGGGGTTGTACACGTTTACGCCTTCGGGCGCCATACGCTTTTTATACCACATCTCGGTCACTTCTTCGGCGGGGCGCTGCTCAATGGTAATATCCTCGCCCTTTTCGATGGACATGTCAATGGTGGATGTAGGGCCGCAGACGTAGAAGGGAATGCCGTAGTACTTGGCCAGAATCGCCACGCCGCTGGTGCCGATTTTATTGCATGCGTCGCCGTTGGCGGCCACGCGGTCGCAGCCGACGAAAATCGCCTGCACCCAGCCGTTTTTCATCACCTGCGAGGCCATATTGTCGCAGATAACGGTGGTATCCACGCCGTCGGCGAACAGCTCGAACGCGGACAGGCGCGCGCCCTGCAAAAGCGGGCGGGTCTCATCGGTAAAGACTTTAAAGTTCATGCCGCGTTCCCGGCCCAAGTGGATGGGCGCAAGCGCCGTGCCGTACTTGGAGGTCGCCAGCTGGCCCGCGTTACAGTGCGTCAAAATGCCGCAGCCGTCTTCAATCAGGCTCAGGCCGTATTCGCCGATCTGGCGGCACATCCACACATCCTCTTCCTTGATGGCGACGCATTCCTTGTGCAGCAGTTCCTTGAGTTCGGGAATGGACTTGTCTTTGCCCGCCAGCACAACGCCTTCCATGCGGTTGAGCGCCCAGGACAGGTTGACCGCCGTGGGGCGGGAGGAATCCAAATATTCCTTGGCGGCTTTAAACTGCGCGTAGAAATCCTCATAGGTATCGGCCTGTATCTGTTTGGCGGCCAGATAAATGCCAAAACCAGCCGCGACGCCAATGGCGGGCGCGCCGCGCACCTTGAGCAGGTAAATCGCTTCCCAAATTTCCTTTTGCCCGGTCAGGTGCAAAATTTCCACCTCATAGGGCAGGCGGGTCTGGTCGATAATGACCAGCGCGCTTTTTTCGTCGTCCAGCGAGACGGTTTCATAGCTCATAATGTTCTTGTCAGCCATGGTATATCACCCTTTACATCATCATTTTCCCTGCGTTGGCAGAGGCGGCGGCAGCGGCCGGGGCGCTTGCCCGGCCACCCGCCTTTGCGTTACCGGGCAGCCTGGGATGCTTTATGGATGGCTGCCACAAAATCCTCGCCTTTTTGGAAGGCGGTACGGTTCATAATATAGTCCTTGGCGCACAGGATGTTTACGCGCTCGGCATAGGCGCGCTTGTCCGCATCGGCGATGGTGGTTACGTCCTTCACCTGCGCCATGCCAACCGTGCGGCGGATCAGCTCGGTACCGGCGTAAGCGGCGGTATCCGCCATAATGGTGGAAAGATACCACTCTTTAAAGCCTGGCGTCTTTGCCATCAAGTCGGTCGCGCATTCGTCAAAGACCTTCAGGAACTTTTCACTAAAGAGGTTCAGGCTTTCTTCAATCGCCTTGAGCGTCCAATCGCAGAATTCCGTCGCGCCCGCGGCAACGCCGTTATCGTAAGCGAAAATCAGGTTGGCAACAACGTTGCCGATGTCGTAGCCCATGGGGCCGTAGAAGGCGAACTCGGGGTCAAACACGCGGGTGCTGTCCTGCTTAACAAAAATGGAGCCTGTGTGCAAATCGCCGTGAATCAGCGCCTGCGCGTTGTTCATAAAGTCGAACTTGATCTTGGCGATTTCTAGATGCAGTTTCACATCGTCATACAGCTCTCGCTTAACGAAATCGGCATTCTTTTCAAATATAAGGTTGCGGTGGTTGCAATCGTTATACGGCTCGGTGAGCACCAAATCTTCGGTAATCTCGCAAAGCTCGGGGTTAATGAAGCGCTTAACCATATCCTTCTTGGCCTTGTGCTCCATGGCGACGTCGGTGGTTTTCAGCAACGTGTTCACCATATAGGTCGCAATATCCTCCGCAAAGCGCGGGAACGTCTCGTGCCGCATCAGGGCGTAACGCATCAGCGCATGATCGGACAGGTCTTCCATTACGCAGGCGCTCATTACGGTATCGTAGCCAAAAATCTGCGGCACCAGTCCGGGTGCGTACTTCCACTGGATTTGCAAAATTTCGCTTTCGATGCGGTTACGGTCGGTGGATACCTTCATTTCGGCGGAGATACGCAGCGACACGCCCGCCTGCTTCACGATCACGCTTTTTCCGGTTTTTTCATCCACTACGCGAAAGACGTAGTTGAGGTTTCCGTCGCCGATCTCCTTGGCGGTCAGTTCGGCGTCCGCGGGCATATAGCCCTTCTCCTTGACGTAATCAAGTACGTCTGGGGTTTTCATCAGAAAATAGGTGTCAAAGCGGGACATGGTCAATACTTCCTTCCTTTTCGTTGTTTATTGTGTACATATTGTTTCGGCTTCAGGGGGATCAGCGGAACTCCAGATTCCGGTAATCCAGCGGGTCGATTTCCGCAAGAGCACGCATCTCCGCATCGGTAGGCGGGGGCGTGGTTTCCAGCGCGAGGTAGCGGATGGGGAACCCGGTGTTTTCGGCTACCTCCTCAATGCTGGAGGTGGGATGGACGGATTTTAGGATCAATTCGCCGCCATACATGGTAAACACGCAAAGCGGGGTGACAATATCGCTCACGTTGCCGCGTGCGGTAATAAAATCGGTCTTTTGGCAAAAGGTGCGCTTGTCGTGCTTGGTACGCCAGATGATGGCGCGCTTGGCCGTGGGAATCAGCACCGCGCTGCCCGCGCCGCCCGGCAGGCGAACCTTGGGTTTGTAATAATCTCCGATTACACTGGCGTTAACGCTGCCGCGGTTATCAAACTGTACGCCGCTTAAAAACGCTACGTCCAGACCGCCCCGCATGCTCAGGTCGAACACTTCCATCAGCGGGAACGCCGCCTCGGCAGTCTGCCACAGCTCGTCGCCCGCGCTGGTAAAGCTTTGCAGGCGCGGTTTGTGCGGGTCTACACCGCCGGGGATGTTTAGGTGCACCAGCTGCGGCGCGTGGGTCGCCTTGGCCAGCAGCACGGCAATCATCGGCAAATGGGAGCTGACGCCGTGGAATACGGTCTCGCGGTCTTGCAGGAGGCGCGCCATGCTGACGGCCATCATATCGCAGGGTCTTAGCATGTTACACCCTCCTTTGCAGCCATGCGTTCAGCTCGTCGGGCGTGGAAAGCCCCAGGAACGAACGGATGGCGTCGTCCGCTACGCCGTAGGCGCCGGAGCAGGCGCAGGGCGAAGCTCCGCGCGGTTGATGCACTACCGCGCTAACCATGAAATGCGGAATATCCGCCTTTACGGGACTTGCGGCAAAATAATCCGCGCTGACAATGCGCTCCGCCGTGATGATCACCGTTTCGGAAGCACGGGATAAAAGCACATCGTCATACTTGGGGCCTTCAATCAGTGCGTTGCCGTTTTCATCGGCCAACTGCACATGCAAAATACTCACGTTGGGGCGCATCGCCTTGACGGCGTTCAGCGTTTCTCCCGTAAAGGGGTCGGCAACGGGCGCAAAATAATCGTTCACCCTTACCAAATCGCTGATCTGCAGTCCGCGCACCGGCATAAATGGAATCCCGTAGCTGGCGGCGCGCAAGGCGGAAATGACCGTGTAACATGCGTGTTCATGAGCCTGCACCGTACCGCCCTGTACCGCCTTGCGGTAGTGCTGGCATAGGGAGTACTCGGTTTCGTAGCTGATAAATCCCGCGTCCACGCTGGCAACGCAGCCCGCGAAGCAGAGTAGATCCACATCCATCCCTCCGGCGGTTTTCACCAGCCGCAGGCCCTGCTTGCGCTGTTTTGCCAATTCCATCACAGCGGCCATGGGCGCGCGGTTTAAGGTATTGCCGCCCAAACCGAGCAGCGCCCCATCCGGGATGCTCTGCACCGCCTGGGTTAAACCGGTCAGCTTGCTCATTAGGTCCGCCTCGTTTCCATTACAGTTTCCGGGGTGTGCCGCTACTTGGCGGCGTTGGCAGCGATGTGTACGGCGTCCCACACAGTGGCGAAGGGCGGCGCGTACGCCAGATCGACCATGCCGATTTCGGCGGTGGACAGCCCCGCGTGAATAGCGGTGGCAAAAATGTCGCCGCGCAGTACCGCGCCCTTTTCCCCGGCGATGTTAGCGCCCAGCAGGCGCAGCGTGCGCTTTTCGTACAAAAGTTTAATCGTCAGCTTTGTCTGCCCCGGGTAATACCCCGGGTGATCATACGCGGTGACCAGTTTTACAGCGTAATCCAAATTCTTACGTACCGCGTCAGCTTCGCTAAGGCCCGTGCGCGCCATTTCCAAATCGCATACCTTAATGGCGGCAGTACCCAGCGCGCCTTTAAATACCTCGTGCGCCCCGGCCATATTGGCTCCGGCGATACGGCCGCATTTGTTGGCCACCGTGCCCAGCGGCAGAAAATAGTTTTCCTCGGCTACACGGTGCCAGCATACGGCACAATCGCCCGCGGAGAAAATATCCGGCAGGTTGGTGCGCTGCTCACGATCCACCTGAATGGCGCCGTTGCGTGCCATATCCAGCCCCGTACCCTTCAAAAAGCCCGTGGCGGGCACCACACCGATAGCGACAAGCACCACATCCGCGCGGTACTGCGCCTTATCGGTATGCACCAGCCGGTGATCCGTCTCCTCTGTAAAAGAAGCAACCCGCTCGCGCAGTTTCAGCGTAACGCCTTTGCGCTCTAGCTCCTGCGCGGCCATTTCGGAAAATTCCGGTTCAAACGGCGTCAGCAGCCGATCGGACGCTTCAATCAGCGTTACCTTTTTGCCCAGGTGCAGCATCGCTTCGGCCATTTCTACGCCGATGTAGCCGCCCCCGACGATCACCACTTCGCCAATGCCCTGTAACTGGGCGATCTTTTCAAACAGGAGGCCGTCCTCCATGGTTTTTACATAAAATACAGAAGGCAAATCCGCGCCCGGTACATTGGGCATTACGGTTTCACAGCCTACGCCGATCATCAGCGTATCGTAGCTGTCCCAAAACAGCTCGCCGCTGTCGTGATTTTTCACCTGTACGCGTTTACCGGGCACATCCACCTGTACGGCCTCGTGCCGCAGAAAGGTACGGATTCCCATTTTGTCATACTGTTCGCGCGTACGGGCAATCAGTTTATTCGGGTCGGTGTTGAAGCCGCCGATAAAGTAGGGCAGGCCGCATGCGCCATAGGAGAGAAAATTTCCTCGCTCGTACACCACAACGTCCGTATCCGGCTTTTCCCGTTTCAGCTTGGAGGCTGCGCTCATACCCGCCGCTACGCCGCCTAAAACAATCGCTTTCATGTTTCACCCTCGCAGTTTTCGTTGTCGGCTCCGGCCGCAAACACTTTGTTTAGCGGTTCAGCCCCTGCAGGCGCGCGATTACGGCCTGCGTAATCGCCTGCACGTCTACTTCACTTTGCGCTTTGTCCGCCGCGCAGCCGCAACTCTGGTTCAGCAGCGGGGAAGCGCCCACCGGCGAATTGCCGGCAATCACATCCTGCGTGTTGGTGGGCTTGGCCGAGCAGGGCGGAATACCACCGGAGGAGATACCCAGCTTGTTACGAATCTCAATCAGCTCGTTTACCTGTTCACAGCTGAGTACGTTTGCCTTACCTATAATATTGCCCGTGTACATGATAACCATGGCGTAATGCTCGGTGGATTCCAGCCGATACCACGCATCCATCAGCGTCGGGCCCCACGCCACCGCACCATGGTTGGCCAGCAGCAGCGCGTTATAGTCCTTGGCATAGGGAGCGATGGAGTCCGGTATGCCCTGCGAGCCAGGCGCTTCATAATGTACGCAGGGCACGGTGCCCAAATTAACCAGCGCCTCGGGGTAGATGGCCTTGTCAAGCCCGATACCCGCAATGGCAAACGATGTGCTGATCGGCGGATGCGCGTGGCACACGCCCATCGCCTCCGGATTTTCCAGATAGATGCGGATGTGCATTTTTACCTCGCTGGAAGGGCCGCGTTCGCCCTGGGAGAGCACAGTGCCGTCCAGACGCATCTTCACCAGCTGATCCTCGCTCATGAAGCCTTTAGATACGCCGGTGGGTGTGGTCCAGATAATATCATCGTCCACCTTGCAGCTGATGTTGCCGTCGTTGGCCGCTACAAAGTTTTTGGTATACATCCGCCTGCCGATTTCAACAATCAGCTTTTTAGCCTCTTCATCCGTAGGGTATTTGCTAACACTGCGCATGTTCATCACCTGTAATCTTTCATTATAATAAACGCCCTGTGAAATCCGTGTTCAGTATTGTTTATACATAAACAGGCCATCTAAACTACATTCAATATTATAAGTGGATCATGTACTGATGTCAACACTATCTTTCCAAAATGTTCATACTGAAAACCGCTAAATACTAAACACGTTTATATGCAATATGAGCACTTTCCCTATATATTTCAACGCTTTTACCCGTTTTATTCTGTTTAGAATAATTACTAAAATTATTTTAAACTTCTACTTGCCTTTAGGAATAAAAGGTGTTATACTGTGGTCAACAAGGGGGTCACGTCAACTGAAGCCCCAATGAATTTAATAGGAGGTTTACCATGAAAAAGATCGTATCTCTGGTTTTAGCTCTCATAATGGTGTTTGCCTTGTGCACCACGTCCGTTGCCGAGACTGCCAATCCCGTTGAGGGAAAGAAGGTCGCTTACGTAATGTGGCTGTCTTCCTCCACCATTTTCCAGATGTGGAAGGATTCCTGCTCCGATCTGGCCGCTGCGCTGGATGTGCAGTTTGACTTCTTCTTCTGCGATAATGACATCAACAAATGGCAGGATACCATTGCCAGCTGCGCCGCCGCCGGATATGACGGCCTGATCGTCAGCCACGGCAATAAAGATGGTTCGTATGTGTTCCTCAAAGGCATTACGGAACAGTACCCCGATATGAAGCTCGTTTGCTTCGACACCCAGTTCTACGCAGACGGCGAATACCAGAAGCTGCCTGGCGTAACCCAGCTCTTCCAGCAGGATAAGAGCCTTGTTACCGTTCTTCTGGACAAATTCGTTGCTGATTTCGGCGAAGGCGTGCGTCTTGTTAAAGTATGGCGCGGCCCGAACTACAACAGCCCGTTTGACCGCCGCGAAGTTGGTTGGGAAGAATACGAAGCAGCCGGCAAGATCGTGACCGTCGGCGAAATCCAGCCTCTGCAGGATACCGTTGATTCCGCTAACGTTGTATCCGCCGCGTATATGCAAGGCTTGAGCCGTGACGACGTGGACGGCATCGTGGTATACTATGATGCATACGGCCAGGGCGTTTACAATGCGATCATCGAAAACGACAACTTCAACGGCAATATCGGCGCTGCGCTGCCGATGGCTTCCGTAGACATCGATCCCGTTGACGTAACCAACATGCTCACCCGCCCGGACATCTGGACCGCGGCCGGCACCACCGACTGGACCCTGAACGGCGAAATCGCAATGCGCTTGCTGCTGTTGGAACTGGCCGGCGAATATGACAAGATCTACGATCCCGCTTCCGGCGAATACGGTGTGGATGTTGTAGAAGTTCCTGGCTCCGCGATTCTGGCTTCCGATCTGCAGGCCGATTCCACGGTTGAGAATCTTGGCAACGTAGCACCCGATACCTACGGCAACCTCTCTTACCTGTCCGTTGCCGATTGGATGCCCGCCGAACTGATTCACTAAGCCATAACCTAACAGCCATTTGAGCAATGTTACTTGACAAGGAAGCGTCGGAGTATTTGCTCCGACGCTTCCTTCTTCAAAAACGTCGCTTCTGAAAAAAGAGAGGGAAATCCATGGACAAACTTACGCTTGGTACACGAAATGTATCCATTGAATTTCCCGGCGTTAAGGCGTTGACGGACGTCAACTTTGAGGTCAGCACCGGCGAGATCCGCGCGGTAGTCGGCGCCAACGGAGCCGGGAAATCCACCCTGATGAAGATTCTAGCAGGCGCAAACCCCGATTATACGGGCGAAGTGTACCTGAACAATAAAGTAATCGACCTGCGCACCACCATGGTAGCCAAAAAGCACGGTATTCAGATTGTGTATCAGGAGGTCGATACGGCGCTGGTGCCCACTCTTTCCGTTGCGGAAAACGTAATGCTCAATAACTTGGTGATGGATTCGCACAATACCATCGTCAACTGGCCGCGGATGCGCCGCGACGCGCAGGAGATTTTAAAACGCCTGCATATCGACGTAAATGTTAAAAAGCTGGTACAGAACCTTACACTGGCACAAAAACAGATGGTGCTGATCGCCAAAGCCATCGCCTCGGAGTGCAATTTTCTGATTCTGGATGAGCCGACCGCACCCCTTAGCGATACGGAAACCGCGGAACTGTTTGACCTGGTCAAGCACCTGCAGGCCACCGAAAACATCGCGATCGTTTTTATATCGCACCGCATCAACGAAGTACTGCAAATCTGCGACCATTACACCGTCATGCGCAATGGCGAAATCGTGGATACGTCCCCCATCACCCCCGAAACCTCCACCAAGGAAATCGTAGAGAAAATGCTCGGCCGTACGTTTGAAGAGATTTTCGCCAAGGAAGAAGCCGAGATCGGCGACGTCGCGCTGGAAGTATCCCACCTGTCCGGTGCGGACGGCAAGGTAAACGACGTCTCCATGAATGTTCGCCGGGGTGAGATTATCGGTATTGCGGGTCTGGTGGGCGCAGGCAAATCCGAACTGTGTAAAACGCTGTTCGGCGCATACAAGAAAACTGCCGGAACCATTACCCTGAACGGGAAACCGCTCAAAATAGACACCCCCACACACGCCGTAAAAAACCGCTTTGCCCTCGTACCGGAGGAGCGGCGCAAGGAAGGCGTGCTGGTGCACGAAACCGTAAATTTCAACCTTTCAGCAGCCTGTTTGGGCCGGTTTTGTACACTCTCCTTCATTAACAGAAAAAAAACCGCCGCAAACGCAACGCATTTTGTGGATGATCTGGGTATCGCAACCCCCAGCATCAAGCAATATGTACGCAACCTGTCCGGCGGCAATCAGCAAAAGGTCGTCGTAGGCAAATGGCTGGCGGCGGATTGCGACGTATATATTTTCGACGAGCCCACCAAAGGTGTGGACGTCGGCGCAAAACAGGATATATTCCGATTAATCAACGAAATCAGCAAGCAGGGGAACTGCGTAATCTACGCCTCCTGTGAAAACGGCGAGTTGCTCTCGATTACGGATCGCATCTATGTGCTGTACGACGGCCATGTGATGGCGGAATTAAACACCGCAGATACCAACGAAGACGAGATTATGCATTACGCAGTGGGCAGCAACGCTAAGTATGCTTAAAAATCCCCGGAAAATAGACTAAAGTAACAGGAGGAGATCCACCATGCAAGCTGCGTTGGGCAAAAACACAACGGGATCCGGTAAAAAAGTACTCCGTTTCCTGCTGGATTGGGCCGTCATTATTACATTGGTGCTCTGTTTCGGTATTTTTACCCTCATTAAGGGCAGCAGCTTTATGTCGCAGAATAATATGATCAACATTCTGCGCGCTATGTCCATCACAACGGTATTTGGCATCGCGGCAACGGTGACGATGGCGCCCGATGGTTTCGATTTGTCCGCCTGCACGCTGGCAAGCTGCTCATCCTACGTGTTTGTGAGCATGTACCTGTGGTACGGCCTGCCGCTGTGGCTGTGCATCGTAATCACCATTTTGGCTACGATGGTTATGTACCAGCTGACCATGTTCCTCATCCTCGTTTGCAAAATCCCCGACATGCTGGCGACACTCGCGCTGATGTTCGTGCATCAGGGCTTGGGCCAGTGGTACATCGGCGGCGGCGCGGTTTCCACCGGCATGCGCTTGCCCAACGGCAACTCCCCCGTCCGTACCTCGCTGGAAGCTTCCTTCTCCGCCATCGGCCGCGCGCCGTGGATCATCATCATTATGTTGGCCTGCGTACTGGCCGCCTTTATCTTCCTTGAATACACCAAGCACGGCCGCTTCATTTATGCCATGGGCGGCAACCGGCAGGCTGCGAAGCTGTCCGGCATCAACGTAAAAGGCTATCGTTATCTGGCAGGCATGATCACCGCTATATTCATCGCCATCGGCGGCATTTTGGTTGCTTCACGCGGCAGCTCGGCACAGGTTATGGGCGCCGATAACTACCTGATGCAGTCGCTTGCCGCTGTATTCGTCGGCCGCTCGGTCGGCGGTGCGGAAAAGCCGAACGCGCTGGGTACGCTGATGGGCGCCATGCTGGTGTCCACGCTGGAAAACGGCCTGACCATCTGCGCTGTATCCTACTACGTACTCCCCGCCGTCAAGGGCGCGGTACTGGCTCTTGCGCTGATCGCAGCGTACGCAGGCAAAAAGGAGCAGTAATTATCCCCTTTATCATTAAACATAGCAGCACGGTTTCACCCAAAAGGTGGAACCGTGCTTTTCTGCGCAGCTGTTTAAAAATTCCGAAAGGCCAGGAAGCAAGGGTATCAACGGATTGATCTTGCGCCCTTGTAAGCGATCCCCCTTAACATCCCGACCGCCGATTGGGCTTTTAGGGCAAGCCGCAGTCCGTTTTTGCCCGCTGGGCGGAATCGTGCTTAAATGTGAAAATCGCATTGGCAACCCATTGACATAGCGACACGCGTGTCGTAAACTATATAGCGACACATGTGTCGCATTTCTAATGACAAGAAAGGAGACAGAAGATGCCGACAAAAGGGCAGCAGACCAGGCGATTCATACAATCCACCGCCAAGCAGCTGTTTTCCCAAAAGGGCTACGCCGTTGTAACCATGAAGGATATTTGCGACGCGAGCGGGCTGAGCCGCGGCGGTCTCTACCGCCACTTCGGTTCTACCCGGGAGATTATGCTCGCCATCCTGACAGAGGATAAAACCCGGGCGCAGGAATCGCTGGAACGCGCACTGCAAAAAGGCATTCCCGCCACACAGCTGCTACATACCTTTTTGCAAAGCATCAAAGCCGATATACAAAGCGGCGAAAACCGCTTCTATTTTGCCGTTCACGAGTTTGCTTTTATTGAGCCATCGCAAAGCGGCTACATGCAAAGCCGTTTTGAAAGCGCAGTTACCATGCTTTCCACACTGCTGCGCCACGGCCAGCAAACTGGCGAATACAAAGCCTTTGATGCTCCCACCGTTGCGGCGCACATCACGTTTTGCCGCGACAGCCTTGTTACCGCCTCCGCCTCCCTGCCGTTATCCGAAACCTTGATCGACCGGCAGCTGACATACCTTAGAAATTTGGTGATAGAAGATGAACCCTAACCGCTTTACCCCGATCGATCTGCAAACATGGCCCCTGACCCAGATGTTTACCTACTATACCCAAATGGCCCCGACCACCTACACCGTTAACGTATCCATGGATGTAACCACCCTGCGAAACGCCCTCAAAAGCCGGGGTATGAAATTCTTCCCAGCCTATCTATACCTTGCGACCAGCGCTATTGCAAAACAGCCGGAGATGCGTATTGCCAAGCGGGACGGCGTTCTTGGCATCTGGGATTCGCTCACCCCCGCTTACCCACAGTTTCACGAGGATGACCACACCACGTCCCTGTTGTGGACCGCGTATTGCCCCGATTTTGCGACCTTCTATCACGATTATATGGAGGATACCCGGCAGTATGGAGCAAGCCACGGCATCCTATCGGCCAAGGGGCTTCCCCCGGCCAGCACGTATATCATCTCCTGCATTCCGTGGTTTACATTCAACAGTTTTTCGCTGCACAATCACGGCATACAGGATTACTTTTTCCCTTCCTTCGAAGCGGGAGCTTTTCAGGAAAGCAACGGGCGTATCCTCATGCCGCTGTCCGTAACCGTGCACCACGCCACCGTAGACGGTTACAGCCTCAAGACATTCTTCGAGCGTTTGCAGCATTCCATGAATCATCCCGAGGAATGGCTTAAACTGTGACATCCCGTAAATTAAGCCCATTTGCAAAACAGGACGAAGCCTGTAAGCCGCCATCGCTGCGGCTCGTTCGCCGCAATGGCAGAAACTCGATTCGCCCTAATTCCCCTTTACAGCGCGGATTGAAAAAGCTGCAAAAGCTGGTTCTCTCTGCGTCTTTGCCATTGCCATACCCTGCAAAAGCCCCCGCGTCCGACAGGCAATTTGCTGCCAGACACGGGGGTTTTTGCTTATGCTTACGTCTCTTCAATTAAAATCTGAATTTCCGTAATGTAATTTTCCCGGTCGCGCTCTAAAAATTGATCAATAATATTAAAGTTGATTACCCGTTCGCCCAGTTGCAAATCGCGGTTGGTTTGCCGCATATGCCTGATCGTGCGCTGTATGGTTTCGTACGGTCCTTTGTGGTAACCCACCAGGTAGCGCCCCTGCACAATCACTTCCGTACGCGGCGGGCGGGCAGCGGTGCTTTCCGCATCGGGGTCGTCCGCCGGTTCGTACAGGTATGCGCCGAAGTACTTCAAATCCCCTTCATAAAACGCAATGGTGGGATAGAAGTAAAACGAATCCTCCAGATAGAGTATTTCCTCTCCGCCGATGGGCATGTAATACCGGTCGGGAAACCACCGTGCCTCTACCGCCGACAAGTTCAGGTTTTGCCGTTTCTGGCTTACAAACTGTATTTTTCGGCGGATGGCGGTATCAATACGCATCAGCTGCGCCCATTGCCGCTGCAATTCCTCCGAGCGTTTATTCAGCATTTCCAACGTATCGTCCGGGCTGCGCGAATCCAAAAATTCGCGGATATTCTCCAGCGAATATCCCATTTTACGCAGATACCGGATCGATGCCAGCTGGTAAATCTGATCGAAACGGTATTTACGATAGTGGGTTTTTGCATCCCGTATTTCCGGTTGGTACAACCCAATGGAATCGTAATAATGCAGGGTTTGCGCATCCAGCCCGAAAATACGCGCCAGCTCCCCCACGGACAAATAATCCTTCATGTACGCCTCCGCCGCGGCGCGCCTGCGCATTTATGCCCGTTGTATATCCGGGCGCGCCCGCCGCCGGTTTCAGTGTACCGTATTTACGGGAGGCTGTCCATCGTTTTCCCGCGAAATACAGTTTCCGTGCAACCATCCAGTATTTAGCAATGGCAGCATGAAAAATGCGGCGTACCGCGCTGCCTGCCCTGCAAAAATCCAGCAGACATTGATGCGGTACGCCGCAGGAAACAGGCCGTTTGTTACCCGCGCGAGCCTTTCACGTAAGGTTTGCCCAGCGCTTCCGGCTGGTTATTTTTGCCGATGGCCAGCAGCATCGCCACCAGCGTAATGGCATAAGGCAGAATGTTAAGCAAGAACGGCGATATGGAAAGTCCAATGGTTTGCAGGCGAATTTGCATGGCATTGGCCGCGCCGAACAGCAGCGCCGCGCCGAACATGCCAAAGGGCGAATACCGCCCCAGAATAACCGTCGCCAGCGCAATATAGCCGCGCCCGGAGGTCATGTTTTCGGTAAACACGCCCAGCTGTACCAGCACCAAATACGCACCGCCGATGCCGCCGAACACACCGTTGCACACCATCGCCAGCCATTGGTAGCGGTGCACAGGCACGCCCGCCGATGCCGCCGCGCGCGGGTTTTCGCCAATGGATGCAAAGGAAAGCCCCAAATTGGTCTTGCGATAAAACAGGGTAACCAGAATCAACAGTACATACAGCGCATAGGTCAGCACATCCCGGTTGAAAAACGCCTCGCCGATCAGCGGGATTTGCGAAAGCAGCGGTATTTTCACCGTGGAAAAAGTATCAATCTGCTGGTAGCTCTGCCCGGCGGACATACGCTTGAATAAAAAGCTGGTCACACCCAGCATGAGCATGTTCAGCGCAAGGCCGGTAACGGATTGGTCTTTGGCCAGTTTAATGGTCAGCACCGCGTGCAGGGCGCTGACCGCCACGCCGCCCAGCGCGCCGCACAGTAGCCCCACAGCCAAGCTGCCGCTGTACCACGCCCCCGCAAAGGAAAAAAACGCCCCGCTGATCATTACGCCTTCCATACCGATATTCAATATACCGGATTTTTCCGATATGGTTTCCCCCAGTCCCCCGTACATCAGCGGTACAGCCAGCCGCACCGCCGCCGACAGGAAAGCGGTTAAGAACCCGATGGATAAAATCTGCTCCAGCATCTTTGCCTGTGCTCCTTTCCGGCGTACGCTCAGCGCACGCTTTTCCTGCGCCGGGATACGGTAAGCAGTTCTTTGCCCAAAATGAGCACGACAACCACGCCGATGAGTATATTCACAATGGCAGATGGCACGCCCAGCTGCCGCTGCATGGAGTTGGCCCCCACCTGCATAGCGGCGTAGAGTATCGCTACCGCCAGCACCCCCAGCGGACTGTTGCCCGCAATCAGCGCTACCAGCACCGCCGTGTACCCGCAGTTGGCGGAAATGCCCTCCAGCAATTTTTTCTGTATCGCAAGCACCTCAATGCCGCCTGCGACCGCCGCGAACCCGCCGCTTAAAAAGGCCGAAAGAATGATGTTCTTAAATACGTTAATGCCGTTGCACCCCGCCGCGCGTTTGTTGCGCCCTACGGCGGTCAGCTCGTAGCCCACGGTGGTTTTCTCCATCAAATACCACACCAGCAGCACGCAGAAAACCGCAATGAGGATGCCCGCATGAAACCGTGTGGAGCGTATGAGAATCGGCAGCCGCGCCGCCGTGGCGATCTTGGCGGACTGGGGCACATTGCCCGCCGGGTCCATCAGGAAGGAGCGCACCGCATACCCCAGAAAGTTGATGGCGATGTAGTTGAGCATAATGGTTACGATAATTTCGGAAATGTTGAATTTCGCCTTCAGCACCGCCGCAATCAGCGCCCACAGCCCGCCGCAGAGAAAGCCAACCGCCAGCGCCAGCACGATACGCGCAGCGCCGAAGCTGTCCGGTACGTACAGCGCTATGATCGTAGCGCCCATCGCCCCCACATAAAACTGCCCTTCGGCGCCAATGTTGAAAAACCCGGTGCGAAACGCGATGGCGCAGCCAAGGCTGGTTAAAATCAGCGGGCACGCCTTTACGAAAATTTCCGCAAAGCTGGAAAAAGTGCCGAACATACCGCGAAAGAACAGCCGGTAGGCTTCCAGCGGGCTTGCGCCGCTGGCTAAAATCAGCCCCGTGCCGATGAGCACCGTCAGCGCCAGTATCTTCAGCACATCCAGCAACGCCTGCACGCCCTTTTTTGCCTGTATCATCCCACACGCTCCTTTTCCACAATGCCGCCCATCAAAAGGCCGATCTGCTGCACGGTCGCCTCTTCCCGGCTGAGCACACCCACGACCGCGCCGCCGAACATTACAGCGATGCGGTCGCTCAGCGCCAGTATCTCCTCCAAATCCGCCGAAATCAACACGACGCTTTTGCCCGCGTTGCGCTGGCGAATCAGCATATCGCGCACAAAGGCGGTAGCGCCGATGTCCAGCCCGCGCGTGGGTTGGCTGGCGACGATCAGCTTGGCCTTACCGGAGAGTTCGCGCGCGATAATCAGCTTTTGTTGGTTACCGCCGCTCATCAACCCGACGGAAGTCGCCGCGCCGGTTTTGCCCGATGCGCGAATTTGGTATTCCGCCATTTTCGCCTCAGCGTTTTGCACAATTGCCTTTTGATTCATCCGGCTCCCGCGCGAAAACGGCGCGTGCCGGTACTCCCGCAACGCAAGATTTTCCGCCACATTCATGCTCACAATCAGGCTATCGTTATGGCGGTCGTCCGAAATATACGCAACGCCAGCCTCGTAACGCTTGCGTACAGACAGCTTATCAATAGGCGCGCCATCCAGCGTTACCGTGCCGCCGTAACCCCGGCGAATACCGGTAATCACCTCTGCCAGTTCTTTCTGTCCGTTGCCCTCCACCCCGGCAATGCCGAGTATTTCACCCTTGTGCACCTGTAGATCGACGCCGTGCAGCGGATGGTTGCGCGCCTTGCCCGGCAGGGATACATCCGCCAGCGAAAGCATCGTCTCCGTCCCGGCTGCCGTGCCGATTTCGGCAAGTTTGCTCAGCTCCCGGCCAATCATATGGCGCGAAAGCTCGGCGGGGTTGGTATCGGCCGTTACTAAATCGGCCACGTTTTTTCCATCCCGCAATATGGTTACGCGGTCGCTGACCGCCATAATCTCGCTCATTCGGTGGGTAATAATCAAAATCGCGTGCCCCTCGTTTTTCAGGCTTCGGAGCACATCAAAGAATTTCGTAGTTTCCTGCGGCGTCAGCACACCGGTCGGCTCGTCCAAAATCAACAGTTCCGCATCCCGGTACAGCGCCTTGAGGATTTCCACCCGCTGGCGCTCGCCTACGGATAAATCACGGATGCGTGCGCGGGGGTTTACGTGCAGGCCGTATTTTTCAGCCAGTGTCAGCACGCGCTTTTCCGCCGTAGCGCGATCCAGCACAAAGCGGTTGCCTTGTAAATTGAGAATAATGTTATCCAGCACAGTCATTCGATCCACCAGCGAAAAATGCTGCTGCACCATGCCGATGCCCGCGTCAATTGCATCCATGGGCGTTTGGAAGGCCGCGGGTTGCCCCTTCCAAAGGATTTCGCCGCTGTCGGCCGTATAAATGCCGAAGATAATGTTGACCAGCGTGGTTTTTCCCGCGCCGTTTTCGCCCAGCAGTGCATGGATGCTGCCTTTTTCCACAGACAGGCTAATGTTCTCATTGGCATATACGCCGGCAAACGCCTTACAAATTCCGCTGGTTTCCAGTATCGCCATATGCGTACACTCCTCTTTCCCCGTGTCTGCGGCAGCAGCCCCGTTTAATGATAGAGTATCGGCTGCGGGCAGTCGATACTCTATCATATCAAAATTCGTTACGTTTGTTTACCGTAAGGTGTAATCGCGCACGACGACCAGATCACCGGAGATGATGGCGTCAATCGCTTCCTGGGCGATCGCGGCGACATCCTCGGGCAGGTTATCGGACAGGAGCACCGCAACGGCGTTATCCGCCATGCCCAGGTTGTACACGCCGCCCTCGAAGGTATCGTCGGCCACAGAGCCCAAAGCGATGTCCAGCACGACGTCCAGGTTGTACAGCGCGGAATCTAAAATGTTATTGGGAGCCAGCGAGCTTTGGTCGTAGGAGTCGCCCTGGCACCAGATGCCCGCATCCACAGCAGCGCTCATCGCGCCGTTGCCGCAAGCGTTAGCGCAATGCTTGATGACGTCTACGCCGTCTTCGATCATCGCAGTCGCAGCTTCCATGGCCAACTGGGAATCCACAAAGGAGTTGGTCCACGCGGTTTCCACCACAAGGTCGGGGTTAACGGACTTGGCGCCGTCTTCAAAGCCGTTGATGATCTTTACCA
This sequence comes from Candidatus Limiplasma sp., assembly GCA_963675655.1. Classification (GTDB taxonomy): domain Bacteria; phylum Bacillota; class Clostridia; order Christensenellales; family Aristaeellaceae; genus CAXXOK01. Next base: position 916,431 of record OY776489.1, read on the forward strand.
GCGAATCGCCCTGGATGGGGCCGATCGCGCCGACTTTGCCGGACTCGGTCATGTTGGCGGCGATGATGCCTTCCACATACGCGGTCTGCTCGCAGGCCATAACGTAGGAGGATACGTTCTCGGCGGACGCATCCGCCTCGGTGCAGATAAAGATGGTATCGGGGTAGGTTTCGGCTACTTCCAGCGCGGGATCGCCAAATTCAAAGCCGTGGCCGATGATGACATCGTAGCCAGCCGCCGCATAATCCGCAAAGGCCGCAACGATATCGGCCGTTTCCAGATTTTCGGTATAGGACAGTTCAAAGCCGTACTTATCGCAGGCTTTCAGCGCACCTTCATAAGCGGTTTGGTTCCAGCCCTGATCGTTCGCAGCGCCGGACATGCAGAGGGCAACCTTCAGGGGCTCTCCAGCAGATTCCGCCACCCCTGTATTAACCGTCAGGGATAGCATAAGCAACAGAGAAAACACCAAACTCAGTACCTTTTTCATTTTCTTCCCTCTCCCTTAAAAATTTGATAAAACAGCAATATGCCGTCTAATCACAAATTATGGAACGCGTCGCACGGCTCCCGCAGCACGCGGGTGCACGTCTCTTCGCCCTTGCGCGCCAGCTCACGCTCGTTCACGCCCAGCAGCTGGCCATCCCGGTAGACCACTTTACCGTTGACCATGGTCAGCGCTACCGTACCGGTAACGCCCGCGCGCGCCAGCAAATTGCGCGGGTCGTGCAGCGTGCCGGTCAGCTCCAGCGCGCCCGCATCCACCATAAACAAATCCGCGCCCTTTTCCGGCGCAAGCGATCCCAAATCCGGCCGCCCCAGCGTTTTTGCGCCGTTGACGGTAGCGATTTTCAGCATTTCGTACGGCGATATGCACCCGCCGCGCTGCTTACTGTGCCATGCTTGCATCATCCACGCGGTACGCATGGAATCCAGCAGGCTGGAGCTGTCGTTGGTGGCCGAGCCGTCGCAGCCGAGGCTTACGCACACGCCCGCTTCCGCCATCTGCTTCATCGGCAAAATGGGGAAACCACCCAGTATGGCGGGGCTTGGGCAATGGGATACGCCCGTGCCCGCTTTGCCAATCACCGCATATTCCTCCGGGGTTAGCTCCCAGCCGTGCGCCAGCCACACATCCTCGCCGATAAAGCCGATGTCTGCACACCAGTCCAGCGTGCGCTTGCCCCAGCGCTCCAGCATAATCTCGTTTTCGCCTTCGCCAAGGTGCGTGTGCATGCGCACCTTGTGCTTGCGCGCTAGTGTAACGGTATTAACAAACGTATCGCGGTAGCAGTTGATCGGCTGGCAGGGCGCCAGTACGATCTGCGACATGGAATACGGCTTTGCGTCGTGGTACAGGCCGATAATGCGCTCACAGTCCTGCAAATACTCATCGGTTGTCTCCAGCATATTATCCGGCATAGTGCTGCCCTCGCTGCGGGGCAGCGTGTTGGTGCCGCGCCCCGCGTGGTAGCGGATGCCCAGCATCGCCGCCGCTTCCATCTGGCGATCCACCGGCTTTTTACCCGTAGCTTTGGTGTAGCAGTACTGGTGGTCAAACGCGCAGGTACAGCCATGCTTTAAAAGATCGGCCATGGCGGTGAGCGAGGAGTAGAAAATCACCTCGTCGTCCACCAGTTGAAAAATTTTATAAATCTTATCCAGCCATTCGGGCACAGTCATGTTGGGGTAATCGATGGTTTTAAGGTTGCGCACAAAGGTCTGGAAAAAATGATGATGCGTGTTGATCAACCCCGGGTAAACGAAACGATCCGTCGCGTCGATGGTTTCGTCGCACTCGTCGGTCAGGTTTTGCCCGATCTTCACAATTTTAGGGCCTTGAATCAGCATATCCGCATTGTGGTATACGCGATCCTGCTCATCGCAGGTGACAATGGCTTTGGCATTCCGGATCATCAATTTCGGTTCGATCTTGCATCATCCTTTACTCAGCTGTCCCCTTCATTGTAAACCTTATAGTAACTATATGTTCAATGGGTCAGCTGTATTTATCCTGTTTTTTGGGATACTGTATCCAAAATGCAGTTTCCTTGCCGTTTTCATTTTTCGCGGGTTCATCTGTTTCTTAAGCAATTCTAATCTGTCTTCTATTGAATCGTCTTATACAGCCTGCGATAATAAAGGCGAACCGATCAGTTAGCCCATTTCATCCGGTATTAAGAAAGGGACTATGCAAGGAAAGGGATTATTCATGGAAACGACGTTTGTGTTAGCCGAATATTTGAATCAGGGCGCGGAGCAGCTGATTAAAGACGTAATCAAGTCCACTCTCCAAAGTCCCAAAGAAACCGCGTTTTTCTACCAATATCAGAAAAGTCAAAAAACCATGCAGCAGCGCCGGGCCGCGCACGAAGCCGAGGGCTTGCCGGTACCGATGTTTTTAATCGCCAGCATTACCACCGCCTGTAACCTGTATTGCAAGGGGTGTTACGCGCGCGCCAACGGCCAGTGCGGCAAACCGAGCGACACGCCCATGCTATCCGCCGCCGAGTGGGGCGACATTTTTCAGCAGGCCGGGGACGCGGGCATTCCCTTTATTTTGCTGGCGGGCGGCGAGCCGATGACACGCCCGGAAATTCTTACACAGGCCGCCGCGCACAAGAACATCCTCTTCCCCATCTTTACCAACGGTACGCTGGTGGACGGAGAACAGCTCCGCTTGATGGATCAGCACCGCAACCTTGTACCCATCGTCAGTATGGAAGGCAGCCAGGCCGAAACCGACGGGCGGCGCGGCGCGGGCACGTACCAAAAGGTGCAAACAGCGCTGGATCACCTTGCCAAACAAAAACTGCTCTTTGGCGTATCGCTGACCGTAACCACCCAGAACATGGCGGAAGTAACGGACGAGCGCTTTATCAGCATGCTTTACCGTAAAGGGTGCCGGTTGGTATTCTTTATTGAATACGTGCCGGTATCCCCCGGCACAGAGACGCTGGCCCCCGGCGATGATGAGCGCCGGTATATTGAGCAGCGGCAGCAAGCGCTGCGCGCGCAATTCCCCGGCATGATTTTTCTCTCCTTCCCCGGCGATGAAAAGTACATGGGCGGATGTCTGGCGGCGGGGCGCGGATTTTTCCACATCAACGCCTACGGTGCGGCCGAACCGTGCCCCTTCTCCCCCTATTCCGATCGGAACCTGCGCGATTGCACCCTTTTACAGGCGCTGGCTTCGCCGTTCTTTGCACAGGTACGCGGCATCAACGCGGCGGAAACCGAGCACACCGGCGGCTGTGCGCTGTTTGAAAAGGATGCGCAGGTACGCAGCCTGCTATGCGGCTGCGGCGAACCGGCCAAATAACCCACGCCATAAAAGCTATCTTTTACACCATGATTGGCTGTTATTCATAAAAGAGTACGCTGCACTCCCGCCATATACAACGCATCGCACCGCATGAGATGAATGCAGACAATCATATACCTTAAAACCCGCCCGGTAAGGCGGGTTTATTCCTGCAATTTTCGCAAACGCCATGGCAGCTATAATCATGCATAACGCGATATTTTCATCCCCGGCCACACGCTCACTCCGGCCGTACCGCCGGGCATTTGAGCAGGGTGTTCTGGCGGTACTGCATGGGGGTAAGGCCGGTAAGCGCCTTGAACACATGGCTGAAGTACCGCTGGTTGGAAAATCCCACCTGCTCCAAAATCCAGTAGATGCGGTTGCGCGGATCCGGCAGCAGCTGTTTGGCCTGCGCTATGCGCACCTCGTTTATATAATCCACCACCGCAAACCCGGTTTGCTTTTTAAATACGTTGGAAAGATAGGTGGGGTGCAGGTATACGGCATCCGCAAGGTTTTTCAGCGACAGGTGCTCAGCGTAATGCTGGTCTATATACTGTTTCGCCATTAGCACCGGGGCGGACAGCTCTTTCCCCAGCAGTGCATCCTGCAGGCGGTGATCCTCTGGAATCGCCACGCTTTGCGCCTGCGGCAGCAACTGCCGGAAAGCGTTTGCCAGTTCGCCTATCTCAAGCTGCGGGCGGCTGGCAGCCCATTGGCCGTCCAGCGCATCCATAGCGGCCTCCAGCGGCGATGCTTCGCCGGCGGGCGTCAGCAGCAGCACTTCATAGCAAAACTCCTGCCCGTATAGCATCCACGGGTGAGCCGGAATGGCCTTGGCAAGCGCCTGCTTTACAGCCGCGCGGGACAGCGGTGTTTTGAATAACGCTATTTGATAGCGAATCCCCGCCAAACCGTACTCCCGCTCGCGCTGTTCCTGCTCCTGCGGGGTCACCAGCCGCTCTTCAAACAGAATATCGCCCAGATAATGCTTGCGCAGCGTATGCAGGTTTTGTTGTATGTATTCGGCGTTCTCCCTGCCTGCCTTCAGCTTTTCATACTGCTGCCGGGCGCGGCGCAGCACGTTTTCCATATCGGCTTTGGATACGGGTTTAAGCAGATAATCAAACATGTTCAGGTGTGCGCCGCGCTGCGCGTACGCAAAGTTGGCGTGCGCGGTAATAAAAATAACCAGCGTATCAAAACCATTTTCCCGCAGGGCGCCGACCAACGTCAGCCCATCCATGCCCGGCATGGTAATATCCACCAGCACTACCTGTACCTGATCCCAGTCGCAGTTGTTCAGCGCCTCTTCCGCATCGCTGAAAACGGCATAGATGTGCCAGTCGGGATCAATTTGCGGAATCATGCGGGCAATGCCGTTTAAAATCACCTGCTCGTCGTCGATGATGGCGATGTTCATATGCTTTCCGCCTTCCGTATCCCCGGGATGTACAATGTTATAGCCGTATAGCGCCCATACTCGCTTTCCACCTGCACACGCGCCCCCGCGTGCATATACGCAAGCCGGGAGGTAACATTAAGCAGGCCAATGTGCCGGTCCTGTATCTGGTCCGGGTTTTGCAGCTGCGTATGTAAGGCGTCCAGTTCCTCGGCGGGGATACCCGCACCGTTATCCTCTACGCGCAGTTCGTAGCCCTCCGGCGTGGGTTTGCCGGTAATTTGCAGCACATTGCCGTGCTCGCGACCCATAAAGCCGTGCAGCACTGCGTTTTCCACAAGCGGCTGCAAGGTCTGGCGCGGCAGGTAAACGGTTTGCTCGTCCTCAACATCCGCTTGAAAGCGAATGTCTCCCCCGCGGATATGGGTATGCACCATCAAATATTCCCGTACGTTTTGCAACTCCTGCGCCAGCGTAACCTGCCAGTCCCCGCTGGCCATGGAATACTGCATCAGGTGGCTTAAGGAAACCACCGTTTCGGCCAGCTCGTCCTGCCCGCGCTCCATCAGCCTCCAATGGAGCATGTCGAATGTGTTCATTAAAAAATGCGGCCGGATTTGGGATTGCAGCGTGCGGAACTGCGCTTCCTGCATCAATAATTTTTCCTGATACTCCGTGAGGATCAAATCGTGTATCCGGCGCACCATGTGGTTAAACGCGTCGGTAATGCGGCCCAGCTCGTCCTGGCGAATCACAGGCACGTGAACGTCAAAATCCTCCCGCTCCACTTTTTCCATGGCGGTAATCAGCTCCGCAATACCCCGCGAGCCCTGCACCGCCAGCCGCTGGGAAAACACAATGCCTATCGCCATAAAGACGGCGAACACCAATAAAAGCGCCAAAGCAATATCCGCCATTCCCTGCCCGAGCACCGTCAGCTGCGTAGCGCTGACCAGATACCAGCGCATCGCGCTGTTATAACTACACACCAGCAAGCGGTTATGGCTAACCCACTGGCTGCCTCCGCCGCTGAAATCGAGGTGTGCCAGATCGTCCGCAGTCAGGCTGGCTTCGCTGCCCGCGACGCTGTAAATGCTTTTTTTGTTGGGCGATACCAGGTACAGACTGCTGTCGCTGAGGAGTTCCGCCGGGTAGGAAATATCCTGAAAATAGTCCTGGTTAAGCGACAGAATCACAAGCCCCATCTGCGTACGGTGCGAATAATCCATTATCACAGCCGCCGCGTGTATGTTGGTATCGGGCTTATACATGTTATCCACCGTGTACAGGTCGTACAGATCGTTCTCGCTCAGCCAGACGAGGCTGCCTTTTTTCTCCGCCGCATCCCGGTAAACCTGCGAATCCTGCAGGTGGAACCCCTGCGGTAAAATCAGCGCGACGCTGGTGGAATACTGGTGCAGCGAGGTATCGATAATGGTAATGTTACGCAGATAATTGCTGCTGATCAGTTTCAGCTTTAAAATGGATTCCACTTTGGTACGGGCGCGCGCCACATCGATATCGTCCGTTTGGTTGAGGCTTTCGCGGATGGAGGTATCGATGACGATGTCAAACCCACGGGAATTGATATCCGTAATCCGGCTGGATAAATCGGCGTTAACCACCGCGACCAGCTGGTTTAAGTGTCGGCTCTCGCTTTGTGTAAGAATGTTGCTCAAAAGCGCCGTAAGCGTGCCGAAAGCAAGCGCCAGCGTAAGGCAGGTAAGCCCCATGTACGATAGCAGCAACCGTCTGCGGTACGGGATGGTGGATAGCCGCTTTTGCAGCTTTTGAAACATCTCTCTTGCCTCCCCTATCGGCTCAAATGGGCGGGGAGCCAAGCCCTTGACTATCATAGCAAAAAGCGGTGCAACATTCAATTGCGGGCGGGCGCGCCGGGTAAATACCCGCTACTCCTTCAGCCCCGTACCCGCCACCCCTTGTATAAAGTACTTTTGCAGCGGTATCAAAATGATCGCCGGAACCAGAATGGCGATGGAGGTTGCCGAGTAGATGAGCGTCCAATCGGTAAAGTTTTCGCCGGTAAACTCGGCAATGGCCACCTGCATCACCTTGAGGGACTTGCCTGACGCCGCCACCAGCGGCCACAGGAAAGCATCCCACTGCTGGATGAAGGTCATCAAACTGGCGCTGATAATGACGGGAATGGACAGCGGCACAATCAGCTGAAAATAGATGCGCAGCGTCCCCGCGCCATCGATGCGGGCGGATTCCAGCAGCGAATCGGGAATATCCAAAAAGAACTGCATATACAGAAACACGATCATCCCGTTACCAATCATGGGCAGTATCAACGCAGCGCGCGTGTTTAAAATGCTCAGCGCATCGCACGTTTTATACAGCGGTATGGCGATGACCTCAAAGGGAATCATAAACGAGAATAAAAACACCAGAAAGATGAGGCGTTTCCCGCGGAAGGTAAACTTGGCGAAGGTAAACCCGGCCATGCCGTTGACTAAAAAGCCGAACGCGACCGTAAGCGCCGCCACCAGCAGGGAGTTAAACACCGGCACGCTGAAGCCCGCTTGGGTAAACAGGCGGCCGTATTGGTTGAGCGTGAAGGTTTTGGGAAAAAAGGTATATACGGACAAGACCTGCGTATAGTTGAAAATCTCCGCGTCCTGCGTGCGCAAGGAGTTACCAATGGTCACCACGATAGGCATCATCACGAGGATAACGACCAGCAAGAGCAGCGTATAGTAAACAATATTACCGGCGGTTATTTTTGTTTTCATCTCCATCACCTCTTCCCGGTATAAGGCCGCGCCTTACCGGCTTTTTCGTCCCGGGTCAGGAACATCTGTATGGCGGCGATGGCGATGGCAATCCCCATCATAACGGTAACCAGCGCATAGGCGCGCGGGTAGTTGCCGTAGCTGAATGCCGAACGGTAGGCTTCGTACATCAGCGTATCCGTCGACATGGATGGCCCCCCGCCGGTAAGCAGATAGACCGGTACGAACATGAAAACATTGATTAACGTATCGGAAATCACCACAAACACCAACGCGTTTTTCAGCATCGGCAGTGTGATGCGAAACAGCGTAACCCAGTAGCCCGCGCCGTCCAAACGGCTGGCTTCGTAAATGCTTTCGTTTATGTTTTGCAGCCCCGCCAGCAGGAACATCATCCAATAAGGGACGCCCTTCCAGCAGCAAATAAAGACGATAACATACAGTGCCTGATGCCTGCCCGTTAAAAAGGGCTGCTGCGCCAGGCCAAACGTTTCCAAAACGGTATTGATGATACCGGTGGACGTGCTGAAAAACAGATTCCACACCGTGCACGCAATCACGATGCTAATGGATACGGGCAGGTAAATCATCGTGCGCGCTGCGCGAACCGCGCGGCTTTTCCGGTTGAGGAAAAGGGAAAGGGCAATCGCGAGCAACACCTGTATGGCGGTAGTAAACACGCAAAACCACAGCGTTACCCAAAGCGAATTGGCGAAAGTCGGCTCCGCAAACAGGGAAGCATAATTGCGAAAGCCTGCAAAAAACGTAACGCCGCCTCTGCCAAGTTTAAAAAAGCTTTCCACCAGCGAGTACAGGATCGGGTAGATTTTAAAAATGCCGATCAGCAGCATCGCAGGCAGCAGGAGCAGATAAGGCTCCAGCCGTTTGCGCGACCGGGGAGAAAGCGCGCCGGTTTTACCAAGGGTTTTATTCATCACGGGCATTGCCCCCTTTGCCGGTTCCAGCCCGCACGGCGGTAAAGCCATGCGGGCCGGAACCCTTTACATTGCGGTTATCCGTCGATCTTTTTCGGGTTATTGATACATCTGCATTTGTGTATCCAGCTGCATCACGGCGGAGTTGAGCGCTTCGGCTACGTCCACACCGTTGCGGATATCCGAGAACGTGCTGCCGATAATGGTTTCAAACTCGCCGTACGCCAGCGTTGCGGGGCGCGGGTACGCGGTGTTCTGCGCTTCGTAAGAGGCTAACTGGAAGATGCTCATGGGGAAATCCGCATATTTTTCGTCGATCGCGTACTTCTCCAGCGAAGCCACGTTAGCGGCGAAAGCGCCGCGCGTTTCCAGGAAGATGCTGTTGCCTTCGCCAAGGGTGAAGTACTTAATAAAGTCAACGGCGGTTTCCACATTCTGCGAACCGGAGCACAGACCCACATGCCAGCTGTCGGTCGGGGTCGCGGCGGTGCCGCCTGCAAAGTATGGGAAGGCTGTATAGCCCCAGTTGAGGCCTTCGGTTTTACTGAAGGTATTGTAGTTGAAGATGTTGCCGGTCAGGAACACGATTTTACCCGCCATAAACAAGCCGTCGGAATCCGCGGGGCTGGTGCCTTTGGGCGAAATCATTGCGACGTTATGAATATCGCTGTACCACTGCATCGCGGTCTGGAAGGCTTCGCTGTTGAGGTAGCCATCCACCGTCAGGCCGTCTTCGGCAAAGGCGTCCGCGCCCAGCGAGTTGGGCAGGGGCAAAATTTGGTAGGGGCGGTCGACCTGCTCAAAGGTAAGGCCGAAGATGGTGCTATCGTCCACCACGGCCATCACTTGCTGGCTGATTTCCACAACCTGTTCCCAGGTAAGGCGCTGCGCAGGGTCTGTGGAGGGGTATTCGATCCCGGCGGCATCCAGCAAATCCTTGTTGTAGAACAACGCCTGACAGGAGTTGCAAAGTGGGGGCGCGATAAACTCGCCCTCGTACGTACTGGATTTGACCAGCGCGGAAGCGAATTCGGCCTTCTCATCGGCGGTAAAATAAGCGTCCATCGAGCTGATCCAGCCCTTATAGGTATAGGCGCTTACCATGGTTGCATCGGTCATGATGACGTCAAAATCCTGGCTTTGGCTGCCAAGCTTAATGGTAACCGCGTCGTTGTATTCGGAGTAGGGATACTCCTCCAGCTTCACGGTAACATCCGGATTAACGGCCATATACGCGTCAATGGCAGCCTGTACGGCGGCGTGATACTCGGTAAACGAAAGGACGGTAATGGTGCCGCCGGGCGTAGTTTCCGCCACGGCCCCTGTTAGGCACAGGCACGCGGCCAGCAACAGGGAAAGCAGCACGGAAAGCAATTTGATCCCATTTTTCATTTGGACAATCCTCCTTATTCTATTGGCTGGTTCGTTGCGGTATGCTCCTGTCAAATCCCGCATTTGATGTAATAATCATAGCATTAATCCACCGGAGAAAACATGATGTATCTAAAGATTCCGTCCGTGATTTACAGCACTTTGCCCATAACGATTGAAAACGGCAGGGCGGAATGCTATATTCGTAGCAACACAGCAGGAAAACCAATATTGTTAAAGGGGTTGATTGTATATGGAAGAAACCAAACAATATCACATCCATACCACATCGGCCGACGTAGCGCCGTATGTGCTGCTGCCGGGCGATCCGCACCGTGTGCCGTTGGTAGCCGCGCTTTGGGACGAAGCCCATTTTGTGGCGGATAACCGCGAACATGTCACCTACTCGGGCGTTTATAAAGGCATGCCGATCACCTGCACCAGCACAGGCATGGGCTGCCCCTCCACCGCCATCGCCGTGGAAGAGCTGGCACAATGCGGGGCGAAAACGCTGATGCGCATGGGCACCTGCGCCGGTATCGCCAGCTATGTAAACCCCGGCGACCTTGCCATTTTCGACAGCGCCTGCCGCTTTGAGGGCACGACAAAGTGCTATGTCCCCCCGGAGTATCCGGCAGTTTCGCACCACGACATTGTTACCGCCGCCATCCAAACCGCCGAGAAGCTGACGCTGCCCTACCACGTAGGCACGTCCCGCTGTATTGACGGCCTGTATACAAACCGGCCGGACCCCAATTGCAGCTTTAGCGGATACCACCCCCACAATTGGGATTATTTCCTATCCGATTTAAAGCAGATGAATGTGATCGCAGGCGAAATGGAAAGTGCTGCCGTCATGGTGCTTAGCCGCCTTTTCGGTCTGCGCGGCGGCGCGATTTGCATGTGCGTAGCCAGCTTGACGCGGGATTTTGACCACGGCGGACAGCTGGATGTAAACAAAATCGAGTACGGCGGCGACCGGATTACGCAGCTCAACAAAATCGCGCTGGAAACCATGTACCAAATTTACCTGAACGATCAGGCCAAAATCAACAAAGCGTAATGTTGGCTGGGCATCGTTCTGCTTCCCATAGGGCAGACAGGCCGCAAAGCGCCGCCGCTCTGTGGCAGTGCAGAACAAAGCCGTTTTACAAATCCAAAGAACGCAAGGAAAGGCTTCACGCCAATGAGCGAAGCCTTTCCCTTTTTTACAACAAAAATTACGCAGTTTAACCGGCAACCGCTTCCCTCTTCTTTCGGTTCAAGGTTTGGCGCGTGGTATAATGATAAGCATGTTGCAGGGAGGTTGCCGAAATCAAACACCCTTGTACCGGTATAAGAAAAATGATGAGTAAAACAGCAAGTAAAATCAAGCGGGATTCTCTCCGTTTCCCTACACTATAAGCAGAGCCGTCGAAACGAGGTGGGCAGACGAATGTACGAGTGGCACAGGCAAATCCAGATCATCGTTGATGAGATTGACAAGAGCATCCAGCATTATCACGACGAAGCGTTAACGCTACGGTTTCTGGCGCGCAAGCTGGGGTATTCCGAGTATCACACCACCCGGAAGTTCAAAGAAATTTCCGGCATGCCGCTAAGAGATTATTTGCGCTGTCGCCGGTTAGCCTTTGCGCTCAAAGAGGTACGGGACAGCGAAAGAAGCCTTTTGGATATTGCCTTTGACTATGGCTTTTCCTCCCACGAGGCGTTTACCCGCGCCTTTAAAGGGGCGTACGGCATAACGCCCAGCGCGTACCGGAAAAAGCCCGAGCCTGTGGTGCTACGCACAAAAATAACCCTCTTCGACCGCTACTTCTTCGGACTGGGAGAGATCGGCATGACGAAATCCACAGAGGATGTAAAAATCTACTTTGTCACCATTCCCGCGCACAAGTTTTTACACATAAAAAACTACGAAAGCAACGGCTACTGGGATTTCTGGCAAAAGCAAAGCCATATTCCGGGGCAGGACTGCGAAACCATTTGCGGCTTGCTGGACAGTATGAAAGGCAAATTGGACGACGGCGGCGGAACCGAGGTCAACAGCGGCAGCGGGCAGATCATGGCCTACATTATCGATCCGGCGGGCAGGCTGTGCGCTTGGGGGTTCCCGCGTACCGAGTGCTACGGCGTGCGGCTCCCCATGGATTACCAAGGCGCCGTACCGCCGCAAATGCTGATGGCCGACATTCCCGAAGCCGAGTATATTGTATTTGAGCACGGGCCGTTCGCTTACGAGCAGGAAAACCGCAGTGTGGAAGAAAAAATAGAAACAGCCATGTCCACATTTGATTATGCAGGCACAGGGTATTGTTTTGATACCACGCCCGGCCGCATGATTTACCTGTACCACGACCCGGAACGGTTTTTCAAATATATCCGGCCCGTGCGTAAACAGCAGTAAAACCCGTATCTATACAGATTTTCAAGCATGCGCCCTCACAGGCACAGGCATAAAAACCAAATATGCAGGCCGTGTTTTAGAGTATAGCATCATTGTAAAGCACCCCTGTTTGCTACGCCGCCTGATACAAGGCACACGCACGATTAAATCAACGCATCATTTTTTGCGCGCGGTGTGCATGGGCGCACACCGGTTTGATCGCTGTAAGCAACTGGAACAAGGAGAAAAGTTTTTCTCCATCGCGTTTCCCTATTACGAAATCCGCCCGTGTGAAAATCGTATATCGCCAGACAGCAAGCTGGCGAGAAGGTATTTTTCACGCCGCGGTTCGATCGCCAAAACGCTTTTCCAAACCGCTTTCATCCAGTAACAGATACCGTATGCAAAGCCACAGTGCAAGCCATGCCTGTAAGCGTGTAACAGCCGTCTTTTTCAGGCGTACAACCAGCAGAACCGGAAACCGGCAAAAAGCAGTGTAACCTCGCCGCAAGCACCTTCGCCTTGACATAAGCAAACCATTGCCGTACAATGGTTTGCGTTCCCCATGCGCTTGCCGCCCAGCCGGGTAGCCTCGCAACTTACCCCCAAACCGACTGTGTTTGCTTTTCAAGCGATACCAGGTACACCAAGGCATCTGTTTCCGTAGCTCAGCTGGATAGAGCGTCCGCCTCCTAAGCGGAAGGCCTCGGGTTCGAATCCCGACGGGAACGCCACTTTCAAGGCCGGATACCGTTATAATTAGGCGGTTTCCGGTTTTTCGTCTTTTCTCACCTTCTCTTCAAATCCGCTCATAAAACGGCCACATTTTCGCGTATGAACAGTTTGCTCATAAATGCGGGCATTGAGTTTGTCGATGGAATCATTACTATTTTGTTCAGACAAAAGTGAGCAAGGACGGATAGGACGATAACCAAAGGAAGCATTATACTATAATTGCGAGGTGAGAAAAATGGATTGTATTCAAAGTATACAAAAGGCAATCGAATATATGGAGAGCCACTTGTTGGATAAAATCAGCTATGAAGGTGTAGCAAAGCAGCTAAATATATCCAACTATCATTTTCACAGACTATTCAGTATGATTACTGGAATAACGGCAAATGAGTATATTCGAAGTCGAAGACTTTCAATGGCAGGTCAGGAATTGATTATGTCTGACAAGAAGGTAATAGATATTGCATTTAAGTATGGCTACGAAACTCCTGAAAGTTTCACAAAGGCATTTACTAGGTTTCATGGAGTAACACCCAACAAGGCTAAACGTTCAGGAACCAAGTTGCATTCCTTCAATCGCCTTGTAATAAAAATAAAGTTGGAGGGCGGTACGGTTATGGATTATACAATCGTAGGAATGGAAAAGTTTCAGTTGCTTGCAAAGGTACAGGCGTTTCGGAATACGTCTGTTTCAGAGAAGGGAAATACGGAGATACCAGACTTTTGGAAACAATGTGGTGCAGATGGTACATTTGATATTCTTAAAAAGCATTCTAAAACACATGATACCTATGGTGTTTGTGCTCCGATTTCCAAGGAAGAAACTCATTTTAACTATGGCATTGGTATGCCGTATGATGGTGGAAGCATTCCGGAAGGGTTTCGTGTTTGGGATGTGACCCCTACCCTTTGGGCAGTATTTAAGTGCATCGGATCAGACGGTACGTGCATTGGAGAGACATGGGATCGGATTTTCAAAGAGTTTTTACCATGCTCGGAATATAACATGTTGGACGATACTGATTTTGAATTGTATTCGGAGAACAACTCTCCTGACTGTTTTTGTGAAATTTGGATACCAGTAGAGAAAAAATAGCGTTGCGTAAAATGAGAATAAGGTAGCGCTGAAACTTCTATGTAACCTCCGAATAAGCATCCACCGGCCTAGCCGGTGGTTTTAATTTTCTCTTCAAATCTGCTTTTCTCAGCTCATAAAACGGCCTCATTTTCGCGTATGAACAGTTTGCTCATCAAGGCGGGCATTCTCGTATTTTATTGATTAGCAGAAAATCTGTTCATAAATCGTGCGGGTTCGGGGCCATTTCGGTCGTCTTTGGGAACATTTGCTAATACGATGCTTTTTTCTCCCCCCCCCGAATCTGCTAATAAACGCAAGGATGATTTACAAACTGGACGGACTGGAGAACTTTGGCGAGCAAGGATGTGTCCTTGGCCAGAGGTGCCGCCAGGGCGCTAACATCGGCGATGGGCGGTGCTGCTTGCACAGGAGCGGGATTACGGACAGGCGTCGGATTTGCGCGCATGCAACCCTCCCGCTAGAAGCTCGCTTCCATTTCCGAGGCAAGGTTCTTGCGATCCTCGTCCAGAATATGCGCGTATCGCTTCGTGACCATATCGGGTGTATTCCAGCCGCCGTCACCCTGTACCGCCTTCACGTCGCCTTTGGAGAGCTTCAGCTTAAGGCCTGCGCTTGTATGACGGATACTGTGGAATACGATGCCCTCCGCGGGAACATCCGGGTCGTTCATGGCGGTAAGAACGTCTTTGAAGCGTTGGTTCAGATGCTCTGTCATGATGGGTCGTCCGTTGGCCTGACAGATCATCAAACCATAATCCATATACTCGTCAGTGCCAAGTTCCTCCTTCAGCCTTTCCTGCATCCGGCGCAGGGTTTGCAGCTTCTGTGTAACGGTATCGGGCAGATAGACGTTGCGTATGCTGCCCTCGGTCTTGGGCTGTTTGAGGATGATGACCGTCCGTGTACAGGGGAACAGGTTCGGGAAACGGAACTTCACATCCATCTTCGGCAGCTTTTCCAGCAGGGTCTTGTCTACACGGTCAATCACACGGTCTATGTACAGCATCTGGTTATCCACATCGAAGCGTTCCCACTGTGTGCCGCCCACTTCGCCGCCGCGCATACAGCAGGCGAAGGATAGCTGCATGGCGCAGTGCATCAGGTAATAATCGTAGATATCCGGGCGGTCGGTGAATTCCAGCACCTTGTGGAACTGCTCCGGCGTGAGTGCGTCGCGCTTTTTCTCCTTGTGCTCTGGGAGCGTTGCATTGAGAAACGGGTTTTTGGCGATGTACTCCCATTTGACCGCCTGATTGAAAGCGCAGCGCAGCACCTTGTGAATGTCATGGATGATCAACGGACTGATTTTCGAGCGTTCCATGCGGTTCATGCTGGCGGCGGGTTCCGCCGGATGCAGCAGAAAGTGATAGTAATCATCCACTGTCTTGGTGCGGATGTTCCGCAGCGGCTTGTCGCCCATATAGGGATAAACGTAGTTTTCCAGCAAGCCCACATTGCCGTCGTAGGTGGAAGCCACCCATCTCTTTTCACCGTATTTGTCAACAAACTCATACAAGAACTCACTGACGGTGAGATTGTTACGGTCAATATGGGTGTTTTCGGAAATCTCGTACTCAAGCTGTGCCTTACGGGCTTTTGCCGCGGTATAGCTCAGTCCGGATTCCCATACCTGATGTCTGTTCGTGCCCTCGCCCTCGTAGTAGCCCAGGGCATAGACTTTTCCTCTTTTGACGATTGATGCCATTGTATGGCTCCTTGCCGCAGATGACAATCTGAACAAAGACTGCCCGTTAAAAACTTTATGAACGCGTCAGCTTCAACAAGGAAGAAACATTCTACATTGATGTCGAAGAAGGCAGTATATTCCTAATATCTGGGCAAGCAAATCCCGAAAGATTTAAATAATTACCTTCATCGCTTATATGGCATGCAACCGGCTTGCTTTTGATGCCGTATCATGGTACCGTGATGGAAAACCATGCGGAAGGAGGGCTATAGGAAATGGATATCCGGAAATCTGCCGAGGATTACCTTGAGATGATGTTGATTCTTAGCGAAAAGCACGGGTATATTCGATCGATCGATATAGCGGAGGAATTGGGTGTGAAAAAACCCAGCGTTTCCTACGCAACAAAGCGGCTGAAAGAAAACGGATATATCACTATGGACGAGAATAGCTTAATCACCCTGACCGATGCCGGCATGGAAATTGCCGTGCGAATGTATGAGCGTCATAAGCTTTTAACAAGCGTTTTAATCAACTTGGGTGTGGATGCGGAAACAGCCCGCACAGACGCTTGCAAGATTGAGCATGACCTGAGCGCTCAAACCTTCGAGGCAATTCGGAAACATGTGAAACCTTGACAACAAACGTATAAACAGAATATGTGCAAACCAACGTCGCGGCATTGTATGAACGGCGTTGTTTCCATTTACGCTCAAGTTGCCGGCGGTATCTTGATGAGCCGGTTTTAGCATGCTATGATAGCATGGTTAGATTTCTCTAACCATGGCGTGAGATTCGTTGTTGGTGTACGCCAACAGTGAAAGGAGCCGACTGCTTCTGTACCGGTATCGCATCTCGCTGATGATTGGGCGGTGAACGACGTGGGACAATACTATGCGATAGGTGTTCTTGCCGCAATAGTAGGCATGCTTTATATCTTGAAAAGCTATTTGATGAAACTCGTATGCGGTTTTCCGCAGCATAAAAAACCACAAGCCGTTTAGGTGAAAAGCCGTACCCATATCAGGCAACATTAACGATTAACGGCACAACGAGCCGTGATTTTAGCAAACGGGCCAGAACTGCGTTGGAGGCTATTGAAGGAGTTCGGACAGAAGCGGATGTGTTTGGAGAACACATCATTGTTCAAATGAAGCGGAGTATACACGACGAAATACTCCGCCCAACCGTGGAAAACCTCGGGTCTCATTCTGTTTTGAAAATCACCAGATAAACGGCGCCAAATAACTGTTATAAAGTGACGAGCAGTATTTAGTTTGCGCGGTTTCTGGTTCAATAGCAGGTCAAGTACTTAACAGTAATTGACCTGCTTTTTGCCGCAGGTTGTTAAACTCCTTCTTTACTAGAAACAACGTCCATATAACGATGATAATATCGATAGCAAACGAACCGTAATAGATACCAGCCACGCCGATGAGGCGCGGTAAAAACAGCATAACGGGGACATAGAAGATCAACTGCCTCGTAATGCCGATAACCGCCGCCGGTTTTCCCTTGTCTACAGAGGGGAATAAGGTCATCGCCATAAATATGATCGACAGGACTGGAAGAATCGCCATATATACGCGGAACTGTGTAAGCTGCATGGCCGTGAACAGCTGGTCCTTAAGCATCAGGCCGAGGATAGCGTCCGGCATGGCCATGGATAGAATCCAGCAGGGCAGGGTTAGCAGCATCGCAGCAAAAGCAAAGATTTTATACGAGCGGATGACCCGGTCGTACTGTTTGGCTCCGTAGTTGATCCCGATCACCGGCTGTAGCGCGCGCATCAAGCCGAACACGGGCGTAAGGAAGAAGGTAAAAATCCGATATATTACGCCGTAAAACGCGATATCGGCCGTTGTGCCGTAGTTGGAAAGCGCGTTGAATACGAAAACCGCTTGAATCAGTGACATCACACTCATGATCAGCGACGACATTCCCAGCCGGAGAATTGATGTACCAATCGTCTTATCCCAGCGCAGGGAGAGCAGTTTGGTTTTAAATGTAGCAAAGCCTTTGCTAAAGTACAGCCAGCCGATGACCGTATAAACCATCATGCCGATGTTGGTGCCCCAGGCCGCACCCTTGACACCAAAATGGAACACACCCATTAAAATGTAGTTGGCAATCGCGTTTACAACCATACCGATGCCCATCATAACGGCGGCGGATTTCATTTTGCCTTCCGCTCGCACGATCATATTCCCGGCAAGGCCATAGATCCAGAAGGGCGCACCGAATATAGTGACCCGGAAGTAATCATTCCCTAAACGCAGCGTTTCTCCCGTGCCACCCATAACGGTGAGTAATTGTTTGGAAAAAAGCAGCGTAAGGACCATATAGAGAGCGGTAATAATAAGCGTAAGCAGGTTCACGTTCCCCATCAATCGCTCCTGGGTGTGCTTGTCACCGCTGCCCAGCGCAATGCTTAACACTGAGCCCGCGCCCACGCCAACCAGCGACCCAAAGGCAACGCTGATCTGTGAAAGCGGATATGCCACAGAAACGCCAGCCAAAGCGGTTTCGCCCACAAACCTGCCCACAAACACAACATCCAAAACTGTATTGAATCCATACAGCACCATCGCGATAATCGCGGGCCATGATATACTGGCCATGATCTTCCAAAGATTTCCCGTAGCAATGTATTGCTTCTGCATTTCCTTGTTAGCTGTTCCCGTTGTACTCATTCAGTCTCCTCCGTCTCGGTTCATATTTTGATTGTGTTCCAGAAAATCGTTCATACTGAGAAGCGTTTCATCGCTCACAACATGCTCCAGCGCGCAGGCGTCCGACTTCGCTGTTTTGGGGCGAATATGAAGCGCCCTGACCAAAAACCGCCGGATCAGCGCAAACCGATTGGTAAGCAGAACCGCCTTTTGCCTGCCCTCCTTTGTCAGTAAAACACGGTGCTCCGAATCCCGTTCAATCAGCCGGAGCGCCTGCAATGCGTCCACCGCCGCGCAGACACTGGCTTTACTAACGGATAACGCATTTGCGATATCGGATATCCGCGTGCTGCCCTCCTTGGCGGACAGCGCGTGAATCGCCTTGATGTAATGCTCTTTGGACGGTGTAAGGTGATTCATGAAATCCCTCCGATTCGGATGTGTCCCCGGCGTCCTGCTCGGCGCAACGGTATGTGTTCCGATTCGTAAGGCCGCCTGTTATCCTACAATTTCCAGCACGGTATAGGCGGAAATATGCGCAAGCGCCGTGGAAGCCGCGCAGAAGAGCAGCTTAGCCGCATATTCCGCAAGGCATATCGCCGACCATAGCCATACGCCTTGTGCCGTTTGGCTCCCCGTAAAGAACATCACGATAATCCCACACACGCCGATATAGGGAACGATGCCTCCGGCGTCGCCCAGGCAGGCACAGAATACCGACGGGGTTATGCGTGCTTTGTACGGCCTCGAAAACGAAAAAATCGTTTTCAGCCAGTTTTCCTTTCTCATAACGGGTTTCACCTCTTTGCCTGATAACGGTTAGATTAAACTAACTCTATACTTGATAAAGTGACGAAATCCGGGCATTCACTCCACACGAACGAAGAAGGCCCCGTTTGGACAACGAAATGCTGATTTCCGCAGAGCGTTTTATGTATGACTGCCCAAAAAGAAGGCTTTTAGCCTGTCTACCCCGGCTTCATCAAGAGGGTACTCCCCGCATACACGCCCTTGATCAAGATGCAGAACATAGGTGCAGCTTCGCAGAATAAACTCCAGATCGTGAGAAATTACGAACTGCGTTTTTCCCGTTGTCTGAAGCTTCCTGATATTAGTGGATACCTCGTGCATATGCCGCAGGTCCAGGCCGCTTGTCGGCTCGTCAAAGATGATAATTTCCTTTTCCGAGGCGACCGCGCTCGCAATGGCGACGCGTTGTTTCTGCCCGCCGGACAGCGACATGGGATGCCGCTCCTTCATCGGTAAAAGATCCAGCTCGGAAAGGATTTCCCCGGCTTTCCCCTCTTCCTTCTCCGGCATGCCAAGCAGCACTTCATCCAGCACGCTTTCGGTGAACAGCTGGTGGTTGACGTCCTGCATGACCATGTAGCAGCATTTCAGGCGTGCTTTGCGGTTATACACCCTGCCCTCATCCGTAAGCGTTCCCCGGCAATGCTTTGCAAGGCCGCACAGGCAGCGGGCAAAGGTGGTTTTTCCGGCGCCGTTGGGGCCGATTACGGCAATAACGCCGCCCCGGGGAATGCGCAGCGCATCGATCCACATCACCGGGGGCTGCCGCTTATAGGCAAATTGGAAATCCGAAAGCAACAGCTGGCGCTGCGCGCCTGCAAACGTACATCCATCCCGATACAGAGCTTCCAGATATAGCGGTCGCAACCCCATGCCGGCCAGCGCGTTGCAGGGCAGCGCTTTCAACTCTTCGGCGGTATAAATGCGCTCGATTCTGCCGTTCTTCATATACACAACGTGGTCCGCCAGCTCCCGAAGGTAGTACAGCCGGTGTTCCGCGGCAATCACGGTTTTGCCCTTTCGTTTCCATAGGGAAATGAGCTTGCGCAGATCCTCTACGGCAGCCGCATCAAGGTTGGAGGACGGTTCATCAAGCACGAAAACATCGGGGTGGCAGGCGGAAACGGAGGCGCAGGCGATCTTCTGCTTTTCCCCGCCCGACAATTGGAAAATGCTTCTGTCCACAAGCGCTTCGATTTGAAAATCGGCTACGGTTTCCGCAATTCGGTCGCTAATTTCATCCTCGGGCAGCCCCCGGTTTTCACAGCCAAACGCAATCTCGCTGGTGGTATCCACATTAAAGAACTGCGAGCGCGGGTTTTGGAAAACGGAGCCGACCCGTTTGGCGGTTTCATGCAGCGGAAGCTTGCCGATATCCTTGCCGTTAATCAACACCTCGCCAGTCAGGTTTCCTTCATAATAATGGGGGATCAATCCGTTGATGAGCCGTGTCAGCGTTGTTTTTCCACAGCCGGATTCCCCGCACAGCAGGATCGTTTCGCCGTCTTCTATGGTAAGGTTGATATCGTGAAGGCCGCTCCGTTCCTCGCCGCTGGCGTAGGAAAAGGACACGTTATTGAGTTGAATCATTGCGATAATCTCCTACAAGAACAGGCAAGCTGCCACAGCGCCCAGTACGATAACAGCAAACACCGCGTCCCATGGCCCAAAGCCGATACGGCATACGTTGGTTCGCTTGTCCGGCCCGCCGAGGCCGCGGGTCAATGCCGAGGCGGAAAGTTCGTCGCCGATTTTCACCGCGGACATCAGCAGCGGCACCATGCGGTATTCCAGCAGCGCCCTCGGGCTACCGCCCGCAGTTCCCACGCCAACACCCCGCATACGCATGGCGTTGTTAATGCTACGGGCTTCCTCCACAACCGTGGGAAAAAACCGGAACATAACGGACAAGGGAATGATGATTTTCTGCGACACATGCATGCGCTCCATCGCCGCCATAAACTCGCTGACGCGCGTGGTTGCCAACAGGTAATAACCCATCACCACACAGGGAATAAAGCGCGTAACCACTCCTGAGAACATCACGGCGACGGTGTTCAGGATTCCCGTTGTACTGTAAACAAGAAACACTTCCGCATATCCGGCCAGCGCAAAAGCTGCGGCATAAAAAACGGCGGCTTTTATCCGTCTGCCTGTAAGCAGAAGGATAAAAGGCACACACGCCAGCACAAGCCGCGGACAGACAGCGCTGCCCTCAATGCTGCCGCTGATCATCACCGTGCTGATCACCAGCATCATGAACAGCTTCGTACGTGGATCCAGCTTCAACCGAGTATGGGTTGCACCGCTTTGAAAGAGCTTGACTTCCATTAAACGATCCCGGCTCTTTGGAAGTGCTTTTTCAACGTCGCGCGTCCGAGATACGCGCCAATAACCGCACCGATGATTGTTGTTGCCACCAGAACCAGCAGCATCCATCCGGACATCAGCGACATGAGCTTATCTGTATATTCATTACCGTAGCCGGCGCGCATCTGCTCATAATAGCTGTCCCGCATAATCCACATGGGAAGCATCGCCCCAAAGGACCACAGCGAGAATACGCAGTAACCGGCAACAGTCTTTTTCCAGCTTTTATACTGGCCGGATTTAAAAACAAGATCAGCCAACAGGCCCGCCAAACTGCCGATCACCAGCATCGGCCAGCCGTGCCCTGTCGCGAACATCAGAAGGGCGACGATCACGCCGCTGATGGTGACCATGCCGAATTTGTTGACCTTCGTCAGGTAAAGCATAAAGGGAATGCCGCCGACGATTGCGATCAGCAGGGGGAGTGCGACCATGAAGATGGGGATATAGCCCAGCATGCCGCAGGCGAAAAATACCACGAAGTAGATAGCGGTGAAAATACCGACGTTAATCAGATCCTTAGCGTTGAGTTCATTGTTCATCCTGAATCAACCCTCCTTGTTCTGTTGAGAATGCCCGATTGCCTGTGCGATAAGTTAGAGCTCCCTAACTATGAGCCAGAATTTTTGCCACCTACCCAAGGCAGGCAGCAGAATCATCCAAAAGCCTCTGCCAGTATAATGGAAGCGGAACGGTTCGTCCGCTCCGAATGGACAAAGCGTGCTCCGATCAGACAGCGCTTTTCCGGTAGTCGCAGGGGGAGAAGCCGGTTTCCGCTTTGAACACCGACGCGAATTTGCTTGCGTTATCGTACCCCACCCGCCCCGCAATGGCGCCCACCGTTTCCCCGCTTTCCCGCAGCATACGGGCGGCGGCCTGCATACGGTAGCTGCGGATAAACGCATGGATGGACATTCCGTAGACCCCCTTGAAGCAGAGCTTCATGGAGGTTAGCGGAATGGAGAATTTTTGCGACAGCGCCTTCTGCGATATGCGTTTATCCATATGATCGGTAAGGTATTGCATAATTTCCTTGATGGTGCCAACCTGCTTTTTGGGAAAGTAGGCAGACTTTCCGGCGGCCCCGCGGGCATCCATATCCTTCAGGAGGAGTAAAAGCTCCAGCACCTTCAGGCGCAGATAATGGATCACATCGTCCTCCGGTGCGGAATAGATGCCGTTAAAAACCTGGGCAATATGCTCTTCGTTGCGTAGAATGAAGGGGATATTGTCCGCGCAGAATTTTTCACGCAGGGCCCGGAGATCAACGGGGAAGCCGTTGAATATCCCGGTCAGGGAGGCTTGCGCCTCTTCTACAAAGAGCGCTACCGTAGCGCCGTGATAATGGCGCAGCAGAACCCCGAAGCCGACCGTATGGTGCTCCTTAGCGTTGATTCGCAAGTCTCCCCCCTGAATGTACAGGCACGCGTTTTGATACTCCCCCTCAATGCGGCCCTGGCGGCAATAATCAATGCCGATCATATCCACCTTGGGCTGTAAATTGGAAAAACAAGCCTGCATATGAAAATCGTTGAATATAACGTCAACACCCGGAAACAATTCATAACGGGTCATGGTTCCCTCGCCGGTTTCGTCCCGCATTTGATAAACGGTACAAACCTCCGTCCGCCTGGCGATGGTAACGTTGTTCCCCGGGTACAGCTTATCCCGCAGATTGTTTCTCATGGCGAACATTATAACCTCCTTACCGCTTCCAACCGCCAGGCGCTTTGCGGCTTACCGATGCTTCGGGTTTCAGCTTTGATATTGCGCTTTCAGCATCGCGGCAAACATACCCTGTTTCCCTTTCAGCTCTTTAGGCGCTCCTTTTTCCCGAATGGCGCCATCCTGAAGGACCACAATTTGATCTGCGCCCGCTACCGTGCGCATCCTGTGTGCGATAATCAACACCGTCTTGTCCTTAATCAACGCGCTCAAAGCGTTTTGGATTTTACTCTCATTTTCAGCGTCCAGTGAAGCGGTAGCTTCGTCCAACAGAATAATCGGAGCATCCTTTAGCATGGCCCGCGCGATAGAGATGCGCTGGCGCTCGCCGCCGGAAAGCCTCTCGCCATTTTCGCCAATCCGCGTATCATACCCCTGCGGAAGCTTTTGCACAAAGTCGTCGCATTGCGCCAGCCTGGCCGCGGCAAGCACCTCGTCGTCCGTGGCGTCCTTTTTACCAAGTCGAATGTTTTCCATCACGCTGGCGTTAAACAGCGCCACATCCTGAAATACGATGGCGTAACTTCCCAACAGTGTTTCAGGATCGATTTCAGAAATATCCCTTCCGCCAAGCTCAATTTTACCGCTGTCAATATCCCAAAAGCGCGCGGCCAGCTTCGCTACCGTACTTTTTCCGCCGCCGGAAGGGCCGACTAGCGCCGTAACCTCTCCCTGTTTTGCGGTGAAGCTAACGTTTTTCAGCGTTTGCACACCTTCCAGGTAAGAGAAATCAACGTTCTCAAAGCGGATATCATAGCCTGACGGCATAAATTCCGTGCATCCTTCCTGCCGTGGCATATTGTCCATTTCCCGCATACGGCTGATGCGCACATTCAGGTACAGTAACGCGGCGAAGTTGGCAAGCGCCTCGGTGATTGGATCGTAGATGCGGGCCGCAACAACCAGAAACGCAATATAGGTGAAAATGTCAATCGAACCCGCCACAAGCATCCCAATACCGGCGATCATAACACTGGGGAGGCCCAGCTTAAGGATCGCCTGCGAAAGGTTTACGAACACCCCCGTCAACAGTTCAGCCTTCGTCTGGATTTTTTCATGGTTGGCCAGTTTCTCATCCAGCGTACGAGTACGCGCAGCCTCACGGCTATAGGATTTGATTTCATAGATCGAGTCCAGGTCTTCCTGTACATAATCCGATACGTCACGCTTGAGCTGGTACAGCTCCTGGTTCATCCGTTTTTGTGTGCTTCTGGAAACCCAAAACACAAGCGCAGCCACAGGCACCACCCAAAAGACCGCCAGCGATAGCTGCCAGTTGTACACAAACAACATAATGCCCATAATCAACACGGTAGTGCCGGCCGCGTATAACTGTGGAACGGTGTGGGAAAATAATTGCTCAATCTGTGAGGCATCCTCCATTACGGTGGAGCTTAAATCGGCCAGATTCTTGCGGCCGAAGAACGCCAACGGCAACTTGCGCAGCGTTTCTGCCAGGCTTATCCGCCTGCGGGCGCTTTCCTCGTAGATGCGGTTATAGCAGGCCTCATACTGTATATAAGCAATTAGGTAGATCACTGCGAATATCGCTATGGAAACAAGTGCGTAAAACAGAATGCTCTTTCCCTGTAGCGGAGTTTGACTGCCTACGGAGCCGATGTACTCACTGAGAAAGTAGAAGCTGAGCATCACCGGCGCCATAAAGCTTAGGTCCATGAGCACCGTCCATAGCGAACCGCTCAGGAGGTCTTTGGCTCCTTTGTCACTCATGGCGTATCTTTTTTGAAAAAAACGAATCATTTTATCCTCCTCAATTCACGCCCGCAGCGATCTTCCACGCGATCGATTTTTGGTACTCGTTCCACATTGCGTGGTAAAGGCCGCCTTTGGCAAGCAATTCCTTATGCGTACCTTCCTCCGCGATTTTTCCATCGTCGATCACCAGGATTTTATCAGCATCCACAACCGTGGTCAGCCGGTGTGCGATCATCAGCGTTGTTTTTCCACGGCTCAGCTCCTTGAGCGCTTTGTGGATCAGATGCTCGTTTTCGGGGTCGGCAAATGCTGTGGCTTCATCCAACAGCACGATCGGCGCGTTTTTGATTAGCGCGCGCGCAAGGGCGATGCGTTGCTGCTCGCCGCCGGACAGGTAGGTACCCTTGGAGCCGATTACGGTATCCAGCCCCATGGGCAGTCCCGCAACAATCTCCTCCGACTGGGACAGCGCAAGGGCACGCCGGATGTCCGCGTCCGACACATTTTCCTTGCCAAAGACAAGGTTTTCCCGAAGCGTTCCCTTAAACAGCTTCGTGCTCTGGAATACGAAGGAGATGTTATCCATCAGCTGCCTTTGCGGTATATGGCGAACGTTTACGCCGCCTACCAGCACCGCGCCTTCGTCCACGTCCCAGAAACGCGCAGCAAGCCGCGCTACCGTTGTCTTACCGCCGCCGGATGCGCCTACCAGCGCTAAGGTTTCCCCTTCATTAAGCTTGAAGCTGATGCCGTCCACCGCGCGCTCATCAGCGCCCGCGTAAGAAAATGCGACATTTTGAAATTCAACGCTGTGATCTTTCAATGCGGCGCTTTTAATGCCAAAGGGCATTTCAGGATAGTCAAACAGATTGTCCAACCGATCGATTGCCTGTTCGGCCACCAGCATGTTTTGCTTGAAACGCATTGTTTTCATCAACAAAAGCGTAAAAGCGGGCGAGATGAGCAGATAAAAAACAAAATCCGCAAGAACGAGCGAAAGGTTCTCTCCCCGGCCGATCAAAATCAGCGCCATCGGAATCAAGAAAAACGCCGTGGACTGCATCACCACCGTATAAAACGACATGGGCTTTCGCCACAGCAGCGTGTAGGCGTGCACCATATCCTTATAATGAATAATGCTGTTATAGAATCGCTTGAAGGAAAAGATGCTCTGCCCGAAGGTTTTAACCACCGGGATGCCGCGGATATACTCCACAGCCTCGGAACTCATCTCCTCCAGTGAATTGTAATACTGATTTTGAAAATTTCGGCCCGCATCGCTCATCATGAAGCTCATGGTAATGAAGCCGATCAGGATTGGGATCATCGAAGCAATCCCCATACGCCAATCAACGATAAACATGAGCACCAGAAGGATGATTGGGGAAATGACGCTGCCAATCAGGTCGGGCAGTTGATGCGCTAAAAACGTATGCGTGGTTGCGGCGCCCTCGTTGACGATCTTGCGTACCTTACCGCTACTTTGACTGTCAAAAAAGCCCAGAGGCATGGCAAGGATTCGTCTCATACCTACCTGCTGCAAGCCTTTCTCTACACGGAAAGCCGCTAAATGCGAACTTGTCAGAGAAAGAAAATACAGGATCAGCCCGCCTGCTGCGCAGCCAAAGGCAAGCCATGCATAACGAATAACCTCCGAAACGTTGGCGGCTTGTGGGGCGGCGAGAATGCCGCGCACGATATACCATATCATCAGATATGGCAGCATATTGAGCACCGCCGATACCCCCGACAACAGGAGCGAAAGCGGCAGGAGCACCTTCTTCCTCCCCATGTAGGGGGTAAACCTTCTCAACAGCATTTTTTTCTTGGGCATGGTGTTCTCCTTTCGATTGTAAGTTAGATTGCTCTAACCTTACGATAAAAAATAAAACCGGTTCCCATTCGGGTCTGGTTGGATTATATGCCAATCAACGCTCGCATCCCGGCGTTGTAGAACGTTACCAGCGTTCGTCCGTATCGGAGGGCTTCCTCCTTTGTGAAGCCATGCGTAACCACATCGAAGATCGACGCAAAGTAAGCATGCGTCAGCAAATGACTGTCTACCGGGTTTAACTGGCGAAAAACGATCTTTCGATCCCGAAGGATGGCAAACATCATCTCTCTGCCCATGACTTCAAGCCGAACCATATTTTCCACGAAATTCGCGTATTCCGTGCCCTCGGCGCACATAATCAACAGTTTGAAGCAATCGATGTGATCATAGATGTAATTTATAAACGCCTCAGCAATATCATACGGTACGCTATTGGCCTGTTCGATATCACATTCGCCAATCAGATCAAGGCAAACCACCTCCGCATTTTGGTAAATATCATTTAGTTCCCTGACGACCGGCGCGACTAATGCGGCGAACAGCGCTTTTTATCCGGAAAATGCCTGTACAGCGCTCCGGTGGTGATTCCGGCGTCCTTACAGATTTTCCGAAGATTCGCACGTTCATAGCCGCAGGCAAGAAAGTTGGATTTCGCACTTTCTAAAATTGCGTTTTGTGTGCGTTCAAAGTCGCCCGGCACGTTTTTCCTCCTTTCAGGCACAATGATGATAACTAAGTTATCATTTTTTGGAAGCACAGCATTGCGCAGATTATTTGGCAATAACGTACCGACGAACATTGTTAAAAAGCCAAGCGGCCGTTCCGATAGCATAGCCATCTCTATCCTTATCATTACTTGACGCCGTACAGTATCGCTGAGCCGCTCAGCTTCAGGCGCTTTGCTTCTTTCGCGCTCATCAGCTTGCCGTTTGCCGTATCGATCCGTTCAACTCTTTCATACCCCTGCTGTTTCAGCCGCGCAGCAAAGGCGTTCATGTCCCCGTACCGTTTTTGGCTCATCAGGTCGTGTATTGAGAAAGTACCACCTTTTTTCAGTACGCGCAGGGTTTCCATCAGCAACGCCTGTTTATTGTGTCCGGCGATATTGTGGTACACATAGTTGCTGGTAACGGCGTCAAAGCTCTCGTCGGGGAACGGGAGCTTGATTGCGTTCCCGGCTACAAAGCGCACGTTTTTTACGCCTTCGGCTTTTGCGTTGTTCTCGCAGAGCTGGAGATTGTAAGCCAAGTATTCCTTGCCCCATCGGTTAAGGCCAACCACCTCGCAGCCCGGGTTCCTTTTCGCGCAGGCGATGGTCAGCGCGCCGCTTCCGCAGCCGACATCCAGAATTCTTCCGCCCTGCGGCACCGATACATAATCCGCTACGCTCTTGATGATCTGCCGGGAAAGCTGCCGCTTGCCGCCGTAGGAAAACGCTCTGTAGGCCTCTATACACCACAGGGCGGAAAGCGCACATATAATAAATGAAATGCCGAAGGCAGCGGACAAAATCCACCGCAACGCACCGTTTCCGGCAAGGGGCGTCAGCGTGAAAACGAGCGTTGCGGCAAGCAAAAATACGGAGCCGGCTGAAAGCCCGGCAGTCAGCCCTTTGGGTACCCAGTTTTTATAATCAGGTTTCATCGCTTGCTGTCCCTCCCTCCTAGTTCGATATGTCTAACCAATCGTACCACCCAACCGGTCAGACGTCAAGCATGAAATATCCGGCCGGTTTGCGAGCGATGCCCGGCCGAGGCTCGACAGGGCCAGCCGCATTGTATACAATAGCATTATTCATGAGGGAGTAGTTGGCGTATTGCGCGTGTAAGTCAACATACTGACCTGTTACCGGGTCTGGCTTGCACTGAACAACAAGACTCATGTACGGCTTATGCTATACCTGAGCCAGCTATTATGGCGTTATAATCGGGTACCGTATACGGCACTCGATTTTTTTGTGAGGTGAAAGCTGTGGGACGGCCGGAGCTTGTTTTGATAGCCCTGGGCCTATCGATGGATGCTTTCACGGTATCGCTGGGCAAGGGTACGTGCATGAACAGGTTTAATTTGCAGGGCACGCTAGTGATCGCCTTGTTTTTTGGAAGCTTTCAGGCTTTGATGCCGCTGCTGGGGTGGCTGCTCGGCAAGCAGTTTGAGCGCTACATCACCGCTGTGGATCACTGGATCGCCTTTGGGCTTCTGGCGTTCATCGGCGGAAAAATGATATTCGACGACTTGCAAACCAACCGTTCCGCAGAGGCGTGCGGAACCGTCCTTCGTCTTCGGGAATTGTTGATTATGGCCGTGGCAACCAGCATCGACGCGCTGGCAGCGGGCGTTACCTTTTCCTTTTTGCGTGTTTCCATTATCCCAGCCGTTTCACTGATCGGTATGATTACCTTTATCCTCTCTTTCACGGGCGTCTGCATCGGGTGTAAATTCGGTGCGAGGCTGAAAAACAAGGCGGAGCTTGTGTTATAACACACATGCAAAACAGGCGAATTTGCTTTGCGCAAATCGCCTGTTGCTTGCTGGGGAGGATTCCCCAAACCCCTCGGAATGCACAATGCTTATGCGGCTAAGTACCCTTTGGGCGCTTCATAATTAAATATGAAAATGAACGGGATTCGATACCAAACAGAAATTGTGATTTTCCGATTCCCAACCATGAGAAATGTTTATCAGTACCCTGAAAAGTTTTCCATCAAAGAGTGTCTATTATGACAACGCCTTGTCTGTGTTATTGCTGGAGCACAATTAACAAAGAACGCCGGTAGAAATTGACTACTTAAAGAAATACGTACCCTGATCTTGAAGAAGATTAAGGGGATAGACCCCATGTTTGTCAATGTAACCCCGTTTATGTTTGCTCTGGTGGGATTGTCAACCCGTACTGAGATAATGTCCCCCTAAAAACTCAGCAGTCAACTCCGATTAGTTCTTCTTCGGAGCAGGCTGCTGAGTCCTTCAGATAGGTTCGATTTGATATAGATAATCTCTCACATTTGAACAATTGTATTTACCCACTTGTAATTGTCCTTATTTCATCGTCTACGCTGGAAGCCAGTTCAACACATCTCGTATATGTGAGTCCCAGAAATTCCAATCATGTGCTCCTGGAAATTTCTCGTATTCAACTGGAACGTTCAGTTCCCGCGCCCGGCAGTAAAAAGTGTCGTTTGTTGGCAAAATAAAGTCTTCTGTTCCACACGTCATATACAGCGCAGGTAACTGCTTATGCTCTTCTACTTTTTTTGTTAGTAAAAAGGATAGATCGTTATCGGTTCCGGTTATCTTTAGCGCGTCACCGAATGTCGCTTTTCGGTAAGGGAGCGGCATTTTTTGAATGTGCGCCTCACTATTGCCAGACTCCTGCAACATGGGCATATCAAGGGCGCCTGAAAGACTCGCAGCGCAGCTGAAAGTTTCAGGATATTCCAATGCAACTCGGAACGCGCCATACCCACCCATAGACAGTCCAGATATATAAGTTTCTTCTCGTTTGTAGCTTAACGGTAGAATTTTTCGCAAGAATTCTGGAAGTTCTTTTCCAATATATGTAAGGTAATCCTCGCCGTATTCCATCTTGATATAACTGGCGTTTTCGCCTGATGGCATAATCACTGCAATTCCCTTTTCCTGCGCATACCTTTCCACTCCTGTTCGCAGGCACCAATCCATGCAATCACCGTAACTGCCGTGTAGCAGGATTAGCGTTGGCCAGCGATGACCGGGGTGATACTTCTGAGTCGGCTGATCCTCCAAATAGTCGTCAGCGCTCACCGTCGGAATGAAGGCGATTAAATGAGCGTTCTTTTTCAATGTTGGTGAAAAAAATCCACAATCGATATGTGCCATAACCCTGCCCCCTATTCTCGTACTGGTTTATCTGCAAGTTTCATCCAGTCCAGCGCCCGTTGAATATGAGCATCCCAGTAGTCCCAGTCATGAGAGCCCAGATGTTCCTCAAATGTCAGATCTACCCCAAGCGCATGCAGTTGATTTCTGGCGGAGAGATTTGCATCGTAAATAAAATCCTCTGTGCCGCAGCTCATAAACACTCGTGGCAGCTTTACTTTTTCGGCTTGCTTTTGTTGGATTAATGTAAATAAGTCAGCTCGGGAGCCTGTAATCGTTTGCCCCGGTTCAAACAACGCGTCCCTTATAAATGGTCCCTCGATCTCGCCTGTGTTGAGTTTTGCCAAGACAGCTTCAATATCTACTGCCCCTGAGAGGCTTGCACAAGCAGCATATTGATCAGGTCTCTCCATAGCCAGTTTCACAGCACCATAACCGCCCATGGAAAGCCCAGCTACGAAAGTGTTTTCTCTTTGGCGGCTCACCGGGAATAACATTTGCACTTGGTTTGGTAATTCTTCCGTTAGGTAGGTGAGGTAGTCAGAACCCCTGTACATATCCTGATAAAAACTATTGGAGGCCGAGGGCATCACAACAGCCAGTTTATGCTCTTGCGCATATTTTTCAATACTGGTCAGGCGCATCCAGTCCATATAATCACCGTAAGCACCGTGCAACAGATATAATACTTGAAAAAGCGCACCATCGTACAAGTAGTCCGATTGCTTCTTATTGAGCAGCTCATCGGAGTTAGGCGTAGGGATAAACACATTGATATCTGTGTTGAAGCACAAAGTCGTCGAGAAAAAATTTACTTGCATGAACGCCATTTTTTTACCTCCCTTTCGCTTCGGGCATATCCATACCCAAACGTGCTGTTGTCAGCATACAATCCATAATCTCCAACCTGTCTGGCATGGCAGGAATAGCGCCCTTTTTTGTGGTTGAGAGGCTGCCGGTAGCGTTTGCATAATCCATTGTTGTTATAATTTGCTCCGGCTTCCAATTTTCAGGCAGCGCCTCATTTTCAAGAACACAATTCAGAACTGCGCCCCAGTAGGCATCCCCTGCTCCGGTGGTATCTACGCACGGGACAGCGAAAGCTGCGGAACGGTAAATCTGGTTATTAATACATAAGATGCTTCCATATTCACCCAGCGTAATCGCCAATAGTTTGAAAGTATACATCTCGTTTAGCTTCCGAATACCGGCTTCCCAGTTATCTTCTCCTGTGATGAATCTTAATTCTTCCTCCGACATTTTCACCAGATTGGCGCTTGCAAGACCTTCTATCAGCATTGCCCTGGCTTCCTCCAGATTTCTCCAAAGCGGCCGCCTTAGGTTCGGATCATATGAGATAAGCGCCCCAGCTTCACGTGCGATGCGGATCGCCTCAAAAGTAGCTTCCCGTACCGGTTCAACCGTCAGTGACAGCGAACCAAAGTGAAAAATTCGGGTGTCCTGCAAAACAGATTTAGGTAATTCTTCTTTCGTCAGCATTACGTCGGCAGTACGATCCCGATAGAAACTGAAACAGCGATTACCGGTTTCGTCCAGCTTCACGATAGCCATAGTCGTCGGATGCAGTTCATCCCGTCTCATCAATGAAACATCAACGCCCGCGGTAGCGACTCGTTCGTACAGATATTCGCCGAAACTGTCCGCTCCGACTTTACTAATTAACGCGGTTCTCCAGCCCAGTTTTGAAGCAAGCGCCAACACATTTGCGGGCGCTCCGCCTGCATTTCCTTCCATCTCCAATTTTTCGTCCTTAGCAGAGCAGATAAAATCCATCAGGCACTCTCCAAGAGCGACAATATCATACTGTTTCATATCAATCACCTTATGAACATAATATCAAACCACCCGGCGTCTTCATCGGAGGATAAGAGCCGATGGCATATATAGGACTGCATTGCGGCATTGGTACAGATTTACGGTCAAGAAATTGGTATACCTCAAGCGTAACCATGCCATCTGACAACATACAGCAGCGGATGCGACCATCTGTATCATTATCATTTAACACCGGTTCAAACAAGGGGATAAAGCCCGCCACATGCAACGCTTTTATTTCTCTCTCCAAATTTGAACAAGGCACGCCTATATGATCTATCCCCATAATCTGCTGTGTATTACGTTTTTCAGTAGGCTGTTCAACACGCTGCGCAATTTCAAGCGTAAATCCAAAAGGGGTTTGAATATGAAAATAAAACTCTCCCTTCCCAAACACTTTGGGATTGAAAAAGGCATCATTGCCCTGGGTAACCATTGTCAAGCCAACCGATTGGCAATACTCCATAGCCCGCCGAATATCCGCCGTCGACAGTGCAACATGCCCAAGACCAACGTACCGAAAATCTTCTGAAATTTCCGCCGGCTTGCAAGACTCTCCGTCTACAAACCGAAAAACACAGTCTCCGTTATACACCTCATTTTCACTTGCAGCCTGAAAGAATAATTTCTCGCAAAGCCATTGACGCATTGCTATAGCATTGGTCGTTTGTACAACGATATGCCGGGTCGTTTCTCGTTTTTGCATTGAGTTACTCCAACCATCAGGCTGCTTTGCTCTTTTTTGTGTTTTTCACAAAATCTACATAAACAGCCACCAAGATTACGATACCTTTAAGAATGATTTGCCAATAAGAATCGATACGCATTAGGTTTAGGCCGTTATTGAGAAGTCCTATAATCAACGCGCCAATCATCGTGCCTCCGATATACCCGTAACCACCAGCCATTGATGCGCCGCCCAGAACAACGGCAGCAATCGCATCCATCTCCGCACCGTTTCCTGCCAGCGGATTGCCTGAATAGCTGCGGGCACAAAGCACCATACCAGCAAGAGCGCCCATAACACCGCTAAAAATATAAACGAACATACGGGTTCTACGTACGCTAATACCACTAAAACGAGCCGCTCGTTCATTACCGCCAACTGCATATATATGCCTGCCCAACTTTGTCCTATTGAGAATCAGGTAGACTAGAATCAACGTTACAATTAAATAGACCACGGGAAGTGGTAAAAAGCCAAACGCATAACCAGTTCCTAGGTTGATCCACGTCCGGTTATCAATACGAACAGTCGTTCCACCCGTATACACGTACGTAGCTCCACGTAAAATCTGCATCATTGCATACGTTACGATGAAGGGCGGAAGAGTGGTTCGGGAAATGATAACACCGTTAATGGCTCCATAAAGAGCGCCTAATGCCAAACATGCAAAAATAACCAGAAGGATCGGAAAGCCAAGGTTGATTAACGTCCCAGCTGTAACCCCTGTAATCGCTATGATTGAGCCAACGGAAAGATCGATCCCTCCGCAAATAAGAACCATCGTCATGCCTGCAGCAAGATATAGGTTGGTCGAAATCTGGCGCAAAACGTTCATAATGTTTGATTGCGAAAGAAATTTATCAGAGCTTACAGAGATTATTATACAAATAGCCAATAATCCGATTAAGATACCAGCATTCCGTTTTACATAACCTTTGGTACCGTCAAGCAAGCGTTTGCTTTTAATCATCGTGTTTCCCATAGAAGACAAGCTCCTTTCATCCTATTAAATAGATACTGCTTTTTGCATTATCTTTTCTTGCGTTGCTTCATCGTGATTCAATATAGCGGAAATTCGCCCCTCTCGCATCACAACAATACGATCAGACATGTTTAACACTTCCGGTAGTTCGGAGGATACCATGATAATAGCCATACCGTTCTTTACTAAGTCATTCATAATGGCATAGATTTCACTTTTCGAGCCAACATCAATACCCCGGGTCGGCTCATCCATAATAAGCACTTTGGGATTGGCGGCTAACCAACTGCCGATAATAACCTTCTGTTGGTTTCCACCGGATAGTGAACCAATGAGTGTATCGCCGCTAGGAGCTTTTACTCGTAAATCGCTCATATACTGATTGGAAATCTCTTGTTCTTTCTCTTGGTTTAAACCCACACCGCGAATAAAATCTTTCAATACCTTTAGGGTAATGTTGAACTTAATGGTCATGCTGGGGAAAATCCCCTCTGCTTTACGATCCTCCGATACAAGGCCAATGCCTGCTTCCAGAATTTCGCTGGCTTTTTTACCCGCCAGTTCTGCGCCAAGCAATTTTACGCTGCCGGATTGCACCGTATCCAGCCCGAAAATAGCTTGCATTGTTTCACTGCGCCCAGCGCCAATCAGACCGGCAAAACCCAGAATTTCGCCCTTCTTTAAATCAAAACTTATATCATGCACTCGATCCGTGTTTAACCGATCGATTTTCAGTACAGTTTCTAAACAATCATTATAGGTACGTGTGTAATAGTTGTTCAGTTGCCTCCCTACCATCAACGAAACCAACTTATCATTTGGTGTATTTTTAACATCGCAAGTGGCCACATATTCCCCATCCCGAAGCACAGTTACCCGATCGGCTATCTGCTGTAGTTCGCTCATACGGTGAGAAATATAGATGATTCCGATTCCCTTCTTCTTGAGCTTGCGAACGTTTTCAAACAAGATATCTACTTCTTTATCAGAAAGCGAGCTGGTCGGCTCATCCATTACAATAATCTTTGCGTTAAATGAAACCGCTTTGACAATCTCCACCATCTGTTGCTGGGCTAGATTTAAATCCGCTACCAGGGCTGTGGGAGAAAGGTTCAGGCCAAGATCCGCCAGCGAACGCTGTGCTTCGGTTACCGTCTGATCATGGTTCACAAACGGCCCTTTTCCAGCCTCACGCCCCAGAAAAATATTTTCGGCGACCGTAAGATGCGGCACCAGCATCAATTCTTGATGAATGATTGAAATACCATGATTTCGGGCACCTTCGACCGTAATATGCGCAAAGGGCTTACCCTCTATAATAATTTCACCTTCATCTTTTTCATAGATTCCACCTAGTACCTTAATTAATGTAGATTTCCCAGCACCGTTTTCACCCAACAGGGCATGAACCTCGCCACGATGCAGTTGAAACGATACATCCCGCAGAGCGTAAACACCTGGAAAGCGCTTGTGAATGTTTTTCATTTCAAGCAACCATTGATTCTCCATAGTATCATCTCCTTGCTATCGATAGGAAATAGAAACGGGCCCGCCCATGATGAGGGGCCCGTCTCCATGCTAAGCTGTAATGAAAAATCAGCTCCAGTCGGAGGGGTTCATTTCTTCAACATTATCAGGGGTAACGAGCGTAGTATCCAACGAATACGAGCTTTCAATCTCTCCGCCTTCCAAGAGAGTGTAAGCACACTCTACTGCTTGAAGGCCAAGCTTTACAGGGCTTTGCGCTGCGGTTGCATACAATCCGCCGTTTGCCACGCTGGTCTTACCAGAAGGCGAGCCATCAACGCTGAACACTTTGATTTGATCCATTCTGCCGGCGGATTCAACCGCGCCAAGGATAATCAGGCTAACATCATCGTTCAAGCCCCAGAATACATCAATATCACTGTTGGCCGTCAGTAGATCTTCGGCGGTGCCCAGCACTGCGGCCATCGTGGAAATCGATTTACGATCGATGATGATGCAGTTTGTTCCCTCAATAGCCTCTTCAAGCCCCTGCACACGCTGCGTTACGCTCTCGGCCAGCGGGTTTTCAATTACACAGATATTTGCCCCTTCAGGGTACAGCTTCACGATTTCATCGCCACATTGACGGCCAGCCGATACGTTGTTAGAAGCGATATAGGTGGCTACCATGCTCTGGTCTAATACCGCGGAATCTACATTGATTACGGGGATGCCAGCGGCAGCGCACTCTTCCAGTGCCGGCTGCACAGATGCCGAATCCACAGGATTCAGGAATAACACTTCAATGCCTTGCGTAATTAAATCTTCAATAACATTGTTCTGTTTATCCTGCATCTGCTGACCATCGATCGAGATCAGCGTGTCGCCATTAGCTTCGATAGCCGCTTGCATTGCGTCTCTCATCGCAATATGGAAGGGATTTGTCAAATCCATGCAAGTATAGCCGAATACGTGGCCGCCGGTGGTTTCCGCCACACTGCCCGCAAAGGGTGTAAGCGCTAACGCAAGGGTCAGAACCAAAACCAGGGTATGCAAGATCGCCTTTTTCATGTAGTAACCTCCCAATTTTCAATTGAATAAAACCGTTTACGTAACCGTTTTCCTTGAAACCATCATAATACGCCGCATTATAAAAGTCAATAGGTTATTATAAATTTATACGTACACTGTCTTTTACCGATGATTTCAGATTTATTTCTATATCGAGCTGTACTCTGAAATATAAACGTTTACTTGACTATAATAGGATTATTCGATATAATCAATTCGATTAACATATAAATACATGATAGTAAAAAATTGATTGATAAGGAGCGCAGGATGGCAAATTATGGTATTCGAGATGTC
Source organism: Candidatus Limiplasma sp. (assembly GCA_963675655.1). Classification (GTDB taxonomy): domain Bacteria; phylum Bacillota; class Clostridia; order Christensenellales; family Aristaeellaceae; genus CAXXOK01. Next base: position 953,474 of record OY776489.1, read on the forward strand.
GCCAAGCAAGCAGGCGTATCGATAGCAACCGTTAGCCATGTTATTAATAATACGCGGTTTGTAACAGAGGATACTCGTCAACGAGTAATGGATACAATAGAGGCTTTAAACTATCATCCCAACGCAATTGCCCGCAGTCTGAAAACCAGGCGCTACAACTTAATTGCTTTTGTTGTTCCCGATATCGCGAACACATATTTTGCAACGCTGATCGAAGAAGTTGAAAATTTGCTCGCCGCACAGGGTTACCGTCTAATCATCGTTAATACCAAAGAAACTAAAAGTCGTGAAATCGATAATCTTCAAGCTCTTGCAAACGGGATTGTAGATGGCTTTATAATCGCATCTACACTGGCGGATTACAGTGAAATTACCCAAGTTTTGCCATCCAGTATGCCGCGCGTATTTGTGGATCGTACACTGCCGCACTGTGCTTGTGATACAATCACCATTGCCAACTATAACGCAATGTATCAAGGGGTTACGCATTTAATTAAAGTCGGTCATCAAAAAATCGGTTATATCACCGGCCTTCCCCGCATATCAACCACAGCAGAACGGTTAAGCGCTTTTGAAACGGCAATGTCAGACAATCATCTTTCCTCGGAAGGCTTGATCCAGACCGGTGATTCCATGGCTTCATGCATTTCCTCCAATTTGAACACGATTCTCAAGAAAAAATGCACCGCTCTTGTCGTATCTAATAACCTGATGGCAACTGAGGTTATGCTGCAACTGCTTGATCGTGGCATGCGTCCCAGTACCGATCTTGAGATTCTAGGCTATAAAGATAGCGATAAAGCGCAATACGGTTTGCAGCATATGAACTTGATCGTTCAGCCAACCGTTGAACTTGCGCGTGTCGCAGGCCGCCAGATCCTGGAGCGGATTGAACAGCCAGATATGCCTATTCGCCAAACCATCATACAGGCATTATTCTGTCCAAAAAATAAGTGAAACTGTACTATCGTTATTCACCTGGACAATGTGCCCAATGAGCGCGAAAAATAAGATGCCTTATATCGCCTATAAAGGTTAAAAAATTTATTTGCCAGCACCCAACCGATTCATTCCGTTTGTGTGCTGGCAACCTTCAATGAAAAGCGTTCCACTTTTTCTCAATTTGGCGCAACGTTCAGGGGTAGGTTTTGCTGAACTGCTCCCTGATCATTGTGCCAAAACGAAGACCGGTAAATCCAAACAATCAGCATGAAAACCCTTGCGCCCATTAGATCGAAGCGCAAAGGAACGGCGTAGCTGCCCAGGGCAGCCACGCCGTTCCTTTTACCCTTGTTGCCGGACCGCAATCCGTCATTCTCTGGTTAGCAGTACACCGGTTCATCTTTTAGTAAGTAAGGTATAAGTTTTAGTGCACATGCAAAACAGGCGAATTTACATTTGCAAATTGCCTGCTGCTTTTTAGGGAAGTTGTCACCAAACCGCTCCGAACGCACAAGCATTGTGCAGCTATGCACCCTTCGGGCGTTTCTGTCCCAAAGAAAAGCGCTAACACAATGCTCCGCGCATAGTCAAGGAAAAATTATGATTCTACAATCCCGCAATCGTATAAACATGTTCATTCATACGTTTGAAAGTGGTCTGTCCCCGATTATTGTGCCAAGACGAAAGTTAGGAAAAGCCGACAATCGGCATGAAAACCCTTGCTACTGCATGGCCGTATCGTAACGGATTCCAGCTTGGCTATCAAGGGCGGCAAAGCCGTTCATTTTACCTTTGAGAACCGAGCCGGATTCCGTTATCCTCCGGTCAGCAGTACAAGGGATCATCATTTGGGGAGCAGGAGGTTTCCCACCCAAGGCAGAGTGCGGTCGGATGGTATTGTAATAATTCTGCCACCTTCTGGCTAGGACTTCCGCCCCCTGCAAGCTGCCAAACAGCTCACCATTGAGGAATTCATCCCGCATACGGGCGTTGAAGCTTTCTGCCATCGGCGGTCTTATCCTCCACAAAATCATAGCTCCATACGTGATTACGATGATCCGGTTGCAACCGTATACAGCTGTAGTCATTGAGCCATATTCGTTGCTTTTTGGTCTGCTTCTTGGGCCGTTGTAGTTCTTCTTCCCGCCAGATCCTCTCCACGCGTTTGTGATTGATGACGGTGTCCTCATTGTTCACCATGGCGGTAACAATGCGATACCCGACGCGCCCATAGCTTGCAACCAATTCTATCACTTTTGCCCTGACATCATCTTCATCAGGCAATCGGATCACTTGATACCGGTAGGCAGTTCGGTTGACATGCAGAACCCGACAAGCCCGTCGTTCTGTAACATGGTGTTCCTCCACGGTGTATTGGACGGCTGTCTTTTGCTTGACCGGGCTTAGAAGTTTTTTGAGTTTACATCTCGCAGTATCGCGTTGTCCAGGCTCAGGTCTGCCACCAACCGTTTGAGGCGGGCATTTTCTTTCTCCAGTTCTTTGAGACGTTTAGCATCGTCCGTTTTCATCCCACCGTACTGCTTACGCCACCGATAGTAGGTTTGCTCTGTGATATCGCTTTGCCGTACTGCCTCGGCGGATTGTCTTGCCCTGTCCGCACAGCACTTCGATCTCCCGTAGCTTGATGATGATCTGCTCCACCGTGAATGCTTTCCTTGGCATTGATCCCACCCCTTTGCGTCATTATACCAGATTGGCTATCTCTCAATTTGGTACAACGCTCGGGGGCAGGATCAATTCGATGATAGGGAATGACTTTATTCCAAATGAGAATATAAAAAGAATATTACCGTATTTGCCATGCGCCCCGGCAGGTTCCGAAGAAACCAGGGATGTTACAGGCTGCAGACAGCGTATCCGCAACATAGCCCTGCCTGTACCGACGCTTGCCAAAGCTGGCGCATACCGCAGGGGCTCCCCCTCCAGTCTGTGGGAGGCCGTGAAGAAGTATCATTATCCCCGTGCGGTTTCGTCGCGCCCTGTCTGCCACGGCAGGGTCAACAGGAGGCGTGGATCGCTCTGGCGATGCCGTCGTCGCGCCGCCTTGTTTGCCGCTCCACCGCACGGGGGTTGTGCCTGTAACATCGTATATTCGATTGTCAAGTTTCGTGAGAGATACAAAAAGTACATCTTATAAACCCGTGATAAAAACGATCCCTTTGTAACCCCTGTTTCAGATATTTTTCAAAATTCCCGCAACTTTTTTAGTCCCCGGCGAATGGAGGCTGAAACCACGTTCCGGCTAACCCCCTCGGCTCGGGCAATATCGGCCTGACTGATGCCCAGCATATAGTGCGCGGTAATGCGTTTGGCTTGCTTATACGACAGGGAGGATACCGCCCTGTACAGCTGCTTGTACGTAAGTACATTGACACAATCAACATTGCTTATATGCTTGTGACAGCATATACAGAAGTATGAAATAATTAACTTGATTTTTCCCTATGAAGAAGCTAAACTAAATGTATAATATTTATAGAAGCTAGAATTGGGCTGGTAAAAAAGTAAATAAGCATCAGTTGACAATAGCCATATTGAGAAACGTAATAATGCATTGGGAGCAAACACAAGCTAACAAAAGCAATTCACCTATATAATCTCCAATATAGCACACTATTGCCTGTATGATTCAATAATACATCCTTCAGAAAGAAGGTGTTCCACCATGATATCTTAGGGTTATTCTTCTCCTATTCCTGTGACTTCTTTAAAATGATTGGTGTTGTAAAAAACTGTTAATCGGGATTTTTTCGGGGTGTTTTAATCAACTCGTCGAAGTTCTTTCATCTACATTCTGGAATACGATTTATACCGCTTTGTCGCACACCCTTATAAAGCTCTTTATCATAGATATTTAAAGCATTGTGTGCCAGTGTTCAATATCATTCGGGACAAAGTATAGTTTAAAAGGATGCTTCTCCTTTATAAGAGCTCTATATTGTTGTTCCCCAAATCACTTTCACATTTAACCTGTGCTCACATAAGGAGTGCGGCACATCGTTGCATACCATGGCAGCCTTACATTGTGTTTTTTCATATATGGAGCCGAACACATACGCACTATAGATTTCTTTAGACGAATAGGTATATCTTGCTAGCGGTTTTAGGTAACTCATATGGAAAATATCCTGCTTTTTACACCAAGAAGATATATTTGGTTGAAAGGATATGAGTAATATGTCAGAAAACAAGCAACCTTTAGTTGATCTAAATTGGTGGTGCAAAAAAATTGTGGAGTTCGGATATATTGCATCCGCACTAATAATTCTTGCTCATGTGATATGGTTATTAGCAAAGGGTATTATGAGATTTTCGCCAGAAGTATATCTGCGCGACTACATAATTCTACCAGCAATTGTTTTATTTGCTTCTAATGTATTTGTAGATAGAATTGTCCGTTCCGACAAAACAACGCTACTAGTGAAAGAATACTGCTCTTTGTTTTTGCTGGCTGCTTATTCGTTTTATTTATGCATAACACACGATATTTCAAGGGTTTTATTATGCTCATTTATACTTCCGATAGTTGTCTCCTCAATTTTTTCTAACATATCCTTATCTCGACATCTTTTCATAGTTAGTTTGGTTGGGGTATTTGCAACCATCGGGAAGGCATACGTCACAGGAACGCTTAATGGCACGCTGATTATGGAGTTTTTCGTTACACTTTTCATGCTTATTTGTACGTACTTTCTGATAAAATTATTGATACAGTTTGAGCAAAACAATCAAAGAGTACTAAAGAAAATCAATGAAGATGCAGTTCGTAATGAACTGGCGTTTTATCAAGCGCAAATCAATCCTCACTTTTTATGTAATGTAATCAACACGGTCATTTCGTTGTGCTATACAGATAAAGAGAAAACGGCCAAACTGCTTGCCAACCTGACCAACTATCTTCAGTTTACATTCGATTTTGATGCCAAACTAATGATGGTTTCCCTAGAAAAGGAGATTCAATTAATTAAGGCTTATGTAGAAATCGAAAAAGCACGTTTCGGTGAACGGATATCTGTTAAATATAATATAGAACCAGAGTTGTTAAATATGCAGATGCCATCTTTTTGTTTACAACCTCTAGTGGAAAATGCGATAAAACATGGGCTATATAAGAAGGCAACAGGTGGGACCGTCACAATAACTGCGCGAAAGGAGAATGATATTCTCATTCTAAGTGTTAGTGATACGGGCGTAGGGATGACGAAAGAAAAAATGAACCAGCTTATGACTTGCAAAGACAGTAGTGAAGGTGTTGGGTTTTATAATGTGAAGAGACGGATTCTGGGCTGGAGAAACTCACAGTTTGATATACAAAGTAAAGAAGGTGAAGGGACTACAATTACTATGCGAATATCAGGAAATGATATATAAGGAGGTTGTTGCATGTGTACAATGCGATAATTATTGACGATGAACAACCCGCTCTTGATGTGCTCAAGCTTCTGCTTGAAAGATCTGGACAAATAAACATTGTAGGATCATTCAGATCTGCTCAAAAAGCTGTTGCAGAGGTGCAGAGCTTGAAACCTGATGTTGCATTCATTGATATTGAAATGCCCCAAATGACTGGGCTTGAACTGGCAGAGAAAATTATTGAATCTTCCTGTGATATCGAAATTGTCTTTGTTACAAGTCATAATCAGTATGCCCTTGAAGCTTTTCAGGTAAATGCTATTGATTACATTCTTAAGCCCTTGTCTTATGAGAATGTTTTAAGGGTTATTAGCAGGCTCAAGAAAATTAAACCAGCGCCATGCTCTCTTCCAATGGGTACGGATAAAGGCCGTATTTATTGCTTTGACAAATTTCTTGTTTATGGGGCAGGGTCTAATACCACCATCAAGTGGCGAACATCAAAAACGGAGGAGCTTTTCGCACTCTTGGTACAGAACATTGGGAAAATCATTTCAAGGCTAAAAATAATACAAGCTTTATGGCCCGAATTTGATGAGAAGAAAAGCACAATTTATCTGCACACAACAATTTATAATCTCAAGAAAACTTTGCTTTTAGAAAAGATCAACTTCGAATTAGTATTTATCAACGGAGGTTATCAGCTTACATTACCTGATGTGTACATTGATACTGCAGAGTTTAAAACCATTGCGAAAGCTGAACTAACAGCTTCCAATTCCTCTATCCAAGGCTATGAATCAGCCTACAATTTATACAAAGGAATATACTTAAGCGAGAACGAATACACATGGGCTCAAGACAAAGGCGATGAGTATAGGATAATTTTTCAACAGTTAGTCTCTGAGATGAATAAGCTGTACATAAGCAAGTGCGATTATGCGAACGCTGAAAGAGTTTTACAGTGTGCACTTTCAATTGATCCAGTAGATGATGGTTTTAATGAAATGCTCCTGTCTTTGTTTCTATATAAAAAAGACAAAGCAGCATTTATAAAGCAATATAACAAAGCTAGAACAATCTACAACGACGAACTCGGGCTTGACTTGAATCAAAACATGTGCCGTCTTTTCGATAAAGTAAAAGAACTATAGCCGGAATTGTCGAATAAATTCAGACAATTACGCTATTGTACGAATTACAATATGCATTGCTGCCTATTACTGGGTCGACGCGCTGTACCAAAAAGTATGCTATAGGACTGTGTTGCCAACATGGCTATCCCGATCGTCTGCGGTGTAAATGCGATGAATACAATAAAAGGACGTGTTGAAAAAGGGTGCAATTTTACGAACAACACACGCTTACATAAAACCGCAAGCTCAAGAATTTTTAAAGGCGAGATAGCATTGGCCATCCTCTCTAAGTCTAATGCCATGGCAACCAGGAGACATTCCTCTGTAGTGCAGAGGACATCTCTTTAGCAAACTTGGATATCAGATGCCCACGCTTGAGAACTGAGAAACTTCCTTTTTAGGCGTTCTTCATCAACTTTTTCAACAGTTCCTTTTCTCGATGCCATCTCCCCAAAACGGATATACTTAGTGTAACTGTTAACGGATACCATATATGGTGAATAACCCCTAAATACTAGTTTGCAGTAGTACCCTCAGATGAGGTAATATAAATATCCACGCTGACGCCACCAACTGGCGCGGTATAAGTTAGGGTAGAAGAGTAAGTCAGTTGATGTGTTCCATTTAAAGACTGTCAAGAAGATGATGTTTTATCCTCAAACGCTGCTTCAACCTGCGAAGCAGTTTTTTTCTTGACACAATCCGTTGTTTAGAATTTGCTCAGTGTAAACTGATAAGATATATTTAGGATAACATTTTTCTTTATGTTGGTTGTTATAGTTCCTGCTCCATGCCAATCTAAATGATATAGAATGCTGCCTGAAGGAGGTTGTTGCATGTGTACAATGCGATAATTATTGACGATGAACAACCCGCTCTTGATGTGCTCAAGCTTCTGCTTGAAAGATCTGGACAAATAAGCATTGTAGGATCATTCAGATCTGCTATAAAAGCTGTTGCAGAGATGCAGAGCTTGAAGCCTGATGTTGCATTTATTGATATTGAAATGCCCCAAATGTCTGGGCTTGAACTGGCAGAGAAAATTGTTGAATCTTCCTGTGATATCGAAATTGTCTTTGTTACAAGTCATAATCAGTATGCCCTTGAAGCTTTTCAGGTAAATGCTATTGATTATATTCTTAAGCCCTTGTCTTATGAGAATGTTTTAAGGGTTATCAGCAGGCTCAAGAAAATTAAACCAGAGCCAGGTTCTCTTCCAATGGACACGGATAAAGGCCGTATTTATTGCTTTGACAAATTTCTTGTTTATGGGGCAGGGTCTAATACCGCCATCAAGTGGCGAACATCAAAAACGGAGGAGCTTTTCGCGCTTCTGGTACAGAATATCGATAAAATTGTTACGACGTGGTGGATTTTACAAGCTTTATGGCCTGAATTTGATGATAAAAAAAGTACCACGCACCTACACACAACGATTTATAATCTAAAAAAAGCTTTGCTTGCTGCAAAGATCAACTTCAAATTAGTATTTATCAACGGAGGTTATCAGCTTACATTACCTGACGTGTATATTGATACTATAGAGTTCAAAACCATTGTAAGTTTAGAAAATATTTCATCTGCCTCTTCTATCCAGAGCTATGAAACAGCTTTAAGTCTATATAAAGGAAGATACCTAGATAAGAACAAGTACGCATGGGCTCAGAACAATAGTGACGAATACGCGATTATTTATCAGCGGCTGATCTCTGAAATGAATAAACTGTACAGGAGCAAACACGACTTTACAAAGGCAGAAAAGGTTCTGCAAAACGCACTGGCAATTGACCCAACAGATGATAACTTTAATGAAATGCTACTATCATTGTTCCTACAAAAAAGAGACAAGGCAGCATTCGTGAAGCAATACAACAGAATCAAAGCAATATATCACGATACGCTTGGGATTGACCTGAATCCATGTATGCGCTATCTTTTCGACAAAGCAATAATGTTATAGTTAAATAGTCTGTAATCTATTCTTCAGGTTGTGAAATTATAACATGACATTGTGAAGTGGAGTACACTTGACCCTGAAATTATTTTTCTTTACTCAACAGAATTTCTGAATTTTCTGTGCTAGTAACAATATAAGTGTTCTTATCTTGTTTAATCATCGTTATTATGCATTGGTGGATTGTTCGGTGAATAGAATTTGTCTTGTGTAAACAGTTAAAAATTTAATTTAGAGATTCTATTCGCGGTGTTTTAGGTAATGTTTTACCCCTTCGAATGACATCAGGTGATCCGATTATCATTTGATCGCCAGATAAATGATAAGGGAAGCATATATAGTTGAATAATTCTGATACACAAATCGAGCTAGTTGAACAAGCACTAGCGTGATTTGTTAAGTTGTGTCCATTTTCGAACAACTCAATCGTTCTTTAACGTCTGTATTTTCCTTGTGAAATCGGTGCTCATTTGGCTATCATTTCAAGAGGAATCGCATGAAGCAGCCTGTGTTTATGCAGATTGCTTTTCGGTTTTTTGTTTATCTAAGCAGTCTGCTTCTTGCGATGCAAGGTTTTCTTCCCGCTTCCTGTGTTACTACGTATGGAGATACTCGTACCGAAAGAACGTTCCTTTATCTGCGATGCTATTTCCCTGTTGCAATTCTCTCTAGTGTTTTTTAGATCGCTCCGTTCTATTTGTTACTCTCTGTATGTCAAGTTCCAGCGTCTTTCTGGTTGTGAATATTATTTCGCTATAGTAGATTAGAAAAACGATCCATATAAACATTGCCGCACTTGCGATAATGCAAGCGCTTCTCCAGTTTGCTTTTATCATCATAAATGTATCAGGACGCTGCGCGTTGTTCAGAAATTGTTTAGCGCCGACTGATAGCATTAATGTAGAATCATACAAATTATGTATGGATTCCACATGCTGTTGGGGGTTCAGACAAAATAAACCGGCTCCGACTTCCACTGTACACGCATATCCCTGGATAAGCATACGCAGATAAACCACTATTTAGGAGGGGCTTGGCATGACCAAGAAAAAATTGCTGAACATGGTCATCGCAATTTTGTCGCTTTTAATGATTATTGGATTTATAGCAACCGCTTTTGCTGCAGCGAACACTTAACCTGAATCAGAATACTGGACAGATGTAACTGGCCTGAGTGGATACAGTATGTCCAGCTCCGGTGCAACCATTGGAAAAATAAAGATTGGGCAGAATGGTTCCGCATCGAGAATATGGGCGATTGCAGGGGTGGATACTCATAATAGTAATGCACTTGCATTACTGTCAACAACTCCAATCCATATAATGATGACTACAGTGAATGATAACGACCTGATTGAGTATTCGAGTAGTGGATATGGATCAATGGATTTTGTGGTAAATACGGAAGATAAGTATTTGAACGCCTTATATTTTTCGGAAGGAGAAAACGGAGTAATGAATCCAGTGCAGGAAAATATCTGATGATTCAAAATGCGGATGGCGTATATGCTCTTGCAACCGACGCTGATTCAAAAACAGTTGATGCCGGTGAGATATCCATCAACGGTACGGCACTTGATAATTTCAACAACTGCAAAGTCTGGCTGGAGTCAACGGATGCAGGTAGAATTACAACAGCTAAAATTGCACTGAATGGGCCTCCTCCCACTCCAGAACCGACAAATACCATGAGACCGACAACCCCTATTGATAATATACCAAAGACAGGCGATCCTTTTAAGCCTATTGCATGGCTCATATTGTCGCTGATATCAACGGTGTCTATTCTCATGGTACTGTTTGTAGGGAAGAAAGAACATCACAGTTCACAAGGTAGATAACCAGAAGCAAAGGGGATGAAATATTCTTATAATACAATTGGACAGCTCTTGGTTCAATAAGGAAGGGAGACCGGTGTTGTTACTGATTGCTTCAATGCTATACCTCGCCCGACACTTACTACGATTTCTTGCTGGTTTTTTGTTGCACTAACAAAGACATGCCATAAGATACTACGACATGTGATACGACGGAGAACTGGTGACAATTGCGGATAAAATCCCTGAAGCAGTTGTGTCCGTCAACACATACCACTCTGACACTTCTAAGACGGGTTGTGGTGAAACAGGCTATTCCTGTACATATCCAATCGGTGCGGGAATAGCGATGCCGGCATTGGTTTTGCTAGTTTAGACGGGAGAGAAAAGACGTGCTTGAGACTGATACGAGACATCTCAATCTCAATGCGGCTTGCCCTTCTAAGGGAGAGTAATTGGGGGAAATCGCCATTGCGATGAGGCCTCACTTGGGAACGATCATCCTGATACAAGAGCAACCGCTATGCGAACAAACATCTATTATCACTTGTTGACCCATTCTGACGCCTTACAACTGGAGTAAGTTGTTTGGGAGATTCAGTATATTGTGCGCCATCGTCTCACTCTATTCGTCAACCATACTCAGAGTGTTCATTAACAAAGGAGATATAAAAATGACCTGTGGATTCCAGAATTGCTTCACCTATCCTAATGTGCAGAGGGAGATGAATAATAAAATGAAGAGCCCGCGAAATAGAAGACACGTATTGCGGTCTATTTTGATAGTTATATGTGTAGCAATTTTAATGGTTTTTGTCATTCTCACGGGATGCGATCTCTATGAGAACTATCGAACCAATGAATTGGATGAGCGCGTGCGAGAGATGTATTTAGGTACGGCTGCTACCAAAGGATGGTATCTCTCTTTAGTATCGAGTGCTTGTGCTGAAGAAGTTGATGAAGAAGCAGCCGAGTTGAATATGATGAAAGTCCAAGCAGATTTTCTGGAATTGTACGAGGAGAACAAACACACCGTTGGCTGGCTGACACTAGGAGAGAAAATCGATTATCCAGTGGTGCAGTACGACAATGAATACTATCTAACCCACAACTTTTTTGCCGAAAGAGACAGCAATGGAACGTTGTTTCTAAATATGGACAACCGGTTATGGCCGCGTGACGATGTGCTTTTAATCCATGGCCACAACATGAAGAGCGGAGCAATGTTTGGAAGGCTTACACGATATGAGCAGTATGACTATCTAATCAAGTATCCAATTGTAACCTTCCGAACCATTTATGATAAGGAGGATGTTTACTACGTTCCGATCGCCGGGTTTAATGCATCCATGATACCGGGCAATTCTGAATATTTCGATATTACTCGGTTTAACTTCGAAAATGACATTGTTGAGGATATAGCGCTTGCAGAAGAAAATGGCCGGAGTAGCACTATGTATCAACAATATCTGAACGATGTGCAGGCACGATCGCTTTGGAAATCTCCCATGGATGTCAATGTCCAGGATGAGCTACTGATACTTGTTACATGCAGTTATCGCAACGAAGACGGTCGCTTCATGCTGGTATGTCGAAAACTGCGGGCAGATGAGACTCTGGTTGCAGTTACAACTGCACTCCAACAGAGCCATCCGTGAAAGATTGGATATATTGTATATTTGGTAAAAACAGCGATTATAATGATGATAACAAGGTATATCCGATCAATTTTGAAACGGGTTTTTTGAATATAACTATATCCAGTATTGTAAATGAAGATTACCATGACTTCTACATTTGCCTTGCAGAGAGGCGAATAAGCGAGAAAGGTGCATCTTAAATATAGGGAAATCCAGATTTTTCTTGGCTATTGTATCGCTCCTCCCTTTGTGAATACATAGACATCAATCATGCTAGTTGAGTACCAATGGCTTTGTCCTTACATAATAGAATTGCATACTCCATTGTATTCGATCTTAAGTTACCGCACTTGCAACAATGCAAGTGCTTTTTCAGTTTGCATTTATCATCATGAATTTATCAGGGCGCTGCGCGTTGTTCAGAAATTGTTTAGTGCTGACTGATAGTATGAATGTAGAATCATGCAAATTATGTATGAATTAAAGAATCGTTTCTATGCTATACCTCTTTGCCCGACGTTTAACGATTACTAGCTGGGCTACCGCCACACTACCAAAGGCATGCAAGAAGATGCAACGACACATGATACGACCAACAATAAAGGTGGAATAAAGTATGAAGCGTAAGCATAACACGGATAATAAACCTAGAGTATTATCGCTCATCCTTGTACTTATTATGCTATTTAGCACATATAGTTTTTCTTCCAGTGGAATGATTCCCGCTCAGGCAAGTGAACTTGAGAACCCAAACAATGGTTTACCAAGTGAAACTGAAGTGATTGAAGGCACTACTCCTGCGCCCACACCAGCTATTCAAGCCCCTGCAGCTACGGCAAGTCCGGATACTGAAATCGAAGCAACCCCAACACAAGTGGTAGATACAGCCACGCCGCCGGAACCAACGGAGGTACCCGCCGCTACGACAAGCCCGGATACTGAAATCGAAGCAACCCCAACACAAGTGGTAGATACAGCCACGCCGCCAGAACCATCGGAGGAGCCCGCCGCTACGACAAGCCCGGATACTGAAATCGAAGCAACCCCAACACAAGTGGTAGATACAGCCACGCCGCCGGAACCAACGGAGGTACCCGCCGCTACGACAAGCCCGGATACTGAAATCGAAGCAACCCCAACACAAGTGCTAGATACAGCCACGCCGCCGCCGGAAGATAAACCACTTAGCCTGCAGGAGTATATTCAAAGCGCAGGATATGCCTATCTATTGACTGTAGATAAGAAATCCGGTGTATATAGCGGATATGGCATGAGTAGTAAAAAACGAATAGGCACAATAAATGGTAAAGGTACGCTTTTATTGGCGTCCGATTATGTGCCGCGTAATGGTAAAAATGCCGCAATACTGGTATGGTTTGATACGGATGATGGCCCAGTAAGCGGTTATGTATCGGAAAATCGCCTGAGCACGAGACCGATGAGTGTAGCGGAAGCGATGAATTATATCAGCCAACATGGATTGGCCATCCGTAATATTGCGCTGAGCAATGCGTCTTATACCATTGCCAAAGCGGCGTATACACCACAGAAGCCTGAACCCACTGCTACTCCAGACGTCACCGAACCAGCACCCACACCCAGTGAGAGCATGGAACCCACTGCTACTCCAGGCGTCACCGAACCAGTGCCCACGCCCAGCGAGAGCATGGAACCCACTGCTACTCCAGACGTCACCGAACCAGCACCCACACCCAGTGAGAGCATGGAACCCACTGCTACTCCAGACGTCACCGAACCAGTGCCCACGCCCAGCGAGAGCATGGAACCCACTGCTACTCCAGACGTCACCGAACCAGTACCCACACCCAGTGAGAGCATGGAACCCACTGCTACTCCAGACGTTACCGAACCAGTGCCCACACCCAGTGAGAGCATGGAACCCACTGTTACTCCAGACGTCACCGAACCAGTACCCACACCCAGTGAGAGCATGGAACCCACTGTTACGCCGGAGGTGACTGTGTCAGTTCCGACTCCTATGCCAACACTGGATTTGTCAGTCGAACCGGAGGTGACTGTGCCAGTTCCGACTCCTATGCCAACACTGGATTTGTCGGTCGAACCGGACCCGACGGAAGCAACTGCGACTCTTGTACCTGACCAAGATGCCGAATGGGTACTCATGGATGACACGACTGGCGTCTCTGTCACCTTCCGTAGCAAAGCACTGCCAAAGAGTGTGTTGCCCGTGAACATCGTTCTTCAGGTTATACCTCTTGGCAGGGATGCGCTGGCAGAGATTCACAAGCAAATCGCCGGTAAAAAAGCGGCGCAGCTGATCGCCTACGATATAAAGCTGATCGACATCACCACAGGCAAAGAAGTACAGCCCATTGGCCATGTAGGCGTCAAACTGCCCATTCCCAAGGGCTTCAATGGCAAGCTGTCAGTGTACCACTTGGGCGAGGGCGACATCGAACAAATCGACACTTCGAACGACGTATCGAACGTCTTCTTCGAAACCGATAGCTTCAGTGTTTTTGCGCTCCTCGCTGAAGCTGATGGAGAACCCACTACGACCGATGTTTCGGCGAGGGTTGACTGGGTGTATGCTGTGGAGGATACAGCGATTGCTACCGCTGTTGAAGGCCCAGTATACGTCTATCTGTATAGAAACGATGTGTACCAGGGTCTGTCTGTAGGATTGCAGGCTTCCAACGGTTATCAGTATACATGGGCTGATCTACCGCTTTTAGATGGAGATGGCATTCCCTACACCTATACGGTGAGACGATCCAATTCAAATTACGCTCCCACATGGATTCCCACATTCGCACAGGATACAAACGGCATATGGGTGGATACCGAAACCTTCCAGGAAACCGCTACAATGGTACTCACGATTCGTTGGAGTGACCAGAATGATATTAACGGCTTACGACCAGCGCTTTCTATGGAGGATCTGGAAATAAAGTCCGGAATGTTTTTCACCCCTATCACGGCATCCTCGCTGACAGAGAACGAGGATGGTAGCTACACCGCTGTATTTGAAAATGTTCCCACTACGAGAACGAGCGGACCGTCTTATGCACGTTTAACATCATATAGCTACAAGGTATCCGGTCTACCGGGGTATTACACTTACTCTGTCGGTCTGCTTGGAGGCAATAGAACCACGCCAATCATGACCATTACACTGCCCGTTCACACTGCGAAACTCATCGACTACATGTATTCGTACCTGGGCAGTGGCGCCACTTCGGCAATGTCATGGAATCGAGCCGAAGCACTGGGTATTGAGGTGCCGGACAGCATGACTATGACGCTGATGTTGGGTGATGAGCCGGTAGATTACGCGCCAGGTGCTAGCTTCATCTTAACCCGGAACGCAGATGGCAGCTGGCCAGGTCTATCTGTTGACACGAATAAAACTTTCTATCTTCCGCGCTTGACGGAGGATGGCGTAGCCATTGATTATACCGGCCTTTGGGTCCAATACACGCCGAGTCTGTTGAATAACGAACTATCTGGTGAATACACACAGACGTTTACAAAAACCACAGGTGTAGACTCCTTTACTTTCATTTTAACTACCCTTTTGAAGACAATCACCCGTATTACAACGCCTGTCACATGGGTGGACGCTAACGATGCCACTGGCTTACGTCCCATTGACGTCACATTGACGTTATTGGCCAATGGTGAACCAGTGCCAAGTGCTGAGGTGTTTGCTCTTCGCGCAACCGATGGCATGGACACTCCTCCATCCAGCTGGAATTATTTGCCTCAGATGAACGAAGATGGTCTGCCAATCCACTATTCCGTGCAGGCTAACGGATTGCCAGCCTACTATGAGATGACAGTGACTGAGAACCCGATCTTTGACGAAACAGTGGGTTATGGTACGAACTCCTTAATCGCAGTAGCCGAAAACCTCACAATGACCCTTAAAACACAAAAAGTAATCGCAGATGTTCTCTGGGTGAGTGACGGTAGTGAGTATGAGCTGTTGAATCGTCCACTAAGCGTCATTCTGACAGTGCTTGCGAGTAGCGATGGGGGTACGACCTACGAGGAATTTGAAGGCGTGTCAACCTACGCGGTTACACGTGCTGCCGACGGCACCTATCACATCGAGTGGGATCTCCCCACTGTGGACGCCGAAGGGAATGCGCTTCTCTATAAAGTGGAGCAAAACCCGCTGACTATATATACTACGAGTTATGCCGACCCTGTTACAACCGTTGATGGCGAGGGCAATCAAGAAACCAAGCTCGTGGTAACGAACACATATAACGATGCTTGGAACTACTCCATTGATCTTTCATGGAATGTTACTGACCCGACCCAGCAATACAATCGGGAAGATGTGACGTTGAGCAATTCAAGCATTGAGGTGAAATATAATCTAACCATTAGCGCAAATGACGATTATGATACTGGGATGATGGAAATTCGCATTCCCCGCTCACTGTGGGAAACGCGAACCGGTGATGGTTTAGTACCCACCAGCAGCCAGATTAGCCTTCCGCAGGCACCATTAACAAACCCGCAGTACTCATTTAATTATTACATTGACGATAAGGGTAGCGCGGATACTAAAGATGATGAGATTGTATTTGTCAATTGGGAGCCGATTGAGAGCGGTTTTAAGCAGACGCTGGCTGCCGGCTATACCGTTGTACCCTCCAACACTGTTGACTGCACCATAGGTGAATTAACAGCAACGGGAAGCGCCCAAAGCGTAACACAGTCCGAGCCCGAAGAACAGGTAAGCAACACAATCACCTACAGCCTCGATACCGGCGTACAGGTGAACAGCTTAACCAAGAGCACCAGTTCGTCTGCGCAAGGGCGTTTATATGCTTGGGATACTCGCTATGGTCCGCAGCCGGAAGATTTTGATATGAGCCAGTACAATTATGTAGCATATACATTAGCCACCCGCGTGACCAACAACCAACCGTTCCAAATTGAAATTGCTGAAACACCAGACAGTGGAGGTAAGACAGTTGCTATCCGCCTGTATTCCCCAAGGGCGGAGCAGCTTACGTTTATCGAAGCGGATGAGGTTTGGAGATCCAGCATCATTACAAGTCCGAGCTATAACAATTATCCATTTTATCTCTATGTTGTGGTTGCCTATCCTCGTGTGGCACACGAAGATCCTCTCAACCCTGGGCAGACCACCTACGATGATACCTACCAAAACATAGCTACTCTTGCGCTTGTGGCGGCGGATGAACACCCAGGCGACAAGGAGCCAGATGACCTGAACGATATTTCCCAAAAATCAGCAAGCATTACCACGACATGGGAAGACTATGTGTTTATTTATACTGGACAAGTCTATAATGCCTACAAGTCCGTAGGTTACCTCCCACAAGATGGCGTTACACGTCTCCAATATGGGATTGACGTTACAGCTCCTGGCACAAACTTCTATATGTATGTGAATGGCTACAATCTAACAAATGGGTACAGCATGGACTTAATCGATAACGCAGTTTATGCGCAGGCGACAATTGACGGCGTGCTTACGCCATCTATACCAACACGCCTTGGGCCGGACGATTACGAGTTTGCGTCAAACGCCGTTGTAAGCATCAGAAGCAGCGATATTGATCGCACGAACGGTACAACGATTGACGGCCTTGTTCCCAGCGAGCCTTTCACGCTGTGGGGACAGCGGGGAAGCGATGGCGCGTGGACAAAAATCATGGATATCACGATGACTCAATCGAGTAGCAAATCATATTCTATCCCAGCTGCGCTGCTCGACGAACAGGGCTATACAGGCCTGCGCCTGACCAGTCCCGAGGGACTGAGCGGTTTCTTCCACGCCAGCGTATCTGCAACACTCAAGATCAAGGCATCCTCCCCGCTGGTACAGAGTTGGCTTGCAAGCGGTGATGTAACCCACATCAATGTAGCCAACATCGCAGGCTACAAGTTGTATGCACCCAGCGAAGAAGGCGGGATCTACGAGTGGATAAACCCGTATTCTTCTACTACAAACACATATTCGCAGTATGTAGGTTTGGACGCAGAGGATCTCGTCCGAGAAGGTGCCTACCTATTCCGTAAAAATTACTCAAGACAGATGGGAAAAGTTGTTGAGAGTTCTACATGTAACAAGTATATCGCGTCCACACAGAACGATACCGTTAACTCCAAGGTGGATGTGCGATTCGGTATGTTTGTTGCCGAAGTCCTTAACTCCACCGTATTACCCGAAGAAATCTATATGGATAAATCAGCTGATACGGGAGTATTCTACGATTTACTACCCCTCGGATACACATACGACCCGGCGAGTGGTGTGTCCGTCGGTGGTGCCTATTATCGTAACATGTATACATCTAATGGTAAAAGAGCTGTTCTGACTGGTGTCGAAGTGATCGATGATTACAAGGGAACAGGACGGCAGATGCTAATCTTCAGTGTGAAAAGTCTTGAGCCGGAAGGCATGAACTACTACCAAACCGCATCCACATTTACTGGTTTCCGAATCGAGTTTACGGCCAGCATTTCGTGGGCCGATCTATCATTCGCTCCCAGCGGTTATAACATATTTGCCTATCAGCGTGGGGATGAGGAATCCATTGCCCTCGGATACACAGAACAAGGGTACGGTTCCAATAGTGATCCAGCGATTTTCCCGAATGATCCAGACGGTCAGCGTGTGCTTTACGATGTGAATGGGGACGGCGATGTTACAGAGATAAATACACTTTACGCCTATACACTCGTTGCACCTGATGTTTACACTACAGTGCAGTCGGGCATTTCAAAGGTGGTTCGTGGGTACAGCAGCTATTACAAGCAGCATGACATTGTGGATGTGGACGGCACCTACCGTTATAAGCTTCGGGTGTCAACATCGGATGGAGGCACTACCACGAATCTGGTGATATACGATATACTGGAAAACGCTATTAACATCGACGGTGCGACCGGTGAGATCGGCTGGAAGGGTACCTTCGTGGGGGTAAATACCCTCACCGCGAGGAATCAAGGCATCGATGTAAAGGTCTACTACGCCACCGCCGCGCTCAGTTACAATGATACAGCGGGACTACAACTCGACTCCGGCAACTGGTTGCAAACGCCGCCAGGTGACCTGTCTACAGTGAAGGCGATCGCCTTTGACCTGTCCACCGGGCTAGACGGCGAACCGTTCGAGCTTGTCAACGAAAACTCCGTCGAGGTGGAGATCGCCATGCGCGCACCGGATGCGTTGCAGTCAGCGGAAATGGCTTATAACCGCCCAGCTTATATGAGCGCCTTTACACCTTCCGGCAGTTCTACACCCATTTCTGATACCATTATCGGGTCCCGCGTTACCGTTGCGTTACGGGATTTACAAGATTTTTCATTCATCAAGCAGTACGAAACTGAAGACGAAGAGACAGGAGAGGTTGAATACCTACCGCTACCCGGTGTTGAGTTTAGGCTCTACCAGTGTACCGATTCCACCGAGGACCATGTACATTTCGGCACACCGGGCACCAGCAGCTCCTGCTGGGGAACAACCGCGGTGCGGACTGTGACCAGCAACGACATCGGAGAGGTCACCTTTACTGATCTTGACACCGGCACATATGCAATCTACGAAACTTCCACCCAAACAGGCTATAGCCTACTGTCCTATCGATACTGGGTAATCGAGGTAAACGCCAGCACGGGAACCGTCAGTGCACCCGTAGCATGGCGCTCAACTACCTCCACTGCCTATCCACTGGTTGAGATGAACTGGAACGAGAATAGCGGCAGCTACTCGCTGACGAACCAGCGTGTGAAAAAGTACATTAGCGTCACCAAAGCGTGGACGGAGGATTACGCTCATATCATCCATCCACCAACAGTCACACTGGAATTGTACCGAAATGGTATACTCTACCGAACAAAAGTGATCAGTACCCCCAGCACTAGTTTTGTAGTCTGGTCCTTTACTGACCTCTATGCCTACGACGAATACGGTCAAACCTACACCTACGAGGTACGTGAGGTGGTGCCCGATGGTTATACCGCGTTTCCAAACCCATGGGCAACTTTCGCGAATCCCGGCAACAACGGTACTACCGTCCACAACGTGCGTCTTGGCGTTCTGGACATTGGGAAGCTAGTTGCGAACAACGGCGACCTGCAAAAGCTGTTTACCTTCTATGTGCAGTTGAAGGACAGCACTGGTAGTCCCGTTTATCCGATGGATGGCGAGAACAACCCGATCCCCTTTACCGTGAGGCGTATCGCGGCGGACGGCACTTATACCGAGGAAGAAGCAGTAGCCAGCAGCGAAGGAATCCTCACGCTGCAGGCAAAGCATGGCGAAACATTGCGCATCATTGGCCTGCCTGTGAGTACAAATTACACCGTCACCGAGAAAGATGAATCCGAGAACAAATATACGAGCGCTGTGACTGCAGGTTCGGCAACCGGCACCACAGCCTCCAACGTAAACTCCAACGTGATTTTTACTAATACCTATACTCCCGACCCTGCTACAGTTGTACTACCGGTACAAAAGACTATCACAGGCAATACAACGCCAACGAATAAAGAATTCAAGTTTAACATAGCTGTATATGACCCGCCTCAGCCTCGTCCTCCTCTTCCACCGCATCCACTCCCCAGCTCGAACGAACTGACGATTACAGGATCTGGTACTGAATCCTTCAATGAAATTACTTATACGACCGCCGGAACCTACAACTACGTTGTGAAGGAAATGATTGGCACGGATGCTGGCTACATCTATGACACAATAGAACATATCGTCATTGTAACCGTCACAGACAATGATGGTGTGCTCAACGCGACATGGACAGTGGACGGAGAGAGTACAAACCCCACCATCGCATTCACCAATACATACGCTCCCACACCGATAACCGTCGCACTACCGGTAAGCAAGACGATCCAGTATGTAGCCCCACCCACGGATAAGGTGTTCAACTTCATACTTACCGCTGTGGATGATGCACCGATGCCTGTAACGAATACCTTGGCAATTACCGGTGCAAACGATGCTTCTTTCAATGCGATTTCCTACTCGGTACCCGGGATCTACACGTATACGGTAAAGGAAACAGCCGGAACGGATACCGGATACACCTATGATGCAGCAGAGCATACTGTTATCGTTACAGTAACCGATACTAACGGTGTATTGAACGCGGCATGGACAGTGGACGGAGAAACCGCACAATCAATTAATTTCACAAATGACTACCAGCCGTTACCCGCCGAGTTTACGCTACCGGTGCGCAAGTATATTGCCGGAGCCCCAACAGTATCGGATGAAACCTTCCTCTTTAAAATCGATGCCGTCACCAATGGTGCGCCAATGCCTACGAGAACAGAAACAAGTGTAGTTGGCGAGGGTATAGGTAACTTCGACACGATTAGGTTCGCGGCCACCGGAACGTATGTCTATACTGTCAGCGAGAATCGTGGCACTTCACTTGGCTACAGTTACGATGGAGAAGTCTACACGGTATCGGTTGTTGTAGCGGATAACAATGGACAGTTGGTCACATCTTGGACAGCAAAACGACAGGATGAAACCAGCGCTGCTGAATTGTTATTCACTAATTATTACAGCCCTGCACCCACGACGGTTGTTTTACCGATTACAAAGACGATCTCCGGAAACGATACTCCTGTAAACAAGGAATTCAAGTTTAACATAGCTGTATATGACCCGCCTCAGCCTCGTCCTCCTCTTCCGCCGCATCCACTCCCCAGCTCGAACGAGCTGACGATCCTTGGCTCAGGCACCGCCTCTTTTGGTGGGATCACTTATACAACAGCCGGAACCTACGCCTATACGGTGAAGGAAGTAGCCGGGAGCGACCCAGGCTATACGTATGACGCAGCCGAGTATATCGTTACAGTAACAGTTGTCGATCAAGGCGGTGCGTTGAGCGCAACATGGGCGGCAACAAAGGGTTCAGTAAGTTCTCCGGAGCTTCTATTCACCAATGCTTACGCACCTTCACCCACGTCAATCGAACTTCCAGTTCGCAAAGCGCTGATTGGCAATGAGACACCCGCTGATAAAACCTTTACGTTTACACTGACAGCCGTTGACGGTGCGCCTATGCCAGCTTCAGGTACGCTTTCAATCACTGGTGCGAACCGCGCCTCCTTTGGTGCGATTGATTACTCTGCGGCAGGCACCTACACCTATACGTTGAATGAGGTAAGCGGAAACGAGCCAGGTTACGGCTACGATGCGGCGGAGCACACAATCGTTGTGCTTGTGACCGATGTCAACGGTGTACTCGGTGCGACCTGGCTATCGGATGGAGAAATGGTCTCTGAAGTCACATTCACCAATGTCTATGCACCAGGGCAAGCATCGTTAAGCTTACCTGTTCAGAAAACCATTACAGGTAATGACACTCCTTCGGACAAGCTTTTCAACTTCACACTAGAGGCGGTTGACGGCACGCCTATGCCATCAAACGCAGAAAACAGCCTGAGTAATCTGACGATCATCGGCAGCGCAACAAGCGCCTTTGGCATTATCACCTACGACTCAGCTGGAACTTATACTTATAAGATGAA
The DNA here is from genome assembly GCA_963675655.1 of Candidatus Limiplasma sp. Classification (GTDB taxonomy): domain Bacteria; phylum Bacillota; class Clostridia; order Christensenellales; family Aristaeellaceae; genus CAXXOK01. The sequence goes on from OY776489.1 coordinate 975,873, forward strand.
AGAAGTCGCTGGTCACGATACCGGCTACAGTTATGATGTGACCGAGCATACTGTTGTCGTCACGGTTGTTGATAACAATGGCACATTGAGTGCTGCATGGACAGTTGATGGCCAAAGTGCAGACACAATCACATTTGAGAACCTCTATGAACCCGAAGCGGCAATGTTGAAATTGCCAGTTCACAAATCCATTATCGGCAGTCCACCACTGGATAAGATCTTTACTTTCGAACTTAATGCTACAACTGATGCGCCCATGCCAGAAACCGGCGAAAACACGGCACAGGCTATTGGCACAGGCGATGGGGAATTCAGCACAATTGAGTATACACAGGCTGGAATATATGAATATACTGTGCGCGAAGTAGCAGGAAGTGAAACCGGTTATACCTATGACGATACTGTATATAACGTGATCGTCACAGTGACCGACATCAATGGTACGCTAGAGACAACCTATTCCATCACTACCGTTGAGGGGAACGTGGATTCCATTGAATTCACCAATAGCTACACCCCTGTGCCCGTACAACTGGCGCTAGGCGCCAACAAGGTGCTTAAAAACAAGTTGTTGACAGAGAATATGTTCGTTTTTACGCTGACTAACGATACCGGGGCAATCCTCCAAACGGTTGATAACAAGGCGAGCGGGAGCGTGACTTTTGAGCCGATTACCTATTTCGCACCTGGCGAGTATGTATACACCATTGAAGAAAAACAGGGAAGCCTCTATGGCATCACATACGACAGAACGGTGTACACCATACGTATTATAGTCACAGACATAGATGGAGAACTGGTGGCAGTCGAGGATAAAGCCCCTGACGCGGTCGTATTCGTCAACACATACCACTCTGACATTCCCAAGACGGGTTATGGTGAAACAGGCTATCCCTATACATACCCGATTGGTGCGGGTATAGCGATGTTGGCATTGGCTCTACTGGTTAAGACGGAAAAGAAAAGACGCACTTGAGACCGATACGGGGCAGGCCAATCTCAATTTGGCCTGCCCCTTTGAAGGAGAGTGTTTTTAGGAAAATCATCGTTAGGATGGAGACTCATTGGGAGATGATCATTCTGATACAAGAGCAACCGCTATACAAACAAACGTTTTTTAGTTGTTGTCCAAACCCCACACTTTACAACTGGAGTAATCTATTTGGGAAACTCAATATATTGTGCGCCATCGTCTCGGTATAATGTATTTTTCGTTTGATTTGGTTGTGTAATAATGGGGAATAGCTCGAGCCTATCGATTGCAACCATAGTAGTATGCGGAATATAGGTTTGTTTGCTCGATCGTACAATAACCCATAACAATTTTTCAATCTGAACGAGATAAATACAGGCGCATTTTGGCCTTATTGCTTGCTATGTTCAGTATTTGTTTATACCGCGTTTGATAAAATGAATTATCAGGTGTACAGCCATATCAAATGGTATGTGTATAGAGCTTACGCAATACCAAGAAAGGGGCAAACTTGTCCGGGCTCATTGGTTACTCGATTTTGACATGACCGATTAAAGTACAATATTACAATAGTATCGAGGAGGATTGCAATGAAAGAAAAAGCTGTTACCGAGACCACACGTATGGAATTGCTAGAGGAACTACGTATGGCTATAGGTGCGGATTTTATATCCGATATAAAATTTTCACCATTTTATTCCATAGCGTTACGCCATTTGACAGCGCTACCGGTTGATCGCTTTTCGTTGCATGAATGGAATGACGCTGTTGCCTATTTGCTCATAGATAAAAGACGATGTGCTAATCCACATGAAGCTCAGCAGAGATTTAAAAGATACTTAGCAGAGAAAAGGGTGTAGACGTAATTCACTGGATCACCATTGATTCTGTTGCAATTTAACCGATTGTGTATCGTAACGATTCGTATCAAAAATTATTTTTCACGGAACTAAAAATTCATGTATTACAGTTTCTCCGATGAAAGTCAACCATTTCAGGAAGCGCCTAAATCAATCAGGCAAATAGAAAATTCCCAACGGATGAAATACGGGAAAAGCATCCATTTCCTGATGAAAATGTGTTTCTAAATAGAGTCAGAGATAGCAAGTATTAGTGCATGTGCTAAAGCTGCCCAAACATAAAGAACCGAGTTTTATACACTACGCTAATTTTTCGGCTTGACCAGATAAGACGGGGATTTCTTTCGTTCTGCGATCGCCAAGGATGCTGTCAACGTTGGCTTTATGAATTACTTGTTCCTTCATCTCTTCCTGAACGATACGACACTCCGCATATATAGCTTTTTTCCGAAAGCAACGCCGCGTATTCCTAATCCAAATTCTTTACGGCGGGGAGCTTCTTTGCGCCCAGGACATCAAAGGCCGTTTTCGCCGCCTTGTGTAAAAGAATCTCGCCCACGTGCTCCGAGCAATATTTCCGAGAGAATCCAGCCTTACGATAAGCAACATATCTTGTAGAAACTACAGTCGATTGTGGACACGGAATCATTACAGGCGTCGATACCTATTTTGCTAATTAAAAGGAAAGCCGCGTTTGTTTACGGGACATTGAGAAACAAACCAAGCAGGGGATACCTCTTAAGCGAATCGCATTGGATCGAGGGTATAATGTCAGCGCTGTGCACCGGGGGCTTGAACTTCTAGGAAAAAGGGCTTTATTTCCCTCGTCAATTTTATCAACAGTCCAGAAAAAAGAGGCTTTCAATATGTTGCTGATGACGATGAGTCCATCTGTCCAAAAGAGCATCGCCTAAGCATGTCATGAATCAGACCAACACTTCAGAGCGTCTGTGTCCTTAGCTTTGAAAACACGAGGTATCTGGGATGCTCCCCGGATACCTCGTGTTTTTCAGAGCGTAATTCACACCGTATTTGCGGGCAACGTGCTCGAAAGATTTGATGTTGCCGTCCACGATCTCCATATTGGCCACGCCCTGCCCCTGCCCGGTCAGCTGTTTGACCGTTTGCTTCCCCATGGGGATGTGATGCAGCTTTTTGTTTCTAAGGTGGGCAAGGTATTTGGCAATGGCTGCCTTCAGGCTGTGAGCCGTTATCTTTGCTCCCCGAATGGCAAGCGCAGCCGCCCTGTTCTCAACGTCTTTCTGCATGATTGTTTCTCCATATATCCGTTGATCTATGCATTTAAATTATGGGGGCACGGATAGGTTAGTACATTGAGAGAACATATGCCTTCTCCTTTCATGTTATAAAAACGTCCACATGGGATGCTTTTAGGCGATGCGATTGTTATCTCGCGGAATCTACGTCAATCCTATACTCCTTTCCCCATGCAACATTTTTTATGCTTCTTTCCATTTCCACATGGGCAAGGAGCATTTACCCGGATTTTTCTATACCGGTGAGATCTTCGTATGTTCCGCCGCATCTCCGGAAATGTAGCGGCAGGTTTGCGCCATTGGCAGGCGTTCCGCATAACTTGGCTTAATCGTCTGTTTTCAGGTTATCCGGTACCTTTGATATCAAATCCACAGTTTCTGCAATCCCACTTCCACATGGGCCAGGAGCATTTACCCGGATTTTTCTAAACCGGTGAGATTTTCGCATGTTCCGCCGCATCTCCGGAAATGTAGCGGCTGGTTTACGCCATTGGCAGACGTTCCGCATAACTTGGCTTAATCGTCTGTTTTCAGGTTATCCGGCACCTTTGATATCAAATCCACAGTTTCTGCAATCCCACTTCCACATGGGCAAGGAGCATTTACCCGGATTTTTCTATACCGGTGAGATTTTCGCATGTTCCGCCGCATCTCCGGAAATGCAGCGGCAGGTTTACGCCATTGGCAGACGTTCCGCATAACTTGGCTTAGTCGTCTGTTTTCAGATTATCCGGCGCCTTTGATAGGCAAATCCACAGTTTCTGCAATCCCCTCTGGGGTTCCCCAAAACGAGGTCGAAAATTGACATTTTCTGTGCATCGAGGATTGCCGGCATGAGAACCGGCGACATTTTTTTACTCTTTTCTTCTCCAAACATCCAAAGATCGTCCCCCCTCACCAAAAGGATATCAGTTTTGTCCAAAAATCGGCCATGCTATAATCGAAGTACCGAAGGTGATGACGCCGTTGGTGAAAACAACATCATAAACAGACAGTATACGCTGTCTGCGGTTCATCCCGCACGATGCGAAAGGACGGCATGGAAACATGAAGAAAGTGGAACTATACCTGAACAAGCGCTATACGATTGGCGAAGTCAGCCCGATGATGTATTCTTCGTTCGTGGAGCATCTGGGCCGCGCTGTGTATACGGGGCTTTATCAGCCGGGGCATCCCACGGCGGATGAGAACGGCTTGCGGAAAGACACCATGGATGCGATTCAAGACTTGGGCGTGCCCATGATCCGCTATCCAGGAGGCAATTTCGTTTCCTGCTATAACTGGAAGGACGGCATCGGCCCAAAGGAGAAGCGTCCGCGCCGGTTGGAATACGCATGGTCCAGCATTGAAACCAATCAGTTCGGTATTGACGATTTTTGCCGTTGGGCTAAAAAAGCGGGCATCGAGCCGATGATCGCCGTCAACCTCGGCACTGGCGGCATACAGGATGCCGGCGATCTGGTGGAATACTGCAACCATCCCTCCGGCACCTACTGGAGCGACCTGCGCGCGCAGAACGGTTCTCCGGAACATTATAAGGTCAAGTACTGGTGCCTCGGCAACGAAATGGAAGGCAGCTGGCAGGCCGGCCACCTTTCGGCAGAGGATTATACCAAAAAGGCGCTGGAAGCCGCGAAGATCATGCGGTGGGTGGACCCGGACATCAAACTGATTGCCTGCGGCAGCAGCTACGAAATGCTGCCCAGTTATCTGGAATGGGACCGCGTAATGCTGGATCAACTGCTGGATCAGGTGGATTACCTTTCCACCCACAGCTACACTATGAACGCCGGTCAAGGCGACATCAATTTCTTGTCGGCCTATAAAGCGCTGGACACCCACATTAAAAACAGCAAACGGGTCATCGATTATGTGAAGGCCCGCAAGAACAGCCAAAAGGAGCTCGGCATCTGCCTGGACGAGTGGAACGTGTGGAACTTTCAGGATATTGAGTTTAACAGTCTGGATGACCTGATCGGCCTGACGACTTTCAAAATGACGTCCGCCGGGAAATGGGAAATCGCCCCGCCGATTTTGCAGGAAAAATACAGCCTGTTGGACGCGCTAACGGCGGGCGGGTTAGCCATTACGCTGCTGAAAAACGCAGACAGCGTAAAGATTGCCTGTCTGGCGCAGTTAGTAAACGTGATCGCCCCCATTACCACCGATCCCAACGGCGGTATTCTCCGCCAGTCGATTTACTACCCCTTCCGGGCGGTTTCGCAACTGGGGCACGGCATCGTGATGGACACGCGTATAGACGCGCCGGAATACGAGTGCCAGTTTGGCAAGCTGCCGGTGGTGGAGGCCGTGGCAGTGCTCAATGAGGAAAAAGGCGAGCTGAACGTTTTCGCCCTCAACTGCGACCCGGACGAGGCCGTGACCCTCGCCATCGACGGGGCGGACGGCTACCGGGTAGAGCGTCATCAAGCGCTGTTCGGCGAGGACCTGACCGCGATCAACACGTTTGAACAGCCCGACAACGTTACGATGACGGATATGCCCGCGGGCGAAACGGTAACGTTGCCGAAAATGAGCTGGAGCGCAATCACCCTGCGCAAGGCGTAAGCATAACAACGGAAACAGGGGAGGCGTGCCATTTGAGCGAATCTACATTGCTCTACGTGAAAAATATCAGCAAGCATTTTATGTCCACACAGGCGTTAAGCGACGTTAGCGTCCATTTTCACCGCGGCGTCGTCAAAGGGCTGGTAGGCGAAAACGGCTCGGGAAAATCTACGCTGGTCAACATCATCGCCGGGGTGTTCCCGGCGGACGAAGGCCAAATGGAGCTGAACGGGCAGGACTATCAGCCGAAAAATTCGCACGAGGCTTATGGGCACCGCATCGGTACCATTACGCAGGAAATGGGTACGATTCCGGGCATTGCGGTCGCGGACAACCTCTATCTGGGCGAGGAGGAGCGTTTTAAAAAGAACGACCTCATCAACCGCCATGATATGCTCAAAAGCGCTCAGGCCGTGTTCGACCGATTCGGCATATGCGGCATCGACCCGGCCAGCCTTACAAGCAGCCATACGCTGGAAGAGCGGAAGCTGATCGAGATGGCGCGCGCGCTGAACAACGAGCCGGAAATCTTCATCGTGGATGAGACGACCACCGCGCTGACGCTGGACGGCCGCAACCTTTTGTATGAAAATATTCGGAAGGTAAAGGAACGCGACGGAACCGTAATCTTTATCTCTCACGATATCGACGAGCTGATGGAAGTTTGCGACGAGATCACCATCCTGCGAGACGGCGTGTTCATCCGTGATCTGCAAAAAAGCGAGTTTGATGCCGAATGGATCAAGACTCTGCTGGTAGGGCGCAAGCTTTCCGACCACTATTACCGGGATGATTTCACCCCCTCCATGCTGGATGACGTAGCGCTAAGGGTGAACCATATTTATACCATGGGCGGTCTTGAGGATGTCTCCTTTGCACTGCATAAGGGTGAGATATTGGGTATCGGCGGCCTTACAGACTGCGGCATGCACGAGCTGGGCTCGGTGCTGTTTGGGCTTACCAAAGCGGTAAAGGGAAGCGTTTCCTTTCACGAAGGAACCGAGCTTACAACCGCCATCGGCGCAGTGTGCCATGGCATGGGTTATATCTCCAAGAACCGCGATCAGGAATCGATTATTCTAGACGCGACTATACTGGAAAACACGGTAATCCCGTCCTACCGCAGGCTGGGAAAGTGCGGCTATATTACCCGCCGGGCCGAAAGAGAGCTGACCCGGCAGCAGGTGGACAGCCTGAGCATTAAATGCCGCTCCATCCGCCAAAACGTTCGGGAACTCAGCGGCGGCAACAAGCAGAAGGTTGCCTTCGGCAAATGGCTGGCCAACGATTCGGAAATCTTTGTTCTGGACTGCCCCACGCGCGGCGTGGACGTGGGCGTGAAAACAGCCATGTACCAACTGATGATGAAGATGAAGAGCGAAGGCAAGGCCATCGTGATGATCACGGAGGAACTGCCGGAGCTGATTGGTATGAGCGACCGAATCCTCATTATGAAAAACGGGCGAATCCAGCAGGAATACGCCCGTGCGGAGGAGCTTTCGGAGCACCACATCATCAAAGACATGATTTGATTGAGGAAGGACACAAACGATGGACATGAGAAGCAAAGCGCTGTCACGGCGGGTCAGGGCGCAGGAGCTGACGCGCAATCTGGTTCCCGTTCTGGGGCTGGTGTTGTTGCTGGTGATTTTTCAATCCATAAGCGGCAACCTGTTCCGGATCGGCAACATCAAGAGCATCATCAACCAGTCGTACACGATCATCCTCGTAGCGCTGGGTGGCACCTTCGTATACGCGCACGGCGGCATGGATATTTCCTACGGCGGCGTGATCGGGGCCAGCATGCTGTGCAGCACGCTGGTCGCCCTTGAAACCAACAACCCGTACCTGGCGCTGATCACGTGTATCGGCTGCGCCTGCGTGCTAAGCATGGTAAACGCCTTCTTCTCCATTTACCTGAAGGTGTCGCCGTTGATTGTATCGTTGTGCTTAATGTACATGTGCCGCGGGGTGCTGAATGTGGTTTGCTCCAGCAATAAGTTCAGCGTGCCGTCCTCCATGTTCCCGTTTGATGACTGGTCGGTGAAAATTCCCGTGCTACTAGGCGTCATCCTGATTACAGCGGTCATTTTTGAAAAGACGGCGATCGGCAAGGCCAGCAAGGCTATCGGCGGCAATATGGTCGCTTCCCGGCAAGCGGGCATTAATGTGGAGCGTACGCGCTTCATCGGCTACCTCATCTCCGGCGTCTGCGTCGGAATCGCGGGTTTTTTCCAGCTGTGCCGCGCGGGCAGCGTGAGCACCAGCACCGGGCAGGGACTGGAAATGAACGTGATCACCGCGCTGGTGCTGGGCGGCATCTCGCTCTCCGGCGGGTCCGGCGTGCGGATACTGCGCGCTGTATTGGGCGGGCTTACGGTTATCGTGCTGCGCTTTGGGCTGAATATCATTCGCCTGGATGAGAACCTTATCGAAGGGATACAGGGTATCGTACTGCTATTAATCGTATGGATTACATACGAGAAAAATAGGACCAATATCTATAACTAGGGAAGGATGGAGAACATGAAGAAACTGGTTGCTCTGTTACTCGCAGTCGTTCTGATGGTGCCTGCATTCGCTTTTACGGCGACGGCTGAGGAGGATCTGCCGCATTACAACATCGGCGTTGTCATCCATACCACGACGGACTTCCTCTGCTCCAAGTATAAGGCGTACTCGGAGTACATCGGCGAAAACTTCAACGTAGACTTTACCTACTACATTCTCTCCAGCTTTGACGACGACGTTTATCTTGCCGCTATCGAGACCCTTTGCGGGCAGGGGATGGACGCCATTATCACCACCAACTTCTCAGGCTCCGCGATCCTCAAAGGCATTCAGGTCTGCGACGATTACGGCGTATACATGGCGGTGGGCTGGTCGCACGTGCAGCCGGAAGACTTGGAACAGGCTAAAAAGTCCAAGTATTTTGTCGGCTCCTCCTACGAAGATGATTACAACGCCGGCTACGCGCTGGTAAAATCCTGCTACGACGTTGGCAAACGCAACATGCTGGCCATTGGCTACGAGCCGGGCATCACCTGCCACGATCAGCGCTGGAACGGCATGATGCAGGCGTTCACCGATCTGGGCATCGAGCCCGCCGGCGAATACCGCGGCTTGGAGTTCAGCGACGCGGTAGAAAGCTACCTCGCTATGAACAAGGATATCGACGCCATCTGCATCACACTGATGGGCTTGGAATACACCAAGCAGCCTATCGCCAACGCAGGCAAAACCGGCGATATCATCGTAGCGTGTGTGGACTTCTCCGACAATACCGGCGACGCGCTGGCGGACGGCGACCTGTCCCTGACCATCGGCGGCCAGTATGTGGATGTCGCGTACTCCTTCGTACTTTTGTACAACGCCCTGCGCGGCACACCGCTGGCGGAAGAGCCGGTGGAAATTCCCGTCAACTTCATCTCCGCTTACACGCAGGAAGATTTCAACAATTACATGAAGTACGTGCACAACGACATCTTCGCCTACACGGCGGATGAACTGAAACAGGTCATCAAGGTCTTTACCCCCGATGCGACCGCGGATCAACTGTTCGCCATGGGTTCGACCTTCGGCATTGAGGATTGCAAAACCCGCCACGCGAACCTGCTTCAATAACGAACCGATGCGGGAAGGCGCCCATCGCAACCCACTGCGGTGGGCGGCGCCTCCCGTATTCCTTGAGAAACACGGAATAAAAGCCCTTTGCGGCTGTCATTACAGCTGCTAAGCGCCTAAAACGGTGTTGCTCCAAGACCGCAAACATGTTACAGGAAAGGAAAACGACCATGAAGGTAAAAACCTTTGCGATGAACGCCCTGAAAGTCCTGCTGATTCCGGTGGGCGTTTACCTGTTCTTTTTCATCGCGTCTCAGGGCAGGTTCAGCGGCGGCGCGACGATTGTGAGCATTTTAAAGCAATCGCTGTATCCGACCCTGATCTCCTATGCGCTGTGCGCCAACATGCTGTCCAACCGTATGGATATAAGCGTCGGCAGCGTTGTGGTGGTTTCAGCCATGATGGGCGCGCGCTTTGCAATCACGCACAGCTTCGGGCTGGTACCTTTTGCGCTGATCATTCTGGCAACGTCATTTGTGCTCAGCCTGATCGTCGGGTTACTGTACATTAAAATGCGCGTTCCCACCATCGTTTCCGCACTGGGTATCTGCATGGTGTATGAGGCGTTGAGCAATCAGGTAAGCATTTCGTGGGTCACGGCGGTAAAGGGTGAGGTTTGCTTGTTCGGCACAAGCCCCTACTGCTTCATCCTCTTTGGCGTCATGTTTGCGGCGTACTACATCCTGTTCAACCACACAACCTTCGGCTACCAGACCCGCGCCATTGCAGGAGACCAGCAGATTGCAGCCAATAACGGAATCAACGTCCGCCGTCACGCGTTTATGTGTTATGTGGTCTCTGGCGTGTTCCTCGGCTTTGCGGCGCTGCTGAAAATCTCCACACAGGGCTCCATCGATACGCTGATGTATATGTCCAGCACCAATCTGGTGTTCACAAGCATGCTGGGTATCTTTGTAGCAATGGCGATGCGGCGCTACTGCAATATCGTAATCGGTGTGTGGATCGGTAACATCATCATGTTTATTATGAACAACGGCCTGCTGAGCCTCGGCATTTCCTCTTCTTGGCAGGATGTGCTCAACGGCACGCTGCTGCTGCTGATTATGACGATTACCTACAACAACGAAACCTTTGCCAAATGGCTGGGAATGCGCAAATTCAGCCGCAAGATACGCGCTGCATAGAGAAAAGCCAAACGGGAAGGGACGCGCTTACAGGCCGTGCCTGCCAATTAAAAAGAGGCTCCGTCTTTGGAGCCTCTTTTTGATTGCTTTTGGGCTGGAAGGGAACGGCTGCCGTTTATTTTTCGCTTGCGCTCAGAGCGCCGTTGATCAGGTAAAGCGTTTCGCCCGGCATGGCCATGGAGGGCAGGTAGGAGGCGACTACCAGCATGGAGATGCCCTTGTTTAGCAAGCGGCGCATCATCTGTGCGGTTACATCGTCCACCTGGCAATCCATACCGGTGAACGGGTTTACGCACACCACTACGGAGGGGTGGAACAGCAGGCACTCTGCGTATACCAGCTTCTGTGCCTGCACGGGCGTAAGATCCTGCACGAAGGTGTCCCACATATCTTCACCGCAGGTTTCCGCCAACGTTTGGCGGATGCTACGCTGGTATGCACCGCGAAACCAGACCAGTTTGGACTTGCGCCAAAGAATGAGGCCGATATTATCCAGCACCGTCATATGGGGGATCATTAGGTTTTCGGTGGGGTTATCCCCCAGAAAACAAAGCCCCTGTGCCTGCGCCCCGCTAATGCCGCGGCAACGGTACGCCCGGTTATTAAGAAGAACCCGCCCCTTTTCGGGCGGCTGTTCGCCACGGAGCAGGGTGAGGAGCGCATCGCCATCCTTCTCCTTCAGATAGACGATTTTCAGCATCTTCCCCTTACCGAGCCGGAAATGAAGATCCTTCAAAACTCCCAGCGAAACGCCGGAGAAGGAGAGGCTCACAGTTTCATCCGCGTCATCGCCGAAGAAACGTCTGGTTTTGGATAGATCGTCGGTCAAATCGGCGTCTTGCCACAGGATGTGCTGAAGCACCCCGTCGCTAAGCTCCGACGGTTTATAGAATCCGCAGGTGCGACCTTGCCGCACAAACCAGAACAGCTCCGCGTATTTCATTGATAATTCACGGGTGCTGTCTATGAGAATAAAGGAGAATCCACAGGCTTTGATCTTCTCCATTAAGGTGAACATCTCTTCCATTTCGTACGTGGTCAAGTAATAGGAAAGATCGGCCAATACGATAACATGACGCTTCATCACATACGCTTTAAGCAGCTCAATCTGGATGGCTTCCGCGTGAGAAAGCTGGTTTACAGGCTTGTCCGGGTCCACGCGGACATCGAAGCGGTCCATCACGTCCTGCAGCATTTTCTGGTAAATCTGCTTATGGAAAACGAAGGTAGAAAGGCTGGAGTAATAGACGTTTTCCCAAATTTTCAACTGTACCATCAGGGCGCTGGTGCGGTGGATAACGTACACAACTTCGCGAATGGTGCGCGGCGGGGTCAGCAATACTTCGTCCAGGTACAGACGCCCCTGCGAAAAGGGCAGCGCGCCTTGCATTGCCTGGATGAAGGTTCTTTTTTCATGCAAATCCGCGAAGACAACCGCATGGGTCTGCCCTTTGGGCAACGAAAAATAAAGGCCATTGAGCGAACCATAAACGCCGGTATCAATTTTGCCATTGTCGATGCGCAGCAGCTCTTTGATCATTCCTGTGCACCCCGGGTCAGCTTTGGCAGGTTGATTACGACCTCTGTACCCACATCCTGCGTACTGTACAGCTGCAAGCCGTACTCTTCGCCAAACAGCAGTTTGATGCGCTGCGCCACGTTGCGAAGCGCAATCCCGCCTTTGCTTCGTTTTTCTTCGCTGATGTAGCCAACCTTTACCTTCTCCAGTTTCTGGTTGATTAGGTTCACCTTCGCCTGCGGCATGCCGACACCGTTGTCTTTTACGGTGATAATAACGCGTTTCTCGGTGGTTTGCAGGGAAATCGTAATCAGCCCGCCGCCACTTTTCCGTTCCAGCCCGTGGAAAATTGCATTTTCCACAATCGGCTGCAGCGTCAGCTTGGGGATTTTACAACGGTAGACGATTTCCTCATCCGCGATTACTTCCAGATGCAGCTTGTCGTCAAAACGGTATCGCTGAATAATAAAATAGCTGTCAATGTTGTTTAGCTCGTCTTCCACGGTCACCAGATCGCCCATTTCCGTAATGGTATAGCGGAAATAGGATGCCAGCGCCTCGGCCGTCTTGGCGAGGTCCTCCTGCCCGGCGATCAGCGCATCACCCCGGATAGCTTCCAGCGTGTTGTACAGGAAGTGTGGGTTAATCTGGTTTTGCAGGGCAAGATACTCGGCCTGCTTTTTAGAAAGGCTGACGATCTCCTGTTGGCTGAGCAGGTAACGGAAACGCTCCATTACCTGCTGTACCTCGGGCGTCAGGGGTACGGGCGGCTGAAAAAGCTCGTTATAAATCTGCTCGCTCAAGAACGCGCGCTGCTGCCGAACCGTTTCCTGATATGGGCGCTGGATAAAAAGCAGAACATAGCCCAACAGTGCGCCCAAAAGCCCCAACAGCACTATGTTCCATAAAAGCGCAGGATATGGCATCCCGTACAGGTAGCAGAAAATCAAGCCGGCAAAAACGCTTAGCAGCGCCAGCACAAAAAGCGCCGTCAAAGCGATGGTGATTCGGGTGGAAAGAAAGCGTGTTTTTTTCATCTTTTGTTCTCCGAGCCAAACAGGGATACGCGAAGTGCCGGATATGGCGCGTTCCTAGTGTTGGCCGTATAATTTACGGTAGTCCTTGGGGCTTAGACCCGTGAACTTTTTGAACCGCTTATAGAAGTATTTCATATCCTGATAACCGACGTGTTCGGCGACATCGCTGATAGGAATTTCCGTATCGGCCAGCAGCTCTTTCGCAGCATCCACGCGCACTTGTGTGAGATAATCCAGAAAGGATTGGTTGGTCTCCCGCTTGAATACGCTGGAAAGGTAGGTGGCGTTCAGATTTACCTCGTTGCTGAGGGTTTCCAGCGTCAGCGACTCGGCATAATGCTGGTGAATGTATTTGCGCGCAAGGCGCACCGGTTTGGACTTCTCCGCGCTTTTCCCAATCTGCCAATCCATCACCGTGTTGGTAAGCAGCCGGTTCAGCCCATGGAACAGGCGAGACATGGTTTCCGCTTGCAGGTAGATGTTTTGCGCTTCCTCCTGAAAATTGGCGGCGACGCGGAAACCGCTGTCGTGCGCGGTGTTTACAAAAAGACGTACCAATTCCAGATAGAGGGCTTGCACGTCCCAGCCGGTGAAGCGCGAGCGGGCCAGCAGCGCATCCCGGATGGCGTTGATGGTAATGGATAGCTGTTCGTCGTCCAACGCCGAAATGGCCATTTTTAGTTCATTGCGGTGCTTGGCAGTGATCAACTCGCCGGAGGCAAGGCAGGGCTCGTAGCCCGGCTCGTACTCCACGGCCGAGTTCACAGGCAGCAACAGGCGCTGGGCGGAAGCTTTTTGAAGCTGATCCACGCACTGCGGCAGCAGCAGTGTATCCGCCACCGGGCGGCTGGCGGCCACCAGAAAACGAACGTCGTCGAAAATATCGCGCAGGCTGTTCATGGCGGCGCTAATGCGGTGCAGCACCTTGCCCATCTTGCTGAAATCCGCTTCCGTTCCGCAAACCAAACAGACGGCTTGGCCGTCGTGCGGCACGCATACGGTTTCCGTAAAACCGGCGGAAAGTTCGTTATCCATAATCGCCCGTATCTTTTGGGCCATCAGCGCCTGCCCGGCCTTGCCGTCGGCACGGAACGCCGAATTATTATAGAGCAAAACCAACGCGTACAATTCCGCGTTCAGGGTGCAGCCGTAGTTGGCCGCGAGCATTTCGCGCGAAATGGCTTTGCCGTTTAAAACATCACTTAAAAAGCGCTCTTTCAGGCGCGTGGTATCCTGGCTGATGCGCTCCATCAGGGTCGCCTTTTCCTCAATGGTTGCCTGCTTTTGATTGTTTTCGCTGATGATCTTTTTCAGAACGTTATTGATATCGTTCTGCTTGAGCGGTTTGAGCAGATAATCTTCCACGCCGTATTTGATGGCGTTACTGGCGTATTCAAACTGCCGGTAACCGCTGATGATGATAAAGTGTGTATCCAGCTTTAACTGCCGGATCCGGCTGATGATATCGATACCGTCCAGACCAGGCATACGGATATCTGTAATCACGATCTCCGGGCGCTGCTCCCGGATGAACTGGAGTGCTTCGCTGCCATCGTGAATAATACCGGCCGGTTCGAGCCCCAGCCCTTCCCAGTCGATCAGCTTATTCACGAGGGAACAAACTTTTACCTCGTCATCCACGATTAATACCCGCATCCATATTCCCCTTGTCAGGTCGTGTCCGTCCGGCAACACCAAACGCTATAATTGCATTATAACAAAGTAGTGCCTTGTTTTCAATGTTTCAAGGTAATTTGTGAGCTTGAAGAAGTATTGTAAAACAAAGGATCGGCAGGCATTTCACCCTTGCCGGCAGAGGGAGGAACGCCGGGGAACACCCGGGGAAAATGGAGAAAAACAGACTGCGGGTATGAACATTCCCACCCAAATAATCCGGGCGGAAAGCAACGATGGGGGTAGCGTTTGTCCGTCAAGCGAAAGAAAACGGAGCGATGTTTTCCAGCGCATATATCAATGGCAAGCTAAAACGTAAATTTAGGGGTGCGGACGAAATGCCGGGCGCGAAACAACGATGAAGGCAACCCCCTCGCCTAAATGGTTGGCTTACCCCGATATGCAAGCAACGCGTGCAGGGAGCGCCACCGCAACCGGTCTTCGCTGACAAAGTGCCCCCAATACAGCGGCCCCCAAAGCGTATCATAGGGATTATACTGATAAAACAAATGGTATGTACCGTTATACCGGCAAAATCCGTTGGGATCGTTCAACCAGCCGAAAGGGGCGTTGGCGTGAAACCGCGGCCGGTACCTTGCACCTGTTTGCGCATGTTCCCCCTGTTTTCGCGCCTTTTGCAACTCATCCGTGTTCATCGGGTCTGCCTCCAATACATAGTAAAAGCCGCCGGATGTTTTTACAAAACGTCCGGCGGCTTGCTTAGCCGTGTGTTATTGGCCGTAGGCCTGCTGCATCTCCTCGGTGATCGCATCGCCGCCGAGCGATTTCCACTGCTCAACAAAGCTATCGAATGTATCCAGCGACTGGCTGCCGGAAATAATCTTGGTAAAGGTTTCTTCCTGCAAGGCCAGCAACGTAGACCACTTTTTCACCATGGTAGACGTCGGGGCGCCATAGTAGCAGCTCATCTTAATCTTGCCGCTGTCGCGCAATTCTTCATAGCGCGTCCAGGACCCGAAGCCGGGGCCCCAGCACATCGCGTACTGGAACGCGGTTAAGTCATCCGGGTTAGCTTGCATAGTCTCGGGCCATCCCTCGTCCACATACCGCTTGATGCCTTCATAGTAGCGGTACGCTTCGGGCATCAGGTCGCTCGCGTCCAGCGTGCCGGCAAATACCTGCCCAATGGTGTTGTTGTATCCAATCGCCTTGTTCAGGTAAGGGTCAACCAACGCAAGGGTATAATCGCACTGGTTGATGCCCGTATCGGGATTTACGCCCCATACCGCCAGCGAATCCAGCGTGGCATCCGGGCTGTTAATCCGGTCGTTGTTGAAGTTAATCAGTTTGATCAGCGCTTCCGGATGCGCAAAGTCCTTATTTACCGCCCATACATAGGACAGGCTCATGTAAGAATACGCATCGGCAACCGTACCATCGTTGGTAACGGCGTTAAGGCAAATCCAGGCTGCGTCGTTATTGTTCGCCATTGCGTCGCGGCCATATCCCCAGGAGATACCGTCGCCGCCATAGAACAAGCCGCACTTGCCGGCCGCAATCGCTTCGCCAACACCGTCGGCATCGGTTACGCCGAACTCTTCGTTGATCAGGCCTTCGGCAAACAGTTCAGCCAGTTTGCCCAAGCCGGTGCGTGTCGCTTCCGTCGTGGGGATATAGGTAATGGTTCCATCGTCGTTCTGCATCCATGCCTGCTGCATCAGCGAGCCGCCGAAAGCATTGAGGAAGCCTTCGATGGTGCCGAAGCCGCTCGTTTCGGACATTACATTGTCAATGCCCAGCCCCCAGGTGTTGTTTTCGCCGTCGCCGTCCGGATCGTTGTTTTTAAAGGCGCGTGCAATCGCGATCACATCGTCCAGCGTTGTGGGCGCTTCCAGGCCCAGGTTGGTTAGCCAATCCTTGCGAATCCACAGGAAGTTGCAGGGAATTTGCTCTGCGTTTCCGGTGGGGATGCCATACAGGGTTCCGTCCACTTTGGCGGCATTCAAAATGGCGCCATCGTCGGAGTTCATGCATGCCTTTGTCAAATCGGATGCGTATTCATCCAGCACAGATCCCATATCCCACAGCTTTCCGGCTTTGGCAAGCTGCGTATACTGATCAATCGGCAAATACATAATATCCGGCAGGCTGCCCGAGGCCATTGCCATCGTCAGCTTCTGCGAATACTCGTCCCCCGTTGCCAGGATTGTATAATCCAGCGTGATGCCCAGGTCGTCGCGGTAGGCGTTGTAGTAAATGTTGTTGGTCAAGCTCTCGTCACCTGCGTAGGTAACTACTCCTTGGCGATACATTACGGTTGCCGTAACCGGCTCATCCATCGCGTACGCGGTCAAGTCTTCCGCTGCGGCAAAAGAGCCAGCCGAAAGCAGCGCAACTGCGATCAATAACGATAGTACCTTCTTCAACATTAAAAATCCTCCTTTTTATTGCTGTAACATCCGTTGGCCACCGGACGTTGCATTACCCTTTTACGCTTCCCATAACAATACCGGTTACAAAATACCGCTGTAAAAACGGATAGAAGCACAGGATCGGCAGCGTGCAAAGCACAATGCCCGCTGATTTTATCGCACGCCCGTCCAAATTGGTCAGCGCCGGATTGGCGGCAATCTGCTCGGGGCGCAAATCGGTCGTTTTAAAGTTAATAATGTGATACTGCAAAAATGTCATCAATGGATAGTTAGCCGCTTGATTGTTATAAATCATGCCATCGAACCACTCATTCCAATGACCGACGATAATAAACAGCGTAATCGTCGCCAGCGATGGGAGCGACAGCGGCAGATAAATTTTCAGCAGCGCCGTCAGCCATCCGGCTCCATCCACAATCGCCGCTTCTTCAATACTGCCCGGAATCCCCCGGAAAAAGTTAAGCATCAGCAGCACAAAGTACATATTCACAGCGTTTGGTAAAATCAACGCCCATATCTTATCAATCAACTTGAGTTGATTAATCACAAGGTAGGTGGGAATCAATCCGCCGTTGAACACCATGGCGAACAGAAAAAACCCAACATATATCCCGCGCCCATGAAACATTTTTTTGTTCTTGGAAAGCGGATAGGCCACCAGTACCGTCAGCGACAGGTTCACCGCCAGCCCCAGCGCAACCCGCTTGAGCGTTACAATAGCCGCAGGCACCAGGCCGCTGTTGGACAGCATATATTGGTACGAACTAAGCGTAAAGCCTTTAGGCCAAAAGCTAACAGCGCCCGCGTTTACCATGTTGCGGGAGGAAAAGGACAACGCCGCGATGTTCACCATTGGCGCCAGGCATAACAGCGCCACCAGCGTAATAAAAACGATATTTACAATATTAAATATGTTTTGTGCTTTGGTATGTTTCATAGCAGCATCCTCCTAAAAGACCCGGTATCCGGCAAACCGGTCGGCGACCCAGTACCCGCCCATGATGAGTATGAAAGATACCACGGACTGGAACAAGCCTACCGCCGTTGCAGGGCCAAACTGTGCGCCCAGGATGCCCAGGCGATATACAAACGTATCGATAATATCGCCGGTCGAATAGACCAGCGGGGAATACAGGTTGAAAATCTGGTCAAATCCTGCCCGCAGGACATTACCAATGGAAAGCACCGTCATCAGCATTACGATGGGCATAATCGTCGGCAAAGTAATGCTGAGGATCTGCCGAAAACGTCCCGCGCCGTCCAGATACGCCGCTTCATACAACGAGTCGTCCACACCGGTGATCGCCGCGAGATACACAATCATGTTCCAGCCGAACGTTTTCCATACGTCCGTAGCCACCATCGTATACGGGAATATCTTCTCATCACCAAGGAAATAGATGGAATTGAAACCCATCGCCTTCAGCGTCCGATTGAGCATACCGTCCAGCGACAGCACATCCAGAAAAATACCTGCCAGCGCTACCCATGAAATAAAATACGGCAGATAGACCATGGTTTGCAGCGTCCGTTTATAATGTTTGCTGCGCAGTTCGTTCAACAACAGCGCAAACGAAACCGGCACGATAATGCCTGCGATAATTTTCATCAGGGCAATGAAGATCGTGTTGTAAATCACCCGCGGGAATGTGGGCAGAGAAAAGACATAGGCAAAATTGTCCCATCCGCACCAGCTTTGGTTAAAAAGGCCGTTGATCGGGGAATAATCCTGAAACGCTATACTCAGTCCGGCCATGGGAACATACTTGAACAGCAGCGTTAAAATCACACCCGGTATCAGCATAAGATGGAATGGATACTCGCGCCGCAGCATAGCCAGCGCGCTCATTTTTCTGGGTCGATGTTCTGACATCCGTATAACCCCCTTGTGCCATTATTATAAAATACCAAGGGGGATGAAATGAATCCCAAAATGCGAACCTTTATCCAACGTTTTAACACTCGCTGTTTTGGGTTTACGCCTCCGTGCCATCAGCCCCGCCCCTGCGAAACCTTGTATTCCTGCGGCGTAAGCCCGTTGATGTTGCGAAACACCTTGATAAAATAAGTCGCGTTTTCATAACCGCAATGATCCGCAATCTCATAAATACGCAGATTTGTATTCAGCAGCAGTTCCCGCGCCAGGTTCATCCGCAGCAGCGTTAGATACTCATGCACGGTTACTCCTTCCTGCCGGCGGAACAGCCGCGAAAGATACCCCGCGCTATATCCCGTCGCCTCGGATAGCTCCTGCATACCGATATTTTCATTCAGGTGCTTGCGCAGATAGTCCTTCACAAACAGCGTAACGGAACGCAGCGTAATATCCATCTGTGCTTCGTGGCGTTTTTCCACCCAGTTTACCAACTGGTGGAGATGCACGCTTCCATCGGTCGCCGTCCCGAGCAGCTCGCGCAGTTCCATACTGTCGGCATCCATTTTTTCCTTGTGCAGTGTTTTCAGCAGCGCGCCCGCCAGCGTGCTGCGAAATTCAAAGGCATAAGACGACTCCGGATAATCCTCCAAAAAGCGCAAAACCGGCTGTATCTGCTCCTTCATCTGGGGCCATAGCCCCTCCTGCAAATCCTGAAGGCACAGGTCCACCCAGTGCGCCGCCCCATTGATGCGCTCCACCATATCGGGGTCCATCGGTTCCGGTTCCGTCTGCGCGGCGCTATTGTTGATAGCCGACCCCGTTTCGCCCTGCAGCACCTTTTGCGAAAGCGTCCAATGAACGCTTTCATACATCGAATTTAGCCGATCCGCCGTTACGGCTTTTTCCGCAACGACGAAAAACAGCTTCAGCCCCACGCGGGCTTCGATTTGCCGGCGCGCCTTCCGTGAAATTTGGAAAATACACGGCGTCGCGTTGGCGTTTCCGCCAAGGCATAGCATCCACACAAAGTCGGATTCGACAATCATCGTTTCGGTCCACAAAGGCGGCTCGCAAAGCGAATCCTTTAAAATTTCCTCTACCGATGTAAGCGCAATCAGCTTGCGGCGGATATCCCCGCAGGTTTCCGCACAGCGCGCAACGACCAGATACACCAGCGCCCCTTGCAGATCAAGTGCCTGCAAATGTTCCGGCGCGCCGCTTTCCGGGTGGAAAAGCATCTCGCGCAGCAATTGGCGGCGATAGTACGGCAGCATCTGCCGATAGCGGGTTTCCGCTTCCGAAATGCGGTCGTTCATCCGCTCCTGCTGTTCCAGCCTGTCTACAATCCCCTGTATGGATTGAAGAATGCGGTCATCCCCCTCCGTCTTCAGCAGGTAATCCGCAGCCTGTTGGGAAAATGCCTCATACGCATAGGAGAAATCTTCAAACCCCGTCAGAAACATAATTTCCAGCTTCGGCATGTTTTGCTTGAGGCGTTTAGCCAGTTCCAACCCGGAAAGTCCCGGCATCTGGATATCGGTAATCAGGATATCACAGCCATCCCGGTCGGCCGCTTGCATCGCGGCGGCGGCATTATAGGCAACATTGATCTGCAAAGACGGCATCGCTTCCGCCAGCAGGTCGCCCAGCGCATCCGCGCTGATCGGTTCGTCATCCACAATCAACAATCTGATTTTATCCATTGAATGCCTCGCTTTCCTGGCAGATATGCATACAAACCCGCAATCCGCCCAGCGTTGAGCGATCCACGCGCAGCCCGCTTGTTTCCCCGTAATAGATCGACAGCCGTCGCTGGATATTCACCAGCGCTGTCGTTTCACTTTCGGCGCTATCCGTTTGCAAAATCCGGCGGATGTTTTGCAGCGTTTCTTCCTCCATCTTCCCGCTGTTTTCGATGAGGATGTCAAACCCGTCTGCGCAAACCACATAGCGAATCCGCAAACGCATGGCGCCGGTTTCGTCGCCGGTTTCATAGGCATATTTAAACGCGTTTTCTAAAATCGGCTGTAAAATCAAACGCGGCACATACACCTGCGCAATTGCTTGCGGGGGGTCTGGAATGTCGTATGTTAAGTTTTCGCGAAAGCGGTATTGTTGGATCGCCGCGTACACACGCGCGTGCGCGACCTCCTCATACAGGCGCTTCTCATCGTCGGCATTGCGCGTAATGTACTGATAAAATTTCCCTAAATGCTCCGCCAGCAGCACCGCGTTTTCCAGATCGCCTTTTTTCAGCAGCCTGTAGAGCACATAATAACTGTTGTACATAAAGTGGGGATTGATTTGCGCCTGAAGCTGCTTGAGGTTGGCGCGGCTCACCAGCAGTTTCTGCTTTAATTCATTTTCCACGTAGGTTTCCATGCGCTCCATCATACGGTTATAGTTGCTGTACACCGCATAAAAAGGCGCGTTGTCCGGCACCGCGATGCGGTAGCGCAGGTCGCCCTCCTCCGCCTTGCCAAACGCCTCCACCAGCAGCATTTGCAATGGCCGGTAGATGGTTCGGTACCACCGCCAGAGAATGATCCCTTCATACAGGAGGATCAACCCTACAAACAGCCATAGCATAAGGTAAAACTGCCCCAGCATCCGATTGGCATCCGCGTTGCTTACGTGAAATAAAACAGCCAGATGCAGCGGCGCGCACTGGATCAAGCTTTCCTCTTCGTCCGGGGTATATGCCTTTCCGTCGGAAAGCTGCCAGTATTGGTTATCCGCGGTCCAGCACACGGTGATACTTTCCAATTGATCCTTTTGTATATATGTCAGTTCGTCTATAATTTCCGCGGTATCCAGCGTGAGTACCAACAGCGCTTCCAATTCCTCTCCGCTGGCGCTGTAACGCCGGTGCACGTTCCGTAGTTGGCCATCGTCAAACAGTATTCCCTCCGCAGTCGTTTGCGTATACTCCTGTAGCCAATTGGGTACGGGCTGCATAGGCCTGGAATTGGAAATACACCGCTCCATTTGCGGCAAATACAGATATGCGCTTTTTACAAATCGATAGGCATCCGTAAGACGGTACAGGTCATCTTCCAGCGTAAGCTGCATTTCATAGCGATTGTACCAGGTGGAGCTGTCGTAAAGGTAGAGCATTCGCTGTGTATGCCGGCTTATGAGTACGGAAAGCTGCGCATAATCCGTGTTTTCCATTTGTTCCTGCACACGGGTAAACGCCTGCGTCATCAAATCGTTCTGATGCAGGCGCTGTATGTTTTGGTTATGTACCGTAAGGGTTTTCATGAACACCATGCCAAAGATAAGCAGCGCAATAACAATGCCGATGGAGGCGACCAATCTGGCACAAAAAATGGTATGTGGCAGCGAACGTGGCTGATTCGTTTTCATGCTTCTCCCTCCGATCGTTTCACAGGCAAGCGGCGGGTTTGCGTTACAGGGGCTTCTCCCGCTTAGCCCAAAGCCGCTCCCGGGTCAGAAGGGGGTAACCGTCGTCTGTGTCCGCTTCCTGGTACCAATAGGGGACGGCTGAATAGATGCAGCAATTGCCCTGGCCCCAGCTGTCGCCGTGATATTTTTCCAGAAAAGCGTGAAAACGGTTGTGAAACGGCACCGCATCCGCAACCTGAAACCGGCTGACGCCCGTATGCCCGTTGCCATTGAGCGGCATGGCATTCATGCAGGCGTAAGGGCTGTCAAAACGCGCAAACGGCGGTTCGGCCGCCCACGCATACCCAATATAATCCTCGCTGCCGGTACCGAAGGTAGAAGGGAAATGTTCTCCATCCACAAAGAACTTCTCATCTCCTTCACCCCACCACCAGTCTGCCGTTTTTTGATCCCACTGGCCATACCACCATGTTTGCGGCGGCGCCTCCGGCTCCCGCCAGCGGTTATCCACATGGAGATGCAGCCCGCAGAACCGCCCCGCGACATGATCCAGCAGCAATACCGGCCAATCGGGCCAGCGTTGTCCGCCGGGGGCAAAATCCGTGTGCGCCTGCCCCAGCCACTCCCCCTGGTGCCATTTGGCATGAAAGCGCAGTTTTTTCGCTTTATCCCGGTTTACGTCCCAGCGCACGGTGATCCCTGCTGTTTCAGGAACGTCGCCATAATTGACAAGCGTAAGCCGCGCGCCCCGAACATACGGCATAGGCCAGCGGCTGGCAAAGCACCGTCGCTCCATACTCATCGGCAGGCAGCGATACCGGGCATACCCCGGGGCCCCGCCAAAAAACGCATAGAGCGGGCAGTCGACCGCAGGCACGGCGCTGCCGTCCCAATACAGCCGCAGCAATAAACCGGCAGCCGCCTGCGCGGACAGCCGCTGCGGATCCACCGTTATTTCCCGTAAAATGCCCTGCCCATCCTGCCGCCAAACTTCCCGCTCTTCTCCGGGCGCAATCACAGCTTCCGCCGCAAAGCATTCCGTACCGGTTGTTTCCTCCCCCCGATCGTACAGGCGCCGATCCAACTGCGCAAGGGCGATCTGCCCCTCCCGGGTAAAACGCTCTTCATACGCAGGCATCCTGGTTCCTTGCGGGAAACGGGTATACGTCATGTGGTAATACTGTCCCCACCCCTGACCTAGCTCAATCCGGCAAGCCTGCTGAAAAGGAATGGGAATCCAGCTGTTGCGGCCTCTAGACAGGGTGGCCGTCAGCGCGGAATAATTCAGTGGAGGAACCGCCCCCGGCTCCCGTTCAAACCAGTCCTGAAACGGAACGTCTATCGCCGGCTCCGCGCGGCCATCCAGATACACGCGCATTGCGCCCCGCTGCGGCAGCGCGCTCCAGATGCGCCAAATCACCCCCGGGCCGTCCATTTCCAGCGCGACGATATCCCCGTTTTCCGCCCGGCGCACATAACCGGAGCCGTCGTCGTTGGCGTCCCAGCAAAGGTACCTGTCCGTTAAGGCATCGTAAACCGATGCCCGGTCGGTGCTGGAGAAGCATCCGCTCCGCTCTGCGCCGGGTGGTTCGCAAAGGGCAGTCAAATCCTCCAGGCGATGGAGCAGGTCGCCATAATTCATTGCTTCACCTCAAAAAGTAGTACGCGTAAACAGCCGCGTATTCGTAAACCGCACCGTTCCCTGCTGTGCAAACAGGCCAAACCCATCCCCAGGCTGTTTATCCATTCTGGCACTCAATGCAACCTGACCATCCACATACACTTCCAGAATACTTTTTTCCCGCAGAAGCGTCAAGTGGATATTCTTGCCCGGGCGGAGCGCCAGCGGACGTTCCAGCTCCACCTCGTAGGGAAACTTCTGTCCGCCCTCTTCCGTCATCCGTGCGCTGGAACGGAATTCCAGCCGCTGTCTGGGTGGTTCCAGCAGCAGATAATACCCTTTGGCAAACGTCTTATCCACTTGCAGCGCCACACCAAAACACGCCGCGGGGCCTTCGTACCGTATTTCCGTTTCCACGCGGCAGCAATCGGGGAGCGGCCATGCCAGCAGGGCTTCGTAGGTGTACCGGGCATTTGCTGTAAACTGTTCCGGCGCAAGCGTCCAGCCCTTTGAAAGCGCCTCGGGCGTCAAAGCCACGGGCTGCGCTACCGCCTGCGCTACGCTTTGCGGAATGTCTACGGTTAAGGTGCCGTCTTGCTGTTGCTTTAACTCATGCACCACCAGGTTTCCGCCCCAGTCCCAAGTTTTCCAGTCCATACCACAGTCGGTTTGAGGATCAAACTGATGCTCGTTTCCCTGCCGGGTCGGATTCCACCCATACAGGTAACGCCTTTGCCCGTCTGAAACGCTTTTGGCAGCATAGAAGGCGCGCGCATCAAACGAATCCACCGGCGGGCGCAGCCAAGGCCCTTCCGGTGTGCGGCTCATCCTGTACAGGGTTTGGAAGCGATCCGCATAGCTGGAATACACCAGGTAATACCAATCTCCCCACTGAAAAAGCTCCGGGCACTCGAAAGCCCCCTGTGCCTCCGCCGGGGCATACAGCGGTTCGCAGTACCGCCAATGGTGCAGATCCTCTGATTTGCACAGTCCCACGCAGGCTTGCCGTGTCGTCGGACCTTTTCGCTGCGCGGCTACCAGCATCCACCAGCATTGTTCCTTCTCGTGGAAGAAAACGTAGGGGTCCCGAAAATGCACAGCCCCGTAAATATGGTCGTCCGAGGCGAAAGCCTCCTCCGACAGCGTGGTCCACATAAGCAAGTCCCGGCTAACTGCGTGCTGAATCCAATTGCGTTCGGGCTGCTGCTGAAAAGTACAATAGAAAAGATGATATTCATCCTGTACCTTAATCACGCTGCCCGTTCCGCCACGGATGCCCGTGTCCGTTTCTTGAAAGTGTACGTGATCGCGCGTGGTCAGCATAACCCAGCCGTCTTTGTGTGTTTCATCTCGGTTCCCACGGAAGTTGCGCAGATAGAAAGGCTTGAAAACACCCTGATCAAAAAATGGAATTACATCGCCGGCCACCGCCGACACCGGACGGTAAAAAAGGTCGCTCATATTACTGATCCCCCTGTGTAAGCAGTCTAATATTTTCAAATGTGGCAGCGCCATCCGATACAAGCAGAGCGAAACGGCGATCGTGCCAGTCATAACCGCGGGCGCACAGCGCAACATCGTCAATATAAAGTACCATCAGCGATTGTTGCACAAACAGCGTTACATGGTGTGTCCGGCCAGCCGCGAGGGATACGGGGCGTTCCAATTCCACCTCATAAGGGAACGTCCAGCCGCCCTGCTCGTGCATACGCAGCGCGCTTTTCCATTGCACCCGCTGCCGATCCGGCTCGAAATAAAAGTAATACCCCCGCGCCAGCTCATCGTCTACCTGCAGAGCAACGCCAATCCTTTCGGTGCCCGCTTCAAAGCGAAAATCAAAACTGAACCTGCATACGTCCGGTACCTGATTCCAGGATAGCAGCGCGCCGTACCGCTGCCGCGCCGTTAGCTTTTCTTGCTCGTACGTGCCGCCAATCGCCTCCCAGCGCAGTGTGCTGGGTATGGTAAACGCCGCGTCAACAGCAGGAACAGGCGCAACGCCCAGCGTTCCATCCGGACGCTGCAAAAGCCGATGCCCCACCATGGTCCCGCCCCAGTCATACGTGTTGTAATCATATCCGTCATACCGGCCGGGATTGCTGTGCCAGGTGTTATCAATCCTTGTGGGCGACCAGCCGAAAAGGGTGCGGTCTTTCCCGTCAAAACCGGTCTTAGCCGCGTAGAAGGCGCGGCCATCAAACGCCTCCGAAGCCGGGATATCCCAGGGCCCGCGGGGCGAGCGGCTGGTACGGTACACCGTGCGAAAGCCATCCGTAAATTGGGAAAAAACAAGGTAATACCAATCCCCGATACGGAAAAAATCCGGGCATTCATAAGCGCCCATGGATGCACCCGGCGCATACAGTGGCGGCTGCGCCGTCCACGTCATTAGATCATTCGAGGTGCAAAGCCCCACGCAGCCTCTGCGCTTTGTGGGGCCATTGTCCAAAGCACACAGCAGCATCCACCAGCATTGCTCCGCTTCATTCCAGAAAACGTAGGGGTCGCGCCAGTCCGAAGCCTGATAGTAGCGTTCGTCAGCGCCGAAGCGCTCGCCAAGCGGCTGCCAGCTTTCCATGCCATCGTCGCTGACGGCATGGCAAACCCACTGCCGCTGCGGCGCATGATCGAAAACACAGTAGAACAGATGATGCCGTCCCTCGTGGCAAATCACACACCCTGTGCCGCCGCGTACACCGGTTGCGCTTTCATCAAAACGCACGCAATCCTCCGTTTCTAAACGGTGCCAGCCTTCCGTGCGGTCAGCGCCCAGATATCGATTCCAATTTTTTAGGTAAAACAAGTGAAAAACGCCTTTTTCAAAATAGGGGATTACGTCGCCGACGCGCGCATGATCCGGCTGATAGAATACTTGCATTTGCGTTCACCTCAAACGTTATTTATTTTTATTTTACCATCCGGCAGACCCGGATAACACTATACATTCCGTACCTTTATCATAATATGCTGATCCGTCGGACAATCCCGGAGGCTGTATGCCGTTAAGAGGAACGAGTAAAAAACGGCAAAGAAAGACGCAAGAGACCCGAAGAACCAATGAAGCCGTAGAGGGCATTATAGCAAACTACAAAAAAAGTGCTTTACAAAAAAGCACAATGTAAGCGGATATATCATTGTCTTTACTTCTTATGATGGCACGAACTGAATAGCAGAAATGTATGCCTAATTCTCAATAATTTAGAATTTGATCTGGTTTGTTATTTTGTTGATTGACCGCAGGAAGAAAAAATACGCACATTCACAATACTGCAAAAAGCTTACTCGTAAAGGTGGAAACACAATTTGAAACAGAGATACTATATCAAAAAGATTGGCACATTATGTGGGTTTGGATTATATCCGGCAGTTTCTTTAAAAACCAGAGATTTCTGGATGCAGTAGCGCACAACTTGTTTTTGGTCTTTCCCTCCGCGGCGCTGCTGATAGTGATTCCGTTTTTTATCGCGGTGGTGCTGCAAGGGAAGGCGCTGGAGAAAACTCTCTTTTACACCGGTTACTACATGCCTTATGTTATCTCTTCTGTGGCCGTGCGTAACTTCTTTATGTATTTTTTAAAATGGGGTTGGTATCAACCTGTTCGCCTTGTTTTGGTTGAAAAGCACCAACCGGTTTACCAGTACTAGCTGCGCGCTATGCCTGGTGCTAACTATTTATGTATGGCAACAGGTCGGTTTACTATACTCCCATATATCAGCGATCCGCAAAACATCCAACGGAGATGACCGAAGCCGCAACAATCGACGGAGCTAACCGTTGAAAGCAGATGGAAGGCGATAAACGGGTTGGCGCATCTTTGGTCTATGCCGCAGAGAAGGTTGCCAAAGCAACAGGCAAACTGTGCTGGCATTCTCCGGCGGTTACTACGCTTTGCCGTCCGCTCCATTGCTTGCAGAAGTGTTTGCGAAGGGAAAATCCATCTTCCGCAGGGCGGAAACCACGGCATCGCCAACTTGCGCGGTTGTTGCGCTGCCGCCGACGTCAGGCGTTAAAACCGTTTTTTCCATCAACAACAGGGTAATCGCATCCAATATTTTGCCGCCTAGCGCCTCATAGCCGAAGAAGTTTAAAATCTGGCTTGCCGACCAGATGGATGCCAGCGGATTGGCAATGCCCTTGCCGGCAATATCGGGTGCGGAACCATGTATGGGTTCGAACATGGATGGATATATGCGCTCCGGGTTTAGGTTCGCGCCGGCTGCCAACCCCATGCCGCCTGTTATGGCGGCGCCCAGATCGGTAAGGATATCGCCAAACAGATTGGATGCGACGACAATCTCAAACCGTTTGGGGTCCTTCACCATGAACATGCTAGCCGCGTCTACCAACAGGGAATATGTTTTTACATCAGGATAATCCTGCGCAACTTCTTCAAAAATCTGGTCCCAAAACACCATCGAATAATTCAGCGCATTTCCCTTGCTGATAGAGGTCAGCGATTTATGCTCTTTTTGGGCAAGCGCAAAGGCATAGCGCATAATACGCTCGCACCCTGCCCGTGAGAACACCCCGTTTTGGATGACGACCTCATTGGGTTTGTTCTTATACAGCCAACTGCCACTGCCGGCATATTCCCCTTCGCTGTTTTCACGGACGAAGATCATGTCGATCTCCCCACACTTTACGCCCTTGAGCGGACAAGGCGCACCCGGCAACAACTTAATAGGGCGGAGGTTGACGTACTGGTCAAAACTTTTGCGGATGACCAACAGCAAATCCCGTAAGGAAACCGAATCCGGCACCCCCGGCGCGCCGACCGCCCCCAAATAAATCGCGTCAAACGCCCGCAGCTTTTCGATTCCGTCGTCGTCCATCATTTTACCGTGCTTGAGATAGTATTCGCAGCCCCATGGGAAATATGTCCATTCAAACGCAAAACTGCCGTCCAGTGCTGCAATAGCGTCCAACACTTTCACGCCTTCTGCGATCACTTCGGGTCCGATGCCGTCTCCGGCAATCACCGCCATTTGATATGTTTTCATACTGCACCATAAGCCTTGACGCCAACATGGCCATCCACTTGAAGTATAAGCAGACCGGCCCTGTTGAACATGGCAAAATTCCTTTTTCCAATTTCATTTGGTAATGGAGCTTCTCTCGTGCTCCATTTTATCTTCTCCCGTTGCTTCGCTATCAGGCGAAGTCCGGCAGCCAGTCTTTTTCCGCCTCCAGCAGTTCGTCGCACATTTGCTGGATACTTTCCAACGGCAATTCGGCAGCGGTGTGCGGATCCAGCATCACAGCATGGTACAGATCCTCTTTCTTTCGGGTGTGCGCAGCCAGAATAGCGAGGGTTTGCACGTTAATGTTCGTCTGATTCAGCGCAGCGCACTGTGCGGGCAAGGGCCCTACGTAGGTAGGCGTGATGCCGCATCGATCCGCGATACAAGGAACTTCCACACAGGCTTCCGCGGGCAGGTTGGGAATTAGGCCCCGGTTCAGCACATTCCCACCGAACTTATAGGGGACGTCCGTCATGTGTGCCTGGATAATTCCGGCGGCATATTCTCTTGATTTGGTATGGGTCAGTCCGGTGTTGTTCACCAACTCTTCCCGCAGGGTTTTCCACTCTTCAATATGGCGTATGCACCGGCGGGGGTATTCATCCAGCGGAATATGCAGCGCATCGATTAGCTCTGGGTAAGCGTTTTTAATAAAGTAAGGCATGTATTCAGCGGTATGCTCGCTGGACTCGGTTACGTAATAACCGAAACGGTGCATAACTTCATGCCGCACCATGTCTTTTTCAGGGTAGCCGCGTTCTTT
This sequence comes from Candidatus Limiplasma sp., assembly GCA_963675655.1. Classification (GTDB taxonomy): domain Bacteria; phylum Bacillota; class Clostridia; order Christensenellales; family Aristaeellaceae; genus CAXXOK01. The sequence goes on from OY776489.1 coordinate 1,005,593, forward strand.
TGAGAGACGCTTGATCTCCGGGTACAGGTCTTGCCCATCCCGGGTGATCTCCAGCAGCCACGCCATATGGTTGATCCCTGCAATTTTCGATTGGATATGACCTTCCAGCGGTAACCCAACGCCTTCGAATAGTTCCGACACACATTTTTGCACGCTATGGCATAGCCCGATCGTCTTTACCCCGGTATGGCGCAGCATATACCCCGTTAAAATGCCCATCGGGTTGGTATAGTTCAACAGCAACGCGTTTGGGCAAACCTGCTTCATTACATCTGCAAAGTTTTCCATAACCGGGATTGTGCGCATTGCCCGGAAGATGCCGCCCACGCCAAGTGTATCCGCAATGGTGTGGCGAAGCCCGTACTTTTTAGGAATTTCAAAATCCATTACGGTACAAGGCTCATACCCGCCCACCTGCACGGCATTGATCACGAAATCAGCCCCGCGCAGCGCCGAAGCCAGTTCATCAACCCCTACATGGGTTTCAAAACGTGCGCGACTCTGATTAATATTGGCGTTAATGTTGTTGAGCATATTCAGGCTGTCCTGCGTTCGCGAGGCATCAATATCGTATAAGGAGTACAGTGCGTCCTCCAACCCCTCGGTGAGCATACAGTCCCCAATGACGTTTCGGACAAATACGGAGCTTCCCGCACCGAGAAATGTGATCTTCATCTGTCTAATTCCTTTCAGCTTGCAAAATAGTGCCGGCTGCCCATACACCGCATGGGCAGCCGGCCGTCGGTTATTCAGCCAGTATGTCCTGCATTGCGATTTGCATTTGATCCACAGCGTCCTGCGGGGTGATGGAGCTGTTCACAGCCAGCGGGTCCAGGATTTCCGCAAAAGCCATGTTCAATTGCTGGAACCGGGCAGAGGTTTCATCCGCTGCCATCTTCGGATCCACCGTGGCAACGATGTCATTAAACACTTTCATCGCTTCGGGGAATTTCTCGTAATTCAGCACGCCGCCGGAAAGGCTCTTGCGTACCGGGAGGAAGTTGCCCGCTTCGCAGAATGCACGCATATTCTCCGCATTGGTAATGTAGTCTATAAAGATAGCGCATGCTTTGGGGTACTTGGTACCCGCGTAGGCGAACAGGCCGTTGCCGCCCATATCCGATCCTGTTTTACCGTTCACCTGCGGCATATAGGTAACGCCCCAGTTGTCGCCCATGTTCTCCTGCATGTAGGAGCAATGCCAGCTGCCGGCAAATACGAAAGCCAACTGGTTCGCTACGAACAAGCTATTGACCTGCGCCGACTGCATAAATCCGGTGCCGATGATCAGGTTATCCTTACGCAAGGTGTCGTACAGTTCGATCGCCTGCAAAAACTCAGGGGTGTTTACAGTAATTTGGGTGCCGTCTTCATTCAGCAGAGCGCCGCCGTTCATGTACACAAAGGGCAGGTAGCGGTAAGCGCTAGTGTTCTCCCAGATGCCGCCGAAAGCATAATCCAGCCCGTTGTCCGCTTTCAGTTTGGCGGCGTATTCCTTAAGCTCATCCCAGCTCCAGCCATCGGTGGCGCTGGTCGGAATACGGATCCCGGATTTTTCAAGCATCGTTTTGTTGTAGAAAAGCGCAATGGTATCCGTATGGTGCGGCATGCCCAACAGCTTATCGCCGTCGGTAAAGGCTGCCCGGTAAGCAGGCAGCAAATCGTCCAGCGATTCCTGAGAGATCATACCGGAAAGGTCCAGCATAACCCCCGCCTCGCGGAATTTGCCAAGCCGCTGGTAGGTATAGCGCATGACATCCGGCCAGTTATCACCGGCAATCATCGTATCCAGCTTGCTTTTGTAAGAACTGGAGGGGTAGGCTTCCGCCTGAAGCTCAATCTCAGGGTGATCCGCGCGGAAACCATCCAACACCAGATCCCACGCAGCCTTATCGGAAGGTGACCCTTCCCAGTAGGTGAACTTGACTACCGCATTTTCCTCTGCGCTAACCGCGGCGGTTTCTGCTGTTGCAGCAGGAATCGCAGCAAGAGCCAGAAGCAGACATAGGGTAAGGGAAAGCCATGTTTTCAGTATCCTCATTTTTCTTCCTCCTCGTGTGTATTTTAAAGCGCGCACTAACGACACGCTTATTTCGAATTAACCTTTGATGCCTGTGCTGGCAACGCCCTGCACGAAATGCTTCTGGAATATCAGGAACACCGCAAGAACCGGAAGGGTTACAATCAGCGATGCGCTCATCAGCATATTCCAGTTGATATACTGGGTACCACGCAGCATGGAAAGGCCGATTTGAACTGTATACATTTTGCTATCGGAAAGTACAATCAGGGGCCATTGGAAATCGTTCCATCGCCACATCACCGTGAAGATGATCAGCACGCTCAGGAGCGAGCGGCAGTTGGGCAGCACGATGCGTAAGAAAATACGGAATTCCGAAGACCCGTCTATCCGCGCCGCTTCCAACAACTCTGTGGGGATTTCAGACATAAACTGACGGGATAAGAACAGGCCGAAGGCTTCCGCGCAGGCGGGAAGGATCAAGCCCGCATAGGTGTTAAGAAGTTTCAAATGGGCAATAATAATGTAGTTGGGGATCATTGTAACCTGTATGGGAATCATCAGCGTGCTTAGCATAATGATAAAGAAAAACTCTTTCCCTTTGAACGAGAACTTTGCAAAGGCATACCCGCCCAGCAGATTGATGGACACGGTAACGGTTGTAGCGATCAGCGTGACGATAGCACTGTTTTTAAAGAATAAGCCAAAGTTATTAGCTTGCAGCGACTTAATAAAATTTTCAAAGTGCAGTTCGCCAGGCCATAAAAGCGGAGGATAAGCAAAAACTTCTGAAACCGGCTTAACCGCCGTAACGAACATCCAGTAAAAAGGAAACAGAAAGATGACGGAAAGAAGGAAGATCAGGACGGCCATTAAGCCTTTAGATAAAGCGGTGCGTTTTTCGCAAGCCGTTAATGAATTCACGCTTCATGTCTCCTCTCGTTTCGCATACGCAGCACTGTGAATATCAGAAGAATCAAAAACAATACGACTCCCGCTGCGGAGGCAACGCCGAAACGGTTCTTCTCAAACGCGATACCGTAAATGTAGACGACGAGCGTCTTGGTGGAATTTAAAGGCCCACCTTTTGTCATGGTGTAGATCAAGTCAAAAGCCCGGAAGGAATATATAATGCAAGTAATCAAGATGAAAACGTGTGTAAAGCGTAATAGCGGCATCGTGACATAGAAGAATTGCTGAAAGCGGTCGGCTCCGTCGATCTGCGCGGCTTCGTAATACTCGCGTGCGATCCCTTGTAGGCCCGCCAGATAAATAACCATATTGTAGCCAATTCTCGACCACAATGTCGTGATGATCACCATTGACATGGAATATCTGGGGTCATTAACCCAGTCGACCTTCTGCAATCCCAGCAGTTCAAGTATGTAGTTGATTAAGCCGGTCTGTGAGTTGAACATCCAGATGAATATTGTGCCTGCAGCAACCATGGACACTACTGCCGGCATGTAAATCACACTGCGGTACAGCCCGCGCAACGGGAATTTCTGATTCAAAAGAACGGCTAAAAGCAGCGCGAATACCATGAGAAGAGGCACCGTGATAACCGTAAACTCAAATGTGTTAACCAACGAAAGTTTAAATACTTGGTTATTAAAAATCGTAAAATAATTTTTAAGACCAACGAATACGGGCGTACCAAGCCCGCTCCACTTGTGAAGGCTGAAATAGAATGTCATAAACAAGGGTACGATCATAAATACCAGAAAGAGAATCATGTTAGGAAGAATGTAAAGATACGGAACCACCTTTACATTGTTCCAAAATTTAATGCTCTGTCGATGCTTCAAAAGCCCACCTCCATGAATGCAATTTAACAATTGGATGTATATCCGTTCTCATCTGTTGGGTTCATATTATCATTGTTTACTTGCTGTTTCCATTGATTATTGTAACTGAAATTTGTTATAATGTTGTATAAAGCTATCAAGGGAGAATCGATTATATGAGCACTGAAAGTAATGGTAGTCGGCCGCCTGCGCCAAAACAAATATCCCAAATTCCCAACGTATCCGCTTTCAGCCAAGAGGAAGGCCCCCGTAAGGATTTGATGCTCATTAATCTTTCCCTGCGGGAAATCAACCCGGTTTCCTGCGGGCAGCACCATTGCAACCCCGGGCATCGTTTCGGGCCAACCATCCGGTTCTATTATCTGCTGCATTATGTAGTATCGGGATATGGTTATTTTCATGTCGGTACGCACCGCTATACCCTGCGCCCCGGGAATTTATTTATTATTGGGCCGGAACAGGTAGCTCTCTATGAGGCTTCCGAAGAAAATCCATGGTATTATCAGTGGATTGGCTTCACTTCGGAGATGGATCTAAGCGGTATTCTGATGAAAGATGTGTATGATCTGCCAGAATGCGGGTACCTTTTCAAATTGATGACCGATGCAGGCGACTTCGGATTTGGGAAAGAGTATTACCTGTGTGCAAAAATTTATGAGATGCTCGCGCTCCTTGTTCGGTATAATACCCCTAACGGTGAAAAACACGGTTATATTGAAATCGCTAAAAACTTTATCGCCACCAATTACAACGACCCACGGTTGAGCATATCCCAAATTGCAGAAATTCTCAATCTGAACCGAAGCTATTTCAGCGTATTGTTTCGGCAGGTCACCGGGGAATCCCCACAGGCCTATCTGACCAACTACCGTCTGATTAAAGCGGCCGAGATGCTGGCGATGAAAGTGCTGAAGGTGAACGAGGTCGGCCGCGCCTGCGGTTATTCCGACCCCTATCATTTTTCTAAAGCATTCAAGAATAAATTTTCCGTAGCCCCGTCGCATTACGCCGGGCACGAACATGAAATAATCGCTAAAAAATAAAAACGACGAGCGCCGATTATAAACCGAAGCGTTGCTATTCACTTCTGATCGCTTTGGTTAGCCATTGCGCGAGCCTTGCTATTCCTACAATCAAATTTAGCAAGGAAATTCTTTGCAAGAACAAGATCATTCGTTGCAAGATATAGCGCTGGAGGCAACACGGCAACTTGGCAAGCAGGGCATGTGTTATAACACACATGCAAAACAGGCGGATTTGCATGTTGCAAATCCGCCTGCTGCTTGTTGGGGATGTGATCCCCAAGTCCTTATAACGCACAGTGCTTGCGCGGCTGCGCATCCTTTGGTTGCTTTTGTCCCCAAGAAAAGAGCTAGCACAATACTCTGCGCATAGTCAAGGAAAAATTATGATTCTACAATCCCGCAATCGTATAAACATGTTCGTGCATACGCTAGAAAATTTCTACGCCGCAAGGCGTCCATAGCAGTAACTCCTTGATCTGCCAGGAGGCAATGGCGCAGCTGTTTGCCCACAGTTATCCCGCGCCATCTGCGTCGGGTTTTCACCGCGTCTTGATGCCGCACTTCCCTTGGATTATCGTCAATCCTTCGCAAAGCGGACGTGAACCGCAAATAAACTGTTAGGCTGCACAGCAAAACGAACATCATTTCCATGCACCGTCACCGGTTGCGCCGTTTCCTGTTCGGCAAGGTCTACCGCCTGCGCTGCCGATGGGGCTTTGCCAAAGCGAACGCATACGTTGTCTATCTGCCCAGCGGTTTCGTAGAACCGCAAAATCAGCCCGCCCTCTTCAGCTTCGGTTACAGCAGACAATACAGCCGTATCGCTGTCCACCCGAAACAAGCTGTTCTCCATGGGCAAGGTGCCGGCATGGCAGTTGGAAGGTTGATAGCAAAGGGCATGGGTACAGCGTTGCGCCAGTTTTTCCGCCGTGCCGGCATCGGGTGCTATAGCGCCTGCAAACAGGGAAATCTGATGGATGCCGCGTTCGGGGTATGGATCGGGACTTACGGAGGAATTCAGCAGTGTGACCGACAAAGCATCCTCCGCGCCACGATAGCCGTATTTGCTATCGCTGATCAGTATTGCGCTGTCTCCCTTCGGGTTCTCCGCCAGCCCATACTGTAAGGCAGGCACATCGTTGGTAAGGGCTTTGCGGTAGATTGCGCCTCCAGGAACGTCGTATAAATAACGTTGCGTCGTATAGGCAAGCGGCATACGATAGCACAACACAGGAATCGTCTCTTGGCCGATTTCGTGCCAATCCACTTTTATATCGATGCGCACCACCGGGCTGTGTTGATCCAACGTGTAGGTGATCTCGGCCGTGGACCCCGCAACCGTGAACTTTGCTTTCAGTTGTTTGCGCAGTGCGCCGTCCGCTGTAAGCTTCATTTCCGTACAGCGGTCTACAGGCAAATTGTGTAGGTAGCGCCCAATTTGCCACGCGCTTGAGGTGATCGCTTCCGTTTCGATATATTCAAGCCCAGCCGTTTGCTCAGCAGCAATCAACTCTCTATCGTCGTTCATACGGCGCAGGGAGCAGATGCGGCCTGTTTTCGCCGATACAACAACACGCAGTTGATCATTTTGCATTTCGATATCATCGTAAAAGCGCGATGTCCGCTCACCATCCTGAAAATAGCACCGGTAACGCACTACGCTTTGCTCTCTAAGCACAATCGTTGTATACCCCATCGGCGGAACGGTTACATCCACCAGAATACGGAAATTTTTATGATCCCAGTATTGCTGCAGTTGCTTATCCACAAGCTGGAAAGGCACCGGATTGCCCTGAAAATCCACCACTTCAATTTCGCGCATATCCCCGATCCAATCCCATACCGTCAATTCCACCACTTCGGTGCGCGGCAATTCCAAGGGATTGAATACATGAAAGATTCGTGTCTTACCACTGCCACGTTCCGTGCTGGGCACACCAATGAAGTTCTCAATGCCATACCCCGCGCCGGCCCCTTCGGATTGGCTATTGTATGCATCAATATCCACCGGAATGGACGACGTATCAATCTGCGAAGCAATCACCCGCAAGGCATTTTGCGTTTGCGTTGCGGCAGCAGCCATCGATGCCTGATAAAGACCCATCGCGTGCTCACGAGAATCCTGCACACAGGAACCGGTGAGAATGTCGTGAAAATGGGTGAACATAACGTTCTGCCACGCTTGACGCAGTTGCTTTTTCGCGTAGGGAAAACCCACCATCCCATCCGCCACGGCGGACAGCGCATCCGCATCCAGCAGCGCCGCTTCCAGCCTGCGGTTGCCACGCTTTATGCGGCTTTGCGTCGTGTAACAGCCCGGTGCAAAGAAATTCAGTTCGTGGTTGACCACCGGCAGCTGCGCGCGCACCTTCTCCGCTTCCAGGAAAAATTCGCGGATGGTTCCAAAGCGAATCTGCGGATAAATCTTCCATGTCATCATTTCCAAAGCGCGCTCCACGTCACGGCGAGTCGGCCCGCCGCCGTGGTCGCCTACGCCGTAGATGACCAAACCAGTTTTCAACCCTGCGCAGCGCTCGGATAAATCCACGATGCCCGCACCGATATGCGGCGTTATCGCGCCGTTATACCAGTTAGGTTCACGATACGTTAATATCTCCTTACCGGAGGGGGCTTGCCAGCGGTAAAGCACATGATCCTCCGCCAGCCCCCGGCAATGATAGTAATATTTCACATCGCCAAAGCTATTAATTTCAGGCACATTAACACTGTGGCCGAACGTGTCGGGCGAAAAATCGATGTCAAAATGCTGTACGCCCCATTTTTCAGTCAGGTATTCACGCGTATACTGTATATGCCTTAGCAGGGATTCTGTATTGGGCATGTTTTTATCGGTTTCTACCCATGCCGTCGCAGTTACTTCCCAACGGCCCTGCGCAATGCGCGTTTTAATCTCTTCCATCAGCTGCGGATCGTATTCTTCCACGATCCGGTACACACTCGCCTGCGATTGAGAAAAACAAAACGACGGATACTGATCCATAATATGCAAAATCGTGCGGAATGTAGCCAGCACAATCGCGACCGTTTCGTTATAACTCCACATCCAGTTCATATCGATGTGCGCGTGTGCCGCCAGAATCAGTTGGTAAGTTTTTGCTTCTGCTTCCAATGGCTGTAGCATTCTTTCGGCTTCTTCGCAGTTCTGGTTGGTTAGCGCACCGTTTTCCTGCTGGCAAACCAGCAGGTAGTCCAGCGCTTGATCCAATACCGCGTCAAAAGCGCCCTGCTTAACGCGGGACAAGTTGATAGCAAATTCCAGCTCACTGATGATCCGCGTGTTAGCCGCAGAAGGCACGGTGATGTGCGCCTGTGCCTCTTTGGGCATACCGAAGGTATCCTCATACTGCATTTGCTCACGGTTACCACCAATATGGGTTTTCAGGCGTGTAAATTTTTCAGCTAACAGATTCATACGTATAGACCTTTCAAAAAAGTATGCATGCATGGGCGCGAATCCATAAGACTCGCGCCCATGCATGCAAGGTTCCCCTTGCATACAAGCTTATTGGTTGGCTTCGTAACGCTCGTACTGCGCCTGCTTGATGGTTACATAGTCATTAATGCCCATCCGTTCAAGCTGTTGTACATAAGCATCCCAGTCGCTTGCAAAGTTCCATGTGCCGGTTACGAAGTTCATCCGCGCTTCGGTAACGTAGGTATCCACGTCCGTTTTGATGGCGGAGATTTCGTCGGCTTCTTCGGCGGTCGGGGTCATCCCCGGCAGCAGATCGGCCGCGTACTTCAGGGAATCTTCCGCGTAATCGGAGAATTTCTCGCCTTTGTAGGCAGGGTCGTCCTGATAGCGCGCAATCTCCATGGTGGCGCTGTCGAAGGAACGCCAGGGGAAGTTGCCGCCGAATACGAACAGGCCGTACTGCCACGCGCCGAGCTGCGCGCCGCCGTCGTAATTGATGATGTCCTCATTGTAACGAATATTGCCATCCGCGTCTAGCGAATAGGTATCGCCTTCCAGGCCGTAGGCAGCAAAGGTGGTGCCCTCTTTGCCGTAGAAGTAGTCGATCCAGCTCAACAGCGTTGTAGGATCGGCGCAGGCGTCGGTAATGGTGAACACGGCGGTTGAACGCACGGGATAGTCACACCAGGACTGCACCTGATCACCAAAGGGACCTTCCAGCGCGTTGATCGCCACGTAATCCTGTGAAGCGTCGCCGTAGAGGTACGCCGCGTCTCCCCAGCCATACATGCCGACGACATCGTTGATGGTACCGTCGGTTACCCAGTTCTCATACTCGTACTTGCCGAAGGTTTCGGGGTAGAAATAGCCGGCCGTCCACCAGTCCGCCATCTGCTGCCACAGGGCCTTCATGCCTTCGGAGGTATAGAGGAACTGCACCTGACCGTTCTCGTCGATGTAGTAATCCTCGGAGATCGGCTTAAAGCCATTGTTGCCGACCCCGTAACTGCCGCACAGCATCTCGTTGAGCATGCTGATGCCGCCGGGCTGCATGTAGATGGGATATTCGTCCGTCGTATCGCCGTTACCGTTAGCATCGCCGGCCTTGAAGGCGGCAAACACAGCTGTCAGCTCGTCGATAGTCGTGGGGGTTTCCAGGTTCAGGTTGGTCAGCCAGTTTTTATTGAGGTAGAAGCGGGCGTTCGCCTGCGGGCGGTCCGTCATCACCCAAGGTGTGCCGTAGATGCCGCCGTCGGGCATCGTAATGGCGGCAATACCGCCGCTGACTTCGTCGGTCAACAACGCCTTCAGGTTGGGCGCACACTCATCCATATACGGCGCCAGGTTCACAAACGCGCCCTGCGCACCGTAGTTCATCAGCTCTTCCGAGGACCAGGAAACCTGCCAGAACGCGTCCGGCCGGTCGTTGGAGGCCATCAGCAGGTTTTTCTTCTCGCCCATGGCCGATTCGGGCACTTCGATCCAGTTGATGTGAATCCCGGTCATCTCTTCGTAAGCATCCCAAATCCACCAATCCGCAACGGAGGGGTTCGTGTTTCCGCCAGCCTGGCAGACAATGGTAAATTCTGTCTGCGCTTTGGCCGAGTCCTGCGCCACAGCGGCAGGGGCTATGCCAACCAACATGCACAGCACAACCAGGAGGGTAAGCATCCTTTTCATGGTATCGGGGCTCCTTTCTATTGTGGGGATTATCCTTGCACCCGGTTTCGCCGGATAGCATTCCGTTCAGCCCTTGATGGCACCGATCATGACACCCTTGGAGAAAAATCGCTGCACGAAGGGGTACACCATCAGGATGGGAATCGTGGAGATTACGATTACCGCGTATTTAAGACCCATACGCGAGATCATACGATCGGCGTAACCGGCATCGGTGGCCACGTTGAGCATCTGTCCCACCTGATTTTGAATCAGTATGTCCCGCAGCACCAGCTGTAGGGGGTATTTGCTGCTTTGCGTCAGGTACATCAGCGCCGTGAAGTAATCGTTCCAGCGTGCCACGCCGTAATACAGCGCAACCACGGCGATGATTGGCCCGGACAGCGGCAGCACGATACGTAATAGAAAGCTGAAGTTGGTGCAGCCATCCACGCTGGCCGCATCCTCCATTTCTTGCGGAATGCTGGTTTGAAAATAGGTACGCATAATGATGATATTGAACATCCCTACGGCACTGGGCAAAATCATAACCCAGAAGTTGTTCAGCAGTCCCAAAGAATTGATGAGCAGGTAAATTGGCACAATACCGCCGCTAAAAAACATCGTAAACGTGAAAAGAAAGGTGATCACGGATCGGCCTTTAAGCCGCTTCTTCGATAGTGGATACGCGCCGGCGATGTTCATGATAATATTCACCAGCGTACCTACCGTGGTATAAGCAACGGAATTCCAAATGCCCTGTAAAAACGCCTGATTGCGAAACACCAAATCAAAACTTTCGAGCGTCCAAGTCGTGGGCCAAACAATGAATGTTTTCGTATAAAGTTCTTTGGGATCGCTAAAAGAGGCAACCAAAATCACCCATAGCGGGTATAAAAGCGCAATCATAATCGCTGCCAGCAACAAATAAGCAACCAGCCGAAACACTTTGTCTCCCGTCGTATTATCCTGTATGTTTAAATGATGTTTACGCATGCTTTCTCCTCCCTACCATAGCGCCGTATCCGTCAGCCGTCTGGACAGATAATTTGCCAGAATCAGGATGAAGAAATTGATAACGTTGTTGAAAAGTCCCACCATAGAAGCGAAGCTGTACTGTGCTTTTTCCAAGCCCGATTTGAAAACGTAGGTGGAAATAACTTCAGAAGCGGAAAGATTGGATGTGGTTTGCAAAAGGTACACCTTTTCGTAGCCGACATTGAGTACATTCCCAATCGCCATGATAGAGAGAATCGCAATTGTAGGTAAAATGGAAGGAATGGTAATGTACCAAATTTGCTTCAGTCGGCTTGCGCCGTCCAGCCGTGCCACCTCGTAAAGTTCAGGAGAGGTGCCAGCCAATGCCGCCGTATAGATGACGGAGCTCCAGCCGACAGTCTGCCATACCCCTGTCCAGACGTAAATATTATTGAACGCGTCAGGGTTGGATAGCACACTATTTTGGCCTTCGTACCCGAACATCCGTAAAATAGCATCCACAAATCCGGTTTGCGGCGTTAAAAACATAATGGTCATACTGCAAAGCACCACAACCGAAATGAAGTTTGGCGCGTAAGAAATGGTCTGGCAGATGGTTTTAAGCCTTGGATTGCGCATCTCGTCAAACAGCAGCGCCAGTATCAGCGGAGCCGGGATGCTAACCAAGAGGCTGTAGACCGACATAGAAAGCGTGTTCGTAATGACGCGTTCGAAATAAAATGAATTGAAAAAACGGTATAGGTGTTTTAAGCCTACCCACGGGCTGTTGAGAATCCCCAGCGCCGGAGAATAATCTTTAAATGCAATCTGCAGGCCATACATAGGAATGTAGGCGAAAATAAAAAAATAGGCGATCACCGGAAGCAATAAAAAATACAAATCATAGTTACGTACCAGAGATTTTTTCCAATCGATCGTTTCCGACCGGATATAATTGCGAAGATCTCTGGTCCGCCGTTGCCTTGATGCAGGCACGTCTTTTATTCGCATGGTTCCTTCCTTTCTCGATTCTCGTGATCGGAGCATGGGGATATTATAGCACACGACAGGTATAATAGAATATAACAACTGCATATCAAGTTATATTATTTGTTAATTAACCGCCCTTTTTAAACATATTTAATAAAATATTGTCTCTATATAAATTTTTATTAACCATTATTAACATTATGCTCTTTACAGATATATCAACTTATATTATGATAATACGTGAATCCAACATTTCAAAGGTGTAAGGAGACGATTACAGTGGCGGAAAGTACGAATGATTGCCTGTACGAAAAAATTCAGCACGATCTGATGGCAAAAATACAGGATGGTACGTATCCGCCCGGTGCCAGAATTCCCAGCGAGCTACGGCTTGCCAAGGAATATGGCGTCAGCCGGATCACTGCAATCAAGGCGCTTACGGAACTTTCGCTGAACGGATATATCAACCGCCAGCAGGGAAAAGGATCGTTCGTCAACCCGCCCAATATGCGGTTTCGCCCCAGCGCACTGTTGGCCACACGTCCACCGGCAGAGGTGGAAGGCACCCGCCGCATCGGCCTGATGATTCCGGAATATTTCGATTATCATTCCGGCAACATCATCCGGGGTATTCTGCAAACGCTCCCCTACCCCGATTACTATGTTACTATCATCATTTCGCAAAATGAAAAGCATGAAGAATATGCTTTGAATGATTTAACCCAGCAAGGATACGCAGGGGTTCTCCTATTCCCGGTGGATAGCGAGTATTACAGCGATATTATTTTACAAATGCAGGTTAATAAATATCCTCTGGTATTGATGGATCGGTATTTTCCCGGCATCAGCTGCAACAGCGTCGTATGCGACAACCGTGCGGGAACCAGTATCGCCATCGAGCACCTGATCGCCCACGGGCATGAGAAGATCGTCTTTTTTGCCGATGCCAGCTACCAGGAGCAAATAACTTCTATACGTTACGATAGCTATGTTAAAACCATGATCCGGCATAATTTGGCAATGATGAATTACGAAAATTTTTTTCGCGATGAGATAGATTCGTTGAATCACCATACATTCATCGAACGTGTGCAGCGCGGAGAAATCACAGCCGTAGTCGCTTCCAACAGCCATATTGCCGTTAAAATTGCTAATCTGTGTAAAAGCAATCACATTGACATTCCCGGGCAGCTATCAATCGTCTGTTTCGATCGCCCCGAGATTGGCGAAACGATGACCGGAGAAAGCTTTTTCACCTATGTCGAACAAAATTCGATGCAAATGGGGCAAAGTGCGGCAAAGCTGTTGGATGCCATGCTTAGAGGCGCAACAGAAAGCAAACGAATCGTACTGGAGCCAAGGCTGGTAATCAACGCTTCCACAGGTACTCCGGAAGCCTGCCGGGCATAAATCCTCCATACTTCATTAAAAAGGATAAGGCGAGGAAAACTGATGAACGAATTACTGACACAGTTGGAACAAAACTTGCAACCCTTGCAACCGGCTATGGACTCTATCCCTGGATTATATACCATGTTTCGCAACTGTTTTATGAATACCGCGGAAACGACTCTGAAAGTTGCTAAGCCGGGAGATACCTATATTATCACCGGTGATATAGACGCCATGTGGCTACGCGACTCCACCGCGCAGGTGCTGCATTATGTACGCTTTGCCCACCATAAAGCGGTACATTCCCTGCTTTTAGGGCTGGTCGCACGTCAAATGAGATATATCTGTATTGATCCGTACGCCAACGCTTTCAATCAAGAAAACAATGGCCGGAAATGGAGTAACGATCTGCCCGCGCATTCCGGCTATGTGTGGGAACGGAAGTTTGAAATCGACTCGCTATGCTATCCGCTTATGCTGGCCCGCCGCATGTACGATGCCGTTCCCTGCACGGAGATGTTTACGGAATCCTTTCGGGAAGCTTTATACACCATCGTTGGGGTGTTTGAAACCGAGCAGCATCACGCCAGCAGCCCCTATCGTTTTATTCGTCCAAACAGCGAACCCGGGGATTCGCTTACGCACGAAGGCCGCGGTGCGCCCGTTGCGGATAACGGGCTGATTTTTTCCGGCTTTCGCCCCAGCGACGATGCCTGCACCTATGGGTATCTAATCCCGGCAAATCTGTTTGCGCTCAAAGCGCTGAAGCAGATCGTATTTTTCGCTGATCTGCTGCATGAGGACGCACTTACCTGCCGCGCCCAAACCGTTATCCAAAAAGTTCGCACCGGACTGTTGGCCTGCGCTACGATCATCCACCCGGTCCACGGCGAAATCTATGCCTATGAAACCAATGGATTGGGTGACTATCTGCTAATGGATGATGCAAATGTACCCAGCCTGTTATCGCTGCCTTATTTGGATATTCTACCAGCGGATGACCCGCTGTACCAGCGCACACGTGCCTTTTTGTTAAGCTCCGACAACCCTTACTATTTCACAGGCACGTACGCAAAAGGCGTGGGCAGCCCGCACACGCCGAACGGCTATATCTGGCCAATTTCGCTTTGTGTGCAAGCCCTTACCGCTACCAGCCCCGCCGAGAAAGCGGAACTGTTGGTAATGTTGCTGCGTACCCATGCGGGCACAGGCTTGATGCACGAGGGTTTTCATCCTGATCACCCGGAGGAATTTACCCGCCCTTGGTTTGCCTGGGCTAATTCGCTGTTTGGCGATCTGCTTTACCGCCTCCATGAACAGGGTGAATTGTCCGCCATATTAACTTTGGCAAGCAGACATATGGAGGATTCCTGCAAATAAAAAGCGCTGCGGGTATCTCCCGACGCAATAAGCGAATTTGCAATAGACGGACATAAAATGGAAACGTCCCTTCTATAACAGGGCAACCGCTGCGTAAACCATACAGGGCAACGCGTAAGCCGGAGCGGCCAAACCCTTTTGCCGTGAGTGGGATGCTGCTACCAGCGCAGAAACATGCGCGGCAACGGTTACACAGGAAGTGGACGGCGCGTATCTGCGCATCCATTTCCCGTCGGCAAGGCCGGTTCGGCGCAGCGCGGTAACGACCCAAGCGCTTGGCGTGCCCCGCATTCCCCAAGCATGCTATGAAAGTCCCGATGGTACGCCGCTCAATTTTACGCGCATCTATTGGGCAAATGGAAAGAAAAGCAAGCACTGGCAGAGCCGGTATCCTCATTGCAGGCTGGTGAAAATCGCATTCTGCTATGGAAGTGACGGGTTCGGTTTGTAGGCAGAAGCGAGGCGGATTTTCCGTCTCGCTTTTTGTTTGCGCTTGTTTTTGCTTTGGAGGCGACTTGATGCCTAACGGATCGTTAAATCATGCTTCCTGTATGCCGCCCGTCCCGCCACCGCTTCTCCCGGTATCCGGGCCGGGCGTCACAGAGAAAAAATTTTGGCGTCGCTCTTTGGCTTGGCCATCCGCTTGCAGGCGCAACCCGTATTTTATATGAAATCCCTCTATTTCTATCCCGAAAAAGGAAATTGTAAAGAAAGAGATAACAGTATTGACAGATATTCCTATTCTTTGTATAATGTCCGTAAACGATTAAGTTCATCAATTCTGGCATTTGTTTTTTGAATTGCATACAACGTAAACGATTAAGGTGACAATTTCGGACAGAATTGATACTATTGTCGGCAACGTAAACGATTAAGTTCATAATGGTGGTGTAGTACTTCATGTTAACCATACGCGACGTTGCTAGGTACTGCAACGTATCCACAGCGACGGTCAGCAAGGCATTCAGTCAGGAAAGCGATATCAGCTACGAAACCATGGAGCGTGTACGCGCGGCCGCGCGGGAGTTGGGATACTATCCCAACGCGGCAGCCCGGTCGCTGAAAACACGGCATGCATGCAATCTGGGCGTACTTGCACAATTAAGCCATCCCAATGGTATTTATACCGAGTTTGTTACACGGGTCATCAACGCCTTTCAGGCGGAAGCGGAACGCAACGGCTACGATATTACGTTTATGAGCAAAAGCCTCTCCGGTAAAACCATGAGTTATGAGGAGCATTGCCTGTACCGTAACTTTGACGGTATCGCAATGATCTGTGCGGATTTCTTTTCTCCGCAGATTCTCACGCTGCTGCAAAAAGACTTTCAGGGCGTAACCGTGGATTACGCGGAGGAAGGGCACCCTTCCGTGATGACGGATAGCCGGCAGGCATATCACGATTTGGCCGATTTTGTGTATCAGCGCGGGCACCGCCGTGTGGCCGTAATCCGCGATAACACAACGGTTATTGCCAATGTACGGCACCAGTGCCTATGCGAGGCGTTTGCCGCGCGCGGGTTGGAAATACCTGAAGGGCAAACGGTAACCTGCATGTTTAACGATATGGTGGGCGCTGCGCAAGCCACCCGGACAATACTGGCGCAGGATAAGCTGCCCACCTGTATTTTCTACCCGGATGATATTGCCTGTCTGGGCGGAATCAACGCGCTGCGGGATAGCGGCTATTCCGTACCCGGCGACATGAGCGTGGTCGGGTTTGACGGCATCCAGATATCGCAGGTGCTTAACCCCCGGCTTACCACCTACCGGCAAGACATGGAAACCATCGGCCGCAATACCCTGCGCCTGCTGCTGAATGAAATTGATAACCCGGACACGGACAGCCCCAAGCAGCATCAGCTGATCGCAGGTGAAGTGCTGATGGGCGAAACCGTAGCCCAGCTGTAAATTTGCGCTCATGGCTAGATAGCCATAACAAATAATTATGGAGGGATTGGAATGAAAAACACTCGAAAAATCCTAAGCCTGATGCTTGCGCTGATGCTGGCGTGCAGTCTGACGATCGTTTCCGCCTCTGCGGAGACCACAACGGAACTGCCCCGCAACGAAACGCTCTACTTCGCCGGCCAGCAGTGGGGTTCCGTCAACGGCTGGAACCCGCTTAGCGACGACATGAACAACGCCATGGCCGTTACGCAAAGCGCAGGCGGCTCCCGTACTGTCATGTTTGAAACATTGTATATGTTTAACCTGCTGGACGGTTCGCTGACACCGCTGATCGCCGACGGCGATTATATGTGGAACGACGCGCATACGGAAATGACCGTGAAAATTAAGCCCGCTGCCAAGTGGAGCGATGGTACGGCTATTACCGCTGAAGACGTAGCCTACACCTTCGATACCAACGTAAAGCTCGGTAACGCCAAAGGCAACGGCTACAAACCCTACATTGACAGCGTAACCGCTGTGGATGCACAGACTGTGCTGATCAAAGCCAAGCTGACCGACGAAGGAACCGCTGTGAACCCGCTGCAGCTGGTGTGCTTCATTGAAGAATGCTATGTCATACAGAAGGCGTGGATTCAGACGCTGGAAGCCCGCTGCGATAACGACCCCTCCGCGATGAAGAAAGATCCGGCCGAGGACGTCGTATGGTCCGGCCCCTATACCAAGTATTATGCCGACGACCAGAAAGTGCTGCTGATTCGGGACGATAACTATTGGGGTCAGGACGCCTCCATGTGGGGTTCGCTGCCTGTGCCCAAGTACATTGCCCATGTAATCTACGCTGATAACGCATCCGGCGAAACCGCGCTCAAAGCCGGCGAAGTGGATGTTTGCCAGCAGTTTATTCCCAACATTCAGGATTTGTGGCTGGAGGACGGCCTGCCCATCAGCACATACCTAAACGATGCGCCCTACGGCATCTGCGTTAACATGCCTACCGCATGGTTCAACACGGATATCGAAGTGCTGCAAAACGCCTCCGTGCGCAAAGCTATTGCCATGGCGGTGGATTACGAAGCCATTAACCAAAACGCTATGACCGGCCAAAGCCCGACCTTTGCCGAGGTGCCGCGTTCCTGCATGAACCCCACCGAAGGCGAACAAGCCACCTTTGACCACGCCGCCGTGAAAGACCTGCAATGGGTCGGCAGCGACATCGAAGGCGCACAGGCGATGTTGGATGCCGCCGGTATTGTGGACAGCGACGGAGATGGCTGGCGCGATTACAACGGCGAAAAGATCACCCTGAACGCCTGCTGCCCCAATGGTTGGACCGACTGGATGGCCGCAATGGAAATCGTTGCTGCCGCGGGTAAGAACATCGGCATCGAAATTATTACCGAGTTCCCCGAATGGTCCGTATACCAGACGGTGGTTACCGCCGCACAGCAGACCGATTATGCTATCTTTATGATGTGGACCGATTCCGCCACGCCCGCCCAGCCCTGGGGCCGTATTCGCATGCTGATGAGCAGCGAGTTCAACGGTGTTGAAGGCAACTGGAGCGGCAACTGGGGCCATTACAGCAATCCGGAGATCGATACGATTATCCAGCAGATTCCGGTAACGACGGACGAAGCGCAGCTGAAAGAGCTGTACACCAGAGCTGTGGAAATCTATCTGACGGATGTGCCCAGCTTCTCGCTGATGTACCGCCCCGACAAGTTCCACGCGGTAAACGAGACCGTTTGGACCAACTTCCCGGATTCCGAAGACGGCCGCAATATTCCGCCCTCGGATTGCACGGATGGTTACGGTATCGCCGCGCTCTACGAACTGGAACTGGTCAACCCATAACTGACTAACCGAGAGTGGGGCGGCTGCGCGCTGGAATACCCGGTGCGCAGCCGCCTCCCGATTGTGGGGGGAAAGGCCAATGAAAGGCTATCGAAAGTATATCGGGAAGAAAATTCTCTGGCTGGTCATCACCTTTATTGCCGCGTTGCTTTTAAACTTTATTCTGCCGCGCCTGATGCCGGGCGACCCCGTGGCCGCCATGACAGCCAAACAGGCGCAGGGCATTTCCGAAGCCTCCGCCGTCAAAGCAATTTACGATAATTATGCCAGTGAATTTGGCACAGACAAACCGATGACGGAGCAGTTTTTTACCTACGTAATCAACCTGACGCACGGAGATATGGGCACCTCGTTCAGCCAATATCCGCGCAAAGTATCCAATATTATCGGCAATGCGATCCTGTGGACAATTTGCCTGCAATTCCCGGCCATCATTATCGGGTGGTTGCTGGGTAACCTGCTGGGGGCGCTGGCCGCCTATATCCGCAAGGGGTTTGATAAGGTGCTTATGCCACTGACCCTGTTTTTCAGCAGCATACCCGCCTTTGGTATGGCGGTAATTCTGCTGGTGATTTTCGCCATCAACCTAAAGGTGGCGCCCATCTCCGGCGGCTATGCGTACAATATGATTCCCAACCTCAGCTGGAGCTTCGTCGCTTCGGTAATATCGCATTACCAGCTTCCCTTCTGGTCCATTGTGGCCGTTTCGGTCGGCGGGCAGGCGGTTGGCATGCGCTCCATGTCCATCTACGAGCTGAATGCCGATTATGTAAAATATGCCCGTTTCCTGGGCATTAAGGACCGTAAGGTGGTCGGCTACGTTTTCCGCAACGCCATGCTGCCGCAGGTAACAGGGCTTGCACTGTCCATCGGCACCATGGTTGGCGGCGCGCTGGTGGCGGAGATTATCTTCAGCTATCCCGGGCTGGGCACTACGATTTATCAGGGTATTACCATGGCGGATTATCCGCTCATCTCCGGCACCACGCTGATCGTTACCATTATGGTGCTGATCGCTACATTCGTGCTGGATATCATTTACGGCTTTATTGACCCGCGCGTAAAAGCCGCGCAATTTGAGTAAGGGAGGCGAGACGATGAAAAATACGATCAAGCAGGTTTTCCATTCGCCCAAGTTTCTGGTCGGCTTTTGCATTTTCGCCGCCATCCTGCTGACGATGCTGATCTATCCGCTGATTAACCCCGGCAATCCGCTGGATATGATCGGGATGGGCACATTTGCCACGCCCGGCACCTACATATCGCTGTACGACTCGGTCGGCACCCAAACCAGTACCCTGCGGCTGCCCGACGCCGATATAAAGCGCCTGGATGAGATTTTAAGCGCCGAGGACAGGGTGAAAATGGTCAATTGGTTTGTCGCCGCAGGCATCAGCGTAGACGGGCTGGATATAAACGACAACGATGCGCTGATCCAGTTTTGGAAAGCCAATTACGATGCTGCCATCCGGCCCAAGGGCATGACTAAAGCCATGCGCAATTACTACTCGCGTTTAAATGAAAACATCAGCAACATTACAAACGCGGATGTGCTGACCGTGTCGGAAACCGATGCGGACACCGGCGAAAGCGTTGAAAAAGAACAGATTACCAAAACGGATTACGTAAACATCGGCGATGTGACCAACGTAAAAACCCTGCCGCTGGGCACGGATAACTTTGGCCGTGACACGCTCAAAGAGCTGGTTTCCGCCTGCGGCACCTCCATCCGTATCGGTCTTATCGCGGGCATTGTCGCTACGCTGATCGGGCTGCTGCTGGGGCTGCTGGGCGGCTATCTGGGCGGTGTGGTGGATGATATTGTTATGTTCTTTACCAATATTTTCACCGTCATCCCTTCGTTTGTGCTGCTGATTCTTATTAGCTATTCCATCAATCAAGATCAGCGCGGCGCCAACACCGTCGCTATTGTAATCGGCTTTACCAGTTGGGTCTGGACGGCGCGTTCCGTGCGCTCGCAGGTCATCAGCCTGCGCAACCGCGATCACGTTAACCTCAGCCGTCTTTCGGGGCACTCGCTGCCGCGCATTATCCTTACGGATATACTGCCCTACATCGCCTCCTACGTTGTGATGGCGTTCATTTTGCAGGTCAGCTCCGGCATTCTGGCGGAAGCGCAGCTCTCCCTGCTGGGTCTTGGCCCCAAGACCACCGAGGTTCCTACGCTGGGGCTGATGATGAACTGGGCGATGCTCTATTCCGCACACCTCAACGGCTCCTGGTGGGCATACTTCCCCGTCATCCTGACCATCGCGTTCATCTCCTTCTCGCTGAATTTGATGAACACGGGGCTGGATCAGGTGTTTAACCCCACCCTGAGAGATTAGGAGGACACGCATGAGTAAGATAATGCTGGACGTGCGGGGGTTAACCACCAAGTACGTCACCCGTTTCCACGAAGATGTGTACGCTGTGGATCACGTTTCGTTGACCATTGAAGAGGGCAAATCGCTGGGAATCGCCGGCGAAAGCGGATGCGGCAAATCCACGCTGGCGCTGAGCCTGATGGGTTACTATTTTCCGCCGCTGCATTACACCAGCGGAGAAATCATCATCGACGGAAAAAACATATCGGGCATGGACCCGGACACCGTGCGCAAAAACGTGCTTGGCACCGAAATTGCCTATATCCCGCAGGCGGCGATGAACGCGCTCAACCCGACCCGAAAGATCATCCGCTTTATTGAGGATGTGATCCACGCCCACGACCCGCACGCACAAAACAAGGAAATTCAGGCGCTGGCACGGGAACGGTTTGCGGAGCTGGGTTTGCCCGAAAGCGTGCTGGACCGCTTCCCCGTGGAGCTTTCCGGCGGGATGAAGCAGCGTACGGTGATTGCCATTTCTACCATTCTCAAGCCAAAAGTGCTCATTGCGGACGAGCCTTCCAGCGCGCTGGATGTAACCAGCCAGAAAATGGTCATTAAAATGCTGCGCGAACTGATGGATAAGGGCTATATCCGCTCCATGATCTTCATTACCCACGAACTGCCGCTGCTGTATAACGTAACCGACGAAATTATGGTCATGTACGCAGGGCAGATTGTGGAACGCGGCAGCGCCAAACAGATGGTGTTTGATCCCATCCATCCCTATTCCCGCGGATTGATGAACTCCATCATCGTACCGGAGGAGGGAACGCGGGAGCATAAGCTTGTCGCCATTCCCGGCACGCCCCCGAACCTGAAAAACCCGCCGCAGGGGTGCCGGTTTGCAGAGCGTTGTAAATTCGCGGTGCCCCAATGCCGTGTAAGCGCCCTGCCGATGATTTCGTTTGACGGCAACCGAGCGTACCGCTGCGGGCACTCCGTAGAGCACCTGAGGGAGGCGTATCGCGATGACGATCAATAACATGCAAGCGGATAAAGCGCAAACGAAGGCCTACGCACAGCGCGTTTCCTGCCTGCGCGGCAAAGGCGTTACCAAAATATTCGGTACCGGCGGCAAGCAAACGGTAGCCGTAGACCACGTGGATTTCGATTTTCACGAGGGCGAGCTGGTATCCATCGTGGGGGAAAGCGGCAGCGGAAAAACCACGCTGTCCAAAATGCTGCTGGGGCTTTTAACCCCTACCGAGGGAGAAATTTACTACCAAGGTAAACTGTGCGACCTCTCCACCGCACGTAAAAAACGGGAATACTGGAAAGGCATACAGGCCATTTTTCAGGACCCGTTCAGCTCCTTTAACGTATTTAACAAAATCGATACGGTCTTGCTGGATTGTATACGCATGGCCGGCGGCGGCCGCCTGCCGCATGAAAAAAAGGTCGAGCTGATGACCGAGGCATGCGGCTTTGTCAACCTCAAGTTTGCAGAGCTGACCAACAAGTACCCCTTTGAGCTGTCCGGCGGACAGATGCAACGCCTGATGATCGCGCGCGTGTTTCTGCTGAAACCAAAGATTCTGCTGGCGGATGAACCCACCAGTATGATCGATGCCTGTTCCCGCGCCACGATACTGGATATGCTTTTGCACCTGCGCGATGAAACCGGCATGACGGTTATCTTTATTACGCACGATATCGGCCTGTCGTACTACATCTCCGACATGGTATACATTATGGAGCACGGCAAGTTTGTCGAGTATGGCACTGCGGACGAAGTGATACTGAATCCGAAGGCGGATTATACCAAGCGCCTCATCAGCGACGTGCCGAAAATCTACGAGCCTTGGGATTTAAGCACCGTGAAAATTGAAGCAAAAGAGGGACATTGAAATAAGCACCGTGAAAATTGAAGCGAAAGAGGGACATTGAAAATGGACGTCAAACGCGTGATTGCCCAAATGACGCTGGAAGAAAAAGCCGGTTTGCTCTCCGGGCTGGACTTCTGGCATACCAAGCCGGTAGAGCGGCTGGACGTGCAAAGCTGCATGGTGTGCGACGGCCCGCATGGCCTGCGCAAGCAGGATGAGAACGCCGACCACATGAGCATAAACGAAGCCATACGGGCGGTTTGCTTCCCCGCGGGCTGCGCCACCGCCGCCTCCTTTGACCGCGACGTGCTGCACCGGCTGGGCGAGGCGATCGGTACCGCTTGCCAGCACGAAAAAGTATCGGTCATTCTGGGCCCGGCTGTCAATATCAAGCGGTCGCCGCTGTGCGGGCGTAACTTTGAGTATTACAGCGAGGATCCCTATCTGGCGGGCGAAATGGCCGCAAGCTTTATCAAGGGCGTACAGCGCCATGGGGTTGGCACCAGCATTAAGCACTTCGCGTGTAACAGTCAGGAGTACCGCCGCATGAGCAGCGACAGCGTGGTGGACGAGCGAACCCTGCGCGAGATTTACCTGCCCGCCTTTGAAACTGCTGTAAAGCGTGCCAAACCGTGGACAGTCATGTGCAGCTACAACAAGATTAACGGTACCTACGCATGTGAAAACCGCTGGCTGCTTACCGAGATACTGCGAGACGAGTGGGGTTTTGACGGGTATGTGATGAGCGACTGGGGCGCAACCGACGACCGTGTAGCCTCCGTTGCAGCCGGGCTGGACCTGGAAATGCCCGCTTCCGGCGGCGAAAACGACAAGCTCATTGTGAAGGCCGTGCGTGAGGGCAGGCTGAACGAAGCATTGGTGGATCAATGCTGTGAACACCTGCTGACCATTAACCAACGGTATTTGGAAAACGCCGCGCCCGACACACCATGGGACAAGCAAGCGCAGCATACGCTGGCGCGCGAGCTGGCGGCGGAGTGCATGGTGCTTTTGAAAAACGACGGCGGCGTATTGCCTTTGCAAAAGGAGCAGAAAATCGCCGTAATCGGCAAATTCGCCAAGCAGCCCCGCTTTCAGGGCGGCGGCAGCTCCCACATTAACTATACAACGGTCACCACCGCATGGGACGAGCTTGGCACACTGCCCGGCGTAACCTACGCAGACGGTTATACAGTGGAAAGCGACGATCCGGACGAGGCGCTGCTGCAAGAGGCCGAAGCCGTGGCACGCGCAGCCAATGTGGCTGTGATTTTCGCCGGGTTACCCGATCGCTATGAAAGCGAGGGGTACGACCGCACCCATATGCGGATGCCAAAAGCACAGGAAGAGCTGATTGAGCGCGTTGCCGCC
Organism: Candidatus Limiplasma sp.; assembly: GCA_963675655.1. Classification (GTDB taxonomy): domain Bacteria; phylum Bacillota; class Clostridia; order Christensenellales; family Aristaeellaceae; genus CAXXOK01. The sequence continues at coordinate 1,029,636 of OY776489.1, forward strand.
GTAAACCCCAATACCGTAGTCGTTTTACACAACGGCGCACCGATTGAAATGCCGTGGCTGGACGATGTGGCGGCAGTGCTGGAGGCGTATCTGGGCGGGCAGGCGGCAGGCGGCGCGGCGGCGGACATTCTGCTGGGTAAGGTGAATCCTTCCGGGCGCTTGCCGGAGAGCTTCCCAGCCTGCCTGAAAGATAACTCCTCCTACCCGTGGTACGGCGGCGAGAAAGATACCGCCGTGTACCACGAAGGGGTGTTCGTGGGTTACCGTTGGTATGATAAAAAGCACATGGCCGTATTGTTCCCCTTTGGCTATGGGCTTAGCTATACCCGTTTCCGCTATGACCACCTACGTCTCAGCGCAGAGGAAATGGACGATACCGGCACATTGACCGTAAGTGTGGACGTAACCAACACAGGTACGGTGTTTGGCAAAGAAGTCGTGCAGCTGTATGTAACCGATCGCAAGAGCACGGTCATCCGGCCTGTGCGCGAGCTGAAGGGCTTTGAAAAAGTCGCGCTCGCTCCCGGCGAAACGCAAACCGTCACCTTTACGCTTGGCAAACGCGCTTTTGCTTACTGGAATACGGAAATCCACGATTGGCACGTGGAAACCGGTACGTTCGGTATCCAAATCGGCAAATCCAGCCGCGAAATTGCGTTGGAAAAGAACGTACAAGTGGTTTCCACCGTGGCGCTGCCCCGGAAAATTACCTTGAACACCATCTTTGCTGATTTGAACGACGATCCCAAGGCGATGGAGATTTTGCAGCCGATGATGGAAATATTCAAACAAAGCATGGGCGGGGCGCCGGAAACCGGCGACAATGCCAACGCCGTTACGGACGAGATGATGCAGGCGTTGATTGCATTTACGCCCCTGCGCAGCCTGCTGAGCTTTGGCAGCGGCAAAATCACCTACGATGAGTTGGTGGCGCTGGTAGACCAGTTAAACGAAGTATAACTGCAATGCGAAAAACAAGCGCCGTGCCTCGCCCTGTTGCCAAAGGGCTTGCTGGATAATGCGGTATCCCCGCATCATTGCAGTATACGGTCTGTTTAGCGCCCAGCTCACAAACGCTCCCACAACCGGGACATGGCCAAACACAGCTTGCTGACGGCCGTGGTTCTCTTGCACGGTGTGTTTTCCAATCTTTTCCGGCGGACAGGCCGTCTCCCCTACCACCTATTGATAAAAACCTTTATCAATAGGTGGTTTCTGTTATGTGTTGGCCTGTTATGCCTATGGGATTCATCGTTTTCACCAGCAGCATTGAGCAGATGCTTCCCGCAATATCCGGCGCATCAGCTTGTGTGCAAAATGCAAGATACAAGGCAGCAGACACCTATAATCCCACGGCTGGAGGCGGGTATTATGTAAAGAAAGTACATACCCTGCCAACAGTTATACGTTGTCTTGAAAGATTCTACGGGCTCAGCGTAGCATGGATGCTTCCTGTTTCAACGGGTTTCTCCGCCGCATCATGGAATGATCGCCACCGTTTAATCACAAGAAACGAAAGCCGCCTGCAACAACGTCTTGTGCTCATGCCCTTTTCAGCACAAGGCGCTTACACAAAACACGGCTTTTTTAGTGCGTTATAAAAACCGTGATCTTGGCCCCAGCTTTAATTCCATATCAAAACCGCCCGTCAAAAAAGGCGAATATTACAAGAAAAAACAAACACAAGCGGAGCCGAAAACAACGACGTATCCGCTTGCCTCATTCTTGCGTATTTTCGGGTTTTTGGGGTGCGTTCGGCTCGCTTTCCCTTGTGTTGTTACCGGGCTTTTTACAATAGCACCTCTCTTGCTTTCACCAGACAAGCATGATCAAAACCGCCCGTCAAAAAAGGCGGCTATTGCAAGAAAAAACAAACGCAAGCAGAGCCGAAAACAACGGCGTATCCGCTTGCCTCATTCTTGCGTATTTTCGGGTTTTTGGGGTGCGTTCGGCTCGCTTTCCCTTGTGTCGTTACCGGGCTTTTACAATAGCACCTCACTTGCTTTCATCAGACAAGCACGATCAAAACCGCCCGTCAAAAAAGGCGGCTATTGCAAGAAAAACAAACGCAAGCGGAGCCGAAAACAACGGCGTATCCGCTTGCCTCATTCTTGCGTATTTTCAGGTTCTTGGGGTGCGTTCGGCTCGCTTCCCCTTGTGCCGTTACCGGGCTTTTTACGATAGCACCTCGCTTGCTTTCACCAGACAAGTACGATCAAAACCGCCCGTCAAAAAGGCGAATATTACAAGAAAAAACAAACGCCAGCGGAGCCGAAAACAACGGCGTATCCGCTTGCCTCATTCTCGCGTATTTTCGGGTTTTTAGGGAGCGTTCGGCTCGCTTCCCCTTGTGCCGTTACCGAGCTTTTTACAATAACACCTCACTTGCTTTCACCAGATAAACATTATCAAAACCGCCCGTCAAAAAAGGGCGGCTATTGTAAGAAAAACAAACGCAAGCGGAACCGAAAACAACGGCGTATCCGCTTGCCTCCTTCTTGCGTATTTTCGGGTTTTTAGGGAGCGTTCGGCTCGCTTCCCCTTGTGTCGTTACCGGGCTTTTTATAATAGCACCTCACTTGCTTTCATCGGACAAGCATGGCTCGTCCCGTACCCAGCAATACTCCATATGATTATTGGGAATGTATTTCTACCCGTTTACTCCCTGCCAAGCACCATCCGGTAGATTGAGTTCTTTGTGCACGGCATGTTCCTGTGCAAAGTTGTCGATCAACCGGCCATACACCGCAACCGCCTGCTCCAGCTCTGCCCACGGGAGCGATTCGTTAACCGTATGCGCTTCACGCAAACTGCCCGGCCCCAGAATAACCGTCGGCACGCCTGCCTCCAGCATTAGCGCCTGCTCGCAGGAAGCGCGAAACTCCACAGCCTTACAGGTGCGCCCCAGCGTTTCGCCCGTGATGCGGCACACCGTCTGCGTCCACGGATGCTCCGCAGGCAGAATGCCGCCGGGTAAATAGCAATGCCGCCGCATCGCAAAGGAAAAGTCAGGGTCCGCTTTTTGCAGGGGCTCCAGCACGCCACGCAGTGCGGCTGCCGCCATGGGCTCTGTCTCGCCCGGAAAAATGCGGAAGTCAACTAACAGCGACGCATGGGCGGGCACTATATTCTCCCGCTCGCCCCCTTGTAGCATCGTTACACAGACCGTCTTGGGCGGTAAAATGGGATGCAGCGTTTTTGCCAGCTGCTGATTATATGCTTCCAGCGCGAGGATGGCCTGCGCCGCATGGGTCAGCGCATTTACCCCCAGCGCCGGGGTGGACGAATGCGCCGCGCGCCCCGCCAAATCCACCCAATACCGCGCAACGCCCTTGTGCGCCACGGCTGCTTCCATTTCGGTCGGCTCGCCAATGATGCACGCTTCGGCACAATCAGGGTGTGTAGCTAAAAACCGCTTCATGCCCGTGTTGCCGCTTTCCTCATCCGCCACGAATAAAAGCGCAAGTTTCATGCCGGTAAGCCCGCGCGCCAGCGCACGCTCCGCAGCGGTGAGCATCGCCGCTACCGCGCCCTTCATATCCGCGCAGCCGCGGCCTACACAGCACTCGCCCTCATCCCGCAGGGTAAAGGGGTCGCTTTGCCACTCGCCCTCGGCAGGCACGACATCCAAATGACCGCACAGCAGCAAACAGGGGCCTTCGCCCGCCTCCGCATACACGTTGGCGCGGTCATTGCCCAAATCGTCCACCTGCACACGCATGCCTATTTTTTCGGCAAGCCGGGCAATTTCCAGCGCAAGGGGCTTTTCGTGACCGTTCACAGTAGGGTGCGCCACAAAGCGCGCTAGCAGCTCCCTCGTCGCAGGAAATGTTTCCATGGTTTATGCCTCCCTGTTTGTAAGCATCCCGCACGCATCCGCAAACCAGCGCATCCGCCCTTGGGGAATCTGCCCATCATTCTAAAACACAAAGCCGCCGCTGCCGGCCTGTAACGACGCGCCCACCTTTTGCAAAAGCACTTCGTTACCCGCATATTCCAGGGTAAAGGCGCGCATGCCGGTATACGCCCGGTACCCCGAGTCCAGCTCGGCTCGGGAGGTGGCCATATCGCGTCCGGTCTGCCCGGCGTCGCTATCGTAGCTGCAAAGCAGCGCACTGCCGCAGCTGCGGCTGATGGCCTGTAAATCCACGCCAAACAGCCACGAGCTCACGTTTGGCAGCAGGCTTACAAAAGTACAGCTCCGCCCGCTTCACTTCGCCCGCTACCCGCTGCACCAGGCTGGTTATGGTTTGGGTGCAAAACGTAAAAACGCCATCAAATTCGGGTCATCCGCAAAGAAGTTCGGCTCCAAGGTTAAAAACTCCTGCGAAGGCACCGCTTTGCGCGGGAGGGCAAGATATTTTTTCACATCCGCACGCACACGTTCCCGCACATGCTCCATATCCACGCCTGCCGCGCGCCCTTTGGCCATGCAGGCAGGGCAAAAGCACAGCGACAGCAGAAAATCCTCCAGCGCCGTCAGCCCTGCGCCATCCTTTTCATGGGGATATTCGTGCACAAAGCCCATGCAATTCATGCTTTCCATTTGCAGGGTGCGCAGCGGAGCCAGCTGGTAGACGGAGCGCATCAACGCTGCCATGGTATCGCGAATGTCATCGTTTACGGGGCACTGGTTATCGTGCGTAATATCGCCAAGCGCGTTTTGCACGCACGCTTTGGGGTGTTGATACCTTAGCCGTGTATTATGCAGGCACACCGTCCAGCTAGGTAGGGTCATACCATGTTTGTCCGCCTTCTCCGCCAGTTTGGGGAAAAACGCCGGGTGCATATGGGCAAAATCACCGGCCAACGAGCGGACACGACAAGCCGCAAAGTCCTTCGGGTCGGCCGGGTAATACAGCACCCCGTCCCGCGGAAAATGTACTCTGCGCTTAAGGCTGCGAAGCTGTAAAAACACCCGCTATGGCAGACCATGGCGACGGATGAATCTCTACCCCCGCAAGCCCGCAGTTTCGCAAGCACCGCGCCTGTTGCACAATCCTCCAAAGCCCACGGATACGTCCACATCGATGCGTACACGCTTAGGCCAACTTCGCTTGTGCATACAAAGGCCACAGCACGGCGCATAGCTTAAGAGCGCGCTGATTACAGCCGCGCAGTGGGCGGGCATCATCATAAACGGGGCGTTGGCGCCCATGGAGACGCTTGCGTCCCCCGCTTCGCCCATCCCGCTTCATCAAATTCCCGTAAAATGGCCATTCTGATTCATAAATTCCACTTCAGGTCTGGTAAATCAAAAAATACTCGCTTATAATAGTAAAGAATGACCCTACGTATGCTTTACAGGCAAAATCGCAGTACCACACCGCACTTCCGCCCGCGGGTGACAGGCGTACTCTGTTTACCCTGCAAATGAAAAACTTCAGACCGCAAAGCGTACGAGCAGCCCCAATATACCCATGACGACGAAAGGACGGCGCGAATGAAACCGTATACCGCCATAGAAAGCACCCCGCTAAAGTTCCATCACTTCTATCATTATATCGGCATGCCAATTCTCCTTGTGCTGATCGGCTATACCATCGCAACCAACTACACCTATGTAATCAACGAACCCAACGCCTACACCATCGGCTACATGGTCTGCCTGCCCGTTGGAGGCATCGCCCTGCTGGCTGCGTTTATCGGCTTTTTCAAGTGGAAACGGTACGCGTGGGTTGCCCACCAAATCTTTCTGATCATTCCGGTGCTGTTCGGTTTGTTCATCCTGCTGGACGCGTTCTTTTTTGAGCCCTCCCTGATGCGGCTGCCGGAAGTATTGATACCGCTTTTCGCCATCTTCGCGGGCATCTTACTGTTCGCCATCCTCCTTTCCCTGTACTACATCAAGCGCAAACCGCTGTTTGCACCCGGTGCCGCTTCCTAAAGCGGCGGCAAGCATATGCAAGCAAAACAATATACGCACGAGCACCAAAACACAGAGCCGCCCCACTATGAGCGGCTCTGTGTTTTTTCTATTCTTATTACTTCAGCATCCCCATCGCAAGCCCCAGCGCCGCCGACATCGAAATCGCCATATCCGCCGCCGTCCAAAGCGTTCTTTTCTTAAGCGGCCATACCTTCCAGCGCATAAACCGCCACGCTACGGCAATACCCGCGCCCAGCAGCGCGCAAACTGCGGTTTGCAAAAGCACAGCGTTCATTTCGCCGCCCACCAGTTCCGGCAGGGTCGCGGGAAACGCCAGAAAGTAACCCAGCTGCAACCACAGCGACAACACAATCGCCGCTATATACGAAAGCGCAATCCCGGCCGTCGCACCGATCAGGCTGGTTTTGATAAGCTGCTTTGCCATAATGATTCCCCCTAAAAATAGATAATGTCGCTTACGTAGCGCTCTCCGCCGCCACTGGGGCTGTTGATAATTTCACCGTCAAACCACATCTCGGCTGAGCCGCCCCCATCCAGATTCATGGCGGTCGTCGCGCCGTATTGTAAAAACAGCTGTTGCAAATCCTGCAGGCTGATGCCGGAAGAGTACGCATCCTGCCGTCCGTCCACGACGATGATAATGTAATGCAGCGGGCCGATTTGCCCTATCGCCGTGCGCGGTTCCAGCCGGGTAGACCGGGTGGAAATAACATCAAACGTTTTGCTGAATTCCACGGCTTGCCCGTCCCGCACCAGCTCGGGGCCAAACTCGAACGTCTGCCATACGCCAGCGGCCACCATCTCGTTCCCCAAACTTTTGTAATCTTCTCCATTGCGGTCCACCTTTACGGTCATGTTCCCCTGCGCATCCACAATCAGCATATTTCGAGTCGTATCATGGGTGCGCAACAGTTCCCCGTTGCGGATGATTACGCCGTATTTATGGGTGCCAAAATCGTCCCCGTTAATCGCCAGCACTGCGCCCGCCTGCGCCGCCAGCACCGAAACCGGCTGCATGTCCCTGTCGATATAGGTTTTTAAATCGCCCGGCGCAATCAGCTGCACATCCGCAACATAATACGTCAGGTTTTTCTCGCTCACCTGATTGATCACGATTGAGCGGGTCGCATCGTGATATTCCCAATCATATGGCCCGTCGATACAGGGCGTTTCCAGCGCCAGCGCCGAAACCCCAAAACCAAAGGCAGTCAGCAGCGTGAGCAGGAGCACAAATGCCGCGCGTTTGATCACCATCATTCATCGCCTCCACAGTTGCATAATGTCGTACAGCGTTATCCTAGTGCATCAAGATGAGAAGAACATGAAAGCGCCACAATTTTCATCCTCCTCTTAAAATGCCGTGCTATAATGAAGAAAAGCGAAGGGGTGAGGGGTTACGAGACTGTTGATTGTGGAGGACGACCACGCGCTGCGTGCGGTACTGGCCAAGCGGCTCTCGGCGGAAGGCTATGCCGTGGACACCTGCGAAACAGGCACGGATGGGCTGGACTACGCAACCAGCACGGCGTACGACGGGATTATACTGGATATTATGCTGCCCGGCATCGATGGCCTGACCATCCTGCGCCGTCTTCGCAGTGCTGAAAACGGCTGCCCCGTACTGCTGCTGACCGCCCGGGATACGGTCGCCGACCGCGTAAAGGGCTTGAACATGGGTGCGGACGATTACCTGGTTAAGCCCTTCGCTTACGACGAGCTGCTGGCGCGGGTGCGCGCGCTGCTGCGCAAGCAAATGCCTAACCGCTCTCCGCTCATGACCATTGCCGACCTGCAAATGGATACTTCCGCCCACACGGTTACGCGTGCCGGGCGGCGAATCGACCTGACCGCCAAAGAATACGCCATGCTGGAGTATTTGCTGCGCAATGCCGGGCAGGTATTAACCCGCATACAGATTATTGACCATATTTGGAATTTTGAATCCGATTTTGCGTCCAACCTGGTGGATGTGTACATCGGGTATCTTCGCAGTAAAATTGATAAAGGGGCGCAAATCCGGCTGATCCACACCGTGCGCGGTGCGGGCTATGTGCTCCGGGCGGAGGAATAGCAATGCATAGGCCTTTGCGTTTGCAGGATAAAATGACACTATGGTATACCCTGCTTACCTTTTTCACCGTCGCCGCTTTTTCCGGCGCGCTGTATTTGATGACCCGCTATGTGCTTAGCGAATTACTGGAGCAAAGCGTGCGCCTTTCCATGCAGCAGATCGTTGCGCAGATTGAAAACCACAACGGCCTGCTGACCTTTGAGGACGAGGTGCCTGTTTCCAACAGTACCATGTTTTTTATTACCGAGGCGGACGGCAGCGAGCTGGCCTCCTACGGGGACGATATTACTGTGTTTGACGGTGTCAAAACGCAACCCGGTGCTTTTCAGGTTGTGCAAAAAGGTGCGGAAAGCTGGCTTTTGCTGGATTCCGGGGTGATGAATGTCGATCATTTTCAAATCCGCGTACGCGTTGCCGGGTCTATGGCAGTCAACACGCGGGTGCTATCCGCCATGCGGCTGGCCTTTTATATCAGTATTCCGCTTATCGTGCTTATATCCCTGCTGGGCGGGCTGTTTATTGCGCGCCGCTCGCTGGCGCCCATCCGCCATATCATCCACAGTGCAAATCGGATTGCGCAGGGCGATCTTTCTGCCCGCATTCCCGTCGCGCCCGCCAAAGACGAGCTGGGCGAGCTGACCGATACGCTCAACCATATGCTGCAAAACCTAGAGGCGACCTTTTTACGTGAAAAACGCTTTACCTCCGACGCCTCCCATGAGCTGCGTACACCTGTGGCCGTGATACGCGCTTATGCGGAAAATCTGCGCGCAGAGGAAGCCGTAACGCCGGAGCACGCGGCAGCACTGGATACGGTGATTGCAGAATGTACGCGCATGCAGAAGATCATTGCGCAGCTGCTCACCATTACCCGCGTGGAGGAAGGGCGTTACCCGGTCTGTATGGAAACCGTGCACCTGCGCGCCATTGCCGACGGCGTAGCGGAAAGCCTGTCTGCCGGGCTCGCCGCGGCTGCCATGACCCTGACGGTAGCTATAGACAGCCAGTTGCCCTGCCACGCCGATCAAAGCCTGCTGACCGAACTGCTTTTAAATCTGATCGAGAATGCCATAAAATACGGCAAACCCGGCGGCCATGTGCAGGTAAGCGCTCAGATGCTGGAAAACAACGTTGTGCTGGAGGTAGGCGACGACGGCATCGGGATACCGCCGGAAAGCCTGCCCCATATTTTTGAACGGTTTTACCGGGTGGACAGCGTGCGCGACCGCAGCGGCACAGGGCTTGGTTTATCCATTGTACAGTGGATTGCCCGGGTACATCACGGCGAAGTCACCGTACGCAGCCAGCCGGGCGAAGGCACGGTATTCACCCTTGTTTTACCTGTCGTACCGCCGCAGGAAGAATAGAAATCAACATATTTACAGTCATCTTGCTTTTTTCCGGGCTTTTCCTGCGCCAAAAACCACAAAATCGCAACGCAAGCGCCAGCCCATTCGCAACCAACTGTTGCATGGACTTAGCTTTTTTCCGTCCAAAAATGGCATTCTTTACCCCCTCCCTCTATTGAAATCGAAAGAAAGATCAACAAAAAAGATATTTTCTTTGTTTTTTCCCTGTTTTTACACGAAACGGCGCCCTTTGCAACGGAAAGCCGCGCGGCGTATCCAGTCCTTAAAAGAGGCGGAAGTCCTTTGTTTGCAAGGCGTTCTTCCGCCTTGCGATCCGCCTGTATCGCCGGTTATTTCCGACGCTGTATAATAAAATTTTTAAGCAAATTTTACTGAAAGAAAAATTTTCTTTCGCAGCGTGCCTGCGTCCCGCTGCCGCAAGCATCGGCGGGACGATTTCGCAGCGGGACGATATCCGCCCTATCCCCTACCCCGTAGGGGATTGCCGCCCCTGCCCAAAGCTGCTCACAGCCTGTTTACAAGGGTTGATTTTCTTCATTTTTCTATTGTCAACCCCTATTTTTTCCAGTGTTTTCCTGTCCATTTTACGGCCATTTCTCAACCATTTGCGCCATCTCAAACGGGCGAAAAATTGCTTATTCCCGCATCCAATGGTATGATAATAAGGATTAAAGGAAGAAAGGTGTTTTGTCAAACATGAAAAAATTCATCAAACTGCTAGTGCTAGGAGCTGTTTCGCTTACCCTTTTGTTAGGAAGCGCGCAGGCAGCAACCGTAACAGCCGTGTTCGGGGATGCAGGTTGGGACAGCATCCGCTTGCACAACGCCATTGCTTCATTCATTGGCGAGACTGCGTATGACATTGAAGCGGAAGAATTATCCGGTACGACGCCGATCACCTACGGCGGCCTGTTATCCGGTGATATTTCCGTGATGATGGAGCTGTGGTCGGATAATCTGGCTACTTATACCGAGGATTTGGAAGCCGGCAAATTCGTAGAGCTTTCCGTAAACTTCGACGATAACGCGCAGGGTCTCTATGTGCCCCGGTACGTTATCGAAGGCGACGCGGAACGCGGCATTGCCCCCATGGCTCCCGACCTGAAAACCGTTGCCGACCTGATCAATTACAGCGATGTATTCGTCGATCCCGACGAAACGTCCATGGGGCGCATCTACGGCGCTATTTCCGGCTGGGACATTGATACGGTTATGCGTAACAAATACGAGTTCTACGGGCTGGACGCCAAGTACAATTACATGGATCCCGGCTCTTCCTCGGCGCTGGCTGCTGCCTTTGCAGGCGCGTACAAGAAGGGTGAAGCGATTGTAGGCTACTATTGGGAGCCGACATGGCTTACCGGTAAGTACGACCTGGTGCTGCTGGAAGATGCGCCTTACGAAGCCGACCTGTTTAAAGCGGGCGAGTGCGCCTGCCCCAGCGTGCGGGTAACCGTTGGCGTCAGCAACGATTTCTACGCTGCCGCCCCCGAATACTGCGCATTCCTGAGCAACTACAAAACCTCCAGTGCGTTGACCGCCGAAGCCCTGACCTACATTCAGGATAACGACGCGACCTACGAAGAAGCTGCGATCTGGCTGCTTCAGCAGCACGACGAGCTGATTACTGCGTGGCTGCCGCAGGAGAAAGCTGACCTGGTTCGCCAGGCGATTGCCGAATAATCATCCCCCATCCAAAAAGACGAACCAAAGCGTTCGCACATACCGCATTTTCCGCCACGTTCCCGGCCGCTCTGCGCGCGCCGCGAACCGTGGCGGAAAATGCCGCTTACTCCCCGTTTCCCCCTATTCCCAAAGGAGGCGTTAGATGCCGGATTGGTTTTTTACATTCCCCAAAAGCATCTCCATTAATATTCAAGACCCCATCAACAACGCGATCGATTATATGCTGGTCAGCTGGGACGCATTTTTTGAAGGGTTGACTGCGTTTTTACGCGCCATGCTCAACGCCGTGGGTACGGTAATCAACCTGATTCCATGGTGGCTGCTGATCGTGCTGGTATTTTTCCTTACCCTGAAAATGACCAAAAAGCTGCCCCGTGCCATCTTCTATTCCATATTGCTATTCTTTATCGGCACCATCGGCCTGTGGTCGCTGATGTACCAAACGCTGACGATCATCGTCGCTTCGGTGCTCATTTCGCTGCTGCTGGGCTTTCCGCTGGGTATCCTCATCTCGTTCAGCAAGCGCAGCTATGCCATTGTGCGCCCGATACTGGATACCATGCAGACCATGCCGAGTTTCGTTTACCTAATCCCGGCGGTGATGCTGCTGGGGCTTGGCAACAGCCCCGCCGTGATCGCCACGACGATTTACGCCATCCCCCCCATCGTGCGGCTGACCTGCCACGGCATACAGCAGGTAAACGCTGAAGTCGTGGAAGCCTCCAGAGCCTTTGGCTCCACGAAAATGCAAACGCTGGTGAAAGTGCAGATTCCCCAAGCGATGCCCACCATTATGACGGGCGTCAACCAGACGATTATGATGGCGATCGCCATGGTCGTTACCTGTTCCATGATCGGCGCTAAGGGCCTTGGCGCGGAAGTCATTTCCGGCATTAACCGGTTGGACAGCGGCCGCGGCTTTGCCGCCGGTATCGCAATTGTTATTATCGCAATCGTGATCGACCGGTTAACCCAAAGCATTTTCAAAAAAGATGGTGATGCCAAATGACAACAGAAAACAAAGACGTAATCATCAAGGTGGAAAACCTGTATAAGCTCTACGGCGCCAACAAACCAGCCGCACGTAAAATGCTGGCTAAGGGCGCAGGCAAGGACGAAATCGCCAAAAAGACCGGGGTCACGGTCGCGATCAACAATGTCTCCTTCGAGGTGAAACGCGGCGAGATTTATGTGTTGATCGGCCTGTCCGGCTCGGGCAAATCCACCGTGGTACGCTGCCTGAACATGCTCAACCACCCTTCCTCCGGGAAAATCTACTTTGAGGGCAGCGAAATTGAGAAGTTCTCCAAAAAAGAGCTGATCGAGATGCGCCGTAAAAAGATTTCGATGGTCTTTCAGAGCTTCGGACTTATGTCCCACCGCGACGTGCTCAGCAACGTGGCCTACGGGTTGGAAATTCGAGGCGTACGCAAAGACGAGCGCGAAAAGCGTGCCAAGGAAATGATTTCGATGGTCGGGCTGGACGGCTGGGAGCATAACAGCATCGAAAGCCTGAGCGGCGGTATGCGCCAGCGCGTCGGCATTGCGCGCGCCTTAGCCAACGACCCGGATGTGCTGCTGATGGATGAACCCTTCTCCGCGCTGGACCCGCTGGTGCGCCGGGATATGCAGTTCGAGCTGCTCTCCATCCAGAAAAAGCTGAACAAAACCATCGTATTTATTACCCACGATATTAATGAAGCTTTTAAGCTGGGCAACACCGTATCCATCATGAAGGACGGGGCTATTATCCAGACCGCCACGCCCGAGGAGATGGCCGCCCACCCCGCCGACGATTATGTGGAAAACTTTATCAACAGCGCTGATAAAGCACAAATTTACAGCGTCAAACACATTATGCAAACCCCGGATTGCCTGATCCACTCGCGCGACGGCATTGTAAACGCGCTCAAGCAGATGAAGCGGCTCGGCATGTCCAGCGCATACGTAGTGGACGACGATATGGATTTTGTCGGCATTATCCCGCTGGAGCAGGCGATAAAGGTAAAAGCGGGTGAAATGAGCTTCCCGGATGCGATTGTGCGGGACGTACCCACCACAACGCCCGAAACGCAAATTTCCGATCTGCTGCCCATCGCGGCGGAAGCCAAATACCCCATCGCCGTCATCGACGATAGCAACCATTTCTGCGGCATCGTATCCAAGGCGGCGGTTATCGGCTCGCTCGTGTAAGGCGCGCGCCATCCAGTTGTTTTTTCCCGCAACCCTGCGCTTTTGCAGGGGCGGGCGTGCATTGTTTTGTAAATCCTTATCCTTCCCCTCTGCCTGAGGGGCTTTTTTTATGCGTAAATAGAGGCTGGCCATTCCGGGAAAGGCGTATCCGCTGCGCATTCAAAGCGGAATTTGATGAAGCGTATAACGGCATTCGTTCCAACCTGCGCAGTCCATATTGGGCTCGTATTTTCCTCCCTTTTTCGCAAGCTTTTTCAGTGTATAAGCCCGTAGTGCAACAGTCTGTTTTTTCTTTGCAGCAACAGCCACCGCAGCCGGAAAACAGGGCAGCTGTCCCCTGATGAACCCGGCCTATATTCCTAGCACGCGCCCTGGTAAGGCTGGGCATCCGTTTATCCGCAGCGCAGGCAGTCAAAGCGATTGTGCAAATATATTTTTCTCTTTTCCAGCACGCCCAAATCTGCAACCTACGCTGCTGCAAAACGATCAAACGCGTTTTCCCGCCTGTATTTGTTAGTTTTTTCCGCCGCCCCCTTGCATTTTCGCAAAACTGTATTATCCTCAAGGGGAAGGCATACGAAATGCCAACCGCTACGTTTACACCACACAACCGACGGGTTCCCGCCACGCTGCCACAGTGCGGCCTGTTTTGGGCCCTTCTTGCGCGCGCGGCGCGATCCGCTCCGGACAAAACCGTAACCCGGTTTAGGAAGGAAGCAGCACACATGAAGATTGGATGCGTGAAAGAAATCAAACCACAGGAATACCGCGTCGGCCTTACGCCCAACAATGTCCGCGATTTTACCCTGCACCATCACACCGTAATGATGGAAGCGCATGCCGGGGAGGGTTCCGGCTTTACCGACGAGGAGTACGCGGCCGCCGGAGCGGAGCTGGCGCCTGCTGCCGAAACCATCTGGGCGCAAAGCGAGATGATCGTCAAGGTCAAAGAGCCGCTTGCGCAGGAATATCCTCTGCTGCGCAACGGCCAGATTCTCTACACCTACCTGCATCTGGCCGCCAACGAGGCGCTGACGCGCGCCATGCTGCAAAGCGGCTGCATCGGCGTCGCCTACGAAACCATTGAGGATCAGGCAGGCGGCCTGCCGCTGCTGCGGCCCATGAGCGAAATTGCCGGGAGGCTTTCCATACAGGAGGGTGCAAAATATCTGGAAAAACCGTTTGGCGGCCGCGGCGTTTTGCTGGGCGGCGTGCCGGGCGTGAAAAGCGCGAAAGTGGTCATCCTCGGCGCTGGCATCGTGGGGGCCAACGCCTGCAAAATGGCGGTCGGCCTCGGCGCGGATGTAACGGTGCTGGACTTGAATGTGGATAAACTGCGTGCGCTGGACGCCTTATACAGCAACCGCATCCAAACCCTGTTCTCCTCCCCCTCCGTACTGCGCAGCGAGGTAGCCGACGCCGATCTGGTTATCGGCGCGGTGCTGGTGCATGGCGCCAGCGCACCCAAGCTGCTCAAGCGAGAATATCTGCGGGAGATGGCGCCCGGCGCGGTGATTGTGGATGTGGCGGTCGATCAGGGCGGCTGTTTTGAAACGACGCACCCCACCTACCACAACGACCCGGTGTTTACCATCGACCATGTGGTGCATTACTGCGTTGCCAACATGCCGGGTGCTGTGCCGCGCACCGCCACCCTCGCCTTAACCAACGCCACCTTCCCCTACGGGCTAAAAATCGCCCAGCAGGGGCTGGAAGCCGCCGCGCAGGCCGATCCGCTACTGCGCAAGGGCATCAACATCCACCGCGGCCTGTGCACGTACGACAAGGTTGCTGGGCAGTTTGGCCTGCCGTATGTGGCGCTGGGGTAAGCAGGCGGGCGGCAAACAGTCCAGTTCGGGTATGGTTTTTACATCAATTTTGAAGTATGATAACTGAATATAGAATATACTAAGATGGGAAGGGCGCTTGTGATGCAAAACCTGCGTAAACCCCTTGTCCGGTTCTGCCGGGGAAATCTTTCGCAACAGCGACTGTCACAGATCAGCAAAATTCTATTGGTACTCATGTTGCTGCCGCTGGTTATCGTCGCGATGTATAACTACCCCGCCGACGACGATTTCGTGTTCACCCTTCCCGCGGCAACCGCATGGGTGCAGACCCATTCGGTTGCTTCCGTCTGGCAGGCGATGGTCGATTTTACCCATCAAAAATATATGGACTGGCAGGGCGATTTTGTTTCAACGTTCTGCTTTCAATTGAATCCTCTGGTGTTCAATCTCAATCTGTATTTTATCAGCAATTGGTTCCTGCTGGCGCTGATGTGCCTGTCTGCCGGGTACCTGCTGCGCGGAGTCACAAAATTTTATCTCCATGCGGAGCCGTCCGTATTCTGGATTGCGTATACGGCGCTGATGATTCTGCTTCTCCAGTTTATGCCCGACATCGGGTACAGCGTATACTGGTTTAACGGCGGGCAGTACACGGTGGCAGTTTGCGTGTTCATGCTGCTGTTGGGGCTGCTGCTGCGGTGCAGCCAGCCGCAAAGCAAGGCGCGCAGCCTGTTTCGGGGTGGTATGCTGGCAATGAGCGGCTTTTTTGTGGGCGGTTGTTTTTTCGGTCCCGCCCTTGGTGCGTTTGTTTTGCTGGCGCTGGTTACAGCCGTCAGTCTGCTGCAAAAGAGCCGTATCCGTTGGCACAGCCTCACCGCGCTGCTGTTTTTCGCCCTCTCCTTCACCATCAGCATTCTTGCACCCGGCAACACCCTGCGGCAGGGTGTGACCGGCGAAACAACAAGCATTCTGGGTACCCTTGCAACCACCGTTACAGACTCCTGCGACCTGATCGGGCAATGGATTTCACCCCAGCTTTTAGCAGCGCTGCTGCTGATCGTCCCTGTTTTTTGGCTGCCGCTGAAGCAAAGCCGTCACGCTTTCCGGCATCCACTCGGCGTAACGGTGATGCTGTACGGTTTGTTTGCCGCATCGCTGACCCCCGGCATCTATACGGGGTTTGGGTATACGACCGAGCGGTATTTAAACGCGGTCTACTTCTACTTTATACTGGCTGCGCTGGGTACGGTGCTCTATGCCGAAGGCGCGCTGATCCGCAGGCTGGAGCTACGGGACAATCACAGCGTCTTGCAAGCCGCCAAAACGCTTGGTGCGCGTTTCAGCACCATTTATCTAGCCATATGCCTTGCCCTGTTTGTCTTTGGCGGATGCGCCCAAACACTGATGAACCGCCCTTCCATTAATGCCGCCAAGGTGCTGGTAACCGGCGAGGCGGCGCAATGGCACAGTGAGATGAAGGAGCGGCAGGAGTACCTGCGCGTTACTGACAGCGATACGGTGACAGTTGACCCTTTGTCGCTGGATATTCCCATTTTCAAGTATGACCGGCTGCCGTTTCAGGGGCAGTATGGCCGCGTGCGCTATATGAAATGGTATTTTGAATTGTTCTACAACGCGCAACAAAACAAGTAAACCCCCATATTGTAAGGCAAAGCCGATTGATACACGCACGGTAAATACCGCTAAAGGAATCACGAAGCGGTACCGAAAAACCCCCTGCGCCATGCAACGCATCAGTGCCGCTTGTTCTGTACAGGGCATGCAAAGCAAAGCAAAACGAGGAATCCATATAGCACTGCGGCGTCACTTTCTCCACAGCCGTACAAGCCGGCCATAATAGCGTAAGCAGCAAATCGAGCTAAGCCCTTACACCGCATGCCTGCTTAGATCGCGTTGCAACGCAGCCGTAGCAACGGGCGGCACCCCCCGTCCACCCACGCCGCATGGATAAACACAAAACCCCGGCTCCCGCCAATATAGCAGGAGCCGGGGGTTTTTACGTAAATCGCTTATCTGTTTTATTTCGCAAGGTAGGAAAGCAGCACTTTCTTCGCGCCTTCCATGTCGCCAAGGTCTACCACTTCGCAGGCGGAGTGTACGTTGCGGCAGGGAATGCTGATGGTGCAAACCGGGATGCCGCCGCGCGTGGTTTGCATGGCGCGGGCATCCGTGCCGCCGTATGGCAGCACTTCGCGCTGGCAGGTTACCCCGGCGCGCTTGGCGGCGGCAAACAGCCCTTCCACCATGGCGGGATTGCTGATGCTGCCGCTGTCCATAATTTTAATGGCGGGGCCTTTGCCAATGTCGACTGCCAGCAGCTTCGCCTCCGGCAAATCGCCGGTCAGCGTAACATCCAGCGCGATGCCCTCGTCCGGGGCAATGCTGTACGTCGCGGCCATCGCGCCGCGTGTGCCCACTTCCTCCTGCGTGGAGAACACGGCAACCACCGTGTTTTTACAGGCGGGCAAATCTTGCATGGCGCTTACCAGCAGGGCGCAGGCGCTGCGGTCGTCCATGGCGGGCGCGGCCAGCCGGTTTTTACCGATGGCAAAGCACGGCTCCGCATAGACTGCCATATCGCCAATCTGCACCATCTCCAGCGCTTCCTTTTCGTCCTTTGCGCCGATGTCGATGTAGAAAGCGCGCAGCGAGCTATTCTCGCCGGGCTTGAGCGGCTGCTCCGTTAATATGCCTTCCACACCGTTTTGGAAGCGCACGTGGCGGGTGCGAATGTTGTTCATCATCAGTCCGCCGATGTTGCTGACGCGCAAAAACCCTTCCTTTTCGGCATGAGTCACCACCAGCCCAATCTGATCCATGTGCGCGGACAGCATGATGCGCTTGCCGTTTTTCGCGGTGCCCTTCTTTTCGCAAATCAGGTTACCCAGCGCGTCGCGGCGGATGGAATCCACCTTGTCTTTCAAATATGCTTCAATCGCGTCGGCCACAGGCGTTTCGCGCCCAGACGGCCCATAAAGGGAAGTAAGCTCCCGTACCAGTTTCTCCATACAAGAAACATCCTTTCTCTATTCATCGCCAGTCGGCGAGTAAACGTCTTGTTCGCTTCGGCTTACGCCGGGAGCCACGCGGCTCCGGCAGGCCGAAAAGTGCAAAGCGGTTTCGCTTAGCCGCGTTACAGCGCAGCCAGATACGCTTTTACCAGCGCCTGCTGGGCATCCGTATCGCTAAGCGAACAGACCGAAGCGGGCGAGTGGATGTTGCGGCAGGGTACGGACAGCACCGCCGTGCGGCAACCTGCGCCCGCGCGCTGAATGGCGCCGCCGTCGTTGCCGCCGGATACAAACTGTTTTACCTGACAGGCAATGCCGCCGTCCTGTGCGGTTTTTAGCAGCGTGCGGTACAACGCGGCATCGCCGATGGAGCTGTGATCCATAAACGATACGCAAACGCCCTGCCCCACGCGGCATACCTGCAGCGCATCGGGCGTTTTGCCCAGATCGTTAGCGGATGTGGTTTCCAGTATCAGGGCAATATCCGGTTGAACGCGCATAGCCGAAGCCGCACCGCCACGGGTGCCGACCTCCTCCTGACTGGTAAAGGCGAATACCAGCTCGCCCTCGTAGGGCGTATCCAGCAGCCGAAGCAGGTTATACACGCCCACGCGGTCATCCAGCGCCTTGGCGATCACCAGATTGTCGCCAAAGGGGGTGTAGGGCGTATCGAATGTCACCTGCGTGCCCGCGGGCGCCGTTTTCTCCGCCTCGGCTTTGTCCTTAGCGCCGATGTCGATATACAACTGATCCACCGGCAGTACGGCCTTGCGGTCTTCCGCCGTCTGCTGGTGTATCGCCATCGCGCCGATCACGCCCTGCACAGCGGGCTTATCTTTTTCCGGGTAGCCCACATGCACGCGCTTGGAAACCAGCACGCGCGCGTCCACACCGCCGATGGTGCGAAAACGCAGCAGCCCTTCGTCCGTGGCGGATACCACCATCAGCCCCACTTCGTCCATATGCGCAGCCAGCATTACGCGGGGTTTGCCGGGCTTTGCCGCCTTGCGGGTCGCGATAACGCTGCCCGTACCGTCGATGTGCACGGCGTCTTTCCCCAGCTTGGCCGCGCACGCGTCCATCAGCAGTTTTCGCAGCATCTCTTCCCGTCCGCTCAGCCCCGGGGTCTGGCAAAGGGTTTTCAAATCCATAGCTCGTCGTCCCACCCTTCGTCCAATTCGGCGGCAAAATGCGCCACCAGCCGCCCGCACTCGCGCAGGGCGTTCATATCCAGCAGTTCCACGGTCGTGTGCATGTACTTCAGCGGCAGATCGATCAACACGCAGGGCACGCCCTCCCGGGCGATCTGCACGTTATCGGTATCGGTGCCGGTGCTGCGCTCGGCATGCTCTATGTTCAGGGCGACGCCGTTTTGCTTAGCCGTGGCTTGCAGTTTCTTGAGCAGTTTATATTGTATATAGGGGCCGTAGGTCGCGGCGGGCGCGTCCAGCGGCACGGTGGTATCCGGCCGGCTGGCGGGAATCGGCGCGTGGCTCACATCCATAATCACAGCCAGATCGGGGTTCACGGTATGGGCGGCCACTTTAGCGCCGCGGCAGCCCACTTCCTCCTGCGTGGTGCACGCAAAGGTAATTTCCGCCGCGTGCTGCATGTTTTGCAGGCGCTCGGCCGCCTCCAGCATCACGCCGATGCAGGCGCGGTCGTCCATGGTTTTTCCGGCGGCGCGCTCGTTCAGCAGCCCTATCGTTTCGCCGCACAGCGTTACCAGGTCGCCGATCTGCACGCGCTTTTTCACCTTTTCTGCCGACATGCCCAGATCGATATACAAATCGTCTCGCTTATAGTTTTGCTTTTGCTCCTCCGCCGTCAGCAGGTGCGGGGCTTTCGCACCGATTACGCCGGTGTACGCCTGCGGCTTTCCACCCGGCGTATGCCCGTGTACCGTTACCATGGCCGCAGGCAGAATGCGCGGGTCCACGCCGCCAACGTTCCCCATGCGCAAAGAGCCGTCCGCAAGGATTTCGGTCACCATCAGGGCGATTTCGTCCATGTGGGCGCACATCAGTATCTTTGGCGCTTTGCCGCCCTTTTTGGCCGGGCGGGTGGGCTTGAGCGTTGCCAGTACGTTAAACAGCGGATCAATCGTCACATCGTCGCAAAGCGGCGCAAAGCGCTGCTTCAGCCAATCGGCGATCGCATATTCATGCCCGCTGGGGCCGAACTGCGTGCTCGCCCCCTGCAGATAAGATAGGATATCCATCGATTTTGGTACCGCCTTTCTTTGCGGCAGGCCGCCTGCATGGGCAGCCTGCAATGGTCATATTATACGCTTATTCCCCAGCGGGTGCAAACCGGGTTTGACATCCTATCCGCTCACCGCTACAATAAGCGTGTAAAGGGTTTACGCACTTTTCCCGACTGCCATATACAGCGGCTGAAATGCCATAAAGGAGCAGAAAAGATGATGGAGCAACGACGGTTAGCCATTTTGGGAAGCACCGGCAGCATCGGCAATCAGGCGCTGGATGTAGCCGCGCGGCACGAAAAGCGTTTTTCGGTTGTCGCGCTGGTAGCGCGCAGCAGCAAGGAAAAACTATTTACGCAGGTGCGCGCTTTCCGCCCGCTGCTGGCGGGGCTGACGGATGAAAACATTTCCCTTGCGGATGTGCCGGAGGATCTGCGCTTTTGCCGCTGGGTTTTTGGCAGCGACGCGCTAACGGAGGCCGCCGCCCTGCCCGAGGCGGACGACGTGCTGGTTTCGGTGGTGGGCATGTGCGGGCTGCAAAGCGTGCTGTGCGCGCTGGAAAACCACAAGCGTGTACTGCTGGCCAATAAAGAGGCGCTGGTTGCGGGCGGCAAGCTGGTGATGGACGCAGCCCGCAAGGCCGGGCCGAACAGCCTTTTACCGGTGGACAGCGAACACAGCGCCATATTCCAGTGCTTACAGGGCGCGGCGGGCAACCCACTTTCGCGGATTTTTCTCACCTGTTCCGGCGGCCCCTTCCGCACGTGGGACAAGGCGGCCATCGACGCCGCCACGCGCGAGCAGGCGCTAAAGCACCCTACGTGGACCATGGGGCAAAAGATCACCGTGGACAGCGCCACGCTGTTTAACAAGGCGCTGGAGATGATCGAAGCCGGGCATTTATTTAACGTTTCATCCTCGCAGATACAGGTGCTCATCCATCTACAGAGCGTGGTGCACAGCGCTGTGGGCTTTGCGGACGGCGCCGTGATCGCCCAGCTGGGCACACCGGATATGCGCCTGCCGATTTTGTACGCCATGGCCTACCCGGACCGCCTGCCGACCGGCGGGGAAGAACTGGACTTTTTTGCGCTCAGCGCGCTTACCTTTGAGCGCCCCGACCCCGTGCGTTTCCCCTCCCTGCGGCTGGCGGAAACCTGCATGGCGGCGGGCGGCGCAGCCTGCTGCGTGCTCAACGCCGCCAACGAAGTGGCGGTCAACCGGTTTTTACAAATCGCAGGCGGGAATCCGCTAACCATAAGCCGAATCTATGCCATTGTGGAAGAAACGCTGCAGCGCGTGGGCGACCTGCCCGCCGATACGCTGGACGAGGTGCTTGCCGCCGACTGCCTTGCGCGTGAAACTGCCGTGAAAATTATGGACGGCCTTCGCTGACAGCGGCCACTAACTATTGGAGGATCATACATGACGATACTGTTTATTTTGCTGGCCATCGCGTTGCTGGGTGTGCTGATTACGGTACACGAGTTCGGCCACTTTATCGCCGCCCGGCTGACCGGCATTGCCGTAAAGGAATATTCCGTAGGCTTCGGCCCCAAGCTGTTCCAGTGGAAAAGTAAAAAGCATGAAACCCTGTTTACCCTCCGCCCCATTCCCATGGGCGGCTACTGCATGTTCTACGGGGACGAGACCGACCAGCAAAACGCCGACGACCCCCGCGCCTTTGACAAGGCCAAGGTGTGGAAACGGCTTTTAACCGTTTTCAGCGGCCCGTTGATGAACATGGTGCTGGCCTTTGTGCTGGCCATCGTACTCATGGGCGCTTACGGCTACACCGCCGCCCAACCCACCGTGGCCGGGGTAGACGCGGGTATGCCCGCCGAGGCCGCCGGACTGATGGACGGGGATATATTGACCGCCGTCAACGGCGAGCCGATCGCCCTTGGCGATGCGAGCGCGCTGAGCAATGCCATCGCGGATTTGCCGAAGGGCGAAAGCATCGATTTAACCGTAACGCGCGGGGCGGAAACCCTCACCTTCGCCCTCACCCCCGTATGGGACGATGCGCTTTCCTACTACCGTATTGGCATTACCATTAAAGCCTATGCGTCGTTGTCCCTGGGGCAGGTGATCCCCGCCGCGTGGGACAGCTGCGTATACGCCTCCACCGTTATTTTGGAATCGCTGGGCAAGCTCATCACCACCGGCGAAGGGGTGCAGGATACCACCGGCCCCATCGGCGTGGTGCAGGTGATCGCGCAGGAAACCCAGCAAGGCGGTTTTTCCGTATTTCTCAATCTGGCCGTTATCATCAGCATCAATCTGGGGCTGATGAACCTTCTGCCCATTCCGGGGCTGGATGGCAGCCGCATCGTATTTATGCTGATCGAGGTCATCCGCCGTAAGCCCGTCAACCGCAAGATCGAAGCCACCGTACACCTGATTGGCTACGCGCTTTTACTGGGGCTGATGCTGCTGATTACTTTCCACGATGTGGGGCGCATCATTAGCGGATAAAGCATCCGCCCCATTTTCCCCCGCCTGCCTGTTGCGGTTCGCCCGCGTGCCATGCTATAATAATGGCTACAGGATAGCCTTTTTTGCATGCTGCGGGCGCAGCGGCGCTTGCGCAAGGAGGAAACAGGTGGATGATGGGGAATCTGAAAGTAGCTGTACGCAAAAACTTGAACGTGCCCAACGTGCTGACTGCGATTCGCATGTTGTTAATCCCGGTTTATATCGCGCTTTTTGTCAATGGCGATAAATATTGGTCGCTGGCGGTGTTTCTGATCGCGTCCCTGACCGATATGCTGGACGGGATGATCGCGCGCCGCTATCACCTGATTACCAATCTGGGAAAATTGATGGACCCGCTAGCGGATAAGCTGATGGTGCTCACCGTCATGTTCAGCATGTCCATCGGCAACGACGCCATTCCCCGGGTAGTGCCCTGGACAGCGGTCTTTATCCTGCTGGGTAAGGAAGTACTGCTGATGATCGGCGGCCTTTTAATGCTTCGGCGCAGGATCGTGGTGTACTCCTTTATGATCGGCAAGGTGGCGCACTGCCTGTTCATCGCAGGGCTGACGGCAACGTTCTTTCACGATTGGTTTTTGCGGGTGTGCGTGGGCTGGACCCTCACCCCCGATTTGCTGCTGCTTTGGCTGGCGGTGGTATGCACGCTGCTTGCACTGATCGTTTATGTGGCCGACGCGCTTCGCAAAATGCAAAGCAACACCACCGAAGCCTAAAATTCGCCGTTTATTACGTGTATCTTCTCCCCTCCGCATCCGGTATGGGCGCGGAGGGGCTTTTTTACTCCACTGCTGCGAATGCCCCGGCAGGCAAAGAATTTACTTCTTTTCGCTTGCGCGCGGGGGTGCGCCATGGTATGATTCTTGCATATATGCGTAAATCGGGCAGGGGGGCAGGCAATGCAGCTGGGCACAATATCGGCGGCGGGCAAGGGGCACGCGTTCGCTTTCGGTACCATATTGGTGTGGGGCACCACGTTTATCTCGTCTACCATCGCGCTGCGCACCCTTTCCCCGGTAGAGCTGCTCACCTTTCGCATGCTTATCGCCATTGCGGTGCTTACGGCGGTGCATCCGCACCTGCTGCGGCTGAAAGAGCGTAAGCACGAACTGTACCTGATGGGCGCGGGGCTGTTCGGGGTCACGCTGTATTTTTTGTTTGAAAATATTGCGCTCACCTATACCAACTCCGCCAACTGCAGCGTTATCGTCTCTTCCGCGCCGTTTTTTGTAGCGCTGGCAACCAGCCTGATCTTAAAGGAAGAACGGCTGAGCCGGTCGTTTTTTACCGGTTTTATCATTGCTATGACCGGGGTAAGCCTGGTCTCCTTCGCTGGGCGCAGCTTACAGCTGAACCCGCTGGGCGATTTGCTTTGCCTGCTTGCCGCCGTCTCCTGGTCCATGTACTCGGTGTGCATCCGCAAGTTGGAAGGGCACGGCTATAACACGCTGCTGGTAACGCGCCGCATTTTTCTCTACGGGCTTTTGTTCCTTGTGCCTGTTGCGGCAGTGACCGGCTTTACCGTTACGCCGGCCGATTTGCTCAATGTGGATACGCTAGTGAACGTGCTCTTTCTGGGGTTGATTGCCAGCGCCCTGTGCTTTGTAACGTGGAACACCGCCGTGCGGCTGATCGGCCCGGTGAAAACCAGCGTATACATTTACCTGACCCCGGTGGTCACCATTGTGTTCGCCCGGCTGATTCTGAAGGATTCCATCCATCCGCTCGCGCTGGCGGGCGCGGGGCTGACAGTGGTAGGGCTGGTCGTCAGCCAGCAGAAGATCCTCCGGCGCGCAGAGCGCGAAACGCAAGGCTAAAACGCCCCGGAGCAAGCCGGCATACGCCGGGTGGTAAACGAGACGATTTGTGGTATAATATTGTAGCGAGTGTCTGTATTGGCATCTATTCGCAAGGAGGTACACCCATGTTTGGCAAGTTCATGAATAATTATTTTTATGGCAAAAGCGGGAAGGGCGATTACACCAAGGATGATCTGCCCCAAACCCGGCAGCAGCTGTTTTGGGAAACGCTGCGCACGCGGTTGAGCGGATTGATGCGCCTGAACCTGATTTATATGGTTGCGTGGCTGCCCGCGCTGATGGTGATCGGCTACCATTTACTGGTGCTGTATTCCGCCGCCGTCGGGTATGTTGACCTGCAAACACAGGTTGAGGCGGGCACGCTGGCTGTCGCCGATTTTACCGCGCAGCAGGCCCAATACATGGATGCTATCAAATCCATCGTTCTGCGTGCGCTGCTCTTCCTCATTCCGGCGCTGGCCATTACCGGGCCGTTCACAGCGGGCATCAGCTTTGTTACCCGCAACTGGGCGCGCGATGAACACGCCTTTTTATGGAGCGACTTTAAAGACGCGGTTAAAGCCAACTGGAAACAGGCATTGGCTACCAGCACCATTACGGGCTTCATACCCATGATGTTGTATGTATGCGCCATGTTTTACGGGCAGATGGCAGCCACGAACACGCTGTTCATCGTTCCCCAGGTGCTTACGGTGATCTTCGGCCTCATCTGGCTGATGAGCCTGATGTACGCGTATCCGCTCATGGTAACCTATAAGCTTAAGTATAAGGAGCTGCTGCGCAACAGCCTGCTGCTAACCATCGGGCGTTTACCCGTAACGGTGGGGCTGAAGCTGCTTTCCTGCGTACCGGCTGCCATTATGCTGGCGGTCAGCGTGTTTACCCCCTACGCGCAGTGGGCGCTGCTCATCGGCCTTTTGTACTATATCCTCATCGGTTTTTCCCTCAGCCGCTTTGTGGCGGCCAGTTACTCCAACGCTGTTTTTGATAAGTACATCAACATCAAAATTGAAGGCGCGCAGGTCAACCGCGGCCTGTACGTGGAAGAGGACGACGAGGACGAGGATGATACCGCCGATCAGCCGTAACCGGCGCGAAGAAATGCTGTTTTGAGGTGACGAATTTGTACACAGCCTTCGCCACGGTATATGACCGTTTGATGGGCGATGTGGATTATACAACCTGGGCGACCTACTACGAAACGCTGCTGTCTATGTACGGCCTTCCCCGCGGGAAGCTGTGCGAATGTGCCTGCGGCACCGGCAGCCTGACCATTCCCCTGAGCACAAAAGGATACCAGATGACGGGCGTGGACAGCTCCGAGGAGATGCTGTTTGAAGCCAGTCAGAAAGCGCGCAAGGCGGGCGCGATGATCCCCTTTGTAAAGCAGGATATGCGCGCTTTGCGCCTGCACCGCCGCATGGACGGCGTGCTGTGCACCTGCGACGGCATCAACTATTTACCCGGCACCGGCGACGTGCTCGCGTTTTTTTCCGCGGCATGGGCGGCGCTGCGGCCGGGCGGCGTGCTGGCCTTTGACGTAAGCACGCCCTATAAGCTGGAGTATATTTTGGGCAACAACTTCATCGGCGATGAAACGGCAGATATCGCATACCTGTGGCAGAACCGCTACGACCCGCAAACCGCCAGTGTGGAGATGGATTTGTCCATCTTTGTGCGCAAAGAAGAAGAAACCTACCAGCGCATCAGCGAACGGCAAACACAATACGCCTATTCCGCCGAAACGCTGGAGCGGCTGTTGATACAGGCAGGCTATACGGACATCCGCATTCTGGGTGACCGCAGCTTTATCCCGATCAAGCCGACCGAACAGCGCTGGCACTTTATCGCGCGCAAGCCCGCCGCATCGCAGGAGGGCACGCCGTATAACCCCGCAACCCTCTAAAGGAGCGACACATGGAACAAACCGATTCTATTTTACATTTTACCCTTGCCGACGGCGCCGTGCGCGGGCTGTTTATCCGGTCCACCCAAACCGCACGCGAGGCGCAGCGTCTGCACGGCGCATCAGCCGTAGCGGCCGCGGCGCTGGGTCGCGCGCTGACAGGCACAGCTATGCTGGCTTCCACCCTCAAAGAGCCGGGCGCGTCCGTAACGCTGACCATCGACGGCGACGGCCCGCTTGGTAAAATCATCTGCGTAGGCGATGGCGAAACCGTGCGCGGGCTGGCAACCGACCCCACCGTGCGCCTGCCCCTAAAGAATGGCAAGCTGGATGTAGGCAGCGCCGTAGGCCACCGCGGCCGTATGAGCGTCGTTAAGGATTTGCGCCTGAAAAGCCCCTACATCGGGCAGGTGGAGCTGCAATCCGGCGAGATTGCCGCAGACCTTGCCTATTATTATGTACAAAGCGAGCAAAGCCCCTCGCTGATTAGTCTGGGCGTAATCGCCTCGGATGCGGATGTCACCTCGGCGGGCGGCATCCTTTTACAGCCGCTGCCCGGCTGCCCGGACGGGGTAATCGACCAGTTGGAGCTGCGCTCGCCCATCTTCGGCGACGTTGCAAGCGAGCTGGCACACGAAGAGCCCGAAACATTGATGAACCTTTGGTTCAACGGCCTGACTCCGGTGCTTTTGAAAACAACGCCGTTTTCCTACCACTGCCCCTGCAGCCAGAAGCGCATGGAACGCGCGCTGATTTCGCTGGGCGAAACAGAGCTGAAGCGCCTGATTGCCGACGAAACGGACGGGGCCGAGTTGGTATGCCATTTCTGCAATGCCAAATACCATTTTACCACGCACGATTTGCTGCGTTTGCTCAATCGCATTTGTTAACTCCGCACCTTTGCTTTTTTCTTCCGCGCGGCTTCGTCGCGCGTATTGGACTTACCCAAGGAGTATCATCATGAGTGTCAGAACCGGAGAGGTTGTAAAATTACAGCGTTCCAGCGCCTATTGGGTGGCGCGCGCCGATCGCCACCGCAGGCAGGGGAACCGCCGCCGCGCGGCCGCGCTGTTGCGCCACGCCGTCGCACTGTCCCCGCAGGATGACGATTTACGCGTCGCCTACGCGCAAATGCTGCAGGAAATGGAATGTTACGAGGCCAGCAACCGCGCCGCTTTCGGCGCGCTGACCCTGAACCCCAAACGCTACGCCTGCTATGGGCTAATCGGCCATAACATGCTCGCGCTGGGCAACGCGCAAGAAGCGATGGACGCTTTTTCCCGTTACCTGTGGGCGGTACGGCAGGCCGGCGGCATTGTGGATGTGGATTACGATGAAGAGCTGGACGCGTTGGAGGCGGCGGAAAACGGCCACAGCCAAGCGCGGGCTCGCCACGAAACACAGCTGAACATCGCCAGCCGCCGTTTGGCGCTGGGCGATTATGACAAGGCCGAGCGCTCCCTGCGCCGGGCACACCCCGCACGGCAGGCCGACGACCGGTACGATTCGCTGCGGGCGCTGCTGTTGCAGGGCAAGGGTGATGTGCAGGGCTCCATCCACAGCGCGAGAACGGCCGTGCGCCGCAACCCGTTCAGCGTACGCGCACGCTGCGCGCTGGCCGGGGCATGGTGCATGGCGGGCAAGCGCAGCCGGGGTGCGTCGGCGCTGCTCAAAGCGGCGCTGTATTGCGATTCCGCGCAGGACGAACAGCTTTATTGCTATTCCGCCATTAGCTTAGGCTTTCCCGAGCTGGCGCTGTGCGTACTGCGCCGCGCTGTAAAGCAAAGCCCGGACAGGCTGCCCACGGTGTTTAACACCGCAATGATTCTATTGAAATTAGGCCGTATGGACGACGCCGATCCCCTCATCCACCGCTGCCGCGATTTGGACCCGGCGGATGTACCCGCCCGCTGCACCAGCCGCACGCTGGAACAGTGGCGCGCGCTGGAGTTGTCACCCCGGCAGGTAAGTTACGCAGCCAAAGCGCTGCCGCTGTACCCGCTGCTGTCCCCTGCCGAGAGCAACGATTGCCTTGCCCAGCTTGCCAAAGCGCTAGCCGGGGGCACCGATGCATTTTGCACGCTGCTGCAGGAAGACGAAGCCTTATATAACCTCTTTCTATACGAGCTGGGGGACCCGGATCACCAGTTAAGCCGGTTGATTCCGGTTTTGGCAATGCATCTGCCGCAGGATTTTGCCGAGCATTTCATGCGCGAAGTGCTGGTGCAGCCCACCCCAGACGATACTGCCAAACGGCTGGCCGCCGCCACGCTGATGAAGCTGGGCGCAAAGCCCCCGTATGTTATTTGGCACGCGGGCCGCATTGCGGAAATCGACCCTTCGGTACAGACCCGGCGGGACGGTACCCTTTCCCGGTCGATGCTGATCCGCCGTCTGGCAAACGTACAGCACCAAAGCGGCGATACCCGGCTGATGACCCACGCGCTGATGCTGCTGCACCGCATGAACCCCAAACTGCGTGCCAAAGTGGTACGCGATACCACCGGTGTTTTCAGCACAGCCACCGAGCAGCACTACCGGCTGACCTATAGCCTTGCGGAGAGCGACCGCCTGCGCTTCCTTCTGCGGTATACCGCGGATGAGCGCCGCCGCGTTCGCAAAGCCTTTCAGTTATTATGCACGTTGATGCCCTTGCCTGAGAAGGGCATTGCGCTGCAGCCGCCTGAAGGAGGATACACGGATGAAACTGATCGATTTTGACGACCACTTTACCCAGGCGCTCACGGATTGGATGGAAACTGGCAGCGCAGGCTACAAAAACGCCGACGCCATGGAGGACGCCGCCCCCGAATTTTACCTAAAGTGGCTGGCCACTCCGGCCCCCTGGCTGGACGGCGCGGCTCCCGGCACCTATTTTGCCCAGTATGAAGACATGCAGGCGCTGGTAGACTTGATGGTGGATTATGTGCGCCAGGATGTTCCGGTACCCGATCCCCTGCTGGATCGCCTGCAGGAACTGGCGGATGAAAAACCCGTGCTGGCGCTGGTACGCAACCAGAGCGCGCCGGTGGAAGCGCGTATGCTCGGCATCGAGCTATTGCGCCAGCTGGAAAGCAACGCCCCGCTGGTGGATTATATCCGCTGGCAGGTAGAGCGCAGCGAAGAGGAAGAGCTGCTGGATAACGCGCTGGAAAGCCTGCACAATATGACTACGGATGTGTTCCGCCCCGCCAAGCTGGCGTTTCAGGCGGCCAACGATACCGGCAAGGAAGCGCTTTTGGATTTACTTTCCGATTTTTCCTGCGATGAGGATGTGCTTGCTTTTGCTATCCGCCAGTTTCAGCAGCTGCCCGAGCGGCGCGCGCTGTACGCGGGGTATCTGGGCAAACTGGGCGATGCCCGCGCGCTGGAACCCCTGCTGGACGCAGCCGAGAGCAACACCGTCTCCTACATCGATTTTATCGAGATTCGCAACGCCATTGAGCGTCTGGGCGGCGAAGCCCCCGTGCGCGACTTTACGGGCGATCCTACCTGGGCGGCCGTAAGGCGTTTGCAAAAGCGGTAAGGCACGGCTGCCGATTGTTACAAACCGTTTGCCCCCACGGGCGGCAAACAATGCTATACTATTTGCGGCAGGCGCATTCCGCCCGCCGTTGGAAAGACCCGGTAAATAAACGGGTTTTCTACTGGAGGAACCATGATTATACTGGAAGAAGTAAAACGAAACGAAAGTATCCGCGCGCTGGTCAAAGCGGGCAACCGCTACCTGGAAGCACTGGGATATACCGACCACGGCCCGCGGCATTTAAGCTACGTAAGCCGTACAGCCAGCTATATCCTCAAGGCGCTGGGGTACAGCGAGCGGGAGATTGAACTGGCGGCCATTGCGGGCTGGGTGCACGATGTGGGCAACAGCATCAACCGCCACGACCACGGGCCCAACGGAGCCATCATGCTCTTTCCCATCCTAAAGGATGCGGGCATGAGCATCCCGGATACGGTGGAAATTATTACCGCCGTGGGCAACCACGAGGAGCAAAGCGGCAGCGTCAGCAGCGCCGTCAGCGCCGCGCTGATCATCGCCGATAAAAGCGACGCGCATAAAAGCCGCGTGCGCAACGGCAAGCCCGACCCCACCGACGTACACGACCGCGTGAATTTTTCCATTCAGAAAAACGATGTAACGGTGGACAGAAAAAGCAAAGTCATCCGGCAATCGCTGGTGATGGACCAATCCAGCAGCGTGCTGGAATACTTAAGCATTTATATGCCGCGCATCATCATGTGCGAGAAAGCAGCCGCCTTTTTAGGGCAGGAGTTTCAACTGGTAATCAACGGCCACGCGGTCAACAACCAGTCTCCCATGCCCCAATGCGCGCTCTAACGGGCAGTACAGCCGCCCGCCGATACCCTGTGGGAAAGCGAGGAACGCATAACCATGATTTGTGAACGCTGCGGCACATACCTGAGGGAAGATGAAATCATCTGCCCGGTATGCGGCACAATGGTGCACCGTGCAGACGCCGCCGGTGAAACCGGCGTACGCGCCATGCGGCAGGGCCGCCGCAACGCCGTGCCGCCCGTACTGCCGGATGAAAGCCGGGATGGTATCCCCACCTACGGCGATTATGATAATTCCCCCCTGCCCGTAGAGCAGGAGGGGGGCGTACGCCGCAAAGGCGGTAAAAGCAACAAACCTGTGCTGGATTCCTTCGCCAGCCGCCCCAATACCCGGCGCGGCGTGCCGGTACACACCAATAGCCGCAACACCCGGCAAGTGGCCTCCCGGCACGGCAAGCCGAAAATCGTGCGCCAGCACCCCATCAACTGGATGCTAATCGGCGTCATCTGCATCGGGCTGTCCATACTGGTGGGGCTTGGATACCTCATTTACCTGAACACCTCCGATACCGGCCAGCAAATGCTGGCACGCAAACGAACCATGTCTGCCAACGACGCACTGCTGGCGCTGGCCGTCAATACCGACGCTATCGTGGAAGATGAGCACGACAAAGCCCTGAAAACGCTGGAGGACGCGCCCGCGCAAGCCTATTGGACCGTTGGGCAGGCGTTTATGAACGAGGGCGATATGGAAGATTCCATTATGGCCTTCCGCATTGCCGATATACTAGACCCGGAAAATTACGACGGGCTATTACTGCTGGGGCAGGCTTACGAGCTGAACAACATGGAAGCCGAAGCCGAAGCCCTGTATTTGAGGTTGCTTACAGACGTAAGCCCCAGCCGCAGCGAGGCCTATACCGCGCTGATCAGCATCTATCTGGATCAGGACCGCGACCCCGAAGCGGCCGATTTGATGCTGCTGGCGTATACCAATACCGATAAAGAGACGTTCCGCATCCAGCGTAACGATTTTATCCCCAACGAGCCGGAAGTGGATACCGATCACCTATCCGGCCGCTACGAGCTGGAGCAGACGATTACCGTCACCTCGCCGCAGGGGTACGATATTTATTACACACTGGATGACGACGCGGTGCTGCCGGAGGGCGGCACGCTGGTGAAAAACAATTCCGTCATCATCCCGGAGGGTACCTACACACTGCGCGCCGTATGCGTTATTGAGAATTTGGTCAGCGACGAAATGAGCGCTGTCTACACCGTTTACTATCCCTCCCCGTCCGCGCCCAAGTGTAACCTTGCGCCCAACACCTACTCCAAGCTGCATACCGTCAGTCTGCGTGCAGGCGCAAGCACCAATACCGCCGAGGAGCGCCGGGCGAAAACCAGCGAGCAGCTGGCCAAGGAGGATAACCAAACCTTCTACTACACCATCGACGGCTCCACCCCCGACCCTGATGTAAGCCCGATCTACGATGGTACACCCATCCAACTCCCCTCCGGCCGCGTAACGCTCAAGGCGATTGCGGTCAACGGCTACGGCAAGCAATCCAGTACGATGGAAGTCTGCTATAAGTTTAATGTGAAGCCGTATCCGTTGGAGATGTACAACGAGAAGGACACCTTCAGCAATTTCGAGCTGATTAATACATCAATCGCGGAGTTTGAGGATGCCTTCGGCCAGCCGAAGGAAACGCTGGATACCCAGTACCTGACGCTGGAAAATCAGGCGCAGCATCTGGTGTATTCGTGGGGGTATGCGGTATTCATGCTGCAAGGCAACCAGTGGCAGCTGGTACGCATCGAAATGGACAGCGGCGTTGCCACCGCCCCGCGGGGTGTGGGGCTGGGCAGCAGCGAAAGCGAAATCACCGGCGTTTATAAGGATTACGGCATGCTGGCCAATCAGGATAACAGCCGCAACCTGTATTACACCGACCCCAACGCCGGCGTGGTATTGCAAAATGAAGACGGCACCCGCACCATACAGTACACCTGCGAAACGATGGACAGTCAAATATGGGTGCTACAATACCACCTGAAAAACGGCAAGTGCGTATTGATCGACAATTTTTATAAGCCGTAACCTCCCAGAAGGATCACCCGTAAAACCGTAACGCAGCCCACCCTTCGCTATGCCCGCGCATATCGGAGGGTGGTTTTCGCTACGCGGTATCTCCGCCGCGCCCAGAGCAGGGGTGCGCCGTCTGTGCCGGCAGAAAAAACCATCCTGGAACTATAAGGACAGGCTCACGAATATTCTGTTTTCAGCGTATCGGCATTGACGGACGCCGATACGCTGATTGCGCCGCAAAGCCAATGTTTCTATGCCGATTTTATCCGCCAGGGCGAATGTCCTGGTTACAACCGATCCCGCGAAGAAATGCTGGAAAGCATCGCCCGCAAGCATGTGTATCTCATCCGCTGCGAGGGTCAAACGATCGGCACTATCATCATCAGTGATCTGGGCGGTGGTAATGACTATTTAGGGTGTATTTGCGTACTCCCCGCATATGAAAACAAGGGCATCGGCCAGCTTGCCGTGCAATATCTGGATTTTTTACTTTTCCACACGCGAAGCATTGGGCTTTGGAAACGCCTGCCGATAAAAACCCGTAACCACTATTTTTACCGCAAGCTCGGCTATGCCGTCACCCGGGAATATACCGTCGGCAATGTACGGATTTCGTATTTTGAAAGGGACATATAAAGCTGCCTGCAAGGGGCAAAATGCTTTACCTTATTGTTAAACGGCCCGCCCACTTAACGGCTGACAATACAGGTAAGCAAGGGAGGGTGGGTAATAACGTTTTCTTGTCCATCAGGGATACCCGTTGCCATCCCATAGCCGATCACGCTGATTGGGCTTTTTAAGCGGACTGGTAGATCTATACGATGCTTTCTCCGGCTTTACGTACAAACGCGTGCCTCGGCAGCATTCCCCGGTATACGGGAAAGCGGCCAAGACACGCGTTTACCATATAAAATCCTGATTGCAAGGGCTTTCCGGCATGTGATGAACCCATAAACCCGCGCGGTATTCTCGCGTGCCTTTGTCCTGCTAACCCTTTAAATCTCCCACAGCCGCTTCATGGCGGCGAAGGCGCGCACATAGCCGCCGAATTCGTCGCCGTCGGTTAGCTCGTTATCCAGTATGGTTTCCAGCTCAATTTCCGCCGATGTTTTCAGCCGCAGGCTTTGCACCCCGCCCGCGCGCTCAAACGCGCGCCCCAGCAGCTTCTCTCCCGCCTGCGGGAAAGCGGCGTAAAACGCCTGCAAATATTCCTTGAGCAAATTACGGCGTTCCCCGGCCATGAGGGCCTGCGTATCGGCAAATACGCCGTCGCCCTGCACGCTGCTGCGCAGGCGCGTATCGTCCGCCAGCAGCCCGCGCGCGACCTCCTGCTTGGGGTGGCGGCTTTGCACCAGCAGCAGTTCTTCCACCGGGTGCGTATCGCTCAAGCCTGATAGTGCAAGGCTGAACAGCTTGCCCCGCGTTTCCCGGTCGAACACCTTCAAGAATTGTCCGCCGTTGCCCGCCACGCAAATTTCCATGCGGGGGCTGAGCAGCGCGCGCGTATCCTCCCGCTGCTCGCAGCGGTCCAGCAGCTCGCCGCACAGGCGGAACAGGAACCCGAAGTTGAGCAGCAGCAGGCTTTCCAACATACTTACCCGCCCTTCGCCGCGTATGGACGCCATCACGTCGGAAATAGCTTCGCTGTGACGGGCGAAAAAGGAATCCAGCAGGAACACGTTTTTCTGGCGCATCCGCAGGCTGTTTTGCCCGGCCACAAACGAGCGGATCATGTCCCCCACCAGCGCACGCAGCTCGGCGGGCGCATCCGCAAAGTCGGTTTCAAACGCTTCGCGGCGGCGCGCCGAAAGCGAGTCGAACAATATCTGCCGGCAGCCCAGCAGCAGCGAGGCTTCTACGGCGGCCTGTGCGCCCCCGCCCAGCCATACGCTCATATCCGTAGTGCTGCCGCCCACATCCATGTTTAAAAATCCACTGCGGGTGTTGACCTCGTTACGGCTGCGGAAGTACAAACCGTCAGCCGTATTTTCGCTGGCAAAGAGCACAGGGGGCATATCCGCACTCAAAGGTACGCCGGTGTCGGCGGCGGTTTCTTTGGCCAGCGCGCGCGCCATATCCAAATACGCTTCCTGCCGGTACAGCGGCATGGCATTGGGCATGGAAACGCGCCAGCTCAGCGATGGCGAGCCTGCCAGCCGCGCGGCCAGCGCCGCTTGCAGCATCACCTGCTTGAGGAACAGGCGCAGGCACCGAACCACATGGGGCTCTTCGCTCCATTTAAGGTCGTAATACAAGGCGTTGGGGTTTTTGCCCAGCAGCGCGTTCAAATCGGGCGGATAGTAAATATGCCCGTCCAGCAGCGGCGCAATCCACTGCTTTTCGTCGTCGGTAAACATATCCATAGCGCTGACAAAGGTGGACGGGTGCTGCGGGTCCAGGCCGATGGTTTCGGGAATAAACTCGTCCGCCAGCAGGCGGTCATCCTCCATGCGGGCGTGCAGCAATGTTTTCAGCAACGCGGCGGGCAGTTCCGCCGGGCGCAGCTGCTCGCCCTGCCGCAGCATTACGGTAGTAGCGTTGGATCCAAAATCCACCGCAACGGCAGCCGCCGACTCCCGCTTGAGCTGTAAAATCGTTTCCTCGTTGGGCAGCGCGCCAAGGCTGATAGTGCCGCGCGACAGCGCTACATACAGCGGCCAGTGGCGGATGCGCGCCGTTTGCCAGCGGTGCGTAAACGCCTGCCCCTCGCTGCCGCTGACCGCCTGATGCGGCTCGCCCTGCGCCCAGCCCGCCTCGGCAGGCACCAGCACATCCACCGCGCCGGTTTGCTGCGCCAGCACGAAGTACGCCATCCATTGCCCGGCGGAAAGGCGCGCCGCTGGCCAGCAGCGCACCGCGGGCAGCTGCTCCGTTGCCACCCGCACCGCCACGCCCCCGGTGTACGCCGTACCCGGCGTATACTCCCGGACGAGGACAATTTCGTTATTCATCACGGCTTCGCCGTTGTGCCGCTTGCTGGTCAGCGTCATCTGTGCGCGCAGTACGCGCCCGTTTTGCCCGTCGATATACGCAAAGCGGAACGATTGGGCAGGCAGGCGCGGCCGCGCCGCATCATCGCCCAGCTCTTCAGCTGTGCGTGTAAGCCAAAGCGCCAGTTTGGGGCCGATGGGCGGCACAGCGTACAGGTTTTCCGCGCCCTGCACGGCGCAATGCGCTGTCAGCGCGGGATCATTAAAAGGGGATGCGCCCTCGCACAGCAAAAGGCAATCCGAAAATGCCTCCGCCAGTGTGCCGGTATCGGCAAGCCCCACCATTTCCTGCGCCAGCTCCGCCAAGGTGGAGGGCACGTTATCCAGCGGCAATTGCAGCGTCAGCGAGCGATCCCCCGCCTCGCGGAAGCTGCCCAGTTTGTTGCTCCAGTACCGAAGCAGCTCGATCACCTTACGGCTTGCGCGGTGATCTACGCCCGAAAGCCCCGTCATATGGTTGCTCAGCTCCACAAAGCGGCGTGCCACGGCGCGATTCCACACGCCGTTGTATTGCAGCGGCAGGGTAAGCTCCGCCCACAGCTGCTTAAGTGTTTGCGTTTCCTCCGGCGTGTTGGCCGGTTCCAGCAGGTAACGGGGCGACGCGACGGCAAAGGGCTTGCCGTGAAAATCGTACGTAATCACCTTCGCGCCGGAAAACTCCGGCGGCACATCCGCAAGGCCGCCGGCAAACCAGCGCAGCAGCACGTTACGGGTCAACTCTTCCTGCGAAAAGGCGATCTCCCGCCGGGTCACGCCCGGCAGACGGCTCACCTCATAGAGGCCGTACACCGCAAGCGCGCGAATGTACAGCTCCGTTTTTGCGTTCGCATCGCCCGCCTCCAGCCGCTCGCGCCAGGAGGAACGCAGCGTTTGCAAATCGTCGATATACCGGTCGATCAGCCCGCTCAGGCTCGCATCCGCCGAGTACAGGGGGCTGCCCAACTCCACACGCTCGCCCAGCGCCTGCAAAAAGCGCAGATGCTGTACCAGCCGGGCGCGGTCGGCCTCGTCCAGATAGGCGCAAGGATCGTCAAAGCGCTGCTCATCGCGCAGATACCAACGCACGCACTGCGGCAGCAGCGCGGATAAATCGCCGGAGTTGGCGGCAGGGGCAAGCGCGACCGTAGGCGACAGCATGCCAATGGCCTTGCGCTCGGGCACGCCGTCGCGCTGGGTGGAAAGCACAAAAAGCCGCAGGCCGAACGCCAGCCGCCGGGGCGGGAGCGCCGCGCGCACCCCGCGGATAAACGTATGCCCCGTCAGCATTTCTTCGCACGTCAGCTCCGGCCAGGTATCATCCTTCGTCCAGCCGTCCCACAATAAAACCAGCGCAAGCACGGCACGCCAGTCGATCATCTCCTGATGGCTCATGGCTTCTTGGTGGGGCAAACGCATCAGGCGGCGCAGCTGCGCCTCGCCCGCGAGCACATCCGGGATGGAATAGCCCACATCCTCACCCTCGGTGTGGATATTCATGGCGAAGCTTTCCAGCCACTCGTGCGGTTTGCGGCTGCCATCGCTCACGATGCCCGCCTGCGTCTGGTACCCGGTATGGAAGCCCTCCTCCATATCCGGCAGCAGGGTCATATAGGTTGTTTTTTTATCCAACTCCGCCTTGCGGGGGTCTTGCTTGCTGCGTTTCATCGGCCATCCTCCTCCATTACCACGGCCAGCAGCGCCGCCGTAAACGCGGCAAAGGCGGCCTTAGGGTCGGCGCCCGTATCCTGCGCACTGCCGCCGCCCAGCCCCGCCACCGCCTGCGCGGCGGTTACCCGGTCGGGCACCGGCTGAAGGACGATGTGCGAAAAATCATGCCACAGGCCGCGGCGCAGCGCCTCCATAATGCGCGCGTCACGCCGGGTCTCCTCCATGCCGTACAGCGCCAGCAGCTCGTGTAAATCCCCCACAATCGCGGGGTGGAACAGCCCGTTGCGCTGCTGGGGCGGTTTGGCGGGCGGCAGCGTACCCAGCACCTGCCAGACCCAGTTGGTGTAAAAGGCCAATAGCTTGTATAGGGAGTCGATCAGCTTTTCCAACTGCGCACGCTGGGCGGCGCTAAAACGGCGAACGCCGTAAAAATACGCCGTCCAATAGTTGACCGTGCGGGACAGGCGGCGGTCATCGCTGCGGATGCAGGCGCGCAGCGTGGGGTAACATTCGCCGAAAAACAGCGCCGACGCTTTGAGCAGCCCGCCGAAGGCACGGTGGTACAGGGCGCTTTCCTTATCAAAGCAATCCCAGCTGACGTTGCCGGAATGCCACTGGTAATAATAACAGTCCATGTTGTGCGCATCCACCCCCCGGAAGCCCGTGCGGTAAAACGCGGCGACCATGCGGGTGGAAAGCCACTCCAGCAGGTGGGCGTCGTTTTCCTGGCTTTGGGAACCGGTGGAGTAAATGCGGGTCTGGGTAAACGCTTCGCGGGGCAAGCCCAGCAGATATAACACATCGTAAATACCGCGGGTATCTTCCTCGCTGGAACGCACCATGCCCTCCATGCCGTAGTATTGCAGGGCGGTGCGCGCTTTATCCAAAAAGGTGGAGGATTTCACCACGATTTCTTCCGTCTCGTCCACCGTGGCGGGCGGCACCTCGTAATAGGGCAGCATCAACACAGCCGACAGCAGGAAATGATCGGCAAAGGCGGTAAAGCGGTCGTGCAGGTAGCGCGATACGCTGGGGATGCCGCTGGCACCCGTGCCCCCGAAAATGGAGCCAACCAGCATCACACGCACGGTTTCCCCGGCTTCCAGTTCGCGCTGCATGCGCTTTAGCAGCTCCACCATTTCGTCCGGCTGGCCTTCGGCGGCCATATCATCCAGCGAGCCGAGCATGTCGGCAAAGAACAACACGCCCAAATCCGGATGCCCGCGGAATCCCTCGCTGTACTCCAGCTTGGCCTCGGTCGCGGAAAACAAGCTGTTGGCCAGCAGCCGATCCTGCCGATGGTTCAGGGTCATATCGTCCACGGAGGCGGCACGGCGCGCCAAATCCATATTCCAGCGCTGTACGTTCAATGCCGTATGAAAACCGCGGCGCGAAACGCCAGAGGCTTCAAAAGCCTCACGCACCTGCTCGTAATGCTCGGCGGCCTGCTTGGCGCGCGTGGTATTGCCGCAAGCCGCGTCCACATCCACAATCAAAGCGTTTACGGCGGGCAGCGGCACGTGGCGGCCGTCCGCCTCCACGGTGTACAGCGCATCTGCCGCGCAGGCGTATACCATGGCCTCCAGCACCTTGTTGCCGGTGCCGCCAATCGCAATCAGGTAATAGGACATAGTGCCTCCTCTATCGGGTCTGCCCCGCGCCAAACGGAGCAGCGCATGTATACGTAATCAACAAAAGCAGCGAGAAACCGTTCCCCTTCTCCCAACCCCGAAGTATCCCCGCAGGGGGAGGATAGCAGCGAATCTTGTTCCTTCATCCACACCCGGCCTGCAAATCACCAAGCCGCACCGTTCCCTTTCTCCTAGCCCCGAAGTATATCACCGCAGGGGAATGATGGAGGCAGACCCCGCGTGAATCTGGAGCGAATTTTCTTCAGATTGCGCTTGCGGAATCCGAAGTAGTAGCAGCGCTACGTCGAGGATTCTAAAAGCGTGAGATGATGGAAATTCGCCCGGTGACACGCGGGGGATGCTTCCATCGTTTTCATGCAAAAGCTACGTCGAGGATTCTAAAAACGTGAGATGATAGAAATTCGCCCGGTGACATGCGGGGGATGCCTCCATCATTTTCATGCAAAAGCTACGTCGAGGATTCTAAAAGCGTGAGATGATGGAAATTCGCCCGGTGACATGCGGGGGATGCCTCCATCATTCTCATGCAAATTCTCCTGCAAAGAGTTACAGGCGCTTGAAGAACGCGTGCTTGCCGGAAATGGCAGGCGGCGCGGCCAGCCGGAAGCATACCCACGCTGCCAGCGGCGGGAGGATGAAGCCGTTAAAGTAGAGGATGTAATCCCACGCCGTGCGGTTGGGAATCAGCCGCACGCCGACGGTGTATAACCCCAGTGCCAATAGCGCGTTGACCAGCCAAATGCCAAACATGGACCAGCGGTAGCTGTGCACCGCGTGCAGTGTGGCACGCGCGGCCTGCCGGGGATGGCGGTAGGTAACCCGCCAGAGCAGCTGCCACAGCAGCCCCACAGCCCAGCCCGTCGCCACCAGCGTCGCCACTACGGCGCGCCAGGTCATCTCCCGCGCAGCCAGCGCCGAGTATAACGCCCCGCCTTGAATCCCGGCGGTCAGCGAAGAGGATGTAACCACGTGGCGTATACTGTCCGGCAGTAAAAAGGGCAGGGCGGACAGGGTAACGGTAATATCCGGGGCGGTCCCAGCCAGCTTGTAGGGGTATAAATATAAAAGCCCCGCATAGGGAAGCAGCAACGCAATACCCCATGCCAGCGCGTAGCACAGGAATACTTTGGTGCGGTTATGGTATTTCAGTTTTGGGCGGGCGGCATTAACCATGCACAGTCGTCCTTTCCTACTTGGTGGTACGTTGGCTCCGGCGTTACACGCCGGGGATGAACACCTCAAATACGTAACGAATCAACGGGCGCGTTCCCTCCGCCGCCGCATCGCGGATTTGCGAGGTCAGCTCGGATAGGTGCACCAGCTTGTACACGGGTGGAAAATCCGGCACGATCAGGCTGTGGTATAGCTCGGTCGTGTACGGCCCCCACGCATGGCGGAACATCACCGGCAAAAGCCGGGAGCCGCGGTCGTACTCGGTCATGGCGGCAGTGAAGGTTTCCCACGTGTACACCTGCGTATCGGTAACCGAAACGCTTACGCTGTCTGCGCCGTCAATCCACGGTACGGCCTGCCAGTCCACCTGCTCGCCGCTGCGGTCGGCCGACAGGCGCAGGCGGTAATATCCGGGCGCAAGCGCCGCGCCCTGCACTGTGAGGGTGCATACCAGCGCGCCGTTCTCAAGCGTAATACCGTCAAGCGTAAAGGCGGTTTGCGCGCCCGCATCGCCAAACAGGTACAGCGTATCGCGGTAGGCAATCACCTGCTGCCCCGCTGCCTGCGCCGCCGCCTGATTCACCGGCGTGTTGGGCAGGGTTTGCGTAAGCGCGAGGGAGGCAATGGTTTCCAGTGTCGCGCTGGAAAGCGTGCTTACATCCAGTGTCGCACCGTTCGCCCCGGTTAAAAGCGGCAGGCGGATGGTCAGCGTGCTGGTTTGATCCGGCGAAAGGGTAAGCAGCGGCACGTCGTTTGCGCCGGTTTGCACGGCGGCGGCAGTACCGTCCACCGTTACGCTTGCGCCGTCGGTGTGCTGGGTGGCGGTGCTCATGCTTGGGCGGGCGATGATGGTAGATTGCCACGCAAAGGCAAACGGCTCCTGCGCAACGGTCTGCCCGGCGGCGGTATAGGTAAGCTCTCCGTTTTCGGGGCCGCGCGTGCCTTGCAGGGCGATGTCGCCCGCCAGCACCGTATCCAGCGTTTGCAGGTAGGTTTCCACTTGCAAACGCGTGCCAATGACCAGGGTAAGCACATGGCGCGGCATTACGCCCAGATTCACAAACGTCTGCTTTTTCTCATTCAGTATCACGCGGCCCCATAAAAGCGGCTCGCTGAAGTCGGCGGTGGAGAAGGTGCTCATTTGCCCCATGTAATCGAGCTGAAAATCCACCAGCCCCACGCACAGCCCCAAATCGAACACGCCCAGCTGCGTAAGCGCCTGCTGGTAGTAAGCGATGGGCTGCCCGGCGTTGTCCGCACCTGTGGTTTTACGCACGGACGCGGTATCCACCGTGATAATGCTGAGTTTTGTCGTATCTACATTCGCAAGCGCTGAAAGCAGCGCGCATTGCTGCTCGTCGCGCCCCGGCTGCAAAATCAGGCTTTCATCCCCATCGGCAATGCCCGTGCTTTGCGCGCTCAGCGCATCGCTCATCGCCTGCGCAAGCGTTGGGTTTTCCAAATCGTAATCGTGCAGGGCGGGGATGCGGTTGAGCCAGTTGGCAGCGCCCAGCTCGTAAAAACTGCCGTCCATGGTTTCGCCCACAAAGGTGGAAAACAGCGCGGCGTGGGTATCCACCGCCACGGTGTGCAGGTCGCGCCAGACCGACGTGCCCTGCGCATCGCCGGAGACCGGCAGGCCGTAGCGTTGCAGGTACGCATCGCTCATGGTTTCGTTGCCGTAGCGCAGGGTGCGCACATGGGTTTCGCCCGCAGCGGCCAGCAGATCGCGCAGCACATCCTCATACCAGCCGGTTTGGCTGCCGTAGTGGTAGTGGAAGCCGCCCTCGCGGTACTTACGCCCGTCGTGGGGGTAAATACTGTTGGTCTCTATATTGATGCCACCCATATTCTGCGTGCCGTCCAGCCACAAATCCACCGTGGCGTACGCAGCCCCGGCAGTCGGCACGGGCGTTTCTACTTCCGCGTCCGTATAGCTGTCAAAGGCTAGCAGCGAAAGGTTCGGCCCCGCGGCGCTTTCCTCTCCGGCAGTCGGCACGGCGGCCACCAGCGTATCCACCGCTGTGCAGGCCGTGCACAAAGCGCAAAGCGCAAGCAGCGTAAACAGCAGCACCGCGCGCCTGCCCCACGGCGTACGGGTAGCGGATCGGGGTCGCATGG
Organism: Candidatus Limiplasma sp.; assembly: GCA_963675655.1. Classification (GTDB taxonomy): domain Bacteria; phylum Bacillota; class Clostridia; order Christensenellales; family Aristaeellaceae; genus CAXXOK01. The sequence goes on from OY776489.1 coordinate 1,072,076, forward strand.
CGTGGCGGCTCATGATAAATGCTCCTTTGCAAAGAAAATGCTAACGTATTGTATTCGCTTTCCAAAACCTTTTTCCCTTTCCGGCGCGGCGCGCGAAAAACCGGCGGACGCAAGCACGCAGCCGCATTCGCCGGTTTATTATGCAATTGATGGATAAGCGCCCTTACAGCTTCTGGATACGCTCCAGCGCCTCGGCTGTCTTTTCGCGGGTATTAAAGGCGGTCAAGCGGAAATAACCTTCGCCGCTGGGGCCAAAGCCCGCGCCCGGCGTGCCTACCACGTGCGCCGTGTCCAAAAGCGTGTCAAAGAACTGCCAGCTGTCCACCGGGGTTTTCAGCCACACATAGGGTGCGTCTACCCCGCCGAACACCGTATAGCCCGCTTTTTCCAGCCCCTGCCGGATCATGGCGGCGTTTTGCAGGTAGTAGGCGATGGTTTCGTCGCACTGCTTTTGCCCTTCGGGGCTGAACACCGCCGCAGCGGCGCGCTGCACCGGGTAGCTGACGCCGTTGAACTTGGTGCCCATACGGCGCTTCCACAGGGCGTTCAGTTCCACGGTCTGCCCCTGCGCGCCCAACCCCACCACCTCGTGGGGAATGATGGTGTAGCCGCAGCGGATGCCGGTAAAGCCCGCGGTTTTAGAGAAGGAGTTGCACTCGATCGCCACTTCGCGCGCGCCTTCCACCTCGTAAATGCTATGGGGCACATCGGAGGTGATAAACGCCTTGTATGCCGCGTCGTAAATAATCAGCGCGCCGTTTTTGCGGGCATATTCCACAAAGGGCGTCAGCTGCTCTTTGGTCAGCGTGGTGCCGGTGGGGTTATTGGGGTAACACAGGTAGATAATATCCACCGCTTCTTTGGGCGGCACGGGCACAAAGCCGTTTTCGGCGTTGCAGGGCAGGTAGGTAAGGTTGATCCAGCGCCCGCCCTGAAACACGCCCAGCCGCCCGGCAATGGCGTTGCTGTCCACATACACGGGGTATACCGGGTCGGTTACAGCAATGCGCGTATCCGGGGCAAACAGCTCCTGCAAAGCGGACGTATCCGTTTTCGCGCCGTCGGACACAAACACCTCGTCGGCGGCCAGCGTAACGCCGCGGGGCGCGTAATCCACATCGCGGATGGCGTCGATTAAAAAATCATACCCGTAATCCGGTCCGTAGCCGCGGAAGGTAGTAGCCGACAGCATTTCGTCGGCGGCTTTTTTCATGGCTTCCACCACAACGGGCGCAAGCGGGCGGGTTACATCCCCAATGCCCAATTTAATTATATCCGCGTCCGGGTGTTTCTCCCCATAGGTTTTCACCCGGCGGGCGATTTCGGCAAACAGATAGGAACCCGGCAGCTTTTCAAAATTCGGATTTACGTGCAAGGGGATACCTCCTTTTTGTCTTGCCGCCCCGGGGCGGCTATATGGAAAAACGGGGTTAGTCGTCGCCCAGCCAAACGGCGTCGTACACGAAAGTGGCAGGCCCAGTCATATACACATGGTTGTCTTTTTCGCTCCACTCCACGGTCAGCTCGCCTCCCGGCAGGGTGACCGTGGCCTTGCGGTCAATAAAGCCGTTGAGCACGCTGGCCACCATCGCGCCGCATGCGCCCGTGCCGCAGGCGAGGGTTTCGCCCGTGCCGCGCTCCCAAACCCGCATGGTAATGTGCCCGCGATTCAGCACGGTTACAAACTCGATATTGCATTTGTTGGGGAAAGCCGCATCCTTTTCCAGCAGCGGCCCCACGGTAGTCACCGGCGCGGTTTGCGGATTTTCTACAAACGTAACAGCATGGGGATTGCCCATGTTGACCAGCGTTACCGGCCATGTTTTGCCCAGCGCCGTTAGCGGCTGCCCCACGACGGGATCGCCCGCAAACACACTGGGGATGGCTTTGCCGTCCGTTACCGGCGCGCCCATATCCACACGCACACTTTCGGTGCGGCCTTTTGCATCCAGCGTGAGCAGCATGTGTTTGATGCCGCCGCCGGTTTCAATATCAAATGCTGTCTGGTCGGTCAGTCCCCGGTCGTGGCAGTACGCCGCCACACAGCGGATGCCGTTGCCGCACATTTCGCTTTCGGAGCCGTCGTTATTGAACATCCGCATACGGAAATCCGCCACATCGCTGGGCATGATGAGGATGAGCCCGTCGCTGCCGCAGCTGAAGCGCCGTTTACTCATACGCACCGCCAATGCGGGCAAATCGTCCGGCAGGGTTTCGACAAAGGCGTTTACGTAAAGGTAATCGTTCCCGATGCCGTGCATTTTGGTAAAATGCAACATGCCATCACCTGCTTTCATAGGCGACAGTATAGCAAAAAAAATCCGTTTTGAAAAGCGCAGGCTTCCCCGCCGCCGCCCGCGGCGCTTGCCCGCCGGGCGCCGCGCATGTATAATGAAGCGGCAAACAAACTGCGAAACATACGGGAGGCGCGCCATGAAGCGAATCCACCGGCAAACCCTGTCTCCAGCCATCGTAAACGGTTCCATGCTCCTCTATATTCTGTGGCTTCTGCTGCCTGCGGTACAGGCGGCGGGGCATGCCGTGACCGGCGTATTGGCGGTTGGGCTGTTTGCCGTGGGCGTTGTATTAGACGGCGAAACCCTGCCGAAAAAATGGTTCGATTTTCTGCCCCGCGTGCTGCTGGCCGCCGCGCTTCCGCTGGTACTTTTTCTCTGGCTTTCGCGTGGGGGCGGCAACCTGCCCGCCTACCTTGCACAGCAGGGCATGTTCTGGTTTCCGCTGCTGTGGTTCGCCTACGCGCGGGGGCGGGGCGACCGGCGGCTGTACCGGTGGGTACTTCCGCTGTTTGTGCTGGCCATAGCGGTGACGACGCTTACCACCATCGGCTGGCTTACACAGGGCATGCTGCGCGGGGACAAAGTGTACGCCTACGCCCGCTCGCTCGGTTCCGGCGAGGCCGGACGGCAGGATTACCTGCGGGAGCTGATGCTGCGCAACATCGGCGGGTATGACTTTGTTTACGCAAGCGTATTACTGCTGCCCATGGTGTTTTACGCCGCCTATGTCCTGCGCGGGTGGAAGCGCCTGGGCGCGATACTGCTCTACGCGGCGCAGCTGTGCATGATCGTGCTTTCGCAGTATACCTACGCCATTCTGTTCGCGGCGGCCATAACGGCGGTGGAGCTGCTGGCACTGCTGCTGCGGGCGATTTTTCGCAAGCTCACGCCAGGGCGCGCCATGCTGTGGACGCTGCCGTTTTTTGCCGCGCTGTGGCTTTTGCGCGTGCCGCTGATCACGTGGGCGGGCAATATCGCAGTTGGGCTTGGGTTTGAAAACGCCTCCTACAGCTTAAGCCAGCTGTTGGTGATGCTAAACGGCGGCGCGGTGGATGCGGGCTCCCGGCTGGAGCTGTATCAGGACGCGGTGCGCGGCTTTGCGGCTTCGCCCCTGCTGGGCGCGCTGGCTGGCGGCGCCAAAGCACTGGGAATGCACAGCGATCTGCTGGATATGCTCTCCGCCCTCGGCCTTTTAGGCACGGCGGCGTTTGCGGGCGCGGCGTGGATCATCGGGCGCGGCGCGGAGACCGGGCTTACCCGCAGCCCCGCAATCGCCCACATTCTATTGCAACGGGTATTTTTTGCGGCGTGCCTCGTACTGGGCACGGTGTTCTACTCGCGGGAGCTGCCGCTGGTGCTGTGCATATCGGCCGCGTTTACGCTGCCCAGCACGGCAAAAAACGCGCCAAATCGCTCGTTGTAAGGGTTTTAGGCTTGCCACCCGGTCGGGAATGGATTATAATGGTAGAAAATTGTTCGATCGCTTTCACAAAGCAGAAAGGCGGCTCGTATGAGATGCCAATATTGCGGTTATCTGGATTCTCGCGTAATTGACAGCCGGCCCACCGAAGAGGGCACAAGCATCCGCAGACGGCGCGAGTGCATGCGTTGCGGCCGCCGGTTTACCACCTATGAAAAAATCGAAACCACCGTCGTCATGGTGGTCAAGAAGGATATGCGGCGCGAACCCTTTAGCCCTGAAAAAATCAAAAAAGGGCTGATTCACGCCTGCCAGAAGCGCCCCATCAGCATGAAGGACATCGACGCCATCGAGGAAAAGGTAGAAAAAGCGGTGTACTCCAGCGGGGAAAACGAGTTCAGCAGCCGCCGCATCGGCGAGCTGGTGATGGAGGAGCTGAAAAAGACCGACGAGGTCGCCTACGTGCGCTTCGCCAGCGTTTACCGCCAGTTTACCGACGTAAGCAGCTTTATGGACGAGCTGAATAAGCTGGTCAGTGAGAACGTGCAAAAGGCCAAAAAAGGGGACGACGAGGAAACCCCGTAACATCCCCCTTTTACGCTAAATTGTTGCAATTTTTACACAGTCGCCCGGCTCCTGCGTACCGCCATGGTGCGCATCGCAGGGTGGTTCGGCGGTTCGCCTGTATGCCACAGCCCTGTAAAGCTCGTTTGCGCCTGCTTTTTCGGGGCTGTTGTGCTGTTTGCGGCGTACCGTGGTGCTTTTTCGCGGATAACGCTTTTCCGCCGCAAGTATACGCCAGTGTGCCCCCGCGCCGGGGCTTGATAGGCAAACGTATTTTTGTATTCTACCCCCAGTTGTGCTATACTTCTCCTGATTAATACAGCCAACGGAAGGGAGGGTTCCTATGGCCGCGCAGCCCGAATCGGTACTGTTGGTGGACGGTCACAGCCTCATCCACCGCGCTTTTCACGCGCTGCCCCCGCTGAGTGTACACGGCGTATATACCAACGCGGTGCAGGGCTTCTTTTTAATGCTGTTCAAAGCGATTGCGGATTATCGCCCCGCGGCGCTGTGCATTATGTTCGATACGCACGCCCCCACGTTCCGCCACGAAATGTACGACGAGTACAAGGCGGGCCGTAAACCCACGCCGGAGGAGCTGCGCCCGCAGTTCCCCATTGTGCACGAACTATTAACCGCCATGGGCATAACCCAGTGCGAGATGGACGGCTACGAGGCCGATGATCTGCTGGGCACCGCCGCCAAACTGGCCAACCAGCGCGGCGTGCACGCCTACATCCTCACCGGCGACCGGGACAGTTTGCAGCTAATTACCGCCGATACGCAGGTGATTCTCACCAAAACCGGCATATCCGAAAGCCTGCTGCTCTCCCCCGATACAGTGAAAGAGATTTACGGCTATACGCCCGAGCAGGTGCCCGATATGAAGGGCCTCATGGGCGACAGCAGCGACCATATCCCCGGCATCCCCGGCGTGGGCGAAAAAACGGCGCTCAAGCTGATCGACCAGTACGGCACGCTGGAAAACGTATTGGCGCACGCCGACGATATAAAAGGCAAGCTGGGCGAGCGCGTGCGCGCGAACATCGCTTCCGCTACCATGAGCAAGGATTTGGGCACCATCCGCGTGGATGCGCCCCTGAGCATTGACTTTGCCGATTGCACAATGCACGGCATGGCAAGCGCCGTGCCCGCACTGCAAAAATACCAGATGAACAACCTCTCCCGCAGGCTTTTAACCCTGTTTGGAGACAGCCCTAAAGAGGCTGCGCCCAAGCCCGAAGCCCCCGCGCCCAAGGCCGCCCCGAAAGCCGTTTCCACGGCGGACGAGCTGACCGCGCTGGCCAATGAGCTGAAAGCTTCGGGCAAACCCGTCGCCATTGCTATGGGGGATACCGCCATCGGCCTGTGCGACGCGGAGGGACACTGCTGGTACGCGCCCATTACCGTGAATTTAATGAACGTCGGCCTGTACGACGACCAGATTTTTACCGCGCTTGCGCCCCTGTGGGAGGGCGTGCCGCTGATTGTGCACGGCGCAAAAGCCCTGTTTCACAAGCTGGACGGGCTAAAACTGCCGCTGCCGAAAATAGAGCTGGATACGATGGTCGCGGCCTACCTGCTGGAGCCGACTAAAAAAGGCTTCTCGCTGGCAGAAACCTTGCCCTCGCTGCGTCCGCAGCCCGAGGCCGAGGATAAGCCCGCAGGCAAAGGTAAAAAAGCCGCTGTCGAGCTGCCGCCCGCGCAAGCCGCGCTGGATGCCGCCGCCATTTATACTCTAAGCGCCCAGCAGCGCACAAAGCTGACCGATAAGGGCATGCTCGCCCTGCTGATGGATATGGAAATGCCCCTGACGCGGGTGCTTTTCGCCATGGAACGCGAGGGTTTCAGCGTGGATAAGAATGCGCTGACCGAGCTTGGCACGCTGTTTTCCGCCGAAATGGAAACCTGCCGCAAGGATGTGATTTTTCTCACCGGCGGCGAGGAGTTTAACGTCAACAGCCCCAAACAGCTGGGCGAAGTGCTGTTCGATCGGCTCGGGCTGCCCCATCCGGGGCGCAAGGGCAAGGCGGGCGCATGGTCCACCGGCGCGGAAATCCTGGAGGGCATCGACCATCCAGCCATCGAGCCGCTGCTGCGCTACCGCAAGCTAAGCAAGTTGGTGAGCACCTACATTGAGGGCTTAAGCAAGCTGGTGGATGCGACCGGCCGCATCCATACCACGTTTGACCAAACCGCCACCGTTACCGGCCGCATCTCCAGTGTGGAACCCAACCTGCAAAACATCCCCGTTCGCAGTGAGGAAGGGCGGGAGATCCGCCGCGCGTTTATCGCCAAAGAGGGCTGCATTTTGCTGGACGCGGACTATAGCCAGATCGAGCTGCGCGTACTGGCGCATTTAAGCGGCGACCCCGCCATGCAGGACGCGTTTATCAAAGGGCAGGATATTCACACCCGCACCGCCGCGGAGATCAACGGCGTACCGTTTGACAGCGTCACCCCCGCCATGCGCCGCAGCGCCAAGGCCGTCAATTTCGGCATCGTGTACGGCATCAGCGGGTTCGGGCTGGCGCGCAATACCGGCGTAAGCCGCAAACAGGCGGATCAGTTTATCGCCACGTACTTTCAGCGCTACCCCATGGTAAAAGCCTTTATGGATGAATCCGTCCGCCGGGGCTACGAGTTGGGCTATGCTGAAACGCTTTTTTACCGCAGGCGCGACCTGCACGAGCTGCGCAGTGCCAACCGCAACATTCGCAATTTCGGCGAGCGCGCCGCCATGAACACCCCTGTACAGGGCACGGCGGCGGACATTATTAAGCTGGCCATGGTCCGCGTACAGGAAGAGCTGATCAAAGGCCATTACGCCGCCAAGCTCATCTTGCAGGTACACGATGAGCTGGTCATCGAGTGCCCGCTAACCGAGCAGGAAGCCGTGCGCAAGCTGCTGAAAACCGCCATGGAGCAAATCGTGACCCTGTCGGTGCCGCTGGTGGCGGACGTGAGCAGCGGCCACAGCTGGTACGAGGCCAAATAGCAGCGGGGAAAGGAGCGCGCCCATGCGTATCATCGCCGTTACGGGGGGCATCGGCTCGGGCAAATCCTCGGTGTCGGGGCTTTTCAAATCCAAGGGCGCCGCTTTGGTGGATGCCGATGCCATCAGCCGCGCGCTTACCGCGCCCGGCGGTGCAGGCCTACCGCCCATCCGGAAAGCCTTCGGGGCGGGGGTATTTCACGAGGACGGCACCTTGAACCGTAAGGCGCTGGGGCAGCTGGTGTTTACCGATGCCGCGGCGCGAGAACGGCTCAACGCCATATTGCACCCCCTTATTATCCGGCAGGTACAAAAGAAGCTGGATGCGCTTAAGCAAAGCGGCACGCAGGTCGCCCTGCTGGATGTGCCCCTGCTGTTTGAAACCGGCATGGATGTGCTGGCAGACGCCATCGTCTGCGTTACCGCGCCGCGAGAAGTGCGCATCCGCCGCATCCGCCGCCGCGACCACCTGACCCGGGAGGAAGCCTGCCGCCGCATACAAAGCCAAAACCCTTCCGAGGTTACGGAAAGCCGTTCCGACTATGTATTATCCACAGACGCGCCCTACGCCCTCACCCGCAAACGGGCAAGCGCCCTGTGGCAACAAATTATGACCGACGGGCCAAAACGCGCCAAAAGCTGAGTGCCTCATTTGGCACTGCACGCCTGCGTTACCGGGCCAAGGAGAAAGGAGCAAGGGCATGTTGCCATGCTTCCCGCGAAAATACCGCAGCGAAGAGGACGACTCCGCTCCGGTCGATTATTTAATTTTTGAATCCGTTGCCCAGGGAGAACGGCAGCGCCAGAGCCAGCCAATTCACCAGCCGAGCGCCGAAACGCGCGCCGCGGTGAAGCGTACAGCCTACCCGCGCGAGCGTAGCAACACATTTGCCCGCACGCCGGACTACGTGCCCCTTTCGCCCAAACCGCTAACCGCGGCACAGGCCGAGTATACGGATTACTGGCAATCGTCCCAGCCTCCCACAGGAGCCAACAACGCAAATACCGCCGCAGAAGCGGGGGCCGCACAGCGCCGCCGCAGCGCCCGTTATACACCTGCGCAGTCTACGACTGCCTCTACCCCTTCGCCTGCTGCACGATCGCAGGCAACTCCACAAGCACAGGCAACCACACAGCCTTTGGCTGCCTCCGTTCCTTTGGCTGCCTCCGTTCCTTTGGCTGCCTCCGTTCCTTCGGCTGCCTCCGTTCCTTCGGCTGTTTCCCAGCCGCAAACGGCTCCACAACCGCAAACAACCGCGCAGCCCACGGCGGCCATACCGCAGCAAGCCACGCAGGCGCAAAATACGCCGGTGTTTACCGCAGGCGACGGCGAATATACCGCGCCCCCCACGCAGGAAATGCCGGATTGGTTGCGCGCTGCCCGGCAAAACCAAACGCCCTACCCGGTCAACCGGCGCGCCCCGCAGGTGCAGCGCGCACCGCAGCAGCCACAAGCGCAGCCCGTGGCGCTGGACCCGCTGGGCAGACCCATCCGCAACGCTGCGCCCGCGCAACAGCAACAACAACCCCAAAACCTGTCCGACGCTTATGTGGACGCGGGTTACCCGCCGGAGCTGGTTGCCCAGCAGCGCCAGCGTGAGGCGCAAGAAGCTTTGCAGCGCGCCTATGGCAACAAGCGGCGGGGCGCGCAGCAGCCGCAGTACGACCGCCGCGCCAACACCGCACAGGCCGTGCAGGCGCACAGCACCTCCTACCCGCCGCCGCGGGCGGAGTATACCCGCAGGCAGGCGCAGCCGGACCCCGCGGCTTATGCACCGCCGCAGGCTTATCCCCCCCAGCCCATGGCAAACCCTTACGCCGAACCATACCGCGACTCCCCCTATACCGTCACCGCCGAAAAAAACGACCCGCACAGCCGCCGCATGGAAGCGGAACCGGACGAAAACGGCGAGAGCAGGCCGAAGCTGAAAATTCCCTATCTGGGCATTGCGGTGTTTGTGCTGGCGGGGCTTGCCGTATTGCTTTGGATTTTGCAGATGAGCTTTGTCAGCCGCGAACAGGCTGTGCTGGCCGCGCGCGTGGATGCGCAGGCCGCGCTGCTCAGCTCCCACCCTTACCGCTACCGCGAGCTGATTGAGCAGCAAGCGCAGGCCAACAACCTGCACCCTGCCTTTGTCGCCGCCATCGTACTGAACGAAAGCTCCTTCAACCCCTCGGCGGAGAGCAGCGTAGGCGCGCGCGGACTGATGCAGATGATGCCCGACACCGCCGAATGGGTACATGGCAAGATTGACGAAACGACGGCGTATTCCTTTGATTTAATGTACGACCCGGATACCAACGTAAAATATGCCTGCTGGTATCTGGCCTATTTAAGCGATTTGTTTAACAACGACCCGGTGCTGGTATCCGCCGCTTTCCACGCCGGGCAAACCACCGTAAAAAACTGGCTTAGCGATTCGCGTTACAGCACGGACAGCCAATCCATCGATCTGAGCCAAATGGCGGAAGGCCCCACTAAAAACTACGCCACCCGGGTACTTAACGCTTTCGCCATCTACCGCCGCCTGTATTACGAGGGCGGCGCGGACAGCCTGCAGGCCGCGCAGGAAAGCGCGCAAACCACGGCGGCTCCTGCCGCCATCGCCGCTGTACACTAGCGCCTGCCGCGCATTTTCAGGGAGGAAACGCATGAAACGTATTTTTGCATTGCTGCTTGCCTTTATCGTGCTCGCCGCCGGGTTTCCGGCGCTGGCCGAAAACGTGGGCGATTCGCTGATCGTGGGCATTTATTCCACCCGCACTACCGAAATCCGCCCATTGGACCCGCTGGAGCGGGACATCGTATCCATCTACAGCGTAGTGTATGAAAGCCTCGTCACCGTGGACGATAACGGCCTGCCACAACCGCTGCTGGCCGAAACCTGGACCGACTCGGACAACGGCAGTACCTGGACGTTCACCCTGCGCGACGACGTCACTTTTTCCGATGGTACGCCCCTTACAGCGGGTGATGTGGTGGCAACCTGCAACTACCTGCTGGAAAAGGCTAAAAGCGACGACGCTTCAACCCGCGGGTTTTACCAAAACCTGCGCTACATGGTAAGCAGCGTCAGCGCCAGCGATGATTTGACCGTGGTTTTTAAAACCAAGCGCAGCTACTACGGCATCCTGTACGAGCTTACCTTTCCCATCGTACCTGCCTCACAGGTGGATATGGCAAGTCCGCTGGGCACGGGGCCGTACGTAATTAACACGTTTGACCCCGCCAACTACATCTGGCTGAAAGCCAACCCCAAATGGTGGCAAACCCAGCCGCAGGTGCAGGAGATTATGGTTTCATTGTTCTCCAGCAACAAGGAGTTGATTACCGCCTACGAGTACGGGCGTGTGGATACGGCCTTTACGCGCTCGGTATCCGCCTCGCAGTACAAAAGCGGGGTTAGTTCTCTTTCCGTCACATATGATACGCGGCAGCTGGAAACCCTGCTGCTCAACCATACCGAATACCCGCTGGACAGCGAAAATGTGCGCCGCGCCATCCGCGCCGCCATCGATACGGATTTAATTTCCACCAAGGTCTACATGGGCATGACGGACGATGCCGATACCCCCATCTCCTCCTCCAGCTGGCTGTATTACGACCAGGAAAGCACCTATGCCTATAACCTGGAGCTGGCGCAGCAGCTTTTGGAGGAGGACGGCTGGAGCGACATTGACGACGACGGCGTGCTGGATAAGGTGCTGGACGCAGATAAGATAAAGCACCTGTACCTGCGCCTGTTCGTGTACGAGGACCCGCAAAACGATGTGCGCTTTGAAACCGCCAACATGATCGCCGATATGCTGGAAGCTTTGAAGATCAAGGTAAAAGTTACCCCCATGTCGTACGAGGAGGAACAACAAGCGCTGGAAAACGGCTCGTATGATATGGCGCTGGCCTCCTTCCAGATGGATGTTTCACCGGACGCGGGCTTTATGCTTATGAAGGGCAACAGCGGCAACTATTGCCGCTACGTATCCAGCGAAATGACCAGCCTGTTTGAAACCTTGCGCACCTGCACCCGGCAGGACGATTACGCTTATACCCAGCAGGCGATACAGCAGCAGTTTGCCAACGATGTACCGTTCATCTGCCTGTTTTACCGCTCCGGGGCCATCCTGACGCGTAAAATGTACACCAGCGTGCGCGATATACGCGAGTTTGAGCTGCTTCGCGGCATCGAAGCCTTTGGACGATAAAGCACACAGTACGGAGGAACACAAATGAAAGCCTTACGGTTTACAGCCTGCCTGCTTACGCTGCTGCTATTGCTGCCCGCCGCCTGCGCCCAGGACGGCGCACAGACGGCAGTGGCAACCGCGCCTGCCGAAACGGTGGTGGATACGGGGGAAAGCCCCGCATTCGTCCCGGCGCTGCTGGCGGTAGCCGCAGGCGAGCTGGGCTATACCGAGGGGCCGAACAACCTTACCAAATACGGCAAGTGGTCGGGCGATGCCAACGCGGCATGGTGCGCCGAGTTTATCTGCTGGTGTGTGGACCAGACCGACCAGCAATACGGGTATACGCTGCTTGACACCGTATACCCCAACTACGGCGGCCAAAACGTGGGACGGGACTGGTTTATCGCGCGCGGCCGGTTCGTATACCGCAAGGGCAACTGCCCGGACTGGGGCTACCAGTGGCTTAAGGACGGCAACCATCTGCTTACGAAAAACGAGTATATTCCCCACCCTGGCGATTTGGTTTTCTTCAGCTATAACGAGGCGGGGGATACCGAGCACGTCGCGCTGGTGGAATGCTGCACGCGGGATACGCAGGGGGAGGTGACCATTCACGTCATCGAGGGCAACAACCCCTCCAGCGTACAGCGCAGCACCTATCCGCTCAACAACAGCCAGGTACTGGGATTCGGCGCCTGCGAGGATGTGGTGGATACCACCATACGCTACGGGTGCAGCGGCGACAAAGTGCTTGCCTTGCAGCAAGACCTGACCACGCTGGGTTTTCTGGATGCATCCGACCAAACCGGCACCTGTGGCAGCAACACCAAAGCCGCCATTATGGCCTACCAACGAACCATGAAAAAAAAGGCAGTCAACGGCATTGCCGACCGGCGAACCCAACAGGCAATCGCACTGGATATAGCCCAGCTGGAGTTTGATTCCCCCGATACCTGGCTGGTGACGGAGTAAGCGCTTTCGCCCAACGGGAGGCAGGCGCGGGGAGGCACAATATGCACGCATGGATACGCCGCTGCCGGCGCGGGCTGGCATGGGGACTCGCGTTTTGCGTGGCGCTGGCCACGCTGGCAGCGCTTTCCCCCGCCGCGGCGGCAGAGACCGAAGGGACACGGAAAAACCGCGCGCTGCTCATCGGCGTGGATGATTTCGTATCCTTTCCCAGCACGTACCCGTCCTCCACCAACAACGTGTTTGCCATGCAGGAAGCCTTGCAGCAGAGCAGCGAGCCTTTTGAAACCATCATGATCCCTGATACGCCCATCACCTGCGCAACCGAGCTGGCCGCGCTGATACAGGCCACCTTCGGCAATGCAACTGAAAGCGATGTAAGCTACCTGTACATCAGCACCCACGGCGAATACGACCCGGATAACGGCGTAGAAGCGTCGCTGCTTTTCAGCGACGGGGCCGCGGAAGCCTACATTACCCCCGCGCAATTGCAGGCAGCGCTGGATCCCATTGCGGGCACCAAGGTCGTACTGCTGGATGCGTGTTACAGCGGCGCGTTTATCGGCAAAGGAATGCGCACGCAGCCGGAAACCCTGTATTTTCAGAATCCTTCCTACAAGGTTCTGGCCAGCTCCGGCGCGCGGGAAGAAAGCTGGTATTGGAGCGCCAACCCTACCGGGGACGGCGCAGCCACCCTCGTGCAGGGCGCGTTCTATTTTACCCAGATGCTCAGCCAGAGCCTGAACCCCCGTTATGGCGCACAGGCCGATGCCAACCGCGACGGCGACGTGACCCTGAGCGAGCTGTACCACTCGCTTACGCAAAACCATGCCGCCTCCACCCCGCAGGTGTACCCGCAGGAGGATAACTTTGTCGTATTCTCCTACGATCTGGCCGGGATGGCGACGCTGGACATATCCGAGCGCTCCCCCATTACCGATATTACTTTTTCCAGCTCCGCCATGAGCCGGGAGGATAACCACCTTACGCTGGAATACACCGCCCTGCGCCCGGTGCGCGTCGCCTATCAGGTCGTGTACCGTCAGGACGGCGAGTGGCTGTTTAACCAGGCGCAGCTGTTGTATGACGATGTGGAGCAGTACACCGCCTATGGCGATGAGGAAGGCGCTGTATCCCCCGGGCGCAAGGTGCGCACGCTTTCCCTGCAATTGCCAAATGGCGATGCGAGCGGCTATGTGCTGGTGCAGATCGTCTCCCTGGAGGATGGCAAGCTGACTGTGCACGCGGGCAGCGTGATCGCCATTATCCCTTCGGAGGGTGATTTGGCCCTTTCGGTGGATACCGCTGCCACGTTTATACCAAACGGCAATACCGAACTGGCGATTTGCGTAAGCCACGCCTTTCCCTGCCGGCTCAGCGTATCCATCCTCAATGATGTGGGCGCAACTGTGCGCAGGCTATGCTACCGGCAAAGCACGCGCCCGCTGAAGCTTCTGCCGCGGGGCAGCACCTTTTACTGGAACGGGCTGGACAACAGCGGCAACCCCGCACCCGCCGGGGTGTATACTATACGTGTAACAGGCTATCTGGGGCAGCAGGAAACCACAGTCAACAGCGCCCCCGTAACCCTGACCCTTCCCTGATATTTTTTCCAAGAGAGGAAGAACAGTATGCCAAACAAGCTCATGGTCGTCATTCCCTGCTATAATGAAGAGGCGGTATTGCCGGAAACATCCCGCAGGCTTACGGAGAAAATGAAAGCACTGATAGATGCAGGGCTATGCGATGCCGACAGCCGCGTGCTTTTGGTGGACGACGGCAGCAAGGACGCTACCTGGTCGCTGATTACCAAACTGCACAAGGAAAACCCACTTTTTGAAGGGCTAAAGCTCAGCCGCAACCGCGGCCACCAGAACGCACTTTTAGCCGGGCTGATGACCGCTCGCAAGCATTGTGATTTTTCCATCTCCATGGACGCCGATTTACAGGACGACATGGACGCGATGGATCGCTTTATTACAGAGTACAAGGATGGCTGCGACGTGGTATACGGCGTGCGCAACCAGCGCAAAACCGATACGTTCTTCAAGCGCACCTCCGCGCTGGCGTTTTACAAGCTGATGAAAAACTTGGGCGTGGATATTACCTACAATCATGCCGATTACCGCCTGATGAGCCGGCGCGCGCTGGACGGGCTTTCGCAGTTTCGGGAAGTGAACCTGTTCCTACGCGGGCTGGCGCCGTTGGTGGGCTACCAAAGCGGGTATGTATATTACGACCGCAGCGAGCGTTTTGCCGGAGAAAGCAAATATCCGCTTAAAAAAATGCTGGCCTTTGCCGTGGACGGCATTACCAGCTTCTCAGTCAAGCCCCTGCGGCTGATTACAGCGCTGGGCGTGGTGATATTCCTTATCTCGCTGCTGATGCTTTTATACACGCTGATCACCTTCATCGTCGGGCGCACCGTAACCGGCTGGACCAGCACCGTCGCCTCCATCTGGCTCATCGGCGGCATCCAGCTGCTCAGCCTCGGCGTCATCGGCGAGTACATCGGCAAAATCTACAACGAAAGCAAGCGCCGCCCGCGCTTTATCATCGACCGGTATTTAAACGAAGCAGGCAGCGACCCCGTTACAGACGAGTAGACGCACCCAAGGGTTTCACCCTTGGAACCTGACAAGGGCACTGCCCTTGACCCGGTTTATCCGCGTTTCACGCGGATAATCGGATGAGCAATGGTGGGTTTTATAATTTTGATTGGCTTGGCCGGATGGAAAGGGCAAAAAGGCTGTTGGGCGTTTTCCCATACGGAAACACCCAACCCCAGCTTGCTCAAAAAGGTTCAGATGCTAGGAAACAAGGGTGGCAAGGGGATGAGCTTACTCGTGCGTAAGTGATTCCCCTTACCGCCCGTAGTTGACAACGCAGATGGGTCTTTTTCAGCAAGCTGGCAGCTTGCTCAAAAGGGTTTAGATGCTAGGAAACAAAGATGGCAAAGGGATGAGCTTACTCGTACGTAAGTGATTCCCCTTACCGCCCGTAGTTGACAACGCAGATGGGTCTTTTTCAGCAAGCTGGCAGCTTGCTCAAAAGGGTTTAGATGCTAGGAAACAAAGATGACAAGGGGATGAGCTTACTCGTACGTAAGTGATTCCCCTTACCGCCCGTAGTTGACAACGCAGATGGGTCTTTTTCAGCAAGCTGGCAGCTTGCTCAAAAGGGTTTAGATGCCAGGAAACAAGGGTGGCAAGGGGATGAGCTTACCCATACGGAAACATCCAACCCCAGCTTGCTCAAAAGGGTTTAGCTGCTAGGAAACAAAGATGGCAAAGGGATGAGCTTACCCATACGGAAACACCCAACCCCAGCTTGCTCAAAAGGGTTTAGCTGCTAGGAAACAAAGATGACAAGGGGATGAGCTTACTCGTACGTAAGTGATTCCCCTTGTTATTCTGATGTTGACAACGCAGATGAGCCCTTTTCAGCAAGCTGTGATTCCCCTTGCCATCTGTAGTTGATAACGCAGATGGGTCTTTTTCAGCAAGCTGTGATTCTCCTTGCCATTCTGAAGTTGATACCGCAGATGGGCTTTTTCAGCAAGCTGTCCAAGGGTTTCACCCTTGGAACCTGACAAGGGCACTGCCCTTGACCCGGTTTATCCGCGTTTCACGCGGATAATCGGATGAGCAATGGTGGATTTATAATTTTGGTTGGCTTGGCCGGATGGAAAGGGCAAAAAGGCTGTTGGGCGTTTTCCTATACGGAAACACCCAACCCCAGCTTGCTCAAAAAGGCACAGATGCTAGGAAACAAGGGTGGTAAGGGGATGAGCTTACTCGTACGTAAGTGATTCCCCTTACCGCCCGTAGTTGACAACGCAGATGGGTCTTTTTCAGCAAGCTGGCAGCTTGCTCAAAAAGGTTTAGCTGCTAGGAAACAAAGATGACAAGGGGATGAGCTTACCCATACGGAAACATCCAACCCCAGCCTGCTCAAAAGGGTTTAGCTGCTAGGAAACAAAGATGACAAGGGGATGAGCTCACCCATACGGAAACACCCAACCCCAGCTTGCTCAAAAAGGTTTAGCTGCTAGGAAACAAAGATGACAAGGGGATGAGCTTACTCGTACGTAAGTGATTCCCCTTGTCATTCTGTAGTTGACAACGCAGATGAGCCCTTTTCAGCAAGCTGTGATTCCCCTTGTCATTCTGAAGTTGACAACGCAGATGAGCCCTTTTCAGCAAGCTGATAGTTTATTCTTCGGAGATAACCACATCCGGTAGGTCGATGCCAATCTTACGGCGTACGCAATCCTTGATGATTCCGGCGCAGTTGTCCCACCCCAGACGGGAGCTGTTGAGGTACAGATCGTAATTGATTGCGTCCGTCCATTTTTCACCGGTATAGTATTTGTGGTAATCGCCGCGGTATTTATCGGTGCGGCGCACGGCGCGTGCAGCCTCTGCCTCGGTCATGGCGGAGCGCTCCATAATGGTTTTAACGCTGTCCTCAAACGGAGCCTGTATGTGTACGCTGACCACGTTGGGCAGGTCGCGCAGCACATAGTTTGCGGCCTTTCCCACCACAATGAAGGATTCCGTTTTGGCAAGCATACGCAATATTTTTACCTGATAGTTGAACATGTTGATATCGGATACGAACTTGCGGTTTTCCGGGCGCAGCACGTTGCCGTAGTGCTCACGGTCGGGCACGTGCATCAGCAGTTTACGGTTGAAAGCCACATCCGCCAGAGCGAACAGCTCCTCGCTGATGCCGCTTTCGATGGACGCCAGCTCCAGCAGCTCCTGATCCATCAATTTAATGTCCCAGTCTCCCGCAATTTTCAGCCCGATCTGTTTACCGCCGCTGCCAAAACCACGGGCAATGGTGATGACGAAGTTCTTCATGGCGCGCTGTTCTCCTTTACACATCAAGGTCGGTTGTGAAGTTGTATGGCGATCGCAAATCATGCGCCCTTTCATATTCCCTGTATTTGTTATTTTCTGTATCTACCCGGTAAAATCCTGCCGGGGTAAACGAAAAACCGGCTTTCGCGTGTGCGAAAGCCGGTTGGTTTGCAAGCTATTTACCAGAGCAGTTTTTTGCCGTCGTCCATCGCATCCACCGAGGTGGACAGGTTGTCCGCATGGTCGGCGATTCGCTCCAGATTGTTGAGCAAATCCATGTACAGCATGCCGTTCTTCGGCGTGCATTTTTTGTTCTTTACGCGGTCCACATGGCGGTCGGCCAGCATTTCGCACAGCTTATCCACTTCGGCCTCGTCCGTTTTGACCTTGGCGATGATCTCCGGATCGATGATCTGCCGGTTCACAATCCCCATCGCCTGCTCCAGCATCCGCGTGATGATCACATTCAGGTCGCGTACTTCCTGCTCGGCTTTGGCGCTAAACTTGGTTTTCAGCTTGCGCCGCGCCGTGCCGATTTCCACAATGTTGGTGCAGTGATCGCCAATGCGCTCCAAATCATTCACCACATGGAAGAGCGAGCCCATCAAATGCACATCCTGGCTGCTGAGGGTAAGGCCGCGCAGCTCAATCATCTTGGCGGTCACTTCGGCATTCAGGAAGTCGATTACATTTTCACGGTTATCAAACTCATCCAGCGGCAGCTCCTTCGTGGAGAAAAAATATTCCATGGCAAAATCGTAATTAGCCTTGACCAGCTCGCCCATGCGCGTCACTTCACGGAACAGCTGCTTGGCGGCAATCGGCGGGGTGGAGAAGAGGCGGTCGTCAAAGTAGGTCAGGCGCATCGGCTCTTCCTGCTTGTCCTCGCCGCGCACCACCAGGCGTGCCAACCGCTCCAGCATGCCGGACATCGGCAGCATGATAACCGTGGTCGTCACGTTGAAAATGATATGTGCAAACGCGATCTGCAAGCGCAGGTTATCACCCGCCAGATGCTCTACCCACGTAGCAAAAGGCAGCGTAAGCGATATGACGATGAACAAGGTCGCGCCAATGACGTTAAACAGCAGGTGCACCACCGCCGCGCGTTTGGCGGTGCGGTTGGCGCCGATGGACGCCAGCATTGCCGTAATACACGTGCCGATGTTTTGACCAAACAGGATGAACAGCGACCCGTGCAGGCCAATCAACCCCGACCCAGCCAGCGCCTGTAAAATACCGATGGAAGCCGAGCTGCTTTGCAAAAGCGCAGTGATCAGCGCGCCGACCAGCACGCCCAGCACGGGGTTGCTGACCCCGGCGATCATATTGGTGAATCCTTCCCATTCCCGCATGGGTTTCATGGCGCTGGTCATGGTTTCCATACCAATGAACAGCACGCCAAGCCCCATGAAGATCTGACCCAGCATTTTAAAGCCGGATCGCTTGCCGCTAAACAGCATGAAGAACAAGCCGATCGTGGCAAAAATAACGCCAAAGTTCAGCTTGACCGACAGCATCAACGACGTGACCGTAGTACCAATGTTAGCGCCCATAATCACGCCGATGGCTTTGGTAAGCGGCAATAAACCGGCGTTTACAAAGCCCACGACCATTACAGTGGTCGCGCTTGAACTTTGAATGACGCCGGTTACTAATGCGCCGACCAAAACGGCCGTCAGCTTATTACGGGTAAGAACCTCCAGCAAGTGTTGCATCCTGCGGCCGGCAGCCTTTTCCAGCCCTTCGCCCATTTCCTTAATACCATAGAGAAACAGGCCGAGGCCAGCCACAAGGGTGAGTATGTCCATTACCTGCATCCACAATCCTCCTGTGCGAAAAACAACCGTAAAAACGGTTTCGCTTAGCAAACAGAACATAGCGCGGAAAACCCACTCCGCGCAAAAGGCCTTTTTAAGCCCATACCAGAAATAGCCTAACATAGTTGGGCGCTGATGTAAAGTATAAGTAAAATCTTCGTAAGCATTACCAAAAAGAATATGGTATAAATTTCCTGTATAACGAAAAAATACTTGCTTTAACGCATTGTTAACGATATAATAACATCGATCGATAGTGGGTCTGTGGTTGAAAGCCGAAGCCAGACGCGGGCAAAGCGGTCCACGTAAACCGGGCAAAGTCCCGGCGAGCATGGCGCGTTCTAGTAGTAAGTCCGACCGCGGGTTACGAACCTACGGCACCGGATTCTTCCGGGCGTGGAAACGTACACGCGAGAGAAGGCGCGTAGGGCGCAACTGCGATGAGCAAACCTTCCCGTCGGCGAGTGTGGGGTCAAAGACCAGGTCAGCCACCATCGATCAGATATACGAAAACGGAGGAATTCCAAACCATGTATCAGGACAAAACGCTCACGTGCCGCGACTGTGGGGCCGAATTCGTGTTCACCGCTGGTGAGCAGGAATTCTATGCCGAAAAAGGCTTCCAAAACGAACCTACCCGCTGCAAACAGTGCCGCTCCGCCCGCAAGACCGCCCGTGCCGCCGCACCCCGCGAGCAGTACGAGACCGTATGCGCAGAATGCGGCAAACCTACGACCGTCCCCTTTGTTCCCAAAAGCGATCGTCCCATCTATTGCAGCGAGTGCTTCGCGAAGCATCGTAACCAGCAAGGCTAATCCCGTGCGCGTTATAACTGCATAGAAAACACAAGCCCCGCAGGTACAAACCGGCGGGGCTTTCGCGCCAGCGAAAATCCGGCCACAGCTAAGCTTTAAAAGTTGCACAATACCGTTTCAAGCCCAAGCTAAGCATAGCCAGCATATAGACAATCCATAGTCATTCTTATTCTTTCCTAATTTACTTGCAAGCTCATTTTTCATACGTTATACTTTTCCATATCATAACTACTTATTCTGCTTCAAGCGCATAGGCTTTTACGCTTGTGCAGAGAAACAGCAATAAAGGAAGAAACGTGCATGCAAGCGGAAGCGCCAACTGTCGTTTTTCCCCATGCGACCTCGGATAAGGCTAAAAAGAGAGGTTTCTATCTCCTGATCATCGGGCTTTTCCTTTTGTTTTATATTTTCAATCTGATGGCGCCGCTTATGTCCGACGATTATAATTGCGCCTTCAGCTTTGCCGACCGTACAAGAATCACCCGTTTTCAAGCGCTTTTCCCCTCTATTGTTTCCCATTATAAGTGGGTCAACGGGCGTGTGGTGAATCATTTTTTCGCACAGCTTATGCTTTGGCTGGGTAAACCTGTTTTTAATGTCGTCAACGCCTGCGTAGCTGTTTTATTTTTGCTGGGTCTTTATACGCTGACGGCAAAAAAGAAGCATGATGTTTCCCTTTTAGCATTATGGGCCGGTGCGATGCTGATTGCCTGCCAACCCTTTCCCAGGTATTTTTCTGGTTAACGGGCGCGTGTAACTATCTTTGGGGCTCGGCAATCATCATTTGGTCGCTGGTGCCTTTCCGCCGCGCCGTGGTGGATGGGAAACTGCTAAAACTCCGCTGGAAAGGGCTTTTATTGCTACCGGTTTATCTCATCATGGGCACCACAAGCGAAAACGGCGTTCCCGCCGCTATCCTGTTGATGGTGTTATGCTTTGTATACCTTTATCGTACGGAGAAGAAGATATCGCTTTGGATGCTGCTTGCGATGCTTTGCAGTCTGGCCGGGTTCATTTTTATGCTCCTGTCTCCCGCCAGCCAGGCGCGAAATGCATAGACACTTTCGCAAACATCCTCTTTTCTGGGCGCTCATATCGCTCCATTTAACAATTGTGTTACTTTCTTCTGGGAATATGAGTTAATTCCATCGCTGCTCTTTATATTTTTACTTTCCTATGCTTATTATCACAACGTCAGCCATAAGAAACTTGCCTTCTCCATCATGCTTTTTTTGTGCGGTGTCGCCTCCCATTTTGCCATGACGGCGACAGGGTATTATCCTTTACGCGCGATGACGGTCAGCCTCGCCATGATCTTTTCCGCCAGTGCCCTATTGGTACCAGACGTAAGGGCGACGGCCTTAAAGCCATTGATTGCCGCAGCAACGCTTGCCGTGTCCTTATCTGCGCTGCTGTTATGCTTACAGGCTGCCCCGCTGACATACGACCGTTACCGCAGCGCACAATCCCGAGAGCAACAGGTAATCGCCGCACAGGCCCAAGGCGAAACAGATATTGTTACCTATAACATTAAAAGCAAATCCAAATTCGACGTTTTCTACGATATGATCGACCTGACAAATGAACCCGATTACTTCGCAAACAGAGTGTTTGCACGCTATTACAACCTCGATTCTGTCGTCGCTTACGAGCGGTACTAAGCGAAAGCATGCTTTTCTCGCGATACAGTATCTTTACGCGCAAAAGCACCCGGCATGCAGCCGGGTGCTTTTGCGTATAAACCCTTGTTTTCTTGTTACACTGCCATCCCATATTAAGCTAAAACGCTAGTAAGCAAGGGGAGCCAGTCACCATGCTTACTCGTTCGTATGGGCTGCCTGCTTCTTCCTAAGCTGAAAACGCTGATTGCGTCTTAGAAACAAACCGTGCAGCCGATCCTTTCCGCAGAGACCCGGTTACTCCACATCTTCCCCGCCGGGAACAGCCTCCAGCTCGAAAATAACCGGCCGCACGCCGTCCGTGCAGCAGGTAATGCGCTTATCGGGATATTTATACCAGTGGTTGCCCGTTGGAACCGAGGAGAGCTTGCTTACCGCCGGGTATACTTCGATCCACGCCCACGGGCAAAAGCCCTGCGGCATTACCGCGCCCCCCTCGTACAGGAAGGTATCGCCCTTTTGCAAAATCGGGCAGGGGCCGGCTTCCTTGCCATCCGTCAGGTATTCTTCCGCCAAATCTTCGTAAAAATTCACTTTCAGCACGGTTATTTTCACCTGTACCATTCGCGCAGTGCCCCTTTTCGTATTCATTTGCCTTGAACATTCCGGTATTACCGAATCGACTCAGGGTACTGCGCCCTCTCCCCGCCGATCAGCGGGAAACGGGAGTACGCCATCACCACATGCGCCTGCCCAACCTGTGCGCCCGGCATCCGCAGGGGCACCGCCACCGGGCGGATGTGCATGCCTACCAGCGTATCGCCAACGTCGATGGCAGCGTCCGCCTGTATATTCATAGCCATGGCGGGGTGAGCAAACCAATCGTACGCCGCCGCGCCGGTGCTGCCGCCCGCGGTGGGCACAGGCCGCACGGAAACCTGCGTAAGGCGCAGGCTATCCAGCGTGGATTGCGCCATCACCAGTGCACGGTTTAAATGCTCACAGCACTGCACAGCACCGTTCAAGCCCAAATCACGGCACGTATCCAAAAACGCGGCAGCCAGTACGCCGCCCAGTTCCGGCACGCTGTTGTGGCCGATCACGCCGCCCGCCACTTCGCTGGTGCTGCACCCCAGTACCACCGTCGCGCCGGTTTTTAACTTTGCTTCTTTCGCAAGGTAGCGCACACAGGCGCTGAGTTGGTCATAAATAGTTTGATATTCCTGCTTCATCGAGGTTCATCCTTCCTGCCTGTCGCATGGACAAAGGCATATGCGCCAATCGCCGCGGCTACGGCGAGGTTCAGCGAATCAATCGCATCGGAATGCGGTATGCGCACCGCTTGCCCCAGCGCCGAAAACGCCGGCGGCAGGCCGCTGCCCTCGTTGCCGAACACCAGCGCATAGGGCTGTTTTACGGTCTGCACCGCGTTTTCCAGCGGAGTGGAGCCATCCAGCATAAACGGGTAAAGCGCATGGTTGGGATATTGCGCGCGGTAGGCGGTAAAATCGTCGTACTGTGCCACACGCAGGGCAAAAATCGCCCCCATGGACGCGCGCACCACTTTGGGGTCGAACGGGTCGGCCGCCGGGCGGATGATGGCGATGTCCGTAAGCCCCAGCCCCAGCATGGTACGCTGTATGGTGCCCAGGTTCCCCTCATCCATCGGGTGGTGCAATACCAGATGCGGGCGCGCGGCATCCAGCTCCGCCTGCCATTTCTGGAACACAAGGGCGGCAAAGCAGTTGTGCTTGCCGCTGATGCGGTGCAGCGCCTTATCGGCTACTTCCTCGCGTATATTATGCTGCCGGCACAGCGCGCGCAGCTTATCCACACCCTCGCCCGCAGCCTGGCTGCTTAATAACAGGCGTGTAGCGCGCTGGGGTGCGGCGGCCATCAGCTGGAGGCTGGGAAACACGCCCGGCACATAGCTGTAAGGTAAATCGCTGGTATAGGCTTTCAGCGGCGGCATTGCGCCCGCCTCCTTTATCTGGTTTCGGTGTTGTCCCGCGGTGTAAGGTACGCAGTCAGCATTTCGCGCACGCCCGCCCGATAATCGGCGGCAGTGATGCTGTAACACACGTCGTCCGTCACGCTGCCGCCTACCAGCGTACTGGCTTGCCGCAGCGTGCCCTCAAGCGTGAAGCCGAGTTTGGCAATCACATGCGCGCTTCTTTTATTATGCGGATAGTGGTAAGCCGAAACAACCGGGCAGCCCAGTTGCTCAAAGGCAAAGCGCAACACCCGCGCGGAAGCCTCCGTGGCAAAGCCTTTGCCCCAGTCCGGCTCTCCCAGCACGTAGCCAAGCATCAAGGCCTTTTCTACGCTGCGTTTCGCATCCACATGCAGCCCGACGGAGCCGACCAGCCGCCCGCTCTTTTTATCCACAATCGCCCACACATCGCCCCGTTTGATAAACAGGCTCACGATCTGCCGCGTCTCCTCCTGGTTGCGGTGCGGCGCCCAGCCCGCCAGCGGGCCGACCACATCGCTTTTGGCATAGGCAAACAACGCCGGTACATCCGCCGGGGTAAACATGCGTAGCGTCAGGCGCGGCGTATCCAGCTGCGGATACCCCGCCGCGTAGATCTGCGGCGATTGCTTTTTCCACTTGCGAAACCAACCCATCGGTATATCCCCTTCTTATCCAAACCGGGAGGCGAAAGACCTTTCCGGTTACAGCGTGCCGTCCGGCTTTTCGGGCTCGTCCTGCGACTGCCTTTCGCCATCCTGCGGCGTTTCCTCTGCGCCGGGCGTTTCATCCGTATCCGGCGTTTCATCCGTATCCGGCAATTCATCTGTATCCGGCAATTCGTCTGTGTCTTGCGTTTCGTCCACACCGGGCGTCTCGTTCCCATCCGGCGTTTCATCCGTATCCATCGGCCGCCGCCCGTTCATCATGCCGGAAAAGCGCTTAAACCATACTTCGGCTTCCTTTTGCGCTTTCCACATGCCCTGCGGCTGAGATACCGCCAAATAGAAGCTGGCGCTGGCAGCGTTCATATACGCCGTCATAAACAATTGCACGAACTGGCTGAGCACCAGCGCCAGAATGACGTTGAAACCGCTGAAAACCACATCCACAATCAGCGAAGCCACGTACCAGCCGATAAAGCTGATCTGGAGAATGAAAAAGTTCAGTTTCTGTTTCTGCATCGCCTGTTTGCTGCGGTTGATCGCCTCCATTACGCCGATTTCCGGCTCCTCCGCCAGAAAATAGGGCGCCATGGAGTAGCGCAGCAGCGCGATATATCCCGGCACGACCAAAAGCAGCGACCAAAGGAAGATTTTCACCGTCATCACCACATACAACATAAGCGCCTTGCCGATAATCTTCCAGC
Source organism: Candidatus Limiplasma sp. (assembly GCA_963675655.1). Taxonomy (GTDB): domain Bacteria; phylum Bacillota; class Clostridia; order Christensenellales; family Aristaeellaceae; genus CAXXOK01. The sequence continues at coordinate 1,096,969 of OY776489.1, forward strand.
GAGACAATAGCCCCATAAGGCCCAGCTCCTGCTTGCGCAGACGGTTGATGAAGTAGTTGTTGCAACCCACCGCCAATACCGGGGTGAGCACCAGCGAAACCGTGCTAACCACCCCCAGCAACGTCCAGGTATGCTGCGGTATCGCCTGCAGCGCCGCCAAGATCGCATTGGGATCGGTCAGCATGGTAATATCGCCAAGCTGCGTGTTTTGCAGCAACTGCAAAAGCACCAGCGGCACCTCGGCAAAAAAGCTGACGAGCAGCGCCGTTTGCCAGTTGCCCTTCAGCGCGCGGCTGGCTTGACTTTTAAATACAATGGGAGAAATATTCATGTTCCCGCCTCCTGCACCGCAACCTGTTTTCCTGCGTCAGTCAAACAGGGCGGATACGAAATCCTTCGCGTTAAAGGCCTGCAAATCGTCTATACCTTCGCCCACGCCCACATACATCACCGGCACGCGCAGCTCCCGCACAATGGAGAACACCACGCCGCCCTTGGCCGTGCCGTCCAGCTTGGTCAGCACTACGCCGGTAATACCCGCCGCCTCGCTAAAGGCGCGCGCCTGCTGCAAGCCGTTCTGCCCGGTCGTCGCGTCCACCACTAAAAGACAGCGCACCGTCGCCTCGGGGTATTCCCGGTCGATTACGCGGCGCATCTTCTGCATTTCATCCATCAGGTTCTTTTTATTGTGCAGCCTGCCCGCCGTATCCACAATCAGCAAATCGGCCTTGCGGGATTTGGCGGCCTGCACCGCGTCAAACACGACGCCCGCGGGGTCTGCCCCCTCCTGATGGCGCACAAGGGGCACCTTGGCGCGGCTTGCCCAAATCTCCAGCTGGTCGGCAGCAGCGGCACGGAACGTATCAGCCGCGCAGAGCATAATGGTGCGGCCCAGCGCCTGAAAGCGCAGCGCCAGCTTGCCGATGGTGGTGGTTTTACCCACGCCGTTGACCCCGACCATTAAAATGACCATCGGCCACTTAAGCGGGTCCTTGGGCGCATCCACCATGGAAACCAAAATCTCCTTGAGCATTTCCCGGCAGGCGGCGGTATCCTTCACGTTTTCCGCCTTTGCGCGGGCGCGCAACTGATCGATCGCTTCCTGCGCGCCGGTGACCCCCATATCGGACAGGATGAGCGCGTCCAGCAGCCCATCGAAAAAATCTTCGTCCGCCGTTTGGTGCTCGGTAACCGCTTCGTCCACCATAGTATTTAAGTTCTGGCGGCTGCGGAACAATCCATCCCGCAGCTTGCCGAATAATCCATCGGCCATACAAACGCCTCCTTACGGTGCTCGTCCAAGGGCGATAAACGCCCTATGCGTAATCCCTTAAACTAACGCTGACCATGGAGCTGATGCCTTTTTCCTCCATAGCGACGCCAAAGAGGGTATCGCAGCGCTCCATAGTGCCTTTGCGGTGGGTGATGACCACAAACTGCGTATTCAGGGAAAATTCCTTGAGGTAATCGGCAAAATAGGTAATGTTCGCCTCGTCCAGCGCGGCCTCGATCTCGTCCAGTATACAAAACGGGGTGGGGCGGAGCCGGAGCATGGCAAAGAGGATGGCAATAGCCGTCAGCGCACGCTCGCCGCCCGAAAACAGGCTGAGAATCTGGCGCTTTTTGCCCGGCGGCTGCACGATAATATCAATACCGCAGCCCAGCGGGTCCTCGGGATCCGACAGGCGGATTTCGCCCTGTCCGCCGCCGAACAGGCGGGCGAACGACTCGGCAAAATATGTTTGCAAGATGGAGAACTGCTCCACAAACACCGTGCGCATATGGGTGAGCAATTCGGTAATCAACGTTTCCAAATCCTGCTTGGCCTTTTCCAAATCGTCCCGCTGGCTGGACAGGTCGGTTACGCGCTCACGCAGCTCGGCATATTCCTCAATGGCGCTCACGTTTACGTTGCCCATCTGTCGGATACGGTCGCGGATGGTCTGCGCCTGCGTATCGGCTTCGGATTCGTTAAAATCCTCCGGCGGCAGCAGCAGCACGGCATCTTCCGGCGGCGTCTGCGGCGCAGCATCCGGCATTTCCGCCTGCGCATCGGGCACGTTAAACGTGCCCTGCGCCACCAACTGATATTCGGCATACGCCTGCTGCGCCCCTGCAAACGTCAGCTCGTAGGTATCCCACAGGCGATCGTCCAATGCTGCGCGTTCGGCGGTGACGCGGGAAAGGTTCATCTCCTGCCGGTGCAGGCGCTCGGTGGTTTTTTCCGCCAGCGTACGGGTCGCCTCGGCCTCGTTTTGCACATCCTTGAGCGCTTTTTGCGCTTCTTCGCGCCGCGCTTCGGTCTGGTTTACGTAGTCCTTTGCCTGCGCTACCGCCTGCTCCGCCTGCGCGGTTGCCGCGGCGGCCTCCGCGCGTGCCTGCTCGGCGTTTTGCAATTCGAGCAGGGTTTTTTGGCGCTTCGCTTCCAGCGTTTCCTGCTCTTTAATGCAGTCCTCGCTGTCGCATACCAGCCGGTGCTTATCGCGGTGCAGGCGGTCGCAGGTATGCTCCGCCTCCTGCAAAGCCAGCATCGCCTGTGTTTGCGCTTCCTGCGCATCCTCGCGCGCGCGGCGCGCCGCATCCAGCTCGCGATCCAGCGCGGCGGTTTTCGCATTCATCGCGTCGGCGTCGGTCTGCTCGCGGCCGGTTTGCCGCTCGATGCGCTCCAACTCCGCCTCAATATCCGCAATGCTTTCGCTAAGCTGCTCAATGGCGGCGTTGGTGCTTTCCACGCTTTGCTGATGCTCCTGCAAGGCGGCTTGCGCGTTTTTATGGCGTTCGCTGTCCCGCGTAACGGCAATTTCCTGCTGCTGCACAGCCTCGCGCGCGTCCAAACGCCGCTCGCGCAGGGTTATGCGCTGCTGCTCCAGTTCGCCAAGCGCCGCCGTGCTTTGGGCAATGCGTTCCGTTTTGGTGGCAAGCTCCGCTTCCAGCTCTTTAATTTCGCGCTCGCGCCCGAGCAGGTTTTGCGCCTTCTGGCGGATGCTGCCGCCCGTCATCGCGCCGCCGGAGTGCATTACATCCCCGGCCAGCGTAACCAGCCGGAAGCTGTGCCCGCCCGCCCGCATGATTTGGATGCCGCTTTCCAGATCGCGTGCGATTACCGTACGACCCAGCAGGTTTTCCATAACGGGGCGGTAGGTTTCCTCAAATTCGCAAAGCTCGCTCGCTACGCCGATGCAGCCGTCCATGTTAAGCACCCGCCGCTCGCCGGGCGAGAGCGTGCGCCCGCGTACGGAGCTGAGCGGTAAAAAGGTGGCGCGGCCCAGCCGGTTATTGCGCAAATAATCAATAAGCTGTTTGGCGTCGTGCTCGGTACCGGTAACGATGTTTTGCATCGCGCCGCCCAGCGCCATATCCAGCGCGGTTTCGTACTCCTTTGGCACAGTTAGCAGCATGGCGACCACGTCGTACACGCCGGAAAGGTTATGCTGCCGGGCGTAAGCCAGCGCCTGCCGCACAGGGTACTGGTAGCCCTCGTACCCCTCCTGCAATTCCTGCAGGGTTTTCAGGCGCGTCTCATCGGCGCGCGCGCCTTGCGCCAATAGCTGCATATCCTTTTTGGCTTGTTCCAGCGTATCAAACAGGGTTTTGGCCTGTGTTTCCAGTTCCGTCGCCTCTGCGCGGCGCTGGGACAGGGTTTCTTCCTCCGCTTTCAAGCCCTCCGCGGCGGTTGTAAGCGCCTGCGAAAGCGCCTGCGTCTTTTCCTGCGCGCCGGACAGCGCGCCTTGCAGTTCTTCCCGCCGCGCCGCCATTTGCGAGTGCATGGCGCTTTGCCGTGCCTGTGCGGTGCGCACATCCTGCATACGGTTCATGCTGTCCATCATGGCGGTTTTGTGGGCGGAAAGCTCGTCCTCCCACTTCTGGGCGGCGGTATTCGCCTCGGCAAACGCCTGCCTGCGCAGGGTCAGCGCTTCGGCCGCCGCCGCACGCTGGCTTTCGGCTTCCTGCAGGCCGCCTTCGGATTGCTCTACGGTTGCCTGTATCAGCTTTAAACGGTTTTGCATCGCCTCGGCCTCGCCGCGCAAACGTTCCAGCGTTTCGCTCGCGCCGGAAAGGCGGTTCTCCACTGCCTGCGCCTGCTCTTTGGCGGTATGCAGCACATCGGATTTGCCCAGCAGCGCATCGTGCGCCCCGGCCAGCTCCTTTTGCAGCGCTTCCAGCCCTTCCTCGCGCTGCGCGCGATCGGCATTTTGCTGTTCCAGCTGGGTATTCAGTGCTACCAGCTGTTCGTTAACAGCATTAAGCGCATCCTCCATGGTGGCGATGCGCTTACGCAGGCGCTCATGGCGGCGCAGGTACAGCGAAACATCCAGTTCCTTGAGGGTTTCGGACAGCTCCAAATACTCCCGCGCCACTTCCGCCTGCTTTTCCAGCGGGCCCAAGCGGTGCTCCAGCTCCTCCAGAATATCGCTGATGCGCACGAGATTCTCATCGCTGCGCTTGAGGCGCTGCTCGGCCTCTTCCTTGCGGAAGCGGAACCGGCTGATGCCCGCCGCCTCCTCGAAAACCGCGCGCCGGTCCTCGCTGCGCTGGGACAGAATATCGTCAATGCGGCCTTGCCCAATGATGGAGTAGCCTTCCTTGCCCGCGCCGGTATCACGAAACAGCGCTACCACGTCTTTCAAGCGGCAGGTAGCGCCGTTGATGAGGTATTCGCTTTCGCCGCTGCGGTATACGCGCCGTGTGATGCTGACCTGCGCATAATCCACCGGCAGTTGATGGTCGGCATTGTCAAACTCCAGCACGACTTCGCAGTAGTTCATGGGCTTGCGGGACTGGGTACCGTTAAAAATGACGTCGGCCATGCTGTTGCCGCGCAGGGTTTTGGCGCTTTGTTCGCCCAATACCCAGCGCACCGCGTCGCCGATGTTGCTTTTACCGCTGCCGTTGGGCCCTACGATACCGGTTACGTTTTGTGGGAAGATGATCTCGGTTCGTTTGGCAAACGATTTAAAACCGAAGATCTCCAGCTTGTTCAGCCGCATCCCTATCCCCCTTATGTTGCCGGGCTTTCCGGCAGTGCTATTCAGGCGTTTGGCGTAAGTTTCGTTAGCGCCAGCCGCGCGGCGGCCTGCTCGGCCGCCTTCTTGCTCGCGCCTTCGCCCTGCGCCAGCGGCTCACCCGCCACGCGGACTTCGATGACAAAATGGCGCTCATGCGCCGGGCCGCTCTGCTTAACCAACACATATTCCGGCAGTCCGGATTCCTGTGCCTGCGTCAGCGCCTGCAAAAGCCCCTTATCGTCGCGGCCATGCAGCGCACACAGTGTTTCCTCATCGGCAAACAGGCGCAATATCAGCCCGCGCGCCGCATCAATGCCGCCGTCCAGATAGACCGCGGCGATGACCGCCTCCATCGCATCGGATAAAATGCTGGGCTTTTCCCGCCCGGCAGTCGTTTCCTCGCCGTGCCCCATGCGCAGGTGCGGCCCAAGCCCCAGCCCCCGGGCGATAAAGCACAGGGTTTCCTCGCACACCAGCGCGGCGCGCCGGGCGGTTAGCTCCCCTTCCTGCAGGGCGGGGTATTTGCTGTACAGCGCATCGCTGATCACAAATTCCAGCACGGCATCGCCTAAAAACTCCAGGCGCTGATTATCCTTCTCTTCCTTGGTGGAAGGGTGGGTAAGCGCGAGGGTTAAAAGCGATGGATTCGTAAAGCCATAGCCGAGAGCGGTTTCCAACGGATGCATGCGGTACTCTCCTTTGGCGATTTACACGCCGCGCGGGTTTATATATGTTACGCACGGCGCGGATGAAAGACGGCGCTGAACGTTCAGCGCCGTCAAGCGTATCTGAAAAAAATGCCTGCGCCGGGCGCCGCAAAGGCGCGCCAACCGCGAAGGCCGGAACACACCGGGGTTACTGGTTCGCCTCGATGTACTTGGCAACGTCGCCAACCGTTTTCAGCGTGAGGATCACTTCGTCTTCCACTTCGATGTTGAACTGGTTTTCCAGTTCCAAAATCATTACCATAATATTGGCGCTGTCCGCCTTCAAATCTTCCACCAAACGGCTTTCGGGCGTAATGGAAGCTGCGTCCACCTGCAGCTGCGAAGCGATCATATCCCGTACCTGTTCAAATACCATGGGAAACTCCTCCTTTATTATACCCAACAATATTATTTTACTATCCAGCACGCACCTTGCCCGTGCAAGGCGCGTAAGCAGGCGTTATTCTGCGGCCGGCGCATCCGGCGGGGTCAGCCGCGTGCTGATTTTGCCCACCACGTCGGCGTCGATCATATCCACCGCCTGGCGGATGGCGCAGGCGATGGCGTGCGCGTTGCTTGAGCCGTGCGCTTTGACTACATTACCGTTTACACCCAGCAGCGGCGCGCCGCCAACCTCGGTGTAATCCATAGTTTTTTTCACGCGCATAAAGGCGGGCTTTGCCAGCAGCGCGCCAATTTTGCCGCGCGTGTCGGCGGTGATTTCTTTTTTAATAATGCCCATCAGCGTACCGGCCACACCCTCCATAAACTTGAGGATGACGTTGCCCACAAACCCGTCGCAGACGATTACGTCCGCCACGTCGCCGGTAATATCGCGCGCTTCCACATTCCCCACAAAGTTGAGCGGGCTTTCGGCCAAAAGCTCGTAGGCCGCCTTTGTCAGCGCGCAGCCTTTTTCACTCTCCGCGCCGTTGTTGACCAGCCCGATCCGGGGGGAGACGATGCCGCGCATGCCCTGCATATAGGCGTTGCCCATCAGCGCAAACTGCGATAGGTATTCTGGCCGGCAATCCACATTGGCGCCGCAATCGATAAGCAGGAAAAAATCCTTGCCGTTGGGCAGCAGCGGCGCCAGCGCGGGGCGGTCGATGCCGGGGATGCGCCCCAGGCGGAACATGCCGCCCGCCAGCACCGCGCCGGTGGAACCGGCGGATACGAACGCATCCACTTTGCCTTCGCGCATTTTCAGCATACCGTCCACAATGGCGCTATTTTTCTTTTTCCGTACTGCCATCACGGGGGATTCGTCATTGGTAATCACGTCGGGGCAGTCGGTAACCACAAGGCGCTTGCGCAGCGCGGGCGCGTCCGCAAAGACGCGGTCCACCTCAGGCTGTACCGCTTCGGCCGGGCCTGCCAGCTCTACGGTGATCTGGGGGTGCAGCGTAAGCGCTTCTTTCGCGCCTTCCACGGTCGCCTGCGGCGCGTGGTCGCCGCCCATGGCGTCCAGATAAATCTTCATGCGTTTTCCTCCGCTTCTATTCCAGCTTGATACCGTAAATATAGCTGCTATCGCTGCCGGTGGTGCAAATGACCAGCACATCCCGGTATACGGCGGGCGAAGCCTCAATGCTGCCTTCCAGCTGTAAGGTGTTTACAACATCACCGGTCGAGGCGTCCAGCATGTTCAGGGTTCCATCGCTTTCGCCCTGAATCAGCCATGCGTCGCCCGCAAGGTTATACACAACCACCGGGCTTGAAACCGTGGGGGTGTCAAGCGCGGTGCTCCACACCACGTCGCCCGTGGCTTTCTTGAGCGCGTACACCGTGGCGTTCTTTTCGCCATCGGTCACGGTGAAGAATACCAGATCGTCCACGCTGTTATCGCCAACAACGGGGCTGGCGTAGCAGCCGACCTCCGCCGAGGTGGTGTAGGTTAAGTCGGGCACTTCGTACGCCCAGGTTTCCTCGCCGGTGAGTGCATCATACCGACGGATGGTGCAAACGCCGCTGCGGCCCTGATTAACGATGGTGTTGGCGGTGTACAGGGATACGCTTTCCGCGTCGTCCATATCCAGCGCGATGGTGGCGTCTGCATTATCGCCGGTATTGGCGGCCCATACGGGGGAGAGGGTGTTTACGTCCACGCATTGCAGTATGCCGGTCTGGTCGGCGAAGTATACATAAGAGCCGTACATAGCAACTGCGCCGTCAATATTGGTGTTCTTGGTCTTTTCGCCGCTGGCCGACCATTTGTACTTCTGGTACGACGGATCCAGACTAAGCGTGCCGATGATGTGGTCGAACTCGCCGCCCGGCTCCATGGTATACAGCAGGCCGTTTTCGCCGCCGACGATCATCGTGCCGGTGTTGCTGTCAAACAGCGGTGCACTGTTAAAGCCACTGTAATTACTTTGCATTTGCTTGTCGCGGCCGTCCAGCAGCGTAAGCTCTTTATTGTTGAGCAGGTTAAACAGGTGCAGGCCGTTATCGATCGTCTTTTTGGAAAGCACGCTGATGTGCTGCCCGATGGCCAGCATAGGCGATGCGTTGGTTTGCAGCGAGAGTACGCCGTTGGAGGGATACCCCAAATCCACCGCATCACGCGTAGCTTCGCCGGTTACCAGATCCAGGAAGTAGAGCATGCCGTTTTGCGAACTGACCATAACCTCTTTCAGAGCGGTCTTGTTCTTGGCGTCCTCGTTCATATCCAGCAGCGCACGCAGCTGCGTAGGCCATTTCACAATCAATGCCTGTCCGGGCCAGCCTACGCCGTAGAGCTTGCTGCTCTTGGCCTGCGTGTAGCCTTCCATGGCGACTTTCCACATTTCGGTCATGGCTTCGGACGTTATTTCCACCGTGCCAAACGCCGCGTTCTGGCGGAACGGCCCGCTGCGGAAGGTGAGCACGCCGCTCTGATCCCAGACGGCGTATTTAAACGGATCGTTGAGGATAACCTTATCGTCGCGGGAATAATCGCTGGTAGATTTATTGTCTTCATAGGCGGTTTTGTCTATTTTCAGCTCGTCCGGCAGCGCCGCACCGCTCACGTTCATAGAAAGGATGGGCACGGTCGTCGGCTCCGGCGTAGTAACCGGGGTCGGTTCCGGCGTGGGGGACGCTGTGGGCGAGGCGGTAGGCGTAGCGGTTGCCGCTGCGGTCACCGTTGCGGCAGCGGTCGTCGGCTCCGGCGTTGCGGCCGTATCCGTGGTATCCGCACCTGCCTGTGCAATGCCGAAGGTAACGGACGCGTCAAAATCGCTCTGGATAAAAGCAAGGTCCGTGCCACTTTGGTAGCGCACGTAGAACGCGCCGGTGTAAGCATCCTGCATATCGGCCATCAACGTCCAGGTACGGGTGTTTTCGCTTTCGTCCACTAGGCTTTCTGCATCGTTAAAGTATGCTTCGGCCACTGCGTCGCCATAATCGTTGGTAACCTGTACGGCTGTAACGTCCGTACTGGTAACCACCGTCAGGGTGACCATCTGGGGCACTTCGCCCTCGGCAGGTTCTACCCCGAAATCCTGCACGGCCGGTTCGGCAATCGCAGGCGCTTCGATGACGACAGGGGTGTCCAGCGTAATGCCTTCAGCCCAGGTGCCGTCCTTCTTCTGGCTTTGCGCGGTAAACACGCCGCTGTATCCGTCCTCAAAGGTATAATGCAGCGTCCAGATATTCGTATTGCTGTTCTTGATAATCTGCCCGTCCAGCAGTTCGGAATCGGACAGCGTTTTGGCAAGGAGCACGGCGCCGTCCGCATCCACGATGCGGATATCCGTAACCGAGGAGGGCGCTTGTACGGTAAATACCAGTTCCACCGGCGCAGTCGCCGTGTTGGGGCTGACTGTGAAGCTGGTAACACCCGCTTCTTCCGGCGAAATGAGGTTTTTCACGGTATCAAAAACCCCGGTAACGCTTTGCTTCAGTCCGCCCATGGTGGTGCCCAGCGTACCGCCCATGCCATCCCAATCGGGCAGTACAATGGCGGCCAGCAGCGCGCCGATCACCAGCAGGCACACCAAGAGTGTAACCAACCAGCGTCCGCGGCGGGGCGGGGGCGGAATATCGTCTTCTTCAAAATCATAACGCGGCCGTTTGATGGTCGCAGCCCGGCGTGCGTCGGGGTACGGGTGGCGGGGATCAAAACGGGCGCTTCCCTGCGCACGGTCGTCCATGTCGTCCCGGTCATATTCATCCATATCGCGCATGGCGGGCTGTGGCCGCTGCGGGCGCTGCGCGGGGCGCATAGGCGGTCTTTCGCCCATGCCGCGGTCGTCCGGCGCGCTCATGCGCCGTTCGTCCGCAGGCCTTGCGGGGCGCATGCGGCGTTCATCCGCAGGCGCGTCTTCCAGCGGGCGCGCGGGGCGCATACGGCGCTCATCCGCAGGCATGTCCTCCAGCGGACGCGCGGGGCGTTCTCCGGCCGGGCGTGTGGGGCGCGGGGCTCTGCCGCCCTGCGGCATGGCGGTACGCGCGCCGGTATAGCGCTCGCCGGGTCTGGCGGGTCTGCGGGGCAAACCGGCAGGCGGCTGCTCGGATGTTTCTTCCGGCGGGCGCACACGGGCCTGCGCATCCTCGCCATCAGGCGGTAAAACCGTTTCACTGTCGCCCGCCTCAAAAGGGTCAAAGCCGGGCTGCTGCGCAGGCGCGGCAAACGGCGGCATACCCGCGGGTGCATCCGGGGCAGCCTCCGGCGGAGCCGTACGGCCTGCACGGCGGTTGCGGCGCGGGGCACGGGCAGGCACCGCGGCATCCGCCTGTGCGGGTGCGGCGGCAGCGCGGTTTTCCGCTTCCGCGGGTACATCCATCGCGGGAGCGTCCGCCATGGGCGGCATATAAGGGGCCTCCGGCTCAGCCGGGGGACGCATAAACATATTCACAGACGCGTCCGGCTGCTCCGGTGCGTCCACAGGGTGCGCATTTGCAGCTGGTCTGCGCGCGGGCCGCGAGCCATACGCAGGCTGGCCTACACGGGTTGGCGCATACGCATCGTCCGCCGGGGGATACGCGCTGCCGCCCATGCCGGACGCAGGCGCGGCATACCCGGACGGAGGCGCGGCAAAGTCCGGCCTTGCACCGCCCAGTTCCGGGGCGGCAGCGCCGGGCATATTGTCCCCATCCCCGGGGGCGTCGGTCTGCGGCGCGTTCAGGGAAGGATCATCGTAAGCCATAAATGGATCCTGTTCCCAGGGGTTCGCCCCGGTTGGTCTATGGCCGTTCCGATTGGGATTTTTACCGAAATAATCGCTCAAAACCTTACACTCCTTGTACCCTATCGCCAGTATTGCCTATCTGCCTGCGGCGCTGAAGGCGCGGCGCAGCTATCTCCAAATAAACCATATTCGATTATACCAAGAAACACCGCGGTTCACAACCCCTAAAGGCTCCGCACGCCGCCGCGCCCGTTTTCACACGCGCTGCCGCTTCCGGCTTATGTACGCGTTAGCAGCACCTGCGGCACCCGCGGGTGGATCTGTTCAGCATTGTAAAAATACCACATTCTGCCCGAAGGCGGCCGTTTTTCCGCCGAAGCAAGAGGGACTAACGGCGGACGATATGCCGCGCGCCGACCCCATTCAGCCGCGGCGAAGGCCGCATCGGCCGATACGCGGGGTGTACACTCCGGCTCACGCGCCGGGTTTCCCGCGGGAAAACAGCGTAATGCCGGGCATAGCGCCGCGCGGGGTACGCGCCCGCGTTTTCCGCCCACACATAGGGGTGCAGCCTGCGCCTGCCCTGCATAACAATGTAATTGTACGCGCCCGCTTCCCGTTTGGGGTAGTACAGCCGGTGCGGCGCGAGCATGTTGGCCATCAGCGCGCTGAGCAGGGTATGCAGCGGCACGGTCGCCACAATGGGGCGCATCTCTTCCCGGAGGGCAGCAACGAGGTTTTCATCCATACGCTTCCCCATCACCGTGCGGTAGGCCACGCGCAGCTGGCGGCCGATGCGTACCAGCGAATCCCGGGCTTTGCCGCCCGCAAACAGAAACGCCTTATCCAGCGGAGCGATGCTCCAGCGTTTCTCCATCAGCAGGGTCAGCGTCTCTTCTGTTTTTTCTTCCAATATTACCTGTACAAAGGCGGCCATGGCTTCCAGCATAGTGGGCATATTCACAATGTGCGAAAACAGGGGCGCTACGCGTTCCCGCGCCTCCGCCGCCGCGCCGGATTCCTCCCAGCCATAGGCGGCGGTGCGCAGCGCTTCGTCCGTACGGAATTCCAGACATACCCCCAAATGCTCCAGCGCGCCGAAGCGGGGCACCAGATCATCCGTATTGAGGATATGGTACAGCGGGTACATCGCCGGGTCGCGCCCGATGCCGCCCGTAGCGGCCGTGGGCGAGGCAAACCCGTACCCGACCATATGCCGCGGCAGTACGCCCCAGCCGTGCAGCAGGTGGTGGCAAAAAATCTGCATCACCGCCGCGCCCTGGCTGTGCCCGGCCATCCACAGGGTGAAACGGCTGTGCGGGGTGCACATTTCCAGCAGGATATCCCGCAGCGAAAGCGACGGCAGCGAAAGCGCGGCCGCCGTTTCAGGAAAGTTGATGTGTTCGACGCTTTGCTCGAAATACTGCGTCAGCTGTTGAAAGCCCTTGTGAAAGCCGCGCTCAGCCGTAATGCGGAAATTACTGAACCAATCGTAAAACCGCGAGCCCGTGCCCATAAAGCCGATTGCCACCACATAGCGGCCATCCGCCGCGGGGTGCAGCATGGTAACGGCCTTGATGGTATCGCTCTTTTCCCGCTGGCGAAACGCCCCCATAACCTGCGAAACAGGGTTGATCTCCTTGAGGGCCATGCGGGCACGCGCGAGCTTCCACGTATTCAGCAGCGCATGGAAGCGCTCGCTGCGCACGCTTTCGCTTTCGCCCCCCGTTACGCTACTTTGCAGCCGGTTATCCACCTGAATGGAAATATCCGTCCAGCCCGCCCGCATCCACGGGTCCAAATCGAGCGAATAGGTCATATAAGCCAGTTCCAGCGAAAGGCGCAGGGCCGTATCGTCCAGCGGGGGACGGTTATGGCCAAACGCGCCGGTCACCGGCGGCAGGCAAAGGCGGCGCACATCCCGCAGGGGGATGCCTGTAACACGGCCGCACACAGGCGCGCCGGCACGCAGCTTTTCCTGCTGCCGGGAGGCGGCTTTCCGCCGCGGGTTTGGGGTAGCTTTATCGGGCATACTTTTCTCCCTTTTTCGGCAAAGTATCATGGCAAATGAAACGGTATGAACGGCTTAGTATACCACATTTTCAGCCGTGCTCACAACCGGCCTATACGGCTTGACCCGTCCCCGCCCGGTGCGCTATACTGTGCGTAAAGCAGCAACCGGCGCACCCGATCATCGATTGTCAAACAGAGAGGAAGAGTTTTCATGAGCATCACCACCAAGCCCTATGGCAAAGAGCAAAACGGCAAACCCGTTACCGAGTATACACTCACCAACGCTTCCGGCGCATACGTATCCATACTGGATTTTGGCGGCATTCTCACCCGCATCGCCGTACCCGACCGGGATGGCAAGCTGGGCGACGTAAACCTTGGGTATGACGACGCCAAGGCGTATACCGCCGACAGCGGCAGCATGGGCGCGCTCATCGGCCGCGTGGGCAACCGCATCAAGGATTCGCAATTTGAACTGGAGGGAAAAACTTACTCTCTGTATGCCAACAACGGCGTCAACTCGCTGCACGGCGGCAAGGAAGGCTACAACCTCCGCATGTGGGCCGTTACTCCGCACGAAGGCGAAGACGCGGACGCCCTGACCCTTTCGCTGGTCAGCCCGGACGGCGACGAGGGTTACCCCGGCGAGCTGACCGTTACCGTTACTTACACGTTTGACGACCAGAATAATCTGGGCATCGAATACGTAGCCAAAACCAGCAAAACCACCATCTTAAACCTGACCAACCATGCCTACTTCAATCTGGACGGCCACGACGCGCCTAGCGTGGAGGATTTGGTATTGCAGGTGAACGCCGCCTATACCACCGACGTAGGCCCTGGCCTGATCCCCACCGGTAAGCTGGCCCCGGTCGCGGGCAAGCCCTACGATTTTACCGTTCCCAAGCGCGTGGGCGACGCGCTGGCCCACACCGAAACCGATCCGGACATGAAGCCCGCGGGCGGCGTGGACTTTAACTACTGCGCGGGCAACGACAAGCAGGTTAAGTGCATTGCGGTGCTGTATTCGCCCAAAACCGGCCGCGAAATGAAAGTGATTACCGATATGCCCGGCGTGCAGATTTACACCGGTCAGGGCCTGCACCAGGTAGGCAAAGGCGGCGTGCAGTACAAGCCTTTCAGCGGTATGTGCCTGGAAACGCAGCGCTACCCGGATGCGATACACAACCCCGAATTCCCCACCTTTGTGCTGCGCCCCGAAGAGGTATACTACACCAAGACTATTTACGCTTTCAGCGTGCGTTAAGGCGCGGCAACCCCGGTAAACTATCGGTAAAAAAAGCATTCTAGTAAAGCAAATTTCTCCGCTGTCCCGTATGCCCGGGCGGCGGGGATTTTTACATGTAAAAGCATTTTCCGCGCAGCAGCGCAACGGTTACTTTTCACTTTTCCTGCAACCGGAAAGCGGCGGCGGAAACCCGCATTGCGCAAGGTTTCCAAAGCGCTCTACCGCTCTGCGTTTTATGGTAAACCGCAGCAGACGCATCCTATCGGGAGCTCACAGAGCAGTTATGCTAACCGCTCCGCAGCATACTGGGGCAACGGCGGCGGGTTGCTTCGCTGGAGAACCGATGCTACAATGGGAGCGTTGTTGTAAGGGAAACCCGGTAAGGAGGGCTACACCATTGATCCGTAATATTGTGTTTGACATGGGCAACGTGCTGATGCGGTATCATCCGCTGGAAACCTGCCGCGCGGTAGCGGCGGACGAAGAGGATGCGCAAACGCTGAACAGCGCGATTTTCGGCCACCCTGAATGGGCAGGGCTGGACGACGATTCCATCCCGCTTGCGGAGTTTTCTCGCCGCGTAATGAAGCGGCTGCCAACCCCGGAGCTGCGCACGCAAGCCGAAAGCATCCTCAGCGATTTGCCCGGCAAGGCGCTTACGCCCATCCCCGGTATGGAAGCGCTGCTGCAATGGGTACGCGGGCAGGGCTTTGCGCTGTATCTGCTCAGCAACGCGGCGCGGGAGTTCAGCCAGGAGCGCCATGTCGTGCCCGGCATCGATTTGTTTACCGGCGTACTTTTTTCCGCCGATGAAAAACTGGTTAAGCCTGACGCGGCCATTTACCATAAGCTGATGGATCGCTACGGCCTTATGCCGCAGGAATGCTTTTTTGTGGATGATCTGGCCCCTAATATCGAGGGTGCAAAGCGTGTCGGCTGGCAGGCCTATCAGTTCGACGGGAATATACAAAAGCTGCAAAGCGCCATTGCGGCCTTGCAGTAAACCGGTGTGCCGCTTGCGCACAGCCAAACCCGTAAGGGAAAGGGCTGCCGCGCAAACCGCCGCGCAAAACCCTGTTGCTCACGCGCCGTTCCCAAGGCCTTGGGAACAGCGCGTTTTGCTGTTTTCAACCAGCGCCGCTTGCCCAAAACAAAAAACACCCGCAGCATCAGGCTTCACGCCTGTACTGTGGGTGTTTCCATCTCTGTTATTGTGGTTTCGGGGTTACTCCTCCGGGTCGGCCAGATGCAGCTTGCCGTTTTCAATGCCGGTGACTTTCGCCAGCGATACGACCTTGTACCCTTCATTACGCAGGCGCTGGCCGCCGGGCTGGAAGCCCTTTTCAATGCAAATGCCGATACCCGCCACATGCGCCCCCGCCTGCTTGACGATGGCGGCAAGCCCTTCGGCCGCTTCGCCGTTGGCTAAAAAATCGTCGATAATCAGCACATGCGCATCAGGCGGGAGATAGTTTTTCGCAATGCGAATGTAGTTTTCGGTGCGGTGGGTAAAGCTGTATACTTTCGCCTCGTACACATCCTGATTCAGCGTGCTGGTGGTTTTGCTCTTCTTGGCAAAAATAACCGGTACATTATCAAACGCCTGCGCGGTGGTAATGGCGGCAGCGATGCCGCTGGCTTCCACGGTGAGAATCATATCCACCTTTTCGTCCCCAAACGCCTCGTGGAATGCCTTACCGATATTTGTAAGCAACGCGATATCGAGCCGGTGGTTTAAAAACATATCCACCTTTACAATGTCCTGCCCAATACCGAAGCCCTGATTCTGTATCGCTTCGCGAAGCTCCTTCATACGTGTCCTCCTCATGCCGGTGTTGGCATAAGAATAACAGAGAAACAGCGGTTTTGCAACACTAACCGCGCACTTGTGCATCCGCCGTTTTACAAGGCGCGGGCGGTGCCGTTCGTTTCCGGGCTGCTGCACGGCGCGGCACTCTTGCGGCGTCTACGCATGGGCAGTGCAACAGCCTGCGCAGACCGGTTTGCAATTCTTCTGCGGGTATTCATTTTTCCATTCAAGATTTTTATCTCCACTCCCTTCCGGCGCGGGTTTCGCATATTTTGCACGCCGTTTTCACCTGCTTTCCACATTGGCGGATTATGCTAACGCCAACGCATTGAGAGCAGCAGGAGGGAATTTACCCATGAAAAGATCTCTATCTTTTTTTGTCGCTTTACTGGTTCTCACAGCACTGGCCACTTTTTCGCTGGCGGAAAACAGCGCGGCGGACGCAACCACCGCCGCAGCCCGGCCGCCCATGGCCACAACCGGTCCAAGCATTATGGGCAGTGTGACCGCCATGGACGAATCCGCGGGGACGATTACCATTGCCGGTATGCCGATGCAGTAAATGGGACAGTCCGGCGATGCTCCTTCCGGTAACGCCCCTTCGGGGAAAGTCCCTTCGGGCAAAGCCCCTTCGGGTGAAGCCCCTTCGGGTGAAGCCCCTTCGGGGAAAGCTCTTTCGGGCGATGCTCCCTCGGCAACGGCAATCAGGGCGGCGCTGCAGGTAAGGCACAGCAGGTAAGGGCGGGCAGAGCGGCAATGGCGGGCAGGGCGGTACGCCCCCCAGCGATGCGAGCGGAAACGGGCAGGGCATGCAGCAGACCGCTTATACCATCACCCTGGCCGATTCTACCGTGATTACATCCGGCGAAACGCAGGAAACCCTGCCCTTGCCCGATTTTGCGGCTGGCACGCAGGTGCTCGGCGATGAAACAGCAGGCTATACGGCGCTGACCGTTACCACGCAAACCCAACAACAACTGGGAACAAGGCAAAACAGCCAGAATGCAGGCAACCGACAGCCTCCATCTCTTTTCTCCTTTTACACAAAAGCCATCCGGCATCGCCGCATGGCTTTTATGTTTTTGCAGCCTCCTGCTGCGGCATGCGCACCCCCTGCCGCAAGGACATTCGCCGACAGCGAATGTCCTGCCAGCCATGAAGAACGGTTCTTAACAGTCATCTTGCGTAAGCGTATCCAATACCGGGCTTGATAAAAAGGCCGATGCCTCCGCTTTGCGAGTCCGCATACCTACCGCGTTTGTAAAATCACTGACGCCCGCTTCTGGCGCCATATGGCCAAAGCCCTTTCCCGCAAAGCTTTCTCCGCTTTCCCCTGCCCATGATATCCATGCTAGGCAAGGTAAATGCGGCATGTACTTCCCGGCTGTAATATGCTATGATGTAGAATGTATATTATTTGACAACCAAAAGTGGAGAGTGCAAACTGATGAACGAAAATATAACCCGTCTGGAATACGAAGGCAAAACGATCCTCCTCATCCCCACGGCCCACGTATCCAAGCAAAGCGTGGAGCTGGTAAAGCAGGTCGTAGCGGATGAAAAGCCGGACAGCATTTGCGTAGAGCTGGACGAGCAACGCTACCAGAACCTGCAAAACCCCAAAGCGTGGGAAAATACCGACATCGTGAAAGTAATTAAATCCAAAAAGGTCGGTTTTCTGCTGGCCAATCTGGTGCTTGGCTCCTACCAGAAGCGTATGGCGAAAAAGCTGAACACCAACGTCGGGCAGGAAATGGTGCAGGGCGTACAAAGCGCCAAAGAGACCGGCGCCAATCTGGTGCTGGCCGACCGCAGCATACAGGCCACGTTTATGCGCATCTGGCGCAAGCTGAATTTTTGGGAAAAGAGCAAACTGGTCTTTAACCTTGTGTTCTCCTTCGCAGTCGACGAGGACGTGACCGACGAAGATTTGCAAGCGCTGCTGGAAGGCGACATGCTGGAATCTGCGTTAAGCGACATGCGCAAGCAGTTTCCCAAAATCGGGCATATCCTCATCAGCGAGCGCGACCAGTACCTGGCGGCGAAAATTAAAAGCGCCCCCGGCCCGAAGATCGTCGCAATTTTAGGCGGCGCGCATGTGCCCGGCGTGATCAAGGAAATTGAAAGCGACACCACCGCCGATACCGAGGCGTTGGCGGAAGTCCCCACAAAAAAGAAGTACACCAAGTGGATCGGCTGGGCAATTCCCGTGCTGATTTTGGCGTTGATTACCTACGGCTTTATTACCAATACGGAAACGGGCCTGCGGCAGCTGACCTCCTGGGTGCTGTGGAACAGCTTTTTAGCGGCGGGCTTTACCGCGCTTGCGCTGGGGCATCCGCTGAGCATTCTCACCTCGTTTGTGGTCGCGCCCATCTCCTCGCTCAACCCCATGCTGGCGTGCGGTTGGTTCTCCGGGTTGGTGGAGGCTTCGCTGCGCAAGCCTACCGTGAAGGACGTAAACAACGTACCCGAAGATATTATGAGCTTCAAAGGCTTTTTTAAAAACCGCTTTCTGCGCATCATCCTCGTGGTGGTCATGGCGAACATCGGCAGCTCGCTGGGCACCTTTGTCGCCGGGCTGGATATTATCCGCAGCTTGTTTTAAGATTGCAGATCAAGCTATTATACGGGGGTTCCACCCCCACACCCCCGGCAAGGGCACTGCCCTTGCCCCGGTTTATCCGCGCTTCACGCGGATAAGTAGGATAGCATTGGTATGTTGACCAAGTTTGTTGGCTTGGCCGGATGGATGCGGGTACGAAGGCGGGGATACGTTACTCCCTGCAAAACACCCAAGCATAGCTTGCTTAATAAGCGCAGATGCTGGGAAACAAGGATGGCAAGGGGATGCGCTTACTTTTTCGTAAGTGATTCCCCTTGCCATTTCGTAGTTGACACCGCAGATGGGTCTTTTTCAGCGAGCTGCCAGTAAGTGATTCCCTTTACCAGCCCCATGTTGGCACCGCGGATGAGCCGATTTCAGCAAGCTGGGTTCTCTTGAGAAATCAAGTCGTATGTGGTATCATCTTTTCTGCGTTCTCCTTCTGCCGCCTTAGGGCACGGAAAGGGAGCGCAGTCACTGTATCACCGCAAAGCGGGCGGATGCGCCTTTCCAAAAGCGCGCATGAAAAACACACGCTTCGGCTTTGCAAATCGTATAGATAAGGAAAGGCGAACAGAAACCATGAGCAGCACTCCAAATGTTTTGGAAATCAAGGATCTGTGCGTGGAAGCGGACGGTTACCGCCTGCTCAACCACCTGAACCTTGCCATACCCGAAGGGGAAGTGCATGCGCTGCTGGGGCAAAACGGCAGCGGTAAAACATCGCTGATGATGACCATTATGGGTTTTTCGGGCTATACCGTTACCCAGGGTCAAATTCTCTTCCGGGGGCAGGATATTACCCATATGGACGTATATGCGCGCGCAAAGCTAGGCATCGCCATAGCGCAGCAGCGGCCGCCCACCATTAACGGCGTTACCCTGCGCACCATTGTGATGCACGCGCTGAAAAACCAGCCCGACGCCGAAGCCCGCCTGACCCGGCTGGCGCGGGATACGAACATGGAAGCATTTTTAGACCGCAGCGTGAACGACGGCCTCTCCGGCGGGGAGATCAAGCGTGCGGAGCTAATGCAGCTATTGGCGCTCTCCCCTTCGTTTACCATGATGGACGAACCGGATTCGGGTGTGGATATTGAAGCGCTGGGGCTGGTCGGCCAGCTGATCGACCGGCTGTTTTCCCCGGACGAAGCGCACCCCGCCAAGCGCAACGCAGGCTTGATTATTACGCACAACGGAAGCATCCTCAACTATACGCACATCGACAAAGCCCACATTATGCTGGGCGGCAGCATCGGCTGCAGCGGCAATCCGGCCATTATGCTGGATCAAATCAGCAAGTGCGGGTACGAGGCATGTATCCATTGCATGGTGCGAGGTGAGCAGAAATGAGCCAGACTAACGTACCCAACCTTTCGCAATATATCACAAGCGATTCGCAGCCCCCGGAGCAGCTGGTTTCACAAACCGACATCCGCAAGGACGACGCGGAGGCTATGGCGGGCGCGGGCGTGCTGCTGGGCAGCGACCAGCGCGCGGGCACCATGGTCGTGCGCGACCACCAGCCTGTATGTGTGGACGCGCATTCCGGCGCGTTTGAAATGCTGCCGCTGGCCACGGCACTGGATAAATATTCGTGGCTCAAAGAGAAATACTATTTTAAAGCCGTTCCCGCGGATTATGACGACGTGGTCAAGGACTGCGCCGCGCAGGAAAAGCCGCTAGGCTTCTTTCTGCGGGTGCAGGCGGGCGCGAAGATCAAGCTGCCCTGTCAGGTCGCTATGTACATGGCCAGTGAGAACATCGCACAGATCGTGCATAACATCGTCATTCTGGAAGAGGGTTCCGAGCTGGAGCTGGTTACCGGCTGCGTGACCCACCACAAGGTGAACCGCGGCCTGCACATGGCCGTGGGGGAAAACTACATCGGTAAAAACGCAAAGCTCGTCAGCACTATGGTGCATTCGTGGGGCCCGGAGGTCATCACCTACCCGCGCACCGGCACCATTATAGAAGAAAACGGCCGTTTTGAAAGCAACTACGTTTCCCTGCGCCCTGCCAAGCAGGTGGTTAGCAACCCGCAAACCTTCCTCAATGGCCGCGGCGCAACCGCCAAGTATATGACGGTGGTTGTCAGCGCGCCGGGTTCGCTGATTAACACGCAGGGCACCGTATACTTAAACGCCCCCGATACCGGCGCGGAGCTGATGCACCGCGGCGTATGTACCGGCGGGGAGATGTATCAGGGCGGGCTGCTTGTAGGCAACGCACCCTGCAAGGCGCACGTGGATTGCTCCGGTATGCTGCTGGACCCCACGGGCAAAGGCTTTATTGAGTCCATCCCCGGGCTGCGCTCCCATCACCCGGACGCACGCATGAGCCACGAAGCCAGCATCGGCAAGATTGCGCCGGAAGAGGTAGAATACCTCATGTCCCATGGCATTGAGGAACAGGACGCTATTTCCCTGCTGATCCGCGGTTTTCTAGGCGCGGGCATTACGGGCCTTGGTAAAGAGATCGACGAGCAGATCGCCAACCTTACGGCGCTGGCCGGACACGGCGAATAACCAACGTACAGCGCTACTAAAGCAACACAAAAAAGGCGGCCCCGGCAGGCAGGAAATATCCTGTCTGGCGAGGCCGCCTTATAATGTGCCCGTAAATGATGTGTATCAAATACGGCAGCAGCTTTTATCGTATGCAACAGCAGTAAGCAAGCAGGCAAGAAACCCTGCCCACTCGCAGGGGATGCCCCATGTTATCGCGGATAACGCAAGCCAAATGCAGGGGACCCCTACGCAAAACAAGTTTCCAGTTCGGATTACCCGGCTTCATGATCCGAAGGGCCCGTCTCATCCTGCCCGGTTTCGCCGTCCGAAGATTCCGGTTTCATCGCATTGCGGATCACGGTGAGCGTTTGCTTCATCTTGCGTTTCTCGTCGTACATTTTCTGGTCGGCGGCGTTAATGGCATCATCCAGACTGGTGTAACTCTGGCAGTTAAGGTTCTCTATACCATGGCTGGCGCTGATCAGGTAGGGGCGCTCCTCCGTCTCGTTAATCTCGCGATAGGCATTTGTCACCCGCTGCCATACCATTTCGCAGCCCTCCGCACTCAGCCCCTCAAAGATAATTAAAAACTCGTCGCCGCCTAGGCGCGCCATAAAATCATTCTGGCGGATATGCTGCTTTATACCGCTTACAACGCTCATAATCAGCTCGTCGCCGCTTTCGTGCCCCAGTGAATCGTTTACCTGTTTCAACCCGTTGATATCAATAAAGCAAATGCTCAGTTGGCAATTATCCGCGTTTCTCCGGTCAATCATCATACGCAGTCGTTCCATGCCCGCACGGCGGTTATACACGCCCGTCATGGTGTCAAACTGGGAGAAGTACCGTATCTGCTCGCGGCTTTCCCGCGCTGTTACCACCAGTAGGGCAATGACAGCCGCAATAAGCAAAATCATAAAATAGACGTACACAAACCGGCCGAACGCCTGCTGCATCGATGTCAGTACAGGGTGGATCAACCCGGTGCCCGCTTCGCTGTCGGCAGGGAGGTAGACGAGCAAGTACATGTTTACCCCGCCATATTTTATGGTAAGCTTGTTCGTTTGCAGGGGGGAGGTTTCATCCGAAATCAGCGCCGTATAGATAAACACACCCTGATCGGTAATCAACGTTCCGCTTTCGTTGCCGTAAACCTGCGCCCAAATATCGGGATACTCATTGCTGAAGCTTACGTTTTCCTGTTCGGAGAACATAAACCCCCATTCTTTTTCAGGCGCGCTGGGGTTATACACCCAGTATCCATCTTGATTGAGGATATTCAGGTGTCCGTAGCTCGAAAAATTGCTCAGGCTCATCTGGTCGATTAAATCATTCGCCAGGTAGTTGAGCACCACAACGCCCTGCAAGGTACCGTCATCCGCATATACGGGGGTGGAAAACCGTATCATGGGCTTATAAGGCGTTTCTACTACGCCATTTTCAACATTCAGGTCAATGGCGGAAATGTAGATTTGGCCTTTTCCCAGCTTTAAAGCTTCTTCCACATAATCGCGTCCGCTTTTATTTTGCAGGTCTTCCTCCAAAACCACATGGGCAGTCGCCCCAGAGCAGTTGATGCGGATTACTTCATTCCCCTCGGTGTCGATAAAGCGAATCTGGTCGTATATTCCCTTGCGTTTGGAAAAAGCAAGCCAAAGATCCTGAATATATTCTTTGCCTTGTTCTTCGGTTTGCATGTACTTCATACTATCACAAATAAACAGCGTATCCGGCAGGCGGTGGCCGATGCTCAGCTCGGTAATGTTGATTTCCGCATTCAGCAAGGTTTCCTCCCCCTGCAGAAGCACCTGCTGGCTGCTCCTAAGCGTATTAAATTGAATAATAAACGTGACTAAGAAAAACACGATACTCAACAAGAAAAACATACCCAAGGTATAGAGCATTACGCGGTTTCTTCGTTCTTTATGCTCAAGCGTCATGCGCGAAGCACCCTCTTCCTGTTGCGGCCGAATCAACTTCTCTATATAAATTCCTTTTTCGTTGGAAAGCTGTCTGTGATTGTTCTATCAATTATCATACATCGTTTGCATAAAAATGTCCATATGGAATGCCTTAACGCCCTTCCGGCTGCGTTGCTCACTCCTGTGGCCTTTGCCATGCTTCGCGCTTGGTTCCCGCTCGCCCGTTTGCGCCGGAGACAGTTGCCCGCATTTTTCGCAAACAGCGCAGAACAGGCGCTTCGTATGCTACATGGCCGTGCAGGCGGTAGGCTGCACCAAGAGCCGGTAAAACGCTTCTTCGTTGCTTTGCCCCACCCGGTGATCCCCCTTCGTTCATATAGTATAAGCATTTTAGATGGCGATATAAGCACGTAAATATAGCCCCCCGCTCCTCCGTGAGGAGGAGCGGGGGGCTTTTTACACAGGCACATGCCAAGGCAAGGCGTTTTGCGAGAAGCAGCATATTGGCCGGTAAGTTCGTGCTTTTATAATCGTTCAAACCGAATGTGCACTTTTCGCGTGCCATCCGTCCAGACCTGCTGCCGGTTAAAACCCTGCGCCGTCGGTCGGGTTGTTCAGCACGCCGAGCACGACCAACAGCTGTAAAACCCCCGCGACCAAATCGTTCACCGTATCGCTGATGCCGGTGTCGAACACGCCCAGTATCACCAATACGGACAGCGCCTGCGCCGCCAGAGAAGCCCATACCACCGGAGATTGTAAACGGTTTTGTTCCATTTTATATTTCCACCTTTTCTTCTTTATTCTTTACAAGGTTGTTCCCCAGCATCGTCAACTGCAATCAGGCAGGCAGTATACGGCTTTCCGTGCGCTCCCCTCGCCGATGCCGGCTCAACCGCCGTTCGGCTATCCCTGCGCGGCGGCGTTTGCCGTGGTTCTGGCCGCAGCCAGCGCGCGCCACGTTTTTTGCCCCGCAACCCCGTCGGCCTTCAGCCCATTTTGGGTTTGAAAGTCCGTCACCGCCGCCTGCGTCTGCGCGCCAAAATCGTGATCAACTAAAAGCGAATACCCCAGCTCGTTGAGCCACGCCTGTAACCGCTGCACCGCGCCGCCTTTACAGCCGCACTTTATCGTGTAAAAACCACTCACGTCAGCAGCGGCAGTTTCCGCCGCTGCTGTGCTTGCGCCGCCTGTTTTGGCATCGTCTCCTGTGTAGTTAGCGTCGGCTTTCAACGCTGCCAGCTGCGCGGCGGATAACCCGCAATCCACCCAGCCGGATAGCCCCACCATGTTCCAGCCGCCGTTTGTAACGGCGTTATACCCGTCAAACTTGGTGGATACACACACACCGCCATTGGTTTGTGAGCTGTTAAAGGTTTTACCCCCACCCAGATAAATACCGATATGGTCGGCGTTCCCCATACCGTCGCCCTGATATTTTGTAGGCTCGCCCGAAGAGAGCACAATAAACACGAACGCCCCTGCCGGAACTTTCTTTACGCCTAAAAGAGCGCACAGCCGCTGCGGCGTACCCGTCCATAAACAGTTGCGGTAATGGGCGTTGCTGCCTGCCAGGTTAACCGTGCTGCGCGCAAGCCCCGCCCGCACCAGCGCTTCTTCCACCGCCGCCTGGCAATCCATATCGCCATAGCTGATTCCCTCCGTCAGCATCGCGGTGCATGCCGCCATCAACGCTGCATTGGTAACCTTGCTTGCCAAGGTAATCCCTCCCCATTACATCAAAATAAGCAAGCCGCATGGCTCGCTTTTATGATTACTGCTCCTGAAAAGCCAGCTTGCGTAACCCCTCGCCGGAATATACGCAGCTATACACAGCCGCCCGCAGCGGCAATCGAAGTTCGGCCAAGCACACAGCAACCGTCTGTTTCCGCTACCCAAGGCAAGCCGCCTGGCTCATGCTGATGCAGCTTCCGGTTATTCGGCAGGCAGGCTGCCCACCAGCGTTTCGTACTGTTCCTGCGTCAGGCTCCCAACCGCGTAAAACACATCCACCTTGGCCCGCAAATTTTCCGTAGCGCCGCGTTCCACCATCCGGGTAAGTACCGTATATAACATGCTATCCCTCCGTGATGCCCAGTGTAAGCAGGGCGTTTTGATAGGCGTAGTCCACCACCGCGGCGTCCAGTTCGTCTATGGTCGCCTGCGCCTGTTCCATGGGCGTATACACAGGCTCGCCGTCTCTGGTAAACACCCCGTCCGCGTAGGCATCGCCGATTCCCGCCGGGCGATCCGCAAGCGGGATGGCGGCGGGGAAGTCTACGGCGTTTCCGTCATTGAGCCATATCACATTAACGACAACGCCGTTTTCAACAATTGCATAGTTTTGCACGCTGTTTCCTCCTTATGCCGCGCGGTGGTTGCGGATAACTACAATGCCGGAACCGCCAGCACCGCCAGTAGTTCCGGAGCCAGAACCGCCGCCGCCGCCCCCAGTGTTTGCGTCCCCAGCCTCGCCTTGGTAATGGCCGCTATATCCGGCAATGCCGCCGCCATCGTAAGCAAGGCCAGAATAGGCTCCACCGCCTCCGCCTGCATATCTTGCAGAAGAAGCATTTCCAAACTCTCCAGTTGTTGTTCCTTGTCCTGTTCCTCCCGCTTTACCTGTAGAGCTTGCCCCTCCGTTGCTACCGTCTTGGCCTCCATACGAATACGCGGAACCGCCTGAGTTGGCACCACCACCACCGCCGTTTCCGCCGGGGCCGCCTGTTTGTCCTGAACTGTATCCATATCCACCATGCCCGCCATTTACCGAATTGCCTAACGCAGAAGTCGTTCCGCCTGTATTGCCAGTTCCATCGCTTACTCCACCAGCCCCGCCAGCACCAACAACGATGGGGTATCCGGTACCAACGACTATAGCAATGTCTGAGTAGGTTGCCGTATAACCGCCGCCTGCCCCGCCACCTGCACCAGAACCACCACCGCCGCCGCCGCCGGTAAGAAACTCGTCAAGCGTTGTTGCGGGGTCTGATAAAAATGTGAGCGTTCCGCTGGTCAGAAACTTGATACGCCAATTTCCGTCTCCATCATCAATCAGCGTATAATCGCCAGTATAGGTAATATCTGTTGTAGGATCAAAAGTGTACGACACCTGCGTCCAGCTTGTACCATCATGGTAGTACGCCGCGCACACATCCCAGTTCGTGCCGTTATACTGCTTCACGCGCAGTATGTTTACCTTTACGCTGTTGGTGGTGCGTAGCAGCTCCACTATGTTAGCGCTGGCAGCGTCCATTTGCAGCCACACATCCCCACTGGCGGGGCTTCCCGGCTCCGCTACGGAAAACGTGTATTTCCCAATAGCCGTCGCGGTGTTCACCCAGAGATACCCGGCCTTGCCCGTAGGCTGGGTGATTCCACCCAGTACCTTAATGGCCAGCTCCTTGGCTCCGCCGCCTTGATTTATAATGTAAATCACGCGCTCACCTCCGAAATGGCGATGCTGACCGACAAGTCGTTTTCAGGTACGCCGGAAGCGGTAAAGGTAACACTTCCTTCACTGGCTGCGGACACGTGAATGTCGTTGTCCAGATATTCTGTGCGGCTGGCTTCGGCAGGGGATGCTTGCAATACGCAATTGGCCGGCACGATGGATACAACAAGCGTCTGCGTGTATACGTCTCCGCTGGCTGTCCACCCTGTGGCAAGCAGCGTCGCAGTCGCTGCTTTTGCGCGGTACTGGTTAATCAAATTAAGCAGGTTGCCCGCGGTATCGCCATCCAGCGTATTTTGGATGTTGGCAAACCATGCGTCAAACGCCGCTTGTTCCGCCGCAATCCACGCATCCATGCTATCTTGCGTTGCGCCCGACCATGCCGCAAACGCGGCTTCCTCCGTCGCTTTGAAGCTCGCCAAATCCGCCGCGATCTGCGCGTAGTACGTGCCGGTATCGGTATCGCCGATAATGGACGCGACCACGCCGCAGCGCTCGCTGTCCAGCCGGGTATCGGTAATGCGCGCCTGCGTTACCGTGGTACAGCCCTTGCTAATAAACAGGTTTGCCAGCCCCAGCTCCCACGTGCTGGAGTTGCGCGTAAGCGCAGGCGCAGCAGGCGAAGCGGCAGGCGTACCCGCCAGAATATATAGATCAATACTCAGCACCGAAACCGATAAATCCAGCCGCAGCACCACCGTATCCATACGGTCCAGGCTCACATCAGCCGCCTGCACCGCAAGCGTGCGCTGGGCTTCCTCATAGCAGTGCCGCCCGTTGATGAGCGCCTCGCCCGCTTCTACCGCAACCGTCATGCCCTCCGCTTCCACCACCTGAAAGCTGGTGGAAACGTCGCTGAACACCCCGTTGCAAAAGTACTTGCGTAAAATCTTTGCCAGCACATCGCTACTGTATGTGCGGGAATACACCGGATTCCCCTCGGTGTCCGTGGTAAGCGTACTGTCAAAAGGCCAGGAAACCATACTTGTTGCCTCCTTGTTGATAAAATATAGTAAATGAGGAGTTTGGAATGAGGAATTTTATTTTTAGGGCAAGTAATAATGCATCAGCAAATGCTGTACAAGAGAAAAGTAAGCAGTTTACCATCCGAATCGTGAAGCCGTATCAGTGCCTATGCGGAGAAGTAAAAGAGTTTATGCTGTCCAAACAAGTTCTGCAAAGCGGTACCAGCGTGGGTGCCAATTGGGTCGAAACCGAATGCGCCGTCAGTCGCAAAGCCTTTTTAGCAAAGGCAATATCACATACAGGGAGTACGCCGAGACCGCTTATTGGCTGGCGTCTCTGCACAAGACAAATCACCTTCCAGAGCCCCTGTTTCAAAGCCTGCAAGCCGATTGTATGGAGTTGCGAAAACGCCTCGCCTCCATGCCTAAAACCACCCGGGATACCTTGTGATTTTTCATCGGCAATCCAATTCCTCGTCCCTAATTTTTTGCATAACCCGTCGGAATCTTGTCTCCGAACTGCAAGCGGACTGTGTGCGTGTTATTTTTCCACACTTCGTTGCTCTGGATAATGCGGCTCTCGTAGGCCAGCTGTAACCGGTCGTCCCGCACATCGCATTGATCGCCGAGGTCGTAATCGGTTCGGTAGTAGATGTTGCGCTGCAGCACATCCGCATCGATGTTGACGATACTTCCGTAATCGGCAAGCTGTTTGCGGGCTTCGGCTTCTACCGCCGCAAGGAAATCCGCTTCGGTCTGCCCCTCCTCCTGCGCCATGCCGGTGTCGATATACAAAACGCGCTTAACATCGTCCAGGTTTTCGCGCAGGTCGATTTCCATTTCCGCAGTGGCGTCGCCGCTTTGGTACAGCACGATAGCGTAATTCCGCAGGTTGCTGCTGTCCTGCGTAAGCGTTAAGCTGTCCACGGTGCCAAAGTTCTGGCTGAAGGATGCAAAGTTGTTTGCACTCTGGCTCTGTGTACGGTTAAACCCCTGCCAAACGGTATATTGCAGCGTATCCGTATCGTAATCGTAGCGGATGCGCTGGCTCATTTCCTGCGCTTTTAGAGCGGCGTACGTTGCATCGCCAAGGGTTTCGCCCTCGGTTTCAAAGGCGGCGCTGCCGCCGATGTCATCCGCTGCCGGAACCGTTACCCCGGCATCCGCCAGCAGGCTCGCGACCAGCGCTTTGCACGCGGCGCATACATTCCCGGTGCTGCTGTGCTTGGGGTAGGTCACCTTCCAGTTGAGCATCCCTTCCAAAAAGAAGCCGCTCACCAGCACCATATCCCCCTTGATGGTGTGCTCCGTTTCCACCTTCTCAACCATCCCGGTTTCCGGGCGGCTGTGTGTGTATATGTACGCAATGGCCGTATCCCAATCGGCGGCGCGCAGCTGAATTTGGTAATCCCCCGGCTCGTAATACCGGCGGTTCCACTGGATATTGATGCAGCGCAGCACCTTTACGGTGGCAAAGTTTTTATCCAGCCCGATCAGTTCCACCCACGCCAGCTCCTTTCCCTTGCTTGCACAAGCAGCGTCCTACGCATAGCCCGTCTTTTCGCCTCAATTCGCAAAAACACGCTTTCCACTTGTTCTGCCTTTCCCTCCACATGCGTAAATTTTCTCACTCCTCATTCCAAATTCCGCATTCCCTACGCACTCATATACCGTTTGTTGTAGTACACGTACACATCCAGCATGTTGCTGCCTACATCGGCAGCGAACCCAACGCTGTTGGTGCCAAGGGCAAACACGATGCCGTCAAAGTTACTGGCACGGTCGATCTGGGTGGCGATATTCACGCTGTTCAGCGTCACACTCTTGGTGCGCCCGTCAATCTCCAGCACATCGCCGCTTGATAGCGTCCCGATAATGCGCACATATCCGTCCCCGGCGATCAACTTGGGATTGGTTACATCCCCTTTGGCAATGAATACCGCCCGGCAATAGGCTTCCGCGTCGCCATCGTTATCCAGATACACGGTTTCGGCATACGAATACACGCCGTAAATACGGCCGTAGTCCTCATGGGAAATGTACGGGTAACCGCAGCGTTCTTCCACGCCAGCAATGTTTTTGGCAAAGCTGTCGGCGCTTAAAAAATACCCTTCCGGCAGTAGAAACGACAGCTTTACCGTAAGCGGTGTCAGGGTGCTTTCGGTCGGCATTTCCATGCTTTCCAGCTCGCAATCGGCGGCATAGCGTGTTTCCCCGCCCCGCGTAACATAGATGCCATAGGTCTGCTGCGCCCGGAAAAACGACGCTGCCGCGCGGCGCAAAACACTGCCCAGCGCTGCCTGTTTGGCCTTTAGCGTGCAGGTAAGCACTCGACTGCCGACGCGCTTACCCGTAATCAGGTCGCCGTCGCCCACCGCCGCTTTTTGTGTGTACACCTCCACATTGGGTTGATCCAACCCCTCGATGGCGACCAGCCCGAACGTTGTACCGTCCGCCGTAAAGGCACGGCCATCGCCGCGTTGCCATTTCAGGGTGATGGTATTGCTCATCAGAACCTCTCCTTTCAGCTCCGGGCCGCGGCGAGGCCGTAGGTTGCCTGCCTGCGGATAGCGCGGGCCACCTCATCGGGAGCTTGCATGGCGGATGCAAAGGTAATGTTCTGCGTCACGGTAACCGCCCCCGTATCCTTACTCGCTGTCGTTGCTGCCGCCGTGGGCAGTGTAGCCATCGGTAATACAGCTGTGCTGATCCGCGTGGTGCTGGGCAGTGCAAGCCGGGTTCCCAGCGTTTGCGTTACACCCGCCGCAAGCGAGGCATCCAGCACCTTTCTCCCGGCGGCGGCGCTTTGCCGCACGCTGCTGCTCATGGCGGGCAGAACGGCGCTTTGCATGGCGCCGGTAAAGCCGCTGCCGATACCCAGCGCCAGGTAGCGCCCCACCTCGTCGCGAAAGAGTTTGGAGGGGCTTGCGATGCCGGCCGCTTTTTTCGCCGCCGTAAGCGCGCTTAGCACCACGCTTTTCACCGCCACAGACAGCGCGCCGCTTTGGGCGTACACACCCGCTGCCATACCGTTTACCAGATTACCGCCTACGCTGATTCCGCCAGACTGCGCCGCTGCGCGCGCCGCGGCGGCCGCACCGCTTACCACGCTTCTGGCCGCGTTTTGCACCACGCCGCTGCTGCGCATACCTCCGGCCACATTGGCCGCCCAAAGCCGCCCGGTCAAAAGCGCCGCGTTCAACTGCGAGGTGTTTACCGTAAGCGTGTCCGTCAGCCCCTGCCCCAGTCCCGCAATAGCGCTTTGCAATCGCGCCATGTCTGTTTGAAACGCCGAATCATCCAGCGTTACGGTAAATACCACCTGTCCGTCGTTTTGCGCCATGGTTGCCCTCCTGCTATTGCATGTTATTCTTTACCGGTTTTCCGTATTCTAAAAGCACCTATGCGTTTTCCAGCTGCGCCAGCCGCCGCAACACGTCATCCGGGTTTTCCCCCGCCGCAAGCCGGGCATCCAACTCCGCCAGCAGCGCCTTTTCGGCTTTCCCGATTCGCGGCACAATCGCCACTTTTTCCTTCAGGCGGCGCAAATGCGCTCGTTCCTCCGGCGGCAGGCGGGTTTCATCCATTGCCCGCAGGCGCACGCGCGCGCCAAAAGCCGTATCCTCGCCAAGCCCGGCTATCAGCTCCCGAAATACGAACCAGTGCAGCTTTTGCGTAAGCAGGTCGATTCCATACTGCTGTAAAAACGAAGCGTACAGCGCGCCCGCATCCTGCTCAAAATCCATTAGTGGCGTACCGCTGCCTCCAGAAGCTTCAACCGTTTCGTATTCTCCGGCGGTGTCCGGCTTTCCGGCTTCTTTCTCCATCCCGGCAGACTTTCCATACGTGGTTTTACCCACAGCTACCGTATCTTCCGTTCTCGCCTGCGCATATACACAACCTTCCACAAAGGCAGCAAACAGGCGGTCGGCATCCGGTGGGGGCTTCCCTTTGTAAAAGCGATGCGCCAGATACAGCCATTTCGCCGGCTGCTCGCCATCCGGGTTTGTCAGCTTGCGCAGGCACGCCAGCACCGTGTGAAAATCCGGGTCGATCACGTAAACTTTCCCATCCGCCGCGCTTTGCAGCGCATCGGGCAGGCAAAGTGCCACCGGGCGCGACAGCGAAAAGTGGTATTCCCGCATGCCTACGGCCGCCAAAGCACCCGGCGGGTTAGTCATCCTCATCATTCAGCGCTATGTCCGTATAGTGCTGCGCCGCCTCCTGCGCCAACGCCCCCAGCCACTGGATCGCCAGCGGCAGGTTTACGGGGTTTCCCCCGCCAATTATGCCCATCGCGCCTGCGCCCAGCGCCGCCTCCAGCAGCGCCGCTACGTCGCCCGTAGCAGCTAGTAGCTCCTCGGCCGTGCGGGGCTGCTTATCCAGCTGCGTTAGGCGTTCCAGCAGGGCTTGCGCCCGGCTGTACAATTCCAGATCGGTCAGCAGCAGCGCAAATATATGCCCGTTAATGCAAATTTCCGGGGTTTCCACCCGCAGTTGCAGTGTCCTCATGCTTTTTCCCTCTGTGTTCCTTCCCCGCCCTGCGGCGGCGCGGCGCAGAGCAGCTTCGTCGCTGCGGCCCAGCCGTAAATATACGCCACCCGCCGCACCACGGAGCAGGGAGATTGCCGCTTACGCAGCGGTAAAGGTTTTACTGGCCGTATCAAAGGTGCCCTGCGTCAAATCCCCGCTCTGGTGGAAGGTGCCGCTCAGCGTTACGATGCTCTTGGGGTCTCCGGCGGGCGGTGTCGCCTCTACGGCAATCACAGCTTTACGTGCTTTGTACACACCGCTTTGCCCTTCCACAGGCGTTGCCATATCCACGCTGATCAGCTCGCGCTGGCTTTCCGCCCCGGTTTTCTGTTCCCGGGCAATCGCCGCCAGATCGTCCACCACGGGGTCGCCTTGCACATACTGTGCCTCGTATGCCCAGCCATTTTCATAGCCGGTCACGGTGCAGGTGCTGTTGGTATCGCCGATAAAGGCGGTTTTATCCACCTTGGGGTTATTGTCCTCAATGCATTTCATAAAACCAGCGTTGACGTAGTAATACGCAACGTCGCTATCCGCTGGAATGCCGTAGTATTCGCGGATCAGGTTCCGGGTAATTTTCACGGGTCGTTCCTCCTTATCGCGGCGGATTCACGCCGCTGTTGTTGCCGGGGCGGGCGCGATAGGCCCGCACAGCTCGCCTTACTCCATCACATAGCGCACCGCAAGGGCGCTGCCGTACAGCCAGTGCGTATCGTCCCTTGCCACATAGCCCGGCGCGCTGGCGGTGTTTACCGCAATCATCTGCCAGCCTTCACCGTAGGGCAGTGCGCTTGCTTTCCCCAGCGCCTCATGAATCCGGCATAGGGTATCCAGCGCCATTTGGCGGCTTTCGTGCTTGCTGTTCAGCGTCACATCCAGCGTAACGGTTGCGCCGCCCGCCAGTGTCTCCTGCGCCGTCTGCCCCGCTGCCGCCGTCAGGCTCAACCCGTTTTGTGCGGGCAGCGCGCCCATGGTAACCGCTGCAAACGGAGCCAGCGCGTCTATCACCCCCCGCAGCGCGATAAGTACCTGCACCTGTATGCTCATTTGCTTTCACCGCCCATTAGCTCCGCCGCAAGGCGCGTCCATGTTTGCACATGCAGGGCTTTCGCCTTCTGGCACCAGCGCAGGCTCGCGCCGGGATTCCGGCCGTGTTTAGGCGTGCCGGTATAGTACACACGGCGCGCATAGGGCGTATTCCATACCAGCCTTCCCGCCTGTACATCGCTTGCGGCATAGGAGCTTGCAATCAGCGCGCCTGTATTGTCGCGGGCATAGCGGTTGCAATCCGCAAGCACAGTCCGGCTTACCTTTGCAAGCGCCTTGCGCAGGGTATCCGGCTGCTTTGCGCACACACCGTTCGGATTTACCGTAAGGGTCACGGTTGTTTTTAACATGGTTTCCTCCGTTTGGTACCGCCATTAGCCGCGCAGTTCCAGCTCCACATGATGCAGCCTCCTGCCATCGTGATACGCTTTCACCGCTTCCACGCGGTACATGGCTTCCTGCGCCTGTATGTACTGCCCCACGGCAAACGCCGTATTCTTCGGCAAACTGCTGCGCATATCATAAATCAGCAGCGCGTTTTGGCTGCTCTGGGTTTCATCCGCCGTCAGGGTTTGGGCACTTTCCGGTTCTATACGTACGCGGCTGAGCTGCGCAGTAAGGGTCAGGGTGCGCATACCTTCGGCATCCGTTTCCGCCGTGTAAAGCGCTGCGCTGTGGGGCAGCAGCGCGTGGGGAATGGGTCGCATCGGGGGTTTCCTCCTTTGCGCGATAGGGTACTGTTTTGCTAAGGTGGCCGACCCGGCAGGCGTGCCCGTGGGGTTTGCCGTACCGGGTCAGCCGCATCGCTTAAACGATGACGTCCGCTTCTCTCCGCCCATGCGGAGGAAATTGATGCTATTCGCAGCGCGCGTAGCTTACCAACAGCGGCAGCAGCGCCGCTGCCGCGGGGCAGTGCGCGCTGTTGCCAACGCCGGTGGTAAAGCTGAATTTTCCAAGGCTTCCGCTGGTCAGCGGGGCTTCGATGATTCCGCCCGCAAGGCTGACCGCCTGCGTCTGGTAGGCCAGATACAGCGTCAGCGCCCGCTGGATTTGCCCCGGCAGGGTAGCCGGGTCCCGGTTTGCATAAAAGCAAAGGGTGCGCGCATCCAGCATCCCCTGCGCCATATCCAGACAAACCGCAAAATCCTCCGGCGCGGTTTCGCCTGTAATTTCGGCATAGGCTTCACTTGTCAGCGCCGCCATATTACGCCTTAATGCCCGCCGCCGTCAGCGTCAGGTAGCCCGCCGATACCACTTTGCCGTCTAGCAGGCCAACCACTTCCACCACGTCTCCGGCGGCAACATCCACTTCGGTCACGCCGCTTTCCAGCGCCGTACCGGCGTAAACTGCGCCGCATACCGCGCGCGTGCCGGGGTTAAGGGTGTACGCATAGCTGGCCGCTCCGCTTGCATCGCTTACGGTCAACACCGTCGTGCCTGCGCTTGCGCCTGCCGCGGCGGTCAGCAATACGACATCCGGGGCGTATACGCAGCGCACGCCTTTTTGCCGCAGCACCTTGTGGGCGTACACCATACGGCCCTGCACCGCGCTTGCGCCAATGTACTGGCCGCTGCCGTCCAGACTTTGCAAACGCACCGGCGACTGCCACGCCTTTACGCGGGTGGCAAAACGCGGATGCCCGCAGATCATGGCGAGGTTGGCGGTATTGTCGTTAAACTCGATGATGTTAAAGCCCGCGATACGGCCAATGGCGCCGGACTGCTTCACCTCGTCGCCCAGGCTGCTGGCCTGCGTAAACTCGGGGCTGCGCACCACGGCAGCAATCACCTCCGGCGTGCACAGGGCATAGCGGCCCATAGCGGGAATGTTGTCCCGGCTCATCTGCGTACGCTGATCCACCAGCACGCCGTATACGTTGTCCTTGTCCATCAGGCTTACGCTTACCACGCTGCCGGCGCCCAGCAGTTCGGTCGCGCCGTCGGTATCCATGGCGCGGCTTAAGGAATACCCGGCGCTGTCCAGCCGTTCAGCCACCAGATGGTCGGGCACGGCGGCGGCTTCGTAGCCGTCGATAATCTCGTTGACCGCCTTATCCTTGTTAATCGGCAAGGTGGTGTAAGCGGTATTGCCCGTGGTGGGCGCAAGGCCGGTCGCACGGTCGTAATCGCTGGCGGCTACCTCATCGTCGCGGGTGGGTATCTGCACTGCGCCCGCGGCGGGATCGCCATCGTAATCGTTATTGAAAATCACGCCGTCCTTGAGTACCAGCTCGCCGCGCAGTTTGGCGAGCACCAGATCGCTGTAACGATCCTGCAAATCTTGTGCCATAATTGTTTTCCTCCTGTTACTTTACTTGCGAAGAGTAGGATTTTTGCGATAAAAGGCTTCCTCCACGCCGCTCATCGGCTGTGTGCCGCTGCCGGATACCCGCTGCGCCCAGGCATTTTGCGCCGGGGCAAACAGATAGGCTTTGCGCGCTTTCAGCGCCATAAGCGCCTCTTTTACGCCGCTGACCGCGCCATCCTCCCCAATGGTCATCGCGCTGGAATCCAACAGCTGCAGAGCAACTTCCGTATCCACCAGCCCCATTTCCGCGCCGACGGTTTTTACCTCGGCGATCAGCAACCGGCGGTCGGCGCTTTGCCGCGCCGCTTCCAGCTTGGCCTGCAAACCCGGGGGCAAGGTATCGGGTTCGGCCTCGCGGGCCTTTTGCAGCAGGGCGGCCAGTTCGGTTTCCGGCATACCGTTTTGCTCGGCCATGGAGCGCAGCACACTGCTTTCGGCGCGGCGGGTACGATCCTGCACGGCTTTCAGCAGCGTTTCCGTCAGGCTGCTGGCTGCCTTTTCATCGGCTGTTCTTTCTCCTGTATCCATCGGGGGCTGGGTTTCGGGGGCGAATTGCATGGGGTCTTGGGTTGGTGCATCCGCTTCGCCGCGGTATTCTTCCGGTAAATTTGGCATGGGGTCACCCTCCTTGTCCACAGCAAAGGGGCGGCATCCTTGCCGCCCCCGCCGTTCCGTTTTCTGC
Organism: Candidatus Limiplasma sp.; assembly: GCA_963675655.1. Classification (GTDB taxonomy): domain Bacteria; phylum Bacillota; class Clostridia; order Christensenellales; family Aristaeellaceae; genus CAXXOK01. The sequence continues at coordinate 1,132,894 of OY776489.1, forward strand.
CCGTCGGCATGTTCCGTTTTGCGCACCGCAGGGCACGCCGGGCCGTCGCCCGTTTCCCCGGTTTTCCCTAATCAGGTCACCGGGGTATGAAAAAACGCCGCACCTGATGGTTTGGCGCATTTTCCAGCCTGTCAATCGCCGATAAAGGCTTCTTCCGGCGGATTTTCCCCTTCCGGGTACGCTTCGGGTTCCTCCGGCGGCGCGCCGCTTTCGCCGCGCTGCTCGGCCAGTATCTCCCGCAGCTGCTTTTCCGCCTCGGCTTCGGAGCAGTGCGACAGCTCCATAATGGCGCGTTTACGGCTTTTCAGGCCGCCGTTAACCAGCTTTAGCGTGCGCTCCACCGTAGCGTTTGCATCCTCGATTACGGAATCGTCAAACACTACACTTGTTTCCACGTGCGCAGCGCCGCCCGAAAGCCAGCTTAAAGCGTCCACCATGCCGCACAGCGCGCGCTTGATGGGTTTTTCGTTGCGTTTCAGGCTTTGGTACAAATCGCTCTGTTCGCTAATCACCTCGGTCGCCGTTTTCGCAACCGTCCCGTCAAAGCGGTAGCGCCCGGTTCCCAAGCCACACTTTTTGGACAGCAGATCGATCATCCGCTGCAAGCCCGCCTCGTGCTCGGCGGCGCGCAGGGTCATATCCAGCGGCTTCAGGTCGTCCGTACCATCCTGACTTTGCTGGTACACGTAAATCAGCACGTCGCTGGGGTCGAAAATCGGCTGGAGCGAACCGTCCTGCTGCATTTCGATGCTGGCGAGCGACTGGGGTACCATCACGCGCTTTTTACCCAGGATAAACTCGTTCACATAGCTGTCAAACACCAAATCGGCGGCCTTGAGCTGGTCAATGGCCATACCGAACACACTCATGCCCATGGGCGAATCCGGCGCGACGGCGTTAACGATGTTCGGCCTGAGAATTTGAAACAGCGGCACAGGCGAAGGGCGGCTCTGCGTTTGCACGCCTTCCGGGGCAGGCAACGCCTCGCCCTGCTCGTTCAGCCACGCGTTGCGAATCGTGTACCCATCCGGGCCGTGAGCGTGGATTTGCACATAGTACCCTTCTCGCGCGTTTTTCCCTTGTCCCATTACCCGGCGGCTGCCAAAGGCGCATTCGGTAATGTGGTCGCCGTCCCACTTCAACGGAAAAATTCGGTCGCCGCGAATGTAATCAATCGTCGGGCGTCCCTGCCCGTCCAGGTATTCCACCAGCGCGCCCGTACCCAGCGCCATGGTCCATTCCACCAAGCGGTTGGCGCGCTCCATAAACGCGTTTTGCTCCAATATGTGCGCAAGCGCGGGAAAACCCGCCGCGTTCAGCTGCACCTTTTCGTTCAGCAGCAGTGTCGCCAGATCCTCGCAGATGGTTTTCGCCATGCCCAGATGGTAGCGCGTCTGCGTACGCCGCGTTGTGCCCACGCGCATGGTGTAATCGTGAAAATCCGGCACATAGCCGCGATACCAGCCCAGATACCGCCGGATATGGATGCCGAAATCGTCCGCGGGAGTGCGGTACCCTAGTTTATCCAAGTATTCCAATATCGTTGCGTTTTCCATAGTCGCCTCCGGTTTGTCCTCATTCGCTGTAAACCCTGCTTATAGCCGCTCTCTGATGGCTGTCATATCCTCCATGAACGGTTCAAAGGCGTATTCCAGCGCATCCAGACTGTCGATGTTGGTCGTACCGTTATCCAGCCGCACATCCTCGGTGGTGTGGCGTGCGTCCCACAACGCCTCGGCCAGCGCCTGCCGGGTATGCTGGCAGCTTTGCGCTATATGGTACCGCCCGCCCGCCATCATCCGGCACAGAAAGCGGATGCGCCCGTTCACGGGGCTTTTCCGTGCTTTGCGCACCTCCACCCCGACACGCTCGCGCATGCAGGCGGCGCGCAGGCCGAGGATCAAGGTGGTTTCAGCGCTGTCGCAATACGCCACCCGCGCCTGAAAACGCGTGCGGCACGCGCGCGCAAAGTCCACAAAAGCGCTTTCCAGCCGATCCGGGGTGATTTCGCCCTTGTGGTACCACTCCGCCAGCGTGATGATGCCGCGAAAGCCCTTGGTAAAGCCGCAGCAGCAAAACGCGTGTCCGCTGCCGTTGCCCCCAAAATCCACGCCGATAGTCGCCGTTGCCAGCGGCGTTGCAGCCGCCTCGCTGTCAGTGCGTATGAACCGGGTGGGTTGATCGGCAAACGCGCGGTACACCGCGCCCTCCGCCGCCACCCACAGGCCGCGAATGTACCGGTCGTAATACACCGTACCCGCATAATCCTGCTTCATGCGCGCCACCACCGCAGGCGGGTTGAAAGGATTATCGTCGATGGTGTACGCCTGCTGGTAGAGCATATCGCCGCCCCGATCCAGAAACCGCTTGAACCAGTGGGTCGGCCCTTCCGGGTTGCAAGTGCCGTCAAACAGGCTGTATTCCTTATCCAACCTGCTTTTAAGCATTTCAAACACTTCGCGGTTCCACGTGGTTACCTCGTCGCCGTAGCCGTATTTAATACTCGCACCGCGCAGGCGGTTCACCTGCCGTATGCTGTCCGCCCCCAGGCAAAAACACCGCTGCCCAAAGAGCACGGCGGTGTTGTCGCTGTGGATGTCGCTGACCAGCTCGCAGCCGTAAATCGCCTGCATCGGCAGAATCAGGTTGCGCTGCAGCGTGCCTTTCGTGCTGCCCAGCAGCACGTTCAGCCCCGGCTTTTCGCGCCCGTCCAGCAGGCGCTTGGGCAGTAAAAAATAATCTCCATAGGTTTTGCCGCTGCGCGTCGCCCCGGTTTTGATGTTCCATGGGCGTATCGCGCAGCGGCGGTACTGGCGCTGCTTTTCGCTTAGCAAGGCGGAGACTCGCCTTCTTCCCACGCGGCGAATTCCGCTTCTTCCGTTTCCCCGGTGGCTGCGCTGTCAGCGGCTTCCGCCGCCATAGCGTCCGCAGCCGCTTCACCGGATTTTGCCGCCTGCTCTGCGTTTCCCTCCCGCGCAAAGCCCGATTCGTCATCCAGCTTTTGCATCAGTTGCGCCACCAGCCGCACGCTTTCGCCGCTGCCGCTGTCGGCGCGGGTTACCTCCCGCAGTATTTTCAGCGCGTCGCTCAAGTGCTTTAGCCCCATGCTGTTCACGGGCGCATCCACCACTTCCAGCTGTACGCGCTCTTCCACGGTTTCCTCAATCGGCTTGCCCTTGCCCTGCGGGTCCTCGTAGGTCATCTCCCGCGTGCGTCGCTTGTGTAAAAGCACCTGTTTATCCAGTTCGCTGGTCGCCTGTGCCAGCAGCGCCGTCAACCGGTCGCCGATGGCCGTCAGCTGTGCGCCCCGCTCCGATGCATTTTTAGCCATGGGAACCGCCTGTACACGCCGCCCGGTTTCCCCGGTGGCATCCGCCGGTGATTTACCTTGCCTGTTTTTCCCTGTGTCCGGTAAATGCGCATCGTTTCCGGCGCTCTTGCCCGCAGCAGGCAGCTTTGCCTCCGCCACGCCATCCAGCTGTTTTTCCATCAGGCGGAGCGCCTTTTTCAGCTTCGCCCAGTTTTCCTGCCGTGCACGGCGCTGCACCTGCGCGGCTGGCAGCCCATACCGCGCCGCCAACGCCGCCAGACTCACCGGCGTTTGCAGATATTCCATCTGCATTTTCAACCAGTCCGTAGCCACACATTCCTTCACCTCGTATAAAGCAGTTGCGCCATGGCGCGCGGCGCACAGCGGCGGGCACGGAAGGGGTGGTACCATGCCCTGCCGCCGGTGGAAAGCGGTTTGCCCGGCAGCCGGGGAACCCTGCGGGGTGAAAGGATGCTTCGCCCTTCCCATCAGCACATGCGCGCCATGGGTTCCCACCCAAACGCTGCGCGAGCGGTTTTGCTTCGCCCGCATTTCCACGTTGCCAGTATACCCCCGGTCAGCGTCCGTTTGCGTCCGCACCCCCAAACGGGAAAACCTTGCTGGAAACCCGCTGCAAAGGGCAACCGGCATTGTTCCCCGGCACGGGTCATGGTATAATGGGTTGCAAATCAACGGAAAAGCCGGTTTTCAGCCTGGCTTTCAGCGAAAGGAAGCGTTTTCTCATGATCGCGATCGGCTGCGACCACGCGGGCATCGATCTAAAGCCCCATGTTATCGCCGTATTAGAAGAGCTGGGCTTGCCCTATCAGGATTTTGGCACCTTCACCCACGATAGTGTGGATTATCCCGTATATGGCGAAAAAGCCGCACGCGCCGTTGCCTCCGGCGAGTGCGACAAAGGCATCGTAATGTGCGGAACCGGTATTGGCATTGGCATTGCAGCCAACAAGGTCAAGGGCGTCCGCTGCGTTATCTGCTCGGATTGCTATTCCGCCAAAATGAGCCGCGAGCATAACGATGCCAACATGCTTGCCATCGGCGCGCGCGTTGTAGGCAGCGAGCTTGCCAAGATGATCGTGCGCACATGGCTCACCACCGCGTTTAACGGCGAACGCCACGCGCGCCGCGTCGACCAGATAAAAACGCTGGATGAAGGCGGCACGCTGGCAAACGGCTAACCCATCAGTTTTAAGGCACGCCGGGCATGCCCTGCGCGCCATGCTTTACCCACCTGCTATTTTTAGCAACCTTATCATCCCCGGCGGATAAACCGTCGGGGGCTCCTTTTACAGGCAAACAACCCTTCATCCGCGGCGCATGGATGTGCGCCTTTGATTTGGGTACTGGCCGCTATCCGGCTGTCACCCGTTTTTTCATGAGAGGACTTGTATGAGCAAAACACTTCGCGCCAACCTGCTGCTGTTGCTAACCGCCGCCGTCTGGGGTGTGGCCTTTGTTGCGCAGGATGTAGCCATGGATACCATGGAGCCCTTTGCCTTCAACGCCGCCCGTATGCTGATCGCCGCGCTGGCGCTGCTGCCCGCCATCCGCCTGCTGGACAAGCTGGAGCAAAAACGCGCTCCCAAAGCCAGCGATGCCGCCTGCGGCGAGGGCACGGTAGCGACCTGCTGCGATGCGCCCGGCGGCCTCACCTTTCGCAAAATGAGCCCCGCCCAGCGCCGCACGCTGCTCATCGGCGGCCTGTGCTGCGGCACGGCACTGTTCCTTGGTTCCGGAATCCAGCAGCTGGGCATCCGGGATACTTCCGCGGGCAAGGCGGGTTTTGTTACGGCGCTGTATATTGTGTTGGTACCGCTGAGCGGCATGTTTTTCAAGCGCCCCATCCGCCGCAATGTGTGGTTTGCGGTGCTGCTTTCTCTGGTCGGCCTGTTTTTACTGTGCGTTACCGAGGCCTTCACCGTCAGCATCGGCGATGTGGAACTGTTTTTTTGCGCCATCGCCTTTACCGCCCACATTCTGCTGATCGATCACTTCTCCCCCAAGACCGACTGCGTGCGTATGAGCTGCCTGCAGTTCTTCGTAGCCTCGGCACTGTGCGCCATTGTCATGCTCTTTACCGAGCACCCCACCTTCACCTCGCTCACCCGCAGCTGGATACCGCTTTTGTACGCAGGCGTGCTAAGCGGCGGCATGGGCTACACCCTGCAAATGATCGCCCAGCGGGATACCGACCCCACCATCGCCTCGCTGCTGATGTGTCTGGAAAGCGTGTTCGCGGTGCTGGCGCAATGGGTCATTCTGGGCGAGCTGCTCTCCCCGCGCGAGCTGCTCGGCTGTGGGCTGATGCTCTGCGGCATCATCTTGGCGCAATTGCCCGCCCGTCGCTACCGCACCACGCCCGGCAATACGGTGGACGCCGCTTGATTCCTGCGGGTTTTCCACACATAAAAGCGCCGCTTTCCCTTTCGGGAAAGCGGCGCTTATCGCTAAAAGCTTTGCTAGGCTCAGCTTCGCTTACTGTTTTTGCATCTGGGCGATTTCGTCGGCCAGGTTATCCTGCCGCTTTTCAATGCCCTCGCCACGCTCGAAGCGCGCAAACTGCACCGGCGCAATCGTGGCGCCCAGGCTCTTGGCTACTTCATCGGTGTACTGCTGAATGCTCTTGTCGGGGTCTTTAACAAAGGGCTGCTCTACCAGGCAAACCTCTTTGTAGTACTTGGATATACGGCCCTCGACCATCTTGTCCACGATCTTTTCGGGCTTGCCTTCGTTCAGCGCCTGCGCACGGAGAATCTCCTTCTCCTTGTCCAGCTTGTCGGTGGGCACTTCGCTTACGATTACGTAAGCGGGATGCGCGGCGGCAATCTGCAGCGTCAGGTCGTGGTAGTAGGTCTTAAAGGCTTCATCGCCGAAGGTTTCGGGCTTGTCGTTGGCAACTTCCAGCAGCACGCCAATCTTGCCGCCCATGTGGATGTAGGTTTCTACCACACCGGCTTTGGCTTCGTAGCGGGCAAAACGGCGAATGCTAATCTTCTCGCCGATGGCGACGGTCGCATCGCTAACCATATCGGTGATGGTTTTGGTGTCGTCGTCCACAAATTTCTGGCTCATCATCGCATCCACATCGGCGGGATTGGCCATAGCGATGTGCTTGGCAATCTTGGCACAGAAGTTTTTAAAATTATCGGTGTTGGCTACGAAGTCCGTTTCGCAGTTAATTTCTACAATCACACCGGTTTTTACATCATCGGTTACATAGCCGGCTACCATACCTTCGGCCGCAATACGGCTGGCTTTTTTGGCGGCAGCGGCGAGGCCCTTTTCACGAAGCCATTCGATGGCTTTTTCCATCTCGCCTTCGGCTTCGATCAGCGCTTTTTTACAGTCCATCATGCCGGCCTGCGTGGTCTCACGCAGTTCCTTGACCATTTGAGAAGTGATGTTCGCCATGGAATTTTCCTCTCCTTATATCTCACATCGGCGGGCGGCGGCTGGCGCGAAACGCTCGCGCCGCCGCCCTATCGCTTTGGCCGGTGCAGCTGCATACAGCCGCCAGCCTTTTTTACCTTACGCCTTTTCCTGCGCTTTGGCGGCTTCTGCGTCCATCGCGTCTTCCGCTTCGGCAGCCGCATCCTGCTGGCCCTGACGGCCTTCCAGTATAGCGTCGGCCATCTTGCCCGCAATCAGCTTCACGGCGCGAATCGCGTCGTCATTGCCGGGGATAACGTAGTCGATTTCATCGGGGTCGCAGTTGGTATCCACGATCGCCACAATCGGAATGCCCAGCGTTTTGGCTTCGCTCACGGCGATGTGCTCTTTACGCGGGTCTACCACAAACAGCGCGCCCGGCAGCTTTCTCATCTCGCGAATGCCGCCCAGGTTGGCTTCCAGCTTTTCACGCTCGTGGTTGAGCTTAATGGCTTCCTTCTTGGGCAGCGCCGCCATCTGGCCGGTCTGCTCCATTTTATCGATCTGGTTGAGGCGGTCCACACGGGTGCGGATCGTACGGAAGTTGGTCAGCATACCGCCGAGCCAACGGTTGTTTACAAAGTACATGTTGCAGCGCTGCGCCTCAACGGAGATGCTTTCCTGCGCCTGCTTTTTGGTGCCTACGAAGAGCAAGCTCTTGCCCTGCATGGCCAAATCACGGACGAACGCATACGCTTCGTCGGCCTTGCGAACGGTTTTCTGCAAATCGATAATGTAGATGCCGTTGCGCTCGGTAAAGATGTACTGCGCCATTTTGGGGTTCCAACGACGGGTTTGGTGGCCGAAGTGTACGCCGGCCTCCAACAACTGTTTCATAGAAATAACTGCCATGGATAGGTTCCCTCCTTGTTTTTTCCACCCCTTGTATCAACCCGCGCAAACACCGCGGCGCATGCCGCGGCACAAGTACGCAGTCAACAAAGGTGCGTAATCGCTTAAGAGTATAGCATACCTGTGCACAGGGCGCAAGGGGTATATCAAGAGATGGCATCAATGCATCGTTGATCTTCATGCAAATTCCCTCGAATATTTATATACAGTTATTTAAAAGCATAGTACAGTCTGTTACTCTTCTCTGCATTCAACGAAATCCTTTACCTTCTGACTCTTTGGATAGAAGAGCAAAGAATTCCGAAAATAATTATCAAATATGGAAGCATTTATTTCTTGCTTAAGTATACCTCCCATCCCAAGTCCATGTAGATCATCAATTGTAACCAAGTGCAAACTATTCCATTGGAGGAAAGAAAAAAGCAAACCAAAACAGATTCTGTATTGGTTTGCCTTTATTGATAAATTCCATAGCGTTTTCCGCCTCCGCCCCTCACTCCCACCGCGCGGGCGTATCCGGGCACGTCATCCGCTGTTTGGCGGCGCGCAGCTCCACATAGCAGCCGCACAGGGCACACATGCCGCTGTTTAGCCGGTCGCAGCCGCGGCAAGCCGCCAGCCGCGCGCGGTAGGTTTCCGGCGCGGCGCGCTGCCCAGCGGGAACGGCAGCCAGCCATTCCCGCATCAGCTCATACAGCGGTTTTTCGCTTTCCATGTCGCAAAGCAGGCAGCGGCGGCAAATCATGCTTTGCAGGTCAGTTCGCAAACGGCGCAGGGGGGCAGGGAAGCAACCAGCTTGCCGCCGGTCAGTTTGGCGCCGTCAAAGGGCTGCAGGGTTAGCGTTTCGGGATGGTCAAAGTCGTTGTACGCATCCATGTTACCGGTTAAAATCCGCCCAGTTACGCTGACTGCCGCAAAATCGCCAAGGTCGATTTCCGTTTCCAGTCCTTCCGTCAGGGACGTGTTGGTCAGGGTCAGGGTCAGCACGCCGTCCTTTACGGATGCGCTCGCATACAGCTGCCGCAGGCCCTCATCCGCCTCGCCGCATTCCAAAAACAGGTCGACCGCTTTTGCATCCTGATGCGCCTTGTACATATCAAACACATGGTACGTCGGCGTCAGCAGCATCTTTTCGCCCTCGGTCAAAATCACAGCCTGCAATACGTTTACCGTCTGGGCGATGTTGGCCATCACCAGCCGGTCGCAGTGCGACATAAACACATTCAGCGACAGGGCTGCCACCATCGCATCGCGCATGGTGTTTTGCTGGTACAAAAAGCCTGGGTTGGTGCCCGGCTCCACATCGAACCACGTGCCCCACTCGTCCACAATCAACCCCACTTTGTGCTCGGGGTCATAATGGTCCATAATCTGTAAATGCTTGCGGATGATCGGCTCAATCGCCAATGCCTTGCGCAGCGTTTTGTGATAATCCGCCGCGCCAAACGCGGTTGCGCTGCCCTTGTGCTGCCAGTCCGAGCCGATCACCGTGTAATAGTGCATGGTCAGGGCGTTCATAAAACGCGCGTCGTTTTTCATCATCACTTCCGTCCAGCGGTAATCTGCATCGGAAGGCCCGCAGGCAATGCGAACCAGCTTGTTATCGCCATAGTCCCGGCAATAGGTCTGGTAGCGGCGATACTCATCGGCGTAATACTCGGGGCGCATGTTGCCACCGCAGCCCCAGTTTTCGTTGCCTACGCCAAAATAGGTAACGCCAAAAGCATCCTTGTGCCCATTGGCCCAGCGCTGCTGCACCACGGAGGAATCGCCTTCGCTGTTTAAGTACTCCACCCATTCGCTCATCTCGCGCACGGTGCCGCTGCCGAGGTTGCCGTTCACGTACGGTTCGCACCCCAGCTGGCTGCACAAATCCATAAATTCGTGCGTGCCGAAGGAGTTATCCTCCACCACGTTCCCCCAATGCGTGTTGACCATGCGCTGGCGGCTTTCCTTGGGGCCGATGCCGTCGCGCCAGTGGTACTCGTCGGCAAAGCAGCCGCCGGGCCAGCGCAGTACAGGAATTTGAATATTCTTCAGCGCCTCCACTACATCGGTGCGGATGCCGTTCACATTGGGGATGCAAGAATCCTCCCCAACATAAATTCCCTGATAGATGCACCGGCCAAGATGTTCGCTGAAATGGCCGAAAATGTTACGGTTGATCGTGCCGTTTGAGCGGCGGGTATTCACGGTAATATGCGCCATTTTTCGTTTCTCCTTTGCTGTTGTAAGCGTCGTATCATTCGCCCGCAGCCGCCACCGGCGCGCCCGCGGTTTATTCGGTGGTATTGTACCATCATTATACGGCAAGCACCACGCCTGCAGCCTTTGTTTTTGCAAAATTTCGTAAAGTTGTTAATATATTGGCATAAATATGATAATAGTACACTTTTTCTTCCATCTTTTTCTTGTTATATGGGAAAATTTCCCTTTTAAAATATCATTTTTGTTAAATTGTACGTACAATTGTCCGCTTCATTCCAGACAATTCCGTACGTAAAAAAGCACCCGGCGGGCAGGCGTACGCTAAAGGCGTATCCTGCCCCGGCCGAGTATAGAGAAAACAAAACAGCCCCCTTGCAGGCAAGCATTTCCGCCGCTGCAAGAGGGCTGTTTTTATACGATCACGTCCCGTTTGGCAAAGCGGATGTACGCTGCCGCCATCAGCCCCGCCGTCAGTCCCAGCGCCAGCAGGGTATAGGGCACACTTAGCCCTGCCCCGCTGCTGATAACCCCGCGGTAATCAAAGTAGCTAAACGGCGTAAAACCCCGCAGCCAGCCGATGTTCTGGTTAACGTCAATAGCGATGGAGATTAAGTACGTGCCCAGCATGACGCCCGTGGCAATGCCTGTGGCCGCCTTTGGCCGCTGCCACACCGCCGCCGCCGCGATGCCCAGCGCCAGAAACAGCAGCTGTATCAGCAGCATGGCGATCATCAGCGTACGGATCGCGACGCCCGCGTTTTCGCCAAAGGCCGCCATTACGGTCAGCGCGCCCGCCCAGTTCAGCGCCGTCAGCGCCAGCACCTGCGTCAGCGCCGCCAGCAGCTTTGCCGTTAGTATGCCGCCGCGCGTAGCGGGTTTTACGTATAAGAACTCCGATGTTTTATCCCGCTCTTCCTTGGCTACAATCACTGCGCCCAGCATGGAGGCATGTATCGCCACCAGCAGCAGCATGTACGGGTACAGCATCCCGTAAAACCCGATGGCCGTGGTAAAATCAAGCTGCCCAACGCCAAAGAATGCCTGCAAACCCAGCGGCAGTTGAAACAGAATATCCATGGCCGAGGGCGTATCCGCCATGGCCGCGTATTTTGCGGACGACGCCGCCAGAAAGAATACGATACCAAGGCTCCACAGCAGCACCGAGCGCAGCCCTTTGCGCATTTCTCTTAGATAAACGTTCATTTCGCCGCCCCCTTACGATGCGTGTATGTCCCGCCGCGTGTACACCACAAACCCCGTTACCACGCATACCACCGTCACAATCGCGCCGGTCAGCGCGTAGGAAGGTTCATAGGCGGAATGGAGCAGGATGTGGGCGGTATCAAAGTACTTAAACGGCGTTAGGTAATACAGTTCCGTACGTTCCAGCGCCGCCGCCACCATGCCGAGGATGAACAGGCCAAACACCGTGCTCAACCCTACCGGCAGCACCGAACGGATTTTGGGCCGGATTGCGCTGATGCAAAACCCAAGCGCCAGAAAAATAAGCTGTACAAAGTAGAACGCCAGCGACATGAGCAAAAACGGCTGGTAGGTAAACGCCGTTTCACTCACCGCATGCGCCATACCCGTAGCCGCGCCAAGGTACGCCGCGCTGGTCAATGTTACGCAGGTTACCCCGGCCAGCAGCTTGGCAGCCAGCACACGGGTGCGCGCCACCGGCTTGGTCAGCAGAAAATCCACCGTCTTGCCCGTCGTTTCGCGTGCAAGCATGGAAAGCCCCAGCGTAATCGCCTGCACCGCGCCGCACAGCATCAGGAATGTGATAATGAAGGAATAATACCCCGTCACCGTGCTAATGTCGGTCAAATCCAGCCCAAAGGCGATTTGCAGCGCCATGGGGAAATTGGCGATCATCTGCCGTATGCCTTCCGTAGCCTGCGAAAAGGCCGGAAACATCCAAAACAGGAACGCCGTGGCCGCGCACATGGCAAGGGTCCATAGCAGTGTGTTTTTACGGTACACGCGTAACTCGTGCAGATACATATTCATGCCCGCACCCCCTTACTGGTAATAGTGCAGGAAGATCTCTTCCAAATCCGGCTCCACAATGCTCACGTTGCTCAGGTTCAACGCCGACAGCGCCGCCAGCAACTTGTTCACGCTGCCGCGGTAGATAAAGTTGACGTTGTTGCCCTGCGCTGTCAGGCTGGTTACGCCCTCCAGCGCAATCGCGTCCGCCGCGATGGGGGCTTTGCCTTCCAGCGACACCTTTTTATAGCCGTTATCCTGCAAGGCGCCAATGGTATCCACCTGGATAATGCGGCCTTCCTTGATAATCGCTACGCGGTTGCAGAGCTTGCGCACTTCGCTGAGCACATGGGAGGAAAACAGCACCGCCGCGCCTTTTTTGTTCTCGGCGCGCAGCAGATCGAAGAAACGCTGCTGTATCAGCGGGTCCAGCCCGCTGGTCGGCTCGTCCAGCACGATCAGCTTGGGCTCGTGCAGCAGCGCCTGCACAATGCCCACCTTTTTGCGGTTGCCAAAGGAAAGATCGTCGATCTTCTTTTTCAAATCCAAATCCAGCGTATCCGCCAGCTGCCGGATGCGCGTGCTGCAATCCTTATGGTAGAAGCTGGCGGAGTACTCCAATAGCTCCTTTACGCGCATACCATCGTAGTAGAATACCTCGCTGGGCAAGTAGCCCACGTTCCGGGCGATTTCCGGTGCAAAGCGCACGCAGTCCTTACCGAAGATGGTCGCGCTGCCCGCCGTGGGATGAATCAGCGCCAGCAGCGTGCGGATGGTCGTGCTCTTACCCGCACCGTTTGGGCCGATGAATCCGAATATCTCGCCCGCTTCCACCGTAAAACTAACGTCCTCTACACCGCGAGAGCCGCCGTAATACTTTTTTAGGTTTTTGACTTCAATCACAGCCATGGTATTACGCTCCTTTGCACAGGTTCAACGCCCTGTATGCAAACACTCTACGGCAGCCGGGGCGATAAGTCAACTTTACCCGGTACCAATGCCGCGCGGAGGCGGCGCAATTGACCGAAACGGCGGATGAAATATCGCCGCCACCGCTGTAAAAACCGCCCGTGCTCTCCGCCGCCATGCTGTGCCCGGCAAGGTTTAACGGCATACGCAATACACGCTTGCGCGCTTGAAACGCAAGCAAAATGCGGCGGCGCCGATTTGACATCAAAAAGATGTTGTGTTAGCGTTAATTGTTAGGCATTATCTTGATTGAAGATATTCGTACAAAAAAACAGAAAGGAAAGCAAGTATAGGTTTGAAGAAGATCAAGCAATATGTAACCCCGGTTTTTTGGATATCCATTTGTATTGTCGGCCTCGTTGTCTTATTAGGTTCCGTTTTTTCAACCGAATTTCAATATACGACAGAGAAAATACGTGATTTTATCAGCAATTATTTAGGCTGGTACTACTTACTTCTTGTGGCGGGTATTGTCATTTTTTGTCTCGTTGTCATCATCAGCCCGGTAAGTCAGATCCGGTTGGGCGATCCGGATTCCAAACCCGAATACTCAACCCCATCATGGATTGCCATGCTGTTTTCGGCAGGTATGGGTATTGGTCTGGTTTTTTGGGGCGCGGCAGAACCTTTATCCCACTATGCAATCTCCGCTCCGCAGGGTCAGGTTGGCGGTCAGCAGGCGCTTGCGGACGCTTTTAAATTTTCCTTTTTCCATTGGGGTATTCATGCGTGGGCAATTTACGCCGTTGTCGCACTAGCGCTGGCCTATTTCAAATTCAGAAAAAAAGAAAGATCCTTGATTTCCGCTACCCTCAAGCCCATCTTTGGTCAGCGTACCGAGGGCCCGCTGGGGAAAATCATCGACAGCATTACCACTTTCAGCACAGTCATCGGCGTAGCGACCACATTGGGTTTTGGCGCCGTGCAGATCAACGGTGGTTTACGCTATTTATTCGGGATTCCCAAGAACATCTATGTGCAGATTCTGATTATCTCCATAACAACGCTGTTCTTTATTATGTCCGCACTCTCCGGCATTGGCAAAGGGGTAAAAATACTATCGAATATCAATGCCGTTCTCGCGATTGGGCTGCTGGCTATCGCCATTATCACAGGCCCGTCCTTGTTAATTATGAATACGTTTGTGGAAACCTTCGGCGCTTATTTGCAAGAGTTTCTTAAAATGAGCTTCCGCACCGCCGCCTTTCATACAGAGCAGCAATTGTGGATTCAGAACTGGACGGTGTTCTATTGGGCCTGGTGGCTTTCCTGGTCGCCGTTTGTGGGCGTGTTCATCGCGCGCATTTCAAAAGGCCGTACCATACGCGAATTCCTCACAACCGTGTTATTGATTCCAACGCTGTTTTGCTTCCTGTGGTTTGCCACCTTCGGCGTTTTATCTACAAACGCGCAAAGCCAGGGCGCTGCTTTAGCCAGCCTCTCAATTGAAGAAGTGCTGTTTGGCACCTTCAACCATTATCCGCTGGGGATTGTGCTTTCGATCATTGCGCTGCTGTTGGTTTTCATTTTCTTTATTACCTCTGCGGATTCTGCCACCTTCGTATTAGGGATGCTCTCCGAAAACGGCAGTTTGAATCCGCACAACAAAATTAAAATGCTCTGGGGCAGTTTAATCTCTTCCATATCGATTGTTTTGTTGATGGCCGGCGGTTTAAACGCGCTGCAAAACATCCTGATCATTGTCGCGCTGCCATTTTCATTGATCGTTTTATTGATTATGGTTTCCCTGTACATTGAGCTCAATCACGAAAAGAAAGAAATGGGCTTGTATATCAAACCCAAAAATCTGCCGACCAAGGATGAACCCTTCCGATCGTATGAAAGCTGATTCCAAGCCCGCTTCCACCATTGATTCGCCCAACCCTTGCTATCGGCGGATGCGTCCATTCAATACCATTCCCGGCATGAAAAAGCATCCGCACCGGTACATAGCTGTTCTCTTTCACCCCATAAACGATAGAAAAATATAGAAAACAAGCCCGGCGGGCGGGGGCGCGTACACGCACGTACGTAACCCCGCCTGCCGGGCGTATGTGACAAAGCAGACAGTGCTTTTTCGTCTTCCCGCTTCCGCCGGTTTAAAAGATGCCGGATGCGCGAAAACAAGCCCGGCAGGCGGGGGCGCGTACACAGACGTACGTAACCCCGCCTGCCGGGCGTAGGTGACAAAGCAGACGGTGCTTTTTCGTCTTCCCGCTTCCGCCGGTTCAAAAGGTGCCGGATGCGCGAAAACAAGCCCGGCAGGCGGGGGCGCGTACACGCACGTACGTAACCCCGCCTGCCGGGCGTAGGTGACAAAGCAGACGGTGCTTATTCATCTCCCCGCTTCCGCCGGTTTAAAAGGTGCCGGCTGCGCGAAAACACGCCCGGCAGGCGGGGGCGCGTACACGAACGTACGTAACCCCGCTTGCCGGGCGTAGGCGATCAAGCAGACGGTGCCTTTTCGTCTCCCCGCTTCCGCCGGTTTAAAAGGTGCCGGATGCGCGAAAACACGCCCGGCGGGCGGGGGCGCGTACACGAACGTACGTAACCCCGCCTACCGGGCGTATGTGACAAAGCAGACAGTGCTTTTTCGTCTTCCCGCTTCCGCCGGTTTAAAAGATGCCGGATGCGCGAAAACACGCCCGGCGGGCGGGGGCGCGTACACGAACGTACGTAACCCCGCCTGCCGGGCGTATGTGACAAAGCAGACAGTGCTTTTTCGTCTTCCCGCTTCCGCCGGTTTAAAAGGTGCCGGATGCGCGAAAACACGCCCGGCAGGCGGGGGCGCGTACACGCACGTACGTAACCCCGCTTGCCGGGCGTAGGTGACAAAGCAGACGGCGCTTTTTCGTCTTCCCGCTTCCGCCGGTTTAAAAGATGCCGGATGCGCAAAAACAAGCCCGGTGGGCGGGGGCGCGTACACGGACGTACGTAACCCCGCCTGTCGGGCGTAGGTGACAAAGCAGACGGTGCTTTTTCAACCGGCGGATCATTTCATCAGTTTAACTAACACAGCCTTTTGCGCATGTAAGCGGTTTTCGGCTTCCTCGAAAATCTCGTCGGCATGCGCTTCCAAAACGGCTTCGGTAATCTCTTCGCCGCGGTGCGCGGGCAGGCAGTGCTGCACCATCGCATCCTTTTTGGCAACACCCATCACCGCATCGTTCACCTGATAGGCGGCAAACGCCTTCTTGCGCTGCTCCAGCTCGCCTTCTTCGCCCATGCTCGCCCACACGTCGGTGTATACCACATCGGCGTCCTTGGCCATGGCGAGGATGTCATCGCCGCACTCAAAGGTGCCGTTCTCTTTGGCCCAGTCCATAATAGCGGCGTCGGGCTGATAATCCTTGGGGCAGGCGATGGATACGCTCATGCCCACTTTAATGCAGCCGACGATCAGGCTGTTGGCCATGTTGTTGCCGTCGCCCACAAAGCAGAGCTTCAGGCCTTTAAAGCTGCCCTTGCGCTCGCGGATGGTCATCAAATCCGCCAGTACCTGACAGGGGTGCGCGTAGTCCGTTAGCCCGTTGATGATGGGGATGCTGCCGTACTTGGCCAGATCCTCCACCTCTTGCTGGGCGAAGGTACGAATCATAATCCCGTCCAGATAGCGGCTAAGCACCCGGGCGGTATCCTGCACGGGCTCACCCCGGCCGATCTGCAAATCGCGGCTGCTCAGGAACAGCGCATTGCCGCCCAGCTGGTACATGCCGGTTTCAAAGGATACGCGCGTACGCGTGGAGGATTTTTGGAAAATCATGCCCAGCGTTTTGCCCGCCAGAATGGGGTGGGCAATGCCGTGCTTGCGTTCGTATTTCAACTGATCCGCCAGATTCAGGATGCCCATAATCTGCTCGGGGGTCAGATCACCCAGCTTCAACAGGTGTTTCATCGGTTCGCTCATTTGGCAAGTTCCTCCTTAATCATCTCAACGGCCTCTTCCAGCTCCTCCCACGTAATGGTGAGGGGCGGCAGCAGGCGCAGTTTGTTCTTCGCCGTCAGGCATACCACGCCGCGCTCAAGCAGCGCGTTTACCACATCTTTGGGGTTTTTATCGCTTTCAATGCCCAGCATCAGCCCGCGGCCGGATACGCTTTTCACATTGGCAAGCTCGCTCAGCTCCGCGGCAATGTACTTGCCCTTGCGTTTCACATCGGCCAGCAGCTCGTCCGTCAGCTGGTTTTGCACAGCCAGCGCCGCCGCCGCGCAGATGGGGTTGCCGCCAAAGGTGGAGCCATGGCTGCCCGCGGTAAGGGTGTCCTTCACCTTCTCGCCCAGCAGGCAAACGCCCATGGGCAGGCCTCCCGCCAATCCCTTGGCGGTGGTGACGATGTCGGGCATCCAGTCGTAGCGCTGGTAGCTGAACAACGTCCCGGTGCGCCCGTTGCCGGTTTGCACCTCGTCCACAATCAGCAAAATATCATTTTTCTCGGTCAGCTCGCGCACGGCTTTCAGGTAATCGCCCTTCAGCGGCTCCACGCCGCCTTCGCCCTGCACGGTCTCTAGCATCACGGCGCATACCGGCTGCTTGCTGATCATCGCTTCCAGCTCCGCAACGTCCCCGGGTGTTACATACGCAAACCCTTCCGGGAAGGGGCCGAAATCGTGGTGGAAAGCATCCTGCCCGGTCGCGGCGAGCGTTGCAAGCGTGCGGCCGTGGAAGCTGTTTTGCATGGTCACGATCACCGGACGCACGTTCTCGCCGTGCTTATCGGCACTGTATTTGCGCGCGGTTTTAATGGCGCATTCGTTGGCTTCCGCGCCGGAGTTGCCGAAAAACGCGCGCTTCATGCCGCTGCGTTCGCACAGGGTTTGCGCCAGCTCCGCCTGCGGGGTGGTAAAGTAGAGGTTGCTCACGTGGGACAGTGCTTGCGCCTGCTCGCACACGGCGTTTTCCCACGCCTTGTTACCGTAGCCCAGCACGCTTACCGCGATGCCGCTGCCCATATCGATGTAGCGCTTGCCCGTATCGTCATACAGCAGTGCGCCCTCGCCGCGCACAAACGTGACCGGGAAACGGTTGTAAGTGTGGGCGACATATTTAGCGTCCAGTTCCGTAGTGTGGTTCATTTTCTTTCCTCCCTGCCGCGCGGTTGCACGGTTATTTGCGGGTACGCAGCCGCCGTGCAGCAGCTTAGCCCTGCACGAACATCGTGCCCGCGCCTTCGTCCGTCAGGCATTCAATCAGGATGGCGTGGGGTACACGCCCATCCAGTATAAACACTTTGCCAACACCGCGCCGGATGGCTTCGATGCAGCATTCCACCTTGGGAATCATCCCGCCGGAGATTACCCCTTCGCGGGTCAGTTCCGGCGATTCGCTGGCTTTCACCACGCTGATGAGCGTGCTTTCGTCCTTGGGGTCGCGCAGGATACCGCGCGTATCCGTCATGCTGATAAAGCTTTCGGCCTTCAGCTCCGCCGCGATGCGTGCGGCGGCGGTATCGGCGTTGATGTTGTAGGCGTGGCCTTCCGCGTCTACGCCAAGGGTGGAGATGACGGGAATGTAGCCCTTCTCCAGCACGTCCAAAATGGGCGCAACGTTGATTTTATCAATCTCACCCACAAAGCCGTGCACTTCGTCCAGCTTTTTCACTTCGATCATACGGCCGTCCATACCGCACAGGCCGATGGCTTTGCCGCCCTCGGTCTGGATCAGGCTTACGAGACTTTTACCCACCTTGCCTGCCAGCACCATTTGCACAACCTCGGCAGTTTCCTCATCGGTCACACGCAGGCCGTCCACAAATTCGCTCTTCTTGCCCAAGCGCTTGAGCATATCGCTAATCTCGGGGCCGCCGCCGTGCACCAGCACCACGCGAACGCCGATCAATTGCAGCAGCAGCAGATCGCCCATTACGGCGCGTTTCAGCTCCGCGTTGAGCATGGCGCTGCCGCCGTATTTGATCACCACGATCTTGCCATTGTACTTTTTAATATAGGGAAGCGCCTGTATCAGGACTTCCGCTCTTTCATTGATCGTCATAACAGTTCCTTTCAACAGCCCAGCCTCATCAGCTGCTACATGTTATTACCCAACTCGGATAAAGTCAGGGGGAGGTTGGGAGGGGGACATAGTCCCATGCCCAAAGGAGGACTTGTCCGACGTTTGGTTGGGAGAGGGGACATAGTCCCATTCTCAAAGGAGGGCTTGTCCTCCGTCAGGTTCTGTAATCCCCGTTGATCTTTACATAGTCGTACGTCAGGTCGCAGCCCCACGCCACGGCGCTTTTATCGCCGGCGTTCAGCTGCACCGCAACGTCTATTTCGTCTTCGCTGAGGATGGTTTTGGCCACCGCCTCGTCAAAGGGGATGCCGCTGCCGCCCGTGCACACCGCAATGGTGCCTGCACGGCTGACAAACTGTACGTCGATCTTGCTTACGTCCACATCCGCGCCGCTGTAACCGATGGCGCACAGCACCCGGCCCCAGTTCGCGTCCGCGCCGAATACGGCGGCTTTGAGCAGGTTGGAGCAAATCACGCTTTTAGCAACCGCCTTGGCGCTTTGCTCGTCCTTAGCATCGGTTACGGTGCAGGTAAGCAGCTTGGTCGCGCCTTCGCCGTCCTTGGCCATTACGCGGCACAGCTGCGCGCATACCTGCATAAGCGCCGCCCGGAACGTATCGTAATCCGCGCCCGCAGCGGTAATCTCAGCATTTCCCGCCTGCCCGTTTGCAAGCACGGTCACCATATCGTTGGTGGAGGTGTCCCCGTCCACCGACAGCATATTAAACGTGTCCTTCACCACGATGGAAAGGGCGGTTTGCAATAGCGACGGGGCAATGGCCGCGTCGGTGGTGAGGAAGCATAGCATGGTCGCCATGTTGGGGTGAATCATGCCGCTGCCTTTGCTGATGCCGCCCAGATGGCAGGTTTTCCCGTCCAGCGTAAAGGAAACGGCCACTTCCTTGGCGACGGTATCGGTGGTCATAATCGCTTCGGCCGCATCGTGCCCGCCGTCCGGGCGCAGCGCCGCAGCCAGCATGCCCAGCCCGTTTTCAAAGGGTGTCAGCTTCATTTCCTGCCCGATTACACCGGTGGAGGCGACCACCACGTCGCCCGCGGGCACGCCGGTATGCTGCTGCACCAGTGCGCACATCCCCTCGGCGATTTCCACACCGTTCCAGTTGCAGGTGTTAGCGTTGCCGCTGTTGCAGATAATCGCGCGGGCGTACCCATCGGCCACGTTGGCTTTGGTTACGGCCAGCGGCGCGCCCTTCACCAGATTTTGCGTATAGCAGCAGGCCGCCGCACAGCGCGTATCACTCACAATCAGCGCCGTATCCCGCTTGGAGCGGTTTTTACGGATGCCAAGGTGCTCGCCCGCAGCGGTAAACCCTTTTGCGGCAATTACGCCGCCCGGGATAAAAGGAAATTGCTCTCCCATAATCATACTCCTTCATCGGTCAACCGGCAAATACCCGGTCATTCTGCCCGGCTTACGGTAACTTCGCTCCTCCGCGCCACGCGCGGCGGCTTTTTCCGCCGGGGTTACAGGCTTAAGCCGGTCGTAGGCGAAAGCCCGAGCATCAGGTTCATGCACTGGATGGCCGCGCCGCTGGCGCCCTTACCCAGATTGTCAAACCGGGCGCAGAGGATCATCCGCTCGTCGTTGCCCGTTACCATCAGCTCCATACTGTCGCGCCCCGCCATCGCCCCCGCCGAAAGAAACGGTTCGGCGTTGGGCGCAAGCACGCGCATCAGGGGCTGGTTTGCGTAATGCGCCTCATACAGCGCCGTCAGCGTTTCCGGCGTTTGCGCGCCGCTGAGCATGGCGCTGTGCAGGGGCAGGGATACCAGCATACCGCTGTAATAATCCGCCACAATCGGCTGAAACACCGGCTTTTGCGTAAGGCCGCAAACATGGGTAATCTCCGGCAGATGCTTGTGCGTCTGCCCGACGGCGTAGGGGCGCGGGCTGTCCAGCGCCGTGCTTCGCTCCTGTGCCTCGTATTCGGCAATCATCTTTTTACCGCCGCCGCTGTACCCGGTAAGCGAGGTCAGGCACACCGCCGCATCGGCGGATAGCACGCCCGCCTTTACCAGCGGATACAACAGCGCAATCGCGCCGCTGGCGTGGCAGCCGGGCACCGCTACACGGTTGGCCGTTTGGATGGCGGCACGATGTTTTTCCGACAGCTCCGCAAAGCCGTAGGCAAAGCGTTTGTCGGTACGAAAGGCCGTGCTGGTATCCAGCACCTTTCCCGCCGTATCGCCGAGCTTCGCTATCAGCGCGCGGCTGGCATCATCCGGCAGGCACAGGAAGGTAATATCCGCCTGCGCTGCAAGTGAGGCCTGCGCATCCGTATCCTTGCGCTGCGCTTCAGGCAGGGCAACCAGCGTAATATCCGCACGGCTTTGCAGCCGCTCCACAATCCGCAGGCCGGTCGTGCCGCTGCCGCCGTTGATAAATACCTTCGTCATTTTACCCCATCCTTGTTTATCGGTTCGTTTACCGCGGGCTATGCCCGCCGTGCGCCCATTGCCGTAGGCTATTTTTCCGCCGCGCAGGCCGCCGCCGCAGGCTTCTTCTCTACTGTATTGCCGCTGTGCGGCCGGCTATTCCTGGAAACGGCTCGCCGCCCCATGTGTTACGCATGGAGCGGCCGCAGCCCGGAAACGCCGGAATCATAAGGGTTTTACGCCTTCTTTTGCATTTTCGCCTGCACCGCAATGGGCAGACCAAACAGGTTAATAAACCCTTCCGCGTCTTTCTGGTCGTATACGTGATCCTCGCTGAAGGTAGCGATCTCTTCGCTGTACAGGCTGTAGGGGCTGGTTACGCCCGCGTTGATCATGTTGCCCTTGTACAGTTTCAGCGTCACCTCGCCGGTTACGTACTGCTGCGTGCTGGTTACAAAAGCGGAAAGCGCCTCGCGCAGCGGGGTGAACCACTGGCCGAAGTATACCAAATCCGCAAACTTGTTGGCGATTACCGCTTTATAGTGCTGGGTTTCGCGGTCCAGGCACAGCGTTTCCAGTACCTGATGCGCCTTGTACAGTATGGTGCCGCCCGGCGTTTCGTACACACCGCGGCTCTTCATGCCCACCAGCCGGTTTTCCACCAAGTCCACCAAGCCTACGCCGTTGGCGCCGCCCAGCTTGTTCAGCTTGTCCACCAGCGCAATGGGGGCCAGCTTCTCGCCGTCCACCGCTACGGGCACGCCCTTCTCAAAGGCGATCTTTACATAGGTGGGGGTGTCGGGCGCCTGCTCGGGGCTGACGCTCATCTCCAAAAAGCCGGGCTTGTTGTACTGCGGCTCGTTGGCCGGATCTTCCAGATCCAAGCCCTCGTGGGAAAGATGCCACAGGTTCTTATCCTTGCTGTAGTTGGTTTCACGGTTAATCTTCAGCGGAATCTCGTGCGCCTCGGCATAGGCGATTTCCTCTTCACGACTCTTGATGTCCCACTCCCGCCACGGCGCGATGATCGCCATATCCGGGGCAAACGCCTTGATGGTCAGCTCGAACCGTACCTGATCGTTGCCCTTGCCGGTGCAGCCGTGGCAAATAGCGTCCGCGCCCTCGGCCAGCGCGATTTCCACAATCCGCTTGGCGATGATGGGCCGCGCAAAGCTGGTGCCCAGCAGGTAATCATCCTCGTACACCGCGCCCGCCTGCATGGTGGGGTAAATGTAATCGGTAATGAACTCTTCTTTCAAGTCCTCCACATACAGCTTGCTCGCGCCGGTCTTGAGGGCCTTTTCTTCCAGCCCGTCCAGCTCGGTGCCTTGCCCCACGTCGCCGGAGACGGCGATCACTTCGCAGTTGTTGTAGTTCTCCTTAAGCCACGGAATAATAATGGATGTATCCAGCCCGCCGGAATAGGCGAGTACTACTTTTTTAATCTCTTTGTTGGACTTTACGGCCATGGTGGTTGCCTCCTTGAATATTTATGCAGTAATTATGAATGCTATGCAGTCTGTTGTCAAGCGTTTTTATTGTATCTTTTGTCCGTTTTTCGGTCAATTTTTCCCTTCGCCCTAAAAACATCCCTTTACTGCCCCATTTTTTCCGCTTTCCATGCGCTGTATACCGGTGCGTTTTATCTGCCGCTGACAGAAAAAGTATACATTTTCCATCCAAGGAGGAGCAAAACGCGCCCCTGCGGCAAATGGCTGCCGCGGGAGCGCACGAAAAAGACAGGGTTATCGGGCGAGCTTGCGTACCTCCATGTAGTAGCGTTTTTCGTGGGCTTCGCCCATGCTGAAGGTTTTACGCGGTAGCGAGCCTTGCTGTTCCACTGCTGGGAACAACGAATCCTTGGGCATTGCGGGCAGTAGGAAACCGACGGCCTTTTCCCCAGCCGTCAGCTTGCGCACCGCCGCTTCGCCATGCACATAGTCCAGCCGTGTTTCGGGGTGGGCGGGCATCCAGTCGTCCAAGAAAGCCTGCAAGGTCCCCACCGTAAGCGGATAAGGCGTGCCGGTAATGCTCAGGCGTACTTCCTTGCCTTCA
This sequence comes from Candidatus Limiplasma sp., assembly GCA_963675655.1. Classification (GTDB taxonomy): domain Bacteria; phylum Bacillota; class Clostridia; order Christensenellales; family Aristaeellaceae; genus CAXXOK01. Next base: position 1,156,137 of record OY776489.1, read on the forward strand.
AACACAACGTCCATGCCCTGCTCATCCTCACCGCCAGCCAGCGACCAGCCTTTTTGCGCGGCATAGGCAGCCATCTCATCCAGCAGGGTATCGCCGTCGTAGCCATACAGCACGCGGTGGATCGGCTCAAACACCAGCGCATCGTCGTGTATATTTTCCAGCTCGATCAGCGCAAAGCGCGCGGGGTGGCTGGCCTGCTCATCGGCAGAAAGCGTAGGTTTGATTTCCTCCCAGTACGCCTTGGCAGTCGCAAGGCTGTGGTTGCCGTCGCCCACGGCGTAGAGCAAATCGCCCGGCAGCCGGTTTTTCAACGTTTCCAGCGCAGCGTATACGCCCTGTATATCTTTGTCGTCCGTTACGGCATAGCCGGTCAGGTGGCCGCCGTTCATCATCAGCGGGAAATCGTACAGTTTTTGCAGGTCGGCGCGCTTGTCGTACAGCGGTTCCACCACGCTCATCATCGGGTCGTCAATCAGCATCAGCACATGGCTCAGCTCCAACGCGCCGCCGCGGCGCACCGCAAGACGCGGGGGAATCCGCTCCAGTATGGTGCCTTCGGTCGCGCGCACAGGCGGGTGCGTGCCCACACGGTAATCGTACCCTTCCAGGTCCAATAGCAGTACCAAGCCGACGCGCGCGCCGCTGCCGGTGCTGCGCTCGGTTAAAATAAACCCGTTGGTTACGCCGGGCGTCAGCACGCCCTGCGCCAGGTAGTTTTGCATATTCTGGTGTATCTGCGGCACCAGCGCAGCCGCCTTATCCAGCTGTGCTTCCGGCACAATCAGCTTAAGCGTGCTGGGGCGCTCGCCCACAAACGCCGCTGCTTCCTGCCAGTATTCCGGCTGCGAGGTAAACTGGTCGCAGGCGACGCAAGCCCACGCAGTCGGGTCTACGCCCGGTGCGGGCAAAAGAATTTCGCCGGTATGAAGATAAAGATTCTGCATCCTGTTCCTCCTTGTTTGTCAGCCGCGCATCGCGCGGGCATTGGCGGTGGTTGGCCGCCTCTCCGCTGAAATTCGCCGCCAAAGTTGCGTATCCCTTTTTCTTTTTACGGGCGGCGCTACTGTTTTTGTATGTAGCCCGCGGTTTCCCCGCCGCGCAGCTTGCGGCACAAAAGCACCCAGCTGGCGGTTTCGCCGTCCTTGGGTATACAGGCCAGCGTAAGCAGCCGGTCGGAGGCCTGCACATCCACATCGATATTGCAAATACTGTGCGCCCGTGCGTTTTGCACAAAGTTTAGCATCTGGCTGTCGTTTTGGAAGGTGGTATAACCGCCGTAGTTAAAGTATTCGCCGGATGCTGTGTTGCTGTCGGCATGGATGACGGCGAACACCACGTATAGCGCTTCCTCGTAAATCGTGTCGCACCGGATAATACCGTGCTGGGCGATAAACGTAGTGCCCGACTGGCCGTATTGCAGCAGCGGCGCAAACAGCTTGCCCTCCACCGTCACCTGTCCGCGCAGCAGCAGGTTTTCCGGCGGTTTTTTAAGCGTTATGCTTTCATCCACGAAAATCGCGCCGCCCGCGCCGTACATCCCTTTTGCGTTGTGGGTAAGGTAATAGGTATTGTTGCGCTGCACGATGGTCTCTTCCAGCACGCCGTCGATGGTCAGCAGTCCGACCACGTCCCCGTTTTGCTGGCGCAGCTTAGTAAACGCATCCCGTATGTTAAGCAGCGGATTTTCCGGGTACTGGGTCAGCTTGCTGCGCGCCGCGGTGGTTACCGCGGGCGTTTCCGCCTGCGTATCCGCGGTGCTTCCACCGTCCAGCACGCCGATGAGCGGATCGTTCTGGTCAATGCGGGGGGCGGGCGTAGGGGTGCGCGCAACCTGCGGCGTCGCGGTCGGCGCGTAGGTCTGCCCGGCGGGCAGCAACTCCACACCGCTGATGGGTGCATCCGTGCCGACGCCCGCCAGCGCAAAATATTCCTCTCGGGTCTTGGCAACCTGTTTTTCGTTGGTCATCAAGCTGCCGACCATTTTCGCCACTTCAATGCCCGCCAGCCCAATGGCCAGCGCGCAGGCGATCAATAGCGCCATGCGCCACGAATAGCGCATCCACGACCCCAGCGTGTGTGGTTGTTCCTCCCTAGGCGGCATTTCCGGCGGACCCTGCCGTTCCTCTGGGGGCAGGGGCGGCATCGGGGGCGCGGGCGGTGCGGCATCATACGGAGCCGACCGGCGGCTTGCGGAAAACGGCAGCGTATCCTGGGGGGCATGCCGGTCCGTTTGTGCGGTATAAAAGGGGGCGGCGGTCAGGTATGGCTGGGTCTGCGGCGCATCAAACGCCCCGGTCACACCGCCCATGCCGTTTTCCCCGACGGGCGTAAAGGGGGCAGTTACTCCGCCCAAATTGGCGTACGATCGGCCTGCAGGCGCAGGATGCCCCGCTGCCGCGGCTTCGCTGATGGAATCTTCCATGGTCACATGCGTATCGGGGAAGGGGTAATAGCTTTCCTCCCGCACAGGCAGCCGATCCGCCAGGCTCCGCCCCGGCGGCGTTTCATCCTGCCTGGACGTAGGGACTTTCCACCCCAGCGCCACCCAGGGGTCGTCCGCGCCACTATCGTCCGCCTCCGGCTGTGTTTTCTGTGCAGGCGCGGTATACGCACCCTGCGTATACTGTTCCACGCTCTCCGCCGGAAAGGCGCTCTCTACTGGAAATGTACTCTCCGCCGGATACGCTTCCTCCGGCTGGGAAACAGGCGGATATAAGTCCGTATTGTATTGCCCGGCGCTCTCGGGCGGCGCAAAGTGCTCCGTGCCGTGCTCCGGCTCTCTTTCCGGCATGGTAAACGAACCCGTGGCATACAGCTGCCCCGCGTATTCCGGCGGGTGTCTCTTTTTCGCCTCATGCGGCACGCTCTGCGGCACGGACGGGGAAACGCCGCCTGCGCTGTAAGGCTGTGCGGCACTTTCAGCTAAAAATGGCTTGCCTGCCGGGTATGTTTCCTCCGGCGGTGAAACAGGCGGATACACACCCGTGCCATACAGCGGCGCGGTGTTCTCCCCCGGCGTGAAGCGTGCCGTATCATGCCCCGGCTCCCTTTCCGGCAAAGCAAACGAACCCGTAGCATACGGCTGCCCCGCGCGCTCCGGCGTGTACGTTTCCTCCGCCCTGTGCGGCGCGCCCTGCGGCACGGCGGGCGGAATACTGCCTGCGGCATAGGGCTGCCCGGCATGCCCGGTGAAAAACGATTCCTCCGCTGGGTGTGTGTTTTCCGGCCGCGAAACAGGCGGGTATACGTCCGCCGTATAGGGCTGCCCGGCGTTCCCGATTAAAAACAGATTGTCCACCGGGTATAGTCCATCCGGCTGGGAAACGGGCGGGAGCATACCCGTGCTGCGTATAGGCGGGGTGTTCTCCCCCGGCGCAAACCGCGCCGTGCTTTGCCCCGGTTCTCTTTGCGGCGCAGCAAACGAACCCGTAGCATACGGCTGCCCCGCACCGGAAACCGGCGGATAAAAGCCGGTGCTTCCCGGCGTTTGTGCGTATGGTGAAAAAGCATCCCCTTGCGGCGGCAGATGCGAAAACCCGTCTTCCACCCTCTGGTCGGAAACGGGTCCTTCGGCCTGCACCTCATTATAAAATCCGTAGCTGCTGCCGGGCATGGGCTGCCCCTGTACGCGCCGGTGCTGCCTGCGGTGGCTGCCGGTTATGCGGTTTTCCAGCGAGATAGGCTTGAACAGGTTTGGCTGCTCATTTTGCGCAGGTGGTGCCTGCCCTTCTTCCTGCGGCCCGGCAGGCGGCATGGCGCGACCTTCGTCACCCGATGTCATATCCCCCCGACCTCCCGTAAAGCGGATGCAACCCGTTTGAAATTTCGTTCTTTATCCGCGTTTTAGCAGCTTGAACGTATAGCTTTGATAACGTACCCCTACTATACTCCATCCGGGCGCGCTTTGTCAATTTTCACGTGTTCGCAAAACCCTGCCAAAGCAGGCTTTTACGGCATTTTTTCCGCCGGGAAAACCCCTTGACACACCCTGCCCGGCCGTGCTATGCTACCCACATCATTGGATGACGCGGAACGCGCCGCCCCTTTGCGATGCTTCAGAGACCGCCGCAAACGCTGCAAGCGGCGGGCAGAGCCGGGCGCGGACACCATCCGCCGACGATGCGTGCGGCGCGCGATACTGCGCCTCCAAACGAGTGGGAACCGGCACGGCGCAAACCGCAAGCCTGTTTCCAAGCAGGGTGGAACCACGAACGAAACCAATTCGTCCGTCCCCGCAAAGCAATTGCGTTGGGGCGGATTTTTCTGTCCCCGGAAACGAAAAGGAGGGACACATAACAACCATGAAACCAGGCAGGGCAATGGCCATACTCCTATACAACACACTGGCAGTACACATGCCGCTGTCCAATTCGCGCTTCAGCTTTGGCGCAAGACGGCTGCGTGCTTATTGCGCGCGGCGCATGCTTACGCAGTGCGGTAAGCATGTCAACGTAGAAAGGCATGCGCGCTTCGGCCGGGGCGTAACGCTGGGGGATGATTCCGGCATCGGGGTAAACGCCTCCGTAGGCGAAGGCACCCGGATCGGCCGCGATGTAATGATGGGGCCGGAGTGCATCATCTACACCACAACCCACCGCTACGACCGTACCGATATTCCCATGCGCGCACAGGGCCAGACCCCGGTAAATCCCGTCACTATTGAAGATGACTGCTGGCTGGGCAGCCGCGTTACCATTATGCCGGGGGTCACCCTCGGGCATGGCTGCGTCGTTGGCGCAGGCGCGGTGGTCACCCGCGACGTACCGCCCTGCGCGGTGGTCGGCGGCGTACCCGCCAAAATCATAAAATACCGTACCCCTACCACAAGCACACAACAGGAGGAGAAACCCCTATGAAATTAGAAATGCTGGGCCAGTCGTTTGACGTTGCCGAGGGCAGCTCGGCCGGCGATTGCCTAAAGGACCGGGAAGATTTTAAACAGTACTATGCCGTCAAGCTCGCCGACGGTTCCCTTATCGATATGTTCGCCCCCATCCACGGCGATCAGGCCGTAACCCCGCTGACCTTTGCAAGCGAGGAAGGCCGCAAGGTATACCGGCATTCCTGCTCGCACCTGCTGGCAATTGCCGTAAAAAACCTCTACCCCGCGGCCAAGCTCGCCATCGGCCCCGCCATTGAAAACGGCTATTATTACGATTTTGACGTGGAGACCCCCTTTACGCCGGATGATCTAGCCAAGATCGAAAAAGAAATGCAGAAGGTGGCGCGCAAGTCCATCCGCCCCCGCCGCTACACCCTGCCCCGCGCCGAGGCCATCGCCCTGATGCAAGAGCGCGCCGAGCCCTATAAAGTAGAGTTGATTGAGGATTTGCCTGAGGATGAGACCCTCAGCTTCTACGAAATGGGCGATTTTATCGACCTGTGCGTCGGCCCCCACCTGCCCAACCTGACCTACCTCAAGGCTTTCAAGCTCACGCAAATCGCGGGCGCGTACTGGCGCGGCAACGAGCACAACAAAATGCTCTGCCGCATCTACGGCACCTGCTTCCCCACCAAAGATCAGCTAGCGGAATACCTGCAGCAGATTGAAGAAGCCAAAAAGCGCGACCACCGCAAGCTGGGCCGCGATCTGGATTTGTTCGACATGCGGGATGAAGGCCCCGGCTTCCCCTTCTTCTACCCCAAAGGCATGGTTCTGCGCAACATTTTGGAGGATTACTGGCGGCAGGTGCATCGCCGCGCAGGCTACGAGGAAATCAAAACCCCCATTATGCTCAACCGCAGCCTGTGGGAGCGCAGCGGCCACTGGGATCATTACAAGGATAACATGTACACCACCAAGATTGACGATGTCGACTTCGCCATCAAACCCATGAACTGCCCCGGCGGCATGCTGGTGTACGAGCGCAAGCTGTGGAGCTACCGCGAGCTGCCCTGCCGCAGCGGCGAGCTGGGGTTGGTGCACCGCCACGAAAAGAGCGGTGCGCTGCATGGTCTGATGCGCGTGCGCTGCTTTACGCAGGATGACGCCCACATTTTCATGACTCCGGAGCAGATCCGCGATGAGATCAAAGGCGTATACCGCCTGATCGACGAAGTATACACGCTCTTTGGCTTCCCCTACACGGTAGAACTGTCCACCCGCCCCGAAAACTCCATCGGCACGGACGAAATGTGGGAGTTGGCGACCGAAGGCCTGCAGGGCGCGCTGGATGAACTGGGCGTACCTTATACGGTCAACGAAGGCGACGGCGCTTTCTACGGCCCCAAGATCGATTTCCACCTAAAGGACTGCATCGGCCGTACATGGCAGTGCGGCACCATCCAGCTGGATATGAACCTGCCGGAGCGTTTCGACCTTACCTACACCGGCTCCGACGGCGAAAAACACCGCCCCGTGATGATTCACCGCGTGGTGTTCGGCTCCATCGAGCGGTTCATCGGCATCCTGACGGAGCAATACGGCGGCGCGTTCCCCACGTGGCTTGCGCCCGTGCAGGTGAAAATACTCACCATTACCGACCGCAGCGACGATGCTGCCAAAGAGCTGCAGGGTCTGCTGCTGGCAGCGGATTTGCGCCCCGAGCTGGACTTGCGCAATGAGAAGATCGGCTTTAAGGTGCGCGAAGCCCAGATGATGAAGATTCCCTACATGTTCGTACTGGGCGACCGCGAGGCGGCCGATAAGACCGTAACCATCCGCAACCGCAAGGGCGACAATCTGGGCACCGTGCCCTTTGCCGAAGCCGTTGCGATGGTGAAAAAGCTCAACGACGAAAAGACGCTGGACTAAAGCCTTGCATCTAAACAGAAGGGACAGACTCAAGTCTGTCCCTTCTGTTTTGCGTTTTTCTATTCCATATATTTACATATTATGATATGATTTCAATAATTAAAGAATGGAGGGAAAATAAATGTATCAATACCAAGACGTATTTGAAAAATACGTTGAAGAGTTTAAGGTTAACCATCCAATGCCTATCATCAGTTGGGAGCAATTATACACAGTTGTTTTTAAGAATTTTTTACTCTTCTTAGCAGATAGATATAATAATGTATCGGTAGCAAATATAACTGGTACGATAATGCAGGAGTACTTCAATAATTATGATGACGTTAGAAATGCAACAATTAAAGCTAGGTTTAGTGCTTTGAGCAAATTTTTCCGTTACCTTTATAAAACAGGAAAATCACAAGATGTTTTTATGTCGCTAGAAGTTAATCATTTTTTGATGGATGAGACTACATTTTTAAGCAAATTAGATCTTACAGAAAATGAATTCACTGTTTTAGAGAATTTTGTGTCTTGCAAGGATAATGATCTTCGAGAAAGATTGTTACTGGCGCTGATTATTCGGCAAGGGCTGAAAAGAGGAGAAATATTAGGTTTAGATTCTGGGAGTATTGATGAATTCAATCACTTACTCTATACAACAAAAAATAATAAGAAAAAACACAACAACAAAGAGAAGCCCATAGGTAGGCATTTATTAAGTGATGTTGAAGCCTTATTGAAAGAGTTTAATATCAAATCGCAAAGTGCGCCAAACACTAGTCTGCTGGGTTATAAAAATTCTAAGGATTCACAGCTTAATAATGAATTGAACAATTTGTGTGTAAGACTAATCAAGCGTAGGGTTACACCTGCTTTGCTAAGAGAGCACTTACGAAAAAATATGCTTGTTAAACATATAGCTTCATTAAATGTTATTTCCGCCTTTTTCGATGAAAGTGCAAAAACCACCGAAGATACCATTTACAAGCATAAACTATATGAATATTTTCCGCTTGATGATTATGTTTGTGAAATGTTTGATCCCAATCGAGAATCTGAATGAACTTTTATATCCCCGGATACATATTGATATGAATTGTTTTACCGCTTCAGCTTCTTATCCAGCTTCATTTGGTACATCTGCTGGTCGGCGGCGCTTAGCAGCGCATCGGGAGTGTTCAGCGTTTCCGGGTCGTACCGCGCCGTTCCCAGGCTGGCTGCAAAACGGTAGGGCTCCTGCGTGGTGCGGTTGAATCGCGCGGTTTCACTATCAATGGCGCGCACAATCTCATTCATTATTACGCCTTCCTTATCTTCTCCCGTAATAATAAACTCATCGCCGCCCAGCCGGGCTAAAAAGCACTCCCGGTGGTTGCATATCTTTTTGAGTATCTGCGCAAACTGCTGCAGCGCACGGTCGCCGGTGGCGTGGCCAAAATTGTCGTTGATGCTTTTAAACTCGTCCATATCCAGCATAATTAAAAACAGGGTCGAATCCACGCCGATACCGGAAAACTTCAAATCGAGGAACCGTTTCAGCATCCGCCGGTTGTTTACCCCGGTGAGCGAGTCGGTCGTAATTTGCCGGTTAAGCACGTAGATGTAGACGATCACAATCGAAACCACCATACCGGGCCACGTAAGCGAGACGCCGTAAAAAAGAGACTGTATCACACTGCCGGTGGCCGGCGGGAAGACGAACAACACCATGTACACAAATTCCCGCCGTTCCACGGGCGATTGCGTATGCGTCATTTTGCAAATCACAAGCACCGCCGCGGAAAACAGATATAGATAGAAGGACATAAGATACGTCCAATAAAACGTTTCCCGGTGGTATACGTTTTGCGCGTCGATGGTAAATACCAGCGGCGTAAACAGGTTTGCCAGCAGCATACCCACATGTAAAACCAGCGGCAGGGCATACCACCGTGCCCGGCGCACCAGCTGTTTCTCGTCGGAAAACACCCTAAGGTCGCAATATAGCAGCCACGCATACGCCACCACGGGGTTAATACAAAAGCTGAATGTGGTCAGCAGCATCGAAATCGTATGTCCGCCCGGATACACCTGCCCGTCCAGCAGCCAAAGCACCCCATCCATCAGCAGGATGCCGATGCCGATGATGGTGACGCTGCTGAACATACGCTCTCCCAGTGCAAAGCTGCGGGAGCGTTTTTGATTCAAAAAAAACAATAGCAAGATCACAATGCCGAAGAAATCGATCTGCGCATATGGAAAATAGGTCATGCCACTCCCCCTTTGGTTGTGGTAGCGGACTTTCGCATAAATAATAGGTAAAGTATAGCATTTCTTTTCGATTGCCGTCAATGAAATCCTTTTTCATTTCGCATGTCCGCAAGGTAGATAGGGGAACATGCTGCAAGCATTATGCCGCCCCATATATGCAGGGCAGGCATCCGGGGGATCCCGCGCACCGCCGCTTTCCTGCCGCCGTGTAATACAAGCACAGGGCACCGCTATGGAGAAGCCTCCGCCCCCTTTTTATAAAAACATCATGCATCCTTCCTTCTCCCATGCCATTGGTATATAAACCCTCTATGAGAGGTTCATCTTCCCAAATTCTATCTTGCAACGCTTCGCCCAAAGGAATACAATTTTATAATCACCCATTATGCAGCGCCAAGAGGTTTTATAATGAAGAAAATTATTTATCAAAAAATCGTCCGTGACAACATCCCCGCAATCATTGAAAACAGCGGCAAAACGCCGGTATATGAATATGTTGATTCCCAAGCCGCCATAGCAGGTTTAGAAGAGAAGCTAACAGAAGAGCTGCAAGAGTATCTGGAAAGTCATACGCTTGAAGAGCTCGCCGATTTGCTTGAGGTTATGCACGGTATTTTATACAACCGCGGTATTGCATGGGAAGCGCTTGAAGAAATTCGCCTGCGCAAGAAGCGTGCCCGCGGCGGCTTTGAGAAAGGCGTCCGCCTCATCAGTGTTGAAGAGCCATCCTAAATTTGGCAAGGCGTAAATCGCCTTTATTTGCAATAATAAGTCTGGTGCATTCAGGGAAAACAGCATACAAAGCCGAGAAAACATCTGCATTCTAAGCAAACAGCATTTTCCTCTTGGATAGGTTACCCTCTTCATCCAGCGCCGTATTGCTTGACAACGCAAACCCCATGCGATACAATAAATCCCGCACCATATGCGCCCGTAGCTCAGTTGGATAGAGTGTCAGACTCCGACTCTGAAGGTCATGCGTTCGAATCGCACCGGGCGTACCAAGCAAACCCCCTTGAAACCGTTGGTTTCGAGGGGGTTTTCCTGTTTTCATTTCATGCGGTTTTTCATTTTGACCCCAACATTTCACTGTTCATCGGTTCAAAAATCGGGTCAAAATCACTCCATCGGGAATTGCTCATTCGCCGCTTGCCGCTACTTGCCGCTACGCGGATCTTTTGTTCCTTTGCTGCACTATCGATCCTGCGTTCAAGTACGCCTCTGCTTTTTTAGAAACGCAAATACATCTGCCACAACGCGCCCTACTCCCAGAAAGCGGGTCTTTACCGCCCGCATCCGGTCAACCAAGTCCTGTGCGCGCCGGCCGCCTGCTATATAGCATACTTTTCCGCATTTTCAGCACCGTTTGGTAAGCCGCCTTTATTTCGACGCCGTAGCGAACCATCTCGGCAAACAGCTCGCCGGTTTCCGGGTGCTCCAGCTCCTGCGTATATTCAAAGTTCGGGTATTGCATAATGCAGTTCGTAATCTGCCGCTGTATCTTCTGTACGTTTTCACTTACGGTTCCCGCAGCGGGCCCATCCAGCGGCTGCGCATCCTCCGGCATCGCTTGAATCAGCTCGTAAGCCGTCGTTACATCCACATGATGACGAACCATCGCAGCAAACAGCCCGCCGGTTTTGGGGTTTGCCAACGCATCGGTATAGTCAAATTCCCGGTGTTTTTGGCTGCACGCCACAATTTGATCGCGCAGCACTATGCTGCCAGTGAACGTATAGCTCCAATTGCGGGGGACGGCAGCGCCGTCCAGATGCATAGTGTTATGCTTTACCCGTATCCGCTTAGGCAGCGAAGTGATGCCCCAGGTTTCGGCGACGGCAAATTCCTCATCCGTCAAGGTCTCCGCCACATCCCCTGTCGTTTCCTGCGCGCTTGTAACTTCCCACGCTCCCTGCTGCACATCTTTTAGCGGCATATCATCGTTGAAGATCGCTTTCCGTTTCCCATAGTACAGGAGGATGAGCAGATCCATCACCACAAACGGGCTGACTATCGCAAGAACCATATCCATTATCTGGCTTTGGATGGCGGAAAACGATGCTACCATAAGTAATATTATAAGCAGCTGCCCGCACGATGTAATCAGCATAAAGCGCCACGCGTACTTTTTCCAGCGAAAAAAGCCAATGAAAGCGCCAGCCAGCAGCAGTAGATAAATCAGCATCATCGCGCCTACTATGACGTATGAAATACTTTTATTCAATGTCCCGTTCGCATACGACTGTACAAGCAGGTAGAGCGTCAGCAGTATATTCAGCGGAAGCCAGACATAATGAACGATATGATGAAAAATAAGCGGCGTGGTTTTCCGGTCGGTATATTTCTTCATCTGTATTCATTCCTTTTTATTCTTTTTTTATAGTATAAGCTTATCTTCTATTTTTTACCAGCACAAATGCAATCTCCATTGTTTTTCACGGAAAAATTTTCCTGTTCGCGCTCCGAAAACCTTATCGCCGCCTAATACAATATGTTCAGAATTTATCAATTGTGGTACAATGATAAAAACAAAGGGGAGGTGGTCGGATGCGTCGTATCCCCATCGTCAATCAGAGCATTGCAAGCGTCGGCTGGCAGAACGAAACCCTGGAAGTGCAATTGTTTAACGACCAATTGTACGAGGTTCAGGCGGTAAGTAAAAAAGAATATGAAGATTTTATGTGCTCCGAATCGTTCGATCAAGCGTTGACCCGATTGGAAAAGACCCATCCTCATCACCGCATTCGTTAACAAGAATCCGGCTGCAGCTTTTCGCAGCCGGATTCTTGTGTTTTTTCTTCCCTTTTGAAAACATTCTCCATAAGGGTTGTCCTTTTCCCCCGGCAGTGTTCTTTCTTGCTAAGGCGCAGCCCGAAACGGCGCTTGCTGTACGCTGGAATTGATAAAAACACCGCTGCCACATTCCGGGCGTTATCTCCGCCGGTGCTATCGGAGGAAGTACGGTCGATCGTCGCACCGCCCAGAGTCAGGGTGTCGCCGGTTACGAGCACCGCGTTTTCATCCGTTCCGGTGGAGGTGTAAATGCCCCCGCAATGGCTGTATCTTCCGCATAGGTGTATACGGCGGTGTAGCTATCCGGCTGGCTGCTGCCGCCGCCCATGCCCCCCAGGCCTATCGCCACCGGGCGCCATGCTTGTGCTTTCCCCATTAGGCATGGCAGGCGCAGTCCCATCCGCCGTTTACACTTCCGTCTGCGCGGAGATGGACGATAAACCCAAGGCAACCGTAACCATCACCCTTAGTATTTTTTTCATTCTGGGTGCCTTCTTATTTACTGGTTTCATGTTACCGCCTGTTTCTTGTGGCGCTGTGTGCGCTATGGGAAGGTTGTTTATACATTCGCTGGATTCTGGCAAAATACCGCACCCCTCCGCAAGTATTTTCTTTCTAATATATGCAATGATTACAAACCGTAAAACCGCGCTCTAACCCCCTGCGTGCCTGCGCCTATAACGCTTTTATCCACGTTTTTTGGCAACTGCAAATGCAATTTGTGTGAAACCGGTACGCTTTTTTGCACGCTTCCTCTTGCGATAGCGGACGGTTTATGGCAAAATACAATACGAGTATCCATCCGCGCCGGTCGGTTCATCCAAGCAGCGACCCCTCCGCGCGATACCGGGAAATTTGGTTAGGAGGCACTCATGCAAAACCAGCAATGTGTAGTGATTCTGGATTTTGGGGCACAGTATACGCAGCTCATCGCGCGCCGCGTACGCGAATGCGGTGTATTTTCGGTCGTTTTACCATACAGTACACCGCTTGACGACATTAAATCCTATCAGCCGGAAGGGCTCATCCTCTCCGGCGGACCATCCTGCATCATCAACGAGGATGCGCCTTACTGCGACAAAGGCATTTACGACCTCGGTGTACCGGTGCTGGGCATCTGCTACGGCATGCAGCTGACCGCCAAAATTCTGGGCGGCGATGCGGGCGCGTGCTCCCTGCGGGAATACGGCCGGGTCGAAATGACGGTGGACAAGCGCGACATGGGCCTGATGGAAGGCCTCAGCGAAAAAAGTTACTGTTGGATGAGCCACACCTACCAGGTGCTGCAATTGCCGGAAGGCTTTGAAAGCATCGCCCATACCGATAGCTGCCCCATCGCGGCCATGGCCTGCGAGGAGCGCCGCATTTACGGCGTGCAGTTCCACCCCGAAGTAACCCATACCGAGGAAGGCCGCAAAATGCTGGATAACTTCCTCAAAAAAATCTGCAAGCTCCGCGGCGATTGGAACATGGAAGCCTACGCCGAAATGGCTGTGGAAGAAATTCGCAAACAGGTGAAAGACGGCACCGTGCTGCTGGGTCTCAGCGGCGGCGTAGACAGCGCCGTAGCCGCCGCGCTGCTCTACCGCGCCATTGGCAACCGCCTGACCTGCGTATATGTGGATCACGGCTTTATGCGTGCCGGAGAGAGCGACCAGGTCGTTGACATTTTCACCAAAACCTTCCCGGTAGAGCTGATTCACGCCAACGCGAGCGAAAAGTTCTTTACCGATTTGAAGGGCATCGTCGAACCGGAGCAGAAACGCAAAATCATCGGCCGCGATTTTGTGGAAGTATTCAAAGAAGAAGCCGCCAAACTGGGCAAACGCGACCACTTCGCGCAGGGCACCATTTACCCGGACGTGATTGAATCCGGCGACGTCAAGGGCAGCGCGGTCATCAAAAGCCACCACAACGTCGGCGGCCTACCCAAGGAGCTGGGCTTTGAAAGCCTTGTGGAGCCTCTGCGTATGCTGTTTAAGGACGAGGTTCGCAAGCTGGGCATCACCCTTGGTTTACCCGAGAGTCTGGTGTACCGCCAGCCGTTCCCCGGGCCGGGCTTGGCCATCCGTGTCGTGGGCGACCTGACGCCTGAGAAGGTGCGCATTGTACGCGAAAGCGATAAAATCCTGCGCGACGAAATTGCCGCCGCGGACCTCAACCGCACCGTTTCCCAGTACTTTACCGTACTCACCGGCGCACGCAGCGTGGGCGTAATGGGTGACGAACGCACCTACGCCTATGCCATCGCCATCCGCGCCGTAACCACCGACGATTTTATGACCGCCGACGTGGCGCAGCTGCCCTACCCGCTGCTTAACCATATCGCGGGGCGCATCGTAGGCGAAGTAAAAGGCGTCAACCGCGTACTGTACGACATTACCACCAAGCCCCCCGCGAGCATTGAGTGGGAATAATGCGGGGAGCTAAGGAAAGTCTGTAAATGTAAGGCTTTCGAGCTTGTCGTTGCGTTTCATGGCAACGTTTTTAACAAAATTATCTCAATATTCATATGAAAAGAGCTAACTGATTTTGATTATATCAGTTAGCTCTTTTTTATGCTTTTTGGGTCTCAAATGATTTTAGCGTTTCGCCATTCTCTGTTCTCCATTGCTGTGGACCACTAATACTATATCCCGCAGCAAAAGCCGCGGCTGCCGATGAACTTGTGAACAATTTGTCGTTTTGTAAAACACCCTTCTCAATTTCTCCGGACTCTCTACTTTGTTCAACTTTTTTCTTTATTCCATTATTAAGAGATTCTGCAGATACTTCATGAATCGACGAGCCTTTAAGCAATACAAAACCATCTGATGTTTGTGTGCCATAGGCTTTTCCAGAACCTGCAGATACAGAAAAGATGGGTGATTCTTTTTGCTTGCTTAATTGATTATCTGATAACGTTTCAAATACTTTATGTCCTAAAGCGTTTACCAATATCTTTGTATTATATATAAATTCCTCAAGTTCTGCTATTTCAGCTTCAGAAACCGAAGATTTTGTCGGGATATTACTATTATCTATAGTGTACCTATCACAATCTTTTGCAATGCAATAAAATTTGTTTTCTAAATACTTTATATGCGCTTTGTTAAGATTGTTATCTTTGCTGATGATAGCAATGGCTTCATTCCAGTTGTCCTTCCTTTCAAGGTGTTGCTTTAGTCGCTTAATAATATCTTCAGCTTCACCAATATAGATTAGCGGTTTGTCCTTTGTGTCGTTATATCCGAATAAAAAATATACTCCAGGCGAAGCAAGTTCCGAGCGATTATCGCTTTCTTTAATCATATTTCTTGGTAGTTTATATGCTATTCCAGTCCAGTTTGATAACTCGCATATCCATCTTTTATTTGGTGTGCCGTCAACTAAAAAGAGCTTAATCACCTTCCCGAATACCATTACCATCACCTCTTATTATGATTCTGCAATTCCATCTGTTAGTATATTGTGTAGTCCCTGCGAGAGAGCAACTTTCTTCCACTGCCCCGAGGTATCAAACTCGGGATAGTGGTAGCGCCAGCGGTTATAGTCTTCCTGGCGCTTTCGCACGATTGCTTGCAGGCAGGCTACATCATCAAACAATCTTAGTCTTTCAAAGCTTTCTCTGATTAAGCATATCAGAAACCTGCCTATCATTACAAAGATTTTTCTAGTTTCCAATCTTTTCTGATCTATCTTTATTCATATCACAGTTTCACTCGATCTGCAACTAAATTACTAAGAGATATTACTTTCGGATTAAGTCAATTTGAAAAAATTATAGCGCCAATCATTAAACCTTTCCTAGAACTCACCTGCCTCATTCCAATCGATAAACCTATTTTTTCAACCTTTTTTATGTTATAATGCTTGCGTTCCGGTGTATTTCATTCACTGGAAGCCAGTATCAACCTGATTTCTACCATTCCCAGTTACTATGTTCTGCTTGCAATATTCGCCCCTGATGGCAAGATGAACAAATCAAGAACGGAGGGAAAAACCATGTCTTGCTTTTATGTTATCGGCATCCGCATGAATAACCGCACTGTAAACGCCGTGCACTTTCAGGAAACGCTCACCAAAAACGGCTGCCAGCTGCGCGCCCGGCTGGGCCTTCACGAAGCCGGCGGCGACGTGTGCGCCAACGACGGCCTCATCGTGCTGCAGCCCTGCGGCACGAAAGCAGAAGTGGAAAGCCTAACGGCCGAACTCAACGCGCTGGAAGGCGTAACCGCCAAACTGATCGACCTGAACGGTTGATGGCGACCGGCGTTGTCTTTCCTGCCGGGTTCCTGCCCGGCTGCGCCACGAAACCGGTTTTCTTTCCGCCCGCCACTGCACAACGATAGCAAACCCCGCCGCACCGCGGCGGTTGTGCCCGGACGCCGCATGTTTTCTGCGGCCGGGCACATCTTCGTATCATCACCCCAAGTCACGCCGTAAGGAGGTCACCCGATTGCCGAACTTTACCCTCAGCGACGACGTTTTTATCGCCGCGTGCCAACAGTTTTCCACCCCTTTTCACCTGTATGACGAGCAGGGCATACGCCATACCGCGCGCCGCCTGCAAAAGGCGTTTAGCTGGAACCCCGAATTTCGCGAATATTTTGCGGTCAAAGCCCTGCCGAATCCTACGATATTGCGCATTTTAAAAGAAGAAGGCTGCGGCGTGGACTGCGCTAGCGATACCGAATTGCAGCTGTCGGACGCGTGCGGTTTTTCCGGCGAGGATATTATGTTTAGTGCCAACGATGTACCCGCGGCCGAGTTTGCGCTGGCCCGCAAGCTGGGCGCCATCGTCAATCTGGACGATATTACCCATGTAGAAGAGCTGCACAAAAACGGCGGCATCCCCGATACTGTCTGCCTGCGCTTTAACCCCGGCGGACACTTCCGCGTCGGCAACGCCATCATGGGGGATCCGGGCGACGCGAAGTACGGCATGACGCGCCCGCAGCTGAGCGAAGCGCTTGCCCAGCTGAAAGCCTATGGCGCCAAGCGCTTCGGCCTGCATGCCTTTTTAAGCAGCAATACCACCGACCCCAGCTACTACCCGGCACTGGCGCGCCTTTTGTTTGAAACCGGGCGCGAGCTGACCAACGAAACCGGGCTGCCGCTTACCTTTGTCAACCTGTCGGGCGGCATCGGCGTACCCTACCGCCCCCACGAGCCGCAGGCGGATATTGAGGCCATCGGCGAGGGTGTGCGTAAGGCCTATCAGGAAGTGCTGACCGATAACGGCATCTCCGGCGTGGCCATCAAGACCGAGCTAGGTCGTTACATGACCGCACCGCACGGCTGGCTGGTAACGCACATCACCCACGAAAAGAACATTTACAAGCACTATCTCGGGCTGGATGCTTCCGCCTGCGATTTGATGCGCCCGGCCATGTACGGCGCATACCACCACATTACCATCGTCGGCAAGGAGAACCTGCCTCACGATGAAAAGGTGGATGTCACCGGCAGCCTTTGCGAGAATAACGACAAGTTCGCCGTTGACCGGTTTTTACCCAAGGCGGAAATCGGCGATATTCTGGTGATCCACGATACCGGCGCGCACGGCCTAAGCATGGGCTACAACTATAACGGTAAGCTGCGCAGTAAGGAAGTGCTCTACCATGAGGACGGCACCTTCCAGCTGATCCGCCGGGCGGAAACCGCGCAGGATTACTTTGCTACGCTGGATATTGATCCGGTTTGGGCCAAGCTTGCCCAAAAAGGCTGATTATTTCAGCAGATATCATAGCAAACAAACAAGCGGCGGACAATTGTCCGCCGCTTGTTTGTTTACGCGACTGAGCGAGGTTTCCACCCCAAAGCACGCCAAGGGTTTCACCCTTGGAACCCGACAAGGGCACTGCCCTTGACCCGATTTATCCGCGTTTCACGCGGATAATGGGATAGGCAATAGTGAATGAACAATATGAATTGGCTTGGCCGGATGGAAAAAGCAAAAAGGCTGGGGGGCGTATTCCCATACGGCAACACCCAACCCCAGCTTGTTCAAAAAGACGCAGATGCTAGGAAACAAGGGTAGCAAGAGGATGGGCTTACCCATACGGAAAATACCAACCCCAGCTTGCTCAAAAAGGCGCAAATGCTAGGAAACAAGGGAGGCAAGAGGATGAGCGTGCTCGTAGGCACGTGATTCCCCTTGCCATCCCGTAGTTGACACCGCAGATGAGCCCTTTTCAGCAAGCTGGCAGCTGGCTCAAAAGGGTTTAGATGCTAGGAAACAAGGGTGGCAAGGGGATGAGCTTACTCGTACGTAAGTGATTCCCCTTGTCATTCTGTAGTTGACAACGCAGATGGGTCTTTTTCAGCAAGCTGGCAGCTTGCTCAAAAGGGTTTAGATGCTAGGAAACAAGGGCGGCAAAGGGATGAGCTTACTCGTGCGTAAGTGATTCCCTTTGCCGCCCGCAGTTGACACCGCAGATGAGCCCTTTTCAGCAAGCTGTGATTCCCTTTGCCTCCCGTAGTTGACAACGCAGATAAGCCCTTTTCAGCAAGCTGCTCCCAAGGGTTTCACCCTTGGAACCCGACAAGGGCACTGCCCTTGACCCGGATTATCCGCGTTTCACGCGGATAATCCGATGAGCAATGATGGGTTTATCATTTTAGTTGGCTTGGCCGGATGGAAAAAGCAAAAAGGCTGTGTGTGCGTTTTCCCATACGGAAACACCCAACCCCAGCTTACTCAAAAAGGCGCAGATACTAGGAAACAAGGGTGGCAAGAGGATGGGCTTACCCATACAGCAACACCCAACCCAGCTTGCTCAAAAAGGCGCAGATGCTAGGAAACAAGGGTGGCAAGAGGATGAGCGTGCTCGTACGCACGTGATTCCTCTTGCCTCCCGTAGTTGACAACGCAGATGGGTCTTTTTCAGTAAGCTGTGATTCCCTTTGCCGCCCGCAGTTGACACCGCAGATAAGCCCTTTTCAGCAAGCTGTGATTCTCTTTGCCGCCCGCAGTTGATACCGCAGATGAGCCCTTTTCAGCAAGCTGGCGCGTTGCTTTTTATTAGGCTCGCATTTTGCAGCATCTCCCAGGCAGCAAGCGCAGCTTCCAGTGCTTGCGTGTGGATTTTGAAGATCTGCGTACGCTCATAGTGCATGGCATAGCCTAATTGCTCCCAGTTCATGCCGTTGATATAGCGCAGCGTTAGCAGCGTTTTTTGCCGCTCATCCTCCACCTTTTCTATCAAAAGCAAGCGCGCCGCCAACGCCTCGCCGATGTGCAGCGTCAGCTCCTGCAGCTTGGCTTCGCCGTCCACAGCGCGCAGCATTGCGTTTTCCCGCGCATCGTGCGCCGGTTTCCCGGCGGTTTTCACTGGGGAAAGGCGCGCAGTGGCACGGGTCGCCATATCCTGCAGGCGTTCCAGTTCGCGCAGCAGCGCATCTCTGCGCTGCAACAGCATACGGTATTCCATTAAATATTGTTTCACGGGGCGGTCTTCATCCGCCCGCCACATCCGCGCATCGGTCGGCATGGGTTCTCATCCTTTCCTATCCATTGCATTTTTACATTGTGGTTCAGCTTTGAACGATCCTTTACTCGCCCTATGTAGGCTTTTCCACTTGCGCGGTTTATCACTTGCAGATTTTACCCACATGTGGAGCTTGCCACTTGCAGCCTTGCTGCTTGGCAACTTTTTATCCGTTTTCATCCTTACTTCATTACAGCCAGGTTTGCGGCGGATGATACGCCGAAAATGCCGCCACGCATGGCTAAACCATAACCACATGCGCAGCCAGCGCGCGTATGCCGCCACCAACGCCTGCCGCCCCGGCGATAAGGCGCGCAGCTTTGGGTGGATTTCCTCCAGCAGGCGTACTCGCGTTTCGTCCGGTACGCGTTGTTTTTTTCGCATTTTTTCCTCCTTCCACCCCAGCCCTTTGTACTGTCACCCTGCAATAGTGGGCATATACATATATTATGTAAAATATAGTGGGCATGTACACATTATAGACTGGCAGTGCGTGTTTGTCAACACAATTTTATGAAATCTATGTGGACATTCACACGCACGCATGGTACAATGACACAAAGGGGTGAAAGAAATGAAAGAGAGAATCCGTACATTCCGTCAAGAAATGCACTGGACGCAGGCAAGCTTCGCCGCGCACGTCGGCGTAACGCGCGATGTAGTCGCCTCCTGGGAAAGCGGCCGTGTGGAACCGCCCGAAACTGTGGTGCGGCTGATCTGCCACGAGTACGCCATAAACTACGATTGGCTTAAAAACGGGCGCGAGCCGATGCACGTGCCCCAGGACGCCGTAATCATGGATAAGCTGGAGAAAATCATGAACGGCGACAATGAATTTTGCAAAGCCGTCTTCCGCGAACTGGTGGATCTGCCAGCGGAGACGTGGAGCCGTATGGCAGCCTTTGTGGATCGCCTGCAAACCCCGGAGAAGAAAAAATCCCGCGCAAAGCAGTAGGAACCCTCCACATACATACCGATATTCCGTTATGTTTTTCATCGTTCCTCCACATATGGTGAAAGTAACCCCTCTGCACTGTGCAGCGGCCGGCGGCCCTCGCGGGTACGGGGAACAGGGTATGCCGCAGCGTAGACCGCGCCCGCTTACCCTTTGTTTTTTTGTCCGGCTACCATCCGCTCGATAAACCAAAAAATTCTCTCCAAATCGTTTTCATCCTCAATTTTCAAAAGCAAATCCCATATTTTTTCCATCATCATAAACCCCTCCCAAAAACATCAATACCCAGTAGCATCGCAGACCCGCATTCAAGCAACGCGGGCAGCCTCTAGCAATCGCTTATATTCTTTCCCCGTGTCCTCCCTGAAAAGCGGAAGAGACAAAATGCTGATTTTAGTATAATATGACTTATAGTAAGTGAATACTGACCATAAGTCCGATTTTCAAATCGACACAAGAAAAAAACGACCGCCGGGTTTTTCGGCGGTGTGATCCGTGTATTCAAACTGTTGCAAGCACGCAAACGCACAACGGTAATCTCGCATCCCTTTGTTTCGCGGTAAATTCCAACTTGCCAGTCTTCTCACACTTTCCCCTGCTGGATAAGCAGTCAAAATATCGTTACGCAGCGGGGGGATATACCCCTTCCCTGTTATTTCCTACGCTGCGTAAACAAATACACCTGCCGCTTTGTAGGCCGTTAAAACCAAGAGCAGCGCTAATGGTATGCGCCTTCAAGGCAACCCTGCCTGCTGTGTCGCAATACACAGTAAGCGGTTCTTCGCTTGCCAATCGTGCTCCCAGCCGATAAACGAGCGACGTTTCATTTATATGGCAATAGCAAACATGCATTTATCATCGACTTCATTCTTTGGTTAAAGTAGCGCTTCTTGCTACCAACGCAGTTGAAAAACAGATCGTGCTAACGCTATGCCTTTCCAGCACATCTACAATACATTGGCGCTTGAACTGGCAACCGTGTGTAAGCCAGCAATCTTTCATCGCTTTATCGCCAGTACACCAAATGCCGCCATTCCCTTCTTACGCACGCTTCCTGCTGAAGCAATCAAACTGCCAACACCCACAGCCGGGAAACCGTCATTGTAAAGTGATACAGCGCAAAACGCCCCCGCTTGCTTTGTAAGCAAACGGGGGCGCTGTTGTCTATCGTTGGTTCCAGGCGGGCTGCCGCCAAGCGGACGATCCTGCCGCTTTGGATCAGGTATTATCCTGATCGTCGTTATAGTAGCGGCTGGTGCGGCTGGTGCGCCGCGGCGTAGGATTCATCTGCTCCGTGCTGCCGGTTGCGGGCCGCTTGGGCGTCGCATACGGATTAGCCGGAGAGGGCGGCGTGTAGGTTTCCGCCTGTTGTGCCGGTTGTGTCGGCTGTGCCGGTTGTGTCGGCTGTGCCGGTTGCGGCGGCTGTGGCGGAGTTACAGGTGTTTCGGGCGTCTGGGGCACGCTTGCGCTGCCCGGCGCCACGCCCGCCGTACTGCCGGTGACCGGCGTTGTCGGCTGCTCTCCGGCAGGCCGCGCATAGGGGTTGGGGGCTCCGGCGGGGCGTGCATACGGGTTCTGGTTCGCCGCCGGGGGCACAGCCGCGCTGCCGCTCATGCGATTAGGCGCGGGGCGCTGCTCGCCGCCTGCCGCATAGGGGTTGCTGGGCGGCACGCCCTTCTCATCCTCGCGTTTGGTGGCTCCTGATACAGGCGGGGCTGCCACCGCACGGCGCGTGTAGGGGCTGCTCGTTGTCGCAGCGCCGGGCTGCGTACCTTGCTGGGTTGCGCGGCGGGTATAAGCCGCATTACGCGCGGCAGTTCTGCGTTTCTTATTCTGGTTTAAGGCATAGGCGTATACGCCGCCTGCCGCGGCCAGCAGTGCCGCGCCGCCAAGGGCCAACCCGGCCCAACCACTGCCGGATTCCGTTTCCTTGGTTTCATCCTCATACGAAATGGGGATCATCGTACCAATCACGAAGGTCGGGGTCGGGGTCGCATCCCCATCGCCCAGCGCGCCTGCCGCGCCGCCTTCCGGCGTCGGGGTCGGGGTCGCGGTGGTATACGGGTTAAACGGCTCGTAACTGGCGCTCAAGCTGCTGCTGGGGTTCTGCCATAAATCCTTGTTCCAGTCCTCCACAGAGGATACGGAGCCTTGCGTAGCACTGCCGCTGGTACCGCTGCTTGTGGTGGTGGAAGACGAGCTGTTGTTGGTAATGCCCTGCAGGTACTCGCTGCTGTTTAAGAAGGTGGTCAGCTCTGTAAGGTTGAGCACGGTAAAGTAGCGGGCATCCACCCAGCCGACCGTACCGCCATAGTTGATGTTGTACCATGTATAACCATCCACAACCCTGGAGCCAAGCACCAGCGCAAAGGCGTACTGCCTAAGCACCGCCAGCCTTGTGGACGATGTAGTGGCCGCAGCACGGAAGTTTACGCTGCTGGCCGATACATAACCGTAGCTGGAATCCGCGTACGGGTCGTACGGCTGGGGCGTAATGGAGGGGGACGGCGAAACGCTGGCCAGCGTTTCAATATACGCGGCTTCTTCCGCTGCGCTAAGCTTGCGCATCTGGTCGGTACGCACATAGCCGACATGATCGTTATACGAGGTAATGTGCCAGCCATAATCTTCGTTATACACCTGCCCGGCTACGTACAGCACGGTATCTTCCGCCACCCAGGTGGAAATATCGGCATAGGTGTTGGCTACGCTGCGCATGGGCACATCGCCCAGCGTAATGTAGTAGCCCATGCTTTGTGCGGGTACCGGCGTGGGCGTGGGCGTGGGGGAGGGCGTCGGGGTCGCGTGCGCGTCGTTGTACGCGTTGATATAGACCTGCGCTTCTTCCTCAGTAATATATTTCACCGCACTATCCTGCACAACGCCGATTACAGACGTGCCCAGCACCGTCTGCGCGCCGCTCCAGACAATGGAGTTTACGGTAATCTGCTGGTTCAGGTACAAAAGCGTATCCGCCGGCAGCGTCATCAGGATGGTCGCATCGTCCAAACTCGCTCCGTTACGCAGCGCGGTTTGCGTGGTGGTAACGCCGTAGCCCATGTACATGGGCTTCTCCGTCGGCGTTACGGTTACCGTAACGGTTTCCGTCGGCGTAGCAGTGGGCGTTTCCGTCGGTGTAGCCGTCGGGGTTTCGGTCGGTGTCGGGGACGGTGTAGGCGTATATACATACTCCGCCATTTCCTCTTCCGTCAGAGGCCGCAGATAATCGTTTTGAATGTAGCCTGTTCGGCCGTTGTCCGTTGTCATCCGGTGCCAGGCCACGCTGTCTACATATTCCTGCCCTTCCACAAACACCACGGTATCCGCCGGCAATGTAGTCACCAGCGTTTCGCTGCCCGCTGCCTCGGCAACCGGGGCTTCATCCAGGGTAAGGTAGAAGCCGGTCACCTGCGCGGGAGTCGGGGTGGGCGTGGGGGTATCGGTGGGCGCTTCGGTCGGGGTATCGGTTGGCGCGTCCGTAGGGGTAGCCGTCACTTCCGGCGTATCGGTGGGCGCTTCGGTTTCGGTGCCCGGCACAGGGGTCGCCTGCGCGTAGTTATACGCGTCGCTATCCTCCTGAGAGAGAATATCGACCAAGCTAGCCCATACATAGCAATCTGTGTCACTGTAATGGATGTACGCCCACGTGCGCAGCGTGCCATCGCTCTCGGCCACATCCAGCGTGCCGTACACCCACACATACGTACCGGAGGCAACGTTGGCAAACGCCTTGGTGCTGTCGGTGCTGGCTTCAGTACGGAAGTTGGCGACCACATTCACCACCGCATAGCGGTTAATCGGGGTCATCGCCGGTGCGAGCGTATCGGTCGGCGCGGGGGTATCCGTATCGGCCGGGGGTTCGGTCTCGGTGCCCGGTACGGCTGTTTCCTGTGCATAGTTGTATGTGTCGCTGTCTTCCTGGGAGAGAATATCGATCAGGCTGGCCCACACGTAGCAATCCGTATCGTTGTAATGGATATATGCCCACGTGCGCACCGTGCCGTCGCTCTCGGTCACATCCAGCAAGTTATACACCCACACATACGTGCCGGTGGGCACGTTGGCAAACGCCTTGGTGCTGTCGGTGCTGGTTTCGGTGCGGAAATTGGCCACCTGGTTCACCGTAGCGTAGCGGTTTACCGCCGTCTCCACCGGCGCTGGGGTCGGGGTTTCGGTGTCCGTCACTTCCGGCGCTTGATACGTGAACATCACCGTATCCGGTGTGGTGGTTCCATCCTCGCCCACAGTCACCTGCACTTCAGAGGCGCTGGTAAGCGTGTAGCCGTCCGGCACCATCGCCGCATCGGCGGTGTAGGTATACGTGCCGGGGTCAAGCGTTTCCGTCTGCGGTCCAGCGAGTGTATTGCCTTTTGTATCGACATAGTAGATGGATACAAAGCCCTGCGAGGCGGGCGCTTGATAGGTGAACATCACCGTATCCGGTGTGGTGGTTCCATCTTCGCCCACGGTTACCTGCACTTCGGAGGCGCTGGTAAGCGTGTAGCCGTCCGGCACCATCGCCGCGTCGGCGGTGTAGGTATACGTGCCGGGGTCAAGCGTTTCCGTCTGTGGCCCGGCAAGCGTGTTACCCTTCGTATCGACATAGTAAATGGATACAAAGCCCTGCGAGGCGGGCGCTTGATACGTGAACATCACCGTATCCGGTGTGGTGGTTCCATCTTCGCCCACGGTTACCTGCACTTCAGACGCGCTGGTAAGCGTGTAGCCGTCCGGCACCATCGCCGCGTCGGCGGTGTAGGTATACGTGCCGGGGTCAAGCGTTTCCGTCTGTGGCCCGGCAAGCGTGTTACCCTTCGTATCGACATAGTAAATGGATACCATGCCCTGCGATACCGGTGCTTGATACGTGAACATTACTGTATCCGGTGTGGTGGTGCCGTCTTCACCCACGGTCACCTGCACTTCGGAGGCGCTGGTAAGCGTGTAGCCGTCCGGCACCATCGCCGCATCGGCGGTGTAGGTATACGTGCCGGGGTCGAGCGTTTCCGTCTGCGGCCCAGCGAGCGTATTGCCCTTCGTATCGACATAGTAAATGGATACCATGCCCTGCGATACCGGCGCTTCGTACGTAAACACGACCGTATCCGGTGTGGTGGTTCCATCTTCGCCCACAGTCACCTGTACTTCGGAGGCGCTGGTAAGCGTGTAGCCGTCCGGCACCATCGCCGCATCGGCGGTATAGGTATACGTGCCGGGGTCGAGCGTTTCCGTCTGCGGCCCAGCGAGCGTGTTACCCTTCGTATCGACATAGTAAATGGATACCATGCCCTGCGATACCGGTGCTTCGTACGTAAACACGACCGTATCGGGGGAGGTCGTGCCATCTTCGCCCACGGTCACCTGCACTTCGGATGCGCTGGTAAGCGTGTAGCCGTCCGGCACCATCGCCGCGTCGGCGGTATAGGTATACGTGCCGGGGTCGAGCGTTTCCGTCTGCGGCCCGGCGAGCGTATTGCCTTTTGTATCGACATAGTAAATGGATACCATGCCCTGCGATACCGGTGCTTCGTACGTAAACACGACCATATCCGGCGTGGTAGTTCCATCTTCGCCCACGGTTACCTGCACTTCGGAAGCGCTGGTAAGCGTGTAGCCGTCCGGCACCATCGCCGCATCAGCGGTATAGGTATACGTGCCGGGGTCAAGCGTTTCCATCTGCGGTCCGGCGAGTGTATTGCCTTTTGTATCGACATAGTAAATGGATACCATGCCCTGCACGACCGGCGCTTCGTAGGTAAATACCACCGGATCGGGCGTGGTTACGCCTTCTTCGCTCACAGTCACCTGTACTTCGGAGGCGCTGGTAAGCGTGTAGCCGTCCGGCACCATCGCTGCATCGGCGGTATAGGTATACGTGCCGGGGTCGAGCGTTTCCGTCTGCGGCCCGGCGAGTGTATTGCCTTTTGTGTCGACATAATAAATGGTCACCGTGCCCTGCACGACCGGCTTGGCGAAGGTAAACACCACCGCTTCGGGTGTGGTGGTACCGTCGTCACCCACCGTTACCTGCACTTCGGAGGCGCTGGTAAGCGTGTAGCCATCCGGCACCATGCCTGTATCGACAGTATAGGTGTACGTACCGGGATCGAGCGTTTCCGTCTGCGCCCCGGCCAGCTCGTTACCATCCGTATCTTCATAATAGATGGTTACCGATCCCTGCACGACCGGTTTGCTGAAGTAGAATGTAATGCTGGATGGCGAAGCCGTGCCGTATTCATCCACCGTCACATAGGCGGCGTTGTCGCCCTGAAGCACATAACCCGACGGTACGGCGCCCGTATCGGCATAAACAACATTTTCCTGATCATAATAGGCAGTAAACGTGGTAGAATAGAGTATGTTGGATGGGTTATCCGCATCCACATAGGTTACCGGTATACTCACCGGCTCTACCGTAACAGGCATTTCCACCGTGGATACGTACAAATTGTACTGCTCCATGGCGTTGCCGTCCTGATAGGCGACAATCGTTGTAAACGTGCCGGAGTAATCCACCGTAGCCACATCCACCGCAAGGGTGGAGCCATCCGTAGGCGTAAACGTATAGGCCGGGTTTACCATGCTGGCCATTACGCTTAGCGTAATCGGGTAGCTGAACGCCTCGCCCGGCAGCATGGCCCAGTAGGCTTTGCCCATACTGTCCTCGGTCGGGGTTGCGGCAATCGCCTGCTGCCCGCCGTCCGCCGTGGTTTGGTAATACAGGGTTACTGTCGGCATCGCGTTGATCTCATCCTGCGTCAGCGCAAATGCGGGCAGCGCAAGCTGCGGGCCAAGCAATAATAAAATGGTGACCGTTGCCACCAGGCGGCGCAACGCAGATACCACGCGATACTTCATGTTTGGTTCCTCCTTATCTAAAAAAGGACTTATGGAATGCAAAAAGAATAGAGTACGATGCCTACATTGTAACGAAATAGTAACGTATTGTCAAGCTGTAAAATCGCGGCATTTGGCGGGTTTCCGCCGTTTGTAATATTAACTCTAGATGAAATTGTTACGAATGTTTTGCGAGCTGCAAGGGTTACGGCACATGCGTGTAGAATACCTAACTCATCTTTCTATGGAGGCGAATTCCCATGCCACACACACCCGGTTTTTCAACCTCCCCCTCCGATGCGGACATCCGCGAAATCCCCTTGAGCGACCAGCTTGTTTTTAAAGGCGCGCTGATTGATGTAAGCCATATGCAGGTCCGTTTACCCAACGGTAAGCAAGCACTGCGCGAGATTGTGCACCACAAGGGCGCGGCTGCTATTGTGCCTGTGGATGAAAACGGCATGGTCACACTGGTTCGCCAGCACCGCGTGGTGGTGGATATGGTTACGCTGGAAATACCCGCCGGTAAGCTGGATCACATTGGCGAAGACCCGCTGGATTGCGCCCGCCGCGAACTGGAGGAGGAAACCGGCCTGCACGCCCGGCAATTTACCCTGCTGTGCCCCATGGTGACCACCCCCGGCTTTTGCACCGAAAAGGTGAGCCTGTACCTGGCAACCGGGCTGACCCGGCACGACGCCCACCTGGATGAGGACGAGTTTTTAAACGTCGTGCAAATGCCGCTTCGCGAGGCCATCGACCGCGTGATGAGCGGCGAGCTGTGCGATGCTAAAACCGCGCTCGGCCTTTTAATGGCGTGGACCAAGCTTAATTCTCCCGCCCTGTAAAACCTGCCCCCGCAACAACCAAACGCCGCAAGCGGGTCAATTTATCCCGTGTGCGGTAAAAATACATTTCCCATACGGCGTTAGGAGGGCTGTGCCATGTGTGCCAAAGCCAACAAACTCGTTTGGAAACCCCATCCATTTCTCTGGCTGATGCTCTTTTTCCTGCTGCTGCTGCTCATCGGCGCAGTGGTGCTGGTCGCGGGCTTGCTAACCGGCTCGCCGCCCTACCCGCAGGCCGTGCTGCTGTAAACCCCGTGCGTTTGCCCTGTCTCCGCAAATCATAAGGTAAGGAAGCTGCCGAATTATGCTGTTTGCCACCGACATTTTCGCCCACCTGCCGGTTCTGACCACCCCGCGCCTTACGCTGCGCGCTGCCCGCATGAGCGATTCCCATGATATGTACACCTATTGCCGCGACCCCGAGGTCGCCCGCCACGTGCTGTGGGATGCGCATACCTCGCTGCACCAGACACGCGGCTACCTGCGCAGCATCATCCGCCAATACCGCACGGGCGCGCCCGCCACCTACGTAATCGAGCTGACAGCCGAACGCAAGGTCATCGGCACCATTGGGCTGATGTGGGTACAGCCGGAAAACCGCTCTGCCGAAATTGGCTACAGCTTAAGCCGCGCCTATTGGAACCGCGGCCTGATGAGCGAAGCGCTCGAAGCGATGCTTCGTTTCTGCTTTACCACCCTAAACCTGAACCGCGTCGAAGCGCAGTACGAAACCAACAACCCTGCCAGCGGCGCGGTAATGCGCCACGCGGGCATGCAGCGCGAAGGGCTGCTGCGCCAGCGTATTTACAACAAAGGCCGCTTTGTGGATGTAGAGTTGTACGCCATTTTGCGTGCCGATTTTGAAGCCCGAAAACCCAAAGGAGGCTAATATGTTCTTTTCGCGCCGCAGCTTTGGCATCCGCCGACTTACCCGCGCCCCGCGCAGGCTGTTTGCGCTGCTGCTATGTGTAACGCTGTTTGCTCTCACAGGCTGTACGGGCGATAAATCCGGCGCGTACAACCGCGCCATTGCATCGTTTGCAGCGGGAGAGTACGCCGAGGCCGCCATCGCCTTTGATAAGCTGGGGGATTACCAGCAGGCGCTCACCTATGCCGCCTATTCCCACGGGCTCACCTATTACGAGCAGGGGGATTACGCCGCTGCCGAGCCTTACTTTGAGCAATCGAAGGATTTTATGTACGGCGCGCAGCGCTATACTTACTGCCACGCGAGCGTACTGGAGGACGGGGGCGCCTTTGCCGAGGCCGCCGAAGCCTTTGCCACCCTTGGCGATTTTGAGGATGCCTCCCTGCGCGCCGCCTATTGCCGCGGCCGTGGCGCAGAGGAGGCGCAGGATTACGAAACCGCCCTGTTCGCTTACACCGACGCGGCAGGCTACCGCGACGCCGACACCCTGTTAGGCAACCTGCAAACACAGGTGTACGACCACGCTAAAGAGCTGAAAGCCGCCGGCTCCTACGAAGAGGCGCTAAACTGGTTTGCTCTTTTAGGAGATTATTTCGATTCGCAGTCGCAGGCGCGCGATTGCAAAAACTATTACCGCGACCAGCTATACGCGCAGGCCGAAACCTACGAAAATAACGGCGACCTGCAGCAGGCGTACGACCTTTTCAGCAGCCTGAGCGGTTACCGCGATGCGCAGGCCCGCGCGGATGAAGTGGCTATTAAGCTGGGGCTGGATGTGGATACGGTGGAGTAGCGGGCAGGAAGCGCGGTGCCGTAAACGACCCAGAGACGATAACCGTCAACGCCCGCAACAACGACTTGGCAAAATCGCAGGCAGCATACAAACGATAGCCATCATGGCTTGGTAAATGCACAATGCCCAAGAGAAGACACAGCCCACCCGGGCAGCTCCCTATACGATGCGGTAGTAATACATCGTTCATACGGAGGCAACATCGTGAGCTGTTTATGATTGATAAAGGAGCTGATAACGGTTGAAAGCTGTTATTCTGACAGATGGAGAATTTGAAACAGAACAATTTCATTCGCTTTATGCCAGCATCCTTACCTATTTCAAGGATTATGATCTTGAAACCATCAATATCAACAAGGGTGACCTTGCCTACTGCATTGGTTGCTTTGGTTGTTGGGTTCAAAAGCCTGGCGAATGTATGATTAGCGACCTTATGGATGATATCAATCGAAAAACCATGAATAGCGATGTGGTGATCACGCTATCTCCCGTCATCTATGGGCAATATTCCGCGAACATCAAAAATGCGCTAGACCGCTGGATACCAAATGTTTTACCCTTTTTTGAAACACGCAAAGACGGCTCTACCATGCACCCGCGCAGGTATAAAACCTACCCCAAGCAGCTGATGATTGGCTACGGCGAGCAACTCAACAACTTTGATATGCAATTGTTTACAGATATCGCAAAGAAGCATCGATCCAATATCGACGTGTTTTTTTGGAATAACAATGAAGCACAGTTGTTTGCAGCGCTTGACGGTGTAACGTTTGAAAGGGTGGGTGGTCAGCTATGAGCGGGAAAAAGAATATCGTTATTCTCTCCGCCAGCCCGAAACCAACAAAAAGCACAGCCGCGTCCGCGTTTCTTGCCGAAATGTTTGCCAGTCGGGTGGAAGGCGCCGAGGTTGCCGCTGAAATCATCAATGTACGCGAAAGCATTACAAAAAACCAAACAGCCATTGCCTACCAAAAGATGACAAACGCCGATGCCATCGTTTTTATTTTTCCTCTTTATGTGTTTTGCCTGCCCGGTATCTTAATCCGGTTTTTACAGGACTTTGAAACCTATGTAAATGAAAACGGCAGGCTTTTCAAAGAAACCCGGCTTTATGCCATTATCAATTGCGGCTTTGCCGAACCGGAAATCAACCTGGAAGCCGCCCATGTAATCAAGAGCTTTTCACAAAAAGTAGGCGCTGCTTATGGCTTTAGCATCCTAATCGGCAGCGGCGGTATGCTGCAAAGCACCTTAAATGCTCCTTTTATGAAAAAGACGAAGGAACGTTTAAACAGCGCTTTTGACAGCATCAAACATTCCGTTTTACAGCCGGGCGCTGCAAGTGATGTCTATATCAGCGCAGGCATCCCCGCAAAAATATACTACGCCATAGCTAGCATCAGTTGGCGTTACACCATTAAAAAGAACGGGCTGAAACAAAAGGATTTATACAGAAAACCCTATCGGGAGGAATGATTTCGCTCTTACCTTTGCGGGGGTTCCACCCCCACGCCCCCGGCAAGGGCACTGCCCTTGACCCGGTTTATCCGCGTTTCACGCGGATAATGGGGAGGGCAATGGTATATTTACAATATGAATTGGCTTGGCCGGATGGACAGGGCAGAAGGGCTGTGTGTACGTTTTCCCATACGAAAACACCCAACCCCAGCTTGCTCAAAAAGGCACAGATGTAGGAAACAAGGGAGACAAGAGGATGAGCGACCTCATACGGCAACACTCAACTCCAGCTTGCTCAAAAGGGTTTAGCTGCTAGGAAACAAAGATGGCAAAGGGATGAGCTTACTCGTACGTAAGTGATTCCCTTTGCCATCCCGTAGTTGACAACGCAGATGAGCCCTTTTCAGTAAGCTGCCCAAGGGTTTCACCCTTGGAACCTGACAAGGGCACTGCCCTTGACCCGGTTTATCCGCGTTTCACGCGGATAATGGGCAGGGCAATGGTATATTAACAATATGAATTGGCTTGGCCGGATGGAAAGGGCAAAAGGGCTGTGTGTGCGTTTTCCCATACGGAAACACCTAACCCCAGCTTGCTCAAAAGGGTTTAGATGCTAGGAAACAAAGATGGCAAAGGGATGAGCTTACTCGTACGTAAGTGATTCCCTTTGCCATTCTGAAGTTGACAACGCAGATGAGCCCTTTTCAGCAAGCTGGAACCGGGGGTTCCACCCCCGCCCCCCGGCAAGGGCACTGCCCTTGACCCGGTTTATCCGCGTTTCACGCGGATAATGGGGAGGGCAATAGTGAATGAACAATATGAATTGGTTTGGTCGGATGGAAAGGGCAAAAGGGCTGTGTGTGCGTTTTCCCCTACGGAAACACCCAACCCCAGCTTGTTCAAAAAGGCGTAGATGCTAGGAAACAAAGATGGCAAAGGGATGAGCTTACTCGTGCGTAAGTGATTCCCTTTGCCATTCTGAAGTTGACAACGCAGATGAGCCCTTTTCAGCAAGCTGTGATTCCTCTTGCCTCCCGCAGTTGACACCGCAGATGCGTCTTTTTCAGCAAGCTGGCAGCTTGCTCAAAAGGGTTTAGCTGCTAGGAAACAAAGATGGCAAAGGGATGAGCTTACTCGTGCGTAAGTGATTCCCCTTGCCATTCTGAAGTTGATAACGCAGATGAGCCCTTTTCAGCAAGCTGGGGGCGGAAGCAATTGCTTCCGCCCCTTATTGTATTCCAATCGGTACCCTTAGATCTCGTCGTTATCCTCGGGCTCGGGCTTTTCTTCGTCCTCGTCGCCCGCGTCAAAGGCGGTATCCTTGCTTTCGCCGATCACGTCTTCATCGCTCTGGGTAATCGCCTCTACGGCTTCCTCCAGCGCTTCCTCGTCCGGCGCTTCCTCTTCCTGTTCGGCACGGGCCACGGTCACGATCTGCGCGCCTTCGGCAATGCGCATCAGCCGCACGCCCTGTGCGTTGCGCCCCGTTTCGCGGATGTCGGCAGCTGCCATACGGATGATGGTGCCATCGTCCGTCATGAGCATAATGTCCTCATCCTCGTTCACGGTCAGCTGGGCGACCATCCTGCCTGTTTTTTCGCTCAGGCTCATGGCCTTGATGCCCTTGCCGTTGCGCCCCTGCTCACGGTACGCCTCGGGATCGGTTAGCTTGCCGTAGCCGTTTTCGGTGATGGAGAGCACCTTCGACCCTTCGGTTACGACGCTCATGTCGATCATTTCATCGTCTTTGGCCAGCTTCATGGCATGCACGCCGCGTGCGGTGCGCCCCATCGCGCGGATGTTCTCCTCGCTGAAGCGGATGGCCTTACCCATGCGGCTACCCAGCAGCAGGCTCTGGCTGCCGTCGGTCAGCTCCACGCCCACCAGCTCGTCGCCTTCGTTCAGGGACAGGGCGATCAAACCGTTTTTGCGGATGTTAGCAAAATCCTCGTACGGCGTCTTTTTAATATAGCCGTCCCGCGTCATCATAACCAGGTTATGATCCTCTAAATCCTTGGGCACGGGAATCATCGCCGTTACCTTTTCTTCGCCGGAAAGCGCCAGCAGGTTCACAATCGCCAGTCCGCGCGCCGCGCGCCCGGACTCTGGAATCTGGTAGCATTTCAGGCTGTACACGCGCCCCTGATTGGTAAAGAACATAATCTCTTCATGCGTGTTTACGATGATGAGCCGTTTTACAAAATCCTCGTCGCGCGTGCTCATGCCGCTTACACCGCGGCCGCCGCGGTGCTGCGCCCGATAGGTGGACTTGGGCAGGCGCTTGATGTAGCCGAAGTTCGTCATGGTGACGACCATATCGTCCGGCTGAATCAAATCCTCGATGTCGATTTCGCCTTCCATAATGGTTAGCTCCGTGCGGCGTTCATCGGCAAATTTATCGCGGATGGCGGTCATCTCGGTTTTAACTACACCCATCAGCAGCGTTTCATCCGCAAGCAGGCTCTTAAAGTAAGCGATCTGCTTTTGCAGCTCCTGATATTCGGCCATTAGCTTATCCCGTTCCAGCCCCGTCAGGCGGGCAAGGCGCATATCCAGTATGGCCTGTGCCTGCTTCTCGCTGAACTCGAAACGCTCAATCAGCGCGGCGCGCGCCGTGGCCACATCGCTAGACGATTTAATGATCTGCACAATCTCGTCAATGTGATCCAGCGCCTTGATGAGGCCTTCCAAAATGTGCGCGCGCGCTTCGGCCTTGTTCAAGTCGTACTGCGTGCGGCGGGTAACTACATCCTTCTGGTGGCGGATGTAGTAGAACAGCATCTCCCGCAGGTTGAGCACCTTTGGCTCGTTATCCACCAGCGCCAGCATGTTGACGCCGAAGGTTTCCTGCAACTGCGTGTGCTTGTACAGGAAGTTGAGCACCACCTGCGGGTTCACATCGCGTTTCAGCTCGATAACCACGCGCATCCCGTTACGGTCGCTCTCATCGCGGATGTCGCTGATGCCGTCCACGCGCTTTTCGTGTACCAGTTCCGCGATTTTTTCCACCATCTTGGCCTTGTTGACCATGTAGGGGATTTCCGTAATCACGATCCGCTGGCGGTTGAGCGCCATGGCTTCCACTTCGGTACGGGCGCGCATCAGTACACGGCCGCGCCCTGTGTGGTACGCCGCGCGGATGCCGCTATGCCCCAAAATCAGACCTCCGGTGGGGAAGTCCGGCCCTTTGATGAACTGCATCAGGTCCTCTACGGTGCACTCCGGGTTGTCAATCATATATACGCAGCCGTCCACCACCTCGCGCAGGTTGTGCGGGGGGATGTTGGTCGCCATGCCCACGGCGATGCCGCTGGAACCGTTGACCAGAAGGTTGGGGAAACGGCTGGGCAGCACGGTCGGCTGCATGAGGGTTTCATCGAAGTTAGGGTAAAAGTCGACAGTGTCCTTATCGATTTCGCCCAGCAGGTGCATGGTCAGCTTGGCCATACGCGCCTCAGTGTAACGCATGGCAGCCGCGCCGTCGCCATCCACCGAGCCGAAGTTACCCTGCCCTTCCACCAGCATATAGCGGATGTTAAAGTTCTGCGCCAGGCGCACCATCGCGTCGTACACGCTGCTATCGCCGTGCGGGTGATATTTACCAAGAACATCGCCGACGATACGCGCACTTTTACGGTACGGTTTATCCGGCGTCATACCCAACTCGTTCATCGCATACAGGATGCGGCGATGCACCGGTTTCAAGCCGTCGCGCACATCCGGCAGCGCACGGTTGATGATAACCGCCATCGCGTAGCTGATGAACGATGTTTTCATTTCCGTTTCCAGATTGGTGGGTATCAGCTTGTCCTGAATCTCAGACATTCATATTCTCCTTCTTTGCCAACCTGTTTCTATACAGCTTATTTATGTGTTCCGCCGAAGGGTTCCGCGCCTTCGGGCGCGTCCAAAGGGCTTTCCGCTCGCCCTTTGTAAACCTTCGGGTTTCACCGTCACCGGCGGCGAGCAGGCTACAGGTTGCCCTTGGTGTACCGTAAAAGTCGTCCGTCGCCACCTGTGGCGGCTTGGCCGACAAACCTGTACGCCGGCGGTGCAACCCGTATCGCGCTCCGCCTGCGTGGCTTTCGGTGAAAGGGGGAAAAATCCGTTATCCAACGTTCACTTTCTTCGGCGAGAAAGGATTTCACTTGAGGAAATATACTTTCTCAAGCTGGCGGTAAATCCGTTGCCCTTGCCCGAATGATCTTTCCCAAACAGCAGGTAAGAAATTTCTAAAAATCAAGTTCCGCCAGCGGGTTCCTACCCCGCTTACAGGCTGTCGCTTCGGAGGTGCGAGGCTCCCGCAGCAGGAATACGGGCTTGTCGGTCGGCGTGCCATAGGCGCGGCGGACGACTTTTCCGTATTGCAAGGGGGAGTTTCGCGCCCCTATACTGCCGTAAGCCCCGAAGGTTTTCAAAGGGCGAGCGGAAAGCCCTTTGGGGTGCCCGCAGGCACCTCCCCCTGCTCGCATCCGCAGGTACGAAACTTGCATACTTGCCAACGCAGCCCCCTGCTAAGGGTTTCTACCCCGCTTACAGGCTGTCGCTTCGCAGGTGCGGCACTCCCACCGCAGGAATACGGGCTTGTCGGTCGGCGTGCCATAGGCGCGGCGGACGACTTTTCCGTATTGCAAGGGGGAGTTTCGCGCCCCTATACTGCCGTAAGCCCCGAAGGTTTTCAAAGGGCGAGCGGAAAGCCCTTTGGGGTGCCCGCAGGCACCTCCCCTGCATTCAAGAATCGGATGGATTCTTAAATGTCAAGGTCGGTAACGAGCTTGGCATTTTCTTCGATAAACTCCTTGCGGGGCTCCACCTGATCGCCCATCAGCAGGGTCATAATCTCGTCGGCGGCAATCGCGTCCTCCAGATTCACCTGCATCATCGTGCGGGTTTCGGGGTTCATGGTGGTTTGCCACAGCTGCTCGCTGCTCATTTCACCAAGACCCTTGTAGCGCTGTATTTCGGGCTTGGGATCGCGGCCGATTTCGGCCATCAGCTTTTCCAGCTCCTCGTCGTTGTAGACGTAGTATTCCTTTTTGCTCTTGGTCACCTTGTACAGCGGGGGCATGGCGATGTACACATAGCCCTTTTCCACCAGCGGCCGCATGTAGCGGTAAAAGAAGGTGAGCATGAGGATGCGGATGTGCGCTCCATCCACGTCGGCGTCCGTCATGCAGACGATGCGGTGATAGCGCAGTTTTTCCAAATTGAACTCGTCGCCGTAGCCGCAGCCAAACGCCGTGATCATCGCTTTGATTTCGGCATTGGCCAGCGCCCGGTCGATACGTACCTTTTCCACGTTCAGGATTTTGCCACGCAGCGGCAGAATGGCCTGGAACATACGGTCGCGCCCCGTTTTAGCGCTGCCGCCGGCGCTGTCGCCCTCTACCAGAAAGATTTCGCACTTGGCGGGGTTACGCTCGGTGCAGTCGGCCAGCTTGCCGGGCATGGAGGCGCTTTCCAAAACGCTCTTGCGGCGGGTCAGCTCGCGGGCTTTGCGGGCGGCTTCGCGGGCGCGCGCCGCGCCGATGCAGCGATCCAGTATCCCGCGGCCAATCGCCGGGTTTTCGCCCAGAAACAGCGTCACGTTGGTGTTGACCAGATTATCCACAATCGTGCGCGTTTCGCTGTTGCCCAGCTTGCTCTTGGTTTGCCCTTCAAACTGTGGCTCGCGCAGCTTTACGCTTACAATGGCGGCCAAGCTCTCGCGGATATCCTCGCTTTTCAGGTTGGGTTCGTTATCGCGCAGCAGCTTGAACTTGCGGCCATAATCGTTAATGGCGCGGGTTAGGCCCGTGGAAAACCCTGTCAGGTGCGTGCCGCCCTCGGGCGTGTGGATGTTGTTGGCAAAGGAGAAAATGTTCTCCTGATAGCCGTCGTTATACTGGAAAGCGACTTCCACGCTGGTATCGTTCACCAGACCCTCAATGTAAATGGGATCTGGGAACAACACCTGTTTATTTTTGTTTAAGTATTTTACGAATTCGCGGATACCGCCCTCGTAGTGGTACACCTTCGCGGTAGGGGGCGTATCCCGCTCGTCGGTAATGGCAATGCGGATGCCCTTGTTTAAAAACGCCATCTCACGCATGCGCACTGTTAAAATGCTGAACTGGAACAGCCCGGTTTCAAAAATGCCGTCCGGGTTTTCCGCGCTCTTCACATCCGGCCAAAAGCGGATGGCCGTGCCGGTTTCGGTGGTATCGCCGACCACCTTTAAATCGTAGAGCACCTTGCCACGCTCGTACTCCTGCTGGTAAACCTTGCCATCCTGCCACACGGTAACCATTAAATGGCTGGACAGGGCGTTTACCACACTGGCGCCCACGCCGTGCAAACCGCCGGAGACCTTATAACCTTCGCCGCCGAATTTGCCGCCCGCGTGCAGCACTGTAAGGCACACCTCTACCGCAGGTCGCCCAAGCTTTGGGTGGTTGCCTACGGGAAAGCCACGGCCATCATCCCGCACTTCGCAGGAGCCGTCGCTGTGCAGGGTAATATTAATATTACTGCAATAGCCCGCCAGCGCCTCGTCCACGGCGTTATCCACAATTTCGTACACGCAATGGTGCAGACCGCGGTAATCCGTAGAGCCGATATACATGCCGGGGCGTTTGCGCACCGCCTCCAGCCCTTCCAGCACCTGAATCTGGTTTTCGTCGTAAACGTTTTGCTTTACGGCGGTCGCGCTTTGCAGGGCATTTTCCGCTGCGGCGCCGTTTTGCACTTCCGCCTGCGCGTCGGGCTGGGGCTGCTGGTTCAGTTCGTTTTCGGGAGAGTTGTTTTGCACCGAATGATACACTCCTTTAGGCACGCGGCTTCGTCCATTTTGCGCGGCTTTGGGCGGCTTTCGCCCACATCCGCGCAGAAGGCGGAAAACGCTCCGCCAGTGCCGCGCCATGCTTTAAAAAACAAAGTTTTTCAACGGTTTATTATACCATTTTTACGCCCTTTTTGCAAACCGTTTCTTCCTATATATATGCACCCTTTCGGTTACATGTGCGTATTTGTGGCGTTTGGTCTATTTTATCAACATTCTGTTTTACCCATATCTGCGCCTTTCGCAGCCCCGCGCCGCGGCTGTTTGCGTCGCTTGTTTTGCATGCTGATAGGCCTATCGCCTTCTCCTCAGCCGCTGTTTTTACAGGAGGGTAGTGGGCAAGCAGTGCGTTGCTTTGTATTCGCAGTGTATTGCCACAGCCGCAAACCTTCATGCTTTCCTATGTTTGCCCGGCCTCCCATCTCTATGTTTTTCCGCCTTACCTCGGAAAAATGTTGACATTCACGCCCATTATGCATATAATATCAACGTTGCTCTATTTGCGATCGTGGCGGAATTGGCATACGCGCACGTTTGAGGGGCGTGTCCGATAAGGGTACGGGTTCAAGTCCCGTCGATCGCACCAAAACAGCCCAAGTGAAATGATTGTTTCACTTGGGCTGTTTTTATCTCATTCTCTTTATTCGCTAATTAATAATCCTAAGTTTAAGTTTTGCTTCAATCTTTCCAATGCTATTTATCAAACCCTGCAAATCTGGAAGTTGTGTCTCGTATTATTAATACACATTACACTCGACGCTGACAAGAACATGCACGGGAATTGGCGCAGTCCTTTAACTTCATCCATTCGTAATCATAGCGTTGGAAGTACTAGATGTAGTTGTAGTTGGCCCAATCACATATCAACTAAGACGCTGCCACCTATGAAACAGCGAATATTTTCAGTAGTAGAAGATTGTGTGTATTAGATACGACTAATTCGTATTTAATAAAAAACATTCTATATTTGTTTACGATAGAAACTAAAATTGTTATTCTTTAGCGTTGAATAAAACGCTGAATTGTTATTAATGCGGCTCTTCTGTATAAACTCACTTTTCGAAATATAATCATGCAAGTATAACTGGTAACAAAGAATCCATGAAACATCCATGCTTTTACACTTTTCTATTGTCTTCGTCGGTATATAAGCATATGTTTCTTCAAGTAACAGAATTATTGCAAGAACATTACCACTCTCAACTATCAGATTCATAATTTTTGTAGTAAGCTTTTTCTTTCTTAATCGTAGCCTGAGATATAACAGCCAAATTGTTTCCAAATGATTATTGTTATCAATATTCTTTAATAGCAAATCCTGAATTATTTGAATATCCTCATCTTTAAACCTTAGTTTATTCTTTTCTTTTATCATGAGTTGACATACTTGAACAAGGGAGCGCTCGTCATTAACTAAAACGTCCAGCAAATATGTAGAATATAATTCATTATTTGAGCACTGAAATGCATCATCTAATGATTTCACAAGAAAACGTATAGCACCTTTTGTGCCATTGGCTTCTAATTCGAAAAAAGTATTGAACATCTTCATTAGTTCATCTGGTTCAATTTTTCTTTTAGTGTAATTGCTATATATCCTTTCTAAATCCTGTACTATATAATACGGAAATTTAATAAACTTAGTTTTCTCATTGTTTAACGCAAGGAAATATTTCTTTAAAATTTCAACAATAGAATTTTGAACTTTTACAATTTCGC
Source organism: Candidatus Limiplasma sp. (assembly GCA_963675655.1). Lineage (GTDB taxonomy): Bacteria > Bacillota > Clostridia > Christensenellales > Aristaeellaceae > CAXXOK01. Next base: position 1,195,746 of record OY776489.1, read on the forward strand.
TTTCATCATAAATAAAAATTTCAAAATCATCTACATACCTAACAAAAGATATTCCTTGCGCTTCAATTTCTTTATCAACACGAGATAATAAAGCTTCTGCTAGGAATTGAGAAATTAATGTTCCTGGAAGTAGACCATTGGTTCTACCGCCATTCATATTCCTTGTTTTTTCATCAAGTTCTTTATATTTTTTATAGTCATCGCTTATTGATGTATCAGACTGGTTTGCTCTGAATGCTTTGTATTGTGCTTCGGCTTGTTCATAGCCAAGTTTTATACTTGGAAAAAGATGAGTATAGATGCTTGGATAGAAATTAGAAATGTCGACTGCTAAAATACCTTTAGCACCTTTTGATCTTTTAACTTTGTCAATTACATTTGGTATGTATTTTAGTTTCATTGCTTCTTGATCATTCGGATCTAGTGTTAAGCCATTAATGCAATAATCTCGTTCATGTCTTGTTACATCACCATTATTTTGCAATAAAGGTGAATAAGAGTGTGCGTCATTAGCTACACTTATCAAATCATTTACTAAATCATAATCCTTCATATATTTGACAGCCGCAACATATGAAGCTAATTCTGGTATATATATTATCCTTCTACGGCCATCTTCCGAGAATCTGCTCATATTAAATGACAAGGGTTCAACAAAGTCGTTTTTCTGGGAAATAGCAGATATAAACACATCATAACTATTATCTAATGTAAATTCTGGAGGTAAATATTCCGAAAAATATCCCTTCTTCATAAATTTTTCTTTAATCTCTATATTACTCCATCTAATCATCGTATAAACTCCTTCTGTAATTATATCGCTAATGCATTTTAAAAATACTTCTAGTTTTTATGTGTTTGTATATTTTACATGGTATCTAGTCTAGTCACTAACATTTCCATATAACTACTTTGCCTTCTTAGTTAAGTTCATTTTCAATATTATATTCCTTGTTTATCATGTTTACAATATATAGTTGGATTCTTGTTATACTGCATGTTTTGGATTATAATCTCCCCCCAAAAACCAATTGCACATCTTCCCATTATTGGGTATGATAGTTAGCAGTATACCTTTCCTGTTTGCATACCCTTTTGTTTGCATCGGGCGTCGCTTTTTCTGCCGCGTCCGCCGATGCCTTACAACCTTTCAGACTTTTGGAGACGTAATATGCTTCATCTGCTCAAACGCTATCTGCTCACCCAGCGCCCGGAACCGCTGGTTCAGCGGAAAATCGATCTGGATAACATGGCCTTTTGCCGAATGCTGTCCATCATGGTGATCCTTTTTGAAAGCTATATGCTGCTGCGCTTCGGCCTGTTTGGCAACAAAGCCGATACGTTCTATTTGCTGCGCACGGTCAGCTATTTTGCGTTTCTCACATGCAGCATCGTTTGGTTTTTCCTGTCGGGATATGCTAAAAAGCATATACGCAGCCACGCGGCGATGCTGGCGGTCGGGCTTGGGTATGCGGCGCTCGCCGTTATATGGAGCATGGTCATCTCCGTCGTGGATTATATAAACGGCGGGCAGGTGCTGGTGTTCCTTACCATCATCATCACCGTTTCAGGGTTTGCTTTTTTAGCGCCGGTCATATCCTCGCTGTTTTTCACCGCGTGCTTTGCGGCTTTCTATCTGGTGCTTTTGCGGGCGGATGGCGCAGCGCATATCGAAATGACCAACTACGTCATTATCTGGCTGATGGTCATCTTTACCTCCATCGCCCGGTACCATACCAAACTGTCCGATACGAAGGCGCGGCTGGAATACCGGCAACTCAACCGTAAGCTGCGCAAACTATCGCTGTATGACGAGTTGACCAGCGTTAAAAACCGGCATTGCCTGTCGCTGGATTTGCCAAGCTTTGTGAACCGGGAACTGTTTTTAATGCTGGTGGATGTGGACGGCTTTAAACTGTTAAACGACCGCTACGGCCATAACCACGGCGATGATGTGCTCCAGCAGTTTGCGCGCATCCTGCAGCATCATTTTTATACGCAAAACGTATACCGCTACGGCGGCGACGAGTTCATCGTTGCCGTATGCAACTGCGCAAAGCCGGTGCTGCTGGAGAAAATAGAGCAGTGCCGGGCGGATATGGCCGCGCTGCACATCGGCACGGGCGACGCGGGGCTATCCTTCAGCGGCGGCTATACCTTTGCCACCATCCAAAACCAAAGCGAATTTGATTCCCTGCTCGCCTGTGTGGACGAGGCGCTCTACCGCTCCAAAAAGAACGGCCGCAACCAGGTATCCGGCGCGGACTGGCAGGCATAGGGCTAACACAATCCATAGCTTTCAGGCATACTGCTGCAAGCTGTGCCGGTAATCTTCCGTTTTCAGCAAACACCGTCGCACCCTGAATGGGCCGAATTCCGCTCTTTCTAAATAGCGTACTTTTCGCTCGGGGGTATTTCCCGTGCTTTCCTGATCCCCGCGTTAAGCCGCCGTCGCTATCGCGTTTGCGCTACGTGCCGGTTTTCTCCCCTTTGCTGTATTGCAAAATATAATCGTTCTGCTGCACCGCCAGCACGCCGGCAATGACCGGGCATTTTGCTTTTAATAAAAAGAAAATATCCCTGCCGCAATCCGACAGAGTTTCAAAATTGCCCTGTCCTTTGCTGATTACAATATCCGCGGCATGAAAAATATCCAAAAACGTCTGGCTGCACTCGCTAAGGATCACCCCGGGGGCATTGCAGCCCGTGGAAACAATTTCGGCATATTGGCCGATCCCGGAGGCCAGCGCCTCTTTTGCCGTCGTATCATTAATTACCGGCTCATTTCTGACCGCGTAATGGATGGTCACGTTTGGCAACTGTTCCAGCAGCAAACAGTCAAATACGGTTTCTCCCGTATTATCCCCAATAACCAGAAGGGTTTTTGCGTCCCGCAGCCGCTCGCGTATGGCCGCTTCGTCACAAACAGCAAAAGGCTTTTCAAACTCCGCATGGATCCTGCTTGCGTCATATTGCGCGTCGATTGCAGAGTCCAGCACATTTCCGGTTGCGGCGGCTTTCAGCGCCCAATACAAACGGTTCTCTTTGCTTTGCAGGCGCTTTTTCAACGCCGGCATAATGTTAAGCGCTGTTTGCAAATCGCTTTGTTTCACGCCGGAATAGGGGTCCGCGTTACCGGTTAACGCCTTAACAATTGTATGCACATCCCGTACAATCGCGGGCGAGCTTTCGTATATGCTGTATGTACGTAAAACCTCCAAAGCTTCATCCATAATCTTCTTTTGTACATGCGGATTATCGGTTGCCATCCGGGATGCTTCCACCACCTGACGCAGTATACAGGGCAAACAATCTAAAAATACTTCCATTTCTCACGGCTCCTTTGTTCTTTTCTTTTATCGTATACCTTCTCACGGCGTTATTGTTAATTACACAAAGAGGGTCTTTGCTATCGTTTCCGCCCAATCGCACGCTCCCGTCCTCAGCCGCTGCATAAACCCTCCCCAAAGGCGAACATATTGCCTGTCCCTTTCCAAGGCAGCCGCTTGCTATGCTTATAGTATACAGGCAATACGCCTTGTCGCCTATTGCCTGTAAACACGATTATATCGCAAAAAGAAAAGCAGGCAAGGTTTCTTTTGTCTGCTTTCCAAGCCCCTTTTCCGCTGCTGGTTATATTGTTAGTCTAATCTATCGCTTTGCTTTCCACAAGCCAGCCGTCGGGGAAAGCCCTCCCGCGAATATTTGAATGGTTGCTTTCATCTATCGGAACCGCACGGTTCTTTTGCCTGCATAGAAAAGCTTTCGCGCTCCACACGCTGTGTAAGTTTATCGCTCGTTCAACCTGCGTCTTATGTACTATATGTCATAAACAGTACGAATAAACGCCTGTTTTGTTGACATATCTTACCAATCAGTATATAATTACTTTAATATCCAGATATTCGTTCATTTCTAAACACTTAAAACCGCATCAACCGCACTTGTGCGTTTCCCGTCCGTACAACCCGACACACAGACCGCTTCAATACCGGGAGGGTTATGGTTATGGAAAAAAGCAAAGCAGCATGGAAAATAGATCTGAAAGGCAAGGCGCAGACTCTCGATCAGCTTCCCGCGCCGGTCATGGTGGTGGATAAAGATTTCCACATCACATACTTAAACCAGCAGGGGCTGGAGCTGGCAGACGCAAGCATGGAAGAAACCGTAGGCAAGCTGTGCCACTCTATTTTCCACACCACGGACTGCAAAACCGATAACTGCTGCATGCGAAAAGCGCTGGAAACCGGCAAAATGCACTCCGGCCGCACCGAGACCGTACTGCACGATGAAACCCACACCATGGAGTACTACGCCGTACCCCTCACGGGCGACCATGACGAAATCATCGGCGGCGTGGAATTCATTGTGGATATTACCAAACAGGCGCAGTACGAGAAAAACCTGATCGAGCAAAGCAAAACCATCCAGAAGCTTTCCACCCCGATTATCAAACTGTGGAACGGCATACTGGTGCTGCCCATCATCGGCGTAATCGATTCGATGCGCGCCCAGACCATGATGGAGAATATGCTAACCCGCATTGCGGAAACTTATTCCCGGGTGATCATCCTGGATATTCACGGCGTGGCCGCCATGGATACCGCCGTCGCCCAACACCTGATTAAAATTGCCAAAGCAACGAAGCTGATGGGGTGCGATTGCATCCTGTCCGGCATTTCCCCGGCGGTAGCGCAGACGATTATCCACCTGGGTATCGATATGGAAGCCATCAAAACCCGCGCCACGCTCAGCGATGCGTTCGCCGAGGCGCTGGAGCTGCTGGATAAGGAAGTCACTTCCAAGGGAAGCAAATGAGGGCGTATCGCATATGGATGCTGCAAAGATCGAACTGGAAAAATCACTAACCACCATTTCGGATTGCCTCATCATCTCGCTGTCGGCAGAGCTGGCGGATGAGGACCTTGCCTATTTATCGGAGCGCGCGCCGCAAAAAGCGGCGAAATACAATACGACGTGCGCTCTGCTGAATTTTTCGCGCGTTTCCACAATGGATGCCTCCGCCTTTCTGATTCTCTCCCAGCTCTCCGGCGTGCTGAAGCTGATGGGTCTTAACATCATGTGGGCGGGGCTTACCCCCGGGGTGGTTTGCGCCATGGCGGATTTAAATTTGGAAATCGATGAAAAAATCATCTCCACAGCGTTGGATATGAATACGGGCCTTGCGATGCTCTCTGCCTTTAAAGGCCGGTAAAAAAACGGAGAACTGTATGAAAGACGACGGGGTCTTCCGCCTGTGCGGCGGCAGGGACGTCACGGTACTTATGCGCCGTGTGATTCCCCTGAATAAGCCCAGCGACAACGAAATTGTCATCTACGTAGCCCGGGACATTCTTTCTCAACTCGGCTTTACGGCAACGGATGAGTTTATGGTCGCCTCCGCCGCCTCGGAGCTGGCAACCAACATCCTTCGCTACGCAGGCAGCGGCGAAATAGAGCTGAGCACCATCCAAAACGGTGAAGGGCATACCGGTATCGAGCTGCTCGCCCGCGACCGGGGGCCTGGTATTCCTGATGTGGAAAAAGCCATGCGCGATCAGTACAGCACGACCCAAAACAGCTTAGGCTCCGGCTTACCCAGCGTGAAGCGGATCATGGATGAGTTCGCCATCGAATCGTACCCCGGTAGGGGCACGCGGGTGCTAACCAGAAAGTGGAATGTTCATGACCGAGGTTGATTATGCGTTCGCCATCCGGCCGCTGTACCATTACCTGTGCGAATGCGGCGATACCGCGCGTATCTATCGCACGCAAAACGCTTATCTGTTTGCGCTTATCGACGTGCTGGGTCACGGCGCGGAAGCGCGTAAAACCGCCATTCTGGCCGAAAAGTATCTGGACAATCACTTCGAGCTGGATTTGCTTTCCCTGCTTTTAGGGCTGCACGCCAGCCTGCTGGACAGCCGGGGCGCCGTCGGCGCGCTGTGCCGGTTCATCCCCGGCACGGGGCTGCTCACCTATACCGGCATCGGCAATATCGCTGTGCGCATTGTGGGCAATAAATCCCAAAGCCTGCCCATGCGGGACGGCGTGCTGGGCTACCGCACCATCCGCCCCCGCCTGCTGGAGATGACCTTGAAACCCGGCGAAATGCTGCTGCTCCATTCCGATGGCATCCGCGCGCACTTTAACCCGCTGGAATGCGCGGGGCTCTACCTGCGCGATGCCCAGTATATCGCCGATACGCTGATCGATACCTATTGTACTCAAAACGACGACGCTTCCTGCATCGTAGTCAAGTACCTTGCGTAAATAACAAATGAGGTTACGAAAATGGTTGAGCTGGGCAGCTTACAGGTTCATGATCTCCGCACGCTCATCAGCGTCCGGGCAAAAATGCGGCAGGCATTCCACATGCTCGGTTTTTCGGATATCTCCGCAACCCGTATGGAATCGGGGCTGTCGGAGTGGCTTCGCCTTTCTCTGCCGCGGGACGGGCTGACCACCGCAACCTTAGGCCTGTCGCAAAACAGCGAGCTGCCGGGGGTAACCGTGCTCATCGAGCCGGTAGACGCACGGCCGGATGCTCTGGCCATTTCCAAAGCGTTTGACGATACAGCCGTTTCCCTCATCGGGGAGGGCGAACATCAGGTTAGCCTGTTTAAACGGCTGGATTCCGCCCCGCACCTGAGCGAAAGTCTGACCGAGTCCATCCGGCAAACGATACTGCAGCCTACCCGCGAAGAGCTGATGCGTAAGCTTTCTCAGGCCAACGAAGAGCTGCAAAGCAGCCAGCACCTGCTGCAATCGGTGCTGGATAACATCCATTCCGTCATCTACGCCAAAGACATACAGGGTCGTTATATCTACGTAAACCCCCAGTGGGAAGAAACCGTGCATTGCAGCCGCAAAATGGCGCTGGGGCATACCAGCGAGGAGATTTTCAGCCGCGCCACCAGTTCCGTCCTTTCGGAAAACGACAGGCTGGTTATGCTGTCCGAAAAAGTAAACTCCTGCGAAGAATGCCACTCCTTTGACGGCCATAACCGCAATTATTTTCTCATTACCCGGGTGCCGATGACAAACGGCAGCGAGGTAACAGGGCTTTGCGGCATCGCCACGGACATCAGCGAACGCATCCACATGGAAGAGGATTTAATACAGGCTAAAAGCGAAGCCGAGCAGGCCGCCCGGTCCAAGGCGGATTTTTTGGCGAACATGAGCCACGAAATCCGCACCCCGATGAACGCCATTATGGGCATGACCTATCTGCTCAACAATACGGGGCTTACGGAAAAGCAGAAGGATCTGGCTAATAAAATATACCGCTCCAGCCAGCACCTGCTGGGCATCATCAACGATATACTGGATTTTTCCAAAATCGAAGCAGGCCGCATGACGCTGGAAAATACGGATTTCAAACTGCATAACGTGCTGGAAAATCTGTTTGATATGATCGGGGAAAAATGCTCCAATAAAAATCTGGAGCTGATCTTCGACGTGGATAAAAACATCTCCGATTATCTGCGCGGCGATCCGCTGCGACTGGGGCAGATATTGGTAAACTACGCCAATAACGCCGTCAAATTTACTGAAAAGGGCGAAATTATCGTCCGCATCCAAAAGACCGCGCAGGATGGCGACAAGTGCACCCTACGCTTTGAAGTGCAGGATACCGGCATCGGGCTTACCAAAGAGCAGATCGGCCGGTTGTTCCGGCCCTTCCATCAGGCCGATTCATCCACCACGCGCAAGTACGGCGGCACGGGGCTGGGGCTGGCGATTTCCAAACAGCTCGCTTCGCTGATGAGCGGAGAAGTCGGCGTAAAATCCACCTACGGCAAAGGCAGCACCTTCTGGTTTACCGCGCGCCTCACCGAGCGCGCGCCGGAGACCGAACCGCGCCGTTACAACATCAACATCAGCGGACGCCGGGTGCTGGTGGTGGACGATAACCCCATTGCCCGCAAGGTGATGCAGGAAATGTTAACCAGCATGGGTTTGGTTGCCGACAAGGCTGATTGCGGCGCCGCCGCCATCAACATGGTGAAAAACGCCGATGCCGTCCACAAGCCGTACGAGATTATCTATATGGATATGCAGATGCCCGGCATCAACGGCATCGAAACATGGCGTAAAATCCTCGCTTCCCAGCCGCTGGTAAAGCCCCGCTGCATCATCGTAACCGCCTACGGGCGGGAGGAGGTTTACCACGAAGCGGAGGAAACCGGGTTGGATTTGGTGCTGCTCAAGCCCCTGACCCCCAGCGTACTGCTGGAATCCACCTGCCGCATTCTGGGCGCAAAGCTCGTGCGGGAAAACGAGCCGCATCCCGAAGCTGCCAACAACGACGCCGCATCGGTTGCGAATCTGCGCGGCGCTCATATTCTGCTGGTAGAGGATAACGACCTGAACCAGGAAGTGATTACCGAACTGCTGGACGACCCGGATATCCACATCGATATAGCGGGCAACGGCAAAATCGCCGTGGATAAAGTAAAACAAAACGCCTATGACATCGTGCTGATGGACATGCAAATGCCGGTAATGGACGGGCTGGAAGCCTCCCGGTGCATCCGTAAAATACCCCAATTATCGTCGCTGCCGATTATCGCCATGACGGCTAACGCCCTGCGGGAGGATCGCGCCCGGTGCATTAAAGCGGGGATGAACGATTATCTCTCCAAGCCCATCAATCCGGCGCAGCTGTTTGCCGTGCTGCAAAAGTGGTACACTCCCGACCTGGATACGCCAGCTGCCGCGCCCCGCGAACCGGCAAAGAGCGAGCCGGATGCGGCAGCGCAGCCGGAGCTTGTTATCCCAGGTGTGGATACGGCGCTCGGCCTGAGCCGCGTGCTGGGCAAACGCAAAGCCTACATGAACCTGCTGCGCAAGTATATCGCCGGGCAAAGCGAAGTGCTCACCGAGCTGGCGCACGCCCTGTCCGCCGGAGACCGCGAAACTGCCGAGCGGATTGCCCATACGCTTAAAAGCGTGTCCGGCAACATCGGCGCAGTGGATGTGCAGCAAAAAGCCGCCGTGCTGGAGCAGGCGCTGCGCGAAAAAGCCTCCGCCGCCACGGTGGAAGAAGCCATCGCCGCCACACACCAGCTGCTGGAGCCGTTGATTGCCGCGCTGCGCAAAGCCGTACCGGCGGAAGTAAGTGCCGCGGCATCCGGGCCGGTTAGCCCGGCGGAGGAGCTGCGCGCCGCTTTGCAGGAGCTGGAACCCAGCATTAAAGCCCACAAGCCTAAAAAATGCGCCGACGCCATGGCGGCTTACCGCCAGCTCGTATGGCCCGCAGACCTGCGCGAACAGGCCGCCGCGCTGGATAAGTACCTGACCAAGTACCACTACGCCGAGGCGCTGGCTGTACTTACGGAGCTGGCCGCGGCGCTTACCAAAGCCTGACGGTACCCAAGCAAAAACGGTACCCCCAAGGACTGTAAAACAGGAAAGGGTTCCCATGAAAAAGCTGTCGGATTGCACGGTATTGGTCGTGGACGATACCGAAGAAAATATTGATATTCTCGTCGGGGCGCTGGGGGATGATTACGAAATCGCCGTCGCCATGGACGGCGTTTCCGCATTGGAATACATCAAGGCCGAAAAACCGGACATCCTGCTTTTGGATATTATGATGCCCAAAATGAGCGGCTATGAAGTGTGCGCCGCTTTGCAGTCTCATAAGGAGACGGCCGACATTCCCATTATCCTGATTACAGCCATGACCGATATTGAAAGCAAAACCAAGGGTTTTCAGCTGGGCGCGGTGGATTACATTACCAAGCCGTTCGATATTTCGGAGGTGCAGGCGCGCGTGCATACGCACCTGTCGCTGATGCTGGCCAAGCAAGAGCTGGCCATGAATAACGAACTGCTGGAGGAAAAGGTGAGCGAGCGTACCCATGAGCTGTGCCTGACGCAGGAAACCACCATCGAGGCCATCGCCTATCTGGCAGAATACCGCGACCCCGAAACCGGCGGCCACATTAAACGCACCAAAAACTATGTGCGCGTGCTGGCGCAGAAAACGCAGGAATTACCCCGGTACAGCGACCTGCTTACCGATGATGTAATCAATAACCTGTACCACTCGGCCCCGCTGCACGACATTGGCAAAATCGGCATCCGGGACGAGATATTGCTCAAGCCCGGACGGCTGACAGAGGAAGAGTTTACGGAGATGAAGCAACATCCGCTAATCGGCTACAATGCACTGTATCAGGCATCCGAGCGGCTGGGCGAAAACTCGTTTTTGCAATACGCCATGACACTGTCGCGTTATCATCACGAAAAATGGAACGGTTCGGGCTACCCGGACGGGCTTGCAGGCGAGAACATTCCCATCGCGGGGCGCATTATGGCCATTGCCGATGCGTACGACGCACTCATCAGCGAGCGGGTATACAAGCCGCCTTTTTCCCACGAAAAAGCGGTATCCATTATCGTCGGCGACCGCGGCACACACTTTGACCCGATGCTCGTAGACGTGTTTTTAACCATCAGTAACGAATTTCATAAAATCGCGCAGCAATACTCCGACGCAGCCACGCCCGCCCTGTAAACGACAATACCCATTCATTCCCCCGGCTTTCCTGTCTTTGGAAATCCGGGGTTTTTGTCTGCCGTGTATACGCATCCCTCTTTATAACGCAGCGCGAAACCGTCTTTTCCTGCCCGCCAAGCAAGCAAAGTCTGTTTTTGCTCTCCCCAAGCGCGCCGGGTTGTGCTATGATAACCGTAACTGCGCACCGACTATCCGCGCGTTATAGGAGGAAAAACCCCATGGGAAAACAAAAATTGATTCGCGTACTGTGTCTTTCGGGCCTGGTTGCCCTGCTGTTTTATGTGCTGCATGATGTGGTGGGCGGCCTGTATTACCCGGGTTACAACCGCATGACCCAGGCGGTGAGCGATTTAACCGCCGTCAACGCCCCTTCCCGCGTGGTGGCAGGCGGCCTGAGCACGGCATACGGCCTGTTCGCCTGCCTGTGCTGCACGCTGGTCAGTATTATCGCCTATGAAAACCGTATTGGCACGCCGGGTTTTCGGCTGGGGGTTTACCTGTTTTCCATTATGAACTGGGTTTCCGCCGTCGGCTACGCGCTGTTCCCGCTTTCGGCAGCGGGCTACGCGGGCACGTTTCAGGATTTTATGCACCTGTACGGCATTACGATTCCCGTGGTGCTGTTATCCATCCTATCGCTTATCCTGCTCATCATCGGCGGTACACGCAGCGGCAAAGCCACAAAAGGGATGCCGCTGTGGGCTGGGTTGGCGCTTGGGTGTATGGTTATCGGCGCCATCGGCACCGGGGCGGCACCGGCGGCGTACTTCGGCGTGCTGGAGCGCTTCAGCACTTACAGTGCTGTGCTTTTCACCGCGGTGCTGGGGTTGTACGGCTACCGGTTTTTCTACCGGGGTTCCAGCAAAGCCACACCGGAACCGGCATCCACAAAATTGTAAGCCGCAACGGATAACTTTGTTTCTACTCTTTCGTTTCTAGCTGCTTTGCAAAGAAACGAGCATACCCTTACCCGTTTGCCAGCAGGTTACTCTTTCTACCCAGCCATAGCCCTCCAGTCACCCCATGCAAACGGGGAAGGTTGGGGGGCGCTTCTTTTCCACACGTTCCAATCTTTCTGCCAAAAATGGGTTTAGGAGAGGAAGCCTCTCCCCCTTGATTCCTGTACACGCACACGAAATTTTGCAGTAAATAAAACCCATCCCCCATAACAGACAGGGAAGCTGGAAGCTGCTTCTTTTCAGGGTGTTCCGATGTTTCAAGCGCGAGCTGCTCTGCAAAGAAACGAGCTTACCCTTACCGCTTGCCAGTATATTACTCTTTCCATCCAGCCATAGCCCTCCCGTCACCCCATGCAAACAGGGAAGGTTGGGGGGTGATTCTTTTCCACACGTTCCAATCTTTCTGCCAAAAATGGGGTTACGAGAGGAAGCCTCTCCCCTTGTTTCCTGTACACGCACACGAAATTTTCCAGTAAATAAAAACCCCATCCCCCATAACAGACAGGGAAGCTGGAAGTTGCTTCTTTTCAGGGTGTTCAATTTTTCAAGCACATGCTGCTCTGCAAAGAAACGAGCTTACCCTTACCCGGTTGCCAGCATATCACTCCTTCCATCCAGCCATAGCCCTCCAGTCACCCCATGCAATCGGGGATGGTTGGGGGGGCGCTTCTTTTTACACACGTTCCAATCTTTCTGCCAAAAAGGAGGTTACGAGAGGAAGCATCTCCCCTTGTTTCCTGTACACGCACACGAAATTTTCCAGTAAATAAAAACCCATCCCCCTTAACAGGCAGGGAAGCTGGAAGTTGCTTCTTTTCAGGGTGTTCGATGTTTCAAGCGCGTGCTGCTCTGCAAAGAAACGAGCTTACCCGTACCGGTTGCCAGCATATTACTCTTTCCATCCAGCCATAGCCCTCCAGTCACCCCATGCAAACGGGGAAGGTTGGGGGGTGATTCTTTTTACACACGTTCCAATCTTTCTGCCAAAAATGGGGTTACGAGAGGAAGCAACTCCCCTTGCTTCCTGTACACGCACACGAAATTTTCCAGTAAATAAAAACCCCAACCATCCCGTATCCAAGGGGAAGGTTGGGGGGTATGGTTCAACGTCAAACGCTCCATTATTTCAGCAGCGACTCGTAGGGGATGTTCGTCGGCAGGCCGTGATCATCCAGCACGCGCACCGGCAGCCCCACCGGGGCAATTGCGGCCTGCTTCAGTTTTTCCACCGGAGCCGCCATTTCAATGGGGGCCTTGCTGCGGATGCGGGCGGCAAAGTCCTTTTCATCCGCGAGCGGGGTGGGCAGGTCGACACCGGAATAGTCCTTCCAAGGCCAATCGTGTATGTCGCTTCCGGCCAGCATCGGCAGGCCGAGGTTTTTGGCGTAGCGGTACGCCTGCGCGTTCTCCGCGAGCATATTGGCGACGTTGTATACCTCCACGCCATCTACACACGCAGCGTTGAGGATGATGCGGCGCAAGTAAAACCGGTTGCGGAAGGGGTGCGCCTGCACTACGCACCCGCCGTAGCGGTGCACATTTTCAAACTGCTCGGCGCGCGACCAGTCCTTCACCTCCGGGTGCTCTAAAAGCCACGCTTTATCCAGCCCGTACACCAGGTACTCATCGCCCCGGTAGGCTTGCTCCCACCCGAACAATACCTGAAAGCCGCGCTTCTGCCCCTCGTTTAACGCGTCCTCATAACCTTCGCAAAAGCGGTTGACCTGTTCGCGCCATGGCAGGTGCTGGCTGATCGCCGTATTCCCGCCAAAAAAGTGATCGGTCACAAAAATGCCCTGATAGCCCATGTCCTGATAATGTGCAATATAGTCGTGCCCATGGGCAACGCCGCAGGCGCTGGCTTCACAGGTATGCAAATGGGTTTCGTAACGGTAAGCCATGAAAATGAAAAATCCTTTCTTCTGCACCTTGCCGCGTTCGTGTTATTCCACTGCGCGGCAAGGGCTGCGTCCGCCGGCTATGCCTCCGGCTGCTGATTATGCCGGTTCGTCCGGGGTACGGCCGGAGCGCCGGGTGCGCCGGTTTACCGCGTCCGCATTCGCGATGGGCTGCCGGGGCGTGCCTTTGCCCGCGTTTCCATACGGCGCAGGGCGCTCTGTACGCGTCCCCTCCGCCGGGCGGCTTGGGTATGGCTGCGGCGGTGTGCGCCTTTCCCCTGCATCCGCTGTTGGGCGCTGGCTGGTCATAGGCGCGTTTTGCGCGCTTGTATCTGCCTGCGGGAGCGTGCTGGGCGGCGTGTTCTTATCGGCAGCGGCACGTGGTTCGCCGGGCACGGCTTCTTCCTCCCGCGTTGGCGCGGCGTCCGTTTTTTCCGGGGGTGCGGCCGGGGCGGTGTTCCGTGCACCCTTGGCTTGGGGTTTTACGCCCCTGCCGTACTGCGCCGTCTTGCCGCCTTTTGGCTTAGGCACGGTAAAGGGCAGCTTCTGCGTCGGCGGCGTATCATGCGGGGCGGGGGTTTCCAGCAGGCGGTAGAAGTTGCGGGTGAACGCGGCGGCCAGCCGGAACCGGATACGCCGGATCAGCCCCGTGCCGTGGAAACCGCGCTGGTAAATATCCTGTGCGCGGCGCACATGCTCCGGCCCAATGGTAAGGCGGCTGTAATTGCTCAGCGCCAGCAGCCGCCAAAGCGGCATGATGGGTGCGGCGAAGCAATGCACACTGTCGATGCGGCGGGCAAAGTTCAGCGGTGTTTCGCCCGGGCGCGGCCCGTGGCGGTCGTATATCAGCAGCCGCTGTACAGCAGCGCCGTAAATAAACAGCTTTTCCTGCGGGGTTTTCGCCCGCGCGGCTACACGCCCCGGCGAGCGCAGCGCAATGCGTACCCCAAGCCCGCCAAGCACAGTCAACACTAGCAGTAAAAGCCATAGCGGCGGCGCGTTCTGGTCGTCCTCCGGCCGCACATCCGGCGGCACGGTGCTGGGCTGCTCGTCCGGCTCTTCGGACGGAAGCGGCGAGGGCGTCGGTTCGTCGTTTTGGTCCTGCTCCGGCGGCGGGGACGGCGTTTCGCCATCCCCCTGCGAGGCGGTCGGCGTGGGGGAGGGCGAGGGCGAAACGGTTGGAGACGGCGAAGGCGAGGGTTGGTTATCGCTCTGGTTGTTGCCGTCGCTGCCTGCCTGTTGCAGGGGCGTAGCATCAAACGGCACCCAGCCGAAGCCCTCAAAATACACTTCCGTCCAGGCATGGGCGTCCTTGCCGGTTACGTAGGCAAACCCGTCCGATGCGGGCTGCGCCAAAAACCCTTCCACATAGCGCGCGGGCAGACCCGCCATACGGCACATGACCGTCATGGCGGATGCATAATAGGTGCAGTAGCCCTCTTTGCCTACATAGAGGAAGTAGGTCACAAAATCCTTATTGGTGGGCGGCATATCGGGGCTTAAGGTATAGCGGTAGTATTTTTGCAAATGCCGCATAATGGCCATTGCCTTGCCGTAGGGCGTGGTTTCGCCCGCGACGATACTGGCGACGTCCTCAAATACCTTTTGCTCCATATGGTCGGGCAGCTGGGTATATTCGCTGTAAATGCTGTCGTAATACGAATCCTTCTTCTGGGGGGCGTTCACCAACGCATCCAGTCCCGCATCGCCGCCCTCAAACACCGGTGTAAACACGGTATAGCGGTCCCCCAGCTGCAAATCCCGGGTGATAAACAGCTCGCTGGCGTCGTTAAAATACGCCACCATATCGTTTTCCATGGTTAGATCGCGCAAAAACAGCGGCGTAAACACCGTGGATGCCGCATTATTCTGCATTTGCACGGTAATGGCTTTTTCATTGAGCAGTGAGGATACCTTGAGGATCGCGTCGCCGGGCAGCCGCTCCAAAAACGCCTTTTGCCGCTGGGTCTGCCAGCGGGGGTTAACGTACAGGTACCGCTTTGCGCTGGATGTATCGGTAAACGAACGGCCGTCGTAATAATCCTTCACCACGCCGCGCAGCAGCGTTTTGCGGTTGGTTTTCACCATCATCACGGGGAACTCGCTCGGTTCGGCCTCGCCGCCCAGCTGGTTGTTGCCCATGGGGTAGTATCCGTAAGTACCCAGCGTAAACACGTTGCGCGGGTCGGTGAAAAACAGGTAATCGGTAATCGTCTGCTTCAGGCTGCTGGCTGCCTTTTCCAGCGGCGCAAACGTAACACGGGCGGAGGGCACCAGCAGGAAGGATAAAAGCACCACCACCACCGCCATGGGCAGCACATGCAAAACGTTGATTTTATCGTGCGCCGTTTGCGACATCTGCAACAGCAGCGCCACCAGCGCGGGCGCAACGTACCAAAGCAGCGTTACCTTGCCAAGGTTCCACAGCCCAAACAGCACCAAAATCACCAGCATCGCCGCGGGCAGGAACCCCGCGCCGCGCTTGGTAAACAAAAACGCCAGCGATGCCGCGCAGAACGTGATAAAACTGGCGACCTGCACGCCAAACAGCGGCAGCACCATCGTATAGCCGGAAAAATACAGCGCAAACGCCTTAAACGCCTCTGTCCACTGGCCGAGTAGCCCGTAATGGGGCAAAAACAGCTGCACCACCGCACCGCCCGCCAGCAAAATGCCCAGCAGGATGCGCGTTTTGCGGCTGCGGCCAAGCGCCGTATACACCAGCAGCAAACCCAGCGCCAGCAGCAGCGAAGAAACGACGTTGCCGCTTAAATCCAGCGCCAGCAGCAAAGGCACGACGATACCGGCGGTCAGCAAAAACGAAACGCCAAGCCTTGTCAGCGTCTCCTTTTGCAAAAATGCCGGTTTCTGCATCCCCGTACTCCTCCTTACGCCGCCGGGCGCTACGCTGCGCCCTTAGCCCTGCGGCAAAACAAAATTCACTTCCACACCCTGCTGCTGCAAGCGGCCCACCAGCCCCTGCAACTGCTCATCCTTGGGGGTAAAGGTCACCAGATATAGCCGCACGTTGGGACCCATGCGCTTCATACGGCCAATCAAATCCACCAGCACGCTGGTCAGGCGGGAGGTGATAATCACCACTGCGCCGGTTTTGCGCAGGTCGTTCATCTGCATCATCAGCACACGCTCGAACTGCTCGGTTTCGTTAAATGTGCAACGCGCCAGCTCTTCCAAAAGAATCGGCATCCCCATCGTACCATGGTATTCCATGGGGCGGTCGCCCACCAGCGGCAGGCGTACCGGGTTTTCGTGGCTGATCTGGCAGCTAACCACCGAAGCCGCCGTTTCCAGTATGGAATCCTGTAAAAATCCCAATCGGGAAACATCCATGTCCGCAGGCATTTCGGGGGGCGAGGTATCCATCATCACCAGCGCGTCGGGCAGCGCAGGCTCTTCAAACTGGCGAATCATAATCTCCTGCTTGCGGGCGCTCATCTTCCAATGGATGCGCTTGAGCGGGTCGCCGGGCTGGTAATTGCGGAAATCGCTGGGGCTGGAGGGATCCTCCATGGCGCGCTTCATCGTTTCCACACCCATATCGCCCGCGGCAAATTTAAGCGGCTCGACATCAAAGGGCACGGGCAGCACTAAAAGCTCGTTGCCCGCGCTGTCGGGCTTATGCTCTCTTTGAAACAGGCCGAACACATCGCTGACGGTAAAGCTTTCCACGCCCGGGAACATCGCGCCCA
Source organism: Candidatus Limiplasma sp. (assembly GCA_963675655.1). Classification (GTDB taxonomy): domain Bacteria; phylum Bacillota; class Clostridia; order Christensenellales; family Aristaeellaceae; genus CAXXOK01. The sequence continues at coordinate 1,212,844 of OY776489.1, forward strand.
CATGGTCGGCGGCAAAGCGGTAGGCTACCTTTTGCTTGCGCCGCCCCAGCTGCGTCAGGTGGATGGTGGCCGCGGGGGTGTTGCTGGTCGCCCGCATTTTCAGCCGTACCGGCGCAATGGGCAGCAGACTTTTGTGGCTTACGGAAACCTCCATCGCCACGCTGTCGCCGCGGTTGACCTTGGTATGGTCCAGCCCGTGATTCACTTTTACGCTTTTTTCCGCCATGCGCACGCTGATGTATGCCAGCGCCCACGTAACGGCAATGAGAATGGATATAAGCAGATAGGTGCGGTTGCCCATGGACAGCGCGCACAACAATAAAAAACTAAAGGTGATCCCAAGCGGGACAAGCGTAGATTTCATGGCACATTCCTTTGCTGGCAGCATTCACGCGGCGCATACGCCTCAAGCGGGGTTATGGGGCGATGCGCGCCTGTGCGGCGCCGGACGGGCACAAAAGCCTCCCGGTTGCCTGCGGGGGTGGAAGCGGCGTTTCCCCGGGTAAACGATTATCAAATGGCTTAGCGGCTGCCAAAGTGGCGTGTTGCCGATTTGGGTGCGAAAAGCCGCGGGAATCGTAGCGCTCTTGCACGTTTTTTCAAACCTCAAGATGCGGTGCTCCGCAAAGGCGGACGTAAAGAGCGTTGATTCATCGTTTTTCTAGGAAAGGCGAATCGGCACGGGCACGTTTTCCATCACCGCCACCAAAATACGCTCGGCGGTGATGCCCTTCATTTTCGCTTCGGGGTTGGGCAGCACGCGGTGCGCTAGTACCGGCAGCGCCATACGCTGCACATCCTCCGGCAAAATATAATCCCGGTCGCTCAGCAGCGCGCAGGCCTGCGCCCCGCGAATCAGCGCGATCGCGCCGCGCGTGGATACGCCCAGCTGCAGCGAGGGATGCGTGCGGGTCATGGCGGCGATATTAGCGATGTAGTGGCGCACTTCCTTGCTGCAATACACGGTGCCGACCATGTTTTGCATTTCCACCACATCTCCGGCGGAGCAAACGGGCTGCAGGCTCTCCTGCGGTTTTACCGTGCCGCTGAACCGGTCCAGCACGGCCATTTCCTCTTCCATGGTGGGGTAGCCCATCGAAATGCGCAGGAAAAAGCGGTCCATCTGCGCCTCGGGCAGGGGATAGGTACCCACAAATTCGCCCGGGTTCTGCGTGGCCAGCACCATAAACGGCTGGGGCAGCTTATGGGTCGTACCGTCTACCGTAACCTGGTACTCTTCCATAATCTCCAGCAGGGACGACTGGGTTTTGGGCGACGTACGGTTAATTTCGTCCGCCAGCACCACCTGGCACATCACCGCGCCGGGGTGAAACTCCATATCGCCGGTTTTCATGTTGACCATGGTAAAACCGGTCACATCGCTGGGCACCACGTCCGGCGTAAACTGGATGCGCTTAAAACTGCAATCCAGCGATTTGGCCAGCGAGCTGACCATGGTGGTCTTGCCGGTGCCGGGCACGTCCTCGATGAGCACATGGCCTTTGCACAGCATGGCGATTAAGGCAAGCTCGATCACATCGTCCTTGCCTACGATCACCTTGCCGATATTCTGCTTCAGGGCGGCTATTACGCGCCGGGGATTGAGCATAGACAGGAGCTCCTTTATCTGTGTTATCAGGTGTATGTTTACATACGGTTTCAGTATACCGGATTGCCCATCGTTTTACAATACTGTGACAAATGTTTTACGGGTATGAGCGGGGTTTTTACGCCCCTACGTGTGCTTTTTACCCTAATTCCGCTGGTAAAACAAGCATCCGTGGGTGGCTCGGCGGGCGGCGGACGATCAGGAGGATGGTAACACTTTTGTCAATCCTATTTTCAGACATCTGAAAAATTCAGAAATATTAGTCATGTGGATTTATCCATTACAATTATAGAAAGGCCAGGGTATCCTGTTTCAATAACACAGGAATCGACCCCTGTTTTCATTGTAACCAAAAGGTAGAACAGAAAAAGAATAGAAACCTATTCAGCTTTATCAATCAAAGGATAATAGCAGTTACGCCGATAAATGAGGTTTTCATTGTTAATTTTTAAAAAAGGTACTATTGAGTATAAAAAGTAAATTGGCTTAACGCGCATTCATCATCATATGCTTCCCTTACGCCACAAGAGCGATCGCAGCATCGCTCTTTCCATTTTCCTGTCAGCCAAAAACGCTTGACACCCCCTGCCTCCCCGTGCTATACTGCGACCGTTGTCAAGCGATATTCCCTGACAGCAACCGGAAAGGATGAGGCTCCGTGAGCGGCGCGCAAAGCCCGGAAGTACGGCTGAAACACAGTGTACAGCTCAGCACGCTGTGCGCCTGCTATGGCGGGCTGCTAACGCCCAAACAGCGGCAGGCATTGCTGCTGCACTGCGACGAGGACCTGACTTTGGCGGAAATCGCCGAGGAGATGCAGGTCAGCCGCCAAAGCGTACACGAGCTGATCACCCGGTCGGAGCAAAAGCTACGCCGTTATGAAGCGGCGCTGAAACTGGCGCAGCAGGGGCAGGAAACGCGCAAGGCGCTCACCGATGCCATTACCGCGCTGGATGCCGGGCAGGCCGCCGAAAGCCGCGCCATTTTAACCCGGCTCATGACAATGTTGGACGAGGAGGAACCCGCACATGGCGTTTGAGGGTCTCAGCCAAAAACTTTCGGCAGCGCTGGGCAAATTTGCCGCCCGCGGCAAGCTGACCGAGCAGACCGTAAAAGAAGGCGTGCGCGAAGTGCGCGTGGCGCTTTTGGAAGCGGACGTAAACTACCTTGTCGTAAAGGATTTTTGCAAGCGCATCACCGAGCGCTGCGTAGGCCAGCAGGTGCTGGATAGTTTAACCCCCGGCCAGCAGGTCATCAAGATCGTCGCCGAGGAAATGACAGAGCTCATGGGCACGCAAAACGCGCGCCTCACATGGAGCAGCAGCGTTCCTACCATATATATGCTCTGCGGTTTGCAGGGCGCCGGTAAAACCACCATGGCCGCAAAGCTCGCGGGCTACCTGCAAAAGGACGGCAAAAAGCCGTGTCTGGCCGCGTGCGATATTTACCGCCCGGCCGCCATTAAGCAGTTGCAGGTGGTAGGCGAGCAGGTTAAGGTGCCGGTGTACGAGCACGGCACGCAGGACCCGGTGAAAACCGCGCTGGAAGCTGTGGAATACGCCCGCGACCATGGCCGCGACGTGCTGATTATCGATACCGCCGGCCGCCTGCACATCGACGAAGCGTTGATGGACGAGCTGGCGCGCATCAAGGCGCAGGTGAAGCCGCAGGAAATCCTGTTTACGGTGGACGCCATGACCGGTCAGGACGCGGTAACCGTCGCCAAGACGTTTGATGAAAAACTCGGCATCGACGGCGTAATTTTAACCAAGCTGGACGGCGATACCCGCGGCGGCGCGGCGCTTTCCATTAAAGCGGTGGTCGGCAAGCCCATCAAGTTCAGCGGTATCGGCGAAAAGTTAGCCGACATTGAGCCTTTCCACCCCGACCGCATGGCGCGCCGCATCCTCGGCATGGGCGATGTGATGACCCTGATTGAAAAAGCGCAGGAAGCCACCGACCCCGAAGCCTTACAAAAACTCTCCCGCCGCAGCCCCACCGACCTGACGCTGGAAGATTTTCTGGCGCAGATGCAGCAGATGAAGAAAATGGGCGGCTTGAAAAGTCTGGTCGGTATGCTGCCCGGCGCAGGCAAGCTGGGCGATGTGGATATTGACGATGACGCGATGAAAAAGCCCGAAGCGATCATCCGCTCCATGACCCCGCGCGAGCGCCGCAACCCCAACCTGCTTAACGCCAGCCGCCGCAAACGCATCGCCGCGGGCAGCGGCACCACCGTGCAGGATGTCAACAGCCTGATGCGCCAGTTCGACCAAATGCGCGATATGATGAAGAAGATGATGGGCAACAAGGGCATGGCGCGCCGCATGATGCGCAACTTCAAGTAAGCAGGCAAAGCACACGTTTAAAACGCAGTCGTCCTTCACACTTGTGATTGACATAAATAACCTTGGGCCGCAACCGGCGCAATCCGCCCGGCCCTAAAAAATTGGAGGAAACCACCATGGTCAAGATTCGTCTGAAAAGAATGGGTATGAAGAAACAGCCTTTCTACCGCGTCGTCGTTGCGGATATCACCAGCCCCCGCGATGGCCGCAACATCGCCGAGATCGGTTATTATGATCCCATGACCGAGCCGGCCACCATCAAAATTGATGAAGAAGCCGCCAAGAAATGGCTCGGCAACGGCGCTCAGCCTACCGATACCGTACGCACCCTGCTCAAAAAGAGCGGCATCCTGGAGGCGTAAGCTCTATGCAAGAGCTTGTATTGTACATCGCCAAATCTTTGGTGGACAACAAGGACGCCGTTACCGTGGAAGAAACGGTCGGTCCCGAGGCCACCATTTTGGAGCTGCACGTAGCGCCGGAGGATATGGGCAAAGTGATCGGCAAGCAGGGTCGCATTGCCAAGGCCATCCGCGCAGTGGTACGCGCGGCAACCGCCAAAAACCAGAAACCGGTTTTTGTGGAGATTCAGTAATTTCGTGTCGTTTATTTCCGGCATGATAACCCGCAGGCGCCGCCCGAAAGGGCGGGGCCTGTTAGCCTTTGCTGAGACAGTTTTTTACAGTGCGTCGCGGCAGGGCTACCCGCAGCGGCGCGTTTTCTGTTGTTTGGATGTTGCTTTCAGCCCGCTTGTATAGAAATGTCGCTGCTATGGTGTAACCGTCACTGCAAAAATATGGCTGTCGCTGGAACAAGGGCCGAACACAGACCGGCAACTGACGGATATACTGCTAGGCGCGCCCGTACCAGGAATCCACAAATCCTGCCGGGCGCTAGCGGAGCAGGGAAAAATTAAGCGATGCGGCAGCCCCCTCCAAAACCGGCTGACCGCGGTAAACCCAAGCCAGACGCACCTTAAAACGCAAGCATCTACCCATGCTTTCCGCGAAGAAGCCTTGAAAACGCGAAGGAACCGTCGGCGCATAGAGGCGAAAACCAAAGTTGCATAGGCTTCGCAGCATGGAATCGATATTGAAGCCCTTCAAAATGGCCGCCGCTGGGTTCTGCCGGGAAAAGGCAACGGCTCCCAAAATGCGATGCGTGAAAATACACATCCGCATTCTGGGTGGATTCCTTCAGCGCATGGATGATCCGCACGCACTATACAGCATCGTTTTGCCGGATATGCCGCAATGCCGAACCCTCTGGTTAAAATTGCCGCCGCTTGTAAAAAGCCGTACCCGATTGATGTGCTATGGATTTCGCAAAGCGGCGATATTCTTTTTGATTCCTGCAAACCTGTCACGAAATAAAACTACACACGCACCCGTAAATACCCATTCCCGAAAGGAGCCACTATGCTCAAGCCATATCTGCTGCTGGGCACCATTGTAAAGCCGCAGGGCATCCACGGCGAGGTGAAGCTGCGCCACGAAACGGATGATCCCGCCCGGTTTACGGAGCTGAGCACCGTCTATTTTCTAAATGGAGAAAAGTACGACCCCATTACCGTATTGTCCGCGCGCGTATCAGGCAGCGATGCTTTCCTCACGCTGGAGGGCATTACCGACCGGGACGCCGCCGAGGCACTGCGCGGCCGGGAAATCTACATCGACCGCGCCCATGCCCGGGAACTGGATGATAACGAGGTGTTCATCGTCGATTTGATCGGCGTAAAGGCCGAGGACGAAGGGGGCAACCCCATCGGCACGCTGAAGGACGTGCTGCAAAACGGCGGCACGGACGTGCTGGTGTTTTCTACGCCCCAAGGCATGCTGATGGCGCCGTTTTTACAAAAGTTGGTGCTCTCGCTGGATACGCAGGCCGGGCGCATGGTGCTGGACGCGCAAACCCTTGCGGAAGTCGGGCTGTACGCATGAAAATTGCCATACTCACCATCTTCCCCGAAATGTTTGCAAGCGTGCTGTCCGCCAGCATTCTGGGGCGGGCGCAGGCCGAAGGCCTGCTGACTGCCGAAGCGGTGGATATACGCCCGTACAGCATCCAAAAGCATAAAAACACAGACGATTATCCCTTCGGCGGCGGCGCGGGCATGGTGATGACCGCCCAACCCATTGTGGACGCGGTGCGCGATGCGCGTGCACGCGGCTTTGCCGGCCCCTGCCTGTACATGAGCCCCCGCGGCAAGCCGTTGACCCAGCAAAAGGTGCAGGCGCTTGCGCAGGAAGAGGGCTTTATTCTACTGTGCGGCCATTACGAGGGTGTGGATCAGCGCGCGCTGGATATGGTGGTCGATGAGGAAATTTCCCTCGGCGATTTTGTGCTCACCGGCGGCGAGCTGGCTGCCATGGCCGTAGTGGATGCCGTCGCGCGGCTGGTGCCGGGCGTACTGGGCAGCAGCGACAGCGCCGAGGACGAAAGCTTCTCCGCGGGGCTGCTGGAATATCCGCAGTATACGCGCCCCCGCGAGTTTGAGGGCCGCACGGTGCCGGCGGTGCTGCTGGGCGGCAACCATGCCGAAATCAACGCGTGGCGGCGCAAACAGGCGCTGCTGGAAACCTGCCGCCGCCGTCCCGATCTGTTTGCCACAGCCCCCATGACCGCGCAGGAGCGCGCGGATACCCTGCGCACAGTAGCGCAAGAAACCCCGCAGGAGAACGTAAAAACGGAGCCTGCCCCGCAGACTCCATAAAAAATATGGTTTTGTTTCCCTGCCCCGCAGGGAAACCGACAGCCCGGCCGTTACAAGAAAGAGGGGGCTTTCCCGGCAGCGCATGCGTAGCCGCACGGTACAGCCTTTATTGAGAAACGCGGCACAGCAGACGCGGCTTTATCGTGTGAATGCAGTGTATTTACAAGGAAAAAGGCTTCTCTCTACCGCGTATAAAGGCAGTAGGTTTGCAAGGGCAAACGTCTTTTCATGCAGTGTATAAGCCCCTAACATGCAGCTTCCTTGCAAAGCACACTTTCGCAGGCAGTGTATTTACAAGGAAAAAGGCTTCTCTCTACCGCGTATAAAGGCAGTAGGTTTGCAAGGGCAAACGTCTTTTCATGCAGTGCATAAGCCCCAACATGCAGCTTCCTTGTAAAGTACACTTTCGCGGGCAGTGTATTTACAAGGAAAAAGGCTTCTCTCTACCGCGTATAAAGGCAGTAGGTTTGCAAGGGCAAACGTCTTTTCATGCAATGCATAAGCCCCCAACATGCAGCTTCCTTGCAAAGTACACTTTCGCAGGCGGTGTATTTACAAGGAAAAAGGCTTCTCCCTACCGCGTATAAAGGCAGTAGGTTTGCAAGGGTAAACGTCTTTTCATGCAGTGCATAAGCCCCCCCACATACAGCTTCCTTGCAAAGTACACTTTCGCAGGCGGTTTCTCCCTACGTAAACGTCATACATTTGCAAGGAAAAGCAACGTCTCGGTAACGCATGCATAAGCGCATGGCACGTGCTTTTCTTAAAAAGACGGGACACGCCAGGCAATTTCGCCAACAACATATGCCGTCACCGCCAGCGTTTTCCCAGATGCCCTACGGCCTGCGGCCAACCCCACATAACAGTGCCGAACAGCCTACCGGTTATTTTGCAGGGGAAAGCGCACCAGAAACTTCTCCGGCGGATACTCGTATATCGATACGCGTTCCACCTTCGTGGCAAAGGGCGTAAACGCCTCGGCTACCAGCGGAATCGCCCGCAGTATGTTCTCGCGGGGTTCGTCCATCAGCAGGGTAATGTGGGGTACCCAATCGTGCGCGCCCTGCGCGGGCACATCCGGCGAAACGGCGTTATGCAGCGCCATCAGCTCGCAGTTGACCGCCGGGGCGATGAACAGCACCCTTTCACCAAATAAACCTAGATTTGAAAGCGATACGGAAAACGCGTTCGTTTCACCGCAGGCATTTTCCGCCCGCACCAGCGCCTCCGGCGAATCCTGCGGAGAAAACTGCCCCACCGTAATATGGTAGGGAATATTCGGGCGCGGCTTGAGCGGCAGACCCGCTTTAAGCAGCATTTGAAACAGCGCCTCCATGCGCACGTTGGCCTCGTCGTCCAGTTCTGCGATCAGGTAAACGTATTTTTCTTCCGTCATGGGCTGTTCCCCTTCCCGGTGTATCGGCTTTGCTTTATTATCCCACATCCGCAGCCGGTTTTCAACGTTTGCCGGCAGAAACCGTATGAGTACAGGAGGGCGAAAACCATGTTTTTACGCAAGTCGTTCGTTGCCATCGGGCCGCTGCTTCTCTGCCTGCTGCTATGCGTGCTGTTTCGTTGGCTGGACGCGTTTTTGGCGGCGGATCGTTTTTTGCCCTATCTGCTCAAAGGGCTTTTATTGGGTGCGGCGCTGGGGCTGGTGCTGCCTGTGGGCGGCATTGCTACGCGCAGCAATGGGCTTACGGGCTACCTGTTCGTAGCCGCCGGGCTTTTGGGGGTTACGCTGCTCATGCAGTACCTGCAGGTTACGGGCGCTGTGCGCCTTGCGGTACTGGAGGCGGTGATCGGCGTCAACGGGCAGGTCGTACTGGTGGAAAGCACCGTGGCGGCCTTTTGCACGCTCACAGCCGCCCTGCACCGCAAGCGCCGCGCGTAAGCCGCGGGGCTGCCCTGCCCGCAAGGCATGGCGTTACATTTTGTATAGTATGTGGTATACTTGGGGTTGAGTATCATTGCTTTATGAAGCGGGAGGGTAATGCGTGTTCGGAGCCATTTTACGGTTCGCGGTGACGGTGGCGGCCATTCCGCTGTGCGCGGAGTATTTACCCGGCGTCCACATGACCGATTGGACCAAGGCGCTGCTCATCGGCGCAGTGCTGGCGGTTTTGTACATCATACTCCGTCCGGTCGCCAGACTGCTTTTAAAAGTGTTCAACTGGCTTACACTGGGGCTTTTGTACGTCGTGGTGGATGCGTGGCTGGTATGGACTGCCATTACCATGCTGGGCGGAGCCGTAACGGTGGATAATTATTGGTGGGCGGTCGCCATTGCCTTTGTGGTTAACGCGGCGCGTACCGTTGTGGGCGCCCTGACGGGCAAATTACGGGAGTAGGAGCTAAAAACATATGCATATTTTTCTAGTCAACGACGACGGCATTCAAAGCACCGGCATCAACGCCCTGTGCAGGGCGGCGGTAGCGCGCGGCCATCAGGTGAGCGTATGCGCGCCCAGCCGCCAGCAAAGCGCCGCCAGCCACCGCATTACGCTGACCGACCCGATTTACGTGCAGGAGCACGATATGGGTCTTTCCGGCGTAAACGCGTGGGCTATTACCGGCACGCCGACCGACTGCGTGCGTTTGGGATTGTTTGAGCTGGTGCGCACCCCTGTGGATGTGCTCATCTCCGGCATCAACGACGGGTACAACGCGGGCATGGCCGTGCATTACAGCGGCACCGTCGGCGCAGCCACCGAGGGCGCGCTCAACCGTGTGCGGGCCATGGCTGTAAGCGTACACCACAAAGCAAACGGGTCGCTGTACGATTATGTGGCAAAGCTGGCCATTGTCACCGCCGAGCAATACGCGGCGCTGAAAACCCCGCCAGCGACCATCCTGAACATGAACGCGCCCCTGCGCGAGCCGGACGCGGTGCTCCCCCCGGTGCTCGCGCCGCTTTCCATCGCCAATTATCAGGATACCTACATCCGCCGGGAAAGTCCCCGCAGCGGCGTGTATTATTGGATGAGCAACGAATGCCGCACCGAGCCGCCCGAAGCAGGCAGCGACTTGGATTTGCTCGGCAAAGGGCACGTAACCTACACCTTTATGGGCAACCCCAGCGAGCACAGCAAAAACTATTCCTCCTTCGTAAGCGACCTGTCCGCTCTGTGCTTTGGCGCAGCCGAGTAACCCCCGCATCCCTTCCGTTTCCCGCTCATTACAGCTTGCGCAGCAGCGCGTTGGAGGCACATGGATACACAGGAAATCATCAAGCGGTTAAACCTTCGCGGTAAACCCCTCAGCAAGGGGCACCGCCGCATCGCCGCCTATATTGCCGAGCATTCCGAGAAGGCAGCCTTTATGACGGCCGTCACGCTGGGGCAAAATTGCGGCGTCAGCGAATCGACCGTGGTTCGCTTTGCCACCGCCATGGGGTATGAGGGCTACCCCGAATTGCAAAGCGCCTTGCAGGAGTTGGTGCGCCAGCGGCTTACCGCCAGCCAGCGTTTTAACATCGCCTCCGAAATTAAGGAAAACGATGTGCTGCGCACAGTGCTAAAAAACGATATGCGCAACATCCGCCTGACGACGGAAGAACTGACCCAGAAGGATTTTGACCGTTCTGTGGAGCTGCTTTTGTCCGCGCGGCGCATCTACGTAATGGGGCTTCGCTCCGCCGCGCCGCTGGCACAGTTTTTCGGTCACTATCTGCGCCTGATCTTTGACGACGTCGTCATGGTGCAAAACGCCATCGGCGAAGTGTTTGACGAGATGGAGCGCATCGGCGCGCAGGACGTGCTGGTCGGCGTCAGCTTTCCGCGCTATTCCACCCGCACGGTGGAGTGCATGCGCATCGCGCGGGAAAACGGAGCCAAGGTGATCGCCGTAACCGATGGAGCCATGAGCCCGCTTGGGGCCGTGGCGGATGTGTGCCTGTACGCGCATACCGATATGGCCAGCTTTGTGGATTCGCTCGCCGCGCCGCTTTCAGTGCTCAATGCGCTGATCGTCGCGCTGAGCCTGCGCCGCCGGGAGGAGCTATCCATGCACCTGAAACGGCTGGAAAGCCTGTGGAACGCGCATAGCGTATATCTGGATCGGGAGGATAGGTATAGCAATGACGATTGATTCCCCACACGCGGACGCGCCGGTTTCCGTTCTCGTCATCGGCGGGGGAGCGGCCGGGCTGATGGCTGCGCAGGCAGCCGCCCGACAGGGCGCAGCCGTAACCCTGCTGGAACGCAATGAGAAGCTGGGCAAAAAAATCTACATTACCGGCAAGGGCCGCTGCAACTGCACCAATGTGTGCGCGGCGGATGAATTTTTAAAAAACGTGGTGCGCAACCCGCGGTTTTTGCATTCCGCACTCACCGCGCTGCCGCCCGAGGCGCTGCTAACGATGCTGCAAGGCTGGGGCTGTCCCACTGTGGTGGAACGCGGCAACCGCGCCTTTCCCGCCTCGCAGAAAGCCAGCGATATTACCCGCGCCTTTACCCGCGAGCTGGAAAAGCTGGGCGTTACCATCCGCCTTTCCTGCCGTGTCAAGGCAATCCGCACGCAGGATGGGAGCGTGCTGGGCGTAACGCTGGAAAACGGGCAGACCCTTGCGGCGGATAGGGTGATCGTATGCACCGGCGGGTGCAGCTACCCCGCTACAGGCTCCACCGGCGACGGGTATGCGCTGCTGGCGGCCTGCGGCCACCAGATTCTTCCCGCCAAAGCCGCGTTGATTCCGCTGACCAGCGACGAGGAATGGGTGCGCGGCTTGCAGGGCTTAAGCCTCAAAAACGTGCGCCTGACGCTGCAAAGCGGCAAAAAGCGCCTGTACAGCGATTTGGGCGAAATGCTGTTTACCCACCGGGGTGTCTCCGGCCCGCTGGTGCTTTCCGCCTCCAGCTATCTGGCTGGGCTTCCGGCGAAAAGCTGGACCCTGACGCTGGATTTAAAACCCGGGCTGACCGCCCAGCAGCTGGACGCACGCATCCTGCGGGATGTCGCTGCCGCGGGCAAAAAACGAGTGCAGAGCATCCTGCGCGGTTTGTACCCGGAGCGGCTGGCCGATGTGATGGCGCAGCTTGCGCAGATCGATGCGCAAAAGCCTGCCAACGCCCTGCGCAAGGACGAGCGGGAGGCACTTGTGCGCTTGTCTAAAGCGCTGCCCCTGCCCATTTCGGGCACCGAGCCCCTCGCTGCGGCGGTGGTGACTGCGGGCGGCGCCAAAGTGACCGAGTTTACCCCCGCTACGCTGGAAAGCAAGCTGGTTTCCGGCCTGTACGCAGCGGGTGAATTGTTGGATGTGGATGCCTTAACCGGCGGCTTTAATTTACACATCGCCTTTGCCACCGGCTATTGCGCCGGGAACGCGGCGGCGCAGCCGCAAGCCTGAAGCCACAAATAGAAGTAAAAATCATCCGCGGGACGCAGGGGGCGTTTTTTACGGCAGCCGCGCCGCGGACAGGAAATTGATACGGCGGTTACCTCGCAGACGGGAGTTATGTTACCATGCAATATATCGTGCTTGACTTGGAATGGAACCAACCGACCAGTTACAATACCCCGCTCTTTCGGCAGATCGGCGATAGTCTGCTGTTTGAAGTCATCCAAATCGGCGCCGTCAAACTGGACGAGCGCTTTACCCTGCTGGACGAGGTATCCATCCCCATCCGGCCGACGCACTACGTAACCATCCATCCGCGCGTGCGCCGCATGACGCATCTGGATAACGAGCTGCTTTGCGACGCGCCCGTTTTCCCCGAGGCGATGGAACAGTTTTCCGCATGGTGCGGCACCGACGCTGTTTTTCTCACCTGGGGCGGAGACGATGTAAGCGTGTTTAAGCAGAACATCGACTTTTTCCAGTACAGCGGTTCCCCTTTTCATATGTACGATATACAGCGCTATTACGCCGAAGCGTTTAATTTGGGGCAGCGGCAAAAATCCCTTAAGGGCGCAATGGAGCACCTGGAGATTCCTGCCGATGAATCCCGCGGTTTTCACAACGCCGTCAACGATGCGTATTACACTGCGCTGGTGCTGCAAAAGCTGCCCAACCCCGAAGGGGTGCTCAAGCACGCGCAAACCCCGCGCAAGCTAAGCCACAACCCGCGCCGTACCCGGCTGCGCGTTACACGCACGGTACACTCCGTTGCCGAGGGGCTGGCCGGGGCGGATGTGCAAATGCCGGAATGCCCCACCTGCAAAAAGCCGACCACACTGGTGACCGCCCTTACGCCCCAGGCGATCGGCAAGTATGTCGCTTTGAGCAAATGCCCGCAGCACGGCCAGTTGTTTGTGAAAGTGCGCTTTACCCTGCTGCCGGACGGGCAAAAGGGGATGCACCTGAGCGTAACGCCTGCCAACCGGCAAAACCGCGCCTACGTGCACACCAAGGTGCTGCAGGCACAGTACCGCCAAAAGAACGGCATGACCTTCGACCCGGAGGATCTATCCCGCGTCTACGAAAGCAACATGCCTTTTGAGGACGTGTAAGCCGCTATTTTTGCCCGACCAACACGGAGGAATATGATGGAACGCACACCCGCCGAGCAAACCCTGACCATTCGCGTTACCTGTAACGGTCAAACCGATCTGCTGGAGCGCGGCATCCCCGTACGGACGGCGCTTGCCCATTTTTACGGCAATGCGATGCCGCCCTTCCTGTGCGCAATGCACGGCGGCGTTTGCATGGAATTGCAGGAGAGGCTCTACTCCGACGCGACGCTTACAGGGCTGACTTACCACGATGAGGAAGGCCGCCGCGTGTACGAGCGCTCGCTGCGGTATCTGCTGCTCATGAGCATGTACCGCCTTTATCCAAACCTGCGGGTGCGTATTTTAAACTCGGTAGGCTATGGGGTGTACCTGCGTGCGCTGGATACCGAGCTGGATCACGAAATGGTGCACGCCATTGAGGCGGAAATGCGCAGACTGGTGCGGGAGGACGAACCTTTCACCCGCGAAATCTGGACCCGCAAGCAAGCCATTGCCTACTTTACCGAGCATCAATTCCCCGACAAGGCGGAGATACTGGCCTACCGGCCGCAGGATACCATGCCAATGTATCGCATCGGCGATATGCGGGAGTATTTTTACGGCTCCATGGTGCCCTCCACCGGGTATTTAAAACATTTCGCGCTCAAGCCCCATTTTCCCGGGTTGGTGCTGCGCATGCCATCACCCACCCATCCGGATCGCCCCGCGCCCTACCTGCCACGCCCCAAACACCTTAGGGTGTTCAGCGAATCACAGGAGTGGTGCGCCATCCTCGGCGCCAACAACATCGCCGATGTCAACCACATGATTGAGCAGCATAAAATGCGGGAGTTTATCCGCATTAACGAAACCTTGCAGGATAAGTCCATCGCCCGCATCGCCGACGATATCGACCGCCTCAACGCGCAGATCATTCTGGTGTTCGGGCCGTCCTCCAGCGGCAAAACCACCTTTGCCCACCGGCTGGCCGTGCAGCTGCAGGTTATGGGGCGACGGCCACAGCTGGTATCGCTGGACGATTTTTATAAAAACCGCGACGCGCTGCCCCTCGACCCGGATGGGCAGCCGGATCTGGAGCATGTGGACGCGCTGGATATCCACCACCTAAGCTGCTGCATCGAAAAGCTGCTTTCCGGCCGCACGGTGCAAATGCCGCAGTTTGATTTTTATTCCGGCATGCGCAAGGCCGAAACCCGGCCCATGCGGCTGGCAGGCAACGGCCCGCTGATACTGGAAGGCATCCACGCCTTAAACGACCGTATCACCTGCGAGCTGCCCGAGCAGCTTACCTACGGCGTATATGTAAGCGCGTTGCCGTGTATCAATCTGGATAATCACAACCGCATCCGCACCACCGACGTGCGCCTTTTGCGCCGCATCGCGCGGGACGCCAAATTCCGCGGCACCAGCCCGGTGCAAACCATCAACATGTGGCCGAAGGTGCGCCAGGGAGAAGAAAAATGGATTTTTCCCAACCAGGAAAAAGCGGACGCGATGTTTAACACCTCGTTGCATTACGAACTGCCGGTGCTGAAAACCGTCACTTACGATGTGCTTTCCAGCATTCCGCTCTCCGCGCCGGAGGCGCTGGTCGCCCACCGGCTGCTAAAATTTTTGCAGTATCTTTTACCCATTGAGGACGGGATACTGGATGAAATCCCACCCCTGAGCATCCTACGGGAGTTTATCGGGGAATGTACGTTCTATGATCGGCATTGACTTTTCAAGCCGCATAGTGTATAAAAAGTTGTTTGACCTTTTCCTTACAAAAGAACGGGGGGCAGTCCACAGGTGCAGGTAATCAGCACAGTTTTCAGCGCCATTAGTTGGGTGATGACCCTTTGGCTGGTTCTCATCATCGGTTATCAGCTATACATCAGTCTATTCGGGTTTAAGCGCGTCACCCGGGATTATGAGGATCATGATCCCCAGCTTAAATATCTGGTGCTTGTACCCGCGCATAACGAAGAAGCGGTTATTTCCGGCATCATCGAAAATTTACAGTCCATGGATTATCCTGATGAACTGTATGATTTTTATATTCTTGCCGATAACTGCGACGACCGTACCGCGGAGATCGCCCGCGGTATGGGCGCGAAGGTACTGGAATCCCACAAGGAAAGTCCGGATACGCCTACTGGTAAGCCGATCGTACTGCAAAAAGCGCTCAACACCCTGAAAGGGTACGGCGAAAAGTACGATCTGGTGATGTTTTTTGATGCGGATAACCGCATCGATACCAACATGTTCCGCGAAGTGAACAGCCAGCTGCTGGATCACCCCGAAGCGGATATTGTGCAGTGCTACCTTGGCTGCAAAAACAAAAAGGGTCTTGTAGCGCTATATTATTACATGAGCTATACCATTACCAACCGCTTTTTCCAATACGCTAAAAGCCGCATCGGCATCAACTGCGTGGTGGGCGGCACGGGCTTTGCGGTGCGCGCCGCATACCTTAGCAAGCGCGGCGGCTGGACGGCCATGTCCCTCACGGAGGACTTTGAATTGCAGGTGGAAGCCACCTGCGAGGGCAAACGCATTTTGTGGAACAACAACGTGCGCATTTACGATGAAAAACCCACCCGCTGGCGCGCGAGCCTTCGGCAACGCATCCGCTGGGCGCAGGGCCACTGGTTTGTATGCTTTAAAAACACCAAACCCATCTTCCGCGCCCTCAAAGAAAAGCGCATCAGCTTCGGCGAATTCCTGAGCACGTTCTTATACGTGTACAGCCTTACGCCGTTTGTGATCATGATTGTGCAATTCGTCATCAGCATGCTTTTACAGATTTTCAAATGGACGAACCTTTTGCCTACCGCGGATGCGACTATCGGTTTTTGGGATTGGTTCTCCGTTAACTTCCCCAGCATTCTGGTGTTCCTGTACTCCTTTATTGTACTGTTTTATCTGGCCGACTGGCTGGATAATCACGAGCGTTTCCACCCGCTGACGCTGGTCAAGAACATGCTCAGCCTGGCGCTGAATATGGTTATCGTGGCATTGGCGCAGGTATGGGGCCTGTTCCGGTTCCGCCACCAGAAGGTGTGGGTAAAAACGACGCATAAAATCAATGCCCCGCACGAAGGCTGCCTGTACGATGCACGGGCGGAAAAAGCCAACACGCAGAAACATCTGGGCGCGGCGGAGAACAGCTACACGATTTAAAGCGAGGCGGGTACGTTGGCAAAGCCGGAGGAAGCCCCCACCGCCAGCGGCGGACCCACCCGAAGCGATTGGCTGTCGGGCTTACAGCATGGTAACAGCATACGAATTTTGCGGCAGGTGCTACGGCGCCTGCGCTTTTGGCAGCCCAGTGCAATAACAGCGCTGGGTTTGCTCAGTTTTGCCCTGCTTTTTTTTACGTTTCGTTTTGCAACCCAAACGGCGACGTGGCGCACCGCTTTCGCCTTTACCAAACGGCCGCTATTGCTGCTGCTCAACTGGCTGCCGCTTGCCTGCTGGCTGTTTTTCTGGTTTTTTGCGCTGGGGCGTCCGGCGGCTGCGTACGGGCTTACCGCCGTACCGGTGCTGGCGATTGCGCTGGTCAATTACTATAAGCTGCTACTGCGGGACGATCCGCTGCTGTTCAGCGATATTTCCCTGTTAAATGAAGCATCCGCCATCGGCAAGCAATACGTGTTTACGCCCACCTTTTGGGGCGTACTCTCCATTGTGCTGGCCGTCGGGGTTGTTGCATGGCTGCATAAGCTGCGCCACACGCCGCCCCGCCCGCGCCAACGCCTGCTGGGCGCGCTGGTGTGTATGGCCGCGCTTTGCGCGTGCATCAAATGGCTGATGCCAAGCACCCTGCTCTACGCCCAAACAGGGCTGAACAGCACATGGATGCCCACGCAGTCGTACACCCAGCATGGAGTACTGTACCCGTTTTTACACAGCATCAGCCAGCGGCGGACAACCGCCCCAAAGGGGTATAACGAAAAGGACGCTGCCCGGCAACTGGCCGCCTATACGGATACGGACATCCCAAAGGACGAGCAGGTGGATGTGATCGCCGTAATGCTGGAAGCCTTTAACGATTTTACCACCTTCGATACGCTATCCTTTGCCAAAGACCCCTACGAGCCGTGGCATCAGCTGATGCAGGAAAGCTATACCGGTACGTTGGTCACCAATATTTTTGCGGGCGGCACGGTGAACACCGAGCGCGCATTTTTAACCGGTTACCTCAACCCAATTGATAATTACCGCGCGCCGGTGAACAGCTTTGTGTGGTATTTCCGCTCGCAGGGCTACACCTGTCAGGGGGATCATCCGGGGTATAACTGGTTTTACAACCGCCAGAACATCAACCGCTATCTGGGGTTTGAAACCTACCGTTTCTACGAGGATACCTATCAAGCCTATGCAACCGATACCGCCATTGCCCGCGACAACGCGTTTTTACAGGGCGTGATTGCAGATTACGAAACAGCCAAACAAGACGGCAGCCCCATTTTTAATTACAGCTTGACGTACCAAAACCACGGCCCCTACGATACCGACGTGCAGTTTACTACCGTTTATCTCCCGCGGGCGGCGGGCGTATCCACGGCGGATTACAACATTGCCAACAATTACTTTGCCGGGGTAGCGGATACCTGTTGCCAGCTATCCGCCTTTGTGGATCACTTCCGCACGGAAACGCGCCCGGTGGTAATTGTGCTGTTTGGCGACCATAACCCGTGGTGGGGCGATGACAATGCCGCCTACGAAGCCTATGGCGTCAATATCGACCGGGAAACCGAAGAAGGCTTTTATAACTACTATTCCACCCCCTATCTCATCTGGGCTAACGACGCTGCCAGGGAAGCCCTTGGCTGCGATTTTACCGGCGATGGCGGCCGCATTTCCCCCGCGCTGCTGATGGAGCGGCTTTTCACCCTTGCGGGCTGGGAAGGCCCCGCCTATATGCAGGCGCAGCGGGCGCTGGAAACACACACCTCCGTCGTCAACTGCCTTTGCTATCAAGAGGGAGATTCGCTTTGCCCTGTCGCCGGCGCAGGTGGCCAGGAGCCGGAATGGCTGCTTGCTTTCCGCCGTATGGCCTACTACTGGCGGCACAGCACGGTCGCCGCGGCAAGCCAGTAACCCGAAAGGAGAATTTTTATGCGATATCTCATTATCGGTGCAGGTCCCGCAGGCTGCACGGCGGCGCGGGCGCTAGCCGAGACAGACGGCGCGGAAGTGACTGTGCTGGAACGCCGCACCCACATTGCCGGCAATACCTACGATGCGCCGGATGAAGCGGGCGTGCTGGTGCACCGCTACGGGCCGCATATTTTCCACACACAGCAGCAGGCGGCTTACGACTTTTTAAGCCGCTTCACAACGTGGTATCCGCTCAAGCATAAGGTATTGGCCAATGTGCACGGCAAGCTGCTGCCCGTGCCGTTCAATCTGGTTTCGCTACGCGCGGCGTTTGACCCGCAAAAGGCGCAGCTGCTGGAGATGTGCCTGCACGAAACCTTCGGTGAGGGCGCACGGGTCAGCATACTGGAGTTGCAGGCAAGGCAGGAGCCGGAGCTGACGGAGCTGGCCGATTATGTGTACACGAATGTATTCCAATATTACACCCAAAAGCAGTGGGGCATGAGCCCCGGCGAGCTGGACCCGGCGGCCATGGCACGCGTACCAATACTGGTAAGCGAGGATTGCGGCTATTTTCAGGATCCGTGGCAGGGCATGCCCGCGGATGGCTATACCGCCATGTTTACCCGTATGCTGGATCATCCCCGCATCCATGTGGAGCTGGGCGTGGACGCTTGCACGCGCCTGCGGCTGGAAAGCAACACCCTGCTTTTAGACGGGAAAAAATACGACGGGCCCGTGCTCTACACCGGCGCGCTGGATGAGCTGATGGGCTATTCGCAAGGGCTTTTACCTTATCGCACACTGGATTTTTCGTTCCAAACCCTTCCGGTGGATGAATACCAGCCCGCCCCCGTGGTAAACTATACAGTAGATCAGGCCTTTACCCGCATTACGGAGTTTAAAAAGCTGACCGGGCAAAAACTGCCCGGCGTTACGACCATCGCGCGGGAGTATCCGCGTACATGCGAGGCCTACGATATTCCGTATTATCCCATCCCTAACGAGCAAAGCGCGGCGCGGTACGCCGCCTACCGCGCCAAAGCCGACCGCTGCAAAAGCCTGACGCTGCTGGGCAGGCTGGCGGAATACCGGTATTACAACATCGACACCATCGTCACCCGCGCGCTGGAAGCGGCCAAAGCCCTGACGGAACGAGCCTAGCCGCTCCGCCCCCGAAACCCACACGGAAGGGGATTTTCGATTATGAAAATACTAACGATTACCGTACCCTGCTATAATTCCGCCGCCTATATGCGCCGCTGCATCGATACGCTGCTCACCGGCGGGGCGGAGATGGACGTCATCATCATCAACGACGGCTCCACCGATCAGACCGGCGCAATTGCCGATGAATACGCCGCCGCCCATCCGGGCATCGTACGGGTGATTCATCAGGAAAACGGCGGCCACGGCGAGGGCATCAATCAGGGGCTTGCAAACGCGCAAGGGCTGTATTTTAAGGTCGTCGATTCGGATGATCGGCTCAATCCCGTTTCGCTGCAAAAGCTGCTTGCGGTATTGCGCACGATGACCGAGCCGGAGACCCAGGTGGATTTGGTGGTGCACAACTATGTATACGACCAGGCGCAGCAAAACGAGGTATTCTCCGTCAATTACCGCGTCGCCCTCAAAGCTTGGCAGGTGCAAACGTGGGAGGATATCCGCCGCTTTCCCATGCACAAGCAGTTCATGATCCATTCGCTGATCTACCGTACCCAGATACTGCGGGCTATTCCGCTGCGCCTGCCCAAGCACACATTTTACGAAGATAATATTTATATTTACCAGCCGCTGCCTTACACCCGGCGCGTCTATTATCTGGATGAGCCTCTCTATGGCTATTTTATCGGCCGGGACGATCAATCCATCGCGGAGAAAAACATACTCAAGCGGCTGGATCAGCTCAGCCGTATGGCCGAGACCATGGCGACCTGCTACACGCTGGACGAGCTGAAGGCTTTGCCCCGGAGCCTATATGGCTACATGCTCAACAACTGCGCGGGTATGCTGGCCACCACATCCGCTCTGCAATTTATTAAGGGTACGGACGAGGGACTGTCGCTCAACCGCCACATGTGGCAAACCATCCGCGATTTTGATGAGGCCCTCTACCGCCGCCTGCGGCGCAATCCGCTGGGCTACGTCGCCTCCCCGCGCGGCAAGGCCGGGCAGCGGACGCTGGTGGGCGGCTACCGCTTTGTGCGCAAGATCATCCGGTTTTAAGGTTTTCAGCCGGTATATGCGGGGGTTCCACCCCCAACCCCCCGGCAAGGGCACTGCCCTTGACCCGGCTGATTCGCGTTTCACGCGGATCAGGGGGAGGGCAATGTTGGGTTAACCATGAGCATTGGCTTGGCTGGGCGGTATATGCGGGGGTTCCACCCCCAACCCCCCGGCAAGGGCACTGCCCTTGACCCGGCTGATTCGCGTTTCACGCGGATCAGGGGGAGGGCAATGTTGGGTTAACCATGAGCATTAGCTTAACCGGGCGGTATGTGCGGGGGTTCCACCCCCAACCCCCCAGCAAGGGCACTGCCCTTGACCCGGCTGATTCGCGTTTCACGCGGATCTGGGTGAGAGCGATGATGGGTTAACCATGAGCATTGGCTTAACCGGGCGGTTGATGCGGGGGTTCCACCCCCAACCCCCCGTCAAGGGCACTGCCCTTGACCCGACTGATCCGCGTTTCACGCGGATCAGGGAGAGGACAATGATGAGGTAGCAATCTTTATTGGCTTGGCTGGGCGGTTGATGCGGGGGTTCCACCCCCAACCCCCGGCAAGGGCACTGCCCTTGACCCGGCTGATTCGCGTTTCACGCGGATCAGGGGGAGAGCAATGGTGGGCTATTTATCTTTATTGGCTTGACCGGGCGGTATATGCGGGGGTTCCACCCCCAACCCCCGGCAAGGGCACTGCCCTTGACCCGGCTGATCCGCGTTTCACGCGGATCAGGGGGAGGGCAATGGTAAGCTATTCATCTTTATTGGCTTGGCTGGATGAAAGGAGCATGGGGTAGGGGATGAACTTACCCATGCAATACACCCAACCCCAGCTGGCTTAAATGGGTTCAGATTCTAAAAACAATGGTGGCCGGGGAAACTTCCCTTGCCACCATTCTATTAACACCACGTATAAAGCTTTTGCAAACCATAATCATCCTGCGAATACACCCACCCCAGCTTGCTCAAATGGGTTTAGATGCTAGGAAACAGAGATGACAAGGGGATGAGCTTACCATGCGAATACACCCAAGCCCAGCTGGCTCAAAAAGGCGCAGATGCTAGGAAACAAGGGCGGCAAAGGGATGAGCTTACTCGTGCGTAAGTGATTCCCTTTGCCGCCCGTAGTTGACACCGCAGATGTGCTTTTTTCAGCAAGCTGTGATTCCCCTTGCCATTCTGAAGTTGACAACGCAGATGAGCCCTTTTCAGCAAGCTGGGCTAATTATTCTTTCCGTTAATCCCCACATGCTTCAGGTACGCGGTGGGACTCATGCCGACCACATGCTTAAACTGCTTACTGAAGTGGTAGGGGTCCGGCATGCCGATTTCCACACCCGTCTGCTTCACGTTCATGCCGCTGCGCAGCAGGGTTTTAGCGCGTTCCATTTTCAGGAATTGCAGGTAGGCCAGCGGGGGAATGCCAAGCTCCGAAGAAAAGCGCTTGCGGAATGTTTCCACCGGCATGCGGCTGATAGCCGCCATATCCGCCAGCGAGAACGAATCCCGGTACTGGCAAGCACGCAAGGTATCCACCACACGGGCGATTTCATGGCTTAAGGTCGCACTCATCGCGACGCTCTGCCCGCTGTGCGCGGCCAGAAGACCCCACAACAGCTGCCCCAGCTGGAAGCTGGCTTCACCGCTGCCGCTGTGACGCACCAGCACCTGCACAATCTGCCGGGACAGGATGACCTGCGAAGGCAGCGTACCCTGCCGGGCGGGCACATCGTTTAATGCATTCATTTCTTTGAGGAACTGGCCGCTCAGCGGGCCATCGATGGTCAGCCACAGGATGCGCGCATCCTTAGCGTTTTTCAGGCCGCAGCCTTCGGTGTTTGGCGGTACCACAACGCACTCGCCCTTACTCAGCTCAATTTCCTCCTCGCGGGAGGTAAAGGTGGCAACCCCTTCGTCTACAATCATCCACAACCATTTATCCCCGGTGTAGAGACGGTAGTTTTGCTGTTGCAGGATGGCGCTGCCTGCGCTGTGAATCCACACGCCGCTCTGCGCCGCCAGATCAGCCGGGGTGTGCGTCCCCTGCACGAACACGCCGGGTTCGCCACTTTCGGTTACCGGCGGTTTGGGAATAAACTGTACATAGGTCACGTATATTTCCTCACTTTCCACATCCATCTGTTTGTTAAACAAAAGAAAGCGTACTGCTGTTGCATGCAAGCCAGTTTTACAAACATGCTTATTATACGGTCAGTCCGCGTACTTGTCAAATGTTTGATGCGAATAAATGATATTTTCGTAGCCGTTTTCGACAACCGAATGATTTTTGGATACAATGCACTTAGCCTATACAATGCCACACTTTATGAAAACTGACCAAAAAAGAAATGTTAATATCGGCATAAACACGGTGCTTTCCGACATTATTTTTCTATGATACGGTTCAGCGAGAAATACTATATGCGAAACCGCTTCCCCTCTTTTTTATACGGTTACTCCGTCACCAGCCACGGGTTTTCGCTATCACACGCGTTATCCAGCAGCTCGGTATAGCAAAGCCGGATCGCCATCACGCTCAATAACCCTACCCCTTGATAGGAACGGGTGTTATTGCAGCCGTTGGTGAGCATCACAACCCCGGTACGGTCGATGGGGTCAAAGTACGCCGCGCACAGCATACCGTTGGCTTTGCCGCCATGCCCGTACAGCGTGCGCCCCTGCACAATCGTATCGGTAATGATGTTCATTTCCAGCCCGCGCTCGCTTTTGCATGTAACCGACCCGATGCCGTTTTGCGCTGTGCGGATGCCGGTAACCGTGTTTTTGCTTAAAATACGCGTATCGCCGTATACGCCGTCGTTGCACAGCGCAATGAGCAGCTTAGCCAAATCGGGTGCGGACAGGGTCAGCTTACCGGCGGACAGCGTATAATCCGTCATGGGGTCGCAGCTTTGCAAAACATCCCCCTCGCGCACCGCTGCCTGCATTTTCTCGGAGGGCATGGCATACATATCCGCAACCGCCGTGTTTTGCGGTAGCAACGCACCCTGGTATGCCGCCGTAATCCCCAGCGGAGCAAACACATTGTCGTTCATGTACGCGTCCAGCGTTTGCCCGGTCAGCGCTTCGATAATGCAGCCAAGCAAGCCGCCGCCGAAGTTGGAATACTTCACGCGCGCGCCGGGGCGCAAAGTACTGTAAAACTGGTAACTGCGTTTACCGGCGGCAAACAATACATCCAGCGGGGTTACCTTACCTTCCAGCGCAAGCGTATAAAAGCCGCTGTCCCGCAGGCCCGCGGTATGGGTCATCAACTGGCGCAAGGTCACTATCGAGGTCGGGTAGTGGGGATTGCGCACGGTAGTCCCCAGCAAATCGCCCACGTCGTCCTCCAAATCGGCCATGCCACCTTCTACCAGCTGCATCATGCCGATGCCCGTTACCATTTTGCTGATGGAGCCGACGCGAAACAGCGTATCGGCCGTTACGGCGTCCCCCTCCGGCGCAATGCTGCCATAGCAGAACGTGTAGGTAATCTGCCCCTTCTCTATAATGCACACGCATGCGCCCAGCGTATCGTACTTGGCAAAAAGCGCGTCCAGCTTTTCCTGCGTGCTCAGCGACAAATCCTGCTGCAAAGCGCTCAGGGTTTGCATATTCTGCGCCAGCGCTTCTGTCGATACTTCGTCGCCTGCTTCGTCCTCCGTATCCGGGGCGGCGGCAACCTGTGTGTCCGTACCGGTGGGCAACGCGGTCACATCCACCGCGCCTACGGCGGGCAGCGCCAACGCGGGTAAGGGGAAAAACGCAGATACGCAAAACACTGCTAAAAGCAGCAGCGCCGTCATTTTCATTCCTGTATGATGCCGCATTTACCCGCCCCCTTTCTACCCTTACGGAAACGGGCCCGGAACCACGTTCCGGACCCGTTGAAGTTATACTGGTTCGTATTGGTTAAATATCGCACGGTTTGGCGCCACTGCTGTACAGTACGGTTTGGGTGCCAGAACCGGCTACGCCATCCACCGTGAGGCCGTTTACATCCTGGAACAGCTTTACAGCATCCTCGGTAGCCGCATCGAACGTGCCGGTGATCTTTCCATCGTAATACTGCAATTCGTACAGTGTGTATTGCAGGTTCTTCACCGCCGTGCCGGTGGAACCCATCTGCAGTTTGGTGTAGCTGCCGCTGCCGCTGGTACCGCCATAGAGCAGGCGCTGGGTGGAAGGTCCGGCAACGCCGGTGACCCGTAAGCCTTTATCCCGCTGGAACTTTTCCACGGCCGCGATGGTTTGCGAGCCGAAATCCCCATCCAGCGCGCTGGTGTAGTACCCGGTAGAGAATAGCGCGCTTTGCAGCGCTGTCACATTGGTGGTGGATGTGGATGTCGTGCTGGAAATGGTGGAATATCCGGTGGTGGTTACCTTCTCGCCGTACGTATCCGGGTCGGTGCCGCCGGAGGAGCTGCTGCTGCCGCCGGTGCCGGTGGAGGAATACAGGGCGTTCATGGTGCTTGTGCCTGCTACGCCGTCCGCCTTAAGGCCGTAATCCGTCTGGAAGGCAATCACAGCCGCCTCGGTACCATCGCCAAAGTCACCATCGATCGAGCCGGTATAATAGCCCAGCTCTTTTAGGCGGGTTTGCAGGGCACGCACGCCGCTGCCGCTCATACCGGATTTCAACGAACCCAGGAAAGCGACGACCGCGCTGGCTTTTTTCGCCGAGGACGAGTACAGCTTAGTCAGCGTTGTCGGCCCGGCGATGCCGTCGGAATAAATGGAGTTGCGTTTCTGGAAGGCGACAACCGCCGCCTCGGTGGTTTCGGCAAAGGTGCCGTTGGCGGTGCCGCTTAAGTACCCAAGTACGATCAGTCGGTTTTGCAGTATTTTCACCTGCGTACCGGTGGAACCGAGCTTGAGGTAAATATTTGTTTTTCCGTTGGTATAGCTGGAGCTGCTCGTGCTGGACGAGCTGCTGGAGCTGGAGGAAGAGCTGCTGGAGCTGGACGAGCTGCTGGACGAACTGGTGCTGCTCTTAGCCACAGCGTAATAGCTGTACACCGCCTCCTGCGTCTTGGTTCCGGCTACGCCGTCCGCAGTCAGGTTATTGGCGGCCTGGAAATCTTTTACCGCCTGCACGGTTCCGGCGCCGTAGCTGCCATCCACCGAACCGGTATAATAGCCCAATTCCTTCAAGCGCTGCTGCAGCTGTTTTACCGCCGTACCGGTGGAGCCGCTTTTAAGCGTTGTGTTGGATGTGGTGGTGGTCGGTGTGGGCGATACGGTACTAAGCCCCACCGTAATGGAACCTGCCGCCGTGCTGGTTGCGCCATCGCCAATGGTGATGACGTTGCTGGGCGCATCGGTCGCCGTATCGTTGCCGAAATCCCAGTTGGACCAGTCTACCTGCTGGTCGCCCGCCAAAGTGGGCGCGGGGGTATCGGTCGCCGTCGGCTCCGGCGTAATAACCGTATCAAACTGCTGGCCGTTGTTATCCACCGTCAGCGCATTGTTATCATCCACAATACGGTCCGGCTCCACATAACAGCTGGTCATTGCCAGTGCGGCAATTAGCAGCAACACAAGCAGCCCGATTTTACGGGCGCGCGTTATATGCAATAAACGCCGTTTCTTCACGTTAAAAACACTCCCTCGTCAGGCTTGGGCGCCCCGCGTCCCGGCAGCAGGGCCGATAAGGTATCATCCCTATTGTACAAGGAAATATAAGGGAAAGCAAGCGGTAAATCCTTCCTGCCCGCCGGGCCCCATTCTCCTCATGTATAGGACGCCGCATCGCGGCGTTTTGTTCCCGGAAGGGTATAAATTTCCATGTTGATTCCCGTTTTGCGTACACATGTTCGTATGTCCGTGCCTTAGCGCGTTGCCCCCTGCCCCAGTGACAGTGAATACAGCGTTGCCGAAGCAACCGGCAGCCCCGTTGCCTCGTTAAGTGCACGGCGGTACAGCTCAATCTGCGTGCCATATAGCGGCCACAGCGCTTCCGCCGTTTGCACCCGGTCGGTTTTATAATCCACCAGCACCCAGCGCCCCGCCTGTTGGTAGCACAGGTCGATCACGCCCTGCACAATCAAGCCGCCTTGTTCGGGCAAACGCAGGTTAAAGTTCCACTCCCGGCGCACCACATCGGCCGCCAGCGCGCCCTGCCCCGTAGGACTTTGCAAAAACCGGACGATGGCGTCCGCCTCGACCCACGCGCATTCCTCCGGGGTTAGCAGCCTGCGCGCTTCCAGATCGCTTAGCTGGCGCAGCACTTCCGCCCGCAGCACCGGTGCGTCCTTTACGGGCAGCGCATGGAGCGCGGCAAAGCCTAGCAGTGACAGCGCCTTATGGGTTGCCACGCCGCGCATCAACCCCGTTTGCTGTACAGGCGGCTGCAGGAAAGCCGGCAGCTGCGGTAACTCACCCATCAGCTTAGGGCGCGCCAAATCCAACGGCAGCCGCTTAAGCTCCACCGTTTCCGTTTGCGCGGGATCGTCTGCGTCCGGCTCGGTCAGCCATGGCAGGGCAGCTTCCACCGCCTGCTGTGCGCGGGCAAGCGCGGTAACGCCGGTTTTCCATGGATGGTGCGCAAATTGGAACGCCGGAGCGACCGGATCACGCGGGGGCGCAAGCGCGGCATCCGCTTCAGCCGGCTGCGGCAGCGCTGCCAACTCCCCTTCACCGCTGCGGCGCACTTCTGCCGCCAGCGCCTCCAGCCGCAGCTTGCGTTTTTGCAAATCGTCCAAACTGCCGCTGCCACGCGCATGTTGCAGGGCGGCGGCGACCTCTTGTTCGTCATTGTGGAAAACCACCCGCCAAACGCCGCTTTTTTGTGGAAAACTTGTGGGTTGTGAGGATAATGCCCCTTCCATCCCGTTTATCCTCATGGCATTGTCTAAAACTCCCGTTGCTTCCCCCGACCCGTTATCTTCTGCAAAAGCATCGCTGCTGTCTACGCACTGGCAGACCCAGTTTAGCATACTGCCCGCGCCGAACACATCGTATGCCGATCCCGCATCCGTCTGTGGACTTTGGCGCACCAGCCCCTGCGGCGAAATTTTTTCATCGCAGCCCAGCAGCACCAGCTCGTCCCGCGCACGCGTCATGGCGACATACAGCAGCCGCGCACGCTCCGCCTTTTCCTCGGCCTGCGTGCGCATGGCGATAGCGGATTTGAGCAGCGTGTCGTCAGTCGTGCGGGCTTCTTCATTAATATAGGGCAGCGCCATACCCAGACGCGGGTGCATCAGCACCTGTGCGCGCGGGCGGCGGTTGAAACCATTTTCCAGCCCCATTACGAAAACGATGGGAAATTCCAGCCCCTTGGATTTGTGTATGGTCATCACACGCACCACATCTTCAAACGGGCTGAGCACAGTGGGGCTTTCGCCGCTGCGCACACCGCTTTGCGATTGCATACTGGTTATGAAATCATATAGATCTCCACCCCGCCGCAGCACATGATCGCCCGCCTTTTGGCAGAGCATACGCAGGTTGGCCTGCCTCAGCTGCCCGCCCGGTTGGCACCCGTAAAAGGCGTACAGCCCGGAACGGTTCAGCCAGCCCCACAGGTACGCATCCAGCGGAGATTCGGTTAGCAAAAACCGCTCGCGCGCCAGCATGGCAAGTGCCTGCCCGCAGCGTTTTCCAAGCGTATCCTCCTGCGTTTCGGCAACGCTTTGCAGAGCCGAGAGGAACGAACCGCTCTCGTGCCGCAGGCGTATGGCCGCCAGCTCCCGCTCGTCCATGCCGACAGTCGGGCCGCGCAGGCACGCCAGCAGCGAAAGATCGTCCGCCAGATTATCCATCAGGCGCAGGTGATTCATCGCTTGGGCAATCTCCTCGGTATCCATGGCGTCGCCCCGGTCCTCGCAGTACACGGGAATCCCCATTTCGCTCAAGGTACGCTCCAGTATATCGGCAACGCCCTTCATCTTCGGGCCTAAAATGGCAATGTCGCGGTATTGCACAGTTCCGGCTGGGTTTCCCTCCCGGTCCAAAAGCGGCTGCCCCACACGCTTTTTAATTTCCCTGCCCAGCGCATAGGCTTGCAGCTTGACCCTATCGCCCGCACGCACAGCTTGGGTAAACAGGTGCAGCGACATCGGCGCATCACCCGCGCTTAGCAAACCGGGGTTGAGCCGCGCTTCCTGATCGTATGCGATTTCGGTCACTTCTTTTTGCATTACATGGGTAAACACACGGTTTACTGCCGCAAGCACCTTTTCGCGGGAGCGAAAATTCGCGTTTAAGGTAATGCGCCGCTGTGGTGCATCCTCCCGGGGGGAAAACGCCTGCGCCTTGTCCATAAACAACGTGGGGTCGGCCTGCCGGAAACGGTAGATGCTCTGTTTCACATCGCCCACGTAAAAGTAGTATTGCGCCACGGGCGATGTTTCACGTGAAACATTCTGCCGAAGCGCGTTTAAAATTGCCTCTTGCACGCCGCTGATGTCCTGATACTCATCCACAAACACAGCATCGTAACGCGCGGCGATGGTTTGGCGAATTTCTTCGGTCTTGAGTATCTTTAGCGTCATATGCTCAAGATCCGAAAAATCGATGAGATTCTTCTCCCGCTTATAGGCCGCGTACTGCTCCATCAAATCTGCCATCGTATCGCGCAGGGCGCGCAGGGAAGGCTGCATGGCATTCAGGCGGCCGATCGCCGCTTCAGCATCGGCCGGCAGCTGGCCTTCCACCTTGTTTATCAGCTTTTTCATCGCTTCCCGGTTCTCTTTATACCGGTCGCGCAGGTCGGCTTCCACCCCTTCCAACTTCTTTACGGTCGGGAGCCGCAAGAGGCTGAACGCAGCCGCGGCAGCCTGCAACGTCAGCAAGTCTACCGCTGCCGCTTCGGTTACAGCGGCCACCGCCTCCGCATCGCTTTGCATGGTTGGTAAATAGGCTGGCGGACAGTACGGGTCTTCCCCAATGGAAAGGCTCTGCGCCGCAAGCTCTGCCGCGCCGGAAACCAGCAACTGCGTATCCTGCAAGATCGCGTCCGCCATGGCGCCGCTTTTCACATCCTCCAGCGCATAGGCTTTCTCCGCCGCTTCGGTGAGCCATTCTAAAGGGTTTGGCAGCGCAATCAAGAAGAAATAGAGCGCGTTTAAGATCCCTTCAATCTGCGTATCCGTAAATTTTGCTGTCAGGCTGGCAGCGTTCGGCTCGCCCTGTGCGGCACGATCGTATAAACGCTCCATCGCATCTGCCATTGCCTGATTGCGCAAAGCGGTATTGGTGTTCTCATCTCCCAGCATCGCCTGCGGGTCGATATCCACCATTTGAAAATACTCTTGCACCACTTTTTGGCAAAAACTATGCAATGTGCTGATTTGCGCGTTTTCCAGCTTTTCCGCCTGCGCGCGCAACCGCCGGTCTTCAACTGCCGCCTCGGCCAGCCGCGCTTGCAGCCGTTCCCGCATTTCGGCAGCGGCGGCATGGGTAAAGGTAACCACCAGCATCCTGTCGATGGTGAGGCCGTCTTGCGAAATCAAATCAAAAATGCGCTCAATCAATACACGGGTCTTGCCGCTGCCCGCGGCGGCGGACACCAACAGATCGGGATTCCGTGCGTGGATGGCGGCATGCTGCGCAGCGGTAAAGGGCATACGATCACCTCGTTTGGTACTATTGTATCGGCATTACGTGCCGTTGGCAAGGGGGTGTATACCCGCTGCTATACGTATGCATTTTTATTTAGATAGATCGTATCAATGCTTATTATGGTAACAAAGCATATTTCTTTTTCCCTGTGGATGAACAAAGACGTTTCACGTGAAACATTTTGGAGGTTTCTGCATTTGCCCTGTGGTAAATTCCTTTTACCAATTGATATATAGAAACCATCCTTTTGCTTTTACAGGGGCTAACGATGTTTCACGTGAAACCTTTGCATAGCGACACCGCGCCTTCCCTTCCTGTTTACCGCATCAACGGAATCGCTGTCTACAGCAGAAGCCTTCCTAACCTTTATTATGTTTCCCATGAACCCTCTTCACATATGAATATTCTTCTGCAATAGAGAAGCGTTGGCAAATCGCATTGCAATTCAGCAATGCGCTACACCAGGCTGCGCATTTCGAATGTTTCACGTGAAACATCTGCTTTTTTATAGCCAAAATCCCCATTCACCCTACGCACCAAAACACGCGTTTTATTCTGTTTCATATACATATGTTTCACGTGAAACATCATAACCAGTTCCCTGCTTACTTCGCTTCGTAAACCGGGTAACGTTTCAACAGGCAAACCCGAGAATGCCCCAGTATTCACGAATATGTTTGGATGGCTGTTCTACGCATCAGGCGACAGATGATTTCCATTTTCCGGTTAAATTTCTTTTCCTCCGTTTTCATTTCCGTTTATTTGCCGTCCTATACGAACCATGCTATAATAGCTGCATCCTATCTGAAGGAGGATTTTTATGCCGGCAACCAAATTTGACGTCGACAGCATTAAGCAAAGTATTATCGGCAAATTGCAGCGCTACTATGGCGTAACCGTAGACAACTCTTCCATGCAACAGCTTTATAAGGCTACCGCCTCCACCGTACGCGACCAGATTATGCAAAAGTGGATGGTCAGCCGCGAAAAACGCGCCAGCGAACAGGGTAAACGGCTTTACTATTTATCCGTTGAGTTTTTGATGGGACGCAGCTTGAACTGTAACCTGATTAACCTGTGCAGCCAGGCGAATTACAGACAAGCGCTGGAAGAACTGCACATCGACCCGATGAAATTACTGACCGAAGAACCGGAACCGGCGTTGGGCAACGGCGGGCTGGGGCGTTTGGCCGCCTGCTTTCTGGATAGCCTTGCCAGCCTGAACATCCCCTCGATGGGCTGCACCATTCGCTACGAGTACGGTCTTTTCCGCCAAAAAATTGTGGACGGCCAACAGGTGGAGATGCCGGATACCTGGCTGCAAAACGGCAACGTTTGGGAAATCGTCGCCGCTGAGGATATTTGCCAGGTGCAGTTTGGCGGAAACGTGATTGAAACTGAGGAAAACGGCCGCCGCACCTTCGCGCTGGAAAATGCCTACACCATCGACGCCGTG
Organism: Candidatus Limiplasma sp.; assembly: GCA_963675655.1. Classification (GTDB taxonomy): domain Bacteria; phylum Bacillota; class Clostridia; order Christensenellales; family Aristaeellaceae; genus CAXXOK01. The sequence continues at coordinate 1,244,305 of OY776489.1, forward strand.
CCGTACGATATGCCCGTTGTGGGCTACGATACGGACTGCGTGGATACCCTGCGCACGTGGAGCGCGCGCAGCTGCGAAGTATTCGACCTGAAAACCTTCGGCCGCGGCGAATACGACAAAGCCATGGACGAAATGAAGATGGCCGAGGTCATCAACAAAGTGCTCTACCCGGAGGACAGCCATTGGGAGGGTAAACTGCTGCGTATGAAGCAGCATTACTTTTTCACCTCGGCGACCCTGCAATACGCGCTGAAAGATTTTAAACGCCAGTATGGCAATAACTTCGATCTGCTGCCTGATAAGGTCACCTTCCACATCAACGATACGCACCCCGGCCTTGCGATACCGGAGCTGATGCGTTTGCTGATCGATCAGGAGGGCCTGGACTGGGAAAAGGCCGAATCCATCACGCGCCGCTGCGTCGCCTACACCAACCACACCGTTATGGAAGAGGCGCTGGAGCATTGGCCGCAGGATATGATGAAGCAGACGCTCCCGCGTATCTTTATGATTTTGGAGGAGCTGAACCGCCGCCTGTGCGAACGTTTGTTCCAGGTATTCCCGGATCAGTGGGAGCGCATCGGCCATATGGCGATTATCGGCTATGGGCAGGTGCACATGGCAAACCTTTGCGTAGCCTATTCCTCCAGCGTGAACGGCGTAAGCCAGCTACATGGCAAAATCCTCACCGAAGGGCTGTTCCACGATTATTATCTGGTCAACCCCGACAAGTTTACCGCCATTACCAACGGCATTACCCACCGCCGCTGGCTGCTCTCCGCCAACCCCGCCTTGCGCGATCTGCTAACAGAAACCATTGGCGACGGCTTTTATAAAAACGCGCAGGAGCTGGAAAAACTGCTGCCCTTTGCGCAGGACGCGGCCTTCCGCCAGAAATTTGCCGAGGTAAAGCAGCTGAATAAACAGCGCTTGTCCAACCTGATCGAGCGGCGGCAGGGGATTACGCTGGATCCCTCGTTCATCTTCGACGTACAGGCCAAGCGCCTGCACGAATACAAGCGGCAATTGCTCAACGGCCTGCATATACAGGTGCTGTACAACCGCATTGTGGACGACCCCAATTACGATGCGCCGCCGCGCGTTTTCCTGTTCGGGGCAAAAGCCGCGCCGGGCTACTACCGCGCCAAGCTGATTATCCGCTACTTAAATGCCCTTGCGGAGCTGATTGATAAACACCCCCGCGCACGCAAGTACCTGAAAGTGGTTTACATCGAAAACTACGACGTATCCACCGCCGAATTCCTGATGCCCGCCGCCGAGATCAGCCAGCAGCTTTCCACTGCCGGCAAGGAAGCCAGCGGCACCGGCAACATGAAATTTATGATGAACGGCGCCATCACGCTGGGCACCATGGACGGCGCTAATGTGGAAATTTACGACCAGGTAGGGCCGGACAACATTTACATTTTCGGTATGCGCGCCGAAACTGTGGAGGGCATGTACAAAGAGGGAAGTTACAACCCCATGCACATTTTTGAGACCAATGCGGAAATCCGCGGGGCGCTGGGCCAGTGGCTGGATGGTACGCTGTTCCCCGACGAACCCATGGCCCTGCAGGATCTGTACCACATGCTGCTGATGGGTGATTACGGCGGAATGCCGGATGCGTATTTCGTGCTGAAGGATTTTGGCAGCTACTCCATGGCAAACCGCCGCATGGTGGAGGATTACCAGAACCGTGAAAAATGGCTGAAAATGGCGATTACCAATACGGCCAAATCCGGCTATTTCGCCTCCGATCGCGCCATTAGCGAATACAACAATAAAATCTGGCACATTCAACCGATCTAAAACGCGCCTTTCGCCGCAAAACGCCGCTTCCGGAGTCGCCGCAAACCCGCTTTACCGTATCAATAAGGCGAAGCAAGGTGTCTTAGGGCTACGTTTGCCAGTTCGCAACGGCTTCCCCCTACCCGCCTGCAGCGAATAGCACAGACCTGCTGCATAACAGATGAACGCGGCAAGAACCATACTGGTTCTTGCCGCGTTTTTTTGTTACGTTGGGTACTCACTGCTTACATGCAACGATGCGTTTTTGTTTTATCATAATGGTCTATCCTTGCTTATCTCCCGTCGTTTCCAATCACTACGCTTTTGGTCAAGCTAAAAGCGGGCGCTGTGTACACAGGGGCTAGGCGCAGAAGATCAGCTTTGTCGGTCGCTGCTGCCAAAGGCAAAAGCATCCGGCTTTTCTTATTTTCCAGTGTTATGCCGGATATGCTTTGTTGCATATACAGTGCTTGCCCATAATGGTTTACCAGGCCGCGCAAAGAGAACTTTTAACTTACCTTCAATTGGCTTTACCCAATATCTACGCCCAGCAATGCTTTGGCAACCAGACCAATGATAAACGCAATCAGCGTTACGCCAAGGCTGATGGAAATCATCTCGATGAAGCGTCTGCGGAAGGGGACGGATTTGGCTACGCTGACGTAGTAGTTAAACCCGAGAATCACCAGCACGACCACGAGGATCATCAGCAAAAGCGCGACCGCCCAGAGCGAATCGGGTAAAAGCAGGTAGGGCAGCACCAGCAGCGCAACGGTGATAAGGTACGTAATGCCGGTGTAAATACTGGATTTTATCGCGTCCTTGTGGCCCTCGGCCCGCTCGGCCAGATAGTTGCTCGCCGCCATGGATAGCGTGGCGCTGATGCCGGTGATGATGCCGCTGAGCGCGACCACGCGCGTGTTTTGCAGCGCAAAGCTGAGACCCGCAATGGTACCGGTCAGCTCGACAAGCGCATCGTTTAACCCTAGCACCATCGCGCCGACGTATTGTAAACGCTCTTCGTTGAGCATGTTGATAATTTCTTTTTCGTGGCGCATCTCATCCGCTTGAATGCCGGAAGCATCGGGAACTTCCTTTTTCAGCGTATCGTACACATCCACAGCTTCGCTTTCGCCCTGTGACAGGCTTTTGAGCACAAAGGTGTAGCCTAGCAGGCGTGATAGCAGCTTTAAAAAGAAAATACGCATCCGCCGAGGCTTGATCATCTGCCCGCTGATGCTTTGCCAATAGGCCGCATGCATCTTCTCATCCGTGCTCATGCGTTTGAGAAGGCCGCTGTTTTCCGGGTTCTTCTCCCGCTTGGCCATGTAGGCGTATACGATTGCGCCTGTTTCCTCGTCCCGTTGGCTTTGCAGTATAACCGCTTGCGTTTCCGCGCTGAACGAGCTGAATGCTGGCTTTTTATTTTCCATAATTGTCCCTCCTTGCCGATGGAGTATGGTTTCGCGTAGAGAGCAGTCTTTTCCTGCTTGCAAGCCGCGCCGTTGCAGTTGTTGTTAAGCAATGGAACGCTCATGAGCAGCTTTTTGCATACCGATCTATTGCTTAAAACCTCGACTGCCATACGCGGCTCCTGTGGTTTCGTTGTTCCTTTTCATAATTGATCCCGGCCGTTTGTTTTTTCCCGCAAACCAACCGTATCATTCCCCCCGGTTGATGACGTCGTACATCAGTATCGCCGCCGCAATCGCCGCATTGAGCGATTCCGCCCCGCCCCGCATGGGCAGGCGAAAGCGATGCGTCGCCAGCTGCGCTGTTTCCGGGCGGATGCCCGCACCCTCGTTGCCGATGATGATGCATAGCCGCTGTGGCAGCGCCACACGGGCGTAAAAATTTTCGCCATCCAAAACCGCGGCGAGAATGGCATACTGCTTATTTTTTAACACGTTCACAGCTTCGGCGGCACCTTCCACCCGCGCGACCGGTAGGCGGAAAATGCTGCCCATGGTAGCGCGTAGGGTTTTGGGCGAAAAAGGATCGGCACAGCCTTGCGTGAGGATGCTGCCGGAAAACCCGGCCGCGTCTGCTGTGCGCAGGATGGTGCCGACATTGCCGGGGTCCTGCACATCTTCTAGTAAAATCAGCTTGTCTCCCAAATCATCCAGTGTAGCGCTTTTAGGTAGCCGTACCGTCGCAGCAATGCCTTGCGGGGTTTTCACCTGCGAAACGGCGGAAAGTACATGCGCGGGTACGGCGTAGCAGATGGTGCTATCCACCGTTGCAAGCATCGGCTGGAAGCGCTCTGCCTGCGCCTGATCGATAAACACCGCGGCAATTCCCTGCGGTTGATTCGCGATGGCTTCGGCGACCATGTGTTCCCCTTCGCATAGAAAAAGACCCGCTTCTTCCCGCCCTCGCTTGGTTTGCAGGGCTTTGGCCGCTTGTACGGCCGGATTGCGGGTGCTAGTGATGGTTTGCATATGTCCGCCTTTCGGATAGGTGTTTGTTATGATCCTGCGATACTGATCGCTTGTCTGGTTTGCGAATATAGTTCGATTGTTTTTCGTAACGAATTATTTAAGTAGAAACATACCGTTCCATAGAACCTTCTCTAACGGTTTTTATAACGTCGTGTGGCCTCCTAACTGTTAATCAGAGAGTCCGCCACCCGTTGCACACATTAAAATATCCCTCCGGCCAAGCCAATCCCCATGGTGAACCCACCATCGCCATCCCTTGTCCGCGTGATAACGCGGTCAAAGATGGGTCAAGGGCAACCCTCTGCCGGGGGCGCGGGTGTGGATCCCTCGCACGTACCCTATTCCCTCCGGCCAAGCCAAGCCTCATGGTAAGCCCACTATCGCCATCCCTTGGCCGCGTGATAACGCGGTCAAAGATGGGTCAAGGGCAACGCCCTTGCCAGGGGCGCGGGTGTGGAACCCTCGCACGTACCCTACCCCTCCGGCCAAGCCAAGCCCCATGGTAAGCCCACCATCGCCATCCCTTGGCTGCGTGATAACGCGGTCAAAGATGGGTCAAGGGCAACGCCCTTGCCGGGGTGCGGGGGTGGAACCCTCGCACGTACCCTATCCCTCCGGCCAAGCCAATCCCCATGGTGAACCCACCATCGCCATCCCTTGGCTGCGTGAAACGCGGTCAAAACCGGGTCAAGGGCAACGCCCTTGCCGGGGGCGCGGGGGTGGAACCATCACACGTACCCTATCCCTTCCGGCCAAGCCAAGCCCCACGGTGAACCCACCATCGCCATCCCTTGGCCGCGTGATAACGCGGTCAAAGATGGGTCAAGGGCAACGCCCTTGCCGGGGGTGTGGGGGTAGAACCCTCGCACGTACCCTACCCCTCCGGCCAAGCCAAGCCCCATGGTAAGCCCACTATCGCCATCCCTTGGCCGCGTGATAACGCGGTCAAAGATGGGTCAAGGGCAACGCCCTTGCCGGGGGTTTCAGGGGGCGGCGCCCCATGACGTCCCCCCTGTCCTTTTTACATGCGCTCGGGGGCTTCCATGCCGATGAGGAACATACCGGTGCGCAGTACGGACTGGGTGGCAAGGGTCAGGTTGAGGCGCGCGGCGCGAACGGCGGCATCGTCGTCCAGAATGCGGTTTTCGTAGTAGAACTTGTTGTACGCCTTGGCAATTTCGGTGGTGGCGCGGGTGACCATGCTCGGTTCGTTTTTGTCGGCGGCATCCAGTACGGCTTCGGGGAAACGGCTGAGCTGGAGCAGCAGGTTTTTAGAATCATCATCGGATAGCGCGGCATAATCGGGCGCAGCGGTTCTATCGGTACCGGCATCCTCGGCTTTGCGTAAAACGGAGCAGCAGCGCGCGTGCGTGTACTGCACATAGGGGCCGGTTTCGCCGTCAAAATTCAGGGCGCGATCCCACCAGAAATCAATATCCTTGATGCGGTTGTTCTGCAAATCGGCATAAATCACGGCGCCAATGCCCACCTGCCGGGCAACCTCGGTTTTATTTTCCAGATTCGGGCTTTTCTCCTGGATAATCGCGAGTGCTTTTTCCTGCGCGCGGGCGAGTAAATCCTCCAGATAGACCACGTACCCCTTGCGGGTGGAAAGGGTTTGCCCTTCGTAGGAGATCATGCCGAAGGCGACGTGAATTAAATCCTTCGCCCAGGGATAGCCCATCTTCTCTACGACCTTGAACCACTGGCGGAAATGTAAATCCTGCTGATAAGCAACGACATAGAGGCACTTGTCGAAGTGGTAGGTATCGGCGCGGTAGAGCGCGGCGGCGATATCGCGGGTAGCGTACAGGGTAGCGCCGTCTTTTTTCAAAATCAGGCAGGGCGGCATATGCTCCGCTTCCAGATCGACAATGCTCGCGCCGTCGCTGACGGTGAGCAGATTCTTCTCCTTTAGCTCGTCGATGACGCGGCCCATCTTGTCGTTGTAGAACGATTCGCCCGCGTAGCTGTCAAACGTAACGCCCAGCAGATCGTACACGCGCTGGCAATCGCGCAGGGTTACATCCTTAAACCAATTAAACAGCGCAAGGGCTTCCGCATCGCCGTCCTCAATGGCTTTAAAATAGGCGCGGCCTTCATCCTCCAGCGTGTGGGTGCCGGATGCCTTTTCTTCCTTGTCGGCTTCTTCGTGGAACTTTACGTATAGCTTGGTCAGCGCTTCCACGCCGCCCTGCTCCACCTCGTCTTTATCGCCCCAGCGCTTGTAGGCGCTGATGAGCTTGCCAAACTGGGTACCCCAGTCCCCCAGGTGGTTGATGCCCACGGTTTTGTAGCCTAGAAAATCATAGATGCGCTTTAAGCTGTGGCCGATCATGGTGGTGCTTAAATGGCCGATGTGAAAGCGCTTGGCAATGTTGATGGAGGAATAGTCCAGGCACACGGTTTTGCCCGCGCCGATAGCCGCGCTGCCGTATTTGCCGTTTGCCGCAAGGATGCTTTCCACCGTTTGGGCGGCAAACTGGTCGCGGTTGACAAAGAAATTGAGGTACCCGCCCAGCGCCTTGGCCTCGCATACATCCGGCGCATCAATCGCCTGCGCCAGCGCCTGCGCGATCTGCGGGGGAGCCTTGCGCAGCACGCGGCTGAGCTTGAAACAGGGAAAGGCGTAATCGCCCATCTCTTTTTCCGGCGGTACTTCCAAAAAGCCTAAAATCTCGCTCTCCTGCGGCAATCCGTCCAGCCCGGCAAATACATCCGCGATCGCCCCGGTAATCAGCGAAGCGATGGTGTTTTTCATATCGTTCATGGCTATTCTTCCTTCCTCACTATGCCCCTTCAGGCATCCACTCTATTTTACAGCAGCGAAGCATTTTTTTCAAAATAGGCTTCCGCCCTTTTTCGCCATTTGCCCCATCGGTACAGCGCCGCCGTGATAAAGAATGCCGAAACCCAGCTGATGAGCAGGCTCCAGTACAGGCAGGACGGATCGCCGTTGGGCCACTCGGGGGATTTGGTGAGCGCCGCAAACAGGTACGCCAGCGGCAAACGGATGATAACCGTTTGGATAATCCCGATCCACATAGGCAGCATCGTTTCGTTCATGCCGCGCATTACGCCGCCCATTGTTTGCGTAAGACCAAAGGCGATATAGCCCACGGCCAGTATGCGCATCATGTGTGCGCCAAGGTCGACAATTTCATCCGTGCTGGTAAACACGCCCACCAGCTGGCGGCCAAACAGCAGAATGCACAGCACTAACACCGACGAGCAGCCCAGCGCCAGTTTCAGCGTTGCCCGCGTACCCTCGTGCACACGGTCCAGCCGCTTTGCGCCCAAGTTTTGCCCGGTAAACGTGGTCGCCGCGATGCCAAAGGTAAAGTTGGGCATCATGGCAAACCCGTCCACGCGCATCACCGCGGTGAACGTGGTCACCACCACAGGGCCCAGTGAGTTCATCAGCGCCTGCACAATCACAGCCTGCAGCGTTACAATCGCCTGCGCAATGCCTGCCGGCATGCCCAGCCGCAACATACGCACAGCGATTGCTTTATCCAGTTTAATGGTTTTGCGGCTCACATCCAGCACATCGGTCATACGGGTCAGCTTACCGTAGCAAAGCACCGCAGAAATGCACTGCGAAATGATGGTTGCCAGCGCCACGCCGTCGGTGGACATGCCAAAGGAGGTTACAAACAGAATGTCCAGCCCGATGTTAAGCAGCATCGCAAACACCAGATAAATCAGCGGTGTTACGCTGTCGCCCAGCCCGCGCAGGACGCCCGCGATCATATTATAATACGAAAACCCGACAATGCCGGCAAAGAAAATAACCATGTACTGGGTCGCCATATCCAGCATTTCTACCGGGGTGTTTAACAGCACCAGTATCGGCCGCGCCGTAAGCACGCCCACCGTTGTGGTGATCACCACCGCCCAGAACGTCGCCACCAGAATGGTGCCAACCGAGCGGGACAGCGTAAGCCTGTCCTTTGCACCAAAATACTGCGATACCGCAATGCCCGCGCCGGTGGAAAGCCCCGCAAACAGCGCCAGCAGCAGATTGATGATCATCGCCGTCAGCCCGACCGCGCCCAGCGCGTTATCCCCAATGTAGTTACCTACGATGATCGCGTCTACCGTATTATACAGCTGTTGGGCAAAATTGCCGATCAGCAGGGGAATGGAAAACATGATCAGTTCCGTCATGGGTTTGCCGGTGGTCATATCCCTGGCGGAAAAAAAACGCTTAATGCGCAGTGCAATGGCAGCCATTAATTACTTCCTCGTCTCTTCTCCTCGCACAGCCTGCGCCATCCTCACGCACAAGCCGCAAACAAACAACAGGGGAACGCTGAGTATGGCTCTGCGTCCCCTTTACAACGTGTATACCGGGCGTTACGGGTGTAACACCGTGCCCATTGTGTCTCCCGCGAGCACCTTGAGCACGTTTTCCGGCGGATCCAGCGCAAAGACGCGTACCTTGGGGAATTGATTATCCCGCAGCATAATAAACGCGCCCGGATCCATAACCGTTAGGTTTCGTTTGGCACACTCTTCATACGATACGTCCGGTATCAGCTCGGCGTCGGATCGCACATTCGGGTCGGCAGTGTATACGCCGTCCACGTTTTTCGCCATCAAAATCAAATCGCAGTTCAGCTCCAGCGCGCGCAGCACGACCGCGCTATCGGTGGAGAAGAACGGGTTACCGGTGCCGCAGGCCAACAGCAGTATATGCCCGTCTGCAAGCAGCTCCTTTGCCTGGTTTACATGGTACGAGCGGGCAAAGCGTGGCATATCCAGCGCGCTCATGACCGTGGCTTTCGCGCCCAAGCCCAACAGCGTATCCTGCATATACAGGCTGTTTTGCAGCGTTGCCAGCATGCCCATCTGGTCGGCGGCTACCGCGCCCATCTGCATCGCGTCGCCGCGTCTGCCGCGCCACACGTTGCCCCCGCCGATCACTACAGCCAGCTCAACGCCCGCGGTTTTTTGCATTTCCACTAGCATTTGCGCCGCAGCTACAAACGCCTGATGGTCAAACAATTTACCGTTTGCGCCAAGTACCTCGCCGCTCAGCTTCAGAATAACGCGCTGCTTTGAACCTGCCATAACCAGACCCCTTTTGCGATGAAATCATATGCATTATACACGACCCCGTCTACACCTGTAAAGGCAAACGGCATCCTTTTGCAAAAAAGTGACATGGAGGAGAGAACGCGAGGGAGACGAAAGGGGGACGGGCAGGGGTTCCACCCCCGCACCCCCGGCAAGGGCACTGCCCTTGACCCGGCTTATATAATGGCGATGATGGGTTGACTAAGTGGGTTGGCTTGGCCGGATGGGAGGAGGACGGGCGGGGGTTCCACCCCCACACCCCCGGCAAGGGCACTGCCCTTGACAAGGCTTATGGGTTGGGCGGTGGTGGGTAAATAAAGTCTATTGGCTTGGCCGGGTGGATGAAAATAAAAATTAAAAATCAATATGAATGTAATACCCGCTAAAATAGTCATTTATAGTTTTGAATAAAGGTGCATTATCTTTCGCCTAAGTAATTATCCTTTTTTTCTTCACCAATCCATCATGAGCAACTAAATATAGCACATAGGCCGCGTATCAACACGGCCTACCCTTATGTATAAACACTTCTTGCCCAAAAGTATAAAGCCCATTTTTCTTAACGACAAACCATTTTCCTCCGGCCAAGCCAACATGCATGGTAAACACCCTAATGCCATCCCTTTTATCCGCGTGAAACGCGGATAGACGGGTCAAGGGCAGTGCCCTTGCCGGGGGTGCAGGGGGTGGAACCCCCTGTGCGTCCCTGTGCGTCTCTTCGCGTCTCTTCGCGTCCCTGCGCGTCCCCGCACGTCTCCCCCATCACTCGTCCTCAATCATCCGTACGCACGCGTCGTCAATCAATGCGTCCATGGCGGCGGCATACCCGCTGCCGACTTTCTTGGCGGCCAGTAGGGAAAATAGCAGAATGCGGATGGTCGCATAGGCTTCGGCTTCTGGAACGCGCAGGCGAATATCGGCCTGCCCCATCAGGCGATGGATAAACTCCTCGTTGCTCTGATAATGCTGCTTCACCAGCGCATCGGGCAATTTGCGAAGCAGATAGGGCAACTCGTTGTTGGCGAAAATTAAAATGGATTGCGCGTGCATGCTGCGCCACGCGGCCTTGAGCATCAGGGCGGCGCGCTGGGGCGCACGCAGGCCGGGCTGTGCGGCCAGCTTGGCGGTAATCTGGTCGGAGATACGCCGCTGCCAATGCTCCAGCATATCCAAAAACAAGTGCTCCTTGCTGGGGTAGAATTTATAAAACGCCCCTTTGGAGATGCCCGCTTCCTCCACCAATTCATCCACGGTGGTTTTGCGCATGCCTTTGAGCGCCGCGCGCCGCTCCGCCGCCTTGCGCAATGCCTTTACGATGCCTGCGCGCTCGTGATCGTTAAACCGTACTGCCATGCTGGCGCCTCCTTTCGCAAAGCTGTTTGCTGTCAATACTAGGTGTCTCGTCTATTTTTCCGGCAGGTATACGCTGGCGGATGCGCCCAGCGGCGCGCTGCCCGCGGGCAATTGCACGTGCACGGTAAAGTACGCAGCATTCAGCCGCGTTTGCCCCAGCGCGGATATTTCGGTTACGGTGCCGGTGAGCACAGTATCCTCATCCATATCCAGGGTAATGGGTAGGGTATCGCCCACCGCAAGGCCGCCCAGATCGGTCTCGTCCACATCGGCCGCAACCTCGATGGTATCGGTTAAATCCACGCTGCAGAGCACCTGCCCCTTCCATACCTGCTGCCCGGCGGATACCGCCACGGTATGCAAAACCCCGGTCACATCGCTTTGCAGCGCGGGGGTATAAGCGCCCGGCGCGGCATCGGCACTCACGAACGCGGCGAGCAGATCGCCGCTTTTCACCGTATCGCCGCTTTGTACATATACGGCGGATACGCGTCCGCTGCCAGATACGAGCAGCGCATCCCGGCGGGTTACGGTGCCTTTGCCCACGCAATATTTGCTGGAGTAGCTATCCTGCCGGTACAGGGTAACGGCCGCGTTTAAGTCAAACAGGCCGCTTTGCACATCCACCCTATAACTTTGCGCGGCTACCTGCGTAACGATACCGGTACCTTCGTCCCCGTTGGCGCCGGTGCGGAAGTACAGCGTTTCGCCCAGATGCAGTATTTTATATTCGTCATCGTTCGTTGCGCCGGTGGTGGTAGCCTTCACCACGTACGCCTGCGCGGGCTCAATGCCCATCACCGCGCCGTAGCGCTGCATCGCGGCCGCAGCGTCGTCCCCGGGCTGAATAAAAACGCCCTTCACCACGCCGTCTTCGCTGGCGTAAACATTGGTTGTTACAAATGAAAACAGTTCGTCGCCCGCCGCGACGGTATCGCCGCTTTGCCAGTCAAACGGCGCCAGCGTACCGCTGTGGGGTGCGGTTATATCCACAAAATGCGTTGCCTGTACCACGCCATCGGCCACCGGCCGCCCGGTGAGGTTGGTGTCTGCCAGCGCGGTAAGGGCAGGCAGCAAACAAAGGACACATACCAGCAGTATACAATATTTCTTCTTCATTGGGGATACTTCCTTTCTGCATAGCCACGTTATTCAACACTTTTCAGCGCTTCCACCATATCGATGGAGCTCACCTTGCGGGTCAGCAGCCGCTCGATCAGCATACTGAACAGGCAGGTAATAACGGTCGAAAGCACGATCGTCTGCCAGGCAACGCTGGCGATGAGCACATTCTGGTCCGAATGCACGGCGCTGAGCACCGCCGCTACCAGCCAGATGCCGGGGAATATGCCTAGCAGCGCGCCCAGCAGCGTAACCAGATTATTCTCCCGCACCATCAGGCGGCGGATCTCCCGCTGATGATACCCGAGCACCTTGAGCGTGGCATAATCCCGCACATGCTCGGTAAAATTAATCAGTCCCATGTTATAGCAAATCACGAAAGCCAGCCCCAGCGCCGCGCCGTACATGAGGTTGAACACGGCGGTGATGGAGTGCATGATGGAGAGCGATTGTACACGCTGCTCCACCGGGTCTTTCAGCTCCTTTACCGCATCCATTTCCGAAAGCTTGTGGCGCGTCAGCTCCGTCGGGTTTTGCAAAAGCAGCGCCGTGGGGGTAAATGCACCCTTGTGCAGACTGTTCCATAGATCGGCATTCATGTAAACCGTCTGGCCGATGCTGACGCCGTACACCGTTTCCACGGTAAAGGAGAGGCCCCGCTCTTCGCCCGGCAGCCAAAGCTGCACCGTATCCCCCGGCGCAATCTCCATCACTTCGGCCAGCTTACGGCTAACCGCTACGCCGTTTTCGGGCAGGGGCACGGCGGTTGTGCCCTCATCCAGTACTAAAAGCTGCTGGTTTTGGGAAAGCACGTTGAGCATTACAGTGCGCGCACTGCCGCCAAAGCGGAGGCTGATGCTTTTCTCCATTACACCCTCCACCCGGTCGGCCTGCAAGCGGTTTTGGTACGCGCTAAGCGTTCCGGCTGCGGAGGCGTCCAGATCGGCGCGTAAATCGTAGGCGACGGTGCGGTCGTAATAATCGCCGATGGACGCCTGTATGGAATCCTGCAATCCCATACCGCAGATGATGAGCATGTTGCAGCACAGCACGCCCACCATGGCAACAAGGGTGCGCCCCTTGCTGCGGGCTATGTTGCGCACGACCATTTTGGTGTTAAAGCTGAAGCGCCGCCAAAGCGAGGTCCATCCCTCCAGCAGCACACGGCTGCCCGCCTTGGGAGGCTTGGGCCGCAGCAGCGCGGCGGTAACATCCCTGGCCTGTTTGCGGTAGGCGTACAAACAGATGAGCACGCACAGCACCACCATCAGCGCCGTAATACCCCATGCCGTCGCTGCAATGGGCGCGCGCAGCTTTTGCGGCAGTATATAGCGCGCCGATAGCACGTTGTATAAAAAGTCCGGCAGGGTATACCGCCCGATGATCAGCCCCAGCAGCGATCCCACAAGCGAGGGTACCAGCGCGTAGGACAGGTAATGCCTGCGGATTTGTTTGCGGTCATACCCCAGCGCCTTGAGCGTGCCCATTTGCATGCGCTGGTTCTCGATCATGCGGGTCAGGGTAGTCAGCACGATCATCGCGGCGACGGCAAAGGCCAGCACCGGGTAGACATACGTAAGGTTCTGGTACATCTTCGTATCAGTGCGGATGCGCTGGGTGCTGCCCTGCGTTTGCCGGGTGATGACCAATGCTTCCGGCAGTTTTGCCTGCACCGCCGCCTCCACAGCGTCCGCCGATGCGCCGGGCACAAGGGTTAAAAGCACTTCGTTCCAGGGCAGGGTGTTGACCGCCTGCCAGCTGATAACGGCAAAACCGTAATGCTCCGGGTCAGGCATCATCTCTTTAGCGGTAATGGTGTGCTCCACGGAGATGATGGTTCCGCGAATGACAAAGGCTATATCCTGCCCGTTGACGGTCAGCGTAAGGCTATCGCCCACCGCAAGGCCGTGCGCAGCGGCAAACTGCGCTTCCAGCAGGCAGCCGCGCGTATCCGAGGGCAGCAGCGTTTCGCCGGTTAGCAGCATGGGAATATTGATTTGCGGCGCGCCTTGATAGGCATGCACCATCACCGATACGCCCTCCCCCAGATCCGGCGCGTCCATCTCGGCGGAAAAGCGCGCCTGCGCAGCCGCAACCCCGTCCAGATTGGCAAGGTTATCTACATCCGCCTTGGTGGCGGCGGATACGTTAACCCAATAATCCGCCAGATTGTACGTTTCAAAATACGTATCGGCGGAAAGCTGCAGCATACGCCACGCGCCGTCCAGCCCGCTGTACACCCATGTGCCCAGCGCGCATAAAAGCACGATGGCGATAAACTGCGAAGCGGAGCGCCCCATATCGCGCCACAGTTTTTTGCGCAGCGCCGTTAAACGGCGTTTTTTTGCTACCATGCGATATCCGCCACCTTTGCGGGGTTTGGGTTTTGTACATTTTCCGCGATGGCGCCGCTGCGCATACGCACCACGCGGTCGCCCAGCGCCGCAATGCTGGCGTTGTGTGTGATGATGACGACCGTCGTGTGGTAGGTTTTGGCTACATCCGTGAGCAACTCCAGCACCTGCGCGCCAGTTTTGCTGTCCAGCGCGCCGGTCGGTTCATCGCACAGCAAAAGCGCAGGGTTTTTGCAAAGCGCTCGCGCGATGGAAACACGCTGCTGCTCGCCGCCGGAGAGCTGCGCGGGAAAATTGCCCATACGGTTTTGCAGCCCCACCTGCGCAAGCACCGTTTCCGGGTCGAGCGAGCGGGGGCACACCTGCCGCGCCAGTTCCACGTTTTCCAGCGCCGTTAAACTCGGCATCAGGTTATAAAACTGGAACACAAAGCCCACGTCCAGCCGCCGGTACTGGGTCAGCTGCGGCGAGCGCATGGCGGTAATTTCTTTTTCGCCCACACGGATGACGCCGCTGGTGGCTTTGTCCATGCCGCCCAGCAGGTTGAGTATGGTGGTCTTGCCCGCGCCGCTGGGCCCCAGCACCACGCACAGCTCCCCCTGCTCAATACCAAAGGAGACATGATCGGCCGCGTGCACGATGGATGCGCCTTGCCCGTAATCCTTGCATACATCCGAAAAAGTAATATAACTCATGGTTCCTCCAAATACCGTATGACTATAATTGATTTTACAGTCACGTTATAGCACAATCAAAACCGTCTGTCAACACCGGGAAAGCGAGGGCCTTTCCTGATGGCATAGCGAATGCGCATGAATACACTCCATCCATAGCGTAACGATGCAAAAGGAAACCTGTTTACAGCGGTTTGTTTCGTAAAAGCGCATTCTTGTTGAAACGAGCCTCTTTCCCTTTTACACGCTGGAACGATACTTTTTATATAGCAAGTGTCTCCCCTTCGTCGTTTGTTATTTTGTTGCAGATAGCGTTCTTCTCTTTTGGTTTGACGCTGCCGGGCGCGCGGACAACAAAAAAACCCCGCCGCATCCTCTGCAACGGGGAGTAAATCATGGCTACATTTTTGAACAGGGCTTCGTTTGGCGGTTCTATTCATAACTGCCTGAAATTGAAACAACGGTTTCATTTGTGCAGGGAAGTTTATCCGTTTTTCGCTTGAACCGTTTTTCCCAGGCGCTATTTCACCGTACCGGTAACGCTGTATCTGTACATTTCAGCGCAAGCGCCGTAGGCAATCCGTATGCCGGCGCGTTTTCCGCCCCGGGCAAAGCGCGAAGATGCAAGGCATCTTTCCCTTCTGCCTTTTTACAGCGTAATCTCCTCCGGCTGCCAGCGGCACTTTTTTATATCCACCCGGCCATCCGGCAAAAAGGGGATGCCCTCGGCTTCCAGCAACGCACGGCGCATTTCGGCGTGGCCGCCCCCGGCAATGGAGCCGTCGGCTTTGACCACCCGGTGCCATGGCAAAGCATCCGGGCAATTACGCATCGCCCAGCCAACCTGCCGCGACGCACGCGGATGCCCGATCATCAGGCCGATTTGCCCGTACCCGACCACTTTACCGCGCGGTACAAGGGCCACCACGCGATACACCAAATCCGAAAATTTCTGTTCCATCACTTTAAAACACCAGCTGCACAAGCAGCATGTAGCAGGCGGTACCCCCGAAAATGCTCAGCAGCGAATTGCGCTTCCACAGATGCAGCGCAACCGTAACCGCTACGCCGATCAGCTGGGGTACAAAGGTATCCGCCCCGGTAAAGGTGACGCTTCGTAAACAGTATACCACAAGCGTCGCGATGACGGCCATCGGCAGAATGCGCCCAAGGTAGCGCACAAATTCCGGCACCTGCCTGCGGCCAAAGAGCAAAAACGGTAAAAACCGTTCCAACTGGGTGCACAAACCGCACACCAGGATAATTAGCAGCGATTGCTCCGTCGTCAGTACCATATTACCGTCCCTCCTCTTCCATGGTTTGTTCCAGCTTCGGCTTGAGCACCAGCAGCGCCGTTACGGTGGCGATTAGCGACGGTAAAATAAAGTTGTTCGAGCCGAAAACCAGAATACAGCCGACGCCGGACAATAGCGCGATGCCCGCCGGGATGCGGGTGGGCGCGCCGCGTAGCTGATCCAGCAAAATTACCACGAACAGCGCCGTTAGCGCAAAATCCAGCCCGGTCGTATCAAACGGAATCAAATTGCCGATGAGCCCGCCCAGCATAGAAAATAAAATCCAGTACAGCGCCACCAGCGAAGAGGAGATAATATTCACCGTTTTCTCCGACACGCCTTCTTCTGTTTTGCAGGAACACAGGAGCGAAAAATTCTCATCGGCGAGCGTATAGATCATCCAGTACTTCCACGGGCCGTATTTTTTGAATTTTTCAATAAACGGAAGCCCATAGAAGATATGCCGGCTGTTGAGCAGCAGCGCCATGATGATAATGGTGACCAGCGGTAGGCCGCCCGCGAAAAAATCGATCATTAAAAATTGCAGCGAGCCTGCCAGCACCGTAATGCCGATAAACCCCGACCAGAGAAAGTTATACCCAGCCTGCGCCATCAGGATGCCGTAAGCCATGCCCAGCGGCAGAAACCCAGCCATGATGGGCAGCGTGCGCTTGAGGGCGATGAAGAAAGGTTTTTTCATGTGTGCTCCTCCCCTAAACCATGGTGCTCAAACAGGAAAAACGGTACGCAAAAGCGGCACTGGATGGTGGGTCCGTGTGCCGCCTGCATATCGTGCTTCACCCCGCAGGTGTACCCTACATCGGTATGGTACTGCCTGCCTACCATACACACTTTTTCTGATACCGCGTGTGTTTGGTCAGGCTCTTTTTATCATGCAAAACCGGCCGCTGTGCCGGCGTGATGCGTTAGTTTGCTACGCGGACCGGCAAAACCAGGTATAGGTAATCGTCGCCCTCTACGGGGGAAACCACGCAAGGGCTAACGTTGGTGTTCATAGACAGCATACAGCATTCGTTATCGATATTTTTAATCACGTCGCTGATGTAGCGGGCGTTAAAAGCAATATCAATCTCTTCGCCTTCCAGATGGACGCTCAGCTCTTCCAGCACATCGCCCAGCTCACTCATGGAGGTAATGCGCATCACGTCTCCGGCAGCATGCATCCGCACCAGATTATTTTTGCCTTCGCGGGCCATCAGGCTTGCGCGCTCAATGGCGTCGGCCAGCGCTTCGCGCTCTACGGTAACGCGGGTCAGCCATTTTTCCGGCAGTATCTGGCGGTAGTTAATGTATTCGCCCGCCAGCAGGCTGGTAATCAGGGTGGTATTGCCGATAATGGCCATCAAGTGCGCGCTGTCCATATGGAAGGTCGCCATCGCGTCGTGGCCGTCGTCCATAATGCGGCTCATCTCGCTCATTACATGGCCGGGAATAATAGCCTTGATCGTATCTACGCCATCAGGCAGCACAAAATCGCTGTGCATGCGCTGCAGCGCCAGGCGGAAACCATCCAAACCCACCAGCCGCAGCTCTTCGCGCGTTACCTCCATCAGGCAGCCGGTTAACGTTTGGCGGCTTTCCTGTACGGCAATAGCAAAGGTCACGCGGCTGATCATTTCCTTTAAGCGCTTTTGCGGTACATGCAGCGCGTGGGTGTTGATGAGATCCAGCGTTTTGGGAAAATCCGTCGCGGGCAGCCCCGTCAGGGTGGAGCGGCTGGAAGCGCAGCGGATGGTGGTAATACGCTTATCGTTCATTTGGATACTCACAGTGCCTTCCGGCAGCTTGCGGGCAATCTCTGCAAACAAACGCCCGGGCAGCAAAACCTCGCCAGGTTCTTCCACGGCCGCCTGTACGCGGGTATAAATGGTCAAGCTTCCGTCGGTGCAGGTCAAGGTAATTTCGTCTTCACCGGTCGTGAGCTTCACACACTCCAAAACCTGGGTCGCAGGGCGGGCGCTGAGCGCGCGGGTTGCGTTGACCAGGCCGGTAATTAGTTCTTGTGCGGAACATTGCAGTTTCATCGTGTCGCCTCCGTATAGCAGATAGTAGTACTATAATAGTATTGTCGCAGTAGTAGTAGGGGCTGTGGAAACTATGGAAAAAGCGGTTTTTCGTAATGTACGGCTCAAAAAGACCCTTGGAAAACCTGTGGATTTCCGGTGCGTTTTCAACGGTTTTTCCATGGGTGCTGCGCCCTTGCGCAGTGTGGAACTTCATTCCGTAACAACTTCTCTGCTGAAAAGGGCAAATCCTGCTTGTGCAAGAGCGGGAATCCTGTCAATTTTATAGCAAAAGGGACCCCTACAAGCGGAAAAAGAGGCGTTTCTCCTCCCTTTCCACAGGCAGTGGAAAAACGGCTGTGGTTTTTTGCGCCAGTGCGCCGTAAGTGATTGCGAAAAATAGCCACAGCGTTTCCGCATCTTTCCCACGCAAAATCCACATGGTTATGGATAACACGCGCCGCACCCGCCTGCTTAAAAATCCCTGTCTTTATAAAAGGCATAAAACAGCAGGTATCTTCACCTGTATATAGAATAAACGCAAGACTTTACCGCCGTTACATGATAACCGAAAAGCCCTTCGCATACGGGGGGATGCTTACCGCAAGCGGTTTTCCGGCTGTCGCCGCCGCTTCGCGGCGGTGATAAAAGCGCATCCGGCCTTTGCACAGCAATCGCGTATCCGGGCTATATCCTCCAGCTTCCGCCGGATGAAAAAGAGGCATTCCTGTTACCCGGCCATCTTGCGATCTTTACAATCGGCGGTAGCGAACCTCTATGTACGTTTCCGCGCAGATGTTGTTTGGTTTCGCTGCGTTGCTTTTTAAAAACAGCCACAAAGTATGCTTTTCGCTTTTTCGCTCTTCGCCGCCGCTTCGCGGCGGCTGACGATGCCTTTTGCTGCTCACAACTATAAAACAACGAAAAGAAAAAACGCGACAGGCAGGGGTGGATTCTATTCTATCCACCCTGCCGCGCCGCGCTGCTAAAGCCAAGTTTTTCTGCCTTATGTACGTTTCCGCGCAGATGTTGTTTGGTTTCGCTGCGTTGCTTTTTGAAAACAACCACAAAGTATGCTTTTCGCTTTTTCGCTCTTCGCCGCCGCGAAGCGGCGGCTGATGATGCCTTTTACTGCTCACAACTATAAAACAACGAAAAGAAAAAACGCGACAGGCAGGGGTGGATTCTATTCTATCCGCCCTGCCGCGCCGCGCTGCTAAAGCCAAGTCTTTCTGCCTATGGTTACTCCCCGTCCACGACTACAAAGCTGTTATCCAAAAAGGTAGCCAGCTGCTCCCGGCACAGCGCAAAATCTACTTGCCGGGTGCTCATGCCCGCGTACACGATAGGCTCCATCGCCTCGTCGGAGGGCATTTGCAGCCCTTCCGGCTCTGCGCCCACCAGCTGCATGGCATAGCCGACGGCTTCTAAAAGATCGCTCATGGTCATGTTGGTTACGCACAGGTTATCCGTTACGGAGCCCAGCACGTTAATCGCCTCGGTGAGGGATACGGTTTCGTATTTCTTCGCCAGCGTCGTAAGCACTGTGCGCATACGCCGCGTGCGGCCCGCATCTCCGTCGCCGCCCACTTTACGGATGCGCATGTATATCACCGCTGCGTGCCCGCCGAACAGGTAGGTGCCGCCCTTGTCCATGCTGGGGGTGGTCGCGTCCCGCGCAATGCGGTAGCGGTTTAAGTAGTCCGCCTCGGCATCGGTCACGGTAATTTCCACGCCGCCCAGCGCGTCGATGATGGATTGCACGTTATCCATGCTGAAAAAAATGTACTTCTCCACCTTCACGCCAAAATGGGTGCTAATGGTCTGGCACAGCGCCTCCGGCCCGTAATTTTTAGCAATGTAGGTAATGCGGCCGATGTGCCCGTCCGGGCGCTGCACCAGCATCTCCCGCATAAAGGTGGTAAACAGCAGCCGATGGGCACGCGTATCCAGCGTGACCATCATCACGCCGTCGGTGTTGCCCAGGTTATGGGGTTTGGTTTCCCAGGTGTCCACGCACGCCAGCAGGTAATGGTGCTGGCCTTCCAGAGCCTCCGGCAAGCTATCGTAATTAAGCGGGGTGATCTCGCGGGGGGTTTCGGCCAGCGCCGCGCCCAAGGCGGTAACGCAAAGGATAAGCGCGCATAGAAAAGCGGCGATTTTTGTAAGCATACAATTCCTCCTTATAAGCGCGCCCGGGGGACACGCGAAGCGGCAAAAAAAAGAACCTGCCTGATATATTAGGCGAAAAGGAAAAAAACCCTTTTCCGGGAGCGCGGTTGTTACACCAGCGCGGGGGTTTTGCAGCCGGGAATCGCCAGTATATAACGAAAACCGCAAATATTCATGGAACGAAACAAGCTAAACCGATTTCGACCTTGCGCTTGCGAGGGGGCTATGCTATACTTCATTCTGGATTACTTTGGTGAGTAACCATAAATACACATCAGTCTCTGTTTGTTTGCGATAGACTGTCGTCGCAAAACGGGAAGAGGGGGAAACATGGATAAATTGAAGAGGATCGGAATTCTAACCAGCGGTGGCGACAGCCCAGGCATGAACATGGCGGTTGTCAGCGTGGCGCGCTGCGCTACGCGCAAGGGTTTGCAGCTGATGGGCATCAAACGCGGCTATAATGGCTTGCTGGGGCTGAGCGATAACCCTGAGGACGATATTGAATATCTGGACCCGGAAACGGTTTTGGATATTATGGACATGCGCGGCACCTACCTGCGCACGGCGCGCTGCCTGCCCTTTTTAAAGCCGGAAGTACGCGCCGAGGCAGCCGAGGACCTGCGCAAGCAGGGCATTCAGGCGCTGGTGGTTATAGGCGGCGACGGCAGCTACCACGGCGCGCTGGAGCTGTGCAAGCTGGGCATTCCCTGCATTGGCATTCCCGGCACCATCGATAACGATTTGAGCTATACCGAGGCGACCCTCGGCTACGATACGGCTGTAAACGTCTGCGTGGAAGCGGTGCGTTCCATCCGTGCCACCAGCCGCAGCCACGACCGCCCCGCTGTGGTGCAGGTCATGGGCCGCTACTGCGGCGATATTGCCATGCGCACCGCTTTGGCGACCGGCGCGGAAATGGTGATTGTGCCCGAAGTGGAATGGGATCTGGAAGCGATTGCCAACCGCATGAAATACCTCATCTCCCGCGGCAACACCCGCGCAACGCTGATCATCAGCGAGCATTGCTGGCACAACATGAAGCCGTATGACTGGCGCAAGGTAATTGCCGATAGCGGCTATGTAATCCATGACGACGATAAGCTCAACGCCGAGCGGTTGGCGCTGGTACTCAAGCTGATGTGCGGCGCCGAAGTACGCGCCACGGTGATCGGCTACACGCAGCGCGGCGCCATCCCCACGGCGTACGACAGCGCTTTTGCCTTTGAGGCGGGCCGCATGGCGGTGGATCTGCTCACCGGCGATTTGAAGGATTTTGAGCGTGGCTACGCCATCGGCGTTCGCGACGGCCGCGTGTACAATACGCCCTTCCCCGATGCGCTGGACGAGACCAAGCCGAAGTTTTTCGATCGTTCCCTGTACGATATGATCAATACCCTGTAAGCAGCGTTTTGGCCGCTTACCGGCTGCCCGGCATGGGAGGAAGCATACAAACCGTATGTTTTCGCCCGTGCCGGGCTTGTGTTTGCCTTTTTTGCCCCTTTGGGAACACCGGAAGCGGTTGGTTTTACGTGTCCGCTGTGGTAAGATAAAGCATCCGTTGCTATAAACGGAATTTGGCCGAAAAGGAGAATGAAGGATGCGTTACACCCTCCTGCTGGCGGATGCCGATGGGACGTTGTTTGATTTTCACGCGGGGGAAAAAGTGGCTTTGGCTGCTACGCTCACAGCCTGCGGCCTGCCCGTAAACGACGAGATCACCGCTTTGTACAGCCGCGTGAACATGAGTCACTGGAAAAAGCTGGAGCGTGGGGAAACCACGCAGGAGCGCCTGCGTGTGGAGCGCTTTTCGGATTTTATGCTGGAGCTGCCCACGCTGGGCGTGGAGGCACCGCCGACTGACCCCGTCACCATGAGCGCCTGCTTTGTGCGGGAACTGGGTAAGCAGCACATTCCCCTGCCGGGCGCAAAAGCCTTTTTAAGCGCCGTGGCGGAAAAAATGCCTGTGTATATGGTTACCAACGGCATTGCCGTTGTGCAGCGCAACCGGTTTGAAAACAGCGAACTGCGCCCGTATTTTGCCGATTTGCTCATCAGTGAAGAGCTGGGGCATTTTAAGCCCGACCCCTTTATGGTGCTGGAGGCCATGCGCCGCGCGGGCGAAAGAGACAAGGCGCGCGTAGTGATGCTGGGCGACAGCATAACGGCGGATATCGGCGCGGCGGTCAATGCGGGGGTGGACAGCATACTGTTTACCAACGGTGCGCCCGCGCCGGAAAACTGCTTGGCCACCTATACCGTGCCCACGCTTTCCGGGGCGGCGGAACTGCTGCTTTCCTAGGCGGCTTTCCGGGGGCGCGCACAGCGCCGGAATACTTGCCTTTTATGGAAAAATTCGTTACAATAAGCGGAGCAATATGAGGATACAAAATGGAAAGGTGGTAAACCCTATGTATCAGGAAGTGATTGATACTGCAAAGGAAAAAATGCAGAAAACCAATAACGTACTGCAAGACGAACTTCGCTCCATCCGTGCGGGGCGCGCCAACCCGCAGCTGCTGGACCGCATTATGGTAGATTATTACGGCACCCAGACGCCGCTGCCGCAGATGGGCAACGTTTCCTCGCCCGAGCCGCGGATGCTGCTGGTGAGCGTATGGGATCAGAAAGCCCTGCCGCTAGTGGAAAAAGCAATTTTAAAAAGCGATCTGGGGCTGAACCCGGCCAACGACGGTAAAGTGATTCGCCTGCTGATTCCGGAGCTGACGGAAGAACGCCGCAAAGAGCTGAGCAAGCAAGTGCATAAGACCGCCGAGGAAGCTAAAATCGCTGTGCGTTCCATCCGCCGCGACGCGATGGAGCACCTGAAAAAGCAGCAGAAGAGCAGCCAGATTACCGAAGATGATCTGACCAAGGCCGAAAAGAAAGTGCAGGAAGCCACCGACGACGCCATCAAGGGCATCGACGACGTAGCAGCCAAAAAAGAAAAAGAAATTCTGGAAGTGTAACCGCCGGAGCCGGCGCGCAGCTTTCCCCCTACCGGCGGAAAGAAAACCGCTGGGGGATAGCTATGCCGTTTCCGCCGCAGCTTGCGTGCAAAGCGCGCTGCGTTGATTTACAGGGCGCGCAGGCACGAGCCGTAGCAGCCGATGTATCAGGCGGAAATGTAGGCAGCAATTTATGGTGGTAAGCGGCTGCAGCAATACGCCGCAAAACACGCGGGGTAAAGCGCGCTGCGGGTAAGCGGTCCTTGGCAGCAGGGAAACAGGCGGGAGGAACCATGGAAAAGACGTTTGATCATTTACTGGGGCTCAACGTGCGCAGTGCGCTGGCAATTTTGGCCAGCTACGGCATTACGGGCGTGCGTGTTACGCAAACCGGCGTGCCTCCCATTATCAATGCGCATACGCCTGCCTGTCCGCCGCCGGAAAGCATCAGCGCGCTGGAGGGCATTAATCGGGAGTTTGAAGTGGGCGACGATGAGGAAGCACAGCCCTTTGACCCGCTTCTGGACCCGGAGCTGGATAACGGGATGCTGGTGGAGGCACGCGTAGTGGCCGTGCGGGACGACGGGCGGCAGCTGATTGTAGCGCGTTTCCACGTGGGCGAGCCCAAGGCTGATACCCGCGAAACACCCTGAAAAGACCTGTGCGTTTTTCGTAACGGGATGCGGCGTAACGCCGTGCAAGGGGAGGAATGACCCGATGGAAGCTGTAACGCTGAATCTGCAAAAGCTGCCGCGGCATGTGGCCATTATCATGGATGGCAACGGCCGCTGGGCTAAAAAGAATAAAATTAAAGTCGCCATGGGGCACCGCGCGGGCACCGAAGCCCTGCGGGAGATTATCCGCAGCAGCAGCGACATTGGCATTGAGGCGCTTTCGCTGTACGCCTTTTCCACCGAAAACTGGGCCAGACCCCAGAGCGAGGTGGATGCGCTGATGAACCTGCTGCTTGAGTTTTTTAAAAGCGAGATCGACGAGCTGCACGAACGGAAGGTGCACATTGTGATTCTGGGCGAGAAAGAAACGTTGCCCCCCGCCCAGCGCCAAGCGCTGCGGGCGGCGGAAGAGCGCACGCAGCACAATACGGGGCTTAGGCTGAACATCGCCATCAATTACGGGGCGCGTGCCGAGCTTTCACGTGCGGCGCGGCTGCTGGCCCGCGAAGTGGCGGACGGGCTGCGCCTGCCCGAATCCATCGACGAGGATGCGATGGCCGAGCATTTATATACCGCGGGCGTGCCGGATGTGGATTTGCTCATCCGCACCAGCGGCGAAATGCGGCTGAGCAATTTTATGCTATGGCAATGCGCCTATGCCGAGTTTGTTTTTCCGGAAAAGCTATGGCCGGATTTTACTGTAAAAGATTATCACGCCTGCATTGCGCAGTTCCAAAACCGCTCCCGCCGCTATGGCGGCCGCAGCGAGGAATAACCCCGGCGTGTAAAGCAGCCGCATAGGCGGGAAAAGAAAGGGTATTTTATGACGAAGCGAATCGTTACCGGGATATTGCTGCTCCTGTTCGTGGGGGTTGTGCTGTATCTGGGCGGCTGGTTTTTTGCAGCCGCGGCATTCATCGCCATTTCCCTGTGTATTTTTGAGGAGCTGCGCGCCCTGCGCCAGCACGGGCATCACCCTGTGGGCTGGACCAGCTATGTGGCGCTGGGCGTAAGCGTACCGCTGATGATGTATTACAGCAGCGTGGTGATTATCCCCACGCTGACGATCATCTTTTTCTGCATTCTGCTGCAAATTATGCGGCGGGGGGACCCGACCCTTATGGATGTGATGGTCAGCGCTTTACCGATGCTTTCGCTGGTGCTGCCCGGTATGTGCCTGTTTGGCATATTGGATACGTCCCTACGGCGTATGCAGGCTATGCTCTTAACGCTGGTATTCGCCATTGCCGTGGGCGGGGACACCTTCGCCCTGTTTACCGGCACCTGGATCGGCGGCAAAAAGCTGTGCCCGCACATCAGCCCCCACAAAACGGTGGCAGGCGCCATCGGCGGGCTGGTTGGCAGTATGCTGCTGGCGTGGCTGGTGGGCTTCGGGTTTGCCAGCGTCTTGCCGACGCAGGCGTTTCCCCCCATGTGGGCGAATATTCTGGTTGGCTTTGTTGGCGGCGTAGCCGCGCAGATGGGCGACCTGTTTGCCAGTATGGTCAAGCGGCATTGCGGCATCAAGGATTTCGGCCATCTATTCCCCGGCCACGGCGGCATGCTGGACCGGATGGACAGCATCCTGTTTTCCGCGATCATCGTATACAGCTACCGCGTCATCATCATGGCATTTATACCTGTGTGAAAATAGCGGCGTCGCCCGCACGGTGCAGCGGCATCTTTTCCGCCGGCTTATGTGGCTCTCGCCCTCGAAATAGCTTGTGTGAAAATGGCGGCGTCGCCCGCACGGTGCAGCGGCATCTTTTCCACCAGCTTATGTGGCTCTCGCCCTCGAAATAGCGCTGCTATTCCTTCGGGCTCCATCCGCACAATCCGGCGAAAAATCTGCGCGCCGCCCCCGCGCGTTCGCCACCGTCATTTCCCCACGTTGAACAGAGAGAGTTGTTTTTGATTTCTTTGTTAGATGAATATTAGAGATGGGCTATCTGTGTGATGCAGATGGCTTTTTCAATAATATTGGGTAAAGTTGCCTTGTCTCACAAAGATTTTACGGCAGGAATCCTCTTAAGTAGCACGCTTCGACATGCGTCATAGCGTAAGCCGATAGGGATTAAAAAATTTGCGCGCCGCCCCTGCACGTTCGCCGCCGCCATTTTCCCACGATGAACGGAGAGAGTTGTTTTTGGTTTCTTTGTCAGATGAATATTGGAGGGGCTATCTGAATGATACGGGTAGCTTTTTCTTTTGGGGTTGGGGAGGGGTGACTTGCTTCACAAAGATTTTACGCAGGAATCCTCTTTAGTAGCACGCTTCGACATGCGTCATAGCGTAAGTCGATAGGGCTTGAAAAATCTGCGCGCCGCCCCGCGCGTTTGTCACCGCCATTTCCCCACGACGAACGGAGAGAGTTGTTTTTGATTTCTTTGTCAGATGAATATTGGAGGGGCTATCTGTGTGATACGGATAGCTTTTTCTTTTAGGGGTGGGGAGTGTTGCCTTGCTTCACAAAGATTTTACGGTAAGAAAATGACGCAGTATGTTGGCGGTTTCGTGCGGCGGGCGTAACCACGTGGCGCGATAAGGCTTGCAAACCCTGCGTTTTCTTACATTTATGCTCCGGGGTTGACAACTTCCCGGAATTTTGTTATTCTAACCCAAACCCACTGAGGAAAGCGAGGGATGACCATGATCGTAACGATGGACATGCGAATGTTTGGCGTTCTCATTTGTCGCCCCGATAGCGGTCGTGGGTGAACGCTTTTGCGTTCGCATAAATTGCGCCTAGCAAGCCCTCCCGCCACGGGACGGGCTTGTTTTTTCGCGTTTCGGCAAAGAAAGGGGAGCATGATCTATGGAAAAACCATCCTATGGCTTTGATACGCTGCAGCTGCACGCGGGGCAGACCCCCGATGCGCAAACCCATTCACGGGCGGTGCCGATTTACCAAACCACCAGCTACTGCTACCCCGACGCCCAAGCGGCGGCGGATGTGTTTTCCGGTACGGCGGACGGCTTTACCTATACCCGTATCGAAAATCCGACCGTGAGCGTTTTAGAAGAGCGCGTTTGCGCGCTGGAGGGCGGCGCGGCTTGCGTTGCGTTTGCCAGCGGCATGGCGGCCATTTCTTCTATGGTGTTTGCGCTGTGCAACACGGGCGACCACATTGTGGCCATCAGCACGCTATACGGCGGTACGGTTACGCTGTTTGCCTCGCGTCTGCCGCAGGTGGCGAACATCAACACCACCTTTGTGGACCCGGACGATGTAGCCGCGCTGGAAGCGGCCATTCGCCCCAACACCAAGATGATCTATCTGGAAACCATCTGCAACCCCAACATCAACGTGCCGGATTTTGACGCCATCAAAGCCGTTGCCGTCGCCCACGGGCTGCCGCTGGTGCTAGATAATACGTTCGGTATGCCCCCCATTTTTGACGCGAAAGCGCACGGGGCGGATATTATCGTGCACAGCCTTAGCAAATACGCGGGCGGCCACGGTACCACCATCGGCGGCGCCGTGGTGGATATGGGCACGTTCGATTTTCATAAGGAGCGTTTCAGCGCCCTTACCACGCCCGACGCGCAAAACGGCAATACGGTTTATGCCGACCAGCCCGCGCCCATTGCGACGCGCCTGCGGCTGCAAACCATCCGCGAGTTTGGCGCGTGCTTAAGCCCCATGAGTGCGTTCCTGTTTTTGCAGGGGCTGGAAACGCTGAGCCTGCGCATTGCAAGGCACTGCGATAATGCCCGCAAGGTTGCCGCGTTCTTGGAAAAGCACCCCAAAGTGGCCTATGTGCACTACCCCACGCTGGAAAACGATCCCTATCATGCGCGGCAGCGTAAATACCTGCCAAACGGCGCGGGCGCGATTATGAGCTTTGGCGTTAAAGGCGGGGTGGAAGCCGGGCGGCGCTTTATCGACGGTCTTTCGCTGTTCAGCCTGCTGGCGAACGTGGCGGACGCCAAGTCGCTGGTGATTCATCCGGCGAGCACCACCCATGGCCAGATGGACGAAGCGCAGCTGCAAGCCGCGGGCGTAAAGCCCGAGCTGGTGCGCCTGAGCATCGGGCTGGAAGACGTAAACGATTTGATCGCCGACCTTGAAAAAGGTCTCAGCCGTGTATAAATAACAGCGCCGCCGCCCGCACGGGTTACCGTATGGGCGGCGGCTGGCGCACGGCGCGCAAAAGAAGCGCGCCGAAAACCACAGGGAAAGCAAAGAACAATGGCGTTCTTTGGCCGTGCCGCAGGGTGCGGAAGAAAAAGGAGGGTTATACATGCCGGTAAAAATCCCAGACGCGCTGCCGGCAACGCGCGTACTGACCGAAGAAAATGTATTTGTGATGACCGAGAAACGATCGCAGATGCAGGACATCCGTCCTTTGCGCATCGCCATCGTCAACCTCATGCCCACCAAGGAGAAAACCGAGACCCAGCTATTGCGCCTTATTTCCAACTCGCCTTTGCAGGTGGAAATTACGCTGCTGCGCACGGGCACCTACGAGGGCACGCATGTTTCCTCGGACTATCTGGATACGTTCTACCGCACGCTGGAGGATGTACAGGACGAGTTTTTTGACGGCGTGATTATCACGGGCGCACCGGTGGAACGGCTGGATTTTAACGACGTACTGTATTGGGATGAGCTGACCCGGATTATGGACTGGACGGACCGACGCGCTTTCAGCACGCTGCACATCTGCTGGGCGGCGCAGGCGGGGCTTTACTACCATTACGGCATCAACAAATACCCGCTGGAGAAAAAACTGTTCGGCATTTACGATACCAACCTCACCGATCGACGGGATCGCCTGCTATGCGGCTTTGACGATATTTTTACCGTCCCCATGAGCCGCCATACCGCGCTGGATGAAGCGGCGCTTGCCAAGTGCGATGATCTGATCGTGCTGGCGACCTCCCCCGAAACCGGAGCCGCACTGCTGCGCAGCCGCGACGGGCGGCGCGTGTTTGCCACCGGCCACAGTGAGTATGACCGCGATTCGCTCGCCCACGAGTATTACCGCGACGTGCAAAAGGGCATGCAGATCGACCTGCCGGAGCATTATTTTCCGCAGGACAATCCCGATTTGGCCCCGCCCCTGCGCTGGCATGCGCACGCCGGGTTGCTGTTTGCCAACTGGCTGAACTATTTCGTATACCAGGAGACGCCTTTTGAGCTGTCCAAGGGGCTGAGCCCGCTGGATACCCATGGCGTTTGCCGCGTGCCGGGCGCAAAATAACGGCAGCCTCATCAACATAGAAAAAAGGTGTAGTAAAAAAGGAGCGTATTCACGATGAAATTTGTCGATCTGTTTTCCAAACCGGGCGTACACATCAGCTGCGAGGTATTTCCGCCCAAGGAGTTCGCCCGCGTGGAGGAAGCCAAAGCGGTGGTACGGCAGATCGCTGCGCTCAAACCTATGTACATCAGCGTTACCTACGGCGCGGCGGGCAATACCCCGCAGTTTACTCGTGAAATGGCCGAAACCGTGCAGGACGCGGGCGTACCCGCGCTTGCGCACCTCACGTGCATTAACGACAACGTATCCAAAATTGAAACGGTGCTGGATAAGCTGGAGGAAGCGGGCGTAAGAAACGTGCTCGCGCTGCGCGGCGATATCCCCGAGGGCGCGGCCTTCCCCACCGGCGACCATTTTGAGCATGCCGCGGAGCTGGTTTCGTTTGTCAACCGCCGCGGCGGGTTTTGCGTGGGCGCGGCTTGCTACCCCGAGGGGCACCCCGAGGCGGCGAACCGCGCCGAGGATTTGCACTATTTAAAAGCCAAGGTGGATGCGGGCGTCAACTTTTTAACTACGCAAATGTTTTTTGACAACGCTACGCTGTACAACTTTATGTACCGGGCGCTGAAGGCGGGCATTAACGTGCCGATTACCGCGGGCATTATGCCGGTGGTGAACGCAAAGCAGATACAGCGCATCGCCACGCTTTCCGGGGCGACGCTGCCGCCGCGCTTCTGGTCCATCGTCGATCACTTCGGGGACGATCCCGCTTCCATGCGGCAGGCTGGCGTGGCGTACGCGACCGAGCAGATTATTGATTTGATCGCCAACGGCGTTAACAATATCCACCTGTACACCATGAACCGTGTGGATGTGGCGCGGGATGTGTTTAACAACCTGGGCGCGATCATTGGGCGCTAAGCACAGCAAAAAAGTAGGTATGGCAAAGCGGGAAGGAGCGGCAACCCTATGAATGCATTTCTGAATTTATTTTCCCACAAGCGGGTGTATTTTGACGGCTCCATGGGCACGCGTCTGCAGGCGTTGGGGCTGATGGGCGGGGAAAAACCGGAAAACTGGAACCTTTCCCATCCGGAAGCGGTAAAAAGCGTGTATGTAAGCTACCTGCGCGCAGGCACCGATATGGTGACGGCCAATACCTTCGGCGCCAATCCCCTGCACTTCCCCGATACCTGGGCGCAGGTTATGCGCGCGGGCATTACGCTGGCGAAGGAAGCGGTGGCCGAAACCGGCAGCAGCGCGATCATCGGTATGGATGCGGGCAGTATCGGCCAGCTGCTAAAGCCGCTGGGCGAGATGGAGTTTGAGGATGCCGTTGCCATCTACCGCGAAATGGCGCTGGTGGGGATTGCCGAAGGCTGCGGCCTTTTGCTGGCCGAAACCATGACCGACCTGCGCGAGGTAAAGGCGGCGGTGCTGGGCTACCGCGAGGCGAAGGAGCAAACGGGCAGCGATGTGCCCGTGCTGGTCAGCCTGAGCTTTGACGTATCCGGACGGCTGCTAACAGGCGCGGACATCGAGGGCGTTTGTGCGCTGCTCACCAGCATGGAGGGTGTGGATATACTGGGCATGAACTGTGGGCGCGAACCCGCGGCACTCTTGCCCAACTTAAAACGGATGCTGGCCTGCGCCGGGAACCTGCCGGTGCTGTTTATGCCCAATGCCAGCGTGCCGACCATCGTGGATGGCAAAACGGTGTTTGCCACCAAAGCAGCCGAGTTTGCCGCCGATATGCAAAAGGCGGCGGAGCTGGGCGCACGGGCGCTGGGCGGCTGCTGCGGCACGACCGAAGAACACATTGCCGCGATGATAGCGCAAACGAAGGATCTGCCTTTGCCCGCGTTATCGCCTGTGGATGCAGATAACGGGCTTTTACCGGTACTTATTTCCGGGCGCAGCGAAACCGTTACGCTGGGGCACAAACCGCTGATCATCGGCGAGCGGCTCAACCCCACCGGGAAAAAGCGCATGAAACAGGCGCTGAAGGAAAACGACATCGATTACCTGCTGGGCGAAGCCACCGCGCAGATCGACGCGTTTGCCGATGTGCTGGATGTAAACGTCGGCTCCCCGGAGATTGACGAGGCGGCTATGCTGCCCGTGGTGACCGAGGCGGTGCAGGGCGTGGCGGGGCTGCCGCTGCAGCTGGATACCGCCGACCCCGCCGCGCTGGAAGCGGCGCTGCGCGTGTATGTGGGCAAGCCCATCATCAACAGCGTTAACGGCAAGGCCGCCGTGATGGAGCAGGTGTTTCCGCTGGCGCGCAAGTATGGCGGCGCGCTGGTCGCGCTGGTGCTGGACGAGGACGGCATCCCCGAAACGGTGGAAGGGCGGCTGGCAATTGCCCGGCGCATACTTGCGCAGGCGGAGCGCTACGGCGTGCCCAAGCGGGATTTGCTTTTCGACGCGCTCACCATGACCGTCGCCACCGATCCCAATGCCGCCCTGACCACGCTGGAAACCGTGCGCAGGCTGCACGAGGAACTGAAAGTAAAAACCGTGCTGGGCGTGAGCAACGTAAGCTTCGGCCTGCCCAGCCGCAGTGTGCTGACCGCCGCGTTTTTAAGCCTTGCGGTGGAGCGCGGGCTAAGCGCCGCGATCATCAATCCGCTGGATACGGCTGTGCGCGCCACGATCGACGGCGCGTGGGCGGTAATGGGGCGTGACGATGGTTTTGCCAACTACTTAAAGCGCTATGCCGGCGAGCCAAAAACCGCCCAGCCGCAGGCCGCGCCGTCCGCCGATGCCGCCGCCGCGCGGGAAGCGATACGGGTGGCGGGCGAAGCCATCCGCAAGGCGGAAGCCGCGCTGCATATGGCTGTAAGCCCCGCGCCTGCGGGCGATGGCTGCGGCTGCTCCGTGTGCGCACCCACCGCGCCCAAAGCCGCGCAGCCTGCCCCGGCGGCTGTCCCGGCCGGGGATGCGCCGCTGTTTCAGGCGATTGTACGCGGGCTTGAAAAAGCGGCGGTGGAAGGCGCAAACACACTGATGGACGGCGGCGCGCAGCCGCTGACCGTGGTGGAGGACGGCGTAATCCCCGCGCTGGCGGAGGTAGGCGCGCGCTACGAGCGCGGCGAGTTCTTTTTGCCCCAGCTGATGCAAAGCGCTAACGCCGCCAAAAAAGCCATCGCTGCTGCAACTGCGCGGATGCCGGAGAGCAAACCCTCGCCGGAGCGTACCGTGATGATGGCGACCGTGCACGGGGATGTGCACGACATCGGCAAAAACATCGTCGGCACGCTGCTGAGCAGCTATGGCTTCGGCGTGATCGATCTGGGGCGCGATGTGCCGCCGGAAACGGTGCTCGCCGAGGCGAAAAAAGCGGGCGTGAAGCTGGTTGGCCTTTCTGCGCTGATGACCACCACCGTACCCGCCATGCGCAAAACCATCGAGCTTCTGCGCGCGGAGCTGCCGCAGGTCAACATTATGGTTGGCGGCGCGGTGCTTACCGAGGAACTAGCCAAGGATTTGGGGGCGGACGGCTACACCGCCGATGCAATGGGCGCGGTGCGCTATGCTAAGAACGTGCTGGACGGGAAATAGGATGGATTAAAACACCGGCGGACAATTCTGATCTAGGAATCAAGCCGGGCATATCTGGCGTTGCGGCCTCAGACGCGATATTCCACTCGGGGCTTGTGGGCTGTTTGTTGTATGCCATTCGGTTTTACCTCCTTTTTCGTGGTATGTAAAAAGATCAAATTACTCAGCTTGATCTCGTGAAAATGTTTCTCTCCTCTCTATGTGTTATTTCATATGAAAACACCGCACATAGTCTCATTTGTGCGGCGTTGTATTTTCTTGCTTTTTTGTTAGTATGATGTATAATTTTCAATATATATCCAACGTTTTTAGAGCGGAGTGATGGCATGGAACGGAAAGCATATTCCGATAATGAAAAAATGATTTTGTATGCAGAAGTTGATGGCCATTGCCCGAAATGCGGTGAAACGTTGCATAAAGTAAAAAGCAAAGTGATTAGAGCTTTTGAAGTTGCTCATATATATCCTCTTAACCCGACTCCTTCTGAAATCTTGCTCTTAAAAAATGAAGAACGTTTATTTTCTGACCCTAACGATATGAACAACGTTATTGCTTTATGTCCCAGTTGTCATGATACATACGATACAAATAAAACTTTGGATGAATACAGAGAATTAGTGAAGATAAAGAAAAGACTATTAAGCCGTGCTAACATTCGAAATGCTTATAAGAGTTTTAATGTTGAAAATGAAATAATGCTTGTTTTAGGCGAACTGTCATCTATTTCCAGCGATGGAGACCTTCCAGAGCTATCACTAACCGCATTGCGGATTGATGATAAGGCAGATACCACATTGCCGTTTATTCTAAAAAAGCAAATAGTCGACGATGTGACGAGTTACTTTATTTTTTTAAAGAAGAATTTTATAGAGTTAGATAAAAATAGTTACAACAAGTTTAATACGATTGCTGCTCAGGTTAAAGCGTTTTATAATAAGTGTCTACAGAATAATCGTAATCAACAAGATATCTATAAAGAGCTTGTTGATTGGCTCAATGATAAAACTGGTTATTTGTCGGAGCGAGCTTGTGAAATTATCATAGCTTTCTTCATTCAAAACTGTGAGGTCTTTTCATGATAATACCAAATAAGATAGTTACTTTAGAGCAAAGCATTTTAGGAAAATCACGTTATATATTAGATGTACTTTCTGGGGAGCCAATCAATGTCCATAGTTTATTTAATAGCTTAAAAGATCATTTTGATGATGTAAATGAATTTGTATTAGCATTGGATGTTCTGTTTTCGTTAAATTATATCGGGTTAACAAAGGCTAATGAGGTGTTTAAGAATGCTTAAATCAATATACTGTGAAAAATTTACAGAAAAAAGAATCAGCTTTAAAAGTGGACTTAACGCAATAATTGGAGATGACAATGCTGCTAATTCAATTGGTAAATCAAATATGCTAATGATCATAGATTTTATTTTTGGAGGGAACACATTTATCACCCACAATGTTGATGTGGTTGAAACTTTGGGTGCTTTAGAGTTTTCTTTTAAGTTTATGTTTGATAAACTATATTATTTCAAACGACGGACAAACGAATATAAATATGTAAGTGTCTGCGATCCTGAGTTTAATATAATCAAAAATATAAAAATTGATGAATACTGCGATTTTTTAAAAAAACAATACGAGATATCAATACCAAACATTAAGTTCAGGAATATTATTGGAAGATACTCTCGAGTTTACGGAAAAGATAATCTTAACGAAAAGCACCCACTACAATATGTCGCAAAAGCAAAAGAAAAAGACAATATTATTGCTTTAATACAGCTATTTAATAAATATGAAACAATAGCCGACTTAGAAAAACAGCTTGACAGATTAAGTGATGAAAAAAACACAATGAAGAACGCTGCTAAACATGAGTTAATCCCCAGAATGACAAAAGCGTGCTATATCAGAAACACTAAATCTATCGCTTCATTGAAAAAGGAATTGAATGTAATTAAACATAACATTATTGATTTATCGATAGATATTGAAGCTAAGATTTCAAAGGAAGTATTGGCACTTAGAAGAAGAAAAAGCGATTTACTTATTCAAAGAAATGTATATGAAAACCAATTGAAGCGAACAAATCATAATATTGCCAACCCCCCTAAGGATTTGCAGGTGGAGATGTTGAGCCTACTCGAGTTGTTCCCTAATATTAACTTGGAGCGAGTAAAAGAGATTGAATCTTTTCATTTAAATATAACAAAGATTCTTCAAAAAGAATTTGCAACATCCATGGAAGAATTGGCAAATAAAACAAGATTACTGGATAGCGAGATAGAAGATATTGACAAACAAATCAATAGATGCCTTGATATTAAAGACACTCCAAATTACAATATTGGGAGAGTAGTTGATATTTCTGCATCAGTAGCGCAACTGGAAAATGAAAACAATTATTATACTAAGACGATTGCTTTAGAAGAAGAATTGAGTAATGGAAAAAGCGAATTGGATGAAATTAAGGGGCGAATACTATCTGAAATTCAAAATCAGATTAATATCAGAATGAATGATATTAATTTGATTATATATGAAGGATCGCGCAAGCCTCCAGCAATAGAGTTAAGCGAGAAAAATTACCAATTTTATACTTATGGAGACACTGGAACGGGAACAGCATATGCTAATCTTATAACATTCGACCTCTCGCTCCTTGCTTTAACGTGTTTGCCTGCAATTACTCATGATACTCCTATATTTAAAAATATCGAAGATAGGGCTATGTCTAACATCATTAGTTTGTACACTACATATGATAAACAAATATTTATTGCTATTGATAAGATATACTCTTATGATGAGAATACTATATCTGCATTAGAGGAAAATGAAATTTTAAGGCTAAATGCTGAGAAAACCTTATTTATTGAGAACTGGAAACAGCCTGCTTCAATTAAATAAAACTGCCAAATTTTCTTTGGGCGATACTATGGGAATAATTTTTTATAACGACCGCTTGCCGATTGCCCAAAAATAATTGAAATAACTGGAAATTTCCAAGTCCCATAATTTTGCTCCAACCATGCCGCATGTCTTCTAACATCTATTTTTCATTGTCAAAACAGAAAATGTTTCTTGAAAAACTTTTATCCTGTCTCCCCGCAAAGAAATACGAAAAAGAAACCTTTTCAGGCTTGACGGGGCGGCGCTATAAGCGTACCATAAACGAAATAGCGGCAGCTGTTTTTGCTGTTGCGCCCGTGAAACGAGGAATGACCATGGCGAATGGGAATCCGCAGGACGATAAGCAGGTAAAACAGCTTACCGGCCGCCAGCAGGGCTGGCAAATGGTGAAATTCACCCTTTTTTCCGCGTCGGCGGGCATTATACAGATATTATCCTTCACATTATTTAACGAGGTGTTCGCTTTCCCGTACTGGCTGGGGTACGGTATTGCGCTGGTTTTGAGCGTGCTGTGGAACTTTACGTTCAACCGCCGCTATACCTTCCGCAGTATTGAAAACGTATCCAAAGCCATGTCGCTGGTGTTTTTGTACTATCTGGCGTTTACGCCGCTGTCCATTTTGTGGGGCGATGCGCTGACCGGCGCGGGCTGGAACGAGTACTTTGTGCTGGTGGGTACGATGCTGATCAACTTTGTTACCGAATACCTGTACCAGCGGTTTGTGGTGTACCGCTACACCATCGATACCAACGAAGTAGCCAAACGCGCTGAAGAAAAAGAAGCGTGTATGCAGGAGAATTAAATTTTACCCCGGCGTTTGC
This sequence comes from Candidatus Limiplasma sp., assembly GCA_963675655.1. Classification (GTDB taxonomy): domain Bacteria; phylum Bacillota; class Clostridia; order Christensenellales; family Aristaeellaceae; genus CAXXOK01. Next base: position 1,280,743 of record OY776489.1, read on the forward strand.
CGGGCGGAGAGCCAAAGGAGCGTATGGGAACATGAAAAAGGTACCCCCGTTTATCATTCTGACCATTATTGCGCTGGGCGCGGCACTGCTGCTTGCGCTGACTAACGCCGTCACCATCGGCCCGATTCAGGAAGCATCGGCCAAGGCGGCGGATGAGGCGCGCCGGGCTGTGGTAGCCGATGCGGATACGTTTGTGGAAATGAACGTGGACGGTTCCGCGGATAGCCTGTACCAGGGGCTGAAGGACGGCGAAGTCGTCGGGTATGCCGCTACGGTAACAGTATCGGGCTACGGCGGACCCATTGAGCTAACCGTCGGGCTGACTGCGGATGGCACGCTGACCGGGCTGAACGTGGGCGGCACCAAGTTTGCCGAAACGGCGGGCCTTGGCGCCAAAGCGAAGGAACCGGCATTTACCAGCCAGTTTATCGGCGTTACGGCGCCCGTGACCCTCAACCGGGATGTGGACGCCATCAGCGGCGCGACCATCACCAGCTCCGCCGTGGTGCGGGGCGTGAACGCCGCAGCCGAAACGGTGGCAAGCCTGCAATAAAGCAGGGCGGAAAAGAGAATATTTTGTGCAGAGCCGCGAAGCATTGCTTCGCGGCTCTTTGGTACAACCGTTGTTACGAAAGAGTGGCTTTGAACGGGAAAATGTATTTATCATACAGTTCTAATCATATTTTAATCGGCAGTTGATGGTTTCCAAACGGCTGAATGCTATACTAAACAGGAAAGACCAACACAAGGGAGGCACATTGTGGAAAATATGATTGAGGTCGCCGGACTGCGCAAGGCATACGGGGCGGTGCAAGCGGTGAACGGGTTAGATTTCTATGTGGAAAGCGGCAAGCTGTTCGCGTTTCTCGGCCCGAACGGGGCGGGAAAATCAACGACGATCGATATTCTGTGCACGCTCAGCCGGGCGGACGCGGGCGAGGTGACGATCAACCGCCACCGCCTCGGCCGGGAGGACGCGGCTATCCGCGAAAGCATCGGCGTCGTGTTTCAGGATCATCTGCTCGACCCGCTGCTGACGGTGGAGGAGAATATTCGCGTGCGCGGTAAGCTGTACCCCAAGGTGAACGGTTCGCTGAAAGCCTCCATGGAGCGCGCAGCCAAAGCCGCCGATGTGGAAGATTTTCTGCACCGCCCCTACGGCAAGCTGTCCGGCGGGCAGAAGCGCCGCGCGGATATTGCCCGCGCGCTGATCAACACGCCCGCCATCCTGTTTCTGGATGAGCCAACGACCGGGCTGGACCCGCAAACCCGTAAAAGTGTGTGGGACAGCATTCGCACCTTGCAGCGGGAAGCGGGGCTGACCGTGTTTTTAACGACCCATTACATGGAGGAGGCTGCACAGGCCGATTACGTGGTGGTGATCGACCAGGGGCTGATCTCCGCCAAGGGCACGCCCGCCGACTTGAAGGAGCGCTATGCCAGCGATCAGCTGCGGCTGACGCCTAAAAACGCCGCGCAGCTGGCCGCGCTGCTTGCGCAAAAGCAGATTGATTTTACGCAGGCGTCCGGGAGCCTGAACATTAAACTGGGCGCTACCATGGAGGCACTGCCGCTGCTGGACGCGGTGCGCGACCAGATTACCGGCTTTGAAGTGCTGGGCGGCACGATGGACGATGCGTTCATCGGCATTACGGGAAAGGAGATACGGCAATGAGAGCGTTGATTTCCCGTAACTTGAAGGTATTTTTCCGGGACAAGGCATCGGTATTCTTTTCATTGATGGCGGTGATCATCATCTTCTTGCTGTACCTGCTGTTTCTGGGCGATGTATGGATGAGCGAGATGCCCGCCATCGACGGCGTCAAAGCGATGATGGACAACTGGATTATGGCGGGCGTGCTGGCCGTAGCTTCTATGACGACGGTGCTGGGCGCTTTCGGCATTATGGTGGATGACCGGCATAACAAGATTGATAAGGATTTCAGCGCATCGCCCGTGAGCCGCGCCAAGCTTGTGGCCGGGTACGAGCTGGCTTCGTTCCTCATCGGCACCATTATGTCGCTGTTTGCGTTTGTGCTGGCGGAGGCGTACATCGTCCTGCGGGGCGGGGCGCTGCTTACGCCGCTGGCCGCGCTGGAAGTGGTGGGGTTGATTTTGCTGTCCGCGCTTTGCAACACGGCGCTGCTGTCGTTCATCGTATCGTTTGTGAAAAGCCAGAATGCGTTTGGCACGCTCAGCAGTATTATCGGCACGCTGGTCGGCTTCCTCACGGGCATCTATTTGCCCATCGGCATGCTGCCCGCAGGGGTGCAGTTCGTGATCAAAATTTTCCCCGTATCCCACGCGGCCCTGCTGATGCGGCAGGTGATGATGCGCGATTCCATGGCGCAGGTTTTCGGGCAAGCGCCGGAGTTTTTAACCGCGGGTTTTAAAGAGCAAATGGGCGTACTGTTCGCCTTTGGGGATACGGTGGTGCCGACGTATGTAAGCCTTTTGGTATTGGCAGGCACGATTGTACTGTTCTACCTGCTGTCCACTTGGCGCTTTTTCACCAAGCGTAAAGCGTAGGGAAAAGGGCAGGGAAACACGCCGAAAATAGACTGAAAACACCAGACGAGAAAGTTTTCCATGTTTTCCACAATGATGTGGAAAAAGCCGCAGGTTTGCGCCCGCGGCTTTTTCCGTTGTTTGGGACGGGGAAAGAGCATGTAAACATAAGAACCATAAGGGTTTGCACGCTAGCGGAGATTGAACGGATGTTTGCAAAAAGTTACATGGAACAAATGTGGAAAGCGATGGACAGGAAGGGCGTGGATTTGTGGAATAAGAGGTGTACGGCCAGACGGCTGATATATATGGAAGATTGCTTTATGAGCATTGCATGTACGGTAATGGAATGATACGATTTTATGGTAATTAAAAACCAGATTGCTATGAAGAAATGAAAGCGGCTGTTGCTGGTTTGCAGGCATATCCTATTTTGATAAACCGAACACCGGATTTGAAACAAAGCTGATTATATTTTGCTAACGGAGTTGAAGCAGATGAAGTTCCTGTTGATGAACGGAAGCCCGCATAAAGGAAATACATGGCTTTTAGCCGAGCTTGTAAAGCAAAGCCTGTCGCAAGCCGACAGTAACGCCGAGTTTGAAGAAATTCATTTGTCTGCGCTGCAGATTCCATTCTGTACGGGTTGCAGCAATTGCTTTCGACGCGGCTTTGATACGTGTCCGCATCATCAGAAAATAGCTGGGGTTGTCGATGCAATAGATAAGGCCGATGGCGTGATTGTCACATCGACTACTTTTAATATGCGGGAGACAGCTTTGCTAAAAAATCTTTTTGATCATCTTTGCTTCATGCTTCATCGACCCTACTTTTTTAAGAGCAAGGCGCTTATTTTGACCACAACAGGGGGCATAGGCGGAAAAGCCGCGGCAAAAAGCATTGCCTCCACCCTCAAGGGCATTGGGTTTAACCGCTGCTATATGTTTAGCGCCGCAGCGTTCAGCTGGAACCTGTATAAGCCAAAGCAACGCGCCACCCATAGGCTGGCGAAAGTGACAAATACATTTTATCGGGATGTTGCATCGGGGAAGATGCATTATCCAGTTACAAACTTGCTTATCCCGTACAATCTATTCCGCGGCATGTCGCTTGCGTATGTTCCTGGAAGCGAGTATGAAACCGAGGACGGACGGTATTGGACAGAACCTGTGCGCAAAGACATGGTTTATGATGGCGCAGTGCCTGTTTTTATCTTGCAAAAACCCATTGGTTATCTGTTTTACTGGATTGGAAAAATCGCAGGTAACATAAAATCGATGCAGGTAACCTACAAAAAATGAGCATCCTCTTCATGATGGTAAATTGATATTGCCTGCCTATGCTTTGATAATGCAATAAAAAACTTCGGGCCAAACGGACCCGAAGTTTTTTGTAAGGCGATTGTGTTATCAAGCCACCGGCACGTATACCTAAAAGGCGTGGGAAAGACCGCCGGCGCAGTTTTGGGTATTTACTGCAGCAGCTTCTTCAGCGCTTCCACCTTGTCCGTCTTTTCCCACGGCAGGTCCAGATCGGGGCGGCCAAAGTGCCCGTAGGCCGCAACCTGCCGGTAGATGGGGCGGCGCAGGTTCAGCGTGCGGATGATGCCCGACGGGCTAAGGTCAAACACTTTTTGCACCTCGCGGCTTAACACCTCGTCGGTGAGCTTGCCGGTGCCAAAGGTATCCACCTGCACGCTTACAGGCTGGGCAACGCCGATAGCATAGGCAACGGCGACTTCGCAGCGGTCGGCCAGCCCGGCGGCTACGATGTTCTTGGCCACATAGCGCGCGGCGTAGCTGGCAGAGCGATCCACCTTGGTGGGGTCTTTGCCGCTGAACGCGCCGCCGCCATGGTGGGCATAGCCGCCGTACGTATCCACGATGATCTTGCGCCCCGTAAGGCCGGTATCGCCGGTCGGGCCGCCGACCACAAAGCGTCCGGTGGGATTGACGTATATTTTCGTTTCGGGGGTCATCAGCTCGGCGGGAATCACTTTGCGGATGATGATGTTTTCAATCGCCTCGCGGATTTCGCCCTGCGTAACCAGCGCGTCGTGCTGGGTGGAGATAACCACGGCATCCACAGCAACGGGTTTGCCGTCCTCATAGGCGACGGTCACCTGACTTTTGCCGTCCGGCCGCAGCCACGGCAATGTGCCGCTTTTACGCACTTCGCTCAGGCGGAGGGTGAGACGATGCGCCAGACTGATGGGCAGGGGCATCAGCTCCGGGGTTTCGTTGCAGGCATAGCCGAACATCATGCCCTGATCGCCCGCGCCGAGGTTGCTGCTGGGCAGCTGATCGGTATCGCGGGTTTCCAGCGCGCGGTCTACGCCCTGGGCAATATCCGGGCTTTGGGCGTGCACTGCAACCAACACGGCGCAGCTGTTGCCGTCAAAACCCAGGTCGCTGGAGGTATAGCCGATGTCCAGCACGACCTTGCGGGCAATATCATCAATGGCGACATAGGCGCTGGTGGTAATCTCCCCCATCACCTGTACAAGGCCGGTGGTGGCGCAGGTTTCGCAGGCGACACGGGCGTTCGGATCGTCGGTGAGAATCGCGTCCAGCACAGCATCGCTGATCTGGTCGCATAGCTTATCGGGGTGTCCTTCGGTAACGGATTCGGATGTGAAAACGGTTCGCATGGTTTGCCTCCTTATGGTCGGACAACCGGGGAATGGGGTTGTATGCCGCTTGTGCGGCGATATGCAGGCACGCAATAAAACGCGCCTGCGGGCATTGCAGGCGCGAGAGGTATCTATATCTACCCTTATCTGCCAGCGCTGCCGCGCTGCGGGATTTGCCACCTTTCGACTGAACGAAGGTTGGCGGGTGTCATCGGGCCCGTCCCTCAACCACTCTTTATAAGGTATGCGGTTGTCGGCTACCACAATAGCAGAAATTTACGGATTTGGCAAGGGGACAAAATATACTCTTTATCTCCAGTCCGTTGAAAAGGCACGCGTCTGCTTTGTCAGCTGCACCTGTGTCCTCTCCGGTCACGTACGTCCGTCCAGTCCGTTGAAAAGGTACGCGTCTGCGTTGTCAGCAGCACCTTTCCTCGCTGGTCACGTACATCCGTGTACGCTCCCGGCGGAGAAAGGCTTGCTTTCGCGCATCCGGCACCTTTTGAACGGACTGGAAAGCAGCGTTGAAAAGGCGCGCGTCTGCGTTGCCAGCTGCACCTGTGTCCCCGCCGGTTCTGTACACCCGTGGACAAAATACTGCAAAGCTTTCGTGGAGACGGAATGCTGATTTGATCCGTAAAAGGATAAACAGACTGTGTTATGCAAAATAAAACAAATCCTCAAATTTTTTGTCCAGTGCAATACAAAGAATCAGAGCAAGCTTGGCGGTGGGATTAAACTGCCCGGTTTCAATCGAACTAATCGTGTTGCGGGATACGCCTACCAACTTGGCAAGTGCAGCCTGCGACAGTCCTTTTTCGCTTCGCGCCTCTTTCAGCTTGTTTTGTAATATAAGCGTATCTTCCATCGTTTTCACCCTCGCAAACTGGTGATAAAACCAATCAGGAAAAAAATACATAGTGCATAATATAGAATGGTCATCAGAAGCGCATGTGTTTTTTTCTGCTTGCTGAATTTGACCAGAAAAACAGTACCAAGAATACTGAAGTTCACAACCCAGCACCCCCAGTTAATCGTTTTTGCGAAATTCCATTGCAGCACACTGATGATTACACAAACGCTGCACCCAACAAGATAGGCGATCCTGCCAGCCTGTTTCAGGCATTCTATTTCCGCCAAATCCTGATTTTGATTCTCTTTTCGGCTTAACGCCAGTATCCTGTCCCTGTCCATAAAAACCCCACCTATACTGCCAAGTTTTATTTGCAGTTGCATTATATGACCGCCAGGTATACTTGTCAATATAAAAGATAGGGCACTACATGCGATTAAACGATAATTATGTAAACACTTTGGAATGCTTCTTGTTCTAGAATAAAAAACGACCGGATTTCTCCGGCCGCGATAAAAACGTATTGATCTGTATATAGGGCAAACCAACTTGCCACACAATCCTCGACATCCGGCCAAGCCAATCCTCATGGCTACCTTACCATGGCTATCCCCTTGTCCGCGTGAAGCGCGGGCGATGAGGGGGCAAGGGCAAAGCCCTTGTCGGGGGAGTGGGGGTGAAACCCACGCCGACTCCCGTCGTTCTCCATCCAACCGGCCAAGCCAATCCTCATGGCTACCTTACCATGGCTATCCCCTTGTCCGCGTGAAGCGCGGGCAAAGAGGGGTCAAGGGCAAAGCCCTTGTCGGGGGAGTGGGGGTGAAACCCACGCCGTCTCCCGTCGTTCTCCATCTAACCGGCCAAGCCAATCCCCATGGTTACCTTACCATGAGCATCCCCTTGTCCGCGTGAAGCGCGGGCGATGAGGGGTCAAGGGCAAAGCCCTTGTCGGGGGAGCGGGGGTGAAACCCACGCCGTCTCCCGTCGTTTTCCGTCTAACCGGCCAAGCCAATCCCCATGGCTACCTTACTATGGCCAACCCCTTGTCCGCGTGAAGCGCGGGCAATGAGGGGGCAAGGGCAAAGCCCTTGTCGGGGTTTGGGGCAGCGCCCCAAATAACGTCTCCCGTCCGCCCAAATAACGTCCCCCGTCCGCTTACTCTTCTTCCGGCTCTTCGGGGAGGTTGGCGTTGTGCCATACGTTTTGCACGTCGTCGTTGTCTTCGAGCATATCCAGTAGATTCTGGATCTTGTCGAGGTTGTCGGCAGAGGGGTCGACGGTGGTCTGCGGAATCATCTGCACTTCGGCGCTGATAAATTCGAGCCCGGCGGTTTCCAGCTTTTCGCGCACGGCGGAAAACTCGGTGGGGTCGGTGGTGATTTCAAAGGCGTCGTCGAGCACCTGCATGTCCTCGGCGCCGGCGTCCAGCGCGGTCATCATCATTTCGTCCTCGTCCATTTCGGCGGTGCGTTCGATGACGATCATACCCTTTTTATCAAACATGAAGGATACGGAGCCGTTTACGCCCAGCGAGCCGTCGTTTTTCGCAAAGCAATGGCGAACATCGCTTGCGGTGCGGTTGCGGTTGTCGCTGATGCACTCTACGATTACGGCGACGCCGTCGGGGGCGTACCCTTCGTAGGTGATTTCGGTATATTCCACATTGCCCAGCTCGCCGGCGGCCTTTTTAATGGACCGGGAGATGTTGTCGTTGGGCATGTTGTTGCTCTTCGCTTTGGCGATTACATCGCGCAGCTTGCTGTTGCTTTCCGGGTTGCTGCCGCCTTCGCGTACCGCGATGGCGATTTCACGCCCGATTTTGGTAAATATTTTGCCGCGAATCGCGTCGGTTTTGCCTTTTTTAATTTTGATATTCGCCCATTTGCTATGTCCGGACATCGTATCAGCCTTTCTTGCCTGTTGTGCGCCCAGCGGCGCAATAGAAATATGCCAGCAACAATAAAGTATAGCATGGTTTCAACCATCGGTCAACGCTGGGGCGGGGATGCGTACAGTAGGGTGGCGCGGCAGAAAGGGAGATGTATGCAGGCGGCGTTGATTGCTGCACCCGAAAAAGCGTGATAGAATAAAGCAAGATGTAATGGGGGGCACACAATGAAGGTTATTTTAAGCCGTAAAGGCTTTGACGGTTCCAATGGCGGAACCGCCAGCCCAATCCTGCCTGATCGTACCATGCTGTCCCTGCCGATTCCCAGCATGGACAGCGATACCTATTGCGATTTGCAATATAACGGAAAACCCTACTCCGCTATCTTGCGCGAGTTAAACCCGCGAAAAACCTATGGGAGCTGCCATATCGACCCGGATCTGGATGCGACCAGAAGAGTCCGGAGCGTCGTAAACTGGGCTCCGGGGTTTGGCCAAATTGGCGCGGCGCAAGCGTATTTGATGCGGAACGTGGAAATTTCCGAGGGGGATTTGTTCCTTTTCTTTGGCAATTTTCATTTTGTGGATATTGTGGATGGACAGTATGCCTACGTTAAAACAAGCGGCGATTATTATCACAATCACGATATTCAGGCGATATGGGGATACCTGCAGGTTGATAAAATTTTGAACGATGCGCAAGAGATTAAACCGTTCTACTGGCATCCCCATGCTTGCGCCGCACGGTTGAGCCGCAGTACAAATACGCTGTTTACCGCAAAACGGAGGCTCACGTTTGCCCCGGATGTACCAGGCAGCGCCTGTTTACCCTATGCGGAAAAACGGGTGCTGACGGCGAAGGGGGCGAATAAAGCCACGTGGAAAGAAAATCCGGTCTATATGCCGGATGCGATTATTGGCAGCCGTAAGAATAGCGCGGCGGGAAAAGGGGTATACTATGCCGGCATCTGGCAGGAGCTGGGGCTTGTAGAATGCAAAGAGGCAGAGAACTGGGCTATTGAGCTGCTGCGTGATTCGTATGAACCCTAAAATAACGCGCTTACACTTGCGCCGTCCTGCATGAAATACCCTTTTATAAACGGAACTAGCCATATAGCGCCCTATCGCCTGATGTTCTGCGATAGGGCGCTTTTTGCAGCCATTCATTTCCGTGCACGCGGGCACGTATGGCTGCTTTGTATTTAGGCGCGGGCTTATAGCCCGAAAAGCCCGGTTAGCTTTTGCCAGAAGGTTTCGGGCTGCGCTTCGGCTGCGGGGGCGGCTTCCGCCTCCGGCAGGGTGATGGCGGGGGTTTTCAGCACAAACTGTACGGCGGCCACGTTCGTATTTTTTGCGGATACAAAGGAGGTTACGGGGACGTCGCTGCCCAGTAAACCGGACACGGCGGATTGGACTTGCGCATCCATGTCCCCGGCAAGATTGCTGGTTTGCGTAGCAAGGGTAGCGGTGCCGTCCTTGTAGGTGGTCAAGCCGCCTGTTAGCTCCGTCAGCCCGGTTTGTAAATCGGTTGCGGCGCTGGTAAGGGCGGTGGTGGAATCCGGCAGGGTGGAAAGCGAATTAGTCAGGGTATCCGCGCCGGTTTTCAGGCCAGCTGCGCCTTGCGCCAACTGGGTTACGCCGCCGGTGTAGCTTTGCAATCCCTGTACAAACTGTACCATGCCGTCCAGCTGGGCATATAGGGTGTCGAGCGCCGCGGTATCGCCCAGTACCTGCGTGTAGTTTTCGGGGGTCAGCGTAGGAAGACCCTGCCCGCTCAGCTGCTGGTTTACGGTGTCAAAGGTATTTTGCTGCAGCGCGAGGGCAGCGGCGAGCAGTGTATCGTTCTGCGCGGTCAGGGCTTCGGCCCCGGTTTGCAGGTCGCCTGCGCCGCTGGCTAATTGCGAAACGCCGTCCGGCAGTGCCGCTAGCCCGTCCAGCAGTGCCTGTACGCCGCTCGTGTACTGGGTAAATCCTTCCGCCAGCTGCGCAGCGCCGGTTTGTAAATCGCCCGCGCCGCTGTCCAGCGAGGCGATGGCATCCGTAAGCGGGGCAAGCTGCTCCTTTAGGGCGGCGGTATCAAAGGCCAGCGCCAGCTGCATACGGATACCGCTGAGGGTAATGGGGTCCATGGTGAAATCCGTCACGTTGGCGGTAATGGTTTCTTCCACGCCCTGCCCGGGCAGGGCGAGCAGGGTAAGCTGCTTGCTGCCTGCGGCTTCGGCCATGGTGGCGTTTTCCGCTGTGATGCCGGTGCACAGGGTCGTATCCAGTGTTACGGCGATTTGCAGGGCGTAGCTCTGGTAAAAGGCTTCGTTTGCAGCGGGGTTTGGGGTCACGGAAAGGTGCAGGGCGAGCTTACCGCTTTGCCCGGCCAGTTCGGCGGCGGAAACCGTCTTGCCATCCAGCGTATAGGTAATGGCAATTACCCACGGCAACGCGGCGTTTTGCGGCGTGCCCATGTAGTAAAAGCGCTGCGCATCGGTGGTAATGGTAATCACATCGCCATCCTGCGTAAGCGGCTGCGCGTCGGTCATGTTTTGCAGCTGGGTATAGTCGCCGTAATCGGTTAGCGTGCCGCCGCCGGTGAGAATGTTGACGATGGTGATTTGCTGCACGCTGCCGTCCGGGTTTAGGATGCCGTATACGACCTCTTCTTTGGCGGCGCCTTCCGCCAGCGCGGCGGCGGTGGAAAAAACGAGCAGCACAGCGGTGAGAACAGCTAGTATTTTTTTCATGGATACATCATACTCCTTGCAATAGCGGTACGCCGGGAAAGCGGTATGCGCCTTCCGGCGGAAAATAGTTGGCGGGATAAGCGGTTAGTGCTTCTTGGCCGGTTTGGGTACGGCCAGCGGCGGGGTGCTGCCGCTTACCTCGGGTTCTTCTTCCAGCGGCTTTTTCCGAAGCCCTTGCCGCAGCGTGGTTTTGCGGATGAGCGTATCAAACGTCGTCAGCAGTGCGGGCAGTACCAGCGTAACCATGCCCAGCGAGAACAGCGTTCCACGCCCCAGCAGCGTGCCCAGCTCTACCACAATGCTGTTGTTGGAGGTAGCTGCCAGCACAAACCCGGCTGAGGATAAGATGGCCGCCGAGGTGAGAATGGCCAGTAGATTATCACCCAGCGCTTTTTTCATGGCTTCGTGTTTTTCCAGCTTGCGGCGGTTGCCAAGGTAGCGGTCGGCCAGCAAAATGGCGTAGTCTACCGTGGAGCCCAGCTGTACCGTACTCACCACAAGATAGCCGATGTAGTTGTACGATTGGCCGGTAAAATAGGCCAGCGAAAGGTTCATCCAAATAGCGGATTCGATGGTGAACAGCAAAAGAATCGGCAGGCTGAGGGAACGGTACGTCACCAGCAGCACGAAAAAGATACCCAGCAGCGCGTACAGGTTCACCGACCGCGTATCCACCGAGAGTACGTTTTTCATATCGTACAGGGTTGCACTCTGCCCGGCCAGCCAGGTATCGCCGCTGTAATAGCGGCCTGCGGTATCCAGCACGCTTTGCACGGCGGTAAAGGCCTGCGCGCCCTCGTCCGCCGTATCCAGATACAGAATCATGCGGGTATAGTGGGCGGAGGAAAAGGTTTGGGTGACCTCCGGTTCCAGATAGCTTTGCGGCAGGGATGAGCCGACCGCGCTTGCGTAGGAAACGACCTGCGTTATATGCGGCAGTTGCGCAAGCGCCTCGCTCAATTCCGCTTCCCGCCCGGCATCGCCGTTTGGCACCATCAGCACCAGCGCGTTTTCACTGCCGAAGCGCTCATCAATGGCGGCGGTATCCCGTCCGGTCTGGCTGGCGGTTGCCGCCAGATCGCTGTTTCCGTATTGGAAATTGGTTTGCGACTGCGCCAGATAGCAAGGTACCACAGCCACCACAGCCAAAATCAACAGGGGGATGCCGACGCGCGTCAGCTTGCGGCCGATGGTTTTCAGCTCCGGTATGATGCGGCGGTGGCGGGTTTTGGTGAGCAGGCTATCGCACAGCACTGCCAGCGAGGGGAGAAACAGCATGACCGACAGGAAGCTGAGCCCGACGCCTTTGACCAGATTAAGCCCCAGATTCGGGCCGATGCCAAAGCGCATGAACACCAGCGCCAGAAACCCGAAGATCGTGGTGGCAGCGCTGGCGGCAATGGCGGGCAGCGCTTTCTTCATAGCGCGCTGCATGGCCTCCAGCGGTTCGTAGCGCGTGCGGTACGCCTGATAGCTGTGCAAGAGGAAAATGGCGTAATCCAGCGATACGGCCAGCTGCAATATGGGGCTGACCGTTTGCGTAATAAACGATACCTCGCCCTGTATACCGTTGGTGCCCATGTTGATGAGAACCGCTACCCCGATGGATAGCAGGTATAAAAGCGGCTCGATCCACGAGGAGGTGGTAAGCAGCAGGATGAGCAAGATTAAAGGAACCAGTATCAGCATCGCGCCTACGACCTCCGTATAGGAAAGCCGCTGGGCGGATGCGGTATTCACGGCCTCGCCGGAGATGGCGCCATCCTTGCCGATCAGGCTCTGGATAGCGGCTACGGCGTCTTTTTCCATCCCGCTTTGAATGGTTACGGAAAACAGCGCCGCGCCATCCTTGTAATAGGCTTGCGTGGTAGCGGTATCCAGCGCGGAGAGCGGCTGGGTCAGCAGGGCGCTGCGGCCGGTAACGTCGTCCAGCCACGTTACGGCGGTTACGCCTGTCAGCGCGGTAAGCTTCTCTTTCAGCGCCAGCGCATCGGGGATGCTTACATCCGCCACCATCACGCGGGCGTTGGGCAGCTCGCCGCCAAACTCGGTTTGTAAAAGCGCAATTGCCTTTGTGGATTGCGCATCCTCTGGCAGGTAGTCCACCATGTTGTAGTTGACCGTTACCAACTGCGAAACGAACGCGCCCAGTACGGCCAGGACTAGAAATAAAATTAGTAGGGTCTTTCGGTGCTTCAAAATCCGGGATGCTATCGGCTTCATAAACTGTGCGGCGGCAGAGGACAGCATTTCACTGCTGCGGGCCGCTCACGCCTCCTTTTATCGTTGGTTGTTTCGCCGCGGCAAACGGCAAACGGGGAGAAAATAGACAACACAAGGTTGATAATCAACACAATGTTGACAACTAACACCATGTTTACTATAATGAGCCTGACAGCGGAAAGTCAACCTGTATTTCGGGCTTTTCTGTCTGGTAATATACACAACACGCGGTTTGTGTTGCACAGCCGCAAGAATTTACATATGGGAGGCCGCCATGCCTGTAAAAAAGGAAGACCGCCGCGTAAAATACACCAAGAAGATGCTCAAAGAAAGCCTTGTCAAGCTGATGCACGAAAAGGACCTTTCGCGTATCACCATCAAGGAAATCTGCGAGGAGGCGGATATTAACCGCGCAACGTTTTACGCGCATTATCAGGATCCGTATGACCTGCTTTCCAAAATCGAAGATGATTTAATGGATAATGTGCAGGTTTACCTGCAGGCGTTCGACCATACGGTTATCCCCCGAAGCGATACCGAGTGGACGCGCACGCTGAATATGGTAACCAACATTCTGGAGTACCTTAAGGCGAACGCGTCGCTATGTAAGCTGCTGCTTAACGATAAGCGCAACCTGCATTTTCAAAAGCGCATTATGCTGCTGGTGTACGACCCGTATTTTCTGCACTTGGTTACCCACAGCGACTATACGCTGGAGGAGCGGGAGTATGTATACTCCTTTGCTTTAACCGGCTGTGTGGGCATTGTGCAAACGTGGCTGGATAACGATATGGCGCAAAGCACCCATACCATCGCGCAGCTGCTGATCCGCCTGTTTTACCGGATTACCATGGGCAAAAAGGAGCAGATGGCATCGCTCAACTGACCGAAAGGGCATATAAAAAAACCCCCGCAGACGGCTTTTCTCACCGTCTGCGGGGGTTTACTGTATTATATAGGTTTAATTTTCAAGCGAAGCGGTTTCCATGCCATGCTTTACGCGGTCGTGCTCTTCGGCGCGCTTGGCGTTGTTAAAGCGGTTAAGCGTGCCGACCAGATAGCCGGTAATCCGGCGGATGCGCTCAAACTGGTGCTCATCCTCGCTGCGGCCGCACTTGGGGCAGCAATCGCCGATGATGCCGTTAAACCCGCACATCGGGTCGCGATCGACCGGGTGGTTGATGCTGCCATAGCCGATGCCCATATCGTGCATATGGCGCACCACTTTTTCAAATGCGTCCAAATTCTTGGTGGGGTCGCCGTCCATTTCGATATAGCTGATGTGCCCGGCGTTGGTCAGCGCGTGGTAGGGCGCTTCGATGGAGATTTTTGCAAACGCGTTAATGGGGTAGTACACCGGCACATGGAAGCTGTTGGTGTAGTAATCCCGGTCGGTTACGCCCTTGATTTCGCCAAAGCGTTTGCGGTCCAGCCGTACAAAGCGGCCGCTGAGCCCCTCGGCGGGGGTAGCCAAACAGGTGTAGTTCATATGGGTTTGGGCGCTCATATGATCGCAGAACTTGCGCATAAAGCCGATGATCTCCAGACCCAGCTTCTGGCTTTCCGGGTCCTCGGCATGGTGCTTGCCGCGCAGCGCCACCAGCGTTTCCGCAAGGCCGATAAAGCCGATGGACAGCGTACCGTGCTTGAGTACTTCGCGTACGGTATCTTCCCAATCCAGCTTTTCGCTGTCGATCCACACACCTTCGCCCATCAGGAAGGGGAAGTTTTTCACCTTTTTATTGGCGACAATCTCAAAACGCTCCTGCAATTGCTCCACCACCATGTTCATGGTGCGTTCCAGCTCAGCAAAGAACCAATCAATATCGCCCTTAGAGCGGATGGCGATGCGCGGAAGGTTGATGGAGGTAAAGCTCAGGTTGCCGCGCCGGGGGCTGACCTCGCGGGTGGGGTCGTTGACGTTACCCATTACGCGGGTGCGGCAGCCCATGTAGGAAATTTCGGTTTCGGGATGGCCTTCTTTATAATATTGCTTGTTGAAAGGCGCATCGATAAAGCTGAAGTTGGGGAAAAGGCGCTTGGCGCTGGTGCGGATGGCCAGACGGTACAAATCGTAATTCGGCTCGCCGGGGTTAAAGTTAACCCCTTCCTTGACGCGGAAAATCTGGATGGGGAAAATGGGCGTTTCGCCGTTGCCCAGCCCCGCCTCGGTCGCCAGCAGCAGGTTACGCATCACCATGCGGCCTTCGGGGGAAGTATCGGTGCCGTAGTTAATGGAAGAAAACGGCACCTGCGCGCCCGCGCGGCTGTTCATAGTGTTCAGGTTGTGAATCAGCGCTTCCATGGCCTGGTAGGTGGCGCGGTCGGTTTCGGACACGGCATGTTCCCGCGTAAAGGCGAGAATGCGGTCCAGCACCGCGCCGTCTGCCGCCACTTTGGCCTCCAGATGACTGCGCAGGGCGGCGGTGAAGGTTTCGCTGTCGGTTAGCTGGGGCACAAGGCCGGTTTCGTCCTTCACGGCGGCGAGCGCTGCCTTGGCGATTTCCGCGGCTTCTGCGGCGCCGGTCAGCAGCTCCAGCGAACGGGCGAGGTTATCGCGGTAGCGCTTATAGTAGGTTTTTTGCACGCCCGGCGCGAGGCCGTAATCGAAATTTACCACACTCTGGCCGCCGTGCTGATCGTTCTGGTTGGCTTGAATGGCGATGCAGCACAGCGCGGAATAGCTGTAAATATCGTTAGGCTCGCGCAATACGCCATGGCCGGTGGAAAAGCCGCCCGCAAACAGCGAAAGCAGGTCGATCTGCGTGCAGGTGGTGGTGAGGGTGTAAAAATCCAGATCGTGAATGTGAATATCCCCTTCGCGATGCGCCTTGGCGTGCTTGGGGTTGAGTACATACATATCGTAAAACTGCTTGCTGCCTTCGGAACCGAATTTGAGCATTGCGCCCATGGCGGTATCGCCGTTTACGTTGGCGTTTTCACGCTTAATATCGCTGTCGCTGGCGTCCTTAAAGCAAATATCCTCAAAAGTTTTCATAAGGCGCGTGTTCATTTCGCGCACGCGGGTACGCTCGGCGCGGTACAATATATAGGCTTTGGCGGATTGCACATAGCCATGCTCGATCAGCGCCTTCTCTACGGCGTCCTGCACCTGCTCTACGCTCGGCACACTGGGTACGCCGGGCGCGTTTTCCAGCCAGTCGGATACCTGCGCGACCAGCTCGCCGGCGGTTGCCGCATCCTCCTGACTGCCGGTGGCGACAAAGCTTTTGAGAATAGCCTGTTCTATTTTTGCAGAATCGAAGGGAACTACGCGGCCGTCGCGCTTTTGGATGGAAGCGATCATAAGGCGTTCTCCTTTAACTGTATGAATTTCACAGGCGTTGACCGGGACGTAAAAAACAAGGGGGCGGCCGAACCGGCACTTGCACAGCAAGCGCCTCCTGTGAGCGCAGCATATGGAAACCTGCGGTATGCTTACCGTAAGAAAAAATGTACCGGCTGTTTGGCCGGATTCCTTCGAAAAAGAAGTATTGCCATTATATTGTGCTAATAGAATGTTGTCAATACTATATATTGTGTATTAGAATTTTTTATAGCCCATATACAGGGTTTTGGTACACCCGTTGGGTTTGCGTAGGCAAAGAAATTTTTGCGGTATAAACTGCTAAAAAATGGCTATCCACAAGCTTTCCATGGCATAATCCACGGATTTCCTCCGCTTTTCCACATCAAAAAAAATGGTGATGTAACAGAACCGAAAAATATTTTCAACAACAATGGCAAAAACAGCGTTAATGTCCCCCGATGGGAACATGCAGAAAGGGAATAATTGTTAAAATTGCCGCAATAAGCCAGCTTGCGGGGATTTGCCGCAGAAAAACCGGTCATGTTTTCCACAAGCGTATGGAGTGCAATCCTCCCTGCCTGTGGAGCAGCATTACCCGAACACGCAAAGCGGGCTTGCGGCTTGGCTGAATTGTAATAAAGAAGGAAAAGTGTTGTAACATATGGGGTTTGCCGTGTTCTGCGAACCGTTGTTTGGGTGATGCGTGTTGCATAAAAGATAAAAGATGGAGGTGTGAAACGCATATCAAATGGGCTTCATATAGATTTCACATATGTTTTCCATCGGTTTTCCATAAAGGAAGGGAAAATAATCCACGGGGTTTTCCACAAAAATGCGGGTTTTCTCGTGATGAAAAAAATTTGTTATTTTTGCTCGTTTGGAGGGAAACGGGTGGAACGCAGCAGAGAGCGCAATTTATGTGGTTTGTGTAAAATGACGTATTTAAAACGGTTACATGCGATCCGGTTTTCCACATCAAAATCGTGGATTATTCAGGGCAAAATGAATCGTTGCATAATCGGCAGTTTTCCATGTACAGCTAAGGAAAAAAGGGGTGCGTTATAAACGACTGTGCCGGGAAACCCTTATTTCATAAGGGTTACAGCAGGTTGCGCATACAAACAGCAGCGCTTACCCGCACGGCCGAAACCGGATGGACGAAGCGGCGAAAAGGCTTATAATATAACCGTTTACAAGTTGCTTACATAAGATTTCCACGGGTTTTCCATAAAAACGCGAAAGATAATCCATATCTTTTTCCATGCCCGGATATGGGTAACTCTTTGAATAGAAAATAGCGCGAAAAGCGTTGATAAATAAGGGGAAGAGAGTAAATACCATAATATGGATAATAGTTACTTTCCATACATTTTCCACAAACAGACGGAAAAGTATCCACATTCCGTTCGGAGGGCGGTAATTTACGCTGTGCCGTGCGGGGATTTGCGGTTTTCCGTTGCCCGCGGCGCAGGTATCTGCTATGATACGCACAGAGGGGGGGATGCCCATGACGACGGCAATCATCGGCGGCGGTGCGGCAGGCATGGCGGCGGCCATTACGGCGGCGCAGCAAGGCCAGCGCGTGCTGGTTTTGGAGCGGGGCCGCAAACCGCTGAAAAAGCTGGGGGTAACCGGCAATGGCCGGGGCAACCTGCTCAACAGCGGAGAACCGGTGTATTTTGGCGATACGGCTTTTGCGCTTGCGGTGCTTGGACAGGTGGATTATACGCAGCTGACGGCGTTTTTTGCCGCACTGGGCGTACCCCTGCGGCAGGAGAGCGAAGGGCGGGTGTACCCCGCGGCGCTGCTGGCCTCGGCGGCGGTGGATGCGCTGCTGCTGCGCGCCGCGCAGCTGGGCGTAACGGTAGCGCCCCTGACACAGGTAAGGAAGATTGCGCGCGAGCCGGAGGGCTTCCGGCTGGATGCGCTACGTTATACGGAGATTGCCCCCGAAAAAGGAAAAGGAAAAAGCAGGGCGAAAGAAGCCCCTGCACCGGAGATGGTAACCTACCATGCCGACCGTGTGATTGTCGCCGCCGGGGGTGCGGCTGCGCCCGTACACGGCACGGATGGCAGTGCCTATGGGCTGCTGACCGCGTTTGGACACAAGCTGACGCCCGTTTCGCCCGCGCTGTGCGCCTTGCATACCGATAAGCGCCGCATTGCAGGGCTAAGCGGGCAGCGGGTACGTACACGGCTGACGCTGGCGTCGGCGCAGGGCGATGTGCTGCGCCAAACGGAGGGCGAAGCGCTGTTCGGCGAGGACGCGGTAAGCGGCATCGCGGCTATGCAGCTGGCACGGTTTTATTCACCCGGCGCAACGGTAACGTTGGATTTGCGTCCGTCGCTGGGCGACTTCCCCGGCGCGCCGCAGAAAGACGCAGCCGAGCCGCAGCTGCAGGCGCAGCTATGGGCGCTGGCGCAATCCCGGCAGGCTTGCGCGCTGGCCGACTGGCTAACCGGGGTGTTTGCCGCGCCGGTGGGACGGTTTTTACTGCGCGAGGCAGGCGTGGGCAGGCCGGACAAACCCATGCGGCAGGTAACCGAAGCGGACGCGAAACGCCTTGCGCATACGATTTGCGCGCTTACCCTGCCGGTCACCGGCACGCGGGATTTTGCGCAGGCGCAGGTAACGGCGGGGGGCATTGCAACGGAGGATTTTGATCCGCTCACGCTGGAAAGCCGCCTGTGTCCGGGGCTATATGCCGCGGGCGAGGTGCTGGATGTGGATGGGGACTGCGGCGGCTTTAACCTGATGTTCGCCTTTGCGGGCGGCATCCTCGCGGGGCGGCGCGCGGCGCGGTAATAAACCTTGTTCTCTGCATGAGCGTTCGCAGGGTAACGCACAGCGCGGTAGCGCGGGTGTTTGCGAGAAGGGAAAGGCACAAAACAGCAGCCTTGCCGCAGGGCGTGCAGCAGGCATTTTCAGCCGGGGTTGCCACGGGCGGCTATTGCTGAAACGGGGGCGAAATGCTACAATAAACCTATGAACGAGCAGATTGTAACGGCGGTGGAGGCAGCCCTTCACCGTGCGGGTGTGCTGCATGGGAATGCGACGTTTTTGGTCGCGCTCAGCGGCGGTGCGGATTCGGTGGCGCTGCTGCTGGCAATGCACACGCTGGCAAAGCGGCACGGCTTTGCGGTGCGCGCCGCGCATGTGGAACATGGCCTGCGGGGGGAAACCTCCCTGTGGGACGCGGGGTTTTGCGAGGCGCTTTGCCGCTCGCTTGGCGTACCCTTCACATGTGATCACGCGGCGCTTGCCGGAGACATGCGCGACGCGGGCGTAGAAGCCCGGGCCCGCGCGGCGCGCTATGCGCTATTGCTGCACCGCGCGCGGGAAGGCAAAGCCGATGCGTTGCTGCTGGCTCACCATCAGGATGATCAGGCGGAGACAGTGCTGGCGCATTTGCTGCGCGGCAGCGGCGCGCGGGGCTTGGCCGGCATGCGCCCCTGTACATGGCGCGAGGGTGTGCTGCTGGTGCGCCCCCTGCTGGATGTGCCGAAAACCGCGATTCTGGAAGCGCTGGGCGATCAGCCCTATTGCACGGACGAAAGCAACGCACAGCCCTGTTGCCAGCGCAACCGTCTGCGCCTTACGGCGCTGCCCATGCTTACGGCGGAGAACCCGCAAACCCTTGCGCACATGGCGCAGAGTGCGCACCTATTGGCAATGGATGAGGACGCTTTGGCGGCGCAGGCCGAAACGGCGCTTGCCGCAGCACTTTTAGATACGCCGCCGTATTACTGCCTGCGCAAGGCGCAGCTTGCCGCCTTGCCGGATGCTGTTGCCCTGCGTGTGTTGCGTGCCTTTGCGCAGCGCGGCATGGAAACGGTGCTGGCTGTGGATGCGCAGACTACGCCGGAAGAGAAGGCGCTGTCAGCCGAGGATTCGCTTGCGCTATTGTCGCTTTTGCACGCGCCGCCGGGTACGGACATGAATTTGCCGCACGGCCTGCGTGCAGTGGGCACAGGGCGTTTTATCCATTTGGTGCGCATGGCGGATGGAGCGCCGCTAACCCCGGTGGATCTGCCGGAAGCTGTTCAGCCGCTGCCGGATAAAGGATGCATCGCCTTTGATGGGTATAAAATCACCGTTTCGTATGCGCTGCCGGAAAACAGCGAAGCTCCGGACGGCGTTTGCCGCGTGGCGGTGCCCCTTGCACTGCTGCAAAAGGCGACGCTGCGCACCGCGCGCCCCGGCGATGTGATGCACCCCTTCGGCGCGCCGGGCAGCAAACCCCTGCGCCGGTACTTTACCGATCAAAAGATCGATTTGCCTTTTCGTGCCCGGGTGCCGCTATTGTGTGTGGAAAACCGGGTGCTATGGGCCTTGGGCGTTGGCGCGGCGGAAGAAACGCGCCTGACGCGGGAACCCGCTGCTTGGCTTAGCGTATCCCCACCGCCTCCGTGGCACGCGCCCGGAACGGTTTAAAAAATCATCATTTCACCAATATAAAGGAGTGAGCCGGGATGAAACAGGATTCGCCATTGTTACAGGATTTGTCCTCCGTGCTGTATACCGAGGAAGAGCTAAAAGAAGCCGTCGCCAAGATGGGCGCGCGTATTACGCACGATTATCAGGGCAAGGAGCCGCTGATGGTGTGCATTCTCAAAGGCGCCAGCGTGTTTTTTACTGATTTGATCCGCGCGATCGATCTGCCGATCGAAATTGAATTTATGGCCATTTCCAGCTATGGCGCCAGCACCGTGTCCAGCGGCGAAGTGCGCATGATTAAGGATTTGGATCGCCCCATCCTCGGCCGGGACGTGCTTGTGGTAGAGGACATTGTGGATAGCGGCATGACGCTTTCCTACCTCAAACGCACGCTGACCAATCGCGGTGCGAGCAGCCTGCGGCTGGTAACCCTGCTGGATAAACCCACCCGCCGCACCGTGCCCCTGAGCGTGGATTATTCCTGCTTCCAGATTCCTGATGCTTTCGTGGTGGGCTACGGGCTGGATTATGACGAAAAATACCGCAACCTGCCGATGGTGGGCGTGCTCGACCCGAAGGTATACACGAAATAAAAAAGTGGCTATAAGCGATAAAAAAGCCGGGGGAATTTCCCCCGGCTTTAGCCTGCCCCAAAAGCCTAATCTGCGGTGTCTGCATCGGGATGGCATCTCAGACTTTTTAAGCAAGCTGCAGCTGCTTTGTATTGAGCGGACCGTGCAGAGCGCACGGATTTTGTTTGTTAAAATCCCGGAGGGAGCACGATGGGTGCTCTCCTTCTGGTTTGGCGGTTTTTCATTTGCTTACGCGATGTGTTGAGCCATAAGGCTTTGGAGTTCCGCCTCAATCCCCGCCAAGGGGTTCACGTTTGCAACCGGACAAGGGCTTTCAGCTCTTACCCCATCTTTGAAATACGTTTGCTTGGGGTAAAGTACCCGGCTTTTCGTATGCCGTAAAGTGGCTGGTGCAACAGGGATGGCGGCTTTTCATTTGCTTACGCGATGTGTTGAGCCAGAAGGCTCTGGAGTTCCACCTCAATCCCCGCCAAGGGGTTCACTTTTACAACCGGACAAGGGCTTTCAGCGCTTGCCCCCTCTTTGAAATGCGTTTGCTTGGGGCAAAGTACCCGGCCTTTCGTATGCCGTAAAGTGGCCGGGGCAACAGGGATGGCGGTTTTTCATTTGCTTACGCGATGTATTGAGCCAGAAGGCTTTAGGGTTCCGCCTCAATCCCCGCCAAGGGGTTCACTTTTGCAACCGGACAAGGGCTTTCAGCGCTTGCCCCCTCTTTGAAATACGTTTGCTTGGGGCAAAGCACCCGGCTTTTCGTATGCCGTAAAGTGGCCGGGGCAACAGGGATGGCGGCTTTTCATTTGCTTATGTGATGTATTGAGCCAGAAGGCTTTAGGGTTCCGCCTCTTCTCACAAGACTTTGTCTTGAGATTTTTGTGTTGTTTTCCCGTGCATTAAGATTGTTAATTTGTGTTTTGGTGTCCATATTTTCCTTTTGTCAAAGTTTTTATACTCAAAATGTACTCAAATAGCAAAGAGAAAATATCTAATATATGTATATAAAGCATCAATGTATTGTTCCGCTAACACAATACATTCATTACATCACGAGGTTGAAAATATCGTTAAAAAATCACCACATTTATCTTGAATTAACGTTGATATCGCTGCCAACAATTCTATAATAATACGGTTCTGCATTACTATTAATAACCTTACTTACTCTGTTTGAAAGTGAATTTCAATCATCTACTTTTAGTACTATTATAATTAGTTTTAATGTCTACTACACATTGTGTATTCCCTTGAATTTTTACATCTAAATTGATATCTCTTGTCTAAAGTTTAGAGCAGTAAGGGTTGGTGCAATCGCCAATTTAGCTCCCCGAAATCCTACTTGTAATTCTCTTAATTTTTCAGAATATATTTTAGTGCGCTGGTTAATATTAATAGACAAACTACTACAATCATCACATATACGCATAGAATATGCTTCCGCATTATTCTTATATACTCTATAAATACAATAGGGATTTTGCGTTGTCGCGATATAGTCGATTTCTTGACTACTAAATATCATCTTCTGCTCAAAATCATAACTCGTTGTCTTTACATCTAAATATATAACGTTGTTACTATTATCTTGGATTGAAAAATCGTAAGGATAGCCACTTTCTTTGTCTTGGTTATACCAAGTATAGGATATTAATTGACCAGATTTAACTAATTTTTCAAAGTGTGCGGCAACAAACGCTTCACCATCTCTACCTACTCTTTCGTTAACTTCATTTGCCTTCTGGATATCATATGCCCTAAATTTTTTATTAGGTGTGATATTATCAGTTTGTGTTATTATTTCTAATTCTTTTAATATTTCCTCACCATTGCTATTGATTTTTTGCTCAATGTAAGTTATTAGCTGAGAGTAAGTTGCATTACTGCCATCGATTGATTTAGTTCCTGTTCCATCTAAACTCAGTCCAAACTTTGTAAATTGATTATAATCTGTAGAATTGTTATTAAATAAAAAGAAAACTATTTTATCATTTTTAAGTCCAAACCATACGAGATACCATGAAGTGGCGTCAGTCGACGATCTCACAATTCCTCTAATAGTTGAAACAATGGAAATACATCCTCGTTCACCTATTTTAATTTTAGGGCTTCTAAATGTACCATCTGGATTTTCAATTCTATCAAAATACGCATCTATATATTCAAATTTATCCTCATAAATAAAAATGGAGTCTTCGCTTACAGCGTCCCTATTGGGTAAAAATTTCAACACATATTCCGACAAACCAATATGTGTTTGATGAGATGTTGGTGACGTTCCTAAATCAGCAGCAGATAATTTTTTATATCCAAGCTTTTTTTCAGCATGCAATTCAAAAAACATATAGTTTATTCCTCCAATATCCCAATTTTAATAATTAAGTAATATAAAATAGCATAAACAGTATTTACGCTTACGGCATTACCTGCTTGCTTATATAATTGTGAATCACTCACATCTGCTTCACGAGCGTTTCCAAAGAATTCAGCATTAAACCCTTGAAGTAAAAAAGCTTCTTTAGGCGTTAATCTTCTGATTTTCTTTTTTGCCAGTTCTTCTTTTGAAAATTCTTTTTGAGAATATATTTTTTTATCATCACAATTTATAAAATCATCACTAAAGTAATTATCTTGACAGGCTCTGTGCATTTTCGCCATTGTAGCAGTAAGGGGTCTAGCAATTAATTGGTCGATTGTAGATTTTGATTTAAAGTTTTTAGAGCCGTCCGCTAAAATAGTTGGCTTGATTATTTCAGACAAATAATATTTTTGGTCGGCCTTTTTATCTAGAATTTCATATGTAGCATGATGCTTTACTACTGAGGTGTTTTTTAAAACATTATTAAAAGATGTAATTACACTAGCTGAATCGAATTTGAAATCGTTAGACATTTTTTTTCTACTGGCAAAAATGTACACCCTGTTTCTTGTTTGCGCTAAAGCAAATTCTTTTGTATTAAATACATCATAATACACATAAAGGTATCCAGCATCTTTTAGGGATTGTAAAATTACTTTTAATGTTTCCCCCTTATTGTGGGTGGTAATATTTTTTACATTTTCTAAAAGAATATATCTAGGCTTTTTAATTTTTATTATTTCAAGAATTTGAAAGAAAACATTACCTCTCATATCCTTAAAACCTTTTTGTTTTCCCATCATACTAAACGACTGACAAGGAAAGCCACCAGTTAATATGTCAAAATCTCTTAAATCTCGTACATTTGCTTCATTTTGCACAAAAGAAACAATGTCTCCCATTTCAATTTCATTTTGAGTTTCAAAATTTGCTTTATAAGTTTTAGTCGCATAACCATCAATTTCTGAAAACGCTACATTTTCAGATTGCATATCAAAATCTTTACACAATATTTCTATCGCTTGCCTAAACCCTCCTATACCAGCAAACAATTCTAAATGCTTTATAACCATTTTATAATCTCCTCACCTAAAACTTTCGCCAGTTTTACCGGCACTGCATTGCCAATTTGTAAATACCAACTATTTTGTGGTCCAGTAAATACAAAATCATCAGGAAAAGTCTGAACTCTAGCGGCTTCTCTTGCAGAAAGGCCACGAGGCTGTGTTGGATGAATATACATATTACAATCAAACTTCATGTGAGAAGTTATTGTTTTGCAAACATCAGCCATTCTTAACTTAAAATACTTATCTTTAAAGATATGATTTCTTGATTTATAAGGCATAATATCAGCTATACTTTCATGTAAAGAATTGGCTCCTTGTGGTAAGAGTGTATATATAGTAATATCTCTCTCGTTATTATATCTGTTTTTATGGTTATAAACAGTAGTGATATGTTTCCCATTGTTTATATATTTATAGAAGTCACTTTTGGGATAATCGTAGATTCTTTGGGTGTATCCTACAACATCATTTTCTATAGACGACCTATTCTTAAACTTATTTACACCTAATGGGGGTAAGTCTTCTATTGCATCTTTAAGCACATAGCTAGGGTACTGTCTATTTTCAATATTTTTAAAAATTTCATCAGAATTTATTCCTATGCGATTACCAATTAAAAATAACCTTTCCCTGTTTTGAGGAATACCATAATCTTTAGCATTCAGCACTCTATATGATATGTTATATTCATCACCTAATATCTGGTGAAAATCATCAAAAATTTCTTCTATTTTGTTTGCCATTCCCTTAACATTTTCCATAATGAAAAATTTAGGATTTACAATTTTTAAAAATTTTAGATATGACTTGTAAAGAACATTCCTTGGGTCATCTATTATTCTTTGTCGATTAGCCATCGAGAACCCTTGGCATGGAGGTCCCCCAGATATTAAATCTATTTCACCAAAGGATATATTTTGTACTTCTACGTCCTTTAACAAATCATCAATATCACAAACATAAACATTATTTTCATCGATATCTATGTTAAATTTATATGTATTTGCACATATTGTATTTATCTCATTTGCACATATTGTTTTAAATCCCGCCTGTTCTAGCCCCATGCTTAAACCACCACACCCAGCAAAAAGATCTATCATTGTTTTTTGCATATTTTCCTCCTGTTTTTTGCTGAATACTAATTTAAGTATCAATTAATGATATCTATTTTTAAAATTGCTTTATCATTAGAAATGTTTTTTACTCTATTATCTCTTGGTTTAGGGGCATCTTCTGGAATCGCCCAAGCATCACCTAATTTAAAAACTCCATTGATTCGGTCTTGAGCACATAATATTTGAACTCGACGTTGAGATATATTCCATTTTTGTGCTGCTTGGCTAGCTGTCATATACTTCATATAACCCTACCTTTCAATGGCAATTTATAGATACAATTATATTCTACAGGTCGAACAATGTCAACGTGTTTAATTCTCAACCTTTCTTATTGTGTGATAATAATCAGATAGTTAGTAAAAAGGCGTGGATTGAGTCCAATCCACGCCTTTTTCAAATAAATCATTTTATCCACCGGTATATTTACGCATATGCTCCCTGCGGATATCGTCGTTAGTGATTTCGCCACGTTTTTGCTGTTCCACCAGTTCTAATAGCTCATCTGATGGCTTTATACCATCAAGCTAAACAATACCAATAGCAAAGTTACAAGCCTGCTCATTAGTCATGCTACATCACCCCATATTCTGTAATTTTCTTCTCGACGGCACTTTGCAACCTTTTATAAGTTCGATTACCCTCGCAAAAGGGACAACCGCCATTCTTTCGGCAAGAACAGGAAACCTGTTTTGCACCCGTATATGGCTTTCTGTGTTCTTTTCCATATTTAGTCGCTTTATCAAGCACTGTTCCGCCTCAATCCCCGCCAAGGGGTTCACTTTTGCAACCGGACAAGGGCTTTCAGCGCTTGCCCCCTCTTTGAAATACGTTTGCTTGGGGTAAAGTACCCGGCTTTTCGTATGCCGTAAAGTGGCTGGTGCAACAGGGATGGCGGCTTTTCATTTGCTTACGCGATGTGTTGAGCCAGAAGGCTTTAGGGTTCCGCCTCAATCCCCGCCAAGGGGTTCACGTTTGCAACCGGACAAGGGCTTTCAGCTCTTACCCCATCTTTGAAATGCGTTTGCTTGGGGCAAAGTACCCGGCTTTTCGTATGCCGTAAAGTGGCTAGTGCAACAGGGATGGCGGCTTTTCTGTCGAAGTGCATGGTATACGCCCGCCGGAGACGGCGGCGCAAAAACAGGCGGAAAGCAGGCATTGCTATGGCAGTATCCCCGGAGGTTGCAGCATTACGCAAGCAGATAGAGCAAAGCGAGAACATCGTATTTTTCGGTGGCGCGGGCATGAGCACGGAAAGCGGCATACCGGATTTTCGCAGTGCGCACGGGCTGTATAACCGCGCGCAGGGCAAAACGTATGAGGAGATGCTTTCCATCGGGTTTTTTCGCAGCCAGCCCGATGCGTTCTGGCAGTTCTACAAAGCGGTGATGCTCTACCCCGACGCCAAGCCCAACGCGGGGCATAGCGCGCTGGCGCGGCTGGAGGCGCAGGGCAAGCTGAAAGCCGTGCTGACCCAGAACATCGACGGGCTGCACCAGGCGGCGGGCAGCCAAAACGTGTACGAGCTGCACGGCAGTGTGCTGCGCAACTCGTGCCTGTGCTGCGGTAAAACCTACGGGCTTCCCGCCGTGCTTGCGCAAAAGGGCACGCCGCATTGTCAATGCGGCGGTATGCTGCGGCCGGATATTGTGTTTTACGGCGAAATGCTTGATGATACCGTGATGGAGGCGGCCATCCGCGCCGTATCGCGCTGCGATTTGCTCATCGTGGGCGGTACATCCCTGACGGTGTACCCGGCAGCGGGGTTGTTGCAATACCGCGGGGCAAACGCGAAGCTGGCGCTGCTCAACCGCGACCCCACCCCCTACGACCGGTATGCCGATCTGGTGGTGCGGGAGAATATCGCATCGGCGCTGGATGGGGCGATAAACTAAAATAAAGAAAACCATTGCCCTCCGACTATATTACCGTAGTGTAAAAAGAATAGTATAAACCACCGGCTGCCCGGGTATTTTCGCTTCACGGGCAGCCGGTGGTATTGTAGTTACCTAAAATGATTGCTATTTACCCTTCCTTCAAACTCGCGTGCCCCTCGTCGTCCACGCTGACGCGGTAAAACGCATCGGCATGCGCGCCCGCGGCGTCGGCCTTGTCTGTGCAGGTGAGGAAGGTTTGCACGCCTTTTGCGCTTTGCAAAAGGGCGTTGCGGCGGCGCGCATCCAGCTCGCTGAATACGTCGTCCAACAGCAGCGCGGGCGTTTCGCCCATTTCGTTTTCAATCAGGGCAATTTCCCCCAGCTTCATGCTTAGCACAGCGGTGCGCAGCTGCCCCTGACTGCCAAAGGCGCGCAGCTCCTTGCCGCACAGCAGCATGGCCAGATCGTCCCGGTGGGGGCCAAAGGTGGTGTACAAGCGGGTTTTATCCTCGGCGCGGGTGCGCTTGAGCCCTGCCAGCATCTGCTTATAGGGGGTGTCGGTGGTCGCCAGCGGCCCTACGTAGCGCAGCTCAAAGGTTTCCTGCGGGTCTTCGGCAATGGCGGCGTACTGGGCGGCGGCGTTTTCCGCCAGCTCGGTTAAAAACCAGCGGCGCGGCTCTACTAAATAAACAGCCGCACCGGCCAGCTGCTCGTCCCACGCGTCCAGCTGGGTATCAAAATCGTCGGTCGGGTTTTGGCGCTGGGCTTTTAGCAAAGCGTTGCGGCTTTCCAGCGTGCTCAGGTAGTTGCGCAGGGCTTTGACGTAGCTGGGGCGAATCTGGCTTAATTGCATATCAATAAACCGGCGGCGCGCGGCGGGGCCGTCCCGCACGATGCGCAAATCCTCCGGCCCGAACATAACGGTGGTGGCGTGCCCCATCATATCGGCGATACGCTGGGCGGGCTTGCCAAAAAGCAGCACGCGTTTTTGCGGCTTGGTCAGCGGGTACAGGCGCACTTCCAGCTCGTGGCGGCCGTCCAGCCGGTGGGTTTCGCCCTGCACAAAGGCTACGTTTTCGCCTTCGGCAATCATCTCCCGGTCGGCGGCGGTGCGGTGGCTGCGTCCGATGGATAGCAGGTGCATGGCCTCCAAAAGGTTGGTTTTGCCCGAGCCATTGGCCCCGTAGAGCACGGTGGTGCCCTGGTTGGGCGTTAGGCGCAGCGAGGCGTAATTGCGGAAGTGCATAAGCCTCAGGGATGTAAAATACATGGCTTGTTCGGCTGCCTTTCGTTTGCTTGCGTCGGGTGGAGGGTCAGCGGCGGGCGCATCAGCCCTGCGCGGTCAGGTTGCGGGTGATGAGGATACGTTCGTCCGGCGCGGTGAGGCTGTCGCCAAAGGCATCCTGCCCGTCTACGGCGTAGCGGCGGATGGCGAGCGTATCGTTATCCAGCGCCTTGATGTCTAAATAGCCGGTTTGCAGCAACTTATGGGTGCGGCGGTGGGTGAGCACCTCGCTCACACGGGCCTTGAGCGCCGTATCGCCGCCCTCCCAGTCCATAGGCGCGCGGTTCCACGGGTCGGCCATGCCCTGCATGCCCAGCTCGTCTCCGTAGTACACGGTGGGCGCGCCGGGCAGGGCGCATAGCAGGCGCAGCGCCTCTAGATAGCGCTCTTTGGCAAGCGCCAGTTGGCCGGGGCGCAGGCGGATCTTTTGCGCAGCTTCTCGCGGCATTTGGATAATGCCATCCTGATCGTACCCGGCAAAGGCGTTAAGGGCGCGCACGCGGTCGTGGCTGCCCAGCAGGTTCATCAGCGAATACCAAAACGGTGCGGGGTATACTTCCCGCTGGTGCAGCACCAGCCGCGCCACATCGTGCGCCGTTGCGCTGCCGGTAAAAAAGTCAATCACTACGCGGCGGAGGGGATAGTTCATCACGCTATCCAGCGTATCGCCCAGGCAATAGGAGCGGGGGATGCCGTAGGCCACTTTGTTGCTGGCGTCCTCCCATACTTCGCCCAGCAGCGTGCCCTGCGGGTTCTGCTTTTTCACGGCAGTGCGCATTTCCTGCAATAAGTCCATGGGCAGCTCGTCCGCCACGTCCAGCCGCCAGCCGCAGGCGCCGCGCTTCATCCACAGGGGCAAAACGCCGTTGCGGCCGTTGAGCAGAAACCGGTGGTAGTCCGGGTTGTTTTTTTCCACGGCGGGCAGGGTGTAAAAGCCCCACCATGTGTTGTAGCGGTCAGGGAATTCATCAAAGCGGTACCACGCAAAATAAGGCGATTCCTTGCTCTGGTACGCGCCCACATCCGGGTAGCGGCCAAAGCGGTTAAAGTATACGCTGTCCGCGCCCGTATGGCTGAATACCCCGTCGCAAAGTACCTTCATGCCGCGCGCATCCGCGGCTTTCGTAAGCGCGCAAAAATCCTCGCGGGTACCCAAAATGGGATCGACGGTCTTATAGTCCCCGGTGTCGTAGCGGTGGTTGGTGCGCGCCTGCACGATGGGGTTTATATACAGCACCGTAACGCCCATGGCGCTGAGTATATCCAGTTTTTCCGTAATGCCGCGCAGCGTGCCGCCGAAAAAATCCAGCGCGCGGTTATCGCCGTTTTCTGGGTCGATATCCAGCGTAGGCGGCTCGTTCCACGCGGGGTGGAAGGTTGCCTCCGGGTGTGCCTGCGCGATTGCCTTTTGCTGCGCTGCCGTATACGCGCCGCTGCGGGCAAAACGGTCGGGGAAGATTTGGTAAATCACCCCGGTGCGCAGGTATTCCGGCGTGGTATAAGCCGGGTCGTACACCGTTACCTGATAGCTGCGCGGCGCGCCGTACATTTGCGTACCCTCGCCGCCCAGCTCGTCCGCCGCGTTGCCGTAGCGTATTTCGCCCTCCGGCAGGGATACGATAAAATCGTACCAAAACAGCATAGGCGTTTCCGGCACGGTTATGCTGGCCTCAAACAGGCCGCCGCCCAGCGGGGTCATGGGAATCTGTTTTTCCGCCCCATCCCATGTGCGCAGGGTTACGGCGTCCCCTTCGTCATTTTGAAAACGTAGCCGTAGGGTGCTGCCCGGTGTAACAGGGCCAATGGGATCGCGATATGCGGACTGGTGGGAGTTGTGCAGTATCATCCGGCGGGGCCTCCTTGTAAAAGAGCTTGTTCTATCATACCGTTTTTGTGTCGGTTTCGCAATACGAACACCGCACAGCTGTGCGCGTGTGCGCGGCGGCGCAGGCTGGCGAATAAAAACCGGAAACGTTAAATTTTCCGCGATGCCAACAAATAGGTTGACCTTCCGGCGCTTTGGGCTTACAGTAGGGTTACAACAATACGTATCGCTCAAAAACAAAGTAAAAATAACTGGGAGGCTATGGAATGTATCATTCAAGGCTGCACCTGACCAACGGCATGGTTTCCGTTGTGCTGGACGCGCTCAGCGGCGAACCGCTGGAACTGGTGCTGGAAAGCAGGAAGGAAAACATACTCAAGAACAACCTCGCCCCAGAAGCGTCGCCGCTCAAGGTGCAGCTGTCGGACGGGCGCACGCTGCGCCCCGCCAAATACATGGAAATGCTGCGCGACGAGACGCTTGCGCCCGGCATCACCCTCCAGCGGGAGGAGACGGAAAGCCGCGCAGTGGTTGCCTGCCCCGCACTGGTGGATATGCAAACCGGGGAACGTGTGGAGATCAAAGCCGTATGGTCGCTGTGGCTTTTGGCAGGGGATGAAAAGATACATTGGCGCCTCACGCTGAACAGCGGGCTTGACGCTACGGTGGATAAAGCGTATTTCCCCTACTTGCATGGGATTTGGCTGTCGGACGACTGGACGGGCGATACGCTGTACATGCCCATCCATTCGGGCGACCGGTGCCAAAACCCGACCGAAACCCTGTCGCGCAAACCCTCCGTGATCTCCTGGAAGTGGCAGGAATACCAATACGAATTTACGCTGGGCGGGCCGTTTGGCCAATATAATGAAGATACGGGCTGCTATGAGCGGGAGTGCAGGTACTCCGGCCCCTGCTCCATGCTGTACGCCGTGCTTTCCAACCCGGCGCTGGACATGAGCGTATACCTCACCTGCCGTAACGACGGCTTACAGCTCAAAGCGCTGCGGGCGGCTACCTACGGCGTGGAGCGCCCCGGCGTTTCCCTTGCCATCGCGCATTTCCCCTGCCTTGGCAAGGGGCAGTGGGAAAGCGAGGAATGCGTGCTGATGCTCAGCGAAGGGGATTGGCACAAGGGCGCGGACGATTACCGCGCGTGGCGCGAATCGGTGCCCAAACCCGTGTTGGAACGCCGCCACAGGCCGGATTGGTATTTGACAAGCCCGGGGCTGGTGGCGCATTACGATTTTAAGTACCAGCGCGGGTTTATCGTGCACCGCTTTGCAGACATTCCCGCGCTGTACGATATGGCGGAAAGCTTCGGCATGAACCACCTGCTGCTGTCCGGGTGGAATCAGGATGGGTTTGACGATGGCTTCCCCTGCTACACGCCCGACCCGGAGCTGGGAACCGAGCAGGAGCTGAAGGATGCGCTGCAAAATGTGCGCGACCGCGGCGGGCATGTGGCGTTTTACATTAACGCGCGCCTTTGCAACACCAAGTACGAAGAGCTTCGCGAGCTGTACGAAAACGGCGCGGCTGCCCATGCGGACGGTACCCTTGAAATAGAAAAATACGGCGCGGGCAACCTCAACTTTGCCTGCATGTGCACAGGCGCCGCGGCGTGGCAAGGCAGGATGGCGCATACCGTCGATTACCTGACGACGACTATCGGCGCGGACAGTATGTATCTGGATCAGCTGGGGATGGCGAAGGGGCTGCTGTGCTACAACGAAACCCACACACACGGTAAAAACCGGGGTGGATGGAACCAGGGGTACGAAGCGATGCTTTCCCAAATGCGCGCCCAGTACCCGGCGGAGGGCATGGCGCTTTTGTTTGAAGGCGCAAGCGATATTCACGCCCGCGGCGCATCCGGGCAGCTTATTTCTACCATGTTCTTCAACGGCGCATACCCCGAACTATACAAGTACACATTCCCGGATGATATACTGGTGGACATGATGTGCCCCGCCTCCCACAGCGCCATGCGCCCGGCACACATCGCGCGCAAGAGCACGTTTCTGTTATACCGTGCGTTCTGCGTCGGCTCGTATTTCTGGGTGTACGATTTGGAGGAGGACAATACCTTCCGCTGGGATGCGCAGCAGCTGGAACGGCTCAAGCGGGTGATTGCCATCCGCAAGGCGTGGCTGACGCAATACGGCCATGGAACCTTCCGGGATACAGTGGGCCTATGCGGGGTACCGCAGCAGGAGGGGCTGATTGTAAAACGGTTCGATTTGGAGAACGGCGTGCTGTTGGCCTGCGCCAACGAAAAGAAGGCGGATGCCTCCGTGGTGGTGGAAGGACTGCCCAACGCGCGGGCGGTGATACGCGCCTTTGAACACCCGCAGGAAGAGCGGGCGCTTACGGTGGAGAGCGTACCCGGCGGGGTGCGCGTGCCGCTTGGCGGTACGGAGCTGTGCTATATTGTGCTGACCCCGCAGCCCTAACAAAGCGCGGCTGCGTGGCGCA
Organism: Candidatus Limiplasma sp.; assembly: GCA_963675655.1. Lineage (GTDB taxonomy): Bacteria > Bacillota > Clostridia > Christensenellales > Aristaeellaceae > CAXXOK01. Next base: position 1,313,925 of record OY776489.1, read on the forward strand.
GTAAAAATCTGTCGGGGAGAAACGGCAATGAAACAAGATGCGAGCGGGGACGTTTCGGGGAATGGAAACGTCTCCGCTCGTTTTTGTTGTGTTTGGTTGGCTGCCGGGCTTATAAAATCCAGCCTCGCTTACGAGGATACTTTGCAATTAACATACACCCAAAAGGGTACAAAAAAGCCCGCGAAAAACCAAGCCGCAGGCCTGATTTTACTGCGGGTGAAACTGCGGTTTGCAGGCGCGTTTACGCGCCTTGCGTTTGGATGGCCTCTGTCAGCGCGGTGGTGGCGGCCAGTTCGTCTGTACCGTCGGCGACCAGCGTGGCGTGCCCGCCGGGCAGCTTTGCCTGCGACAAAAGCCCTAGCATACTTTTCATGTTCAGCACCAGCCCTTCGCATTCCAGCGTAAGGCGGCTTTGGTAGCGGCTGGCGGTAGCGGCCAGCTCTGCGGCGGTGGCGCGGGTAAAGGGCATCAAAGGTTGCAGGTCCAGTTCGGTTCTGATCATATCGGAATCCTCCAGTTGGCGGCGCAAACGCACCGGTGATGGGAAGCAGGGTGTTTTAGGTGGGGGTTTTGGCGGGGGGCGGCGCGGGCAGCTCCTCCCGGGCGAATTGCAATAGTCTGCGCATGCGGTGGTTTACGCCGCTTTTGCCGATGGGCGGCGAAAGGGTCTGGCCCAGCTCCTCCAGCGTCAAATCGGGGGCTTGCAGGCGCGCGCGGGCGATTTGCTGCAGGGCGGGGGGCATGGCGGCGAAACGGTCGGTTTCCATGAGCCGGGTGATCAGCGTAAGCTGCTCCTGACTGGCTTGCATCTGCTTGCGCAGGTTGGCGCTATCGCAGTTCATGGCGCGGTTCACCGTCGCCAGCACCTGCCGCTGCACGCGCAGGGATTCCAGCCGGGTTACCGCATTGTGCGCGCCGACGGCCGTAAGGATATCGGCAATCTGGTCGCTTCGCTTGCAGTAGATGGCGGGTATATCTTTGCGCGTGGTGTATTTTACCGGAATGCCGATGCTTTGCAGACATTTGGCTACGGAAAGGCGCAAGGTTTCATCCTTGACGGTAAACTCCAAATGGTAGGCGTGCTCGGGGCTTGAAAGCGTGCCGCAGCCCAACAGCGCGCCGCGCAGAAACGAGCGGCGGCAGCAATCCCGGTTCAGGCGGATGCGCGGCGTGGTGGCGCGCAGCGCGGGCGCTCCGTCCTCCCCCGTTTCCATCATGCCCAGCTGCGTAAGCAAAGCGGGGGCCTGCCTGGGGCCGACGGTGAGCACGCACTTGCGGCGTCCGCCAAAACGCGCGTAGGTTACGTAATGCAGCTGCGCCACAATTTGCAGTTCTTTTTGCAGCAGTACAAAAACGCGCCGCGCAATGGCGGGGCTTTCCACGGTAAACTGCACGCTCAGCTTGCTTTGCCCCAGCAGCGATATGGCGCCCAGCGTCATATACAGCGCGCCCAGCTCCGCAAGGCGGCAGCAGGGCTTATCGCAGGGGACGCGGCAAAGCTCCTCCTTGGTATCCGATGAAAAGGACATGTCCGCCCTCCAGTAAAAAAATCAATCCATGTACAGGAAACAACCGTGACCCGACGGCCCGCGGCAAAGGAACCGGCGCGCCCGTACGCGGCGGGGCTGCTGCCTGCCGCGGCTGTGCGCCGGCGGGGTATAACGATCAAGGTAGTTTTATTGTACGCAATTCGGCTGTGTACGTCAAGCGGAGGTTATGGGGCGGGGACGGTTGTAGAGCGGCGAAGGTTCTGCTATAATGGAGCGTAAATAAACGAAACAGAGGGTGGCTTTTCATGCGGAAGATTGGTGCGCTGGAAGCGGGCGGAACCAAAATGGTGCTGGGTGTATACGACGAAAACGGTAATTCGCTGGCACAGGAAACGTATCCTACCTTAACCCCGGAAGAGACCGTACCCAAGATGCACGATTTTTTGCTGCGTCATCAGGTGGATGCGCTGGGCGTGGGCACGTTTGGCCCCGTACAGCTGGACCCTTCCGCGCCCAACTACGGCGCGATTACCACCACGCCCAAGCTGGCCTGGCGGGATTATCCCCTGCTGTCGGTACTGACCGAGGGCATGGACATTCCCAGCGCGATTGATACGGACGTAAACGCGGCGGTGCTGGCGGAGGCGGCGCAAGGCGCGGCGCGCGGCGTGAGCGATGCGGTGTACATTACCGTAGGCACGGGCGTAGGCGGCGGGGTGCTCTCCGGCGGTAAGCTGGTGCACGGGTTGATGCATCCGGAGCTGGGGCATATGTTGCTGCGCCCCCACAAGGACGACCCCATTCCTGAAGGCGTTTGCCCCTACCATAACGGCTGTCTGGAAGGGCTTGCGGCGGGCCCCGCGCTGGGCAAGCGCAGCGGCTGCGACGCGCGTACCCTGCCGGACGACGCGCCTGTGTTTTCCATCGAAGCCGATTATCTGGCGCAGATGTGTGTAAACCTGCTCATGATTTTAAGCCCGCAGAAGATTATTCTGGGCGGCGGCGTGATGGGCCGTAAAACGCTCTACCCCATGATTCGCGAGCGCGTGGTCAAGCTGCTGGGCGGCTACCTGCCCGTAACGGAAAACAACATCGATTCCATCATCGTACCGCCGGCGTTATTCCCCATCAGCGGGTTAGTTGGGGCATATCTGCTGGGGAAAGAAGCATTAGCAGCTCGCTGAGGCAGCTTGCTGAAAAAGACCCATCTGCGGTGTCAACTTCAGAATGGCAAGGGGAATCACAGCTTACTGAAAAGGGCTCATCTGCGTTGTCAACTTCAGAATGGCAAAGGGAATCACTTACGCACGAGTAAGCTCATCCCTTTGCCATCTTTGTTTCCTAGCATCTGCGCCTTTTTGAGCAAGCTGGGGTTGGGTGTTGCCGTATGGGAAAGCTCATCCTCTTGCCTCCCTTGTTTCCTAGCATCTGTGCCTTTTTAAGCAAGCTGGGGTTGGTGCTTTTCGTATGGAAAAAAAAACACACAGCCCTTTTGCCCTTTCCATCCGGCCAAGCCAATCAATATTGTTAATATACCATTGCCTACCCCATTATCCGCGTGAAACGCGGATAAACCGGGTCAAGGGCAGCTTGCTGAAAAAGACCCATCTGCGGTATCAACTTCAGAATGGCAAGGGGAATCACAGCTTGCTGAAAAGGGCTCATCTGCGTTGTCAACTTCAGAATGGCAAGGGGAATCACTTACGCACGAGTAAGCTCATCCCTTTGCCATCTTTGTTTCCTAGCATCTAAACCCTTTTGAGCAAGCTGGGGTGGGGTGTTGCCGTATGGATAAATGCATCCGCATCCTCGTTATCCTCTCCATCCGGCCAAGCCAACGGATATTGTAAAGCCACTCTTGCCTACCCCATTATCCGCGTGAAACGCGGATAAACCGGGTCAAGGGCAGTGCCCTTGTCAGGTTCCAAGGGTGAAACCCTTGGCGGGTCAAGGGCAGTGCCCTTGTCGGGTTCCAAGGGTGAAACCCTTGGTAGGAATTAGATCACATGATGGTCTTTGAGTAGGGCTTCGATATCCGTGTTGCGCACGCGCTTGAGCACGCTCTTTAGTGCCAGCTTCTGCACCGGGCTCATGTGCATGTCGGTCAGTTTGCGGCCGTCCCGCAGCTGTATGGAGGCATTGAGCAGATCGCGCACATCGTATACGCTGCCCCACACCTCCGGCACACCCCGGTCGATGCCAAGCAGGGTGTATACGGCCTCCATGCCGGTACGGATGGAGTACTCGGTGGTAAAAATGGTGTCCCGCTTGGTTTCGGCGAACTGGCCGAGGAAGGCGAAGTTCACGCTGCCCTCCGGCACTACGGCGGGGCGGTCGCCCGCGGCGCGGGGCATGAAGAAGGCGGTAATATAGGGCATCATCACAGGTACGGTGTTGGCGCTGTTTTCCGCTAAATCCGCGATGTCGCTTTCCGGCACGCCCAGATGGTAGAGCCACTCCATGCAAATTTCCTTGCCGGTGCAATCGCGCATCGGCTTTTGAATGTAGTCGCCCGGCCTGTCGCTGAACAAGCCGTACACCCAGCCGACCAGCTGGTTTTTGGGCTGGTTGCGGAACTGGGGCTGGCGGTTGAAGGTCCAGCTCATGAGCCAGCTGGAATCCTGCACGGTCACAATGCCGCCGGTAACCACCTTGCCGCTGAAGGGATCGCGCTTGCAGATGTTTTGGATGTAGGGCACAATGCGATCGTCCAGCGTGGTAACGGTTGCGCTCATCCAATTGGTCAGCTCGGGATCGTGGCAGAATTTATCGGGGTGACCGAAAGCGGGGCTTTGCGCGGCGATGCTGCGCCACATATCCCACCCGCCGCCGGGTTTCAGCTCCTTTTGGAAGGGGGCGGGTTTGTCCTGCGCGCCGATGGCGGAGTTTTCCACGCAGCCGCCGTTGGTGATGAACACCAAATCGTTCTCCGTCAGGGCGATGCTGTCCGCCTTGTCCTCCCGCAAAAGGGAAATGCTTGTGGCGACCTTGCGCCCGCCCTGTATAGCAAAATCCACGCCCGTTACTTTGGTGTTGTAGTGGAACTGCACGCCAAAGCCCTTTAAGTACTCGATCATCGGGAGAATCATGGATTCGTACTGGTTGTAGCGCGTAAAGCGCAGGGCTTTAAAGTCCGGCAGGCCGCCCACATGGTGGATAAAGCGCTTAAGGTACAGCTTCATCTCCAGCGCGCTGTGCCAGTTTTCAAAGGCGAACATGGTGCGCCAGTACATCCAGAAATTGGAGGTAAGCACCTCGTCGCTGAAATACTCGGTAATCTTTTTATCGTACAGCTCTTCATCCGGCGTGAAGAACAGGTGCATAATCTCCATGGCGCCTTTGTCCGAAAGGCCGAACTTGCCGTCCGTGTGCGCATCCTTGCCGCGTTTCTCGGTGGCGCGCATCAGCGAGGAGTTGGGATCGTGCTTGTTGAGCCAATAATACTCGTCCAGCACGCTTACGCCCTCGGTTTGGATGGAGGGGATGGAGCGGAACAAATCCCACATACACTCAAAATGGTTGTCCATCTCGCGGCCGCCGCGCATGACATAGCCGACGCCGTTATACTGGTAGCCGTCGCACGCGCCGCCGGGGATGGGGTCTTTCTCCAAAATGTGCACATGTGCGCCCTTCATGCGGCCGTCGCGTACAAGGTAGCACGCTGCCGAAAGCGCGGCTAACCCGGAACCGACAATATAGGCGGATTTGCGGTCCACGCCTGCGGGTTTTTCGGGACGGGCGAAAGCTTCGTAATTGCCGCTGGAATAATACATCATAGTAAACCTCCTGTTTTGGTGGATTCGGTTCTATTGTAGCCTTCTGCCGGAAAGGCACAATAAACAAAAACGCCGCCGTGATGAAACTTGCATCACAGCGGCGCGATTGTCTAAAATTTGATCATTGCGCGGGGTTTGCTGAAAACTGGTATTTTTCCAGCGCCTTGGTAATATCCCCCTGGATCAGCGTGCTTAGCCGGTCGATGATCTGCGCGGGGTCTTCCTTCATGCCGCTTTTAATCCAGTCCAGCATCAACCCGACGAAAGCGAACTTGTAAAAATCGGCGATAAACTTTTTATCGCTCTCGCACACGCGCTTGCCCGCCGCGCGCTCTTCCACCACGCCGATGAGCAAATCGAACGTGATGCGGTAGAGGTACTCCTCCATATGCTCGCGGTTGAGCGAATGGTACACGCTGGTGACCAGCGCCCGGTTTTCCAGCGCCGCCTCGAACATCTGCAAAAAGCCCTGCTGCCATGTGCGGTAGGTTTTTTTGCCTTCGATAATCTCGTCCGCCGCTTCGGCAAACGACCATTCGATCAAATCGTAGATATCCTTGAAGTGGTAATAGAAGGTCATGCGGTTGACGCCGCAGTCCTCTGCGATATCCGATACGGTGATCTTCTCCAGCGGCTTTTGCAGGAGCAGCTTTTTCAGCGACGCTTCCAGCGCCTTTTTGGTAATCTGCGACATGGCGTCTCCCTTCCGGTAAGTATGTAACGGGGAGTGTTGACAAACGCGATGGGAGGCGCAGCGGGTGAAAACGGGTGCGCGGCTAGCAAGCCGCCCGCTTACGGCATCCGGCGCTGTGGCTTTGCCCCGTTGACGGAACAAACGGCGCGCAGTATTCGTATCCGGTGCTGCCGGTGCTGCCGGTGCTGCCGGTGAAAAAAGGCCTGGCACAGAGCCGCCTTGCCGCATGTGGCGGAAAGAACGGCCTGCCTCCAAGCCTTTGGTAATAAGCGGAAATCTCCGGGCGGCAGATACGCCGCCGGATGCGCCGTGCCTTGCGTTATACCAGCTTTTCACCGGCTGCAATAGCCGCTTCGTTTACGGGTACCAGCGCGGCCTTTTTCTGCCCCAGCCAGTCCCGCATAATGGTGAGTACGCTCTCGGCTTTGCATACGCCGGTCGCCTTGCGCGCCGCGCCCAGCATGACCATGTTGGCGACGCGGTCGTTACCCAGCTCCGCAGCGATCTGGTTGCAGGGGATAGCGTGCACGGTAATATCGTCGCGCATAGGTACCTCCTCGATCAGCGAGGAGTTGTAAAGCAGCGTGCCGCCCTTGACCATGCGAGGCATAAACTTAAGCAGGCTGGGCTTGTTCATCGCCACCAGAATGGGCGGTTCGCTCACCAGCGGGCTGCCGATGGGCTCGTCGCTGACGACCACGGCGCAGTTGGCTTCGCCGCCGCGCATTTCCGGGCCGTAGCTGGGCATCCAGCTGACCTCGCTGCCTTCCAGCAGCGCGGATTTGGCGATCAGCTGGCCGATGAGCAACACGCCCTGGCCGCCGAAACCGGCAATTAAAAACTGTTTCTCCATGTTACTGGTCGCCTCCTTCCGGTGCGGCGGGCTGCGCGGTAACATCGCGGTATACGCCCAGCGGGTAGGTGGGCAGCATGCTTTCTGTAAGCCAGTTTAAGGCTTCCTTCGGGGTTTTACCCCAGTTGGTGGGGCAGGTGGAAAGCACTTCGACCATGGTAAAGCCTTTGCCTTCCATTTGCAGCTGGAACGCTTTTTTAATGGCGGCTTTGGCTTTTTTAATGTGGGGCACATCGTGCACGCTTACGCGGGCGATGTAGGCGGGGCCGTTTAGGGTGGCAAGCATCTCGCTCACTTTTACCGGCCAGCCGCAGTGGTCGGTATCGCGGCCATAGGGGCTGGTGGTGGTCACCTGCCCGGGCAGGGTGGTCGGGGCCATCTGGCCGCCGGTCATGCCGTAAATGGCGTTGTTAACGAAGATGGTGGTGATCTTTTCGCCGCGCGTAGCCGCGTGGATGATCTCCGCCGTGCCGATGGAGGCCAGGTCGCCGTCGCCCTGATAGGTGAATACCGCCTTATCCGGACAGACGCGCTTGATGCCGGTTGCCACCGCGGGCGCGCGGCCGTGGGCGGCTTCCATCATATCGCAGTTAAAATACTCGTAGGCGAACACCGCGCAGCCAACCGGCGCAACGCCGATGGCTGTCTCGCCGATGCCCAGCTCGTCCAGCGCTTCGGCCACCAGCCGGTGGATGATGCCGTGGGTGCAGCCGGGGCAGTAGTGCATGGGCTTTTCGCAAAGCATTTTCGTCTTTTCAAATACTACGGCCATGTTACTCGCCCTCCTTTTCGTCGGGCCCCGGGGTGGAGTCGCCGCCGGACTTTTGCTTGTCTTCAATGTCTTTGAGGTCTTTTTGCACGGTCTCTACCGCCTTGCCGATCATGCCGACCAGCCCGGTAATGCCCTTGTGCACCGTCTGCGCGGTTTTGGCGGCCGCGTCGCCGACCTGCTTGCCCACATCCTGCGCCTTTTGCTCAAACGCGGGGCTGTTGATGGTATCGTTAATCTTCTTGCCTGCCTCGTCCAGCTTTTTGCCGACGTAGTTAGCGGTCGCGTCGATCTTCTGGGCGGCGTCCTGCACCGCTTTTTCAAAGTTGCTGGGTTCGGGCTTTACACCCGCAAGGATTTCGATTTGCGAAACGATCTCGCTTACGGTGGGCACCATGCCGCCGGTGCGGCCGTAAAAATCCACCGGGCGCTCGCCGTTGATGGCCAGGCGCACATCGTCCACCATCTGCCCCATGCTCATTTCCAGTGTCAGGTAGTGCTTGGCGGTTGCAAGGGTTTTGCGCAGCGCTTCCTCGGGGAAGGGCCATAGCGTAATGGGACGCAGCAGGCCGACTTTAATGCCCTTTTCGCGGCATTTGCGCATGGCGCTGCGCGCGATGCGGCTGGTGGTGCCGTAGGCAACCAGCACGATCTCGGCATCAGAAAGCAGTTCTTCCTGCCAGCGGCATTCGTTTTTAGCCATCAGGTCGTACTTGGCCTGTAAATGCTTATTGTGGTTTTCCAGCACCTGCGGATCAATGTACAGGCTGTTGATGATCGCGCGGGGGCGCTCGGCTGTCGGCACATGGCCGTCTGCCGCCCAGTTCTTGGCGGGCAGGTCGGCTGCGGGCGCGCGGCCAGAGGCTTTATCCATATCTACCGGTTCCATCATCTGGCCAATCAGGCCGTCGCCCAGCACGATGACGGGGTTGCGGTAGCGGTCTGCAATGTCAAAGGCATCCTGGGTCAAATCCACCGCTTCCTGCACGCTGCCGGGGGCGAGTACGCACATGCGGTAATCGCCGTGGCCGCCGCCGCGGGTAGACTGGTAATAATCGCTCTGCGCAGGCTGGATGCCGCCCAAACCGGGGCCGCCGCGCACCATGTTGACGATGACGCAGGGCACTTCCGCCCCGACGATGTAGCTGATGCCCTCCTGCTTAAGGCTGATGCCGGGGCTGGAGGAACTGGTCATCACGCGCGCGCCGGAACCGCCTGCGCCGTAGACCATGTTAATGGCGGCAACCTCGCTTTCCGCCTGTAAAAAACAGCCGCCTTCCTGCGGTAGCCGTTTGCTCATATACTCCGGAATCTGGTTCTGGGGCGTAATGGGATAGCCGAAGAAAAAGCGGCAGCCCGCCTGTATGGCGGCTTCGGCGATCGCCTCATTGCCCTTCATGAGTTTTTTCATGGGGTCATTCCCTTCCTGCCGTACCGTATGCGGCCGGCGATATCCCAGCTCCGCAGGGTTTGCCGGTGTGGCCAATCGCCATCCGGGTCGCCGTACGGCGCCTGCGGTTTATTTTTCGACCGTTATGGCCACGTCCGGGCACATGGTAGCGCAAAAAGCGCAGCCGATGCACTCTTCCATGTTGGTGCAGTAGGCGGCGTGGTAGCCTTTTTTATTAATGTGGGACGAATCCAGCGCCATAATCTTTTTGGGGCACGCGTCCACGCATAGACCGCAGCCCTTACAAACGTCTTCGTTTACGGTTACGATTGCCATGGTTCAGCCTCCTTTTCCCTGTCGCGGCGTACGACCGTACGCAGGCCGCTAAAGCTTACTCCTTATCATAGGCGTAGCACGCGCGCTTGTCAATGCCGCCCTACCCCTGCGCAGGATGGAAAATGCATCCGGCGGGATACGGCGGCACAGCGCTTGGCGCAAATATTTTATTCCATCAGCGCGTAGTGGGCGCTGGGGGTTAAATCGTACACAATGCGGTGTATAGCGGGCAGTTGATGTAAGATGGCGGCGGTCACGCGCTCCAGCAGATCATACGGCAGGCGGCTGGCGCACGCCTCGCTGCTGCACGCCTGGTACGCGCATAGGATGATGGCGTATCCCTCCGACTCATCCGGGTTTTCGCACAGGGCGGCGTAATACTGCCACAGGCGGCGTTCGTGCCCGCCGGCGTGGATGGCCTCGCTGAAAATGGCATCCGCCCGGCGGAGAATGAGCAGGCGTTCGGGCGTTACCTCGCCAAAGACGCGCAGCGCCAGCCCGCTGGAGGGGAAGGGCTGCCGCTCGGCAATGCTGCTGGGCAGCGCAAGGGTCGCGGCCAGCCGGCGGATCTCATCCTTAAACAGGCCGCGCACCGGCTCCACCACGTTCAGCGGCGTATCGCCCGCCGCGCCGGGCAGCGGCTCGGGGATGAACGCGCCGTATAACGTATCATTATAATTGGTACCCAGCACCATGGTTTGGGTGTCTGGGTGATAATCCAGCTGTTTGTAAAACACCTGCCGAAGCAGCGCTGAAGCGGTACGTTCCTTTTCCGTTTCGGACCGCAGCCCCTGCAGCGCCTTTAAAAAGGTTTCCTTCGCGTCTACGTACGCAACGCCGATGCCCAGCGTTTCGCGGAACTCGTCTATCACGGCTTGCGGTTCGTCCTTGCGGAAAAGCCCCGTATCCACAAATACGCAGGTCAGGCGGTCGCCCACGGCCATGTGCGCAAGCTTGGCGCATACGGCGCTGTCTACCCCGCCGGATACGGCGCATAAAACACATTTTTCGCCCGCGGCGGTGCGCAGCGCTTGTGTCGCCTGGGCGATAATGGCTTCCTCCGTCCAATCGGGCGTTACGCCGCAAACCAGGCACGCAAAATTGTGCAACAGCTGCACGGCGTCCGGGTCGTTGCGCTCGATGGGGTATTGTATGGCATATAGCTGCTCCTGTGCGCGCTGAAAGCCAATGCAGCGCTCGGTGGCGGTGGCGATGCAGGTAAGCGGTTCGGGAAGATCCAAGTCGTTTAAGCTGTGCAGCACGCGCTCGCCCCGGCTCATGCCCTCAAACAGCGGCAGCTCGGAAAGACCCAGCGTAACGCTTTCGTTCTCATTTTCCAATGCGAGTATTTTGCCGCCGTAGTGGCGGCACAGCGCGGACACCATGCCCCCCAGCGCCAAAACCGGGATGCCTGCGCCCAGTAAAGACAGGTCAAAGCCCTCCAAAGAGGCTTCCTGATCATGGCGGGCAGCAATAATTAACCCCCGGGCGCCGCGTGCGCGTGCCTGCGCAAGCGTAATGCCGGAAGGCGCAGGTTCGCAATAGATTTGCTGGCTGCGAAGCGTGCGGGCAATCAGCCCGGCCAGCGCATCATCCAGGTCCAGAATCAAAAGTACCTCTTGCATATGCGTCCTCCGAAGCGTGGAATGTATAGTTACAGGTTTCGTATTCTTTCCACATGGAAAACGCGAAACCCTTTTTTGTGTGCTTTGCCACAGGGGCAGGGGTGGTGCACAGCGCGTGCCTGTGCTACAATACAGGCGTAAAAATTTACAAACATGAAAAAACGGAGGGATGCCCATGAACCCGGTGCTGCAAAGCTTGTATACGCGTAAATCCGTGCGTGTTTTTCTGCCCAAATCCATCGGCGCCCAGGAAAAGGAAGCCATTTTATTGGCGGCTTCCAACGCACCTTCCGCCGGGAACCAACAACAATATACCATACTGGATATTACCGACCCGGCGCTGAAAGCCCATTTGGCCGTAAGCTGCGATAACCAGCCGTTTATTGCCACCGCGCCGATGGTGCTGCTGTTTTGCGCCGATGTGCAAAAATGGTACGACGCGTACGATGCGGCCAGCTGCGACCCGCGCATACCGGGCGTTGGCGATTTGATGCTGGCCGTACAGGATGCGGTAATCGCCGCGCAAAATGCCGTGACTGCCGCGTGGAGCCTTGGCATCGGCTCTTGCTACATCGGCGATATTCTGGAGCATTTTGAGGAAAACCGCGCCCTGTTCCACCTGCCGCCGTACGTGACGCCTGCGACGATGGTGGTATTTGGCTACCCTGATGATCAGCAGCTGAAACGCGAAAAGCCCGAGCGCCAGCCGCTAAGCAAGCTGGTGGCGGAGAACCAGTACCCCGTAAGAAGCGGAAACGCGTGGGTACAAACGCTGGGCGCGCACAGTGCCGCCAAGCCGCCCGCGGCGTGGGTGCAGGCGTTTTGCGAACGGAAATACCAATCCGATTTTGCCCGCGAAATGAACCGCTCGGTGGCCGTCAGCCTGCAAAGCTTTTTACAGGGGGGCAATGATGATAAGCAGGAAGCGCAGGACTAACCCCCCCAGCTTGCTGAAAAGGGCTCATCTGCGGTGTCAATTACGGGCGGCAAAGGGAATCACTTACGTACGAGTAAGCTCATCCCTTTGCCGCCCTTGTTTCCTAGCATCTGTGCCTTTTTGAGCAAGCTGCCAGCTTGCTGAAAAAGACCCATCTGCGTTGTCAACTACGGGAGGCAAGAGGAATCACGTGCGTATGAGCACGCTCATCCTCTTGCCACCCTTGTTTCCTAGCATCTGCGCCTTTTTGAACAAGCTGGGGTTGGGTGTTGCCGTATAGGAAAACGCACACACAGCCCTTTTGATTTTTCCATCCGGCCAAGCCAACGGATATTGTAAAGCCACTCTTGCCTACCCCATTATCCGCGTAAAACGCGGATAAACCGGGTCAAGGGCAGTGCCCTTGTCAGGTTCCAAGGGTGAAGCCCTTGGGAGCAGCTTGCTGAAAAGGGCTCATCTGCGTTGTCAACTGCGGGCTGGCAAGGGGAATCACGTGCGTACGAGCACGCTCATCCTCTTGCCTCCCTTGTTTCCTAGCATCTAAACCCTTTTGAGCAAGCTGCCAGCTTGCTGAAAAAGACCCATCTGCGTTGTCAACTGCGGGCTGGCAAGGGGAATCACGTGCGTACGAGCACGCTCATCCCCTTGCCACCCTTGTTTCCTAGCATCTCAACCCTTTTGAGCAAGCTGCCAGCTTGCTGAAAAAGACCCATCTGCGTTGTCAACTTCAGGATGGCAAGAGGAATCACTTACGCACGAGTAAGCTCATCCTCTTGCCACCTTTGTTTCCTAGCATCTGCGCCTTTTTGAGCAAGCTGGGGTTAGTGCTTTCCGTATGGATAAATGCATCCGCATCCTCGTTATCCTCTCCATCCGGCCAAACCAACGAATATTGTAAAGCCACCCTTGCCCATCCCATTATCCGCGTGAAACGCGGATAAACCGGGTCAAGGGTTTCACCCTTGTCAGGTTCCAAGGGTGAAACCCTTGGCGGCATTTTAAAGATAAAACATGAAAGAAAACAAACGATTATCCCATAATGTTCGACATATGATTGACATACGAGGGAAAATCCGCTATACTTTTGCCGTTCCACTGGGCGGATAGGGCGCGAATTTGCGATAAATCCGAACATTATGGACGAGATGAGAGACGAACGAACGGAACACGGACGTGTTTTACTCCCCGCGGGGCAAAACCCGCCGGCGGGAAAGGGAGGCAGCGGAAACCAGATGAAGAAAGTAGCCGTCATCATGGGCTCGGACAGCGATTTGCCCGTGCTGAAACCCTGCTTTGAGCAGTTGAAACAATTGGGGATTCCCTTTGAGGCGCATGTTTTCAGCGCCCACCGTACGCCGGACGAAGCGGCCGCTTTTGCCGCGGGCGCGGCGGAGAACGGCTTTGGCGCGATCATCGCAGCGGCAGGCAAGGCGGCGCACCTTGCGGGCGCGCTGGCTGCGCGCAGTGTGCTGCCGATCATCGGCATCCCGGTTAAATCCTCTACGCTGGACGGGCTGGACGCGCTTTTGTCTACCGTGCAGATGCCTGCCGGGCTGCCGGTTGCGACCGTCGCCATCGATGGCGCGGCCAATGCCGCCATCCTCGCCGCGCAGATTATTGCCGTGTCGGATGCGGAGCTTTCGGGCAAACTGCTGGCCGCGCGCAAAACCATGCGCGAAAAAGTTTTGGAGAAGGATCGCAACCTCGCCGTGTAACCCTACGCGGCGGGCTTTTTATTGCAAAAACAGGGATTGAGCAGGAGGAAGAAATAAAATGGAAAAGCTTGCACAGCTCTACGAAGGTAAGGCCAAGAAAGTATACGCGACTGACGACCCGGATGTGGTATTGGTGGACTATAAGGACGATGCGACCGCCTTTAACGGCCAAAAGAAGGGCACCATTTTAGGCAAGGGCGCCATCAATAACCGCGTCACCAACCACCTGATGCGGCTTTTGGAGAAAAACGGGGTGCCCACGCACCTGATTAAGGAGCTTTCCCCCCGTGAAACGCTGGTGAAAAAGGTGACGATCGTCCCGTTGGAAGTGATCGTGCGCAACGTAGCGGCGGGTTCGCTGTCCAAACGCCTGGGTCTGCCGGAAGGCACGCCTATGAAAAAGACGGTGCTGGAGTTTTGCTATAAGGATGATGCGCTGGGCGACCCGATGGTCAACCGTTACCACATCGCCGCGATGGAATGGGCGACCGATGCGGAAATGGAGATTATCAGCAACTACTCCCTCAAGGTCAATCAAGTGCTGAGCGATTATCTTTCCGATTTAAATATCGAGCTGATCGACTTTAAGTTGGAATTTGGGCGCACGGCGGACGGCACGATTGTGCTAGCGGACGAGATCAGCCCCGATACGTGCCGCTTCTGGGATAAAACTACCCACGAAAAGCTGGATAAAGACCGCTTCCGCCGTGATCTGGGCGGCGTGGAGGATGCGTACCACGAAATTCTCAAACGGCTTTTGGGCGAATAACACCATATTTCGATTCGGTCAGGCGGCAACACGCTTGATCGAATTTACGCTTGTGCCGGTTTGCCGGCATTGCTGCAAAGCCCATACACCCCACCTGCTTTTTGTTGGCAGACCGTGATTTTTTACGGGAAATGCGGCGCATGCCACAAACCCCAACACCCGAAAGGAAAGTACCGCTTATGAGCAAACTACACGAAGAATGCGGCGTTTTCGGCCTGTATTTGCCGGATGGGCAAACCGGCGTGGTCGGCCCCGCCTACCATGCGCTGTATGCCCTGCAACACCGCGGGCAGGAAAGCTGCGGCATCGCCGTCAACTGCGACGGCGTCATTACCTGCCATAAGGATATTGGGCTGGTGGGCGACGTGTTTACCCACGAAGTGCTCACCCGCCTGCCGGAAGGTTCCATTGCCGTGGGGCACTGCCGCTACGGCACCACCGGCGCGCAAAACCGGGGCAACGCGCAGCCGCTGCTGGTTAACCACTTAAAAGGCGGCATGGCGCTGTGCCACAACGGCAATCTGGTGAACGCGGGCGAGCTGCGCGAAACGCTGGAGCTGGGCGGCGCGATTTTCCACACCACCAGCGACAGCGAAGTGATTGCCTATATTGTAACGCAGGAACGGCTGACCGCCGACAGCATCGAGCAGGCAGTGCTCAGCGCCATGCGGCGCATCAAGGGCGCGTACTCGCTGGTGCTGTGCAGCCCTACAAAGCTCATTGCCGCGCGCGATCCGCATGGCTTCCGCCCGCTTTGCATGGGCACGCTGGAGGGCGGCGGCACAGTGTTTGCCAGCGAAAGCTGCGCACTGGACGCGATTGGCGCGACCTTTGTGCGCGATATTGCCCCCGGCGAAGTGGTGGTGGTGGACGGCGAAGGCGTACGCTCGCTCTCGCTGGGCGAAAAGTGCGAAAGTTCGCTGTGCGTGTTTGAGTTTATCTATTTTGCCCGGCCGGACAGCGTTATCGACGGCAGCGCCGTGCACACCGCGCGGCTGCGCGCGGGCTCGTTTTTAGCGCTGGAGCATCCCGTACAGGCGGATGTGGTAGTCGGCGTACCGGACAGCGGCATCGACGCGGCTATCGGCTACGCCCGCCAGAGCGGTATTCCTTACGGCGTGGGCTTTATTAAAAATAAGTATGTGGGCCGCACGTTCATCCAGCCCGGGCAGGCGGAGCGGCAAAACGCCGTGCGCATTAAGCTGAACGTGGTCGGCGCGACCGTAAAGGGTAAGCGCGTTGTGTTGATTGACGATTCCATCGTCCGCGGCACCACCAGCGCGCGCATCGTAAGCCTTTTGCGCGAGGCGGGCGCCAAAGAGGTGCATATGCGCTTAAGCTCGCCGCCGTTTCGGCATCCGTGCTATTTCGGCACCGATATCGACTCCACCGAAAACCTCATTGCCGCCAACCACAGCGTGGAGGAGATTTGCCAAATCATCGGCGCGGACAGCGTAGGCTACCTGCCGCAGGAATGTTTGGATAAGCTGGCCGACCAGAGCACCTGCGGCTTCTGCAAGGGCTGCTTTACGGGCAAATACCCGGTGCAGCCGCCCACGCAGGCTGCAAAAAATAAGTTTGAAACCTACCTTTCCCAAGCCGAAAAGGAGTGAAACCGGTCATGAAGAGCGAGAGCGAAAGCTACAAAGCCGCCGGGGTGGATATTACCGCCGGATACCGTGCCGTGGAACTGATGAAAAAGCATATTGCGCGCACCCTGACTGCGGGGGTGCTGGGCGACGTGGGCGGCTTCGGCGGCCTGTTCGAGCTGGACGTAACGGGCATCAAGCGCCCGGTGCTGGTGAGCGGTACCGACGGTGTGGGCACGAAGCTGAAGCTGGCCTTTCTATTGGACAAGCACGATACCGTGGGTATCGATTGTGTGGCCATGTGCGTAAACGACGTCATCTGCTGCGGGGCAAAGCCGCTGTTCTTTCTGGATTACATCGCCTGCGGCAAAAATGTGCCCGAACGCATCGAGCAGATCGTCGCGGGGATTGCGGAAGGCTGCGTGCAGGCGGGCTGTGCGCTTGTCGGCGGGGAAACGGCGGAAATGCCGGGCTTTTACCCCGTAGACGAGTACGACCTGGCGGGCTTCTCCGTAGGCGTTGTGGATAAGGAAAAAATACTGGATAAAACCGCCATGAAACCCGGCGACGCCATCCTCGCGCTGCCGTCCTCCGGCGTGCACTCCAACGGCTTTTCGCTGGTGCGCAAGGTGCTGGGCGTGGAAACCGGCGGCCTGAACACCCCCTATGCGGAGCTGGACGGCGCGGCCATCGGCGAAACCCTGCTCACCCCCACCCGCATCTATGTAAAGCCGGTGCTTGAGCTGCTTAAAAAGGTGCAGGTGCATGCGCTTTCCCACATTACGGGCGGCGGCTTTTACGAGAATATTCCGCGCTCGCTCCCGGCGGGCTGCGCTGCCAAAATTGAGCGCGCGGCGGTGCGCACGCTGCCGGTGTTCAGCATTATTCAAAAGATGGGCGGCATTCCCGAGCGGGAGATGTTTAACACCTTCAACATGGGCGTGGGCATGACGGCCGTCGTGCCCGCCGCCCAGGCGGACGAAGCCCTGCGCATTCTGCGCCAAAGCGGCGTGGAAGCCTACGCGCTGGGCGAAGTGGAAGCCGGCGACGGCGGCGTAACGCTATGCTAGGCATTGCCGTACTCGTCAGCGGCGGCGGCACCAACCTGCAAGCACTTTTGGATGCGCAGGCAAGCGGGCTGCTGCACAGCGGGCGCATTACGCTGGTGATCAGCAACAAGCCGGATGCGTACGCCCTGACCCGCGCTAAAGCAAGCGGCGTGGAAACGCTGGCGCTGCCTAAAGCCAAGGGTGAAACGCCGGAAGGTTGGGGCGAAAAGCTGATTGCGGCGCTGAAAGCGCACGATATTGCGCTGGTGGTGCTGGCTGGCTTTCTGCTCATTCTCGCGCCTAACGTGATTGCCGCGTACAAAGACCGCATTATCAACATCCACCCCAGCTTGATTCCCGCCTTTTGCGGCGAGGGTTACTATGGGCTGAAGGTGCACAGGGCGGCGCTGGAACGCGGCGTAAAGCTGACGGGCGCGACCGTGCATTTGGTCAACGATATTCCGGACGGCGGGCGCATCCTACTGCAAAAGGCCGTAGCCGTGCAGCCGGGCGATACGCCCGAAACCCTGCAAAAGCGCGTAATGGTGGAGGCCGAATGGCTGCTGTTGCCACAGGCGGCGGAGGAAGCCGCGGCGCGGCTTGCACAGGGGTTGCCGGTGTAATTTTCCCCGGCAAAGTGCTATGATATTATTATGCGGAAACTCCGCTGACCGTTGACAATATAGGAGGCATACCCAATGGAAAAGAAAGATCTATTTGCACAATTAGCCGCCAACCGGTACCCGGGGCGCGGCATACTGCTTGGCCGCAGCGACGATGGGATGCGCGCGGTGATTGCCTATTTCATTATGGGGCGCAGCGAAAACAGCCGCAACCGTGTGTTTACCCCCACGGAGGACGGCATTATCACCGAGGCGTTCGACCCCGCCAAGATGGTCGACCCCAGCCTGATTATCTACGCGCCTGTGCGTGCCGTAAGCAGTACGCAAACCGTCGTCACCAACGGCGACCAGACCGATACGATCGCCCAGTTTTTGCAGGACGGCAATACCTTTGAGGCCGCGCTGCGCACCCGCACCTTCGAGCCGGACGCGCCCAACTTTACCCCCCGCATCTCCGGGCTTTTAACGGTGGACAACGGCGCGATGAGCTACAAGCTCTCCATCCTCAAAAGCAACGATGGCCAGCAGGACAGCGCCCAGCGCTTCTTCTTTGAATATCCCCAGCCCGCCTTTGGCGAAGGGCACTTGATCCACACCTACCGCTGCGACGGCGACCCCATCCCCAGCTTTGAGGGCGAGCCGGTGCGCGTGGGCGTAAACCTCGCCTTTGACGGCATCGACCATTTTGCCGCGGAGCTGTGGAACGCGCTGGATATGCAAAACCGCGTGAGCTTGTTTGTGCGCACGGTGGATGTGCTGACCGGCGAAACCGAAACCCGCATTATTAACCAGCACGGCTGACGCAAGCGCCTTAGCCCCGTTGTTTCCCCTACCATGGATACCAAAAAGGAGGCCCATTGGTTATGAAGGAACTGGAACTGAAATACGGCTGCAACCCCAACCAGAAGCCCGCGCGCATCTTTACCCAAAACGGCGAGCTGCCCCTGACCGTGCTTTGCGGCAAGCCGGGGTACATTAACTTTCTGGACGCGCTCAACGGCTGGCAACTGGTTACCGAGCTAAAGCGCGCCACGGGGCTGCCCGCGGCGACCAGCTTTAAGCACGTCAGCCCCGCAGGGGCGGCGCTGGGGCTGCCGCTTTCCGATACGCTCAAGAAAATCTATTTCGTGCCGCAGAATGCGCCGCTCAGCCCCTTGGCCTGCGCCTATGCTCGCGCGCGCGGCGCCGACCGCATGAGCAGCTTCGGCGACTGGATCAGCCTGTCCGATCCCTGCGATGTGCCTACCGCCCTTTTAATTAAGCCCGAGGTGAGCGACGGCATCATCGCGCCGGATTACGAGCCGGAAGCGCTGGAGATACTCAAGTCCAAGCGCGGCGGCAACTACAACATCGTCAAGATGGATCCCGCCTACCAGCCGCCCGCGCTGGAGCGCAAGGATATTTTCGGCATCACCTTTGAGCAGAACCGTAACGAACTGGTGATTGACGATGCGTTCTTTGCCAATGTCGTCACCCAAAACAAGGATTTGCCCGAAACCGCTAAGCATGATTTGGCCGTTGCCATGATCGCGCTGAAATACACGCAGTCCAACTCTGTCTGCTACGTCAAGGATGGCCAGTGCATCGGCATCGGCGCCGGGCAGCAGAGCCGTATCCACTGCACGCGGCTGGCGGGTGAAAAGGCGGACAACTGGTGGCTGCGCCAGCATGAAAAAACCTTGGCGCTGCCCTTTATTGCCGGCTTGAAAAACCCCGACCGGGACAACGCCATCGACCGCTACATCAGCAATGAGGCGGAGGAAACTGTGCTCAAAGATGGCAACTGGCAGCGGCTGTTTACCGAAAAACCCGCGCCCCTGACCGCCGCTGAAAAGAAGGCATGGCTTTCCCAGCTTTCCGGCGTCAGCCTTGGCAGCGATGCGTTCTTCCCCTTCAGCGACAACATCGACCGCGCGGCGCAAAGCGGTGTAGCCTACATCGCCGAACCCGGCGGCAGCAAGCGCGACCAGGAAGTGATCGACGCCTGCGATCGCTACGGCATCGCCATGGCATTTACCGGCTTGCGCCTCTTCCACCATTGATTTAGGTAGGGCAGGCTCGAAAGCAAGTCCGCGCGTGCCGCCGAGTGAATTTTTATCAGCTTGCGCCTGCGCAGCCCTCGCCGTAGCGCTGCTACTACTTCGGGCTGCGCAAACCCAAGCTGAAAGAAAATTCCCGGCAGCGGCCCTGCGCGTCCTTGCTTCCTCGCCCGCCCACGGGCAGAGAGGATGGCAGGCGGGAAGAATACGGTTTTTACCATGGTATTGGTAAGCACCGAAGCAGCAGGGGAACGGCGGCAACAGTCCGGCTGTCAGGAAGAGCCAGCGGCTCTGCGCGTCCTTGCTTCCTCGCCCGCCCACGGGCAGAGAGGATAGCAGGCGGGAAGAATGTGGCTTTTACCATGGTAATGGTAAGCGCCGGAGCAGCAATTCTATCATTGTGTTTGTCCGGCTGTCAGGGAGACGGCGGGGCGCGCAAACGGTTTTGTTTTTCGCCGATCGTGTGCGGATAAAACCGGCTTGGAAAGAACGGCGAAACGGCAACAATAGCAACGGAAGGCTTTTTCACAGGGAACCCGTGAACGAAAACCCTGAAGGAGTGACAAACGTATGAAAGTCCTCGTGGTGGGCGGCGGCGGCCGCGAACATGCCATCATCCGCAAGCTCAAGGAAAGTCCGCTCATTGAAAGTTTGTACTGCGCCCCAGGCAACGGCGGCATCGCCGCGGATGCGGAGTGCGTACCCATTAAGGCGACGGATATTACCGCTTTAGCTAAGTGGGCGGAAGAAAACACGATGGATTACGTCGTCGTTGCGCCGGATGATCCGCTGTGTATGGGGCTTTGCGATTTGCTCAGCCAAAAGGGTATTGCCTCCTTTGGCCCCAGCAAGGCGGCTGCGCGCATTGAGGGCAGCAAGGTATATGCTAAAAAACTGATGCGCAAAGCGGGCATTCCCACCGCTGCATGCGAAATTTTTACCGATATGGCGCTGGCGCTGCGCTATGTGCGCATTGCGCCCTGCCCCATGGTGATCAAGGCCGACGGGCTGGCGCTGGGCAAGGGCGTCATTATCTGCTATACGCGGGAGGAAGCCGAACAGGCCGTGCGGGACATGATGGAGCTGGGGCGCTTTGGCGTATCCGGCAAGAGCATCGTGATCGAGGAGTTTTTATCCGGCCCGGAGGTGAGCGTGCTCGCCTTTACCGATGGCAAGATCATCCGCCCCATGGTGAGCGGAATGGATCACAAGCGCGCGCTGGATGACGACTTGGGGTTAAACACCGGCGGCATGGGCGTAATTGCCCCCAACCCCTACTATACCGAGGCGATTGCCGAAACCTGCATGCGCACCATTTTTCAGCCGACGCTGGCGGCGATGCGTACGGACGGCAACCCCTTTTCCGGCTGCCTGTATTTCGGTTTGATGCTCACCGAATCCGGCCCCAAGGTGATTGAGTACAACTGCCGCTTCGGCGATCCCGAGGCGCAGGCGGTGCTGCCGCTTTTGCAGAGCGATTTATTTGATATTATGCGCCATGTAAGCAGTGGTACGCTGGCTAAGGCGGATGTACGGTTTGAAAACAAGGCTGCCTGCTGCGTGGTGCTGGCCTCCGGCGGCTACCCCGAAGCCTACCGTACGGGCATGCCTATTACCGGCATCGACAAGGCCGAAGCCCTGCCGGGTGTTTCCGTATTGCAGGCGGGCACGCGCCGGGAAGAAGGCGGCGCGCTGGTTACCGCGGGCGGCCGCGTGCTGGGCGTAACGGCGGTGGCGGGTACGCTGGCACAGGCGGTGCAAAACGCCTATCAGGCGGCGGAGCAAATCCATTTTGAGGGCGCGCACCTGCGCCGGGATATTGGCGCGCGGGCGCTGGAAGCGCTGAAACGCTAAGCAAACCGCTGTTTTCTTTGCGACGGCAGGCGCGGGCTATGCAAGGTATGGGCCGCACATGTACCGCTGTTTGCATTTCCCCAAAGCAACCCTTTTTTACGGATGGTTCCGGCATGGCGCGCGGGCGCGCCGGACAAAGGAGGAAGTTATGGCTGTTTATCGCGTCTATACCGAAAAGAAACCCGCCTACGCTGTGGAGGCCAAGGCGCTTTTGTACGAAATCCGCCATATACTGCTCATCAAGAGCGTTACAGGCGTGCGGCTGCTGAACCGCTACGATATTGAGGGCGTCAGCGAGGCGCTGT
This sequence comes from Candidatus Limiplasma sp., assembly GCA_963675655.1. GTDB lineage: Bacteria > Bacillota > Clostridia > Christensenellales > Aristaeellaceae > CAXXOK01. The sequence goes on from OY776489.1 coordinate 1,335,738, forward strand.
TTACCCAGTGCCTGCCCATTGTGTTTTTCGAGCCGCAGCTGGACGAGCATTACGCCGCCCTGCCTAAGACGGACGATGCGGTGTTCGCGGTGGAATACCTGCCCGGCCAATTCGACGTGCGCGCCGCCTCCTGCGAGGAATGCGTGCAGCTGGTTAGCTGCGGCGAGCGCCCCACTGTGCGCACGGCGCGGGTGTATCTGCTGGCGGGAGCGCCCACCGAGGAGGAGCTGACCCGCATCCAGAAATACGTGGTCAACCCCGTGGAAAGCCGCATGGCGGAGCTTGGGGAAAAAGACACGCTTAAGCAGACCTATGCCGCGCCGGACGCGGTAGAAACCCTGAAAGGGTTTACCACCATGGACGATGCATCCGTTGCGGACTTTGTAAAGCGCTACGGCCTTGCCATGGACCGGGATGATCTGGCGTTTTGCCGCGATTATTTCGCCGCCGAACACCGCGACCCCACGCTGACGGAAATCCGTATGATCGATACCTACTGGAGCGATCATTGCCGCCACACCACCTTTTTAACCGTGCTGGACGAGGTGAACAGCCAAAAACCCGCCGTGGAAAAGGCGTTTGCCCGTTACCTTGCCCTGCGTAAAGAGCTGGGGCGCGAGCACAAGCCCGTGACCCTGATGGACATCGCCACCATCGGCGCCAAAGCGCTCAAGGCGCGCGGGGGGCTTACGAATCTGGACATCAGCGACGAGATCAACGCCTGCTCCATCGTGATTGACGTGGATAACAACGGCGTCACCGAACCGTGGCTTTTAATGTTTAAAAACGAGACCCACAACCACCCCACCGAAATTGAGCCCTTCGGCGGCGCGGCAACCTGTATTGGCGGCGCGATTCGCGATCCGCTTTCGGGGCGTACCTACGTATACCAAGCCATGCGTGTTACCGGCGCGGCCGACCCGCTGGTACCCGTAGCCGATACCCTGCCCGGCAAACTGCCCCAGCGCAAGCTGGTCACCACCGCGGCGGCGGGGTACAGCGCCTACGGCAACCAGATCGGCCTTGCCACCGGCATGGTGGACGAGCTATACCACCCCGGCTATGCCGCTAAACGGATGGAGATCGGCGCGGTCATCGGCGCGGCGCCGCTTGCCAACATCCGCCGGGAAGAACCGGCTCCCGGCGACGTGGTGATACTGCTGGGCGGGCGCACCGGGCGCGACGGCTGCGGCGGCGCGACGGGCAGCAGCAAGAGCCACAACATGGAAAGCTTGGAAAGCTGCGGCGCGGAGGTGCAAAAGGGCAACCCGGTCATCGAGCGGAAATTGCAGCGCCTTTTCAGAAACGGCGAAGTGACCCGCCTTATTAAACGCTGTAACGATTTTGGCGCGGGCGGCGTAAGCGTTGCCATCGGCGAGCTGGCGGACGGCCTTGCCATCGATTTGGACAAGGTACCCAAGAAGTACGAAGGGCTGGACGGTACGGAGCTGGCGATTTCCGAAAGTCAGGAGCGTATGGCTGTGGTCGTCGCCAGCGAGGACGCGGAACGCTTTATCGATTTTGCCAACAGCGAAAATTTGGAGGCGACGGTGGTTGCCACCGTTACCGCGGAGCCGCGCCTGTGCATGACGTGGAAAGACAATGTCATTGTGGATATCAGCCGCGATTTTCTCAACTCCAACGGCGCGGAAAAGCACGCCGGTGCTGCGGTTGCGGACAGCGGCATTGCCACGGTGCCGTTTGCGGGCGATTCCTTTGTGGAAAAACTGCAAGCCATGGTCAGCGATTTAAACGTCTGCTCCAAGCAGGGGCTTTCCGAGCGGTTTGACAGCACCATCGGCGCGGGCACGGTGCTGATGCCCTTTGGCGGCGTGCGCCAGTTGACCCCGGCGCAGGCCATGGCGGCCAAGCTGCCCGTTTTGCACGGCGAAACCGTCACGTGCAGCGGTATGGCGTACGGCTTCCACCCGCAGCTGATGGAGCAAAGCCCCTACGAGGGCGCGTACCTGAGCGTGGCGGAAAGCCTGTGCCGCCTCACCGCGAGCGGCTTTGACTTTCGCAAGGCATATTTAACCTTTCAGGAATATTTTCAGCGTATGACCGCCGATCCGCAGGGCTGGGGGCAGCCGCTTTCGGCGCTGCTGGGCGCGTTGGATGCGCAGCTGAACTTCGGCATTGCCGCCATCGGCGGGAAGGACAGTATGAGCGGCACCTTTGAAACGCTGCATGTGCCGCCTACGCTGGTCAGCTTTGCTGTCGCCCCCGGCGTAACGGATGATGTGATCTCCCCCGAGTTCAAAGCCGCGGGACATAAGCTGTACTATTTGCACGCCGACCCGTTTGCCGCGGAGGCGTTTACAAAGAAGCTGGATCTGCTTTACCGCCTGATTCACGAAAAGAAAGTCGTTTCCGCTTGGGCGGTCGGCTTTGGCGGCATTGCCGAGGGGCTGTTTAAAATGGCGCTGGGCAACGGCATCGGCGCGAAGGTGGACGCGGGCTTTACGCGCGATCTGCTGGCGCAGGAAATCGGCGGCGTGATTGTGGAAGCGTCGGCGGACGATGTGGCCTTGACCGGCGCAGCCGAGTTGCTGGGCGAAACCGTGCCGGAGTACGAGCTGCACATCGGCGGAGAAACGTATGCGATTGCGCCCCTGCAAGCGCTGTACGAAGGCAAGCTGACCAAGGTATTCCCCTACCGCAGCGCGGATTTGGCGCTGGACGGCGCCAAGGTGGAAAAAGTAGGCGAAAAACCCCGCATTCCCCCCGTGCCCGCATTGCGCATGGCTAAACCCGTGGCGGTTATTCCCACCTTCCCCGGTACGAACTGCGAGGTGGATACCGCCCGCGCGCTGGAACGCGCCGGAGCGGAGCCGCACATTGTACTGATTAACAACCTGACGCCCGACCATGTCGCCAGAAGCATCGAGGAAGCGCAAAAGGCAATTGCGCAGGCGCAGATGGTGGTATTCCCTGGCGGTTTCTCCGGCGGGGACGAGCCGGACGGCAGCGGCAAGTTTATTACCGCCTTCTTCCGTAACCCCGCCATGAAGGATGCCGTACATACCCTGCTCAATGACCGCGACGGTTTAATGCTGGGCATATGTAACGGTTTTCAAGCGCTGATCAAGCTGGGGCTGGTGCCCTTTGGCAAGATCGTCGATACGGACGATACCTGCCCTACGCTGACGTTTAACACCATTGGCCGCCACCAGAGCATGCTGGTGCGTACCCGCATCGTTAATGCCGGCAGTCCGTGGCTCAGCCTGTGCAAGCCCGGTGAAATCCACACCCTGCCCATCAGTCACGGCGAAGGCCGCTTTGTTTGCAGCGATGCTATGCTAAGCCAGCTCGTTGAAAACGGGCAGATCGCCACCCAGTATGTGGATGGCAACGGCAGCCCCACCATGGATTTGCGCTACAACCCCAACGGCAGCGTGCTGGCCATCGAGGGCATTACCTCGCCGGATGGGCGCGTGCTGGGCAAGATGGGGCATACCGAGCGCAGCGGCAGGAATTTGTACCGGAATGTCGAAGGGAATACATTCCAGCCCCTTTTCGAGGGCGGGGTAGCGTATTTCCGCAAATAACGCGTGCCGCGCGTAGCCGCAGGCGGAGGTTATAACCCGTTGCTATATCAATAGGGACGCAAACAACGCGTGCCGCGCGCAGCCGCAGGCGGAGGTTATAACCCGTTGCTATATCAATAGGGACGCAAATAACGCGTGCCGCGCGCAGCCGCAGGCGCGCCCCGGCCTGTGTTTTGAAGCATTAAAGGAGGATACCATGTCCGAGCATAACGTATTTGTCAGCCCCTTTTCCAGCCGCTATGCCAGTAAAGAGATGCAGTTCATCTTTTCCGAGGATAATAAATTCCGCACATGGCGCAAGCTGTGGATCAGCCTTGCCAAAGCCGAGCAAAAACAGGGCTTGCCCATTACGGATGAGCAGATTGCCGAGCTGGAGGCGCACAAGGACGACATTAACTACGACGTTGCCATCCAGCGCGAGCGCGAGGTGCGCCACGATGTAATGAGCCATGTGTACGCCTACGGCATGCAGTGCCCCGCGGCCAAGGGCATCATCCACCTGGGCGCGACCAGCTGCTATGTGGGCGATAATACCGATGTGCTGATTATGAAACAGGGCCTTGAGCTGGTGAGCCGCAAGCTGCTCAACGTTATCAAGGAGCTGCGCGATTTTGCCATGAAGTACCGCGCCCTGCCCGCGCTGGCCTACACGCATTTGCAGCCCGCGCAGCTGACCACCGTCGGCAAGCGCGCCACCCTGTGGATGAACGAGTTGCTAATGGACTATGAGGAGGCACAGCACCGCCTTGCCACCCTCGCGCTGCTGGGCAGTAAGGGCACGACCGGAACGCAGGCCAGCTTTGTGGAGCTGCTGGGCGGCGACAGCGAAAAGATTTTACAGATCGAAAAAGATATTGCCGCCGACGTGGGCGTGGCTCGCGTGGTGCCCGTAAGCGGGCAGACGTACAGCCGCAAGATGGATTATCAGGTGGTAAGCGTTTTAAGCGGCATTGCACAAAGCGCCAGCAAATTCAGCTACGATATGCGCCTTTTGCAGAACTTTAAGGAGATGGAGGAGCCGTTTGAAAAAAGCCAGATCGGCTCGTCCGCCATGCCCTACAAGCGCAACCCCATGCGCAGCGAGCGCGTAAGCGCCCTTTCCCGCTACGTAATGGTGGATACGCTCAACACCGCCATTACCGCAGGAACCCAGTGGTTTGAGCGCACGCTGGATGACAGCGCAAACCGCCGCATTGCTGTGAGCGAAGCGTTTTTGGCTACGGACGGCATCCTCAACCTGCTGATGAACGTATGCGACGGGCTGGTGGTGTACGAAAAAGTGGTGCACGCCCGCGTGATGAACGAGCTGCCCTTTATGGCGACCGAAAACATTATGATGGACGCGGTGAAAAAAGGCGGCGACCGGCAGGCCCTGCACGAAAAGCTGCGCGTGCACAGCCAGGCGGCGGCGCGCGTGGTGAAGGAAGAGGGCGGCAAGAACGATCTGGTAGACCGTATCGCCTCCGACCCGGATTTTATGATTTCCAAAGCCGAAATCGAAGCCATCCTCGACCCCAGCCGCTTCATCGGCCGGAGCGTGGAGCAGGTGGAGGCGTTTGTGGCCGAGTGCATCGACCCGCTGCTGAAAGAGCACAGCGGCGAGCTGGGCGAAAAAGCAGTTTTGAGCGTGTAAGCCGGCATACGCAAGTTTTTACAAAGATGTCCGCCCTGACCTGTACGCGATATGCGGCGGGTTAGGGCGGTTCGTATAAAGCGCATGACTATATAGCGGCTGAAACCCATACGACTGCTCTACAAAATCCGCAAGGATAACGATGGAGCAAGAACCGGTGCGATGCCGGGATGGATTTTTGGATGGGTTGTTTTTGCACAGGCCGAAGTAGCAGCAGTACTACGGCGAGGGGTGCGCCAAGGCAGAATGGCGAAAATACAGGCGGCAGCGTGCGGGGGATTGTTGCAGCGTTACCCGCAGGAAAGACTTTGACAGCACCCTCCAGATGCGCTACAATGAAGCAAAATCGGCATGAAGGAGGCGGCTTGATGGAGGATGCCCTGCGCTTGGAATTGATGGAGGCGCTTCGCCCAATCGTGAAGAAGAAGGATCTAACCGAAAACGCCCCCATGAGCGCATATACCACGCTGGGCTTCGGCGGTCCCGCCGAACTGTTGTGCGAAATTTCGTCTGCCGAGCAATTGGTGGAAATTTTGCGCATTGCCGCGCGGCTGCAAGTGCCGGTAAACGTGCTGGGCAACGGCAGTAACCTGCTGGTAAAGGACGGGGGCTGGCCGGGGCTGACGCTGCATTTTGGCGATGCCTTTGCGGAAATTTCCCCGCCTGTACCCCTGCCGGATGGACGGTTTGCCATTACCGCGCAGGCAGGTGCGACGCTTGCGCGCCTGAGCGCTACCGCGGCGGACGCGGCGCTTGCGGGGCTTGCGTTTGCAGCCGGCATCCCGGGCACGGTGGGTGGCGGCGTCGCCATGAACGCGGGCGCTTACGGCGGCGAGCTGCAAAACGTGGTAGAGGGCGTAACCTGCGTAACGCTTATGGGTGAAATACGCCATTACACCCGCGAGGAGATGGATTTTTCCTACCGCCACAGCCGCTTGAACGACCCGGCCTATCCGCCGGAAATCCTCGTGTCGGCGATTTTTGCGCTGGAGCCGGGGGATGAGGAAACCATACGTGTAACCATGCGGGAGTTTAACGCCCGCCGCCGGGATAAACAGCCCCTTACGCAGCCGTGCTGCGGCAGCACCTTTAAGCGGCCGCCGGGGCAGTTTGCCGGAACGCTGATTGACGAATGCGGCCTTAAGGGCCTGCGCGTAGGCGGGGCGAGCGTAAGCACCAAGCACGCGGGCTTTCTGGTTAACGACGAAGAAGGCAGCGCGACGGATTATTTACAGCTGATACAAACGGTGCAAAAAGCGGTGCTGGCGCAAAAAGGGGTGCTTTTAGAGCCCGAAGTGCGCATCGTAGGCGAGGATACGCCTGCCAAGGAAGAGAAGGCCGAATAAGAAAACACAAGACGGGATAAGGGAGGTTTGGCCATGCAGTTTTTAATTGTTACAGGGCTCAGCGGCGCGGGAAAAACCGTTGCCATACGTACGCTGGAGGATTTGGGCGCGCTGTGCGTGGACAACCTGCCGCCCATGATGCTGGTGCGTTTTATGGAGGCTTGCCAGTCCTCCAACATCAGCCGCCCGCTGGTCGCCATCGCGGTGGATATCCGCTCGGGTGAATTTTTCGACGCCAAGGCGGTTGTGAAGATGATTGACGAGGCGCGCAGCGTAGGCTTCCATATCGATACGCTGTTTATCGAGGCGCAGGAATCGGTGCTGGTGAACCGCTACAAGGAAAGCCGCCGCGACCATCCGCTGGCCAGCGAGGGCATGAGTCTGGAAGAGGCGATCACCGCCGAGCGCGGCCGCTTGCAACCGCTGCGCGAAACGGCTAACCATGTTATCGATACCAGCGAGCTGAAAACCCGTGCCATGCAGGAGCGGCTATGCCAAATCGTGCGCGAAGCGGGCGACGAGCCTGCCCTGCGGGTGGAAATGCTCAGCTTCGGGTTTAAGCGCGGCATCCCGCGGGATGGCGATTTGGTGTTTGACGTGCGCTTTTTACCCAACCCGTTTTACATTCCGCAGCTGGGGCGCCATACGGGGCTGGATACGGATGTGCGCGATTTTGTGCTCAAGCATCCGGTAACGCAGGAGTTTTTAACCAAGTGCATGGACATGCTCACCTTCCTTTTGCCCAACTATGTGAAAGAAGGCAAGCACCGGCTGGTTATCGCCATCGGCTGCACGGGCGGGGCGCACCGCAGCGTAGCGATTGCCGAGCACCTGTGCGAGCAGCTCAAGGAGCTGGGCTATAAGGTGAGCGTAACACACCGCGATTTGGCGATTGAGCAGGCGCACTGGACGGCCCCGGCGGAGGCAACGCCCGCTGAGAAGCGCCGCGGCATGGAAAAATAATAAAGCAGAATGAGGCTTCCCGCCGCTTCGCTTGCGCGCTTTCGGGCGATGGAGCGAGCGGCGGGTTGTTTGTACCTGCGAAAAAGGAAATGGGCGCGGCTGGTTTTTCCGGTGTGCAGAGCCGGTATATTGGGCCGGGCACAAAGTGGCAGGGCGTTCGTTTTTGCCCCGGCGCGGGTTTTGCCGGCGGCGCATTCCCCACGGATAAAAACCGGGTAACAGTCCACAGCTTGTCCCCTGCGAAAGAGCGACCGATCTGCTTGGCCTGCCCTATGCGCCGGATACGCGCAAACCACCCGCCAAGGCCGGGTTTGGATTGACAAACGCGGCGGCCTCATGATACGCTTGAGTGGCTATTTTTTCCGTATTTTAGAAAACTGGAGGCGCAGCATCCTATTATGAAGATCGCCGTGCTTATCCCCTGCTACAACGAAGCTAAAAGCATCGCCAAGGTGGTGGCGGATTACCGCGCCGCGCTCCCTGGAGCGGAAATATTTGTGTACGACAATAACTCCACCGATGGTACCGATGCGCTGGCGCGCGCGGCGGGCGCGACTGTGCGCTACGAGCGGCGGCAGGGCAAGGGCAACGTAATCCGCACCATGTTTCGCGAGATCGAGGCCGACGCGTACCTGATGATCGACGGGGACGATACCTATCCCGCCGAAAACGCACGCGCGATGGTGGATTTGATTTTACAGCAAAAGGTGGATATGGTGGTGGGCGACCGGCTCAGTTCCACCTATTTTACGCAGAACAAGCGGCCGTTTCATAACTTTGGTAACCGCGTGGTGCGCGGGTTGGTCAATCGTATTTTTCACGGCAACATTACCGATTTAATGACCGGCTACCGCGCGTTTAGCTACGAGTTTGTCAAGTCTTTCCCTGTGCTTTCCAAAGGCTTTGAAATTGAAACGGAAATGAGCATCCACGCGCTGGATAAGAATTTGTACATCCAAAGCGTACCGGTGGAATACCGCGACCGCAGCGCCGATAACCCCAGCAAGCTCAATACCTTTTCGGACGGATTCAAGGTGCTGCGTACTGTGGCAAGGCTGTATAAGGAATATCGGCCGCTTTCGTTCTTCGGCATTTTTACGGCGCTGTTCGGGGCGGCGGGCATTGGGCTGTTTATTCCGGTGCTGGCGGAGTATTTCCGCACGGGGCTGGTGCCGCGTTTCCCCACGCTGATCGTATCCGGCGTGCTGATGACGCTGGCGATTCTTATGCTGGTGTGCGGGCTGGTGTTGGATACCGTGGCCAAAAAGCACCGGCAGCTGTTTGAAGTGAACCTGAACATTCTTAAGGCCCTGCACCGGATGACCAATTAGGGGCGGCCTATGAGTGAGAAACGCAATTGTAAGCGATATACCCGGTTCATCCCGCGCCTGCTCGGCTGTGTGCCGGCGGGCGCTTTGGGCATGCTGGCTTTTACGCTTTCGCCGGAAAACTATGTTGGCCTCAGCGATGCGCCGCTTGCGGCGGGCAGCCCGGTTTGGCTTTTATACGCGCTGCTGCTTGGTGGAATGTTCTGGCTTGCGCTGGAACGGCGCACACGCCCCACGGTTGGAACGGTTTTACTGGGGCTTTTGTTTGGCGTTGTTAACTATTTTGCGACGACGCTGTTTGCGTATGATACATGGTCGTTTTTGTCCACGGCGCAGGCGTGGGTGCTGGCAGGGCTTTGCATACTGGGGCAGGCTGCCGTGATGACGGCGGTGCTGTCGCTTGTGGTGCAGGCGCTGCAGCGCTCCGGGGATGTAGCTGTGCCTGCGCCATTGCGTCCCCTGTCTGCTGCGGCGGCCGCGTTTTGCCGTTTTGGCGGCCGGATGCTCGATGGCATCAATCGCCGCTTTGTGCGGCTTACGGCATGGCGCAGGCGGCACCCCCTGCTGGCGGGGATGGTTTTTCTGCTGGTGTGCTGGTCGCCGTACCTGCTGGCGTTCTACCCCGGCACCATCATCTGGGATATGGGGGAGATGCTGGGCGGGCTGTATGGCCTGCGTGGTCTTTCCACGTGGCATCCCCTGTTTACCACATGGCTGTTCGGCGGCTGCGTGTGGCTGGGGCGGCTGTTTGGCAGCGATAACCTCGGTGCGTTTTTGTTCACGATAATCCAAACGCTGGCGCTGGCCTATGCCCTTGCGGATGTGCTGCGCTTTATGCGCAGGCTGGGGCTTGGGCGCGGATGGCGTGTTGCGGCGCTGGCGTTTTTCGGGCTTACGCCCATCTTCGCTTCCTTCGCGCAGGCCGTCGGCAAGGATACGCTGTATACCGCGATGCTGCTGCTATTTGCGGTGCGCACCGCCGAGGCGCTGCGTTTTGGCGGGCTTTCCCGGCGGGGGCTTTGGCAATACGCGGTGTTCGCGCTGCTGGCAAGCCTTTTGCGCAGCAATGGGTTTTATGTGGTGCTGGGTACGGCGCTGCCGGTGATGATCGCCTGCTTTTTCCGCGGGCGTGGCCGCGCACGCCTGCAGAGGGCCGCAGCGCTGCAGAGGGCCGCCGCGCTGCAGATGACCGCAGCGCTGCTGTGCGCGCTGGTTGCGGCGACCGCTTTTACCTATGTACTGCTGCCCGCTTTGCACATTCAAGATGAAACGGCTTCCGGCCTGTACAGCGTATGCTTTCAGCAAAGCGCGCGCACCCTGCGCGACCATCCCGACACGGTGACCGCGGAGGAATACGCACAGATTGATGCCGTGCTGGATGCGGAAAACTTGCCGGAGCTATACGAGCCGGTTATATCCGACCCGGTGAAATATACCTTCCGCCAATATGGGCAGGGGCGCGCGGCGGAGGAAGCCGCGCTGCAAACCTACCGTAAAACGTGGCTTTCGATGTTTGCCAAATACCCGCTGACGTATGTAGAGGCGTTTGTGGCGGGTAACACCGGCTACTATGCCTTTACCCCGAAAATCGATTCCGCGCGCACCTATCACTATCAAGGCGGCATCCGCTTTGTGTTTGAAACCGTCGCGCTGGGGGATGATCCGCTGTACCTGCACACCACGCAGATTGCGGCATTTGCCAAAGCGCGTACTCTGCTGGCGATGTATGCGCGCGGTTGGCGGCGTTTGCCGCTTTTGGAGCTGCTTTTATTCTGCCCGGTGTATACATGGCTGCTGGTGGGCGCGGGGCTTTCGCTGCTACGGCGCAGACGCCTGCGGGAGCTGCTTGCCTTCTTGCCCGCCCTATTGAGCCTCGGCGTATGCCTGCTTTCTCCCGTGAACGATTATTTCCGCTATTTCCTGCCCGTAGCGGCGATGACCCTGCCGCTCATGGCGCTGGCTGGAAGTGGGACGATAAAACAAGAGGCTGACGCGGGAGTGCATGGGTTGTATACGCCGCAGCCGTCACAACATCCATCAGCTTGCTGAAAAGGGCTCATCTGCGTTGTCAACTACGGGATGGCAAGGGGAATCACGTGCGCACGAGCACGCTCATCCCCTTGCCACCCTTGTTTCCTAGCATCTAAACCCTTTTGAGCAAGCTGCCAGCTTGCTGAAAAGGGCTCATCTGCGTTGTCAACTTCAGAATGACAAGGGGAATCACAGCTTGCTGAAAAGGGCTCATCTGCGTTGTCAACTTCAGAATGGCAAAGGGAATCACGTGCGTACGAGCACGCTCATCCCTTTGCCATCTTTGTCTCCTAGCAGCTAAACCCTTTTGAGCAAGCTGGGGTTGGGTGTTACCGTATGGGAAAACGTCCAACAGCCTTTTTTCTTTTTCCATCCGGCCAAGCCAACTAAAATTATAAACCCATCATTGCTCATCCGATTATCCGCGCAAAATGCGGATAAACCGGATCAAGGGCAGTGCCCTTGTCAGGTTCCGAGGGTGAAACCCTTGGGCAGCTTGCTGAAAAGGGCTCATCTGCGTTGTCAACTACAGAATGGCAAGGAGAATCACGTGCGCACGAGCACGCTCATCCCCTTGTCATCTTTGTTTCCTGGCATCTAAACCCTTTTGAGCAAGCTGCCAGCTTACTGAAAAAGACCCATCTGTGTTATCAACTTCAGAATGGCAAGGGGAATCACAGCTTGCTAAAAAAGACCCATCTGCGTTATCAACTTCAGGCAGCAAGCTGGGGTTGGTGCTTTCCGTATGGGTAAGCTCATCCCCTTGCCACCCTTGTTTCCTAGCATCTGCGCCTTTTTGAGCAAGCTGGGGTTGGGTGTTACCGTATAGGAAAACGCATCCCCAGCTTTTTGCCCTTTTCATCCGGCCAAGCCAATCAAAATTATAAACCCACCATTGCCCATCCGATTATCCGCGTAAAACGCGGATAAACCGGGTCAAGGGCAGTGCCCTTGTCAGGTTCCAAGGGTGAAACCCTTGGTTATATATTGTCACCCTCGCGATCGCAGCATAGCGGCCAGTAGGTGAGAAAGTACAGCGAGCGGGTATCGTTTCCAATCAGATATTTTACGTTCAAGCGGTATTTGACGATGCTTCCGTTTTCATTGTTGCGCCGGTATACGCCCTCGGCGATACCCTGCGTTTCCAGCGCGGAAAGGAACAGCTTGAGCAGGTGCGGGTATTCTTCCAACGTAGTCAGGTTGCGCACGTCGGTGCCCTGCTGGTATACCCGCTCCACATGGTCGCCGGTAATTTCCAGATAACGCTGGTTTACGCGCAGTAGCTCGATTGTGTCGCCGTTGAGCTCGCACACCGACGCTGCGCAGGGAATGGTAGCCAGCATCATGCTGAAATCCCCGTCAATGCTCCACACGCGCCGCGCGACGGATTCGGGATAAATCACCTTGGTTTCGGGCGGTTTCACGGAGCAGGTGTTAAACAGCTCTTCAAACGCTGCAACGGGCATGGGTTTGTAATAATAATACCCCTGCCCTTGTGAGCAGCCAATGGAAAGGAGGAAACGCACCTGCACGGCGGTTTCCACGCCCTCGGCAACGATGGGCAGGTTCAGGTAGCGCGCCATACGCACGATGCTGTTGAGGATGGTGCCGCCGCGCCCATCCAGATCGCTGCCGGAGAGGAAACGCATGTCCAGCTTAAGCATATCCACCGGAAGCTCCTTAAGCATATTCAGGCTGGAATAGGCGCTGCCAAAATCGTCCATTTCTATGGTAAAGCCTTCGCGCTGGAAAATGGCGATCAGTTCGGAAAGCTGCTTGGGGTCATCTGCGTAGGCGCTTTCGGTAATCTCCAGCTCAATATACTTGCGCGGCACCTGGTAGCGATCCGCCAACTCGCACAGGATGGCGACCAGCGAGGGGTTATACATATCTACGCGGGAAACATTCATGCTCAGCGGGATAGGCGGCTTGCCGTCGTGGCGGTCCATCCATTTGCGCATCAGGGCAAAGACGGATTCCCACACGTATGCGTCCATCTTCATAATAAAGCCGTTCTTTTCAAACAGCGGCACAAACGCGCCGGGCATCAGCAGGCCGCGGGTGGGGTGGTTCCAGCGCACCAGCGCTTCCGCGCCGACGATTTCCCCGGTGCTGAGCACGCACTTGGGCTGCAGATACACCTCGAACTGTTTGCTTTGCAGCGCCTCGTTCATATCGTTGATAATCTGCTGCTCGTCTAAAAGCGCCTTGCGCAGGGTATCGTCGTAATAGGCGAAGCGCTTTACATAATTGCCCTTTACCGTGCGCTTAGCCATTTCCGCCCGGTCGTGCATGATGCTGACGGGCAGTGTGCGGTCGTCTACGATGTATATGCCGAAAACCAGCGTAATTTCAAAAGAGAGGTCGTACTCCTTCATGTCCTGCTCGGTGGAGATGAGCAGCTCCTCCAAATCCTCCTGCTGGTAGGGAATGCACAGGGCGAAGTTGTCCGCTACGATCCGGCCGTAGGTGGCGCGGTTGCCAAAGGCGGTTTGCATGCGCTGGGCCACATAGCGCAGCAGGCGGTCGCCCTCCATATGGCCGAAAATATCGTTGATCAGGCGGAATTTTTCAATGTCAAAGGCGATCATCACAAAGGCGGTGCCGGGGGACATATCCAGCATGGCTTTGGTTTTGCGGTAGAAAGCCGCCTTGTTGCAGATGCTGGTAAGCGAATCGTGCTCGGCAATATAGCGCAGCTCGTTTTGGTGGCGCAGCTCATCGTTTTTCTGCATCAGCAGGTACCGGTTTTGGGAACGGAGCTCCTCGGTCTCCTGCCGGTGGATGGCGTTTTTCATGCGCAGGCGTACCAGCTGCGGGTTGAACGGCTTGCTGAAAAAATCGGTTGCGCCGGCTTCCACGGCCTGCATACCGGCCTGCACGTCCGGCGTGGTGATGATGACGGGCAGGGTTTCCGCGTCCGCGCGGCGTAAAATACGCTCCAGTATGGCGGTATCGTCTGGCGCCGCATTGCTGATGTCCAGCACGATTGCCGAAATTGTAAAATGCTCCTCATCCAGCATTTTCAGGCACTGCGCGCTGCTTTCGGCCATCATCAGCTGGTAGTCGCGCTGGAAAATATCTTTCAGCTGCGCCCGTGCGGCCTCGTCTGGTTCCGCAATCAGCAGGGTGTGGCTTTGGGTGCTGTGCGCGGAAAGCGGCACCCAGGCGGAATCGTCCCCGTACAGGTTTTGCGGGGTCAGTACGCCGTCCTTGGCAAGGCTTTCATTAAAGAACACGAAGCGGTTTTTACCATGGTGTTTGGCGTGGTACAGCGCCATATCCGCCTTTTGGTACAGCGTAGTAAAATCGCGGCCGTCCTGGGGGCACAGTGCGATGCCGATACTGCCGGTAATGTCAATATCGTTGTGGTAATGCTTCACCATCGCTTGGCAGATAAACGATGCGCGGCGGTTTAAATAATCCATCTGCCCGCCGATGTTTTGGATGCAGATCATGTATTCGTCACCGCCGATGCGCCCGATCAGGTCGTCGCCGCGCAGGGTGGCGCGCAGGGAGTTGGCAACATCGGTCAACGCCCGGTCGCCGAACTGATGGCCGAAACTGTCGTTGATGGTTTTAAAGTTATCCAGGTCGATCATCAACAGCGCGTGGGCCGTATCTGCGTCGCTTTGCCCAAGCAGCTGGTTTAGTTGCTCTTCAAACGCGGCGCGGTTCAGCAGCCCCGTAAGCGGATCGCTGATGGAGCGCGCGCGTGCCTGTAACTCGTTGCGCTTGGTTGCGTCCACATCCTGAAACAGCAGGAAGGTTTGCACATCGTGTGTGTAGGGATCGGCAATCAATTGGATGGTTACCAGCGTCCAGCGCACCTGCCCGTCCGCATCCAGCCGTAAAAATTCCAGCTTGTCGCTGAAAACATGACTTTCGTAGGCGTTGAGCATCCGATCCCGGTCGAAAAACGCGTGGAAGCGGTGCGTATCGTTAGGGGTAACAAAGCGATCGGCCAAGTAGGTGGTCGCCTGCGCCAGCGTATGGCGCTTGTTGCCCGGCAGCGGCGGCAGCATTAGCCCCGCTTCCTCAATCAGCTGGTTGCGGGTTAGGTTATACTCGTAATACTTCATGCCTTCGGGGTTCATGTTGGCGTACTGCTGCTTCCATTTGCGGTAGGCCAGCTCCTTCTGGCGCAGCTCGGATATGTCGTACAGCGAAATCACGGCCTGCGACGGCTCGCCGCTGTCGTTAAAGATCAGCGTATAATCGATGTGATACCAAGCGTAGCTGCCGTCCCGGTTACGCAGGTTGGCTACGCAGGAGCCTGTGGGGTTGCCGGATTGTATGCTTTTAAAAAACTGGCGGAAATCGGAAATGCTTTCATCAGCTACGCGGTTATCCTCAATCATGGACTGCGGCACGTCTGTTACGGTTTCATCCGGGTCAAACAGGGGGGAAGGCTCGTCCCCGCTGATCAGGATGCCTGTGCTCACGTTGTAACGCAGCACGGTTTTTTCGCTCTGCTTTACGGCGATGCGGTATTCTTCCTCCCGGATGCGTAAAGCTTCAAAGCGGTTGGCCTCCACCAGTATATCCACATTGGCGCGTAAAATGCTGATAACCAGCGACATGACCAGAATCAGAACGCCGTAACGGAACGCGGAGGAATTATCCTCGATGGGAAATATATAAAACAGCATCAGGGTGAGGATGCCGGCCAGCGCGGTTATCAGGGTGCTCCAGGACAGCTCCGGCTGCTTTTTGAGCGGGTTGCTGCTGCAGCTAAGCAGGGCAAACAACAGCACGCAGGAGAAGGTGATTAGCATATGGGAAAGCAGCAGCCCGGACCATAGGAGGAACTTGCCGGTCAAGATCAACAGAATTTGAAACAGCACATTGGCTGCGAGCAATGCGCTTAGCAGATAACAGGGGCGCGTCAGCACGGGCTGCTGATAGCGGATAAACAGGAATAGCGGCAGCGGCATCAGCAGGTAGCTGAATAGATTAATATAGAAAAAAGTCCGAACGCCAATATAACTGACGCCGGAAATGTCGGTATCGGTATAGAACCAAACGCCAGCGAGCAAGGCAAAAAGGATCAGGTAATAATAGCCGGTAGAAATGCGCTTTTGGTTACGATGCGCCTCCAGCAAGGCAAAGGAAAACAGCGCCAGTGAAAGCAGAATGATCAGCAGGCTGAGCGCGATGGTTGGCAGCGACCGGGACAGCAGCGCCAGATTCACCTTGGCAGGAATGCCCAGCCGCATGGAATACAATTCCACCACCGGCTTGCTGCCGGTATCGCTGAAAGTTATGCGAATCGTCTTGCCGGCCATATCGTCGGAAAGGATGGCCGAGGACCAGGGCAAATCAAACGTTATATTGTCTGGACTTCCCGCGGCAATGCCGTTGACCGCCACGGGCTGACCGTCCACCTCGATGCTCAACTGCTGATAGTTTGTTTTAACGTATAAGTCTATTGTGGAGGGATGCAGCTTTTCCGGTATTGTGTTTACAATGACGGTTTCGTCTTCTTCCAGCCGCGCGGGAAACTGGACAGCCCGCAAAGAGCCGTCGGCGGTTACCACCTGCCACCCTGTTTCCCACGTAACCGGGTCTGGCTGCGTCCCGGAAAGCCGCGTAGGCGAGTTTTCCGATATGGTCAGCCAAATGAGAACCGTAATGATAACTGTAAAAAGGATCGGTATATAACTCTTCCGTAAACGCATGCGTTCCGCTCCATGCCAATATTCTGTTACAGAAAAGGCAGGTTCGTCCGCCCTTTCCGGTTGCACATTTATAACTAACCCAGGTACATATATTAATGATTATACAAAACTGTTAGTGCAAATGCAAGGCAAAATGCTGTCTGGCACGCTGGGTACTGTATATAGCCTGTATGCCGGAGGGGCGCGCATTGCTTGCAAAGGGCGTACGGGGGACTTTGATAAGGCCTTGCCCGTGGCTCTTCATTGCCTGTTTTTGGTTGCTGCCCGGGGGTCGCGTCCGGGAAGGAGAATGAGGCTGATGGAGCTGAAAAAATGCCATCTTCTGGTTTTCTCCAGCGATTGCCTGTTGACACGGGCGCGGGTGTGTGTTATAGTAGCCAAGTAAGCAGAAGCTGCCCGCTTCTCACCGCGCGAATCCGTTTTGCGCAGGTCGCGGCACAAAAGACCGCGTCGGTAGGTGTTTACGGCGGGCTGCATGCTCGGCGTTTTTTGTTTGTCCCGGATTCCGGCGGCAGCATAAAAACCCTTTTCAATCTTATGGAGGTGTATGGATATCAACAACGAGCCGATGATTAACGAGGAGATTAACGATCGCGAAGTACGGCTGATTGGCGCCAATGGGGAGCAGTTGGGCGTTATGCCTGTACGCGCCGCAATGGCAAAGGCGGAGGAAGCGCGGCTGGATCTGGTCAAGATCGTGCCTAGCGCAAGACCGCCCGTATGCAAGCTGATGGACTATGACAAGCATCGCTACGAACAAGCCAAACGGGAGCGGGAGATGCGCAAGAACCAGCGCATTGTAACGCTTAAAGAGGTGCAGCTTTCCGCCACCATTGAGGAAAACGACGTTCAAACCAAGTTTAAAAACGCCGTGAAATTCCTGGAGGCAGGCGACAAGGTGAAGGTCACCATCCGTTTCCGCGGCCGCCAGATCGCTCATGCGAACATCGGCATGAAAATCATGCTGGATTTTGCCAAACGCATCGAGGAGTACGGCACCGTGGAACGCCGCCCCCTGCTGGAAGGCCGCCACATGATTATGATATTGGCTCCCAAAGCGGAAAAGAAGAGCTTCGCCGAGCGTGCGCAGGAGCGCAAAGCCAAGGAGGAAGCCGAAAAGGGCGATGATAACAACAAAAATTGCCCCACCGCCGAGCAGCCTAAGAAAAAGGTCAAGCGCGAAAGCGAAAACATGATCTGACCTAAGGAACCGTATGCCTGCCCGCGTTTGCGGCAGTCACGCCCGGCTCCTTCCGTGCCCGGGCGTTTGTCTGGGGCGCGGACCCCATACGGAGAGGAGGACATTCCCCATGCCTAAACAAAAGACCCATCGCGGCGCAGCCAAGCGTTTCTTCTTAACGAAAAACGGTAAGGTGAAGCATAAGCAGATGAACGCCAACCACCAGGTGCATCTGAAAACAACCAAACGTACCCGCCACCTGCGCGCGGACGGCGTAGTGGATAACGCGGCCGAAGCCCGCACCATTCGCAAGCTGATCCCTTATAAATAAGAGTGCTTCGCTGATTTTTTCAAGGAGGAATAACACATGGCACGCATTAAAGGGGCTGTGAACGCCCACAAAAAGCGCCGCAAGGTATTAAAGCTGGCCAAAGGATATTTTGGCGCCAAAT
The DNA here is from genome assembly GCA_963675655.1 of Candidatus Limiplasma sp. Taxonomy (GTDB): domain Bacteria; phylum Bacillota; class Clostridia; order Christensenellales; family Aristaeellaceae; genus CAXXOK01. The sequence goes on from OY776489.1 coordinate 1,353,900, forward strand.
CCCGGCAGTACCGCGCCGCGAACGAGCAGGTTGCCCGTAGTCTGCGCTATGCCTACGTAGGCCGTAAAATGCGCAAGCGCGATTTCCGCCGGCTGTGGATTACCCGCATCAACGCCGCCGCCCGGATGAACGACACCAGCTATTCGGTGCTGATGAACGGCTTGAAGAAGAATAACATTACCATTAACCGCAAAATGCTGGCGGACATCGCTGTGAACGATCCCGAGGCCTTTAAGCAGATTGTGCTGAGCGCCAAGTGATTTTGATCACGCATTGGAACATCGCTTTCTAAACCGGGGCAGGAATGATGCCCCGGTTTTTTGTATTCGGCTTTTCGCTCCTCACCGGCAAACGGGGCATGTGCCACAGCTTTTGCTGGATGGCCCCGTTTATGGTGATCGGCGAAAAGCTGGCAGACCTTATGCATATTCCCCGTTTCCGGCTGAAAGCCGTACCCGGCCGCTGCGTCGATTGCGGCCAGCGCAGCCGCAGCTGCCCGATGAGCCTGGATGTTGCCGCGATGGTGCAAAGCGGGCATACGGACAGTACGGAGTGCATCCAGTGCCTGACCCACGTGGATACTTGCCCCAAGCAGGCGATCGGCTACGGAATTGACCCCAAACAGCGCCATGCGGGCGGCAATGCGCAAAAAGACTAAAGGAGATAGAAAAGAATGAAGGCTTTGGTTATCTACTATTCATTTGAAGGGAATACGAAATTTCTGGCGGAAAAAATTGCCGAAACCCTGCACGCGGACGTGCGGGAGCTAACCATCAGCAAACAATACCCCGCCAAGGGGTTGGGTAAGTTTTTCTGGGGCGGGAAAAGCGTGATCTTCGGCGAAATGCCGGAACTGACCAACGGCGAGATCGACGTAAGCCCGTATGATACGGTCATCATCGGCACGCCCGTCTGGGCATCCTCCTACGCGCCGCCGCTGAAGACATTTTTGAATAACAGCCCTATACGGGGCAAGAAAATCGCACTGTTTGCCTGCCATGGCGGCGGCGGGGCAGTAAAATGCTTCCGCAAGCTGAAAGAAGCGCTGCCCGGCAACGAGTTCATCGGCGAGGTAACGTACTTCGAGCCCAAATCCCACCCCGAATGTGCGCAGAGCGCGCAGGAATGGGCGGCAGGGCTGATGGCGTAAGCGGGGGAAGAGATACTACACAGCCATTATTCAAATTTGATAGGGCTATTTGTGTAACGCGGTCATTGACAGTCAGGTACACTACGAGAATAAAAAGAAGACCCGTACCTTTTGGGTCTTCTTTTTACGATGGAATCCTAGGAACGCGTTACTACAACTCGTCCCACATGCCGGATATTTCAGGACGAGAGATGCTATTTTCTGATTCGTCTATCTCTCTTACTATATCATGATAGCGCATAAGCGCATCTCAATAATCTGTTGCTATGCTTACCCTCCATTATGAAGCGGTATTTGGCCGTATTGTTTTACGTGTTTTGATAACGCTTCAACAGCGCATAAACTGGGGTTATGTAACGATAGGCAACAGGATATATTGGTAAGCTAACCCTTGCTTTTGCTGCGTGATTTGTGACTATATAATACAAAGATTCATATGGGTAACGACCGGAATGTTTTTCTCATTTCCAGTGAAAAGCGCGTTAAAACTGCGTCGCGGGTAAAATAAAAACGCCGATGAAAACAATGTTCATAAGCGTTTCCTGCTGGCAGCTCCAAGGGGAATCGAACCCCTGATTTCGCCTTGAGAGGGCGACGTCTTAACCGCTTGACCATGGAGCCGCGATGGCTGGGGAACTAGGATTCGAACCTAGACAATACGAGTCAGAGTCGTAGGTGCTACCATTACACAATTCCCCATCGCGTTAGCTGCATCGACTATTATACGTGGCGGCAGACATCCTGTCAAGGTGTTTTTACAGGAAAACACGCAAGGAACACAAGTTTATCGGCACTGCCGCCCGCGGAGTGGATTTACATGGGGTTTGTTGCGATTTTTTTAGGGAACATGTATAATGTGACTGGGTCATAAGCCACATACCCTATGGAGATAACAGCATCGTTGCCGATTGCTGGGAGGATAAAGCATGGAGCGTTGGGAGCAGGGAATGCCGCAGGGGCAGATACCGACAACTGAAAACGCCAACGCGCCCCGTACTGCCGGGCTGGCCCCGGCAAGACCGCTGCGCAATCCGCAGCCGGGCATGCGTATGCCCGCGCCGTTTGCGCCTGCGCCAGAGGGCTGGAATGCCGCGCCCGCAGCGCCGCAGGATATACAGCCGGTGAATACCGGCATGCGTCCGCCGCTGGTGTGGATGGATGAAACGCGCCCCGCGCCGCCCGTGCAGTCGGGTATACAGCCTGTGCAGGGTGCACCCACGTACAGGCAACAGCAGCCTGCGCAGCAGCGACCCATGCAGACTGCCCGGCCACTGCAAAGGCCGCAACCCATACAACAAAGGCCGCAACCCATACAACAAAGACCGCAATCTATGCAACCGTCACAGCCGTTACAGGCATCGCAACCTACACAACAAACATCGCAGCTACCGCTGCATAAGCCGCAGCCCATTCCTGCGCCGCGCCCTGTACAGGCAGCGCCCGCTGCGGATAATACCGGCAGAGGCTCCGGCCCGATGCGTGCGCCAACGCGCCGTTACCAGCTTTCTTCCCAGCGGCAGGTTCCGCCGCAGGGCATGCCCCCGCCGCAGGGGACAGGTATGCCGCCTTCCGGCGCTATGCCCGCGCAGCCGAACGCCGTGCCGATGCGCACGATGCCTGCCGTGGCACCGCAAGCCCAGCCGTCCATGTCGCAGCCTGCGCCCATAGCACCCGTAACGCGGCAACCCGCGCCGCCGCAAACGATGCGCCCGGCGCCCCTGCCATGGAGCACTCCGCAGCCGATGGTTAAGGCGGCCGCTGTACCGCATCGGGAAGCGACTGTGCACCGGGCGGCTCCTGCAGCGCCCCAACCGATTGAACCGATCAAGGCAGCACAAACGCCGCAAACCGCGCCTGTACCTGTGGCCGCAGTACCGATACCGAATACGGCAATACCGGCTCCCGCGGGGAAACCGCAAGCGGATCTGCCTGCCAAGAAAATTGGAAAGCAAAACCCGCCCGCAATGCCCTCTGCACCGCGAGCCGCATTTACGCCGCCGAACGGAGAAAAGAAGTACACGCCTCCAGTAGAGGAAGATTTGCAGCAGGCGCAGCCGCCTGCGCAAGCGGCCGGTAAAACGCAGCGGAAACGGCGTGTGGATACGCGCGCGGAAGGGAACCTGCGCGTATACCCCGAGTGGAACGACGAAACCGCACCTCGGGTGCCGCAGACTTCCGAGCCGGAGGCGTGGAACGCCGCTGGGGAACATCCCGCGCAGCTTCAAAGCGATGTGCCGGGGGATGTACGCCGTGCGCACCGCGCACATGCCGCTGCGCCTTCCCCTGCCAAAGATGCAGAACTGCCGCGGGGAGAAACCGCCGCGCCGCCGGAAATGCCGCGTATGCCGGAGCTTTCCTTTGCACCACCTACGAATATACCTGCGCGGGAAGAAGAGCAGCCCGTACCTCCGCCGCCGGTTCCAGCGGCCTCTGGCCTGTATACGGAGCCGGAACCCCCGGAAAAACCCAAACGAAAAAGACGCGCGTGGCTGATTGTGCTGCTGCTAATTTTAGCTGCAGCCGCCGCGCTGTATGTGACCGGCGCGTATCAAACGCTGCTGGGGTACGTCGGGATTGAGTCAACCGGCGATAGCGGCAGCCTGCCCGCCGTATTCGGGCAGTCCCAATCCGCCACGCAAAAGGTAACAGCGACCATTACGCCCGCCACCTCGGTCGCGGCTGCCAAGCTGGTTAGCGTCAGCGTGACGCCCCAGCAAACCGCAGCCCCCGCGACGCTCATTTTTACACTGGAAACCAATACCGCCGCTACGGCTGTACGCCTGATGACCCAATACGGCGAAATTTTACATACGACTGCGACCAGCGCCCCTAGAGGCGACGGGCTGACGTGGCAGGTGACCGCCGATTTTGCACAGGCATACACCGGAAAAGTGCGCGTTTTCCTGCGCGACGCCGGCGGTACGTGGAGCGAGGCGGAGGAAGGCAGCAGCGTAACGGTGGAATAATCCCCATACAGCCGAATGCTTTCTCATTTGTTTCTAATGTTGTTTTCAGGCGTTCTTCAGGGGCTTTCAAGCGTATTTTCTTTGTCAGTAGCAGGAGGATATGCTATAATATCACATGTTGCTAATCTTTGGAAACGGCGCTTTCTCCACGAAAGGAAAATGAGGAAAACCCATGAGCAGAAGCATTGATAAGAAAAATAAAAAAGCCAGAAAGGCCGGAAATATCGCCTTTTGGGTCACTTTTTTACTCTATTCTTTGGTGATTCACCCCTTTGGGCCCGGACGGCTGATCGTCGGGGTGGTGCTGGCCGGAATCGTCAGTAAAATCATCCGCACCATGGCATCGGGGCTGGACCTGACCACGCATAACAAGCAGGATGCCGTGCCCGAAAGCCTGGAAAAGGTAAGCAAGGATACCGGCAACCCCGAAGTGGACGCTTTGCTGGCCAAAGGCCGCGAGATGATTGCGCAGATTCGCGCGGAGAACAAGAAAATTCCGGACGAGGGACTTACCGGCAAGCTGACGCGGCTGGAGACCCTGTGCGGTGATATTTTCCGCGCCGTATATGAAAAACCCGCCAAGGCTACGCAGATCCGTAAGTTTATGGATTATTACCTGCCGACCACACTGAAGATGGTTAAGGCGTACCGTACGCTGGGTGAAAACAACGTGTTAGGCGCGGAGGCCGACGCGGCACGTAAGCGGATTGACGATGCGCTGGGCATTGTGCTCAAGGGCTGCCAGAAGCTGTTGACCAACTTGTATAAAGACGATATGCTCGACATCACCACCGATATCGACGTGCTGGAGCAGATGCTTAAGCGCGACGGGCTGACCGAGAGCGATTTGCAGTTTGCCGCCCAACAGGCGCGGCAGGCCGCCGAAATTAACGACCAAGCCGAACGTGCCGCCGCCGCGCGGCGTGTGCGTGAGGCGCAAAAGGCCGTGCCTGTGCTGCACACCACGCCCGCACAGCAGGCGGTTCCTGCCCAGCAGACAACGCCGGCGCAACAAGGGGCTCCTGCACAGCAGGAGGCTCCTGCACAGCAGGCGTATGACGAGGAGCAGTGGCACGCCGGAAAAAGCACCAACGTATCCCAGCAGGTACAGGATGCGATTGCGCAGGCGCAGGCACACGCGCCGCAGGCTCCCGTGCTGCACATGCCGGTAAGCGGCGTGGCGCAGGCCATGCAAAATCAGGACATTCACTTTTAATACATACCAATGAGGAGGAGCAAACCATGACCGATCTGAATCAGGCTTCCCAGGCGGCAGGCAATGCCGCCGCGCCCGTATTAACGCTGGATACTTCCTCTATGGCTAAGGATAAAGCCGAGCTGGACGCGACCGCTGCCGCGATGGAAAAAGCCGAGGCGCAGGTAACAGGCAGCGCCGCCAAGGCGGTGAAGGACGTAGTAGAGGAAATGGATACGTCCATGCTCACGCAGGCGGAGCTGGACAGCATCGACCAGTTCGTAAAGCAAATCAACGTGGAAAACCCCGACCATGTGCTGCTTTACGGTGCGGACGCGCAAAAGAAAGTGGCGGATTTCAGCGATAGCGCGCTGGCAACCGTGCGCACCGATCAGACCGGCGAAGTGGGCGACATGCTGGTAAAGTTGGTCAGCGAAATCAAGGGCTTCGGCTCTGATGCGGAAAAACCTTCCGGGCTTAAAGGCTTGTTCTGGAACGCGCAAAAAGCCGTTGAGGAAATGAAGAACAAGTACGAAAAAGTCGAAGTGAACGTGGATAACATTTCCAACTCGCTGGAGAACTATCAGGTGCAGCTGCTCAAGGACGTGAGCATGTTCAACCACCTTTACGATATGAACACCCAGTACTTTAAAGAGCTGACGATGTACATCATCGCGGGTACGAAAAAGCTGGAAGATGTGCGCGCAACCACCCTGCAGGATTTGAAGGCGAAAGCGGCGCAGAGCGGCGACGCGATGGATGCCCAGCGCGCCAACGACTTGGCTTCCGCGTGCGACCGTTTTGAAAAGAAGCTGCACGATTTGAAGCTTACCCGCACTGTCGCCCTGCAAATGGCCCCGCAAATCCGCTTGCTGCAAAACAACGACAGCCTGCTGGTGGAGCGCATCCAAAGTACGCTGTCTAACACCCTGCCGCTGTGGAAGAGCCAGATTGTGATTGCCCTTGGCCTCCAGCGCAGTCAGGAAGCTTTGCGCGCGCAGACCGCGGTAACCGATATGACCAACGAACTGCTGCGCAAGAACGCCGAAAAGCTAAAGATGGGCACCATCGAAACGGCCCGCGAGGCGGAACGCGGCATTATCGACATCGAAACGCTGACCAAGACCAATCAGGACTTGATCGATACCATCAGCGAAGTGATGAAGATTCAGGACGAAGGCCGCACCAAACGGCTGGAAGCCGAGAAGCAGCTGGCCGTCATGGAAGGGCAGTTGAAGCAGAAACTGTTGGAACTGCGGCACTAAGCATACAAGTAAATACCCAAAACCCGGCTCCGCATTCACGGAGCCGGGTTTGCTATGTGAAAGCTACGGGTGTTATATGGGTAAGCAACGTCAGCGATGCATAAGGCGGCGCGGAGCAGAGGGCTTAACAGCATAAAGCAGGCGCGCCTTGCGTACCCTGCCTGTAAAATCAATACAATTCCTGTACAACCGCGCGGGGCGGCTGCCAAAAGCCCAGCACTGCGTAAAAAGCCCACTGTGCCGGGCTTTTTTCCTGGTTGACCCATCGGCAGGGTACAACCGGCTGTTTAACGTGGGTACTTGCAAAACAAGGCGCTTTCTAGGATAATATAAGTTGACCCCTGTCAATGGCGCTGGGAACCGCGCCGCAGCTGGGCAGGGCGCATACCTTTGTACATCCGGTTTGTGCGCGCATCCGCGCCGTGCGGACGGGAACACCGTCATGGGAGGGGTACTATGCTGGCGCAAGAAGTACTTGGTTTTTTTGAGGAAAACGACGTTAAGTTTATCCGGCTGGCGTTTCTGGATTTGTTTGGAAGACTGAAAAATGTAGCGATACAGCCCGACCTGCTTGCGCAGGCGTTTGATACGGGCGTACCGTTTGAAGCATCTGCCATCGATGGGTTCAGCGCGGGCGCGGATGGGGAGCTGCTCCTGCGGCCGGACCCCAACACCTTGTGCATACTGCCGTGGCGGCCGCAGGCCGGGCGCGTATGCCGCCTGCTTTGCGATGTGCTCACCCCGGACGGCAAACCCTATCCCGCCGATCCACGTGCGATTTTACGGAACACGGTTGAGTTGGCAACGGAGAAGGGGCTGAACATCCGCATCGGTTCGGAATGCGAATTTTACCTGTTTGAGGCGGATGAGAACGGCGATATTACCACCCGCCCGCAGGACCATGCCGGGTATTTGGATGTATCCCCGCTGGATCGTGGTGAGGATGTACGCCGGGAGATCAGCCTGACGCTGGCTTCCATGAACATTCAACCCGAAAGCAGCCACCACGAACGCGGCCCCGGCCAAAACGAGATTGATTTTCACCGTGCCGATCCGCTGACCAGCGCGGACCATCAGGTGGCGTTCCATAACGCCGTGCGCACCATTGCTGCGCGCTACGGCCTGCGCGCCTCCTTTATGCCAAAGCCGCTGGCGGACGATTTCGGCAACGCTTTCCACATCAACGTTTCGCTGTACCACGACCGGGAAAACCTGTTTCGTATGAAGGACGGGGAGCTTTCCGCCGAGGCGCGCCACGCCATGGCGGGCGTGCTCAACCGCGTAGCGGATATGACGCTGTTTACCAACCCCATCCCCAACAGCTACGAGCGGCTGACGGACGATGAATCCCCCAACCGCATCTGCTGGTCCACCGTGCAGGGACGCAACGCCCTGCGCCTGCCGCTGCCGCAGGGGCGCTTTGCCCGGATGCAGCTGGCAAACCCCGACCCGACCTGTAATGCATATCTGGTGTACGCGCTCATTATCCGCGCGGCGCTGGAGGGCATTGAAAACGCCGAGGAGCTGGAGCCTTCCGCTGTGTACAATTGGATGGATGCGCCTTTGCTGCCTGAAAGCATGACCGAAGCGATGGAGCGTGTGAAAAACAGTGCTTTCATCGCCCGCAGCCTGCCGCCCGAACTGATTGCCTCGTTCCTCAAAGGCGGGGAAAAACTGCTGGCTAGACACCAGCAGGATAAGAATGGGTTGTTCCGGCACCAGTTTGAACGTTTTTAGGCGAATGCCAGACCAGTGGAAAGGGGGCATTCGATGGCGGATGGGAAGAGCCTACTCATCGCGACACAGGGACAGGAAAAACTGAAACAGATGCTTGCGGATTTGTACCCCGGCGAGATTGCCGCTGTGCACGGCGCGATGGAAGCGCGGCGTATGACGGATATCGACTCGTTTTCGATGATGTTGATTAACGCGCCGCTGAAGGACGAAACCGGGATGGAACTAGCTATCGACATGGCCAAACGCACCACGGCGATGGTGATTTTGCTGGTGAAAACGGAGCTTGCGCCTATGATATACGATACGGCTACGGAATCCGGCGTGTTGATTGTCACCAAGCCGGTAATACCACAGCTGTTTGAGCAGACCGTTCGTGTGGGGCTTGCGTGCCGTAACCGTATGCTGATGGTCAAAACTGAGAACGAGCGCCTGCAAAGGCGCTACGAAGAATTGAAAATTGTCGACCGCGCCAAATGCCTGTTGATCGAGCATATGCGCATTACCGAGGAGGAAGCGCACCGCGTGCTGGAAAAAGAGGCCATGAACGCGCGCATCACCCGCGTACGGGTTGCCAAGCAGGTTTTGGAGCGCTTTGAGCTATAACCTCCAGCTTGCTGAAAAGGGCTCATCTGCGGTATCAACTTCAGAATGGCAATAGGAATCACAGCTTGCTGAAAAAAGCCCATCTGCGGTGTCAACTACGGGTGGCAAGACGGGTGGCAAGAGGAATCACGTGCGTACGAGCACGCTCATCCTCTTGCCACCCTTGTTTCCTGGCATCTGCGCTTTTTTAAACAAGCTGAGCTTAGTGCTTTCAGTATGGATAAATGCATCCCCTGCTCCACGTTCTTTTCGCCCGGCCAAGCCAACAAACATTATAAACCCACCATTGCCCTTCCCATTATCCGCGTGAAACGCGGATAAACCGGGTCAAGGGCAGTGCCCTTGTCAGGTTCCAAGGGTGAAACCCTTGGCGGGGTATGGGGTGGAACCCCCGCATTAGCTTACAGAGAAGTCCCCACCTGTACGGGTTCCAAGGGTGAAACCCTTGGCGGCGGTAGCCGTACTATGGCGTAACAATAACCTTCCCGTTGCGTGCGCCGCCCGCAATCGCAGCGCCTGCCTGCTCCAGCGGGATACGTTCGCCGATGAGCGGCGCAAGCTGCAGCCGTCCGGAGGTGACGATGTCCACGGCGCGCCCCTGCGTGTTGGGGTTGACGAACGAGGTTTTCAGCGTTAGCTCTTTTTGGAACATGGCAAAGGGCTTGTAGGGAATTATGCAGTCCGGTTTGGTCAGGCCGAAGATCATCACTGTGGCGGCTTTGCCCACGCAGTCGATGGCGTTTTGGATGGATTCCGGGCGCCCGACGCACTCAATGGCGACGCGAATATCGGTAAAATCATGCTGAGCAAGCTGCTCGGATAAATCGCCCTTGAGAGGGTTGAGCACCAGATCGGCGCCGAGGGAACGCGCCAGTGTAAAGCGCTCCTCGTTTACCTCCAACAGTACGGTGCGTGCCGCGCCCGCCATACGCGCCAGTTGCAGCATAATCATGCCGATGGTGCCACCGCCGACGATCATCACCGTATCGCCGGTCTTGATTTCGCATAGGTCGATACCGTGCAAGCAGCAGCTGATAGGCTCGCACATGGCGGCGTATTCGAAGGGTACATCCTCCGGCAGCAGAAACGCTTGTTTTTCCAGCACGACGCAGTATTCGGCAAAGCCGCCGTCGTGGTTAACGCCAGTGGCGGTCATGCTGTCGCAAAAATGCGGGTTGCCGCGGCGACACTGTGTGCAGGCGCCGCAGTCGATGTTCGGATTTGCGGTTACATGGTCGCCCGGATGCACACGGGTTACCGCGGCACCGACGCTTTCCACCACACCGGCGAATTCATGCCCGAGGATGACGGGCGGGTTGCACTCCGTCGCGCCTTTTGCACCGGAAAAAATATGCACGTCCGTGCCGCAAATGCCGCAGGCTTTCACGCGGATGAGTACCTCGCCTGCTTTGGGTACGGGTTTGGGATAATCCTGAGTGTATCGGATGCTCTGGTTTCCTTCAAAAACAGCTGCTTTCATGACGAATCCCTCCAACGAATCAGGACGCTTTGCTTGCTGCGCCCGTTCGACCTTCCATTGTTTAAGGGATAACATAAATCCAAAGGGCTGTCAATATCGCAAACAGGGTACGGGGCCAGAACTGTTCCATTCTGTAAAACCATGAGAAAACGGCAGTGAAAACGCGAGAAATGCGCTTGCGTTAAGCGCGGCTTGCATACTGGCGGCAGGGCAAAGGGATAACATAAATCCAAAGGGCTGTCAATATCGCAAACAGGGTACGGGGCCAGAACTGTTCCATTCTGTAAAACCATGAGAAAACGGCAGTGAAAACGCGAGAAATGCGCTTGCGTTAAGCGTGGCTTGCATACTGGCGGCAGGGCAAAGGGATAACATAAATCTAAAGGGCTGTCAATATCGCAAACAGGGTACGGGGCCAGAACTGTTCCATTCTGTAAAACCATGAGAAAAAGGCAGTGAAAACGCGAGAAATGCGCTTGCGTTAAGCGCGGCTTGCATACTGGCGGCAGGGCAAGCGGAGTGCGCGGAGGAGGCCTCGCGAGGGGCGAACAAGGAATGTAATTGGCTGCTGGTGATAAAAAGCGGCTTTATGCGGCAGGGCATACAAGCACCATAGAGGGAAAACGCATGAAATTTGATAGGGCGCTGCGGCAATGCGGGAACAGACGATCCACGTTAAAAGCGAATGAATACAGAACGCCTGTTTCCGGGCAATGTGGAGCGTATACCCTTTTCCATGTCATAAAAGGACGTGCCTGTGGGTGAAAACACGCTGGAATGGATGTAATGCTGCATACAAAGGGGCTAGTTGTGGAGTGCAAGAACATTTTGCTGCATATTGTGGAGAATAAAAGCGACGATAACCCGACAATTTGGATTTACGGGGAGACTAGAGGGAATGTATCATAGGAATATGGCAGAAAAAGGGAGCGCAGTTTAAAACGCCGCTCCTCCTGCTTTGGCGCAAGGGGGCGGCGTGTGTTTTCGCTATAATGGTATGGTCAAAGTATCGCCAGCATAGCGGTATCGCCAGCATAGCGGTATCGCCAGCATAACGGTATCGCTTTGCAGGGCGGTCATCGGCATGCGCGGGATACCTTTGCAGGGCAGTCATCAGCACGTGCCGGGCGGCTTCCTGATTATCCATGGGCGTTTGTCGGTTGACTGCTCATCCTCAAAACTCTTTACGGGCAAGCGGGCGGCAGGAAGCGGCTGACCCCTTCTCTGCGTTTATGCCAAATGCAGCTCTTTGAGCACAAAGCAATCGCGGTCATGATCGATCACTACGCCGATGGATTGCAGGTAGCTGTATATGGTAACCGAGCCGACAAACTTCATACCGCGCTTTTGCAAATCCTTGGACACCGCATCGCTCAGCGGCGAGCGCGTAGGCATGTCGTGCCAATCATTTAAAATGGTAACGATAGGGCCGTCCGGGATGAAGTGCTGCAGGTACGCATCGAACGAGCCAAACTCTTTTTGTATCGTTAAAAACACCTGCGCGTTGGTCACGGTGGCGCGGATTTTCAGCTTGTTACGGATGATGCCTGCATCCGTTAGCAGACGGGCGATATCCGGTTCGCCGAAAGCGGCAACCTTCTCCGCGTTAAATCCGGCGAAAGCACGGCGGAACGCCTCGCGCTTGCTGAGCACGATATACCACGAAAGCCCCGCCTGAAAGCCTTCCAGCACAAGCATTTCGTATAAAAACGCATCGTCGTGGCAGGGACGGCCCCACTCGTTATCATGGTAGGCTTCCATCAGTTCGCCGTTTACCCAGGAGCAGCGGCAGCGGTCATGGTTTGGCATTGGCAGCGTCCTTTCCGGCATCGCAGGGGCCTTCGTTGCCGCGCTGCCAGCGTTTTTTAATGTAGTAGAAAAGCAGGGTAATATCCTTTATAGTGCCGTCGAACAGCCGGGCGCGCACAGCGCTGGCCAGTACCAGCATCAGGATGGGGCCGAGTATCAACCCGACAACGCCGCCGACCTTCATGCCGACAAACATACCGATGAGCGAAAGCAGCGGCGACATTCCCATATTGACGCCCAGCAGCTTCGGATCCAGCAGGCGGCGGATCATACTGTAGATGATGTAGAAAATGAGGATGAGCCACATGGAATTCGTATCCCCGATGATCAGGCAGATGGCCGCCCACGGCACGTACAGCACGCCGCAGCCAAACTGGGGTATCAGCTCCAGCAGTGCTGCGAAAACGCCGATCAGCGCTGCGTAGGGAAAGCCGGTAAACTGGAAGTACAGCATGGAAAGCGCCAGCAGCAGGATAAACCATAGCAGCTGTACCTTTACGTAGCCTAGCACGCCTGTAACCGCCGAGTGGCGCAGCGCGGTCAGTCCGGTTTCGCCCTCCTGCTGCGGTCCGCGAATCAACCGTTTCTTGATTTGCGGATAGCGGTTGGCGATAAAGTACGCGCCTAAAATGAGGAAGTTGGCGTAAATCAACGCATAGGGCAGACCGGATGCTATGCCCACCATAATGTTGAGCGAGGAACCGGCAATGGTGGTCGCCTGTTCGCCCAGCCACTTAAAGGCATTATCCAGCGAATCGCGCATGGCGTTGCTGATGCTGGCGGGCATGGTTTCCGCCGCGCCCAGCAGCCGATCGCTGGCCTGCTGTAAAATACCGATGATGCTATCCACAATGGCGGAGATGTTATTGGCTGCGTTGATGATTTGCCCAACGGCAAAGCTGATGAACCAGTATAGAGCTAAAAGCGTTACGGCGCTGACCAGCGTAACCCAAATGGCGCTGGCAACGCCGCGGTTGATATGCAGCTTTTTATGGAAAAAAGAAATAAGGGGCTGCAGGCTCGCCGCTACCGGCACTGCGATAATGAACGGCGAAAGCGTATGCCATAGCAGCGGCACCGCGTAGGCGAAGCACAGCCAGACGAGCACACAAATCAAGAACCGTAGGGCTAAGCGTTCCGTTGCGTAAAGTACCGGATGATCCATGTGTGTGTACCTCTCTGGCGATAATATGCAGGGGAAATAACGACAGGGGATTCAAGTGGAAAGGTCGGCGTGCGGCGCGTTTAGAAGCCGCGCCCGCCGCCGCCGTGGCTGCTGCCGCTGCCGCCGATGTGTACGCCGCTGCCGCCGCCGCCAAAACCGCCTTTGCCGCCGCTGCCCGGTGGGGGTGCTTTGGGCGCGCGGGTTACGGTGGTGCGCAGGTAATCGTCCCGGCTGTCGGTCAGGGTCATCACGGCGTTATCGGCATACTCGTAATGGTAGGTGCTGCCCTTGAGCTTGTAGCGGGACTTGACAATCATAATAAAGATGAGGCCAAGAAGAAGGCAGATCGCCGCACCTACCAGCATTTCCGTAAGGGTAAGCACCTTATGGCGCGCCGTCAGCCGCTGGCCGGTAATGACGTCGTAGCGGTATTGCCCTTCCGGGATGCCTTTGCTTACAAAGCTTTGCACGGCGGCGATCATCGCCAGCGCGGCCTGCTCATAATCGCCCATACGCAGGTTGGGGTTGCTCTGGTCCAGTGCCTGCTCAATACGCTCGTCCGTCATATAGTCAATCATCGCGCCGGTGGTGGAAAGGTATTCCTGCCGGTTGTACATGTCGATGTAGTACAGCGCGCCGCTTTTTTCACCGTCAAAGCCAAAGCCGTTGTAATCGTAATAATCGTCCGCGACCTGTGCCTGTGAATCCTCGGCGTGGTATGTATCGTAGGTGAGCACCACAAAGTCCATACCGGTTTTCTGCTGGAATGCCGTAATCGCGCTTTGGATGGCGGCTTCTTCCGAAGCGGTGAACAGATTGGCATGGTCAAACACGCGCGAATCGTCCGCCGCCAGTGCGCCGGCGGCGCCAAAGAGCAGCGCGGCGGTGAAAAGCAGAGCAATGATGGGTTTCCATAGTTTCATCTTCCGCACCCCCTTAGAATAAGAAATAAGCCGCAACGCAGTACGCCGCAAAGCAGATGAGCGCAAGCCCCAGCCCGTAAAGCCGCAGCTTACCTTTGTTAATGGGCAGCTTGCCGCACACCTCGCCGGTGCGCCCGTTCATGGCATAATAATACGGTTCCTTCTCCTGCCCTTTTTTGGGGTAGGTGAGCACCCATGTTGGCAAAAGCACGTAGCGGCTGCTTTTGGCCTTTACACGGGCGCTGCTCTGGCCGGAGTAGGTGGTGTAGTGGATGGTGGGCCGAATCATTGGGGTAACATAGTTTTGCAGCTCGCCTTCCACATCGGCAGTTGCGGTTTGCTCGTCTATATCGCGGCGCTCGGCCAAAAAGCCGGTTAAATATGCGCCGGAAAACGGCTTTACATCCTGCAGGGGGAAGGGGTGGATGCCATCGCTCAGCTTGCGGTTGGTGCTTTTCAGCGCCGGGCGGATAATGTTGCGAAAGGTCATATCTGCCCGCCGCGAGATGGCGTAGTGCTTTGTGGTGGTCACAATGTAGCGGCCGGAATCGATAACCGTGGAGTTTTGGCCCTGGCCTTCGTATGTGGCGTCCACGTCGCATTCCGTAACGAAATGGGGGTAATACACGCCCTCCATTTGCTTTACCTGCTCGCGGGCGAAAAAGCCTTTGGGCACAAAGCGCTTTTTGGCGACCCATTGCATAAAGCGCTCGATGGCTTTGTCCTTGCTGATGGAAAAAGGCAGCACGTCGTCCGGGCGCATATCGGCGGTCAGCTTGCCTTGCAGCACTACCGGGTTGTGGCAATAGTAGCAGTGGGTGGCTACGGTGGTTTCATCGGTAATGATTTCGCTGCCGCAGCTGGGGCAATGGTACACCACCTGCTCGCCCTGCGGTTCCTGCGCAGATGGCTGCGCGTAGTCGTGCGCATGCGTATGGTCATGCGCATGGTCGTGGTTATGCGCCTGTTCAGTTTCCGCCTCCTGCTGGTATTGCGCCGCTTTTTGCAGCAGCGTTTTCTCATCGAAAACGGAGCCGCAGGAATCGCATTTCCAGTTTTGCTGGTCGGGGTTAAAGGCCAGATAAGAGCCGCAATTGGGGCATTGATAGGTTACGCCTGCCATGCTTCCACCTCGTTTATGGTCATGCTTTGGTTTTCAGTGTCAGGATATGCAAAGTATAGCATCCAGCGGGGCGCTGCACAACCCGCGCGGCAAAAGCGCCGCTATACGGCGCGGCATGCGCGCAGAGCCAGACCCGGTAAAAATCCGGTGCGAGGGAAACGATGATGAAATGGCTTTGCGGCTGCCAAAGGGGAGTGCAGCAGATGTGGGCAAAGAAAGCCGCAGAAATCGTGGCGCTATTGCAAGGGTTTTAAGCCCAAAGATACGGCGCTGCGCATAGGCGGACACGAAGAGCATTTATAAATCGTTTCCTTAGAGCAGCTTTTCGCTGAAACAATCGTTGGGTACGTCCTCATCCGCCGGTATGTGGTGCCGCCGCACCGCGCGGTGCACTGCCTCGTCCTCATCGTCGCGGGGAGCTTCCGTTTCGGGGTCGGGAATCGTATCGTCGTAAGCGTCCTGTTTGTAGGTCTCTTTTTCCGAATCCATGGCTGCCGCTCCTTTCATGAAGCCGGTTTTTACTTTGCAAACGTTACGAACCGCCGGGCTGTGACAGGCCGGACAGCGGTGTTGGGACGTACCTATTCTACCACATTTTGCCGCCCCGCTACAATACGGCCCAGCGGGTGGAAACGGTGTTTTTTCTTAACGGGCTTCATTTTACGCTTGTCTTTTACTGCGTTTTCCGCTAGTATCAGTGCAGATGTTTCCATTGCCAGTTTACCGCGCAGCGCGCGGAGCACGGAGGGTAAGCCATGGGATTTAAAAAGGATTTTGTTTGGGGTACGGCTACGTCCGCCTACCAGATCGAAGGGGGCGCGGCGGCGGACGGCAAGGGCCCTTCTATATGGGATGATTTTTGCAGCCAGACGGATGGCGTGTACCGCGGCCATACGGGTGAAACCGCCTGCGAGCATTACCGCCTTTTTCGCGAGGATGTGGCGCTGATGGCGAAGTTGGGTGTAGCAAACTACCGCTTCTCCATCAACTGGGCGCGCGTACTGCCGGAGGGCGTGGGCACGCCCAACGAAGCCGGACTGCGCTTTTACGACGAGCTGATCGATACGCTGCTTGCGCACGGCATCCGCCCGCTGATGACCCTGTACCACTGGGATTTGCCATCCGCCCTGCAACGCCGCGGTGGCTGGCGCAACCCCGACATGCCCGGCTGGTTTGCGCAGTATGCGGCGCTGCTGGCTAAACGCTACGGCGACCGGGTGAAGGACTTTTTTACCATTAACGAGCCGCAGTGTGTGGTGGGGCTGGGGTACATGATCGGGGAGCATGCGCCGGGCATGAAGCTGCCGGTGCAGCAGACCATTCCCATTGCACACCACATCCACCTGGCGCATGGGCTGGCGGTGCAGCGCATCCGCGAGGCGGTGCCGGACGCGCGCGTGGGCTTTGTGGGCTGCGGGCAGGTTGCGATACCCGCAAGCGACGCGCCCGCCGATATCGAGGCGGCGCGAACCGCGTATTTTACCCACCCGGTGTTTGATAAAGAAAAATGGGTGTGGAGCCCTTCGTGGTGGATGGACCCTGTGATGCTGGGGCATTACCCCGAGGATGCGCTGCGCCATTATGGACAGTATCTGCCTAAAGGGTTTGAGCGCAGGATGGACGTGATACACCAGCCGCTGGATTACTGCGCTTTTAACGTATACGAAGGGCAGCGCGTGCAGGCGGACGGCGCGAAAGGCTTTACTTTGCTGGATTGGCCTGTGGGGCACCCGCACACGGCCTGCGATTGGCCGGTAACGCCCGACGCGCTTTACTGGGGGCCGCGCTTTTTGTGGGAGCGCTACCAAAAGCCGGTGTTCATTACCGAAAACGGCATGAGCGCGCACGACGCCGTATCGCTGGATGGAAAGGTGCACGATCCTAACCGGCAGGATTTTATGCACCGCTACCTGTTGGCATTGCAGCGCGCCGCTAATGACGGCGTGGATGTTTACGGCTATCTGGCATGGTCTTTGCTGGACAATTTTGAATGGTCCAACGGTTACCGTGAGCGCTTCGGGTTGGTGCATGTGGATTACCAAACCCAGCAGCGCACCCCCAAGGACAGCGCCCTATGGTACAAGGCTGTTATGCAGACCAACGGCGAGAACCTTTAGCCAGCTTGCTGAAAAAGGCCCATCTGCGGTGTCAACTGCGGGCTGGTAAGGAAAATCACTTACGCACGGGTAAGCTCATTCCCTTACCAACCCTTGCTTCCTAGCATCTGCACCTTTTTGAGGTAGCTATCCGCTCGCTGAAAAAGACCCATCTGCGGTGCCAACTGCGGGCTGGCAAAGGGCATCACTTACGCACGGGTAAGCTCCGCCCTTTACCACCCTTGCTTCCTAGCATCTGTACCTTTTTGAGCAAGCTATCCGCTCGCTGAAAAAGACCCATCTGCGGTGCCAACTGCGGGCTGGCAAAGGGCATCACTTACAAGCGGGTAAGCACATTTCCTTCCCACCCTTGCTTCCTAGCATCTGTACCTTTTTGAGCAAGCTATGCGCTTGCTGAAAAAGACCCATCTGCGGTGCCAACTGCGGGCTGGCAAAGGGCATCACTTACAAGCGGGTAAGCTCATTCCCTTACCGCCCTTGCTTCCTAGCATCTGCACCTTTTTGAGCAAGCTATCCGCTTGCTGAAAAAGGCCCATCTGCGGTGTCAACTGCGGGTTGGCAAGGAAAATCACTTACGCACGGGTAAGCTCATTCCCTTACCACCCTTGCTTCCTGGCATCTGCACCTTTTTGAGCAAGCTATCCGCTTGCTGAAAAAGACCCATCTGCGGTGCCAACTGCGGGCTGGTAAGGAAAATCACTTACGCACGGGTAAGCTCCGCCCTTTACCACCCTTGCTTCCTAGCATCTGCACCTTTTTGAGCAAGCTATCCGCTCGCTGAAAAAGACCCATCTGCGGTGCCAACTGCGGGCTGGTAAGGAAAATCACTTACGCACGGGTAAGCACATTCCCTTCCCACCCTTGCTTCCTAGCAGCTGCACCTTTTTGAGCAAGCTGCGCTCGCTGAAAAAGACCCATCTGCGGTGTCAACTTCGGGTTGGCAAGGAAAATCACTTACGCACGGGTAAGCTCATTCCCTTACCACCCTTGCTTCCTAGCATCTGTACCTTTTTGAGCAAGCTATCCGCTCGGCGTTTCCTGTTGTGTTGCTCATTTGTACGGGTCGTGTGTACGCGATTCCCAGCCGCAGACTGTTTGATGCTTGGGCACCCCACGCTTGCAGAAAATCGTAAGGAGAGAATGCGTATGGAGAAGCAAACCACGTTTCCCGCCCTTGGCAAAGCCGCCCGCGCGCTGAACGCCGCCGGGGTGGAATGGGCGCTGGGTGCATCGGCGATGATGTACTTTCGCGGGCTTACAGATACGTTTCACGATTACGATCTGCTCATTGCGGAGGGGCACATGGATACGGCCGAAAACGCCTTGCTGGCGGCGGGTGCGGTGATTGCGCCGCCCAAAGCGCCCAGCGATGTGTACGTGAGCAAACAGTTTGCGGAGTGTACGCTGGACGGGGCGGAGTTTGATTTGCTGTGCGGGTTCTCCATCCGCGTGGAAAACGCCGTGTACACCTACCCCTTTACCGGGGCGCGCATCGAGGGCGTACAGCGCGTAGCGCAGGAAACCGTGCCGCTTGCGCCACTTGCGGACTGGTATGTGCTGTACCTGCTGATGCCGGGGCGCGAGGCGCGCGCCGCCGAGATTGCGGCGTATTTGCGAGCGCAGCCGCCCGAGACTTACGGCGGTTTTCTCGCCCTGTGGCTGGAGGGCGCACTGCCGCCCGCCGTGCGCGTGCAGGTGGAGGCGTTACTGCCCGGTTGAAATGTGTTTTTTAGCAATACCCAAGGAGGTTTACATGCCCAAGCTGACGATACGGTGCGGCGATACCACCGCCGAAACCACGTTTACCGCTACCCCACTGCTGGGCGATGTGCTTGCGGAGGCGGGCTTTGCCGTGGCGCAGCCCTGCGGCGGGCGCGGTACCTGCGGCAAGTGCGCCGTGCTGTCGCTGATTGGGGCGGTCTCCCCGCCAAACAGCGCCGAGCAAAAGGCGGGTACGCGGCTGGCGTGCCAGGCGCGGCTATGGGGCGATTGCGAAGCCGTGCTGCCTGTGCAGGCCGAGTGGCGCGCCATACAGACCGGCGAAACCGGGCAGGCGCTGGGGCACCCGATGGCGGGGCGCTACGGCGCGGCGGTAGACCTTGGCACGACGACGATTGTCGCGCGCGTGTATGATTTGGCAACAGGCGAAACACTGGGCGAAAGCGCGATGCTCAACCCCCAGACCGCCGTGGGCGCGGATGTAATGGCGCGCATTTCCGCCGCGCTGGCCTGGAGCCTTACAAAGCTGCAAACGCAGGCGCAAACCGCTGTGCTTGCCGCCGTGGCTGCCGCTTGCGAAAAGGCGAATATACCCGGCGCGGATGCGCTGGTGGTGGCGGGCAACACCGCCATGCTGTACCTGCTTACGGGGCGCAGCCCGGATACGCTGGCCGTTGCGCCGTTCCAGGCCGACCATTTATTTGGAGAAGATACGTACCTTATGGATACGCCCCTATACCTGCCGCCCTGCGCGGGCGCGTTTATGGGGGGCGATTTGACTTGCGCGGCGCTTTCGACCGAGCTGTGCGAGCACACGGAAACGCGGCTGCTGATGGACATCGGCACCAACGCGGAGCTAATGCTGTGGCACGGCGGCAAGCTATATGCCACATCCGCTTCGGCAGGCCCCGTGTTTGAGGGCGGCGAAATATCCCAGGGCGTAGGCGGCGTAACGGGCGCGATCGACAAGGTATGGGCGGAAAACGGCACGCTGGGCAGCCATGTGCTGGGCGGCGGCAAGCCCATCGGCATTTGCGGCTCCGGCATCATCGATGCGGTGGCGGCGCTGCTCCGTTTGGGACGGATTGATAAAACCGGCGCGGCGGACGCGGAGGTTTTATCGATCCGGGAAGGCATCCGCCTGACGGCCAAGGATATACGCGCCGTGCAGCTGGCAAAGGGCGCGATTGCCGCCGGGGTGGAAACCCTGTTGGATACGGCGGGCATCGGGCCTGCGGACGTGACCCGGCTGGAGCTGGCCGGGGGCTTTGGCAGTCACCTGCGTGTGCCCAGCGCCGTCGCTATCGGGCTGATCCCCGCGGCGCTCAGCGGCAAAGCGCACGCCGTAGGCAACGCCTCGCTGGCCGGGGCTGCCGCGCTGCTGCTGGATACGCGGCTGCGCACACAGGCGGAACAGATTGCCGGGATGGCGCAGGTGATACAGCTGGGCGGCAGCGAAACGTTTGAAAAGCGGTTTCTGGCTGCGATGGATTTTCCGATGGGGATGGGGTAGAAATTAAAACCATATGAAGTTAACTTTGACAATGAAATGTTGTTGTATTAATATGATTGAGAGCTAAGAGGAAAGTTCTATTCATAGGAGCAAGAATTTTTTCATTTTCGCTAATTTTTTAGATGGAGTTATATCTGATGTTAACTGCTTTGGAACTTTTTGCAGGAGCGGGTGGCCTTGCTTTGGGTATTGAGAAGGCTGGATTTGAAACTATTGCACTCATCGAAATTGATAAAGATGCATGTGATACACTTCGTAAAAATCGACCTAACTGGAAAGTTATTGAAGATGATATTGCGAATATTTCATGTCTTGATTTAGAAAAGTATTTTTCTCTTAAGAAAGGAGAGTTGGATCTTCTTTCTGGGGGTGCACCTTGTCAAGCTTTTTCATATGCAGGAAAAAGGCTTGGATTAGAGGATGCAAGAGGTACTTTATTTTATCACTATGCAAAATTTCTAGAAAAATTACAACCCAGAGTGTTTCTTTTTGAAAATGTTCGAGGATTGTTAACTCATGACAAAGGAAGAACATATAAAACAATCACAGACATTTTTGAACAAGAGGGGTATTCAATACAGAAACGTGTTCTCAATGCATGGGAACATGGCGTAGCACAAAAAAGAGAAAGACTAATAACCATTGGTATTAGGAATGATTTAAAGGACTCGTTATCAATAGAATTCCCATTACCACATAAAAATAAACCTGTGTTAAGAGATATACTCCTTGACTGTCCTAAAAGTGAAGGAACGCCATATTCGAGCTATAAAAAGGCAATTTTTGAAATGGTACCACAAGGAGGATATTGGCGAGATATTCCCGTGGAAATTGCTAAAGAATATATGAAGAGCTGTTGGAATATGGGAGGAGGAAGAACAGGGATACTTCGACGATTAGGCTTAGATGAGCCTTCATTGACGGTACTTACTTCTCCAAGCCAAAAGCAAACGGATAGATGCCATCCTCTGGAAGCGAGACCCTTTACTGTGCGTGAAAATGCTAGATGCCAGAGTTTCCCAGATGATTGGGCGTTTTATGGAGGGGTGAGCTCACAGTATAAGCAAGTCGGGAATGCAGTACCTGTTGAACTTGCTTATGACATTGCAAAACAAATTTATAAGGGGATAATGAAGTATGACATGGAACTTAAAATTCATAACTGAACAAGAATTTTCTGAGCATGTTTGTGCTACAATCCTAAAATACGGAGATAAGCTGGAATCCTTTAATTTAGAAAGGTTTAATTCAAATATCGTTGATCCTGTAAAACTCATATTTGATAAAACAGTATATCGAGCTTCTTGGGATGATACTATTAGCAATGAAATCTTTAGACAACGAGACAAGTCGAATAATAATGATATTGGATACTTCCATCAAAGAATATTTCAATACATGAATAAATGCCATGTGCCACCGAACGGAGAAGAAGGTGGGTGGGATGTGATTTTTGAAGATGAAAATGGGATATGCCTACCAGATGGTGGTTGTGTACATCGTATTTATGTTGAAATGAAGAACAAACATAATACTATGAACTCCGCAGCAGCCGGAAAGACTTTCATTAAAATGCAAGCCAAATTATTAGAAGATGACGATAGTGCCTGCTTTTTGGTTGAAGCAATTGCAAAAAAGTCTCAAAATATTAAGTGGGAAACAACAGTAGATAAAAAGAAAGTTGGGCATAAGCTGATCCGTAGAGTTAGCTTAGATCAATTCTATGCACTTGTTACCGGACAAGAGGATGCCTTTTATCAAGTTTGTATGGCTTTACCAAAGACAATAGAAAATGTTGTTAAGAGCACAGGTAAACAATTGGTACCAAATGATACAGTGATAAATGAATTAAGGGAAAAAGCACAGACGTATAAGTTACCCGATGCTGATCTGGCAATAGCAATGGCTTTATATATGCTAGGGTTTTCAACATATCGCGGCTTTAGTAAAAATCCGGTCTAATAAAACTAGAAGTGATTTATTCCATTATAACCAGTAGTAAACTGCGTTTTCCGCGTAAACTACTGGTTTTTTGCGTATAATGAGAACCTTGTATATTAATTATTATCAAATCATTTCTCCAAAAACGCATCAATCGCTTCCCGTGCCTGCTTTTCCGGGTCGCCTGCCATGTCCAGCCACAGAATGGATTTGTCGCGCTTAAACCAGGTCATCTGCCGTTTGGCAAAACGTTTGATCTCGCGGGCGAGCACATCCAGCATTTCCGCCTCGGTGGGGATTTCGCCCAGCAGCCATGCGCTTAGGTAGCGGTACTCCAGCCCCAGCTTGCGTAAAAACAGGGGAGATACGCCCGCATCCAGCAGGGTTTGGACTTCGGCGGCCAGTCCGGCTTGCATGCGGCGGGTCAGGCGCTCGTCAATGCGGCGGCACAGCTCTTCGCGCGGCCAGGTAACGCCGAGGGTAAGCACGTTATAGCGCGGCTCGCGGCGGCCGTGGCCGCTGTCGCCGTCGTGCAGCTTTTCCAGCCGGCGCATGACCCGGTTGCGGTTGGCGGGGTCGATGGGTTCCCCCGGCAGGGCGGCGCGCAAAAGGGCAACCAGCTCTTCGGTGGTGCGGGCTTCCAGTTCGTCGCGGTAGGCCAGATCGGGTTTTACGTCCGAAAGGGTGTAGCCCTTGGTAACCGATTCCACATACAGCCCCGTGCCGCCGACCAGAAAGGGCGTTTTTCCGCGCGCGAGGATATCATCCGCCGCGGCGTAGGCCAGCTTTTGAAAATCCGCCATGGAGAAAAAATCGCCGGGATTGCATACGTCCAGCAGGTGGTGGGGCACGCCCTGCATCTCCTGCGGGGTAATTTTACCGCTGCCCAAATCCAACCCGCGGTATACCTGCCGCGAATCGGCGGAGATCACCTCTCCGCCGTAGTGCTTGGCCAGCGTTACGCCCAGCCCGCTTTTTCCCGAGGCGTTTGTGCCCACGAGGGCGACCATCCGTGGCAGAGACTGCATGTTGTATCCTCCCGTTGCCGCAAGGGCATACTTTATATTTGTATTGATCCGCTAGGGGGTTGTCAGCCGGGGATTGCGGCGGTAGCGGCGAATGCTCAGGCACAGGGCCGTTACGTTGTCCCGGCCGCCGTTGTCCAGCGCGCGCTGCACCAGCAAATCCACCGCTTCGGCGTCGTCGCGCGATTTCAATAAAATATGGCGGATTTCGCTGTCCTCCACCATGTCGGTCAAACCGTCGCTGCAAAGCAGGTAGCGGTCGAACGGGCGCACAGTAAGGGGCGGGGAAAGGTAGGGGCGAAACGCCTTGCGCAAGGAATCCATGCCGATGTACAGGTGCACCAGATGACGGCGGGGGCTAACCCGCGCCTGATACGGCGTAAGCGCGCCCTGGGCGACCATGCGCTGCACCACGGTATGATCTTGACTGAGCTGGGTCAGCTTGCTGCCGCGCAGGCGGTAGATGCGGCTGTTACCGGCATTTACAATGCGCAGGGTGCCATACTGCCACGCGCAAAGCGCCAGTGAAACGCCCGCGGGTACGGTTTCGTCCAGCTTATGCAGCCGGTCGGAAAGCTGTGCGATGTGGAAACGCCATTCCTCGTCGGTCAGCCCGTAGGGGTAGGCCTGCTGCAGCCCCTCTAGCGCATCCACGGCGTTGAGCACGGCCCGTTTGCCGACGGCCTCTCCGCCGATGCCATCGCAAACCGCGTACAGCTGCCCGTTTTCGCAGCCTTCATGCAGCAGCCTGCCGCCAAAGTCCATGGCTTCGGGGGGCAGGGTTTTGCCGCTCATGTAAAACGAGTCGTTGTTGTAGGCGCGGCATACGCCCTTGTGCGTGCGTGCCGCCGCGGTGAGAAACCAACGAACCATTTTTGCGCCTCCTTACCCGGTCCGGCCTGCGGCGCGCCGCCGTGCAGGCCATATACACTGGTACAGGGAAACACCAACTGTTCCGCCGGGATTTACTTCCCGGCGGTAATGCGCATTTCATACCGCTGCGCCAGCGAAAGCGGGCGGAAAACGGGCGGCGCGGTAAGCGCCTCGCCCCGGTGGCAGCGCAGTTGCGCTACGGGGAAATCGTACCCGGCCAGTACGCTGAAGCCTACACCGCCGGAAAAGCGGGGATTGACCTCTAAAAAATAATAGGTGTCCCCGTGGTGGATAAACTCCATATTCACCACACCGGTAATGTCCGCCGTTTCCAGTATGCGGCGGCACACGGCATCCAGCGGATGACCGGGGCAAATGGTAACGGCGGTGCCAAGCCCGTTGGCGCTGCGCAAGCACTCCCGCCGGGTCAGGGTGACCATGCCGCCCTGCTGGTCGCGCGCGCAATCCACGGTGTACACATCCCCCGGCAGATAGGGCTGGAGAATGTAATCCCCCCGCGCGGCAAGCGCGGCGGCAAGCTCGGCAGCGTTCTGGGCGATGCGCTGCCCTTCGCTGCTGCGGCCATGCACAGGCTTGAGCAGCAGGGGAAAATCCGCGTCCGGCGGCAGGGTTTGTGCCGTCCATGTGGGGATAACCGGGCATACGCCCGCGTCCTTGAGCATCTGCGCCATATTCAGCTTGTGGCGGCACAGGGCGGCCACAGCCTCGCCCGGGCAGCAGACTACCGCGCCCAGCGCGGCAAACTCCGCCTTGCGGGGGCTGAGCGCGTCCACCTCGATATCCGTAAGCGGGATGATAAAATCTACCCTTTCATCGCGAACGATCTGCGCAAGCACCTTAAAAAAGGGTGCGCCGTCCGCCGCGCGGGGAACGGTGTAAAACGCGGCCATATCGGCGGCGTTTACGTTCCACTCCTTAGGGTAAATATCGCAGCCGATCACACGGCAGCCCGCGGCGGTCAGGCTTTGCTGCGCGCTGTGCGCCGAGGCTGAGCCGATAGCGGTGAGTAATACGGTGGTCATGCGTTATCCCCTTCCCCGTCCGAACGAGCCGGTTTCTTGCTGCCAAAGAGCGCGCGGAGCATATCCGCCATGCCCAGGTACGCTTCGGGCTTAAGCAGCAGCGAAAGCCCTGCGTATACCGCCGCGCCTACCGCCGCCTGCACAAGTAAAAGCGGCAGGTTGCTAAGCGGCAGCCGGCCTGCCAACCACACCGCAGCGCCCATGAGCGCCGTCATCCCCAGCGACGGGAGCAAATCGCGTACCTGCTCGCCGTAGCTGTACCCCAGCAGCTTTTTGTTGGGCGCGGCGTTGACGAACGTGCCGATAAGGGTGCTGACCACGCTGCCCGCGGCGATGACGAGCACACTGTCAAAGCACAGCACGGACACCGCCAAAATTACCAGTCCGTAGGCTTTTTTAATGATCTCCAGCTTTAAAAACACATCGCTGCGGCCAATGGCGTTAATGGCTTGCAGGTTGCTGGTGTGTACCGGGTAAAAGGCAAAATCGGCCGCGCAAATCCACAAAAAGGGCACGGCGGGCAGCCACTTATCCGTCAGCAGCAAGCTGACCATGGGGCGCGCCACCAGCGCCAGCCCCATCATGAGCGGAAACACCAGATAGGACGATACCATAATAGTGCGGCGCATCATGGCCTTGAGCTGTGCGCGGTTCTCCTGCTCGCCGGAAAACATGGGCAGCATCACGCTTTGGATGGAGCCGTTGACGCTGTTCATCAGCAATTCCGGAAACTGCTTGCCGCGGTTGTAGTAGCCCAGCTGATCGGAAGCGTACCGCTTGCCGATGATGAGGCTGCGCAGGTTGTTGTACACGGTTTCAATCAGGCTGGACACCAGCAGCTTCCACCCGAAGGAGAACAGGCTTTTCACCTTCTGCCACGAGTAGAGCAGCTTGGGTCGCCACGAAAGCGTAAACAGCAGGATAATGCAAATGGCGACCTGATTGGCCAGCTGCTGGCCGACCAGCGCCCACGCGCCCAGCCCCGCAAACGCCATGCCGATGCCCACCACGCCGGAAAACAGCGTCGCGCCGATGCTGCCGACCATCAGCTTGTGAAACGCCATCTGCCGCGCCACGACGGCTTGCTGTACGGCGTTGAGCGCGCCGGGCAGCAGTACCAGCGCGAGCACGCGCATTAAATGGGTCAGTTCCGGCTGGGCGTAATAGGCGGCGATTAGCGGGGCGGTAAAATACAACAGCGCGTAAAACACGGCCGAGACGCCCAGGCTTAAGTAAAATACGCTGGACAGGTCGGTCTCGTCCACCTTCAGGCGCTGGATCAGCGCGGTGTTCAGCCCGCTTTGCACAAATACCCGCGAAATGTTGATAAATACGGTTAAAAGCGTCAGCACGCCGTAATCGGAAGGGTCCAACAGCCGCGCCAGCACAATGCCCACCACAAAGGCGATGCCCTGCGTGCCTACGCTTTCCGCAAACTTGAAAAGAAACGATTTTCCCGCCGTCCGTTTTTTGGTTTCGCTCACACGCGGCCTCCTCTTTGCTTGCTATGGTTGCGGCAGGTTAGCGCGCCAGCAGAATATCACAGATATGGTCCACATCCGCCTCGTGCAAATCCGAATACAGCGGCAGGGTGAGGATGGTATCACTCACCCGCTGGGCTACGGGCGTAGCGCTGGGATCAAAGCGGTCCCGGTAGCACGCGTACGCGCTGGTGAGAGGATAAAAGTACTTGCGGGCGTGTACATCGTGCGCGGCCAGCCGTTCAAACGCTTGATCCCGCGTAAGCGCGCCGGTAAAACGCACCGGCAGGTAGGCGGCGTTGCTGCCTGCCTCCGGGGCGCAGAACACAATGCCCTCGGCGTTGGCCAGCCGCTCGCGGTACAGCGCGGTAAGCCGCTTACGCGCGGCGATATCCGCATCCAGTCTGCGCAGGTTGCACAGCCCCATCGCCGCCTGAAACTCGCTCATCTTGGCGTTGCCGCCCACTAAAACGGCGGTTTCCGGTCCGGTGATGCCGTAATTGCGCTCCAGCCGCAAGGCCTCGGCCAGTTCATCGCTTGGGCAGGTGACCGCGCCGCCCTCGATGGTGTGGAACACCTTGGTCGCGTGGAAGCTGTACATGGCCGCATCGCCAAAGGCGGAGGCGGACTGCCCGCCGAGGGTCGCGCCAAAGGCGTGCGCCGCGTCGTACAGCACGGAAAGGTGGTGTTTGGCGGCAATCTTTTCAATGGCTTTCACGTCGCAAAAATGCCCGTACACATGCACCGGTACAATCGCGGTGGTGCGCTCGGTAATCAACGCCTCTATTTTGGCGGGGTCCAGCGTAAAATCGTCCGGGCGAATATCCGCAAACACCGGGGTAACGCCGCAGCGCACCAGCGCGTGTGTGGTGGATACGAACGTAAACGGTGTGGTGATAACCTCGCCGCTTAGCCCCATTGCGCGCACCGCCGCCTCCAGCGCCTGATGCCCGTTGGTGTAGAGCACCAGATTGGGGGTTTTAAGGTAATCCGCCAGCGCTTTTTCCAGCTTGAGCACTTTTTCGCCGTTGTTGGTCAGCCAATGGCTGTCCCACAGGTCACGAATCTCTGCGCAGTACTCCTCAAAAGGGGGCAGGGAGCTGCGCGTTACATTGATACGCATGGATAAAACCTTCTTTCCGGCCGGGCGCGGGCGGCTATTTACGGGATAAACCGCGCCGCATAAAACGGTATAGCGTTTCGGGGATTAAGCGTTTCACGTGGAACTTCAGCCGCCTTGCGAGGGGCAGAGCGCGATACACGCGCTTCGCATCTGCATCGCGCAGCAGGGCACGGGAGGGGGCGGCTTCCAGCATGACACGGTATTCCTTGTCCACCAGGGATTGCAGCGCATCGTGCGCGCTGCGCTTGCTTACCTCGTCCACACTGCGCAGCATGGCAACGACCCGCTCGCAGCGCTTACGGGTTTTCGCGCCCGCTTCCCCGCCCCAGCCCGTCATTTCCGAGCCTGCGCCGTTTTGGCGGTATACGCAGGTAAAGGCGTGCAGGTAGGCGGCGCTGCCCATGGCGGTTAAAAGCAGTTTCAATCGCAGGTCGCCCGTGGGGCACGGCTGGATAAGCGCAGCGCGGGGAATCCGCAAAAGCGCTTCCCGTGGGAATATAAAGGATGCCGTGGGAATGAAGGAAAGCTTGGTGATCTCCGCCAGATCATAGGTGCGGGTGGCGGGGGTGAAATACGCGGCTTCCTCCGGGTAATAAGGCACGAACTTACGCCGCGCATTCGCGCCGGAAGCGTCCTGGATATAGCCGTTGGTAAAACAGAAAGTGCATTCGGGGTGCGCGTCCAAATAGGCGGTCTGCGCAAGCAGCTTATGGGGGTCGCACCAGTAATCGTCCCCTTCGCACAGGGCGATGTAGCGGCCTTTGGCGCGCGGAAAATTGAACGTCGCATCCATGGCGATGCCCTTTTGGTACTGGTTCTCGGTTTCAAACAGGGGTTTCACCACGTCCGGGTACCGCTGCGCATATTCGCGCAAAATCTCCTCGGTGCCGTCGGTGGAATGGTCGTCGTGTACCAGAATCTCGATGGATACGTCGCCCTGCTGGGCTAAAAAGCTGTCCAGCGCCTGCGCGATGGTGGAAGCATGGTGATAGGTTACGCAGCATATGCTAACGAGCGGTGGCATGGCTCGCCCTCCTTTACAGTGCGTATCGTTCTACATTTACATTGCGTTTTCCTGTTCCGGCGCGCGGGCGTGCCGGGGCGGGGAGTGCAAAAGCCCTTTTTACACCAAAAGCAGCAGCGTGCCGCCGACGATCATCGCAAGGCCCAACGCTGCCTTGCGGGATAGCTTTTCGCCCAGTACGACGCGCGCGAATGCGATGCTCACGAGAATGCTGAGCTTGTCAATCGGCACCACGACGCTGGCAGGCCCGGTTTGCAGGGCGCGGTAATAGCATAGCCACGAACCGCCCGTGGCAAAACCGGACAGGATGAGAAACAGGTAGCTGCGCCGGTCGATGCGGGCAATGGCATGCTGTTTGCCCCGGGAAAAGACGATGGCCCATGCCAGCACCAGCACCACCCCGGTGCGGATGGCTGTGCCCAGCGTGGAATTGACGTTTTCGATGCCGATTTTGCCAAGGATGGCGGTAAGGCTGGCAAACACCGCCGAACCCAGCGCGTACATGAGCCATGCAGGGCTTTTGCGGGTCTTTGCGGCGGGCTGCGCCCTTTGCGCTGCCGGGGCGGCCTTGCGCTGAATCATCAGATACGCGCCAAAGCCGATCAGCACCATCGCGGCGGCCTTGCGCCATGTAATGGACTCGCCCAGAAAAAGAAAAGCCAGAAACATGGTGAGCACGGTGGAGCTTTTATCAATGGGGGTCACTTTGTTGACATCGCCCAGCTGCAGGGCGCGGAAATAACACAGCCATGAAGCGCCCGTGGCAAAGCCGGACAGCGCAAGGAACAGCCATGTGCGCTCCGTGACCGCGCCAAGGCCACCGATGCTGCCGGAAAGCCACGCCATCAGCCAGGAAAAGAGCAGTACCACGATAGTACGGATGGCGGTGGCAACGTCGGAATCCGTATCCCGGATGCCGATTTTCGCCAGCACCGCCGTAAGCCCGGCGAAAAGCGCCGAGCCGAACGCAAACAGAATCCACATGGGTAGTAAGACCCCTTCCATTTTAGGGTTGGATATGGAAACAGCGGGCGTGTGAAAACCCGCCGGAATACGCGTTTTTTCGCTTGAGAACAAGCCTCGTAAAGGGGATGCGCCGCCACTTGATAGTGCGATAGGGCGGCGCTCCCCGCAGGAATACAGGGTTTGCGCTTGGTTACGGCGTCAGCTCGTTAAGCGCGCCGCGCATGAGGGCGGGCAGGGAGGCGCGCAGCTTCTCGCGCGGCCAATCCCACCACTGCAATTGCAGCAGGCGATGGATGGTTTGCTCGTTAAACCGCTTGCGTATGGGTTTGGCAGGCACGCCGCCGACAATGGTATAGGCGGGTACGTCTTTGGTAACGACCGCCCGCGCGCCGATGATGGCGCCATCGCCGATGTGTACGCCGGACAGGATAACTGCCTCGTAGCCGATCCATACGTCGTTGCCGATGACAATATCGCCCTTTGCGTCCCACGCGGAGGCGATGTCCGCCGGGTTCAGCCCCCACTGTTCATAGAAGATGGGGAAGGAGTAGGTGGACAGGGAACGCAGCGTGTGGTTGGCGCTGGTCATGATAAACTTTGTTCCGCAAGCGATGGAGCAGAACTTGCCGATGACCAGCCGATCGTGGTTGATGGGGTAATGGTAGAGCACATTGTGCTTTTCAAACAATCTGGGGTCGTTTACGAAGTCGTTGTACATTGTATATGCGCCAACGGTAATATTAGGGTTGGTAATCACACTTTGCAGGTATACCGTTTGCGGATCGCCCGCACGGGGATAGATAACCGTTGCTGGAACCGTCATAAAGAAACCTCCCGGTTTATTGTTTGAGGGCGATTCCAGCGGCGGCAATGCACCTTTTCACACAGATCACCAGCTTGTATTTGATAGGATAAACGCAAGGTGAGTATACCATAGAACCAAACGGAAGAAAAGAACACGCCGCCGCTCCAGCGGGCAGGCAATACGCCCTGCCTTGCGGATTAGCGCGAGGCGAGCGCCGTGGGCAAATGGCTCCAGAGCGCCGCAAGGGAGGTGTTTTCCGTTAGGGCGCGCACGACGTTTGCATCCGGCTGGGCAAACAGAACGGGAATGTCCTCTTCGCCCCGTTCCGGGCGGACGGGGAAAGCCAGCTGCTCCCCGGCAAGGGAAAATTGCGCGTTTACACCCGGTTTGTTGCCTCGTGCGTCCAGCCGAATCCACCGTTTTTCTTGCGAAAGATAGACGGCGTTCAGCCCGTGCAAAATGAGCACGGGTGCAGAAAGATCATCTAGAAGCAGGCGTTGGTAGCAAAACCCCGCCGGAACGCCCCGGCAGCGCAGCAACGCCGCCAGCAGGTGCGACTTGGCAAAGCAGATGCCCTCGCCCGCCCGCAGCACATCCGGCGCGGCGCAGGTGACGATGCGCCCCCGGATATCCGCCGAATGCGCAATCCGGTCGCGCACGTATTCGTAAGCATTTTGAATGTAGTGGAGCGGGGTTGGCGAGCGGCGCAAAAGGGCGGCGGCCAACGCCCGCACAGGTTCCGCCGCGGGGCTTGTAAAATCCACAATCGGGGTGGAGGCAAGGCAAGCGGCAAAATCGCCGGACGGCAGGGTGAGCTGCACGGGGACATCCGTCCTTTCGATATAAGGTAAGCCGGGTAAGGGGCGGGCGGAACGCAGGCAGATTACGGCAGGAAGCTCGTTTGCCCGTCCCGGCAGGACGCTGCGCGGCGCTCTGTGACTACGTCGCCTGCGGCCAGTTGATCGCACAGCAGGGGCGAAGCCGCCTGATAGCGGCTTACACTGCGCTGCACGCTTTGGGCGCTGTGGTTGGCGTAGCAATAGCGGCAGCCGTTTTGGCAGGTGTGGTACGTGCCGATGTCGATGCTGGCAAAGCAGCCGCACTCCGGGCGCTGGCCGGTATCCTTGCGCACCGACAGCGTAAAGCCGCCGATTTTTTCCAGCCGGGTTTTATCAATACAGCTGGCATGCGATATACCCAAGGCGGAAAGGTCGATGCTCTCGGCGCAGGTATCCAGCGCCAGCCCATAGCGCGCGGCGGTGCGGGCGAAATGCGCCATCAAATCCAGCCGTTGGTTCAGCGTTTGGCCTAGCAGGTGCAGCGGTTTGACGTTCCCGGCGATGCTGCGGTAATCATCCAGAAAGCTGAGGGTACATTTTTCCGTATACGGGTGCAGCTTCTGCGCCAGCGCCGCAAAAGCCTTTTGGTGGTACTGCGGCGTGTAGACGGCGTTAAAGAAAATGGGGTCGTACCGCCACACCACCCGCTCCCGCCCGATTTGACGGGATAGCGCCTGAAACGCGGGAACCAGCACCCCGTCTTTAGCGGGCAACCCCGGCTCCACCTCTTTCCCGTAGGGAGTGAGCGTAAACTGGAAGTAATAGGGGTAGGCGGACAGTTCGTTTAGCCTCCCCATCATCGGCAGGGGGTTCTTCGTCCAAAACACGATGCCGTCTACTACATCCGGCGTAAGGCGGATGCTGCTCACTTGCCGCGGATTCATGGGGTTGCGTACCAGCACAAAGCCCGCCTGCAAACGGCGGAAAAACCAATCGGTATAGCAAGCTGGGATGTCGGTACGCCGGCTGGCGCTGATGATCATGTTAAAACCTTCCTTATAATTAACTGAGCACTTGAGCATGCGGTATATGGATTATATTCATCGAGTTCTTCTGATGGAGAGATCACTAGTTCATTTGTTATATGCTCTGATCCATACTCAAAATGCCTTGGTTTGTTATTGTTTTTAAAATGTAATTGTTTATACTGAATACTTTCTAATAACTCAAGCAAAGCGTCAAAGAGATCTCGGCCGCCGTTACCGTACTTAGCTGAGAGATTGGTATCATTAATAATAATACAAGAGCCATCCCTCATTTTTTGATTGAAATAATAAGAAAAGTCATGAAGGAATTGTTTAAGCTGAGAATCGGAATGTTTTTTCTGCATGTCAGATAAAACATATTGGAAAACAACTAAATCTGGTATCCATTGAGAGCGTTGTATCGCACTCATGTAATCTGCTATATCATCTCCTACAAAATAGGCGTGGGGATAGACTTGCTTTATCTGTTCATAAATATGATTCCATACACTATCAGAACTGTCAATGCCGACGTACTCTAAAGAATCGAATTGAAAGATTCCTATCGTATGAAGGTAATCTAAAGCAAACAAATCTGTACATGGTCCACAACCAATTGACATAACCTTTAATTGCTTTTCCTTTTGTAAACAAACAAATTTCAGCAAAGGATATATAAGCTCTGAAGTAAATTTATATGAATACTTACATACGTAATAGTTTGCCATATTTGGACAGTCGTAGTGTCTAGGAGTTGGTGCTACTTCTGGTGTATGGATATAGTGTAAGCATATTCCACAATCTCCGGGACAATTGTCTCCATACGTACAGTTACTGCACTTTACCTTCTGAGTATACATATTGTTGCAATAATTGGTAATCACATCAATTAGCATTTTTTTGTCCTTTCATAAATAGAATTGGAATAAGATGGACGTATTATATGATTATATACTGAAATTTTAATGACAACAAGAAATGTAAGTATTCAGATAATGTTGAAAACCCTCGACGATAAAAGATGTCTATCGTCAAGGGTTTATTGATTTTGTTTTATTACGAGCGACGGAGCCAAGCCCGCTTTTGATATCGCTATTTACCGCTGTGTATGTCTAGTCCGCATCCCTAACCAGACGCACATAGTTATAGACCCTGCGCACATCTCCTTGCGGGCCGTTCCCGTAGGAAGCGCTGCCGGTTTTGGGGTCGGTTCGCTGGCAGCCCGCGCCATGCACATCTATAAATGTTTTGTTGTTACCCTGCGGGCTGAAATACCCGAGCGCCCGGCCGAAACAAAGAATCACCGCATCGGTTCCCGGGTGGAAGCTCGTGCTGGTCCAAAAGAAAGGATAGTCCGTCTGGGACGCTTCGTTGATGATCTGTGTGCATGCAAATACCGGGTCGATGGCTGCGCTGCCGGTGGTATCGGGGCTTCTGGTATAGTCCAGTATGCTTTGCATTTCCTTGGCGTTAGGAAGCCGCCAGTCGTTATACCCCGCGTATTGCGCGCTTTCGGCAAAGGCAAGCGCTTCCTGCCAGTTCAGGCTTCCGTCGCTGTTGGTATACGCGCTTACAGCAAACACGCTGTCGCCGCTGTCCACCTGCGACCACATCAAGCCGGTCGCCGTATCCGTTACGGTGCCGTCCCCGTTATCCACAAAGGTGTTGATGCCGTAATCCGCGGCGCCGCGAACCAACCGGAGATAATATTGCCCGGAGGAACCTCTGTTGTGGGGCGTTTGCGGATACCCTTTTATTCTGCCGTCCGCAAAGTTAACGCCAAAGAACGTGGGCGTTCCATTCATCGTTGTGCTTACATACGTGGTTGACGATATATATTGCGCGTCGATATACCGTTTCACACCGTCGTTGGGATATGCAAAAGCAAAGTAATCCGTGTCAATAAACGCCACCGCGTCTTTTGGCGCTTTATGCGATGATGGATCGCCCGAGCCCTGGTTGCCGGAGAAGTCGATTAAGGAATACAGCTCCTTGATGGTGGGAACTCTCCAGTCGGCATAGCCTCCGGTTACGCAGGCTTTGGCATAGCTTTCCGCTTCGCCAAAGTTGCATAGCGCAAAGCCCTGCTCCCACATAAGGCCCGTAATGGTATCGGTGATGGTTTCATCGCCGTTATCGGTATAGCTGGGCTGGTTGCCTGCGTAATTCGCATCCTGACCGTAGAAATCGGACCCGGTGCTCTGCGGTTTCGTGGCTTTTGTATTGTTGTAAAAAGTGGTTTGCCCCGTATCCACAATCGGGTAGGTGACCGCGCTGTTCTGGCTAGCCTGCCCTGCGGATGCAGCGCCAGCCGCCCCTGTAAGCATAAGCATAATCACCGTAAGTAAACAGGTAACCAGCATTGTCTTTCTTTGCATTTTTTACCTCCTCAGTAAGCATAGAGGCCGTATGGATGCATCTGCCATTTTATCGTTTGGATATAGTATACCGCTTGATGCCGCTTTTGTGTGTAAACATAGCGAAGAAAGATTTAAAAGCCCTCAAGTGTGCGTGTAATCGGCTTTTATGAGTTTCCTGCATACGAAGAAAGCGGGGTTGACAATACGGTTGCCGATATGAATGAATGCGGCTTTTCTTCCTTTGGGGAATGATATATAGAGGGGGCAAACAACGGGAAACGCATCGCATAGGGCATTTCCGGGCAGCGGGCGGAGGCGCAAAACCCGCCTATACCGTAAGCACCGTCGAAAAGGCGATTACGGCATCCCCGATGATGCGCACCTCCTCCGGTTTTTGATTGCGAATCGTTACCTGTACTTCCATCGTGCCCGCCCGGCCGATGGCTTCGCCCTGCATGGCCTGAAATGTGAACAGACCTTCGCGTGGTTCGGCAAGGCCGTAGTGAATCAGGTATGCGCCGAGAGGGCCGTTGGCATTGCCCGTAACGGGGTCTTCGTTGATGCCGATGGCGGGGGCGAACATGCGGCCGTGCACCATGGGCGTTTCCTGCGCAGAGCAGGTGAAAACATAATAGCCGTTGCAGCCGATATCATCGCTCAGGCGGGCAAGCCGGGTCATATCGGGCGTTAAACGGTGCAGGGTGTAGGTGTTCTGGATGCCGATCATCACCTTGGCGTGCCCGGTGGAGGCGATGGCGATGGGAAAATCCGCAAGCCTATCCGTCTGCGCAAGGCCGAGGGCGGCAAGGATGCTTTGCTGCAAGGTGCCGGAAAGCGCGGCGGAAACATCGGGCGTTCCCTGCGTCATGATGATTTGATAGTCCCCGTTCGCCGCAACAATATCCACCGGCAGCACGCCCGCGCCCGTTTTGTGCAGCACCCGCATACTGGGCAGGCACAGCTCCTTGGCACGTGCGTAATGCGCGGCAATCGTGGCGTGGCCGCAGATGGGGACTTCTTTGGTGGGCGTAAAAAAGCGAACCCATACATCGTGCGTGGCATCCTGCGGGGGCAAAATAAAGGCGGTTTCGGAGTTGTTCAGCTCGCGGGCGATTTGCTGCATTTGTTTTTCGGTAAGCCCGTCCGCATTGGTAACCACCCCGGCGGGGTTGCCGGTGAGTTTTTCTTTCGTAAACGAATCGACCTGATAAAGGCAGTATTGCTTTTGCATGTGGGCGCCTCCATATTAAAAAGATGAAAAAGATGATAACGCTGCTTTGCAGGATGCGTTCCCCCTAAGTATACGCTATATACAAGGCAAAAACGATTCTTCTATAAAAAGCGGTTCATGGGCAAATGGAAATTCCCATGGCAGGTATTCCTGGTTTACTTTTCGTACAAGGCAGATATGGCATGGATTCTGCGCTTCATTTCTGCGCGGATATGAGGAGGTTCCAAACACTCGCATTGATCCCCAAAGCTGAAAAGGATATCGTAGTAATAATCGTTCTCTATAAAGGGAAAACAAACGATATAATGCTCGTTGCCATCGGGGGTAAAATCTTCATAAGGGCAAAAATCAAGCACCCTGTCCATACAAGATTGATGGATACGTATTTTAATTTTGGTTTGCATTGCATCCAAATCATCTGCATAATCCAAAATCGGTTTTTGATAATCCCGCGGGATAAAGATTTCCTTTTTTATTTGTAAATTAGATACGCGGGATAGCCGGAATAAGCGGAAATCGTTTCGTTTATAACAATACCCTTGCCAATACCAATGATTGCTTTTTAGGATCAGCTGATACGGCTCGGCTGTTCGTGTTGTTATATTTCCATGGTGATTGGTGTAGGTAAAGGAAAGCAGCCTGTTTTCCTGCAAGGCTTTTTTCACGATCATCAAATTTGGCTGTATGTTCCGGTTGCCCATCCACGGACGTAAATCGATGGATAGTTGATTTGCTTTCAATGCAATATCCTTTTCCCTGCCAGCAGGGATAAAACTTTTCACCTTCGCAAGGGCGCTTACGACTTCATCGCCGCGCATTACATTGGAAAGGCTGGAAAGCCCCATTAAAATAGCGGAAAGATCGGACGTTGAAAAGACTTTCTGATCAAGCTTGTATTCCTTCAAAATGGCAAAGCCGCCGCCCGTGCCCGGCGTGGAGCAAATGGGAATTCCCGCCATGTTGATGGTATCAATGTCGCGGTAGATTGTACGGGGTGAAACCTCAAACCTATCCGCCAGTTCCTGCGCGCCTATCTTCTCTTTATCCAGGAGCGTCATAATGATGCTGACAAGCCTGTCGATTTTCATTTCTTGCCCGCCTTTCAGGATTGGATTTATCCCTTCAAATTGTTGCCATACTGTTGTCAACAATGATAGCGTACAATAGAAACGTAGAGAAATCAATTTCTTAGCAGGAGGAAGCGCAATGCAAAATAAAGCTCTGGTCATCATAGATATTCAAAACGACATCACAAAAAATTATAAGGGGATCGTTGACAACATCAATAAAGCGATTGATTGGGCGGTTCGTAACGAAGTTCATGTTATTTATGTTAGGCATGAAAACCTGTCGCCCGGTACGAGAACCTTCAAGCCCAATACCCATGGAGCTGAGCTGGCGCCTGATTTGAAAATTGTGTCGAATAACATATTCACGAAATACAAAGGCAACGCATTAACCTGCGAGGAGCTGAAAGCCTTTATTTATGAAAATGCAATCCGTGATTTTTACATAACGGGTGCGGATGCCGTCGCCTGTGTAAAATCGACCTGTTACAATATGTGCAAAGCGGATTATAACGTTAGCGTCCTCTCCGATTGCATTACCAGCTATGATAAAAGGAAAATTGATGAAATGCTGCGCTATTACGAAAGCAAAGGCAGTAAAATTATCCGTTTAAGCGACTTGTTGGCGGATGCTGCCTTGGAGGCATAGAAACACTGCTACCTTGATCGGTGAAGAAAGCCGGCGGTTGGATGATGTATAAGCAATGAAAAAAGCAATATGAAAAGAAAACACATCCCGCAGCATCCATTCGATGAAGCGAAATGTGTTTTTCTTTGCCGCAGCCAGCGAAAGGCTAGCCCGTATGTCGAAGCGAAGGATTTTAAGACCCTGGTGCCGGTCGTTCCCCATCCCGGACCTTCGGATAATGCTTATTGAGCAAAGCCACTTTTCACAACGGGTATCTGGAGCTCAGTCAGCCAATCTTCCTGATTCTCCTTGTTCCAGATGCCATCAATATAGCTTTCCCTTGGATTACCGGCAACAGTATACCCGTTTTCTTCAATCCATCTAAAAGCGTACGCATACGCCTGGGAAAGCCCTGCATAAGCACCTTTGTGCATCACGGAAACCGCGGTCGTTTTCTCGATTTTTTGAAACGTGACATCATCAAAATCTTTCCCAAAACGGTCTACGGCTTCGCAGAATTCCACATGGAAGTCTCTCTCCTTATACTCGCCGTCCAGATAAATAATAAAGCAGTATTCGGGAATGGCGCACTTCACGTCGGGATTTACTTTTTGCATTTTTTCGCCAATGGCGGGGATGAGCGTGAAATAAGCGTCATAGTTTGGAACAGTCATACGCTTTGCGTACACAATACACTCCGGCAACTCCTTGATAATGGCATGATAGTTCATCAAATACGCCTCCTCTTTTCCAGATAGAATGAATTCAATGCGGGAGAGCTGCTCCTGTCCGCAGGCAAGCGCATCCAGCAGTTCTGCTTTGCGCTTCTTGAGGATTTCGTTGGCATTGCGGCCTGCTACTATCATTTTGATTTCGTCAATGGATAACCCGATTTGCCGAAACGCCTTGATTTGGTGCAGCTTGATAAGCTGCTCTGTTGTATAGAAACGGTAGTTTGTAAACGGATCCGTTTGCTGGGGTTTCAACAGGCCGGTTTCATCATAATAGCGCAGGGTTTTGACCGTTGTTTTGCTCATTTTTGAGAATTCGCCAATCCGGAACAAAAAGCATCTCTCCTTTCCTTGCAGATCCATCCTACAACCTCCTCTAACGGGAGAGTCAAGGAATGTATGGAATTCTTGATGAGATATATCGTAGGTATCGTATTGATGCAAAAAGACTTGAACTATGAAAGTTCAAGCCTTTTTGCTTCAATCATGAATGGTGCGGGCAGCGGGAGTCGAACCCGCATGCCGAAGCGAAGGATTTTAAGTCCTTTGTGTCTGCCATTCCACCATGCCCGCAACGCAACTCATCATACCACGGAACGGGCAGGTCGTCAATTGCTGAATGCGCATGGCTTTGCGTACTTTTTTACCGGCTGGAGGGCGGCGGTTTATTCCCGCCCCGGCTCTTTGGGCGGCTGTTCCGGCGGCACAGGCGTAAAGCGGCCGGTAGCGCCGGGCTGCGGCTCGCGGGTCTGCGCGCCCGGGGCGGGGTAGGTGTTGCCGCGTACGGGGGCGTAGCGCTGGGTCATGCCGTAATCGGTGGGCTGCCTGCGGGGCGGCTGCTGGCCGTAGCCGCCGTAGCCCTGCCCCGGCTGCGGGGGGCGGTTGCCCGGCTGCGCACCATAACGCGGATCAGGCGGCGTGCCGGGGCGCTGGCTCTGCGGCACCGGCGGGCGCATGGGCGGGGTTCCGCCGGGCTGGGAGCCGCCATAGGGCGCGCCGCCGCGCGGCGGTAAGCCCTGCATACGGCGCAAGAGCTCGTTGGTTTCGGCGGCTTCCTGCCGGATGGAAAGCAGCAGCAAGATCTGCTCAAACACCACGCGCAGGGCGATGGGCGCAAGCACGGCGGTAATCAGCCCGAAGATCACCTGCCCGGTGAATAGCAGGATGATACCGTACACTACGCTGTAAAGCACGCTAAACACATATAGAAACTTGAGGATGCCCGACAGCAGAAAATGATCGAAGTTCACATGGGCCAGAAGCCTTTGCTTCCACCCGGTAAACTTGTCCTTGTTTTTTGGTTTTAAAAAGACGATTGCAATGAGGATCGCGCCTACCAGCGCTATAATCGGCGCGACGGCCGCCGCGGTGGCTGCGCCTGTAAGCGACGCTGTGGAAAAGCCCACGGAAGACAGATCCATCCTGTGCACATCCCTTCCCGTTATGGATTATTCTGGGTTTTTTCATGCTTATCTTATCATCGGGCAGAAGCGCTGTCAAACATCCGTACCGCCGTGGACAAAGGTTTTACAACATGATATGATACCCCAAAAGAGACGTATACGCTGCGCAAAGGGGGATCATCCGGTGAAAATTGGCGAAGTTTGCCTGCTGACGCAGGATGTGAAACGGCTTTCCGCGTTCTACCGTTGGCTGCTGGAACTGCCGCAGGAGGATGGCGATGCGGTGCACCAGACCCTGCTGGCGGAGGAAACCATGCTCACCGTGCTCCACGAAGAAGCGCCTAAGGGGCAGAACAGCTGCCTTGCCTTTACCGTTGCAGATGTGGATGCGCAGTATCGCCGCCTGCTGGATGCCGGGGTGCCCGTACCCCAGCCGCCCGCCACGCAGCCGTGGGGCGCGCGTAACCTGTGCCTTTTAGACCCGGACGGGAATCGCGTATACCTGCGTATGCTGCCAGCTTGCTGAAAAAGACCCATCTGCGGTGTCAACATTGGGCTGGCAAAGGGAATCACTTACTGGCAGCTTGCTGAAAAAGACCCATCTGCGGTGTCAACATTGGGCTGGCAAAGGGAATCACTTACGCACGGGTAAGCTCATCCCTTTACCACCCTTGTTTCCTTGCATCTGCGCCCTTTTGAGCAAGCTGGGGTTGGATGTATAAGTATGGTGAAGTTTATCCCTTTACCACCCTTGTTTCCTAACATCTGCGCCCTTTTAAGCAAGCTGGGGTTGGATGTATAAGTATGGTGAAGTGCATCCCCTTTGCTCCCTTGTTTCCTTACACCTGCGCCCTTTTGAGCAAGCTGCGCTTGGATGTATAAGTATGGTAAAGCGCATCCCTTTACCACCCTTGTTTCCTAACATCTGCGCCCTTTTAAGCAAGCTGGGGTTGGGTGTATACGCATGGTAAAGCGCATCCCTTTACCACCCTTGTTTCCTTGCATCTGCGCCCTTTTGAGCAAGCTGCGCTTGGATGTATAAGTATGGTGAAGTGCATCCCCTTTGCTCCCTTGTTTCCTTGCACCTGCGCCCTTTTGAGCAAGCTGGGGTTGGGTGTTTCCACACGGATAGAAGTATCCACCGCCAGCGTCACCTTGTACATCCGGCCAAGCCAATCAATATTATAAACTCACGATTGCCTTCTCCATTATCCGCGTAAAACGCAGATAAACCGGGGCAAGGGCAGTGCCCTTGCCGGGGGTGTGGGGGTGGAACCCCCGCAGCGGTCCGCTAAAAAAGACACATTCGGTTTACTCGTTAAAGGGCAGCGTATCCAGCAGGGTGCGCACGGCTTCCGCCGGGAAGCCTTCCGGCTGGGGCGCGGCCAGCAGGGCTTGCAGCATGGTGCGCACGTTGCCGCTTTGGGGCAGCATGTACCCGGCTTCGCGCAGTAGATCCTCGGCCATGATGCGGTTGGACATCGTCAGCGCGGCAGCCAGCTTGCCCGGCATGGCGGCGGCAGCGGCCTCCTGCCCGGCCTTGCTGCGGGTCAGCGCCCGCAGGGCAGCGGTTATCTCCGGGGTTTTGGGCTGCTGGGGCGGCATCTGATCCGGTACCATGGAAATGGCTTTGGAGGGACAGGCGTTTGCGCACGCGCCGCACCCGGTGCATTTGTCACGGTCGATCACGCTGTTCTCGGTATCGGTGGCTCCGGTGGGGCATACGTACAGGCACAGGCAATCCTTGGTGCACAGGCGTATGGTTCTTACGGCATACATGGCGCTACCTCCCTTCCGCTTTTTCAAACTTCCAATCCGGCGCTTTGCAAACGGGGCAAAGCGGAGGCGGCGCATCCCCAAGGGCGATGAAGCCGCAAATGGAACATACATACACGTTTTTGTTTTCCAGCATTTCGTCCCCCTGCTTGCTGTAACGGGTCAGGAGCGATCTGTGGATGCGCGTTACCTTCTCGCTCCATACCAGCGCACGCTGTGCGCCCCTGTCGCCCTGTTCGCGGGCGACATCGCCTGCGGCGGGGAAAAGGGCATCCACATCGTTTTGCACGCTGGCCAGCAGGGTTTCCGGCGGGGCGGGGGGTGGCAGCGGCGCGGCGGCGGCGTAAAAATCGGCCAACTGGGTAAACAGCCCCGCCTGTACAGGCATGTATTGCTTCTCGCATCCGCGCGCAAGGTTGGAAAACAGGGCGCTGGTTTC
Organism: Candidatus Limiplasma sp.; assembly: GCA_963675655.1. Classification (GTDB taxonomy): domain Bacteria; phylum Bacillota; class Clostridia; order Christensenellales; family Aristaeellaceae; genus CAXXOK01. Next base: position 1,396,385 of record OY776489.1, read on the forward strand.
CCGCAGGGTTAGGGGCCTGGGCTCCGGGATGGTTTGCTGTTTTTGCACAGTCTTCTCCTTTCTGCTGCCGCGTAAAGCGGCTGTGGCGTTACGGCTGGGGTAATAAACGAGTATACATGAAAAAACGCCCGCGGCTCAGCCGCAGGCGTAAAGATTACTGCTCTTCAAATTCGTCTTTGGCAGCGCCGCATAGCGGGCATACCCAATCCTCGGGTAAATCGTCCCATTTGGTGCCGGGGGCAATACCGTCGTCGGGGATGCCTTCCGCTTCGTCATAGATATAACCGCAAACCGTGCATACATACTTCTTCATATACTGTTTCCTCCTGTTATCTGATTCCGCGGGCGTTTACCGCCCGCCGGTCAGCTTTTATTGTTCTTCGAACGCGTCTTTGGCGGCGCCGCATAGCGGGCACACCCAATCCTCGGGCAGATCGTCCCACTTGGTGCCGGGGGCAATACCGTCGTCGGGGATGCCATCCGCTTCGTCATAGATGTAGCCGCATACAGTGCAAACATACTTCTTCATTGGATCCAACCTCCTTATATTGATGGATAAACCTTTTGGGGCGCAGCTGAAACCGCTTTTTGCTGTTGTAACGCGTAAAGTAATGATGATAGGATAACTGTTATTATTATACCTTTCCTACTGCGCTTGTCAATTGGTTGCGGGTTTGGCGACTGTAAAAAGTTTCCGCAGGGCGGGGCGGACCGTTCACGCCCATGATGTTAAACGTTTGTAAAGGACGATATTTGACCATATCTGATAAAATTTCCTTTCAATTTCGGGATGTGCATGGTATAATAATAAAACCTGAATATCGCATAGATGGAGGAGATTAATATGTCTGAAAGTAAGCCCGGCGCAAAGCCAAACAAGAACCTGCTGGTTATTCTGCTTTGTATTGTACTGGCCGTAGCGATCGTATTGGCCGTATTTGCCTATATCGGCAAGAACAACGCCACCAAAGCGAACGATGAGCTGACCGCTACCCTGACCGAGTGCCAGACGCAGCTGACCGAAGCCAACGACCAGTTGGCCGCCAAGCAGAGCGACCTGGATACCGCAAGCGCCGAGCTGGAAACCGTGAAAGCGGATTTGGATACTGCAAAGGCGGATCTGGAAGCCGCGTCCAGCGATGCTTCTACCCAGTTGACTACCTTGCAGGATGAGTATGCCGCTTATCAGGAATCTGCTGCTGCCGAGCTGGCTGCCGCCAAGGCGGACAGCGATACGGCGGTTGCGGCGCTGCAAACCGAGTTTGATGCTTACAAAGAAAGCGCCGCAGCGGAACTGGCAGACGCGCAAACGAAAGCTGCCGAAGAGCTGGCCGCGCTGCAAAGCGAATATGACACCTATAAAGCCCAAGCCGAAGCCGCGCTGGCTACCGCCACCGCCGCTGAGACCAAGGATGGCAGCGTAGACGCGCTTAAAGCACTGCAAACCGAATATAACGCGTTTAAAGAAAGCGCACAGGCTGCCATGGCGAAGCTGCAGGGCGAGTACGACCGCACCCGTACAATGGCGGACACAGCCAAAACCAAGGCGACCACTGCGTTGAACAACCTGACGATGATGAACGCAGGTCTTGGCGACAAGGTGAAGGAATTGCAAGGACAGGTGGCCGACCTGATGGCGCAGCTGGAAGAGCTGAACGCCGTTACCCCGGTACCTGCGACGCCGGAACCCACCGCTACCCCGGCCATGTAACCCTTTTTCTCCTCAAAAAGCGCGGCATTACCGCCGGACACGGCATGTGGTAAATACCGGCGCGGGCCGTAACGCAAACCCTACCAAAGGCCGCCTGTACAGGCGGCCTTTGCCATATGCCGCCGGGATAAAAACCCATGCGTGGTGCGTAAACCTGTGATTGGCACTGGTGCCATATACTGTACAAACGACCGAATTTGTGTTATGCTCAGCCTATAGTCGTTCGCTATTGGAGGTCGGTTACATGATGCCGGGAACCAGGCGTGTTACGATGAAACTTATCGCCGATAAAGCTGGTACTTCCATCAGCACAGTGGAAAGAGCGTTAAAGAATCGACTGGGGATTTCCCAGACAACCAAGGAAAATGTATTACGGGTTGCCAGAGAACTGGGCTATCTTGCCGGTTCTTCTATGCATGCCCTGCGCCCGCTAGGAAAAATTCGGCTTGGGATGGTGTACCCGACCGAGCCGGACGCGTTTTACCGCCAGATTACTGCGGGCATCAACGCTGCACAAAAGGACTTGCAGGCGCTGGGCGTAGAGGTGGAACATATCCGCTATGCTTCGCAGTGCCAGGAGCTGGAAGTGGAGGCGCTGGATCGCGTCAACCCCGCTGATTTTAACGCGCTGGCTATCAACTCCGCCGGGCCGGACATCGGCCGCTATATCAGCCGCTTTACCGAGCAGGGCTTGCCGGTGATTACCTTTAACACCGATGTTTCCAACAGTATGCGTCGCTTTTTTGTCGGGTGCGATTCGCTGCAGGCCGGGCACATCGCGGCGATGCTGGCAGGCGGGGGCATTTTCGGCGAGGGTAACGTATTGGCGATCGGCAACCAGCCGCTAACCCAGCCGTATGCTGACCGGATGGCCGGGTTTAAAGACATGCTGAGCCGTAAGTTTCCTCATTTGAAGGTGCACTCTTGGATGGAGTGCTGCGCTAAGCCCGAAGAAACCGAAAAACGGCTGGCGGCGCAGCTGGACGCACTGCCGCTGTTGCGCGGTATCTTCTGCACCGGGTATTACTGTACGGTACGGATGATTAACGTACTCAAGTCGCTCAACCGCAAGGATATGCTGCTGATCGGTTTTGACACCAGCAATGAACTGCTGGATTCTCTGGAGGCTGGCTGGTGCGATGTGCTTTTGTACCAGAATCCCTACCGGCAGGGGTATGTGGCGGTGGAGACGCTGGCGCAGTATGTGCAGGATGCGCGGCTGCCGGAGATCAGCAAAATCAACATGGCAACACAAATTATAATTGAGGCCAACGCCTGCAATTTCCGTTGACGATAGGAAAGCGCAAACGGCGCAGAAGCGGCGGTGCCGCGGCATCGTAAAATACAAATGAAAACGATATGGCAAGAGCGCCCGCTATGCGGGTGCTCTTACAATGCAGTGTGCCGGAAGCGTTTGCAGTATCCGGCAGCGTGCTGTTAATCGGTCATGGCCTGTATGTATTCTTCCAGGCACCAATCGTGATCGCGCATGGCTTTGGAATGCTGTACGCCCACATAGCGGATATGCCAGCACTCGGCAACGTAGCCGGTAATATCCTGCTTCCCTTCGGGGTAGCGGATGATAAAGCCGTAATCCCAGCAGTTGTCGTGCAGCCATATCTGCTGCTTGGTGCCTTTAAAGATGGTGCCTGCCACCGTAATATCAAACGCCAGGCCGGTGTGGTGCTCGCTGGTGCCGGGGTCCGCCACGGTCAGGCGCGTTGCGCTGATGGCGTCCGCGCGGGTTTTGCCGTCCTTGATGTAGGCTTCCACCTGCTTATCAAACAGCTGCTGCTGGTATGCGTAGCTGCGGTATCCGGCGCTGATCTGCCAACCGGTAATACCGTCGTCCTTAGCGGCTTCAAACATGGTTTGCAGCGCATCGGCGGCTTCGCGGTTGCCCTCAATTTCGCTGCCCTTTACATACACAAGGCTGGACGGTAGTACGTTCCTAAGCACAACCAAATCCTGCGGCTGGTAATCCGCCTCGATGGGATTGTCTTTGTTAACCAAAATCGGCAGCGTTGCCGGGTTGGGCGTGGGGGTGATGGTGACGGGCGGCGCATCGGAGGCGAAAACCGCGGCCATGGTCGCCGCGCCGCATACGCCGTCTACTTCCAGATCGTTCTGGCTTTGGAACAGGCGCACCGCTTCCTCGGTGGCACCGCCAAAATCGCCGTCCACCTCGCCGTTGTAATACCCCAGATCCTTCAGCCGCTGCTGTAATTGCGATACGGAGCCGCCCTGATCGCCCTTGCTCAGCAGCGACGGGGTAGGCGAAGGCGTAGGCGTGGGGAGGTAGGTTTCCGCCGTGGTGTTGTATAGGGCGCTGAGCGTGGCGGTACCGGCCAGACCATCGGCTGTCAGCCCTGCCTGCGCCTGAAATAGCTTTACCGACAGCGCCGTCCCCTGCCCAAACTGGCCATCCACCTCGCCGGTGTAATAGCCCAGCTCTTTCAGGCGGTTTTGCAGTTGGGTTACCGCATCGCCTGTGGAGCCGGTTTTTAAAATCAGCGCTGTTGGCGTCGGCGTGTTTTGCGGGTCTACCGTTACCAGCAGCATACTCCGGGTCAGCGCCGTGGGGGTGGGGGTAGCGTCCCGCTCGCGGGCATAATCGTTATACGCATCCAATGTGCGGGGCATCAGCAGCGCTACGCCCACCAGACAGCCCGCCAGGGCGACCCACAGCACATAGGTGAAAATACTGCGTTTTTGTTGCATGGTTCCCTCCTTGCGGACCGGGTTACCGCTGCCAGAGCGGGTTGGGGTACAGCCCCTTAGCAATCATATCCGCAATCGCCTGCGTCACCAGCGCGCGGTCCTGACGGTAGGTAACGCCGTACCAGCGATCGGGAGTGGGATCCACGGTGACCCGTGCACGCCCGGCGCGCAGCAGCGCATCCACCACGTAGGGCAGGAAGAACTCCGCCTTTTGCGGATGATCACGCACCGCGCCCGCGAGGAACGCGGGAAACGCTTCGGACAGACGATCGATCATAGAGGCCGGGAAGCTCCACATATTCATGCTGACGATGGTGTTTTCCGACAGGCTGGTGTAGCAGCCCGGCTCGCTCATCATCAGGGGGCCGTCCACACTGGGGATGATGTGGGGGCACTCGGTAATATCCTGCAGGGTTCCGTCCTGGTTGAGGGTGCACACCCCGCGGGAGACGAAGCCCGTTTCGCTTAGCGTATTGCACAGCCGGTAGCCAACCATGGCGTAATCGGCGTCGTCCTTGATGTGGGTAAGGTGGTCGTAAGCCAGCTGAAAGGCTTTAGCGCCGTAATAATCGTCCGCGTTGATCACGCAAAACGGCGCGTCGATCATCTTGCGGGCTGCCAGCACCGCATGGCCGGTACCCCATGGCTTGGTGCGGCCGTCGGGCACGGTATACCCTTCCGGCAGGTCGGTAAGTTCCTGCCACGCGTAGGACAGGGGCAGCTGTACCCGGCTGCCGAGCAGGCGGCGGAAATCCGGCTCGTTTTCCGGCTTGATCACCAGTATCGCACGTTCAAAACCCGCACGGCGTGCATCGTACAGGGAATAATCCAGGATGAACTCTCCGGCCGGGCCAATGGGATCCATTTGTTTCAGCCCGCCGTAGCGGCTTCCCATACCGGCGGCCATAATGAGCAGGATTGGTTTCAAGCCATTCACTCCAAGTCTTTCTTTCATTCCAAACGGCGGTTTGCCGCCGTATATGAGGCGAAAATACCAAGATTTACATACGCTTGGCTATTATAGCACGGTTGGAAATGGGCTGGCAACCGCGCAGCCGCCCATGCCGGTGGCATAAATGCAGTGCGGCGGGAGCAGTGGTGGAGCGATGGTGCAAAATATACATAGTTTATGACAGAATTGTGGAGATAAAATGACAAAAAATGACCATAATATTGACAACGCAACATACATATGCTATACTTCTCAAGACGCAATGAAAGCCGTTTGTTTTTAAATGGCGGCTTGCGCAGTGATAAACCGCTTGATTCATGAGCAATCATTTGTAATATTTTGCAATCCACAGAGCCGAAGGAAGGCAGAATGTTACGACTTCTTTCATGATGACGGAGGTTTTTTTTCATGCAAAAGACGTTGAAGGTTACTTATCATTATAACAGCGGTTTCTCGGTTCGCGTGGGTGGTACGCTGCTGGTTTTCGACTATTGGGAGGGGGAACGGCGGCACCTGACTCCGGTGGGAAAGCTCAATCCGGGCATCCTGTCCGCGTTTGAAAAGGTGATCGTCTTTGTTAGCCATGCCCATCCCGATCATTTGGATTCCATCATCTACGACTGGCGCGAGCAGCTGCCCGACATTACCTATGTGGTCAGCTCGGATTTGCCCATCGGCAAGCGCGGCCGCCGCATCGCCCCGCTGGATACGCTGGAGCTGACCAAGGATATCAGCGTCCGGGCGTTTGACAGCACAGATCTGGGCGTAAGCTTTCTGGTATCGGCCTACGGTATGAACATTTTCCACGCGGGCGATTTGAACCTGTGGCACTGGCGGCAGGAAAGCTCTCTGCGGGAGATTGAGGCGGCAGAAGAGGCGTTTTACGCCGCGTGCGACCCGATCCCTGAAGGGGAGATCGACCTGTGCATGTTCCCGGTGGACCCGCGGCAGGGGTACATGTACGACGCGGGCGCCAACCACTTTATCCTCACCAAAAAGCCCCGCCTGTTCATCCCCATGCACTGGCAGGACAGGCAGGAGGTAGCGGTGGATTTTGCCCGCCGTGCCCGCACGCAGCAGACCGAGATACTGGCGATGACCCACCCGGGCGAATCGGCAACGGTGACCTACGGGGAGAACCTTTTGGACATCCACATTGTGGAGCCGCCCAAGGATATTACCGATTTGCCGCCCGTGCCCGCCAAGCGCCCTGATTACCACGGCGATCCCGGTGATGGCGACGACCCGTTTGCGGATACCGATTTGCCGGTGGACATCAACTGACGTTGCGGTATGAACCTGTATAAATATAGTGCACTGATTTTTCTGGCTTCGCTCGACGGGCGAAGATTCAGCCTGCCCCATAAGCTCAATCTGCGGTGCCGGCGTCGGGATGGCAAGGGCATCCCTTGCGGATACACAGCGCCTTGCCACCCTTGCCTTCTGGCATCTCAGGCTTTTTGAACAGGCAGACTACATTTCTGCAAGATAGCGTTTAATATTCTGGCTTCGCCCGGCAGGGCGAAGCTTTTTTATGCAAGCTTTAGCGTTATAAATCCACCAGCTGAGCTGGTGAGAATGAATTGCTTTAGCTTTCAGACGTAAGGTGAAGCGGATGGCAAGTTGTATGCCGTCCAAAACATAAACGCATGGATAATGGCTCGTTTACGAGTAGTAGTGCAATCATTGCAATTGATAGATTGTTCAGTGTGTCTTGAGACGCGGCCAGTAAATTCGCCTTGAAGGCGCGGTGCATACCACCGGCTAGGCCGGTGGATGCTTTTTGATTGCCGGAATGGTTAAAGGTTGTTTTCGCCTGCGCTGGGCTAGGAGCATACGCCGATGGCATCCTGCTGTTAAAGTTCGGTCTACCTTTGAAAGGATAAACAGCATAAGGCACCGCCTACCCATTCGTAAGCGGTGCCTAATACGATGCTTGTTTTTGATCGCTTTCGTTTTTACAGCCTGCCAGCATGCTCTGCGATGGCATGGATTGATATACTGCCGTTTCCGGCTGGCAGTTCGCAAAGATTGAAACGGGGAAGCGGGGTTGGTGATGACTTTTACCGGCTGTATTTACCGGTTTCCACTTCATTGATGAACGCGTCGATGCGCGGCACGCGCGGTGCGGAAAGCGCATCCTGCACGGCCTGCTTGCGGTCATAGGGCAGGGTGATGAGCTGAATATCCAGCGTTTTGGACAGGTTTCGCTCGTCGCCCTCCAGCAGGGCATAGCAGCACAGTGGCATGCCGATAGCATTGCCGACGCTGCCGCAGTTGAAAAATAGGCCGAAATTCATGGTGCGCTGCGCCTGCCGGTGCGCATCGGCATAGCCGACCACATCGCAGGCAAACCCGTTGCAATCCGTAAAAAACGGTTCTATCTCGGAGGCTTCGTGCTTGGTGGTAATCAGCCGCCGCATAATGGGGCGGCCGTGAAACAGGCGGATGCGCCGCCCGCTGAGGGTAAGCGTTTTTTCCAGCGGCAGGTTGCGCAGGTAGGTAAGGCGATCCTCGCCCAGCTGCTGCCAGTAAAAATCGTCCGGGCAGAACTGCCGGTAGCCGATGCCAAAATCCCAGTTGCCGCCCAGCACCAAATCGCAGTTGGCGACCACCCAATCAAACGTGCGGTCGCTGGAGGGGCCTTTGCCCACCAGGTCGCCAAGGCAGTAGATACGGTCGGCTTTGCGGCGTGCCAAATCTTTCTCCAAAGCCTGCGTGGCCGGCCAGTTGCCGTGCAGGTCTGCAACGAGTGCAATGCGCATGGTGTGTAAACTCCTTTATGGTAAGCCGCAAGCCGCTAAGCCTCCGGCTGTTTTTATGCTTCGCCTTTGGCGGCATACGCCGCGTTGTGGACAAGCCGCCTTAAGCGGTATATGGCGGGGTTGACCCGTGTGGGGCAAATGCGGTTGGTCAGCAGAACGAGGTAAAAGCCGTCGGTGGGGTCCAGCGAGAAGCTGCACCCGGTAAAGCCCGTGTGCCCGACTGTTGCTTTGGGGAACAAATCGCCGGTATACCCGTCGTCATACCCCGGCAGGTAAAAGCTAAGCCCGCGCCCGGAGGACATATTTTCGGTGTGGTTTTGAAACGCCAGTTTGATGGTGGCGCTGGACAGGTAATGCCGCCCGTCCGGCAGTTGCCCTCCCGCGGCCAGCATTTGCAAAAAACGCGCCAAATCATCCGCGGTGGAAAAAACGCCTGCGTTGCCTGCCACGCCGCCTAAAAAGCGCGCGTTCTCATCGTGTACCTGTCCGCGCAGCAGGGTGCCGTCCGGCTGCTTTTCAGTCGGGGCGATGTTCTCCCCGGTGGGCTTGTAGCCTGTGCGCGTCATGCCCAGCGGCCAGAAAACCTCCTGCATGGCCAGCTCATCCAAGGGCAGGCCGTACAGACATTCTAAAAGCTGCCCCAGCAGCAGGTAGCCCGCGCAGGAGTACTGCACTTTCGTACCGGGTGGGGCGACCAGCTTGGCGTTTAGCAGCAGCTCCGTGGAGCGCGCCGGGTCATCGGTCATACGCCAAAGGTGCAAACCGCCCGGGTAGCCCGACGTATGCGTCAGCAGCTGGCGGATGGTAATATCCTCTTTATCTTCCGGGGCGTTGATGTAGGTGCTAAGCGTATCCCACAGGCACAGCTTGCCGCTTTCAATGGAGCGCAGCGTAAGCATGCCCACGACCAGCGGCTTGGTGAGGGAGGCGATATCAAAAAGCGTTTGCTCGTTGGTTTTGGGGTCCTTGGGGGAAAGCCCGATATGGCCGTAGGCGCGGCGGAACAATATTTTTTCGCCGCGGCCTGCCAGCAGAACCGCGGAGGGAAAAACCTGCCGGTCTACCGATTGGCGCATCAGCTCGTCGGTATGGGCAAAATTCACGTTGCATTCCTCCCAGCAAAGGTGTTACGGGGACGGTGCGCGGCGGATTACGCCGGTTCGCGCCAGTGTATACGGGTTGCACCGTCCAGCGGGCGCAGGGCACGCCACAGGCGGCGGCGGGGATTAACGGCATATTTATGCGCGCACAGGCGCAGCATGGGCAGATCGCCGTAGGTATCGCCGTACGCGGAGGAAGTGCGGTAGTCCAGCCGGTCGCCTTTGGCTGCCAGATACTCGGCCAGCCGCAGCGGTTTTTGCACGCCTCGGCAGTTATCCCCGCTGACGTAGCCGCTGAACACGCCGGTTTCGTCCACGTCCATTCGGGTGGCGATTAAACCGGTATAACCCAGCGCTTGCCGCAGGTGCTTCAGGTAAAAGGTGGAGGAGGCGGACACCAGCAAAATTTCGTGGCCCGCGTCCCGGTGGCGCTTCAGTTCTGCCATAGCCTCCGGCCGTAAACGCGGCAGCAGTACGGTTTTAACAAAATCGGTTGCAATGGCGGTTACCTCGGCATTGGTTTTACCGGTAAGAAAAGCGAGCGTCCGCTCTTTGGCGTGTACCGGGGTACACAGCTTCAACCCGTATAAAACCGTCGCCCACGCGATGCGGGCGATGCCGCGCAAGCCCAGCAGTTTTTTTTGCCACGCATATCGTACCAATAGTATAATGGAATCACCCTTGATGATGGTGCCGTCAAAATCGAACAGCGCATAGGTCTTTTGCATAGCAAACGGTCCCTTCGGAGGCAAGCCCTTGCGGGGTAGCCTGGAGTGTTGCAATCCAGTATAGCACGCCTGCGGGAGGCTTGCCAAGTACGGCGGCGGAAAGGTGTTACCGGCTTAACGTGCGTGCAGGGTTATGCTGCTTGGGTGTGGAAGCATATGCAATAGCAGATGGCGGGTAAAAAATTTCTCTGTGGGTGGTAAGCAGTATTGATCCGTCTGTAAACAGGAGGCTATACATGCGAAACAGGCAAATCCGGCGGTATTGGTTGTTGGGCGCAGCGGTTACGACGGCGCTGTTTGCCTTGTTGACTGCCCTGAGCAATTTCCGTTTTGAAAATTCAGACGATGCGATTTTACTGCACGCGTTTATGGGCTTTGAAGGTGAACCCGCCAATTTTACGCTGTACACCCACACGCTGCTGGCGTATACGTTTGCGGCGCTTGGTAAACTGTGGCCGGGTATGGCGTGGTATTCGCTTTTCCAGTTTGGGCTTTTATGGGTGAGCGGCGTGGTGCTGGTAAAGTGCATGGCGCAGCTGGCAGGCAAGCGGCTCGCTGCCGGGCTGTGGGGCGTAGCTGCGGGAACGGTGCTGCTTGGTGTTTTTATAGCTTTTTCGTTTTGCCGCATTAGCTATACCACCACGGCGGCGGCCGCTGGTGCGGCGGCAGTAGCGCAAGCGCTGACGGCCGATGTAACTTCGCCCCGGCGCGGCTCGTTTGTAAAGGCTTGGCTGGGTGGCTTGCTGCTGTTGCTGGGTGCGTACAGCCTGCGTGCTGTCAGTGTTTTACCGCCGCTGGCGTTTATGCTGCTACTCTTTGTGTGGCAGTTGATCAATGCCGGAGCCAGACGGGAAACAGGGGCTGGATACGATCGCGTTTCCAGTGGCGGCGGGGATGGCGATGCGGAACAAACCGCAACAGGGGGCGAAAGCAAGCGCCTGCCGCTGCGGTCGTTTTTGCTGGTGCTGGCGGCGTTTGTGCTTGCGTTTGGCGGGTTCATCGCCATCCGGAAGGCAGAAATTGCGGCGCGTGGACTGCAGCCGTATCTGGATTGGCAGAATGCGCGCATCCAACTGATGGATTATACGGATTTTCAAGCAGATACTGCGCCTGCGCTGGCGGTAGACAGCGGCCTGACCGACGCCGAAGTGGAAATGGTGCGGCAGTGGTACTTTTTGGACGGGAACATCACGACCGAGGCGCTACAAGCTTTTGCTGCCGCATACCCGGCGCAGGGTACGAACGGCGCGTTTGTAAGCGGCTTTGCCTTTTTCCGGCAAAACGCCCGCTATGCCTATGCGCTTGGCATGTTGGTGCTGCTATGCGGGTTTTGCTGGCTGGGCAAACGGGAAAAGCCTATCTCCGTTGGGCTTGTGGCCACGGCAGCGCTGCTGGGCATGGCGATACTGCTACTTTATTTAGGCTGGCGGGGGCGGCTAATTGCCCGCGCGGCGGATAGCGTGCTGATGCCTGCCGCGGCGCTGCTGTTTGGCCTTGCACTGCGAAAGGAGCCGGATAAGCACCGCGGCAAGCGGATCGCGGCGCTTGTGGTGGCGCTGGTGCTACTGGTGGCTGCGGGTATGCACCTGCGGCTGACGTACCATGCCGTTACCCGCGCCGCCGACAGCACCTCGCTGCAGCGGGAGCGGGAGCTGGAAACCTACGCCCTGCAAAATCCCGATCTGTTGATCGTGCGCAGCCCTGCGCTGCTGCGGGATACGCGGCTGTTTCCCGATGTAAGCGCGGGCATCCCGGATAACATCATCCTGTGGGGGGATTGGGGCTGCCGTACGCCCGGCTGGAACGCACAGCTTGCCCGCTTCGGCTTTGACGCAGCTGCGTTTACCGCGGCGGACTGGCTGCGGGACAATATTGTGTTTGCCACCGCGCAGGAAGCGGATACGGCCGATTTATGTGCGTATCTTGCGGATGCGCTGGGGCAGCCGGTGACTGCCGAAGAAGCTGGCAGCTATGGGACGCTTACGTTTTACCGGTTCGCCGTTACGCAGGAAGCTGCATCTGCTCAACCGGGTTGAGCCTTATGACCGTGCAGGATGAGAACGGGAAACCTTGCCGCGAAACCGCGATGCCGCAGGATAACAGAAAGCGGCTTTAACCCGATCGCAGGTGGGATGCGCAATGAACGTTTGTTTTGCGTGTCAAGCGGGCGGAGCACTGTATTCATCTGCTGCGCGCGAACGGGTAACATTCCAGCGCTTGCGCAGCAAACGGAAAAGGACGTATCATTCGCATGGCCTGCGGCTGAAAGAGAGCGCAAGGCGCCCCCAGCAGCCAAGGCAAAGAACTCGTTACATGAAAATTGCCTAGCAAAACGCGCCGCCGCGGATTTTTTATCCGCGATGGCGCGCCAGTCTGTCGAAACACTCCGTTGGGTGACAGCGAAGGGGCGCAACCCTCCGATTATTTTCGTCAATCGGCGACATGCGCGGTGATTTTGGAAGTCTTGCTTTAGCAAGGTTTCCTTGCACGCTTTGCTAACCGTAAGCAGAGCGGACAAGGAAAGCGCGTAAACGCAAAAAAGGGAGAAGTTCATTTTTTAATATGCAAACGCGCCGCCGCGGATTTTTTATCCGCGACGGCGCGCCAGCCTGTTGAAACACTCCATTGGGTGACAGCGAAGGGGCGCAACCCTCCGATTATTTTCGTCAATCGGCGACATGCGCGGTGATTTTGGAAGTCTTGCTTTAGCAAGGTTTCCTTGCACGCTTTGCTAACCGTAAGCAGAGCGGACAAGGAAAGCGCGTAAACGCAAAAAAGGGAGAAGTTCATTTTTTAATATGCAAACGCGCCGCCGCGGATTTTTTATCCGCGACGGCGCGCTTTACGGTGTCGGTACTAGGTGTTACCGCACCCCGCAGGCTGAGCCTGCGGGAAAAAGAAATCGATACGGAGGAATACGCTACCGGGGAGCCCTTACGTTTTCAGGCTCCCCGCCGCCGCCCAGGGCGGTGTGTCGTCTATCCGGGTAGTATCCTCAGGCTTCCTCCCCGGAACCGATAGCAATCTTCTTGGCTTCTTTCTTAGGAGCCGGCTGTTCTTTGGGCAGGGTAACCATCAGCACACCATTCTGGTACTCGGCTTTGATGTTCTCGGCATCGATGCCTTCCAGATTGAAGCAACGCTCCACGTGGCCGGTCCTGCGCTCGCTGTACAGGTAATTGTCGTGCTCCTCTTTCTTTTCCTCGTTCAGGTCCGCGCTGATGGTAAGCGTACCGTCATCCACGGTGATGTTGAGCTTATCCTTCGTTACGCCGGGAAGCTCTGCTTCCAGCTGGTAAGCCTTGTCGTTTTCCTTAACATCCACACGGAAACCTGCTGAGCCGACCCAATCGCTCATGTCAAAGAACGAACGGAAAAAGTGATCATCCGCAAAGGGATTGATAATCTCACGGGAAAAGTTACGACGGAAAGGAATCAGTGAATACATACGACATCCTCCTTTTGATGTTGGTGGCTTCTAAGCCATTGATCTTTCTTCTTAGCGGTGGAAGCGCCCCTGAGGAGTACCCCCAATCCGTATATCTATAATACCAACAAGGTCAGGAATAGTCAAAGATGGATAAAACCCCATTTGATCAACGAAAGTCAAACTAATGTCGATAGGGGTGGATTTTGTTGGATATACTAACGTATACTATAAATATCTACGTTTTTCTCCATATTACAAATTCGTTTTTCGGTGCAAAAACAATCGGAAGGTAAGACTGACCTTTATAAAAAACAGAAGGCCGCGGGAGCATAAAATACCCCCGCGGCCTTGGTGTTTTTGTGTAAATACGGATGTCCTCCGGCGGGCCTCGGGCAGCGGTTTACCGTATAGGAAGTTCTCTTTCTGCTTTCTCAAATCGGCTATTGTATGCGGCATAAGGCAGTGAAAACTGTTTATAGCCCCAGCCGCTTTAGCGGCTCTTTGGTGCATGCGGAACAATGCACAAATCCAGCGGCAAGCGAGGCTTCCATTTCCCCTTACAAAATTGAAACAGATGTAAAAATAAGGAAGGCAGCGGCAACCTGTAAGCGCTTGTTTGGCGGCGTTTGCAAGAAAAGAACGGCGGAACCATTCGTTCTATAAGTACTAAGTGTATTGCAACGCATAGTACGATGTGCTATACTGTGCCGGTTCCTAACCAAGGGGATAAAGGAAAATGGATGGATGGATATAGGGAAGGATTTGAAGAAATTGAAAAAAATAATTGCAGTGCTATGTGCAAGCATCATACTCTTTAGCGCTACGGGTGCGTTGGCGGCTCCCGGGGATGTATATCTGTTCTCGGGCGATCAAAAAGAAACACTGGGCCTGGAGGACACGTATTCCCCTACGGCGGCGATGGCAAACGATACGCTGTACAGCCTGTGGGACGATAAAATTTATGCGTGGCAGCCGGGGGAGGAACAGCCCGCCTGCGTTGCCGGGCAATTACCCACCGGTTACTATTCCTCCATAGAGGATGCGGCCGGTATATTAGGCGACAAAGCCGACCAGCTCATCGGCGAGTTGGTCAGCGACGGTACAACGCTGTATGGGTTTAATACCCTCAATGGCATGCTGCTTCCCCTGACCTTTGCGGACGGCAGCGCGGTATTTGGCCAACCGGTTCAGCTTGCGTGGGATGATATGGCCGAACAACTGCAAAGCGATGGATACCTGGATATCACTTCCGTGGAGCTGGTTGATGGGAAGCTGTACACGCTGATTCGCTCCAACGATGATTATAATGATTTGATCCTGATGCAGTACGATTTGGGCACGGGCACCAAAAAAACATGCAATACGCAGCATATTCAGCTGATTACGCCGTACCGCGACGGCAAATTGCTGGTGGAAATTTATGATTACGAAACGGCCTATAACGAGGATACGCAGGAAATGGACAATGCTACGCTGGGGGTTTACGACCCCGCCTTGGACAGCGTTTCCGAAATCGGCGCATTTGGGGATTCTTATGTGGGCGGCTTAGCCTATGATGCGCAGACGGATACGCTGTATTACGATGCCAATGGCAGGTTGATGGCAATGCCAGCGCTGGGCGAGGCAACCCAGGTTGCGTACCTGCCTACGGATGGAACGGTGGATGGCAAGGCATGGCTGCTGCCGGGCGGTTTATACGCCTTGCATGACCACTCCGGCATCGTTGTGCGCAACACCGACGCGCAATACCTGCCCACGCAGACCCTTTCTATTTACGGTAATTACATGGATGAAGCGGGTGTTGCGTTTTCCAACAAATATCCGGGCATACCGCTGACGTTTAGCCAAAGCGTGTACTTCAACTCCGCGCAGGAGATGGCGCAAGCCATGTCCTCCGGCGATGACGCGTTTGACGTTTACACCCTTAACCTGTCCTATAACGATTTTACCAGCTTAATGGAAAAAGGTTTCTGCCTTAGCCTTTCCGGCGACGAGACAGTCTGCGCGGAGCTATCGCAGATGTATCCCTTCCTTCAAGACGCGCTTCAGTACAACGGCACATATTACGCCGTGCCCCTGTACATGCAATCCTACGGACTGAGCATAAACAAGAACTGCTGGGAAGAAAATAACCTGACGGACAGAATCCCGGACTCGTTTATGGGAATGATCGATTTTATCAACTGGTGGACGGAGGAAGGCATGCAGGAATATCCGGACCTCATTCTCTTTGAGGATGTGTACGAATATCAGCAGATGCTTTCCCAGCAGGCTATGAACCTGTACATGTACCAGTATCAGGCAAAGGGAGAGGCGCTTACGCTGAACACGCCGCAGCTGCAGCGCGTATTGCAGGCGCTGGAAACGCTGGATTTTGACACGCTTAACGATTCGATACCGCAGGAGGATGCGTCCGGGATGATCACATCAACCAGCGAGGCTCTTTTTGCAACATGGGGCAATGCCATGGATGTATCCTCCTATTCGTATTATCAGCCGCTGCTGATCCCGCTGGAAGAGGGCGGGGAGATCAACATCCCGGTAGACATTGAGGTGATGTTTATCAACCCGAATACAAAGAACGCCGATATGGCCATGCTTTATTTGCAAACAGAGCTTGCAAAAATGAACCCTCAACAGCATATTATGATGTATCCCGATGATAATGAGCCGATTGTGGATACATACTATCTGAAAATGGTAGAGGAAATGGAAAAAGAGGTTGCCAACGCACAGGAGAAGCTGAAAACAGCCACGCCGGAAGAAGCGGCCGCGCTGCAAAACGTGATCGATTCGGATGAGATGATCCTTTCCAATAAGGATAAGTACTATTGGCTGGTCTCGCAGGAGGGTATTTCGGCATACCGCCAGATTGTGGAACACTGTTTTGCGGCTGTGCCCTCCGTGTTTAACAACGATACGGATTCCAATGCGGCAAACGCGATGGATACGCTTTTCCAGCGCTACCTGCAAAAGCAGATTCCCCTTGCGCAGTTTCTGTCTCAAATGGATGATAAAGTGCGGATGATGCAAATGGAAAGGCAATAAACATTCGCTTGCACGGAATGCCGCAGGATGGAACCATTTGCATCCTGCGGTTTCCGCGCGTCTGCAAAGGAGACGATTTGCTTTGTTTCACAATAAAAAAAGCGTATGGTTGTTTTTACTGCCGGGTTTAGCCGGGCTTGTTATTTTTTACCTTGCCCCGTTTATCGGCGGTATTTATTACAGCCTTACGGATGGTACGCTGCAAAACCGGTTTGTGTGGTTTAGCAACTATCAAAGAATCTGGCAAAACGAAATGTTCTTGTTGGGCCTAAAAAACACGATGCTTCTTTCGCTCATTTGCACGCTGTGCATATGGCCGTTTTCTTTTTTGCTTTCAATGCTGCTCAAAGCGCTGGGGCAGTCGAGTACGTTTTTTAGAAACGTGCTGCTGCTGCCGTATTTAATGCCCTCCTCGGCTATGCTGCTCATTTGGCTGTTGCTGTTTGATTATGGCGGCGTCATCAACCACCTGCTGGCCTCGCTCAACCTGAGCCGTGTGCTCTGGCTGGAAGGCGGCGCGCTGCGGGTGCCGGTGGTATGGTTGTATGTGTGGAAAAACCTGGGGTTTTCGGTGGTTATTTTTTCATCGGCGCTGCAAACGGTTCCGCAAGCCTATTATGAATATGCCAGTCTGGAGGGCGCGGGGTTTTTTAAACGGGCATTTAAGATTACCCTGCCGCTATTAATGCCGACCGCGTTTCTTGTGTTTGTACTGGCGTGGATCAACGCGTTCAAGATTTTTAAGGAAGTATATTTTATCGGCGGCGCGTATCCCGATGAAACGGTATATACGCTGCAGCATTTTATGAACAACAAATTCGCGCAGCTGAACTATCAGGATGTGACAACGGCGGCGTATAGCTTCGCCGTGATCGTGCTGGTGTTTTTTGGACTTTTGTTCTTTTCCCGCGCGGTTCGCTCGCCGGATGGCGTGTAACGGAGAAGGAGGCTGATGAAAATGCAGGGGACGCCTGTTGCTGCCCGAAAGCATCGAAACAGAAGGGGCAAGCTATCCAGAGTGTTGATTACGGCACTGCTTACCGTAATCGCCGCGCTGATTTTACTACCCATTATACTCACATTTTTATACTCCTTTTTCCCCAAGAGCGAAATGGAAGCCTATTTAAAACTGCGTGGCAATTACGATGAAAGCCATTGGCTGGATTTGCTTTTGTCGCCCAAGCTGGTTTCCATACGGCAGTATTACACCATTTTAATCGAACAGCCCCAATATCTGCAGTTGTTTGTAAATTCTGTGTTGTACACCGTCGCGATCCTTGCGGGGCAGGCGGTGGTGGTGCCGATGATGGCCTTTGGCCTGAGCCGGTTTCGCTTTAAGGGCAGGGATGCGCTCTTTTTCATTGTGCTGATGCTGATGGTGCTTCCGTTTCAGGTTACGATGGTGCCAAGCGTGATTACACTGCGTTTTTTAAGGCTGATGGATTCGCCGTGGGCTGTGATTTTACCGATGCTGTTTTCACCCTTCTACGTGTTTTTACTGCGTCAGTTTATGGTCGGCCTGCCCAATGAGCTGCTGGAAGCGGGCATGATGGACGGCGGGGGTACGCTGCGCTGCTACCTGCATGTGGTGCTGCCGGTGTGTAAGCCTGTGCTGGGCGCGGCGGTGGCGCTGTCCTTCGCGGATTGCTGGAATATGGTGGAGCAGCCGCTGGTGTATCTGGCTAACGCGCCAGATAAACAGCCGCTGTCCATTGTGTTTAACCAAATCAGCACGGAGGGGGCAAGCGTGGCGTTTGCCGGGGCTGCCCTGTATATTCTGCCGGCGCTATTGGTGTACTTTTATTTTCAGGAAGATATTTTGCTGGGCGTAACGCTGAGCGAACTGAAATAACCGGAAAGGAAAAACGTTATGAAGCTGAAAAAATTTGCGCTGAAAGGCTTGATTGCACTGGCGGTCATGGTGGCACTGTGCATGTTTTTTGCCAATACCGTGGTGACGATTACAACGCCAAAAATTCGGATAGTGGAGGCGGAACGCGGGCGGCTGGAACAAAAAATGAACCTGAATACGACGGTCTATTTTCCAGACACGACGGATTATATTCTCACCCAGGCAGCGGACAACAATATTGTTGTGGATAAGGTGTACGTACGTACTGGGCAGTATGTGCATACCGGGGACACGCTTTTTACCGCAATCATGCCGGGGTATGACAAGGCGCTGGCAGACCTGCAAACCAAATATAACGAGCAGGCCGTAGCGCTTTATGATAAGGATATGGAGAATGTCCGCAGAGAGCAGGAAACCCCGGCTACCCGGTTATACGCGCAACTGCTGGAGGCGCTGCAAGACAATATGGATAAGCAGTATGCGGTGCGCGTAGCCGCGTTTGCGGCGGGCATTGCGCTGAATCAGGATAATACAAAGTGGGCTTCGCAGGCCGCGGGCAACAGCGTTCTGCTCGGGATGGTACGGGAAGCAATCGACGCGCAAACGCTTTATGATGAAGCACATGAAAATTTCTTTTTCTCCTTCCGGCATACCGGCACCGAATTTCAAACAACGACCTTCAAGTACGTAAAGGAACGCAGCGACATCATCCAAAAGATGGATGGATATATGCAGGACATGCTGGAACTGGGCGAGCAAAAATGCCTGCTGACCAAGGCTACGGCGGCGCAGGATGGGTATGTTGTGAGCATGGATGTGAAAAGCGGCGATACTTATGACGGGAAAAAGAGTGCCTACACGTTAAGCAATTCCGGCTGCGAGCCCATGCTGCGCGGCGATATTACCAGCCTGGGCAAAACGGTTGCCGACGACACCAAAGTGGAGGTTGCCGGCACTTACGGCAACGAGCAAACTACGGTAGAATCCAGTGGGCTGGAACTGGACGGCAAGAAGTACGCATACATTACCTTGAATGACAGCACCATAACGGCGATGGGCGGCATCAGCGCGATGCTCGCCGATGGAGACGTGCCTGTCACCCTCCGCTATAAGGCAAAGCAGCCTGCCGTTCTCATCCCGGCCAGCGCGGTACGCAGCGAGGGAAGCGACAGCAATTACGTATATCTTGTGCAGTTGGACTACGGCGGGTTTTTAAGCGGTTCTTCCTATAAAATCGTGAAAACGCCCGTTACGGTCATCGAGCGCGGCGATACGCAGATTGCCATTCAGGAGGACCTGCGCTACCAGCAGATTGCCGATGGAGAGGACCGTGCCCTGACGGATGGCTGCAAGGTTATGGAGTATGTAGATTAACGGCAGGAGGAGAAAAGGTTGAAAAAGCATATCAAAGCCGTTTTCCTGCTGTGCCTGTGCTGCGCTTTGCTTGGTTGGGCGTACCTTAGCATGGTAAGTCAGGGGGATGCGCTGCAATACCTTATCCCCGCACCTGCGGTGCAAAAGGAGACCCCAACCCAGGGGGAGCCGCTACAGCCGGAAGAGCAGCAACAGCCAGCCCGGCCGAATCAGGATATTGCGGCTCTTTGGGACAGCCTGCAAATCAAGGCGGAGGGCTGGACAGGCGCGATCAGCGCCTATTCCCTGACCGGCATTTTGGAAAAGGCAGCCTTTGCCGGAGATACCGGCGTAACGGCGGTCGCGCGGCTGAACGCGGTGAGCCCCGGCAGATGGACGACCGAGCCGGAATACCTGCGTTTTGGGCGGTTGTTTTATCCAGAGGAACTGCAAAAGGGCTGTAAAGGGATTTTACTGGATGAGCAGCTGGCGCTGGCGCTGTTCCGCATTTCCGAACCGCTGGGGCGTACCGTTACGCTGGCGGGGGAGCAATTTACGGTGCTGGGGGTCCTTCGGCACAGCAGGCGCGTGGGTGATAGTGAGGATTATGCGGCTTATATTACGCTCGCGGATACGTTTGATATGCCCCTGCAATTACAGGCGCTTGCGGTCGTAGCACTGCCGGTTCGCGGCGGCGGCGCGCATGCGATGTTCCAAAAGGATATGGAAAGCTGGCAAGGCGGCGGAACGCTGATCGATTTGGCGAAAGAGCGCATGGGCGCGATGCTTCCGCTGCGGGTGCTGGTGGTATATTTGGGCTGCGGCGCGCTTTTCGCGCTGCTGCGGGTGCTAAGCCGGAAAAGCAAGGCGTTCATGGCGGATTACCGCGCGCGGCTGGAATGGGAATATGCCAAAAAGCTGATGCCACGTCTGATTGCGGGTATTGTACTCATTGTAATGGGGTATGTATGCCTTGTTGCCGTCGCCTCGGTACTGGTGAAAATGCTGATTGAGCCGGTATATACCTTTACGGAGTGGGTTCCGGCCATTCTGGTGGAGTGGAAGGAGATACAAACGGCGTTCTGGCGCGTGTGGCAGGGCGCTGCCAGCCTGCAGGAGCTGCGCAGCCCCCAGCTTTGCCGGATTCGGTATTTTGCCATGTTTACGGCTTGGTGCAGCGCGGTTTTGGCGGTGCTGTGCACATCGCTGTGGGTTCGTGCTTGCACGCGGCTTAACATGCAGAAGGATAATCGGTAAGGCAAGCAGAGCAAACCGAAGCATAAAAAAACGGAAGGCCGCGGGAGCATAAAATGCCCCCGCGGCCTTGCCGTCCCTGTGAAAAATCCTGTTTCCTGGCGGGCCTCCGGTCAGCGGTCTATCCGCTTGCCGTCTAGTAAAATCGCTGCTTGCCCTCCGGTATGCCCGCAAGGGAAACCGGCGTCAGCCGTTGTTGCGGATCATGTTGATGAGTCCGCCCGCGAGGATCATGCCGCGCTGGCGCTCGCTCAACTCCAGCTTCGTATCGCAGGTGAAGCCCTTGGTTACATTACGCACGGGGATGATGGCCTGTTTTTGCGTAACCAGCGTGCGCACACCTTCCAGTGCGATTTCATCGTCCTGATCGAAGCGGTCGTAATCCGCTTCGTTTACGAAGGTTAAGGGCAAAATGCCGTTGTTGATCAAATTCGCCTGGTGGATACGCGCAAAGCTCTTGGCAATCACGCCGCGTACCTTCAGGTACAGCGGTACCAGCGCCGCGTGCTCGCGGCTGGAGCCCTGCCCGTAGTTTTGCCCCGCAAGGAGGAAGCCGCCGCCCGCTGCTTTGGCGCGCGCGGGGAAGGTGGGATCTACCGGGGTAAGGCAATAATCGCCCAGCTTGGGAATGTTGGAGCGGAAGGGGAGAAGCTTGCTGTCGCTGGGGGCGATATGGTCGGTGGTAATGTTATCTTCCATCTTGAGCAGCGCTTTGCCGGAGAGGTTTTCTTCCAGCGCATCGGCCTGCGGGAAGGGCTGAATGTTGGGGCCGCGCACCACCTCCACGCTGCCGGCATCCTCGGGCGCGGCAGGCGGGATGATAAGATTGTCGTTATAATCGAACATGCTGGGCATGGGGATGTCTAAATCCGTATCCAGCGTGCGCGGGTCGGTCAATACGCCGGTCAGGGCGCTGGCAGCGGCGGTCTCGGCCGAAACCAGATAGATGCCTGCGCTCTTGGTGCCGCTGCGGCCGAAGAAGTTACGGTTGTTGGTACGCAGGCTCACCGCGTTGGTACGGGGGCTTTGCCCCATGCCGATGCAAAAGCCGCAAGCCGTTTCGGTAATGCGTGCGCCCGCCTGAATCATATCGTTCAGGGCGCCGTTGGCGGCCAGCATGCCCAGCACCTGCCGGGAGCCGGGGGCGATGACGAGGCTTACATCCGGGTTTACGGTTTTGCCTTTTAAAATGCGTGCCACGCGCATCATATCCAGATAGCTGGAGTTGGTGCACGAGCCGATACAGACCTGATCGACCTTGATGGGGCCCGCGTCCGCAAGCGTCTTTACGTTATCGGGCATGTGGGGCAGCGCGACCAGCGGCGTAAGGGTGGAAAGATCAATTTCCACGGTTTCCTCGTACGTAGCATCCGCGTCGGGGAGCATTTCCACATAGTCCTGCTCGCGTCCCTGCGCCCGCATAAAATCGCGTGCCGCAGCATCCGCGGGGAATATGCTGGTGGTTGCGCCCAGCTCCGCGCCCATGTTGGTAATGGTGGCCCGCTCGGGGATGGACAGCGACGCAACGCCATCGCCGGTGTATTCCATCACCTTGCCTACGCCGCCCTTAACGGTTAGGCGGCGAAGCACTTCCAAAATCACGTCTTTGGCCGCAACGCCGCGCTGCAGCTTGCCGGTGAGGTGTACGTTAACTACCTTGGGGCAGGGCACATAGTATGCGCCGCCGCCCATAGCAACCGCCACGTCCAGCCCGCCCGCGCCGATGGCCAGCATGCCCAGCCCGCCCGCCGTGGGGGTGTGGCTGTCGGAGCCCAGCAGCGTTTTGCCGGGAATGGCGAAGCGTTCCAGCTCTACCTGATGGCAAACGCCGTTGCCCGGCTTGGACAGGTACACGCCGTGCTTTTTGGTGACCGTAGCCAGATACATATGGTCGTCGGCGTTTTCAAAACCGGTTTGCAGGGTGTTGTGGTCGATATAGGCAACGGATTTTTCCGTTTTCACGCGCGGGATGCCCATCGCCTCGAATTGCAGGTACGCCATCGTGCCGGTGCTGTCCTGCGTGAGGGTATAATCAATATGGATGCCGATTTCCGTACCGGGTTTCAGTTCGCCTTCCACCAGGTGTTTGGCAAGAATTTTATACGTCAGATTCATGTGCGACCTCCTGTGAACGTTGTTTGGGAAACGGTATGCGCAATAATAAAAGCGCGTCGCGGCGGGTACCGACGGCGCGCTTTTGCAGCTTCGCACGCTTGCCCCGTTGCAAGCAAAGCGGCGAAACCGGAGTTTCACCGTAATGGTGACATTGTATACAATCTGCTTCGATTTCGTCAATCGACAATGGCGAAAAATACAGGAGAAACACAAAGCGGCGACTGTTTAAACGAATGTAAACGGAATAGAAAATCGCCGGAAAGCATGGTAAAATAAAGGATAAGGGGCATGGAAACGCGGCGCGCGCCGCAGTTGTGCGCGGGAGGGAATAAGAGATATGGATACGAAACAGGCAGCGCAAAAATGGGGCGTTAGCAGGCCGACAGTACAGAAATACTGCCGTAGGAACTACGTGCCCGGCGCGGTGAAAAATAAGGCAGGGCAATATACCCTGCCGGAGAACGCCCGGCGGCCGTATATTCCCAAAAAGCGTGTCAACCGCACCGCAAGCGACGATAAGTGGGATTTGCTTAGCGTACTGTACCGCGACTGGGCGTTCCCTGTAAAGGCGTTGGGGCTCAACCGGCGGCGGCTTACGGACGCGCTTAGCGCCCTGCTGGAAGCGCAGTTAGTTGCGCCGCGCCGTCCCAAGGATGAAACGCGCCGCTTGCGCCACTACCGCCTGACGGACAAGGGCATTACCATTATGGAAAACAAAGACCCGCGTAAAGCGCTGCTAAACTACCTAAAGCAGCTGGGGGAGCTTGCCGCCGTGGTAAAAGGCTTGGTGTAAGCCGGAGGGCTGCGTTGGCCGGCCAATTGGCTTTGGCGGTAAAGGGGATTTATATTCAATTGGAAAAAGCAGGCATATTGTTACAAACGCGGGGCTGAGGAGCAGTTTGATTGATTGACTGCCCCCGTCTGCGCATGGTATAGTATGGGGAATTGTCCAGGGATTATAAACTGCCTTACGGCAGGGAGGATAGCGCATGAAGTTAATCAATCAACTGCTGCGCGGCATGGTGATCGGCGTTGCGAACATCATACCGGGCGTAAGCGGCGGAACCATGATGGTTTCTATGGGGATTTACGATACGCTGATCGATTGCATCACCCACCTGTTCAGCGATTTTAAACGGAGCGTCAAAACACTGCTGCCCTATGTGGCAGGCATGGTGATTGGCATCTTTGCGCTGGCAAGCCTGCTGACCTATTGCTTTGCGCATTTCCCGCTGCCCACCAGCACTACCTTTATCGGGTTGATTCTGGGCGGGCTTTCACCGCTTTTGCACAAGATAGATAAAAAGCGCCTCAACTGGCTCGCCAGCCTGATCTTTGTGGTGTTTTTCGTGCTGATTATCGTCATGGCGCTGTCCAACCCCGTGGGCAACGAAGGCCGCATTACGGCGACCCCGGGCGAAATGCTGCTGCTGCTGGTGATGGGCGTCATCGCCAGCGCCACCATGCTGATTCCGGGCGTGAGCGGCTCTATGGTGCTGATGCTGCTGGGGTATTACCAGCCGGTGCTAGCCTCCGTAAACGATTTTAAGGACGGTCTGCTGGGCGGCAATATGGCGCTTGCGATGCAGCAGCTGCTGATACTGATCCCCTTTGGCATTGGGGTGCTGCTGGGCATCTACTTTGTTGCCAAGGCGATTGCGTGGCTGCTTCGCCGCTGGCCCACACACACCTACTGTGCAGTGCTGGGGCTGGTTGTGGCTTCGCCCATCGCCATTTTACTGCGCACCGACCTTTCCGGCTTCTCGGTCGGCGTTTTGCTGGTGAGCATCGCCACCTTTGCAGCCGGGTTTGTGCTCGCGGCCTGGCTGGCGCGCAATACCCCTGCGGAGGAAGCGAAGGCGGAGGACGGAGCGCAGCAGGCAGAATAAAGGTTGGCAAAGCTGCGCTGGCAGCACGCCTGTAAAACGAGCTATGGAACATGTAAAGAGAGCGCCCCGCGGGGCGCTCTCTTTTGTGCTTGTACAATTTTTGCTTACCCCTGCAGCAGCTTCTCCGATTCCACCGTCAAGTGCGAAAGCAGCTTTTCGGCTTCGGCTTTTTCTTTGTGGTTTACGTTTACATATAGCTTTATTTTCGGCTCCGTGCCGCTGGGGCGTACGCACACGAAGTGCCCGCCCTCCATGGCGAAGTAGAGCACGTCGCTTTCGGGGTAACGAAGCGTTTCTACCTTGCCGGTGGCGACGTCGGTACTGGTGCCCTGCAAAATATCCAGCACTTTGGCAACCTTTACACCGCCAATTTCCTTGGGCGGGGCCTTGCGGATGCGCGCCATGGCTTCGGCCATTTTTTTCAGGCCGTCCGCGCCGGGCATGGTGGTGCTTTGCACATGCTCCAGGTAGTAGCCGTAGGTTTCAAAAATCTCGTTCATTACATCGTACAGGTTTTTACCCTGCGCCTTGTAGTAGGCGGCGGCCTCGGCGATGAGCAGGCTGGCGTTTACGCCGTCCTTGTCGCGCACGAAGGTGGAGCTAAGGAAGCCGTAGCTTTCCTCAAACCCGAACAGGAAGGTGTGGCTGCCCTCGTCCTCAAACTGCTGTATCATTTCGCCGATGAATTTAAAGCCCGTGAGCGTATCAAACAGCGCCACGCCGTGCGCATCGCAGATGGGCTTTGCCAGCTGTGTGGACACGATGGATTTTACCACTGCGCCGTTTTTGGGCAGGGTGCCGTTTGCCTTTTTGGTGGAAAGGATGTAGTGCATCATCAGGCAGCCGATCTGGTTGCCGGTAAGCAGGCGGAACTGCCCGCTGTGGTCGCGCACAGCCACGCCCAGCCGGTCGCAGTCCGGATCGGTCGCAAAGCACACCTCCGCGCCCACTTCATCCGCCAGTTTGATGGCGAGGGTAAAGGCGTTGGGGTCCTCGGGGTTGGGGACTTTGATGGTGCTGAAGTTCGGATCGGGCATTTCCTGCTCTTTCACTACGCTGACGCTGGTGATGCCGATCTCTTTGAGAATGCGGCGCACGGGCACGTTGCCGCTGCCGTGCAGGGGTGTGTATACGATTTTAAGGGTCTTGCCCTCTTCTTTTACAATGTCCGGGTTGATGGACAGCGTTTTCACCCGGCGGATGTACTCGTCGTCCACCTCTTTTTCCCCGATGAGGGTAAGCAGCCCCGCGGCCTTGGCGGCGGCTTCGTCCATGCGCTTTTCATCGCCGTAGGAGTGCGCCTGTATGGCGGCGGTCACCTCGTCGGCGGTTTCGGGGCCGATCTGCGCGCCATCGGCGCCATAGACCTTGTAGCCGTTGTACTGTGGGGGGTTGTGGCTGGCGGTGATCACCACGCCCGCATCGGCTTTCAGGTAGCGCACCGCAAAGGACAGGATGGGCACCGGGCGCAGCGCATCAAACAATTTGGCGTGTACGCCGTTGGCAGCCAGTACCAGCGCGGTCTCCATCGCGAATTCGGCGCTCTTGCGGCGGCTGTCGTAGGCGATCACCACGGTGGGAGCGGTAAAGTGCTTATTCAGGTAATCCGCCAGCCCCTGTGTGGCGCGGCGAACGGTGTAGCCGTTCATGCGGTTGGTTCCCGCGCCCAGCACACCGCGCATGCCCGCGGTGCCAAAGCTCAAATCACGGTAAAACCGATCCTCCATTTCGGCAGGATCATCGGCGATTGCCTTCAGCTCCGCCGCGGTTTCCGCATCGGCGACAAAATCGGTAAGCCACGCATGATAAGTTTCCTGATAGCTCATATACATGCTCCTTTCCATTGTGCAAACGGTTTGGATGGTGAAAAGAAGCCGGCTGATAGAACCGGCCAGATTTTGTAAGCCCATTATATCGTTTTTCGCAGGGGTTTGCAATGGGAGGTTGTTATGAAACATACTACTGCGGCATGCGGTACGCCGGGTACACTCTGCCGGGCGGGGTATCGCTGCTGCAATGGAAAGGTTGGGTACTGGCGGCAGCTTGCGCAGGCAGCGCGAAACCAAGCGATTTTGTCTTGCGCGCCATGGAAAAACATGGTATGGTGATAGACCGTTAAAAAGGCGGCGCGCCGCCATGAATACAGTGGATGGGAAAGGGGAAACACCATGCTGACCACACCTAGATTGACCCTGCGGGAACTGACGCTTGCGGATGCGCCGGCTTTGCACGCGGTGCTGTCCGACGCTAAGGCCATGCGGTTTTATCCGCATCCGTTTTCCATGGAGGAAACAGAAAACTGGATTCGCTGGAATCTGCGCAATTACGCCGAGTACGGCTTCGGCCTGTGGGCGGTGGTGCGCCGGGAGGATGGGCAGATGATCGGCGATTGCGGCATTACGATGCAAAAAATCGACGGCGAAAGCCTGCCCGAGATTGGCTACCATATCCGCCGCGACCTGACCCGGCAGGGCTACGCCACCGAAGCGGCGCAGGCGTGCCGCGCCTATGCCTTGGATACGCTGGGCTTTCCGGCGGTGTATTCCTATATGAAAGCAAAAAACATCCCCTCCCGCCGCGTGGCGGAGAAAAACGGGATGCGGCTGCTGAAGGTCTATGTGGACGCAAACGGCGAGGAAGTAGCGGTGTATGGCTGCACGCGGGAGGAACAGGCGCAGGGGTGAGCGGGGGGAAGCGGTGGCTTGCACACCCGGGCTGATTGGCGTACAATAGCCCTGCGCCTCATTGGCGCTTGCTACACCACGTATAGTTAGGAAAGAAGATACATGGACGTAATCATCATCGGCGGGGGGCACGCGGGCTGCGAAGCCGCGCTCGCCTGCGCCCGGATGGGGCTGGAAACGCTTTTACTGACGCTGGATGTAAACAGCATCGCCCTGATGCCCTGCAACCCCGCCATCGGCGGTACGGGCAAGGGGCATTTGGTGCGCGAGCTGGATGCGCTGGGCGGGCAGATGGGCATTGCCATCGACCGTACTTTTTTGCAAAGCCGTATGCTCAACCGCGGCAAAGGCCCCGCCGTGCACAGCCTGCGCGCGCAGGCGGATAAAGTGCGCTACCATGAGGAGATGCTGGGCATCCTGTTTGCGACCGACCACCTTACCGTGCGGCAGGGCGAGGCGATGGATATCCTCACCCAAAACGGGCAGGTCACGGGCGTAAAAACCATGACCGGAGACGTCATCGACTGCCGCGCGTGTATCGTGTGCGGCGGCGTGTATTTAAAAAGCCGCATCATTATCGGCGAATATTCCAAGAACAGCGGGCCGCAGGGGCTTTTGCGCGCCGAGGGGCTAAGCGAGAGCCTTACAAACCTTGGCTTTGCGCTGCGCCGCTTTAAAACCGGCACGCCTGCCCGGCTGGATGTGCGCAGCATCGATTTTGACGAGATGGAGCCGCAGGAGGGCGACGACCCCATTGTGCCGTTTTCCTTCCTCACTGTGGCCAAGCTCCCGGAGAGCGGCGTCGCCTTCCCCATGGTCAACCGCCGCAAGTGCTACCTGACCTATACCAACGAGGAGACGCACCGCATCATCCGCGAAAACCTGCATTTAAGCCCCATGGTGCGCGGAGACATCAAGGGCACAGGGGCACGCTACTGCCCCAGTATTGAGGATAAAATACGCAAATTTCCGGATAAAGACCGCCACCAGATTTTTCTGGAGCCAGAAGGGCTGAACTCGCCGGAGTGGTACCCGCAGGGGCTTAGCTCCAGCCTGCCGGAGCGCGTGCAGTGGCCGATGTACCGCACACTGCCGGGACTGCACCGCGTAATGCTGACGCGCCTTGCCTACGCCATCGAGTACGACTGCATCGACCCGACCGAACTGCGCCTGACGCTGGAAAGCCGCCGTGTGGGCGGGCTGTACTTTGCCGGGCAGGTCAACGGCACCAGCGGCTACGAAGAAGCCGCCGCGCAGGGGCTTTTAGCGGGCATCAACGCAGCGTGTAAGCTGCTGGGGCGCGAGCCGCTGATCCTCACGCGCGACATGGCCTATATCGGCGTGATGGTGGACGATCTGGTGGTAAAGGGCGTGGACGAGCCGTACCGTATGATGACCGGGCGGGCCGAGCACCGCCTGTTGCTGCGGCAGGATAACGCCGATCTGCGGCTGACAGAGCTGGGTTACCAATGCGGGCTTGCCGGCGAAACGCGCCTGCGCCTGATGGAGAACAAACAGCAGGCGACCAAAGCGTTGGAACAGCAGCTGCAAACGCTTCGCGTAAAAGCCACGGAGGAGCGCAACGCGTGGCTGGCAAAGCATGGCGAAACACCCAATGATCTCAGTTATAGCGCGGCGGAGCTGCTGCGCCGCCCCAGAATCGACTTGGATGCGCTGGCCGAGCTTTTACCGCAGCTGGCCGATGCGTCGCAGGACGCTAAGGTGCAGGCGGAGTTGGATGTGAAATACGAAGGGTATCTGGAAAAGGAACGCCAGCAAATCGCCCGTGCGCGGGAGATGGAAACATGGTTGATTCCCGAGGATACGGACTATGCGGAAATTTCCAGCCTGCGCATTGAGGCCAAGCAAAAGCTGATGGCGCGCAACCCCCGCAGCTTGAGCCAGGCGGGGCGCATCCCCGGGGTGAACCCGGCGGACGTGGCGGTTTTAATGGTATGGCTGAAAAAGCGCCGCGAGGAAGAAAAGCGCGCGGCAGCTGCACCTGCGGATAAGGCCTGACGGAGCCAATGAAATATGAACACCCCCGGAACGGGCGGCGTAATGCTGCCGATTCCGGGGGTCTGTTTGATGCTGCGCAGTTTTGCGGAAAGGGTGAACCGGGAGGGAATGTGCGTTGCGGTATTGCTGCTGAAAACGCTTTGCCCCGGTATAAAAACAAACCCGGCGAAGTCCTCAATTGTAGCCGGGGTGTGCGCTGCAAGTGGGCGAGACGTTGAAAATGCGGCGTTGAAATGCCCTTTTACAGCCTGTTCTTTCGCTTGGCAAAGTGTGAATAAGGCAAACCCTGCGAGCAGCGTATAGGTTTATTGGGTTTGTGTTGTGTGGTAATGCCGCTTCGTTGCCTGTGCCCGGAAGCGAGGAGGCTTATTGAAAGTACATTCTCATGTGCAGTGAAGCATGGCATAGAAAAATGAAAACCCCGTGCATGGCATGTACCTTGCACCGGGGTTTGTAAAATAGGGCGATGTTGGTTTATCACGCGTGCATCCATAGCGTAGCGGTACGCGGCGGTACGGGGAAGAAAAAGGGTCAATTTTCGATGGTTTCCTCCACAACGAGCACGGTTTCGGCCGCATCGCGCAGGCGATCCAGCTTTACATTGCGGAAATACAGCCCCATATCGATGCTGATCTCCACCAGATTGAGCATGTAGAAAAACCAGCCCATGTAAAACAGCAGGTTCAGGCTGCCGTCCGTCGCGGCGAAGTATTGCAGAAACTTGCGCGCAATACCGAAAATGTAGCCAATCCACAGGAACACTTCAAAAAAGAGGCTTTTCCCCTTGGCGGTACGGGAGGTATACGAGCGGTAGATGGAAATGGGCCAGGAAAGACCAAAGCAGATGATCATGAGGGCTTCCAAAAGATCGAGCATGTTGCCACCTTCCCAGGTAAGCGCTGAAATCCATGCTCTTTACGTCCGCTTTTTGTGGGGCACGCATCTTTGGGCTTAAAAACCTTGCAATAGCACTACGGTTCCTGTGGTTTTTCTCCCCTAAATCTGCAGCACTCTACTTTGGCAGCCGTAAAGCCATTTCATCATCGATTACCAAGCAGTGTATTTTGCAGCCTTACTGTTTCATTATATACCCTGTGCAAAGGGGGCTACATGGCGCAAACGTGAAAAAATACGCACAATTCAGGCGGAAAGCGGTATATTCCGCTTTTTGATCGCCGCGGGCGGGTACATTACCGTAAGTTTACGAATATTTTATGTGCCGCCCCTGCACGGCGGTTGACAATTTCCCCCGCCTATATTATGATACAAGTGTTTCGTGTCGCTTTGGCGGCAAGAACTTACTGACCCGTTTCCCACTGGGAAACTACGGCCTTACGGACAGCCGGGTCAACTGCCGAGTGTGGCGTTTGGCCGCACGTTTGATTGCGCTTTGGCGCAACTTTTATGAGTTGGCTACTAAATAGCCAGTTGGTTACTTCATAACCAAGTGTACTTGGGTACACGCTTGTAAAACGGTCAAAAAGAGTAGTAAAAGTAAGTTCTTACTGTATAGACTCTGGATGGTCCATGGGTGCGGGCAGCCGGTTCGTAAAAGCCGAAAGCCTGCCGATGGCTGCCGCGCAGGAGCAAGCCGAAAAGCCTTTTACAAGATGTGCCTTTGCTACAAGGCACATCTTTTTATTTTTACAGTTCCGCCGCGCCCGCTTTGGGCGCCGGAGCGCAGCATTGCGGAGGGTTGACCCATGGGAGAAAAATTGACGCTGTACGGATTCAACAATTTAACAAAATCCCTGAGTTTTAATATCTACGATATTTGCTATGCCAAAACGGCCCGGGCGCAGCAGGATTATATCCATTATATTAACGAGCAGTATAATTCCGAGCGCCTCACTGCCATTTTGGAAAAGCTCACCGGTATGATCGGCGCAACGGTGCTGAACATTTCCCGGCAGGATTACGAGCCGCAGGGCGCAAGCGTTACCTGCTTGATCGCCGAAGAAAGCATGATCGGCAAACGCGCGGGTGAAACGGTAATCGGCCATCTGGACAAGAGCCATGTAACCGTGCACACCTACCCGGAGTATCACCCGGAAACCTCCATCGCCACCTTCCGCGTGGATATAGACGTAGCGACCTGCGGGGAGATTACCCCGCTTTCCACGCTGGATTTTCTGCTGGGCAGCTTTGATTCGGATATTATCACGCTGGATTACCGCGTGCGCGGCTTTACCCGCGATGTAAGCGGCAAAAAGCTGTTTATGGACCACCGCATTACCTCCATACAGGATTATATCGACCAGAAAACCCTGCAGCGCTACGACGCGGTGGATATTAACGTGTACCAGGCTAACCTGTTCCACACCAAAATGCTGATTAAGGATATTGACCTGCAAAATTACCTGTTCAACACCGACGTGTACGAGTTAAAACCGCAGGTGCGCCTGAACATTACCAACGCCCTGCGCCGCGAAATGCTGGAAATTTTCAGTGGTTCCAACATCTTTCAGGAGGATTTGCATTGATGGATCAAACGCGGGCGCCGCTGTTTGACGCGCTGGAGGCGATGCGCGACGAGCGCATCGTACCCTTTGACGTGCCCGGCCACAAGCATGGCAAGGGCAACAAGCCGCTTATGGATTTTCTGGGGGAACGGTGTTTAAGCGTGGACGTCAACTCCATGAAGCCACTGGATAACCTGTGCCACCCCGTAAGCGTCATCAAAGAGGCGGAGGCGCTGGCGGCGGATGCTTTCGGTGCGGCGCACGCGTTTTTTATGGTTGGGGGCACGACCTCGGCGGTGCAGGCGATGATGCTTTCCACTTTAAAAAGCGGCGATAAAATTATACTGCCCCGCAACGTACACCAGAGCGTGATCAACGCCATGGTACTGTGCGGCGCAATTCCCGTATATGTGAACCCCGAAACCGATAAGCGGCTGGGTATTGCCCTTGGCATGAGCTATGCCTCGGTGGAGCGCGCCATTACCGGCACGCCGGATGCGAAAGCCATACTGGTTAACAACCCCACGTACTACGGCATCTGTTCGGATATCAAGCGTATTGCGGCGCTGGCGCACAGCCACGGCATGCGCGTACTGGCGGACGAGGCGCACGGCACGCACTTTTATTTTGGCGAAAACATGCCGATAGCGGCCATGGCGGCGGGCGCGGATATGGCGGCGGTCAGCCTGCACAAGTCCGGCGGCTCGCTGACGCAAAGCTCCATCCTTTTGTGCGGCGCAAACGTGAACGCCGATTATGTGCGCCAGATCATCAACCTGACGCAAACCACCAGCGCCAGCTACCTGCTGCTTTCCAGTTTGGATATTTCCCGCCGAAACCTTGCGCTGCACGGGCCGGAGATTTTTGCCAAGGTAACGCGTTTTGCCCGCTACGCCCGCGAGGAGATCAACGAACTGGGCGATTATTACGCTTTTGCGGGCGAGCTGGTCAACGGCGACAGCATTTTTGCCTTCGACGAAACCAAGCTGTCCGTAAACACGCTGGATGTGGGGCTTGCGGGCATTGAGGTGTACGATTTGCTGCGCGATAAGTACGATATTCAGGTGGAATTCGGCGATTTGGGCAATATTCTGGCCTACATTTCCGTAGGGGATAAAACCAAGCATATCGAGCGGCTGATCAGCGCGCTTTCGGATATTCGCAGGCTGTATAAAAAGGAACGCAAGGGGTTGTGGGAAAGCGAGTACATCAGCCCCGAGGTGGTGTACTCCCCGCAGACCGCCTTTTACGCCGCCAAGGAAAGTACACCGCTGGAAAAGTGCGCGGGCGGCGTGTGCGGCGAGTTTGTGATGAGCTACCCGCCGGGCATCCCCATTCTGGCGCCGGGTGAGCGGGTAACGGAGCAGATTGTGCAGTACATCCGCTATGCGCGGGAAAAGGGCTGCACGCTTACCGGCCCGGAAAGCATGGATGTAAGCCGACTCAATCTGGTTACGGAGGTGCAGCCGCATGGATGATTTGTGGTTTAGCGAGTACCATACCCCGGATGTACGTTTTTCCATCCGCGTTAGCAGCCAGCTGCATCAGGAGGAGAGCGATTACCAGCGTATCGCCGTGTACGATTCGCCGGAGTTCGGGCGCATCCTCACGCTGGACGGCGTTTTGATGCTGACCGAGCGGGACGAATTTATTTACCACGAGATGATTACGCACGTGCCCATGGCGGTGAACCCCGGCATTCGCAAGGTGCTGGTGATCGGCGCGGGCGACGGCGGCGCGGCGCGGGAGCTTTGCAAATACAAGCATATTGAAAGCATCGAAATTGCGGAGATCGACCGGCGCGTGGTGGAGGTGTGCAAGGAGTACCTGCCCCAAACCGCCTGCGGGTTTGCCGATCCCCGCGTGCATTTGAACTTTGTGGACGGGCTGAAATACATCCGCCACACCAAGGAGAAGTACGATTTGATCATCGTGGATTCCACCGACCCTTCCGGCCCGGGCGAAGTGCTGTTTACCAAGGAGTTTTACGGCGGCTGCATGAATGCGCTTATGGAAAACGGCATACTGGTCAACCAGCACGAAAGCCCCTTTTACGCGGAGGACGCCAAGGCCATGCGCGCTTCGCACAAGCGCATTTTAAGCGTGTTCCCCGTCAGCAAGCTTTATCAGGCGCATATTCCCACCTACCCGTCGGGGCACTGGCTGTTCGGGTTTTCCTCGTTGGGGCTGCACCCGACGAAGGATATGCAGGCGGAGTGGTGGAACCGGCAGGGCATACAAACCCGCTATTACAATACCAACCTGCACATGGGCTCGTTCTACCTGCCCAACTACGTACAGGAGGACTTGATGAAGGATGAATAGCAACGTACTCACCTTTCTGGGATGCGATGCGGACTTTGACGACGCGGACATCGTGCTCTTTGGCGTGCCGTTTGACGGCACCACGTCGTTTCGGCCCGGCACGCGCTTCGGCCCTGCCGCCATCCGCGGCGAATCCTTCGGCATCGAAACCTACTCGCCCTATTGCGACCGCGACCTCACGGAAATGAGCGTGTGCGATGTGGGCGATCTGGAAGTGCCTTTCGGCAGTGCCGAGAAGATGCTGGCGATGGTGGAGGCGCAGACCGAAGCCATCTATGCGGCGGGCAAGCGCCCCTTTATGCTGGGCGGCGAGCATCTGGTTACCCTCGGCGCGCTGCGGGCGGCGGTAAAACGCTACCCCGGTTTGCACATACTGCATTTGGATGCGCATACCGACCTTAGGGAAGACTATCTGGGTGAGCCGCTTTCCCACGCGTGCGTCATTCGCAGGGCGTGGGAGCTTACGGGTGATGAGCGCATTCACCAGTTCGGCATTCGCAGCGGCGAGCGCACGGAATTTGCCTTTGGTGACAATCATACCGATTTGCACCGTTTCTCGCTGGCCTGCTGGGGCGAAACCCTGCGCGGGCTTGGCGATACGCCCGTGTACCTGACGCTGGATTTGGATGTGCTGGATCCCTCGGTGTTCCCCGGTACGGGTACGCCGGAGCCGGGCGGCGCAACCTTTGCGGAGCTATTAGCTGCGATGCTCAAGCTGCATCAGGTCAATGTGATCGGCTGCGACGCGGTAGAACTGTCCCCCCACTACGACCCAAGCGGCGCTTCGACCGCCGTTGCCTGTAAAATCGTCCGGGAAATCCTCTTACAACTGAAAGGAGCGTAACTATTATGGGAAAATGTTTAATTATCGGCTGCGGCGGTGTAGCATCGGTCGCTATCCACAAATGCTGCCAGAACAGCGATGTTTTTGAAGAGATTATGATTGCCAGCCGCACCAAGAGCAAGTGCGACGCGCTCAAGGAGAAGCTCTCCGGCGGCAAGACCATTATCCACACTGCGCAGGTGAATGCCGACAACGTGGACGAGCTGGTCGCGCTGATCAACGGTTTTAAGCCCGATGTGGTGCTAAACCTTGCGCTGCCGTATCAGGATTTGACCATTATGGACGCATGCCTTGCCACGAAAACCCACTATGTGGATACCGCCAACTACGAGCCGCCCGAAACGGCCAAGTTTGAATACAGCTGGCAGTGGGCGTACCGCGAAAAGTTCAAGCAGGCGGGCATTTGCGCGCTGCTGGGCAGCGGGTTTGACCCGGGCGTGACGGGCGTGTTTTCCGCCTATGCGCAAAAGCACCAGTTTGACGAGATTCATTACCTTGACATTCTGGATGCCAACGGCGGCGACCACGGCTATCCGTTTGCCACCAACTTCAACCCGGAGATCAACATCCGCGAAGTGACCGCCAAAGGCAGTTACTGGGAGGATGGGCACTGGGTGGAAACCGAGCCTATGGAAATCAAGCGCGAGTATAACTTTAAGGGCATCGGCCAAAAGGATATGTACCTTTTACACCACGAGGAGCTGGAAAGCCTCGGCCAAAACCTGAAGGGCA
This sequence comes from Candidatus Limiplasma sp., assembly GCA_963675655.1. GTDB lineage: Bacteria > Bacillota > Clostridia > Christensenellales > Aristaeellaceae > CAXXOK01. The sequence goes on from OY776489.1 coordinate 1,432,369, forward strand.
TTAAGCGCATCCGCTTTTTTATGACGTTTGGACAGAGCTACCTTACGCACCTGAAATGTCTGGAGGATGTGGGCATGACCTCCATTGAGCCGATCGATTTTGAAGGCAAAAAGATCGTTCCCCTGCAATTCCTGAAAGCGGTTTTGCCCGATCCGGCATCCCTCGGCCCTCGTACCAAGGGTAAAACCAACATCGGTTGCATTTTTCAGGGTGTAAAGGACGGCAAACCCAAAACCTATTACCTGTATAATATTTGCGATCATCAGGAGTGCTACCGTGAGGTGGGCAGTCAGGCGATCAGCTACACGACAGGCGTGCCCGCGATGATCGGCGCGATGCTGGTAATGAACGGTACGTGGAACAAACCCGGTGTGTGGAACATGGAAGAGTTTGATCCCGACCCGTTCATGGACGCGCTGAACAAGTGGGGCTTGCCGTGGCAGGAGGACTTTGCCCCCACGCTGGTAGACTGATGGACGCTGCCCTGCTGCAAAGCCTAAAAAGCGCGCCCACGCCCAGCTATGTGGTGGACGAGGGGCTGCTGCTTGCTAACCTGCGCATACTGCGGGATGTGGCGCAGAGAAGCGGCTGCAAAATCCTGCTGGCGCAAAAGGCGTTTTCCATGTATGCGGTGTATCCGCTGCTTGGGCAGTACCTTGCGGGCACAGCGGCCAGCGGCCTGTACGAGGCAAGGCTTGGCCGAACGGAGATGGGCGGGGAAACCCATGTGTTTTCCCCCGCCTATACCGATGCGGATTTTGACGAGCTGGTTTCGTTGTGCGACCACCTTGTATTTAACTCTTTTTCCCAGTGGGAGCAGTTTCAACAGCGAGCTATTGCCAGTGGCAAGCACTTTGGTATGCGCATCAACCCCGAGTGCTCCACGCAGGAGCACGGCATGTACGACCCGTGCGCGCCGTTCTCCCGTTTGGGCGTAACGCGGCGCAACTTCCGGCCGGAGCTGCTTGACGGTATCGACGGGCTGCACTTTCATACCCTGTGCGAGCAGGGGAGCGACGCGCTGCTGAAAACCGTCGCGGCGGTGGAAGAGAAGTTTGGCGCATTTTTACCGCGCATGCAGTGGGTCAACTTCGGCGGCGGGCACCACATTACCAAGCCGGGGTACGATATTGATGCGCTGGTGGATTGCATTGTGCGCTTCCGCGAAAAGTACGGCGTACAGGTGTACTTGGAGCCGGGGGAAGCCGTAGCGTTGAACGCCGGATTCTTAACCGCCAAAGTGATCGACATTGTGGATAACGGCATGAACATTGCGGTGCTGGACGCATCCGCCGCCTGCCACATGCCTGATGTATTGGAAATGCCTTACCGCCCACCCCTGCACGGCGGCGCATTGCCCGGCGAAAAGCCGCACTGCTACCGCCTGACCGGCCCTACGTGCCTTGCGGGGGATGTGATCGGCGATTATGCCTTTGATGTACCCCTGCACAGGGGGGATACATTGGTGTTTGAGGACATGGCGATTTACACCATGGTAAAGAACAACACCTTTAACGGCATGCCGCTTCCCGCTATTGTACTGCGGGAGGAAAGCGGGCACATGCAAACGGTGAAAACCTTTGGGTATATGGATTTTAAGGCTCGTCTGTCCTGATCGCGTTACAGTCAATAAAACCGCCCCGAGTTACACGCAGATCGCGTGCATCGGCGGCGGTTTTGGTTTTTGATGTAACCGTAATGCGGAAAGGTATGGACCCCCTTTTGTACGCATTTCGTGCTTTTTTAATTAGAATTACGGTAATGGTATGGACGACTTGCTTTTCCGGGGGTTTGGAATGTATAATAATACTGGATTGCGCAAAACATTTATAAATTGGAACAAAGTACATTCCAAAGCGACAATCGATAGTTTTTACCGGCTTTTCCGCAGTCGGCTGCGGACCCGGATACTGTGATGACTGCCATGGGATACAAAATATTCAGACAATATAAAAGGATGCTATAAGGGGAATCTGGTGGTTACATGGCAAGCTATACCACGGGAATTACACGGACGAAGCCTAGCTGCGTGTAACCAAAAATATAAAGCGGACGGCTAAGAAAATAAAGGAAATCTTAGATGATAGGAGAAAGGGGCGATGGCGTGTCTGTTACGTTGAAAAAAACCATCGCGCTTGTCGCAAGCGTCTTTGTCCTGCACCTGCTGGCGATTATGACCTATGCGGAGCTATGGTCCAACATATTGGCGACGACCGGTGATCTGCTGGCTATCGGCATTGTATTTCGTGCGGTCTTTACGGCGGATAACCGGAAATACCGGACGAACTATATCCTGATCGGGGTTGGAATTCTGTTCTGGGGTCTGGCGGACCTCATGTGGTTTATCTACGAAAGCATACTGCAAAAAGCGCCCGAGGAGAGCACGCTGATTGCTTTGCTCTATACGGGCACAAATGTGTTTTTATGCGCTGCTGTGGTACTGTATGCTATTATCCGGCTGCGCAAGTGGGACGTGGTGCAGTTTTTGCTGGACGCCGTGTGTTTTTCGGCGGCGCTGCTATGGCTGCTTTGGGTAGTCCTGTTCGATATGAACGGCGAAGCGGTACGGGTGTTGCTAAGTGATGATATCACCAGTACGCTCTGTATTTGGATGGATGTTTTCGTACTCATCTTTATCGGGGTATGGTATCTTTCCATCCGCAGCGGGAAAATCCCGGTCTTTTTCGGGCTGCTGACCGGGATGATCTATCTGTTTTCGTTGACCGATTTGGTGTATTACTACCAGTTTGCGCTGCGGCAGTATATTCCCAACTCGTATCTGGATGCGACGTACCTGCTTTCGCTGCTGGGGATGGCGGTTGCGATTCAATTATTTTACACGCAGTATCCGCATTCGTTTCAGGATGATCAAAACATGAACTCCAACATTGGCAACCGGCACAAAGGGGTGATCCTGCTGGCCGGGCCGGTGCTCATTTTTCTGTTCCGGGGCACGTATATCGCCTTGCAGGACATCGCGTTTTATGTAGGGCTGGCGGCGCTGCATGTGTTTGCCAGCAACTACATTCTAAAATCGGTAACCAACCGCGAGATGCTCGACCGCGAAGTAAAAATGAACCAGACGCTGGAAAAACTGGTGCTTGAGCGTACGCGGGATTTGGAAATTAAAAATGAAGAGCTTCGGAATAAAAACGCGGAACTGAAACATATTAACAATCACGATTCGCTTACCGGGCTGTATAACCGCAGGTATTTTCTGGAAAAACTGAATGAGCAGATTATGGGCGTTTCAGGCGAGGAAGAAGTACTGCTGATTCTGTGGAATGTGGATAATTTAAACGGGTTGAACAATACTTACGGCCATGACATCGGCGACCAGATTTTGGTGCTGCTGGCCGATCGCGTACAAACCGCAATGGGAAGCGTGGGGGTGTTGTCACGGCTGGGCGGAGACGAGTTCGCCTTTGCCATGAGAGGCACGTTCCACAACCACGAGTATATGACGGTGGCCCAGCGGATACTCGACGTGTGCGAAATGCCGCTGATCATCGGGGATTATACCTTCCATATTACGGTAGGCATGGGGGTAGCCCGGTACCCGCTGTGCTCCGCCGACCCGGTGATCCTGATGAAACACGCGGACGTTGCGATGCGCTTTACCAAGGATACGGGGCGTGAAACGCATATTTCCCTGTATATAGATATTGATACGACGGTGAAGCGGAAGTACCGCATCGGCAGCTATCTGAAAAACTGCAATCTGGATGATGAGCTGGTGCTGTATTTTCAGCCGCAGTTCCGCATGGCGGACCGTAAGCTGATCGGCATGGAGGCGCTGCTGCGATGGAACAGCCCGGTACTGGGGCTGGTAGGGCCGGACGAGTTTATCCCGGTGGCGGAGGAAGAAAACTTGATTATCCCCATCGGCAACTGGGTTATCGATAACGCGGTACGCCAGATTGCCGCGTGGAACCATACCTACGGAAAAGACCTGCGTATGGGCATTAATATTTCGCCCAAACAGCTGGATCAAGTAAGTTTGCTCAGCCATCTGGCAGAGACGGTGCTGCGCTGCGACGCGCATTTCAGCTGGCTGGATATTGAGATTACCGAAAGCATTACGCTGGATAATGAGGACAGCGCAGCCAAGCTGAACCAGTATTTTAAAGGCAAAGGCATGACTATTTCCATTGACGATTTCGGCACGGGCTACTCGTCGCTGGGGTATTTGAACATCCTCTCGTTTGACCGCTTGAAGATTGCCAAGCCGCTGATCGATAATATCACCGAGGACGAATCTAACCGTAAAATCGTAAGCTCCATTATTCTGTTGGCGCAGTCGCTGGGGCTGCAAACCATCGCCGAGGGCGTGGAAAACAAAGAACAGTTTGACCTGCTGCTTTCGCTGGGCTGCGACCAGATGCAGGGATTCTATCTGGGCAGGCCTGTGCCGGCCAAACGGTTCGCGGATACGTTTTTAGAGGCTTCTCGTGAGCAGGCGCTTTAGCGCCCGCAAAAACACTTCCGTTTCAGCCCCATCAGCTCTGCGGCGCCCGCTAGCGTCGTGCCGAAAAAGAGCACGTCTTTAGCAAGGCCGATAAAATTCACAATGGTGCCGTTGCACAGCGTACTGCCGGTGCATAGCACAACATCCGCCCAGGCAACGGCGCTTTCCAAATCGCGCACACCGTGCTCGATGGCAACGCCGTGTTTTTGTGTTCCCACAATGTCCGGATTCAGATCCAGCACGCGCAAGGGAAAGTGATTTTCGGCCAGATGGGAAAGTAGCGCGGGCTGATAACCGATCAGCGTGATTTTGGGGGCGCCATACTGCGCGCGCAGTTCCGTAACAAACTGCTGCGCGCACGGCTCCATAGCATCGTTTTTACAGTGCACAGTGCCCGCGGCAAGCCCGAGAGAGCGCATAACGGCGTTAAGCGTGGCAATGAACAGCCCGCGGGCGTGCGCATCGCCGATTATGTCCATTTGCAGCACTTCGGCCAGCGTACCGGTAAAATCGGCAGGGGCGTCGGTAAACGCCTGCCCCAGCGCGCCGCGGTATTCGGCCTGTAAAAGCACTTCTTTACCGGTCAGGATGGGGTAATCCTTGCGTTTGGTTTCGCCGATGGCTTCCTGCGGGGTCAGAGACCGGGCGTGCAGGGAGACCGGCTCGCCGGACAGGCCATGATCGGCCACCAGCTGGGCAAACCGCCGGTGCAGCTCGGTATAAAACGCCTCGGGGGTCGGCTGTGCGTTTTGCATGGCGCTATCTCCTTTCCCCGCCGGTGCGGCGGGCGGCAAACCCGGCGTAAGCCGGAGGGGTTACGGGTTATCGCTTGGGTCGGCATCGGGGGTAGGCTCGCCGTATACCAGCGCTTCGTACAGCCCGGCGTACTGCGCAAACTGCGCGCGCTGCTCGTATTCCATGGCGCGGGCACGGCAGGCTTCGGGCGCTTTGGGCGTATCACACAGGCGGGCGCAGGCATCGGCCACGGCTTGCAGGTCGCCCTCCGGCACCACTTCGCCCACGGCGGGGGTGACGGTTTCGGGTAGGGCGGTTGCGCTGTAGCACAGTACCTGCGTACCGCAGGCCAGCGCCTCCAGCAGCGTCATGCCCTGCGTTTCCTCGTGGCTTAGGCTCAGGCACAAATCGGCGGCGGTATATAGCGCGCGCAAATGCCGCAGGCTTTGCGTGCGGGGAATGCCCAGCATGTGGCCGGGCAGCTGCGCAATTTGGCTGTCGCTCAAGCCAAGGACGACGATCATCATATCCTCCCGCAGGATACGGGAGAGGGCGATTAAATCATCCAGCCCTTTTCGTAGCTCCCAGGTGCTGGCGACGCTCAGCAGCATATGGCGGTCACCCAGCTCCGCCAGGTCATAGCGGGTAATGATATCGCGCAGCAAATCCGGCTCGTCGCAGGGACGGAATTGCGTAAGATCGATTCCGCTGGGGATAACATGGATGGGGTATTTGCCTAAAAAGGAACGCGCTGCTTCCTGCCCCAGCCAGAGAGACGGCGTGATTAGCGTTAAATCCGGTACGGCGCAGAATGCCGCGCGCTTTTCCAGCCAGTTACGGCGGGTTTGGTCGGCATGCAGGCTCTTGGGGTAAGCACCAAGCTGCGGGCATTTGCCGCAGCCGCTGCGCCATTTGCGGCAGTCCGCCATGGTGTAATAGGCGCAGTGTCCGGTGTAGGCCCAGCAATCGTGCAGCGTCCACACTACGGGCACGCCGGCCTTGGCCAGATAGCGAAACAGGGTGCGGATATCCAGATAATAGCCGTGCAGGTTGTGCAGGTGGATCACATCCGGCTTATACAGCGTAAGCTGCTTTACCAGCTTGCGTGTAGCGCGGCGGCTGAAAAACCCCGCCCGGTCCGTAAGGCGGGCAGCGCCCACGTGCAGCCATACATCCGCCATATTGCCGATGCGGTAATACGGCGTTTTTTCCGGGGGGTTGCCGCGCGAGTAACAAAGCAGCGCCTTATGCCCCAGCTCCTCCGTGACCCTGCAAATGCCCGCGGCAATGCGCCCGGTGCTTAACCCGGCGGTGACGTTGATATGGGCTACGCGCATGCAAGCGCCTCCTTTGGCAAAACTTCGGTAAGATGCAGAATAACCGGAAATAAAAAAGAACAGCAAAAAAGGGGATGCTCCACAGTGTGTGAGCGATCCCCTTCATTGTGCGGCAGTGACCGCGGATTTGTCAATAGTTGTCGGCTTTGATCTCAAAGAACGCTTTGGGATGCTTGCAAACGGGGCACAGATCCGGCGCGGTCTTGCCGATGACGACGTGGCCGCAGTTGGAGCAAATCCACACCTTGTCGCCATCGCGGCTGAACACCAGACCATCCTTAATATTACTAAGCAGCTTGCGGTAACGCTCCTCGTGCGTTTTTTCGATAGCGGCTACGCGCGAGAACAGCGCGGAAATCTGGTCAAAGCCCTCGGCTTTGGCTTCCTGCGCCATGCGGACGTACATATCGGTCCACTCGTAGTTCTCACCCTCGGCAGCATCCAGCAGGTTTTCTTCGGTGCCTGCAACTTCGCCGCCATGCAGCAGCTTAAACCAGATTTTGGCGTGCTCTTTTTCGTTATTGGCAGTCTCCTCAAACAGGTTGGCAATTTGCACATAGCCATCCTTGCGGGCTTTGGAGGCATAATAGGTGTACTTGTTGCGCGCCATGCTTTCGCCTGCGAATGCAGCCTGCAGGTTCGCCTCGGTCTTGGTGCCTTTGAGCTCTTTCATGCTGAGTTCCTCCTTCACAATCGTTACAGTAAACAATGTGCATCTCCCGTTTGCTTCCTAAAAAGCAGCAGGCGTAACACTTTGTGTGGGTTTACCATCCTTCATAGTATACCACGGAAATACGGCTTTTTAAACGGTAGATTAGCCCAAAACGGGAATTTATTGCCAGCTTGCGCCAAAGCCGAATACACACCAGTGATCGGTATGCAGGGTATACTGTAAAAGCGGATCGGTCTGCTCGCCGGCGGGCAGGGTGCTCATGTTGCTTTGCAGCTTGCGGCCTTTTTCCACGCCGACGGTGCTATTATAATGATTGCTGTCGTACAGATAGCAATAGCTTTTTACGGAATTGCTCATGTTACCTTCCACCGTGGTAACGGCGTAGATGCCATCGCCCCGGTCAACCACATCCACCACGATACCGATGTGAGTGGTGCGGTAGGCGTTGTTCAAATCGCCGTAGATAACCAGATAACCGGGCTTTGGCACGCTGGTGAAGCGATCCAGCTTCAAAAACCCGTCGTACTGGTTGCCTACCTGCCCTTCGCGGAAAAACACGGTCGCGCCATCTTCTACGGTATCCACGTCCTCTTCATTTACAAGCACGTTGCCGCTGGCATTGGCGCACCAGATGGTGAAAACCGAGCACCAACCGACCTCTTTCTTTTTGCCGTAGTACCATTTGGCGTATTTGTTGTACTTGGGCAGACGCGCGCGCTTGGTGGTATAAAACTCATTTTTAGCTACATACACCAGCGCCTTGATGCTCTCCGGCAGTACGCTTTCCGCCACCGTAAGCGCAAAGGGAACGTCGCCCTGCGCGCTGTGGTAGGTAACGGTGCATTTGCCTGCGGCTACGGCGGTCATCAGCCCCGTGCTGTCTACAATGACGACGCCGGGGTCGGAGGTTTCAAACGTACCGTTTACGGCGGGCATTTCCAGCGCGTCCAACTCGTCATAGGGGGTAATCTCCGGGGCGACGCTGGGCACATAGGCGGTTTCGCCGGGGCGCATGGCATACGCGCCGGTGGAAAGGGCTTCCGCCTTGGGGCTTAGCAGCGCGGCCGCCGCCGCATCAAAAAGGGCGGAGGTTTCCTCGTCCGCCAGTGCGGCGGCGCCCGGCAGCACGAATAACAGGGCTAAAAGCAGGCAAAAAATCGATCGGGTTTGCTTTCTCATCCGTTGCATCTCCTTACTATACAGGCATAGTATAGCACAGCCGCCTGTGCTTGGGAACCGCCAAACGCTATACCGGGACGTGCGAATATGTTACAATATCCACGGAGGCGAAACGCCATGAAACTACTGTTGCACATTTGCTGTGCGCCCTGCTCGGTGGCCTGCGTGCAAAGCCTGCGCGCGGAGGGAATCGAGCCGACGGGGTACTGGTATAACCCGAATATCCACCCGTTTACCGAGTACCGGCAGCGCCGTAATACGCTTGTGGAGTATGCCAAATCCATCGGGATGGCACTGGAAATGGACGATGAATATGGCCTTAGGCCGTTTACCCGCGCGGTAGGGGAGCATGTGGGCGCGCGGTGTTTGGTTTGCTATGCCGCGCGGATGCGGCAGACTGCGCGCTATACCGCGGAGCACGGCTTTACCCACTTTACCAGCACGCTGTTCATCAGCCCCTATCAAAAGCACGCGTTGATGCGTGCCGCCGCTGAGGATGCCGCGGCGGAATACGGCATAACCTTTTTATACCGCGATTTTCGCCCGCTGTACCGGCAGGGGCAGCAGGAGGCGCGCGAGCTGGGGCTGTACATACAAAAATACTGCGGCTGTGTATACAGCGAGGAAGAACGCTATGTGAAACGCCTGAGCAAGATGGCGATGAAAACCGCACACCGCGAAAAAGCGGCACTGGACGAGCCCGGCGCTGTGCCGCCCGCCGTGCCCCAGCAAACGCACGACGCCCTGCAACTGGCCGGGCAGCGGTATGAGGCGGCAAAGGCGGCGGAAGAACAGCGGCTTTGCGGTGTGGAAGCGGAGCTGCAAGGCGGCGGGGGAGAATAGCGCTTGCATAAAACGCAGCGGTGAACCGCTGGGAGAACAGCAATAAAATAGGAAAACCGCCTGCCGATTGCGGCAGGCGGTTCAGTTTGCTGAAAAGGTCCATCTGTGTTGTTATCATCGGGATAGCAAGGGAAATCACTTACGCAAGAGTAAGCTCATACCCTTGCTACCCTTGCTACCCTTGCTACCCTTGCTACCCTTGCTACCCTTGCTACCCTTGCTACCCTTGCGACCCTTGCTACCCTTGTTTCCTGGCATCTGCGCCTTGTAACAAACTGCGCTTGCGTGTTCTTGCGGAATTGTCAACGGTATGAAACCCCAGCCACAGGATTGCGGCGGGGGTACTGCATGCTACAGGCAAGCATTGATGCAACAAGTGGTGCGCAATGATTTAACAAAAGGGAGAGCATACAGCAATGGATAAAACGATTATAAAAGGGCTGAAAACAGGGCATCCAGCAAGGGGTAGGTATTGACCTGCGTATTCCCAAGAGCGGACGCCGTGATCCTTTGCCCGGGGAAATATGCTGTGAAAAAATCCACGCCAAAATCGCTGCCAAGCGCATAATAGGCTGTGTTTGTACCCCGGTCTATGCGGTATACGCCCAAGCCATAGCTTCTGCCTTGCTTTCGCGATACGTGTGGCGTAAGAAAGGCCTGCAACATGTCTCCCGATAAAACCCGACCGGAAAAGACAGCGCGCCAAAGGGTATCCAAGTCCTGCGCACAGGTATACAAGCCCCCATCGGCACCGCCTAAAACCGGCACACTGAAGATGTTCGTTCGCCACTGCCCTGTTTGATCCTGCATATACCCATATGCGGTATTGGCGGGAAGGGCATCCATACGGTAAAAGCCCGTGTGCCGCAGCTGGAGAGCAGAAATGATCTCCTGCGTAATGTATTGCTGATAGGGTTTTCCGCTGATGGCTTCAATTACCAAACCCAGTAATACAAAGCCTGCGTTTGAATACCCAAAACGCGCGCCGGGCGCAAACTTTGGGGGCAGGGGCGTAATCAACGGAAGATAGTATGCCAGCTGCTCCCACAGATAAACAGGATGTTGATTGTAAAGCGCTTGCATCTGCCGGGCGATATCCGGGGATTCTTCGTCGATGTAGTCGCCAATGCCGGATGTATGCGTAAGAAGATGGCGCACCGTAACCCTTTTATCCATCTGTCCCAAGGCATAGGGCAGTACGTCCCACACCGCATCGTTAAGGGAAAGCTTCCCGGCGTCGATCAGCTTGCAGACAGCCAAGCCGGTAAATAGTTTTGTGCCGGACGCAATGCCAAAAGCAGTTTCGTAATTGTTGGGGGAGTTCTTCGCTTCGGTTGCGCAGAGCACAGCACCGTGTAAAGACCGTCCCCTGCTCGCCGTTTACAGAAAAAACGCCGGAGAATAATCCGGCATCTTTCCAGTGGCTCCATATGTTATCAATAGGCATGTGTTTGTTGCCTCCGTAACATTATATGAGGCGTGCCGCGCTTACAGGTTAAACCCGAATGCGGAGCTGAAGAGCTTCACAAACAGTACGGCAACCCACGAGTACAGGCACAGGCTTTTGAGCGCCGTCATGATGCCCGCTGTCGAGGCCATCGCCTGCTTTTGCACGGGGTAGGCTTTTAGCAGCGTTAGGAAGAGCAAATCCTCGGCAATATCGAATACGGCGCGCGCGGTGGTGAGGATGGCCATCATCGTAAACGAGATGTTGCCCTGCCCCGCGATGTTCAAGCTGATGGCGAGCATTACGCACCAGAAGCTGGCGATTAGCCCGAAATCGAGCAGCCAGTAGCGGCGCATCAGAGGGCGGCCTTTTTCTCCGGCGCTTTTCAGCACATCGTAGAAGGCTTCCGGCGAGTTGTAAAAGCGGGTATCCGGCATACGGAATTCGTTGCGGGGAGTGGAAAGCAATTTTTTCGGGCTTTTGGGGCCAAGCTCCATCATATAATAGATTTAAAGCCAACAGCCCGAGTAAAAGCAGGAAAGCAACCGCCACAATCCAAGTCGTCATTTACATACGCCTCCTTAGCTGATTGGGTAAAGGGGGGGTCAGGCCTGCCGCACGCCGATGTGTGTGCAGGGTACGCTGCCATCCAGCAGCGCGGATACGTGGTGGCGTGCATGGCCGATGATGACGTGGCTGCCATGCTCGGCGGCACGCAGCGCATAGGCCAGCTTGGCTTTCGCCCCGCCCGCGCCGGTACGGCTGGCTCCGTTGCAGTGGGTCATCAGCTCGGCAACGCGCTCGCGAAGGGTGGCAATATCATCGCAGATCACATCCCGCACAAGCGTGGTGGGATCGTCACGTTTGAGGTAAATGCCTTCGGTGCCGGTGAGCAGCACCAGCGTTTTGGCCCCGACCAGCGAGGTAATGACTGCGGCGGTCTCGTCGTTATCCACACACTCCACCACATGCGCGCCGTTTTCGCGGCGGTTGGCCAGCTCCATCTTGCGGGTTTCCTCGTCGCTGACGGGATCGTTGTAGTTGATAATGGGGATGGCGTCCTGCTGGGCGGCGCGCAGCAGAATCCGGCGGATATGCTCGCGCTTGATGGGGTCGTTAAAGTGCATATGCTCCACCAGCAGTTGGCGCACGCCGTATTCGGGATGGATAAACTTGCGGTAATTATCCATCAGTACCACCTGCCCCTGCGCTGAATAATCGGTTTTAATCAGCTCGGGGTCGCCCTCCAGCTCGCGCCCTGCGCGGTGCAGGTAATCCAGCCGCCCGATTTCGGTGGCGCCGCTGGTGACCAGCGCCATGCCGGGGCGCAGGTCGTCCCCCAGACGCTGAAAAATATTATAGTCTATCGCGCCGTCCTCACGCTGGATCAGCGCCATGCTCCCAATCTTGATAACCAGATCAATCGTATTCAAGAACGGGTTCTCCCTTCTTTTCGGTAATGTTATTAAGCCATTTGCGCCCGATAAAATGCGGTACGCCGATCACCATTTTGGCAACCTCTTCGACAAACGTGCATAGGTACACATACTCGACCGGCAGGTGCAAAACGAAGGTTGCCACCGCGCACAGCGGTACGCCGATCAGCCACATGCTGCCTACGTCCAAACACAGGCTGAATACCGTATCCCCGCCGCTGCGCAATATGCCCACAACGTTGATGGCGTTAAAGGCTCGAAACCACATCGTAAGCGAACCCAGCAGCAGGATGATGCTTGCCTTCTGAATCACCGGGGCGGAAAGCCCGCTGAAGAAGGAGAGGATGGGCATACGGATGGCGATCATAATGCCGCCCAATACGAGCCCGGCGACCATTGCGCCCGCAATGAGCCGCTTGGCGTACAGGTACGCATCCTCCTTGCGGCCCGCCCCCAGCGTTTTGCCGACGATGATGGCGGTCGCGTGCATCATGCCGAAGATGAACACCCATACCAGACTGTCGATGGTGGAGCATACGCCGGTGGCCGCGACGGCTACGTCGCCCATGCGGCCGTAATATACGCCGTACATGGTAGTGCCCAGCGCCCATAGCCCCTCGTTGAAGATAACGGGCAGCACAACCTTGGTAAAGCGGCGGATGAAGCCGCGGTCGCCGCTGATCATCTGCCGTATCGTCGCCCCGGCCGGAAGGTGCTTGCCGTAGGCAAAGGCGAGATTCACGATTAATTGTACTCCAGCGGCTATGTTTGTGGCAATAGCCGCGCCGAAAACACCCAGCTTGGGCATGCCGAAATGGCCGAAAATGAGCACGTAGTTTAAAAAAGTGTTAATGGCGATGCTTGCTACACCCGCGATGAGCGGCACATAGGTTTTTTCGCCCGCCTTGATGCACATGGAATATACCGTGCTTAGCCCAATCAGGAGGTAGCTGGGCGCAACCGTGCGCAGGTAGACTACGGCAATATCGTAGCTTTCGCCCGCAGGTAAAAATGCGGAGATAATGACCTGCGGAAAGAAGAGCGCCCCGAGCACGAAGGGTACGGATAGCAGCAATACCGCAACCAGCGAAATCCCCATGGAATGCCGCATACGCGGCACATCCTGCGCGCCCCAATACTGGCTCATAAAGATTGCGCCGCCGGACGCGGTGCCAAAGCAGAACAGCTGGTACACAAAGGTAAAGCGGTTGGCTTGTATAACCGCGGAGTAGGCCGCGTCGCCAAGGCTGGATACCATTAACCCATCGATTATATGCAGCGACGCGCCTACCAGATCCTGCAGAATCAGCGGCAGCGCCACAATCACAACCCACCGGGTGAAAGGCCGGTCCCAGACCAGACAGGAGCGCAGAAACGCGCCAAGGCGCGTGAAAATAGAACGTTGCATTGTATGTATTTCCTCCTATATTACCTGCGCGGGGCAGGCGCGAAGAGGCTGCGTTGGCCGGGGAACATGACCGCAAAGTTGGCTTGCGGCGGGTTGCCAATGCGCCTCAGAAAGTAAACAATTGAAAGAAGAACAGATATCCATATTCGTCGTAGAACATCCAATCCACATTCTCGTCCGTCGATTCGTCCACATAACCCATCATGCACTGCCACGGTTCGGCGTCGGTGCTGGCCAGCACGACATTATCGCGCAGGAAGATGGATGCGTTCATTTCCGTAATGCCGTAGTCTGCCAGCATACGGTACCAGTTGGGCGAGCGGGAAGGGTAACCGCCCCAAAACATAACGTTGCCCGGTACGCCGCCTTGGGTATCGGGGAACAGGCGGCTATCGGAGGCTAGAGAAAGATCGTAGATAAACAGCATATCCGGATTATCCAGCGCATAGGTATCCAGATCGGTCAAATTCATGACGCTGTAATTGGTTTCTTCCTCGGTTTGCGGGCGGATGGCCGGCGCGTTGGCCAGCGCGGCGCTTACCGTGAACCATAAGCTCACTGCCAGCGCCGCTGTGGCAAGCATTGCCAGTACCACCGGGCCCGGGCCGGCGTTTTTCTTGTTTTGGGGGCTATGGAGCGGAGTGGATGGCGCAGCAGCCGGGTCCATCTCCGCGCTTGTTCGGCCCTCTGGATAAGGCGCAGGCGCAAGGGCGAGGGCATAGATGGCCGCCGCCATAGGCAGCAATACGCTAAGCGCGGCGCGCATCGGCAGCCGCCCGGTCCAAGACAGATAGGCAAGCAGCAAACCGCCGCCCAGCACCGCAAGCACCATGCCTGCGTAGCCCCATGGGTTACGATCCCCGCTGCCCAGGCGCCACAGCAGCGCCGCAGCGGCCAAAGCCAGCGCCGCCCACAGCCCGTAGCGTACCGCCGTATTGACGGTGAAGCAGTCGGTTAGGGTAGCAAGCGCCGCGTTTGCCCGGTCCGAAAGCGTCAGGCCTGCATCGTCCGCCATTTGCTGCGCGTACAGCGTATCAAATGCGTCCGCGGTGATGTTATCGTCCATGAAATACCAATAGGTAATCAAGGCAAACTCGTTATCGCTCCAGCCCACTTCTGCCAGCGTCTCCGGGGTGGTGGTGGTGGAATAGTCCGTATAATCGAAAAGCCGTATACGCGCCTGCTGCCAGGCGAGGAAATCCTCGGCGTGGTTTTGGCGGATATCTACGATGCGCACGCCCATAAATAGCCCGAAGAGCAAAAGCGTTGCCAGCGCCGCCGTAAACATGGGGCGGGCAAGCCGCCATGGGGCTTTGCCCCGGCCAAAAGCCGACAGCAGTTTGACCGCAAGCACCAAAAGCCAGAAGCATAAAGGCGGCAGTACCGAAAACTGGCGCAGGCAGTAGGCGCAAAGCAGCAGCGCGGCGCTGCCGAGGATCGGCCCGATGACCGTGCGTTTTCGCTGCGCGGTAAAATCGACAGACGCCAGCTGCAATACAGCAGCCGCGCCGCATAGCGCGGAGGTGGTGGTGTAGGTAATGCGCGCCGTGACAAACAGGGCAAAACCCAAAAGGAACACCGCGCCGCCCAGCGCCCCCGCCCACAGCGGGTAGCCGCGCCTGCGCGCCAGCTGTGCAAGGCTTTTGACAATGACGACCTGTGCAAACCACAGCAGGAATAATTGCAGTATGGAAAACCACGCGACGCCCGGGAACAGCTTGGCCAGTCCCCACAGCAGCCACGCAAACGCGGTATGGATGTACAGGTGGAACGAAACGGGCTCGCCCCCCTCGTACCCCATAAAAGCGCGCAAAATTGGGGTGTCGTCGTTACCGATATATTGGAAAGAAGCAAAAAGCAGGACAGCGCCGAACAAGGCGGTCGCAACCCCGATCCCTAGCAGCCATGGGGCGATATTCCGATTGCGGCGCATGTCTCATACTTCCTTTCCAAATAGCAATAGCTCGTAGATTTCAGCAGCGATGATTGTGTGATTCGAAGGGAAATGGCACGATAATCGACGTTTGCGCCTGCCATGCTTGCATTCTGTGCATCTGTGTCGGCCTGAAGGGTAAAGCGGAAAACACGCAGATTGCCCTTAAAACCAGTTTGAACAGCGTAAACCGTCGTCCCGGCTTTTTCAGTCAGGTAGGCGAGCAGGGTTTCATCGGGCGCAGCCAGCTGGGTCAGCAGGCGTACGTTATCCGCAAGCAGGATCGTAATGGAAAGATGATCGGGGTCAAAGCCGAATGCGGTATATACGATGCGCTTCTCCGGCGAGCGGGAATTCCAGTCTGTCAGCGGCAGCAGGTTTGTGGCCGTAGATGAAGCGGACCATAGCGCGCTGGAAGCGGTTACGGTACCATCCTGTAAAAACAGTAGATCCGGCTGCCGGTTTACATATGCCGTCACCGGGTTGGTACTGGCGCTTTGGTAGCGGTCCGGCGCGGGTGCATAATAGCGGGTAAAGGACGCCGCCGCTGCGGAAACGGCAACCACCAGTGTGAGGATGGCGATAGCCGCCGGCAGTAGTACGCCTTTGGTGAATCTTACGGGCGCAGCGGTGACCGCCAGACACAGCAACGCCGCAAGCGCGGGGAACAGGATGGAAGCCAGCGCCCGCTCCGGGATGCGACCCTGCAAAGCCAGGAAAGCGAACAGGAAACCCGCCAGAAGGCAGCAGCTAATGGGTGCGAGATACTGCCACCATTGCCGGTTGCCGGACGTAAATAAAGATAGCAGCGTAAAGGTTGCCAGCAGCGCCAGGAGTTTCCACCAAACCGAAAAGCTGCTGTACTTTGAACTGGCATTGAGAAAAGCGCGCCATACGGTGTGCGGTGGGTCAAGCGAATCGACCGAGGCGGCGGCGTAGCGCGTGTGCAGCGTTTCCATCGCGCCGGCGGTGATGTTCTCCTCCAGAAAGTACCAGTTCTGAAACATCGCTCTCTCGCCCTCCGTCCAGCCGACGGCGGTAAGATCCTCCAGGGTGAGCGCATCGACCGCATCATAATCGGTTAATTGTGCGCGGGCTTTTTGCCAGCGGAGATACTCGCTTTGCCCCTGCGCGGAGGTATCAATCGCGCGAATGCCGATTATAACGCTAAATACCAACACGCCCAGTAGACAGGCTTTGCCGATGGCGCGTGTCACCCGGGCACGTGCAGGTGCATCCAAAAGCAGATAGCGCACCGCCAGCAGGATAACCCAAAAGGCTATAGCCGGGTAGGCGGAGGGCTGCCGCAGCAGATACCCCGCCAATATGGGGAGCAGAGAAAGCAACAGGCGGCGCATCAGCCCTTTTGTTTCTCGCAGGTCGATGGTAAAAAGCTGAAAAATCGACGCGGAGGCAATCAGGGTTGCGGTAACCGTATACGTAATCCCAGCTGCATAAGGCAGAATCAACACAAAGGAAAAGAGCAGGTACAGGCAAACGCCCAACCAAACTGGCCTTTGCAGGCGGAGGAAGAGCTGGAGGATTGCATTGCACCACAGTACAGCCGTACACCACAGCAGGCCGATTTGCAGCCACGCAAACCAGAAAATCCCCGGAAAGAGCGCTGTAAGCCAATGAAGGGGATAAACCAGTAAGGGGTGAACATAGGGGCTGAAGGTTGCGGCCGCGCCGCCCCAATACCCAAGCAGAGAACGGGCGATTTCCAGATCGTCCGACAGGGAATAATGCAGATACGCGCAGGAAAACAGGAAGATAAATTGGAGGGTAGCAATGATCACGCCACTTAGCCATGGGGCGATATTCCGATTGCGGCGCATGTGCGGCTCCTCCTGCTTTACTATTTTCTCCCTTTGTACGCGTACCGGACGCAGGCGGAAATGGACTGCGGTGCGGAAAAAAACACGCGATACAATGTACAAGAAGGATACACAGACGTTTTGGAAAAGTCAAGGTTTGAAACGGCATTTATAGGAAGAAACTCGTGCGAAATGCCAAGGTGAAGCCGGGGAAATTCCTGTATTTGGAATTGATTAAAAAGTATAAAGAAATTTGAAAAAGGTGTTGACACGAAAGTCATCCAGTGGTATTATAGACAAGCTCGCTTGAGAGCGCCGAACCTTGAAAACGATACAGAGCAAAGAGAAAGAAACGCAAAGCGCAGTCAATAAATTGAGTATTAAGTACTTGATCTCTGGCTGAGAAGTCAGAGAACGAATCAAGAGCTAAAGGATTAAATGTGAGAGTTTGATCCTGGCTCAGGACGAACGCTGGCGGCGTGCCTAACACATGCAAGTCGAGCGGGGACATATATTGGAAGTTTTCGGATGGAAGAGATATGTTCTAGCGGCGGACGGGTGAGTAACGCGTGAGCAACCTGTCCCAAACAGGGGGATAACGAACCGAAAGGTTCACTAATACCGCATAAGACCACAACGTCACATGGCGAAGGGGTCAAAGGAGAAATCCGGTTTGGGGTGGGCTCGCGTCTGATTAGCTAGTTGGTGGGGTAACGGCCTACCAAGGCAACGATCAGTAGCCGACCTGAGAGGGTGATCGGCCACATTGGAACTGAGACACGGTCCAAACTCCTACGGGAGGCAGCAGTGGGGAATATTGGGCAATGGGCGAAAGCCTGACCCAGCAACGCCGCGTGAAGGAAGAAGGTTTTCGGATCGTAAACTTCTATCCTTGGTGAAGATAATGACGGTAGCCAAGAAGGAAGCCCCGGCTAACTACGTGCCAGCAGCCGCGGTAATACGTAGGGGGCAAGCGTTGTCCGGAATGATTGGGCGTAAAGGGCGCGTAGGCGGCCCGGTAAGTCTGGAGTGAAAGTCCTGCTTTTAAGGTGGGAATTGCTTTGGATACTGTCGGGCTTGAGTGCAGGAGAGGTAAGCGGAATTCCCGGTGTAGCGGTGAAATGCGTAGAGATCGGGAGGAACACCAGTGGCGAAGGCGGCTTACTGGACTGTAACTGACGCTGAGGCGCGAAAGTGTGGGGAGCAAACAGGATTAGATACCCTGGTAGTCCACACTGTAAACGATGAATGCTAGGTGTAGGGGGTATCGACCCCTTCTGTGCCGGAGTAAACACAATAAGCATTCCGCCTGGGGAGTACGGCCGCAAGGTTGAAACTCAAAGGAATTGACGGGGGCCCGCACAAGCAGCGGAGCATGTGGTTTAATTCGAAGCAACGCGAAGAACCTTACCAGGTCTTGACATCCAGTAAAAACTGTAGAGATACAGTGTGAGCTTGCTCATACTGAGACAGGTGGTGCATGGTTGTCGTCAGCTCGTGTCGTGAGATGTTGGGTTAAGTCCCGCAACGAGCGCAACCCTTGTGATCAGTTACTAACGCGTAGAGGCGAGGACTCTGATAAGACTGCCGGGGACAACTCGGAGGAAGGTGGGGACGACGTCAAATCATCATGCCCCTTATGACCTGGGCTACACACGTGCTACAATGGCCACTACAGAGAGCAGCGAGATCGTAAGGTGGAGCTAATCTCATAAAAGTGGTCCCAGTTCGGATTGTGGGCTGCAACCCGCCCACATGAAGTCGGAGTTGCTAGTAATCGCGGATCAGCATGCCGCGGTGAATACGTTCCCGGGCCTTGTACACACCGCCCGTCACACCATGGGAGTTGATAGCACCCGAAGTCGGTGAGGTAACCGTAAGGAACCAGCCGCCGAAGGTGAGATCAATGACTGGGGTGAAGTCGTAACAAGGTAGCCGTATCGGAAGGTGCGGCTGGATCACCTCCTTTCTAGGGAGTAAACCGGAAGAGAAATCGGACGGTTGAATCTCAGGTCGATACTGTTTCCATCCGGAAGCAGTGTGAAGGAACTAACAAGTTCCATTTGAAATGCGTTTGCGTAATATCTTGCTCTGTATCGTTTTCAGGGTTCGTGCTATCGTGCGAGCCCGGGCGAAAGCCCACGCACCTTGACAACTGTATAGGAAGGACGAGAGAAGCGATTTTACAAGAGATTGTAGAATCGAAGATCAGATCATTTTTGTTCAGTCCGGTGAGAGATCACTGGAAGCGAAGAAATAGATTGGTCTTAGGAGAAATCGACGAAATCAAGCGAATAAGAGCACAGGGCGGATGCCAAGGCACCATACGCCGAAGAAGGACGTGGCAAGCTGCGAAAAGTTACGGGGAGCCGCAAGCAGGCATTGATCCGTAAATATCCGAATGGGGAAACCCGACCGGAGTAATGTCCGGTCATCCTGAGATGAATACATAGTCTCAGCGAAGGGCACCCGGGGAACTGAAACATCTAAGTACCCGGAGGAAAAGAAAGAAACATCGATTTCCTGAGTAGCGGCGAGCGAAAGGGAAAGAGGCCAAACCAGAGAGCATGCTTTCTGGGGTTGTGGACCAGCATACGACATTGAGGTAAGGTAGTGGAAGCGCGTTGGAAAGCGTCTCCAAAGAGGGTGAGAGACCCGTACACGAAACCTGAAGACAGTCAGCTGGCACCAGAGTACCGCAGGACACGAGGAATCCGGCGGGAAGCCGGGGGGACCACCCTCCAAGCCTAAATACGATATGGTGACCGATAGCGCATAGTACCGTGAGGGAAAGGTGAAAAGAACCCCGGGAGGGGAGTGAAAGAGAACCTGAAACCCTGTGTTTACAAGCAGAGGAAGCACGATAGATGTGCGACCTTGTACTTTTTGTAGAACGGACCGGCGAGTTACGTTATGTTGCGAGGTTAAGGTCTAGAGGACTGAAGCCGAAGCGAAAGCGAGTCTGAATAGGGCGAATAGTAACATGACGTAGACCCGAAACCGGGTGACCTATCCATGGCCAGGTTGAAGTTAGAGTAAAATCTGATGGAGGACCGAACCAGACGTCTGTTGAAAAAGGCGGGGATGAGCTGTGGATAGCGGAGAAATTCCAATCGAACCCGGAGATAGCTGGTTCTCCTCGAAATAGCTTTAGGGCTAGCCTCGTATTAGATTATCGGAGGTAGAGCACTGAATGGGCTAGGGGGTCCAAAGCTTACCGAACCCTATCAAACTTCGAATGCCGATTAATTGATGTACGGGAGTCAGTCCGCGAGAGATAAGTTCCGCGGGCAAAAGGGGAACACCCCAGACCTGCCGCTAAGGTCCCGAAGTTCACGTTAAGTGGAGAAGGATGTGTGATTGCACAGACAACCAGGATGTTGGCTCAGAAGCAGCCATACATTTAAAGAGTGCGTAATAGCTCACTGGTCGAGTGGTCATGCGCCGAAGATGTACCGGGGCTCAAACGTGACACCGAAGCGCAGGATTCGCAGCAATGCGAGTGGTAGAGGAGCATTGTGTATGGATTGAAGCCAGATCGTGAGGACTGGTGGACTGTACACAAGAGAGAATGCCGGTATGAGTAGCGAGAGGCATGCGAGAAACATGCCCGTCGAAAGCCTAAGGTTTCCTGGGGAAGGTTCATCCGCCCAGGGTTAGTCGGGACCTAAGCCGAGGACGGAAGTCGTAGGCGATGGACAGCAGGTGGAGATTCCTGCACCGCCAAGAGAATGAAGCAATGACACAGAAGGATACCGTGAGCCGGGTGATGGTCAACCCGGTTGTCAAACGAGGCTGGGAGTTAGTGAAGTACGGCTCCTGTGAAGGCTGAGTGAAGACGAGAGCGAAATCAGAGTAGCGAAACACGAGATTTCACGCTGGCGAGAAAAGTTGCTGGTATATTGAAATGGCGCCCGTACCGCAAACCGACGCAGGTAGGCGAGGTGAGAATCCTAAGACGAACGGGAGAATCCCTGTTAAGGAACTCGGCAAAATGACCCCGTAACTTCGGGAGAAGGGGTGCCGATGGAGACATCGGTCGCAGAGAATAGGCTCAAGCGACTGTTTAGCAAAAACACAGGTATCTGCGAAAGCGAGAGCTGACGTATAGGTGCTGACACCTGCCCGGTGCTGGAAGGTTAAGGGGAAATGTCATCGCAAGAGAAGCATAGAACCGAAGCCCCAGTAAACGGCGGCCGTAACTATAACGGTCCTAAGGTAGCGAAATTCCTTGTCGGGTAAGTTCCGACCCGCACGAATGGTGTAACGACTTGAGCGCTGTCTCAACAGGGAGCCCGGTGAAATTGAAGTATGGGTGAAGATGCCCATTACCCGCGACTGGACGGAAAGACCCCGTAGAGCTTGACTGTAGCCTGATATTGGATTTCGGTAACGGATGCACAGGATAGGTGGGAGGCTAGGAAGCGAGAACCCCGGTTTTCGTGGAGCCATTGTTGGGATACCACTCTTCTGTTATTGAAACTCTAACATAAGTCCGTAAGCCGGACGATGGACAGTGTCAGGTGGGCAGTTTGACTGGGGCGGTCGCCTCCGAAAGAGTAACGGAGGCGCCCAAAGGTACCCTCAGAATGGATGGAAACCATTCAAAGAGTGTAAAGGCAAAAGGGTGCTTGACTGCGAGAGTGACAATTCGAGCAGAGACGAAAGTCGGGCTTAGTGATCCGGCGGTATGAGAGTGGAATTGCCGTCGCTTAACGGATAAAAGCTACCTCGGGGATAACAGGCTGATCTCCCCCAAGAGTCCACATCGACGGGGAGGTTTGGCACCTCGATGTCGGCTCGTCGCATCCTGGGGCTGAAGCAGGTCCCAAGGGTTTGGCTGTTCGCCAATTAAAGCGGCACGCGAGCTGGGTTCAGAACGTCGTGAGACAGTTCGGTCCCTATCCATCGTGGGCGTAGGAATCATGAGAGGAGCTGTTCCTAGTACGAGAGGACCGGAATGGACGCACCTCTGGTGCAACTGTTGTCGTGCCAACGGCATAGCAGGGAAGCGAAGTGCGGAAGGGATAAACGCTGAAGGCATCTAAGCGTGAAGCCCCCCTTAAGAAGAAGATTCCAAGCGCGCAAGCGCGAGAGACCCCTTGAAGACTACAAGGTGATAGGTCATCGGTGGAAGTGCGGTAACGTATGTAGCTTGATGATACTAATCGGTCGATAGCTTGATTTCAAGCCTAAGGCCAAGAGAACAAACAAGAATGTGTCCTTCCTATACGGTTGTCAGTGTGCGCGGTAAACGCACCTGAATAAACTTGTTCACCCTTTGCGGCAACAGAAGCGAGCGTGCACCCAGCGGGTGCCTGGGCAAGCCCAGCGCGAACTGAAGTTGAAAGGTTTCACAGAGCACAGCGACCCGGCAGGGAGCTGGGCGACCATGAAACCGACCGGAGGCAATGGCCTCGGTAAACGCAAAGCTCCAAACTTGTTCACCCTTTGCGGTGGCAATGGCCTGAGGGTTCCACCTGTTCCCATCCCGAACACAGCAGTTAAGCCTCAGCACGTCGATGGTACTTGGCTGGTAACGGCCCGGAAGAGTAGATCGCCGCCGCATTCCATTCATAACTTATTCCGAACATTGTTCGGAATAAGTGTATATTCCTCAGTAGCTCAATGGCAGAGCATTCGGCTGTTAACCGAAGGGTTGTAGGTTCGAGTCCTACCTGGGGAGCCAAGATAAATCAAGGGTTTAGATGCCCTTGATTTTATTTTTCTGCTGTTTACGATATTGCCGTTTGCAAATACGCATTTCAACCCGCTGGATGGATTTTTCAAATGCATCCAGCGGGTTGAGTGGCGCTATGGCATGTACATAACACGACAACGATCCAGTGATGTATATATTTCTGCAAAGATGAAATTCATGGAATCTAATGATCATCTTAATGCAGATTTATAATTCTTTAAATGCACGGTTCAGCTTGCAAAACATTTGTATTTACCCTACAATAAAAGTGAATAAAACTACGTTTAAAAACAAATATACTCATTTGTTATACGTTTTCTATCCTACCACCCATTCGTATTCTGGCTAAATACAGTGAAGGAAGGATTTGATGAAATGGATAAGCATGAGGTGATAAAAGGAAAACCATTTAACCAGCGTTGGATGATTCTTCTCGGTGGCTTTTTACTCTCGCTAGTAGGCGGTATGAGCTACTCTTGGGGTTCGTTTGTTGTACCGCTTGTAAATGATTGGGGTTGGAGCACAGCAAAAGCAACTCTCCCTCTTACGGTGCTGATAGTAGTGTTTGCGATAACCATGATTCCAGCTGGTTGGTTACAAGATCGATACGGGCCGCGAAAGGTATCGACAGCTGGAGCATTCCTCTTTCTGCTTGGATACAGTTTGGCAGCATGCATCCGTTTTATTCCTACTTCTGGCTGGTTGATTGGCACGTATGGTATTGTTGTCGGGATTGCTTGTGGCCTTTCTTATTCCTGTATTGCGCCAACAGCGCGAAAATGGTATCCAGACCGTCCTGGATTTGCAGTGTCAACAGCTGTGATGGGGTTTGGACTTGCAGCAGTCATATTAGCGCCATTGAAGAAAGTGATGATTCGCAATTATGGTGTTGATGGCACGCTGCTGATTTTAGGCATTCTCGTTTTTAGTATAGCAATAATCGGCTCTAAGCTTCTCCGGAATCCAGACCCAAATTGGATGCCCAATAAAACTACATCGGCATCCAAAAGTACTATGGTCGTTCGGGATGTCCCACCCCGGGAGTTTATGAAGACACCTGAATTTCCGATGCTTTGGTTCGCCCTTGCATTAGTGATCGGTGGAGGCCTAACTGCAATAGGCCTATTAACTCCTTTTGGAGAGCTTGCGCTTAAATTGTCCCCGACTGAGGCTGCTTTGTCTGTCTCAATTTTCTCGTTAATAAACGGACTTGGGAGACCTTTTGCTGGTTGGATGGGGGATCGTTTCGGTGCTATCCGTGTAATGATTTCCATCTACTGCGTACAGACCTTGGTTTTTCTTCTCATGCCGCTGATAGCAACAAACTTCACGATTCTTCTGCTCTGTGCATTTTTCCTTGGCGCGGGGTATGCTGTCACATTTGCCCTGTTCCCGGTCATTGTTGCGGCGGGTTTTGGGAATAAATATCTTGGGGTCAATTACGGCCTTGTTTTCAGTGCATTTGGCGTAGGTGCAATAACTGGCTTGGTTGGGTCTATACTGCATGATGAAACGGGTTCCTTTACACCGGCCTTTCTGCTTGCGGGAATAAGCACCTTCATTGGGCTGATTATACTCATTTTGCTTAGGAAAAAGTTTAAGCAGCAGGAAATGGAATGAAGCTCAGGCTCCGATGGATATAGTGCTTCTTTGTACACCGGTGACATATTGCTGTCTGCAAATATCAATAGAATAGGTGGATTACTCCTTAGAAAATAGTAAGGAGGAATGGAATAAGTGTGCTATGAGATAGTTTTTAAACAGTAGATGATAACACACGCTATCATACTCGATATGAATGAACCGTATATGTTTGCATTCATGCGTTGAAGAGCAGTCATGGAAAAATTCTATTTGTAGCATTCCATTCGCCAAGCGATAACAGAGGGAAATCTTGTTCCGCCGGCGAAGCAGGCAAACCATCGTATTCCTGATTTATATTGTATCTCTTTCCGATGACAATATTTATTTTCTATGCAACACCGCCGCTCGGCGGGGAAGGAGCAACCCCGATGGACAAGCAGCAAATCTTGGCGCAAATCACACAGGCATTTTCGGCACTGGGCGTCGCTTTTACGAAGGAGGAAGCCTCTGATTTGGAAATTCATACCGAGTTTGTCAACGCAGGCTGGAGCACGGGGAAGAAGAAGTTCCGCTACGACGCGTTTATTCGGCTGGATGAGAACGAAAAAACAGCGTACTTTTGGCAAAAGACGATCGAAAGCAGCGCGGGAATTTCCTTTAGCGGCGGGTTTGAAACCGCTACGCAGACCGGCGGCACCGTAATGCGGAAAGTAAAAATTGTGGAATATGGGCCGGAAGGAAAGGTAGTAGAGCAGACGATCAATCTGGGCGATATTGCCAAAGCTGTGAAAAAGGCAGCCAAGGAGAATGGCTGGAAGTTCCGCACTGCGCTGCGGCAGGAAAAGGCGAAATACGCGCGATAATCGACTCTATTATAAAAAAGACACCTGAAGCATTTGGGGTGTCTTTCTTTTTGGCTCATTTGCATTGCTAGCAGGGTTTTGCTTGTCCACTTGGAGGATAAAAGCGCAAACATTTGCGGTAGATAGGGCATAAGGAAAAATGGGATACTTCACGATACGGAAATAAAAGAACAGCGAAACTGCACGCCGATGAGGAGGCATCAAACAATATAAAACATACAAAGACCGCATCAGCGTGCGGTCTTTGTATATGGATATACAATGGGGTTTACACAACGTATGCGGAATCAATAACTTGGTTATTCTTGCTCGCACAAAAGATAGTAAAGCAATGCTCACACGGTTCATCTGGCGTATGGGGCGTAAGAGCAAGATATTTTTATACGCTACATGAAAAGATAGGCTGTGCTGTATAGTAAAGAATGGGAATACAAAAGCAGGCAACGCAAAAGAGGCCGGCATCGGTGCGGCCTCTTTTGCGTGGGCAAGCAAGGTGGTTCATACAGCGGCTACATGCTGGTAGTCCATAAAGCGTGCCGCACTGTTAGCATTTACCCTTTTACTGAACCGCCGGTAACGCCTTCGATGTAGAACTTTTGCATAATCACAAACAGGATCGAAATTGGGATGGATACCAGCACGCCGCCTGCGCAGAACTGGCCGAAGTACCCATTGATGCGTACTTTGTCCACCATGGCGTACAGGCCGATCGCGACGGTCTTATTTTCCGAAAGACCGGAGTTGAGCATAATATTGGCGAAGATAAAATCCATCCATGGCACAAGAAACGCGCTGATGATTGTGTAAACGATAATGGGCTTGGACAGCGGAAGTACGATGCGTGCAAATACGACAAACTCGGACGCACCTTCAATGTAAGCCGCTTCCCGCATAGATTTGGGCACGGTATCGAAAAAGCCTTTGGCAATTAAATACCCAAGCCCCGAACTGCCCGAGTATACGAGGATCAACCCAATGTTGCTGTTGGTCAGCCCGATGGATTTCATAATAAAGTACACCGCGATCATCGCCAGAAAACCGGGGAAAAGCGATAGGGTGCTGGCGAAGGTAATCAGCCCTTTACGCGCCTTAAACCGCATGCAGCTCATGGCGTAAGCGACCATCAGCACGAAGATGCTGGAGATGAGGCATGTGAAAATGGCGATGATCAGGGTATTGCGAAACCAACTGGGGAAGCGCGCCACGTCATCCATGCCAAACAGCAGCGCCTGGTAGTGAGCCAGCGTCAGCTCGGACGGGAAGAACGAACGGATGTTGGGGCCGGTATCGGTGCCGAATGATGTTGCGACCAGCCAGATGATGGGAATGAGCCAGAATATTGAAAGAGCGGTCAGCACGGTGTGCCGCATGGTTTGCTTGAATATCTTCATTGGAACCGCTCCTCTCTGTCGCCCCGGATCAGCCTGCGGAATGCGACCACCGTAAAGATAGCGCAGATGATAAAGATCAGAATGCCCAGCACGGACGCCATTTTATAGTTGTAATAATGCTGGGTCAGGCGGTAGAGCCAGGTAATCAGCAAATCGATCTCCTGCGCGTTGGAGTTAGCCAGCAACTGATCCTTGGTAACGAAAACATCGTTGGTCAACAGGTAGATTACGTTAAAGTTGTTGATGTTGTTGGTGAACGAGTTAATCAGAAATGGACCGGTAACAAACAGTATATACGGCAAGGTGATTTTTTTAAAGCTCTGGAAAGCGTTTGCGCCATCGATGCGCGCACTGTCCAGCAAATCGCTGGGAATATTGATGAGAATGCCGGTTACGATGAGCATAATATAAGGAATGCCGATCCACAGGTTAATCAGCAGAATCATCGCTTTGGTCCAGCTGGGATCGGTCAGGAAAGGGATGTAGGCGTAGTTTTGCGATAGCAGACCGATGTGCTTGAAAAAATCCGTAATGCCGGTTTGGGCGCAAATCGTGTTTACGATGCCGGTATTGGCAAAGAAGTTACGCACCAGCAACAGCGATACGAACTGCGGAACTGCGATGGTGACGACCAGGAATGTACGCCACATGCGCTTGAGCTTTGTATTGCGGTTGTTGATGAACATCGCCATGAGCGTGCCGAATAGGAAGGTGGAAAATGTCGCCAGCAGCGCCCACAGCAGCGTCCATGAGAGGACTTTCCCAAAGGAATAGGCAAAGGTAATGGTTTGCGACCGGGTAAACAGCGTGCGAAAGTTGTTCAGCCCCACCCATGTGAACAGGTTGGTTGGCACCATGTGGGTTTGGTCGTAGTTGGTAAAGGCGACGCAAATCATCACCAACAGCGGGATAATGGTAAACAGCAACACGCCAAGGCTGGGCAGCGTTAACAGCGTAATGTAGAATTTACGGTTGAGCAGGTCGCGTATATCATCCGAAAAGCGGTTAATCTTCTTGCCGCTTTCCTGCAAAACCTGCATACGCCGCACGTTGTGGATGTTTTGAAACCAGAACACGATCACTGCGGCCAGCACGATAATGGCAATCAAACCAAACAGCAAAATCATAAAGGAGTGATCGTAATCGTTCACTTCGTTTTTCAGGGTTGCAGGGTTAAAAACCGCTGCGCGCTTTACGGTGCCAAGCGTGCCGAACTTGCGTAAACTCGGCCACAGCGCCTGTGGATAAAAGATGAATATAAAGGCTTGCAGCAGCGTGATTACAATGCCTTTGGCAAATTGCCTGCGCCCGAAATAGCCCGCGCCAAAGAAAAGCAGCGACAGGCGAACCCAAACGTCCCCTTCTTGAATATCCCGGATAAACTGCACGATCGACGATGCAATCGCGTGCCACAAAGAACCCAGCGCCCTGCCCACGCGAGCGGCTGCCGAAGGCTCACGAGCGTCCATGGTCATCCCCTCCCCTTTGCTGAAAAAACAGCCCGCGTGCCCATGAGAGCGCGCGGGCGTGTTGAGCCGGATACGGCAGTTGTTTATTCGACCGTGGCCGTAATGCCGGCGACCATATTATCCAGCAGGGTTTGCAAGTCGGTGCCATCGGCGTTGCCGCCGTAGATCACCGCGCCGAAGGTGGCAGCGGGCGACCAGTAGTTGCCGCCTACACGCTGGGTGGTGGCGTAGGCGCTCTGTTGCGCCAGTGCCGCGATGGCGGGGGCTGCCTGCACTTCGTCCGAGGCGGCCGCGACCAGGTTGGAGGGGCCTTGCCCGCGCATTACGAAGCGGGAAATCTGGTTTTCTTCGTTGGTCATGTAATCCGCAAACATCATCGCCCAGCCCACATTGGCGCTGTAAGCGTTAACGCCGACCAGTTTGTAGCCCGCAAACGAGGCCATCTGCACCTGTTCGCCCGCTACCGTGTAGGTAGGCAGCTTCGTAGCGGCATAATCCTCGCCCCATGCTTCGGCGGCGGCGTTGGCGTTCCATACGCCGTTCACGCCCGCGATAACGGAGCCGTCTTTAATGCCGGTAACAAACTCGCCGTCACCCTGGTTAATGAAGCCCGGGTTTTGCGCGATAGCCAGCATGGCTTGGGTAACCTGCACGCCGGTGATGGGGGTATCGGTGGCGTTCCAGTTACACTGGTTGTTTACGCCGTCGGGCAGCAGACTCATTTGCAATCCGGCGCCCGCGAAGAAGGAGTACATGTACCAAGCATTGCTCATTTCCATGGATACATATTTACCGGCGCCAGCAGCAACGCTCAGCATGGAATCCAGCGTCATCACATCTTCGGCGGTGAAGAACGCTTTGTTATAGAACATGAAGTAGCCGTTATCGGCTGTGGCGGGGTAGGCGTAGAGCATATCGTCTACGGTAGCGGCGGAGATGGAACCGGCGCTGTTGCGGGCGATAATATCTTCCGGGTTCAGCGCTACCGGCTGCAGCGCGCCGGCCAGCACCAGTTCGCCAAGCTGATCGTCCGCGAAGGTATATACGTCGGCAGCGGCGGTAATATCGGTTAATACCGTATCTTTGGCAGTGGATTCAGATTGGATGCCGACTTGAATATCAAACATCGTATCGGGATTGGCGGCTTTGAAGTTATCAATTACGCCGCTGATCCAAGCCTGATCGGCGTCGTCGCCGACCCAGACCAGCAAGGAAACCGTTTCTTCGGCGACAGCTGTCATGGTCACGCTCATCAGCATGAGTACGGACAGAAGGATAGCGAGAAATTTCTTCATAAGTGATTCCTCCATCTTTTTATTCTGTTGTTGCGTTTGATACCGTCGGTCTTTTCGAAAATCCCTTTGATGGTTCAATCATAACATGCGGCTATACCCCTGTCAATCACAGAATGCATATCTTGAAAAATATTACAAATAAAGGTAATAAATAATAACTGTTATAGCCTATTGCGCGGGATTGCAGGGGGGAGCATAATCCGGGCGAGTGCCTGCCGTATGCCAGGCTGTGCGTATGCTCACGGCGGAAAGAACCGAGGCAGGCGACGAAGGTGTTCGCCGCTTGGCATGGATGTGCGCAGCCGGCATGCCGAGCATGAATTACACATGCCGTAATCATTGTAATGCCTGTTTATCTTTGATATACTTTTCATGTTACAACATGATATAACTACAGCAAATAGAGCATGATATTTAGGAATAACGATAATGGGTTTGTTGTTTCTTATACAGAAGGGATCGGAGGAAGCGCTATGGATCAGACAGTGTTGAATGCGTTGGTAAGCAATGCGTCCATATTACTGGTGCTATCCATTATTTTTGAAGTTACGTATATGCTGCCCATAAAATATAAAAGATGGCAGCCCTACATCAGCGGCGCCATGATCGCGGCGATTTGTATTGTGATTATGGGAACGCCGTTTACGCTGATTCCCGGCGTGGTTTTTGATACGCGCTCGATTCTGATCAGCGTTACGGGTATGATTTTCGGTTTGATCCCAACGGCGATCACCGCCGTTGCGGCTTCACTGTTCCGGCTTAGCGCCGGGGGCGCGGGCGCATGGCCCGGTGTTGCCGTCATCGTATCCAGCGCTATCATTGGCTTGCTTTGGCAGCGGCTGATCATTTCCAGGGCAATCAAATGGAGAACGCTGAACGTATATCTGATGAGCATTACCGTGCATGTGGTGATGCTGCTGTGTATGCTGCTTTTACCCTACCCGCAGAATATAGACGTTATTGGCGCTATCGCGGCTCCGGTGATGCTTGTGTACCCGATCGCTTCGGTTTTGCTCAGCCTTTTACTACTCAGGCAAAAACAGTTTAAAGTGGTACAGGGCCAGCTGGCGCAATCCGAGGAGCGCTTTAAAGCGTTGTTTGAAAACGCGCCGCTTGGGTATCAATCGCTGAATACCGAAGGCTATTTTATTGAAGTAAACCAGCAGTGGCTGGATACGCTGGGCTACACCAAAGAGGAGGTCGTGGGGAAATGGTTCGGCGATTTTGTAATGCCGCCGTTCCGGGCTGCGTTTCGCGAACGGTTTGCCCTTCTGAAAAAGCAGGGGCATATACACAGCGAGTTTGAAATGCTGCATAAAAACGGAAAAACGATTGTGATTGCGTTTGATGGAAAAGCGGGCTACGGAAGCAACGGCGAGTTTCGGCAAACACACTGCATTTTACAGGACATTACCGTGCAGCGGATGAACGAGCAAAAACTGCGCGAGAGCGAGAAGAAATACAGCAATTATATCGAAAACGCTCCTTATGCGGTATGGGTAATCGATGAGGACGGCGTTTTTATGGAGGTTAATCAGGCGACGACAACCATTACGGGTTATACAAAAGAAGAATTCTATGGAAAATCAACATTTGCTTTTATAGCGCCGGAATCCATAGACGATGCGGTTTCCAGCTTTCAAATGGTGAAAGAAAAAGGGAAAGTGAAAACGGAAATCCAATTTATCCATAAAAATGGCACAAAGCGTTGGTGGTCGATTAACACGGTGAAAATTGCAGAGGGGAAATACCTTGGCTTTTCCAATGATATTACCGATCAAAAGAGCATTGAAAACGAACTGATTTATATGAGCTATCATGATCATTTAACGGGCCTTTATAACCGCAGGTTTTTTGAAGAAGAGATGAACAGGCAAAACACCTCCAGCAGATTGCCCTTATCCGTTATCATCGCGGATATTAACGGCGTAAAGCTGGTTAACGACGCTTTTGGCCATGCGGAAGGGGACCGGCTCATTTTTGACTGCGCAAGACTGATTAGCAGCTGCTGCAAGCCGGGGTATACCTTATCGCGCACAGGCGGGGACGAATTTGCTATTCTTATGCCCAATACGGACGGGGATACCGCTTACAGCGTAATGAAAAAAATTCAGGATACGATTAAAGAGTTTGTGGGCAATGCGAAGAATGACCTGTTTACCCATAGCGTTTCGCTGGGGTTTGCCACCCGTAAAACCATGGGTGATGATTTGAACCAGACCATTAAAACAGCGGAAGAGTACATGTACCAAAGAAAACTGCTGGAGCATTCCAGCTCCCACAGCGCCATCGTATCTTCCATCAAAGCGACTATGCTGGAAAAGAGCCACGAAACGGAGGAGCACGCGGAGCGATTGGTGAAGCTGACCCGCGCTATGGCCACCAAACTGGGACTGCCGCAGTCCGATCAGGATCGGCTGGAGCTGCTTGCAACCCTCCACGACATTGGCAAGGTTGGCATTAGCGATCAAATTTTAACAAAGCCCGGTAAACTATCGGATTCGGAATGGGTGGAGATGAAACGTCACCCGGAAATCGGGTACCGGATTGCCATTTCTTCCCCGGAGCTGCTGCCGGTAGCGGAAAGCATACTTTGTCACCACGAACGCTGGGACGGTAAGGGCTATCCGCAAAAGTTAAGCGGGGAAAGCATACCCCTGCACGCTCGCATCCTTGCCGTGGCCGATGCGTACGACGCGATGACCGAGGACAGGGCATACCGCAAAGCGATGCCGCATAAACAGGCTGTGGAAGAAATAATAAGGAACGCCGGCTCGCAGTTTGACCCCCGTATTGTAACTGCTTTTCTGGAGGTTGTGCAGGAAAAGCGTTAGCAGGGCTAGTATGCATAGGGCGGCTGGATTCTTTTCTGTTTGGATGGGATGCCGGATAAAACAGGCGTGCTATTGCACTGCGAAGGCCTTGTCCCGGAGCGCTTATGCACCTAAATAGATAGCGCACCCCGGTGTGCGGATACGGCTTTTGCCGATTGCACAGTAAGGGTTACTGCTTTAACATAGGGGTAGAAGCGGCGGTGCTGCCAAGGCCAATGAAAAAACGGTAAAAACGCTTGGTGGCAAAACAGGGCAGCAACCGCCCGATGATGAAAAAGCGTTTTCTGCTAATGGAGGTTTTTTGATGAATGCAATTGCGAAAACACCGGATACCCCCTACTATGCTGTTATTTTTACCTCCGTCAGAACGACGGGGGATAATGGATATGCGAAGATGAGCGACGAAATTGCCCGGCTTGTATCCGGCCAGAAAGGGTTTCTGGGCGCCGAAAGCGTGCGGGGCGAAGACGGTTTTGGCATTACCATTTCCTACTGGGATACGATGGAGAATATAAAGGCGTGGAAAGGCAACGCGCTGCATGCACAAGCCAAAGCAATGGGGAAAAAGCAGTGGTATGCGAATTATCAAATCCGAATTTGCAAGGTGGAGAGCGATACCTTTTTCCCAACGGAATTGCCCGCATAGAAGGATGTTTGCGTTGTGTTACCGCTTGCTATCAAATCTAATGGTTGTACTGTTTGCCCGTGCGGCTTTTCGCAGTGCGATGCGCCGGACAGACTAAAAATATTGAAGTCTTTTCAGTAAGGAGAAACAGGTATGTTGCAGCAGGTTATGACGGCTCCAGGCGAAATAATATTCCGGCAGGTTCCCATGCCCACCCTTTCGGAAAACGATGTGCTGGTGAAAATGATGCGCATTGGTGTGTGCGGCAGCGATATCCACGTAAACCACGGTAAACACCCCTTTACCTCCTACCCGGTTACGCAGGGGCACGAGGTGAGCGGCCGCATCGAGGCGCTGGGCGCAAAGGTGCAGGGGCTTATGGTGGGGCAAAAGGTGACCATCGAGCCGCAGGTGTACTGTGGACAGTGTTACCCCTGCACCCACGGCAAATACAACCTTTGCGAATCCCTTAAAGTGATGGGCTTTCAAACCACGGGCGCGGCCAGCGAATACTTTGCCGTAGACGCGGGCAAGATTACCCCGTTGCCGGAGGATATGAGCTACGATCAGGGCGCAATGATAGAGCCGCTGGCTGTTACCGTGCACGCTGTAAACCGTGCGGGGGACGTGCGCGGGCTGAAGGTGGCGGTGCTTGGTGCGGGGCCGATTGGCAACCTGCTGGCGCAAAGCGCCAAGGCGCTGGGCGCAAAACAGGTGCTGGTGACCGACATCAGCGATTACCGGCTTTCGCTTGCGGCGCAGTGCGGCGCGGACTACACCGTAAACACGCGCAATCAACCGTTTCAGGAGGCGCTGGTCGCAAGCTTCGGGCCGGATAAGGCGGATGTGATTTTCGATTGCGCCGGGAACGATATAACCATGCAGCAGGCCATCCAGTCGGCGCGCAAGGGCAGCACGATCATCCTTGTGGCGGTGTTTGCGGGGCTTG
Source organism: Candidatus Limiplasma sp. (assembly GCA_963675655.1). Lineage (GTDB taxonomy): Bacteria > Bacillota > Clostridia > Christensenellales > Aristaeellaceae > CAXXOK01. Next base: position 1,466,356 of record OY776489.1, read on the forward strand.
CCAAGGTGGATTTGGCGGTGCTGAACGACCATGAGCTGGATTTGAACACCAGCATGATGTACCGCCACGAGGATTACGTGGAGGCTATCCGGCTGGTAAACGAGGGCAAGGTGAAGCTGGAACCCTTGATGAGTAAGCACTTTCCGTTTGCCGCCTATGCGGATGCGTACCGCTATATTGATGAGAACCGCGAAACCACCATGAAGGTGCTGATCGACGTGGCAAACCCCGAAGCCTGATGCTTCCCGCCGGGAACGGAACCGCACGAGTGCGTTTTGCATGATGCGGCGCGCAGGGGAATCCAAGAACCGGCAGGAACATCGCTAAGGGGAAGCAGGCGGATACTTACGGAAAGAAAGTACATATAGCAAACAGCCGCGGTCATAACCGCGGCTGTTTGCTATTTAAAAGTCTATTCTGTATTACCCATCCTATAACCCGCCGTAATTTCCCGGGGGCTAAGCAGGAAGCGGCGAACGGCATCGCTTGCTGCACAGTTGGCGTCAAACAACCGACCCCGCCGCACCTTGCGGTGCGGCGGGGTTGCAAAAGGAGGTATGGGGAATGTAAAGGTGGTTCGTTCACCTTATCAGGGCTCAATATCCTCGCCGCGTTCCAGCGCCGCGATCTGGTCGATTCTGCGCTGGTGGCGACCGCCTTCAAAATCGGTCGTCAGCCAGATTTTCGCGATCATCTTGGCCAAATCCACACCGACGACCCGCGCGCCCATGGAGAGCATGTTGGTGTTGTTATGCTCGCGGCTGAGCTTGGCGGAATAGCAATCCGAGCAGACTACGCAGCGGATGCCGTGTACTTTATTGGCGGACAGCGAAATGCCGATGCCCGTGCCGCAGCAGATGATGCCGCGGTCGCACTCGCCGCTGGCGACGGCTTTGGCTGCGCGCGCCCCGTAAATGGGGTAATCGGTGCGCTCGGGGGTAAAAGTGCCGAAATCTTTATAGGGAAGCCCCATTTCGTCCAGCAGCTTTTTCAGCTCTTCTTTCAGGGGGATGGCGACATGGTCGCAAGCTAACGCTATCATTGTGAATATCTCCTTTGTTTACATGCTTTTCAAGGCGCGTATCCCCGCGCCGATTACGCCGTTTTCCTGCTTCTCGGTGGAATAGCAGATGCGCAGCCCCTTTTCGGGGTAGGGCTTGCGGGCGTGGAAGCGGATGGCGTTTTCCAGCCGCTCCTTGGGGAAGCCCTCCATTTGGATAACGCCGCCCCCCAGAATCACTACATCCGGGTCGAGTATGTTCACCTCGGTGGAAATGGGCAGCGATAAATCGTTAATAAAGGTAACGACCGGCTCGTCGTCGGCGTGGTTTTGAAAAATCTCGTAGATCGTCTCATTGGGATACAGCTTCGCCTGCATTTCGTGCAGGGCTTTGCCGGAGGCGATCACCTCTACACAGCCGACATTGCCGCAGGGGCATTGGCTATCCACCCCGCGCATGGGGATGTGGCCCAGCTCCGCTGCTACGCCGTTTTTACCGATTAAAATTTCGCCGTGTATGGCGACTACGTTGCCAAGGCCGGTGCCGATGTAGCAGCCGATCATAATATCGCCGGTCAGCTTATGGGCGTAGCAATCGTATAAAAACAGCAGGTTTACATCGCGGTCGATAAATACCGGCAGCTTTAACGCGTTTTCCAGATAATCCACCATGTCCATGTTATCAAAGCCATCCAGATTAGGGGTGGAAAGCAGCTTTTTGCGGGTTTTATCCAGCGTGGAGGGAAACCCGATGGAAAGGGCGTCCGGCGTGCGTCCGGTGGTGCGCAGAATATCGCGGATATAGTTTTCCAGTTTAGCCGGGGCGTTTTCGCCCCGGATGCGCCCGCTGGAGGTAATGGTGAAATCCGTCAGCCGGTACTGCTCATCCACAAAGCCGCTGCGCAGGTTGGTGCCGCCGATGTCCATGCCTAAAATGCTCTTGCCCATGGAATGCATCTCCTTACACGGACGTTGCTTTTGTATAAGCGTCCAGCATCATATCGTACGCCGTATCCAAATCTTCATGCAGGGTAAATAGGCCGGAGGAACCCATGATCAGGATTTCGGCGCCTGCGTCGGTCAGGCGTTTGTAGGTGCGTGTGTTGCAGCTGCCGTCGATTTGAATTTCGTAGGTGTAGCCGTTTTTAGCTTTCAGCTCGGCGGCCTCTTCAATTTTGCGTAGCATCGGCTCGATAAAGGGCTGGCCAGCAAAACCAACGTCCACCGTCATAATGGTGAGGATGTCGACATACGCAATGTAGTGGCGGATGGTATCAAGCGGCGTGGCGGGATTGAGCACCACACCCTTTTTGCAGCCCAGAGACTCAATCAGGTTCATGGTGCGGAACGCATCCACATTGATGGTTTCTGCGTGCGGGCTCAGGATTTTCGCGCCGGCCTGCGCGCAAACCTCCAGCCAGTCGGAGGGCTGGGTGGTCATAAAATGCACATCCATCGGCAAGGTGGTCACACGGGCAAAGGTGCGTATCAAATCCGGGGACAGGGTGATGTTTTTACAGTAATGCCCGTCCATCAGGTCTACATGCAGCATGTCCGTGCGCCGGTTGAGCACTTTCAGCTGCTCTTCCAGTTTCAAAAAATCCATGCACATCAGCGATGGCGCAAATTTCATAAAGAGTCACTCGCTTCCTTTGATCATTCCATAATGTATGGGGCGTGCCCGGCGCGGCGGGCGGGGGATTACCGTTTTTTGCTGCTCGCGCCGAAGAAACGGTCCAGTGTAACGGCGATGATGATCAGCGCGCCCATACCGATTTGTTGATAGTAGCTGGACAGGCCCACCATGTTGATGCCGTTGTTGATGATGCCGATAATCAAACCGCCCAGCACTACCTTGGGGATCATGCCGATGCCGCCGAAGAAGCTGGTGCCGCCGATGATGGCCGAGGCGATGGCGTAGGTTTCGTAGCCCGTGCCCGCGGCGGGTTCGGCCGAGGCCAGACGGGAAATGTTGACCATGCCCGCAAGACCCGCGCAAATGCCGGAGATGATGAAGGCCAGCATTGTGTGGCGCTTCACGTTAATGCCCGCAAACCAGGCGGATTGCTTGTTGCCGCCGATGGCGTACAGGTTTCGCCCCGCTTTGGTTTTGGTGGTAAAAAAGGTGAGCAGCGCGGCCATGAAAAGGGCAATCAGGATCGGAATGGGTATGCCCACGATGCGTGTGCCGAAGGTGCGGGCAAACGCGGTGGCAGCGACCGGGCGGCTGTTGGCGATAATTACCGTAAGGCCGCGGAAAATGGCCTGCGTGCCTAGCGTGATAATAAAAGGATGCAGGTTGGTCAGGTTGATCAGGCCGCCGTTGATGATGCCCAGCAGCGCGCCCATGCCGATGATGCCGACCAGCACGACCAGCCAGGTGTTCCAGCCCATTTCCAGCAGGCGGCCGCTTACCACGCCCGTCAGCGCCATGGTGGAGCCGACGCTCAGGTCGATGCCAGCCAGTAAAATGGCGAAGAACTCACCGCAGGCCAGCAAAATGGTAATGGAGCTTTGCTCCACAATCTTGAGCATGTTCTTTGCCGACATAAACGCCTGCGGCTGTAAAATGCTGAATACGATAACCATAAGAACCATGATGGCAACTGTGGAATAGCTGGACCAGTAATCGCTGAAAGATTTCTTTTTGGTGTTTTCATCACGCAGTATCACTTTATCGCTCATGGATGCTTCCTCCTGTTATTTACGCGGTGGTTCGGGCTTGGTCCACCGTTGCGGAATAGACCAGCTTTTCTTCGGTTGCCTCGTCTATGGTATATTCGCCGTTAATGTGCCCATCGTAGTACACCAGTATGCGGTCGCATACGGAAAGCAGCTCCGGCATTTCACTGCTGACAACCATGACGCCTACGCCCTGCTCGCACAGGCGGCGCATCAGCTTGTAGATTTCGCTTTTAGTGCCAACGTCAATGCCCTTGGTGGGCTCGTCAAAGATGATTACTTTACTGCCCGCGGCCATCCATTTGCCCAGAATAACCTTTTGCTGGTTGCCGCCGGACAGCTCGGAAATGGATTGCTCCACCGAGGCGCATTTAATCTGCATGGCCTTGATCTGCTCGTCGCAGATTTGCTTTTCCTGCTTGCTGTTCAGCAGACCGTACAAGCCGCCCCATTTGCCATCCTTAAGCTGTTTGGCAATGGCAAGGTTACGCTTGATGCTGAAATTGTGGAAAAATCCGGTTTCGCGGCGGTTTTCCGTTACCAGTGCGATACCGTTTTTCAGCGCGTCATAGGTGTTGTGAATGTGCAAACGCTCGCCGTTTAGCCACACTTCGCCGTGGCTTACGGGCACCGCGCCGTAAATGGCTTCCATGGTTTCGGTACGCCCGCTGGCGACCAGCCCCGAAAAACCAAGTATCTCGCCCTTGTGCAGCTGAAAGTTGATATCCTTCACATAGCCGTCTTTCCGGGTGAGGTTTTTCACTTCCAGTATCACTTCGCCCGCGGTAGCGTGCTCGTGGCTGGTAGAATGATATTTGTTTTGCAGCTCGCGGCCGACCATCATGGTAACCAGATCGTCGATGGTGACATCCTTTACGTTATGGGTGCCGACGTATGTGCCGTCCTTAAGCACCGTTACGCGATCGCCGATTTCCTTAATCTCTTTAAGCTTGTGGGAAATGTAAATGATGCCTTTGCCCGCCTTTTTCAGGCGGCGGATAATGGTGAACAGCTGGTTAATCTCTTCCTCGGTCAGGGAGGAGGTCGGCTCGTCCATAATAATGACTTCGCTGTTAAAGGCAACGGCTTTGGCGATTTCCACCATCTGCTTTTCACTGATGCGCAGGGTATCCACCTGCGTGCGCGGCTTGCAGTGCAGGCCGATCGCGTCCAGCAGTACGGAGGTTTCCTTCATCATGGTGTTTTTATCCACCATGGTAACGCCAAAGTGTGTTTTTTCTTTCAGCCGTCCCAAAAAAATGTTTTCCTGTACGCTTAGTTCGTTGATGACTGAAAGCTCCTGATAAATTATGCTGATGCCCAGCTGCTGGGAAATTTTTGGCGTGAGGGAGGAAAAGGTTTGTCCGTTTACGACAATTTCACCTTCCGTAGGCTCGTACGCGCCGGAGAGAATCTTCATCAGGGTACTTTTGCCTGCGCCATTCTCGCCCAGCAGCACATGTACTTCGCCGGGGTTGAGGGTAAAACTGACGTCCCGCAGAGCGGTTACGCCCGGGAATTTCTTGGTAATGCCCCGCATTTCCACTAAATGTTCATCCATTGCTTGCCACCTGCCTTTGGTTACGTCCAGTTTTTAGCGTTCCGCTGAACGATTCGGAAACCGTATGCTTACAAACGGTTGATGTTGCATCCGCCGTGTACAGCGTCGCTTAAGCGGGGCTGTACACGAAAGACGAAACCGCCGGTTGCCGTAAAGAAAGCGCTGCCGCACCGGGCCAGGGGTCCGGCGCGGCAGCAAGGAGTGATTTTATTCCATCGTGTCCAGGGTGATCAACTGGGCGGGTACGTACTCAACGGGCACATCCGCTTCCAGGTCGATCGCGGCGCCATCGTTGATGTAGCCAACCAGCAGTTCCAGCGCACGGGCGCCGATGCCGGCGGGATCCTGCGCAACGGTGCCGGTCAGTTCGCCCGCGGCCACAGAAGCGATCGCGTCGTCGTTACCGTCGGTGCCGTACACCATAATGTCTGCGTCGGCCGCTTTTACAGCTTCCAGAGCGCCCATAGCCATGGTGTCGTTGCAGCAGTAGATGGCTTTCAGTTCGGGATGCTTGGTGATGTAGTTGGTGGCTACGTCATACGCCTTGGTACGATCCCAATCGGCGGGCTGGCTTTCCACCAGAGTGATGTTCTCCTGTGCGTCAAAGGCTTCCTGTGCGCCGTTGCGGCGATCCAAACCGGAAGCGTTGCCGGCTTTGCCTTCGATAATGGCGACTTCGCCGCCCTCGGGCAGACGAGCGCAGATGTCTTCGCCAGCCAGACGGCCAACGGCTACGTTGTTGGTGGTGGTGAAGCCCATTACGTTACCGCCCAAAGCTTTGAGGGCGTCGATGTCAACTTTTTCGTCGATATTGACAACGTAAATGCCTTCCTGCATCGCCTGTGCGATCATGTTGTTCAGGTTGGTCGGGCTCAGGGGCGCAACGCCGATGGCTTTGTAGCCCTTGCTGACGGCGTTTTCCAGAATGGTCAGCTGCCCTTCCACATCGTCCTCGCTTTGCGCGGCGAAAATATCAACCGTTACGCCCAGCTCGGCGGCTTTGGCTTCGATGCCGGTCTTCATGGTCTCCCAGAACGGATTACCAAGGGTTTTGAGGATAATGGCGATTTCCGCGTCGCTGGACTCGGCAGAGGCAAAGCTGACCAGTCCCAGGCAAAGCGTGAGGGCGAGCACCAGAGAGATAATCTTTTTCATGGGGATCCTCCTTTTTCATATTCACACCTACCCGGTGTGATTGGTTCTGTTGGAGCGCGTTTGCGGGGATATTGACAGATCATGGAAAATCCGGCAAGATATCCACCACATCGGCAGCTTGTGTACTCATTATATTTTTTCACGCGCCGTACGCAACGAAAAAAAACCAGAATCGTGGATTACACCCCCATAAGTGATGAAATGCCCCCTTTTTTCAGACAAAATGCCGGTAAAAATTGGTAAACAAATTGCCTGCCGGTCGTTTCTTTGCTATACTTTGTCCAGAAAGCTTTTTGCGCTTAGCGGGGAGCGATACAGCAAGGGAGACGGGGGATTTCATGCGCGGTGCTGTGCTGGGAATCGACCTTGGGGAAACGAAAATTAAATTCGGTATGGTGAATGAGGATTGTTTGCTGAGCGCCTATGAAACGGTGCCAATTTCGCAGATTGCCGATACGGGCGACGGTTCGCTCTATAAGCTGGAGGCGTTGATACGCGCGTATCTGGAAAAGAACCATCTGGTGCCCGCTGCGCTGTCCATCGGCTTTCCCTCCACGCTGAACCGCTCGCGCAGGCGACTGCAATCCACCCCCAACCTGCCAGGCTTTACCAATACCGATATCGTCAGTTTGTTGGAGCGCGATTTGCACCTGTGCCCGGTGTATATCGACCGCGATTCCGTAATGCTGTATTACTATGACCGTTTTAATTACCAGCTGCCGGTGGACTCCATCATCATCGGGTGCTATGTGGGCACCGGGTTTGGCAGCGTTATCTCCATCTACGGCAAGGTGCTTTACGGGCACAACGGCTCGGCGGCGGAGCTGGGGCATATTCCCATTTTGGGCAAGGATCACGCTTGCGTATGCGGCAATACCGGCTGCATCGAAATGCTGGCGTCCGGTCACCGCTTGCAGGAAATATCGCAAAAATGGTACGGCGAGCCGGATCACCAGAAGATTTTTCTGGAGCATTCAAACGACCCGGAGATTACCGCGCTGATCGATGCGATTGCCGTGGCGGTCGCCACGGAGCTGAACATTATCGACCCGGAATTTTTAATACTGGGCGGACGGGTGATTCAAATGGAGGGGTTCCCGCGTGCGCTGCTGAAAAAGCAGGTGCTCTACCACACCCGCAAGCCCTACCCGGCGGCGAACCTGAAAATTATCTTTTCGGAAAAGCGCAGCGAAAACGGCGTGAAGGGCGCGGGGCTGTACGGCTTTGCCCGGCTGAAAGAGGATGGGCGGCTGTAACGGCTGCCGGGGAATGAACAGGTGTGTGCCGTCCCTGTGGGAACCTACCCTTGCTGCAAGGGGCGGAAAACACCGCCATCGACGCATAAAAGATGAGGAATAGAATGCAGTTTACGACGGAACGCTGTACCCTGCGGCCCTTTCGGGCGGAGGATATGGAAGCGTTTATGGCTTACCGTAACAATCTGGAATGGATGCGCTATCAGGGTTTTAAGGGGCTAAGCCGCGAGCAGTACGAAAACGCGCTGCTTGCCCCCCTTTCGCTTGCGCAGGGCGCGCAGCTGGCGGTAACCGACCGGCAAACCGGAACGCTGTTGGGCGACGTGTATATACAGCAGGATGGAGACGCCTGCTGGGTCGGGTATACCATTGCGCCGCAGTATGCCCGCAAGGGCTATGCGTTTGAAGCGGTTTCGGGGTTGATAGCGCAGCTGAAAGCGCGGGGAACCGTTTACCTGAAAGCCGGAGCGGAAAGCGGGAATGCGGCGTCGATCGCCCTGCTGCATAAGCTGGGTTTTACGCCGCTGGGCGAAGAGGATGGCGAGCGGATTTTCGGCCTGCCGCTTACGTAAACGGCCGTCCGGTTTCCGGTTTGCGTTTTCGTGGCTGGACAAGTTATGAGCTTATGGTTTTATTCGTAGCGCGGCGCAAGGGCAGCCGCGGGCGAATCAAACATGCGTAAAGTGATGAACCGGCATGTAAAGCCGACCAACGCTGCAATGTTTCTCCCCATCCAACGCCGCGTGGCCCGGCGCAAAAAAATCATCGTAAAAAGGCCGCCTTTCATGCCGATAGAGCACAGAAGAGCGGCCTTGCTGTTTACCGTAGGTTGGCGGTGCTTACCGCCTGCGGTAGCCCGCGGGGGTCATGCCGGTGTGGCGCTGAAAATGCTCGCGAAAATACTTGGCGTCGCTGTACCCTACCATCGCACCGACTTCTTTTACGGTGTAGCGGTAGTTGTTTAGCAGCCGGCAGGCTTCGCGCATGCGGATGCGGGTAAGATAATCCTTATAGTTCACCCCAAGCTCCCGGCGAAACAGCGTACCCAGATAGGACGGGCTGATGTAGGCGCGGTCGGCAATATCCGCAAGGGTGATGTTATGGTCGAAATTCAAATCGATATAGCTTTTGGCAATGGCGATGATGCGGGAGTAGGAGGCGTACTCGCTGCCGTTAAACTGCAGCCGGCTGACGATGGAACGCACCGCGCGGTTCAGCTCGGGCCGGTTGGTCGGCTTGGGGATAAAATCTTCCACATCCAGCTGCACGGCCAAGCGTGCGTTTGCAAACGTGGTATCTTCGCTGACGATTAAAAAGTGCGTGTTTACGCCGCCGTCCGATATTTTACGGATCACGTCAAAAGCCGTCATATCCGCAAAGGCAATATTGGTAATTACCAGCTCCGGCCGGTTGGTGTGTATCTGCTCCAGCAGCTGTGCGCCGGTGGAGACGCGGCCGGTAATTTCGATGCCGAAGCGTTCGCAATCCAAAATGCGGCAGATGCTGTTGATCTCCGCCGGATCGTGATCGGCAATAATCGCTTGAAACATCAAGCATCCTCCTTTTCCGGGAGTCGTGTGCAGCAGGAGGCTATGACCGGGTAGGCCATGAAGATCCCCATGTTAACAATCCATCATTTGCGATGCCCATGATAGTGCGTTAAGGGGGGCGCTCGTCAACGGGTAAAGGGCGAAATTCGTGGATTTACCACCCTTGAGTGTGACTTCACCCCCTTATTTTAGCATAAAACATTTAATTTGAACAGGAAACGAAAGGGGTTTCAACATAGTCTCATCCGTGTAAACGGAAGGCGTAACCAGACGGAACAAACGCCCTCCTGTGAGGACGGCAGGCGGCGTGCAAAGAACGCGGCATAGTTGCGGGAGTGGCGCACACGACCAGGTGAAGCCCGCAAGGAGCCGCGCTTGGGACTACGGATGAAATGCAAGTTGGCATGTTCAACAATCATTGGATGATACAGATATAGGAACCGTAAGACCGCCCATCAGAAAGAGAGGCGCAGGATAATGCCGAAAAAGAAAACCTTGCCGGATACGCAGCGGGAAGCGTTGCTTGCTACCCTGCAAGCGCGTTTTACACAAAACCCCGCCCGTCACGAAAACTTGGAATGGGCCGCCGTACGCGGACGGCTGGAAACACAGCCCGATAAACTGGCGGCGCTGTTTGCTATGGAGCAAACCGGCGGCGAGCCGGATGTGACTGGGTTGGAACCGTACACCGGCGAAGTTGTATTTGCCGATTGCGCTGCGGAAACGCCCGCGGGGCGCAGAAGCCTGTGCTATGATACCGAGGCGCTCAACGCCCGCAAGGCGAATAAACCGCAAAACAGCGCTGTTGCCATGGCGGCGGAAATGGGCGTGGAGCTGATGACGGAAGCTGCGTACCGCGACCTGCAACAGCTGGGCGCGTTTGACGAGAAAACCAGCAGCTGGGTGCTTACCCCGCCAGAGGTTCGGCAGCGGGGCGGTGCGCTGTTCTGCGACCGCCGCTACGGACAGGTGTTTACGTACCATAACGGCGCGGATTCGTATTATGCCGCCAGAGGGTTCAGGGCGATACTGCGGGTGTAAGCCCGACCGCCGCGGACGCGGCATAAAACAAGATAAAGTAAAAGAAGCGGATTAGCCTTTTCGTGCGTTGTGCAGGCTGATGCGCTTCTTTTCATTTTCTGCTGTATGCGCCCAGGTATACGGCCTTCTATGAGAACTTTGCGGCGATCGCGCTTACGTTATCGGTGCTGAAGGCAAACCATAGGGGACGGTCTTTTTGCTCGATTACGGCGGTATAGGCGTTATACTCCGCTTCGGTAACGGCCTGATCGCCGATATAATACAGCACGCCAGTATCGCCGCTGCTGCTGTGGCAGGTATCGGTCCGTTCCAGTTGATTTTTACTAAACTGAATGCGATACCAGCTGTTATCCATAGCACCGTCGGAGCCGAACAGGTCGCCTTCCAGTGTTACAGCCTCCATGGCACGCAAACCGAGGCAAAAACCTTGTACGGTACCCTCGGCATAATGAAAAATTTCATAGAATTCAGGGTATCCTTCGGTGTCAACCAGCTCCAGTATCAGCTCCGGCAGGCCGTCGGCATCCAAATCCATCACGCAAAAACGGCTGTATGTACAAGACGAGCCAAACACCTGCGCGTACCATTCATTGTCCGTATCCGAAAAAGTCTGTTCGTGTACGAAGCCGTAGGGGCTGTCGGGTTCGTTGCATAACAGATAGGGCTGTTGATCCAGCACCACAGCCGTATACGCCTGCATAACGGCTTTGGGCGTGGGTGTTTCCTGCTGGGCAAAAGCACAGGCAGGGAAGAGGAATAGTAACATGAAAATGGTTGTGTACAGGAAACGGGGAAAGATACGGGAAAAGAAGTTTTTCATCCATACCGCCACTTTTCGTATTTTTTGGCAGCGCGGTCTATCTTTGCGCTGTGGCTAAGCTGTTGTGTGCAGTCATAGAACGCCGTAGCGGGGCAAAACCATGCACAGGGAAACCGTTCTTTATCGTAAAGTGCTTCATCGGTTTCTGGCGGCTGGGAAAACCATGCTAAAAATGCGTCGATATTTTATAGAAGGGTTCAACCGGGAATGGAGGTGTACGGCAAGCGGCTGAAAAATTGCATGCAGAAAAAAACGGCGCTGCGGACAGCAGCCTTGGTATTGTGAACCGGAAAGAACCAACGGAAGGAATAACGCGCAGGAGGAGAAAGCATGGAACGTTTTGCGTGGAAGGGCCGCATTTAAAAGGGCATGGAAGCGCAGTATAAACGGCGGCATGATGAAATATGGCCGGAAACAAAGGAAATGCTCAAATCCGCGGGCATCCGCAATTACGCCATCTGGAGCGATGGGGAAACCGTATTTAGCTATTGCAAGTGCGAAAAAGGTATCGCCTTTGCCCAGCAGGCACAGGCAGGCAGTCCGGTGGTCGGCCGCTGGAACGAGTACATGCAGCCGGTACGGGAGCTGGATATGGACTGCGACCGGGGCGCAGCCGAAACTGCGGCAAGTGTTTTTGCTGGAATAGGCGAAAAATGCCGGTGATACGGGGCGTATCGGCGCTGTTTGCTTGCCTCATTTAGCGTTGTAGAATACCGGCGTGAAGCAAAGAGGAAATATTACGGTAACATGCTAATATTTGACAAATTCGTGGTTTTATGATAGTATAATAGTACAGATGGGAGAGGATCCCATCTTGAGCGACGAAACCAGTACCGATTCAAGTTCCGGTAGGTGGTGGAGCTCACCGTAGGGTTGCGCGAATGCCTCAACTTGAATAGGCCATGCAGATGGCTGAAAGAAAACGCGAGAACACAGGAGCGAAAAGCTCCTGTGTTTCGTATATACGGAAAAATGACGGCGGTTTACCGTAAATGTACGGGCAACGGCTTTGTTTCGGCTACGATGCCGTATAAGGCGAGCAAACCAAAGCGGCGCAGGTAAGCGCGGCGGCGACGCAATGCGGTAAAAACGGCTGTAAATTGCGCTGCCGCTTTTTGGAGCGTTTCGGAAGATGCCCGAAACCCTGGACGATGAAAATAGAGGAAATTGGACAGTATAGGCGAATTGTTTACTACGTTGAAAGTATAATACGTTTTTTGTATTGATGTATAGCGTATGACCAATGCACTTACGCACCGATTTGAATACGCCGTATATTGTGCGTCCTGCGGGAAAAAGGCGTTTTGCCAAACAGCGAGACGCGTGCCTACCGGCTCCTTGATGCCGGGAAAGTTCATCTTTTGCCAACGCGGAATGTTCCGCCAAGGGCTCAGGTTTACTGCGGCTGCTGCCTGCAGGGCCAATGTTTTGAAAGCGAGGGAAAACCGATGAAGATGACGGATCTGCAATCCATCCAAAAGGTAGTGCGCACCTGCAACGATGGTTGGCTGCAGGGCTGGCACGAGCGCAACGGCGGTAACCTGACCTATCGCATGAACCCGGCGGAGGTGGTGCAGTGCAAGCCGTTTTTGGCGGCGCATCCCGGCGAGTGGACGACGATGGATGTAACGGCGCAGAATCTGGCGGGAGAATACTTTATTTCCACCGGCAGCGGACGGTTTATGCGCAATGTATCGCTGGTACCGCAAAGCAACCTGTGTATTTTGGAAATTAACGAGCAGGGCAACGCGTGGCGCATTGTCTGGGGGCTGGAGGAGGGCGGCGTGCCCACCAGCGAGTTTCCCAGCCATTTTTTAAACCACAGCGTATGCAAAACGGCCTCCTGCGGCACAAGCCGCGTCATCTACCATGCGCACACCCCGAACGTAATCGCCATGACCTACATCCTGCCGCTGACGGCCAAAGCGTTTTCCCGCGCGCTGTGGAAAAGCGCCACCGAATGCCCCGTGGTGTTTCCCAGCGGCGTGGGCGTGGTGCCGTGGATGGTGCCCGGCGGGGCGGAAATCGCGCTGGCGACCAGCGAACTGATGAAGCAGTATGACGCTGTCGTTTGGGCGCACCACGGCTTGTTTGTTAGCGGGTCGGATTTGGACACGGCGTTTGGGCTGATGCACACCATTGAGAAAGCCGCCGAGATCTACATGAAAGTGCTGTCCTCCGGCGCGCCCCTGCTGCAAACCATTTCCGATGACGATTTGCGCGCTATTGCCAAGGCGTTTCACGTGCCCATTCGGGAAGCGTTTTTGCAGGAGGACGACGAAAACGACTAACCCGGTTGCCTAAAGCACAGAAAAAAGACAAATCACCCTGCGTACGGTTGCCTGCCGCGCGTAGGGTGATCCTTACGTAAAAACATCGCTTTGTAAAAGCCCGTCCCCTTTCAAAATCCAAAGGGTTGTTGTATAATGAGGATAATCACAATGAGGGAGTGAGGCTAGTGGCTACGGAAATGAACGGTACAACCAGATTCTCCCCTGTGGTGGAGGGCACGGATCGTGCCAGCGATATTCTGGAGCATGTATACCGTGCGCTGCAGGCCAAGGGGTACGACCCGGTAACGCAGCTGGTGGGGTACATTATCTCCGGCGACCCCACTTACATTACCAGCTATAATCAGGCACGCAGTATGGTGTGCCGGCTGGAACGCGATGAAATTGTAGAAGAGCTCGTGCGGGCCTACGTGAAGGGGCTGGACGCGTGACGGATAACCGGCGGATTATCGCGCTGGATGTGGGCGACGTGCGCATCGGCGTAGCGGTCAGCGATCCTACGCGTACCATTGCCCAGCCGCTGGAAGTGTATAAGCGCGTCGGCTTTGGGCCGGACAGCCGCTATGTGCAGGCGCTGTGCGAAAAGTACCAAACCACCGACGTATTGCTGGGGCTGCCCCTGAATATGGACGGCACCCGCGGCGGGCAGGCGCAGAAGGTGCAGGCCTTTGGCGATGTGCTGACCGGGCTGGGCTTGCGTATATTGTATACCGATGAACGCATGACCACCGTAACCGCCGAACAGGCGCTGATCGCCGGCGGCGTGCGGCGCGACGGCCGTAAACAGCATGTGGATAAACTGGCCGCCACCATTATACTGGAGCAATATCTGGCGGGCGGGGAAACGCCCCCCAAAGCATAGCGCAGCCGAAAGGCAAAGGAGCGACTTGTATGAAGGATCAGGAGCAAAACGAATCCGAAGAGCTGATGCAAACGGTGACGCTGCAGGATGAAGACGGCAACGATTTGAACTTCGACCATCTGGCCACGGTGGAATACGGCGGCAGCCACTACATCTTGCTGGAAGCGCAGCAGGACATGGAGGACTGCAAACAGGGCGAAAGCATCATCCTGAAAATTGAACAGGACGAAGCCGGAGACGATGTGTACGCTACCATTGAGGACGAGGACGAGTACCAGCAGGTATACCAGAAATGCCTGCAACTGATGGAAGAAGAGGACGAGGAAGAAGAATAACCTTATCCAAAGGGTGATAAAGCTAAGACGCCGCGAAGCATTTTTCGCGGCGTTAGCCTATTTTAAAAGTCTAGTCTGCGTTGTCAGCCGCGGGATGGTAAGGGGCATCACTTACAAACGAGTAAGCGCAGCCCCTTGACAACCTTGCTTCCTAGTAACGCGAGCTTTTGAAACGGGCTGATAGTGGATCGTTACACAAGGTTTATAACACACTGACGCCGCGAAATTTTTCGCGGTATTTCTGTTTGCTAAAAAACGCATCTACTTTGTCGCCTGCACCTAGGCGGTCACGTACGTCCGCGTACGCGCCTACCTCGCTGCGGCTTGGTTTCGCGTATCTGCGCCTTCTTGCACAAGCAGGGTGTTTTTCGTATGTGGGGTTTATATTCATTTGCGGTGTTGCGAAAAATTTCAAACGCTCTGCTTGCGGTATCAAGCGGCTTGGATAGGCGCGTCAGGGGCGGATGTCGACGCTTTTAATTTGCGCGTAAAAATCGAAGAGCACCGCCATATCGGCGGGCCGCAGCGCAATGCAGCCCTGTGTCCAGTCCGTATCCACCGGGCCTTCGTGCAGGTAAATTTCGCCGCCCAGCGCCGTGCCCCATGGCGGTCTGCGCCCTTCGCGGTGGGCGGCGATAATAGCGTTTCGCGTTTCGGCGGTAATAGCGCCCCGCGCACAGGCAAGCTGCGCATCCCGCTCGCTGGGGTAGCTGATGCCCAGACTTTTACCGTACTTCCCCTGCGCCTTGACCAGGCAGATGGTGTACACGCCTTCCGGCGTGCGGCCGTCGCCCTCCCGCGTTTTAGCACCTTGCGGTACGCGGCCAAGCGCCACAGGCGCACGCAGCAGTACCTTCCCGTCCTCAAACAGCGTCAGCAACCGGTTTGCTTTTTCCACAACCACCCGCACAGCGCGCCCGCCTTCTTCCCTCGCAAATTTGAACATACTGCAACATTCTGTAAACCCTGTGCAAAACCCTTGCGCGCAGGATGTGCGTGTGTCATAATAAAATAAGCGTTGCATATAGCCGCTTGTAAGAAAACATGTGGAAATATTGAACGGGATTACCGTATTCTCAACAAACTGCTTTGGTAACAAAGCAAAGGAAAGGACGAAATAAGAATGAACAAATTTCGCAGAGTACTGGCCCTGCTGCTTAGCGTTTGCCTGAGTTTCTCGCTTGCGCTGGCCGAAGATGCCACCCAGAGTGTAACCGATGTAGCTACCGATGAGGTAACGCAGGCGGTTGCCACTGCCGATGTCGAACTGGCCGATACCGATGTGGTTGCCACCGTAGCAGGCAGCGATGTTACCTGGGCGGAAGTCGCCAACTACTATCAGAGCCTGATAAACTACTATGGCGAGCCGGATGAAAGCATGGTTGATCTTTACAAAGCCGTTGCCATGGAAGAAGCCGTAACCATGAAACTGGTTACGATTACCGCGACTGAAAACGGCCTGAATGATTACTCCCAGGACGAACTGGACGCGATCTATGCCCAGTCTGATGCCGACTGGCAGGTCGCGCTGGATAATTATGTGGATTCCGCCTATGCACTGACGGATGAAAGCACCGAAGAGGAAAAGGCCACCGCTTATGCCGAAGCCGAAGCCTACTATAGCAACCTTGGTTACAGCAAGGATATTCTCCGCCAGAATTATCTGGATAATGAAACCTACACCCGTGTGGAAAACTTCGTATGCCAGGGGCTGGAAGTGACCGACGACGAAGTGCAGGCGCAATATGATGCCAATGTAGAAAGCGATAAAGCGCTCTATGAGAATGATATCGATTCCTACGAGTATCAGATGATGCTGTATAACTACAATTATGCGGATGAAAAACCGTGGTATCACCCCAATGGTTACCGTTACGTAAAGCACATTCTGCTGAGCGTCGACGCTGAGCTGCTGGCTGCTTATACCGATCTGCAGGCCCGTTTGGAAGAGCAGATGGAAGCGGAAACCGCCACCGAAGACGACACGACGGATGCGACTGCCGACACCACCGATGCTGCCGATACGACCGAGGAGACCCCGGTCACCGAAGCGGATGTGGACAATGCCAAGGCCAACATTCTCGCTTCCATTCAGGATAAAACCGATGAGATTTACGCCAAGATCAGCGAAGGCGCGGATTTTGACGAGTTGATTGCTCAGTACGCAGTCGATGCCGACGGCAATGCGACCGATCCGGGCATGACCAGCGGCGATTATCCCGATGGGTATGAAGTGTCGCTGGCCTCCAGCAACTTTGTGCCGGAATTTGTAGCCGCTGCCTTCTCCGTGGATGAGATTGGCGATGTCAGCGCGCCTTACGTAAGCGACTACGGCGTACACATCGTAAAATACGTTGGCGATGTGCCCTCCGGCGCTGTGGAACTGACCGACGAGCTGAAAGAGAGCATCCGTGCCAGCCTGCTTGCCGACAAGCAGAGCGCAGCGATGGACGCTTGGCAGAGCGCGGCGGATATTCAGTACACCGGGTTGGTAAAGAGCTACGACGAGGTTGCAGCCGAAGAAGATACGGCTGAATAAGCCGCCAATTATCGCAAAGCAATATTGAACGGGGCGCGGAAACGCGCCCCGTTTTTGCGTGAAATAAGCCGCGCGCATACAATAGGCTTGCGTTTACCGGCTTCGTTGTAAGCGCATGAACAATGGAAAACAAGAAACGCCTAAGCTTTCCAGAGGAGCGCGCATATCTCTTTTACAAACAGCAGAAAAGAGAAAGCGGCTTTCCGTTACCTTCTGTTGGGGTGAAAGCGACGGGCTCCGGCTATGTGCCGTTTACAAGCCGCTTCCCAAAAACGGCGGATACTGCCGTGCGATTGGGTTGCAGGGGAAAGAGCGCATTCGCAGTACTGGCCGGATAGGGGAGCAACATTTATCATCTGCGCCAGCAGAGTGTTTGACTCGCAGTAAACAGTAAACGGTGATGCAGCGGATGGAGCCAATGGATGAAGCGCTGTCCCGAAAGGAATGCAATTTACTGTGGCTGCCAATGCAGCGTATGGGCATGGCTCTATATTCATGATGGAGCTGCTGGAATAAGGGTAAGCGCCTTTTTGCGATCTATATAGTATTTTTCATCGTAACAGACCAACGCAGCACACTGGAGCCGGTGATTTTGCTTGCGTTAACGGCATCCAAACCAAATGAAAGCCGGACGGCTCATGGCCGCCCGGCTGGTTAGGTGAACTATTCAATTAAAGGGTTCCCACTCCTGATCGAGGCTTGGTGCCTCACTTCCTGATGGGATTGTGCTCCAAACCGTGAAATCCTTTGATAACCACAACCTGGAACCTTCTATGGGTCATTCGTCGTCGAATTCCGCTTCCTTCTCAAAGTCTGTTTGAACGACCTCGATCAGCTTTTCGAGTAGTTCCTCATCCTCAACGGGTACGAACTCTTCCGTTTCCTCGTCTTCCTCAGACTCTACAACCTGCATGATGTAGAGGTTCACAGGCTCTTCATCATCCTCGCAGGAGCTTTCGCACTCGCCGCAGTGGCAGCCGCATTCGTCCTCAGCTTGGGCGTCGCCCAACACAACGTATTCTTCTCCGTTGTAAAAGAAATAGCGAACGACTTGTAAAAGCACTTTATTGCCATCTTCATCGATACCCTCGATGAAATCCTGGCCTTCCATGTCTTCTGCGGCTGAACCACCTAGGGATTGATCTTCATCACTGTACAATGGTATCGCCCCACTTTCTGATCTACGTATCACGCTTGCAATACGGTTTCACCGTTCCGTCTTTACGGCTTAGTGACCGCCGTACCCTTACGCCGCTCGGTGCGCCGGAAGGCTATCCGCGGCGTATTCCTTGCACCGTGCGCACCACGCCCATTGCCGGAGTCGCCGTGTCAAAACATCCTGCAATCATCCGGGGTACCTGCGTGATGGGGATCAAGCTGGTTGCCTGTCCCTTCCGGTACTGTCATTATACCCGAACGAGCCGGATTCGTAAACCCTTTTGCGGAAGATTTTACTATTGAATTTGCCTTGCGGAAGTGGTAACATTAATGTGTTGGGGTGTTTTTCCCCGCTGTTTGTGCCTCGCCCTTGCCGGATAAACCGGTTTGTGTGCAGAGGCTTTGCTTATGCTTTAGCGCCGGAAAGCGTAAAAACGATCAGGCTTCCGGCGGATTGGTCTTTTTGCGCAGGGGGTGCACGGTGCCGTCTGCCTCGCGGATGGAAACGCACTTGAGCGTGTCTTCCAGCCCGGCGCGGAAACCGGCAATGTACTCGCGCCGCAGTTGCGCCTGCTCGTCCTTTTCGGCGGCAGTCAGGGCGCGCTCCCGGCTCAAACGAGCCAATTCGTTAATGCGAAGGATCTTTTCGTGTTCCATAGGGACTCCTTTCGAAAGGGAGAAATAGGGTATGATTGAGGGAAAATGGTTTGCGCAGGGCAGCGACATTGCAAAACCGCTGGCAATACGCCAAACGGTGCTGGGCCGCGGCCGCGACGCGGTGGATGATGTAGCCCAGCAAGTGGTAGTATACCACGAAAACACGCCCGCGGGTACCGCGCGCCTGTGGTGGAGCGACGGTGTGTTTATACTGGGGGATGTGTGCGTATTGCCGCAATACCGGCATCGGGGCTACGGTGATTTGCTCGTGCGCCTTTTACTGTACAAAGCGCTTACCCATAACGCGCAGAGCGTGGCGCTTTTCAGCCCCAAAGACTGCGTGGCTTTCTTCGCCCGCTACGGCTTTACCGCCGGGGAAGAGGGCGATGTGGTGCGTATGCAGCTTAACGCAAAGGACATTTGCCTAAGCTGCCGCCACGCAAAGGCGTAACCCGGCTGACATAGGCTACCGCGGAGAATACACATACAAAGCTGTGCATTTGCCGCCGGTTGCCCAAACGGGAAAACCGGGGGACACCTGCAAAGTAGGGCATACCCGCCTTATCGGCTTGATAAACCTGTTATCTAAACATTCCGGCGCTTGGAAGCATCCAGCGCCGTTTTTGTTACCAGTTAATCGGGTCAACCGTCGTGGCGAAATAGATAATATCGCTTACGCTCCGTTCGTTGGCTTCGGATTTATCGTTGTAAATCTGTCCGTTGAGCACCATGGTGGCGCTGTTGCCGCCGTCCAGATTATAGGCCTGCGTGCAGCCCAGATCGGCCATAAAGCCGGCCAGTGTTTCCAGCGTAACACCGGCGCTGTCGTCGCTGCGGCCATCCGCCACTACGCATACATAGTGTAATTCGCTGATTTGGCCGATGGCGGAACGCGGGTTTAAGTAATGCGGGGCGAAGCTGTACTTTTCGGGTATTTCCTGCTGCTCGCCGTCTATCACCAGCGCCGGACCAAAGCTGAACACATTGCGAATGTCCATGGCGCCCGCCAGATAGAAATCCAGCATGTCCAGATTATCGCGCTTTACGATGTGGAAATCCCCGTTGGCGTCGATGAGCAATACATCATACAAGCTGCTGCTTTTGGTGCGCAGGGTTTCGCCCTGCCGGATTACCAGCCCGTAATCCCGCTGGATGTAATCATCTCCGTTCATGGCCAGCACGGCATTGTAGTACTGCGCCATGGTGGTAATTTTGGTGCCGCTGCGGCCAAGCGTGGTAGCCAGCCCCGTACGGATTTGGCTGGGGTGGGACAGCGTAATATCCGCAACGAAGAAATTGGCGTCTGCGCGGCGGACGGTTGAAATATCAATGCGTAAGGAAGAATCATAATAGCCGGTTTCGGTATAATCTTCCGGGTTGGGGGCGTAGCCGGGCGCATCGTCCCAGTCCAGCGGAGAAACGGACGTGGTCACGTCGGCGGTGGCGGAGCCCATGAACAGTACACAGGCAAGCAGGATGGATAAATAGATGTGCAGAGATCGGGCTTGCATAGCGACACTCCTTTCCAGAGAAGGGCGGCGTGTGGGAAGCAGGCGGATGCCTGCTGTTTGCCGCCGGAGGGCATACAAAGGGACTGTACCCGTATTTTGCCTTTCTTAACCGCTTAACTTTCGGTGATGCCGGTGCCGAAATAGAGTATATCACTGATGTCGCGCTCGCTGTCCCCGCTGACGGTGTTATACACTTCGCCGTGGAACAGTAGCGTGCTGCTGCCGCCGCCATCCAGGTTATAGGCGACTTCGCAGCCCAGATTGCCCATAAACTGGGCCAGCTGCTTGTGGGTTACGCCGCGGCTTTCATCCTGCCGTCCGTCCACCACCACCAGCACATAGCTTAGCTCCCCGATTTGGCCGATGGCGCTGCGGGGGCTGCGATCCTGCGGGGCAAAGCCGTAGCTGTTATATACGGTTTGCACTTCGCCGTCCATAACCAGTACGGGGCCGAAATAAAAGCACTGGGCGACTGTGTAATTGGTCAACGCGGAGGCAAGCGTTTTAGCGGTGGGCTTGCGTACGGCGTGAAAATTGCCGTCCGTATCGATGACCAGATAATCAAGCGATGTGGCCGTGGATTTGCGCAGCGTAAGCCCCTGCCGGATAATATAGCCTTTGCTGCGGTACAGGTAGTTATCGCCGTTGATGCCGACCACCGCGTTATACGCGCGCCCGATCAGGCTGGCGACCGATTTACCGTCTTCGCCCGGCTCGCAGGATAGCGCTGTACGCAGTTGGCTCGGGTCCGCGATTTCCACATGGGCGACGTGGTAAATGCTGTTGTCCTGCGTAATATCCTCAATCCATACATGCAGGGTATCGTCCAGATATTCATGGTCGCTCAGGTAGCCGCTTTCACCTGCGGCAGGCGCGGGAGAAAGATCCAACGGCAGGGTTTCCGCCGTAGCCGCTGCCGTGCTGAGCAGCACGCAGGCCGAAAGGAAAAGGGTTACGAGTTTGCGCATGGCTTGCCTCCGTAGGGTTCAGGGTTGTACAGGCAGTTTGTTGTGCCCGCCAAACACCCAGCGCCGCTGGATATAATAGCTGAGGAAAAACAGCATGATATCCACCGGCATTTTGATAAAGTTATCGCTCCAGCCGAACCATACATGCAGGCTGCTGGTCAGCCATGCAGACAGGCCCAAAATGACCACAACGGTAACGGCATACCGCCAGAAGGACGCGCCGATGCGCATACGGCTGGCAAATACATATTTGCGGTTGACTAAAAAGTTGAATGTGGAACTGACGATGCGCGCCAGCCCTGCTGCCAGCCCGATACGCGCGATAAACCGGAACGGCACAAAGCCGATGGTTACATCCAGCCCGGGTGCGTAGGCGCGCAGCAGGTTGTTCAGCAGCAGGTAAATGGCGTAATCCACCAAAAAACTGAGCAGCGATACGGCAATAAACCGGAAAAAACGGGACAAAATCACCCGGTAAATACGCCAGCTGTCGCGCACGGGGTTGAAGTGGCTGCCTTCGTTGTTGTTTTCATATACGGTTTCGATGGGGAGAAACCACATAGGTATCCGGTCGGTCGCGCAATCGATGAGTTGGTTCATCTCATACTCGTAGCGGTCGCCGGAAGTTTGCAAAAACCGTTCCAGCAGCGTACGGGGAAAACCGCGCAGCCCCGTTTGCGTATCGGGCACCTGCTGGCCGTACAAAAGGCGGAACACCGTGCTGGTGATATGGTTGCCCTTGCGGCTTTTCCAGGGCACGTGGGGTTGGTTAAAATCCCGACTGCCCAGCAGCAGCGCGTCTTCCTCCTGCATGCGCAGCGCCTCGGCCATGCGCAGGGCATCCGATACGGTATGCTGACCGTCGCTGTCGACGGTGAGGACGTAATGGTACTGCGGGCAGTCGGTCTGCAGGTAGGCAAGCCCCTGCCGGATCGCATACCCTTTGCCGCGGTTGGGCAGGTAGCGGATCACCTGTACACCCTCGTCGCCATCGCGGCTTAAGGATTCAAAAATATCGTCATAGGCCTCACCGGAACCATCGTCCACAACGACGACTTTGCCAAAACCGGCTTCTAGAAGCGCATCCACATAGGGAGGCAGTTTCTGGTCGGGCTCGTAGCTGGGAATCAGAACAGCTACATCCGCTGCGGGGACTTTTGGCATGTTGTAACTTCCCTTCCTTTATCGTAGCGAATCATCGCATCGATTGGCATTTATAGCGGCAGCGGCCTTAGCTAGCTGCCGCGGTGAAACCTGCCGCGCAGGTAAAGACGACTAGGTGTTCATGTACGTATCCAGATAATCGGTTAAAAGCGGGGACCAATCCTCTCCAGTATCCATACGCAGTAAGGTTTCAAAATCTTCCCGCGTGGTCAATGCAAAGGCGTAGGTTTGGTAGTAGTGCGCCAAAAACGCATCCAGTCCGCCATTCATCGCGGTATCAAGCGCGCATAGCGCTGCTGCGCCGCGCGCGGTAACCACCAGCGTGTATTCGCTCCAATCGCTGAAATAATCCACCGGACTGCCCGGCGTTACTCCCCGTGCGACGGTGACGCGCAGGGAAGAATCCACCAGCGAATACTGTAAATCCGCACGGGCGGATGCGCCGTTTTGGGCTTCCCAGTAATCCAGCAGGGAGAACGCGGCGAGCGCATCGGCTTGCCACGCCTGGTTGAACCCGTCTATCCCCACGATGGCGGCCCACCATTGCTTGGCGACTGTGCGCGCTATGGTACGGGTGAGCGCCTCGCCGCCCGCCGCCAGCTGATCGCTGGCAACCATGCAAAGGCCGGGGTACGTAGCGGTATCAAAGGGCAGATCGGCCTGACACAGCGATAAAGTGGGATACGGATAGGCGCCGTAGCACGCGGTGTAACTTTCCAGCGCTTTGCGCGCGGTGGCAAGCATCGCTTCGGCATCCTTTACCGTGCGGGCATAGGCCTGCACCAGCACGCCGTTTTGCAGGACTTGCGCACGCTGGTACCCGGCGCTCAGGCACAGGGCAAAATCCCGTACGGCGGGAGCGCTGATTGTGGTGAGGGTCTGCCCGTCCGCCGCGGCTTCGCTCGCCGCGGTGCCGGTGCTGGCGACAGTATATGCCTGCGGGGCGGTGATCTGCACGGTGTAGTTGCGGCACTGGCTAATGAACGGCTCGCCGATGGAGCTGTATTCATCCGTGCGATATGCGCCGTCTACCCACGGGGAGGGAATAACAAACGTATTGCCCAGTGCCCAAATGCCGCCGCTTTCCCCAAAGCGGTAAGCCAGCTGCGGCACACGCACGGTATAGGCCATGCGCAGGGTTACGGTTTCCCCGGGCAGCCAGTCCGCAGGCAGGGAAACGCGCAACTCCGTATGGGCGTTGTCCCCGTAGGCATAGGGCAGGCCTTCCAGCGCGCCCTCCGCCGTAAGCAGCTTCATTGCGCTAAAAGTGAGACGCCCGACGGAGAAACCGTCCGGATAGCAGGCGTCATACAGCTCTGTAGTGGCGGCGGGGGAGGTATCTTCACTTAGAAAGGCATTGGGGTAGGTGCGAAAGACGATCATCCGCTGCGTTGCGCCGGTACGGTTTTGCAGCGTCAGGGTTTGCTGCGTCTCCAGCGTGCGCGAAACCGGATCAAACACCGCGTCGATGGTGATTTCATCCAGCCCTTCGGCGGCGGCAAGCAGCGTTTCGCCGGGCGCGGGCGCGGTAAGCTCCCCTTGCGGACGCTGCGACAGCACCAGCAGGAGAATCAGTCCGGTGCAAACCACCGCGGCAACCGCCCACCAGCGCGGCGGTACAGGCCGCCGGGCTTTGCGCTGCTCCATGCACGCGCCTCCTTATGCCATAGTAGCTGTATTATACCACAAACCGGCCTTCATTCGCATCCTCCAGTGCACACAAGGTGATATTGTAACATGCTGTAAGCGTCCCTACAATAAAAAAACGTCACGCGGTGAAGTCCGCGTGACGTTGAGATGAAGGCCGTGAAAAAGTTACTCGGCTTTTGCGCCAATCACTGCTTTGATGCGCCGTACCCCCGCGGAGGAACTGCCTTCTTTTTGAATCTTAAAGGAGAGCAGTTCGCCGGTGTTTTCGGCGTGCGGGCCGCCGCATATTTCTTTGCTGAAATCGCCCATGGTGTACATTTTTACTTTTTCGCCATACTTGCTTTCAAACAGGCCGATGGCGCCTTCCGCCTTAGCCGCTTCTACGGTGGTTTCCACACACTTGATGGGCGCTTTGGCGTCGATGGCTTCGTTGACCAGTTTTTCTACCTCGGCAATCTCTTCCTTGGTCATCTTGCGGCCAAAGGAGAAGTCGAAGCGGAGCCGCTCGGCGGTAATGTTGCTACCCTTCTGGGCAACTTCGTCGCCCAGCACCTGGCGCAGCGCAGCGTGCAGCAAGTGGGTGGCGGTGTGCAGGCGCGCCGTTTGATCGCTATGGTCGGCTAGACCGCCTTTAAAAATCTGCTCCGCGCCTGCGTGGCTGTTTTCCTGATGCTGCTTAAAGCAGGCTTCGTAGCCTTCTAAATCGACGGTAAGACCCTGTTCCTTGGCCAGCTCCAGCGTCATTTCCACAGGGAAGCCAAAGGTATCGTACAGGTGGAAAGCGCTTTCGCCGTCAATTACGCTGCCCTCCAGCTTTTGCACAATTTTTTCGAACTCGCGGTTGCCCTGCTTGAGGGTTTTGGCAAAGCGGATCTCTTCCAGCGAAAGTTGCTCCAGCACGAACGCCGCGTTGCGCCGCAGTTCGGGGTAGACCGATTCGTACTGGGCGATGATCACCTTGGCGACCTCGCCGGTAAAGCCTTCGGGCAGTTCCAGCTCCATACCGTAGCGTACTGCCCGGCGGATGAGGCGGCGCAGCACATAGCCCTGCCCAACGTTGGAGGGGCCCATGCCGTGATCGTCGCCCAGAATGAAGGTGGAGGTACGCATATGGTCGCCCACGATGCGGAACGCCTTGGTAACGGCAGCGCTGTCGCCGTACTGCTTACCGGAAAGTTCGGCAATCTTGCCTAAAATCCCCTCGAACAGGTCGGTTTCGTAGACGCTCTTTTTTCCGGTCAAAACGCAGATGGTGCGCTCCAGCCCCATGCCGGTATCCACATTCATCTTCGCCAGCGGTTCGTATGCGCCGTCCTGCGTTTTATTGTACTGCATGAAAACGTCGTTCCAGATTTCCAAATACCGGCCGCAGGAGCAGGCGGGCGAGCAATCCGGGCCGCAGGGCTCCTTATCGGTAATGATGAACATTTCACTGTCCGGGCCGCAGGGGCCGGTGAGCCCGGCGGGACCCCACCAGTTGTTTTCCTTAGGCAGGAAGAAAATATGGTCGTCCGCTACGCCGCAATCGCGCCAGAGCTGGGCGCTTTCTTCATCGCGCGGGGCGTTTTCATCACCTGCGAACACGGAAAAAGCCAGCTTGTCCTTGGGCAGACCCAGATAGTCCGGGCTGGTGAGAAACTCCCAGCTCCAGGGAATCATTTCTTTTTTAAAATAATCGCCCAAAGACCAGTTGCCCAGCATTTCAAAGAACGTCAGGTGGCTGAAATCGCCAACGTCGTCAATATCGCCGGTACGCACGCACTTTTGCACGTCGGTCAGCCGCGTGCCCGCCGGATGCTTGGCGCCCAGCAGGTACGGTACCAGCGGATGCATGCCCGCGGTGGTGAAAAGCACAGTAGGATCGTTTTCCGGTATCAGCGATGCGCTGGATATAACGGCATGCCCTTTATCCTGAAAAAACTTGAGGAACATGGTGCGAAGTTCGGCGGCGGTGGTGGGCTTCATGGTGTTCTCTCCTTAAAAATCATTTTCCAATTTTGCGCCCGCAAAGGCCCGTTGCCTGTGCATGGCGGATTGGAAACAGCATTGCGGTTTCGCTGCCGCTATTTTACGGCACAACGCCTTATTATAGAAGATGAAAAGGAGGGATGTCAATATTTTGAACGTTTTTCAGGAACGGGGCGGGGCGGGCTGGATGCGGCTGTTTTAGCAATAGCATACGCATGTTTTACATGCCCGCAAACATTGCATTTTTTCCCATTTTGCGCTATGATGGGCGCGCACTGAACAAAAAAGGAGAGTTACCAAATGCTCGAATTTAAATTTGATACCCAACTGCTGATCGAGGGCGAAAACCTAAGCGAGGACGCGATTGCCGAATACATCGACCATAACATCGAAGGCGACTGCCGCCTGGTGGTCGGCGATGAAGAGCTGATTAAGGTACACTTTCACACCAATACGCCGTGGCGGGTGCTGGAGTACTGCTCCACACTGGGCGATATTTACGATGTGGTTGTGGAAAACATGGAACGGCAGGAAAACGGCCTGCAAGGGTAAAAATGAAAAGGCGCTGCCGAGCAAATGCTCGGCAGCGCCTTTTTGCTGTGTATTAGAGATCGCCGGAAAAGTCCTTTTCAGGGGCAAAAATGGTAAGGCTGGAATAATCCAGCGTTGTGGAAATATCATAGTTATCGGCGTCTAATGTTAAGGTCACAAGCGTACCACTTGTTACGAATGTGGTCTCATACGTCAGGTAGCCGTAGCAAACAGCCGTGCCTTTTTCGTTTTTATAATAGTCCTTTTTACTGTCGCTGCTCCACTTCTCCGAATTTATTAATGGCTCTCCATATTTTTTAATCAACGCTGTCTGAAGTGTCTGATAGTCTTCGATATAAAGATCGTCGTTGCTGTGCTCTTCCGTGAGGATATAACGGCCTTCAAAAAGACCATCATCACAAAAATAGTAAGCAACAAAAACATCTAAGCCTACAAGCGTTGTAGCGTAAGCAATATAATTTGCTTGTAACGTGTCCACTTCACCGGAAAAATCTGCTTCGCCTTCTTTATTATAGACCGTTTTATACGATTCTCCCCAAGGGTATCCACGGAAAGTGAAGCTGGTATCGGATTCGGATTCGCCTAAGGCAACCGTTAGCGAGAAGCATAAGAAAACAATTAGGAATAAGGCAATGATCTTTTTTTGCATAGCTTTTCTCCTGTTTTTGTTTATTATAGCATGTAAAGAATAATATGTAAATTTATAATATAGATGGTATATTGGATACTATAAGTGGTATATGTTACTATAATTTACCGGATTCTTGAGGGCGTTTCTTTCTATGCAATTAACCTAAAGAGAAACGCCTGCGGTTTTAATCCCGCAGGCGTTTCTCTATCGCTGCCTGTATCGCTGTCAGAACCGGAAAATGGCCGCAATGCCCGTATCGCACGGCATATCGGTGGAGGGCAAAACCATCACTTCGCATTTGCTCTTCATGGCAAGCTGCGCCAGTTTATCCAGCACGTCTCCGGTGTCGGGGTGATCCAGCGACCGGTCGGTGATTTTTCCCGTCAGGGGGTCTACCTTACCGGGTACGATTTTATCCGCGTCGATCAGCAGCAGGCTCACTTTGCCTTCCACAACGGCTTTGCCGATCATTGTCAGGCTGTCGGAGCCGGTGCCGTTGGCTTTGGCCTGCTCAAAGTGCTCTGTGATATTTTGCACTTTGGTTTGATGGAAAGCGTCCAGTATCTTTCGGGTCTGCTCCTTTAGCTGCGCAACGGTGAAGGCTGTGTAATCCCCTGGGATGCCATCCCGCAGTAAATAGGGGTTGTTGCTCAGCTTGGCAAAGGTGGGATGATGCTCCGGCAAGGCAACCAGTATCAGCGGAAGTTTTGATGCTTTGGAATAATTGTCGGTTACAAACCGATCCACAAAGCGGAAAAACTTCTCCGTATCCTTGTCGATCTCGGGCTTTCCGCCGCCATAGCCGTGAAAGGTCGAGCCTTGCCCGGTATTGTTTGCGGATACGTGCATCTGCTCTGCATGGGTCAGCTGATCGCCCAGTACTTCGGTAATGGTGCGCGGCGTGCCGGGCGGCAGGGGCAGCTGATCGATTCCGTTGCGGTTGCCCTGAAACAAGTCGAACTCGCGGCTGTTCAGCCCCAGCAGCTGGTATTGATCCAGCGCCTGAAACGCCTGAATCAGCGGCTTAGTGTGCAAGCTATCCGCTGCGATTGCCAGCGTGCTAACCGTATCGTGCAGCAGGTACACCACACAGGTTGCGGGGCTGCACAGCACCGCCATGCCGCTGAGTGTGTTTTCCCAGAGCTTTTTATCTTCCTCCAGCTGGGTAAGCTGTTGCATAATCACGCTGATATGCTTGGCGGAATACCGGCGCGCCAGCGATGTCTCCACAGTTTTCAGCAGGTTTTTATAGACAATCAGGTCTTTCTTCTTTTCCGCCGCGTACCGGGTGGTGGGCAGGTATAACGATACGAACGGACCCTGCTGTTCAAAAAGAATATCGTGTGGGAATTCTTTTGCGATTTGATATGCCATCTTCCATACCCTCCCTGTCGGTTGATTGTACAGTCGTATTGGTGCATCAAACACATGAGCCGCGCGCTCGCGTGCGCGTGCTCGGTATTGAACGGGTGCGGCGCGTTTTGCCTTGTCGGCCCCCTTGATTACTGCGCAATGGAATATTACATTGTCGGTCCAGTCCGGGATGCCTTGCTGCGGCGGGCGGTAGGTTTGTGGAATTTTCGCAACGGTCATCGTAGGGTTTGCTACCTCTTGTATTTCCATTATAGCACATTCGGCGCAAAGCGTGTACAGTATTATGCGATGGCCTGCCCGTATATGACACGTTAACATAAACCGTGTTGCCAAAAATGCGCAACGCATGCGGAACGCGCCGGTTGCTTCCCCAGTGGCATTGAGTCACGCGGTGTGGTACAATACGGGTAGAAGAAGGAGCCGCCTGCCGTGTGTTCTCCCATACTGCACGACGCACGCCCAAATGGCTGTGTATAAAGCTGAAACCCGATTGTTACCATAGGTTGTGACGCAGGGCTTTGCCGGAGGAGGCACAACATGAAAACGATAAATAAGTGGCTGTACTGGTTGCCAAGGGTTTTGGCAATCGCTTTTATCGCGTTTTTAACCATGTTTTCGCTGGATGTATTTGATATGGAGCTCTCGCCTTGGGAAACAGTGGTGGGACTGCTGATGCACAATATTCCTTCGATTGTACTCACGGTGTTGCTGATCATCGCGTGGAAAAGAGAATGGGTCGGTGCGGCGGCTTTCATCGGTGCGGGTTTTTTGTATATCACACTGATGGTCACCAACGTGTTTCATTCAGATCAACCTTGGTATATCGCGCTTTCCTGGAGCGCGATTATTGCCGCGCCCGCGCTGCTTATCGGCATTCTGTTTTTGTTGAACTGGGCTTGGAAACGTAAGCACCGGTAAACATCGGGGGTAAAAGTGCATACCTATTTCTTCCGCTTGCCTTGGCTCAAACGCTGTAAAAGCGGCACAGATCCCTAGCGTAGCGGTTAAACCGTAGCCTTTATATGAAAATAGACCGATAGACCTATGGACATCGATTTTGGCTATATAAAAACAGCCCGGCAGCCGGGCTGTAAACGTGCATGCTGTTTATCCGGTTTCTTTTTTACTGCGGGAGAGAAATTTACCCTCTCAAACGACCTCTAGAGGAAAATCCAAAACGGACCTGTTCCCCCGTCGCCAAGAAACACATAGGCGGGACGCACAGGGTTACAACGCAGAAGTACAGTCTTGTCGGACGCGCTGCCAAGGGCAGAAGCGGACGACTTTTCTGTACTTCAAGTGTGACCCTGTGCACCCCGCCGTGTAGAATGGCGACCGCGAAGGTTTCCAAAGGGCGAGCGCAAAGCCCTTTGGGCGCACCCGCAGGTGCGAAACTTGGGCGCACCCGCAGGTGCGAAACTTGGGCGCACCCGCAGGTGCGAAACTTGGGCGCACCCGTAGGTGCGAAACTTGGGCGCACCCGCAAACGCGAACCCCCCAAAGAACGCAGTTCTTTGGGGGGAATCAATTAAGATGCGGAAGAAATGAGCGCCTGCCCGTTGCCATCTACTTCGATTTGCGGGCTTTGCGCGGCCAGCAGCGCGCTTTCGCCCGCGGCGAGTGCCAGCTTGCCGCCTTCCCAGCGGAGGGTGAGGGGAGCCAGTGCCGTAAACATGCGAAAACTGTATTCGCAGGACGGCAGGGTTTGCGTGCCGTTCACATTCAAGCAGGAAAGGGTGAAAGCGGGCACGGATAGTACCGTGTGCACGCCGTTTTCCTTTTGCTCCGGCAGGCGGGTACGCAAGCCGCGCAAGGCGGGATCTACCACATCCAGCGATTGCTGAATGTGCAAGGGGCGCTCCTGCCCCTGTGCGTTTTTACGGTGATAATCCCACAGGCGGTAGGTAACGTCGCTGGATTGCTGTATTTCGTATAGGGTTACGCCGCCGCAGATGGCGTGCACCATGCCGCTGGGCATGTAGAGCACATCGCCGGGGGTAACAGGCAGAAAAGAGAGCATAGGCTCCACATCGCCGCCGGTATGCAGGGCTTCGGCCAGCATGGCGGTGGTAACGTCCTCCTTGAGGCCGTAGCAGAGCTGTGCGCCTTCCTCGGCGTGCAATATTACCCACGCTTCGGTTTTGCCCAGCTTGCCTTCGTGGGCGAGGGCGTAATCGTCGCCCGGGTGCACCTGCACGCTCAGGTTGCTGTCGGCGGCCAGTAATTTCAGCAGCAGGGGGAACGGCTTGGCATGCCCCTTACCGGCCAGCGCTTCGCCCTCGCGCGTCAGGTGCGCGGGCAAGGTTTCGCCAACGTCGTCCGCGCTTTCCAGCCCGGGAATGCAGCTGATCTCCAGCGCTTCGCCGGTGTGGGGGTCGGGGATAGGTTTGCCATATAGCCGCCCTAACGCATTGCCGCCCCACGGGGTCATCTCGCCATAGCGGTAAGCGGGATGCATGCGCATGGGTAGCAGGGGGCAATCGTCCGTGAGGGGCGATTCAAAACAGATAAAGCGGTCTGGGTGCGTGGGCAGGTTAAAGTACCCCGCTGTGCGCACGGTGGTCGCGCCAAAAAGCTTCAATGCTTTCGTGTTGTGGCTGTAGGTATCCACGCGCAGGCTGTCGCAGCCCAACGCGCGGCCTTTGGCCTTCATAAAATCCATAATCGCGTGCGCGTAGCCCTTGCCGCCGTGGGCGGGGTCCAGCGCGACGCGGTGCAGGGCGACGGGGTTTACGCCGTAGTGCCAAGGTACGTCGTCATACTCCGGCCACGGCTCCCCGACGCATACGGCAAACACGGCAACCATAGCGCCGTCCACATCCATGCGGTACAGCCGTCCAGCGGCAACATCATCGATGAGCAGCGCTTCGCTGGGGTAGCGCCCCCATAGCCATTGATCCAGTCCGCGGGCGTACATATCGGCAATCGCGGCCTGGTACAGGGCGTATACCTGCGGTAAATCCTGCTTTTGCACCAAAGAAAAAACCATATTACAGCGCCTCCGTATACATAGCGTACAAATGAGCGTACAGGCCGCCCTTGGCCATCAGTTCTTTGTGGGTGCCCTGTTCTTCCACGCCGTTTTCGGTAAGCACCCAGATGACTGTGGCGTTTTGGATGGTTGTCAGTCGGTGGGCGATGGTAAAGGTGGTGCGCCCGACGGATAGCTTCTCCAGCGAGTTTTGCACCAACCGTTCGCTTTCGTTGTCCAGCGCGCTGGTTGCCTCGTCCAAAATCAGGATGGGCGGGTTTTTCAGGAATACGCGGGCGATGGAGATGCGCTGCTTCTGCCCGCCGGACAGCTTTACGCCGCGCTCGCCGACAAAGGTGTTGTAGCCCTGCGGCAGCTCCTGTATAAAGCCGTCCGCACCCGCCATTTTCGCGGCGTCCTGTACCTGTGCAAGTGTCGCGCCGGGCAGACCATAGGCGATGTTTTCAAAGATGGTGCCGCTGAACATGTATACATCCTGCTGCACCATGCCGATGTTCTCGCGCAGGCTGCGCTGGGTAAGCGTGGCAATGTCTTTGCCGTCGATGAGGATGCGGCCGTCGGTTACGTTATAAAACCGCGGAATCAGGTTGCACAGTGTGGTTTTGCCGCTGCCGCTGGGGCCGACCAGCGCCACGCGCTCGCCTGCCTTGACCTTCAGGTTCAAATCCGCCAGCACGGATTTATCGTTGTCGCTGTAACGGAAGCTGACATGGTCGAACGTTACGTCGCCCTTTACGTCGCGCAGGGCCTTAGCGTCCGGCGCATCCTGTATATCCAGCGGCTGATCCATAATATGAGCAAAGCGCTCAATGCCCGTCATGCCGTTTTGGAATTGCTCGGTAAATTCCACAATACGGCGGATGGAGGTGAGCAGCGTGCTTACGTATAAAAGATACGCGATGTAATCCGCTGTGGTGATGGAGCCGTTAATCAGGAACAGGGCGCCCAAGACAACTACGAGGATGTACATCAGCCCGTCAAACACGCGGGTGGTGGTGGCAAAGCCCGCCATGTAGTAATAGGCCTTTTTCTTGATGCGCACAAACTCTTCATTGCCGCGTTGGAACTTTTCGATTTCCATGGGCTCGTTGGCAAAGCTTTTCACAACGCGGATGCCCAGCAAGCTGTCCTCCACCTGTGCGTTGATTTCGCCCAGTTGGTGCCGGCGCTCCTGAAAAGCCTGCCGCATCTTGTGGTTGAAGTAGCGGGTGC
Source organism: Candidatus Limiplasma sp. (assembly GCA_963675655.1). Classification (GTDB taxonomy): domain Bacteria; phylum Bacillota; class Clostridia; order Christensenellales; family Aristaeellaceae; genus CAXXOK01. Next base: position 1,499,285 of record OY776489.1, read on the forward strand.
TCACCAGCATCACAGGCAGGACGAGGAAGATAAGCAGCGTCAACGTGGGATTTACGCCAAACAGGATGATAAAGGAAACGGTGATTTTGATGCCCGCGATGAAAAACTCCTCCGGGCAGTGGTGGGCAAACTCGGTAATTTCAAATAGGTCGTTGGTAATGCGGCTCATCAGCTGGCCGACTTTTGCGGTGCTGTAATAGGTAAAGCCCAGCTGTTGCAGGTGCTGAAAGAGCGAAGCGCGCATGTCCCGCTCAATTTTTGTACCCATAATGTGACCCTGCGCGTTCATGTAGAAGCTTGCGGCGGCGTCGATCGCCCGCAGGGCAAGGTAAATCAAGCCCAATCGCAGCACATATTCCACCGTCAGCGATGCCAGATCGGTTGTCGCAATCTGGGTAATGCTGCGCACAATCAGGGGCAATACAATATCGCACAGCGTGGTAAGCGATGCGCAAAGCAAATCGAATAATAGTACGGGCATATATTTACGATAGTAAGGAATAAAACGTTTCAGTAATACCGATGTCTTCATGGTCCGTATGGATGGCTGTTCCATGGTTGCTCCTCTTATGCAAGGTAGACAGGCGGTTTGCGCCGCCTGTGGATTCATTTGTAACAGGTTGAATTTACGGCCGAAGCGCCGTGGAAGGAACCGCCCCGGATGGGCGGGAGAATGCCGCTGCCTTCGCCTTTATACGCCTTCCTTGGCCAGCGTGGCCTGCTTGATCAGCGCGCCCAGCTCGGTTACATGCTCTGCCGGACAGATGATGGCGTAGGCCGCGCCCGAACCGCGGGAAACCAGCATGGTAGCGTCGGTGGAATCCATGCGTACGGCATCCATACCGGCAAGGGTATACAGGGTATTCAGGTTCAGGCTGTACCCGTCGCTCCCCAGCAGGGATACCGCGGCGGTGGGGCGGATGCTTTCCACCGTAAGGGTTTGCCCGTCGGCAAAGGTGTATTGCAGCACGCAGCGGCGCGCATAGCCGCCTCGGAACGCCGTATCAAACAGCGTGGTTTTTTGCAACGAAAGGCTGCTGTTGTACAGCGCCAGCACCGGCTCGCCAAAGCGGGTCGCCAGTTCGTTGATATTTACATTACCCGCGGCCTCCGTGCCGGAGATGGGCACGCGGATTGTTTCTTCCTGCGAGGTGCTTTGGGTCAGCAATTGATCATCCTCGCCGGGTTCACCGATGAGCAAAAAAAGATAGACGACCGCCAGCGCCAATACAATGCCGATTACGGTGAGCACACGTTTGACAATGTGCTTCCACCGCGCGGGCTTTTTAGGCGCGGGATCATCGGTAACAGGCTGCTGCGCAGGCAGGGTGTCGCGCAGCGGCTTACGCCCGATTACAGGCTTGGCGGGCGGGACGCTGGTGGGCATCCCGGCGGGCGCTTTACGCTGCGAATCCTGCGGTGTTCCCTGCGCAAAATGACGATGGATTTGCAAAAAGGTACCTCCTTGGCTACGGCCATCCGGCCGGGCTGCGGCGCTGCCTGTGCCTTTTGGTAGGCGGTCTTCAGTTCAGCTGTAAGCCCATGGCCGCCATCGCCTGATCAAGATATTGCGTATTGTTCAGCTGCTGGGCAAAACCCGCGTAGAACGCTTGCATCAGCAGGGAACGCTGCTCGGGCAGAAGCGCCTTGTCCGTCTTGATGGCGGAGAGTATACGTATGGCGGGATCGGCCAGCAGCTTGGGAGCGCGGCTATCCAGCCCAAAGCCGAAGTAACGGTGCATGTATTTACTGCTGCCAAACAGGAACAGCTGGATAAATTCGCGCGAAAGCCGCGTGAGATAATGGCGCATAAACGCGTCCGCATCCGGCGCGAGGGAGAGGCACTTAGCCAGATCGGGGTGGAAGAACAGCTCCGTGCGCATAGCGGCGATTTTATCGTCGGGCAATGCATCGGTATCCAGATAAATCATGAGCAGATAGCTCTTGATCACAGAAAAATCAAACACTTTGGGGTTGCGCTTGTATAGCCGCCCCAGCATGAGGATTTCTTCGGCAATCGCGAGGCTGTCGGGATGCTCTTTTTGCGCTTTTTCCAGTACCTCGTGTTTTTTACGCGGGTCTGTGAGGGCGGTAACCTGTGCAAGTACAGCCTCCACCGCTTCGTTTTCCGCTTTGGGTACCGCCAGCGAGCCGCCGCAGTACGGGCAGAAGGCGGCTCCGCTATCCAGATCGAGGGGTTTTCCGCAATGCGGGCAAGGTTTCGTACTCATACAGGGTCCCTCCTTACATCGGTCGTGAGCGGCACCCAGAGTGCGCCGCTCATATCGGCAGGCATGCGCCAGTCGCCGCGGGGGCTTAAGCTGATGCTGCCAACCTTGGGTCCGTCCGGTACGCAGTTGCGCTTGAATTGCTGGGCAAAGAAGCGGTGAGTGAAGGTGGCAAGCTGCTTATCAATCTTGGCTTCGTTATACACGCCTGCGAAGGTTTGCATGGCGAAACGCTTCAGGCGGTCCGGCCCGCTGCCGCTGTCCAGCATATGGTAGAGGAAAAAATCGTGCAGGGTATAATCGCCGATAATGTCCTCGGTGCGTTGGCGCAGTTCCCCTTCGGTCACGGGGAGAAGCTCCGGGCTGATGGGGGTATCCAGCACATCGCGGCAAACGGCCTGCACCGCGCCGCCGAAATCGTGCTCGCTGATATACTTAACCAGGCTTTTCACCAGCGTTTTGGGCACGGAACAGTTGACGTTGTACATGCTCATATGGTCGCCGTTATAGGTGGAAAAACCCAGCGCGGCCTCGCTCATATCGCCGGTACCCAGCACGATGCCGCCAACCTTGTTGGCGTAATCCATTAAAATCTGGGTGCGCTCGCGCGCCTGCGAATTTTCATAGGTCACATCATGCACGTTTTCATCGTGCGCAATATCGGCAAAATGCTGCCGTACGGCCTCGCCAATGCCAATTTCCAGCGCCGTTACCCCCAGCGCCTCCATCAGCTGATCGGCGTTGGATTTGGTGCGCTTGCCTGTGCCCATGCCCGGCATGGTAATGGCATACAGCCCCGTACGTGGTAGAGAGAGCATATCCAGCGCGCGCGCGCCGACAAGCAGCGCTAGCGTGCTATCCAGCCCGCCGGAAACGCCCACGACCAGATGCCCGGAGTGGATGGCGCGCAGGCGTGTAGCTAAACCTGTACACTGGATGCGTACAATCTCTTCCAGATTTTCGTTCTTCTCGGTTTCGGGCGGTACAAAGGGAAACGGCGCAATGTAGCGCAGCAGCTCGCCCTTTTCCGGCTCCGCTTGGGTGGTAAGCGGGATGATCGTCATGGGCTTGGGTGTACGTTCCACCTGGTGGAAGCTGCCGTTGCGCTGGCGTTGGTAGCGCAGGCGCTGCACATCGATATCCGCTACGGCGCTGTCGCCCGTTAGGGTGAAGCGCTTGCCCTCGGCCAGTGCGCGGCCGTTTTCAAACACGCCGGTATAGCCGCAGAACACCAGATCACTGGTGCTTTCGCCAAAGCCCGCGCCCGCGTAGGCATATCCGGCGTATAACCGCCCGCTTTGCTGGCTAAGCAGCTGGCGGCGGTAGGTGTGTTTGGTGACCAGCGCGTTGCTGGCGCTGGGATTGACTATCACGTCCGCCCCTTCTACCGCGTAGCGGCAGCTGGGGGGGATGGGCGTCCATAAATCCTCACAAATTTCCACAGCGAAGCTGAAGCCGCCGGTTTCAAACAGCAAATCGGGCGCGAAAGGGCAATGCACCCCGTCTTGATTGAGCACTGGATCGGCCTGCGTGCCGCAGACGAACCAGCGCGTTTCGTAAAATTCGTTGCCGTTGGGCAGGTACAGCTTGGGTACGATGCCCTGCACCTTGCCGCCCTGCAATACCGCTGCGCAGTTAAAAAGCCGGCTGCGCTGGTTGATGGGCAGACCGACGATGACGGCCATATCCCCGGTTTCGGCGGCGAGGGTTTTCAGCGCGGCAAACGCGGCGCGCTGTACCGGCTCGTGCGCCAGCAGATCGCCCAGGGTATAGCCGGTAAGGCATAATTCCGGGAAAACCGCCACCTGTACACCCTGCGCCTGCAAGGCGTTCATCCTTTGGCGGATTTCGACAATATTCTTTTGCACATCGCCCAAATGAACCGGCAGGCTTGCAGCGGCGACGCGGGCAAAATCGCTTGGCATCGGGAGGATCCCCTTTCGCAATGATAAAATAACTAATTTACAGTGAAACGGATGCAAGCAGATCACCGAGCCAAATCGTCCCGCGCCCACAGGCGCGGGCTGGGGAAAGGGCGGCACCGGAAGGCGCGTGTGCCTCGCGGGCGCTACGGCTTGGCCGTGAGCTGCCTGAAGGGGAAAGGGTTAACCAGCGCAGGAAACGGCAGTTTCCTGCACGCGGATCAAACCGACCGGAGAAGGGATCGCCCTACCCCCAAAGTGACCGTTAGGGAACTTTGATGAGCATGGTTTTCTGGTCGTCCATTTCCACCTGCAAAAGTCCATCCTTCTCCAGCGCTTTGAGCACATCGCTGAAACGCTTATAGCCCAGCGCACGCTCGGCAAAATCCGGGTAGGAGGACTGGATGTCCGCTTTGAGAATGCTGGGGTTGATACGGTCAAACCCATCTTCTTTATAGCGCTGCAATTGCTCGCGGAAGGCATCCTTCCAGTTGTCTTTGGTAATCTTGGGGGCAGTGGGCTCTTTAGCGGGCGTGCCCAGCGATACCATGATGTTGAAGTTATCGTTGCGGATGCGCAGGTTGCCATACTTTTTCATCAGCTTATCCAGAAGCTTTAAAAACGTGGTGCAGCCAAACGCCTTTTCGTTAAAGTCCGGGCGCAGGCGCAAAAGGATGCCTTTGAGCTCGCTGGCGTACAGCTCATCCTTATCGGTTTGCTCATCCAAAATGTTTTCAATCAGTTTATTCAGTTCCTGCTCGTCCAGCGGCTCTTTATCGGCGGCTGCGGATTTCTTTTTGCTTTCCGGTTTCCGGGCGCGGCCGCTGACGTTTTCCAGAAATTGAAACTCGTTGCAGGCGTTGATAAATATGTTGCTGGCGGCTTCGCTGCGGCTGATGCCCAGCACAAACTTGCCCATGCTTTTCAGCCGGCCAACCAGCGGGGTGTAATCGCTGTCGCCGGACACGATGCAAAAGCTGTTGATGAGCGGATTGGTGTAGGCTACCTCCAGCGCGTCGATCACCAGCAGAATATCGGCGTTGTTTTTCTGGCTGATGCCGTAGCGCAGGCTGGGTACGACGGTAAAGGTGTTGCTGAGCAGCACCTCTTTTAAGTCGCTGTACTGGTCGGTATAGCCGTATACCTTACCCAGCAGGATGTCGCCGCGGATTTTTACCTTTTCAAGAACGTTGAGTAGGGTGGATACCTTGGCGCCGCAGTTTTCCAGGTCTACAAATAAAGCGAATTTCGCTGTTTCCAGGGGGAATCTCCTCTTTCATATGGTCGTATCGTAAAGTACAAAGGTGCGTGCAAAAGGGTTTAGCCGGCGTGACGCTGTTTTGCTAAGCGTCTTTGGGGGTAAGGGAGCAAGGCCAATTTTCCGGTATAAGCCAATGCAAGAACGTCCGCGCCTGCGGACGGAAACGGGCTTATGTACGCTTATATACGGAAGGTGAATTTATCACCGCGAATCCATTGCCGGCTGGTGTGCAGGGGCCTGTCGTGCTGGTCGAACACAATTTCATCCAGCAAGAGCAGCGCCTCACCGGGCGCAGTGCCCAGATAACGGCTGACGGCGGGCGTGCTGTGCCCCAGCGATATATCGTGTATCGCGCGGCTGGGGATTAACCCGTGCGCCTGCAAAAGCCCATACAGCGACCCGGTTAGCGTTTCGTACTCCAAAAAGGAGAGCGAGGTGGGGTAGCGGTTATACTCCAGCATTACCGGCTCGTCATCGCACAGGCGCAGACGGCAGATTTCAATGATCTGCTCATTCTCGCCAAGGTTCAGCCGCTTACGGTCCTCCGGCGCGGCGGGTTCGCGGCGGCAATCGATTATACGGCTGGCGGCGCTGCGCCCCATGGCCGTACAAGCGTCCGAAAAGCTGGTAATGTGACCCAGATCACGCGTTAAGCGCGCACTGGCTACATAGGTGCCTTTGCCCTGTCTGCGCACCAGCAGCCCTTCCTGCACCAGATCCAACAAAGCCTTGCGTACAGTCACCCGGCTTACGCCGTATGTCTGGCAAAGCGTCTGCTCGCTGGGTATGCGTCCGCCGGCGGGATACACGCCCGCCACAATATCATCTTTTAAGTGCCGCATCAGTTGTTGATACAGCGGGTTGGAGCTTCCTTTTTCCAAAGCTGCGTCCGTCATACGTTCACCTCCCGGCAACCAGATACAGTATACCGTAAAAGTTGCGAAACGGCAACGCAAACGCCGTATAAACCTATATTTGGGCCGCGGTCAGCGCGCCGGACTATTCCATAAAGGAGACAAGGATGTCCGTATCATAGGCAAATTGATAAATATCGTTGATGACGCCCGCAGGCATTTCCAGCACGATAGGCGCTAATTTCAGGATCATTGTGGGCATCAGCCGCGCCTTGTATTCCTCCAGGAACGTCTCGTTGAGGTTGAAGAAATCGTTTTGCTCGTAGCTGCCTTCTGTAAACACGCTCTTATCCACGGTGGAAAGCGTGCCGCTGAAATCCAGCGAAAGCGCGGGAAGCATTGTTTCGGGGTGAATCCAATCTACATGCAAATCCAGCGTGTAAGGCTTCTCGGCCGCGTCGCGCGTCCAGTTAAAAGCAAACATCAGGGGCTGTACTTCCTGCGTAAAGGTATAACCGGAGGCAGTCAGGGTCAGGTTGCCCTCACCGCCGAGGTCGCCCTCGCAGGGCATGCCTACGCCCGCGGCTGTCAGGACGATTGCGTCCTCGCCGTCCAGCGCTACGGTTAGTACGGCCGAAAGCGCCGCGCCCACATCCTGCGGCGTCCAGGCATAATCAAATGTGACGGTGTAACCTTCGGAGGTCGGCAGGGTAAGGGTAAAGGCGGTGGCGTCGCCGTCCACATGCTTTTCAAACAGCACCTGATCGCCGATGGAAACGGTCATGCCCTCTGCGCTCTGGGTAACGACCATATCCAGCTCGTCCGGATCGGCCGCTTCCAGCTCGTTTTCCAGATTGCCCAGCATGTCCAGCGTCATATCGCTGGCGTACAGATCGGTCAGCAGGCAGGTGAAGAAAAAGTAAGCGCGATACAGATCGTTATCGTCGTTGACGATCAAATCCAGCGTTTCGCTCAGCTCGTATAAATCTGCATAGGGGACGGTGTAGGTGATGCTGCCGTCAGGCTGCTCGCCATTGGCAATAAAAATGCTGGTGGGGCCGTCCGCGCCGCCGATGATTGTGGTGCTGGAATCATTGGCTGCCGTATCGGCATCCGCGGCGGTTTGGCCATCTGCGATACCGGCAGTGCTGTCCGCGGCTGCGGAGGCGGCAGCCGCCGCGCTTGCCAGCGCCTCGGCCTTGGCGTTTTCCAGCGTTTCCACCACAGGGGTGTAATAGCTGTCGCCGATCCAGTAGGCTGCGTCGGGGTACATCAGCAGTGCCAGGTACTGCGTGGGCAGTTCCATATAGTAGTACGGCTTGAGCATGAACTCCAGAAAATTGTGCATCTGGAAGTACAGCGTCTCGTCGTTAAAGGCGGGGGAGGAAAGGTAGCGGTAGCTGTGATAGCCGTCGTACACGAACGGTATTTGTTCTTCGCCGTTCAGGTTCACAGCGCCATTCAGGTACACACGGCTGTTAGGCGTGAACATCGCCAGCGAATCCATGGCGCCGCTTATGCTCAGCTTTTGCAAAAAGGTCTCCCAGTCCGTCAGGTGTGCGCTGCTGCCGGCGGGAAAACCGTCCGCGTGCAGCGACAGGCCCAGCGAAAAATCCGTATGGGTTACTTCGCCATCGGGTAAATACGTATCCGCCAAAGACGCGGCAGGCAACGCAAATAGGCATAACGCCAGCAGAACTGCGAAGGAACGGGACCAGATGGATCGCTTCATGGGAAAACCTCCTTTATCGCATAGGGCGACATACAACTGTACAACGGTTATCTTTGGCAAATCCCTGCCAGGCGGCGCGAATTTATTCGGTTCTGGCGCGGGCGGCGGCGCGGGCGCGATCCTGATGGCTCAATTCGCGCTTGCGCATACGCAGGTTCTTGGGGGTGACCTCCAAAAGCTCGTCATCGTCAATAAATTCCAGACATTCTTCCAGCGTCATGGGGTGTATGCCCACCAACCGAAGGCTATCCTCGCTGGAGCTGGCGTTGCGCATGTTGGTTACATGCTTTTGCTTGCATACGTTTACCACCAGATCGTCCGGCCGGGCGTTCTGGCCGCAGATCATGCCCTTGTATACGGGGGTCTGCGGGGTGATGAACAGCGTGCCGCGCTCCTGCGTGTTAAACAGGCCGTAGCTGGTGGCCTCGCCGTTTTCAAAGCAGACCAGCGCGCCCACGTTGCGGTGGGGAATATCGCCCTTCACGGGTTCGTAACGCTCGAACACGGCGCTCATGATGCCTTCGCCGCGCGTATCGGTCATAAATTCGCTGCGGTAACCGAACAGCCCGCGCGAGGGAATGAGAAACTCCAGCCGTACGCGTTCCAGCCCGTGCATGCTTTCCAGCGTGCCGCGGCGGCGGCCGATTTTTTCGATCACCGCACCTGCGTAAGCTTGCGGTACGTCCGCAACCATGCGCTCGACCGGCTCGTACTTTTTGCCTTCGATTTCGCGGTAGATAACCTGCGGTTTGCTTACCTGGAATTCGTAGCCCTGACGGCGCATGTTTTCAATAAGAATGCTCAGGTGCAACTCGCCGCGGCCGCGCACCTCGAAGGCGTCGGGGCTGTCGGTTTCGTTCACGCGCAGGCTTACGTCGGTTTGCAGCTCTTTCATCAGGCGGGCACGCAGGTGGCGGCTGGTTACATAGTCGCCCTCGCGCCCGGCAAAGGGGCTGTTGTTGACGCTAAAGGTCATGGTCACAGTCGGCTCGGTAATGCTGACAAACGGCAGGGCTTCCACCGCCAGCGGGTCGCACACCGTATCGCCGATCTGGATATCTTCCAGACCGCTCATGGCGACGATGTCGCCCATGGAGGCGCTTTCGGCAGGCACGCGTTTGAGGCCGTCAAAGGTGAACAGGCTCGTCAGGCGCAGCGGCTGGCTGACGGCCTTGGTGTTGTTGTTGGTTTTCACCACGCTCATGTTGGTGGCAAGTGTGCCGCGGTTGATGCGGCCAATACCGATGCGCCCTACGTACTCGTTATAGTCGATCGTGGATACCAGCACCTGTGCGGGGCCTTCCATATCGCCTTCGGGCGCGGGAATGTGATCCAGAATGGTTTCAAACAGCGGCACCAGATCATCGCCCGGCTGATCCATATCCAGCGTGGCGGTGCCTTCGCGGGCGGAGGCATACACAATGGGGCGATCCAGCGCCGTTTCGTCCGCGCCCAGATCGATAAACAAATCCAGCACCTCGTCCACTACTTCGTCGCAGCGGGCGTCCGGACGATCCATTTTGTTAATCACGACGATGACGGGCAGTTTAAGGTTCAGCGCCTTTTGGAGCACGAAACGGGTTTGCGGCATGGGGCCTTCAAAGCTGTCCACCAGCAGTAAAACGCCGTCCACCATTTTCAGCACGCGCTCCACCTCGCCGCCGAAATCGGCGTGACCCGGTGTATCCACAATGTTAATTTTGGTATTGTTGTAATGTACGGCGGTGTTCTTGGCCAAAATGGTAATACCGCGCTCACGCTCAATATCGTTGGAGTCCATTACGCGGTCGACCACCTGCTGGTTTTCGCGGTACGCGCCGCCCTGCTTGAGCATTTTATCCACCAGCGTGGTCTTGCCGTGGTCAACGTGGGCAATAATGGCAATGTTACGGATATCGTTACGAATCATTCGATTCATACTTCCTTTCTTTTTCCCCAAACGGGGTTTGCGTAAGCGTGTTGCTTACTCGTACACCACACGGCTGGCGGTTTCGGCGAGGGTGAGGCCCTCGTTGTTTTCCGTCGCCAGGCGGATGGACCATTCGTTTTCAAACAGCAGCACGTCGCGTCCGTCGCCGTCCTTGGCACGGCCGCTGGTGGAGGTGAGCTTGAGCTTATCTACCGGCACGGAGCTACCCGTAACCCAGCGCACAAAGCGGAAGGAGAGCGTATCCATCAACATGTTTACGCCGTATTCCGCGTTCAGCCGGTGGGTGAGCACATCAAACTGCAGCATACCCACCACGCCGCAAAGCAGCTCCTCAAACCCGGTCTCGTTGCGGTTAAACAGCTGTATGGCGCCTTCTTCGGCCAGCTGGGTAACGCCCTTTAAAAACTGCTTACGCTTCATGCTGTCCTCCGGGCGGATGCGGGCAAAATGCTCCGGCGCAAACACCGGTATAGAGCTGAAGTGCAGCTTGGGCCCATCGGAAAGCGTATCGCCCAAGTGGAAAAACCCGGGGTCAAAAAGCCCGACAATGTCGCCCGCATAGGCGGTTTGCACGGCTTCGCGCTCGTTGGCCATAAACTGCTGGGGCTGCTTGAGCTGAATGTTTTTCTCATCCCCGCTCAGCCACACGTTCATGTCCTTTTTAAACTCGCCGGATACCACGCGGATAAACGCCAGCCGGTCGCGGTGCGCGGGGTTCATGTTCGCCTGTATCTTGAACACGAAACCGCTGAAAAAATCGCTCTGCGGGGTCACCTCGCCCAGATCGCTCTTGCGGGAGAGCGGCGGGGGCGTAATATCTAAAAACGATTCCAAAAACGGCTCCACGCCGAAGTTGGTAATGGCCGAACCGAAGAACATGGGCGTAAGCTGCCCGCTGAGCACCGCCTGCCGGTCAAATGGGTCGCCCGCCACGTCCAATAGCTCAATCTCGTCCTTAAGGCGGCTTAGGTAATGACCCGCCACCTGCTTTTCCGCATCGGGGGAATCCAGCGGAATCAACGTTTCTTCGGCGCGGCGCGAACCATGCTCGCCTCCGCTGAACAGGTTGATTTCACCGGAATCGCGCAGGTACACGCCCTGAAAATCCCCATCCACGCCGATGGGCCAGTTCATGGGACAGGTGCGAATGCCCAGCACGTTTTCGATGTCCTCCATCAGGGAAAAGGGGTCTTTGGCCGCGCGGTCCATTTTATTGACGAACGTAAAAATGGGGATGCCGCGCATACGGCAAACTTTAAACAGTTTGATGGTCTGGGCTTCTACGCCCTTGGCCGCGTCGATGAGCATCACGGCTGCGTCCGCGGCGACCAGCACGCGGTACGTATCCTCGCTGAAATCCTGATGGCCCGGAGTATCCAGTATGTTGATTTTGAAGCCGTTATAGCTGAACTGCATTGCACTGGAGGTAACGCTGATGCCGCGCTGCTTCTCAATATCCATCCAGTCGCTGGTGGCGTGACGTTCGGCCTTGCGGGCCTTAACGCTGCCGGCCTGCCGTATAGCGCCGCTGTAGAGCAGCAGCTTTTCGGTAAGGGTGGTTTTGCCCGCATCAGGATGGCTGATGATGGCGAACGTACGGCGCTGCTCGATCTGCGCCTGATGAATTTGGGTGGTGGATAATTGGGTCATGCCGATTGTTGCCTCCGCTTCGGTGGGTAAAATAGGTGTCCAAACAAAATATTGTACAATGGAAAAATGGAAGCTGTCAAGCGCGGAAACGATTGTACTTTCGCGGGTAGCGCGGTTTGGGGAAAAAGCGGGTAAAGGATGTGTAAAATAGTATCAAACAGCCCGGATGCGGCATCAAGGTTTTGGCGGCTGCGTTATTTACGCCGGAAAAACAGCGCGCAGGAGGCGGGCGGGGTGCGCACCGGTAAGGACACGCTGCCCGGCTTGCCAAGGCGGATGGATTATGCTAAGATAGCCCCAACAAGCCCGCATAAAGAACGCTGTGTTTTTTTATTCGGGAACGAAAACGTTTTCATTGGGAGGAATACCATGCAATACGGCTATTTCGACGAGCAAAAACGCGAATACGTTATCACCCGTCCCGATACGCCCGCACCGTGGGCGAATTACCTGGGCAGTCCGGCGTACGGCGCGATTATCTCGGTCAACGCGGGCGGGTACAGCTTTGTTAAATCCGGCGCGGCCGGGCGCATCCTGCGCTACACCTTCAACCAGTTTGACGAGCCGGGGCGCTACCTGTACCTGCGCGATGAGGCAAGCGGGGATTACTGGTCGGCCACGTGGAAGCCCGTCGCCAAGCCGCTTGCACAATACCATACGGTGTGCCGCCACGGCACGGCGTATACCGCGTTTGAAAGCGAGTACGCGGGCATTTGCACGCAGGCGTTGTATTACGTACCCATGGATGCGGAGCACGAGGTGTGGCGGCTGACGGTGGAAAACGTGGGCGACACGCCGCGCACCCTGTCGGCATACGGTTATTGCGAGTTTACCAACGACAACAATTACGAGCAGGATTTGGTGAATTTACAATATACGCAATTCATCAGCCGCACTGAGGACTGCGGCGATTATATACTGCACCACAGCAACGAGTATTGGGAGCGCCGTGAGGACGGCACCAACGGGCGGGAGCGTTTCTTCGGGCTGGCCGGGGCGAAGGTGGCCGACTGTACCGGCAGCCGCGAAGGGTTCCTCGGCCGCAGCCGGTTTGACGCGCCCAAGGCGGTCGTGGAAGGGCGCTGCGACGGCAGCCAGTGCTACAACGGCAATCCCTGCGGCGCGCTGCGCGCAGCCCTGACGCTTGCGCCCGGGGAAAAGCGCACGCTGGTGTTTTTGCTGGGGCAAAAGACGCAGGCGCAGGCGCGCGCCTTGCTGGATGCCTACGCCGCCGCGCCGGAAGAGACTACGGCAAAAGAGCTTACCGCGCTGCAAACCTACTGGCACGGCAAGCTAAGCCATCTGCATGTACAAACCCCGGATGAGCACTTTAACGCCATGGTCAATACTTGGAACGCTTTCCAATGCTTTACCACCGTGGTGTGGAGCCGCGCGGCCTCGCTTACCTACTGCGGGCAGCGCAACGGCTTCGGTTACCGCGATACCGTGCAGGATATACAGGGTATTATCCATCTGGACCCGGCGCTGGCCAAGCAGCGCATTACCTTTATGCTTTCGGCGCAGGTGCACCATGGCGCGGGGCTGCCGCTGGTGAAATACACCCACAACCCCGGCCATGAGGATACCCCGGAGCAGGAAAGCTATGTAAAGGAAACGGGACACCCGCATTACCGCGCGGACGATGCGCTGTGGCTGTTCCCGACGGTGTACAAGTACATCGCCGAAACCGGCGATATAGGCTACCTTACGCAGGTTATTCCCTATGCCGATCGCGAGGAAGGCACCGTGCTGGATCACTTGCGGCGCGCTATTCAGTTTAGCATGACGCACCTTGGCCCCCACGGAATGCCCGCCGGGCTGCACGCCGACTGGAACGATTGCCTGCGGCTGGGGGAAAAGGGGGAAAGCACGTTTGTCGCTTTCCAGCTGTATTACGCTATGCGGCTGCTGATGGAGCTGGACACGGGCGATGCGGCGTACTGCGCCTACCTGCAAACGGAAAGCGAAAAACTGCTTACCGTGCTCAACAGCGAATGCTTTGAGGACGACCGCTTTGTACGCGGGTTTGCTGAAAACGGCGCGGTGATCGGCAGCAAAGCCGACGCGGAAGCCTCTATGTGGCTCAATCCGCAAAGCTGGGCGGTCATCAGCGGCGGGGCGACGGGGGCGCAGGCCGATACGATTTTGCAAACGGCGCACGACCTGCTCAACACCCCCTGCGGCTTGCAGGTGATGCACCCCTCCTACCGCTACGAGGCGTTCGATGGCGCGCGGATGCTGCTGTTTAACCCCGGCACCAAGGAAAATGGCGGTATCTTCTGCCAGCCGCAGGGCTGGGCGATACTGGCCGAGGCACTGCAGGGGCACGGCGAGCGCGCTTTTGCCTACTTTACCGAATCTTCGCCCGCCAGCTTTAACGACTGCGCCGATCTGCGCGTGATTGAGCCGTATGTGCACGGCCAGTTTATCGAGGGCGCGGAAAGCCCCAATCTGGGGCGCGCACACGTGCACTGGCTTACCGGCACAGCGACGACGGTTATGGTCGGCTGCGTGGAGGGCATCCTCGGGTTGCGCCCCACGCCGGAAGGGCTGCTGGTATCCCCTTCGATTCCGGCAGAATGGGACGGCTTTACCATGCGCAAGGTATTTCGCGGCAAAACCATCTTGATCACCGTGGATAACGCGGCGCACCGGGAAAGCGGCGTGCGCGGGCTTACGCTCAACGGCAGGGTACATCCCGTGGGCGTAATCCGCGAGGCCGAGCTGCTTGCGGAAAACGAGCTGACAGTCACCTTGTAACGCTTCCTTTACATGAATATAGTACACGCCCCGTTCCCGTTGGGAATGGGGCGTTGGCTTGCTAAAAAGACCCATCTGTATTGCCAACGACAGGTGGAACGGGGGAGCGCTGTGAAAACCCATCTGCGTTATCAACAGCGGGATCGTTGGGGAAATTATATACAGGCTTGTCAGCGCATTCCCTTGCCACTCTTGTTTTCTGGCATCTGCTTTTTCAATAAGCTGCATCTGGAAATTCTTATGTGGAAAACTCGCCCCCTTGCTCTTGCTTCTTGGGCTCTTGATCCGTTTAAGCAGGCTGCACTTGTACCCCTTGCTTGTTTCTTGGCACTTTGTATTTTGAAACGGGCTTACCGTTTACCTGCAAGATAAGGTTTTATAAAAACACTCTCTATGGTAGAAAAGGTGTTTTCAATCGCTAAATGTTGGGTATGTCAAATATAAATCTTATATAAAAGGAGCGATTGTGATGCCTTGCACTGTACAGGTAACCGGCGGCCACATGGAACAAAGCGAGATTGACGCCTACATTGCCCGCGCGACAAATAAATACGGACGGGAGCCCAAGCATATTGATATGAAGGTAGACGGCGACGAAGTAGAGTTGCATTACGCCTTTGCCGCCCAGCCCTTCCACCGCATCCGCCGGATTACCGGGTATCTGGTGGGGACGCTGGATCGCTTTAACAACGGCAAGCGCGCCGAAGAGCGCGACCGCGTAAAACACGGCGTGTAAAAACGCCGCCGGGCGTGGAAAAAATCATCCTCCGGCCTTGACAAGGAGCGCTTAGGATGCGGTATACTGGAAAAAAGAGGAATCATACGCGATAGCCCGCGCTTTTTTGCGTAGGCGGAAAGGAACTGGTATGGAGGATTTTCGTTTTTATGCGCCTACGTATTTCTGCTTTGGCAAAGACAGCGAACAAAGCATCGGCGAGCTGGTAAAACGCTTTGGCGGCCACAAGGTGCTACTGCATTACGGCGGCGGCTCTGTGAAACGCAATGGGGTATACGACCGGGTGGTCGCATCGCTCCGGGCAGAGCAGGTGCCCTTTGTGGAGCTGCCCGGCGTGCAGCCCAACCCCCGCAGCGGGCTGGTGTACGAAGGCATTGCCTTGTGCCGTAGGGAGGGGATTGACTTTATTCTCGCCGTCGGCGGCGGCAGCGCCATCGATTCTGCCAAGGCCATTGCCGCGGGCGTGCCCTACGACGGGGATTTTTGGGATTATTACAGCACCGGCAAAACGGTGGACGAAGCCTTGCCGGTCGGCACGGTGCTAACCATCGCGGCTGCGGGCAGCGAAGGCTCGCCCGATTCCGTAATCACCCATGAGGAGGGCATGTTCAAGCGCGGTGCGACAGGCGAAGCCATGCGGCCGAAATTTTCCATTTTAAATCCCGAATCGACCCAGTCGCTACCCGCCTACCAGACGGCGTGTGGTATTACGGACATTATGGCGCATGTGTGCGAGCGGTATTTTACCAATACCCCCGATGTGGAAACCACCGACCGCCTTTGCGAAGGCGTGCTTAAGGCTGTGATCGAGGAAGCACCCAAGGTAATCCATAACCTGCGCGATTATCAGGCGCGCGCCAACATTATGTGGGCGGGCATGGTGGCGCACAACAACATTGTGGGCGTAGGCCGCGCCCAGGACTGGAACAGCCACCGCATTGAACACGAGCTTTCCGCCCTGTACGACGTGGCGCACGGCGCGGGTCTTGCGGTCATTATGCCTTCGTGGATGAAACATGTGATGACCCACGATGTGAACCGTTTTGCCCAGTTTGCGGTACGTGTGTGGGGGTGCGATATGAACTTTGCGCATCCCGAAATCACCGCGGCGGAGGGTATTGCCCGGTTCCGCGCCTTCCTCACCGCCATCGGCATGCCCGCCACCTTTGCCGAAATCGGCGCGAAGGAAGAGGACATCCCCCAGCTGGTTTCCCACCTGTTCGAGGCGGAAGCCGAGCCGCTACCCGGCTTTATGCGGCTTTCGCGGGAGGATGTAACGGCGATTTACCGTCTGGCGCTGTAACACCGCGCCTGCTGTGCCAACAAATTAAAAACGCTTTCCCCACACTAGCGGGGAAAGCGTTTCTTATTCTCTTTACAGCGCATCCGGTATAACGCTCCGGTCAGCCGCCCGTAGGTTACGCGTCCGCGTCCGGGCGCGTGCTGCCTCGCTGTATTAGCGATACGGGCAGCACCGTGCGGTTGGCGACGAGTTCTCCGTCGATGGCGTTTTGCACCAGGGTAATGGCGGCGCGTGCCATCTCCCGTACCGGCTGGTGGACGGTGGTAATGGTGGGGGTGGTGAGCCGGGAGATGTTTACATCGTCATAGCCCACCAGCTTCAACTGTTGTGGCACGGCGATGCCCAGCTGCGCGCACACCTGCAAAATTTGCGCGGCAATCAGGTCGCTGCTGGCAAAAATGCCGTCCACATCGGGGTGCTGGGTCAGGGTACTCCGCAAAAAATCGCGGTATTCCATGTTGTTATATTCCCGCTCGTTGGTGGACACCACAACATGCTTCACGCCCGCATAGTCGCAGGCTTCCACGAACCCGGCGCAGCGGTCGTCGGCGGGCATTTTCACTTCTAAAACACCGCTGATGTGCAAAAGCTTGCGGCAGCCGCAGTCGATCAATTCCCGTGCGGCCAACCGCCCGCCCTGCACGTTGTCGCACTCCACGGATGCGGTGCCGTTTTCCAAATAGCGCTCAATGGTGACGACCGGGATGTGCGAGCTGATGAAGCTCTGGGCGGATATGGTGCCGCTGCACAAAATAATGCCCGCGACCCGGTTGGAGGCGCACAGGTCCAGATATTCGGAAAACTTCTCCGGCTTGTCTTGCGTATTGTACAGCATAATTTTCAGCTTCTGCTTGGCGGCTGCCGACTCCAGATTGCTGATCAGCTCCGCAAAGTATGGATGGCGGATGTGGGGCACGATTACGCCCAGTATATTGGAGGATTGGCGGATCAGGGAACGGGCGACCTCGTTGGGCTGGTAATGCAGACGCTCCATCACCTCATACACGCGCTTGCGTGTGCTTTCGCTGATGTACCCTCGGTTGTTAAGCACGCGGGAAACGGTGCCGATGGCAAGTCCGGATTCCCTGGCTACATCCTTTAGCGTCGTCATTACGTTTCCGCCTTTCTATTTACTCCGTCACCCAAAAACGATTCTCCGCCGCTTGCTTCGTGCGTACCTGCACCGGTGTACGAGCAGGGCGCTGCGGCAGATCGACCACCGCATAAAGGGTATCGTTATCGCTGGTGATTTCCAGCAGTGTACCATCCAAAAGGAGGGAGAAATCCGTCAGCCCCGGTTCCAGCGCTATGCGTTCGTCTCCCGCATACAGCGTGCCTTCCGCCTGTATATAGCGCAGGGCGCAATCGCCAATCTGCCATGTAACGTCGCCCGGCGATTGCAGCGTCGTGCGTATCCACAAGGCTCCGCAATCGGGCATCACAGGCGTTTCGCTTTCGGGTACCGGGCGGAAGCGGGCTTCCACCTCGCGCGCGAGACGCTGGCGCAGCAACAGCCGGCCTTCCCGCCGGGTAAGGCTAAACTCCCGGGGCAATCCCATAGCGCCGGTGTAGTCGTACCCCCGGTTTTGGCAGCGCAGCCATGGTATGGAGATAACGCGCCCCGGTATGTTGGCGAAGCTCTGCGCCGCGTAGGGCAGCGCGGTGCGGTATGCACACCCGGTTTCGCCGTCGGGCTGGAACGTATAGCCGTCAAACGACCCGGAGAACCACAGGCCGCTTGCCGTCCAAAATACCCAGACCGGGTCTTTCTCCCCATCCACCGCAAGGGTGAACAGATCGGGGCACTCAAACCCGCCGGGCAGCGATAGCCGCTGGCTCAGCGACCAGCTTTGTAGGTCTTTACTGCGTAAAATGCCGAATTCATCGTTCATCAGCCACAGGCACATAATATAAGCCCTGCTGGGCTCGTGCCAGAATACCTTGGGGTCGCGGTTCTCGCTTTCCAGCGCAGGCAGCGTCAGCTTTGGCAGCAGCGTCAGCGTTTGGCCGTCGTCCGTGCTGTACGCCGTTTTTTGCACATACTCTTTTTCCATGCTTTCGGGCGTGGTGTGCCCCGCCGCAGTGAAAAAATACAGCAGCGCTGTTTCCGGCAGCGCAAGCAGCCCCTGCCGGTTCACGATGGCACTGCCGGAAAACGCCATACCGTCCGCATCGGGGTATAGCACATCCTCCTGTTGCTGCCAGGTGCATAAATCCCGGCTGATGGCGTGCCCCCAGCCGATATTGTCCCACGTGCTGCCGTTGGGGTTGTGCTGAAAATACAAATGCCACAACCCGTTTGCGTAAACCAGACCGTTGGGGTCGTTCATCCATCCGTATTGCGGTGTAAAATGAACGGCTGGGCGGTCAAACGCCCGCTGTTCGTCTGTACTGATCATTGCCATTCGCTCCTCCGTTTACCTTGAGGGCACCGATTGAATTTATGCCCTGCCGCTCCCGTTGCGGTACGCATACAGAGCGATTCCATTTTTCATTCGCTGCCGGGACGGGGAATCCTTCATGAATGGATAATCTGGTACGAATAGTCGGTTAGGTTTACGGCCAGCACGGCCCAATGCTCTTTGTAGATGCGTTTGATGGTAAGTTTGTCCGGCTGGCCCAGCGAGGCTTCCAGTTCCCCTTCCACGGCAAAGGCTGGATGCGTGTTGCGCAGGCGCATCAGCGTAAGCAATTCCTGCACCACCGGGCGCTGTACCTGCTGCTCGATTTCGGCCTGCGTGTAGGCGTGGCGGTTGATGTTGCGGCCGTTTTTGGTTTCTTCCATCAGGGCAACGTCGTTTTGCCCGGCCAGTAGACCTACGTAATACACCTGCGGGATTCCGCGGGCAAAAAACTGCACCGCGCGCGCCGCCAGATACATTGCGTCGTTGTTACCCAGCGCGGAGTAGTAGGTGGTGTTCATCTGGTAAATATCCAAATTGTTGTAGGCCGCGGAATTATAGACTTTCTTTACGTTCGCTCCCTTTTCGTACATACGCTCTTTGGTAAAGGCAATCTGCTCTTCCGGCAGCAAATCCTTTACGTCCACAATGCCGATGCCGTCGTGGGTATCCAGCGTTGTAAACTGCTTTTTGGGCGAGCGGAGCAGCCAACTTTGCAGGTATTGGCCGTCGTGTGCGTACAGGGCGTGCAGCGTTAGCACAGGCAGGGCAAAATCGTAAATCCAGTAGCCGTGTTGGGCTAGCTTCATCTGGATGGTGTAATGCTCGTGGATTTCCGGCAGTATGGTTACGCCGTGCGCGGTTGCAATATCCCGGATCCAGCCAAGCAGCTCCCATACCTCAGGCTCTACAAAAAAGCAGCTTGTATCCGCCTTTTTCACGGTATAGGCAAAGGCATCCAGCCGAATCAGCGATGCGCCCCGCGCGCACATCCCCTCCAACGTCTGGCGGATAAAGTCGCGGGTGGCGGGTTTGCTTACATCCAGATCGATCTGCTCATCGCCGAAGGTGCACCACACTTTTTCGGCTGTGCCGTCCGCAAAATGCGCTTCCACATAGGGCTGGCGGGGTTTGCGCTTGTAGATTTTATCCATCTGCGCCTGTGTGGGCGCGCCGCCTGCCCAAAAATCGGAATAGCGGATGAAAAAGTCCCGGTAAGGGGAGGCATCCTTGTGCTGCAAATAATCCAGATAATACGGGGAATGGGCGGAAATATGGTTGACCATAAAATCGAACATCAGGGCATAATCATCACGCAGAGCCTCTATATCCGAAAAGGAGCCGAAAGCGGGATCGACCTGATCGTACCTAAGGGGCGCAAAACCACGGTCGGCGCTGGAAGGGAAGAACGGCAGGATGTGTACGCTGCCGACCGCGCCGTGAAAATGCCGGTGTAGGGTTTGCTCAAGCGCGGGCAGATCGCCGCCGAGACTGTCGGCATAGGTGATGAGCATGATCTTGTTGACCATTTGTGATATCCCTCATTTTCGTATGGCGTTGCGGGGCTGCTTGTGCGCGGCATGCGTTGGCAAAAGGGGCGTAAGCCGCCTGTTTTGCGTATGCGCCGCAGGGTATGCAAAGCCTCGGCAAACAGCGGTTATGGCAAGCGTGGGCAGGGGAATATACCCGGCAAAGGGCTGTCAGCTCTTGACGGCTCCAGCTACTACGCCGCTGATGATCTGCCGTTGCAGGAACAGGTACAAAATGACGATGGGCGCTACCGTGAGCATCAGCCCGGCCATGATGTTGCCGTAGGCTGCCGAGTAGGTGCCATAAAACAGGTAGGTGGAAAGCGGCAGGGTGTACAGCTCCTTTTTACCCAGTACCAGCGAAGGCAGCAGGTAATCGTTCCAGAAGGCCAGCACATTCAATATTACCAGCGTGGCCGTGGTAGGCTTAAGCAGCGGCAACACCACGCGGTAGAAGGTTTGCGAGCGGGTGCAGCCATCCAGATAGGCCGCCTCCTCCAGCGACAGGGGGATATTGCTTTTAATAAAACCGGAGTACATGAACATGGACATGCTCATGGCAAAGCCCGTATGCAGGAAAACCAGCGTTAGCCGGTGGTTGAGCAGGTTCAGCTGCGCCCCGTAGATGGAGACCAGCGGAATCATGATGGCCTGAAAAGGAATGATCATCGAGGCGATCATGGTGGAATAAATCACCTTGCCCACCTTGTTTTTCGAGCGGACGATATAATAGGCAAGCATAGCCGAAAGCAGGATGACAAACAACGTCGCCAACCCCGTAATGAACAGCGAGTTGCCAAACGAGCGCAGAAAGCTCATTTTTTCAAAGGCTGTGGCGTAGTTTTCCAGCGTCAGGCCGCCTGCGGGCAGTAGCGCGAACGGCGCTTTAATAATATCCCGCTTCTGCTTGAAGGAGTTCACAAACACCAGTAAAAACGGCATCATGTACAAAATGAAGAGGATGACCATACCGGTAATCTGGCTGGCCTGGGCGGCGCGTACCTTCGCCCCGCCGATGGCTTTGTTGCGGCTCATGCTTCCACCTCCCGCTTTTTGCCAAGGTAAACCTGTATGCCGCTGATAACGGCGACTGTCACAAACAGCATCAGCGCTTCCGCCTGCCCAACGCCGTACTGGCGGGAGGTAAACGCTTTTTCATATACGTGCATGGCAACCAGCCGGGTCGTGCCGTAGGGTTCGCCGCCGGTTAAGGTAAGGTTGACGTCGTACACCATAAAGGCGCGCGACAGGGTTAAAAACAGGCAGATGACAAAGGACGGCACCATCAGCGGCAAAATGACATGCCACAGCCGCCGGAAGCCGGATGCGCCGTCGATGCTGGCGGCCTCCAGCACATCGGTAGAAAGGCTGGTGAAGCCGGCGACATAAATGAGCATCATATAGCCGGAAAGCTGCCATACCGTTACGATAACCAGAGACCAAAACGCCTTCTCCGGGTCGGACAGCCACGATGTGGCAAAGATGCCGATGCCGGATACCGCGCCAAAATTGACCAGCACGCGGGAAAAAACGAACTGCCAGATGAAGCCCAGCACCACGCCGCCGATCAAGTTAGGGGTAAAAAAGCCTGCGCGGAAAAAGTTTTGTCCTTTCAGGCCGCTGGTTAGCAGGTAGGCGAACAGAAACGCAATTGCGTTGACCAGTAAGACCGAAAACAGCACATATCGCAGCGTAAGGAGCATGGAAGTCCAGAAAACCTTATCTTGAAATAAAGCTGCGTAATTTTGAAAGCCGATAAAGTTCTTCAGGGTGGATACGCCATTCCAATCGGTAAACGTTAAATACAAGCCGTAGATGAATGGAATGATCACCACCGCGAAAAATACAATGAATCCGGGTAACGCAAAGGTATTGAAACTGCGAATCCGCTCGCGGGTTGTTCTGCCCAGGCTGCCTTTTTGCATTTCAATTCTCCGTTTCTCGCTGTCCTGCCGAAAACACGTTTCTGTCTCCCCGTGGTGGCGGGCCGGACATGTGCTCTCTTGGTGAAAAAAGGGGGCTCCACGGAGCGACCGAGGAACCCCCTTTTGCTACGTGTTATTTCTGGGAGGTCCAGTATGCGTCGATTGCGGCGGCCAGTTCAGCCTTGGTTTGCTTGCCGGCGATGTATTTTTGCATCTCGGCGCCCAGCGCACTCCAGTGGTCGCCCGGGGCGACGAAGGAAGAGCTGAAGGTGTTACCGGCGGCCATTTTCGCCTGAATGTCCGCACCCAGCGGATCGGTGGCGGGGTTGGGGTTGTTGGTGCAGGCGGGGATGAGGTTGCAGGTGTCGGTGAGCGCCTTCTGGCCGCTCTCGCTGTACACCAGCCAACTCAGGAAATCCTTAGCGGCCTGAATTTGCTCTTCGCTGGCCTGTTCACGGTCGATCATAACGCACTTGCTAGGCGCGGCCTGCATGCCGTTGTTGGCAAAATCAGCCGTATCGTTGCCCAGCACATAGGGCAGGAAGCCGTAGCCGTCTGCTTCGGTGGCGCCCGCATCGTACAGGTTCGGCCATGCCCAGTTGCCGTTGAACCAAATGGCTGCTTCCTTATCCGCAACAAAGATGGGATCCTGCTCGTACAGCGCGCCCAGCGGGTCGGCCTTGTTGATGTTGTATTCCAAAAGCAGGTCCAGCGTGTTTAAGAACTGCTGGAAGCGTTCCACATCCTCGATTTTAATGGAACCGTCTTCCAGACCGGCAATCAGCATGGCCGAGCCGGCGGTGGTGCCATCGTACGTGTCGTACACCAGACCAAGCTGGTGAGCGCCGAGGCTCCAATCCTCTTTGGAGATGACAACGGGGTTTTCCATCCCCGCAGCGCGCAAGCTTTCCAGCAGGGCTTTGAGCGCATCGTAGGAGTTGATGGTGGCGGGGTCAAAGGTCGTGCCAAGGGTTGCCTCAATGGCAGCCTTGTTGTAGATCAGCCCGCGGCCTTCCACGCAGAAGGGGAAAGCATACACCTTATCGTTGATCAGCATCAAGGAAGAGGCACATTCTTTCGTCCATTCCTCGTTGGTCAGGTCGACGGCTTTTTCTTCCGCAAGGGCGATGATATCGGTGGGGTCAAGCATCGCCAGCGTCGGCGCGGTGCCGGAGTTGTACATGCTGGTGATTTTGGTGTAGGGTGATTCGCCCGCTCCGCAGGCAAGCACATCCACTTTCACGCCGGTTTCCGCCTCGTAAACCTGGGCGACTTCTTCCAGAGCACTCTGGATTTCACCTTTGCTGTTCAGCAAGCTGATCTGCACGGTTTCCGCCGTGGCGGCAGCCACCATTGTGAAAGCCATTGCAAGTGTCAGGCACAGAGCCACTAGTTTTTTCATGGAAAACCCTCCTATTTTTTTGTCCGGTTGATCGAACCAACGCACGCTTGTTGTTCGATGTTCCGCTGAGACAAGAATAGCACATGATAATTTATATGTCAATCGAATATCATAAATTTGTTCAAAAAAATCTTTCACCTCTCTCCATAGCGAGAATGTTTTAGTGAACTCTACGCAAAAATGTCGCTAATTTTGGGCGTTATGTGCGAAATGATTGCATATATCACAATAAATATCCCATAAATTGAATGACATACGTTTGATAGCTATAAGAGCGCAGTTTCGCTTCACAACCGGAAAGGATAGGCTGTGTGGGAAAAATCGGGCCTTTTTAGCTGCGTGTGTAAACGGAAAATATATATTAACATGTGGTATGGCTGATGCGATTCCCGCAGCCGGAAATGTGCTGCGGGTAAGGTAAAAAACCACCGCCAAGGAAACAGATCTATCCATTGCTTGCGAGGCGGCGAAATGGTGTTAAACGGCGTTAGCTTGCTGCAAAATTCGGAAACACAAATACGTAAGGTAGGGAGACGGCGCTTTTTTCTGCCCGAAATCCCACGCTTTCAGCTTCAGGTAAACCGATTCGGGGGTGAACATACCATTTGCATCCTGCTTGTCGCGGATGATGGCGAGCATTTCGGCAAACCGCGGGTCGCTGCGTGCGGCGGGGTAGCGGCTGAGCACCCCGGTAACGCTGACAATATCGTACCATAGCGGCGGTGCTTTTAGCTTGCGGAAATCCCTGCCCATATAGAACATATAGGGGTGCTGCGTAAGACTGTTTTCCCACAGCGTCAGCAGTGCGTTCACGGCGTTTTGAGCAGCAGGGGTATCCCGGTAAGCAGGCAGGTACGAAAGCAGATCGGCCATGAGCAGCGTTGCGTAGGGGCAGCAATCTTCCTTACGGCCGGGGCCGCGGAACTTGCCGAGTGTCGGCGTAACAGCGCAGGGGTAACCGTTGTCCCGCACCAGTGCGGCCAGGGTTTGCACGCCCGGCAGGATGCGCGATTCGTCCACCCCGGCCATCACCAGCGCCTTTAGCAGCAGCGGTGCATCGCATAGACACCAACTGTACATATCTGTGCCTGTGCCCCCAAAATGCACGGGAAAGTTGCACAGGGACTGGTATACGCCTTTTTCGTCCCTCTGGCTGAGGATGGCGTCCACTGCCGCGCGAATCTCGGGTACGCCGGTATCCAGCCCCAAATCCAACAAAAATAACAGTTTATGAATCGGCAGGGCGGCGTTTTTATGGTTGCTGACTAGAATGCTGTGGTAATTGGCTACGTCGGTTAAAAAGCTTTGCAGCTTCTCGTCGGCCAGTGCTTCATCTCGCAGCGCCGCCAGCTCCGTTTTGGGCTGGTTAAGCAGGTGTAAACGAATTGCGTATTGCAGCCATGGTTCGCTTTGGGCAAGCAGCTGTTGATATTCCATTTTGATACCTCGCAGCGGACAAGAGAAGCGACAAGCGGGGAGGTTGGGCTTTTGTGATTGTACGGCGCATAATGCGCTTATGTGGAGATGCGGCGCTTTACAACATGTTATGTACGATTATACCATAAGGGAAACAGACGATGCAACCATGCACAGGCGGGTGTAGCAGTCCGCAGGGCGATGCTGTTTTTCGTCCTCTCCTGTCGTGCGACGCTGAGATTGCACATTACAAGGCAAATTGCTTTGCATAACCTGTGTATAAGCAAATAATCGTGGACTGATAAGAGCAGAAGCGTCCATGACATCACAGCGGCCGATATGGCCGGGTAACCAAAAAGCCGGAAGGGTTCGTATGAACCCTTCCGGCCGGCAAGGTAACCCGCAATGCGGCGCTCCCTGCTGCTTTTTATTTTGCGTATTCCGAGGCGCGGGTTTCGCGGATTACGTTCACGCGAATCTGGCCCGGATACTCCAGTTCTTTTTCGATGCGCTTGGCGATGTCCTTGGCAAGCACCTTGGTGCCCTCGTCGGTTACATCGTCGGGCTTTACCATAATGCGCACCTCGCGGCCGCTTTGGATGGCGAAGCACTTTTCAACACCCTGGAAGGAGTTAGCAATCTCTTCCAGCTTCTCCAGACGCTTGATGTAGTTTTCCAGGCTCTCGCGGCGTGCACCCGGGCGCGCGGCGCTGATGGCGTCGGCGGCCTGCACCAGCACGGCCTCGATGGTCTGGGGCTCTACATCGTTATGATGCGCCAGAATCGCGTGGATAACATCCGGGCTTTCGTGGTACTTGCGTGCCAGCTCGCCGCCCAGCGTAACGTGTGTGCCTTCCGCTTCGTGGTCAACTGCTTTGCCGATGTCGTGCAGTAGACCTGCGCGCTTGGCAAGCGCCACATCCGCGCCCAGTTCTGCCGCCATGATGCCCGCCAGATGGCTGACCTCAATGGAGTGCTTCAGCACATTCTGGCCATAGCTGGTACGGTAGCGCAGACGGCCAAGGAGCTTAACCAGTTCGTGGTGGATGCCGTGCTGATGCGTTTCAAACACAGCCTGATCGCCGGCTTCGCGCATCTGGTTATCCACTTCTTTTTTGGCTTTCTCCACCATTTCCTCAATACGGGCGGGGTGGATGCGGCCATCCACAATCAGCTTTTCAACGGCAATACGGGCGATTTCGCGGCGTACCGGGTCAAACGCGCTGACGATGACAGCTTCGGGCGTATCGTCGATAATCAAATCCACGCCGGTCGCGGTTTCCAGCGCGCGAATGTTGCGGCCTTCACGGCCGATGATGCGGCCCTTCATATCGTCGTTGGGCAGGGTGATCACGGATACGGTGCTCTCGGCTACGTGGTCGGCCGCGCAGCGCTGTATAGCCAGCGCGATGATGTTGCGGGCTTTCTTTTCGCCCTCTTCACGCGCTTTGGATTCGATTTCACGTACCGAGGCGGCTGCGTCGTGATACGCTTCCTTCTGGATGCGGCTTACCAGCATCTGGCAGGCTTCATCCTGCGTCATCCCGGCAATGCGCTCCAGCTCCTCGTCCTGCTTATGGCTCTTGTCTTCCAACATTTTTTCGGCCTTTTGCAGCTGACCTGCACGGCTGTTAAGCTGATTTTCGCGGTTTTCCAGCGAGTCCATTTTTTTATCCAGCGTTTCTTCCCGCTGGATAATGCGGCGTTCGCTGCGCTGTACTTCGGCGCGGCGGTCGCGGCACTCGCGGTCGAGCTCGGTCTTGAGGCGCAGTACTTCTTCCTTGGCTTCCAAAATGGTTTCTTTTTTCTTTTCGTCCGCTTTGCGCATGGCGTCGTCCAGCAGATTGCGGGCGTATTCTTCCGTACGGCCGATTTTCTTTTCGGATGCCTGCTTACGGTAGGCGTAGCCGCCCAGTATACCGATTAACGCTGTGACAAGCGCAATCAATATGGCGATAATGGGATTCATTGTTTTCGCTCCCTCTGTGTTTTTTCCGTCTAAATTTCGTATCTTTGGGGCGGATGGCCGGGCTACGGCGATATATAGAAAAAGCCCCCGGGACACACCCGCGCGGCTGCTGTATTATCATATTCCAAGAATGGCGACATGGCTTTGGCTCCGACACATATGGGGCGCGCCGATACAATGGCACAACGAAACGATGCGCGACAGCACAGGCGTCATCGACGCTCAAAACAATATACAATCTACAACAGGGGGCAATCCGCCACCTGCGTAAAAACCCGCCGCCGGTAACCCGGCACGCCGACAGGCAAAGGGGCCTGTAAGTGTTGCGGAGAAGCCGATTCGTGGAAATCTATTCCAATAACAGCTGGGGCGTCTCGTTCGGGAGATAAACCCCAATCAGCCGACGGTAACATTGTATACGGCTAGTGCCTGTTTGTCAAGAGAAGGACAAAAAGGCACCAGAAGACCTAAATCAATTGTAAAATTTACGCAAAAACCGCTTATATACGGTCAAAAATCATCGATTTTCGGCAGGCGGCTCTGCGGTGTATACGGCGCTGTCCGCCGGCTCCTCGTTGCGGGTCAGGCGCCCCTTGCCGCGGTTAAACTTGCGCAGTACCGGCACAGCAAAGACCAGCCCCATGGCGAAGTACACAAACATCATCGTGACGCGGTTGAGCAGCGATGCGGCCACCCCTTCGGAAAACAGCGCTCCCAGCGCAAGGGTGGCAACGCCCATCACGCTTTCGCGCAGGCCTACGTTGCCCGGCACGACTGCCACAACGCTGGCCAGCCACGAAACGCTGGAGTAAAAAAGCGCCTCATATAAGGTAATAGGCAGCCCCGCGGCGTTAAAACAAACCATGTTAATAAACAGCCGCACCAAATTGCTGCCCGTCATGCACAGCAGCAACCGCCATAAAAGCCCGCGGTTGCGGATAAGCGCGTTGAAACCCACGATTACGTCGCTGACGAGCTTGTATTTTTCCAGCCGCGCGCGCAGCTTGCTTTCCGCCCGCACGGACAGCCACAGGAAAAACAAAAGCCCCGCTGCGCCCACAGCCAGAATGGTCCACAGCAAAGCGGGCCATACGCCGTCGATCAGCCCCATGCAAAGCAGCGCGATCAGGATTTGTATAAGCGAAAACGCCACCCCGAATACCGCGTTGCCCGCGGTGATGGCGACGCTCTTGGTGTAGGCCAGCCCTTTGACCCGCTTATAATAGGTAGCCGAGAAAACCAGATCGGCGCGCATGGGCAGCACAAAAGCCATGGAGTTGCTTACGCACACCACGCCCATCCAGTCCGTCAGGCTCAGTTTCAGCTGGAAGGTATTTAAAATCAGCAGATGGTACAGGCTGTTGAGCACGCAGCTCATCAGCCCCAGCCCCAGCAGCGCAGCGATGGTGCTGGGCGAAAGCGCCAGCAGCTTGGCCATTTCAACCCTGTGGTGGTAGATATACCAGCTCAGCAGTCCCAGCATCACCAAAAATAAGGCGGTGGACAGAACGTTTTTCCAATTGAGACGGCTGCGTTTTTGCGTTTCGCTCATGGGGTCTCCTTTACCGGCGCGCCTTGTGCGGCCGTTCGCCCCCAATTATACGGGCGGGGGAGCCGGGCTGTCAAGCGGGTGTCGCGGCGGTATTTCGGCTGTTTTTCGGGGCGTTGCGCGGTTTGCTTTTCGCCCTTTTTTGAGTATAATAGGGCAAACGGAATACAGAAATGGGGTGCCCGCATGGGCGTGGATACGATTACCAACTACCTACGGGATTTTGACCTGCAGCATCGGGTAATGACGTTTGCAGACAGCAGCGCCACGGTGGAGATGGCGGCGGGCTGCGTGGGCTGCGCCCCGGCGCAGATTGCTAAAACCCTTTCGTTTCGCACCAAAGAAGGCGCAATGTTGATTGTGGCGGCGGGCGATGCGAAGATTGATAACGCCAAATACAAGGCGCTGTTTCACCAGAAGGCGGCCATGCTGCCCCGCGACGAGGTGGAAACGCAGCTGGGGCTGAAGGTGGGCGGCGTATGCCCGTTTGCGGTACAGGCGCCCGTTTACCTGGACGAATCCTTAAAACGCTTTGCCACCGTGTACCCCGCCGCGGGCGACGACCACAGCGCCGTAAAACTGTCCCCGGGCGAGCTGGAAACCGCCAGCAAAGCCGTGGGCTGGATTGATGTGTGCAAAGGCTGGAATGAGGTGTAGCAGATGACCGAGGGCGCGCCCATTGTACGCTTTGAACATGTGAGCATGCAGTTTCCCGGCGTATTGGCTAACGACGATGTGAGCCTTTCCATTCAAAAAGGCGAGGTTTTCGCGCTGGTGGGGGAAAACGGCGCGGGCAAAAGCACGCTGATGAACCTGCTCTACGGCCTGCTGCACCCTACGCTTGGCGAGATTTTCGTAAACGAAAAAGCGGTGGGTACGCACCACGATCCCCTGCGTGCCATGGCAATGGGCGTAGGCATGGTGCACCAGCATTTTAAGCTTGTTCCCAGCTTTACCGTTGCGCAGAATATCGCGCTGGGTATGGAGCCGAAACGGCGGGGCGTATTTTACGACCAGAAACGTGTAAACGCCGATATACGCGCCCTGTGCGCGCGCTTTGGCCTGCCGCTGAACCCTGCGGACATCGTGGGGGAGCTTAGCGTGGGTTTGCAGCAGCGCGTGGAGATTTTAAAAGCGCTGCACCGCGGCGCGGAAGTATTGATACTGGACGAACCAACCGCCGTACTCACCCCGCACGAAACGGACGAGCTGTTTGCCGTTATCCGTAAAATCGTGTCGGAAAAAAGTATGACGGTTCTTTTAATTACCCACAAGCTGGGCGAAGTGATGCAGCTGAGCGACCGCGTGGGCGTAATGCGGCGCGGAAAGCTGCTGGGCGTGATGAACACCTGCGATACCGACGAGCGCGCCCTAGCGGCCATGATGGTGGGGCGCGACGTGATATTCGACGAGCTGCGCGAGGGCGAGCCCGGCACCCGCGAGGTGCTGCGTGTGGAAAACCTTGCCGCGCTGGACGACCGGGGGCTGCCCGCGGTGAAAAACGTGAGCATTACCGTGCACGAAGGCGAAATTGTGGGTGTGTGCGGTGTGGAAGGCAACGGCCAGAGCGAGCTGACCGAGTGCATCATGGGGATGCGGGAACAAGCTGGCGGTAACGTAACCCTGAACGGGCAAAACATATCCCGGCGCAGCCCGCGCGAGATACGCGCCATGGGCGTAAGCTGGATCCCGGAGGATCGCCTGCGTACGGGGCTGAGCCAGCAGGCGACTGTAACGGAAAATTTACTGGTCGGCAAGCAGCGCAGGCCGGAGTTTAGCCTGTTCGGCGTACATTACCGGCGCGGCAACGCCAAACGCTACGGGCAGAAGCTGGCGGAGGAGTTCGACATCCGTTCCGGCGGGCTGGAGCTGCCGATGGGCTCTCTTAGCGGCGGCAACATGCAAAAAACCATCCTCGCCCGCGAGTTTAGCTTCGATTCGCCGGTGCTGGTCATCAGCCAGCCGACGCGCGGCGTGGACATCGGCGCGATTGAGTTTATCCACGAAAAAATACTGGAAAAGCGCAACGACGGCTGCGCGATTCTGCTGGTGAGTGCGGATTTGGACGAGCTGTTCCGCCTGTCCGACCGGCTGGTGACCCTGTACGAGGGGCGCATTACCGGCCGGTTTGCCGCCGGGGAGATTGATAAGCAGCAGATCGGTTATTACATGACCGGCGGGCAGCAAAAGGAGGCGCAGGACGCATGAGTACGGGATTTTTGCAAAGCGTTCGCGCGCTGATCGCCTTAAAACCCAAGCAAAAGCTGACCGCGCAATACCTGCTTTCGCTGCTCATCGCGGTGACGCTGGCGTTTTTAGTAGGCGCGGGTATTATGCTTTTATGCGGGTACGATCCGGTTACCTGCTACGCGGCGCTGTTTAAGGGCGCGCTGGGCAAGCCCCGCGCCTTTGGCAATACGCTGGCGAAAACCGTTACCCTATGCCTTACGGGTCTGGCGATGAGCCTTGCCGCCAAGGCGGGTATTTTCAACGTTGGCGGCGAAGGGCAATTGTTTCTGGGCGCGCTGGCGGCAGCAGTGGTTGGTGCGCAGCTGGACGGCCTGCCTGCGTGGATCATCGTAATCGCTTCGCTGCTGGCGGCGATGGCGGCGGGCGGCGCGTATGCGTGGCTGCCTGGCGTGCTGAAGGTGAAGCTGAAGGTAAACGAGGTGGTTACCACCATCCTGCTTAATTCGGCAGCCATCTACTTTTGCAGCTATATGGCCAACGGCCCGCTGAAAACCGCCGAGCGCGGCATTGCCAGCGGCACGGACAGCATTGCGGCCTATGCGCAGTTCCCCGCGCTGATCCGGCTGAGCAATTTAACGACGGGCGTTTTTTACGCGGCGGCGATCGCGCTTTTCGTGTGGTACCTGATGCAGCGCTCCACCATCGGCTTTGAAATGAAAATGACCGGCACTAATCCCCGCTTTGCCCGCTACGGCGGCATCCGCGCGGACAGTTTGGCACTGTGGGGCATGACGCTGTCCGGCATGATCTGCGGCGTGGTGGGTCTTTTGGAAGTGTTCGGTCTCCAGCACCGGTTTATGACCACCATCAGCAGCGAGTTCTATTTTGACGGGATGCTCGTGGCGATGATCATGCGCTACCAGCCTGTCGGCGTCATATTGATGAGCTTTTTCTTCGCCATTCTCAACATTGGCGGAAGCGCCATGGAGCTTTCCGCGGGCATCAGCAGCGAGGTTATGCTGATCGTGCAATCGGTGATCATCTTCTTTATGGCGGCGGAGGGCGGCATTAGCGAAATGGCGCGTACCCGCGCGGCGGCACGCCGGGTGCGCCGCGCCGCACGCAAAGCGCAAAAGGAGGCTGCCGCATGAGTGATATTTTCAACATTCTGCTGGTGCAAAACACGCTGCGTACCGCTACCCCCGTGGTGCTGTGCGCGCTGGGCTGCCTGATGACCGATCAGGTGGGGATAATGAACATCGGCGTGGACGGCATGATGCTGATGGGCGCGTTTTTTGCCGTGCTGGGCAGTTACCTGTTTGGCAGCTGGCTTATGGGCATTGCGTTTGTCGTAGTGCTGGGCGTTTTGCTGGGGCTTTTCTACTATGTATTCTCGATTAAGTTTAAAAGCGACGAGTTCATTATCGGCGTGGCGCTGAACATCCTCGCGGGCGGGCTTACGGTGTTCCTGCTGCGCACGCTGTTCGGGGTCAAAGGCTCGTTCAGCGGCCCCGGCATTGTGCCGCTGCCGACCATCAACATTCCGTGGCTGGCGGCTATCCCGGTGATCGGCCCTATTTTGAGCGGTAATACGCTGCTGGTGTACATCAGCTGGATATTGGTGCTGGTAAGCTGGCTGTTTTTATACAAAACGCCTTTGGGCTTCCACCTGCGCGCCAGCGGCGAAGCGCCCGAGGCGCTGCGGGCCAGCGGCCGCAGCCCCGAGCGGATGAAACGGCTGGCTTCGGTGCTGTGCGGCATACTGGCTACGCTCTCCGGCGCGCACCTGAGCCTTGGGTATTTAACCATGTTCTCCGAAAACATGAGCGCCTCCCGCGGGTTCGTGGCCGTGGCGTGCGTTATCTTTGGCGGCGGCAACCCGCCCCGCGTGTTTCTGGCGGCGCTGCTGTTCGGCTTTATCGACGCGCTGGGCATGCGGCTGCAAAAATACATCCCCTCCGATATTACCAGCATGGCGCCCTATGTGGTGACCGTGGTGATGATGGTCGTCGTGGTGATGATGAAGCGCAGAAAGCAAAAGGCGGGGGCGAAGCTGGCGGCGTAAACCGCCTGTTTGCGATGGGCAGATTCCCACGGACGCAAAAAGCATACAGGCGGCGCGCTCTTGACGGAGCCGCGCCGCTGTTTTATAATAACGGTAGGAAGATTTTGGAGGTGTGTGTTTGTTAACTGTTCCGTAAGGGCACGCGTTACGTATTGATGAATGCAAAGCGACCGCATGATCGCTTGTTTACGTAACTCGTTTCATACGGAACTATGACTGCACCCCTATACAATAGGATGATCGCAGGCATAGTGAAGCGCTATGTCTTTTCGTTTGCCGGTAATTGTTGCCGGGCATCGCCCTTACTGGGCTGCGAAGTGAAACTTGGCCGCCCTGTGCGGCAATACGCTTTGCATCCGGTATCGCGGCGTTGCTGCCTCCGGACAGCGCAACCAAACGGAAAAGGCAAACCTCTTCCCCGTAGGAAACAGCGGCCTGTACTCCTGCTCATGCGTATTACAAAGCCCTGAGCGGGCATGACACATGAGGAGCGATACCCTTGGATACGAATTTGAAAATGCTGGAATTCCCCGCGATTTTGGAACAACTGAAAGAATGCGCCATTTCGGACGCGGCACGGCAGAAGATAGACGAGCTGCGCCCGGTGATGAACGAGGCGGCCTGCCTGCAGCGCATGGCCGAAACGACTGTCGCGCGTAACATGCTGGATACGTTTGGCGCGCCGCCGCTGGTGATGATGAAAAACCTTGCCGAGACCGTCGCGCTTAGCGAAATCGGCGCGATGCTGACGCCCGACCAGCTCTGCGGCGTCGCCCAGTTCGCTACTGCGTGCAGGCGGCTAGCTGCCTATTTGCAGCGGGGCGCGGCGCAATACCCGCAAATTGGCAGCTACGGGCAGGAGCTGACCCCGCTTTGCGATTTGCGCGAGGAGATTGAACGCTGCGTAAACGAGGACAGCGTATATGACGATGCAAGCCCCGCGCTGCGCAGCCTGCGGCGAAAGCTGGAGCTGCTGGCAGGGCGGATCAAAGAAAAACTGAACCAAATTCTGCAAAGCCGCAGGCAGTACCTGGCGGATAAGTACATTACCCAGCGCGGCGGGCACTATGTGCTGCCCGTGCAAAAACGCTACCAAAGCCAGTTTGGCGGCACGGTTATCGAAACCTCCGGCACGGGGGCGACGGTGTTTATGGAGCCGCATTCTGTTGCGGCCATGCAGGCGGAATACGCCGCCATCGCCGTAGAAGCGGACGCGGAGGAGCGGCGCATCCTCTACACGCTCAGCGCGCTGGTGGCGGAATACGCCCATCCGATTACCCGCAACCAGAAAACCATGGAAACGCTGGATTTGCTGTTTGCCAAAGCCAAATTGAGCGAGGCGATGAAGGCGCGCGCCGTAGTTATCGGCAGCGAGCGGCGGCTGACCATCCGCAAGGGGCGGCACCCGCTGCTGGCGCCGGAAAGCTGCGTCCCGCTGAACCTGACCATGGGGGAAGATACGCGCGGCGTTATCATCACCGGGCCGAACACGGGCGGCAAAACCGTGACGTTGAAAACCGTAGGGCTGCTTTCCGCCATGGCGCAGTGCGGGCTGCACATTCCCTGCGGGGAGGGCAGCTACATCGCCATGCAGGATGGGTACTGGTGCGACATTGGCGATAGCCAGAATATTTCCCAGAACCTTTCCACCTTTTCCGGCCACATGACCAACGTGATTCACATACTGGAAAGCGCCAGTCCCGACAGCCTTGTATTGCTGGACGAGCTGGGCAGCGGCACTGACCCGGCCGAGGGCGAGGGCATCGCCGTCGCCGTGCTGGATGAGCTGCGCCGCCGCGGTTGTATGTTTTTGGTAACCACACACTACCCGCAGGTAAAAACCTACGCAGAGGAAACCGCGGAGGTGACCAGCGCGCGCATGGCGTTTGACAGCAGCAGCCTCGCGCCCCTCTACCAACTGGAAATGGGGAAAAGTGGAGAAAGCTGCGCGCTGCACATTGCCGGGCGTTTGGGGCTTGCGCCGCACCTGCTGGCGCGCGCCCGCCGCGCGGTGTACGGCGGTATGCCGGAGAAAGAAACGCAAGCGCCCCAAAACAAAGCCCCGCGCAGCAAGCTGGTGCGGCTGGAAACGAAAAAACCCCAAAAGGATTTGGAGAGCAAGTTTACCATGGGCGACAGCGTAATCGTGCTGCCCGAAAAGGAACCCGGCATCGTCTACAAGCCCGCCGACGAGCAGGGCGACGTGGTGGTGCAGGTAAAGGGCGTTAAGCGCAAGGTGCGCCATACCCGGCTGGTGCTGCGCGTACCCGCCGCAGAGCTGTACCCGCCGGATTATGATTTTTCCGTCATCTTCGATACGGTGGAAAACCGCAAGGCCAACCGTATCCTCGGCAAGCGGTACGATCAGGATGTGGAAATCGTGCGGGAGCAGGAGGAACTGTATTAACGCATCGCAACGCGCCGCAAAGCCATGTTCATTTGGGCATGGCTTTGCATGGTCAATAAAGCTCGGTCTGCAACAGCAGTTATAGTGCGGGAAAATGCCGCTTACAAAACTGTAAGCTTAGCCCCTTGCTGCGCTTCTCTTCCATTATATCGGCCTGTTCATATCATCTGCACCGTTCCCGCAAAACAGCATTGGGAATGCGTAAAGCCCTGCACGGCTTGGGGTTGGCGCCGCTGGCCGTAAAACGCTGCCGCACCGTCCTGCGCGGATGGACTGCATGCCATGGCGGCTTGCGGGGCAAAAACCTTGTATACACTACTTTGGCGTGCGTTTGCGGCGCTTGCAAATCCACCCCGAACAAGGTACAATAGCGGGGTAATACAGTTGCGTTTATCTTCATTATTTGTCATCATCCAAAAGGAGGCCATTATGAATTCCTATGTCTTTATGACCGATTCGGATTCCGACCTGCCGTATCAGTATGTGGACCAGTACGACCTGAAAATGGTGTATATGCCCTATATCATCGACGGGGTGGAATACCTGGACGATCTGGGGCGTGGCGGTAAACAGACAGAATACTTTGACAACATGCGCAAGGGCGTAGCGCCGGTAACCTCGCTGCTGCCAACACCCGTGTATGTGGAATACTTCGAGCCGATTCTCAAAGAGGGGCGCGATATTCTGTTTATCGCGTTTTCCAGCAAAATGTCCTCCACGATCAACAATATTTACGCCGCGCGGGAAGAAATGCTGGCCAAGTATCCGGAGCGCCGCATCCTCGTGGTGGATACGCTGAGCATCTCCGCGCCTATGGCGCTGCTTTTGCACAAAGCCTACCAGATGTATGCCGAAGGCAAAACCATGGAGGAGATTGCCCAGTGGGTGGAAAGCAATAAGCTGCGCTCCCATGCATGGCTGACGGTGGACGATTTGAAGTACTTAAAGCGCGGCGGGCGCATCAGCGCGATTGCCGCCACCATGGGTACGATGCTGGATTTAAAACCCATTATCATCTTAAACCGCGAAGGCGGCATGAGCGCCGTGGATAAGGTGCGTGGCCGCAAGGCGGCGCTGCGTTACCTGGCGGATAAAACGGCGGAAAATATCGAAAACCCCGAAGAGCAGGATATAGTGATTCTGCACGCCGACGCCAAGGAGGATGCCGACCGGCTGGAGGCGCTCATCCGCGAGCGCGTGCCGGGCGTCAAGGGGATAGAACAGTACTTTGTTGGCCCCGTAATCGGCGCGCACTGCGGGCCGGGCACCGTGGCGGCCTGCTTCTTGGGCAAGGAGCGCGCAAACTGACCTGCGAAACCCGAGAATAATTAACCGTTATCCCACACGTCGGATGCTGCTGCATCCGGCGTGTTTGCGTGTACTGGGTAAGCGGCGCGGCTTTGTTGTTACCACAGTATAGCTCGCTTTGGTTAGCATCGGCGGCGGAGGCAGAAAACCATGGTGGGGCACAGGCCATTTACTTGCTGCCTGCGCCGGGTTTCGGCAACAGATGTAAAATATAAACCCCGCATCGGCGGGCGGCGGAGTAAGCCAACGCATGGCTGGCGCATTGGCGATGCGTTGCAATGCGATGCAGACAGCTTCGCCGCAAACCTACTCCGACGCCCGGCGTTTGGGCGGTTCCCCATACGGAGGCGGATGGATTCTTTTTTAGCGTTGTGCTATAATACCCGCAGGAATACAGGGCGTGCCCCTGAAAAAAACAGGTAAGGAAATAGAGATATGAAAATACTTGTCACCGGCGGCGCGGGCTTCATCGGTTCCAACTTTATCTTCTATCAACTGGAAAAACACCCGGAGGACAGCATTCTGTGTGTGGACAAGCTCACCTACGCGGGCAACCTTTCCACGCTGGCGCCCGTGATGGAGCATCCGCATTTTCACTTTGTGAAAGCCGATATTTGCGACCGGGCTGCGATGGACGAACTGTTTAACCGGGAATGCCCGGAGGTGGTGGTCAACTTTGCGGCCGAGTCGCATGTGGACCGCTCCATCGAGGACCCCGGTATTTTTTTGCAGACCAACATCATGGGTACCGCCGTATTGATGGACGCCGCCCGCAAGTACGGAGTGACGCGCTTCCATCAGGTGTCTACCGACGAGGTGTACGGCGATCTGCCGCTGGATCAGCCGGAGCTGTTTTTTACCGAAGAAACACCCATACACACCAGCAGCCCGTACAGCAGCAGCAAGGCGAGCGCCGATTTGCTGGCGCTGGCCTATTACCGCACCTACGGCCTGCCGGTAACCCTGTCGCGCTGCTCCAACAACTACGGCCCTTACCAGTTCCCCGAAAAGCTGATTCCCCTGATGATCGCCAACGCCTTGAATGATAAACCCCTGCCCGTGTACGGCGAAGGCCTGAATGTGCGCGATTGGCTGTATGTGGAGGATCACTGCAAGGCGATCGATTTGATTTTGCGCAGCGGAAAAGTGGGCGAGGTGTACAACATCGGCGGCCATAATGAGATGCGCAATATCGACATCGTTAAAATTATCTGCGAAAAACTGGGGAAACCGGAAAGTCTGATTACCTATGTAACCGACCGCAAGGGCCACGATATGCGTTATGCTATTGATCCGGCAAAAATCCACACGGAGCTGGGCTGGCTGCCGGAAACCAAATTTGCCGACGGCATCGAAAAGACCATCCAGTGGTATCTGGACAACCGTTCGTGGTGGGAAGCCATCGTGTCCGGCGAATACCGGGATTATTACGAGCGGATGTATGGCGGGCGGTAGGCGCACAGCCCTGCACCGCACATAAAGGAGACGGTCCTGCTATTATGAAAAAATATACCGTTGCCGTCGCCGGTACGGGTTATGTGGGCATGAGCATTGCTACGCTGCTTGCGCAGCACCACACCGTATACGCCGTGGACATCGTTCCGGAAAAGGTGGCGCTGATCAACCAGCGCAAATCGCCGATTGCCGATCCGGAGATTGAGGCTTTTCTGGCGGAAAAACCGCTGGAGCTTACCGCGACCCTGAACGCCCGCGAAGCCTATGCCCAGGCGGATTTTGTGGTGATCGCCGCGCCGACCAACTACGACAGCAAACTGAGTTATTTTGATACCTCCACCGTGGAAACCGTGATCCGTCTGGTGATGGAAAGCAATCCCAACGCTGTAATGGTCATCAAATCCACCGTGCCCGTGGGGTACACACAGGCTATACGCGAAAAAATGGGCAGTCGCAACATTCTGTTCAGCCCCGAATTCCTGCGCGAAGGCCGGGCACTGTATGATAACCTGTACCCTTCCCGCATCATTGTGGGCACCGATCTTGCGGATGAACGCCTGACGCAGGCTGCCCATACCTTTGCGCAGCTATTGGCACAGGGTGCGGAGAAAGACCCGGTGGATACGCTGTTTATGGGCTTCACCGAAGCCGAGGCCGTGAAGCTGTTTGCCAACACCTACCTGGCGCTGCGGGTCAGCTTTTTTAACGAGCTGGATACCTACGCGGAGCTGAAGGAGCTGGATACGCGGCATATTATCCAGGGCGTATGCCTGGACCCGCGCATAGGCAGCCACTACAATAACCCCAGCTTTGGCTATGGCGGCTACTGCCTGCCCAAGGATACCAAGCAGTTGCTGGCAAACTATCAGGATGTGCCGGAAAATCTGATTGGCGCAATTGTGGAGGCCAATCGCACCCGTAAGGATTTTATTGCCGACCGCGTGCTGCAAATGGCCGGGTATTACGGTTATGAAGAGGATAACGAGTTTAGCGTCGGCAAGGAAAAGGCAGTGACCATCGGGGTATACCGCTTGACCATGAAATCCGGGTCGGATAACTTCCGCCAGAGCAGCATACAGGGCGTGATGAAGCGCATCAAAGCCAAGGGCGCCAACGTGATTGTGTATGAACCGGCGCTTGCGGACGGCGAAACGTTCTTCGGCAGCCGGATCGTGAACGATTTGGATGCGTTTATCCGCCAAAGCGACGCGATTATCGCCAACCGGTACGATGCTTGTCTGGACGGTGTACGAAGCAAGGTATACACCCGCGACCTGTTTCAAAAAGATTAATAGCATTCGCCCGATGGGGCGCAAACGTGGCCCCTGCGGTGCATTCCGGGGGGCTTTTTACGTATCGGGAAAAGGAAGCGAGAGGCTCCGTAGATTGATAAAAGCCCGATCGACTTGTCGGCTGTGGGGCGGCAAGGAGGTTCACGCTCGAACGGACGGACGAGACCTATGACCCCCTTGCGTTCGGACAGCTCAGATGATTGAAACCGGCTGGCGGTGCCGCAGCAGCTTGCGTACGGTTAAATGAGGGGAACAGGAGGACCGGAGGAATGCCCATGAGAAGCATCGTATTTGTGACCCGTAACCTCTGCGGCGGTGGGACAGAGCGGGTACTTGCCCAGCTGGCAAGCGATTTTGCGGCAAGACAGTTGCGCTGCACCATCATTACGATGGAGGAAGCGAAGGCGGATTACCCGCTGGATAAGGCGGTTACGGTACTGTCCATCGGGCGGCTTTCCCGCTGTCGCGTGGCGGATGCTTTGCGGCGCTACCGCAGGTTGCGAGCGCTGGTGAAGCAGCAGCAGCCGGATGTGGTGCTCGCCATGCCGGAGGTGGTAGGTATTTGCGTGCTTCCGGCGCTGCTGGGCTGCGGTATGCCGGTGTATGTATCCGAACGCAACAACCCATGGACAATGCCCCGACAGCCGTTGCTGCGGTGGATGCGCAGGCTGGTTTATCCGCTGGCGAAGGGGATTATATGCCAGACGGAGGAGGCCCGCATGTTTTTTCCGCGGGCGGTTCGCAAGAAGTGCGTTGTGCTGGCAAATCCGATAGACGCGGGCAGGATTCCGCCCAGCCACACCGGAGAGTGGGAAAAGGTGATTGTGGGGGCGGGGCGGCTTTCGCCCGAGAAAGATTTTCCGCTGCTGATTCGCAGCTTCGCTCTGTTTGCGGAGAAACACCCCGATTTTCGGCTGCGTATTTACGGAGAAGGGCCGCAGCGCCCGGCGCTGGAGGCGCAGATTGCGCAGCTGGGGCTGCAAAACGCGGTGGAGCTGCCCGGCAGGAGCGACGATTTACTGCGCGCCATCAACCCCGCGGCGATGTTCGTGCTTTCCTCCACCGAAGAGGGGATGCCCAACGTGCTTTTGGAAGCCCTGTGCATGGGCATGCCTGTGATTGCGACCGATTGTCCGCCCGGCGCACCACGGCAGCTAATTGCGCACGGCGTAAACGGGATGCTCGTACCCGTGCACGATGCGCCCGCCATGGCAGCGGCAATGGAAAGCCTTTGCGACCCGGCTCTTTCCGCCTGGCTGGCTCGCAATGCCGGCAGCCTGCGGGAAAGGCTGACAAGCCGGAAGGCGTTTGATGCGTGGGCGGAGTACCTATTTTCCGGCAAATTACATTATTCATAATGAAAAAGCGAAGGAGCCGCAGCAAAGTGGAATGTTCCCTCGCGGTGGATATAACCGGGTAAAAGGTGCTTTCTGGCTGTTTACATGGCTGTTATACGTATGAAAAGCTTTATTTCACAAGACATTCCAGAGAAAATAAAAAAATGTCGATTTGCGTATTGCATTTCGGGCAAGCGCCTGCTATAATTATTGAGCGCTTCGGAACAGAAACAGGCGCACATGTGGGCTCGTAGCTCAGCTGGATAGAGTGTTTGACTACGAATCAAAAGGTCGTGGGTTCGAATCCCGCCGGGCTCACCAGTAAAACTTTGTAACTATAAGGGTTACAGGGTTTTTTCTTTACCATGATATGAGATTGAAGTACAAAAAATCGCCTATTTTTTCATTTTTGGTCGTTTTGATGCGGATTTTGATGCAATTATCGACTCTTTATGTATCTCAAGCGCCTATGTCTACTGCATTTGAGGGCCTCTGCGGTTGATGCAAATTTGATGCAAAACTGCTATTTAGTATTTTTCCAGCATCAAGAATATTTTCGTCTCGGTTATGAACATATAAATTCATTGGTGTACGAATATCTGCATGTCCTCCGATGGCTTGTATTGTCTTTGCATCAACACCTGAATCCTTTAATGCGGTTAAGTAGGTATGCCGAAAAATGTGAGGCGTTGCACCATGTAGATCAATCGTTTTACTAATACGTTGCCATGCGCGGTCGAAAGTGCTTTCTGTTATTGGCTTTTCTCCTCCGCCGACAACAAACCCATTCTTATGTATCCACGGAACTGTCATTAGCATCACGATTGAGTAGAAGTTGGTCTACCCCCGATAGTTGTGCCAAAACGAGAGTTAGTAAATGCCGACTTGGGTGTCCCCCGAAAAGTGATCCAATTTCAATGAGAAAAACCGAGGTCGATTATGGCCCATAAGCCGCATGATTCCTGGCAAATTCGTCTGGCGACAGGTATGTTAGTGCGCTGTGCGGACGATACTCATTGTAATCATTTCGCCATCTTTCCAACTTTTCCTTCGCGTCGTCCAGAGACATGAACCAGTTTGTGTTCAGGCATTCTTCCCGAAGGCTGCCGTTGAAAGATTCGATGTGCGCGTTGTCGGTCGGCGCGCCGGGGCTTGAGAATACCAGCTGGATCTTTCGGCCATAGGTCCAGGCATCCAGCGCTCGGGAGATGAACTCCGGCCCGTTGTCTACCTTGATGCATTTGGGGGTTCCGCGCTCTTTGGAGACAAGCTGGAGGACCGCACAGACCCCCATCCCCCTTGATGGCCTTATCCGCATAGGTCGCCAAGCACTCTCTTGTAAACAAATCGATCAGCGCCAGTACCCTGAAGCGCTTGCCATCATACAGTTGATCGGAGACGAAATCCATGGCCCAGCATTCATTTGCCGCCGTTGCCTCGCTGTGCTGTTTGACCCTGCTTTGATTGGCTCTCTTGCGCCGAGTGTTATTGCGTAGGTTGAGGTCTTCGATCGTGTAGAGACGATAGACCCGTTTCACATTGATGGTCCAGCCCTCACGCTTTAGCAACACATGAATCCGCCGATACCCGTAGCGTACGCGTACGGCCGCGATTTCTTTAATCCGCATTCAGCAGGCCTTACCATTTTTTTGATAGTACGTCCTGCAGCATGATCTCATCCAGGCTCAGGTCAGCCACCAGCTTCTTGAGCTTGCTGTTCTCCTCCTCTAACTGCTTGAGTCGTTTGAGGTCGCTGGGTAGCATCCCTGCATACTTGCTGCGCCAACGGTAGAAAGCTTACTCCGCGATCCCAAGCTTTCGACAGATCTCGGGCACTGCGGTGCCCACTTCTGTCTGCTTGAGTGCGTAGGCAATCTGCTCCTCTGTGTATCGGTTCTTCTTCATTTTTCACCCGCCCCTTACTTCTTGTGGTAGTCTATTTCTCTCTTTATCATTGGACTACCTTTTTCGGGGGCAGGTCAGTAACAGCCAGCGTCGCCAAGCTAACCCGATTATCGCACTTGAGATGATGACAGCGATACCTGATAATGTTCCGGCGCCGTCAATGATTATTCGTGCAACAAAAGCTGCAATAGCCACGATGATAGTCGGTATGGGGCCGAAAGTCAATGCTGTGACACTAATTAGGATAGACCGCGTATTAAAAAATAATCCCTGATTGCAGCGTGAAAGGAGCAGACATAATGATGATACAAATAATCGCGATAAAGCAACCACTTATATAGGGTTGGAGCCTACGCAAGCGAACCGAAGCCAAGTAAGTGAGCTCGTATATCATTGAAAGGCTAAGCAAGAGTGCGGCATTGTTGATTAATGCAAATTGAGCTTCTCTGTCCATAGAACACACCTCTCAATAATGTGAGGAAGGTTAACAGCCATTATTTACGCTACATTCTTTGGCTGGCATGGTAAATCCTCATAGCAGTTCGGTCTGAAAGCGTAGAATCAGTTCAAAAATGAACCTAGGCGTCCGTGATATCTGGCAAGGTTGAAAGGTAAAGGTATTCTCGTTACGTCCTACTTATATATTATGTTCATTTCGCTATTCAAGCAAAATGTCCTGCACTTTCTTGACGGGGGTTCCGGCTGTCTGTTATTGCGGTTTACAACCGCAAATATCATCAAGCCGTTTATACGCTTGCTTCGTGCTTTGCTCGCGCATACCCAGCCGTTCGCGAGTTGCGTTTGCGTCCTCTCGTACATTTCGGATGTCGGTTTTGATTTCATTAACCCGGCACCGATTGTATCTGGCGAATCCTTTCAACAAAATTCCCCGCTCTGTGTGAGTTATCATAACCCCGTTGCAAAACAGAGACGAATGCGTTAAAGTGACAATACCAACTCTCTAGGAGGACAAGCAACAATGATCACCGTCAACCAGATTGCGAAAAAATGCGGTGTATCCAGAACCACGGTGATTCGCGCGTTGAACAATCAGGACCGTGTCAGTGAAAAAACCAAGGAGCGGATTTTAGCTGTCGCAAACGCGGAGGGATATCGGCCCAACCTGTTAGCGCGCAGCTTGAACAAAGGCCGAACCATGTCAATCGGCGTAATTACGGATAGCGTTAATAACTACGTGTTTGCCGAATCATTGGATGCGATCAACAAAGAAACACAAAAACGGGGCTACTCCCTGAATATCGCGCTTCAGCAACGGGACCCTAAAAACGAGATGAAATTTCTTCAGGAAATGGCTGATCGAAAAGTTGAAGGGCTCTTGGTAACGGCTGTTAACCATGGCGCGCTGTATGAGCGCTTTTTGAAGTCTCTGGGGATACCGGTCGTATGCCTTGGCAACTGGGTTTCGGATGCGTTTTCCACGGTACTTGTTGACGAGCGGAACGCCGCAGAAGATGCGATGCGGCTGATGGCGAACCACGGTTACCAGCGGGTCGTTTTCATCTGCCCACCACTGGAAGATATGGCACGCTTGAACATTTATTCGCACCTGCAACGCAAAGCCGGTGTGGATGCGCAACATGAGTTGTTTCGCGAAGTGATCACCATTGGTCATTCCGACTACTTGGAAGAGCTGGCGGCTGTGCTTTCAGCTAGCGAGGTTCGCACAGCCGTATTCTGTTCTGGCGATATTTATGCACTTACAGTGCTTCGGTGGGCGAAGGATCGTGGGATGGACATTCCTCATAGCATTGGCTTAATGGGGTTTGATGATATTCATGTGTTAAAATACGTCGATCCGCCGCTTAGTTCAGTTTCCACCAACGTTGAGGGAATCGCAAAAGTGGCTGTATCTCACCTCATGACGTTGATTGAGGATTCGGATGTGCCGCCTCAAAAGCTCTACCTTAACTATCGAGTGATTGATCGAGAATCACTTTGATATTCGATATGGTATGCGTACACGAATACATAGTACATGAAATGGCGTGCTGAACAAGTGCGATTGATGTAGAATTTGCATGAAATTAGAGAGAATATTAGTGCAATACTAACATTTATACAAAGTGCTAT
Organism: Candidatus Limiplasma sp.; assembly: GCA_963675655.1. GTDB lineage: Bacteria > Bacillota > Clostridia > Christensenellales > Aristaeellaceae > CAXXOK01. The sequence continues at coordinate 1,543,903 of OY776489.1, forward strand.
TGACAGCGGTCAATCGGCTGAGTATGATATTGATGAATGGTGCGTACACGAGTACGCACAGAATCGTTACCTTAGATAAGGAAAGGGGTGCCTCTATGAAATCCTTCTCTCACTGCACCTTTGGCAGAGTGATCGCCTTTGCTCTGACCATGACCCTGCTGCTGACCAGCTTCGGCGGTGCACTTGCATCGACGGCGGAGCCCATTACCATTAAGTTTTGGAATAGCTTTACCGGAGCAGATGGGGATCAGCTTGTGGAACTGGTTGACCGTTTCAACCAAACCAATGCGTATGGTATTAAAGTGGAAATGGATATTTCCGCGAATTTTGCCGATCAGCTGACCTCCGCGTTGGCTGCCGGAACGGGTCCCGCACTGGTGCTCATGTCTAATGCGATGCGGTATCAATACGATGGTTACCTGCAAGATGTCTCCGACATATTTACACAAACCGGCATGGACAAGAGCGACTTTATCCAGAGTTATCTGGATTACTGCATGGACGGTAGCGCTATGTACTTGGTACCTTTCCAGATCGTTGGATATTACCTTTTTTGGAACAAAGACCTCTTCACCGCTGCTGGACTCGATCCGGAAAAAGCCCCCGCAACTTGGGATGAATATGCCGAGTTTGCAGCGAAGTTGACCGACTCGACTAAAAATGTTTACGGTTCTGGCCTTTGCTACAACTATCCCTACCAGCTGGCGCATGCGATGCAGCGCTTTGGTGGTTTAAGTGTTACCCAAAAGGATGGCAATTGGCAGGCGAACTTCGCGGGTAATGAAGGCTATGCCAAGTTCCTGACCACCTTCAAGAAGATGATCGACGATGGAGTTAACCCGATAGAAGCCGATACCGATCCGATGATGATGGCGGGGCAGATCGGCATGACCGTTTCCGGTCCCTGGATCACTGGCGGTCTGGATACTGCGGGCATCCAGTATGGCATCTCTCTGTTACCGAGGGGCGACGCTGGCGACATGAACTCCGTCGAAGTGCTCGGCTTTGGCGTGCCTACCGTAGCAACGGATGCGGAAAAAATCGCAGCATATCGCTTTATCCAATGGTGGAATACCGAGGATAGCAACGGCAGCAGCCCCGCGCTGGAGTGGGCAACACAGAATGGCTTCCCCGCCTATACCTATTCCGTACAGGGCAAGGACAGCTACCAGAGCAGTGAAAAACTGCGCATCACGTCCTCTGCCGATCCCGCCGCGCCCACCGATTTCTTTGTGGACTCGCAGTTCCCGGATACCGGCGCCATGCTATTTGACGTGCTGGCTCCGCTGGTACAGAGTGTTGTGTTCGACAATGCGGATGCGACCGATGCGCTGGCCGCTGCGCAGACAACTGCTGATAGCGTAGTCGCCAAGTACAACCAGTAATCCTACGCGCAGCCGGACGGCACGTTGCGTGCCGTCCGGCTCTTTGATCGCAAGATGGAGGCTATGCCAATGACACAAAGGAAAAGTGTGTTATCCTATTTCAACAAGCCATCACGATGCGCCTATTTCTTCGTTGCACCGTCCATTATTCTGCTATTAGTGTTTAACGTCACTCCATTGCTTGCCTCCTTTGGGCTTAGCGTTTCCAAGGCTTCTATGACCCTCAACGATATATCCTATGTAGGGTTTGATAACTTTATTCGCGCGTTTTCAGATGCACGGTTTTTAAACAGCCTCAAAGTAACGCTCATCTTCACGCTACTGGAAGTGCCGCTGCAAGCCTTTGGTGCAATGATTATTGGTGCGCTGGTAGCACAGAACAACCGATGGAACAAGGTGCTTCGAGCAGTCTTTTTTTTACCGGTCATCTGTTCGGCAACCGTAATCGGCATCATGTGGCGGATGATTCTTCATTCCAACGTTGGTATCATCACCTACGCGCTCAGCGCGATGGGTTTTGGCAGAATCAATTTCATGAACAGCGCTCAAACGACAATCTTTGTGGTTGCCTTTCTATCGATTTGGCGCAGCTTTGGGATATCCGCTATTATTTACGTAACTGCTGTGCAGCAGGTGAGCCCTTCGCTGTATGAAGCGGCGGATTTGGATGGTGCGGGGCGCATCCGCCAGTTTTTCCATGTAACGGCGCCCTCGATCCGCTCCACGTTTTGGTTTGTTCTGATGACTCGTTTTGCTGGTTCACTACAGATATTTGACATCATCTATGTTTCTACTGGCGGCGGGCCTAACTATACGACAGAATCTACTGTTACCTATGTGTATAGCCGTGCGTTTTCATCCGGCGGCGATATGGGGTATGCCTCGGCAATGTCTATGGTATTGTTTGTGTTCATTATGCTAATTACGATCCTCATGTACTGCAAAATGATTCGGGAGGAATGAGCAATGAACAAGCATAACAAACGGCCGCTATGGGCCGCCATCCCCACGCAGTTGCTGTTGATCATCTTGGCTCTGCTAGTATTGATACCGCTGGTTTGGCTCGCTTTCAGCACATTCAAACCTGAGAAGGAGATCATCTCCTGGCCGCCTACCTTCTTTACCCATACGTTCACATTGGCAAACTTCGAAACTGTCAACAAGCGCATTGATATTATACAGTATATTCTCAACTCGGTGATTTACGCATTTGGTACCACGGCGATGGCGGTGGTTGTCAATAGTCTTGCCGGCTACGCGTATGCACGTATGAAGTTTAAGGGCAAGAATGTACTGTTTCTATTAACGCTGGCAACGATGATGGTACCGTTTCAGGTGATTATGGTGCCGTCGTTTCTGGTGGTGTTCAAACTGGGGATGTACAACACCTATTGGGGGCTGATGATACCGCGTGTTGCTGTTGCAGCATCGATATTCATGATGCGCGCGGCTTTCTCCGTGATCCCCAGTGAGCTGGAGGATGCGGCACGGATAGATGGGCTCAACGAGATCGGTATCTTTGCGCGCATCATGGTGCCGCAAGTACAGGCTACGTTGGTATGCATGGTGGTATTGAGTATCAACGGTTCATGGAACGACTTACTTTGGCCAATGCTTGTGGCAACAGATACCAATATGCGCACACTTGCCAATGGGCTTGCGCTATTTGTAGGCCAGCATACTATTCAATATGGCGCGGCCTTTGCGGGCGCATTAATATCAATTCTGCCCATGTTCCTGCTTTACTTGCTTGGACAGCGATACTTTGTCGAAGGCATGGTAGGCTCAGGATTAAAGGCATAGATTTATGAGGTGTTAGGATGGATGTTCGGCTGATCAGTAATGCGTCCTTTTTACGGGGGACAATAGACCCAAGAATATTCAGCTCATTTTTGGAACATATGGGACGCGTTATTTATACGGGGATTTATGAGCCCGGGCACAAAACCTCGGACGAAGATGGATTCCGTAAAGATGTGCTGAGCGCGACTCGGCAGATGGGCGTAGCATCCGTAAGATATCCGGGTGGCAACTTTGTTTCTAACTACCGTTGGCAGGATGGGGTAGGCCCCACCGAGCTACGGCCGCGTAGGTTGGAACTAGCTTGGCGTTCGGTGGAAACAAACACTTTTGGCCTTAACGAGTTCATGCGTTGGGCAGAAAAAGCCAACGCGCTTCCAATTCTTACAGTTAACCTTGGCTCACAGGGTATGGAAAACGCCTTGTCACTATTGGAATATTGCAACTTAAACCAAGGCACACAATACAGCGAAATGCGGCGCAGTCATGGCGTTGCCACGCCGTATCAGGTCAAAACCTGGTGCCTTGGCAATGAAATGGATGGACTCTGGCAGATCGGCCATAAAACGCCGCAGGAATATGGACGGCTGGCAGCAGAAACAGGCCGCGCTATGAAGCGAATGGACCCCTCCATCGAATTGATTGCCTGTGGGAGCTCAAAATCGGATATGAGCTCCTGCCCAAGTTGGGATCTTGAGGTGCTTGAACATGTGTACGGCATCGCCGACTATCTGGCTTTGCACCAGTATTATGGCGGGCAGGAGATGGGTACGGCGAATTTTCTGGCGCAATCGCTGGATATGGAGGAGTATATTGCCACGATACGCGCTGCCATCCAGGTGATGCGAAAAAAGACACTTAACAACAATCCGATGTACATCAGCATGGATGAATGGGGCGTATGGTCCAAGCTGGAGAACGCTATTGGACGCTCATTCGAACGCCATCCATGGCAGGTGGCGCCAGTTATTGACGAACAAGCTTATACCATGGAAGATACACTGCTATTCGCCAGTATGATGATGGCGATCCTGAAAAACGTGGATATTGTGAAAATCGCTTGTCAGGCGCTACTAACCAACATCAGCGCCTGCATTATGACCGAGCCGAACGGCGATATATGGTTACAACCTGTTTACTATGTCTTTGCACAGATTGCCCAATACGCACGGGGGCAAGTGCTTCAAATGGCGGACGCGAACATGCCCTATTATACCTGCGATACGTGCGCAAAGGTGCCGGTGTTGGATCACGTGGAATGCCTTAGCGATGATGATAAAGAAGTGGTGTGCTTCATGGTGAACCGCTCCGAAACCGAACCTGCGTCACTTCAATGGCAATTGGAGCGGATGAACCCTATCGCAATCGAAGCATTTACCCTCTTAACTGCCTCAGATAAAAACATCACCAATCGCCAGAACCATCAGGCAATCATGCCGCGGCAAGGGATGGGCGCAAGGTTTGAACAGGGTACCTGCACGGCAGAGATCCCACCGCTTGCGTTTGCGGTACTTCGCGTTTCATTACAACCATCGTAAGGAGCAGAACAATGCAGTTGCCAAATGAAGCAAAGCCGTGGATATTGAACCGCGCCGACCCTTACGTGCTGCGTGCTGACGATGGCCGGGTGTATTTTCTGGCTACCGTACCGAGTTATGATCATATTTGCATTCGCCGCGCCGCTACGCTGGATGGTTTACCTGAGGCTCCGGAAACTGTGCTGTGGAGGCGCCATGAAAGTGGGCCGATGAGCTGCCACATCTGGGCACCGGAGTTGCACAGGCTGAAAGGCAAGTGGTATATTTATTTTGCAGCAGGCGAACGGGAGAACCCATGGGATATAAGGCCTTATGTGCTGGCATGCGACGGGGAAGACCCCATGACCGACCCATGGCGTGAGTGTGGTAAAATGCAGGCGGCCGATGATGATCCGTTCTCGTTTACCGATTTTTCACTGGATGCAACAGTCTTCACCATTCACAATCGTACCTATTTTGTTTGGGCGGAGAAAGTAAGCGTGGGGCGAAAGATTTCGAACCTCTATATTGCAGAAATGGAATCGCCTACGCGTTTGAAAACGGCGCAGGTACTGTTGACAACGCCGGATTATGCTTGGGAAAGACAAGGATTCTGGGTAAACGAAGGGCCTGCGCTGTTACGGCGTGACGGCAGGCTGTTTATAACATACTCCGCCAGTGAAACGAGCGCTGCTTATTGTGTGGGGATGCTCACCGCACGCGAGGATGCAGACTTGCTGGATCCTGCTAGCTGGATAAAATTGCGCGACCCTGTGCTTATGACCGATGACGTGCGTTGCCTGTACGGCCCGGGGCATAACTGTTTTACCACGGACGAACAAGGGCAAGACGTGATCGTATACCATGCGCGCACCTATGAAGAGGTAGTAGGGGACCCACTGGATGATCCAAATCGACATGCTTACAAACGCATAGTCACTTGGTCTATGGATGGATGGCCGCAATTTTCGTGATACAGGTTATGTTGGTTTATTTCGCAAGCGAGTAAACATGCTAGAAGAAAGCTACGCAATGACCTTATGAAAACGACTACCTGAAACCTTGTTGATCGCATACCCATTTACAATACTCTGCCACATACCTTAAGCCTCTGTTGGATTGCGCTAGTCTCCTTGGGGATTTAATATTATCAGGGAGGATTTTTATTCCCCGACGATCTCCCTGGCACGCTGCAACGCGCTTCCGAGGTGCTCGCAGCAGTTATCTGCACCGATTTTTTGCAGAAAACCTGCCTTGTTGAGCATTGCTTCTGGTTGGGTATTCAGGTGCGAAAGTACCATTGTGATTCCCCACATACTGCATCCTACGCAGATCTGTTCCAACGCATTCAGGGCGGTCAGGTCGATGCTGTTGACCGAACGCATCCGCAGGATCGTACATTTGCAATCTGTCATGTATAGGTTACGGGTTGACTTATCTGCGACACTGAAGAACAGTGGACCATCCTGTTTATACACACGTGTAAAAGCTGGGACTTCCACACCGCTTTCGGTTTCCATATGGTCTGCATCTACCCATGCACGTACGCCTGTTTCGTCCGTCATACGTTTGACAAACAGGATGCATACTAAAAGCATCCCCACGCCGATCGCTACCACCAGTTCAAACACCACCGTCAGTAAAAAGGTCGTTACAAGCACCAAAATATCACTCTTTGGAGCAGTTTACAAATCCGTACAAAGGTATACCAATCACTCATGTGATAAGCTACGACAAATAGGATAGCTGCGATTACCGGCATGGGAATTAAAGCTGCATAAGGCATCAGAATCAGTAGCACTAGTAGCAATACCATGGCGTGCGCCGTACCGGCAATCGGTGTGCGACCGCCGTTGCGTACATTGGCTGCGGTTCGGGCAATAGCACCTGTGGCGGGGATACCGCCAAACAGGATGGAAACGATGTTGCCAAGCCCCTGTGCCACAAGCTCCATGTTGGAGTTGTTGTGGCTATTGATCATACCGTCCGCAACAACACAGCTCAGTAGAGATTCGACGGCCGCCAGCAGCGCGATGGTTACCGCATCTGGAAATATGGCTGCAATTCGGCCGTAGCTGAGTGTTGGCAGGTGAAGAGTTGGGAAACCGCCACTGATGGTGTACAAGTCTCCGATCGTATTCACCTGCATGTGAAAACCCTTGACCATTACGATTCCGATCACCACCGCAATCAACGATGCGGGGATACGCTTGCTCACCCGAGGCCAGAGGATCAACACTGCCAGTGCCACGACACCAACGATCACTGCCGAAGGGATCAAGATGTAGAGGTTCTGTATCAGTACGTGTAGTTTATCAAACGTTTCCACCGCGGTGGCCCCGCTAGGGTACGTAATGCCCGCAAAATCTTTGATTTGTCCGACCAGAATGCTTGCCGCGATGCCTGCTGAAAAACCAATAGTGATCGTAAAGGGAATGAAGCGTATCAGCGATCCAAGCCGAAATACACCCATGAGTATCAGTATGATCCCTGCCAACACTGTCGCGATCATCAAACCGTCCATACCGTTTTTGGTTACGATACCCGCGACAATCGTAGCAAAAGCAGCCGTGGGCCTAGCAATTTGCACACGACTCCCGCCCAGCAGCGAAATAATGAACCCTGCAAAAATGGCGGTATAAAGCCCTTGCTCTGGTTTCACGCCGGATGCCGGCGCCAGCGCGATGGAAAGCGGTAGCGCAATAATAGCAACGATTATACCAGCAGTAAGATCTTTGATAAACTGTTCTCGAGTATAGTGTTTCATGACGGGTATCAGCTTGGGCTGAAGTTGTTGTATGATCTCAAACATCCTTATTCGGTATTTGATAGCGCAAATATGATAAACCAAGCAATTTTGACGAAAGGACGCTATAATGTTTACATGTTAAGGCCGTTCTTGGCTATCACTACGTGATTTGAAAATGGCATTCAACAACATAGGCGATAAAACGCTTTGATTGTGGTAAGGTATAACCATACCAATACAGCAAAGAATAACAACAGAAAATTAAAATGAATTTGTTCTGAACTAGCTTTCCGCTGATGATATCTCAAGAGATAGGAAAAGTAATGATATCATTTTGCTACTTATGCATCTAGGTTGGTAAACAATGTTCCAATCCTCATATGATAGCCTGGTCATGATTAGCAAGCTTGAAACGATCTCCGTTAAGTGAAAAGGAATAGCGGGAAAAGTGGCGAAATGTTTAATAGTAGTTATCAATAGATAGCGCTTCATATGTCATTTATTTCATGAAAGTGTAACAACTCAACCGAGTTAACAGTAATCGATCAAGTTTACGCATGATGATGACAGAATTGTGTGGGGGAATTGCCCGCAATGATGATTTCAATGAATTTGGATTACATATAATCCATCTTGAATCGATGTTTTAGCTCCAGATACGCACTGATTACCATGACCGAAGGGAACTGCAATGAAAACCAATCGCCAAAAGCTGACGCTACTCATTTTTCTGCTTTTAAGCTTAGCATTTGCTTCAAATGCAATGGCATCCCCAAAAGTGCATCTGACCGGACCGGCCAAAGAAAAAGCTCAATATGTAGGGATACCCTTTAAAATTGGGGTATCAGCCTCCGGATTTTCCACAGGATGGGTGGAAGTACAGGCACCGAGCGCAACACATGTGTTACCTATGGAACGCAAAAAACGTAATTACTTGGAATATACCCCCGATGAATGTGGCGAACATACAATCACAGCAATTGTTAACACTAAAGACAGCACCCGAATATGGGAATCTTCAATTACCATTACTGTATACCCTGTATCCGCCCAGAATCGTGCTTCGTGGATGGTTAGCACTGCGCTTTCTTGTGTGGGATCAACCAATGTGGAAATGTTCGTAGAGGGTTCAGGCATTTCAATAAATGATGACTGGTGTGCTGTTTTTATCGGTTGGTGTTCCAAACAAGTGCATATTCCCTTTGGCGCAGGATTTCAAGCGATTTTTGCGGGTGTGGATTTAAGCAACGGCGCACATGCAGATGCCATTAGTTGTGATGCTTGCCGTGCGACACATAAAGCTCGATTCAGCGCCACAGTACTTGATTCAGAGGATTCTGTACAACCGGGTGATTTAGTGTTTTTCATTTGGCCCTCCAAGGAAGAGAGCCAATTAAAAGCGCATATCGGATATAAGCAGAGCTGGCATGGCAACGCCAGCCATGTTGGGTTGATTGTCGAGGTATGGGAAGGTGGCTTCAGTTTTGTGCATGGCAATATCCGCCAACCGCATAACCTATTTGGTGTGGCATTGAATCTGAGCACCGATGAAAAGGAAGGCGCAACATATGCGGATCATGTAGTTGCCTTTGCACGTCCAAACTATGGCTATCAACAGGAACCGTGAACCTGTGAAATGGGACTGATATACAGTAATCAGACTGATGTGCAGGGGAGCGTAAGGGGGATTTGCGCTTAACCTTCTACAGAGTTAGGCATTCTACTCAATGAGTGATATCGGCCATGCAAAGGAGTATCAGGTGGATGGAATGGATATAATGTTGGTTGTGATTCTATAGATCAATTCTGGAAATAATCAGCGTTTGTACATTATGAATAAAGCAAATGTGACCATTTCAGGATAAAAGTAGATAGCCGAGTGCTATAGAAGGGTACGATCCTTTGTAATTCAATATAATCCGAGCTGAGCAAGTATCTCTTGCGAGGTGTTTGATTGGCATTAAGGATTCAGGAGGGGTACAGCAATGAAATATCACGGTTCCTGCCTTTGCGGCCAAGTCGTCTTTAAGATTGTGGGTGATTTCGAGCAGTTCTACCTGTGCCATTGTGAACGATGCCGAAAGGATACAGGCTCTGCGCACGCTGCGAATCTCTTCTCCGCTTCTGCTCAGCTGAAATGGCTAGCTGGCAAAGAGAAAGTGCACGCCTTTAATTATCATTCGGAAGGCCATATCAAGAGCTTTTGCTCTGTTTGCGGGTTTGCGGTTCCGAATATCCAGCAAAATGGAGCACTGCTGGTTGTTCCTGCCTGATCCTGCCCCCGAGCGTTGTACCAAATTGAGAGATAGTCAATTTGGTATAATGACGCAAAGGAGTGGGATCAATATACCGTTCCTCTTCGGCACGGAGGTCTTCTATCAACTTGAGAAGTTTTTCATAGAAGTCATCATTTTGAGAACCGCCAGAGTTGTATTCATCAATGATGTTGCGAAAGCGCTCCGCAAAACTTGTCCTTGTCACATTACGTTGGAGCATTTTCTGTGGCTTATCCTCAATAAACTTTCGAAGATTAGCAATCTCCAGGTTCTTATTTTTCAACTTTTTGAACTGTGCCCGTAGTTCATTCATGTCCAGCTTGGAAAGGTCGAGTTCCTTCCCTTTTTCGCTGATTGTATATTTCCGTGCATCTGCCGAGGTAATCACGCTTTGGTCTAAAAGGCTATTAATTTTTGCCTGTGCGGATTCAATTTTTTCAGGTCGTATTTTCCCGTCAACAATACCTTGCAAATATAGAATAGCATCTTTATAGATGGGATCAAATCCCATTTTGAATATGTCAGGACGCAGAGCCTCATATAATCCATCCACTGTGTTAGCAAGGACACGGTATTCGTTTTTCATATCATCGTTACTTAGAATAATATTTGCGAAGTCCTCAAAAAATGTCAGATTCTGAAAAACATCATCTTCTCTTACAACCAGGCTTAAATCAATACCCTGTTTCAAGCAAAAACCACGGGTCAAATTTATAGACTCATTCAATTGTTCCAGAAGTTTATCAATATCCTTAACAGGCATGAGCCCCTCATCATCAGAGGCGTAATCAGCCAACGCTCGTTTCAAGTATTTAAACACATCCAGATAATCAACAATCAGGCCACACTCTTTACCCGGGAATACCCGATTAGCACGGGCAATAGTCTGCATCAAGGTGTGGCCTTTCATCGGCTTGTCCAGATAGAGTGTGGACACAGATGGTGCGTCAAAACCTGTCAACCACATAGCGCAGACAAATACAAGCTGGAGAGGATGGTTTGGGTCTTTGAAATTGTCTTCGATATCGAAGCCGTTTTCATCAATTTGATTTATACGCGCGCGGTGCGGTTTGATGTTCAAACCTTCGGTGGCAAATTTAACGTTCTCATCCGCATCCTCACTGATGACTACCGCCATTTGAACCTTGCGCATATAATCCACGATGGCCTTTAACTGCAGTTTTTCTTTTTCCTTCGTTGACTTGCTGATCTGCGAATTCAGCTTTTTTATTTCTTCTTTCCAATAGAAGCTAACCTTATCATACATCCTAACCGCAGTGAATTTATCTACGGAAATGACCATGCCCTTTCCTCGGAAGCCGCGACGCGGGAAATGATACACGATATGCTGAGCAATAGCGTCCAGCCGGTCATCTCGTTTAATGACCTCAAGCTCTTTGGCATAATGATTTTTCAGTCGTTCCTGTTCGGCTTCAGTCAAATTTTCATCTTCCAAAATATCGGCAAAATCCGAATCGAGGAAATCATTTTGCAGCTCCACCTCCGGCACACGTTTGACATAGTAAAGCGGTACAGTAGCGTTATCCTTAACGGAATCGGCAAAGTTATATTCACTAACGTAATCGCCAAACCAAGAGTTGGTCAGCCGTTTGTTGCCTAAAAGGGGTGTACCGGTAAATGCGATATATTGCGCGGTTGGTAAACCCGTGCGCATATTTTCAGCCAGATCTTTATACTGCGTCCTGTGCGCCTCATTACCATTACAATGATGTCGCGGCGTTCGGAAAGTACCGGGTATTTCTTTCCCTTATCATAACGGAATTTGTGAATCAGCGTGAAAAGGATTGATGCATTGGTTTGCAATGCATCACGCAACGCAGTGCTATTAGCAGGTTGCACCTTATCCTTATCGGTCATAAACTCCGCGCGGAGAAAGTTTTTGTAAATCTGTGTGTCCAGGTCATCCCGGTCAGTTACAATAAGGAAGGTAAAGTTGCCAAGGCATTTATATTTGATCTTTCGCACCAGCATGACCATAGAGTAACTTTTTCCGCTACCTTGAGTGTGCCAAAAAACGCCAAGTTTACCTTGAAGTTTTTCTCGATTCAGAAATGCCTGGTAGGCGTTATTAACGCCAAAGAACTGATGGTTTTTAGCGATGATTTTTGTCTGACGACGATTATACAGAATAAAGTTTTCTATATAATCCAGAAGAAATTCGGGCTTGCAAAGACCGGCAATAAAATATTCCAGGCTAACGCAGTTTTCGCTGATAGCTTTTCTATCCGGATTTTCCTTTTCACCATTGATCTTGAGCCATTCAAAGAAATGCTCATATCCAGCAGCAAAGCTTCCCAGCCGCGTTTCCGTACCATTGGAGAGAACACAAAACTGGTTATAGTCGTATAGATACGGGATATCCTTCAAATAGTTCTGTAGATTAATGTCATAAGCGTTCTTCACGGGAATATTTGAGTTCTTCAGCTCGATAAAAACCATGGGCAAGCCGTTGATAAACAGCAACAAATCAGGTCTGCGCCAGTGGGTCTCGCTACGGATCCACATCTGGGAAGCTACAATAAAGCTATTCTTGGACAAATCATAAAAATCCACAAGCCGTAGGATATTAGAGGCTTTTTGCCCATTTTTATTATATTCAACTGTGACGCCATTGCGTATTTTTTGATAGTTGCCGAAGTTTGTAAGCATCAGATCGCCGGAAGAAGGTGTATAGATAAGCTTGTCTGCTACACAACGAACCGTTTCCATCGGAATGTCCGGGTTAATACGACAGAGGCTTTCCAACAACACTTGAGGAAGCACGACTTGCTTTTTATCGCTGCGTCCGGTATTGTCCAGAAGCGTTTCCGGCGCATCGGTCATGCAGGATAGCGCAGTATAGCCACGCTGTTCACACAGCGCCTTGATCGCCGCTTGCTCAATCATATCTTCAGTTGTGATTTTAGGCATGGTATCGCCTCCCTTACTTTAAAATGGCAAATCGTCATCATCAATAGTTGGTTCAACATAATTTTGATTGAATATATTTGATGCTGTGGCATATCTGTATTTACCACAAAGAAAAAATGGGTATTACCGCAACATGAGAATGCTCAAGACAGATATTGAGGATGCTATAAATTACGAAATTCTAGTTGCGCGTGGTATACTTCAGAAGTAGCTGTACAATATTAGAACGATATATTTACTAAGCAGTTATTTGTTAATGAAGTGTATTCATAAATTACACGGATGGAATACAATGAAGTTCGCAATTTCATAAATTAATGGCAAAGCCATTGGTACTCCGCTAGAATGAATGATGTTGAGGCATTCACAAAGGAGGAGAGATCCAATGGCCAAGAAAAACGATACCACAAATCTCACGGAATTGCTACTGCGGTGTATGGGAGAGGCTGACCCGATGCTCAGCATGCTGGAATGGCTTTGCGCTCAACTGATGGAAGCGGAAGTTGCAAGCAAATTGGGTGCAGAGAAAAACGAGCACTGCGACGATCGAATCAGCAGCAGGAGCGGGTATCGTCCACGCCGCTACGATACCCGGATGGGCACCATGTACCTGCTGATCCCCAAGATAAGAAACGGCGGCTATATCCCCTTCTTCGTCACCGAGCGCAAGCGCAGTGAAGCAGCTCTGATTCAAGTAGTACAGGAGGCTTTCGTGCAAGGGGTATCCACGCGCAAGATGGATAAACTAGCCAAGAGTCTGGGCATCGAAAACCTGTCCCGCAGTCAGGTAAGCGAGATGACCAAAGGGCTTAACGAGCAGGTACAGTCGTTCAGGGAACGCTCCCTGAGGGATGAAGTATATCCCGTGCTCTGGGTCGACGCGCTGTATGAAAAAGTGCGCTATGCTGGCCGTGTCATCAGCATGGCCGTCCAAATCGTTTGCGGTGTGAATGCGCAGGGACGACGCGAAGTGCTGGCGATCGAGCCCATGCTGGAAGAACCCAAGGACACCTATCAGCAACTGTTTGAGGGCTTGAAGGAGCGAGGATTGCAGACGCCTTCATTAGTCGTCTCGGACGCGCATAAGGGGTTGATTGCAGCGATTCGGACGAGCTTTACCGGCGCATCGTGGCAGCGGTGCAAGGTACATTTCATGCGAAATATTCTGGCTCATATCCCGCACCGTGATAAAGCGGAATTCGCCGGGCAGCTCAAGGAGATTTGGCTTGCCCCCTCCGCGGAGGGGGCAAGGGAGCGCGCTGCGGCGCTCGGTGAGAAGTATGCAGATAAATATCCCAAGGCCACCCAAACGCTTGAAGAAGGGCTGGAGGATTCCCTTTCCTTCTACGCATTTTCAAAGCTGGATGCCCGTAAGATCGCCTCAACCAACATGTTGGAGCGGCTCAACGAGGAGATACGGCGGCGAACAAGGGTTGTCGGCATCTTCCCGAATCCAGACTCGTACCTACGCCTGGTCACCACATTCCTCATGGAATATGCAGAAGACTGGTCGGTTTCAAGAGCGTATCTCAGCGAAGAATCTGTTCGTACCCTGTTGCCCCAAGCAGCCTAATTCATGGGTGGAGTACCTCGAAATTGCGAACTCGCCTTGACAGTATCATTACACGCATCACGCACCCTTTTAAAGGTTCTAGAATTTATGCGCTTCATTGTATTACTTGATAGGTCATTAGACAAGTAAAACCCTTGTATCATAATCGATACAAGGGTTTTACTATTTGTGAACAAGCTTCTATATTGTTTGGGTTGTAAAGAAGGGCATCTCGTTGATTTCAAGCCGAGTTAGAAATACTTAACAGCATGAAATAGTATAAGCATTTATAAATTCTATATGGTAGCTATTGAAACAGCTAGACTGTACAAAGCTCTATTCACGGGGACGATAATCTTCTAAATCGCATGCGGCTACTCCATCTCTAAGGATGGTGGTAAAGAGACGTATGCTTCAATGTCGTGTAAAACGCCGTTAAACGCGCTGGAAGGTGCCTTGGTGTAATTCACACGGACATATACAAGCGGTCAATGCATCGCGCGCTAGACGCTTTCCTAAGGCCATTCTCGAAGGGGCAGTCGATGATTTAACGATCCCGAGTGCAACCAGGAACGGCAACGGCATATCTATAAAACCACTCACAATCGAAAAAAAGAGTTGAATGTATAATGGAACGGGGCATTGCTAGATTTAGTAAAGTATAAATGACGGTATGCTGGCGTGCACTGTCACTAGATGTTGCTTTCGTATGTATGTAGCACCGACCATATAAACTGGTGAAATCGTCATCTCGTTCATCTATAGCGAATTTAAAAGCCGGTATTCAAAGGCTATGATAAATTCAAAGAGTATATATTAAATCTCTGAACAATTGGTTTTCAAGCGAAATGAGCATCCCGGTATTGCTTTAGCTGTACCGGCCAATCTGTATGCAAAACGTTTACACCCCTTGCAAGCAACGTTCCCCAAGCAGCATCAGGATCCCCCTGCATGGCTTTATCATCATCAAAACCGCCGCAAAGCATGTGTTGTGGCAGGCTGCTCAACACCAATGTATTCACCCATATAAACAGTCCTTGTTTGCGCAGAGACTTTAAATACGATGCGGAAAGCAGTTCGTCATTCGGATGCTGCACGATGATTTCAATACCCACGGTATTGATCTCAGACCGCGCAAGCACGCGCGCAATATCTTCCGCCGATTGCGCTATCGGCATATACATGAATGGCTCGGCCGCTTTACTAAAGAAATCCAGATACTTATCCTCCACAGGTGTTTTGATAATCGCCTGTTCAATCACCTGCGGGAACTGACGCACTAATTGAACTGTTTGCTGCAGGTAATCCCAGGAGCGGTCGATATTGAACAGCTGTGCTTGTCCGGAATAATGCCGCAAAACCTGCTCAAGCCGCTGCACGTGAATGCCGCTGGGTAAATCAATGCTGTTGCGATATTCAAGCGCATCAATCGAAGCAGAATCCATTGTGCAGATATTGTTTTGCACTCCCAGCAAACGGCGCTCTCCTCCATCGTGAAACGCATAGAGGACACCATCCGTGCTCATAGATACATCACACTCAAATAGATCCGCACCCAATGAAACAGCAATGTCGAACGCTGCAATCGTATTTTCGATGATATTGCCGCCCCGCGTACCGCGGTGCACGGCGATTAATGCCTTTTTTTCGTTCAACTTTTGCAGGAGCAGCCGATTGTTTTTCCGATATAATTCTTGCATTATTTTTCCTTGCTATCGCGAGTTCTTAACGATACAAGCATGCTGTAGAACCGTTGCATCGTTTTGTGACTGGTCAATGGAATAATCATTATGTTTGCAATGAAGAACAGCGCGCTTTACATGCGGTTTGAGCTTTAGATATTCGCATGTCCCTGGACAAAACGGATATAACCCAAGCAAGGAAAAGATCACCCATGCAGCCAGGGTTCCTGTGTCATCATCACCTGGATATCCGTCATCTCCTGCACTAAAAGCCTGCTGTAGTATTCTTGCAACCCAGTATTCCGTTTTTCCTTTTTCATTCAGCACGGCATAGAGATAGGGAATGTGCAAGCTGGGCTGATTGGAAATCGCACACTGGCCAAAATCCATCGCTGCCATCTCCGTCATTTCATGAATCTCTCTTCCATACCCTCCGCAGCGATAGTCCGGGTCCATGGCGAATAATTGGTCGATTTTCACAATCAGTTTTTCTTTGCTGCCGAATAATGCAGTCAACCCGTCTATATCGTGATTCACGGCAAATAGACTTTGCCACGGGCCGCCTTCGCAATACTCATCGCCCCAGGCAAACGGATCGAATGTTTCTTTCCAATCTCCGCTGTGATCCTTCCCCCGTATAAACATTACATCCACGTCAAACAGATTCTGATAATTCTTGCTTTGCTTTAGCATTCGCCGGGCATCTTCATCACGGCCAACTGTTCTTGCAACCTGTGCAATGCAAAAGTCTCCATACGCATAATCCAGCGTTGCGCTTACGCTTTCGGAATACAAGTCACATGGCAAATACCCATATTTTAAATAGTCCTCCACGCCTTTTCGTCCGTACCGTGCATCCTTCGCTGCATTACTTGCATGTGTAAGGAGCCCTTCCAATGCTTCCTTTAGTACATCCGCACCACATATGTTTTTCACCGCCGCCTCGGCAATAACAGCATCGATCATTGTCCCCGGCATTGCGCCGGTTTCCGCGGGAGACGGCCACTTGGGCAGCCAGCCACAATCCCGATATGTATTGATATACCCTTCCACAATTTCCGAAAACTCTTCCGGCGCGACCAAAGAAAACAATGGGTATACAGTACGATACGTATCCCAGGTTCCATGGTTGACATATTTCACACCACGGTATATCTTGCCGGTATCAGCGCAAAAGTGAATAGCATTTCTGTTTTCATCAAGTTCATAAAAAACTGAGGGATATAAAAACACTCGATACATACAGCTGTAAAACAGTTTGAGTTGCTCCACACTTTCGCTTTCGATTTCTATTCTTGACAGAGACCTTTCCCAGATCCGCTCAGCTTTCGCCCGAATGCTTTCAAAACTTCTCCCTGCCGCTTCTTGCTCCAAATTCCTTTTTGCCTGATCCAGACTGATAAACGAAGTGGCGAAGCGAACGCATACCGAATGAGAGGACAAGCAAGCATTGATGCCGCAATCTTTTTGATCAATACAGATCGCATTTTCGCTTTTGCCCCTGCAATCCATCACAAAACTATCATTTTCTTGCAAGGCACAATCAAACGCAAAAATGAAATACATCCTGAAGTTTTCAGCGCATTTGTTGGCGCAATATGTTGTATACCCTGTGATAGCTTTATTATCAACGTCAATCGCAAAACCGGATGTGCCTTTGGCAAATAAAGAGAAACCGGCTCGTTCATCTCCCGAATATGTCAACCTGATAATTCCGCCTCGCATCGTTGGCGCAAGTTCCAGCGCCGTTTTGTATCTGAGCAGATTCACATGCATGCAGTGCGGCTGCAAGCGCGTATCTTCCGGCTTGAAACCAGACCATCGCATATTCGGATCCATTGTGAACGTTTCACGCTGGGGCAGCATAACTAAAGGCGTATAGTCTCCGATCCAGGGGCTTGGCTGATGTGTCAGCCGGATTCCTTCTAACGATCTATCATCCGGATGATAAAACCAAGGGTTACGATTGCTGTTTGTTTGCAGCGTAAACCCGTTCATACCAAACGGCAGCTGCACTATCGGCAGCGTATTTCCGTTAGAATAGCGGGAAGAAGACCGTGTGCCTTGCTTGATATTAACGTATTGACTATACGGCATAATGCCTCCTCCCGTCTGTATTAGTCCGTATCTGCAAACAGCGCAATCGAATAGGGTGAGACTTCTACCAGCACAGCGGTCAGCGAAAGCAGATCGTTGTTGCTGTTTCTGGCAGTATAGTCAAGATAGATATAATAGTTATCTTCTACATGTATTGTATCTGTGTATGTTTCCGCAGTCAGGTTGGGTATAAAGGACTTCATCGACTGCCTATCATTTTTGCGTAGGTCTATAATATCGGTAATAAACGCCATATACGCGGTGAAGGCTTGGTGATACGAAGCTTTCATCGCCTTAGGCTCCGCTTGCCCCAACGGCGTTCGATCCAGCAACATTCGATATATATCCTTGACGTCACCTTGGTCAACGACTACGGTTTTGCCCTGCTTTTCCCGCAAAAAACACCAAAGCATTCCCATCACTTCGGATTCCTTGTCTTTTGCGTAAATTCCGTAGTCATTCTGATACTGATCTGTGTATTCTGCCAAATCAAAACTGGTGTCAACCCCTTGAAGCACCTTTGCCTTGACATATGCATAGAATCCATCATAGTAGTCATAGAGAATCACTTCCTGATAGGTATTCAAGCCCTGATCGTGTGTCCATTGATCGTAGAAATAGTAAAAATCATGCAGCGCAGCATCGTTGAAATAACATTGTTTCGCGCTTTCAATCATTGCATAGCGGTCAAAGCTGATGGTTTCGTTTTGGTTCACACTCGGAAAGTAATCAATGCTTGAGGGATTGAGCATCGCGGTTGATGTAAAGGCATAGTGATAAGCATGTGCGATTGCCCTGGCAACCGGGTCTCCCAGGACTTCATCACAATTGATAATCACAGTATCCAACCCATTGGCAATCAACCTGTATTGATTGCAGTGTTGAATCGTTGTGTCGAGCGTTTCATAATTGACTGCAAGCTTTTTTTGATTCTGAATCAGGCATGCCGCTTGTATTTGATGGTTTACCAGCAAAATATCCATGCCGATATCATCCAGTGTTATACCGTCGACATACGGCACGGAATGGTTTTGGATAACGGCATCAGCCACTGCAGCCAGTTCCGGAGGGATTCTTCCATCTCCTATGATTTCAAACGATGTGTTCACCTTATGAATGCTGTTAAAAGCAAATCCTAAGAATAACGCAAGTAAAATACCGACCAGGATTATTGCGGCAATCATTTTTCGCGTGCTGAATGCCATACTTCACCGCCTTTTGCGCCACTAAATTATGAATAATTCCATGATACTCTTCATCGACATTTTAGCAACTCCCATGCTTTGGTCCGCACCGGCATAGTAGACATACAGATCATCTCCCATGATCACCTGTCCGCAACTGAATACTACATTGGGCACCTGTCCATCCAGTTCCCAATCGAGCTCCGGCGTTAGAATGGGGTCATCTTGCCTGTATAGCACCTTAGCGGGATCGTCTTTATCCAGCAGCATCAGACCAAGCGAATATTGCGCGTACTCTCCCCTGCCACCGAAATCCTTTTTAGCTACACTCACACCATGATATATCAAGATAAACCCTTTTTCCGTTTCAATCGGAGGCCCGGCAATTCCGATTTTGTGGTTTTCCCAGGTGCTTCCAGGAATTGGTTCCGCCAATACGCTGTGATTGTAAAACGTTTTCAAATCCTTCGAATATCCGATGCATATATTGGGCGAACGCCTGTGCAGCAGCACATATTCTCCATTGATTTTTCTTGGAAACAGCGTTGCGTCCTTGTTTGGCTCGTCCAGAACCACTCTGTGATTCGTCCAATGGATTAAATCCTGACTGGACGACATGCAAATCCTGTAATCCCCAGGATACCGCCCGCCATACCCAGTGTACAGCATGTAATAGATACCATCTGCTTTGATTACGCGAGGGTCTTCGCATCCTCTCTGCCACTGTGTACCTTCTTGCGGACCCAGAACATAGTCCGGGTCACGGGCAAAGTGAATACCATCCGTGCTTACAGCATGGCCGATATGATTCATGTATTTCTTATTTTCTCTGCCATTGCAGCTTACATCTGTCGCCCTGTAAAACAGATGAACGACCCCGTCTGCCTTGATCGCACCCGCATTGAAGCAGCTTGCTCTTTCCCAACTGTTGCTTTTATTTGTTGTTAAAATCGGCTGCGCGGTAATCCTCTCAAGCGCAATTTTCATGCCTGGTCATCCCAGTTAAGCAAAGGCTGTATCAGTTTATCCAGCGCTTCCAAAGACAGGTGCTCTTTTGCAATATTGAAGTTCTTCTCAACACATGTGCGGTATTGGTTATGATCACACAGATAGGCAACGCAGGTCTCAGCGGCTTTCTTCAACACATGCTCTTTGATTTGTGCCAGGTTGTCTGTTCCGGTCGTATAAGTGTCGCCAAGGGAGATATAATCAAACCCATAAGCTTTAATATCGCTTTTAAAAACGCTGTATTCAAACACAACTTGCGGTTTTTTTGCAAAAATGCCTTCCAAAAACTGATTCCCCCACCCTTCATAAATGCTTGGATAGGTGATCAAATCACAATACACATACGCATCCCACAGGGAATACACTTTTGAACCGTCCGGCAGCGTTTTCCTGCTGTGATCAATCAGATCCGGTTTGAGGATCAGATTCACATGCTTCTTTGCCGCCAACTCCACCAATTTTTGCTCATAATTGTCCGCACCTTCGTGCATGCCAACCATCAGCAATGTCATTTTTGTCTGTTCATCAAATACTTTGCAATTGTATAAGGTTTTTCCAATCATAGCCTGTTTGTATTCGGGCGTATCCAGCAGCGCAACCAGCTCAATGGCAAGCTCAATCGCCTTTCTGTTTGTCACGCGGGTTGCCTGCAGAAACACTATTTCGTTATCCCCGATGCCCATATCCCGCAGATAGCTTTGATTGTAGGCATCGGCTGTCCATAGTTTGTTTTGGAAGTCAAACACATTGGGTACGACTTGGCTTTCCAATCCCTTGTTAGAGAGCAGATCATTCTTTGCCAGTTTGTTGATCACAACATGTCGCATATACGAAAGCTGTACAGGCGGATAATATGTCTCAAGCAGACTCTTTGCGTATTCGCTTTTCGGGTTATTAAAATAGCTTCTTTCCCAGTAAAAATCATGATGATGCCCAAGTACCTTTACCTTTGTTTTCAGCGCAGCACTTGTGATCGCCATGGCAATATGCGGGCTTCTTCCCAATGACAGCAGATTATTGGGGATCAAGAGATCAATCTGTTTGTCTTGGATGACATGAATTAGTTTTCGCTCAATGATATCCGCAAGCTTTTGAATTCTATCTTGTAACACCGCGGTTGACAATACTGAAGCATCTTCAAAACAGGCTGCATTGATCAGCGCATCTTCTTTGCTCCAGTAGCCCATTTCATCAATAACAACAGCGTCCTGCAAGCCGGCTGACCCTGCTATATAGTATACCTTGTGCCCGTTTCTCTCCAGTACCTTTTTCCATTTGTCCATTTCAAGAGAGACGCCATCGGTTTCTCCCACGCGGAAGTGTGTCATTGCGATATTCATGATTGTATCCTTCTACCCTTACTTGATTCTTTTTTCAGTTTCCGCATCAAACAACATGTACTTATCATTCATTGCGATGTGAATTTCCTGTCCCACTTTGTAGGACATCACATCGCTCGTAACCAGCTTGATCTGTTTGCCGTCCAATTCTACAACGATGATGGTGTGCGATCCCTGGGGCTCGATAAACAGAATTTTTTTAGTGATGAGAATGCTCGGATCCTTGTCATCACTCACAATCTCAAAATTCTCCGGTCTGATTCCCAGAACAATTTTCGTCTTCCCGGTTTCCCGTAGCTTATCTGCAAGCGGTTGGTCAACGGTATGCGTGAACAGACTGTGTTTCAGGTTCACTTCATCCTTTGTGATCTCCGCTTCAACGTTCAGGAAATTTGTTGGCGGCGATCCAATAAAGTTAGCAACAAACATCGTTTCACAGTCATGGTAAATTTCATTCGGTGTTCCAATCTGTTCAATTGCGCCCATTCGCATCACAACTATACGGTCTGCCAGAGACATCGCTTCGGACTGGTCATGGGTCACAAAGATCGTCGTCGCCCCTAGCTGTTCATGCGCATTTTTCAGTTCTGTCCGCATAGATACGCGAAGTTTCGCATCTAGATTGGATAAGGGTTCATCCATTAAAAACAGCTTCGGCTTGACCGCCATTGCACGTGCTACTGCAACCCTTTGCCGCTGGCCGCCGGACAAATTGGCCGGGTACCGATCCAAGTACTCCGTGATATTAGCCATTCCGGCCACTTCTTTGATGCGCTCCTGCCGTTCCTGTTGGGGCAGTTTCTTCAGCTTGAGCGGGTACTCAATATTCTGCCGTACTGTCATATGCGGCCATACGGCATAGGACTGGAAGATCATCGATACGTTTCTATCCTTTGGGGAAAGATCCTTTATCGAACGCTCTTCCAGCAATATATCACCGGATGTTACATCTTCCAGCCCGGCAATCATCCGCATGGTCGTCGTCTTTCCGCAGCCGGAAGGCCCGAGTAACACAAGAAATTCGCCTTTATCGATGCCCAGGTTCATTTTATCAACAGCAACAATTTTGCCTTGAAATACCTTTGACAGATTCTCCAATTTTAAATATTCCACGTCTCTTCCTCCTACCGGTTACAATTTCACATTGCCCCACAACTGGTTAATGTAATTTTTAATGACGAATGTAAACACCAATGCCGGTGCGATCTGGATTAGTGCACCGGCCGCGGCAAGCTGTATCTCTCCGCTGCTGCCGATTGCTTTATAGATGAGTAGCGACAGCGTAGGATTATTGTTTGCCAGAATCAATGCCGTAATTGAATCGTTCCAAGCTGCAAGGAACGCATACATGCTGCACGCTACCAGTCCCGGGAATGCAAGCGGTAAGGTAATTCTGAAAAACGTCTGCACCCTATTAGCGCCAAACACCAGCGATGCTTCTTCCAGCTCTACGCTGATGCCTTTGAAAATGCTGTTTGTAATCCAGGCTGTCAGGGCGATGTTTCCGACTGAGTATACAATGGCCAGCCCGATCATGGTATTGGAAAGCCCCATTTTAATCAGGATCACCAGCATTGGAATGGCAATCGCGACTGCCGGAAACATTCTCACAAGCAGCAGCACCATGTTGATGTTTTTCTTGAATTTAATTCTGTATCGTGCCAGCGTATATCCGGTCAGCGATCCGATACTCAATGAAATTAAAATCGTCCAGCCCGCCGCTGTCAGCGAGTTCAGGGCTGATCGTTCAGCACCGTTTGTGATGGTGAAAAACGTTTTGAAGTTGTAAAGCAAATCCTTTTTGTACTTTAGGTACACCGCTTCCCCGTTCTGGGCCGGTGCAAAATCCGCTTCTACATCTTCATTGGTCAGCACAACGGAGTATCGGGTCTGCAAATAGCGCCGCAGTTTGTCTATTTTACCGGAATAAATCTTGAGCTCATATTCATTCAAGCTATCTTCATAGACTGAAATGTAGTACATTTCGTCTTTGTATTCTACTTTGACATCGTAGATTGTTTTAGGAAGAAACGATCTTGGCACCGTATATACTTCATTTGCCGAATAAAACGCAGTCATCAGAAATGAAAGGAACGGCACCATAACCGCAAGAACGATTGTAGCAATAATGATGGAAAAGACTGCTTTATTCACGGCTTTTCTAATTCTCATATTACTCATTCTCCTTCCGGCTGTTGATGCGCAGGTACAGCACGGCGGCTATCAGCACAATCACAGTAACGATTACAGAGTATGCCAGCGCGCTTTTAAAGCTTGTCTCAATTTCCGAGACCTCAGCCGTGTAATAGGCAATGCGCTCCACCAGAAAAGGCACTCTGCCGTAGCCAAAGATCATCACGGCTATTGCCCAAATCTGTATCGCCGCAATCATGCGCAGAATAATTGCGGTTACGATGGTCGGCCTTAAAATGGGAATGGTAATATCCTTGATAACCTGCCATCTGCTAGCGCCAAATATACTGGCGGCTTCTTCGAATTCCTTATTAAGGTTTTGCAAGCCTGCAAGCAAAATGATCATAACGCTTGGCAGTACTGTCCATGTATCAATCAGAACCAGAAAGCCCAACGCTTCGACGCCTTCCACTGTCAGCCATTTCAGCGGTTTTGAAATAATATGGAAATTAAGCAGTAGATTATTAACCCAGCCAAAGGAGGCAAACCCCGTTTTCCATAGTACGGCAACCGCCATCTGCGGTACTGCCATTGGAATCAGTGCGATGAATAATAATATTTTGACGCCTTTAAACTTCTTGTTAAGCAATAGCGCCAGCATTAGAGCAAGTACAAACTGCAGAATAACAGAGATAATTGCAAACCCCGCAGAATTAAAAAACGCAGTTTTGAATACAGGTTCACTAAATACAGAAATATAGTTCGCAAATGTGAGCGTTCCATCTACATTTGTAACGCTCTCCACCAATGCAGTAATAACCGGACGAAGCCAAAACACAATATAGTAAAGCAACGCTGGTGTAAGCAGTAGATAGGGTAACCATTTTTTAACTCTTCTTTTCATAAGCATCTCATTTTCTATATTCGGCCAGTGTATAATCGGTTTGAAGCCGGTATTGATGTATGCAATGAATCCAGTGTCTTCTTATGGCAAACAGGGCATTGAACGCAATCCATGCAGAAATCCATGGAAGGGGAAGAGAGCGAAGGAAACCACGCTCTCTTCCCGTATACCTTTTGCCTACTTAATTGGCAACTTCAAGCGCTTCCAGCGCTGCTTGCTGTGCGTTGAGATAGTTGACATCTACAACGCCTTTGTCATCCCACAGTTTTTTGAACGTTTCGTCAAATACGGTCTTCACTGCTGCCCAATCGGTGTACAGAGAACCCGGTACGCCGTGGGGGATGCCGGCCTGCAACGTGATCAAGCCCATGTTTACAACTTCGTCGGCCGGTTCAGAACCGAGCACATCCACAACTTCCTGTACGGGAGGAATGGTGCCGCCGATGCCCTGGGTGATCTTGTAAAGCACTTCAGGCTGAAGCATGAATTTCACAAATTGCTGTGCCGCATCCAGTTTTTCTGTTCCTGCAGTGATACCAATTCCCCATGCGCCGGCGATGGTGCCATTGCCTTCAGGGCCGGCCGGAGCGGGAGCAATCGAAAACTGTGCGGGAGCAGAAGCATAGACCTGGCCTACAGGACCCATGTGATGGAAGGACAGCCAAGCTTCGCCAGACTTCATCATATCAGCGGGATCGCCATAGGAGAATGAAGTTTCTGCGATAGCGTTCGCTGCGATCATTTCGCCGACAAGTTCCCAAGCGCTGATCATGCTTTCAGTATTGATTTCAGGGAACCCTGCGCCGTAGGACAGCCCGATGCCGCCCATTTGATATACCATAGACTTAACGGCCAGCGCCGGCATTGCTGTTTTCGCTTCGCCTTCGCCTGCGGCAATCGCAATTGCCCAGTCTTTGTACTGTTCCCAGGTAATGGCGTTCAGATCGACGCCCTCAGGCAGATATGCCAGTGCTTTGTTGTTGGCAATCACCAGATATACGTCTGCAGAGATCGGTACATAGTAAGTGACGCCATCAGCGCTTGTGGAATCGTTGAAGGCCGGCAGCACGGTAATCGCTGCTTCTTCCACCACACTGTTCAGGCTTTGTACGTAACCGTTGTTGATGAATTTCGTCATATCACCGCTGTGCGTGATCACAACATCAGATGTCCATTCGCCGGAATCCTTCATTGCCTTCATCATGTCCTGAATGTTGTCCACAACTTCCAGTTCGACTTTGATGCCGGTCAGGTTTTCAAACTCGGTAAGAGCTTCTTCACGAACATACTGCTGTTCTTCGGGTTTGGACCAAAGCCCTGATGTAACTTTGATCGTAGTCTGCGCCTCATCAGCAACGGCTTGCGTTAAGCCGATCGCCAACGTTGCAAACATTGTGAGTGCCATGACGACTGAGAGTAGTTTTTTCATTCCAATGCCTCCTATGTCTATATTATTAAGGATTTCCATCCTTTTGACTTTGTTTATTCCAGCCAGAGCACTTCGTACGGGCCGAGAGAGTCCGCCTTACCGAACCGCCTGCCTGAAATGATGTCCGATCCTTCCTCGTTTATCGGTATCGTCTCATTCGATACATTGATTCTGACCCGAATGGTTATCCCTGTGTTTTCATTGTGCCTTGTGATGGAAAACACATGCGGGTTAATATATTCGCTGGTTTGGGCTGCTTGGGGTGAAAACGCTGATGACGATTTCCGCGCTTGCAGTAGTTTGACGTATTGGCGGAACACCTGAGATCGTAAAGATTTCGTATCGTTGAGTTGCCCAAACAGTTGCGCTTTATCCAATTTCTCCCGGTTGATGCGTCTGTTGATTCCTGAAGCATTCATTCCCCTGATGTCGTTTTCACTGCCCAATAGGCTGTGGATATATATGCCCGGCATGCCGACAACCGAGAGCAAGATTGCCTGTGATGCCATAAATTTCCTGGTTTTCTCAGCAACATCATCCGCGGGGCTGCAGATCAGGCTCAGAAAGGAAATGTTCAGCTCGTAGGGCTTTGGGCTGCCATCGGGAAGATTTCGCCAAGACACTTTTCCGCCTTTGGAAATCACGGCGTCGACCATTGCCTGAATATCATCGTTGCTGAGCAAGCCTTCAAGCGGCCGCAGTCCAATACCATCATGTGACGCCAGAAAATTGAAATACGTAGCGTTTTGCTTGATCGGATCAAGCTGGTCGTACCAGTTGAGCAATACGTTCGTATCCCCTGATAAAAACGCATGAGCGACCAACGGCGGCAGCGGGAACTGATATACCATATGCGCCTCATCGAAGTTGCTGCCGAAGTAGCTGATGTTCTCCTTGTGCGGCGTGTTGGTCTCCGTGATGATGATGACATCGGGATCGACTTGTTCGATCACCATACGCATCAAGCGAATCAACATATGCGTTTTGGGATGATGCATACAGCGGGTTCCCAGTTCTTTCCACAGAAACCCTACGGCATCTAGTCGAAGGTACCGTGCGCCTTGCGCCACATAGAACAACAGAACGTCCAATATATCGATCAGCGTATCGGGGTTTGCGTAATTAAGATCAATTTGATCTTCACTGAACGTCGTCCAAACGTGTTTTCTGCCAAAGGCCGTATCAAATGCCGTCAGTAAAGGCAGCGCTCTGGGCCGTGTAACAGCAGAATAGTCGGCAACAGGGTCGCATTCAATAAAATAGTTTCTATACTTTCCCTCCCCGTCCAGATACCGCTGAAACCAACTGCTTTGGCGTGAAATGTGGTTGACCACCGCGTCAAACATCAAATCATACCGGTCTGCCAGCGTTTGAACATCGTCCCATGTCCCTATCGTGCTGCGCGGCTTTTTATAATCAATCACCGAAAACCCATCATCGGATGAATACTCGAAGAATGGAAGCAGATGAATGGCGGAAACCGCGTCTTTGATATAAGCTGTAAACAAATCCGAGAGGCTTTGTATGCCCGTTTCATGCTCCGAAAGGATCGTGTCGCCGTATGTAATCACCATCGCATCTCGCTCGTCTACCCATCGGTTTGTTCCTGTCTGCCGTCTCGGATACCGTTCCAGCAAGTGCTGGATCTGTACGCGTATCCGCTCCGCTTCCCCGGGATATAACATGTTCAGCAACGACTGGATCAGATCCATGCTTTATACCTCATTGATTGACTTCATAAAATGTCTATCGTTGTCATTTTTTGAAACAGCAAACATTGTTCTCTGATTCATGCGGTTGAAACGCTTAGGTGCTCTCCCGTTGAACAATAGTGCTTGGAATAAACGTTGTCTTCTCCTCCATGTCACAGGTGCCATTAATGATTTTCGCCAGTTTATCTATAATGTTTTTGGCAAATACATCACAGTGCTGGTCAATTACCGACATGGAAGGATAGAGGTATTTACATATACTCAAATCATCAATTCCCAACACGGATACATCATCCGGAATTTTCTGATTCATTTCATTCAGAGCCCGGTATGCGCCAATCGTTCTTTCTGAACCGGAGATAAACAGCGCATTAAATTCAAATTCCTTTCGTACTCTGATCACCGTATCATGTACCGCACTCATACTATCCACATCATAAACAATTTTATAGTCAATCTTGTTCTGTTTGGCAATCTCTTCAAAGCCGCTTGCCCTGAGAGTATTAACATTGAACTGTTTCTGCCCCAGCAGGAAGCATATTTTCCGGTATCCCTTTTGGATCAAATGGCTGCATCCGAGTTTCCCGATATTGTAGTTGTCGGCATCAACCCATGTTACCGCGGGATCATCCGTTTGCCCGACTAGCACATAGGGAATTTTCTGTCTGTTTAGAAACTGAAGCCGAACATCGTTGTTTGTATTATCAAGAAGGATTGCGCCGTCTGCCATCTTATTTGCCAGCAAGTGAAATCCGTCTGTTTCATCGTCAATGTGCCCCGTAGCACTGGATGGTGTGATGATAATTTTCTGGCCGTGCTGTTTCGCTTCTACAAATAAACTTGCCATCAGCTTCGTGTGCCACATACCCCAATACTTGTTTTTATGCTTATCAACAAAAACTACGATGATATTGGTTTTCTTGTTGCGTAACCCCTGCGCTAATATATTTGCCCGGTAGCCCTTCTCGCGCATCATTTTTAAAATTTTTTCTTTGGTCTCGGCTTTTACCTGGCTACTCCCATTTAATACACGGGAAACAGTTTTAACGGAAACACCACACATGGTTGCGATGTCTATAATCGTAATATTCCGTTCCATCCAATTTCCCCTCTTAGCGGAATGTCCATCGTTGTCATTTGATAAGATGGCTACAATTGATTCTACATGTCCATCGTTGTCATATAATATTATATAAACTCTTTGTACCTAAACCCATTCTATACGACCATTTCTTACTTGTCAACCCAAAACAAGTACAAAAATACAAAAAAGCATGCGGGAACGGATGCCAGACCAATCGCCATATTTGAAAAGGATGATGTTACTTTATATCAATCATTAGGTGGTCAGCAGAAAATTTATTGTTGGCGTGAGAGAAGAAGTGGTATACTGGTCGCAACAGCAATTTTTAGCATTACAATCTTGACCCTATACTGCTGGCGGACGGCCGCGCAACGCAATTTAATACTAACGAAAGAACCCTGGCGATGGCTGATAACCGAAAGAAAGACAACGACCGAAGCGAAGAGGAGAAAGACGCATTCCTCGAATTACCGAGCGGGGAAACATGGCATCTAGTATTGCAGGGACAAAAGATCGCAAGTATAATGCTTGTCTGGCCAACGCTGCTCAACAACGGAAATTATGCGTTCAGTAGCATACATTCTTCCACTAACCGGCATATGCGTGTCAGTTCTTAGATAACCGTGCTCTGCTAAGGCTGCGTATTTTAGCGGGAGCGGTATTCATAAAGCTTAAATCCAAATCAGAATTTAAGGAGGTGCGATAATGCAAACAGTTAGAAAATGGCAGCGAATCAAGTATATGCCCGCAACCGCGCTTGGCTCCGACGAACGCCGTGTGACAGGGAACCGGGAGCATGCTGATCTAGCGCGGCGTGCTGCCCGGGAAGGTATGGTCTTGCTGAAGAATGCCCGCTGCACGCTTCCGTTTGACAACGGCACAAAGCTGGCTGTCTTTGGAAAAGCACAGGCGGACTATGTTAAGGGCGGCGGCGGGAGCGGTGACACCAAAGTCGCCTATGAGCGCAGCTTGCTCAGCGGCCTGCAGGAAAAGGAAAGCGAAAGCCGGCTGACTCTGTTCGCTCCGCAATCTGCGTATTATACCGCCGACGTTACCGAACAATACCTAAACGGATGCAGTCCCGGAAAAACAGTCGAGCCGCCAATCCCGGATACGCTTTTGGAACAGGCGAAAACATTTACCGATACCGCGCTCATTACCATTAGCCGCTATTCGTGCGAGGGATCGGATCGGGTCGCCACGCCTTTTGACGGGGATTTTTACCTCAGTCATGAAGAAACCCTGATGGTGGAAACAGTCCAAACGAATTTCATGCATGTGATCGTCGTACTCAACGTCGGTGGAATCGTTGATACCAGCTGGTTCCGCGATAACAATCAGATCAGTGCAGCGTTACTGGCCTGGCAGGGCGGTATTGAAGGCGGTTCGGCGGCAGCAGGTATTCTGTGCGGGGATGAATGCCCGTCCGGTCGCCTGAACGATACCTTCGCTTTGAATTTTGAATCGTATCCGTCCTCGTTGGACTTTCATAAAAGCGACAATTTCGTGGAGTATCAGGATGATATTTATGTGGGGTATCGCTATTTTGAGACGATTCCAAGCGCTGCGCAAACTGTTTGCTATCCGTTTGGCTATGGCTTAAGCTAAACAGAATTTTCATACGGGGATTTAGAATGCAGACAACTTAGCGACGGATTTACGGCAAATGCGACCGTAACCAATACTGGGGCTTGCGCCGGCAAACAAGTAATGCAAGTATACCGCCAGGCCCCGCAAGTGAATCTTGGGAAACCGTATAGGGTGCTGGTCGGTTTTATGAAGACCCGGAAACTGGCTCCGGGCGAGAGCCAGCGGGTTACTATACATTTCACTATGTTTGATTTTGCAAGCTATGACGATCTGGGAAAGGTACAGGCTTCGGCATGGGTGTTGGAAGCCGGTGAATATCGGTTTTTGATCGGTGAGAACGTACGGGAAGCGCAAGAGCTTCCGCTGGTTTGGACACTGGAGAAGGACAAGGTTCTGTTCCAGCTAACACCCAAGTGCGTGCCGTCTCAATTGGGCAACCGCATGAAAGCAGACGGAAGTCTGGAACCTTTGCCCAAGCATCCGGTTCCAACGCGTTACCCTCAGGACGATGCTGTTTTGCCAGTCAACGGAAAGAACCCCAGCGAAAAATCATTCGCGCAACCGTTCACCAGATGGGGAGATAAATCAATTCCACAGCTGATCGACGTTCATCAGGGAAAGATTTCGCTTGATAATTTTGTGGACCTATTAACAGCGGAGCAAATGGTCTATCTGCTTGGGGGGCAGCCAAACCGTGGCGTGGCTGATACCTTTGGTTTGGGGAATATGATGAAGTACGGAATACCCAATGTTATGACCGCCGATGGACCGGCTGGCCTGCGCATCCAGCCGGATTGCAGCGTGAATACGACGGCGTTTCCCTGTGCCAGCTTGTTATGCTGCACATGGGATACGGGCTTGCTGTATGAAGTCGGAAAAGCGGGCGCTAAGGAAGTCAAGGAAAATGGCATCGGCGTGTGGCTGACGCCAGCCATCAACATTCACCGCAGCCCGTTATGCGGACGCAATTTCGAATACTATTCCGAAGACCCGTTGCTGACCGGGCAGATGGCAACGGCTATGATTCGAGGCGTGCAAAGCGAAGGCATTGCGTGCTCGCTTAAGCATTTTACCTGCAATAACAAGGAAATCAACCGCCGCAATTCTGATTCCCACGTTTCCGAGCATGCATTACACGAACTCTACCTGAAAGGATTCGAGATTTGCGTAAAGCACGCCCAGCCGTGGACAATCATGAGTTCTTGCAATCTGATCAACGGCGTACGAGCATCGGAGAACCATGATTTGCTTACCGGCATCCTGCGGGATGAATGGGGATTCGACGGTCTTGTGACCACAGACTGGTACACATACGGAGACCAGTACCGTGAAATAGCCGCCGGAAATGATATAAAAATGGGCTGCGGTATGCCGGAACACACGCTGTAAAAAATAGATGAAGGACAGCTGCTTATGCACAGTGTTCGCAGTAGCGTTAAACGCTTACTCAAGTTGATCCTGAGACTTGAGTAGCCGGTTTATAATGATAGCTTTGAGCCTGATCCTGTACAACGTACACAGAAATAGCATTTGAAGGGGAATGATAGGATACTTTAATGGAAGGCCAGGTCGACATTTCCAGAACGCTGCGCTCCTAGAACGTGCAGGGTGCTATTTTCCTGGGGATGTTTGATGATGAAATCACAGAAATTTACTCGCAAAGTCATGTGCCGATGGTCTTTATCGACAGTTATAGCACGGCGCGCAGTATTTCCAGCGTAGGAATCGACGATTACAAAGGGGCGTAGATGGCTGCCGATTACCTGCTGCGACAGGGACACCGGTCGATTGCGTTTGTCAGTCCGCCGGAGTATACAAACGACATCATTCAGCACCGTATCAAGGGATTTATAGATAAACTGGCGGAATACGGATTGCAGATTCCCAAAGAAAATCGCATTGTGCTGGAATCCGCCATTGAGCTCGAATCCGCAAACAAAGCGGTGCAGGTGATCATTGAGATCAAGCAGTCAGTAATCGCAGCGTTCATCACGAGCGATCAAACCGCCGCCTCAATTATCAGCGACCTGACCAAACGGGGGATCCGCGTTCCGAAAGAAATATCCATCGTTGGATTTGATAACATTCCGATCAGCGTGCAAACCTCCCCGCAGCTGACCACCATCGCACAGGATCTGGAGAAAAAGGCGTCGCTGGCCGTGGACATTCTGAACAACAGGATGAAAAGCCCCAATGCCTCCGCCGAATCCCATGTCCTTGATATTGATCTGATGATCCGCGATTCCGTTGCAAAGCATTGCTGAAATATAAATCAATTTCATTCAAAAATAACGCCCATTGAGGTTCAATGGGCGTTGAAATGGATGTTCTTAATGTGACGAAAGGATCGCCTGCACATAGTTGAATTTTCTACGGCGTAATCTTTAAGGTGACAGGATTTGCATACATGTAATAGGCACCGTAGTCCTTGCCAGAGATGATCAGCGGAATCCGCACACACAGAAGCAGCAGGCATTCGCCCGGTTTTAACGCTGTGATCGATCCTGCTTCTATCGTGATATGCTTCTGACCGGATACAACAATTGGTTCGACTTCCGCTACGGTATAGTTTTCGCCAGTATGCGTAGTCATCTCCACGTTGAATACGTCTGACGCTGCAATTGTCTGCCCTTCCTGCATGTCTCCATCAGTTGCGGCAAACAGTTCCGGCAACGCGGAAGCCCAGGTGGAAAAAGTCGTCGTTAAGCCATTGATGCCTTTGAGATAATCCTTGGCAAACTGCGCCGGGGTATTGTAGGTCCACGGCCATGACGTAATTCCGTAGCGGCGCCCATACTCCAGCATCGCGTATGAAAGATTCGCGCTGGAGGGGTTATATGTGCCGTTGAAAGGCCCAGTAACACGATTCAGCGCCAACACGGCCTCCAAGGCATTCCCATCCGCCTCGCTCACAAGTTTCGTGTGGTTCTCATACGGGATTTCCGTTTCTGGATTGAATACCTTTCCTGAGCGCATATCCCTCGCTTTCGCGTCGTCATAGCCCAGGCAGCCCAAAGACATTTCCGGCCAATTTTCGGCCATCACCTGTAATATAGACGTGTTGAAAGAGATTACGTTCACCTGATCCTCAACGTTATATTCCCTGGCCAGAACTTTCAGCTTTTAAACAACCTCTGGATTTTTAGATTTGATCTCAACCATATGGATGATATCCGTATCCTCAAAGGCAGTAAACAGCTCCCGCAGGGATGGTATACGGTCCTCAGGAGACACGGAAATGCTTCCGTATGTGGAGTCCTTTGCAGGGGTATGGTTCTTTTGCTGCACACCATTGGCGGAATCACTGTCAAACAGGATCGCTAGGAGTTCCGCAAGCGTCAATGCCTCGGTGTTTGTAATGTCAGCGCGGTTGAACAACCTTTTCAGCGAGCTGTCGTGGAGAATGAAAGTCTCGCCGTCTGCGCTGAGATAAATATCATACTCCAACAAATCCGCGCCGGCATCTGCGGCTGCTTGTTCCGACTGGAACGTGTTTTCCACGTACTCACTTGGGAGCCCGCGATGGCCGATCATCATAGGCTGCCAAAGCAGTACCGACATGTCGGCCGTAAACCATTCTGCCGCGCTGCGGGCAGCTTTCATATCCTGCACCATTAGGCCATCAACGCCATTTGTAATCGCGGTCAATGTTTCTGTCAAATCATCGCTTGTGCGCATCCAAACAGTAATCAGTCTGCTTTGCAAGTATTTCACAGCTTTAGGCGTCGCAGTCTGCGAGGATATCAGCGCAATCCTAGCACCCGCTGCATTGGTGATTTCAACTGCATTGCCCAGTTCTTCCTTTGTCATTGCTCGTACCGTATCGGAGAAATCGACCACACATCTTACGGACGGTAATTCATCTTTGATGGTTCTTGCCAATGAAGCGTTTTCCGCCATGACAGCGACCATCACATCCATCCGGTCATTCGCCTGCAGATAGGCAATCAATTCTTTCGCTGCTTCATCCGTTTGTACATATAGGCCGGGCACGGTGTCTCCTGCAATGGCGAGAAATTCATCAAGGGTATTGCCTGCATTCGCAATCTGCAAGGCTTCATCTACATGAGCAAAAATCGAATCCGTTTTCGCTTTCAACTGCTCTGATGAAACTCCATCGTCCGCAACGTTGTAGGCAATCGAAACAGGCAATGCGACAATCGCAGCAGATGATTCGACATTCACATCCTCTTGATTTCGAATAAGCCAAATGCTAACCAGAAACCCAAGAAGAAAAACAAACAGGATCAGCATCATTGTCCATTTCATACTATTGTATGGCCTTTGCTATGATTTTGATTCATCATATGAGCATGGTCTTTGGGGTGCCATACGCGAATGTGCCTTAGCTAAATGCACCAATCCTGCTCATCAGTACCATTGCATCCCTGACATTGATGATCAAAACAGATTAAAATCAGTATTGCCTGATTGTATAATGATCATGAATAAAACAATTTCATTCTTACACAATATCTATGGCTTCCCATCTCCACTATATAAGGAGGTTACAACCTTAGATATGAAATAGCGCTACACTATATTTTATTATTAGAAGATAATCTCCGCGGAATACCGCTTATTGCTGAAATTCGGTTTAAAATGTGTATCGCGCACATAATTTACTCAATGTTTGAAAAGGAAAAATTTGGTCATATGGATTTTTAATCGATATATAACCTTTGTTGGACCAGTTTTACAAGGAGCAGGTCCACTGGCGGGTTTTCCAGCTTTTACTAGGTTGCACCGCGAAAAAACAGTGGCCGCCTTATCATCGAGGCGGCCACCGGCATATGGTTTGCGATAGGGGAATCGAGATTCCGCTTATTATTTCCAATCCGCGTTTTTATTTCTTTTTGGTAAAGCAGACTTCGCAGATGGGATCACCCTTGGCAATTGTTTTACCGAGGTGGAATTCGAAGCCCGGGAACGTGGAGGTGATGCCGCGATCACCGTCCATGGCGATGTCGCAGAGCATCTTGATCTTTTCGGGATCATCCGTCAATTTCTTCCATGCGTTGACCAACGGGCAGTAATGGAACTCGATGTTCATTTTATCCGGAGCCACATCGACGTTCATATCGAAGATGCCGCGCACGTTATCATTGGCAAACTCAGGCGCGAACTTGATCAGATCGTCCGTTTTGGTGTATTTATGATCGCCGTGGAAGCAGCCGCAAGAGAAGATGGCATCGCGGGCGAAATCATAACCCAGACCGCGCTTCTGCGCTTCTTCGATCAGGTAATAAAACCAGGTTGCGCGATGCTCGATGGCATCGCGAAGGTCCTGAATGTGTTGTTCATAGGTGATCGTCTCGTTCTTCATGTTGTTTCTCCTCCTAAGTCATACTGTTTTATTTTTCGATAGAGCGTAGCGCGGCCGATACCCAGCTTTTTTGCCACGATATCTTTGTTGTGATAGGTTTCCAGCAGTTCACGAATCTGGTCGCGTTCCACCTGGTCGAGCGTGCGCTCCGCCTGGCTTTCGCACAGGATCGGCATCAGGCGGATGACATAGTCTTCCGTGATCTGCGTGGCCGCCCCGCGAATCAGCAAATCCGCCGCTGATTCGATCTCCGGTAAGTTCTCCGGCCAGCGATATTCGCAAAGGCGCTGCATCGCCCCCTCGGTGATCGGTAAAGATTCCCGATCGTAGTACTTTCTATAATATGCCAGGGCGTCGTCCAGAATTGCGCGGAGTATTAACGGGTTTTGGGAAATTGGCGGACGAACCAACACGTTCTCGGCGATGCGGTAATACAGTTCGTCACAGAATTGGTGCTTTTCCATCCGTTCCTTCAGTTTAAGATCCCCAGAAATGATCAGGCGCACATCGATGGGCAGGTCGAGATTGTCCTCGTGCGTCAGGCGGCCGGTGCGTAAAAGATCCGCCAGACGGTTCTGCAGGGAAATAGGCAGGCATTCGATATGCCTAAGATACAGCGTGCCGTGGTTTGCCCTGTGAAGCTTGCCGAGCTTACCGAACAATACTTTTTCCCGTATATCGAAACAGGAAGCGCAATCCATGGCTAGAAAGTTCTTCTGGCTGCGTTTGGAAAATGCGTGGATACACTGCGCAAGCAGCTCTTCACCCGTGTTTTCCGCACACTGGATCAGAATCGGTTCATTAGTGGTCGCATGCCGTTTGGCTGTGTCAAGCAGTGTTTTGGGAAACAGATAGCGTTCGTAGCGTACAAATGAAATTTTGCCTTTCTCACCTACCATGGCGGTGTCGTCCGTCCTCAATACGCTGGCTTCGCAGAATGTCCAAAGCATCCCAGCTTTCAGACCGTTATCCGTGATCAATTTGCTGGTCATCGTACCGCAGAAGTTGTTTTTCGCGTTTTCAAACGTTATGTATTCGTCGTGAATCTCCCGCTGTTGCTCAATGCAGCGCTGAATTTTCGCACTGGGAACCACTTCGCTGAGGGCAAGGCCCGTAACGTCATGCCCGTAAGTGAATGTATCAGCAAAGCTGCGATTGTAATAAGAGATATAACCGAGCATGTCGATGGACACCACGGCGGTTTCAAAGCTGTCGATCAACAATTCCCGTTCGTGTTTGATCAGCTTCATGGCGTTGTAATCGTCAATGGTCTGCATCTTGTTGGCAAGAAGGTCGGCCATATTCTGCAGAAAGGCGATGGAATTATCGACGTCGCGGAAGATCGCCGCCATCCGTACCCGGGGCATGATGAGGGCGATGGCACCCACCGTTTTCCCCTGATAGGAGATCGGCACGCCGATTAAGCCTTCCATATCGCAGTTTTTCAGCTCGGGGCAAACCTTGCAAGGCCCGGAAAGTTCTCGGTCGTTGACGACCACCACCTGC
Organism: Candidatus Limiplasma sp.; assembly: GCA_963675655.1. GTDB lineage: Bacteria > Bacillota > Clostridia > Christensenellales > Aristaeellaceae > CAXXOK01. The sequence continues at coordinate 1,581,108 of OY776489.1, forward strand.
CCGGTTGCGATGACCTGTCCGATTACCGAAACACGCCGGATCTGATAATACTGGTCGAAATAGCGAAGCGTCTTCCCAACGATGTTGAGAAGGTTGTCGATAATCAACACATCGACATCCAATGTTTTGGAAATGACGTCCGCAAATTTCTCCACACTGTCTTTCAACGCACCTAAAACCATCCGCCTGTGCTCCTTTTTACGATGCTTTACCAGCTTTCTCCGCCATATAATCCATCAGGGTCTGAATCTGATAACACATGGTTACGGCTCCGGGGTCCAGATGGCCTACGCCGCGGTTAGCTTGATAGTAAGCCCGGCCGCGCACTGCAGGCATATCAAGGGTGCTTTGGGCGCCTTCTTCCGCAGCCTGGCGGACGGCCTGAAACGTTTCCGTTTCGCTCTTGCCCTCATCCAGACAATCGCGATAACAACGCACGGCACTGTTCAGCGTGTCCAGCATTGTTTTGTCTCCGGGTTTGGATTTGCCGCGGTTCATAATGGCGGACTGCATGCCCTCCAGTATATTGCATATGTCTTTGGAGTTTAGCGTTTGCAACCCTTTGGCACGCTTGGCCGCTTCCATATAGGCGCTTGCGTACAGGATGCCGCCAGAACCGCCGATAACCGTCATAAGCGTTGTGCTGATTTTCAGAAACGCGTCGGACGGGGCCAGCTCGCACAGCTCTCCAGACTGCTGTACCAGCTTTGAAAACCCACCGTCCATGTTCGTCCAATGGTCGCCGTCGCCGGTGGCCAGATCCAGCCCTGTTACATAATCGCCTTCCGCGTGCATTTTTTCATATGCACGTTTCAAATAGGCCATATAATCTGTAGTGGTAAGTTCTACTGCCATGTTCTCTTCTCCTTCTGCCGCCAGCTTATGGCACTTTGAGGGCGGGCGTGTCGCAATGCGTGTCCAGCAGTTCTTTCAGTTCGTCATTGAGCTTCATCAGCGTCAAGGAGCAGCCGCTCATCTCAATAGAGGTCATATAGTTGCCAACCATTGAGCGGTACACGCTAATGTTCTTGGCCTTAAGAATTTTACGTACTTCGAGATTTAGGATGTAAAGCTCCATCAGCGGCGTGCCGCCAAGGCCGTTAACTAGTAACATGACTTCGGAATCCGAATAGTCGTAGTCGCTCAGTATCTTCTGCAGCAGGCAGTCCGCCAACTCGGCGGCGGTTTTCATGGCGGTTTTTTCGATGCCGGGTTCGCCGTGGATGCCCATGCCGATTTCAATCTCGTTATCGTTTAAAACAAAACCCGGCTTGCCAATGGCGGGCAGCGTGCAGGGCGTCATGGCCATGCCCATGCTACGAATGTTGGCAATTGCATTTTCCGCCGCGGCCTTCACCTCGGGCAGCGTGCCGCCGCGCAGGGCTTTGGCGCCGGCAATCTTATGTACCAGCACTGTGCCCGCGATGCCGCGGCGGCCGGTGGAATAGGTGCTGTCGGGCACGGCGACGTCGTCGCGGACGACCACGTGATCCACCTTGATTCCTTCCGCTTCCGCCAATTCCTGCGCCATACCGAAATTCATGATGTCGCCGGAATAGTTTTTGATGACCATCAGCACGCCCGCACCGGTGTCGGCCTCGTGGATGCCGCAGAGGATACGGTCTGGGCTGGGGGAGGAGAACATGTTCCCCGCCACAGCCGCGTCCAGCATCCCCTGGCCGACATATCCGGCATGCGCAGGCTCGTGGCCGGAGCCGCCGCCCGAGATGACACCGACCTTGCCGGTCTGCTTTTCCTTTCGGCAGATCACTTCCAGGCCTTCGACGTATTGCAGCGCCGGATAGGCTAAACTCATTCCCTGAAGCGTTTCCGATACCACGTTTTGAGGGTCGTTGATGATTTTTTTCATTCCCTGTGCCTCCGTTCTCACCGTTGAGAAACTGGCTCAACGGGCCTTTCTTTTCCCTTGAAGGCGTTTTATTGCACGCCCAGATAAGCCTTGCGCACGCCCTCGTCCTTCGCCAGATCGGCGGAAGGGCCGGTCATGGTGATGTTGCCGTTTTGCATCACGTACGCACGGCTGGCGACGGTGAGCGCCATATTTGCGTTCTGCTCGATCAGTAGGATAGTCGTGCCCTGCTGGTTGATGTTTTGAATCAGCTCAAAAATCAATAGTACCAGATTGGGTGCAAGCCCCAGCGAAGGCTCGTCCAGTAAAAGCAGCTTAGGCTTGCTCATCAGCGCGCGCCCGATGGCCAGCATCTGCTGCTCGCCGCCGGATAGAGTGCCGGCGGTTTGATGAATGCGCTCCTTGAGTCTGGGAAACAGATCATACACACGGCTGAACGAATCGTCGATATCGCTTTTACTATTCCGGATGTACGCGCCAAGCCGCAGGTTCTCTTCCACCGTCAGCGCCGGGAACACTTCGCGGCCTTCCGGAGCTAGGCTAATACCCATTTTGACGATTTTATGGGCGGGGAGGGAGGTGATATCTTTGTCCATGAACTTGATGTGTCCCTGAGAGGACCGTACCAACGCGACGATGGTGTTCAGTGTTGTGGACTTTCCGGCGCCGTTGGAGCCGATTAGCGCGACGATCTCGCCGTCCTGAATATCCATATTGATTCCCTTGAGCGCGTGAACGTGGCCATAAAAGGTATGTAAATCACGGATTTCAAGCATCCTTTTTTACACCTCCCAAGTACGCTTCGATTACGCACGGGTTATGGGCGACATCGTTGGGCAGCCCCTCGGCGATCTCTTTGCCATGATCCAGTACGTAAATCCGGTCGGAAATGTTCATGACGACGTTCATGTCGTGTTCGATCAACAAAATCGTGTAACCCTTGTCTCGCAGCTCGCGAATGAAGCAGAGCAGCTCCTCGCTTTCCTGCGGGTTCATGCCGGCGGCAGGTTCGTCCAGCAGCAGTAATTTCGCGTCGGTCGCTATCGCGCGGGCGATTTCCACCTTGCGCTGATCGCCGTAGGGAAGGTTTTTAGCGTAGCTGTTCACCATATTCCCTAGACCGATGGAACGCAGGATTTCTACGGCTTCCACCGTAAGGCTGCTCTCTTCCTGGCGAAAGCGCCGGGTGCGAAACAGCGAACTCCAGAAGTTGTATTTGGTATGAATATGGGTACCGATCAGCACGTTTTCGATCACGCGCAGGCGGCCGAAAAGCCGAATGTTCTGGAAAGTACGGGAAATGCCTGCTTTCACGATGTCCTGCGGGGCCTTGTTCTGGATTTCGTTGCCGTTGAAAGTGATGGTTCCAACTTGGATTTGATAAACGCCGGTGAGGATATTGAAAACTGTGGTCTTTCCGGCACCGTTGGGGCCGATGATGCTTACAATCTCACCCTTGTCCACATGAAAGCTCACGTGGTCCACCGCAACGAGGCCGCCGAACTGAATGGTGATATCCTGCACATCTAAGTAGGCCATAGCATGGTGTGCCGCATGAACAGCGTCAGGCGGGCTCTCCTTTCCTCAAAGTTTCAGAATCCTTCTTGGCCAAAGCCGCTTTGGCAAGTTTGGGCATTTTATAAGGCATCTGCGATTCCCAGCCCAGCAGGCCCTGCGGACGGAAGCGCATCATCACAACCAGCAGCAAGCCGTACATCACGAACCGGTAGTCCGCCATGAAACGCGCCACTTCCGGGAAGGAAACCAGTACGGCCGCACCCAGGAACATACCGCGCATGGTGCCCATGCCGCCGACGATCATGATAGTCATAATGAGGGTGGAAACCTCGAAGGTAAAGGAGTTTGCGTCGATATATCCGACCAACGATGCATACAGCGCGCCGGCTATACCGGTAATGATCGCGGAGATGGTGAAAGACAGCGCCTTGAATTTGGTGGTCTTGATACCCATCATGATCGCTGCCATCTCATCATCACGGATTGCCAGGAACGCGCGGCCGGTGTGCGAGCGGAGGATCAGCACCGTGCAGACGCTCACCAGCAGTAGCAACGCCAGCATCAGATAATAGATGCCATTATTTTCGAGCGTCAGCCGGAACCCGAAGATCATGGGGCCGGGAATGCCGTTCAGGCCCAATGTACCGTTGGTGAGCGAATCCCAGTTGGTTATAATCATCCTAACAATTTCGCAAAAGCCCAATGTTACGATGGTTAGGTAATCGCCGCTCAGGCGCAGGGTAGGCAGCCCCATTAAAAAACCGATGAAACCAGTAAAAACGGCGGCAATCACCAGCGCCGGGAAGAAATTCATGTTCAACCGCAACATTAGCAGCGCCGCCGTGTACGCGCCGATGGCAAAGAAACCTGCATGGCCGAAGGAAATAAGACCCGTATAGCCGCCCAGCAGGTTGAGCCCGATACTCAGAATGGCATAGATGCCGATCATGATGCAGATACGCATAATGTAGCTGCTGAATCCCACATAAGGCAGAAGGATCAGCAAAGCGCCCGTTACGGTCCAGACTGGCACCTTGTGAGAATCCAGAAACTTTTCCATGGAGAAGATGACGCTATTGTTAGATTGTTTCTTTTTCATCGCTTACACCTTGTTGATTCCTTTCTTGCCGAGGATGCCAGACGGCATAATGATCAGGACAAGGATCAGGATGATAAAACCGACCGCGTCTCGATAGGTGGAACCGAACAACATCGAAGCCAGACTCTCGCTGATGCCGATTACAAGACCGCCGATAATCGCCCCGGGCAGGGAACCGATACCGCCCAGCACCGCAGCCGCGAAGGCTTTCAAGCCGACCATGAAACCCATGCCTGGATAGGCTATCTGATAGTAACCGCCGATCAGCACGCCGGCGATCGCGGCGGAAACGCCCGCCAGAAAAAAGGTAAAGGAAATGACGAAGTTTACATCGATGCCCATTAGATGCGCAGCCTTCTGATTTTGTTCGGCGGCACGCATTGCCAAGCCGATCTTGGTATGGGAGATGATCAACATCAACGCGACCAGTAAGATCAGAGAAAGCACGACCATCGCAATCTGCGAGGAGCGTATGTACACATTGCCGATCGTGATCACGCCATAGTTGAACAGCGCGGGGAAGGCGCGCTTCTGGCTGCCGAAGCCGATGGTCAGCAGGTTTTGGATGATGTTGGCCAAGCCGATGGTTGTGATCAGCGAGGCGATGGGAATTGATTTTTTTGCGCGTAGCGGCTTTAACGCCGTTTTGTCAATCACAATTCCCAAAACACCGGTGAGCAACGTGGATAGCAGGATAGCGGGGATAAGACCGAAGTGAAGGCTGACGAACCAGATCGTGAACAGAGCCCCGAAAGCGTAGATGGCGCCCTGCGCGAAATAAATCAGCCTTAGCGTACCGAAGATCAGGGAGAAACCCACTGCCATCAGTGCATAGGACATACCCAGCGAAATACCGTTTAATGTCTGCTGAATAACCACACTCTTCACGAATTGCGAATGAATTCGCAATGTTCTCCTTTCCGTTTAATTGCGAAAACAGCCCGCCGACCCGTTTCTTTCGGCGGACTGTTCCGCTTGTCGTAAAGTTACTGAATCTCTACAAACTGACCGTCTTTAATGGTCAACTTCACAAAGGTCTTGGTGACGTCGCCATTCTCATCAAACTTAGTGCTGCCGGCGACACCTGTGTATTCCAGATTTGCAAGCGTGTCGCGCAGGGTGGGTTCATCGGTGGTGCCGGCTTTCTGAATGGCGGTCAGCAGCATTCCGACGGAGTCATACGCCTGAGAGGTCAGCGCGCTGGGTGTAGAGCCGTATTTTTCCGTATACTCATCAACATAAGCTTTGATGGCCGGGTCGGTAGAGCCAGCGAAGAAGATTACAGGCAGGCACACGCCTTCGACCGCAGAACCGCCCAGCTGCAGCAACTGCTGGCTGTAGGCATTCGAGAACCCAACGATTTGGATATTGGGGTCTACTTGCTTGTACTGGATCGCAACAGGCGCCAGGGTGCTGTACATACTGCAGCAAATCAGTACGTCGGTGCCAGCCTGATGCAGCTTGGTGATGGCGGAGCTGTAATCGTCGCTGTTCTCAAGCACTTCTTCAATACTGGTGATCGTCGCATCGGGATATTCATCCTGAATCAACTGGGCTACGATGTCTTCAGTGCTGGTGCCCCAGTCGGTCTTGATGGCGAGAATACCGACGTTCTTCTTGCCGAGATAGTTGGTGGCGATATCCAACGCGGCCCGTGCCTCAACGGTGATTACCGTGTTATTGCGGAAGATGTAATCGCCGACGATGGAGTAGTTGGGGTTAGAAGCGGAAGGGGAGATTTCGATGATTTTATTCTCCTGATACACCGGAGCAGCCGTCAGGCAAACGCCGGAGGAGAAGTGGCCGATCACACCGACGACATCGCCCTCGGAAACGATCTTCTGCGCTATGGAAGCTGCTTCATCGGATGAGTTTTTATCGTCGTAGGTCAGCAGCTGGATGGTGCGACCGAGCACGCCGCCGTTGGCATTCCACTGATCCACCATCATTTGAGCCGCGTTTTGGAAGCCCTGACCATATTCGGCGTTATCGCCGGTCGTCGGGCCGACAACCGCGATCTTGATCGGTTCGCCGTTGGCTGCGGTTTCACCCAGAGCGCTACCAAATGTAAGCGTAGACAGGACCATGAGTAGTACCAGTGTGATTCCGAGTAACTTTTTCATACGTTGCCTCCTTGAGTAAATATTATTTCGAGCGGAAAATCAGTTCCGCAAGAATTCGATCAGGAGCCGATCATGATTTGTATAATTTCTTTATCGGTTTCCCGCATGCCTTCGCGTGCCATACGGGTTACACTATCGATGGTTTTTTCCGCGTCATCCTTTACGATGCCCTCGCCGGAACGGAAATATCCGCCGCGACGAGCCATTTCCATAGCCATGATGGCGGCATCCACGCTACTGGCAATCTTGGCTGCGCAGGAAGGTTTAGCGCCATCGCAAACGATGCCGGAAACGTTGGCAAGGGTGTTGATGACGGTTTCGGAAATTTCATCAACCGACCGGTGCATCAGGTATTCAATGCCTGCGCCCGCGCCTGCGGCTGCGCTGACCGCGCCGCAGTAGGCGGAAAGCCTGCCGATTTTACTCTTCTGATGGATCGCCACAAGATTGCTAACACACAGGGCGCGATACAGTTCTGTTTTCGTCGCGCGCAGTTCTTCAGCATATTCGATTACGGGCAACGAAACGGTCATGCCCTGATTGCCGCTGCCGGAATTGATTACGACGGGCAGTTCACAGCCACCCATACGGGCGTCCGAACCGGCTGCTGCCGCGGCTTTTGCGCGAATCTTGACATCGTTGCCATAGGTTTCTAAAAGCGTTTTCCCGATATTGGCACCGTACTTTTCACGCAGCCCCACTTTGGAAATGCTCGTGTTGTAGCGTACCTGCTTTTCAAGGATAGGCGTTACGTCCGCCATATCCACGCCGTTAGCGAAATCGCAGATGCCGGCAATGTTGAGGCAATCGCGGTTCAGCTTGCCTTCCGTCTCCTCCGCGGGTTCGTGCGGAATATTAAAAACGGTTTTTCCATCCTTCTCCATATGAACGATGCCCAAATGGGTATGTAAAATCTCTACCAATGCGGTGTGAGCGCTGGCGCGAACCTCTATGATGATGTGAAGCTTAGCAGGCGTATCCAGCAGTTTTTCGTCGCAGATCTTTTTCGCCAGTAGTTCTTTAACCGTTCTCAGTTGTTCCGGGGTCACGCTGGAGAGCACTTCCAGCCCTTGATCGGGATTGCCGCCGTAGGCGCCTAAAATTGCTGCCGCCGGAATACCGCGCAGGTTGCGCGTTGTTGGCACAACCACGCCCTTTACGTTCTTGATAATATTGCCGCTGCAGCGCGCTACCATATGCTCGGGCATTTCGCCCAGCAGGGCGCGCGCCTTCGCCGCAGCGTACGCCACAGCGATCGGCTCGGTACACCCGAGCGCCGGAATCAGTTCTTCCCGCAGAATACCAAGATAAGTCTGATAAACCTCACTGTTACGTTCCATTTCTATTCCTTTCAAATGTATCAAAAAGATACACATTGTTAACGTCTTTGTTGAGCACAGTATAGGATTGTTCAATTTGAAAATCAATATGATTCTTATTATGAGAAGCAAATCATTAAAACAGCATAAAATAAAAAGATAAAAACAGTGGAAAATAAACAATAACATTCATTTAAACGAATACGGTTTTTGATAAACGTATCAAAATGAAACGTTTTCTCTAAATGGGGACAAGACGACGAAACACGTTGAGAAATTCCCGACGTTAAATTGAATTTCTATAATATTAAAAGTACGGTTAAGCAAAGTAGACTGCGCTGGAAACCGGTCCCAAAACCCTAATCAATGAAATTTCGACCTGTCCCCTGAATAGCAGCCTAAAAAAAGAGAGATACGGACGACAAAGGCAGCAAAACGTGATGAAACATAAAGAAAGCTAGGCGCACAGCGAAGCACATCGCTATTAGAGAGCCGACAAACGCGAGGGTGCCATCACCCGCAACACAAAAGGAAAGACCATCCGATACAAGATTAACCGTAGACCCTCTCAAAGTAAGAACTGTACTACTCGTTCTCGTGCTCAGATACGGCGCAGGGTGCGTGAGAAATCATCCATTCGTGCAAAGGTTGAGCATGTCTTTGGCGCTGTGAAGAACCTGTTCCACTTCCGCAAGACCCGGTACAAAGGCCGCCGAAAACAGGCAGCTCAATTGAATATACTCTTTGCTTTGACAAACCTTTATCTGGCCGACAAACACGGTTTGTTGGCCTGATCGGGGTTCGCTGCTGAGCGAAAACGGGAACAGACTGTATCGCTTTGACTACTCTGCCTTGTTTGTAAATCCATAAGGGCTATTGCGCGATATTTCCCTAAGTGTACCGTGAACTTATTAAAATAAAATACTAATATCGCTAGGTACTCCTCGTTGCGTACCCCCACACAATATTTCTATATAATCTGCATACGCAAACGTCCTGTTGCGGCTTGCATCATTTGATTGGGTAAGTATGCCCGCCTGTGTAAGTCGGATGATAGCGCTGGAAACTGTGTTAAACACCATACCCAGCGCTGTTGCTGTTTGTTGTATATCGATGATGGGGTTTGTTTCCAGATGGGTAAAGATACGCAGTGCAGTTTTTACACCGAGCCCAAACTCTTTAATGATTGCAATATTTTTATTATGAAGAATGGTATGGTTGTCGATCGTTTTTATTGCATCCTCCGCAAACTCATAAATAGCGCTGAGGAAGAACTTGATCCACTTCTGCCGTTGCCATCCAGAAACGGGTGGATCGTTTCAAACTGGTAATGAATGAGTGCCGTGCGAATGAGAACATCTAAGTCATCGTCCGAATGAAGATACTTTTCCAGATCGGATATAGCTGTTTCCATATCCTGCGCTGTTGGCGGGATGCACCGGGCCGTTTTCAGCGTGCTACCGGTTCCGCCGGTCTAGTTTTGCGAGGTGCGAAACTCCCCGGGATTCTTATCCTGACCCCTGACGCCCTGAATTAGAACAGCGTAGGTTCCTTTCAACAGGCGATTGCACAGCGGTAATTGGGTCAGCCTAGCAATAGCATAATCAGTTGCTTTGATGTAATTAACAACGTCCGCGACATCCCGATTCGTATTCTCACAAAGCATAGGATCGAGAACGTCCTCCAACGTTGCCTGTGTTCCTTCTATCTGCGAGGACATCAGCGCCTCCTTTCGCACATACATCGAAACGAAAAGATTAACGTTTGGTATCCGCGTGGCAAAACCCTCTAAAAGCGTAAGCTACTTATTTACTCAACCAGCAAATTTACAGTTTCCGTATTAAACTCAACGGACGGATTTAGTGGTAATGGCGCAGGTACAAAGGATTGATACGCAGCTTCGCCTGATAGGTTGGTTTTATAGTATCCGGCTCTTTTGTTCATATAATCCTCCCCGAACATGAAATATACGTATAACTTAACTCGCGTTATTTCATTTTGCCGATGTATATTGAAATAACGATGGAGCTTATTTTCATTGTTTTCAACAAAGCGAAGCTACGGCTGATAATTGTGCTGTAACTAAAACCAAGTTTTTTTCATGGCTAATACTGATCTTCTCGCTTTATCCAAACGCAGCAGAATAATCAAATGGACGTCCTTGGAGAAATCCATGGGTTCCTTTTCGTAACTTGCTTATTATCTTGCGTATTATCTGCACAGCGGATTACTTGCGGATATAGGTCTGGTTTCTGCTGGTCGGCTTGTCCGGAACGCCCATAACAATAAGACCCATTTCCAATGCCGGGTTGATATAATGCTTCCGGAGCGTTTCCCTGGACTTCAGATGCAAGGCTGTCATGATTTGTGTGGCGGTATACGGCACATCATACTCCATAGCACCCAACAGCCTTTGCACGTATGCCGACAGATATGCATTATCCGAGGATGCCTGCGTCAGTGCTAAGTCGACTGTTTCATTGATTTTGTCCAGCATAAACTCGATAAAGCCGTCCGATTTCCCGGCACTGTGACACCCGGAAATCGCGTCATAGTATGCGGATTGGTACTCATGAATACGGCTTTCGATCGGCAGGTATTGGAAAACGGGATTCCATTGCGAAAGCAGGCCGGTCTGCCACAACCTCGCCACGCGGCCATTGCCGTCCGAGAACGGATGGATAAACACGAATTCATAATGAAACACCGAGGAAAGAATCAGCGGATGAATCTCCCCGGCAGCATGGCGCATCCATGTGAAAAGCTGATCCATCAGATCCGGAACGAGCTTGGCGGGAGGCGCCATGAATATGCAGCAATCCCCATCGAAAACGTCTTCCCCGCCTTGTCGGAATGTGCCGGATTCCGCAACGGTCAGATACGTCATGATCCCGTGGATTCGTTTTAGGTCTGCAAGCGAATAAGGGTCCAACGTAGCGATTCTTTCATTGTTCAATTTCGGGCGTGCCCACGCAGTCAATGCAGTAGAGACAATTGCTGATCTTCTCAAAATTCTCGCTGAAATCATTATACTGTTTTCTATTATTTCCAGCTGCTTCTAGCAGGCATTAGCGGAGCTATCACCATTGCTTCAGAAACGCCATCCAATCTCTTCAAGCAAACTATCGGTCTTTCTCTAGACCTTAGTTGCTCTAGTATTCATCGGCTTTCAACCTATGCTGTCAAGCACGGCTTGAGCGATCCTCGAATTAAATTCCATCGTCAATTCTATCCACACACAGACATAGTAATTTTAACGCAGAAAGTCGAACGAAACTCTTGAAACAGCACTCCTCAGCCGCAGAAATTACATGCCATCTGCATATGTTATTTTCTTCAAAGTAGGGACTACGAATCAAAAGGTCGTGGGTTCGAATCCCGCCGGGCGCACCATAACATCACCTGCGAAGTAATACAATTCGTAGGTGATGTTTTTTATGTATAGAAACGCTGAAATCATTGATATATAAGGATTTGATCGGATAGGTGAATTTTTACCATGCTCGGCTATGCGCTGTATAATGGGTCATTTTAATGAATCATGCTCCACCGCTCCTAAATCCCCGATAAATGCACCCTAGTAGGCTATACTCTGATACGATTGTTTGTTATCGTTTAGAGGTTTGATTTAAGGCTCAATAACCTTCTCCAAAACGATACCCTCTTCGAATCCACCACGCTCTTGGTGTTTCTTTTCTCTGATCACCTCAAGGTCTTCCCACTTCATATCTTACCATCTCAAATGTCGGCATGAGTATAACCTTTCTTGACAAATTTACAATTACCCATATTTTGGTAGGGACTTAATCAAGCGGGATTCTTCTGTGCACTCAGCCAAATAAAGCCAGTATACTATTCCAGTTTGTTGCTATTAGTGTACCTAGGGCAAGAATCCCTGCGGCAATTAGACTTGCAATAACTCCTTTGGTAATACCCCATTTATTCTTTTTGTTTTCACTGCTCCTAGAAATCGTGTTGCTAGACTTGTTTTTAGGATTAATAATACTTTCCAAAATAGTTGCTCCCGAGAAATCGCTTTTATCTCCAGCGACATAATCGCCTTCAATGGTTATTTTTGAAGTCGCGTTTTCTGCTTTACTTTGATCACTTGGATTTTTAGCCATATTTCTTCCTTTCCTTGTCAATTTGTATTTTCTTCCATCAACATCTTCGCTTGAAAACTCTATGAGTTTATCCTCAAGTAGATAGGCTATGTAGGTTTCTAGCGTACTTTCTTGATCATTTTTTTCTTCAATAAAGAACATTATTCTCAAAAGTTGATTCACTTTTTCTGGGATCAAGAATTCTGTATGAATATCCGGTAATGATAAGTGAAGATTCTCTAAAATATACTGAACCTTATCTTCAAAGTCTTTCAATTCACCATATTCTTCTTCTAGAGAATCATAGCATGTATACTCGAATGAATCATTTGACCATTTTTTAGAATCAGTTTTTTCCCTACCAAAAACTTGAATCTTTGAGTTGTTAACATAATACATATTATTATGCTTTTTAAGCAAATAATTAAAGCACTTTGAACCGTGACAATGGAAGTTGTGTTCAAAAACCGAATATATTACAGAATCGGCGACAACAAACCTCCCGCATCGAGGACAAAAGTACTTAAACTTGATATTATCCATTTCAGAAAAACTGTTTTCTCCACACAGCGGGCATGCGGATAAGCTATAATGTGATACGATTGCGTAATCGATTGGGAATGTTGTAGGCATCTTACCAGAACTGTTTACCGGAGTAGATGTCGATTCATCAGTTGTCATATGCACCCTCCAATGAACTCTATCGCGTAGCTTGCTCCATTTGTAAGTGATGCTGGTTATTCTAGTGATCATTATAACATATTCATATCACAATCGAACAGACGAAAAGGCTATGATTGACTGTGTAGAGAAAAGAAATTCAGCATGACTATTTCCCAACAATACCCCCCTTGAAAGCAAACTCCATCCTATCCATATCGTACATAGTTACGCTCTCCACGGTCATACTCCAAAGCTGCTCATCGAAGGTGTTTATCAACCCATTCTGTTTTTCAAGCGCCTGAATAAACGCCGTCAGTTTCGTGCGGCGGTTTTTGCGTTCTTGGATTTGGGTTTCGATATCGGTCATAGCGGATTTGGCAGCATCGTAGCGGGTGAGGAGTTCAGCTTCTCTCCGCAAGTAATCGTCAGGGTCGAGTCCGACTTGTGCGTTTTCGGCGATCAGCCTGCGAATCAAACCCTCGACCACATCGTATTCATTCTGCTGCTTGGTATGTTCCTGCTCAAGGGCGGAGGTGTCGGTAAGTGTCTTAATGATGCCCCGATACTGCCGGATGATGGTATCCTCGGGATGCATACCAATGCAAAGTTTTACGCCCATAGTAGGGGAGCAGCATTGGCAAGTCCAACATACAGTGTTGGAAAAAGAATATAAACTGTCATCATCCATGGCTAAAATTGGAGATAACGGGTATGATGGTGCCGATATTGCAACGGGTGAACTGCATTATCGGTACCCGCTAAGCGTTGCGTGTAGCTATAAACAGGAAAGCGGTTATACGGAGGGGTCCATTGTTTACGCACTGGATGACGGTGTAAATAAGCATACGATTGCTGAACGGGCAAACATCAGCGCAGCTATATAGGCTGATGTGACATTGAAATTCACAAGCGAATGCGAATTTTTAAGGAATACGATACGAATGATTGATAGATCCAGTTCCTATATGGAAAATACGGGCGAAGGAATCGGTTGCCAATAGGTGAATTGCTGTGTTACACGCTATTTTATATCTGTTCAGATCAAGCTGTGTACCCTATAAACCATTGATATGGCTGATTCACTTGCTGGCGTTGAAAGGATATAGCATATATATTTGCATAGAAAAGGAATACACCGATAGGGCGCTTAACATGCTTGGCTTGATTGTTATTATTTGTTGGCAATGGCCTTGCAAGTGTGGATAATCAATACGGGGTATCAATTACGCTCCATTTTACGTCCCAAAATCACGAAGCGCGCGTGGCAGGGATGACCGTGATTTAAAATAGGTTATAGCAGACAATTTATAAGCATGCTTCTGCTAACTGCATGTAGAAAATAAAAGCCACAAATGTGGCTTTTATAAGCATTTCGATGTCATTTTATAACCGGGAAATTTCAAGTAAGTTTAATCGGCCACAATGCCGAATTACACCTATTCTCCGCCCCGCTTGTTCTCCTCACTGCTCCCTGTTACCGCGCAAACCGTTTACGCATAAGCAGTATACCCGCGGCTGTAAGCAGGGTAAGAATACCATATAATACCGGCGTGCTAGTGTCGCCTGTCTGCGGGGGCTGATAGGGCAAACGGGTAAAGATGATGCGTGTGGCAATCTTATTATAATTCGTACCCATATAGATCGCATCAGCAACGCCTACGGTTTTTGCAGAGATCTTTGTTTGTGATGCGTCTTGAAATACGGTTATGATTTTTGGATCCGTAATTTCGGTAGTATCCACCTGCCACGCCTGCATGCTTGAACCATTGATGGCAAGCGTCGAGGCGGCACCTCGGGAGAACAGGGCGGCTAACCCTGCGGTTTCAATTTCGCCGCTTGGGTTATTGAGTATCAACTTGGAGCTGCCAAAACCGGACTCATTATCAGAACTGACGTGCAAACCGATAGTTCTTGAACTGGAATGCATATTGAATACGCAATCATTGTAGGTTGCGCTTGATGCAATCGCTAAATCTCGGCCGGTGTACCAACCACGTCTTGAAAAATCCGTTAAATTAAAGGTGCAACTGTTAAAAACAGCCTGTATGGAACTATAGTACGAATTAGCCCACATGCCGTAGGTTAAAGTGCCTCCGTTGCTATCACTGCTCATGTCGAATACGGCGTTGTCCATTTGCATAGTAATACCAAGAATAGATGAATCGTTTACTATTTGCGAAATATTGATACCATAAATTTCGTAGGTATATTTAAACCCGGGAACCCATTCGTTCACCGTGACTTGCGATAGGTCCAAAACCATGTTGATATCGCGGATCGAAAAGGGAATGGTGTTTGCATTGTCAATGGTAACGTTGATACCAGATATATCCGGGTTCATTGTGTTAACTACGTATGTGCTGCGGGTGGTAAGCGTATCCGTCGCCGCATCGCTTCCGTACAGGTTCAGGCCTGTATCGGTGCCATGTACATACAGCACATTCAGCGCGTCGGATGTGATGATGTTTTCTCCAACAAGGTGAATATTCAGCACGCCATCCGTCGCTTCGATGGCGCTGCCGTTATAGCCATTCAGCGTCAGCTCGCCCTGTCCGGCGTTGGCAGAAGCTTGCCATGACCACCCGGTTCCCGTAAGGTTCCCTGCTAAGGCGGTGCTATCATACGAACTGCCGTTTATACTGAGCGTGCCGATTGCGAAAGCTGTACAGGGAACCAACAATAACAAAGCTGCCAGTAGCAATACCGTGAAATACTTCTGTTTCATTCGGACACCGCCTTGTGTAATATAACTATAGTATATCAGTTTTTGCAATTATATACAATTCATATTCTCAAAATAATATCTTTAAAAATGACCGCTGCCTATGCCTTGCCAAAGCCGGACAACAGGGCAACAAGCTGCTTCTCAATAAAATATGCCGCATGCATACCGCTCCAGTGCTTTGGAAGCGGCAACAGCAGCACGCTTTAACTGAAGTAAAGCCTTGTTGCGTAAAAGGATATTTGCTACAATAATGCTAACAGAATTCTGATATGGCAAATGTGATATTGTTAAATAATGATAAAGGAGTGGTTTGATGGCAAAGAAGAATAGCGTAACCTTGCTGGGCGCAATCGGCATTGGCATCGGGGGCATGGTGGGCGGCGGTATTTTTGCGGTGCTGGGGCTGGCGGTGTCGCTGGCCAAAGGCGGTACGCCGCTGGCTTTTGCCATCGCGGGGTCAATCGCTCTGATTACCGCATATAGCTATGCCAAACTATCGCTTGCCTATCCCAGCAGCGGCGGCACGGTCAACTTTATTACCAAAGGCTTTGGAAAAAATGTTTTTAGCGGAGGGACAAACAACCTTCTTTGGGTTAGCTATATTGTCATGCTGTCGCTGTATGCCAGCGCCTTTGGCTCGTATGCGGTCACGCTGTTTTCCATTACCGGAAGTCTTGGGGTGGACCGGCACATCTGCGCATCCGCTATTATCATCGTGGCGACTGTCATCAACTATTACGGGGTTAAGATCGTCAGCGTAATTGAGACCTGGGCGGTCGGCATTAAAATGCTGATTCTGGTGGCCTTTGTTGCCGTGGGGATATTCGGGCTGGCGTCGTCCACCCACTTATCCCAGCTGACGGTTGCAAACTGGCCGCCCATCTGGAACCTGAGCATTGGCGGCATGGTTATTTTTGTGGCGTACGAAGGCATGGAGCTGATCGCCAATGTATCCCCCAACATTGTAAACCCGAAGCAAAACATGATGCGCGCCTACATGGTGTCCACCATCATTGTGGTGGTGCTGTATGTGGTAATCGCCGTGATTACGGTAGGCACCCTTACGTTTGAAAGTATCGGCAAGGCGGAGGATTACGTGCTGGCGGAAGCGGCCAAACCGGTGCTGGGGCAGGCGGGGTTCAACATTATCGCGATTGCGGCGCTGATTTCCACCTTCTCCGCTATTAACGCGACGATTTACGGTGGATCAAAGGTGAATTACGAGCTGGCCGAGGACGATGAACTGCCCCACGAGTTTACGAAAATGTTTTGGAACAAGCCTATCGGGCTTGTTGTTACAACGGTGCTGACGCTGGTCATCGTCAATCTGTTTGACCTTTCCAGCATCTCCACCTCTGGCAGCGCAGGGTTTTTGCTGGTGTTTATGCTGGTGAATCTGGCGGCTTACCGAAAAAGGAAGAACATCGGCATCCGGGGCGTACCGTCTCTGGCAGGCACGGTGCTTTGCGGCATGGCGTTTGCCGGGCTGCTCTACCAGCAATGGTCCGTTAACTTTGCCGGGGCTGTCTTCGCGCTGGGCATGATCGGGATCAGTTATTTAATTGAGTGGATCTATAAGGCAAGGGAGAAAAAGGATAAGCAGCAACAGCCGGCTTGATTGTGGGAAAAGGTTTCAGGCGTTTGCGGGAATGGGTATGTTTGCTTTAAGGCGTATGCCTGTTTACCCTATCCGGCTGCTGCTGCGCATGCTGCGGCAATAACGCTTAAACACCCCGTTTGCAACCTCACAGTCAGGAGGCTGTTACCATGGAACGTATGCCGCTGTTGTTTATCGGGCATGGTTCGCCTATGAATGCTATTGCGGAAAATGAATTTTCCGCGGCATGGGAAAGGCTGGGTCAAAAGCTGCCCAAGCCAAAGGCGATACTGTCCGTATCCGCCCACTGGTTTACGCGGGGCACGCTGGTTTCGGATGCGCCCAAACCACGGATGATCTACGATATGTATGGCTTCCCGGAGGCGCTGTACAAGGTGGATTATCCTGCGCCCGGCGACCCGGAAACCGCGAGGGAAACGGTGGAGCTGCTGGGCGGCAGGGCAAGCATAGACACCTCCTGGGGGCTGGACCACGGCACGTGGTCGGTGCTGAAATGGCTGTACCCCAAAGCGGATATTCCCGTTTTTCAGTTGAGCGTAGACGCAAACGCATCCCCGGACGAGCATTTTTTGCTGGGGCAGAAAATCAAAGCGCTCCGCGAGCAGGGCGTGCTGATTTTTGCCAGCGGGAATGTGGTGCACAATCTAGGCAGGGTTAACTGGCATATGGAAGGCGGCTATCCGTGGGCGGATGCGTTTGACGACTATATTCATAAGAACATTCTCAAGCGGAAATACGAGAATGTGATGCACTATAAAAACGCGGGCGAATCGGCGCAATCTGCGTTTATAACGCTGGATCATTTTGCGCCTTTGCTGTATGTGTTGGGCGCGGCCGATGAAAACGACCGTATTACGACGTTCAACGAAAAATGCGTGTTGGGCTCGCTTTCGATGACCAGTTACCTGTTTACCGAAAGCAACGCCTGACTGTGCTATTGCGATCAAGGAGGGTTTACCCATGAAAAAACGTGAAGTGATAAAAATCGTGCGCGGCATGCGGGCTGTAGACGGCGCTGGCGTCCGGCTGGTACGGGTGCTGGGGCATAAAGATGTGATTGATTTTGACCCCTTCCTGATGCTGGATTCCTTTGATTCGACCGACCCGTCGGATTATATTGCCGGTTTTCCCATGCACCCGCATAGGGGCATAGAAACGATCACCTATTTATTGTCAGGCAAAATAGAGCATGAGGATAGCTTGGGCAACAAAGGTACGATCAACGCCGGGGAAAGCCAGTGGATGACCGCGGGCAGCGGCATCCTGCATCAGGAAATGCCAAAACCTGCGGACAGGATGCTGGGCTTTCAGCTTTGGCTCAATTTGCCCAGAGACGAGAAGATGACCGAACCCACCTACATGAGCATTACGCAGGACGGGATTGCGCAAGTCACGACCGACTCGGCTGTGATCAAGGTGCTTTCCGGCCAATTCGGCGAGGCGAAAGGCGTAACGCCGCACCATATTCCCGCGTCCATTTTCGACATTCAGCTTTCCAAAGGGGGCGAGGTGCAACTGCCCACCCCGCCGGAGGAAACCGTGTTTGTTTTCCTGATTGAAGGGGGAGCCGTCGTTGGCGGCCAGGAGATTGACGAAAAATCCGCCGTGCTGTTTGGCAATGGCGATTCTATTACCGTAGCGGCGCAGCCGGAGCGGGATTTGCGGTTTATCTTCTTCTCTGGAAAAGCGCTGCACGAGCCGATCGCTTGGGGCGGCCCGATTGTGATGAACACAAACGAGGAATTGGAGCTTGCCTTTGCCGAGCTGCGCAGGGGTACGTTTAGTAAGCGCTGAACCCGCCCGCTGCGGGAATACAATCCGGCGATACCGGGCGACAGGGGCGAGCGGCGCGAAAGGCGAGCTGTTGCACCTGCCCCTATCCATTCTTCTGCGCTTCAAACACCCGAAAAAACAAACAGATGAAAAAGGAGTTTTATTGTGCTGTATCAAGGCTCGTGCCTTTGTGGCGATGTTACATTTACAGTGGAGGGAGACTTTGAAAATTTCTATCTTTGCCATTGCGAGCGATGCCGTAAGGATACAGGCTCTGCCCATGCGGCCAATCTGTTTTCGACTACGGCTGCGCTCACATGGCTGACGGGCGAAGAGAATGTGAGAACGTATAACCATCTTTCGGAGGGTCATATAAAAAGCTTTTGTGGCCGTTGCGGCTCGGCACTGCCGAATTTGCAAATGGAGGGAAAACTGCTGGTGGTGCCCGCAGGTTGTTTGGATAGCGATGTCCCCCTGAGACCACAAGGCCACATCTACTGCGCTCACAAGGCGAACTGGGACCGGGATTTAGCCGGTCTGCCCGCGTATGAAGAGTTGCCGGACGCATAAGCAGGCAGATGTATAAAAACAACCCTAAGGTGAAAACGGCATCAATAACACGCCCAGACCTTGTAATAGGTTCTGGGCGCTTTTGCGTACACCCGGCAGGAAAGCGCTGCTTGCCAGGAGCGTCGCGCCGCAGTATGATCTAAGGGAAAATTTAACGATACACAGGTGATAGTCATGTTGGAGAAAATGGAAGACTTTTTTCATAACCGTCTGGACGGTTATGATGAACATATGCTGACCTGTATTGACGCCGCGCAAGCGTTTTACGCCTATACCGCCGACCAACTGCCCCAAGAGAAAGCGGCATGTGTATTGGATCTGGGGTGTGGTACGGGGCTGGAGCTGGAACAATACTTTTTGCGGAATGCCACTGCGAACGTAACGGGTATCGACCTGACACCCGGAATGCTAAACGCGCTGAAGGAAAAGTTTCCCAAGCAGGCGATTACGCTGGTGCAGGGCTCGTATTTTACGGTTCCCTTCGGCGCGGAAGCGTTTGACGCTGCTGTGTCGGTGGAATCGCTGCACCATTTTACAAAAGAGGAGAAAATACCGCTGTATGCCAAGCTGCAAAAGGCGTTGCGTAAGCACGGATACTTCATCCTGACGGACTATTTTGCGCTGTCTGATGAGCAAGAACAGCAGTGCAGGCAGGAGCTTATGCGCCTGAAAGCGGAACAGGGCATTATGAATGATGCGTTTTATCACTACGATACGCCTTTAACGGTGCAGCACGAAAAAGAAGCGCTGATGGCTGCCGGGTTTACTTGCGTGGAAGTACTGCAAAGCTGGGGCGCAACCGCTGCGCTGAAAGCAAGCAAATGACTGCCCTTTCGCTTCCGGCGGGTAGGTGGTAACGAAAGGTGAATTTGCCAATCGCCCTGTTTTTGCGCGAGTGCGGCGGCGTACATTCAATAAAAAGGTTGAAAGGGAAAAGCTCACGCAAGGGAATGCCTGCTATAACCTACGGGGCTTTTTATTATGGCATGAACAATATGCTATCACGCAAACACCCCTTGAAACGAATCGTTTCAAGGGGTGTTTGCGATGCTTCACTTTACACGGCGACATTCGTTTGATCCGGCTATTGCAGCTTTCAGGGCTATTATTATGCCTGTATAAACGCACTTCCAACAATGGCCGCTTCATCAACCGACGAAGTAACCATCCCTCAAACGTATAAAACTAAAAACTCTCCGCATATCCCTTGTATAAGGCATCTCAAAAAGCGTATACTATACCCATCGGAGTATTACTGTCCGCCAGCCAGAGGGGGTCTCCTTCGGTGACCGGGGTATACAATATAATAAACGGAGGTTGACCCATGGCAACGTATATTCCCGAACCCTTTAAGATCAAAATGGTGGAACCCCTGAAAACGACGACCCGCAAGCAGCGGGAGCAGTACCTGAAGGCGGCAAATTATAACGAGTTTGCACTCAAAAGCGACGATGTGTACATCGACATGCTTACCGACAGCGGCACAGGCGCGATGAGCGACAGCCAATGGGCCGCAATCATGAAAGGTGACGAGGCTTACGCGGGTTGCCGCGGTTACTTCGCCCTGCTGGAAGCGGTCAAGGATATTTTCGGCTACCGCTTCGCCCAGCCGGTGCATCAGGGGCGCGCGGCAGAAAAGGTGCTGATGCCGTGCCTGCTGCAAAAAGGCCAGTACAGCATCGCCAATATGCACTTTGATACGACCCGCGGCCACGTGGGGTTGACCGGGAGCACGCCCATCGACTGCGTGGTGAAAGAAGCGGCCGACACGGAAAATTATGCGCCCTTCAAGGGCAATATGGATGTGGAGCGGCTGGAAAGCCTGATACAGGAAAAAGGCCGCGAAAACATTGGGATGATCATTATGACCATCACCAACAATTCCGCGGGCGGGCAGCCTGTATCCATGCAGAACATCCGCATCACCAGCAGCATCGCGAAAAAGTACGGCATTCCTTTTGTGATCGATGCGGCGCGCTTTGCGGAGAATGCTTATTTCATCAAGACCCGCGAGGAGGGTTATGCCGACCGCTCCATGATCGATATTACCCGTGAGGCGTTCGGCTATGCGGACGCGTTTACGATGAGCGCTAAAAAGGACGCAATCGTCAACATGGGCGGGATGATCGGTATTAAAGAGGATGAGGAGCTGTACGAGAAGGTTAAAAGCCTGACGGTTCCCTTCGAAGGCTTTGTTACCTACGGCGGTCTGGCCGGCAGGGATTTGGAGGCCATGGCAGTCGGCCTGTACGAAGGGCTGGACTACCATTACCTGCGCTACCGCATCGGGCAGGTGCAATACCTGGGCGAGCTGCTGCGGGAAAACAATGTACCGTTTCAGTATCCCACGGGCGGCCACGCGATTTTTCTGGATGCAAGGCGCATCCTGCCGCACATTCCCTATTACGAATATCCGGCGCAGGCACTGGCGCTGGAGCTGTATTTAGAGGGCGGGGTCCGTTGCTGCGATGTGGGCAGCTATATGCTGGATCCCGACCCCGAAACAGGCGTGCAGCCGCAGGCGGAAATGGAGTTTACCCGCCTTTGCATTCCCCGCCGGGTGCTGACGCAGGCGCATCTGGACGTGGTGGCCGAGACGATTATCCATACGATGCAAAACGCGCAGAAAGTACAGGGCTATCGCATTGTGTGGCAACCCAAGGTGCTGCGCCACTTTACAGCCAAGCTGGAACCCATCGTGGGAGAAACCTGTAAAGTGGGGTAACCGGTAAACGGAAAGAATTATGATAAGCCCGGCGTTACGACGAAAGTAGCGCCGGGCGCTTTTTATATTGCGGGGCAAACACACAGGGAGCCGCCCAAACCAGCCGGGCGGCTCCCTGTTTATGTAGGCTTCCGGGCAAAAGGGCTTATCCGCGCACCTTTTGCAGCAAAGCCACAACCTCTTCCTGTTTCAGCACTTTGCCGAAGGAGACGACTTTTCCATCCACCACAAGCGCGGGGGTGGACATAACGCCATAAGCGGCAATATCCGCATAATCGGTTACGTGCTCGATGGTCGTATCCATACCCAGCTGGGTCAGCGCGGCGACAGTAGCGGCTTCCAGCGCGTTGCACTTGGCGCAGCCGCCGCCAAGCACCTTCACGGATTGGTCAGCCGCTTTGGGCTGCGTATCCTGCGGTGCGTTCGGGGTGCAGCCGCCGCCACAGCAGCAGCAGGCCTTTTCTTCTGTGGGTTTCTTTTTTCCGAATAATGCCATAATCGTTTCCTCCTGATTTGTACATTCGTTTTATGGTAACAATGCCATACAGATGGCTTTGTTAACAGGTGAGTGGGGGTTTTTAGCAGCCGCACGCCGCAGCGGCGGCGGGTAAAGGGGGGGATTGCCGCCGCCCGGAGCTTGCTTTGGGCAGCCTGCGCGGCAACAACGACGTTCTTATAAGTTCCCGATCTCCTCTTTTTTCTCATTCGGTTCCACCACATGGTCGCGGATGAGCAGGAAGCTCAAAAGCAAGGTGGCGACCAGCGCGATACCGTAAATGAGAAACAGATTATTGATCGACAGGGCGGTAATCAGCTTGCCGCCGATGGCCGTACCTACGCCGCCGCCGCCCATAAAGCAGAAGGCAACCAGCGACATGGCCGCACCGCGCGCCTTTTGCGCAAACTCGGTTGCCCGCGTAAGCAGGGTAGAATGGGTGAAGATGAAGCCAAGGCCAAGCAGGGCGACGCCGGGAATTAGCAGCCAAAGAGTGCCGCCGAAGAAATAGATGAGGATGTCGGCCAGCGCAGCGAGGCTAAGGCCGATGCTGAGGATTCTCCGCGCGCCGATTTTCTGCGCGATCTTTCCGCTCAGCCGCCCGCCGATCACCGTCATAATGCCAAAGGCGGTCATGATCAGTCCGATATAGAAGTAGTTAAAGCCGTATGTCTGGGAGATATACGCGCCGGTGTAGGAAAAACTGCCGACAATCAGCAGCCCTTCCAGCAGCACAATGATGTAGGTAAACAGGCTTTTGGAGGTGCTAAGCAGTTTGATGTAGGGCATAAAGATTTTGCTGTCCGGGTGTTTTTCCGATGGCAGCGACTTGTAATTCTTCATCAGCAAAAAGGTGGGGATGAGGGCGAACACCGCATAGATGCCAAACACGCCGCGCCAGTTTAAAAAGTAGGCGATCGTGCCGCCGATGGCCATGCTCAGCCCCTGCCCCAGAAAGGAAATGCCCATAAAGGTGCCGATTGCGCCCTGACGCTCTTTGATGGGGAATACATCGCCGATCAACGCAAGGGAAATGGGCATTACGGACGCGGCAAAAATACCGGTAAGTGCGCGGAAAATAGACAGGTTTGCAAGGCTGGAACCCAGCGCGCACAGGCCGGTGGCAACGGTAAACGCGGCCACGGAAAAGGTGATAACCTGTTTTTTGCCAAAACGGTCCGCCAGCGGGCCGAATACGATTTGGAAAAAGCCGAAGGGAATCATGTACGCGGTTATGAGCAGCCCGGCCTGCGCAATATCAATGTTCAAATTCTGCGCAATGGCAGGCAGTATGGGGGAGATGACCCAGTTGTCCGCCATGACGATGAAACCCGCAAGCCCCAATAGCATAACTACTTTATTCTTGTTCATCCATGGATTGCCTCGCATTCTTGTTATTTGCCGACGCTTTCGGCAGCTTTTATAATGGTTTCCTGTTCTTGTTTGGTTAAGAGTTTGGTTAAAAGATACGCGATGATGATAATGCCGGGAATGTCCACCAGCAGCCGCGTAAGGGCGAACCTTGCGCCCAGCGACGCCATTTCAAACAGGAACATCGGTA
Source organism: Candidatus Limiplasma sp. (assembly GCA_963675655.1). Classification (GTDB taxonomy): domain Bacteria; phylum Bacillota; class Clostridia; order Christensenellales; family Aristaeellaceae; genus CAXXOK01. Next base: position 1,605,271 of record OY776489.1, read on the forward strand.
TTTTTGTGGTCGACCATGCGCCGATGAAGATGAGCACATTGCTAAACTTCGCGCCTTTTTTCATCAATACCGCCGCGACGGGGAAAGCGCCGTACAGCGGGCCTGCGGCGGCCGAGCCGATGAGAATGGCCAGCAGTATGCCCTTGACCCCGGACCCTTCGCCCATGTATTTCACCATGGTTTCGCGGGGCATCCACACATCCAACAGCCCCAGCAGGATAAAGATGGGCGGAATCACCAGCAGCATTTCCTTTACTTGAAACGCAGTCATTTGCACGGCCTTCACGCCGAGTTGATGGTTGAAGATCACCAATACCCCGATGGCAGCCGCGAGGATGAGAAACGCGCGGTATTTCTTTACAATTGCTTTCATGGCTACCTCCCGATCAGGCCGATGATATACGCAACGAAAAAGGAAAACACAAAGGCGAAAGCGTTGCGTAAAATCGTCAGCTTCTTGCCAAAATACTTGATTTCCACCGGCATGGTGATGATGCCGACCATCATCAGCGCGGAAACAAACGCGCCGATTTGCATGTACCCCGCGCCGCCCTGCAAAAGCAGCGCCGCCGTCGGAAAAGCGACAAAGCCCGGGATGAGGGTGATGGCGCCGATCACGGCGGACAGGAAAACACCGACCCAGCCGGAGCTGTCCCCGATGAGGGCGACGATTACGTCCGTATTGAGCAGCGCCAGCAATACGCCGACCAGCAAAATAACCACCAACAGCTGGGGGAGGATATTCTCAAACGCTTTCCACGCCTTTTTCAGGGCCATTTTTGTCTTTTTACGGTCCTTGCAAAAGGATACCGCAAGCCCCGCAAGCGCCAGTATATATAGAACAATCGTAAACATTTTTTTGCGTGCTGCCCTTTCCTATAAAAATCAGATAGGGTACCGTACAAGGCTAAGGGAAGAGGGGTTGTACATGCTGCGTTTGGAAGCGCCTGGTTTGGCGATTGTACCCTGTAACCGCGCTTCCGCATGGCAACCTGCCGCGCCACTGTTAGCAGCAGCCGCCTTTGCAGGCACAGGCTTTTTGCTGTTTGCCCCGGTAGAACGCTGCCAAATTTTCCGGCAGGGTATAGGCTCCGCCCGTGCAACTGTCCGAAGCGGGCGCGAAGATTGCCGTTAGAATAGCGCCGGCCAGCATTTCTTTGGGCGGTACATCGTAGGTTTGCCCATCGTAGGCAAACGTGCGGCAGGTCACATCGGTACCGCTGATGTCGCTGCAACAACCGCAGTCGTTTTCCTGCAGTGCGCCGCCAATATCCGCGCCGTTAACCCGGATCGTCGGCGATGCGAGGAAACGGTATTGTGCAGCGGTTTGCTCGTTTGCCACTTCGATTTTACGGTACGTAACGGCAAACCCGGCCAGCTCCAACGCGGGCGCTATCACCTGCATTACGCTATCCAACACCTGCTCCGTACCCATACAGCGCTCGCAGGTGTGTAAATCCAAGTACAGGTATTCAATAACGGCTTGTTTTTGGGCAGCAGTGCCGCAATTACAGTCGCCTGCATCCGTTTCGCAGCCACAGCCGCAACCGCATTCATCTGAAGCTGAATCACACCCGCAGCCGCATGAATCCGATGCTGTTTCACACCCGCAGCTACAACCGCTATTTTGCGAGCCTGTTTCACAGCCACAGCCGCAACCGTACGCATCTGTATCGCAATCGCATTTGTCCGAATCGGTTTCACACCCGCAACCGCATGAATCCGAAGCTGTTTCACACCCGCAGCCACAACCGCTATTTTGCGAGCCTGTTTCGCAGCCGCAGGGTTCCGCCGCTGCGCCGTCTTTCGCCGCCGGGGGCGCCCAGCCGGTATCTTCGCCTACATAGGTAATCGCGCCGGAAGGGCAAATGTTGCCGCAGCCGTGGCAATGGTCGATGCAGTTCGCCGGGTTTTTCACGATTGGAACTGGCGCTTTGGCCGCGTCGTATACGCCGTGGGAGCACTGGGTAATGCAGCTGCCGCATTCGGCGCACTGGAGATAATCAATTACCGGATACCATGCTTTTGCCATAACAGTATCCTCCTAGATCAGATAGGGCTGCAGGAAATTGAACGCATAGCCGATCAGGATGATCCCGACCGTGCAAATGACGATGAAGAGCGCCAACAGCTTGGGTTTGACCGCTTTGCGCAGCATGATCATAGAGGGCAGGGACAGCGTGGTTACCGCCATCATGAACGCGAGTATGGAACCCAGCAAAGCGCCTTTGCCCAGCAGCGCCTCCGCAATCGGGATGGAGCCGAAAATATCGGCATACATCGGCACGCCGATTAAAGTAGCCAGCACTACGCCGAAGGGATTATCGCTGCCCAGCACCGCAGCTACCCACGACTGCGGAATCCAGTTGTGGATGACGGCGCCGATGCCGACGCCCACCAGAATATAGGGGAAAACCTTTTTAAAGGTGGCAACCATTTGCTCTTTGGCGTACTGTAAACGATCCTGCACGGTTAAGCTGGGCGATTCAATATCCACCCCGCCGGCGGTGAAAATGAAGCTTTCCACGTACTTTTCCATATGCAGTTTTTCGATGATGGTGCCACCGACAACGGCAAGCACCAGCCCGATGACTACGTAAATAATCGCTACATTTGCCCCGAAAATGCTCATGAGCAGGAGCAGCGACCCCAAATCCACCATTGGGGAGGAAATGAGGAAGGAGAACGTAACGCCGACGGGCAGCCCCGCCGAGGTAAAGCCGATAAACAGCGGTATGGACGAGCAGGAGCAAAACGGGGTGACCGTACCCAGCAGCGCCGCGATGATGTTCGCCCCCAGCCCGTGAAAACGGCCGAGTATTTTTTTGCTACGTTCCGGCGGAAAGTGGCTTTGTATATAGCTGATCAGGAAGATTAAAAAGCAAAGCAAAATGGTGATTTTCACCACGTCATACAGGAAAAATTGCAGGCTGCCGACCCATCGGTTGGCGGTATCCAGCCCAAGGGCGGATAAGCCGTCTTGCAGCAGCGCGTTTAACCATTTCATACCCAGTACCTGGTTTTGAAAAAAGTCCCAAGCGGTTCTAAGCGTTTCCATGTATTTTTACCCCGTTCCGTATGGATTGTGTGTCAGGCTTTTCACAAGCGCAGCTGCATTCCGCCGCGGGCGTTACATGCTGCTGCGTCATGGTGCGCAGTAATTCCTGTGCGTATTGGCTCCCGGCTTCGCTGATGTGGTAATGCGTCCATTTCCCAACGATGTTGCTTTCGACCACGCCGGAATCCACAAGAATTTTCATGTGGTAAGACAGCGCTGATTGTTTAATGCCCATTTTTGCAATTAACACACAGGCACACTGGTCGCCCTCCTGCAACAGCTCTATAATGCGCAGGCGGTTTTCTTCGCAAAACGCCTTAAAAACCCGTGCCCGCTCTTCATAGATAGAAGACATGTGCTCACCTCACATCAAAATATTTTGATACTTCGAGAGTATATTCCTCATATCAAATTTTGTCAATATGTTTTTTCGCTCGCTCATACCTTTTGCGCAACCGCTTTTTCTGCGATCAAAGCATGATAACAACCGTTGCGCATTCCCCCTTATGGATGGACTTTATTGGGATGTGGTTCACAATGCGAATGGGTAGGCGCAGGCAGCCGCAGATTAGAAGTAGCCTACGGCAAACAATACACCGTATAAAAGGCACGAACGATCACTTTCCGGCTGCAACCGTTAGAGGGAATGCCAAACGGATTCTTTGTGATCATTGATAAAAAATACAGAACATTGGCGCTGTTAAACCAGTATCTTACCGGTTGAAACCATGCACACGATCAAGGTAGGGCGATGGATCGTGGATGCACCGGATACCGTATACCCGGATCCGACAGCCTACGTTTTACGCGCTTGCAGACAGTGCTTGCTGTGGAAAACAGCATCAGTCTGCACGACTACGAATATGCCATGCACTGCCGCGGCGTTGTGGAAAGCCATGATTTTTGGGAAACGGTGTACGCCGACAGCGGCAGTTTGATTTTACCGATGTGTGAGATGGCAAATGTGGATAGAAGAGCAAGACGATCGTTTAAAGCGTGACGAAAATAGGTTGTTTTCAAACTGTAAATGAGGCTTAAGCACAAAAAGCTCCGGCAATAATGCTGGAGCTTTTCTATAAAACAACTATATAACGCAACACCTTGCCGCTTGTTTGGACAGTGCAAAGAGCAAGCAAAGGGCGAGGCAAACCGCTCGCGTTTTCGCAGGGTACGGCTGCCGCTTCCGGGTCGCAATGCTCAAAAATCTAAAAGGATCATTTTGTATATAATAATTTACATTGTTGGATATTTATGATATAATCGCGATAATTACAAAACCGGATACAGAGGGAGCCCGTCATGAGGCATAAACGTCATCGGGCGCTGTTTACGATTATCACAACAAATGACGCTCGCAATGGTAGCACGAAACGCCAGGCGATCTACACCGGCCCCTATTATATACTGGCAGATGGGGATTCAATTGCATTTCATCCGTTACGCCGTGTTTTGCCTGCCTATATGGTATGTCTGGGCATTTTATTGGGGTATCTTTTTACCGATTTACCCAGCACACGTTTTTTTCTTACGTTGCCGTTTGCACTGGTTATGCTCTTTCCCTTGCTGTTTTGGGCAGTATCCATTGTAAAAATGATTCGTTTACCGCGCCGCTTTACCGAAGTGCAGCGTGATCAGAGTTTTCTTTCCTGTATCCGCAGCGCTTATGGGCTGGCGGTTTTGTGCGGTCTTTTTACCGCCGGGGAGATAGGGCTGATCGCCTCCGGCGGGGCTGGCGCGCAGTGGCTGGCGGAAGCGGCATGGGCGGCGGCCATGCTCGCAGCGGGCATCGCGGCGCTGCATAGCGCAAAAATCGTAAAAAAGTGGGACGCTAGCAGCGTAAAACAGGCGGATTGTACTGCGGCAACGCCGCACGGCAATAGAGAAATATAGAATAATAGCAAGGAGGAAATGTAATGGTCAACTTGAGGAAAATCGTATCGCTGGCACTAGCCGTATGTATGCTGCTGGGTCTGGCGGGCGCCGCTGTGGCGGAAGCGCAGCGGGATGCCGACACACTAGTCATCGGGTATACGGAGTTTAATGAAAAATTTAGCCCGTTCTATTCGGAAAGCGGCTATGACTCCGATGTGGCGAATGTTTTTGTCGGCTCGCTCCTGATGGTTACCGACCGCGTAGGCGGCATCGTGTACAACGCCATCGAAGGAGAAACCATTCCCTACAACGGCAACGATTACACGTACTACGGCATCGCCGATCTCAGCGTGGAGCGGGATGAAACCGCCGATACAACGGTTTACACCGCCAAGCTGCGTGACGACGTCAAGTTCTCCGACGGCGAAGCGATGACCGCGGACGATTTGATTTTTACCTATTATGTACTGCTTGACCCCTCCTATGTGGGCACGACCACGCTCAACAGCTACGACATCGTCGGGCTGAAAGCGTATCAAACCCAGACCCCGGAAGATATATACGATAAGTACGACGCGCTTGTGAAAGCCATCTACGCCGCGGGCGCCGACCATGAGTGGACGGCCGATGACGCGTGGACGATGGAACAGCAGGAAGCCTTCTGGGCAGAACTGAAAGCGGATTGGATGAGCGATATCCAATCGATCATCGATTACGTGGTCGCCAATTACAATATTGACGATTATGCCGCGTTCATCGGCTCTACCCCGGATTTGATCGCCGCCGACCCCGGCCTTGGCACCTCGTTTGGCATGACGCTGTGGGGCTTTACCGGTTATGAAGACGGCGTGCTCACCGGCCCGGAAACCGGCATGAGCTGGAACATCGACGAGGGCGTATACCCCACGCTGGAAGAGTGCTACAACGAAGTGGCCGCCAAGTACGGCTACGACCCCGATGCGTTCTTTACCGTGGAAATGGAAGGCGTAGAGGGAACCTCTACCCTGGCAACGGCGGAATCCGCCTTTGTAAAGGCGCAGGCAATGAGCGAGCCGGAAGCGGCCGCGGGCGTGCCGAACATTACCGGCATCCAGAAGCTGGATGATTACACGGTTTCCGTAACGCTTAACGGGTTCTCCGCTCCCGCCGTATACTCCGTGTTTGGGGTAACTGTTGCCCCGCTGCATTATTACGGCGATACGGCGCAGTACGATTATGCCAACAACCAGTTCGGGTTCCCCTTTGGCGACCTGAGCATGGTTGAGGCAAAAACCACCCAGCCGCTGGGCGCCGGCCCCTATTCGTTCGTTAAATACGAAAATAAGATCGTTTATCTGCAAGCCAATCCGTATTACTGGAAAGGCGAACCGAAAATTGAGTACATCCAGCTGAAGGAAACGCTGGACGCGGATAAGACCAGCGGCGTGCTCACCGGTACGCTGGACGTATCCGATCCTTCCTTTAATAAGGATACGATTGCGACCATCAAGGACGCCAACGGCGGCGAATTGAACGGCGATAAGCTGTACACCAGCACGGTTAACAACCTTGGCTACGGCTACATCGGCCTGACCGCCACCAACGTGTGCGTTGACGGAAAACCGGGCTCCGAAGCCTCCAAGGATTTGCGCAAAGCCCTGTTTACGGCGCTGGCGCTCTACCGCGATGTGGTTATCGACAGTTATTACGGCGAAATCGCATCCGTTATCAACTACCCCATCTCCAACACCTCCTGGGCTGCGCCGCAAAAGACGGACGCGGATTATAAAATTGCCTTCTCCACCGATGTGGACGGCAACGACATCTACACCGCCGATATGACCATGGAGCAGCGGGAAGAGGCGGCGCTTGCCGCAATCGTCGGCTTCCTGAAAGCGGCCGGGTATACCTACGACGAAGCTACCGGCAAGTTTACCGCGGCGCCCGAAGGCGCGCTGATGGAGTATGAAGTGCTCATCGGCGGCGGCGGCACCGGCGACCATCCTTCCTTCGGTATTTTGACGGACGCCAAGGTACTGCTGGACAAGGTTGGCATTACCCTGACCATTGGTGATATTTCCGATTTCAGCACCTTGCTTGACAAGGTAAAGAGCGCTTCGGCACAGCTGTTCTGTATGGCGTGGTCGACCACCATTGACCCGGATATGTACCAAGTGTACCATTCCAGCAACGTCATCGGCGCAGGCGGCACCGACAGCAACCAGTACATGATTGCGGATCCGGAACTGGATCAGCTGATTATGGACGCCCGTAACAGCACGGATCAAACCTATCGTAAATCTGTCTACAAGGCGGCGCTCGATGTTATTATCGACTGGGCTGTGGAATTACCCGTATACCAGCGCCAGAACGCCACCATTTTCAGCGCCGAACGCGTGAATACCGATACGCTCGCCGGCGACCTGACCACCTATTGGACTTTCGCGCTTGATATTGAAAAACTTGAGCTGAAGTAAGCGTAACGCTAAAACTGCTTAAGGCACAGCGCCAAAATCCCGCGGGCGGCGGCTTAGGCCGCCGCCCGCGCCAACCATGCAAGCAAAGCATATACTATGCGCTATATATACAGTATTCTGCCGGCCGCCCGGCAATCGCGGGCGGCTGAAAAAAGTAAGGAAGTGTGCGCGTGAAACGCTACATCCTCAAACGCATACTGTTGAGCATCGTCATTCTGTTTTTTGTATCGATGCTGATTTACGGCATTATGCGTGTGATTCCCACCTCCTTTGTCGAAAAAAAGGCGATGGAGCGGGCGCAGCTGCCCGGCTCGAAAAGCTATACCGAATGGCTGCAAATTCTCAACAATCAATACGGTATGGGCGGTAATGTAGTCAAAGGTTTTTTTACGTGGATCGGACGGGTCATACAAGGGGATTTCGGAGATTCGTGGAAATTCACCATCCCTGTAACGCAAAAATTCTCCCAGGTCATCTGGGATTCTTTCTGGCTGGCGTTTGTCACCATGATCCTGCGGGTCATTATCGGCATTCCGCTGGGCATTCTGTCCGCGCGAAAACAGTATAGCCACACCGATTACGCCATCACCGTCCTTGCGTTGATCGGCATATCGCTGCCGACCTTCTTTTTCGCTACCCTGCTCAAGCTGGTGTTCTCCGTAGAATTGGGGTGGCTGGACCTGTTTGGCAAGGTGGGGCGCAACTATTTAACGCTCAGCCCGTGGGGGCAGGCGCTGGATGTGGCCAAGCATTACATTATGCCGGTGCTGACGCTGACGATTGTAAGCGTCGGGGATTTGATGCGCTATACCCGCACCAATATGCTGGAAGTGCTCAACAGCGATTTTATTCGCACGGCGCGGGCGAAGGGCTTGCCGGAGAGAACCGTAATCAACAAGCACGCCTTCCGCAATACGCTGATTCCCATCGTGACGCTGCTGGGCGGCACGCTACCCAGCCTGTTCGGCGGCGCGATGATTACCGAAACGCTGTTCCAGATTCCCGGCATCGGCTACACATCCTATCTGGCGATGCTGGAAGGGGATATTCCCTTTACAATGTTCTTTTTAATGTTTATCGCGATTCTCACCCTCCTTGGCACGCTGATCGCCGACCTTTTATATGCTGTGGTTGACCCGCGTGTACGCATTACCTGAGGAGGTGTAGATAATGAATGAAAAAACCCCCTTATATCCGAAAGAGGATATGGACGTAAATATGGATGAGCAGACGCTGGCGCTGGATGACGAGCGGCGGCTTAAGGTGTTCTCCCCCGGCATGTTGGTGCTCAAGCGCTTCATGCGTAACCGGTTGGCGATTACCGGCGCCTTTATTATCCTGTTTATGTTCCTGTTCAGTTTTCTGGGCGGCGCCGTCAGCCCCTATGGCGAAAGCCAGGTGTTTAAATCCTACGAACCTATGCAAAAACTGTACGCCGCTGTAACGGAAAATGAGGAATACCGCTATGTTCCAGCGGAGGATGCGCAGTTTGGCAGCACGGCGAAAAGCAAAATGATACTCGCCATTACCAAAGGGGAAACCGCCTTTGAAAGCGGCGGGGAAGTATACGGGCTGGTGCAGGAAGGCGAGGATTTTTACCGCGTCACAACGGCGGCGGTAGTCGCATCCGGCAAGGGCATCAAAAACAATTTTAATTTACAGCCGGTGGACGGGTTTACCCCGCCCGAGGATTTTACCAGCGGCTTTAACGCCGCAATCAGCGCGGGGGAAACTTCCTTTGCGACCGGCGACGGACAAACCTACCTGATCAAAGCCAATAAAATTGAGGCGCAGGTGCTGCTGCACAAGGACCTTGCGCTGGCTTCCAAGTGGGTGTTTACCGGAACGCTCAGCGAGGATTTTGCCTTCCGGCTGGAAGCAGAGCGCGCCATGCAGGCGGGGGAAGACACGGCCTTTACCGCGGATGGGCAAACCTACATCCTGCTGTATTCTCCCAAGGGTACGGTTACCTTTACAGGTGAAAACGGCAACGTCGCTGCGGAGGCTTCCCGCTTTGCCATGAAGGCGGCGCAGGTAGGCACCGTGTTCCCGGAGGGCTTTGCGGACGCGGTGCAGGAGGCCATTCGCATGGGCGAAACCAGCTTCACCCTTATGGATGAAACGGGTGCGGAGCGCCTGTACCTGCTGGAGCGTAACGCCCATGAGTACATTGTGCGTACAGAGCTGGATACCTACCAGATCACCATGTACGCATCCCCTTCGCTTACACATCCGCTGGGCACGGACGGCAACGGCATGGACGTAGTAACCCGCTTGATGTACGGTGGCCGCGTTTCGCTGCTGATCGGCTTTGTGGTGGTGTTTTTGGAAACGCTGCTGGGGATCATTCTGGGCGGCATCGCAGGGTACTTCGGCAAATGGGTGGATAACCTGCTGATGCGTCTGGTGGATATACTCAACTGCCTGCCTGCACTCCCGATTTACGTAATTCTTGGCGCGATCATGGACGCGGAAAAGGTAGTGCCCGCTTACCGTATCTTCATCCTGATGGCGGCAATGGGCATGCTGGGCTGGCCATCCATCGCGCGTGTTGTGCGTGGACAGATTTTAAGCCTGCGCGAGCAGGAGTTTATGACCGCGGCGGAGGCTACGGGGCTTTCGGTTAAACGCCGTATATTCCGCCATTTGGTGCCAAACGTGATACCCCAATTGATCGTAATCGCCACGATGACGCTGGGCGGCGTAATCCTGACCGAGGCGACCCTCTCGTTTTTGGGGCTTGGGGTTAAATACCCGCTGGCATCGTGGGGCTCTATTATCAACGCGGTCAGCAATATCTATGTAATGACTAACTATTGGTTTGTGTGGATTCCGGCCGGATTCTTAATTTTGCTGACTGTGTTGGGATTCAACTTCGTGGGCGATGGCCTGCGCGATGCTTTCGACCCTAAAATGAAACGGTAAGGAGGTATTTCCGTGAGACAGAAGGTAAAAAGGAGCGGATATATCTCCGCGCGGGAAGCGCACCGCATCAGTAAAAAGAACCGGCGGATTACCATGGCGATTGAAAAACAACGCGAGCGGAAGAATGTATCGCCTGCGGAATACGCCGCCACGATGCGCGACCCGAATAACATTGTAGAGTTTGATAACCTGCACACTTACTTTTTTACGGACATTGGCACCGTGAAGGCTGTGGACGGCGTAAGCTTTGACGTGCCTAAGGGCAAAACCGTTGGCGTGGTGGGCGAAAGCGGCTGCGGTAAAAGCGTGACCAGCCTGAGCCTGATGCAGCTGGTGCAGCGCCCGCAGGGGCAAATCGTCGAAGGGAGCATCCGCTTTAACGGCGAGGGCGGCGTAATGGATATTGCCAAAACGCCGACGAATGTGATGCGTACCATCCGCGGCAAGCAGATTTCCATGATTTTTCAGGAGCCGATGACCAGCCTGAACCCCGTTTTCCGTATCGGGATGCAGCTGGACGAAGTGATTTTGCTGCACAACCACACCATGAGCCACGAACAGGTAAAAAACCACTCTATCGAAATGCTGCAAATGGTCGGGATTGCCGACTGCCAAAACGTGTACCGCATGTACCCGCATGAATTGAGCGGCGGTATGCGCCAGCGCGTGATGATCGCTATGGCGCTGGCGCTTTCCCCGCGCCTGATTATCGCGGACGAACCCACCACGGCGCTGGACGTAACCATACAGGCGCAGATACTGGAACTGCTGCGTAACCTGAAGGATCAAATTAACTCCTCCATTATGCTCATCACGCACGATCTGGGCGTCATCGCGGAAATGGCGGATTACGTAGTGGTAATGTATTCCGGCCGCGTGGTGGAAAAAGGCACCGTGCATGAAGTATTTAAAAACCCTTCTCACCCCTATACCATCGGGCTTTTAAACTCCAAACCGGTGGTCAACCGGCGGGTCGAAAGGCTATACTCCATACCGGGCAAGGTGCCAAACCCGATTAATATGCCGGATTATTGCTATTTCCGCGACCGCTGCGGGTTATCCCTACCGGCGTGCAGCGGTGCTTATCCCCCGGAAATCAAACTTTCGGATACGCACGTGGTTAGCTGCTACCGCTGGGCGCAGGAAGGAGACGACAGCCATGAGTGATGCACACGCGGCGGGAAACCCGATTGTTGAAGTGCGGAATTTAAAAAAGTACTTCCCCATCAAAGGCGGGCTGCTGGGGCATGCCATCGGCGCGGTTAAAGCCGTGGACGGCATTACCTTCTCCATCCGGCGCGGTACCACCATGGGGCTGGTAGGCGAGAGCGGCTGCGGCAAAACCACCGTTGGGCGCGCCTTGCTGCGCCTGACGGAAAAAACGGACGGCACAGTGCTGTTTGAAGGGCAGGATGTACACACGCTGAACCGGCAGGAATTGCGCAAGTTGCGGCCAAAGATGCAAATTATCTTTCAGGACCCCTATTCCAGCCTGTCGCCGCGCCTGCCGGTGGGAGAGATCATCGGCGAAGCGGTGCGGGAGCACCATATTGTGCCGGAAAAGGAGTACGAGAGCTATCTGGACCATATTATGGCGGCCTGCGGCCTGATGCCCTACCATAAGGATCGCTACCCGCATGAGTTTTCCGGCGGGCAGCGGCAGCGCATCTGCATTGCGCGGGCACTGGCGCTCAACCCGGATTTTGTGGTCTGCGACGAGCCGGTTTCCGCGCTGGATGTATCCATACAGGCGCAGATCATCAACCTCCTCAAAGATTTACAGGAGGAGTTTGGGCTTACGTACCTGTTTATATCGCACGATTTGAGCGTGGTAGAACACATTAGCGATACCATCGGGGTGATGTATCTGGGGAATCTGGTGGAGTTCGGCACAAAGGACCGCGTATTCGACCGGCCTTTGCACCCATACACCGTTGCGCTTTTTAGCGCGATTCCCATGCCGGACCCCGATGAAAAGATGAACCGCGTGATTCTGGAGGGCAGCATCCCTTCGCCGGCTAACCCGCCCAAAGGCTGCAAGTTCCATACGCGCTGCAACCGCTGTATGGAAATTTGCAAAACGGAGCCGCCGAAAAAGCTAGAGGTGGAACCCGGCCATTTTGTGGTTTGCCACCTGTACGATAAGTGAGGCGCACATGAAAACGAAAACGAAAAAATCCCCGCTGCCGCCGGAGGACGACGGCCGTACGGTTGCGCCGATGAACGTGGAGGGAATGCCGTGGCATACGATGCTCCCCCACACGCAGCCGGGTACGCAGGCCGAACCCATGCAGGGGAAAGCGCTGCGACGGTACCTGTTTTCCGCCGTCTGGGCGGGGCTGCTGATAACGTTGGTGTTTGGCGCGGCGGGGGCGTTGTTTATACTGTTTTGCACCCAAGTCTGGTTCCGGTAGCCAAAAAGCATAAACGGAAAGCACACAAAGCAATGGGAAAAGCCGATAGCCGGCGCGCATGAAGCGGGTACGTTTATGCTGTTTGCAAAAAACAGGAGGCTGTTTGTGAAAATCCATATTCATCAAAACCGGGTGCTGGGGCAGCGCAGTATGATGATTTACGGCCATTTTATCGAGCATTTCCATCGCCAGATTTACGGCGGCATCTTTGATCCCGCCTCGACGTTTGCCGATGAAAGCGGTTTGCGTATGGATGTTATGGATGCCATGCGGAACATAAAGGTGCCTATTTTGCGCTGGCCCGGCGGCTGCTTTGTATCCTCCTACCATTGGGAGGAGGGAGTGGGACCGAAGCGGATACCCTCTTTCGATAAGGCGTGGCGCGTGGAAGACCCAAATACATTTGGCACGGATGAGTATGTAGACCTGTGCCGCAAACTGGGATGCGCGCCCTATATCTGCACCAACGCGGGCACGGGAACCGCCGAGGAAATGAGCAACTGGGTAGAATACTGCAATCTGGAAAACGAGGGCCGGTATGCCTGCAAGCGGATTGCAAACGGCCATACAAAGCCGCATGGCGTGAAATACTGGAGTATTGGCAACGAAAATTACGGCTTTTGGGAGATCGGGGCCAAATCCGCGGAAGAATGGGGCAAGCTGGTGAAAGAAGCGGCGAAAATGATCAAGCATGTGGACCCCACGGTGGAGCTTTCAGCCGCGGCGCTTTCGGATGTAAACTGGAATGTGAACCTGTTGCAGCATTGCGGCGAGTTTTTAGACTGGATTTCCATTCACGAATATTGGGACATGGTGCCGCAGGTGAATGAATTGGCGGACTATGAACAGTGCATGGCCTATACGGGCGGCATCGACCACGCTGTGCGGGAAGTGCGCGGTTTGCTGGCAGCGATGCGCCTGGACAAGCAAATTAAAATTGCGTTTGACGAATGGAACCTGCGCAGCTGGCACCACCCCAATGTGCATACCGTACGCCAGGGCGTGGACAAAGCCGATTATAGGAGCCCGCGTGATAAAAACGATGATAACAGCCAATATACCATGGCGGACGCTGTGTTTACGGCATGTTTCCTCAATGCGATGAACCGCCATTGCGACATCGTTGGTATGGCTAACTTTGCGCCGGTGCTTAACACACGCGGCTGCATTTTTACCCATGCCGGAGGCATTGTGCTCAGAAGCACCTACCACGTGTTTGATCTGTACGTTAACTATATGGGGGATACGGTGCTGGACAGCTGGGCGGAGGATATGCCCGCCTTTGCAACCGCGCATAAAGATGGGCATGCCATGGCGATCGATATGCTGGATGTACTGGCGACCAAGTGGGCTGACCAGCCCGGAATTGCGCTGTCACTGGTGAATAAAGACCCGGAGCAGGCGTGTACAGTAACGGTGTGCTTGCCGGATGTGGGCGGCGATGTGGTGGTTTATTCGGTATGCGGCAGCAGCAAAGACGCTTATAACGATATTGACCGCAACGAAGTGTTTATTACCCGCAAAGCAATCGGCTCATATCAAGAGGGAATGCAGATACCGCTTACGCCGCACTCGGTGAATGTGGTGCACATAGGCGTATCCAAGCCGGGAAGCCGCGGATAGAGAATATTGAATTTTGCGGGTGGGAAAGAAAAACAGATACTCCCGAAACGGTAAGTTTGGGGGGTGTTTCTATGCCCGTATCGGCGCAAGGCAACGGCTGTGCGTTTCGGCAGCTGTGCCGTGAACGGAACCATCGCTTTGAGGGGAATGCCCGACCTTGTCAGTTGCTGCCGTAAATGCTACAATATAGGGCATGTTATCGGCGCAGTAAGCGATTAAGGAGCATATACAGATGAAGCATGTTGTCATCATCGGAGGCGGACCGGCAGGGTTAACCGCGGCGTACGAGCTGCTGAAAAAACAGCAGGGGTATACCGTAACCGTGCTGGAAAAAACCGCGAGTCTTGGTGGTATCAGCCAAACGGTGCGCCATGGGGGCAACCGTATGGATATTGGCGGACACCGCTTCTTCAGTAAAGATCAGGCGGTTATGGACTGGTGGCAGGAAGTTATGCCGCTGCAAGGCGCGCCCTCCATGGACGATAAAAAGCTGAACCGCAGCGTATCGCTGAGCGAGGGCGGCCCCGACCCGGAAAAGACCGACCGTGTGATGCTTACCCGTAACCGCGTCAGCCGCATCTATTACCAGAAGCATTTTTTTGATTACCCCATCAGCCTGAAATGGGCGACATTGAAAGCCATGGGCTTTGGTACGACGATGCAGGTGGGTTTCAGCTATCTGCATTCCGTTTTTCATAAACTGCCGGAAACCTCGCTGGAGAACTTTTACATCAACAGCTTTGGACGTAAGCTGTACAGCATGTTTTTTGAAGGCTACACCGAAAAGCTGTGGGGCAGGCACCCGCGCGAAATTTCCGCCGAATGGGGCGCGCAGCGCACCAAGGGGCTTTCCATTCGTGGCATTTTACAGGATATGCTTTCTAAAATTTTTATGAGCCCGGAAGCGCGCCGTAAAAAGGTGCAAACCTCGCTGATTGAGGAATTTCGCTATCCCAAGTTCGGCCCCGGCCAGCTATGGGAAACGGTGGCGGAGGATGTGCGTAATGCGGGCGGCGAGATTTGGATGAACTGCGAAGTTACCGGGGTGGAAACCCGGGATGGACAGGTCGTCGCGCTTACCTGCCGCAAGGACGGCACCGAGCAGCGCGTGGAAGGCGACGCGTTCTTCTCCTCCATGCCGGTAAAAGATTTGGTTGCGGCGATGAATGGTGTACCCGAGGCAGTGCGCACCGTTGCGCAGGGGCTGCCCTACCGCGACTTTGTAACGGTTGGCCTGCTGGTGGATAAGCTGAACCTGCAAAACCATACGCACCTGAAAACGCTGGGCAACATCATCCCGGATTGCTGGATCTATGTACAGGATACCAACGTAAAGCTGGGCCGGATTCAGATTTTCAACAACTGGTCGCCCTATATGGTCGCCGACCCGGAGCATACGGTATGGATCGGGCTGGAATACTTCTGCTCGGAAAATGATGATTTCTGGAACCTTTCGGCGGAAGATTGTGCGAATTTTGCGATGGACGAGTTGATTATCATGGGCGTGATTGACAGCCGCGACGATGTGCACGATTATCACCGCGAACGCGTACAAAAAGCCTACCCTGCTTATTTTGATACCTATGACCGCATCGGCGAGGCGACCGATTACCTGGATGGGTTTGAGAATCTTTATTGCGTCGGCCGCAATGGGCAGCACCGCTACAACAACATGGACCATTCCATGGCGACCAGCTTTGAAGCGGTCAGCAATCTGGTAAGCGGAAAAACAGACAAGGAAAACATTTGGAACGTGAATACGGAAAAAGCGTATCACGAGGAAAAAGAAAAAGCATAAAGGCAGCGACAACTGCCTGCATATTCAAAACGATAGCCGTACCCGTGTTTGCGGGTGCGGCTTTTCACAATTGCAAGAAATTATGCGAAAAATACGGAATCGTATGTCTTTGCTTTTGTGTAATCCGTACTGCGGTAATGCACCGCGTATAGCGGCGATCATGCGCAGTATGCCGCGGTTTAGGCAGAACGGAAAAAGATGCCTGCCGTCCGCCTTTTTTAGGATGCCAACCAGAAGCGGGAACAACACAAATGCGTGACGCGGCAGCATGCACGCTCGCCTATTTAAGCGATATGGAAAAATAAATCCCAGAAAAACCACATTTCCTCTTGACAAGGGTGGGAGGTGTCCGTATAATCGTCTCATAGGTTGTGCTACAAGTGACAAGTAACACATCGAGTAGCGCGGCTCGGGACAAACAATTTCATCACAATCGGACTGGCCATTCTTGGGGATTGGGAGGTTGTTTGTTTGCTGCACACATTTACTGGCTTTGTGAAAAGAGCGAAAGGTAATATCCACAGGCAAATACCGGCTGGAACCGTAAGGTGAAAGGGTGCTCGCATGGTAATGGCGCAGGCATTTACCCCATGAGTGCGGCGTAAGGCCGCCTGTGGGAACGCCCGCTGACCGGGC
Source organism: Candidatus Limiplasma sp. (assembly GCA_963675655.1). Lineage (GTDB taxonomy): Bacteria > Bacillota > Clostridia > Christensenellales > Aristaeellaceae > CAXXOK01. Next base: position 1,622,053 of record OY776489.1, read on the forward strand.
CGCAGGGGATCACCATTGAACTTGGAGGTGTTTTCGATTCATGGCTGCTGAAAAGCTGTTGGAATTCCGGCATGTATGCAAATACTTTCCAGGCGTGAAAGCGCTGGAAGACATTAATGTCGATCTGTATCCGGGTGAGGTGCACATCCTCGTGGGGGAAAACGGCGCGGGCAAATCCACCTTGATGAAGGTGCTTTCCGGCGCGTATACCGCGACCTCCGGAGAGCTGATTTATCGGGGGAAAACCGTTGCGCGCAATTCGCCGCAAATCAGTGCGGAACTGGGCATCAGCATGATTTATCAGGAGCTGAATCTGGTGCCGGAGCTATCCATTGCCAGCAATATTTTTCTGGGGCACGAGTTGCGTAAAGGCGCGTTTGTGGATAAGAAGGCGCAGGAAAAACGCGCAAACGAGCTGTTGCGGGAAATCGGCGTGGATGTGGATTCCAAAACGATTGTTAAAAATCTGGGGATCGGCACACAGCAAATGGTGGAGATCGCCAAGGCGCTTTCGCGCGACGCTAAAGTGCTCGTTTTTGACGAACCCACCAGCTCGCTTACCGATTCTGAAATCAGTGAATTATTCAAAATCATCCGTTTGCTGCGCAAGCGCAACGTGGGGATGTTCTACATCAGCCACCGGCTGGAAGAGCTTTTTGAAATCGGCGATCGTGTATCGGTGCTGCGCGACGGCCACCACATCCTCACCAACGGCATTGAAAACATGGATATGGCTATGGTGATTGAAAGCATCGCGGGCCGTAAGATCGAAAACCTCTTTCCGCATGTACGCAAGCCTGCTGGGGAAGCCATGCTTATGCTTTCGCACCTGACGGGGGACAAGTTTGCCGACGTAAACCTGACCGTGCGCGCAGGGGAAATTGTCGGGGTTGCGGGGCTGGTAGGCGCGGGCCGTACCGAAACCGTGCGTGCGGCGTTCGGCATCGACCGCTACACAACGGGAGAGGTTACGGTAAGCGGCCGGAAGCTGCGCAAAGGCAGCCCGGAACAGGCGAACCGGCTGGGCATGTGCCTGCTGCCGGAAGACCGCAAAGCCGAGGGACTTGCGCTGTCGTTGAGCATTCGGGAGAACATTTCCGTGTCGTCCCTGCGGTCGATGAATCCTTCCGGCGTGGTGCGGCAAGCGAAAGAGCGCAAAAGCGTGCAAGCCTTTATCGATCGGCTGGAAATTGCTACCTCCTCTATGGATAAGCTGGTGCAGTTTTTAAGCGGCGGTACACAGCAAAAGGTAGTTATTGCCAAATGGCTGGTCTCCCAATCCAGCGTGTTCATCTTCGACGAGCCGACCCGCGGCATCGACGTTGGCGCGAAAAGCAGCATTTATCAGCTGATGGACGAGCTGGTCGGGCAGGGGGCCGCCATCCTTATGATTTCCAGCGATTTAACGGAAATCCTCGGTATGAGCGACCGTATTTACGTCATGTCCGGCGGCGCGGTAATGGGAGAGTTGGACCAAAGCGCCGCCACGCAAAAGGAAATTTTGCATCTGGCATTTTCCAATGTGTAACGCCCGTGCGATGGACTTGCCGGGGGCGCGCAGCGCTGCCGGAGCCGCGGCCGGGGAACAGTGCCAGGGAGGAAAAGGAGTATGCATATGCGTTTGAAGGGGGCCGCGCTGCGCGGCAAAATACCGGGAGTTACCTACATTTTTCTGATTGTATTTATCATCGCGTCCCTGTCCGTGCCGAGATTTTTCAGCGTCGGCAACCTTTCCACTATGCTGCTGCAAGCATGCACGCTGACGGCGCTTTCGGTAGGCATGGCGCTGTGTTTGATGATGGGCAGCATAGACCTTTCCATGGGCGGCGTGGTTTCCATGGCGGGGGTGCTGATGGCGTACGCCATGCGGGGAGGTGTGAACGCGTGGTTTGCGGTGCCGCTGGGGCTTGCGGTAGGCGCGCTGTTTGGGCTGTTTAACGGCTGGATGGTAACCCGCCTGCGGATTCCCGCGTTTATCGCTACCTTCGGCTCCATGGGCATCGCGCAAAGCATTGCCAATACCGTAAGCGAAGAACGCACGGTTTCCTGGGTTGCTGGGCCTAAAACGCATTTGATTGATTTTTTGGGCAACAAGGCGTTCTCCATCGAAATGGGCACCGAGGCTTCGCAGGTACTATCGGTTTCCAATCTGCTCATCATTACGGCGGTTGTGGTTGCCATCGTGTGGCTGTTGTTTCGCAAAACCACGCTGGGCAGCAACATCTACGCGCTGGGCGCAAACGAAGAAACCGCGCGCCTGTCCGGCATCAACGTAACCAAATGGCGGCTGATCGTTTTTATGCTGTCGGGCATACTGGCCGCGCTGGGCGGCGTGATTGTGATGGTGCGCTCCAACAGCGTACAGCCGACCATTGGCGCCAACATGGAGTTTCAGGCTTGCGTAGCTGCTGTGCTGGGCGGCAATGTAATGGAAGGCGGAAAGGGTTCGGTGCCGGGCGCAATTCTGGGTGCGCTGACGCTGTATGTAATCCGCAGTGCGATGAGCCTTTTGGGTATTGATACCAGCTGGGTACAGGTGGTCATTGGCTGCGTGCTGGTGCTGGGGATGTTGCTGAATAACGCCAATGCGCAAAGCGAAAAGCGCAACAGCCTCAAGGCGCTCAGCCGCGTAAAGGCGGATCGGTCCCAGCGCAAGGAGGTGCCCGCACATGAATAAAACGCTGAAAAACAGGCTGCTGGCCAAGGTATACAGCCTGTCCACCGTATTGATCGTCGTTGCCGTATTTCTGGTGTTTACTGTTGCTGCGGCCTTTAACGGCATCAATTTTCTGAAGCTGTCCAATTTGGGCACGATTATGAATCAAGCCAGTTTTCTGGTGGTGCTGGGGGTTGGGCAGGCGCTGGTGATTCTCACCGGCGGTATCGACCTGAGCGTAGGCGCGCTGATGGCGTTTACCACCGTATTCTGGGGAGAAGCGCTGCTAAAGAACAGCGAAACGCCTTTCATGGCCGCTGTTGTGGCAATCCTCGCGACCGGGGCATTCATCGGGCTGCTCAACGGGCTAATGGTGACCAAGCTGCACATTCCGCCCTTTATTGCAACGTTTGCAACCATGTACGCCTGCCGCGGACTGGGCTGGGTTTACCTGCGCAACCGCGTGCTGTACCCGCTGGATGAGACGTTCCGGGCGCTGGCGACCTATAAATTTGCGAATCTGAACCGTTTCCTCATTAAAAGCCCGATGCTGATAGCGCTGCTGCTGCTCATCGGCGTATGGTTTGTGCTCAAGCGTACCAACATTGGCCGCCGAATATACTTTACCGGCGCAAACCCCGAGGCGGCCAAGTTTTCCAGCATCAATACGGACCGGGTAAAAACCGGCGTGTATGTAGCCTCCGGGCTGCTGGCAGCCTTTGCGGGGCTGATGTACGTGGCAAGGCTCAACGCCTGCGAGCCTGGGCTGGGGGCGGACAGCAACTTCGAGGCGATTACCGTGGCACTGATGGGCGGGTTTGCGCTTACCGGCGGTTACGGCAACATTTGGGGCGTGGCAGGCGGCGCGCTGGTGGTGTACACCATCCAATCCGGCATGAACAATTTGCAGATGCCCAGCCAATTACAGGATTTGATCAGCGGGGCGCTCATCATCTTCGCTGTGTTTATGAACCAGACGCTGGCAAACCGGCGCATGCGGCTGGAGAACGACTTGCAGGACGCGAAAGCCGAGCGGATGGCGGTAAATGCCGCTTACAAAGCATAGCGTTTCTACCTTACAGAATTACAAAGTATACCTATATGCGGGGGCGCTGCCGCACCTTGGATAACGGCAGGCTTGTGCACTGGCTACATGTGCGCGCAGCGGCGCTATGGAAAGCCTGTAAAACGGATCGATCACCATTCACTGAAAACATGCAAACGCGCCGGTGCTGCCGACGTGCATTGGGGAGGGGTATATATGAAACCGACTGTGCTGTTTGTGGCGACATACGATACCAAGGGGGTAGAATCCGACTATATTAAAAAACGCGTGGAAGCCTACGGTGCAAAGTGCCTGACGGTGGATGTAGGCGTAGGCGGCGAGCCGACGGCCACGCCGGATGTATCGCTGGCCGATCTGTGCGCGGGAAGCGCGTATACGGTCGAGGCCATCCATGCGATGCCCCGCGGCGATGCGGTGGGCGTGGCTTCCGATCTGGTGCAGGCTTTTGTGCAAAACTGCTTTGTGAAAGGCGAGTGCGCGGCGATCATCGGCATCGGCGGCGCGGGCGGAACGCAAATTTGCACCCAAACCATGCGCAGCCTGCCGCTGGGTATTCCCAAGCTGATGCTCAGCACCCTTGCCGCCGGCAACATGCGCTGGTATGTGGAGGATAGCGATATCTCCATGTTTCCCTCCATTTCCGATGTGGCGGGTATTAACTGCATTACGCAGATGGTGTTTGACCGTTTTGCCGCGGAGGCGGCGCAGGCTGCGGTATGGTATGCGACCCGCTACCCGGAGCACGCCGCTCGCATGGCGGACCGGAGCGTTCTGCGCGTGGGGCAGACCATGTATGGCACCACCACAAAGGGCGTTACCCGCGCGCGGAAAGCGCTGGAGAAAAAAGGCTACGAAACGTTGGTGTTCCATGCTTCCGGCGCGGGTGGCAGGGCGATGGAGAGCCTGGTTCGCCGGGGCGTAATACACGGCGTGCTGGATATGACCATTGCGGAAATCGGCGCGCATCTGGTGGGCGGCCTGCACGATGCGGGGCCGGATCGCCTTTCGGCCATGTGTGAAACGGGCGTGCCGCTGGTGCTGGTGCCGGGCGCGGCGGATACCATTGTGCTGCCCCCGATGCAGGATTTACCGGATAAGTTCCGCCACGGGCGGGTGCTGAACAAGCATAATCCCACGATGACCACGATGCGTACCAATGTGGAGGAAAACCGCCAAATCGGCGCGTTTATTGTGGAAAAACTGCGCAAGGCCAAGGGTCCCGTGTGCATCCTGCTGCCCAAGGGCGGGCTGTCCTCCATTGACAAACCCGGAGCGGTGTTCTACATGCCGGAGGCGAACGAAGCCTTGTTTGAAACGCTGCGCGACGGGTTTGCGGGCACGGCGGTGGAGGTGGTGGAAGACGATCGCCACCTGTACGATCCGGGCTTTGGCGAAGCGGCGGCAGCGCGGATGGACGAACTGATGAAACGCACCTATGGTTGAGGGGAAAACGGCGGGCCAAGACCCGAAAGATTTTTTGAGGAGGTAGATTTTCATGGCAAAGAAATATTCCAGAACCGAACTATTGGCATACCTGCGGGCGATCCGCGCGAAAAAGGAACCGATCGTGGTGGCGGGCGCGGGCAGCGGCTTGACCGGCAAAGCGATTGAGGCGGGCGGCGCGGATATGCTGATGGTGTTTAACAGCGGTAAATACCGCATGGCCGGCCACGGCAGCCTGAGCGGCTGGCTGGCGTTTGGCAATGCCAATGAAGTGGCGTTTTCCATGGGCGCAAACGAGGTGCTCCCGGTGGTGAAAAACGTGCCGGTTATCTGCTCCTGTTTCGGGCAGGATGTGACCCGCGAAATTTCTACGCACCTGAACCGCGTGATGACGGAAAACTTCAGCGGCATCAACAATTTTCCCACCATCGGCATGGTGGACGGAGATTTTCGCGAGCAGCTGGAGCTGACGAACCTCGGCTTCCAGCGGGAAGTGGATATGGTGCGCATCGCGCGCGAAAAGGATATTTTCACCATTGTGTACGTATTTAACGCGGAAGAATCCGCAGCCATGGCAAAGGCTGGTGCGGACGCGATTATCTCCCATGTGGGGCTTACGGTCGGCGGCATGATCGGCACGACGAAGAGCCTTTCCATTGAGGATTCGGCCAAGCTCACCCGCGAAATTATGGAAGCGGGTAAAAAAGAGCGGGACGATGTAATCTATCTGGCGCACGGCGGGCCGCTTGCCACGCCGCAGGATTTTGCCGCCTTCCTGCAATACCTGCCGGAAATCGACGGCTTTGTGGGCGCATCCAGCATGGAGCGCATCCCCACCGAGGACGCGATTGTGGATACCGTGAAAGCATTCAAGGCGGTGCGCTGACGCCCGCCCCACGCAGTGGCTCAAACCCGGAAGGCAAACACCCTTGGTAAACCTAAACCACGGATTTCGTTGGATTTTTGTATGGCAAACCGGACGGCTCTGTACAACATTAAGGAGGCTACTCATGAAAAAGTTACTATCCCTGTTGCTGGCTGTGCTCCTGTGCGTGGGTGCTGTGTTCTCCGCTTCTGCGGAAGCAGCTGCAACGGAAAAGCGGGACTATAACTTTGTTTTCATCGTTAAGTCCATGCAGTTCAGCTTTATGCTCAGCATGATTGACGGCGCCAATGCCGCCGCCGCACTGGTGGATAATATCAACATCGTATGCTCGGGTCCTGAAACGCCTTACAGCGTCAGCGAGCAGATCGAGTTGGTAGAACAGGCTATTACCAACGGCGTGGACGCGATTATGATTACGCCCGCCGACTCCACCGGCATCATCCCCGCGATTGAAGCGGCTAACGCCGCCGGAATCCCCATTGCGACGCCCAACACCAAAGCCTATGGCGGCGATGTGCTCACGTGGGTTGGTGTGGATAACTACACAGTCGGCTATCAGCTGGGCAAGGCGACTTGCGAAGCGCTGGGCGGCGAAGGCGACGTGGTGCTGATTGAAGGCACGGCGGGCAACTCCACCTCCACCGAGCGTGTGGACGGCTACAAAGACGCGTTTGCCGAGTATCCGGGCATCACCCTGCTGGATTCCCAGCCGGCGGATTTCAACCGTGAAAAAGGCATGACCGTTATGGAGAACTTCCTGGAGCGGTACGACCATATCGACGCGGTTGCGTCCGTCAATAAAGATATGACGATGGGCGCGCTGGAAGCGGTGAAAAACGCCGACCGCGAAGGCGAAATGATCCAGATTACCTTTGATGTGGATAACGACTGTCTGGACGCGATTGAGGCGGGCGAAATCCTGCTGACGGGCGCACAGGAAGAGAAGAGCCAGGTTGCCAACTGCATTTACGCCTGCCTGCTGGCCTGCAACGGCTACAAGGTAGCGCCCTTGCAGGAGATTTCTATGACGCTGGTCAATAAGGACAATCTGGCGTTGTACCGCTAAGCATACCATTATTGCGGCGCAGCGTTACCCGGAAAAGACGCCTGAACCCTTACGTTTATACTTTACCGGAGTCCCGGATGCCGATGAATCCATCAAAATAAACGATTCCTGAACGGGCCATTTTTCTTGAGCGGTGGTTCCGTCTCCCGGTGGCTGCGAGCCACGGCCGAACCGGGGGACGGACCGCCCTGTACCCTGCTGTTTATTACGGCCGGGTGAGCCTCGCCCACTTGCGGCGCATACGCTGGAGGATGCAGTTGTATACTGGCAATGTGTCACATAAAGAAGGTATCTAAAAAGCGCGCGCCTGTAAAGGCACGCGCAGGGAGAGAACAAAGGGAAATGCGCCGCGGCGGTTACGCCCGGCCACGCATGGTTTCCCAATAGACTTTTGCATTTTCCTCCACAAGCTCTGCGTTATTTTCCGCATCCTTGACCGTTTTGGCAAACGATACGACCCCGTGCTCTTCTAAAAGGAAGCAGCAAACGCCGGGGTGACTGTCCAGCATGGCGTGGATCTGCGCCATACCTTCTTGGGTTACAGTAAGACTTTTGATTTTACACACCGGTACAGGCGCGTTCATAATTTGCTTCATCTGCTTGGTTACCAGCGGCATCTCGTCAAAGTGGTTGGCGCAGAGCATGGCGTAGATGGGGTGAACGTGCACTACGCCGCCGATGGCCGCATCACGCCGGTATAGGCCGCCGTGCAGTATGGTTTCCTTGGTGGGTTTTACATCCCCTTCCACAAGCGTGCCGAACAAATCGGTTACGATCAGGTTTTCTTCGCTGGCTTCCCCAAGCGTAATGCCGGATGGCTTAACAAGCAGGCGATCCGTGCCGGGGATACGAACGCTGATATTCCCGCCCGAAGCGGCCGCGAGGTTGCAGGCAAACGCCCTGCGCGACGCGGCGATATAGTCATTCTTCGCGGCGATAAAATCCAGATACATGCTGCCATTCCCCTTTTTATTTCAATTGTAGGACAACACATATGATACCATGTTACAATAATACTGACAAGAAATACGGCGGATGCCGGGGAGGGATTGCCGATGAAGAAAACGCTTGCTATTTGCCTGTGTATGGGGCTGCTGTTGTTTGTACTCACCGGGTGCTCCGGCAAGGCAGCCGCGCTGGATGGAAAGTATGAAGCGGTGAATCCGCCGGTGGAAAGCGGAGATGTGGTGATTAAAACCCTTGCTTTCAGCGGGAAAAACGTTACCATGGGCGCGGACGGGATGGAGCAGACCGTTGCATACCAAATTGCGGGGGATACGTTCACCATTTTAACAGATTACGGCGATTTTACCTATGCGTACGAAAGCCGGGAGGATGGCACGCTGGTGATAGACAACGTTACCTACCGGCCGCTTTAAGAATGAGAAGAAACGGGCTGCCCGGTACGATGACTGCGCTTCTGCTGAAAAGGGCAAGCGGCAGAGCACCGCTGCTTTGCGGGATGCTAATGGAAATGTCCCGTTGCTAACGATGGAAGGCTTCCGGCAAGGCTTGTAGCAGTATGTTGCTTTTTTCATGCGGTACGGGAAAGGAATATTTATCCATTTTCCAACTTTGCTTGCATTTTATGTCAATAACAATTATCATGAAGCCGACCGGCGCGGATGCGCCTTTGTCGATAAGGAGGTTGGAGGTTTCTTTGCAGCCAATTAAAAAGAGTAATCTTGTCAATGAGGTGTATAATCAGCTGTTGCAAATGCTGGCGTCCGGCGAGTACGGCGAGGGGAGCAAGCTGCCCTCGGAAACCCAGCTGTGCGAGGCGTTGGGAGTTAGCCGTAATACCGTGCGTACAGCCATCAGCAAGCTGATTGCGCTTGGCATCGTAGAAAATATACAGGGGTTTGGCAATCGCGTGCGCAGCATGAATGTGGGCATCTATGCCAACTCCATACTGCCGTGCCTGCTTACGCAGTCTTCCGATTTGGTTAGCGTAACGGAATTTCGCATCGGGGTAGAAAGCATGGCCGCGCAGCTGGCGGCACTGCACGCCACCGAGGATGAAATACAGCGCATGAAGGAAGCCTGCGAAAACGCTACCCGGCATATGGACTCCTGGGATGTTTTTGCGAAATACGATATGGAGTTTCACCGGACGATTGCGGAAGCATCGAAGAACCCACTGTTTTTACGGACGTCCGAAATGATCGAATCCATGTACACCGTATGGTTAATCGGTTTTCAACGCAACCACGGCGTAGAGCGCAGCAATGATTTTCACACCAATATTTACCGTGCGATTGCACGGCACGATGCCGAAGCGGCGGGCATGTATATGCGCAAACATCTGGAGGATGTGCTGGACAAGGTAAAGCAGGACATGCAATTGCGGGAGGCACAAGGTGCTGGCGCAGGCGGCGGAACCAAGGCTGTAAAAAGCGAATTGTAATGACGGAGAAACAGGCGCTGGGCTGCGCCTGACGGATGTTTTTATATCGTATCCATCTATTGGCAACCGGGGCAACCCCCGGGTTGCTGTTTTTTTATGGGTGCTTCACCGCAGCTACAAATGGTGGTTGTCACCGTAAATGCGAAATGGCGTGCAGGGGAACCCCCTATCAAACAGAAGATATGTTAAAAAGCCTAGAAACCTTATGTTTCAAGGGCTTCTCTGTGTGGGAGGGCAGGATGCCCGTATGAACAGCTTTTAGAAGTGTGAGGCACAAAGAACATCCAAATGGCGTTTCCGCAGCAGCGATGGAACGGGTAAACCCGCCTAGCGAAGGAGCATGCAGGGCGTGAAAGGCATTGCGCCGTCTTTCTGCCTGACGAGAGTACATTCGCAAACCGGTTCATCCACCGCCGTGGTGCTGCGAGAGAACAGGCATTACCCTTGTTTTACGCGCGCTGCAATCCGATCGGCGCAAGGGCCGTATTTCCGCAGAACATCCAGCGGCTTGCCGGATTGGCCGAACCGATCCTGCATGCCGATTTGGAAAAGCGGATAAACGCCGGTTCCACCAGTATCGAGCCGACGCATCGCCATTACGGCGCCTTGGCCGAAAAGCACGATCTTTGTAACGACGCTGCTCAGAATCATCTGGGTGACCAACGCGGTGGACGTAATCGCGAACATAGCAGGCGGCGGCTCCGCGTATGCGACGCAGACGATGAGCATCTTGTTTTTTCATACGGCTAATACCATGAATTTATGCCTCCACCATGGAGATTGTCATGACACTAATGCTTAGTACGGTTGCGGTACCGTACCTGCACAGCATCTTTAAAATGAACACTTAAGGAGGAAGCGGGTGTGAATACACAGGCTGTTTGTTTACCGGCAAACGGTAGAGGAAACGCCGCATGACGGGGCATATCGTATGCTCGCTGTTGCTTACAATTCTGCTCGTTTTCCTGCTGCTTCCATACTGTTGGACATTCCTGACCGCGGTAAACCAGAAACCGAACTTTTCAGCAGCACGGTTCCCTGTTGGACACAGAATGCAATGTTTGCATCGCATACGCTGCTGTTTAGACAGTTCGATTTTTTTAAAGCGAATGGCAACAGCGCGTTGGTAGCCGGAATCACAACGATCGTATCGCTTGCGGTTTCCGTAATGGCGGCATACGCGTTCTCGCGTTTTCGCTTGAAAGGCCGTAAAGTGATGATGATCATGTTTTACACCGAGGGGAAAGTGGCCCCCGCCCATTGGTTTGACGACGAAGAGAGCAAGAAGCCCAAAGTATCCACCTGGGACGGCACCAGCTAAGGGGATACGTGCAGCTTTGCTGCGGGAAACTAACACGCGCCCGCAAGACGGTTTTGCTGCAAATGGAACCCGCATCAAAGGCGCTCATTGATGAGCGCCTTTGATGTACCGATGCAGGGAATGCGCAATAGTATTGGAATGATGCTACACCAATCCGCCGGTTTCCGGCTGCGAAACATTCTGCGCTTGTAAAAGCAAAAACCGTATTACGGCTCCGTTTGCGTATTCTTTGCCGAAACACGTTTGCCATTATGGAGCAATGCAACGCCCATTACGATAAGCGCGCCGGTCATGACGACGTACAGCGTCCAGCTGTCGATAGAGGACTTGTCCAGCGCGAACTCCACCCAGATGAGCACGCCTGCCATGGCGGCATACAGTACGCAGCGTAAGGCCTGCCACGTTCGCGAGCCGCCTGCGCGCACCCTGCATACCACGCTGCGAAGGAGGAGGAGCAAGAGCACGATCACGGCGGCAACCTGATTGAGATGCACAAACCCGAAACGGATGTATTCATCCTGTCGCCAGCTATCCAGCAAAATCTGGGTTAGGCACAGCAGCGTTACAAACGTAGTCGCCGTGGTGCCGGGCTTTGCGCGGGTCAAGAGCAGTGCGCAAATCAGGGCGATCAGCAGGGCGGAAAAAGCTTCGTAGAGGAATACGGGCATCGCCCAGTAGCCGTATACATCCTGCACGGCAAAGGGAAAACGCTGCAGGGCTTCAGCCTCTATATACAAGCCCAGACCCTGTGTGGTAAAGGCTTCCGCAAGACGAACAATCATCATAAACACTGCCGCGCCCGGCGCAAGAATATCCAAAAGCGGCGCGAGCGGCTTTTTTACGGCGCGCGCGTACAGGGCTACGCCCAGCAAACCGCCGAGAACGCCGCCAAACAGCGTATAGCCGCCTTCCCACAGCCGGGGGATGAACCCTAGCCCAAAATCCATCGAAATGGCTTCGTACATGGTAAGACAGTACAGGATACGCGCGCCCAGCACCGCGCCGATGGTGGCGCAGATTGCCGCATCCAGCGAGGCGTTCGCCCGTATATGGCGGCGGGAACCCAAAAATACCGTAACCAGCACCGCCAGCACCGCGCCAAGGGCGACGCACAAGCCGTAGGCGGTGATGAGGAAAGGCCCAAGGGCTGCCAGCACGACTCTGCTTTGCATTATTTTACACCGCCCTTTCCACGGAGACCGCGGATATCGCCGCGGCGCCCTCGCCGATGGCTATGGGTGTGGAGGATGGAACCAGCAAGATTAACAGGATGAACAGAAGCGCCAGTATCAGAATCCGCACGGCTGTTTTGCCCATTTTGCTTTTCTCCTTGCTATACTCAATGGTTTATTATAATGCCGGGAATATCGTTATGTCAAAATAATGAAAAGCGCATTGACAAGGAATATGCTAACCGATATCATATTGCGTAGAATGCATATTATAATAGGTCGGGGGCTCAATACTGTGCGTAAATTCATAACCATTCTGATGCTGCTACTTTTCATTTTACCGATCTGCGCGACAGCAGAAAACGAAACCTATTCTCCTCTTCCGCTGGGGGGCGCTGCGCCGTATGCGCCGGTGGCGGAGGCATTTTCAGCCGACGGCATGAACTATGACGACGGTACGATGACCGTGCACATCGAGCAGGGCGTAGCCTATGATACGAATATTTATTATGTGTATGTCACCATCACCGACCCCAGCCAAATCCGTACGGCGCTGGCGGGGCCTTACCCGTCCAAGATGACGCGGAGTGTGGATGTGCTGGCGGAGCAGAATAACGCGGTGCTGGCAATCAACGGCGATTATTTTGCCTACCACTCCAGAGGGTACGTAGTGCGCGGCGGTCAGGTGCTGCGCAACAATCCCACGTCCGGGCGCGATACGCTGATTATTGATGAAAGCGGCGATATGTCCATTTTAATGTCGCCGTCTGCGCAATCCGTGGCGGCATTCCCCAACGAGATTCGCGAGGCGTTCAGCTTTGGCCCCGGGTTGATTGTGGATGGCGCAGTGCAGGAGTTTAACTATAAGGAAAAAACATCCTGCGGTTACCCCACCAAGGCGCAGCGCATCGCGATTTGCCAAATGGATACGCTTTCGTATTTGATCGTGGTTACCGAAGGCCCGGAGCAGGAAAATCAGGCGGGGCTTTCTATACCGGAACTGACGGAACTGCTGGTGAGCAAGAACGTTCCGCTGGCGTATAATCTGGACGGCGGCAGCTCGTGTACAATCATGTTTGGCGGTAAAAAGATCAACGCCAGCGAAAGCAAGCTGCGGGCGGTGGGCGACATCATCTATTTTGCGACGCTAAGGGCGCAATAAGCCCGGCTGCAAATGCGAAACCGAATGATAAATGATATGTTTGGGGGAATCACTTTGAAAGGCATATTGCGCATTGTATCGATTGTAATGGTGTTGCTGCTTTTACCGTTTCCGCTGGCGGGCGCCGAAACAGCGGCCGCGGCGCAGCGATTGGATGTTACCTATTTAAACAGCAGCAACCATGAAGTGGATGCGGAACCGCTGTTGGATGGCAGCGACGAAACGGGTTTGTCTCTAAAAAAAGGAAAAAGCGCGGAAATGGTTGTGCTTTTACCGGAGGAAACGGATTGCTTTAATGTATATATGCGGCTGGATGTGCGCGCGGCCAGCGCCGCCCTCCAACAGCTGAATACGGATATCCGTAAATATGAAACAATCGCCGCCATTGATAACCCCGGCGCCGAGTTTGTGTTCGCCCTCTCCCAGCCCGCTACGGGCAAACTGCGGATACAGCTTACGTTTGATGGTAAGCTGACCTGCACGGTAACGGAGCTTTCCTGCTACGGCGGCGGCGACCTGCCGCAGGAAGTGCATAGCTGGATTGCCGGACAAGATGATGTGGATGTGCTGCTGGCGGTGGATTCGCTGGAAACTGTCGATCTGGCGCTGGTACGTTCGATACTGGACGGCGGCCACAGCCTTGCTGTTTGTGCGCTGGCGGCGGGGGAGGAAACCCCGGCCGCGGTGACCGACCGGCTGTGGGATGCCGGAGTACGCATACTGCCTTGTGTGGCGGATACGAAGGATAATGTGCGTGCGTTTACAACGTGGATACGGGCATACCGCCCCATGCTGTTGGTGCGGGAGGATGCTTTGGCCGATGCGGCGGCAGAGGCGGCAGCACAGGCGGCGGATTACAACTACGAAGTGGAACAGGCTGCCGAAACCGGCCTGTGGGTTGTGCCGGATACCTGCGCCGCGGGCGATGACGCAATCGCGAAAGCGGCGGCGATTGGCGAGCGGAACAACGATTTGATTCGGGCGCTGTGCGCGGACGCTTTCAGCGATGCGCAGTGCGCGGATACAGCGCTGATTCCCTACCCCGACGGGCGCGATGAGGACGGCTATTTATCGGTAGGTGAATTTTTATACGAAAACGAAACCGACGGGTTGTGGGCGTATCTGTCCTTAAGCGTGCAGGTGCAAATCATCCGCTATACCCAGCCGGATGTGCCGTCGCTGTGGTATCAGGTGGATTTGCAATTTGATACGGGCACGGAGCAGTTTAAGCAGCATATTTACGAAAACGCTTCCTTTGAAGGGCAGCAAACCTACCCCGAAAAGCTGGCGCAGACGGATAAGCTGGTCTTTGGCATCAACGGCGATTATTACCCCTACCGTATCGGAAAAAAGGTGGATACGGGCAACATTATCCGCAACCGTACGGTGCTATATAATATCATCAACAAAAAAGCCGGATATCCGAATCTGGATACGCTGGCTTTGCGGGACGACGGCAGCCTCTCTGTTTTTGCGGGCAGCGAAATCACCGCGGATGAGCTGCTGGCCCAGGGCGACGTACATGATGCGCTGTCTTTCGGCCCCTATCTGGTGCGGGACGGCGAACTGCGCGTGTACGACGGCATGAGCTGGGATGTGCATGAGCCCCGCATGTCCATCGGCATGATCGAGCCGGGCCACTACTGCATTATTATGGTGGAGGGCAAAATGCCCAAGGGGCAGGAGCAGGGGATGGACTTGAACCAGATCGCGCAGCTAATGTACGCCCAGGGCGTAACGGAAGCGTTCAATCTGGACGGCGGCAGCACCGCGGTGCTGCTTTTCATGGGCACGAAGCTCAACCGCACCGGCAAAGCCAGCAGCGTGGGCAAGCCGCGCAATCAGGCGGAGCTGTTCGGCGTGGGCACTTCCGATTTGGTTCATACTAACGCGCTGGAGTAAACCGCCGCCCTACGGCGTTTCACGGCTGCCGTGCGCGGGCGACCCGGGCAGGCGCTTCACTTTCGCAGCGCGTAGCGTAAAGCCGGCCACGACGTACAACAGGCAAACGGCATTCAGCCAGTCTGAAAACCCGGTTTGCGAAAGCCGATACAAACCAAACCGTCCAAGCTGATGGGAGGTGAATACAACCATGCGAAAACTATGCTTGCTGCTTTGCCTGCTGTTGACCGTATCGGCGCTGCCGACCGGTATGGCACTGGCAAACGTAAAAAAGCTGGAAATCGATACGACGGCTGTGCGCCTGGATCTGAGCAAGCTGAAAAACATGAGCTCGACCGAGGTAAGCACCTTGGCCGCAATGCTGAACGCCTGCCCGGATTTGCAAACCTGCGACATGTCCGGGGTGAGTATGCTGCTGGTGACCATGGCAAATTTAACGGAGGCGTGCCCGCAAATCGAGTTTCACTTCACCATCCCGGTGGACGATAAGAAAGTGGATGGCTTTACCGAAACGTTTGATTTTGACGGCCTGCACCGTTCCAGCAAAGTCAAATTTTCCGCGTTTAAGCGCATTATGTCGTGCCTGCCAAAAGTGAGCCACGTTACAATGTACAGCGCTCCGTACAGCTTGGAGCATATGGAGGAGCTGCTGGCGCGCTACCCCGACGTAACGTTTGCGTGGACCCTGCGCTTTAACGGCATTCAGCTGAAAAACACAGCAACCGCCTATTCCACACTGAAGGGGCGGCAGGACCCGCGCTATACGGCGGAGGATTTAGCGCCGCTTACGCAGTACTGCCCGGATTTGCTGGGGTTGGATGTGGGGCACAACAATGTGAGCGACCTTTCGCTGCTGACCAACTGGCCGCATCTGCGCTGGTTGATTGATATTGATTCCAAAGTGCCCGTCACCGATTTGTCGCCCCTTACCGGGCTTGACGAGCTGGAATATGTGGAACTGTTTATGCAAAACATTACGGATATTTCGCCGCTGGCCAATAAAACGCATTTGCTGGATTTAAACCTGTGCTACAACGATGTTACCGATCTGTCCCCGCTGTACTCCTGCGTAAATCTGGAGCGCCTGCACATATCCCACAACCCGAACCTGACGCAGGAAGAGGTGGATAAGCTGCAGGCGGTGCTGCCTGATTGTGTGATAGAAACGGAAACAAAGCAGTCTACCGGCGCGGGCTGGCGGGAGCACGAGCGCTATTTTGTGATCTATGAAGGGTTTAATACCGGCGTATATATTCCTTTTGAGTAGGAGGTTGATGATGCTTTTTCCAAGCGGAGCCCATAACAAACAAGACCATAAACCCCTGTGGATGCTGGTGATTCTTTTTTCCCTTGTACTGCTTACATTTGGCAGCGCGGCGCAGGCAAGCACGGCAGCGCAGGCTGCGGATATCACGCTGGAATGCCTGTTTGACGGTAAAGGCGGCAAACTCCAGCGCATCTGCGATCATAAACTGTTTACGGTGTGGAATTGCTCCAAACAGGACGGTACCTTTTGCCTTACCATTACTGCGCCGGAAGGAAAAACGGTCGGCGGCGTAATGATACACTGGTCGGAAACACCCATGGCGATTGATGTGCAGGCGCAAACCGAAGCTGGAACTTGGGAAACGGTGGCGGGCTGCGACGCGGATTTTCTGGTGCAGTATATCGCTGTTCCCTCGCTTGCGCAGTGCCGGCTGGTGGTGCGCGATCATCCTGAGCAGCCAATGCGGATTGCAGAAATCGCGGTTTGCACGCCGGGTACGCCCCCGGCGGATTTTCAGGTTTGGGAAAAACCCGGCGATAAAGTGGATATGCTGCTGCTGGTCGCTCACCCCGATGATGAGGTGCTTTGGTTTGGCGGGATGATCCCCTACTATGCGGGCGAACAGGATAAAAAAATTCTGGTCGTATGCGCGACAACCAAGCAGCTGTACCGGCGGCTGGAATTGCTGGACAGCCTGTGGACCTGCGGCGATCGCGCGTATCCCATTTTGTTTGATTTGCCCGATTACGTGGGCAGCAAAGGGGTGGAAGGCCTTTTGGAGGACTGGGGCCGCGATGAGCTGGTGCAAAACTATACCGAACTATTCCGGCGGTACAAGCCGGATGTGGTAATGCTGCATGATATGAAGGGGGAAACCGGGCATACGGCACATAAGGCGATGAACTACCTTGGCCGCATGTGCGCCCAGCTGGCGGCGGACCCCACGCAATACCCCGAATCGGCCGCCGCGTACGGCGTATGGGATACACCCAAGATTTACATTCATCTGTATGAGGAAAATACAATTTATATGGATTGGAACACCCCGCTTACGGCCTTTGGCGGTATGACCGCGCAGGATGTGGCCCGCGCCGGATTCGCCAAACAGGTGTCCCAGGCGGTAAACCATAAGCTGAAGGATGGCGGCGAATACGACAATTCCTGCTTTGGGCTGTACTATACGCTGGTTGGGCCGGATGTAGCGAAGAACGATTTATTTGAGAATATTCCATAACGGTAAAATGAATAAAAATGTATATTTTTTTGCGGGCAGGCGGGACATAAGCAGGCTACTGCGTTAGGGTTCCCGCCTGTCTGCTGGGTTCAGCCACCTAGCCATTCGTTGACATACTCCGGCAGATTGTGTATGATTATCACCATAATGTAAGGGCTAAGCGAACCTTAACTGATGGACGACATATGACCTGAGGAACATGTATGGCTATATTGCAAAACATTCTGTTACTCTCCTCTTGCCTGCTCTTAATCGCCCTGACTGTGCGCACGGGAAGACATATGAAAGTCGTAGGGATGCCTGCGCTTTTTTTGCTGATCGTTGCCTATCTGGTGTGGGTTGTCGGGGACTTGATCGAGGCGAATTCGTCCGCCTATCAATGGATACTGTGGGGCAGAAACATACAACAGATCGGCGTTTTTTTAGCGCCGCTTTTTTCCCTGTATTTCAGTGTGGATTATACGGCTAACAACGCTTTGAAAAAGCTGGCGCATGTTTTTACAGCCGTGCAGATTGTATCGGTCCTACTTATTTTTACCGATCAAGCCCATCATATTATGCGCCAAAGCGTTAGCCTTGTGCCGGATGCGGTGTTTGGGCGCGCGCTAGTGGTGCAATCGACCCAGATCGGGTCCGCGTTGATTGCCGTCAATTTTTGTCTGCTGCTGATGGCCGTGGTGAATTTGATTTGGTTTGCGCGTAAGGCAACGGACAAACTGAAAAGGCCGCTTTGGATTATCATCATCAGCTTGGGTGCAACGTTCTT
Organism: Candidatus Limiplasma sp.; assembly: GCA_963675655.1. GTDB lineage: Bacteria > Bacillota > Clostridia > Christensenellales > Aristaeellaceae > CAXXOK01. Next base: position 1,640,401 of record OY776489.1, read on the forward strand.
TTTTACACTGATGCAAGCCACCGTGCTGGAGGAACTGGGTATTATCATACCGATTCCGGTGTGGAACCTGCCGTGCCTGATGCTGTTTTCCTATGCGGTGCTCAGAAACGGCTTTACCGGAGTGGCGCCTACGGCCTATAACAAGGTATTTGAAGTAATCGAGCAGGGCATTATCATCCTTGATGAATACGGGGATGTGATCGAGCTTAACCCCCGCGCTTCCGAGCTGATGGCGGACATGGATAACCCTCATGCGCCGACTGTCGGCGTTGCCATTATGCCGTATCTGCTGCAAGGGCAGGCCGCGGAGACGGAGGCGTTTGCGGCAGACAGTATTCCCGCGGAGCTTAGAAACCGGCAGCGCAGCCGTTACCTCTCGGTTGCGTGCCACGCGCTGGAGGCGCGAAAGGGAAAACTGCTGGGGTATGTGATTGTACTTACGGATATTACCCTGCTGAAAATCCGTGCGGAAATTGACTCCCTCACCGGCAGCTTCAACAGGGAAGGGCTTACCAGCGCCTTTACAGATTTGCAAAAGGACGAAGCGCACTACCCGTACCTTTCCGCGTTGATTATCGACATGGATGATTTTAAGAGCATCAACGATACCTACGGCCACTTTGAAGGCGATATGATCCTGCGGGATTTTGTGCGGGTCGCCAAGGATGTGCTGCCCGCGAAGCATTTTTTAGCCCGCCTTGGGGGCGACGAGTTTGTCGCGATTCTCCCGGTGGAACGGCAGGCGGCGGCTGCGATGGCGGACGCGCTGCGTATACGGATTGCCAAGCGCTGCGTGCAGCATGAGAACCATACTATACAATATACGATCAGCGTGGGTGTCGCGTCCTGCGCAAACGGTGAATGTACGTTATCCGTGCTTTTGCACAAGGCGGATATCGCCCTGTACGAGGCCAAGCATCAGGGAAAAAACACCATCAGCGTGGAAGACGCCGTAAGCTAGCATGGCATGGGGCGGGTAAAGCGGAGCCGCCCGGCGGGGGGGAGAAGCAAGTACAACTGAAAACAACACAAGCAAATAAAAAGCGGCGCTGCCGCTTTTTGCGTTATGGGGTTTTCGTGGGGGTTTGCCAAACCGCTAACCAGAAGACGCAATGGTCGGAAAGTAAAAATGGGAAGGTTCCGGTAGTAAAAAGGATATTCACAATAGCCCATCCCCGGCTGCGCCGATGCAAGTAAACCCGTCGGGGAACCTGCTTTACGGGGTTTTACCGGGCACGGCCCACAAATCGTGCCACGGGGCGCTGGCGGGCAGGGAGGCGAAATCCTCCCGGGTGTAGACGGCTTGCACCTTGCCATCCTTTACGCGAATCAACCGGTCGGCCAGCGCCAGCGAATCCGCCAGATTCACAGCCAGTATCAAAACCGAAATTCCCTTGGCCAGCAGCCGCTCCATCAGTTTCCAAATTTGCATACGCTGCTGTACATCCGCGCCCATAAAAGGCTGCACACACACCGCCACCTTAGGGCGTTGCAGCAGGATGCGGGTAAATACCAGCTCGTATTTTTCCGGCCGCGTCAGCGCCTCCACAGACAAATCGAACACCCGCGCGCCAAGCTGCGCCTCAAACTCGCGCCGTATGCTTGCGCGCGGCGCTCTGCGCAGCCAAATATCCGTAATGCGGTGATCCAGCGAAAAGCAAAGGTTATCCATATAGCTTAGTTCCGGAAACAGCATGGTCTGCGTGGGCTGCTGCTGGATTACGGCAATATCGCGGCTTTTTATGCCGCGCAGGCGTTTGCCCGCCACGCGGATTTCGCCGCCGTCCGGCTTTGCCTCGCCGCTGAGCAGGGCGATCAGGCTGCTTAGGATGTGGTTATTCAAATCCTGCAATACCACGCACTCGCCCTGCGCGATGCTAAGGCTGAGCGAGGCGATGCTGCCGAATTGGAGCCCCTGTAACAATAGCGCGGGCGATGCATCCGGGGGTACGGGCGCCAAGCGCGCCTGCCGCTGCACCATTTGCGTATAGGCTTCCACGCCGAAGCATTGCATTACCTCCGGCGGGGTATCGGCGGTGGAGACAACCTTGGCAATCTGCCCGTTGACCATAATGGCCGCGCGGTTGCAAATTTGCCGCGCTTCCTCGTAATGGCGGCTCACATAGAGAAATGAAAATCCCTTGGAGGCGTAATGCCGCAAAATGCGCTGCAAGCTATCCAGCCGCGCATCGCTGATGACACTGCCCGGCTCCATCAGTACGATCAACCGGCAGCCCGCCACTACCGCCTTCACCAGCTCCGTAACAAAACGGGGGAACGCGGTCAGGTCCCGCGCGTACATATCCGCGGACAGGTTTACGCCGGTTTCCTGCAAAAACGGCTCCAGCTGCTTATTGAGCACGCTGCGGCGAATCAGCCACTTTTTAAAGCCCTGCCGGAGAACAAACACATTATCCGCAACGGTCAAATCGTCCGCCAGACCGCTGCGGCTTTCGATAACGGCGATGCGGTTTTCGCTGTAATCCGATTGCTGCCAGTGGTTAACCAGCTTGCCGCGGTAATACACGTAGCCATAGTGCAGCGGCAGGTTCTGGCGCAATAGCCGGATCACCGCATCCAGCCCCGTATCGTTAATGGGGATCAGCCCTACGATCTCCCCAGCGTCGATATCCAGACAGAAATGGTTGAGTTCCGTAATGCCCTGCTCCCGGTAGGCAACGCGGTCCATGCGGAGTACTTCTTCTTTCATGGCAGTACCTCGCTGGACAGCAGCGCGCGGTTGCTGGTAATCATCGGCAGGGTGATGCGCACATCGGTGCCCGCCATGGGGATGGAGAACACGTGCAGCCCGTATTCTTCGCCGAATAGCAAGTGGATGCGGTTGTTCACGTTCATCAGCGCCACGCCGCCATGCTGCTCCTCCTTATCCTCCTGAAAGGCGCGTCCGCTTTTATCCAGCTGTTCGTTCAAGCGCGAGAGCGCCTGCTCGTCCATGCCGATGCCGTCGTCCGATACCAGTATAGTTAGTAATTTTTCGGTGCATTCCAGCTTTACGGTCAGCTTGCCCGCGCCGATTTTAAACTCCGTACCGTGGATGATGCTGTTTTCCAGTATCGGCTGCAGCGTCAGCTTGGGGATGCGGCAGCGGTAGATGGCCTCCCGGTCCTCGGGTGCGCACTCGATGTTCAGGCTCAGCCGTGGGCCGAAGCGGTACTGCTGAATGCGAAAGTAGGTTTCGCAGTTTTGCAGCTCTTCTTCCACCGAAACCAGATTTTCTACCTTACTGATGGTGTAGCGGAAGAAAACGGCCAGCGCCTCGGTCATATCGGCGACGCTGCTCAGCCCCGCGACCAGCGCCTCGCTGCGGATGCTCTCCAGCGTGTTATATAAAAAGTGGGGATTGATCTGGTTTTGCAGGGCGCGGTACTGCGCCTGCCGTTTGCTGAGCTTGAGCAGGCTGGTGGTGTTGAATTCCTCTTTTACATAGCGGGTGAGGCGCTCGGTAACGGGGCTTAAGCTTACGTCGCTGTTTTCCAGACTGGAAAGGGAATAGCCTTCCAAAAAAAGGCCGATCATCCGCTCGGTGCGGCGGTAGGGGCGCACCACGCCGAAATAGTAGAAAAGACAAACACCGATTTCCAGTACCAGCCCAACGGTGACCAGCCATGGCCACGCGCCGTGGCGGCTGGCCAGCAGGCAGCCCACCGCCATCAGCAGGACGATGGCGACCTGCGCAATGCCCAGCACCAGCACGGTGTGGCTTAAGTAGCGGGATTTCCATTTCATGCCATGCCCTCCCTTCAGCCGTACAGCTTGCGGTACTCGCTGGGGGTTAAGCCGTTTTCCGCCTTAAAGGTGCGTGTAAAATGCTTAAGGTCGCTATACCCCACATTTTGGCATATTTTTGCGATCGGGTGGTTGGTATCCCGCAGCAGGGAACGCGCCTCGTCCATGCGTACGTGGGTCACATACTTGGCAAAGCCCTCGCCGGTTTCCTTTTTAAATAAGGTGCTAAAATAGTTGACGCTGAAACCGATGGCTGCGCTCACCTCTTCCAACGTGATGGGGCTGGCAAAATGCTTTTGAATATACAGCTTCGCACTGCGAATGGGCTGCGCGTCGCGGTCGTTTAAGCGGACGCGGGTTTTAGCAAGCTGCTCGCGCTGCAATGTACGCAGGCTGGCAAAAAGCGTATTGATGGATGCGCAGTGTGCGCAGCGGTGGTCAAAATCGGCCAAGGTTGCCGCGCTGTCCTCCGCGCCCAGACGGTTTACAAACATCTGTCCCGCCATGCGGACCAGCGTTGCCAGCTCCCAGCCGCGCACACCGGGGACGGAAACGGCTTCTTCCAGTACGGCAACCGCTGCGTCCGCCTCGGCTTCGTCCAGTACGTCGATGGCGTGCGTGGCAGCCAGCGTGTAGCGCGCCTGAAAATCCATATCCAGTAGGCCGGAGGCGACTGCGCTGCCCTCCAGCAGGAGGCTGGTGCCCTCGGTTAGCCGTTCCGCAAGTACGCGGAAGGCTTCCGGCGCGGATGCGCTAAGCTCGCTAAAGGTTGTGCAGGCCGTGCCCAGCGCTGCCGAAAACTCAATTTCTCCAAACAGGTTTTTTTCCGCGACCAGCCGGTTTAGACCCGCGCGTAGCTGGGAGCGAAGCGCCTCCTGATGCTCTCGGGGGTAATTGAGCACGCCCACCAGGCAGGTATCGTGCACATCCAGCACCGCTTCGGTGCACTGGGCCGATAGAACCGGCTCAAAAACGCCGGTCATTTTTTTCAACACGATAGAAAGAGAGGGGATACCGAAGCGGTCCGGGTCATAATCCGGCTTGACCAATAAAAGCTGCAATACGCCGTCTTTGGCGGCGAAGTGGTACGTGCGGGCGATGCTTTGCGCATCCTCTGCGCACAGGCGGCCCGAAAGCAGATCGGTGATCAATTTGGCGCGTAGCAGTTGGCGGTCGTCCTCGCGGCGTTCGCGCAGAAACTCTATATCCGTTTGCTGGCGCATGCGCGCGGTGCAGCGCTCCGCCATTTTAGCAAGCGAGCGGTTAAGCGCCTCCCGGTTGATGGGCTTGAGCAGGTATTCGCCCACGCCGAAGCGGATGGCGGTTTGCGCATAATCAAACTGAGCGTAGCCGCTGATAACGATAACCTCTAATTCCGGTATCAGCTTATGCGCTTCTTCTACCAGCTTTAAGCCGTCGCAGCCGGGCATACGGATGTCCGTAATTAATATATCCGGCGTCAGCGCGCGCACCAGTTCTAGCGCGGCAGGCCCGTTTTCCGCGGTGCCTACCACTTCCAGCCCGAGCTTTTGCCACTCGCCCAGCGCCTGTATCAACTGACAAATGCGTTCTTCGTCATCTGCGATTATCACGCGCAGCATGGTTTTCCCTCCAATATCATCAGGCAACCGCCGGAATAGGCTTGCTTTTGCACTGGCCGCCACGAGCGGTTACACTTCGCGGCGGGGGCAAAGGGGCTGTATGCGGCGGTTTTATCGTAGGAACAGTATAGCACACGGGGGGTAAATGAAAAAGTCCCGGCTGTGCCTGCGCCAGCGCCGTGCCGGGCGGGAGCGCGTGTGCCTGTGCGCTCCCGCCCCTTGCGGGCGTGGTATGCGGCCAGCCGGGGTTTTTGCAGGCTGGATAAGCCCGCTACTGTTACCGTTTGTTTATTCTTTGGTCAGTACGCTTACGCCGGTGTCGGTGACAGCGCCGCCCAAATCCTGGCCTTCGAGGGTTTCAACTGCGGCGTCAACGCCCAGTTTGCCCATCACGTCGGGGTTCTGCGCCATGGTGGCCAGCAGGTAACCGTCGTCAATCAGGTTCAGGATCGCGTCGGACTTATCAAAGCCCACGCCTACGATATCCAGACCGGAAGCTTTGATGGCGTTGCCGGTGCCGGTGGTGGAACCTTCGTTGCAGCCGAAGATACCCACAACGCCCTGGGTGATGTAGTTTTCAGCGATGGTCTGGCTCTTGGCCGCGTCGCCTTCGCCGTATTGGGTCTCCAGCAGTGTGAAGGCGGTGCCTTCAAACGCGGAACGGAAGCCCGCTTCCCGTTTTACGGTGGAATCGGTAGCGGCGTTTACGTTTACAATGCCGATGGAGCCTTCGGTGATGCCCTTTTCGGTCAAGGCGGCGAGCATGGTTTCACCGGCGGTTTTACCGGCGGCCTGGTTATCGGTGGAGAAGGTGGCGACGGCTTCCACGTTGGCGGGAGAGTCGACGTAGACGATCTTCACGCCAGCGGCCTGCGCTTCTTTCAAAGCGGAGGAGATGGCATCGGGGCCGTTAGCCGCAACGATGATGGCATTATAGCCGCCCGCGACGGCGTTGTTAACGCATTCGATCTGCTGGGCGTCATCCTTGGTGTTGGGGGACATAAAGGTGACTTCAACACCGACAGCCGCAGCTTCCGCCTGGGCGCCTTCGTTCAGTTTTACCCAGTGCTGGTCGATGGAGTCCATCGTGATCAGAGCGATTTTCCAGGCTTGGGAAGCCGTAACGGTGCTTTCGGCAACGGCCGAGAACGCGGTCAGGCACAGGCAAAGAGCGACGAGAATGGCAAGTGTTTTTTTCATGGTATTCCCTCCTGATTTATTTTCTCTATAAGCAGCGTCTGTTGCCGCCTACAAATTCGATTGGATTGGGCATCTGGCGGGGGAGGCGGGTATAGTCCCGCTCGTGCCCCACAAGGCGCGGGTTACTTGGCGTGTTTGCGCGCCCCTCTGCGGACGACCACGTCCAGCAGTACCGCGAACACAACGATTACGCCGATGACGATGCGCTGCAGACCAACCTGCGCGCCGATCATATTCAGGCCGTTTTCCAGCGTCTGCCACACGGCGGCGCCTGCGAAGGTGCCCAGCAGCAGGCCGGTGCCGCCCAGCGGGGAGATGCCGCCGATTACGCCCGCGGCTACGGCATACATTTCGTACATATTACCGGCTTCCATGTTGCCCATGCTGGCCTGTGCGCAGAGGATCAGGCCGACCATGGCCGCGCAGAACGCCGAGACCATATAGGCTTTCGTGGTGGTGGCAAACACACTTACGCCGGACAGCTTGGCCGCGTCGGGGTTGGAGCCGATGGCGTATATGTGGCGGCCCGTGCGGGTTTTGGAAAGGAGGAAGAAAAAGATGAGAAACACCACCACGGCGACCAAAAACGTATTGTATACGCCAAGGCTTCTACCGTAGTAGAAAAAGTTTTGAAAGCTATCGCCCGCTTCCTTGCCGATGCCGGAGGCGATGGCGTCGGTGTTGCGGTTGCCGTTGACCATGTAGGCGATGCCGCGTGCCACGAACATGGTGCCCAGCGTTGCGATGAACGGCGGCAGCGATGCTTTGCCAACCAGCAAGCCGTTGATCAGCCCGATCATCAAGCAGCAGGCCAGGGAGATGAGCGCCGCCAGAATCGGGGTGACGCCGTGGGTCATCATCGTGGCGGAGATCATGGCGCTCATGCCGACTACAGAACCGATGGAAAGGTCGATGTTGCCGGTAATGAGGATATAGCTTTGGCCGATGCCGATGATGAGGTATTTGCTCATGGAGCGTAAAAGGTTTTGCACGTTGGCCGAGGAGAACACGTTGGGTTCTTTCAGGCCGAACACGATGTAGATTACAATCAGCGCCGCAAAAGCGATCATCGCCGACGCCATGCCGCGGATGGCCAGGAACCGGCGGAAAGGGTTAAGACGTTTGATTTGCATTCGTTAATCCTCCTTATTCATTTGCGACGGCGACTTTCTTTTCAAAGCGCGTTGCGAGCGTTAAAATCTTTTCCTGCGTGGCTTCTTCGGCGCTCATCTCACCGGTGATGCGCCCGTCGCACATAACGATGATGCGGTCCGAAACCCCCATGATCTCGGGCATTTCGGAGGAAACGAACATTACGGCGATTCCCTGCTGCTTCAGCCGGTTCATCAGGTGGTAAATTTCCACCTTGGCCGCTACGTCGATGCCGCGGGTTGGCTCGTCAAACATGACCACGCGGGAGTTGCGCGCCAGCCACTTGGCGACGACCACCTTTTGCTGGTTGCCGCCCGAAAGCGTAGCAACGTCTTTTTCCACCGACGGGGTTTTAATGCGCAGGTTTTCGACCGCTTGGTCGCACATGGCGGTTTCGCGGTCGCGGCGCACCACGCCGAGCTGGTCGCATACCGTGTCCAGATTGGGCAGCGCGATGTTGTGCCGTATGGAAAGCTTGGTGCAAAGCCCGTCCTTTTTACGATCCTCCGGTGCCAGCACGATGCCTGCGCGAATCGCATCCGACACTTTGGCGATGCGTACCGGATGCCCATCCAGCAGGATTTCGCCGCTGTCCTTGGCATCCACGCCGAAGATGGCGCGCGTGGTTTCCGTGCGGCCCGCGCCCATGAGGCCTGCAAAACCAACGATTTCGCCTTCGTATAATTCAAAATTGATGTCGCGCACCATGCGCCCGGCGTTGAGGTGCTTTACCTCAAAAACGCGCTTGCCCCTCTGGCACGTCACCCGCGGGAATTTTTCCTTAATCTCGCGACCCACCATGTGGGTGATGATCTCGTTCATACCCGTGTCTTTAAAATGCATGGAGGTGATGTATTGGCCGTCCCGCATGATGGTGACGCGGTCGACGATGTATTGCAGCTCTTCCAGCCGGTGGGAGATGTATACGATGCCGCAGCCCTTCTCCTTCAGCGCGCGGATGATGCGAAACAGATCGTCGATCTCGCGGGAAGTGAGCGATGAGGTCGGCTCGTCCATAATCAGCACACGTGCGTTGGTGGATAGCGCTTTGGCGATTTCCACCATCTGCTGTTTGGAAACCGGCAGCTCGCCCACCACCTTGTGCGGGTCAAGGTCTATTTTCAGCTCGCCGAGGATTTTACGGGCTTCCGCTTCCATTTCGCGGTTGGACAGGGTGCCCAGCTTGGTTTTTTCCCGTCCGAGAAAGATGTTTTCGGCAACGGAGAGGTGGCGGCACATGTTCAGCTCCTGGTGGATAATCGCCACGCCCAGCTCCTGCGCCTGCTTAGGGGTTAAATCGCCTTGTTCCCGGCCGAAAATGACCATCTCGCCGGAATCGCGTGTGTAAACGCCGCTGAGGATTTTCATCAGCGTGCTTTTCCCCGCGCCATTTTCGCCCAGCAGCGCCATCACCTCGCCGGAACAAAGCTCGAAATGCACATCGTCCAGCGCTTTCACACCCGGAAAGGTCTTGTTGATGTGCTCCATTTTTACGATCACTTCGCCCATGGGTTTTGATCACCGTCTTTCAAACGCTCTTCTTGCAATAAGTATATCATTGGCACTGGCGCTGTAAAGGACGGAAAATTCCGATCTGGGGGGGAAAAATACCTGTCTTTTATGGGAGAGAGTTGACCGGATGTGAATGGTTTGCCAAAATATACCACTGGATGGGGCAGATGGCAGATCATTTATGCGTAAAAAAACCCGCCTTTCCGGCGGGAGCGGCCTGATCCAAAAGCCCAGGTTTTGTGGCCGGTTACGGGATGGCAGGGGAGGTGTTTTCAAGCAGGTAAGCGTACCCCTTGACGTCCCTGCTTTCTACCATACCGGACTTTGAAACGGCTGATCGTGTGATTGCAAAGCGATGCTTGATACCCCCTAACTCCGCCTTTTTGGCTGGGCCGGGAATAAGGTGCATGGCTTTTATAGGGTTTACGCCTGCTCCTGCGCCTGTTTCGCCAGTGCAAGCGCCGCGTAATCGCCAATCCGGTCGCCGAGTTTTGCCGGAAGGATTTGCACTGCCGCCAGCGCGCGGGGGATCGCATCCACCGCAAGCGCCTTGTGCATGGATGGCGCCAGTAAATCGCCGCTGCGGGCGTAGATGGAACCCAGCACGATGCGCTCGGGATTGAGCAGGTCGATCACCAGCGCAAGCCCGCGGCCCAGTGCCGTGCCCGCACGCTCGTATACTTCTAGCGCTGCGGGGTCGCCCGCCCGCGCAGCCAATGCGACGCTTTTAGCGCTGATGGGATCATCCTGCCAGTAGGCGGGGGTTTCGCCCCGCTGGTGGTAGGCTTCGCCCACGGCAATCGCCAGCCGCCGGATGCCGCCGCCGGAGCAGTAGCCCTCAAACGAGCCGAGCTTGCCGTATCCGGCGGGGCCATAATCCGTCAGCCGCCAGTGGCCTACCTCGCCCGCGTCGCCCGTTGCGCCGCGGTAGAGTTGATTGTTCAGTATCAGGCCAGCGCCAAAGCCTGTACCAAAGGTGAAAAAGGCCATCGAGCGTGCGCCCTGCCCAGCGCCCCAGCGCCATTCTGCCAGTGCGCAGGCGTTGGCGTCATTTTCCAGCACGCAAGGGGCGTGCAGCTGCTCCTGCACTAGCTGGGTGAGCGATACGCCTTTCCACCCCGGTAGATTGGGCGGGTTTTGCAGCTCGCCGCTTTCACTGTCCAGCGGGCCGCCCGCGCTGATGCCGACGCCCGCGATGCGCTGCCCCCGGCAAAGCGTTTCCGCGGTCTGGCAAAACCAGTCCATGGCTGTTTGCTGCTGCGCGGGGGTCTTAATCTCCTCGCGGGCGGTAATGCGAAAGCCGTCCGCCGTTTGTGTGCCGAGGCTTACGGCGCATTTGGTGCCGCCAATATCCATGCCGACATATATACTCATGCTTTTTCTCCCTTGCCGAACAAGGTCTCTTCCAGTGCGATGCACAGCGCGTGGTAGAGCGGTAAATGCAGCTCCTGTACGCGGTAGGTTTCTTGCGCGGGTGCTTTTACGCACACGTCGCAAAGTGCCGCCAGCTTACCGCCGCCTTCGCCTGTCAGGCCGATAATGCCTGCGCCCCTCGCCTTGGCGGCGATGGCCGCCGCGCATACGTTTTTCGCATTGCCGGAGGTGGAAATACCCAGCAGCACATCCCCGGGGCGAGCGTAGGCAAACGCCTGCTGCGCGTAGGTCAGCTCGCCCTCCACGTCGTTGGCGAAAGCGGTGCTCATACCGTTTAGATTGCTTAGCACAATTACCGGCAGCGCGCGCTGCAGCCGGGCGGCGATGCGGCCGTCGTCGCCCGCGATGGCAAGGCTCGTTTTCTCCGCCTGTGTCAGTGGACGCTGTAATAAAAAGCCTTTCATCAGCTCGCCCGCGATGTGCTCGCAATCGCAGGCACTGCCGCCGTTGCCGCACAGCAGCAGCTTGCCGCCGTTTTGAAAACGGGTCAGCAAAAGAGCATACGCAGCCTGCAATTCGTCTATCATGCTGTTCAGGGCAGGGCGCTCCAAAGCCAGCGCCCGGAAAGCGGGATGATATTCGCTCATGGTTTGAATCGATCCTTTCACGGGGCGGTGCGCCCCCTGTTATTCGTTCATGGTATTTCCCCGCGAAAAGCGGAATCCCTTTTTACGGATTTTCATAAAGGCGGAATATGGCGTTTTCAAGCGTGCCGTATTCCGTGCCGGAAACGGGATGAGGCAAGGGGTTACGCGGCAGCTGCAGCCGCAAAAAAATTTTCTGTGCTTCGGTCTTTGGCGCAGCAAGGCGGGAAAAGTGAAAACCGTGGCGGCGCACTTGCTCCTTTCGGGAGAGTAAAAGCCATCCCGGCTGTTGGGAGAAAGAAGCGGTTATGCGGCGCAGGCCATTGTCACAGCGCAAAAACTTCGGTATGATAGTGCCTGCGGGATGCCTGTAAAGTACGGCAGGAAACGGAGCAATGCACATGAATCTTACTTTCCGGTATGCGGAAAAAGCCGACGCCGCGTTGATACTGCAATTTATTAAAGGGTTAGCCGAATACGAAAAAATGCTGGATCAGGTGATCGCCACCGAGGAACTGTTGACCGAATGGCTTTTTGCGCAGCGCAAGGCGGAAGTGCTCTTTGCGCTGCAGGATGGCAGGGAGGTCGGCTTTGCGCTGTTCTTCCACAATTTTTCGACGTTTCTGGGTCGCTCTGGTTTGTATTTGGAGGACTTGTATGTGCTGCCCGATTGCCGGGGGCGCGGCTATGGCAAAGCCATTTTGCAAAAGCTGGCGCAGATTGCCGTGGACCGTGGCTGCGGTCGGCTGGAATGGTGGTGCCTTGATTGGAACCGGCCGAGTATCGACTTTTATCTGTCGCTGGGCGCACAGCCGATGCGGGATTGGACGGTGTACCGCCTGACCGGCGATACACTGAAGCGGCTTGCTGAAAAAGACCCCTCTGCGGTACCAACTGCGCCTTTTAAACAGGCGGATTCATCTTGCACGTAAGAAATTCTGGAACAGACTGAAAAGAGCGGCTATGCCGCTCTTTTCTTTTGGTATTTTACCTGGGCCAGCGCATCGGCGCGGAGGGCAGCGCCGGAAACGCGCCGTGCGGTTCGGTCTGATACCAATAGGCGACCGAGCAAACATCGTCCTGCCGCTCAAACAGCCCCAGCTCGCTCACGCCGATTTGCTGTATCTCCACCCGTAAATCCTGCTCAAACAGCACCGGATCGGGGATATGCCAGCGGTAAAAGCTGCGCATGGGCGGGCAATCGCGGTTGAAATACTCGTTGTGAAAATCGTCGTCACGGGAGTAGAACGGGTAGCCCATAAAGGGCGTGCAATATGTTTTTTCCAGCATATGGCCGCGCTCGTCCGTTTCCCCGCCAAACGACCACGCCCCGCCGAAGTAATCCTCCGTGCCGGTGGAACACTGGCTGGGGTAGGGATCGTCCCCGTCGATGTAAAATTTCATTTCGCCCTCGCCCCACCAGTACCGCTCCAGCGCGGCAATGCCAAGGTAGGTGCCAATGTAATGGCCGCGTCCTTTTACGCCGTCCAGCAGCACATAATCCTTTTGCAGGGCGGTTAGGCGCTCCCGCCGCCATTGCGCGTGGAAACTGGCGGTATCGGCGGGCAGATCGTCGGTGAGCACATAATCAATCTGGTAGAAAAACGCGGGCAGGTCGCCGGCGTGCTGGTTTTCCAGCGTAATACGGGCATGGGTGCGAAACGGCATGGGAATAAAGCAGTTCATCGCGCCTTTGGGGTTGACCGCCACCAGCAACGAGTTTACGTCATACGCGCGGGCAAACCCGTTAAGGAAAAAGTCGCCCAGAGGGCATTCGACCGAAGGGGTTTCCTCCTCATCCCAATACATACGCAGCACCAGATCGCGCAGCACAAAACGGCCGTGCTCGGTGCGGTTGGGTATGGTGCACCAAATGTGCTGGATGACGCCGCTGCCCGCAATATCGCCCAGCACTACGGTTTCGCCCGCGGGCAGGGTTTTCAGGCAAGGCATTCCCTTGCGGGACGGACCCAGCGCACTGGGGACTTTGCAGGCTTCGCCCTTACCGCCAGTGCGGTTTTCCCCGTTGATGGAGCAGGAGCGTCCGCCGCGCAGCAGGGGCAGACTGCCGAATAAAAACCCGTTGTACATGTGTAAAACCTCCCTTTTGTGAGGTCGGCTACTGTTTTACGCTGCCGGCCATAATGCCTTCCATAATCTTTTTTTCAAACACCAGAACGAAGATTACAATCGGCAGGATGATGATGCAGCCGATCGCGGAAATCATATCCCACGGCACATCGTACGTGTTGCGGCGCGGCACCGTGGTAATGCCGACGCTGAGCACATCGATGCGGTTGGCGAAGAACAGGGGCGTAAACAAATCGTTTAGGCAGGTGATGAAATTGATGATCGCGATGGTTGCGATGGCCGGGGTCAGCAGCGGCAGGATGATTTGAAAGAGCTTTTGCACAAAGTTTGCGCCGTCCACCTCGGCTGCTTCCTCAATGGAATAGGGCATTTGCTGTACGAAGTTCATCAGTATCAGCACCGAAAATGGAATCAGCGCGCTGGTGTACAAAATAATCAGCCCCGGATAGGTATCCACCAGTTTGAGGACGCGGAAAAAATCGTACGCGGTTCGGGCGGTTACGATGCCTGGAATCAGCATGGAAAACAGCAGCGCTAAGTAGGAAACCTTCATGCTGATGCTGTCAAACCGCGCGAAGGCGTAGGCTGCCGTCATGCCGAACAGGATGGAAAACGCCAGCGCGAACGCGGTAATGAGTAGGGTGTTGTATATTTTATTGGCAATGCCCATATCGCTGAAGGCGCGCACGTAGTTGTCAAACGTTGGGTGCAGCGGAATGTAATTGATGGGGCTGGTGTACAGCTCTGAGGACGGGGTGATGGAGGAAATGAAAATCCACCACAGCGGCAGCAGAATAATAAAGCAGATCAAGGCCGTCAGGCTCCAGCGCAGGATGCTAACGCCTACTTTGCGGCGGGACAGGCGACGCTTCGGAGCCGCCTTCGGGTTGGTTACAGCGGTTAACATATTCAGGTCACCTTCCTTACTGATCGATCCGGGAAATTACGTATACGTTGATCATGCTCAGCACCACCATGACGCCGAACAGGAACACGGCAATGGCGCTTGCATACCCCAGGTTGAGCATGGAAAACGCCTCCATGGAGATGCGGTACGCCAGCAGGGACGTAGCACCTGCCGGGCCGCCCGCCGTCATGGAATACACAATATCAAAGCTGGTCAGCCGCCACATGGTAAAGAAGATGGACAGCGTAAGCAGGTTGCGGGTGATCAGCGGCAGAGTGATGGTAAAAAAGCTGCGCACGGGGCCTGCGCCGTCCACACGGGCGGATTCGTAGATTTCCCCGGGAATAAACTGCAAACCGGAGAGCACCAGTATGGCGAAAAACGGTACGTCCTTCCACAAATCCACCGCGACCACCGCCATACGCGCCGTATCGGAATGCACCAGCCAATCGTAATGAAAGTTGGAGCCGAACCAGCAAATAATATCGTTAATCAAACCGTACTGCCCGTTAAACGCCCAGCGGGCGGCAATGCCCACAACCACCATCGGCATGGCCCAGGGCATCAGCGTTACGGTGCGCAGTAGCTTTTTACCTTTAAATTTCTGGTTTAATATCAGCGCCAGCGCGACGCCCAGCAGCACGTGAAACACCATGGATACGATGGTGAACATCGCCGTAAACTCCAGCGATTTTAAAAACTTTGCGTCGGAGAACATATCCACAAAATTTTGAACGCCGATAAAGGCGTTGCTGCTGCGTTTGAACATACTCAGGTTAAACAGGCTGTTGTAAAACGTCATCAAAAACGGGTATAAAGTGGTAAAAGCGCGTATCAGCAGTGCCGGTGCCGCCAGCACCCACGCAATCCAGTACTTTTGCCTGCGGCCGGAGCGGGCGACCAGCATTTTTTGCGCCGCGCCCGCGGTGCGCGCGTCTGTCCTTTGCATTTGCCAAACCTCCTACGGGGGACAATATGGGCGCAGGCGGTTTCGCGCAGCCGCCTGCACCATGAAAAGGGAGGAGGATGGCGAGCCATCCTCCCGGAGTATGGGTTGCCGTGTTTATTTCATTTCTTCGTAGTACGCCCGCTGCTGCTGGCCAATTTCGTCCAGCGTCAGCTCGCCCAGAATGTACTGCTGGAAAAGCGTGCCGATCGCGGTGATGTATTCCATCGTGGCGGGCACCATGGGACGGCCGCGCATGGTCGAGTTTTCTTGGTAGAGCGACAGGTTGCCCAGCAGATCGCTAAAGGCGCTGTACTCTTCAGTTTGCACCGCTTCGCCGTTGAGCACGTCGGTGCGCGCGGGCGGCTGGTTGGCCAGGCGCAGGTACGCAAGCTCGAAATCCGGGCTGGCGATGTAATCCAATACCTTTTTGGCTTCTTCGTAGTTCTGGCTGCTCTGGTTGAGCACGTAGTACCAAGCATCCATAAAGGCGGAGGAGGTTTCAAACGTCGGCATGGCGATCATGTGTACTTCGTCCTCGCCGTATATGCCCGCATCCTTGGCTAAACCTTCCATCCAGCCGCACCATTGCAGGATGATGCCGTATTTCTTGTCAAAAAATTTCTGGTTCATCGGCTCGTACTGCTCGCTGAGCTGCGCAAGCGAGGTGCACTGCCAGGTGTTGGCCATGTCGTACATAAACTGCAAAGCTTCGCGGCTCTTTTCGTTGGTCCAGTCGAAGTTGTCTCCGCCGAACAGGTTTACAAACGTGCCGATTTCGTTGAAGCTGTAGGTGGCTTCCCACGCGCCGCCGTAGCCGTACACGCCTTCTTCGGGATTGCTCATGGCCTTGATGGCGGCGATGAACTCTTCCTTATTGGTCGGCACGGGCACGCCTGCCGCGTCCAGCATGTCCTGGTTTACCCACATGGTGAGCGCGCCGTTGTAGGTAGGCACGGCGTAAATGTGCCCGTCCATCATGTAGCGGTCAGCCATGAAGTTCGCATCGAAATTCGCGGCAACTTCGGGAGCCATTACGTCGCCATCCAGCGGGGCGAGGAAACCGGCTGCCATGTACTGGGTTACCATCTCGTCGTTGATGTTGAAAAGATCGACCGAGCTGTCACCCGAGGCTAAAATGGTAGTAAATTTGGATACGCGGTCATCCGGGTTGGAAGGCGAGGTGATGGCTTCGATCTGCACCCCGGACCCTTCTTCGATCAGCGCCTCCAGCTCCGGCCACCAATCGTTGGTTGTGTCGTTGGTCATCAGCGTAACTTCCGCCATTGCCGAAGAGGCGATCAGCGTGAGCGCGAGCGTTGCTGCCAACAGCGTTTTCCACATTTTTTTCATGTTCTTGGGCTCCCCTTTCAAATTGTTCTGCTGCCATTTCCCTGGCATCTGATCAAAGTATGACAAATGCAAGCGGGTTTGAAAATATAATTCTTTGCGCTTCGCATACGTATTTTTGCGTATTTCTGGTAAGTATATTGTCAAATCAGACAAACGTATATTATGATGACGCTGGGGGATTGGCACTTGATGGCCGCGGCGGTATTTCTGCCCGCAAGCATCCTTTCGTTAACTACTATTATACCGGAATCCCGCTGCTTTTGCGCCGCATTTTTTGGCGGGTAGACAACGCGGGCTATAATACGGATGGGAAGAAGGCGGTAGTTTGCCCAAACGCACGCTGATACAGTTTATCCGGCATCCAAGCTATTACCAAAAGCTGCTCCTGAGCCATTTAACGGTGCTGCTGCTGACCGTGAGTATCATGGCGGGGTTTAACTACGCCTTTTCGCGCGACCAGCAAAGCCAGAAGATGCTGGCGGTGCTCAGCTATTCCGGCCGGCAGGTAACCACCAGCATCGAAGCCCGGTTTGAGCAAATGCAAAACGTGAGCGAAATTGTGCGCTATACCCTGCAGCAAACGCTGAACGAATCGCTGTATAAAACCCCGAAGCCGCAAACGGATGCCGGCGCGATCAGCACCATACAAACCCTGCGGGATTGGTTTGGGTTTACGGATATTTCCGCGTGGTTCCCGCCGGACTTTTTTTCGGCGAACGAAGGCATCACCTTTTTTGATATTACCCTGCCCCATGGCCGCGCGCAGCAGCCGGAGGTGCTGGGCGCGCCGTATAACAAGCTGTGCTGGATGGTGCTGACGGATTACGAGTATCCCTTTATGCGGTTTTCCTCCTACCGTAGTTATAACCTGATGACCTGCTTTATGCGCGTGAGCATGCTCAGCGAATCCAGCTCGTTTTGCTTTTTCATTGATATTGACGAGCGCCAGATTGCCGCCATTTTGGAAGAACCGGATGCGACCCCTGTGGAACAGTACGTAATCGACGCAAACGGGCGCATCATCTCCCATCCCGACAGACAGCGCTTAGGCGAGGCGCTGCCGCAAGACTTGGTGCTTTCGCTGCAATCGTCTCAGGGGGAGGAACCTGTGCGCTACGACGGCAAGGCCTATATCCGCTATCCGCTGGACACGACCGATTGGACCATGCTCATCTCCGTGCCGGAAAGCTATTTAACCTCTGTTTCGCTAACCAGCACCAACGGCCTGCTGCTGGCCGTGGCGATTTCTTCGGGCGTTGCATTGCTGGTATCGCTGCTCATTTCGCGGCAGCTGATGCATAAATTGTTGATTATGAGCAACGTTGTAAAATCCATCGAGCCCAATACCCACCCGGAGGATGAAAACGACGCGATGATCTCCGTGAAAATGCCGCCGCCGCCCAGCGGAAAGCCGCCGGATATGCTGGACGAGTTTGCCCTGGTCTTTAACAAGCTGGTCGACCGGGTGAACGGATCGGTGCAAAATGCGCTGAACTATTCCCTTACGCAGGAAAAGCTGCGCTACCAGCTGCTGCGCGCAAAGATTAACCCCCACTTCTTATATAACATGCTGGACTCCATCAAAATCTGCAACACGCTGGGGCGCGTGGACGATGCAAACCGGATGCTCTCGCGGCTGGCATCGTTCTACCGGCTGATACTGCGCAAGAACAATCAGGACATTATCACCATCGGCGAAGAACTGGAAATTGTGCGGCTGTATCTGGAGATGGAAGTAATCAGCCACGAAAACGCCTTTACCTACACGCTGGAAACCGACCCGGATGTAGAACTGTTTTGGATACCCCGCTTCGTTTTGCAGCCGTTGGTGGAAAACTGCGTTACCCACGGCTTGCCCGGCGACGCCAAACACATGACCATCGATATTTCCCTGCGTTACGCCGACAGCGGTATCCGCATTGAGATACGGGATGACGGGCTGGGGATGGATGAAGCGATGATGAAGCAATTGCTCAGTGTGGTACGAGGGGAAAGCGCGCCTGCGGGGGCTAGCAGCAGCACAGCGTTTTACGGGCTGAGCAACGTATCGGCACGGCTGAAGCCCTACGTGGTGGAGGAGTCGGAAACAATTCACTACACATCGGAATTGGGCAAGGGCACGGTGGTGCAGATTAACCTGAAACAGCTGCTGGTGGACTCGCCGGACGAAAGCGGAACCTGAAGGAGGAATGGGATGTATAAAGTCATATTGGCGGATGACAGCGCGCTGTCACTGAAAGGGCTGGAGAAAAATTTAAACTTTGCCGCCATGGGCGCAGAGCTGGTCCGTTCGTTTTTAAGCGGCATGGATGTATTGAGCTATTTGCAGGAGCATCCCGATATCGACCTGCTCATCAGCGATATCCGTATGCCGCACATAACGGGGCTGGAGCTGGCACGCAAGGCGCTGACCCATAACCGGATGATGAAAATCATCCTCATCAGCGCCTATGATGATTTTGAGTATGCGCAGGAGGCGCTGCGCATCGGCGTGACGGACTATGTGCAAAAGCCCATACAGTATGATGAGTTAAGCGCGACCATCCAAAAGGCGCTGCAAAAGCTGGAGGAGGAGCGCACGGTGCTGCGGCGTCTGGAAGCGGCGCAGCCGCAGCTGCGTGAACGGTTTTACCAAAACCTTACACGCAGCCGTCCGCTGCTGGCGGCGCGCACCCTGACGCGGGAGGCGGATTACCTGGGCATTGCGGTGCAGGGCGGCAGTTTTATTTGCGTGGCGGCTGCGGGCGAGGAGGCACGCGAAGATGCGCCTGTGGATACGGAAGCGATGCTGCTGGGTTCCATTATGCAGACCGATGCTTTACAGGCGTGGTTTGGCGCGCAACTGGACTGTCACCTGATTGCGGAACAGGACGATACGCTTTTAATCCTGCACGCGCCGCTGCTGGCCACGGGCGAGCTGGCACTGAAAGCGCAGGCGCTGTGCGAGGGGTTTGCGGCTGGGCATAAAGGCGGCAATACGGTCTATTTCGGCGTGGGTACGCCGCAAAAACAGCTGTGGCAAATCGGCCTGTCGATCGCGGCGGCGCGGCGGGCGGTGAACCGCCGCTTCGTGTACAGCGATCAGGCGGTGTTTTGCCACTCGCAGGACGAGGCGGACGTGCTGCCATTTTTAACCCACATTACAGAAACACAGGGGGAAATAGTGCAGCTGCTGCTGCGCCGCGATGGAGCGGTGCTGGATATGATGGCCGGGCGGCTGGCACGCGACACGATTATGAACCTGAAGGAGCAAAACCTGATTATTCCGTATCTGGTGGTGCTGCTTTCGGGCGTCATTGGGCAGATACGCCAAAACGATGTGGATTTGTCCGGGGCGGAGCACATCATCAGCACATTTGGCGCAAAGAACCGCCACCCGGTAAGCGGCGGTGAAATTGAGGAGATGCTGCAAAGCTTTTTCCGCACGGCAGCCGCGGCGTTGGACCAGTCCCAGCAGACCTACCGGCAAAAACTACTGGCGGGGGTTAAGGAATACATTGCCGTGCATTTGCCGGACAGCCAGCTTAGGCTGGAAAGCATTGCCGACGAAGCGCATGTGACCTACTCGCATTTGAGCCGCGTGTTCAAGCAGGCGGAAGGGATTAACGTAAGCGAATACATCACCAACAAGCGCATCGAAAAAGCGATGCAGCTTTTACGCATGACGACAGATCCCATATCGCTGGTGAGCGATCAGGTGGGGTACGCATCGCCCTATTATTTCAGCGCCTGTTTCAAGCGGATTGCCGGGGTAACACCCAGCGAGTACCGCAAGGGGTAGCCCGGCGATGCTGGGCCGGGGTGAGCAAGAAGCCGAATCCAGCTCGTTTTTTGTAATTTATATCCATAACGGCAAGGGAAACCCCTTGTTTTTGGCGAAAAGAGAATAATGACAATCATCCACGTGACACACCCGCATACGTACCCGGTGCCGCGTTTGCCGTAAAGCCCAGTGGCTTTACAGGCGCGTGCCCGTGTTTTCCTGCCGGTACAGGCGGCTGTTTGACATTACCGGAAAACGCGGCGCGGGCGGAAAGCGGCCCGGCGGTGACGTGCGGCCTTCCCCCTTGAACCCACAGGAGGCTGCCATGCTGCATCAAGGTTATGTTCCCCCGCAAGAGCCCGAAAAAGAAGGAACGGACGCCCCGCTGGATGCGTCCGTCCCGCAAGAGGATGCTATTGCTCCCGATGGGCTGCGCAAGCCCTCGCGCTGCCGCGCACTGCTGGCGGTCATCGGCGTATCCGCCGTGGTGCTGGCCTTTTTATGGATTCCCTACATCCGTGCGCTGCTGTTCAGCGGGATTGCTTTTAGCATGGCGCTGTCCGCCGTGATTGCGTACGCGGGGCTGCCGCATCTGCTTTTAGGTACGGTGGCGTTTGTGTTTGCACTGCTGGGATGGATGTATTATTGCGATTGGTGCGTGCTTACGGCGGCGCTGCTGTTTACCGTGGCCGCGGTGTTGATACCGCGTAGCATTATCGAATTTATTGCGCAGGGCGTTACATGCTTTGTTGTATACGGGCTGATGCAGCGGGATAAAGCTGCCGCCGGGAAACCCGCGCAATCGCTGGTGAAAAAAGGAGACGGGAAGGCGTAAGCAAACAGCCTTTTCTGTGCTGATGATAGCGTAACTGCGCCATTGAATGGCTGTATCGTGGGCAGCCGTGAAGGAAAACCTGTGTATTTTCTCCTATGCAAAGCGCCGTACCGGAAAGGTTGATTTCCGGTACAGCGCTTTGGCGGCTCCGTGGGAAATGCGCGCGCAACAGGCGCATACACTTGCAGATGCAGAGCAGATAAAATTTTGGTTAAATTCATCGAACTCCTACTTGTCAAGCACGGTTACGCGTGCTATGATAAGAATACAAAGTAATTATCCGCGGATCAAATAATCGCCATTGAAAAGCAAAACGAAAAGAACCGGAAGATGTTTTTGGCCTGCGCCTATTACCCGAAATGGGGCTAAGGAGATGCAGTTTTATGGACGACACGAAAGATAAGTACATACATATGAACGAGTATGCCGAAGAGCATGACCGGACCCCGTCGATCATCCGCCACCGTATCGAAATCGGCCTGCACCCGGAGGCTATGAAGGTGGAAGACGACCAATGGCTGCTGCCCAAGGATGCGCCGTACCGGGACGCGAGATTTAAAAGGGACCCAAAAGAATAAAACGGGTGTAGCCTGCCGGGGAAACGACTTTAGCTGTGCGGAAGCGGAGGAAAACCGGAAGAGACAATCAGCCTGCTTGCTAAAGTATTACCGACAGCCATGGCAAAAAAGGCGGTCACATACACGGATGTACGTGACCGCCTTTTTAGCGTTGTAAAGGAATGCGAAAACAATAGCGGTTTTCTGGGTTAAGCTTTCACCCGGCAGGGTTGACCTGCCCCACCGATGTAGACTATCATAAGCACGTGCCCTACATGTATATAGGACGGGAAGTTGGTCGATTTGAAGCAAACCTTCAGAATTTATTGGAAGCTGTTCAGCGTAACCCTGTATTTAAGCGCGGTTACATTTGGGGGCGGCTTTGCCATTATCCCTTTTATGAAACGGAAATTTGTGGACGATCTGCATTGGATTGAGGAGGAAGAAATGCTCAATCTGGTAGCGATTGCTCAATCCTCGCCCGGCGCGGTCGCGGTGAACGCTTCCATTTTGCTGGGGTATAAGGTAAAGGGGCTGCCGGGCGCGGTAACGACTGTGTTTGGCACCATTTTGCCGCCGCTGGTGATTATTTCGATTATTTCGATATTCTATACGCAGTTCCGCCAAAACGTTGTCGTTAACGCCGTGCTCAAAGGTATGCAGGCCGGGGTGGCGGCGGTTATCATCGACGTGGTGCTGACGCTGGGACGGAAAGTGACGCAGGAACGCGAAATCAGCTCCATCCTCATCATGATTGGCGCTTTTATTGCGACGTTTGTTTTGAAAGTCAACGTGGTCTTGATTATCCTGCTTTGCGGCGTGTACGGCGTGGCGAAATTTTTCTGGTATGCGCATAAGCATAAAGCGGTTGGGGGTGAGGAGCCGTAATGCTGCTGCTTTTGTTTTGGAGCTTTGTGCAGGTAGGGCTGTTCAGCATTGGCGGCGGGATGGCCGCCATCCCGCTGATACAGCATCAGGTGGTGGAACTGCACGGATGGCTGTCGCTGACGGAGTTTACGGATTTAATTACGATTGCGCAGATGACGCCTGGGCCGATCGCCATTAATTCCGCGACGTTTGTCGGTATTAAAATTGCGGGCACGTGGGGCGCGATTGTGGCGACGATTGGGTGCATATTGCCGTCCTGCATCATCGTATCGGCGCTGGCGTGGGTGTATTTCCGCTATAAAAATTTGGGAGTCATCCGGGGGGCGCTGTCCGGGTTGCGGGTGGCCGTCGTGGCGCTGATCGCCTCGGCCGGCCTTACGATACTGATTTTAGCCATTTGGGGCGAGCAGGGCTTTACGGCGGACTGGCACGCGATCAACTGGATTTGCATTCTCCTGTTCGGGGGCGCACTGTTCATACTGCGCAAGTGGAAGCCAAACCCGATTTATGTAATGCTGGGCTCCGGCGTGATCGGCGGTATACTCTACCTGCTTTTTTAGATCGCCGCATTTTGAACGCGGCACGCCCAGTTTCGGCAGGAATCGCTGTAAACGGGGCAAAGCTGCTGTGTAAATAATCATCTGTGTAAAACTGCATGTTTCGCAACGGGCGCAAACGCAAGGAGAAGGAAATGGAGCAATCGCAATTACCGCAAACGGAAGATACCTTTGCCATTCGCGGAGTGATCGAAGGGTATTACGGAAAGCCGTGGACGTTCGGGCAGCGCTGCGAGCTGCTGACACGCCTGCATGTGCTGGGCATGAACAGCTATTTTTACGCCGCCAAGTATGATGCATATCATCGCGAGCGCTGGGCCGAGCTGTACCAGCCGGAAGACTGCGACGAGCTGGAACGCCTGATTCGGCTGGCGCGCAGCGAGCAGATCGACTTTTGGTACTGCATCGCGCCGGGGCTAACGCTGCGCTATTCCAGCCCCGAGGATTTGGACCGGCTACTGGCGAAAACCGAGCAGATATACAACCTTGGTGTGCGGCACTTTGGCCTGTTTTTGGATGATATTCCCGCGCATCTGCAATACCCGGAGGATGAGCAGCATTACGGTACGCTGGTCAAGGCGCACATCAGTTTTATTGAGCGGTACGCATCCATCCTGAAAGCGCGGTTGCCGGAAAATGTGCAGCTTTGCGTATGCCCGTGGCAGTACTGCGGCACCGGCGAGGAGCCCTATATTACGGAACTGGGGAAAAACCTGCCTGCGGAAATCCGCCTTTTTTGGACGGGGCCTAAAGTATGCTCCGAAACGCTGGATACCCGGCAGGCCAAGCGCTTTATCAAGGCGACGGGGCACCGCCCCACCTACTGGGATAACTACCCCGTAAACGACGGCTGGATGTACCGGGAAATGCACCTGGGGCCGTTGATGGGGCGGGATGCGACACTGGGCATGTACTCCGGCGGCTATGTGGCCAACGGCATGGAAAGCTTTGAATGCACGAAAATTGTTTTGCACACCATTGCCGATTATCTGCGTAATCCCGCGCAGTACGACCCCGAAGCATCGTGGCTTTCGGCGCTGCAAAGCGAATTGCAGGAGGAGGCTATGCCCTTTCGCCTGTTTGCTGATAATATGCGCCATTCCTGCGTGCAGGATTCCAACTCGTTCATCCTGCATGGGGTGATGTTTGAACTGCGCAAAACGCTGATGGTACGCGGCAGCGAGGAAGCAGCCGAACTGCTGGCCAAATACGTTGCCAAGCTGGATATACTGGAAAACCGCATTGCCGGGGGCCGCGTGCCTGCGCTGCTGCTGACCGAGCTGGAGCCGTGGCTGCAAAAACACCGCATAATGCACCGTGTGCTGCACCTGACCACGCAATACCTGCTGCATCCATCGGCTACGCTGGCACGCTGGATATGGGACGAGCTGGACGCGATGAAGCAGATGACCGTAGACTATGGCGATAGCGCGCTGGAGCTTACAGTTGGGGAGATACTGCGGAAGATCCCCCCAAACGCCTGACGGTTTTTACGATCATCATTTCTGTATAGCGCAGGTGGCTGTGCCAGAAATGGGTGTTTTTCCGGCGACGCCGGGTGCAGGCTTTCAACCGCCCGAAGTGTCTCCGGCCGCTCCTGTCCGGCAGAGCAGAAGCACCAGCGAAGCCTGCGGCATACACCGTGCCTGTGAGCCGCGTTTCAAGACGCATCGCATCGTTCATCCATAGTGTTATTTACCATGATCTTCGTAGACGGGCAATGCGCATGCACTATTACGGCAGACCCGGTTTGATTTGCTCCGCAATGGAAGGCGAATGCTATTCTCCTTCATCGGCGCTGCTGCTGGCCTGATGATGCTACTGTTATCGATGGAAAAAAGGCTCCCCTTGCAGCTGCAGGGAGAGCCGTTTTTCGTTTTTATAATGGCGGCGTAATCCAAAGCGTCAGCCTTGCGCCTGATCCAGATCAACGATGCGGGTGCACACCCGGGCGAGAAACGCGCGGTCGTGCTCCACCAGCAGCATGGCGGGCTGGAACTGCAAAATCAGGGTTTCCAGCTGTATACGGCTGAAAATATCGATGTAGTTCAGGGGTTCGTCCCATACGTACAGGTGCGCAGGCACGCATAGGCTGCGCGCCAGCAGCAGCTTCTTTTTTTGGCCTTCGCTGTACCCTTCGATGGTTTTATCAAACTGCTGGCGACCAAAATCCATGTTGCGCAAAATGGCTTTAAACAGCGTTTCATCTACGCCGTTTTCGGCAATGAAATCCCGCAGGCTCCCATGCAGATCGCCTACGGACTGGGGCACGTAGCTGATGGTTAGCCCGCTTTGCACGGTTACCGCGCCGGTGAGCGCGCCGGATAACCCGCATATGGTTTTGAGAATACTGCTTTTCCCCGCGCCGTTGCGGCCGGTCAGCGCAATGCGCTCGCCGCGCTCCAGCGTGAAGGTAACGCCTTTGCACACGGTACGATCACCGTAGTGCACGTTGGCGTCTCGGATGTCGAGCAGCTGCTGTTTTGGCGCGGCAAGCGGCGATAGCTTCAGCGTGCCGACCGTTTCCACATCCTGCAGCAGCTCTTTTTTTTCTTCGGCAGCCTGCAAAAGCCGCTCCTGTGTGTGCAGCGAGCGCTTCATCATTGCGGCGGCGCGCGCGCCCACATAGCCGCGGTCTACAACGGCTGCTTCGCTGGGGGCAACGCCGTACTTGCCTTTTTCGCACTGACGGCTCCATTCTGCCTGCTTGCGGGCGCTCTGGGTCAGGCGGGTAATATCCTTTTTCAGTTGTTCGTTGCGGGCCTGTTCGCTCTCGTTTTTCCGCTCCCATTCGCGCGCCCACACGTCGAAATTACCCTGCTGCACGGTTACGCTGCTGCGGTTGAGCGCCAGCATATGATCGGTGCAGCGGTTGAGAAACGCCCGGTCGTGACTGACTAGCAAAAAGCCGCCGCGCCCGGCCAGATACTCCGCCGCCAGCTCGCGCCCCTGTAAATCCAGGTGGGTGGTCGGTTCATCGATCAGGGGATAGCTATCGTCGCGCGCAAACAGTGCGGCCAGCTGCGCCTTGGTCTGCTCGCCGCGGCTGAGGGTTTCATACGGCCGCCAGAGCACATCCTCGGTTACGCCCAGCCGGTTTAGCTCCTGCGATAGCCGCCATGCGGGCACATCCGGCGCGCAATCCGCAAGGGCGTCTGTTGTCAGGTACTCCGGGTGGGGAACGGGGAAGGGGAATAAGGCCGGTTTGAGCGGCATATCCACGCCGCCGCGTGCGTGCAATTCACCCGCAAGCAGCCTGAGCAGCGTCGTTTTGCCGCGCCCATTGCGGCCAATCAGCCCCAGATGCCAGCGGGTATCCAGCCGGCAGGTGAAGTGGGTAAAAATGTCGTCGTAACTGCCATCGTAGGCAAAGGTGATATCCGTTAGTTGTATCATCGCCATGCTGTGTTCTCCAATCTTTCGGGAAAGGGGGACAGCCAAAAAGCGCAAACAAAAACAGAGCCTTCCGGCTGCGCGATTCTGCCACGACAAGGCATGCCGTATTGCACAGGGCAAACGGGCCTTGCTCTCCCTTTATAAGGAATAAGCGGCAGAATTATTTGCGCATCTTTTCAGCTCCGTTTCATCATATTTCCAGTTCGGCATTATGCTACCATACGGATTTGTGTTTGTCAATCGCGCCGGGCGGGGATTTAACACCGGGCATACATCAGCAATTGCCGGTGTATACATGCAGCAGGTGCTGCTTAGCAACTTCGCGCAGGCGGTAGATGGTTTCTACCGGGGTGGGCGGCTTATCCAGCAGGTGGTAGTGGGGGAAGAACCGGCTGATGTGCAGCGGCAGATCCGGCCGCAGGGAGGCCAGCCACTGCGCCTCCAAATCCATCTCTGTTTCGCTGTCGTTTAAATCGGGAATGATCAGCGTAGTCACTTCCACATGGCACTTCTCGGCGGACAGGCGAATGGCGGTTTTGACCGCTTCCAAATCGCCGCCGACAAAATCGTAAAACCGCTGGGTGAACCCCTTCAGATCGATGTTCATCGCGTCGATCAGCGGCAGAATTTTCAGCAGCGGCGCTTCGCAAATCATCCCGTTGGTCACCAGCACATTGTACAGCCCTGCATCGTGCGCCAGCTTTGCGCAGTCGCGCACAAACTCGTACCCGATAAGCGGCTCGTTATAGGTGTACGCGATGCCGATGTTGCCGTGCGCTTTAAGCGAGACGGCCTTGTCCACAAGCTCCTGCGGCGTTACAGCCGTCGTGTGGATGGATGCGCCCGCCATGCTGATGTCGCTGTTCTGGCAGAAGGGGCAGCGCAGATTGCACCCGAAACTGCCCACCGACAGGATGCTGGTGCCGGGATGGAAGCGCATGAGCGGCTTTTTTTCAATTGGGTCCAGCGCCAGTGCGGTCAGCCTGCCGTAATTGATGCAGGTGATTACACCGTCTACGTTGGCACGCGCGCGGCAGCGGCCGGTTTGCCCCGGCGCAAGGTTGCAGTGATGCGGGCATAAATTACAAATCAATGGTGCCTCACCACCTCAAAACGGGACAGCTGCACCGTTTCGTCCGCGAGGATGCCGGCTTTCTGCTTGGCGATGCCAATTTGCTTATCTACCGTATCCACGCCTTCCAGATCGGGCAGAAGCAACCCCCGCCGGTAACCGCTTTGCACGATTACGCCGTAGCGCTTGGGGTCCAGCGCGGCTTTGGAAGCCACCGGTTCGGCCTGCCCCAGCACATCCACGCTGTATACCAGCTCTTTCAGCTCGTCTACCGTTACGGGGTCAAAACGCGGGTCTCGTGTACCGGCGGAAACGGCGTTTTGCAGTATTTCGGCGGCCAGCGAGGGCGCGGTCGGCTCGGTGGTGCCAATGCAGCCGCGCAATTGCCCGTCCTTTTTCAACGTTACAAACGCTCCGGCGCGTGCCTGCGCCAGCTCCGGGGGCAGCTCTTTTGGCAGGGCAGCGCGTTTGCCGGTGCGCACGTAGGTTTCCAGGCTTAACCGGGCGAGCTGCACGTATGCATCCTCATCGTGCTGTATGTGGTGCAGGGCTTCCCGCCGGGCGCGCTGGTACTGATCGCCAAAGTCGCGAGCCGGGTCGTCCCCGGTGACTTCAAAGGCGGCAACGCCGTACCCCACGCCAAACGGCCCCTCGTACGAAAGCAGCTCGTGTGTAACGGCTTTGCGATCGAGCGTGCCCGCCATAATCTGGAACGAGCGCCAGCCGCATTCGGCGGCGGACTCGGCTACGGCGGTCGGAATGGACAATAGCGCGCCAAAATCGCCTGCAGCAAAGGCGGCGGTAAGCGCCTTGTCAAACACCGGGCCTTCTTCGGCATAGCCGTAAGGCCCGTCTGCCTTGAGCTTGTGGGATAGATCGCCGCTGGCGATGAACACGGCTCTACGGCCGAGGATATCCGCCGCCTCGGCAATGCACCGGCCGAAGCGGTAGTGCATCAGCGGACTCAAGCCGCTCAGTCCGATGCGGATGATGGGGCAGGCGTACTTTTCGTTTTTAAGAAACAGCAGGGGAATCAGCGTAGCGTGATCCAGCGACGGGTCCCGCTCGCCCAGAGGGCCTGCGGGAATGTCGTTTTCCATGGCCAGATTTTCAATAGCGGTGCACAGCTCCGTATCGTACGTAACGGTGAGGGCGGTATTCTCCCCGCGGAAGCGCGATAGGTCGCCCGATGCTTCCTTGCCGGGGGAAATGTGGAAATAATCCGCATACATAACGCAGTGCGGGCTGGTGACGATGAGCACATCCGGCTCATGGGCGGCGGTGCGGCGCATCACCTCGGCATAGGCCTCGGCGGTCATGGCGATTTTCTTTTCTTCTCCGCGGCCAACCTGCGGAATAATGATGGGCGGGTGGGGCACGGCATATGCGGCGATGATCGGCATAGAATCAGCTTCTTTCTGCTGCCGTAGGGAAGGAAGGGTCGAACATACAAAGCCGTATACGGGTTGCGGCTAAACGGGCGGTAGGAAGCGGATGGGATGCAAGTATATGGGCTGGCGCGCCTGTTGTCGCAGGAGGAGTGATATAACTACTTTGTTTTTCTATTATACCACAATCATGTGAATTGCGATGGCAATGAATGGGAAGTTTGCAGGGTTTACGGTAAAAACAGGGTTAAATGTAACCGTCGGGAAGTGCAGACAATGGAATGGGAGTGCCGGTGCGGTATTTGGCTGGAGAGCGGGAAGCGCATGGGCGCGGACTGTTTATCAGGCAAAGCCATTATTTTCCGGTTGGATTTCACGTTGTTTTACGGCTTACAGGCTGTTTTTATGCTATAATCGATGGACAAAGGTTGTACGCAAGGAGAAACGCAGCAATGGATATTGTCTTTACGGATGGTACCGATCCGCGGTTTGTAGAAATTTGCAACGAGCTGGACGATTATTTGAATCTGCTGGCGGGCGGAGAAGAAAACCGCAAGCAATATGTGCAGTATAATACGCTGGAGCATGTGCACGATGTGGTGTTGATTGTGGAAAACGGCGTGGCGGCGGCTTGCGGCGGGTTTCGTGATTATCTGCCGGGAACGGCGGAAATGAAGCGCGTGTTTACCCGGCCGCCATACCGGCGGCACGGCTATGCCAAAACTGTGATTGCGCATTTGGAACAGCGCGCCAAAGCCAAAGGCTACGGCAAGGTGGTTTTGGAAACGGGCGCCCATATGCAAAGCGCTATTGCGATGTATCAAAGCCAGGGCTACCGCATCATCCCCAACTACGGGCAGTATGTAGGTATGGCTGAATCCGTATGCCTGGAAAAACAAATATAAGCCGGGCGGTTGTTGCGTGCCTGCCGGATGGACGAGGCACGCCCTGCCCATATAAACCAATAACGGGAGAAAGCAAAAGGCTGCGCAGACAGGCGTGCTGCTTTTAAAGTGTGAGTGGTTACCACGAGTGGGCAGAGGTAAGCTGCTGTTAATATAAACAGAAAGGTAAGATGCGAATATGCAACGTTTATTGAGCATTATAAAATGGACAGCCGTTGTTCTTTTTGCGCTCATCATTGCGTTTCTTGCAATTCACAGCCTGTTTTTCACCTCCGAAATGAAGAGCACCGAAACCATCCGGAATCTGGCGGATCAACCGCTGGTGCATCTGGCTACGATCGGGCTTATAGTCACCGCTGCGGTAGTATGGTTGCGCCGCGGTGACAGGTTGACGGAAAAAACCGAATCCCGCCTGAATTTGCTGGTAATGTTTCTGCTGCTGGCAGGGTCTTCTTTTTGCGTGTTGGTTTCCAAATCCATCCCCATTTTCGATCAGCATTTGTGCATATCCGCCGCCAATGCACTGGCGAGGGGGGATTATTCCCAAAGCCTGCAATACTATTATTTGAATTATTTCCCGTTCCAATTGCCGCTTATACTGTTTCTTTCGCTGCTTTCGCTGCTGGGCGGTGCGCAGAATGTAATGGTTTTCCAGTTTGCCAATGTGGCGGCTAATTTGGTTAGCGTATGGGCGCTGGGCGAATGCGGCGTTTTGATTTTCCATGACCGGAAAATGCGGTTATATGTACGGGTAAGCGCACTGTTGTTCCTGCCGCTTTCGCTGTATGTACCGTTCGTATACGGCAACCTGTTCGGGCTGTGCTTTATGCTGCTGGGGGCCAGAGCGCTGCTGCTGTACATGGAAAAACCCAAAGCACGGCACTTGGCGGCAGTGGTTGTTTTTTTTGCGCTGGCCTGCCTGATGAAGAAGAATTATATAATCGCGTCCTGCGCGGCACTGCTTCTGCTGCTATGGCATGCAGTGGAGCATAAGCGCCTGGCTTCGGCACTAGCTGCATTGTTGGTGGCGGTAACCGGCTATTTTGGCGGCAGCGCTGTACAGGCGGTAACCAGCGCGGTGACGGGAATACAATTGGCAGAAGGCTTTCCCATGAGTTCGTGGGTGATGCTGGGATTGCAGGAAGAAGAGGGGCACGAACCCGGATGGTATAACGAAAACGGATATGCGTATTACTGCGCGTCCGGGCTGGATACCCAAGTGACCCGTGAACGCGCATTGCAAAGCATCCGGGAGCGGCTTGCCATTTTTAGGGAAGACCCCGCCTATGCCGCATCGTTTTTATACCGTAAAACCATCTCCCAGTGGGAAGAACCCAGCTTCCAATCCCTTTGGGTCAATGAAATGGCGCGAAACCCGCAGCGCGGATGGTTTGCGCTCAGCCTGTATGAGCGGGGTAAAATCGGGAACGCCGCACTCTGGTGGATGAACCAGTACCATAGCATCGTGCTGATGGGCACACTGCTATGGGTGCTGCTGTGTATGAAAAAGCACACTTTTGTTTCGTTGTTCTTTACGCTGTACTTTATTGGTGGTTTTCTATTCCACCTCGTATGGGAGGCGAAGGGACAGTATACATTGTTCTACTTTTTCGGCCTGCTTCCGTATGCCGTAACCGGATATTTGGCGCTGGCGCGCCGCGTAAACGGCGCGCTGAACCGTGTTTGGCGAAAGCGCCGCCTGCATTCACTACCGCCGCAGGCGAATGTGTAACCCCTGACCATACTCGCATAAGCCGCCTGTTGCTTTCAGCAGGCGGCTTGTCTATTGTGCCGGACGCTTGCGCAAGCACGGAGAATATTATGGAGAATGGATTGCTTTGCGCATGGTAAATCCCTTACAATAGAAGAAGAGGGAGATGCTGGAATAGCGGAGGCGAAAAAATGAAAAAGAGCCTTTACCTGTTGACCGGCGCTACGGGATTGCTGGGCAGTAACCTGATCCGGCTTCTGCTGGACAAAGGATATCCCGTTCGCGTACTGGTGCTGCCGGGCGATCCGGTGGGGGATACGCTGCCGCCCGAGGTGGAGAAAACACAGGGGGACGTATGCGATACGGATGCGCTAACCCGCTTTTTTATCGTGCCGCCGGATATCGGCCGGGTGGTGATACATGCCGCCGCCATTGTAACGCTGGACCCGAATCCCAACGAAAAAGTCCGGCGGGTGAATGTGGAAGGCACAAAAAACATGGTGGATATGTGCGTGCGTCACGGGGTGGAAAAGCTGGTGTACATCAGCTCCACCAGCGCGATTCCAGAGCTGCCCCACGGGCAAAAGATACGGGAAACGGAGCGCTTTGACCCGGAAAAGGTAACCGGATATTACGCCAAAACCAAGGCAATGGCTTCGGCGCTGGTGATGCAAGCCGTAGCGGAGCATGGATTGGACGCGTCGCTGGTTTTGCCCAGCGGCATCTTCGGCCCGTACGATTCGGGGTTTGGGATGATTACCAGCAGCGTTAAAATGGTGGCGGAAGGGCGGATGCCGGTTTCCATCGGCGGTACGTTCAACGCTGTGGATGTACGGGATTTAGCGGCAGGCATTGTGGCCTGTGCCGAAAAAGGAGCGAAAGGGAAAAGCTACATCATGGCGGGCAGCCAGTTTACCTTTCGAGAGCTGGTGCAAACCATCTGCCGCAATGCGCACATACGGGCGCCGCGCGTTACGCTGCCGCTTTGGCTGCTGCGGCCGTTTGCCGGGGTCGGGTCTTTGTATGCGAAGGTTACCAACAGACCGGCGTGGTTCAGCCGTTTTACGGTGTACAATCTGGAACGGAATAACAATTTTGACGCCACAAGGGCGAAAACGGAGCTGGGCTTTACCTGCCGCCCGATGGAGGAAACCGTTGCGGATACCATCGTCTGGCTGCGGGAAACCGGTAACCTCCCTATGGAAACAAAGCAGGCGGCGCGGTAGCATTATCGCGCCGTCTGTATCTTTATGGCAACGTTGATTTTAAAGAGAAAGGCGCTTTAGTCTGCCGGTACATCAGCCTCGTTGGGATAGCCCCGTGATTCCCAAAAACCCTTGTATGCCTCATCGTCGCTCAGGGTAATGCGGTTGACCCAGCGAGCCCACTTGTAGCCGAGCTTCTCTTCCGCAACGACGATGAAGGGATAGCCCATCTCGTCGGGTAAATCCAAGCCGTTGGCGCCGTAGGCGAGAATCAGCGCTTTATCCCGTATGGTGGCAAGCGGCAGCGATGTGGTATACCCATCCACCGCCGTGAAGACGACGGTGTTGGCTTCCGGCTGTGCGCCCGCCAGATCGATCAATTCGCCGAGCAGTG
The DNA here is from genome assembly GCA_963675655.1 of Candidatus Limiplasma sp. Lineage (GTDB taxonomy): Bacteria > Bacillota > Clostridia > Christensenellales > Aristaeellaceae > CAXXOK01. The sequence goes on from OY776489.1 coordinate 1,673,599, forward strand.
CGCCTTCCCACAGGATGGTCGCATCCCAGCCCTCCACGCAATGCAGGGTAATGCGGCGCTGGTAGGCGTCCATGGCGCGCACATCCTCATACGTAAGGGTGGTTTCCTGCGTAACCAGCCCGTCGATGACCAAAGTAAAGCCGTCGGTGGAAACATGTTGCACCCCGCTGATGGAATTGTCGCGCGGGCCGATAGCCGGGTCCAGCCGTGTCCCCTGATACGCGGTAATCTCATTTTCGCGGTACCGGGATTGTGTCGCGGCGGATGCGGCATCCGCGGTCGTATCGGCTTCCTGCGCCGTGCAGCCGCTAAGCTGCATAAGCAGCGCGAGCAGTACAAGCAGTGGTAAAATGCGTTTCATGCGCAAACCTCCCCTTGTGTCTATAATTTTCCGGGCTCTTCGGGAATGTGAATCTCTCGCCGGGAACCGTTTGTACTTACGCGTGCAGCACAACGTAAAGAAAACAGCAAAACCGCCGGGCGGCGCAAAGCAACCGGATGTTGGGGCTGATACGATTGTTGGTTTTTAGCGGGCGGGGATGGCAAGCAACGATCTAGTTTCATTGTATTTTGGAACGGCCGGGTTGTCAAGCCTGTTATTCGCGGCGGAGGATTTTCGCCAAGCTGCGTAAACTGCCTTAAAAAGAGGGTTAACAGTACGTTGGCATGCCTTACGTATACTTTACAGGCGCGCTGTCGGGAAAGGGATAAACCGCTAAACTCCCGGAAGTTGCATTCCGCCGGGCGTTTTGCTACCCTATGGGTACATCATAGACCGCTGCGTAACGGTAGCTGCGGTCATTCTGCTTACGGTTTCTCATACCTGCGTACAATGGCGTGCGTGGGAATTGCATATGGAAAGGAAGGGCGAACATGTCTCAACAGCCGAAGAACAATGACGTTCTCAGCACAGCCAACCGCGGTAATCCGGCCGCATCCGGCCTGTGTACGCTTTGCCGCGCCGATTGCAGAGGTAAATGCGAAACATGGCTATCCAGCCTGAAGGGCAGAAAACTACTCTATCCAAGGGATTTTGGCGCGATTACAGCGGGCGCTGCGGTCGGCAGCCACGTGGGGGTAAGCTACCAAAACCTTCGCATACAGGGGTATCCCTACGGCGCACAGGGTTTACCGCCGGGGCTGACCAACAGTGCGGACGATTGCATTTTCCCCAATGTTTCCCTGCAAACCGAATTTGGTAAAGAGGTGAAAACCAAATCAAAACTGCCCCTGATGACCGGGGCGCTTGGGTCCACCTTTATTGCCAGTAAATACTGGGAATCCTTTGCCGCGGGCGCAGCGCTGGTGGGCTTTCCCATCGTAATCGGGGAAAACGTGGTCGGCGTGGACAAACAGGCGACGCTGAAGGACGGCCGCATCATCAGCGCGCCGGAGCTGGAACGGCGTATAGACGTCTACTTGCGCTACTATGACGGTAACGGCGCGATACTTGTGCAGATGAATGTGGAGGATACGCGCAACGGCGTAGCCGAATACCTGATCGACCGCTACGGCGACAAGGTGATTCTGGAACTGAAATGGGGGCAGGGAGCCAAGGACATCGGCGGCGAAATACAGGTGACCAATCTGGACTATGCCCTGTTCCTGAAAGAACGCGGCTATCTCGTAGACCCCGATCCTACCCTGCCGCAGGTGCAGGAGGCCTTCCACAGCGGCGCGCTGCAATCCTTCGCGCGGCACAGCAGACTTGGGTATACCGACCGCGATGATCACGCTGCCGTAAAAGAAGATTTTATGGCGGAAATTGCGTACCTGCGTAAGCTGGGGTATAAACGCATTACGCTGAAAACCGGCGCATACGGTATGGAAGGGTTGGCTATGGCGATTCGCTTTGCTACCGACGCCAAGCTGGATTTGCTCACCATTGACGGGGCAGGCGGCGGCACCGGCATGAGCCCGTGGAACATGATGGAAAGCTGGGGCATACCCTCGATTTACCTGCATGCCAAGGCGGCGGAATACGCACGGTTGCTGACGGCGCGGGGGATGGACGTGGTAGATATGGCGTTTGCGGGCGGGTTTGCCAAAGAGGATCATATCTTCAAGGCGCTGGCGCTGGGCGCACCGTATACCAAGCTGGTATGTATGGGCCGCGCGCTGATGATACCGGGCTTTCTGGGTGCGAATGTGGAAGGCGCACTGCACCCGGAATGGAAAGCGCGGCTGTGCGGCAACTGGGATGCTCTGCCTGCGAGCTTTGCGCAGGAATATGGACAAACGCCGGAGGAGATATTCGCGGGTTATTACGATGTAAAGCGCAAGGTAGGCGCGGCGGAAATGCAGCGCGTGCCGCTGGGCGCGGTCGCCCTGTGGACGCTGGCGGATAAACTGGCTGCCGGACTGCAGCAGCTGCTGGCGGGCGCCAGAAAGTTCGACGTTTCCGCGATCAGCCGGGATGATTTGTTTGCAGCCAACCGCGATACCGCGCGGGAAACCGGCATTCGGTTTTTGACTGATGCGGGGGATGAGCAGGCAAAGCAAATCCTGAATGAGTAGCGGATTCTGGTTTTCGCTGCAGGCGAGGCAGAAACCTGTTCACAAGCGGTAAAAGTGCTTTTGCTTGCTCCTTTATACCAGCCGGGTTTGCGGTGGCGCCTGCCGCGTAAAACCCGGCTGGTTTCTGTACGCATTATGCATACGTTAGTAAGCATATACTGCATATAGAAGGTATACCGGCATTGCCGTCTGCAAGGAGATGCGGGATTCGCCTGTAAACGGGTAAACCTGCTCCTTGCTACTCTTGTTCCTTGTCGTTTTTAGTAAGCGAGAAGTGCAGCTGTCAACAGAGCAAAAACCACAAAGAAGCGGGGATATTTCCCGCTTCTTTGTGGTTCCATAGGGGTAACAAGTGCGGATGGCCGGCGTTACGGATTCATTTCCGCCTTCCGAATTTCCGCCGCTTTGATAACATCGCTGATGGTCATTTGTAATATGCGGTCTGTTTCGATAGACAGGGTGCTCTTTTCGGGGGCTATCTTCTTTTTCTCCACATAACCCACGGCTTCGGCAATCCATTTTTCGGCGACGTCCGAAGGAATACTATCGGTATCGATGACCAGATCGAACCAGCCCGCATCGTTCTGATCGGCTTTATAGAATGTTTTAATAAAGCTGGAACGGGCATAATCATGCTGCATGACCAGCGTGGCGGCTTCCTCGCGGTTGGTAAGCCGCAGGGACTCCATAACATTGCTGACGCGCTTTTCAAACGGGGCTTTGATGAGGATGTGGAACACGTTTTCATAGTCGTGCAGCAGCACAAACCCCGCACGGCCGACAAAGACGGTGTTGTCGAGTTTGGAAAGCGCCAGAATGGTATTGTTGAACAGGCCCATGATCTCTTTGTTCCCAGCTTCCAATCGATCCCAGAACGAGTGGGGGGACGAATAGAATTTGTGGAAGGAGACTAAGCCATACTGTTCAAGCACTTTCTCGAAAATCGTCCTGTCAATGTAGGCGTAGTGCAGTGATTGTGCAACATTTTGGCTGATCGTCGTACCCAAACTCCCGAATTCGCGGGAGATCGTGATGAATGCCATTGTGTCCACCTCCCTGATTCATGGCTGTTCAATTGTTTTCTATATTATACAACTTATTGTAAGCGTATGCAACGACAGGGAGCGGGCGGAAGGTTTAGGGGGTTTACAGCACGCGGGGCAGTTTTTTCAGTGCCCGGGCGAGGGCCATAACATCCCCGGTAAAGCGGTAACCCTGCCAGCCAAGGCGCTGCGCCGCCAGCACGTTGCCCTGATCATCATCGATAAAATAACATTCCTCCGGCCGAAGGTTATAGCGGGTGGTAAGCCGCGTGTAGATTTCCGCACCGGGCTTTTTCGTTTTTTCTTCCACGGAGAACACAACACCGTGAAACCTTCCGATTAGAGGGATAATCTCCCGGTGTTCGCTGATTTTGCGCCCCGCGTTGGAAAGCAGATAGATTTGATACCCATCGCTCATCGCTCGGCGCACGATTGGCTCCATCCCCTGAATTGGCGTTAAAATGTTGCCGGGCATGGCGCTGAATACCGCGGTAACCAGCGCCTTTAAGCGCTCTTCATCCAGCGTGTCCATGGCAAGGCGGGCAAGCGCATCCGGGGAGATGGAATCATCATCCAGATTGCCCCACAGGGGATGCTGAAATAGCGCTTTGTTGAGTTTTTGCGCGTCCGTTTCATTAGACGCGACCATACGGCAAGCGGCGAGCGGATGAAAATCCATCAGCACGCCGCCCATATCAAAAATGAGATTCCGAATCAAAGGGGGTTACTCCTCTCTGGCAGACGTTATCCGGCGATGCCGCCATGCCCGGCAAACGGATCGTCGATCACCAGACGGCCTTCGCACGTATCGCCAACGCCCGAATATAAATCGGCGCGGCCATCCGCACGCATCACGATGCCGCTGGTAAACGCGCAATCGCCCAAATCCGGCACTTTAGGGGAGAAAGGCGGATAGCGCCTGGCGGTGCCGATGATTTTTTCTTCCTGCGCGCGCAGGTGCGCAGGGTCCAGTACGAAGGAGATATTGGTATACACCTTCATGTCAACGCCGTTTTGCGTGTCCACATAGCTTTTGTGGCCGATTGCGCCGATCATGCCGTCTTTGAGCAGATAGCACTGGTTACAGCCGCCCCACTCGCCGGGGCCAAACAGGTTTTCCACACGCGGAGCATTTTGCACGACGTCGGCGTTGAGCGCATCCAACGAATCGATGGTCGTAAAGCCGATGATGGCTTCGCTGCCGTATTTTTTAGCGATATGCGGGCCGCGCGGCCGGGAGAAAACGCCGATTTTACCGTTGGCCAGTTCCACCAGCCGGATGTCCTTCATCTCTTTTGGGCCGGATGTGAAAAAGGAGAGGTCGGCGGGATCGCTGCCGCGGTAGAAATAACAATGATAGGTATCAATGTCTCCCTGCGAAATGCGCACGTGTGTGCCGCCCAGCACCAGCTCGCCGTAAATGGTGCTGATAAACGGGTCCTCCAGCGGGTAGACCATCGCATCGCTAACGAGGCGGTAGCGGTCCGTACCAGTCTGCTCAAACAGCCTTGCGGTCGAATGCGCCCATACCTCCCGGCGTTCCACGCGCCCAAACATGTAGGTGCGCCCGCCGCAGGCAAAGGGAATGGAGCAGTTGTAAACGTCGTAGCCATCCGCCCCATCAAACTGGAGCAAATGGGCTTCCATCGGGCCATGATCCTGCTCAAACCGTTCCCGCATGCTTTTAGTGTTCAAACAATCCACATCCTTGCTATGGGCGGGGGGCGGGCTGTGCCCGCCGCCCCGCCGCTTGCGTGTTATTACTGTCCGTTATAGGGGTGTTCCGCCAGGAAAGCGTCAAACTGGGCGGTGTATTCCGCCGCGAAGGTATCCAGCCCGGCGTTTTCGCGTTTCTGGTCGATCTTTTCAATTGCGGCTTCGATGTCGCTTTCAAAGCCGTCTTTCACGACCATGGCCAGATCGTCGATGCTCGAAATTTTAGCCGATTCGCTGGACACAGCTTCATCCACGAAGGAGAAACCGGAGCCGGGGTCTTTGAAGAAGGCGAGCGGGTCGGCCAGCATCCTCATATACTCCACAACGTCTTCGGGGGTGGATACGGAGTGGCGGGTCATGGAGGGCAGCCAGCTCAGCACAAAGGCGTCGAAGTTATAGGTTTTACCGTTTTGATCGGGAATGGTTTCGTACTGGTTGTCGCCAATGGCTTTCCACTGTACGCCTTCCACGCCGTATTCAAACAGGTCGTGGTTTTCCTGGCTGGAGAAAAGCCAATTGTAGAACTGCATCACGAGATCGGGGTTTTCGCAGGTAACGGGGACGCAGGCGAAATTCCATGCCTGGTAGGTAACGCCGATCTGGCTGTGCTCACCGTTGCGCATGTTGCGGTTAGCGATAATGTAACCCAGCTTCGCATCCGGTATGGAGCTTTCCAGCTGGCTCTTGATGCTGTCAAACGTATCCGCGCCGCGGATGAACGAGGCGGCTTTTCCCGCGATAAACTGGCCCTGGAAATCCGTTACGTTCATACAGTCAGGGTCCACATAGCCTTTATCCATCCACTCTTTGGCAATCCGGTACGCCCACAGCGGATCGGCCTTGGCGGGGTTGGCATCGTCCATCCACTGGTTGTATTCCTCATCCAGCGCAGGCACGATGGAGCGGGCGTAGTACGCGGTACCGTCGTCACGGATGATGATGTTGTTATTCTTGCTGCCGGTATAGGTGTTGTGTTTGGTTGTCGGGGTGGCGTAGAAGGATTCCACAAAGCTCGTCAGCGGATCGGTCGAGCCTAGGAAGGTAAAGGGAATCATGCCCGGCTCGTTTTGAAGAATCGCGTCCCAATAGGCGATAATGCCGTCCTCATCGGTCACGGTTACGCCGTATTTTTCCGCCAAATCCTTGCGGTAGTAGAAGTAGCTGCCGCTGGAATAGGTTTGCGAGAAGGGGATGCCGTAGATATGGTATTCGCCGTCCGGGCCGACAAAGCTGTTCGCATCCAGATAATCCTGCGCGAAAGCCGTTTTCAAGCCGGGATACGCATCGTTGTTAAAGTATTCGTCCAAATTGACCAGCTGACCTTTCAGCGCCATTTCGTTCAGGCTGGGGCTGGTCCACTGCGCGGCGAACACGCTGTCCATCGCTTCGCCGGAGGAGAGCTTGAGCGATACTTTCTGGCCGATATCGTCAAAGCCGGTGAAGATGAAATGCAGCGATGCGTCCAGCGTATCGGCGGTTTCTTCTTCAAACTTTGCCAGTACTTGGTCAAAGCCGTTGGGGTAAGTAGAGTTGGAGGGTACGATAATGGTGAGCGTCGAGTGCTCCGCCAGGGCCGTACCGCATAACAGGCACAGCGCAAGCAGAACTGCCAGTAACTTTTTGGTCATGGTGGGAGCCTCCTTATTCTATTTTCACCGGATGCCTTCCGGCGATTATCCCTTGATGGAGCCGATCAGAATGCCTTTGATAAAGTACTTTTGCAGGAACGGGTACAAAAGCACGATCGGCCCGATGGTGACCATGGCGGTAGCCATGCGCACCCCGATGGTCGGCAGCGTTACATTGCCCATGGCGGCCAGCGCTTTGGCCCCCATGGAGGATGTGAGAAAATCGACTTGCCGCTGGAGTTTCATAATCAAATATTGCAGCGTGTACAGCTTACTGTCGTCAATGAAAAGCAGCACCTTGTACCACTCGTTCCAAAAGCCCATGGCTGCGAAAAGCCCGATGGTGGCGAAAATCGGCTTGGCGCACGGCAGGATGATGCGGAAGTAGATTTGCACATCGCTCGCGCCGTCGATTTTGGCGGACTCCGCCATCGCATCCGGCAAGGTTTGAAAATAATTGCGCATCAGGAAGGTGTTAAACGCGTTCAGCGCCCCGGGCACGATGAGCACCCACAGCGTATCGCGCATATTCAATACCCGGCTGATGAGTATGTAATTGGCGACCAGACCGCCGTTAAACAGCATGGTAAAGTATAAAAACATGCTGATGCCGCTGCGGTATTTGAGCGACTTGACCGATAGGGGATAGGCGAGCATCCCTGTTAGCAGCAGCGTGAGCAGCGTGCCGCCGATGGTGGTAACAATGGTAATGAGATAGGCGTTAAGCACCGAATCGGTGCCGGTAAACACCATGCGGTAGGCGGTAAAATCCAACTGGGGTACCCACAGGCTGTACCCTTCGCGCACCAGCACGTTTTCGTTGGTGAGGGAGGCGCAAAGCGCCATCCACAGCGGCAAAAGGCACAGCAGCGCAAAAAGCCCTGTCAGGAAATACGCGATGGCGACCAGCACCTTGTCGCCGGGGCTTTTGCGTAGCAGGGGGGAGATTGATTTTCGCACGGATTGGTTCACCTCCTAACTTAAAACAGTGCGGTGTCTTTATCCACCTTGCGTACCGTAGCGTTGGTTAAAAGCACCATCACCAGCCCGAGTACGGACTGGAACAGCCCGACCGCGGCCGACATGCCGATGTCGTTGTTGGTGCGCAGGGCGCGGTACACGTAGGTATCGATTACATCGGTTGTAGAGCGGAGCATGGCATTATCGCCCACCAGTGCGTAGATCATGCCGAAATCGCCGTTGAAGATACTGCCAACCGAGAGGATGAGCATCATGACCACGGTGGGGCGAAGCATCGGTAGGGTTAAGCGGCAGATGCACTGCCACCGGGAAGCGCCGTCGATTTTAGCGGCCTCGTACATGTTCTGGTCGATGCCTGTGATGGCCGCCAGAAAGATGACTGTGCCGTAGCCCACGCCCTTCCATAGCCGGAGGAATACGAGAAGGCCCGGCCAAACCGACGCATCCTGATAAAAGCGCACCTTGTCCCCGCCGATGAGCAGCAGGAATTTATTGAGTATACCGTCGTTGGTGCCCAGAAATGCCAGCGCGAAAATGCTGACCACCGTCCAGGAGAGAAAATTGGGCAGAAACATCAGGCTTTGGGATGCCTTTTGAATGGGTTTTACAGAAAGCTCGTTGAGCAATACCGCCATGGCGACCTGCATAAACAACCCTGTGGAAATAAACAGCGTGTTTAAGTACAGCGTGTTAAACGTAACGGGAATCCAATCCTCGCTGGTAAAAAAGAACTCGAAATTATTCAGCCCGATAAACTTGGAGCCAAAGCCGAAGAAGCCGGAAATGGCGTTGTAATCCACAAAGGCGAAATACAGCCCGGCCAGCGGCGCGTAGTTAAACAGCAGGATGAACAGGATTCCCGGCAGGGCCATCAGGTACAGCCACCGGTTTTTCTTTAGCTCGTAGCGCAACCCTATTTTTTGCATGCGGTTCCCTCCCGTAACGTTGTGCCCGCCCATGCCGGGGACGGAGCCGTGGAATGGGTAAGCGGGTCAGGCCTCTTCCGCCGCGATGAAGCGGTCGACAACCAATTGGCGAAATGCGGGCGACAGTGTGGCGAAGTACGCCGTAAAGCCTGTAACACGCACCACCAGATCTGGATAGAGCAGGGGGTCTTTATGGGCGGCCATCAGCTTTTCTTTATCCAGCACGTTCAGGTTAATCAGCGTGCCGCCTTTTTGCATATGGGTTTTTAAAATTTGCTCCACCCGCTCTACGCCGCCTTCTTCCGCCGAAAGACCGGGGTCGAACTCCAGTTGCAGGGGGCAGGTGTTACCGTAGCCGGTTTGGATGTCCGCAACGCCCGTTGCCATGGCGGTAACGGCGCCGTCCTTGCGGAACCCCGGGTTGGGGTTGGCACCGTGGCTGACAGGCGCGCCCGCGTGCCGCCCGTTGGGCGTTGCGCCGACTTCCTTGCCAAAGGCGATGGTACTGGACCAGCTAAACCAACCCGGTACCAGCGAAACGCCATCCGGCATGGGCTGGGCGGCAACGGTAGCCGCATACAGGTTGCTAATCCGTTTCGCCCAGCGGTCGCCCAGTGTGTTACCGCCGCAATAGCGCGGCGAGGTTTGCAGCATCAGGCGCAGGCGTTCGCCCTCCACGCCCGCGAAATCGTCACACAGTGCTTGATACACCGTGGCAAAGTCGCAGCGTTTCTCTTTAACAATGCGCTGCTCCAGCGCGGCAAACGAATCGGCAATAGTGCCCAGCCCCACGCCGTCCACCCCAATGGTTTTCAGGCGCGCGCAAACGCTGATGTCCTCGCCCTTTTCCAGCGTATCTTCCATCATCAGGTTCATCACCAGTTCCGGCATGACGTATTGCTGTTTGGCCAGATGCAGCCGGATACCTTCGGCCGTAACGGCGATCGCACGGGCGAGATGGGTTTGCAGGCGGGTAAACAATTCTTCCAGCCCCGGTTCTTGGCTTTGCGCCATCATCTCGTCCAGCGCGAGGCGGAAAACTTTGGCTACGTTGATTTTCACGCAATCATTCAGCGGGTATTCCGCGCCGGGTACAGCCATCCAGTTGCAGCCTACCGCGATGCGGCGTGCCGCGTCCTGATGGGTAACGCCGGGGTTACGTTCGTAGTGCATCAGTCCCTTAGCGCAGGAAAAACGCGGCCAGCCGTTGCGGTCGGCAAAAATGCAGGCTACCGCCTTATGCAGAAAAACGGGGTCGATGGCTTCGTGCATGCGGACGGTCAGGTTGGCGGAGGTATTGAGCCGGTGCGCCGCATCCAACACCAGATAGGAAAGCGGATTGGTCAGGTCGTTGCCGTTTTCATCCGCGCCGGACAGCTGGTGGTAATGCGTGTCGATCAGCAGCAGATTGGCAAGGATAAAAATCGCCTTTTCATCGTCCAACCGCTTTTGCGCAATGTCTTTTTGGTAGTAGGGGTGTAAAAGCACATCCAAATTGCAGCCCGCGCCGTCCCGATCGTAAATGCGGGAGACGACCGAAAACCAGCTGATCCACTGGCAAGCCTCGTGGAAGGTTTCCGGCGGGGACAGGCGAATAGCCTGATTAACGCTGCGCATCTCCCGCAGGGTAGCGATCAGCGCGGGGCGGGTTTCCGCGCGCAGCAGCTGCTCGATCTTTGCAATGTGCAAATCGATAAACTGGATGATGGCGCGCACCGTAATCTCTTCGGCCAGGTAAAATTCCGCCTTTTGCGGATTGCGGCGGCGGCAAGCCTCGATTTTGTGCAGCAGTCCGCCAAACCCCAACTTGAGCCCGATGCGGTAATCGCACGCAAAATGCGCATCCGCGCCGATGCCGTTGTTGATGCCATACTTTTGCTGTTCGGGTTTTAGGTGCTCGTAAGGATACAGCTTTTCAAAACTGCCGTCCCGGTAATGAGGCATCATATCCGCCCAGCGCCCGCAGAGAATCTCCAGCGGGTCCACGTAGACCGGATGGTTTTGCAGCATCGCCTGAAAATTGAGCGCGTTGCCGATAGCACCGTAAAAAAAGGGCTTATCGCCAGTCGGCAGCGGCGTAAAACGGTAGCCCTCCGGCAAGGGAATGGTGCCGTAGTCGTCGCTGTCCATATAACCGTTTTGGCGGGTCTTTTCCAGCGTGTGTTGTATTTTCTTTTCGCGGAGCAGCGCAATCCGATCCTGATAGCTCATCATACGGCAATCCTCCCGGCAATACGTACATTTTGACAAAATTGGCCGGCAATGCGCGCCAGCGCGTTCATTCGCTGGGAACTGGGGGTGATAAAGCGCTCCTGCTCAAACTGCCCTTTGCTAAGCCCCAGCGGATGATAGGGGAGCAGCTCGTAGTATAAAAGCGTAGGCAGTTTGCCTGCAAAGGCGGCGATGGCGGCAATGTCCTCATCCGCAGCGTTCACGCCGCCGATGACAGGCGTGCGCACGATCAGCGGGCGGTCGATTGCCTGCAAATTGCGTAAAATAGTTTCGTTGCCAGCGCCGGTGTAGCGCTTGTGCTTTTCGCTGTCCATCATCTTCAGATCGGCCATGACCAGATCGCAATACGGCAGAACCGCTGCCAGCGCATCCGCAGAGCAGAAAAGGCAGGTTTCCATAGCGGTATGCACACCGGATTCGTGCAGGCGCCGAAGCAGCGCGGCGGCAAAAGCGCTTTGCGCGGTCGGCTCGCCGCCGGAAAGAGTAACCCCTCCGGAGAGGGTAACGCTGCTGGCGTCGCCGTAGTAGGCTTGATCTTCCAGTGCGATGGCGGCGGCTTCTTCCACCGTCATCGCTACGCCGCATTCCACCCGCGCCCCGGAAAAGCAGCCCTCCGCGCAGTGCCCGCAATGGATGCACCGCTCGGGGTGAAAAATGGTTTCCGGTGCAAAGCGGATGGTTTCCGGGTTGTGGCACCATGCGCAGTGTAAATGGCACCCCTTGAAAAACAGTGTCGTGCGAATGCCCGGCCCATCGTGAACCGAGCAGCGCTGCACACTGGCGATCATTCCCTGTGGTAAAGCCATGGGTTTCCTCCGTAAAGCGGATGATTTATTGTGTGTTTGATAGCTGTTTTTGTCTTATCAAACGTTTGATTGAATATATATTACCATAACGTACATTAGCAGTCAAGCAGGAAAATGATCTTTTTTATTTTGATGGCAACATCAGCTGCGGTGCAAGGCTGACGGACGCGACCCGCTCGCCGGAGACGGCGCGTAAAAGACTGTTGACGGCCAAACGCCCTACCTCGTATGCGGGCTGATAAATCGAGGGGAACGGCCTTTCCAGCAGAGGCATAAAGCTTAAGTAGTCAAAGCCGGTAATGGCGTAGTCCTCCAGCGAAAACCCGGACGCCAACAGCGCTTCGCGCACACCGACGGCGATCACATCGCTGACGCAGGCGATGGTATGGGGAATCCGCTGTTTTTTGGCTACCATCCGCTGGATGACGTCGATACCGTTTTGCAAGTTAAAATCTTCGCATTCCACGGTTACGACCGTTGCCCCGCCTTCGGCCGCCGTTTGCAAAAAGGCTTCTTCCCTGCGGCGCATTAAATGGTGAATGTACAGGATATCCCGGTGTCCCTGTGTAAGCAGGTGCGTCGCCATCAGCGCGCCGCCCTGCGCGTCGTCCACATCCACATAAAGCGTGCCGGGTATGTTGAACCGTTCCATGCAGAATACGACTTTGATGTCGTGCTCCACAAGCTGGCGCAGCATATCGCCGATTTCGTCCACCATGGGCATATAGGGGTTGGGGGCGTAGATCAGCCCGTCGATATTCATTTTCTGTACCGCGTGTACGGCCTTTTTTTCCTCTTCGTTGCCGCGGTAATAACGGTAAATAAAGTCGTATCCACAATCCTTGGAGCCTTCCACCAGCCCGCGCAAAAGCTCGGTATAAATGGAAATAGAGTAGTTTACGCCCAGCGGCATAATCACAGCGATCAGCTCGTTTTTACCCATGCGCAGGTTGCGGGCGCGCATATCGGGCGAGTAATGCAATTCTTTAGCGGCCTTGCGCACACGCTGAATCACCTCGTCGGAAGCCGAGGTGTTGCCCATACTGCGGCTGAGAATGCGTGATACCATGGAAACCGATACGCCGGCGGCTTGCGCAACGTCGCTGAGCTTTGGTTTATCTCGTTTTTCCGGTCTGTCCACAGCACTCACCCTTTACTGTGTTTTGTATATAGATCATTGTACCATCTTTGTCAAATGAATCAAAAATCAAACGATTGATATATGATACCATAAGGGAAACAACATCACAATCCCGACTTAAACGATTGGAAATTGAAATAAATGACCTACATACCGAGATGCAACATTCCTTGTATTCCTACAAAATTAATTTTTTACGCTACGAGCAGCCTTGGCTATTCTTTGCCTTTCCCCTGTGTTCAGATTCAAAATAAATATGAATATTGCATAGAATAACAAGGCATCTCCCGGCCTTGTTTACAGCTCCTGTGTCAGCTCCACAATTTTCTCTTTCGCCTGCGTAAGCACATCCTCGCCTTTGGGCGTGATGCTGTAATATTTGCGTACTTTGCCCTCAATGGTCTTACTTTGTACAGTCAATAGGCCGTCGCGCGTTAAGCTGTGCAATAGGGGGTACAGCGTGCCTGCGCTAACGTGGTAGCCGTGGCGGGCAAGCTCCTCCAGCATCCAGCTGCCAAAAACGGGCTGTTGTTTGGCGTGGTGCAGAATGTGGATTTGGATATAGCCTAAGAATAGTTTGCGCAAAACCGTATCTTGCATATAGCAGCCCCCAGTGTTATAATATCGTGAATCAATAACGTAAACCAATATCGAATGTCGATAATGTATTGTACACCGCTAAACAACAGCCGTCAAGGAGGAACAGAGGAATGGATGCAATTCTGGCCGCTGCGGGCCTGCGTTTTCAAAACTTGATTGATTATCCGCCGATTGCCGTACCGCCGTTGCAGGCGACTTTTATCCACGGGGCGAGCGGCAGCGGCAAGAGCACGCTGCTAAGGCTGCTCAACGCGACGGAATCCCCGTCGGCCGGTACGGTGTTATACCGCGGGCAGGATGTAACGGGGCTGGACTCCATCACCCTGCGCAGGGAGGTATTGCTGGTATCGCAAAGCGTATTTCTCTTCAGCGGCACCATTGCGGAAAACTTCGACCAGTTTTATGAGTACCGGGAGCAGACGCCGATCAGCGATGAGCAAAAAACATATTTTTTACATACCTGTTGTGCGGATTTTCCGCTGCAAGCCAAGTGCGATACGCTTTCCGGCGGTGAGCGGCAGCGGGTGTTTCTGGCGATACACCTGTCGCTTTCTCCGGTGGTGCTGATGCTGGACGAACCGACCTCGGCGCTGGATGAAGCAACCGCCAACCGGCTGTTTACGCAGGTGAAAGCATACTGCCAGCAAAACCGGATGACGCTGCTGGTGATCTGCCACGATCAAAAACTGGTGGAAGCCTATGCCGATACGGTACTTTCACTGGGGCAGGAGGAAAGCGTATGAACGACATTGTCAAAATCCAAATTTGGCAATTTGCCTTGATCTATCTGTTGCTGCTGATTGTGCTGGCAATCATGAAGAAAAGCAAAATCAACCGCATCAGGCTGATGGTGGTCGCCAGCGTACGGATGACGGTGCAGCTGGTACTGGCGGGGTTGATACTGACTTATATTTTCCAAAACCCGCACCCCGTCTTTACACTGGCCTATCTGGCGGCGATGACCGGGTTTGCCATCTACCGGGTGCTGTCCGATAACCAAAGCCTGAACCCGCGGTTCAAGTTGATTATCGCGGGGTCGATCGCCGCCTCCGGCCTGTCGGTAATCGTGTTTTTCATTTGCGTCGTGGTAGGCGAAAGCATGTTTAACCCACGCTACGTGATCCCCATTGCCGGGATGCTGATGGGCAATACGATGACGGGAGCAACGCTGGGCGTAAAAACTTTCCGGGAAAGCCTGAGCGGGCAGAAGGACAGGATTAATGCGCTGCTCAACATTGGCGCAACGCCGCAGAAGATACTGTTGCCGTTTGTGCGGCAGGCGCTGGAAACCGCGCTGCTGCCGACGTTTAACTCTATGATCGGCATGGGTGTCGTTTCATTGCCGGGGATGATGACTGGGCAAATTCTGTCCGGAACGCTGCCAACGACCGCCATACTGTACCAGATCGCGATTATGATCGCCATTTGCACTGTGGTTTGCCTGTCCTCCTTCGGGGCGCTGTTCTTTGGGTATCAGACGCTGTATAACAAGCGCAACCAGATCACTGAGCCGATCGGGTAACGTGGCGCCGCCCTATGGCGATGCAGGAGATGTGCTGTTTTCTATTTTTCCGGCAAAATAATATACCGGTTGTTCATCGTTGGCAGTATCCACAGATTTCTGGCGGTAAAGTGTGGCTAAGGCACAGGGGGCGCGTCGTGTTACGCCTTTTGAATACTCGCTTCCCGCCACCGGCGGGGGGCTACGCCGTAATACCGCCGGAAAGCCTGCGCAAATTGTGCGCCGCCGGAGAAGCCCAGCGAAGCGGCTAGCTCCTCCTGCTTTAATTGCCGGCTCCCCAGCAACGCGAGCGCCTTTTTCATACGCAAATCCGTCAGGCTTTCTTTGGGGGATTGTCCGCCGACCTCCATAAACACGCGAAACAGCTGGGAACGGCTTAACCCCACGAAGCGGGCAATATCGGACACCTGTATGCCCAGTTGATAGTTGCCCTCCATAAACCAGCAGGCTTTTTGGTAATACTGCTGGTGCGCGTTGCTTTCCATTTCCGGCCTGCTTTGGCCGATCAGCGAAAGAAAACGGTACAGTCCCCCCAGCGCAGCCAAATTACCCATTCGTAGGCTGGCAATTTCTTCGGCCATGGTGGTTAAAATGGCAAACACCGTCTGCGGCGGTTCCAGGGTGAATATGGGCTGCTCCATCGTAAGCCCGGCTTGCTTGGTTAGCGCCTGCGCATCCTGCCCGTGATAGCCAACCCATGCGTACGTCCATGGCTGTTTTGCGTCGGCCTGATACCGGGTGATTTCGCCGGGGAAGATGATAAAGCCCTGCCCCGCCTGCAAGGAAAACGTTCCCTGCCGGGAGAAAAAGGTGCCTTTACCCGAAACGATATAGTGAATTAAATAAAAATCCCGTACGGCGGGACCAAAGGAATGGCCGGGAGCACATACTTCCGAGCCGCATTGCGTTACAACAATCCGGCTGAGGGGCAGCCGGCTCTCACACGTGGGGGCATACGTAATGGCCATAGCAATCACCTTGCAACATTTTATAGGGTATATACAACATAAACCCCATTTATTTCAATAAAGGGTATGCTATACTTGCACCATTCTAGTATAAAGGGAACTGGGAGGAATCACAAGTGCCTAAAATTACGTTTATGGGTGCCGGCAGCACCGTATTTGCCAAAAATGTGCTGGGAGACAGCATGATGACGCCTGCACTGGCCGAATCCACCATTGCACTGTACGATATTGACGCAACACGCCTGAAGGAAAGCGCGCTGATGCTGGAAAACCTGAACCACAATGCGGGCGGCAAAGCGGTGATCGAAAGCTATCTGGGTGTGGAAAACCGCAGGGCGGCGCTGCAGGGCGCCAACTATGTGGTCAATGCAATACAGGTGGGGGGATATGACCCCTGTACGATTACGGATTTTGAAATCCCTAAAAAATACGGCCTGCGGCAGACGATTGCCGATACGCTGGGCATTGGCGGTATCTTCCGCGGACTGCGCACCATTCCTGTAATGCTGGACTTTGCGCGCGATATGGAGGCGGTTTGCCCCGATGCGTGGCTGCTGAACTACACCAACCCCATGTCGATCCTGACCGGGGCGATGCTGCGGATGACCCCGATAAAGACTGTCGGGCTTTGCCACAGTGTGCAGGTGTGCTGCCCGCATCTGTTTGCATCTCTGGCGATGCCCTATGACGAGCGCGTACAGCAAAAAATCGCCGGAATCAACCACCAGGCATGGCTTTTAGAAGTAACGCGCGACGGTAAGGACCTGTACCCGGAAATTAAGCAAAAGGCCGCGGCCAAAACCGAAAGGCACAACGATATGGTTCGTTTTGAGCTGATGAAACGCTTCGGGTATTACGTTACCGAATCCAGCGAGCATTCCAGCGAGTATATGCCTTATTTTATCAAGGCAAACTACCCGGAATTGATTGAGCGCTTCAACATTCCGCTGGATGAATATCCCCGCCGCTGTGTGGAGCAAATTCAAAAGTGGAACGATCAGCGTGACGAGCTGGTGCACAACCACCAGCTGACCCACGAGCGCACCCATGAGTACGCCAGCTATATTATGGAGGCGATGGAGACCAACCTGCCGGTGAAAATCGGCGGCAACGTGCTCAATACCGGCCTGATCACCAACCTGCCCCGGAACGCCGTGGTAGAGGTGCCCTGTCTGGTGGATAAAAGCGGCGTAACGCCCACCTATGTCGGCGAACTGCCGGAGCAGTGCGCTGCGCTCAACCGTACCAATATCAACGTGCAGCTGTTGACCATCGAAGCGGCGCGGACGCTGAAAAAGGATGATATCTACCGCGCAGCGATGATGGATCCGCACACGGCGGCGGAGCTGTCCATCGACGATATTGTCAGCCTGTGCGACGACCTGATCGAGGCACACGGGAGCTGGCTGCCCGCGTATACCTGATCGCTGCTTGCAGCTGTGCTTAACTGCGCGATATAAAATAAAAGAAACGCCCCGCTCATCTGTTTGGCAAAACGGATCAGCGGGGCGTTTGATAATAGGCATGCTGGAAACCGGCATTCGATCCGCAGGTTGTGGATGCGGTTGAAGCTTCTACCCACCGGATACCTCATGGTGATGAAAGAAAACCAAGCGTCAATTGCATAGCCGGGTGGATATGTTACCTTGCTTACATACCGAACTTTATTGTACAGGCTTGTGGAGCCTATACCTCGCAAGCGTAAGCATGCATGGGGTTTACACTGTGGATGCGGTAAGCCGTATGTTGCGTGCGCACACCAAAATGATGAATGGATATCTATATCCGCAACCAGAACGGGAGAGCCTGAACGGACAACGGAAGGAGCCTGCATGGCTGCTTTTTCTTGTTTGTTGACGCCGGCCGTAGTATAATCAAAAAATAAAAGAACATCAGCAGCCATTTCACATTTTACCGGCATGGGAATCAAGGGAAAAGGGAGTGTTGATTTTTGCAGAAGTGGGAGTATCGCTGGATCAATACGTCGTCATTGTATTTGGACGGGAAAAAGATTGTGAAAGAGCCGTTCATCGATGGAAAAACGTTATTTGAGTACATCAATTATTTGGGCAGCAAAGGCTGGGAATTGGTAAGCGTTACCCCGGCGAAAGGAAAATCGAAGAAATCGTATTATTATTGGTTCAAGCGCCCTGTGGAATGAGGCTGTGGAAGCATACGCGCATCATAATGGCAACCGGCAGGGATAGAATAAAAGCTTTCCACGTTCCTTACTGGGGGTATAACGCAGGCAAAGTGGCGAAATGCACAGCGATAATGAAGTATTTTTAAGAGAAGCCTGATCTATGTTAGAAGTTGATAATCGATATTCCCAACGTGAGTAAGCACAGAAACAGGGAAGCAACAAAGGAGCCATCCCCATGGGGAGGCTCCTGTAAACTGGCGTTATGTTTTGTTTCTCCTTTTGCAGCATCAGAATATTGTTTGTCTGATTTTCCACGATCCTGAAACTCGAATTATTGAATCACAAGAGAACCGTCGGAAAGCGTTTGGCCGCTTTTGCTGTCAAAAAGCAGGATGCTGTTACCGGAGAGATCAAACCGGATTTTGGCTCCAATCTTGTACAGAACACCGCCAAAAACAACGCCTGTGAGCAGAAAATTCCCGATTTTGATGCGAACAGTAGTCTCCATGCCGGCAGGCATGGCGCTGAAAATTTCACCCTCAAGCGAGCCGTTTTCGTTGATGGAAACAGCTTCCGGACGCACGCCGATAATGAATTGCGCACTGTCGCGCATGGCTTCTATCTCTGCTTCATCCAAGCCAACCGTTAAAAATCGAGGGCTGAATAACTTGCTTTCGTTATCCTTGGCCACATTTTTACTCTTGCGCG
The DNA here is from genome assembly GCA_963675655.1 of Candidatus Limiplasma sp. GTDB lineage: Bacteria > Bacillota > Clostridia > Christensenellales > Aristaeellaceae > CAXXOK01. Next base: position 1,692,530 of record OY776489.1, read on the forward strand.
TAAAATCCGGCTTCTCATATGCGGACAGCGTTTCGGCTGCCAGCCGCTGAATGGTCTGTGCGATATCCACATTCTTTGCGCACTGAAATATTCCCTGCCGGTTTTGCAAGAAGGTGAGCCGCACCGTGCCGTCCTCCTGTTGGTTGCCGCTGGCGGCGATGAAGTTGATAGACGGATTGCCCACGAAATCCGCTACAAAGAGATTGTCGGGAGTATTGTAAATGGTCATCGGCTCGGCATACTGCTGCAGAACTCCATTGTTGATCAAACAAATTTTCGTAGCAAGCGTCATGGCTTCCATCTGATCGTGGGTCACGTAGATAAAGGTGCTTCCGGTTTCCAAATGCAGCCGCTGCAGCTCGGAGCGCATCTCGAGTCGGAGCTTTGCATCAAGGTTTGACAGCGGCTCATCCATGAAGAGCACCTTGGGGTCGGGCGCCAGTGTTCGCGCGATGGCCACGCGTTGCTGCTGCCCGCCCGATAGCTCGCTGGGGTAGCGATCCATAAACATCCCGATTTTCACAATCCGCGATACCCGGCGGACAATCAGGTCTATTTCCTCGTTGTTCAGCTTGCGAACACGCTGTTTGGCCTGTCCGTTATGCAGAATTTCGAAGGTGTCGCTGAGTTCCATACCGTCGGCCTTAGCCTGCTGACGCCGACGGTCGAGTATCGCCTGCTGCTTGGCTGCGGCTTCTTTGGCGACCGCCGCGGCATCGCTTGCAGCATGTAAGTGCAGTGTTAAAATTTCTTTTGCGGTGAATTGGGAAATTTCATAGGTATCGATCAAGCGGAGAAGCGCCTTGCCCTCGTTGCGCTTCTCATCCTGCCCTAAAACGTCGCGCAGCATGCGGATCAGTTCCTCCGGCTTGGATAGTATCTCAGCCAGGCGGGCTGCTCTGCTCGCCACCCAGTCCATCTCAGGCATGCTTTCCTTGATGTTGGAAAGCCCGAAGGCAATGTTCTGGTATACGGTCATGTTCGGCCACAGGGCGTAGTTCTGGAACAGAAACCCCACCTTGCGGTTGTTGGCAGAGATATTAATTCCAAGTTCACTGTCAAAAACCGGCACATCGTCAATGGTTATCCGGCCGCTGGTTGGGGTTTCCAGCCCGGCGATCATACGCAGCGTCGTTGTTTTACCGCAGCCGGACGGTCCCAGCAGCGTTACGAATGCGTTGTCGTCAATCACGAGGTTCAGCGCATCCACTGCGTAAAACGAGCCCCAGCGCTTGGTTACATTCGTCAGTTCAATCCGTGCCATGTCAATTTCCTCCAATTCCCTTATCCAGACTCGCGCCTGTGAGCTTGTTCACCATCGCGTTGCAAATCAGGATAAAGATGATCAACAGCAGGTTAATACCGCTGGAAAACGCATACAGCCCCATCTCGTCAAAGTAATCCAGCATTGTCGTGATAATCTTTGTCTGCGAGCATAAAAGCATAAACAGCGTCAACTCGCGCAGACAGGTCATAAACGGCAGCAGATATCCGCTGATGATCGAGGTCTTTTGGATGGGAATGATAATGCGGAACATTCGTTTATACCATGGGATGTTCTGGATAATCGCAGCCTCTTCGATTTCGCCGCTTAGTTGCATCATTGAGTTGAGCGCACTGCGGCTGGCAAACGGGATGTACTTCACCACGCCTGCCAATATCAGCAGAAGGTACGTGTTGAAAATGCCAAGCGAAGAACCAAACACGAAGAACGCGACGCCTACCGCCAGCGAGGGCATCAGGTAGGGCAGGAAGGCAATGTTATTTACATATGCGGCCCACTTGCTGCGGCGGTTTTTACTAACGCCATACCCGACCAACAAGCCGATGGTACCGGCCAGCAGTGCGCAGGCCACCGCCACAATCACCGTACCGCCAAAGGCATTCCAGATGGCTGAGTTATACAGGATGCCCGGCTGGCCGTACATACCGTTTTCCGTGATGTTTTCGGAAACCAGCCACCATTTGGCGGTCAGGTTGCCGGCAATGCCGCTGGTGAGAAAGCTGTAGTCGCCAGGGTTGGGCAGGAAGGTCTCCACGGCAAAGGTGATTATCGGGAATATGCTGGTAAACAGCGTCAGGATAATAAAGATTCCTGCAATCACATACTTACCGACCCGGCCAAGGTTGACCTTGCTGATCTGCCCCGATTTACCGGTGACGGTCGTATAGCTTTTACGGCCGCTGGTTGTGCGTTGGTTCACTACCATGATGATAACGCCCAGCACGATCATCACTACAGCAAGGATGCTCGCTTGCCCCGCACGCTTTTCGCCCATCTGAACGTACTTGGTACAAAGCGTGGTCAGCTTCAGGTAATGCGGCACGGGATAGGAACCCATGGCGCTTGAAAACACCAGCAGCACCGTGCTGAGGATGGCCGGCTTGACCATTGGCAGCGTAACACGGGCAAAAATTTTGTACCGGGGAGTATTCAATATTGCGGCTGCTTCCTCCAGGTTAGCGTCCATGTTTCGGAAGATGCCGCCAATGAGAATATAGGCAAACGGCGCGTAGTGCAGCCCAAGTACGACTACGCTTGGGAATAGCCCGATGCACCACCACTCCGGCATGTGTATATTGAACAGGGCAGCCAGAAGGCCGTCCGACGTACCCGTTACCGCGTTGCTGGAAAACACGTTCTGCCACACGACAGCCAGCGTCCACTGCGGCATAATATAAGGAAATATAAAAATTGAGCTTAGGTATTTGCGGTTGGTAAGATTGGTACGCGTAACCAGATACGCAAATATGCCACCGTACAGGATGGCGAACACACAGGAGAAAACCGACAGCAACATGGAATTGAGCAACGGCGTCCACAGATTGATCTGGCTCATCCGCCCAAATAACAGATCCTTCCAGTTGTACAGGGTATAGCCTTCCGTAAGCCCGGTATAATACGCGTCCACCGAGCCCCGGTGAACAGAAACCGTATCCACGAAAATAGAGATCATCGGCGCGATGGTCGACACAGTTAAAATAATACCCAGCAGCAGCAATAAACCGTTCTGCGGCTTGGTGATAAAGGTTTTAATGCGGTTAAGCAGGATATGAATCCGGTAAGACCTGCGGCGTATCGAGTGTTCCATCTTTTCCTCCTGCCGCCATGCGGGAAGCGTTTCAGCGCTTCCCGCATGGCTGTTATGCATGCCTGTCGGCTATTTGTTGCTGACGATCATGTCAATCCAGTCGCCCAGATCGAAGGATACCTGCGCACAGTATGCGGGATCCTCTACTACCAACTCGCCGCCATCGGCAGCGGTCCACCAAGTGAAACCACGGTCGTTTTTAGCGGGATAGGTGTCCGCGCCGTCTACATAACCGTCCATAGAGTGGTCCTGATTGCAGGCAGGATTAGCACTATAGCCGCCCATGTCCTTGCCCCACGCGGAGAAGCCTTCCTGTGTGGTGGTCATGTAGGAGATGAAAGCGCAAGCCGTCCACGGCAGAGGCGACGTTTTCACAACCTGCAGGTAGTGGCGGTAAGCATAGCCGCCGATGCCCACGTAGTTATCCTGGTAGGCGGCAATTGTGATGTTGTTGACCGATACATCGGAGGATTCTTCCACAGAGCGCAGCTTGGAATACACCAGCAGACCCGTTTGTCCGGCAGCGGATGTAGTAACCAGCGTGTTGCAAATGGGGCCGTCGTCGGTTTGCTCATTATACGCAAGGCACCACAGTTTAATGTAGGCAAGCCCGTATTTGGCGTTTTCGGCGGTGAGCCCCAATGTTTCAGCATCGGGAGCCACTTCGTCGATCGTGGCCTGGAAATAAGCTTGCTCCTCGGCAGGCAGCGCGTCAAACGCGGCCTTGAGGTAATCCGCATAGGTGTCCTTGGTGAGCATGTACAGGAAATTCTTCCCGACCAGCTCGGAGTTTACACCCATGAACAGCGGTGCCTGGCCCTCGGCCACAAAATCCCAGCAGTTATCAAACACAGCTTCGGTGAGGTTGTTGAACATGAACACCTTGTTGAGTGTTTGCAGCGTCAGCGGATAACCCGCGTTTTCCACATCCACGCCTTCACTTTCGGCCCATTCCTTGGGAATGAAATTCAGCAGGTTGCCGGTGTCGAGCATCTTGGACTGAATCTGATTGCCGTCCTGAATGAGCGTCATGGAATAAATATGCTTTGCGCTCTTGATATCGGCGTTCAGGATGGTGAAGATGGAATTGTTCTTCGGCTGGGACCATTCAATGGTTCCGGTATAGGAGGGATCGATCGTTTGCAGCATGGCCACGAAGCTGGCGCCGGCTGTTTTGCCGCGGCTGGAATTGCCGATGCCATAGAGCACCTGGCCGCTCGATTCCTCAATGGCCTTTTGATAGAGCTCCGCATTGGTCATGTTTTGTGCTTGGGCAATGATCTCTTCCACGCTGAGCGTTTCTTCGGCGAATCCAAACGCCGTCAGGCTCATGAGCATGGTGACCGTCAGCACAAATGCGATGATTTTTTTCATAACAGGGTCTCCTTTCAATTTTGATGGCGTCTTGCTACATCTGTTTTTATTGTAAAAAAACGCCGCTAAAAAGAGAACAGGAGAAATCTGCGATTTCTCCTGTGATTCTGCTATTTTTGTGAAAAACGGTTATATTTATGCCATTTATTCCCTCTTTTCGGAGCTCGTACCGCTGGTTGCAACACTCCGTTCCTGATACTCCGAGGGGGAAAGTCCCGTATACTTTTTAAAGATACTGCTGAAATAGTTCACATCCCGGTAGCCAACCTTACTGGCAACCTCGTAAACCTTCATGCGGCAGTCGCCCAGCGCCTTCATCGCAGCATGTATGCGGTACTGCGTAAGGTAGCCTGTTACGGTGCGGTTGATTTCCTTTTTAAACACGTGGCTGAGATGCCCTTCACTGACGCACAGATGACCGGCAATCGTCGTGATGCCGATGTCGTTGTCGCCGTAATGGGCGACAATGTAGTGAATCGCCTCCACCACATACTTGCTTGTCGCCATGGAGGTATCCGGCAGCAGCGACTGCGGAGTGAGCATGCTGGATGTCGGCTCCTGCTGCAGGATCCGCGATACAGCCACGGCAAGATCGCGATTGCGGAAGGGTTTAAGCAGGTAATCCACCGCGCCCAGCCGCAGCGCTTTTTGTGCAAAGGGAAACTCATCATACGCTGTCAGTACGATTACCCGGGCGTCGTTGCCCTGCTGGCGCAGTTCCGCCAGCATGGTAAGCCCATCCATTTTCGGCATGCGGATGTCGGTTATAATCAGGTCCGGTTTCAGCTCCAGCGCAAGTGCGAGCCCCTCTTCGCCGTTGGAGGATTCCCCGATGATGACGCAGTCCATTTGCTGCCACTCCACGCCAAGAGCAATCCCCCGGCGCACTATCAGTTCGTCGTCAACGATCATAATCCTGTGCATCGTTCTCCTCCTCCCGCGTCATCGGCAGCCTGACGGATACGCGGCTGCCGCCTTCTGGTTCGATGCTCGCAGTAATGCCGTATTTACGCCCGAAATACAGCTTAATAATACTATCCACGTTGTACAGTCCCAGATGGCCGCCGTGCATTCGTTTGTTCGGACTGTTAAGCATGTCCAGCACCTGCGCAGGGATACCGCAGCCGTTATCGGAAACTGTGATCACAAGCGATTCCTGCTCTTGCATCGCGGACAGCTTGATGAAACCATCGTTCTGGTTTCCTATACCATGCAGGATGGCGTTTTCCACCAACGGCTGGAGCACAAGCTTTGGCACGAGACAGCTCTGGTATGCCTCCAGTACGTCAATTTCACAGGTAAAGCAGTTCTCAAACCGAACATTTTGAATGTTTACATAGTGTTCAACCAGGTCCAGTTCTTTTTGCAGGGGGATCAGATTGCTGCCGGTAATGCTCGAACGCAGGATGAAAGCGAGGTCCGTTGCCATCGCCGCGATTTCCGGAATGCGGTTTGTTGTCCCGAGCCATTTCATCGCGTCAAGTGTGTTGTATAGAAAATGCGGGTTCAGCTGCGCTTGCATCATCCGCAGGCGAGTATCGTTCAGCTCCTTCTGGCGCTGCACGGAGCGCTGCAGGTTGAGCGAATACTCCTGCGTCATCCGGTTAAAGCCTACGGCTAGTTTGCCCAGCTCATCCTCACGGTTTTCCCGCATGCGTACTGCAAACTGCCCGCGCTCCACCGCACCCATCGCAGAGCTCAATTCCTGTATCGGGCGGGACAGGTGACGGCTTAGCAGCCACGCGCCCCAAAAGCACAGAATCAGGCACAAAACACCCATAAGGATGCTGATAAAGTAGAACGCATTGATAATGCTCGCGGTAAAGACTTTGGGCTTTTGCACGACGAGAAAGTATCCCGACAGGGTCTCCCGCTCTACGAAATAAGCAAATTCCCCGCCGCTGCCGGTCAGCTTTTTCCCGTCCCACAGCTGTTGACGGAGCATAACCGCTACCGTGTCTCCCAGCGTGGGCTGGGAGCTGTATAGCGGTTCCCAGCTGGTGTTCAGCAGCAATATATCCGCTGTTGTATCACTCGGGATAGAAAACAGCCGCTCTGTTTGCGTTTCATTAACGGCGAATACTGCATAACCTGCGATGGAACCGTCCGTATCCGGCACAGCCTGAGCCATATAGAACACGATATCGTCCGCGCCGTCGGCATAGACCGGCCCGTTGGTCTGGCTTGCCAAGCGCAGCACCCCCCAATTGGGTGAAAGCGTAGCGCTCGCATCGATGCCGTTGATTGCATAGCGGCAGACGCCTTCGGAATCGAACAGCCCGACGCCGGCATAAAACCCCGTGTCGGTCGCTGCCTGAAACAGCAGCGGGTACAGCGCGCCGGTTTCCCGGGTGTCCGCGGTCAACGCGCCGCGCACCGTATCATTCTGTGCCAGCAACGGCAGCGCATCACTTAGCGATTCTGTCAGCTCCGACAGGGCATCCCGTATCAGCGCTATCTGCTGCCGGGATTCCTGTGCGATTTTGGTTTCGCTGTGCGAAATCAGTATCGGCAGCATAATCACGTCACAGACCACCAGCGGCAGCAGCGATACGAGAAGCACCGTGTAAAAGATTCGTGTTTTGAAGGAACGACGTATCCAGTGCTTCATATCATTCCCCCGCAATCAGCGCGTTCCATTGCGCAAGGATGGCGTCTTTCTGGTCGCTGGCCCATTGAATATCATAATCCAGCAGCTTTATCTCCTGCGCCTGTGTATCCTCGTCAGCTAGTGATGTAAGCACCGAATGCCGGAAATAGGTGGTAATCAACCGACGTTGTACATCTTCTCCCAGTACGAAGCGGAGAAAGGCCAGGGCGTTCTCCAAATGTGCGCAGTCTTTGACGACGGCGATGCCGTCCGGCACGCTGCTGGTGCCCTCTGTGGGGTACACAATGCCGATGTCCTCACCGGCTGCGATACCCTTAAGCGCGGTTTCCTCCAGCGTGATCCCGATGACGCAGTCACCGTCGGACACTGCTCCCACCACATCGCCGGAGCTGCTTAGCAGCTTTCCGCCAAGGTTTTGGTAAAACAACCGCAGAGTATCTTCGTCGTTACCCGGTATCGCCAGCAACAGCGTAATCAGCGCCGTATAGCTAGAGCCCGACACATCGGGCTTGGCATAGGCGATGCGCCCTCTCCACTGGCTATCAAGCAAATCGGCCCAGCTTTCCGGCGGCTGCGCAACCAGCTTGCTGTTGTAGATCAATACAATTGGCAACATGGAAAACGGCAGCCATTTACTACCTGCAGCGGCATGGGTATTCAGTTCCACGCCGATACTCGCCGGGAGCTCCATAAAATAGTCGCCGTAAGCGTTCAGGCTTTCCACACCGCCGCCGAACATCAGGTCGGCTTGCGGGTAATCGCTCTCCAGTGCGATCTGCTTAAGCATATCGTTGGTGCCTCCGGAGACCACCTGTATCCAGATACCCGTGCGCTGCTCAAATTCGAGGATGATGGGTTGGTAGATTTCCACTTTGTGAGAAGTGTATATCACCAGCCTCCGGTCATCGGCCGGAGCATAGTTATCAACAGACACCGCGGATACACAAGCTGGGCTAACCGCCAGCATAAGGCAAAGCAGTATTGCGGCAATACGCAATTTCATGGGTGCTCCTCCACTGTATGTTTGTTACGTCCGGATGGTTCCTAACATTATAGCACCAACTGGCTGTCCGCTGCAATTTACATCCATGATAATCAAAAGATAGGGCTTATGAACGAAGTGATAAGCGTCGAGCGTATCGCAATGGGAATAGAATGATACCTGTGAATAAAAAAATACCCGGCAGGCGAACAAATAAGTGTTCGACTACCGGATTGAATGGTGGAGCATAGGAGACTCGAACTCCTGACCCCAACACTGCCAGTAAGCAGATGAGCTAATTATCTAGAATCATCTATTGCGTGTAAGTGTTGAAATATAAGGGATTTCTTGCCTTTATCTATTATCTAGCAATATCTAAAATCATCCACGTTGCAACAGTAATTATATGTTTTTGAAAAACCCTATTATTTCTATTATTATTAATTACTTAAGCCTACTGTGTTCTTTTTTAAACGACCGGAATTTTCACATGAGCAAGAGTATTGTTCTACATTGTCGTTCGCATTAGCAAGCAATTATTGTGAATGTGTGATTGACGTAAACCAAACCTCATAGTATTCTTTTTATAAGATAAATATCATGTTGCCATTATGGCAAGAGTTATGAAAACAATAGGGTTTAGACATATAGAAGTAGAGGTGAATGATATGCCCATTGATTTCTCAAGGTTAACTCCATCACATAGTCAAGAAATGCTTGAACCTAGAGACGTGTTTATGGCTTTGCCAAAAAGAAACAAAGCTTTTAACTATCCGCGCGACGTACAAACCGAAGTTTGGAAACAGTGGTTTGATATCCGCAACAATAAGAATGCAATCATAAAAATGAATACCGGTAGCGGTAAAACCATTGTGGGATTAACAATTCTGCAAAGCTGTTTAAATGAAGACAAAGGTCCTGCCGTTTATATTGTGCCGGACAACTATCTAGTACAGCAAGTTTGTACAGAAGCTAAGAAGCTTGGCATAAAAGTAGCTGCGGATACATATGATTCGAATGGAACACGCATTGATAGAGGCGAGGATGACTATCACTTCAAAACTGGGAAAGCCATACTAGTTGCAAATATTCATAAACTTGTAAATGGTAAAAGTATTTTCGGAATGCGAAAAAGCGGGAACATTGAGATTGGAAGCATAATCATAGATGATGTGCACGCTTGCTTGGATACCATAGAGCAACAACATACCATACGCATTGTGCCATCGCTTCATTTGTATGATGACATCATAACATTGTTTTCGCAACATGAGGAGGTTATCGAAAGCCAGTCTTTCGTAGATATCAAAGAAAAAGCTGATCCTCGCCTCAGTTATCTCGTGCCATTCTGGGTGTGGCAGAGAGAATGCAAGAATATATATGGCATGTTGACTGAGCCTCAATATGCGGAGGAAGCATTTGTTTTATTCAATTTGCCACTTATGTACGACAACTGGAACACATGTAACTGTGTTGTTTCGGCGCGCTGTATTGAATTGACTTTGAAGGGGATACCGATTAAAAAGATTGGTTGTTTTGAAAGGGCTAAAAGGCGTATTTTTATGAGTGCTACACTTGCGGATGATAGTGTTTTCGTTTCTGCCCTAGGCATCAAGCCCACAGACATTGCTAACATTATAACACCAGAAAAGGCAAGTGATATAGGTGAAAGGTTAATGCTGTTTCCAAAACACTTGAACTCACGAATAACAGATGAGCAGGTAAAACAGCAGCTTGCCAATATCTCTAGGGAACATAATGTTGTTGTGATTGTTCCATCTTTCGAGAGAGCGCAATTCTGGTCTGATGTAAATCCACAGCAGATATTATCCTCAAGTGCGAAAAATATTGAAAGCGGTGTTGAACGCTTAAAAAGTGAAGAACTCGTTGGACTGACAATTCTTATTAATAAATATGATGGTATTGATTTGCCTGACGATGCATGCAGAGTCTTGGTTCTTGATGGATTACCTATGATGAGAAGCGAATATGATGTTGTTATTCAGGACATGAATTCACTTGATAAAAGAATATGTAGAGAACAGATTCAAAAGATTGAGCAAGGTATGGGAAGAGGTGTTCGCTCAAATAATGATTATTGTGTTGTAGTATTCATGGGTGATCGGCTAGCTGATGCAATTGTCAATCAACGCGGTGATCAGTTCTTTAGCTCAGCCACAAGAGAGCAATTCCATCTTTCGAAACGGCTATGGGAACAACTAATGGATACTGGTAGAAAACCGAGTATTAGCGATGTTTTCGCGTTGGCGAATCATCTTCTAGATCGAAACCAAGAATGGATAAATACTAGTAAAGCCGTTTTAGCAAATGTCGAATATTCAAGATCAGTGAATGTCGATCCAATTATTCTATCTATGAGAAATGCATTTGAGCGTGATTGTTTGGGTCTATATGAAGAGGCTTTTTCTATTATCGAAACTGAAAAAAACAATACACAAGAACCAAAAGCTAAAGGCCTTCTCATGCAGTATATGGCGGAGTATAGAAATTTCTCAAACCCAGCGCAAGCACAAGAACTGCTATTATCAGCACGAAACTTAAATGAGGCTTTAATGAAGCCTATTAGGGGAATGCAATTTACAAAATTACTTAGCCAGCCAGACAGCCAAGCAATGCATGCCATAGAGCATTTGAAAAATAGCGGTCTTTATGGAAATGACTATTTGCTAAATGTATCTTCAATATTAGAAAACTTAGTATTTTCCAGTGATTCTGCGAACTCTTTTGAACAAGCCTTAAAGGATAGTTCTCAAATCATCGGAATTAGCGCATCCAGACCAGAAAAACAATATGGTGGTAAAGCGCCCGATAACTTGTTAGCGCTTGGTAACTCAAATTATATAATTATTGAGTGTAAGAACGGTACTTCGTCAAATGAAATATCCAAACATGACTGTAATCAGCTTCATGGTTCTGTCCAATGGTTTAAAAACCACTATCTTGATCATGGGCTTATAAATTATCCGGTTATGATTCATAACAGCAACATATTTGGAGATTCTGCTTCACCAAGCGATAACTTTCGCATTATGACTCCTGATTTGCTGAGTGATTTTTGTGCGGCAATCAAGAAATTTGCAGAAGCAATGACTCGGAATGATATAATTTCAAGAACAAGTGAAGTAGAAAATCTGCTAAAGCATTTGCACCTAAATGGAACACAGATTATTCAAACATATACACAGCAATTCAAGAGAAGATCATAAAATGTTATTTGAGAAAAGTTATTAAGTGCTGATAACTTATGGATACGATACATAGCAATGGATATGTTGAACGGGATTGACTATGTGAAAGGGCCAGAAAACATAGCTGCTGTTCAAATTATGCCATACTATATTATAATGAGTACCTAACAATGGAAATCTATGGTACTGAAGAGCTCGAGTCCAAGAGTACTGCCCTAAACTTCAGGAGGCATATCATTTATAATACCAAAAACGCAGAGATCGTTATTGTTTTTATCTGCATTCATATATAATGAAAACTATAGGTGGTCATTTTTGCCTCTGAATAGTCGTGTGGGATTTGAAAATATTCGGCGAGAGATGCCCACCAACAAGGGGTATTTTGCGCGGGTTGCAACAGTTATTGCAACAGTAGGCGATATTTTTATGATTTATAGCAAACAATAAAAAACCGGAAATCCTTAATTTAAAAAGGTTTCCGGTTTGGTGGAGCATAGGAGACTCGAACTCCTGACCCCAACACTGCCAGTGTTGTGCGCTACCAACTGCGCTAATGCCCCACAGCAGTAGAAACTATATCATAGAATCACTCTTTTGTAAAGAGAAATTTGAAAAACGCTGTCTGTTTTTTATGGGTTTCATGGTATGCTGCGGGCAATGGATGCGCAGGGTTGCGGCGCAAAGCGGTTGCCCGGATGAACAACCGCTTTGCTATGGTCACATGGGATAAAACGGATGCGTAACAACACACTGATGACGCGATCGTACCGTGTGTGAGAACGTAAGCGATACCTGCGGGTTTTACCCGCGCTATCCGGCAAAACAGAGCGGCTCCGGTGCCGGATGGATAGTGATCAACAGATGCTGGTTGGAATGGTAAAGACTGCACAACAACGGATGTAATAGGGAGACTTTGCCGCTAAAAATATATGCGCTTGACATGGAGTGAACGCCATGGCTAAGATAGGAAAGGGGAGAACCCCGCAAGGAGGAATGTGCATGACGATTTCACAGGTGAGCGAACGCTACGGCCTTTCGGCGGATACGCTGCGTTATTACGAGCGTATTCACCTGATACCGGCCATCGAGCGTACGGCCAGCGGAATCCGCAATTATACGGAGGAGGATTGCCACTGGGTGGAACACATCAAATGTATGCGCTCAGCCGGGGTTACCGTGGAAACTCTGGTCGAATATGTGGCGCTGTTCCACCGGGGCGCATCCACAATTGCCAAGCGTAAAGCCCTTTTGTTGCAGCAGCGGGAGCAGATTGTGGAGCGTATTGAAGAGCTGAATAAAGTACTGGAACGGCTGGACTGGAAGCTGGAAGGGTACGAAGAACGCATGCTCAAGTGTGAACACGGGCTGGTGTGTAAAAAGTAACCAGCAGTGACGATGGATGGATACGGGCAGGCTCCTCATGGGGGAGTCTGTCTATAATTTTATCATATTTTTGATGGAAACACCTTGACTTGGAGTGGACTCCAAGGATTATGATAAACAGGATTGAGTGCGGCAAGGGAACATACCGGAGAAGCAAAAAATACCATAGCGGTGGGGGAACGTGCGATGGCGTCCGGTATTTTCCGTTTCGCGGCAGGCGCGGAGCGAAGCGATATAGCAAGGCGATTTTCGGCAGCTTTCATGGGGAACAGACTCGACCCTGCGGATGGCTGCCCGTTCATCGTTACAAAGATGCTGCCTTTTGCGGACGCCCAACCGCTGCTATTCGCAATGGTAAGGAAAATTGAAAGGCGCACAGAACAATAGGAGAGGAAAGAAGAATGAAGAATTTTGGCTTTGGCTGCATGCGTTTACCCATGAAGCAGGAGGAAGTGGATCTGGAACAGTTTGCCCGGATGGTGGATCGCTTTATGGAGGCCGGGTTTACCTATTTTGATACGGCGCACGGCTATATACAGGGGAAAAGCGAAACCGCCCTGCGGGAGGGGCTTACAAAGCGTTACCCGCGCAAGCAGTATGTGTTAACAGATAAACTGACGGCCGATTATTTTAACAGCAAGGACGACCTGCCCGGCTTTTTCGCGATGCAGCTTGCGCAAACCGGTGTGGAATACTTCGATTATTATCTGTTGCACGCTATTACGGAGAATAATTACGGCAAGTTTGAGCGCTGCGAAACCTTCGCGTTTGGTAAGATGCTTAAAGAGCAGGGGAAAATCAAGCATCTGGGGCTTTCTTTTCATGGTAAGGCAAAGCTGCTGGATCAAATTCTGACCGACCACCCGGAGATCGAGGTGGTGCAGGTGCAGTTTAACTATGTCGATTACGACGACCCCACCATTCAGAGCAAAGCGGTGTACGATGTGTGCATCAAGCACCAAAAACCCGTGATCATCATGGAGCCGTGCAAAGGCGGCGGGCTGATCAACCTGCCCGCGGAGGCGCAGGCGATACTGGATGGGCTGGGCGGCAGTGCGGCCAGCTATGCGATTCGCTATACGGCGTCGTTCCCCGGTGTGATGATGGTGCTCAGCGGTATGAGTAACCTTGCGCAGTTGGAGGAAGATATTGATATCATGGGCGATTTTCAGCCGATGAACGATCAGGAAATGCAGGCGATTGCCAAAGTGCGCGCGATAATAAAAAAGCAGGATTTAATTGCCTGTACTGCGTGCCGCTATTGCGTGGAGGGCTGCCCGCAGCATATCTCCATCCCTGATCTGTTTGCCTGCTACAACGCGCAAAAACAGTACCACGACGGCAATAGTACGTTCTATTATTCCATCAACACCGACGGACAGCGAAAAGCGTCCGATTGCATCCGCTGCGGCAAATGCGAGCCGGTTTGCCCCCAGCATCTGCCGATTCGTGATCTGCTGGCGAATGTGGCTAAAGTGCTGGAAGCGTAAAACATACTTTTAACATAGCCACGGTGTGCCGGGTGTGGATGCACGCGGCGCGCAGCGTTTGGAAACCGCCGTCCTGCCATGCGGATCGGCGGTTTTCGGCTATTTGGGGGCTATTTTGTATACTCAAATATAGATATATTTTGCACCTTGGTCTGTGAATTTTCCCCTTGTTTTTAGGCTTTTTTTTCAATACAATGAGGCTGCGATAAGACCGAACAGGGAGAAACCGAAGAAATGAATACAAAGACCAAACAAAATGGATTGATCCGCACGATTACGCAACTTACGGGCAACCAGCGCGCCTGTCTGTATACCGAACCGTTATGGGGCATCCCCTACAACCTGTACCTGCCCTTCGTATCCGTGTACATGGCGGCGCTTGGCATGTCGCCGACGATGATCGGGCTGATGGGCACGCTGTTTCTGGCTTCACAGATGGTATGGGCGCTGCTGAGCGGCGTGATTACCGATAAACTAGGCCGCCGCGTGACGACGCTAATTTTCGATACCATCAGCTGGAGCGTGCCTACCTGTTTGTGGATGCTCGCGCAGGATTACCGGTGGTTTCTGGTGGCCGCGATTTTTAACGGCGCGTGGCGCGTAACCGAAACGTCATGGGGTTTGCTGCTCATTGAGGATGCGCGGCAGGATCAGCTGGTGCACCTGTACTCCATCATGCACGTAGCGGGGCTGGTTGCCGGGTTTTTTGCCCCGGTTGCGTATTTCTTTGTGCAAAAATATTCCGTCGTACCCACCATGCGGGTACTGTACGGCATTACCTGTTTTATGATGACCACCAAGTTTATCGTGCTCTTTTTTACTACGCGGGAAACCTCCGTGGGGATGCGCCGCATGGAGGAAGCCCGGCAGATCAGCCTGCTCAAGCGCCTGTGGGACAGCCGCAAAGTGCTCTGCCATATGCTTAAAACCCGCCGCACCATGCTCACGGTTGCATTGATTGCCTGTTTTGCGGGCTTCAAGGCGGTCAACGATGCTTTCTGGCCGCTGCTGGTAACCGAAAAACTGGGCATCGCGACCGAAAACCTGAGCCTGTTTTCCACGGTAAAAACGCTGTTGATGCTGGGGTGCTATTTCGTCATCGTGCCCCGGCTGGACTTGCGGCGTTTCCGTAACCCCGTAGTGCTGGGTCTTTTGCTGTTTGCAGGGCAGGAAGTATTGATGCTTGTCATGCCGGAGGGGGCATATGCGCTGGTGGCGCTTACGGTGGTCATGGAGGCGCTGGCGCTGAGTATGCTCAACCCGCTGACAACCTCGCTGCAAATGGTGAATATAGACCGGGAAGAGCGGGCGCGAATGCTGGGGTTTTTCTACGCGCTGTGCATGCTGATTACCGCGCCGCTGAGCACCATCGCCGGGGTATTGGCGGAGGTGGATCGCGCACTGCCTTTTACCCTCAACCTTGGGCTGACGGTGATTGCGTTGCTGCTGATAATCCCATTGTGGAAGCTGGGCCTGCCGGAAGCAGAAGAAACCTGATCGGCAGTACGCTTGCCTGCTGCAGGTAAACGGGCAACTTTTTGCAATACAGCGATTGGCGGGAACGGTGATTATGCTCGTTTCCTTCGCAACGGAAAGCGAATGCTCGTTGTACGCGCCAACGCCGTTTGCGGATGATGGACATTGAAACAACCCAAGCAAACAGCCCCCGTCCTTGCCGTTGTGCAAGGGCGGGGGCTGTTTGATGCTATCAATCCGTAGCGTATTCGTTTATCAATATCAGGTAGCTTTGCCGGTCAGCTCCCTTGTGATCTGTTTTCCGGTCGGCGACGCCGCAAGCCCACCCAGCCCGGTTTCCTTTAAGGATTCGGGCATGCTGTCGCCCACTTTACGCATAGCGTCGATCACCTCGTCCGGCGGGATGATGCTGTGGATGCCTGCAAGCGCCATATCCGCGCAAGCGACGGCGTTGAGCGCCCCGATGACGTTGCGCTTTACGCAGGGTACCTCCACCAGCCCGGCAACCGGATCGCAAACCAGCCCCAGCAGGTTTTGCAGTGCAAAGCCGACGGAAGCGGCCATCTGCGCTGCGCTGCCGCCGCGCAGGCATACCAGCGCTGCCGCCGTCATGGCGGATGCCGAGCCGATTTCTGCTTGGCAGCCGCCCGCAGCTCCAGAAATGGAAGCGCGGCTGGCGATGATTTCGCCAAAGCCTGCGGCCACATATAGCGCCTCTACCATTTGCGCATCCGGTGTGTGGTGCTCTTCCTGAAAGGTTAAAAGCACGGCGGGCAGCACCCCGCAAGAGCCTGCGGTGGGCGCGGCGACGATGCGCTTCATACAGGCGTTGGATTCAGCCATTTGCAGCGCCCGCGCAATGATTTTGCCGCTGAAGGCGCCGCTGATAGCGGTGCCTTCGTCCACCGCCTGCTGCATGCGTGCTCCATCGCCCCCGACCATACCGCTGACTGATCGCAGATCGCCGTTATACCGCGTGGATGCGCCGCGCATTTCCTGCCAAAGCGCGTTCATGCGGTACAGCGAATCCTCCCGCTTGCTTTGGCGTTCCTTTAAATCATTTTCCAAAATCAGCGTCCATAAAGCCGCGCCGCTTTGCGCTTGCTCGGTAAGCATTTCCTGGATGGATGCAAAAGCCATGTGCCATTTCTCCCCGGCTTATTTCCCAACGGTTGGGATGCCGTTACTCCTCAATGTTCAGGTAGGTTATTTTTAAAATGCCCTTAATGCCCGCCAGCATGGCAATCACATCCGGGGGCACCGGCTCGTCGGTTTCCAGCACCATCACGGCATAGCCGCCGCGCACGTCGCGGTACAGCTGCATGGTGGCGATGTTGATCGCCCGGTTAAACAGCGCCGAGGTGACCTCGGCAACATGGCCGGGCTGATCGAGGTTATGGATAATCAGCGTGGGGTACTCGCCCGAAATGTTGGCGTCCTGCTGATCGATTTTGACGATTTTCACCTTGCCGCCGCCGACCGAGGACGCGATGACTTCGATGCGCCGCCCGCCCTGTCCGACTGCACGAATGAGCGCGGTATTCGGGTGCCGGTTGGCCAGTTCGATGACCCCGAACGATACGCAAAGCGACTCGGCTTTGGCAATGGCAAGGCTGCTTGGTATACGCTCATCATCGGGCTTCATGCCCAGTAAACCCGCAACGATGGCCTTGTCGGTGCCGTGCCCTTTGCCGGTAGCGGCAAAGGAACCGTGCATGTAAATTTCGGCCGAAACAGGAGGCTCGCCCAGCAGCTTGCGTGTAATATAGCCGATGCGTACCGCACCGGCCGTATGGGAGCTGGACGGACCCACCATAACAGGCCCCAGAATATCAAATATACTCATGCTATCTCCCGGTTTACAGCGGACACCCGTATGGACTGCCCGCCGGTGATACCCAGTGTTTCGCGCCGGGGTGTACATTCTCCTGCATGCTATTGGGAAGCGGTCACGGCGTCACTGTAAGCAGCTGGTACCAGCCGCCGTCCTCCGGCACATCCATCGCCAGCGCAACGCCCGGTTCGCCGGTTTGCGGGTCGAGGATTCCTGCCGAGACGGTGAAAGCAGCGCCCGGCGTAGCCGGCAGCGAAAGGCTGACGGTTTTGGGGGCTTCCGGAAGCACCGTCAGCAGATCCAGCGAAAGGGGGATGATCTGTGCATCCGTACTGTCGCCTTGCAGGCGGATAGCGGGCGTCCACCCGAAATAAAAAGGCGCGTTGCCGCTGTTTTCCCATGTGAAGGACAGCGTAGCCGACGAATCCGACAGGGTGACCGAGGCGGCCGATACCCGCAAACGGTACCCCAGCGTGGAGAGCAGCTGGTTCAGCCCCGCCTGCTGTGCGCCGTCTTTTTCCACATATACAAAACTGCCCGGCCCGATCCAGCTGGTGTGGGAACGGGTAAACAACGAAAGCGTTTGGGTAAGCTCACTGCCCAGCGCGGTGGGGATATCCAGCACGGTTGCCAGCTCGCCGCCGATTGGCGCGGTCTGCCAGCTGCTTTGCATGGACACAAGCGCGTCTTCCTCTCCGGTTTCGTTATATACGCCGCCTTGCGCAATCCACGTAAGCCATGTTTCTGTGGCATCCGGGTCGCCCGATGTATCGTTATACAGCCCCAGCCCGTTTGTCTTGGTAAAGCGGAAGGGGCGGCGCATCATTAATTTTACGTTGCTAAAAACATCGGTATAGGCGCTGGCATAAGCATCGCGCACCGCTGCCGCAGGCATAGTTCCGGCATTGGTATGCACGTGCCATTCGCCCCAGTGCCCCAGCGAGCCCAGCTCGATATACGCCACAAAGGGATCGCTGTCGTAGCGTTCGCCCAGCGCCGCGATGGCGCGCCGGTGCGCGGCAATCAGCGTTTTGTTGGTATAATCCGGGCAGTAGCCCCGCCCATAGGAAACGTTATAATACTTACCGTCCTTCGTTTGCTCATACAGCCACTGGGGAATATCCAGATGCTTCTTGCTCCCCGGCACATCCATCACAAACCGGATAATCAGGTGCTTTCCCTGCTCTTTCCACAGCGTGAAATGATTTTCTTCCTCAAAAGAGGCAAAATCATACACGCCGGGCTCCGGCTCAAAGTCGGCCCAGCGGAGATTGGCGTACACCAGTGTGAAGGGCTGTTGACGCTCTTTAGCATTATTGGCCCATGTGGCGCAGCCGATATAGGGGTTTAAAAGCGGCTGCCCGCCGTCTGCATAGGTGGCCGTAACGGTTGCGGCCTGTGCGGACATGGGCAAAAAACATAGCAGAGCCAGCAGAATGAGCAATTTACGCATAACGGTTCCTTTTAGTCGACGTAGTCGCCGCTGTACTGCACCATGGTTAAATCCACAATGCCTTCCATGTTGCGAAGCGTATCCACAAAGGCGAGGCCGCCGCGTTTTACGCGTACTTCCACCGCCATTTCCACATCGTGCTTGCGCAGTGTTTTGGACTTGATTTTATACGGGCGTGTGCCCAGTACCCGGCGGATCACCTCGTCCATACCGTCCTGATTATAGTGCACCAGCAGAATGTACAGCTCTTCCCGCGGGGATTTGCGGCGTTTGAAAACCAGCAGAATGAGGGTCATAATCACCAGTATCGCCAGCGCCACCAGGAACATGCCCGCGCCGACCGCAATGCCGGATGCGACCGCCCAGAATAGGTAGAGCAGATCCATCGGGTCCTTGATGGCCGTGCGGTAACGCACGATGGATAATGCGCCCACCATGCCCAGCGACAGCGTAATGTTGGACTGGATGGTGACGATGATGCCGCAGGTAAGCACCGTCATACCGATGAGCGTAACGGCGAATGTGCGGCTGTACACGACCCCCGCGTACGTGCCGCGGTACAGCGCGTACAGAAATAGCCCGATCAGCAGGGAAAGGATCAGATAGGCGGCAGATTCCAAAAAGCTTTGCGTGGTGAAGCCTTGCAGAAAGGAACCGCTATCCAGAAATGATTGCTTGAAAATATCCTGAAAACTCAATGTGCTGTCCATGGAAATCCCTCCGTTTGCAATATGGATGTATCTTTGACCGCGGCGTCGTAGCAGAGCACGTACTTGGATGCCGCCGTGAAGTCGCTTGCGCCCAGCGGCAGCAATTGCCGGATTATTCCGGGCAGGAATGCCGTAAATTTCACTTCGAGGATCATTTTATCCCCCGGGATCACATCGCAGGTCGGCAGCCCGGGATCGAGCAGCGAAAACGTTCCCAGCCCCGCGCGCACGTGCTTATCAAAGGTGATGCGCACATCGCCCGCCTCCATAATGAACGGCTCGCGGTCATAATCCACCATCACGCGCGGGCGCATCAGGTTGGATGTGCACTCGAAATAAAATTCCTTGAGCAGGGTATGGTCGCCTTCCAGCAGGGCTTCGTATTCGCCGTCCAGTACACAGCCCACTTGCCGCAGGGTCATGGGCGCGCTTTCCTTGTGGATGTACTGGCCGTACTTGGTTTTGCGTTCCAGCCGGATACTGCGGCTGGAGCAGTTGTATACGCGGATGCGGTACTTGCACCGCGTTAGCACGCCCTGCTCCTTATCGTGATAAGCGGTTTGCCGGTAATCGTCAAAATACAAGCTGCGCACGGTATATTCGCCGGTCGGCCCGGCATTGGGGTCCGGTACCATCAGCGTGGACAGACGCATGCGCAGCAGCGCCCAATCCGGATGGTTAATAAGGTATTTCAGCTCGTGGCGGTACCCCTGCCTGCTCATATGGCGTTCACCACCGTTCCATCCGTCAAAACGGTAAACATGCGCATACCCGTGTGTACGCCAGTGGCGGTTTCTACCTGGTCAAAGGCCGCTTGGGTGTAGCCGCTTTCGTTTGTGGCAATGACGCGCCAGTAGTATGTGCCCGCGGGCAGCATGGGGGCTGCGGCTTCGGTTGCCAGCTGGTTTTTGCTTTCCCATACAAGGGTGGAAGCGTCAAACGTCCAGTCGGTAGCGATTTGCACATCGTAGGCGATAAACTCGCCGTTAAAATCGTAGGAGGCGTTCCACGCGATCTGTAAGCCTGCATCGCCGGTTTCAATATCGGCCAGATAGAACGGCATGGGCTTTTTGAGCGAGTCTATGTAGTACTGGTACGCCGTATCGGTATCGTAGGGAAGCTGATTATATATTTCCTCCAGTGTATCGGCAGGTACCTGCATGTTGATGGTGTCGGGCATTACGGTGGTATAGGCGTCCACCACGGTACGGTACTGCGTAATCAACGAGGCGATTTTTTCCGGCGTAATCTGCGTATGCAGCAGCGCTACCTTTGCGGTCAACGCAGCGCGGTATTTCTCCACGCGCAGCATACGGTTAAAGAGCACCACGCTCCAATAATCGGATATTCCTTTGGTCCACTCACCCTCTGTCCACGCGTTTTGCAGTATCTCATCCTCGGAGTAGGAAAGGCAGCCATCGCCGTCCCAGCAGAGGTAATACCATGTGGAGCTGTTAACAGGGCTGTAAAGCAGATAGTTCTGGGCGTTGCTGTCCGGGTTGCCCATCAGGATATTATAGGCAAGGTAGCTGGTAAGGTTATCCAGATTAAAATAATGGCTGATCACATCCTCGATGGGGATGCTGTAATCATTTACCGCGTCCAGCATGGCGAGCAGCTTGGTATGGTCCTGCCCGGTTTTGGGCTCCAGTATTTCGCTGAAGGTGTCCAAATCGTAATCCGGGTCGGTTGCCAGCTTCAGCTGGTCGGCATAGCGATACATTTCGCAAATATTGGCTTTATACAGGTTGCCGTTTTGGCTGAGGCTGTGGTTGCGCAGGTAGCGGCTGTTTGGCAGTTCTACCTGTGTAAACAGGCCGTAATCGGTAAAAGCGGTTTCTGGCACGTCGGCGGTTTCATCCTTTACGTATACGTGTACAAACTGCGTGCGCAGGCTGGTCATGCCGGGTACGTCCTGCAGGAGGCTAAAAAACAGTATGTTGCGTAGCCGCGTCGGATCGCCGGGATGCTTGTTAATGGCAATCGCCCGCTGGCCGCGCCAGAGACCGGCGCTGCTATACAGCGTAAGGCGGTAGGATTTTTGCGGATAGCCTGTGCTGGTGCGCCCGCGCACGTTGAGCGAGGCGTTTGCAGCGTAATCGCTGAAGCCGACTTCGCCAGACAGGGGGCCTGTCTCGTCGCCGACCTGAAACAGCGCCGTGGTGAGGATTTTTTCGACATTGGTCATCCCCTGCGTGTTGCGGTACGTATTAACCTGTGCAAAGGTGTTATCCGTGCCGTCGGCGGCGCTGCCCTTGCGGATGGTCAGGTAAAAACAAACCACATCCGTAGGGTCGTATTCGGCGTATAAGGCAGGATCGTCCTGCAAGGCGAGGGTGTTAATATCCGCCGTTTCCGCCTTGGCGACTGCACGTTGGGCAGGCGCGGCTGTTTCGCCGGTTGTATCGGCCTGCTGGGCGCAGCCCGTCAGCAGCAGGCAGGCGGCCAGCAGCGCCGCTAAGGAACGCTTCCGTTTCATAATGACGTTTCCCTCCTGTTAGTAAGCGTTTCTCCGGTTTTCCTGACCGCGCGCCTGTCCAGCAACGTGGCAAAGCGGGTCCAGAACCCGGCGTTTTGCCGCGCCAGAATCGGCTGCGCGCTAAAGACATGGTAATCGATGTTCTTTACATAGCGCAGCAGCTTGGGTAGCGCGGCCAGATACATCGCCAGTCCGCCCGCGACAATGCCCAGCCCGTAATACAGCGGCGAGTGGGTGCGCGTCCACAGGCTTACGACCAGATTGACGGTGAAAAACACCGCGCAACTGAGCAGCGCGCCCTTGCGATCGTCAAAATACAATTGTAGCAGCATGACGCTGTTACCGATGGCATACGCGCTGTACCCGATGCTCATCACCTGGAACATGGCGACCATATCGGCGGTAAACCCGATGGTTTCCAGCAGATAACGCATGAAAATAATATAGACAACCAAGACGAAAATTTGGATCTGCGCAAGCTTAAACACTTCCTGCTTAAGCACGGTGTACATGCTGACACGCGCGATGTTCAGCTGCGCCAGCGTACCGCCGTCGTTGATGGTGCCAAAGTACTTGCGGTACTTTTGATAGAAGTTTACCTCCACCGAGACGACGAAGCTCACATTGGCGGGCACGGTGACCAGAAACGCCGCAAACAGCGCCGCGTCAAACGTGGAGGCATGGCGCAGCGGCCCGACGACCACATCCCCCAGAGGGCTGAACCACATGACCACCATGTGCACAAACACGCCCGCCATGCTTAAAAACCCGATGGGCACCAGCTCCGGCGCGCGGCTGAACCACTCGATAAAGGCAAACACGCTGCCGGAACCGACAGGGAAGTAGCGCAGCAATACCCGCGTAAACCCAGCCAGCATAATGCCGTAGCCCGTTACCATGGCTAGTAGCAGCGCCGTCTGCGCCGAAACCCCGCTTACGATCAGTACGGTGCCCAGCAGCAGCGCAACCCCAACGCCGATGGCAAAGACCAGCAGGATACGGCGGTAATCCTTGATGGCTGTCATGTACGCCATTTGCAGCCAAACGGGAATCAGCTCGATAAACAAAATCCAGTCCAGCACCCGGTCGATGATTGGGATGGACGGTATGGTGTAGAGCATATACCCGTAGCCGATGCCGCCCGGCACCATCAAAAGCAGCGACGCTCCCAGCAGCGAGGGCATGATGCGGTGAAACGCTTCCCGGTAAAACATGTCTGACACATACCGGGAGATGAGCGTTTGGATGGTGGCGGTCAGCAGCAGCGAAAACAGCGTGGCATAGACAATCATGGAAACGAGCACTTCCCGCTGGCTTTCCGTAGCGCCCGCGAGCATGGCCAGCTGCTGGATGCCGATCAGCAGGATTACGGCCAGCAGCATGGTGCCGCTGCAAACGATGCTGGCATAGGCGTATGCGCGCATCTTGTGCAGCGCGCCGCGGCCTACGAACAGTTTTTTCAGTTCAAAACCGATTCCTGCCATGCCTTATGCCTCCTGCTGCGCGATATGCGCGGTTTGAAACTCGTGCTCGTAGCGGCTGAGCATGGTATCGTAGCCGTATCCCGCGGCTACGCGCTTTTTCCCAGCCTGCCCCATGCGGGTACGCAGGGCGGGCTCGTCCGCCAGAGTGAGAATCGCGTCGGAAAGCGCGCTTTGGTGCATCACCGGCACGCAAATGCCCGCCTGGCCAAAATCGTCGTTGTTGCCGAAAAGCAGTTCCCGGCAGCTGCCCACGTCGGTCGTTACCGCCGGACGGCCTGCCGCCATGGCTTCCAGCACAGCCAGCGGCTGCCCTTCGGAAATACTGGTAAGCAGGGTGAAATCGATCTTTGCCAGATACTCCCGCACATCCACGCGGCCGGTAAAATGTACGTTGGTCAGGTCTAAATCCTCCTGTACGCGCAGGCACTCCTCGTAATACTCCTCGTCCTCGTCGGTCGGGCCGAGGATGTGCAGCCGCAGATGATCGTTGTCGGCGCACGCCAGCGAGAAGGCGTAGAGCATGGTTTTAATATCCTTGATCGGCGCTATGCGCACCACGGCAGCAATATCCACAAAGCCGTCCGGCGCTTTGGGGGGCACGCCGGCAAATAAATCATACCGAACCCCGTTGGGAATGACGACGCATTTTTCCGCCGAACAGCCGATTTCCTGCTGGATCAGGCTGGACTGGTAATACAGGCTGGTCACGCGCGTTGCATAGCGGTAGGCGCAGCGGGTGAACATGTAAAACATGTTAATCCACAAATCCTTAAAATGCGGGGGCACCCAGTTGGTGCGCAGTATTTCCTCCTCCCGCTCACGGGTATAAATGCCGTGCTCGGTCAGCATAAACGGGCGGTTGTTGCGGGAGGCGGCCATAACGCCCAGCACGCCGGCATAACCGGCGGAAACGGAATAGTACAAATCAGCCTGCGGCGGCGTTTCACCCATCAGGTATAAAAGGGGCAGGAACATGGAACGCACGGTCCATAAATAATCGGTAAAGCCGACGTAGGGATAATCCTTCAGGCTGATGTCTCCAAGCAGGTTTAAAAAATCCACGCTGGTCAGAAACTCCAGATTGCGCTTGCGGCTACGCTCGAACAGGGAAAACAGCACGGGCCAATCCGGCGCATCGCAGCTGAACAGGTGGCGCAGCGCGTTTTTCTGCTCCGCGTTCAGCTTGAAGGGATGCTTGCGCCGGGAGGTTTGCTTGTCCATCACCTCATCCAAAAACACCTCGCGCACCTCGGCGACGTTGGGGGGCAGTTTGTAGGCGTACTTGCCGCGCTGCTTCTTTTGCGCGCCGATGGCCCAGACGATGAACGTGTGCTGGGGCATGCCCTGCATAAGCCCTTGCAGCCAGGAGGATACGCCGCCGGCTACGAAGGGATAGCTGCCTTCGCAAACCACACAAATTTTCATGTGCCGTCCTCCCATATAATATTGATATGCTCGCCATCCGCGCGAATCCAGTAAAAATGATCGTCAATGGCAAAGCATTCGCCGTTTTCCACTGCTTTTACAGCGTGCGGTGTTTTCATCGCCAGCCACGCTTCGTCATAGAAATTTGAAAGCGAAATGGATAACCCGGTTTCCGTTTCGGTAGTCGAAAGCTGCAAACGGTCGTACCGTTGCACGGCGGCTGCGCCTTCGGAAGCGGTAGACCAGCGCAGCTGCGGATAGGTCTGGCTGATCTGCTCAATCAAATTGGAAAAACTTTCGCACATGGCGTCCCAGCCTTCGGCGGCGCCGCGGTCGGAATCCAGCACGTCGTCGGGATGGACAAAGTGCGAAAATACGCCGTGCAGCATCAATTCCTGCGCGAGCATCATATGGTTGTACCCGTTCAGGATAAACCCGGAGGAGATGCGGGGTACCGAGATGGAGCCGTCCTGCTCCTCGCAAAACTCCTGCACCAGCGAATTGGTATCCACTTCTGGAAAGTATACGCCCGAAACGGTGCGGATGTTGGGCAGCGTTGCCAGCAGGGTCGCTTTGCCCTCGTCACTCAGATAGTTGGAGGGGGGCACATAGGTTTGATAGGCGGTATTGGTTAAAAATTTGGAGGCGTACCGCGTAAGCTCCTTAAGGCTGGCCGCCATGGATGCGGTATCGTGCCAGGTCTGGTAGCCTTCGCCGTTATACACAAAACCATCCAGACACAGCGGCATATGGTTATAACCGTGCAGCCCCACCTCGCCGCCGGATTGCAGCAGCTCGGACATATAATAGCGAATGAGCGTATCTTCCTTGGCGTCGGGGTCAAACGGGGCGGTAACGGTATCGTTATAGGTTTCAATCAGCACGCCGGTGTACCGAAGCCCGTAGGACAGGGCCAGCACCTTCATATCCGGCCACCAGTGGTTGCGGAAAAAGCCTTTGATATTATAGCCGTATTCCGCCAGCAGCGCCTCGTCGGTGCCCTCCGGCTGGGGAGCGGGAAAATCGTCGATAAAGACCATACCGGCGTTGATGATGGGGTAAACGACTGTATCCGTGAGCAGCAGATAGGCGTTTAAGGCAAAGCCGCGGCTGTCTTTTTTCTGGATCAGCGCGTTATTGTTCACCAACACGCGGCCATCGCCGATGCCATGGGTCCACAGCAGCGGTACGGGGTATTCATCGGTCGTTTCAATATGTACGTTGCAGTCGTCCTCCAACCGTACGGTAAGCGCATAGTCGGTAATCGCCCCGTCCGAGGCATACACCTGCTCGTTGTTCCACAGGGGAATCTCATCGGATACCAGCCGCAGCGAGGTATAGCTGTGGTACTGCCCCGAGCTTTCGGTAATGCCCAGCTTGTGGCTGTACACCCGGTACGCATCGTTGTTTTGGAGCATCATCATCAGCCCCAGCCGCCCGCCGCCGGAAACCCAATCCATCAGGGTTTTAGCATAAGAAATGGTGGGGGTAAGGTCCTGCGAGCACACCAGCAGTACGGCAGCGCCCTCCAGCGCCTGCGGCAGTGCGGAATCCAGCGTTACATGCCGCCACGCAAGGTGCATCTGGTCCAGCGCGCCGGTTACGGCGATGGCGCAGGCAGCTTCGGTATCGACGCCCTCGTCATAAGCGACCAAAATGGCGGCGTCCTGCTCGTTCGCCTGCGCCTGCGTGCTGGTGGCATCCGTGGTAAGATAATCCAACAGCGCGGGACGCACCTGTAGCGGAATGCCTTTATTGGCCAGCAGGATGGCGATTAGCAAAATCAGCATGATCGCCAGCGGCCGGATGATGTTGTTTACTACGCGTTTATTCATGATAGTCTTCCCGCCCAGTATTTCAGTCGCTCCTGCCCCGCGCTGGTCCAGTCAATCGGGGTGGTTTGCGCGTGCTGCAGGAGTGTTTGCATGCCGGTTTGATCGTGGGTTTGCACGCATACGCGCATCATTTCCAACCAGGCGCGTTCGTCATATGGCCATTTGGTTAGCATCCGCCCGGCGGCGGCGCGCGCTTCCGGCGCCTGCTCCAAAGCCAGATAGTTTTGTACCGCAATGCTGAGCCATTCCGGCTTTTCCCATTTTGCCAGCGCTGCTTCCAGTGCGCCCGCCAGCACGACCCGATCCCGCCGGAGCGCTTGCCCCTCGATGAAGCCGCTGCGGCAGGATTCGCTGAGGGTTTCGATATAAGCGCTCCAAAAGGATTCGTCTCCCGGGCTGGTTTTTACTAACTGCTGGTTGCGCTGTATCTCAATTTGCAATTGCCGCTGCATCTCCATCAGGGTTGCGGTGGCGTAATGCGCGGTTTCGGGGTCGTCATTAAAGCGGGCGACAAAAAGAATGTCCTTATACTTTTTTGGGTCCGCGCGCAGCATGTTCATCATCATCACGCGGCGCTTGCGCGGGTCGTTGATCAGCAAAGCTTCTTCCACGGGCACCACCTCGGCCGATTGGGACGACCAGGCGATTAAATCCTCGTGCATATCTTGATTATGATTGAGCCACTCGCCCTCGGCGGGTTCGCCCGCGGGCGGATGCAGCATATGCCACCCCGCCGCCAGCCCGAAGCCCGGTAAAAGCGCCATAAACAGGTATAGCGCCCACTTGCTGACGCGGCTGGCTTTGGGCGCGCGCAGCACGACCAGCGCCGTTAGCAGCAAATGCACGGCCAGCAGGAAAAGCCATACGTGCTGCTCAGCCATAGGCAACCTCCTGCGAAATCACTTCGCAGCGGATGCCCTCACGCAGGAAACGGTCGTTGATTTGAGAAAGGTTCTCCGTGCCCGCCTGTGGGAAAAGTACGTAATACCCCTGATCGTTCAGGCGTCCCGCCAAATCGGTGGAGCGTGTCGCCCGGCTGATGCGCTGGTCAAACTCCTCCTGGGAAAGCGTACGCTCGGCATGCAGGCGCACCAGCAGGTAATTGCCGGTACGGCTGCGGCGCATACTTTGGTAAACGCCCAGCGCCGAGCGGAACGCCCGGTCGTTGAGCAGGTGGGTATCTTCCAGATACATTTCGCCGGACGTGTTGAAAAATTTCAGCGCCCGGATCAGCGAGGACTGTACCAACCCGGCGATAACGTTAAGCAGGTTTTCAAAATAAAGCGTTTGTTTTTCAAAAGGCACATCCCACAGCATAATGGTGGCAAGGCCCTCTTTTTCATCGTAAATCGGGGCGGCATAGGCGGGGTAGGCCGGTTCCAGTGTGGTGTTTACAAACAGCTCGTGCGCATTGAGTGCATCCTTCAAAAGTGGATACCGGTCCATATCCATTGAGCGCGGTACGTTCTTCATGGAGCGGGAGTGGATAATCAACCGCGCAAACGACAGGTTTCCCTTGCGTGCGTAAATCGCCACGGAGTGATTTTGCAGCGTATCCTCCAATACATTCAGGGTGGACAGAAACACCTGCTCGGGTTGCATGGTATCCAGCTCCCGGGTGATCTGGTAAATGCGGCCGTAACTGTCGCGGTAGCTTACCACCTGTTCCAGCAGGCGGTTACGATCGCTGTAAGCCTGATCGTACATGCTTTTAATAAACTGCGTCTCTGCATCGCGGTTTTTCTTTTCGCTTTCCAGCGTGGTGATCTTTTCCAGCTGACTATCGTGAATATAGCCAAACATCGACCCGGCCAGCAGGTAGCTAACCGGAATCAGCCAGTTATCTACATTATAAAACAGCATATACAGCTGGTTGCCCGCGGCCATCCAGTCAAACACATAGGTGGCAAAGGCGATCAGCGCGGCAACGGTACCCATGGCGCCGCCGTACATGGTGCCCGCGAGGATAACATAAAGCAGCCAGAAATCCATAAAGCGCAGCGCAGCGTTGCTTTCTACAATACTGCTGAACCACCAGGCCAGACACCCGAACAAAATCAGCTCGATCCACGGCCATGCTTTGCCCAGCCGGTTGCTGGCGATGGAATGGATGCGGGTGTAAAAGGGTTTGCGTTTCGGGGCGATGGAAGCCCGCAGCAAATCCGGCGTTTCTTCCAC
The DNA here is from genome assembly GCA_963675655.1 of Candidatus Limiplasma sp. Taxonomy (GTDB): domain Bacteria; phylum Bacillota; class Clostridia; order Christensenellales; family Aristaeellaceae; genus CAXXOK01. Next base: position 1,721,545 of record OY776489.1, read on the forward strand.
AAAATGATGCCGGGGTACCCAGTCCAGCGTGATGATGCGGTGCAGCTTCAGCGTTTTGGTGCTGCCGTGTGTTTCCACATAATCCACCTGCAGGCGGGGGAGCGCACGCAGTAAAAGGGACACCACGTCCTGATAGGCGTAAACTACGCCATACCCTACGTGCACCACGCCGGAAAGCTGCTGCTCCAGCGCCTGACTGAGAAACATGCCAAAATCGTCGGCATGCAGAAAATCACACTCGGACTCTGGCGAGCCGTTCATGTGGAAAACACGATTATTTTGCGCACAGCGGTTGACATAGGCAAAAAAACTGTCTTCGTCGTCCTGCGCGTACAGGCTGGTAACGCGAATGAGCAGATAGTTCTTGCCGCAGCAGCGCAGGCAATCCTCCGCGGCTTTGATCAGCACGCCTGTGGGCGTATCGGGGAAGGGAATTTCGTCCTCGCGGCACTCCTGCGCCTGCCCGAATACGCGGCGGTCCGTAACCAGAATAAAGTGCTCTACGCCCTGACCGGCCACAGCGTTTTGCAGGGCGAATAAATCGTCCAGCAGCGCGCCCTGCGTGGAGCCATACTCGTAAACGTCTTCGCTTTGATAGGCAAAAAAGAACACGATCGCCTGAAAACGGGATGCATCCATAAAAGCCGTCAGCTTTTTTTGCCCCAGCAGATTTTCGTGCACGGTAACATCGGGGGATTTCAGGCTTTCGGGGTAGCGGATGTGCCCCATTACCGATACCTGATGCCCTTCCCGGACCAACCGGGCGCAAATATCTTTGGCGGAGGAAGGCAGTAAGCCTGTAAGCAGTATCTTCATCGTGTTCATCTCCTGCGTTGCAAGTGGGTGAAAAGGCTTGAAACGTAAGAATCGGCGCTTGCCTGCGGCGGCACTGTGCCTTGCGGACGACTAAAACGTGTAACGGTAAGAACGGATACAAAAAGGCTGCGGCAGCCTTTCGGGACGGTGGGAAAAGGCGGCGGCTACGATATACTGCACGCCGTCAAACGTCCGGGGAAAAGAGATTTATTATATTATACCTGTTGCGGAAATATCCGTAAAGCGTTTTCTTGCCTTGCAAAGGGAATAGCCGCCTGCCGGATGCGGAAAAAACACCGGTAAAAGCCGGCGTGCAGCCAAAGCCGCGGGAAAATGTGTTGGCTTTGCGCTGCTGCCGGAAAGAGGCGCAATCAGCCCATAATCATAAAAACCTTGCGGCGTTAATGAAAAAAGACGCCGCAAGGGAGAAAACCGGGCGGAGCCGTTTACCTGTGAATGTGGCGTACCAGCCCATCGATATAAATAGGGGACAGCTCCGCCTGTATCAACGGCCGGGCGTAACAGTGGAAGGCGGGCAGCATATCGGTGCGGTCGTCGTTTACCCAGGAAAGCGGCACTTTCTTTTCCAGATTGGCGACGTAATGCACATCCACCATTTCGGTAATGTACTGGTAAGGATCGTCGGAGATGCGGCGAATGCCGACCATTTCGCTGGTATGGCCTTCAAAGGCGGCCTTTACGGCTGCACCGCCGACCTGATAGGCTTCGGTAATATCGGTGCGGCTGGTCATATGACTTGCGCAGCGCTGCAGGGTGGAAAGCTCGATGCAGCGGGTTTTGGTGGGCAGCGCTTGCGCCACATGGTTGGCTAAATAGCGCGCTGTGCCGGTTAGGTTGGTATGCCCGAAAGCATCCACGCGGCGTTCGTCATCCGAAAGGAGGCAGACATACCGCCCGTCCGCCAGCTTTACGCCTTCGGAAACGGCAATAACGATGCTGGCACGCTTCTTTTGCATCTGCGCAACCTTATCAATAAAATATTCCACGTTAAAGGGAACTTCCGGCAGGCAGATCATATCCACGCCTTCGCAGTCGTCGCCTTTGGCCAGTGCCGCAGCCGCCGTAAGCCAGCCCGCGTTGCGGCCCATGGTTTCCACAATGGTGACGTACTTACTGCCGTATACCGTCGCGTCGCGAATCAACTCTTTCATGACGACGGCGATATATTTGGCCGCCGAGCCGTAGCCGGGGGTGTGGTCGGTTTCCAGCAGGTCGTTATCGATGGTTTTGGGTACGCCCATAAAGCGAATCGGGCTATGGATAACGGCGGCATAATCGGACAGCCGCATAATGGTATCCATGCTGTCGTTGCCGCCGATGTAAAAAAAGAGCCCGATGTTCATATCCGTCAGTAGTTTAAAAATGCGTTTGTAAATCGCTTCGTCCACGGAGGGGTCCGGCAGCTTGAAGCGGCAGGAACCCAGAAAAGAGGAGGGGGTGCGCTTGAGAAGTTCAATTTCCATGTTGCCTTGCAAATAATCCGCCAGATCGACGATTTTCCCATCCAGAAAGCCCGCAATTCCGTTTACCATGCCGTAGACGTGTTTGATGCCGCGCCGCTGCGCCGCCTGAAAAACGCCTGCGAGGCTGGAGTTGATTACGGAAGTGGGGCCTCCGGACTGGCCGACAAGTACATTCATTCCGCTCATCCTTCCCAAATGGATTGCCGCCGGTGGATACGGTCATGCGCGCTGGCGCCTTGACCGTCAAAAATGGCGGCGCATTTTTGTATACTTTTTCGCCCTGTTTAGGAATAACTCCTGCAACAAATGTGGAAATATTGCGGAAAACTATTTAGAAGCAAAGGCGGAACGACGCGAAAAAGTTATCGAAAACGTTGTAATATAAGGGATATAAGCGTTTATAAATTGTGCTGTCGCACGCGGACAAATCAAGAAAGCGGTTCCTTAAAATGTGGAAAACTATCTTCGTGATAGCTGTGATTTCATAAATGGTTGTTGCTTTTTTAGAAAAAACATATGCGAGACGGCAAAAAGTGAGGACTGGAGCGGAAAGATGGAGAAAAATCCTCGATGGCAGGCATGTTTTGCCCGCAAAACAGGAGGCGTTGAGCACCTTACCGCGAAAAAGAAAGGGAAACCGGGACCGACTGGAAATGACTGTGATTTTTACCGGTTGTGTGATATGATGAACTCCGGTACCGGTTTCGTGCCTCGGCGATTGGAGATGGCGCGAAACGGTAAGGAAACAGGTATACGCAACGGCATTGTAACGCCGCGCGGAAAAGTTAATTTACACTGTGTGCCTGGTAACGAAGCGGTACGATACCATGGCTAATGGCTGCCATTGCATATACCCGGCGCAGCGTGCTAAAACCTCCGGTATGTATGATAAGGCTGCGTTACGGCGTAAGGGAGGAACGGCTGCAGCACAGCCGCCATGCTGCTGTGCGCGGCACAGAGGTGCTTACGAATGATTTCTTTTTTTATGGCCCTATCTAAAAGTACACGCCGCATTCTCGGCGCGTGTTTTCTGGCGTTTTTCTTTAACGGCCTGATGACGATGATGATGGGATCGCTCCTGCCGGATTTAAAAGCGACGTATCACCTTACGGATACGCAGGCCGGGCTGATGCTTTCCGGCCATTCCGCCGGCAATTTGCTGGCCTGCTTTCTTAGCGGACTGTTGCCGCTGTGGCTGGGAAAGCGTAAATCCATCACCATGCTCGTTACGCTGGCGGCAACGGGCTTTGCCATGATGCTGGTTTCCGGCAATCCCCTGTGGTTGCTGATCGGGTTTGCGTTTACCGGCGTTGGACGGGGCAGCATTAGCAATTTTAACAACACGACTGTGAATGTGACTACGGGCGGCAGCCCGGCGGCGCTGAACCTGCTGCATGGCGTTTTTGCCGTCGGCGCGATTTTGGCGCCGCTGGTGTTTTTGCTGGCGGGGCGGCTGGGGGGCTGGTACGCGGCGGCGGGGTTGATTGCCGTGCTGGGGGCGGTTGTGGCTTTTCACTTTTCCCGGCTGCAACTGCCGGATGATCAACCGGATCGCAGAGACGTGACCCAGCGGAGCATGGTTTTTTTGAAAAACCGCACGTTTATGATTCTGGCGGGGATGATGTTTTTCTATCTATGTGTGGAATATGCCATTAACGGCTGGCTGGTGACTTACCTGCAAAACAAACCGTTACTGCTTGCGCAGTTTGCCGCGCAGAGCGGTGATGCGCAAACCGCGCTGACCACCTACTCCCAAGCGATGGCGACCCTGCTGTGGAGTGTGATACTAGCGGGGCGGCTGACCAACGCAGCACTGGTGCGCAAGTGGCCGCAAAAGCGGCTGATGATGCTTGACAGCATCGGTGTTGCGCTGTTTTTTGGGCTGTTTCTACTGGGCAACCGGATCGGGCTGGTCACGCTGGCGGTAGCGGGGTTGGGCTTTTGCATGGCTGGTATTTGCCCTATGATTTTTGCTGATGCCAGCTATATTACCAACCGTTACCCCATGGGGCTGAGTACGCTGCTGGCCATCGGCTTCCTCGGCGGCATTTTAATGCCGGTGCTGGTGGGGGTGCTGGCGGATGCTTACGGCTTTTTTGGCGGGATGAGCGTCATTTTGATTGGCGTAGCAGCGCTGCTGGTGCTGTCGATACTCAACAACCGGCTGAAACCTGTGCCGGTGGATGAAAGCCTGCCTGTGCAGGACGCGCCCGCGTGCTGCGGCGGCTGATTGCTTCCGCGCGATGAATGCCTTGGTACAAGCTGAAAATATGCAGGAGTGAACCTGTGCAACCAAACAGAAAAATGAAAGAGGCGCAGCGTATGGAATCAAGAGTGGTGCGGTACACGGATGTGACCGTACAGGAGCTGGGCGGCGGCGTAACACGCAGGGTGCTTGCGTATCTGCCGCAGGAAATGATGGTGGAAGTGCGTTTTGCGCCCGGCGCAAAGGGCGACGCGCATACCCACCCCCACACGCAGTGTACGTATGTGGTGGAGGGCGAGTTTGTGTTTACGGTGGAAGGGCGCGAGGTTACTGTGCGCCCCGGCGATACGCTGGCGTTTGCCCCGGACGAGGTGCATGGCTGCGTATGCCCCGGCGGTGGTGTGCTGATTGACGTTTTCGCCCCAATGCGGGAGGATTTTGTGTAAAAGCAGCGGAAAAGGCGATAGCAGCAAGCAGTCCGGCAAGCAAGGCGGCACCGGCAGCAATGGTATACCGACGGCAGAAGTCATGTATTCGCAGGCGCACCGTGTAAACGGAGATGCATCCCGGACGGTGAAAGCGTCAGACGCTGAATATAACTGAATAATTGGCAAAAGATGCAGCCGCTTCCCACGCTATACTTTGCGGGAAACGGCTGTGTCTTTAGCGACGGCTTTTTCTATCAGCCGACGGTGAAAAACAGGCTTTCCAAATCCTCATCCTGTGAGGAGGGGCCGACCATCAGCGTATATTCGCCTTTTTCCAGCACGCGGCTGCCATCGTCCCGTACGGACAACAGCCCATCCTGCGGAATGGGCAGGCATACGTATTTCGTCTCCCCGGCGGCAAGCGCTACCCGTGCAAAGGTGAGCAGCTCTTTCACGGGCGTCATCCGCCCCACGGCAGGGCGGTGCGCATACACCTGAACAATCTCTATGCCATCCCGCGCGCCAGCATTGGTTACCGGTACAGTAAGGGTACGCCCCGCGTCCGTTTGGGAAAGGAAGGCGTCGCCGTAGCGGTAAGCGGTATAGCTAAGGCCGAAGCCGAACGGGTACAGCGGCCGGGCGGGCATATCCTCATAGTCGCCGTTGTGCCAGCCGGGCAGCTGGTTGTGGTATACGGGCTGTTGCCCAACGTGGCCGGCAAAGGCGATGGGCAGCTTGCCGCAGGGGTTAATAGTGCCCAGCAGCAGTTCCGCCAGTGCCTGGCCGCAGGTTTTACCGCCGTTAAATACCTGCACCACGGCGGAAGCGTTCGCTTTTACCCACGGCACGGTTAACGGTTTGCCCGTTACCAGCACCACGACTAGCGGTTTACCCATGGCGTGCAGGGCGTTGAGCATGGCCTGCTGGTCGCCGGATAAATCCAGATTGGCGCGGTCGCGCCCCTCGCCGTTTTGCAGCAGGCAATCGCCTACGCAGGCGACAATGACGTCCGCGTCTTTGCAGGCAGCTGTAAGGGCGGGTACATCCAAATCGCCGCGCAACCGCTCTATCTCCGCTGCAATGCCGGGGTGATCGCCGTAGGGATGGGAAACGGTATCGCTTTGGCTTAGGAACCCGCAGCCTCGCGCTGTGGTAATGTGCAGGCCGCAGGTTTCGGTAAATGCCTGCAAACCCTGAAGCGGTGTAACTGTCTGGATCAGCGCCGGGGTGGCAAACGCGGGGCCAGGGTGGCTGAGATAGGTCCAGTCTCCCAGCATGGCATTGGCATCGTCCGCGGCCGGGCCAACTACGGCAATGCGCTTGGCAGCCAGCGGCAGCGTACCATCGTTTTGCAGCAGCACCAGCGCTTCCTGCTGGATGCGGCGATTGACGGCGGCGTCCGGCTGGTGCAGCGCGCTGGGAGAAAGGGTGACCGTTTTCTTGTGCGTAAACAGCCCCAATTTGGATTTGACGGTGAGAATACGGCGAACGGCGCCGTCCAGCACTGCTTCGTCCAGTTCGCCCAGTTCCATGGCGGCAATCAATCCATCACGTGCATCGGGCGTAGCCATAAACATATCGTTGCCTGCCGCAAGTGCCTGCACGGCGGCGGAACGCAGGGACGGGCATACATGCTGGCGCTCAACCAGCGAGCGTACGTTATCCCAATCGGTCACGACAAAGCCGTCAAAACCCAGTTCTTTCTTTAGCACATCGGTTAGCAGCGTATGGTGAATTGTCAGGGGAACGCCATCCACGGAGGAATAGGCCGTCATGAATGTGGCGCAGCCTGCCTGTGCCGCTTTGGCAAACGGCGGCAAAAACAGCTGCCTCACCAGCCGCAGGGAGATAGGCGCATCCACCGAGTCGCGGCCGCCGAGGCTTTCGCCGTAGGCCAGATAGTGCTTTGCGCAGGCCAGTATGCTGTCCGGCGCGGTTAAATCATCACCCTGATAACCGCGGATCATGGCGGCGGCCAGCTCGCCGATCAGCGCGGGCGCTTCGCCGAAGGTTTCATCCACGCGGCCCCAGCGTAAATCGCGTGCGACGCACAAAAGCGGCGAAAAGGTCCAGTGCAGGCCATCGGCGGCGACCTCGCGGGCGGTGATGCGCCCGGCGGATTCCAACGCCTGCGGGTCCCACGTACAGGCCATGGCCAGCGGACAGGGGAAAAGAGTCGCGCCGTTCTTGAGCGCATGTCCGCGCACGGCATCGATGCCAAACAGCAGCGGAATGCCCAGCCGGGATTCGTTTACGGCGATGCGCTGCAGTTTTTCCGCCTCGGGGCCGAGCGTATGTAAAAAACTGCCCGCGCCTGTACGCGCCCAGTTTTCCGTTTCGGTTTCGGGGAACATGTTAGCGGGTATCTGCATTACTTGTGCCGCTTTCTCCGCTAGGGTCATGCGGGAAAGCAGCGCCTCTATCTGCTGCGGGGATAGCGTTGCTGTGGACATGGCGTGGCCTCCTCCTGTGATAAGGTTTTATTTCTTGTTTCTGCATGTTTCTGCACCCGGCTCGGTTTAGCCTGCTTTCGCTTTTGCTGGGAAGGAATATTTTTCCTGTTCGTTATAGCCGGAGCGCGGCGCAAGCGGAAGGATAAAGAATCCTGCGGTTACATGATATGGGGTAAAAGGGAGAACGGTTGCAATGAAGCCTTGAACACAATATGAAATGTAACATTGTAAAGTGCCGAACATTCAAATAGGGGACGAAGATAATCTATATAATATATATAGTCGTGAACTCGTTACCAAATAATGGATTGCGGCATTTTGGTTACATGGAAAATGAAATCATTTTAACAATGTGATGAAAAATAGTTCCATAAGTAACTGATGTGTGGTATGATATTTTTTAGAAAGGAGGAATGCTCATGCCTCGTGTAGCAATCTTTGTGGATGGAGCCAATTTCTTTTATATGCAAAGAAACGATTTGAACTGGTTTGTGGATACGAAAAAACTTCTGCGCTATTGCGAAAGATTTGGAGAGATCACGGACGCATATTACTACATCGGGAAGGATGCCCTGTCCGAAACCTCGCAGCAAGGATTTTTAAATGCGCTGACCTACATGGGTTACTCGCTGGTCACCAAGCCGATTAAAACCATACATGACCAGATTACGGGAGAAACCCGGCAAAAGGCCAACTTGGATATTGAAATCGTACTGGATATGTTTAATACCATTGATAATTATGATATTGCCGTATTGGTAAGCGGAGACGGTGATTTTGACCGTGCGCTGCGGCTGCTGCGTGCCCGCGGAAAACGCTTTAAAGTCATCGCGTCGCCGCGCTTTGTGGCCTCAGAACTGCGGGATGTGGCCGGTATGCACCTGATCGATATGGAAAGCATCCGTTCGGAAATTGAAAAATTGCCGATCGAACGCGCCGTAAGCGAAGGGTGAGAAAACACCGCTAAACCTAAAAACAGCATTATAATATGTAATAATGAAAACAAGGAAATATGCAAGGTCTGCGCAAGCACATTTGTTGTGAAACTTAAATCCACCGCGCCTGTAAGGGCGATAGCGTTCCGGTGCGGTGCTTTTTCTTCCTCAACGCCGGGCTTTTTCTTTCCGGCAGCCATGATAGTTCACCGAGAATAACGAAAAACAGATGCATAAGAAACACGCCTGCTACTAAGTAGCAGGCGTGTTTTCATGCAAGCTTTAGCGTAATAAATCCACCAGCTGAGCTGGTGAGAATGAATTGCTTTAGCTTTCAGACGTAGGGCGAAGCAAATGACAAGTTGTTTGCCGTCCAAAACATAAACGCATGGATGATGGCTTGTTTACGAGCAGTAGTGCAATCATTGCAATTGATAGATCGTTCAGTGCGTCTTGAGACGCAGCCAGTAAATTCGCCTTGAAGGCGCGGTGCATACCACCGGCTTAGCCGGTGGTGTTGATTGGGAATCAGCTTTCCTTGGCTGGCTCCACCCAGCCGCGGGAGCGCTCTACGGCGCGGTGCCAGCCATATAACGCTAAGTTGCGGTCGTACTCGCTCATGTGCGGGGTAAAGGTAAGGTCCGGCTGTACCATGCCGATGGCTTCTTCCTTATTGGCATATACCCCCGCGCCGATGCCCGCCAGCAGCGCCGCGCCAAGCGCGGTGGTCTCCAGTATCACAGGGCGCACCAGCGGAATGCTCAGAATATCGCTTTGAAACTGCATTAAAAACCCGTTGGCGCTCGCGCCGCCGTCCACCTTCATCTGCTGCGGGCGGCTGCCCAAATCCGCGGCCATGGCAAAGAACAGGTCGGCGCTCTGGTAGGCGATAGCCTCCAGCGCGGCGCGCACAATATGCGCCCGGCCTGTGCCCCTGGTCATACCGACGATGGTGCCACGACTGTACATATCCCAGTAGGGGGCGCCAAGGCCGGTAAAGGCAGGTACCAAAAACACACCTGCCGTATCGTCTATGCTTTGGGCAATCTGCTCGGTTTCGGCGCTGGTTTCTATCAGCTTCAGCTCGTCGCGCAGCCACTGCACGGTCGCCCCGCCCATAAACACGCTGCCCTCCAGCGCGTAGGTCGGCTGGCCGTTCAGCCGCCAGGCCAGCGTGGTTAGCAGACCGTTGTGGCTTACCACCGGTGTATCGCCTGTGTTCATCAGCATAAAGCAGCCGGTACCGTAGGTGTTTTTTACCGCGCCGGGCGTAAAGCACGCCTGCCCGAACAGCGCCGCGTGTTGGTCGCCCGCCAGCGCCGCCACCGGAATGGGACGGCCCAGTATTTCGCTGCGCAGGTTGCCGATAATATGCGCGCTGTCCGTTACTTCAGGCAAAAGTGCGCGGGGAATGTTCAGCATGGACAGTAGCTCGTCATCCCACTGCTGGGTATGAATGTTAAATAGCATGGTGCGGCACGCGTTGGTTGCATCGGTTACATGCGGGCGGCCTTCTACCAGATTCCACGCAAGGTAACTATCCACAGTGCCAAAGCACAGCTCGCCGCGTTCTGCACGCTCGTGCAGGTTCAAGTGATCCAATAGCCACGCCAGCTTGGTACCGCTGAAATAAGCATCCGGCGCTAGTCCGGTTTTCTGGCGGATACTATCGCTTTTGCCTTCCCGCACAAGGCGCTCCACATACGGTGCGCTGCGGCGGCATTGCCATACGATGGCGTTATGCAGGCACGCGCCGGTAGCGCGATCCCACAGCAGGGTGGTTTCCCGCTGGTTGGTAATGCCTATGGCGGCAATATCGCCCACGTCTGCGCCGCTTAGCTTCACGGCGGTACGCAGCGCGGTAATCTGGCTGTTTAAAATATCCTCGGGGTCGTGTTCCACCCAACCGGGTTTGGGGTAATGCTGTGTAAACTCAATGGCATGCGTCGCCAGTACCTGCCCCTGTGTGGTAAACACAATGGCGCGGCTGGATGTAGTGCCCTGATCCAGAGCAACGAGTAGGGTGTCCGGCATGTGTAAAGCCTCCTTTGCCTTATGGAAATGCTATTTAATGCGCTGTGCGCGTTTTTAAATTCAGGCAAAAAGCGCCGTTTTGCGGGCGATCATTTCGTCCACACGGCTGATATACTGCTCCACATTGCTTACGTTTGGCGCGCGCTCGATGCGCAGCCCCCGATCGGTAAACACCCGCTTGCTAATGGCGCCGGCGCCGCAGGCAAGGATGGTCAGGTTCTCTTCCATAATATCTACATTATACAGGCAGGCTTTGCTATTGGCGGCATAACCTACGTTTTGCTGCTGTCCGGCCATGTATTTCTGGCGGTACAGGTAATACGGCGCAAGGTGCAGCGCGCCTGCGGTTTCGGCGCCAAGGCGCACCATTTCGGTGACAACATCGCTGCCTGCCAAATCCGTACCCCACAGGCGGCTGGAACGCTTGAGTGCCAAAGTATGCACGGTCAGGCTGTCTGGCGCGAGGGCGCGCACAGCGGCCATGGTGCGGGCAAAATCGGCTGTGGTTTCGCCTGGCAGCCCGGCGATTACATCCATATTAATATCGGTAAAGCCCATGCTGCGCGCCAACTGGAACGCTTCCGCCGTTTGCGCGGCGGTATGGTCGCGCCCGATTAGCCGCAGGGTAGCATCGTTCATGGTTTGCGGGTTGATGCTGATGCGCTGTACGCTGGAGGCCAGCATGGCGGTCAGTTTGCCCGGCGTAATGGTATCCGGGCGGCCCGCCTCTACGGTAAACTCCATCGGGGACGGAAAAACCGCGCAGGCGCGCGAAAGCAGCATGGCGAAATCCGGCTCGCTCAGCGCGGTAGGCGTGCCGCCGCCGATGTACAGGGCGCGCAGCGTAAGCCCCTGTGCTTCCATCAGGCGCGCGGTTGCCTCCATTTCGGTAAACAAAGCCTGTAAATAAGGCGCTACCTGCTTGCCGCACCCTAGCGCCTCGCCCGGAAACGAGCAATACGCACAGCGTGTGCGGCAAAAGGGAATGGAAAGGTATACGTCCACATCCGTTTCGGCGGGTGCGGGCAATGCCTGTTGTACGGCTACAATACGTGAAAGCAGCGCGGCTTTATCGGCGGATACGTCAAACTCCTCCGCGACGGCGTTGGCAGCCTCGCGCAGAGAAAGACCCTCTTCCAGCTTTGCATATAAAAGACGTGTGGGGCGAATGCCGGTAAGCGAACCCCAGGGCGGCTGCGAACCGGAAAGACGCTTGCACAGATCGTACAGGGTCAGCTTGCACAGCCGCTTTTTTTGCCGTTTTTCTACTAAAGCGTCAGCCGTTTCGGCAGGCGCGGTGCGCATAAGGGTTTCGCCGCGAAAGATAAAGCGGCAACGCCAAAGGCCGTCTACCGTTTCAAACTCGTGGCGCAGCACTTCCATATCCGCGGTGACGGGGCTGGCGGTGAACTGCGCTTTTTTCACATCCTCCGTGCTTTGCGCAGCGGTCGGCTCTACGGCGAAGTTTTCCACAAGCCAAAAGAGCTTTACAATATCGTACAGCTCGTTAGCAAAACGGGGCAGCGGCGTTTGAAGGCAAAGTTTCATTGATCATTTCAACCCGTTGGGGTCGTCCTTCCCGGCGAAAGTCGTCGGGCCGTGCCCCGGATACGCCTTCATCTTCGGGTGCATGTATAGTATGCGGCGCAGGCTGTTTTTCAGCTCTGTAAAATCGCCGTCGTCAAAATCATAACGGCCATAGCCGCCGTTAAACAGCGTATCGCCGCACAGCAGCCCGGCGTTATCCGGCAGAAGGTAGCATACGCTGCCCTTGCTGTGGCCGGGCGTGTGAAGGACGGTAATGGACAGCCCCGCGAGGGAGAGCACCTGCAGGTCGGCAATTTCGATGGGCTTGGTGGATACATGCACATCGCAGCCAAACTGCATGCCCACGTTGCGCACGGGATCGGTCAGCTTGGGCACGTCGCCGGAGTGGATGTACACCGGGATGTGGTAATGGCTGCACAGCGCATCCACCGCGCCGATATGGTCGTAGTGGCCGTGCGTTAGCAAAACGGCGACGGGTTTGCGGCTGCCGATATCGGCCATAATCAGCCGCGTATCCGCGCCGGGATCTACAATAATCAACTGCCGGGTATCGGTATTTTCCACCAGATAACAGTTCATGCTAAAATCGCCTACATGGAGGGTTTCCACCCGTACGGACAAGCTGCTCACCTCATATACATATTCACTGCCGGGTTACCGCCCGGCGTGTACCGCCCTGCTGAAGCAGGCGGAGTAACCGCCGCACACCACAAAGCATGGCGCGCAGCGGGATTAAAACAGTCGATGGGAATCCAAAAGAATGGTTACGGGGCCGTCGTTGACCAGACTCACAGCCATATCCGCGCCGAAAATGCCGGTTTCTACCGTAATGCCTTTTTCGCGCCACTGCTTTACGACCTGCTCGTACAGCGCATTGGCCGCCTCGGGGCGCTCTGCGCGGGTAAAACCGGGTCGCCGCCCACCGCGCGCATCGCCCAGCAGGGTAAACTGGCTGACCGCGAGGATGCCGCCGCCGACATCCAGCAGCGATAAATTCATTTTACCTTCGCTGTCTTCAAAAATCCGAAGGTTGGGCACCTTTTCAGCAATATAGGCTACGTCCGCCGCCGTATCGCCAACTTCCACCCCTACGAGCACCATCAGCCCCTTGCCGATTTCTCCCGTAATCTGATCCCGTACGGCGACCGATGCGCGAACGACGCGCTGAATGACTGCCCTCATGGTGCCACGCTCCTTCTATAGCTCCCGATGCGGTTACGAAATACCGCGATACACTTCCACAATGTCTGTGCGGCGCTGTAAGCCGTTAATCACTTTATCCAGCTGCCCGCGGCTGGAAACCTGCACCACCATGGTGATGACGCTGGTTTTATGCTTGTTGTCCCGCTTGGCGGAAACGGCCATAATGGGCACGCCCATATTGCCGATGAACAGCGCCAGCTCGCCCAGCAGGCTGACATGATCGTAGGCGATGATGTTGATGGTTGCGTTGAACGAGCCGCCCTCGGTATCGGCCCAGCTTACGTCCACCATGCGTTCTTGCTCGCTGGCGCTCACGTTGGGGCAATCCGACTTGTGTACGGTTACGCCGCGGCCGCGGGTAATGTAACCGATAATTTCATCTCCCGGAACGGGGTTGCAGCATTTGGCAAAGCGCACCAGCATACCGCTTTCGCCCTTGACGTACACGCCGTGGGTGGGTTTGCCCAGTTGCTTTTGCAGCTCTTGCTGGGTGGTTTCCACCACTTTGGGGATGGGCTGTGCCTCGTCTTTGCGCTGCTCATCCAAAAGACGGCTGATGACATACGCGCTGGCAATGCCGCCGTACCCCACCGCGCCGTAAATATCGTCCAGCTCCTGAAACGCATAGCGCTTGAGTACCGGCTCGTAGTACTCCGGTTTGGTCAGCGAAGGCAGCGATACGCCGCGTCGCTTGGCTTCGTGCTCCAGCATATCGCGGCCGCGCGCCACGTTTTCCCCGTGCAGCTCGCGCCGGAAAAACTGGCGTATCTTAGCCTTGGCTTGCTGGGTTTTTACCACTTTCAGCCAGTCCATGCTGGGGCCTTTACTGTTGGAGGAGGTGATTACTTCCACCCGGTCGCCGGTTTCCAGCTTGGTTTCCAGCGGTACGATGCGGCCGTTCACCTTTGCGCCTACGCAATGGTTACCCACACCGCTGTGGATGCGGTAGGCAAAGTCGATGGGGGTAGAGCCGCGCTGCATGCTGATGATGTCGCCCTTGGGGGTGAACAGCAGCACCTCGTCGCTGAACAGGTCGGTTTTAAGGGAGTCGATAAACTCCTTGCTGTCGCGGGTTTCGTTTTGCCAGTCCAAAATCTGCCTAAGCCAATACAGCTTGTTATCCAGCTCGCCCTGCGCGCCGCTGCCGCCTTCCTTGTAGCGCCAGTGCGCGGCAACGCCGAACTCGGCTACGCGGTGCATTTCCCACGTGCGAATCTGGATTTCAAAAGGAAAAGGCATTTTACGTCCGCCGATCAGCGTGGTATGCAGGCTTTGGTACATGTTGCTCTTGGGTACGCTGATATAATCCTTAAACCGCCCGGGAATCTGGTTCCACAGCGTATGCACGATGCCCAGCACCGTGTAGCAATCCTGCACCGAGCCCACAATCACACGCACGGCGATTAAATCGTATATCTGGTCGAAGGTTTTATTTTGTTCCTTCATTTTCTTATAGATGGAATACAGGTGCTTGGGGCGGCCATCCATTTCGTAGCGGATGCCCTGTGCATCCAGCTTTTCGGAGAGCTGGCCGATCACCATACGTATGTTTTCCTCCCGCTCGGCGCGGCGCAGACCGACCTTTTGGGCGATTTCGTGGTAATCATCAGGGTAGAGGTATTTAAAGGATAGATCCTCCAGCTCCTGCTTTACGGCGTTCATGCCCAAACGGTGCGCAAGGGGCGCAAAAATATCCAGCGTTTCTCCAGCGATGGCGCGCTGCCGATCCTCTGCCTGATAGCGCAGTGTGCGCATGTTGTGCAGGCGATCCGCCAGTTTGATGATCACGACGCGGATATCCTTGCTCATGGCAAAGATCATCTTGCGCAGGCTTTCGGCCTTTTGCTCCTCGCGGTCGGTAAAATCCAGCTTATCCAGCTTGGTAACGCCGTCTACCAGCATGGCGACCTCTTCGCCGAATTCGGCCTTGACCGTCTCCAGCGATACGCACTTGCAGTCCTCAATGGTATCGTGCAAAAGTCCCGCCGCAATGGTGGGCGCGTCGATCATCAAGTCGGTCAGAATACTGGCGACCGAAACCGGGTGGATAAAATAAGGCTCGCCGCTTTTGCGCACCTGTCCGGCGTGCGCGTTTTCGGCAAATTCATATGCTTTTTTGACCAACAGATAACTATCCCCCGGGTGCTGTTTTTGCACACGGGCGATCATTTTTTCCATCGGCATACATTCATTGGTAATATAGGTCAGCATTTTCCGGCCTCCATGGGAGCGGTTAGCGCGCGAAGCGCACCCAGCGTTAAACTTTCGGAAAGGGAGCAGGGATGGGACTTTAAAAAGGTGTAATGAAAAGGCACCTGCGAAAAAGCAATCAATCCAAGCGTATGAAACGCGCTCAGCCCCGCAAGCGTCTGCGCCTGTGTCAGTGCGGCGGCTTGCGCCGTTTGATACAGGCTGTTGAAGGTGGAACGGGAAAGCAGTTTGTACAGCGCGCGGTACTGCGCGTCTCCCGCGTCGATGGCGGCCGCCGCAGTACGCAGCGCCGGGGATTGCGCCGCCAGATACAGCGTGGTATTCGGTAGGGAACGCTGCCAGAGCAGCACATCCTGCGGGGTAAGCGGGCCGTCCAGCAATACGGCGTTTTTCCAGCAGCCGCGTATGGCCTGCGGCTCCGGCTGCACAAGCAGCGTATGAAAACACCGCGGGTCGTCCGGCGACTGCATCGCTATATCTACCCGGTCGCCAGCAGCGGCCAAAACGCGCTGTGCGGTTTCCCGGGTATAGGCGATCAGCAGGGTACCCTGCCGCCCGGTGAGCAAGGCGGCCTTGTCAGCCGTTTCTCCGTTTGGGGTAAACAGCGCCGTTAGCAGCCCGCTGTCCGTTTCGCTTCCGACGGGTGAAACCACGCCGGTTTTACCGTACGGCACAGCCTTAATCAATTCTGCATCCAAAGCGCCTTTTCCTGCCATATCCGGCGGAAAGGCGGCAAGCCCATCGCGCAGCAGGCGCAGCAGCGCATCGTCAAAAGCGGCTTGCGGCATCTGGTGCAGCAGGTGCGAGCGGCTTTCCGCCGCGGGGGTAAGCGCTTGTACCTGACACTTAATGCTTTCCCGCCCCATATACGTTTCTTTGGCAAGGGTATAGGCTGCGTCTACCGCGTCGGGCAGGCGGTTTGCCTGTGCGCCCATGCCGAAGGCGATGCCGTCCAGCGAGCGTGCGCCGTCCCGCAGCGCAAGCTGCAGGTGCGCGCCCTGCGCGCCGCAGGCGCGACGGCGGACGAGCTGTGCGCCGGGCGTGTAGAAAACGGGCGCAGGGTTGCCGGTGCCAAAGGGCTGGAGCTTGGAAAGCATTGCAATTAAATCGTCATCTACATCGGCAAAGGAAAGGGGCGCGTCATACGGCTGCACAGGGAGAAAAGCGTCCTCGGGCGCGGCTGCAGCCACGGCAGCTTCCAGCCGGGCGCGGAAGGCTTCGTCCTTCTCTGCTTCCAGTGTTACACCCGCGGCCATTTCGTGCCCGCCGTAGCGCACTAAAAGATCATCGCACGCTTGCAGGCATCGCGCCAGATTCACGCCCTCCACGCCGCGCAGACTGCCGTGCAGGCAGCCGTCCGCTTCGCTCATGGCGCATACGGGCACGCCGTAGCGGCGGTTCAGCTTTCCGGCGACCAGCCCGATAATGCCGTTGTTCCAATCCTCTCCGCGTACAAACAACATGCGATTCGTAACAAAATCGTGGGTTTCGGCCTGTGCTTCGGCTTGCGCGGTCGCCTCGGCCTCCAGCTGTTTGCGCTCGGTATTAGCACGGTCCAGCGTTTTGGCGAGCGTTTCCGCCTCGGCTTGGTCGCGGGTGAGTAGCAAACGGATGCCCAGGTTCGCATCGGCGATGCGTCCAGCCGCGTTCAGCCGCGGCGCCAGCTGAAAAGCAACGGTTTCGGCGGTTAGCGGTTGGGGGCAGCCCGCTGCGCGCATCAGCGCCGCCAGCCCGGGGCGCTTGGCAAACAGCGGCAGCCCGTGGGAGACGATAATGCGGTTTTCATCCAATAGGGGCACGATATCCGCCACGGTGGCCAGTGCAGCCAGATCCAACCATTGCAGGGCGGTCTGCGCGCCCAGCAGTGCCGTTGCCAGTTTTAAAGCCACCCCTGCGCCGCACAAACGGGCAAAGGGGTAGCCGCCCAGCACAGGGTCGATTACCACATCCGCCGGGCAGGGCACAAGCCCCGGCTGGTGGTGATCGGTCACGATTACCCGCATGCCCAGCGCCTGTGCGTGTTCTACTTCGGCAGCGTTAGTAATGCCCAGATCGACCGTAACCATCAGCTTATACTCCGCAGCGAGGGTTTCCACCGCGGTAAGGTTCAGCCCGTAGCCTTCGGCCCGCAGCGGTACGTGCGGCGTTACGGCAAGCCCGTAGGCACGCAGCGCTTCGGTCATCAGGGCGGCGGCACACACGCCGTCGGCATCGTAATCGCCATACACAACGGTTGGCCACTGTTCCGCTTTGGCTTGCGCCAGCAGCGTAAGCGCATCGCTGACGCCATCCAGCAGCAGCGGATCGTGCAGAGCGTCCAGCCGCGGGTCTAAAAACGCATCCGCCTGCGCGGCGGTATCGATGCCGCGTGCATATAATAAAGCCGCCAGCACGCCCGTATAGGGCCTAAGCGCGCTGAACGCGGCGGCGTCCGGCTGACGGGTATCCCGGTGGATAAAACGTAGCATGGCGGCTCTCCTTTCAGCGGAAATCGTGTGTATCATACCATAAAAAACGCTAAAATGAAACCGCGCACGGCTTGCGAAATACCCTGCAAGCGGCCTGAACAAAGGATTTTCTGCACGGTTGTAACAGCGGGACGCCAAGGCTTGCCAAGCGGCTGGGCATTGGGTACAATACAAAAAAGCGCCTGCCTGAAATAGGCGGAAAGGCGCACAGAAGCCAACGGGCAAACCCAACGCAACAGGCGGCAGGAAAGGCAGAGAGAAAACGTGACAGAAAAAAACCGTTCGGTTTCCATTCCCCGGCTGATCGCTGCTGTGTTGATTGCGCTTGCGGCGGTATGGCGGCTTGCGGATGCGGCGGCTGTACCGGGAAATACCGCGGCGGCATGGGTGCTGCGCGGCGTGCTGCTGGTGGTGTTTACAGGCCTTTTATACCTGCTTTTTAAGGAGACGGACCGGCGCATGAAGGGCGTTGCCTATCCGCTGGGGTTTGTGTTTGCGTGCTTTGTTGTACTGGGGCGGCACATGAGTGCGTCGCAGGCGCTGCCGCATGGTTGGGCGGGTGTATGGATGATACTGGCGATTGTGCTTTATACCATGGTATGCGGCGCGGCGGTACGGCTGCTCTACCGGGGTATACTGCGCCTGCACAGCGCCTCCGCACGGAAGCCGGTTGGAAAGGAACCGCTGATTAGTCGATTGACGGGTAACTGGTTTTTTGTGTTTTTCCTGCTGCTGCTTTGCTGGGTGCCGGTGTGGCTGGCGTTTTACCCCGGCACGTTCCGCTATGATGCGGATACGCAGTTTTATACATACGTGGACGATTGCATGACCACGCACCACCCCCTGTTGCATACGCTGCTGCTGGGCGCAATACTGGATTATGGCGTCACACTGGATTCGCTCACGCTGGGCGTGGCGCTGTACTGCGGTGCGCAGCTGGTGGTGATGGCTGCTATTCTGGCGTATGCTGTGGTATGGCTGCGCCGCCGGCAGGTTCCGCTGGGACTGCGTATTGCGCTGCTGCTGGTGTTTGCGCTGCTGCCGCTGTATCCGCTGTGGTCGATCAGCGTTACAAAGGATGTGCTTTTCGGCGGGCTGGTATTGCTGACCTGCCTGCAAATGGTGGATTTGTGGCGCGACGGTGTGAAGTGGCTGCATTCGCCTGTGCGGATCATCGTGTTTATCGCTACAACGGTACTCATGACGCTGATGCGCAATAACGGTGTATACGCCCTTTGCCTTGCGCTGCCCTTTGCGGTGCTGGCGGCCAAAGACCGCCGGGTTTTAACGGCGATTTTGCTGCTGGTGTGCGTGGCGGGGTATCAGGGGGCGAACCGGTGGCTGGTGGATACGGTGTATGCCGACGAGGGTAGCTATGTAGAAATCCTTTCGACGCCGCTGCAACAGGTGATGCGCGCGGCGGTGCAGGGCGAGGTTTCGCAGGAGGATACGGAAAAGCTCGCCGAGTTGTATGCGTTTTATGATGGGGAATGGCGCGATTTGTATACGCCCATGTGCGCCGATAACGCGAAGTGGAATCTGGATGAAGATGTGCTGACCAATAGCCTCGGCGAATACGCCGCGCTGTGGTGGCGCGTGGGGCTGCATAATCCGCGCCTGTATGCCGAGGCTTTCTTACAGCAAAACTTACCGTACTTCTACCCCGGCGCAAAGATGGAATATAACATCGTGCTTGGGCTTTTACCGATGGATTTGTATTCGCTGGAGAAACAGCCGTATCTGCCGCAGCTTCAGCCGTTTTATCAGGCGTATGACGATACTTTGACGGTATTTGGGCTGCCGGGTACCGGGCTTTTATCCGACAATGCCGTTATGGTTTGGCTGACGCTGTTGCTGCTGGGCTTTGCCATTTACCGCAAACAACGCGGGTTGATCATTGCGACGGTGTTTTTACTGGCTGTTTGGGGTACGTGCCTGCTGGGGCCGATTGCCGTGATGCGTTATATGCTGGGCTTCTTCTACACTACGCCTGTGCTGCTTGCATTTGCCTTTTCAAAAACAGAAAGAGTGGGTAAGTAAGTATTTACCGGCCATTCTTCCCCTGCGGCTATGCTCCGTTTGCGTAGTGACTATGCCGGTGTTAGGATGGGGGCACGCGGCCGCCCGTGGCGGAGGCGCGACAATATAAGGAGAGTGACCCAATACATGGTAAATAAGGCCGCTGGGCGGAGATTATTTTCCGTAGGCGAATCCTATGGCATTATGGTGAAGGCGCTGCGTACTATGCTGTATCTGCGCCGCGCGCGCAGCAGCGGCGTGCTGAGCGAAGCGTTTGCCGAGCGCCTGATGCTGGCTGTGACCGAGGTAAACCAGTGCGCGCTTTGCTCCTACGCCCATACGAAAATGGCGCTGGAAATGGGGCTGGGGCAATCGGAAATCGAAGCCTTGCTGGCGGGCGATTCATCCGGCTTGCATAAGGAAGAAATACCGGCGATCCTCTTTGCGCAGCATTATGCGGATACGCGCGGCAAGCCTTCGCCGCAGGCGTGGGACGCGCTGCAAAAGGAGTATGGCAAGGAAGCTGCCATGGGGATGTTGGCTGCGGTGCGCGTAATGATGATGGGCAACGCCTACGGTATTCCTTCCGGTAGTTTGATGGGACGGTTGAGCCGGAAAAGCGGCCAAAAGCCCGATCCACGCAGCAATATCGGCTACGAACTGGCGATGCTGCTGACGCTGCCGGTTTTTTTGCTGTGCGCAATGGTGCAGGTGCTCATTGCGAAGCTTTTGAAACTTCCGGTGGAACCCACGTAAGGGGCAGGCCGTAAACGCTGTTGAAGCATCCTCTGGCATAGTAAGCTACGTCAGCAAGACGGTTCATGCAGCAAGGGAATGCCTGCCCAATGAAAAGGGTATAGAAACAGCGCGCCCCAATCACGGGGCGCGTTTAGCCTGCCCAAAAGCCCAATCTGCGTTGTCAGCAGCGGGATGGTAAGGGGGAATCCCTTATGTACGAGTAAGCGCATCTCCTTACCGCCCATGCTTTCTGGTATCTCAAATTTTTTCAACAGGCTGGCAGGGTGATGATAAAACAAGGGATTACAACGCAGCAGCGCGCCCCAAGCATGGGGGCGCGCTGCTGCGTTGTAAACGGTTGATTATTCTGCGGGTTGGGCGATGAGCTCACCCCGCACAAGCGGTACGAAAATGGGATCGCCGTTGCGTGTTACCCGGTTGGTACGCTTCATGGTAGCCAACTGCCGGATTTGCAGCTTCGGCGCGACGCTCTGTTCACTGCCATAAATGTCGTAAACTGCCTGTAAAACATCTTTTCCCAGCAGAAACCAGGTAGAACTGGTTGGATAGGGGAAAGCCGCGTATACCTCTTCCTCCATATCCAGATAGGGCAGCAGCATACAACAGCCGTTTGCACTTGCAGAGAACTCCGCATAGCTTCGGTTTTGCTGGTATTCACCGCGATCGCAGAAATCGACAAATACCACGGTTTCATGGTTGCTGGCGATAGCGTTCAGCAAATACTCGCGCGTGGCGGCTGGCGTAGCCAAGGCAAAGGCACGGTTAATGTAATCAGCCCACTGCGCCGACCATGCGGTGCCATCCAGTTTCAACGCAGGCGCAGGCGCCTCGGCTTGCGGCTGCGGGGTTTGAACCGGCGGGGTCGTGCCTCGTAAGGTGGTTAGCAATTCTTCCAGCAAATGGTTGGTTTGCTGCAGCAAGGCGACCAGCTGTGTTTCGGTGCCTGCGGCAGGGGTATGCTGCGTAGGGTTACGCGGTTCGTCCCCCGGGGAATGACCGAAATCACGTATCAAAACCCCGCCTCCCTTCTATGTGGTTTTATTCTTGTGCAAATAGGTGCGCTAACATTATATCATGAAAATCTACCATGAAATGACATAGGTCGTCTAAATTTGTAACTTTTTCGAGAAATTGCTCCTGAATGTGCTTGTGAGGGTCGCTTTGGATGAAGTTGAGAGAGCTGGTCATCCGATCGGAATGATCGGAAAATATAGTGGTAAACCGTTCGCATAGCGATGCAAACCGCTCCCACATTATAGCCGGCGTCAAGTTGCTCCCTGTATCTATTTGGGAAGGAACATCCATTATCAAACTGATGTCCTGCAATAGCCCTTCGGCCACCTCCCGCTTGCGATAGCGCTTATCGTTAATATGTATTACCATATCGGTATCACTGCAATCGGGTACTAGATCGTTGATTTTTTTGAAATCCTCCTTTGTTAACATACGGTACATATGGGCTCCGTTCCCGCCCAAATGGATGCCGATTTTCTTTTTAGGCTGTGCCGTTTCCTGCGTTTGGGCAGGGGTGTAACTGCTGCCGGATAAAGAAACAGTACCCAGCAAGTAGCCAAACCATAACAGCAGGGTTAAATCGAGCATCATCAGGGTATAAGCATCCTTGAAGGGCGCGGTACGGACAATGTCTACATACAGATCCGGGTGAAGACTGATGAACTGCTCCAGAATAAAAATGAACTGATAGTCCTCATCGGTTTTACCTCTGCTGACAGCGGATGTTTTGGCCGACTCCAGCGCGGCTTTAAATGCTTTTATGTCTTTTTGCTCGTCCTCCAGCTTTTTTTTTGCGATTAGATCGCATCCGTCATAAAACCAGTCCAGTTCGCTGCCTTTTTTATCGTTTTGGGTAAGTTTTTTAGACTCAAAAATGTAATCGCCTAAGATGGCATGACCGGCCAATCTGTTGGAGTAGCAGCTACATAGAGTCGTTTGTGTGTTTTTGCGGCAGTAGGAAAAGTCGGAGGTGCCGCCGCCAATATCCAGCGCAACCACGCCCTGTGCTTGTAAACTGCGCTGATACCCTGGCATTTGAGAAAAGTAGGCAGTGATGGCTTGTGATTCGCTGGCAAAGAGTACGTTACATTGGCTATTACCGGATTTGCTGGCGGCATTTTCGACAATTTTCCGCATTTGATCTTGAATAAGCGTTTGTTGTTCACCTAACAAAGCTAACGGATAAGCAAAGCGAACCTCCTTTACATGCAATCCATCCATACGACAGTAAAGCATGTAGGTTTCAATGGTCTGCTGTAAAAACATACTGGTATTGCTGTGGTGAAGAGGATCGGAATTCGTAATATCTGTCAGCTTCAAACTGAAATACCTTATGTTGCCCATTTTATTATCGCTGGAGAAACTATCCCCGTAATAGTAGATGTGACCATCCTGATAAAGGGCGTCGCCCATGCGCGATGTGCTGGTTATGGGCGCATTTCCATCTATGGCTGCAAAGCGAGCCACGTTCGTGAAGAAAGAAGTAATATTGGTTTTAGAGGATTTGCAATTGAAACGATCGGCGATAAACTGTTCCAGACTCCAGGACAGACCAGTAGTCTTATTGAGCACCCAATGGATGGTGCTTTTATCAAACATAGGCACGACGATACTTTTTGGATCATCGGGGTCCTTAAGCACGGCGCCGGTTGTAGAGGTGGTACCAAAATCGATTGCCAAAATGGCATTGCCAGAATAAGGCTTGAAAAGAAGAGGAGGCTTGAACAGTACACAACCGATATTGATGCCATCGCGTTTGACCATACAAAAGGATGGACGCTGCTTTGTTAGCTGTGTCTGCCATGTAAAGTGTAAGCTGTTGTTTGGATTGATAAGCTGGTTTGGAGACGCCCACGAAGTTGATATCTGGTCGCCTTCGGGATTGAAGAGCGCAAAGGAGCTAGTGTTAGACTCTATAGCTTCGCCAAAGCTGACATAGGTATAATAACCCTGCCAGGAAGCATCTCCTTCGCTGGCTGCGCTGTCTGGCCAAAACCCTATGGCTGGCAAAGGGAAATCTTTTTCGCCTCTGATCTCATGCTGCGCATAATCGCGCGACCATTGGTAGCAAATATCGCTTTTGGAAATGGAGAAGGTTGCTGTAATGGTATTTTTCTCTGCATTCTCTGCCAATATAACGGAGGGAGTATACATAAGCATCTCGCCGTTGCGCAAGATGGTAGCGCTGATTATGGTAAGGGGTAAAAACGCTTGATTTCCAGTACTTTGCCCACCATCACCCTGCGAAGACCTGATTTCGCTCCATCTTGCATAGGTATCGTTGCTGTTGAACGGCACATCTTTTAACCCGTGATATTCCTGCAATGCAGGTGTAAAAATACCCACGTCTTCATGCCGGTATCCGCACAGGCGGCTCATGGCTTCAAAAGGAGGATTGAGTAAAGCCACTTCGTACAAAGCCAGCTTTTGTGGCGTTGGGCAAAGAATAGCTTTTTGTATGGATGCATTTTTTGTTAATTCGTCTATGAATATATTGCGCAATGCACCCGACACCTGAAAGTGGTCTGTTGGAAGCATGGCTAGTTTACAGCGGTAATGCTGTAAAATATCCGAGTTGTTCAAGGCTTTTTCCAACATTTTAACCATTTCCTGGTACGCACCGCTGTCTTTTAGATAACCGGGTGAAATAAGCCAGAATAATTTGTTTGCGTCTAAGAAGCCGACAAACTGGTTGTGCAGCATAATACCATAGGGGAAAGCGGCGGTAATCTCCTCCCAGTTGCGCATGGGCGCTTCGTCGTTGGGTGCATTGGCCATTGCCGCGGCAAAGCTCTCCCTGCTGTGCATGTTATCAAGCTGAAAGATCACGATGCCCGTATCGACCAGATCGCGCATCAGCAAGGCTTGCAGCAGATGCTCTTTAACATCTACAAAAGCATCTTTTTGTTTAAGCTCGTTCAGCCGCGCCTGCACATCTTTTCGTACAGTATTATAAGCTGCGGTCATCATGGGGGTTGTATCTTTGGAATCGAAATGAAGATGCTTATCCAGCCACTGGTCGATATAAAGAAGGGCTTCCCGGCTGAGTGCCGACAGGGGGTTTTCATACTGCTCTTGATTCTCATTCACCCAGGGGACAATGTTTTTTAATGAAGGCATTTGGCCGAGAGAGGCGGAGGGCACTGGAAAATCCAAGCTGCCGTTTTCCAGAAAAGGAAGGGTAACGGCAGAACTGACAATCGTTAAAAAATGCCAGGTACGGTTTGTGCTCGATGATGCGGTTTCTTCTGCTTCGGGTTTTGTGTTCGGAAATTTCTTAAGTAGAATGCTTTTTTTCAATTCTGTGCTAAAAACATTGGAACGATCATTTAGATCTGAAAGGCTGACTTGTTGCCACTGCATATCCGGACGGGCAAAGAACAGCAAGGGCGATAGAATATAGGTAAACAACGTGCCGTACCATTGCTCCTTCATGTTGGCGCGAGACTCGTCATTATTTCCATCCTGAATATGTGCCAGCATGGAGCGTACACAAATTTCCTGCGCGCATACGTCGGGGATGCTGCCGCGTGCATTGCTGTTTCCGCCCATATCGCTTACGATTTTACGGATATTGTGGAGCCGCCCATACTGATTATCGACTGGTTGCGCCACAAACTGCCCTGCGTTACTTTCCGGGATACTCAATGATTGTTGAAGATTAATACCAGACAATAATGGGATCATATTCGGATTATCATGATTGGGGGGATTCTGATTATTCTTGTTATCGTTTGGCATGTTCTTTCCTCCTTGCGGTTTAATCGACTGATGTAAAGGCGCGCTTCAACACTGTGCATACTGCATCCTGCGGGGCGCCCTGGTAAACATCATCTGCAAAAATGGCACCCATCAGCTTATCTGAGTAAGCGTTTTGGTATGCGGAGCCTTTTACGACTTTAGGCAGTAAAACGCCAAGGCGTTTCTGCGTATCATCCCCCAGCAGATCGATAAAGAATTTATAGGCGTCATCCAAAAAAGTGGAGGTTTCTTCTTCGGAGGCTGCTGTTTTGTCCCCCTGCGCATAAGACTGCTGGCAGAAGCGAAGCATATGCAGCATGGCGGGTACGGAGAAAAATTTTTGATTGTTCAGCGTGCGCAGGGTTGCTTTGCCGTCATCATCCAGAGAGAGCTTGAGCCTTGTTAAGGTTTCTTCCAACTTCTCCTGCGTTAAAATGTCGGACGAATTTTCACTTTGCATATCGGGAAAGTAGTCGTCCGGCAAAGTGGTGATGATTTGAAAAAACCAATGGATCAGGTAGATTGTGTATTGGGTAAACTGATTTAGTTGGGTTTTTGGGCGCTCATGGTTTGGAATATCCTGAAAATAGTACTTAAAAGGGTTGTTTTTTAGTTTTTTGCGGGATGCGTTGTTGAGCAAGCTGTTCAGGGGCTGATGTATCTCTGCGATAAACAAGCCGACGACCGTCATCAACTTTGCGGCGGATTGCTGCAAGTTGGGTAAAGTTGTGTCTCCCAACAAAGACCATCCCCAGCCGTCCTGCTTGAGAGAAGCAGTGTAAACATTTTCCTTCTTGGGCTCTGCGCTGGCGTAATAATCTTTTACAGCAAGGCAGGTGAACCAATCGAAAAAGGTGGTGGGGTTTTTTTGCAAACTGCTGCCGGGCGCGTACTGCTTGAAGTTGGCAGGCTTATAAGAACCGATCAGATAGATTCTTTCAAACAAATCCAGCTCGACTGTTCGGTCGTTCTGCTGGGTGTGGTATTTCAGCACTTCCTGTTCAATATAGGTGTTGAGTACGGTCTTTACGCGGTCGTTAAATTCCATACTGTTGGGATCAATGGAGGAACTATTAGGATCTTTTTTGAACTCGAAGCTGGGCAAAATCGCCAGTAACCCCATTGCAATGTCATGGCCTAACTGTTTGCGCAAATAGGTGCCGATAATAGGGATACAGGATGCACCTGTGCCCCCGTAGCAGGAACCGGCTAATAGAATGCGGTCGGCGCCATTATCCTTGGCGGCCTGAATAAACTGTTCCAGATCATCGTCGCTACCTGCTTTGCGCGAATCCAAAATCTGTTGCATAAAAAGCACACCTAAATTGGGGTGGCCCTTAAAGCCGTCTGCAACGGACATTTCCCGTTCGCTCTTAGTGAACAGATGATATCCGAGCAGCGCGCCTTTACCGTCTCCCGCCCCCATGGCGGACAGATTATCCGTGGGCATGGAGGGACTCCAGCAATATAGATGAATCTTGGAATGGAATAAGTGATAATCCAGATTCATTTCTTGAATGGATTGGTAACAGGTAACTGTGTTTCTGGCACGATCGTAATTTCCGTTGCCGGTATCTACATCCACCATCAGTATATGTAGGTCATCCTTTTCCCATTGCCCCATGGCCGCCATATGGGTAACGGATTCTAAAACCTTGCTGCCGCTTCCGCCCAGACAAACTAAAAACTGGCTCATTGGGTCAAACCTCCTTTTCACCGGATAAGGAATAAGTCATGGAGTATGCTTTATTTCGCCATGAACCAGAAATGGGAAGAGGCGAAGCATTGCGCATGGCGGAGCGAAGCAGGAAGAAGGGAACCATCAGCATGGCGGGGAGCATTAAATCCACCGGGATGCGCAGCATATAACCGGTTGTACTCACTGGAATTGGAACGATTTTCGTTTGATCGAAAAGATAGGCAAAGATGTTGAAAATGAAGGATAATGGCTTTTCCGCGAAAACCCATATCTGATCAATCCACAAGAAACCAAGAGACACGAAAATGGTAAGTGTGAGATATAATAAGGGGGAGTATAGATGAGAGGCACCCCATTTTTTAGGTTGAATAATGGATTTAAACAGCAGCGAAAACAGCCAACCCAAACCAGTAACGATAGAAAAAGTGAATAGGATACTTTTTCCCAGTTCCCCATACTGTTCGTAACTTGCCAGAATAAAAGTTTTGTCACATTCGTTCACCACAAGCGCAAAATAGCAGCCTAATAAGGCTTTACGTAGTGTGGTCGCAAAACGAATGTGAGCCATGTAATTCATACGGAGTAAGCTGTGAAGACAGAAAATGATATACATCACAAGGGCGTATATGCCAAGTTTGAAATAGCTGAACTGTACACGGGCCTGGAACGCCTCCTTTTCCAGCAGCCGGGTTTCTGCTGTGCTTTGCAGCCCAGCGACTATCGGTTCGCCGTTTCGGTAGGCTATAGGCCAAAACCAATTTGTAAAAAGAAGCACCAGAAAGACATAGATTGCACACATAGCACCGATATACACGAAGGTAGGCCAATACTTTCTTAGCCATTGCTTGAAGCTGTTACTCATGCTTCCCGCCTCCTTATAAAATATCCAGATCGAGGGTGAGGTAAGCAACGTCAAACACGTTTTCGCTGCTTTGGTTGGCTTCCACGCGGTGGAAAAAATCCAGCTGCTCCACTAGGTTTACCGTTTGGTCGGCAACGCTGTCGTTTTTAGCTGCGATGGCTTCCTCCAGACGGCTGAAGGGGCGCGTCCAGCTTTGCTGCCATGTGGTATCCTGTGTGCTTTCCATCTTTGCGTTGTGCTTGCAGTATACGGGGATGGTGACGCGGTAACGCCCGGTATCACAGGCGGCAACATTGATGGTCAGCAGCAGGGTAACGCCGCTGGAAGTGGGTTTTTGTACCGCACAGGAAAACCAATGGTTGGTATCGTTAAGGGTTGCCAGATGCAGCCGTGTGTACCGGTTGCCGCGCCCTTCCAGGATCATTCCATCCGAAGCCGGTGTGGTGCCTTCCGGAGGCTCCGGCACCATGTGCTGTATTTCCAGGCTGTCGATAAAATAGGTATCCTGCGCGTAGGTATCGGCATAACACGCCGCAGTCGGCGTAATGTGGATAGCCGCGCTGGCGGTTTGCGTATCCGCCTGCATGGCTACGTATTCCGGTACGCCAACGCTTTCTAACGGTGAATCCGCGGCGGGACTGAGGCCGCTTACTTGTATAATCGAGGCATCCTCGTCGTCAATGGCGGTAATCAGCTCATACGGTGCGTTTAGCCAGTAATCGACGCTGTGGCTTTCTACAAATAGGCTGGTATCCTCACGCCTGCCGTCCGCTTTGGTGATTTCGTCGATCTTATCGATGATTTTTGTCTGACATTCGTCTGCATAAGTGGTCAGCAACGCGTCTCTAAGGGTTTGGCACTGTTCGAGCGTACCGACGATAATGGCGTAGAACGGGCGGGGCTGATGGTGAAAATCATAGGAGCTGACTAGTTTATAGGCGTCCTTGTTACTTACGCCGTAGGCGTAATTCGTACCAAGGTTGGTATAGTTGTACAGTATGCCGGAGTAGGCGCTCTTCATACCCACCACGCTGATACAGTACCCTTCGCTGAAAATACGCTGAAGCGGTGCGGTGTAGGCTTGTGTGGGCTGGGTAAGGCCATCGGCTTCCATATCGGTAAAAATGATGGACGGTGCGGATAAGTCCAGCGCATTTAATACAGAAGGAAGCGAATCAGAGGAACCACCTGCTTCGGGTATGGCTGTGTACTTTGTATCGTCAATCAACGTAGCCCAATTTACAGTTTGTTTGCTGCGCAGTACAGCCCGCGCGGCATCGTCCGCGTCGGTGTCAAGGGATGAAAACAGGCTATCGAAGCGGTAATAGCTTACCTGCGCGATGGGATTGACTTCTTTGGCGATGGAAGGCAGCGCATAAAGCATCATCTTATAGGATGATGGGACGCACATAGACCGTTTTTCGGAGATAAAACCGCTCATGGATGCGCCCATATCGATCCAAACGGATAAGTCATCCGTTGTTGTCTGCGTTTTTTTCGTGATTATGTCGATGGGAAAATAGGCAAAGCTCGGTGATGCCTGGGATACATACAGGTTGGAGGTTTGGTACAGAATGAAGGTAACCAAGCTAATTGCAAATGGCAGGATAACCAGTTTCACGAAGGACTGTAGTGTGTTGTTCTTCTTCTTTTTTCCGCTGTTGTTTTTGGCAGTCATTTAAGGCACCCCTTTGCTTAGAATGAATGGATAAGAATGATGGCTTATCGTTATGCTGTATGGGTTTCATTTTGGGTACAAAAATAACAGGAGCCGCAGATTTTTGTTTTGCGACCGGGCACATATGCACAGGCTGGTAGTTGCTGTGATTTGCGAAGGAATGGGTTCTTTCCGGGAGGAAAAAACAAAGAATTATGTGAATTTACAAATATTACTATACCACAGCAACTACTAAAAGTCACTAATAAATACCATACATATACACAAATATTTCTGTAATAATACCATAAGTATGATAATGACAGTATGTGACAATTCATCATGGCCCAAGGGGCGCAGGACAGCCGTTTTTCCAGAAAAATGGCAGAATAGTATTGCATTTTGCCCCAAGTTCGTGTATTATATCAACGTTGCCCCAAAATTGCTGTTATAGCTCAGTCGGTAGAGCACATCCTTGGTAAGGATGAGGTCGCCAGTTCGAATCTGGCTAACAGCTCCACGTGAAACCCGCAATCTGTAAGGGACTGCGGGTTTTTCCTATGCTTTTACAAGTTGAAACCATATACGGTTTCAATAGAAGCTGTCTACTATGCGGGTGGAGTTAAAGCTTAAGTAAGAACAGCAACCTTTCTGCTAAGATGGTGAAGCTAAACCGCTAAACAAGCAGAAAAAAGGTTGTTTTATGGCAAAAAGCCTAGTATAGACAAAATGGGGATGTGCGTATCATATCGTATTCATACCGAAGTATAGGCGTAAGTGAACTATGTAACGATATATAGACTGGTGTTTTCAAGACCGCACATGCCGACTGACAACCTCTGCATCGAATCTTTTAACGGCAGCTTTCGGAAAGCGTACCTAAGCACGAACGGGTTCATGCCCCGGGAGGATGCGAAGGATAAGCTGGAAATATGTCGAAATGAATACAATAAGCACTGCCCATGCAGCCTCCTTGTATTCATTTCGCTGCCCGTAATTGTCAGGAATCATGCAGTCTATGAGCCATCATCGACCTCGGCTTTTCTCATTCTTTGTGATATTGTGTGTCGATATAGGGGCACGATGAATTTTTGATGGTTTCACTGCACGATGATATCAAGGATACTTCCAATGAAGCGGATTGAATCTGACAAGAGACAGCAGGTTTGGCGATAGGCAACCTTTCTTAATTGCATCAACTGGGTACGCGTCTATTGGTGTTGTACATTACCATAACAATGAAACAGACAATGAAAATTGATAAAGGCTATAGAAAAAGCGCTGGACGATGCGAAACAAGCGGGTCGAGATTAAGGGGCAACAGTATATTGCGCCCCGTTCTACCTGCCGCAGTGTGAATGAAAGCCGACGGTCTTTTTCATTTCCTTACACTGGTCTTTTCTTGCCAAAATGTATTTGTTCTTTGCTCTTGTGCTGGATCAGTTTATCGTTGTGTAGAACCGAGCCAGATATGTTATAATTAGCATAATGGTAAGTAGATGCGAAAGCAAACATTACTTATTTGAGGGAGTTATTATCATATGGCAAATAAGCGAATCTATCAAACATATGAAGACGAGGTAGAGCTTAGACAACTTATCTATAATATCATTATAAAAAGACACTATATTTATAAATTTGTCATAGCCTTTGCAATGTTGACAGCCTTTATATTTTCGGGCTACTATTTTGTCCAATTACATAATGAGGATTACGTCAGCAAGGCAAAAAGCGAATATAACATCGATTTGACGGTTTATGAAAATAAAGTGAATGTGCTTCAAACGGATATTGAAAACCTCAGAAACCAACTTAACGAGCAGGAGTTGTATAATCATAATTCCCTTTTGATGAAGATCAACCCATATGATATGTATGTGGCATCACTAGTTTATTATGTTGACTCCGAATATCAAATTATACCGGAAAACACGTATCAGGATATTGACACCAGTAATCGAATTATTAGTTGTTATATATCATATTTAACTGGCGGGGATGCCTACCTTCAGCTGGCTGGTCCAGATGCTGAACCTGAAAGCACACGGTATATCAAAGAAATCATGCAAGTGGATGCCGAATATTCAACAAACATGATCAAGGTTGTCATTAAAGGGGAGGATGCCGAAAGCTGCCGGAGTATGATAGCGACTATCAAGGATGGTATGCAGACAACTTACAAGAAGGCAACAGAGCTGATAGGCGATCACAAGCTGCTGGTTATCAACGAAAATATTTACCCGACGATTGATCTGGACTTAGAGCAACAGCAGAACACAAGCCGTGAATATGTAACAAGTATGAGCGCTATGTTACAGACAAATAGTATTGAGCTTAAAACAATAGAAGAGGAAGGCAAACCACAGTGGGTGTATTCCTGGCAAGGAGTAACCAAATCCATTATTAAAAAAGTAATTATTGGATCTATCATGGGGTTTGCTGTTGCCGTATTCTTGATTATATTAAAATATCTGCTATCGGATAAAATTCATGGTACAAGCGAATTACAAAAACGCGTCAACTTAGCAATACTGGGAAGCGTGCCAAGAGACAGTAAAAAGACGAAAGCGCTTGATCGATTGGCATACTATATTGGAAATATACAAATAAAGTCTTCGAACCAGGAAAAACGAATCAAAGTGATTGCACAAAGCATACTTACATTTATTAGAACAAAAGATGCCGAACAAAACCAAGTTGCGTTAGTGGGTAGCGTTAGTATGGAGGACTTGGCTGCTATTGCTGATAAATTTAATCATTATATGGATAGCGCGGAAAAATGTTTTGTTCCGGTAGGCAATCCGATGCTTGATTTATCAGCGGTTCTAGCAACAGAAGGCATTCATTTTGTGGTGCTTGTTGAAAAACAGGATATATCGACATATTCACAGGTTTATCGTGAATGTGAGCGTATGAATAACCTGGGTAAAGAGATTCTAGGCATCGTCCTGTTAGATGTAGATGCATCCTGATTATTTTATGCACTTATTTATAAAATATGATATGTTATCTAGAATAAGGGTTCGTTGTGATTGCGCATGATGAAACAGGATTATTGGAGGCTGCAAATGTATAAGGATGAGTATTGGTGGCTGCGAATAGCCTTGATTATCTGGGATTGTATCATGTCCTTATTTGCTTTTTTTATTGCGGGAATAATTAGGTTTGGAAGTGTTGGCCGTTTTTTTTCAGCAACAAACGCCACAGAACTGAGTGTGGTTATTGTGCTTGCATGCGTTGTAGCCTTTGTGCTATCAAGAATGTATCAAAACTTCATTCTTAGGGATCTTCTTCGTGGACTATTTCAAACGATTCAATACTGCTTTTGGATATACACAATCCTACTGATATATACATTTAGCACGAAGAATGATATGATTCTGTCAAGATTGACATTATTATATTCAATACCCATATGGATATTACTCATATATCTATCACATATTTTAATTAAAAGAATAAGCCATGTTTACGCCAAAGGGAAAAACGGATGGAAACAACTGATCATTACAGATCATGAAAATGTTGACGAAACATGCCGTTGGGTACAAAAAAACAATGGGTGGAAAAACAACGCTATTGGAGTTGTGTTATTTGATGATGAATCCATGAGTAGTAAAGAAGTTTTTGGCGTGCCACGTATTGATGTGAAAACAGATATCATGGATTATATACGGAAAAATCCTGTTGATGAAGTGTTAATAAGCACCAGCCCAATGGTATATCAGACGAGTAAGATAAGCGAAATAGTGAATGAATTGATGACAATTGGAACGATTGTGAGTATTAAAGTTCCGCTGCCAAATTTTGAGATTCCGTATGTATCTAAGGTATCCAAAATAGGAGCAACGTATACGGTATCCTTTGCCGAACGTGAATATGACTATCTTGAACTGGTTGCAAAAAGAATCATGGATATTTTGGGTGGACTGGTGGGGTTACTCATTACTTTCCTGGTCAGTATAGTTGTTGTGCCTGCAATACTATTAGAATCTCCCGGCCCAATTTTATTTAAACAAAAACGTGTAGGACGAAATGGACGAATTTTTACGATGTATAAATTCCGCAGTATGTGTGAAGATGCTGAAACGAAGAAAGGTGAATTACTGAAACAGAATGAAATGAAGGGGTTATTGTTTAAAATGAGCAAGGACCCACGCATTACCCGTGTGGGCAAATTTATTCGTAAAACAAGCATTGACGAATTACCGCAGTTTTTCAATATCCTGATTGGTGATATGAGCCTGGTAGGAACAAGACCACCTACGTTGGATGAATATGAAAAGTACACATCCTATCATAAAAAGAGACTTAGCTTTAAACCGGGTCTTACCGGTATTTGGCAAACAAGCGGGCGCAATAATATTGATGACTTTGACACAGTCATGCAAATGGATTTAAAATACATCCGGGAATGGTCTATTCTACTGGATATCAGGTTGCTGATAAAAACACTTAAGATAGTGTTTCTAACAGAGGGAGCGCAGTGACTTGCTTTTTTTCATTAAGTAAGATTTAGGAGGTATATTAACCGGTGAGCTTACTTGAAGTACATAACTCGCGATGGAAAAATTTGCACTGGAAACCATATTTTCCATTGATTTTATCTTTGCTGATGGTTCGCCTATCTTTTTGGGTTATACCAAAGTTCCAGCCATGCATTAATCTGATTTATCATTGGCCGCTTTCTTTGGCCTCGTTTGCTTGTCTGGCTTTTTCCTGCTATGAAAACCGGGCTTCCTGTGATGACTTATCCTCGCTTTGTTCAGTACTCTTGTGGGCTGTGTTCTTTGTGACTTCGATCTTTTCCCGAAGGTGTAGGCGATCTTCCCGCTTTGCGTTTCTTTTGGTATCAGGAGAATTAGCCCGCCTCTACGATCTTCTTTTAGACCATGTTAGCGGCTTTCCTAAAGCAGCCTGTTTCTAATGGCGTTCTCGGTCAATTATACTCCAGCGGTAACACAGAGGATGTGTGAAATATCCTTGAAAATTGCTTTGTGCTGTCTATGATAAATGAAAAAGAGGTTAAAAAATGAAAGTTGTTATATTAGCTGGTGGTTTTGGAACGCGGATTTCGGAAGAAGCACAGTTCAAACCCAAGCCGATGATCGAGATTGGCGAAAAACCGATCATATGGCATATCATGAAGGAATATGCATATTATGGATTCACTGAGTTCATTATCTGCGCCGGATACAAGCAGCATATCATAAAGGAATGGTTTGCTAATTACTATTTGCATAACAGCGACATTACCTTTGATTTTTCCTCTGGGGAAAACAACGTAATCATCCACAGAAACCACTGCGATTCATGGAAGGTTACGGTTGTCGATACAGGACTCAACACTATGACGGGTGGTCGTATTATGAGAGTGCAACCATATATCAACAACGAAACCTTCATGATGACCTACGGTGACGGCGTTTGCGACGTTAACATCGCCGAACTGGCAGAATTTCATAAAAGTCATGGGAAAATAGCTACGCTGACGGCTGTGCTGCTGCAACAGCAAAAGGGTATTATTGATATTGGCGGCGACAACGCGGTGAAGTCCTTCCGTGAAAAAAACCTGTCCGACGGTTCGCCCATCAATGCGGGCTATATGGTGCTAGAACCAAAAATATTCGACTATCTGGAGGGTGACATGACCGTATTCGAAAGGGAGCCACTTGAACGGCTCGCTGAGGAGGCGGAGCTGATGTCCTATCGGCATAACGGTTTTTGGCAGTGTATGGATAACAAGCGCGAGATGGACATGCTGGAAAAGATGTGGGCGTCCGGCCATGCTCCGTGGAAATGCTGGAACGATTGATCTTAGGAGAAAAGCATGTTTGATATTTCTTGCTACAGGGGAAAACGTGTGCTGGTCACAGGCCACACGGGATTTAAAGGCGCGTGGTTGTGCAGGATGCTAAACAGCGCTGGTGCAATCGTTACCGGGTATGCGCTTGAACCGCCTACCGACCCTTCATTGTTTACCATTGCCCAGACGGATCAGGCGATCGAATCGGTCATTGGGGATGTTCGCGATCTGGATGCGTTGCAAAGGACGTTTGCAGCGGCCAAACCTGAAATCGTTCTTCATCTGGCAGCGCAGCCACTGGTTGGGGAAAGTTACCGTAACCCTGTTACCACCTATGAAACCAACGTAATGGGAACGGTGAACGTATTGGAATGTGTACGCACAAGCAAAAGTGTCCGGTCGATGCTGAATGTTACCACGGACAAGGTGTATTTGAACCGGGAATGGGCGTGGGGCTATCGTGAAAATGAAGAATTGGATGGATTCGACCCGTATTCGAACTCGAAATCTTGCTCCGAACTGGTTACGCACGCTTATAAAAAGAGTTTTTTTGGGGACGGGCGCTTAGCCATTTCCACAGCGCGCGCTGGCAATGTGATCGGCGGCGGCGATTTTGCTAGAGATCGCATCATCCCGGATTGTATCCGCGCGGCGTTGAGAAAGGAAACTATCCTCGTACGTAATCCATACGCTACTCGCCCCTACCAGCATGTACTAGAACCGCTAGCCGCTTATCTGATGATCGCTGCTAAGCAGGAGGAGGATGTGAAGTGGGCCGGTTATTATAACGTCGGTCCTGACGATACAGACTGCTTACAGACCGGCGCTCTGGTGGAACTGTTCGTGAAAAAATGGGGCGATGGGATGCGGTGGGAAAGCCAGTATGACGGTGGCCCACATGAAGCAAATTTTCTGAAGTTGGATTGCTCCAAGCTGAAAGCGACCTTCCAATGGAAGCCACGCTGGAACCTTGAACAGGCAGTTATAAAGACAGTAGAATGGACAAAGTGCTGGCAGACTGGTAAAGACATGCGCTCCTGCATGGATGCGCAGATCGAAGATTTCTGGAGGAGCTGACGCATGAGCTAGCAGACGTCGTCCATGCCAGACGGCGTAAAAATGAAGAAAAATCATACCCCCAGGAAACGGACGGGGTATAGAGTTGTTTTATTTTCTTCCACGCTAGCGCTAGCTATCAATGTTGACTTGCCGATTATGAATTCCACGGTTGAGGTGCTGCTTTCTTGGCATAAAGACACGTACTGCGGCACGGCATATTCCAGGCGGATGCAGTTGCTGCCGGGAAACTCTGCAGGAACGCATTTAAAGACGGATCGGGAGGAAATCGGATGCAAGGTTCTATATTATACGGAAATACCGCATGTATTTGAAATTATTATCAATAGAAAATGGAACCTTGTGAACCAATGGGAACGTGCACACTTTATCACGCCAGCAGCGGCGTGCGGGCTGCCGGAAGGGGATAACATCGCGATTCGGTCAGAAAACGCGGCGGGTCTGATTATCATAAGTGGTTTTAAACTTCGGGGGATCTGTTGTCCTTACAATGATGTTATCAGTGGCAGTGGGAGACTATCCGGAACAATATACGGAGGATCGAAAAGAATGCCGAAATGGAAGAATGAAGCAGAAGCTCGTGAACAGATCAAGGCTATGGTGGCGGACTACTATCACATGTATAAAGAGCCCCGTAAATCATTTGTGCCCGGCGACCGTATCACCTACGCTGCACGCGTTTTCGATGAGAAGGAAATGTGCGCGCTGACTGACGCGACGCTCGATTTTTGGCTAACAACCGGGCGGTTCGCGGAACGGTTTGAAGATAAGGTCGCTGCATGGCTGGGCGTTAAGTTCGCGCATCTGGTCAATTCCGGTTCTTCGGCTAATCTGTTGTCTTTCATGGTTCTTACGGCACCCGAACTGGGCGAACGGCAAATCCGTAAAGGCGATGAGGTTATCACTGTGGCCTGTAGCTTTCCGACGACCGTCACACCAGTGCTCCAATACGGTGCAGTACCCGTTTTTGTGGATGTGACTGTACCCCAGTACAATATTGATGTTACCCAGCTGGAAGCCGCGCTGTCCCCAAAAACCAAGGCGGTTATAGTGGCGCATACACTGGGGAACCCGTTTGATCTGGCGGCGATCAGAGCCTTCTGTATAACGCATAGGCTTTGGCTGGTGGAGGATAACTGCGACGCACTCGGTTCGCAGTACACAATTGGCGGTGAGACCCGGTTTACCGGCACATGGGGGGACATCGGCACCAGCAGTTTCTATCCACCACATCATATGACTATGGGAGAAGGCGGTTGCGTTTATACCAATGACCCGCAATTGAATCGACTGATTCTTTCATATAGAGATTGGGGGCGCGATTGCATCTGTCCCTCCGGACATGACAATTTCTGTGGCCACCGTTTTGACGGCCAATACGGCGAACTGCCTAAGGGATACGACCATAAATATGTTTACAGTCACTTTGGCTATAACCTGAAGGTAACTGATATGCAGGCTGCCATCGGATGTGAACAGTTGGAAAAACTTCCTTCGTTCATCGAACGCCGCCGCTATAATTGGGATCGTCTATATATGGCACTGGAAAAATCGCGGGACAGTATTATTTTACCGGAACCAGCGGAGAATAGTCGACCTTCTTGGTTCGGTTTCATTATCAGCCTGCGGCCGGAGAGAGGGTTAATCCGTAATGAGGTGACGCGCTATATAGAAAGCCGCAACATACAAACGCGATTGCTGTTTTCCGGCAATCTGATTAAACACCCTTGTTTTGATTCGATCCGCGGTACGGACGCCTACCGAGTGGCAGGAGAGTTGGCGAATACGGATTTTATTATGAATAATACATTCTGGATCGGCATTTACCCAGGTATGACCGATGAAATGATCGACTATATGGCCGAAACCGTAGTAGAGGCTATTCGGCGGTAAGGGGGTAACAATGAAGCAACGGCTTGCAGATTATGTCGCTGATTTTTTTGTGGCGCGCGGCGTGACCGATGTGTTTTCCGTCGTCGGTGGCGGAGCCATGCACCTGAACGATGCGCTCGGACATCACGATAAGCTCCGGGTAACTTACAACCATCATGAACAAGCCTGTGCTATCGCTGCGGAGGCGTATGCGCGACTAGAAAACCGCATTGCTGCCGTGTGTGTTACCTCTGGCCCCGGCGGCACCAACGCGCTTACAGGCGTTGTGGGAGGCTGGCTCGATTCTATTCCCATGTTCATTATCAGCGGTCAGGTGCGTTACGATACTACAGCGCGCTACGCGTTGCCATTTACGAACGAACCCCTTCGTGCGATGGGCGATCAAGAGTATGACATCGTCAAATCCGTGGAACCAATGACCAAGTATGCTGTGATGATCGAGAACCCTGCCAATATCCGCATGGCGATGGAAAAGGGCTGGCATCTGGCGACGAGCGGTCGTCCTGGCCCGGTGTGGATCGATATTCCGGTCAACTTTCAGGGGAGTTACATTGAGACGGAAACCCTGCGTGGGTACGATCCTGCTGCGGATGATGCAAAACTGCCCCCGCCGGTTGATAGTAACACGATTGAACAGGTGCTCAAGATGATTGCCGATGCGGAGCGCCCGGTTTTCCACGCGGGATATGGCATTCGCCTGTCCGGCGGGTACGGTGCTTTCCGCAGCGTGGCAGAGAAACTGAATATTCCCATTGTAACCTATTGGAATGCTGTTGATTTGATTGAGGATGAACATCAGCTATATACCGGCCGTGCCGGTAATATGGGTGATCGCGCTGGCAACTGGGCGATCCAGAATGCTGACCTGATTTTAGCAGTCGGAACACGCATTTCCATTCGTCAGGTTGGATATAACTGGAAGACCTGGGCACGTTACGCGCGCGTGATCATGGTGGATATCGACCAGGCAGAAATGAAAAAGCCAACCCTGCACGTGGAACTGCCGATTTGGGCGGATGCTAAAGACTTTTTGACTAAGATGGATTTAAAGGCTGAGACATCAGTAAACAATCATACAGCCTGGCTGGATACCTGTCGCCGCTGGAAAAAGAACTACCCGGTTGTGCGCTCCTGCCAGTGGGATGAAAATGGAGAAACTGCGAATGTATATGCGTTTATACGCTATCTCAGCAGCCAGTTGTCGGAAAATAGCCTGACTGCGGTATCTAACGGGGCGTGCTGCGTGGTGGGTAATCAAGCGTATATGATCCAAAAAGGTAGCCGTATGGCAAACAACAGTGCTATTGCCAGCATGGGTTATGGCTTGCCCGCGGCGATCGGCATGTGCATCAGCGGTGGCCGGCGCACGACTATCTGCCTAGAAGGTGACGGCAGTATCATGATGAACCTGCAGGAACTGCAAACGATACTTACCAATCATCTTCCAATTAAAATCTTTTTAATTAACAACAACGGTTATCATTCCATCCGCATTACGCAGAACAACCTGTTTTGCGATCATTGCAAAATTGGTATTGGGCCTGAATCCGGGGATTTAACTTTTCCACAGTTCCAGAAAATCGCTGAAGCATTTAGTTACCCTTATCTTAGTGCGTATAGCAACGCCGAAATGAAAATGGCAGTAGATACTGCGCTGCAAATGGATGGACCGGTTTTCTGCGAAGTGTTTACCGATACCAAACAAATATGGGAGCCTAAAAGTAGTACCAAACGCTTGCCGGATGGCACGCTAGTATCGCCGCCACTGGAGGACTTGGCACCATTTTTAGATCGCGAAGAATTAAGGCAAAACATGATCGTTCCGCTGGTGGATGAAGAGTAATATTAATTATCTTGTTTTTTGTACAAAAATGTTAGACTCTTCTAATCGAAAGAAAGGAAGATAAACAGGATGACTCGAAAAGAGCTTACACACACACTGCTATTAGAGCGTAAAATATGGATTTGTAAAATGCGTGATTTAAAGAGAAGTAAGTTTTTTAGATTTAAATATGGGCTGATAAAGGATGTTTTATACATTTCAACACTTCGAAATGCAGAAAACTGTGAATCGCTTTTTGGAAAGTATCGATTTCTATATTTTGATTGTCTTATTGGAAGATTATAGAAGAAATAATTGGGACTTTATATAACGTAGCTATCACGGGTTATTGCTTTAGTCAAGGACATTTTATTGAACATTTTCAAAATTTTATGATTAGTAACAAGGTAAGAATTGGCGTTTATTGTTGTATTTCTTCATAATGTTACTATTGGAATCAGCTTTAAAAGCAACTGGCGGGGATAAGTGTACTTAATTTTGGAAAGGGGTTTACAATTTGTACAGGCGCTTGTGCAATTGGTGATATAGGAATTGCTGATGGCATTCTTATATGGGCAAATGAGGTTGTAACAAAAGCGTTTGATGATCCTTGCTCGATATTTCTGAAATTCCGGTAAAGGTGATATTAAAATCCAAGTTGGTCGATGTTGTAATCTATGGAACCTATGAAGTAAGGGGAGGATTTTCGTTGCAGCGCGTGATTATTACTGGCGCAACGGGCGCTGTTGGCATTGCTCTGATCCGGGAGATGATCAGCCAAAAAGTCGAAGTGCTGGTGCTGATTCATCAAAGCTCGCGGCGTATTGCTAACATTCCCAAAGATTCGCTGGTCTCCATGCAATATTGTGGACTGGATGAATTGGCACGGTTGCAAAACGACACTGGCAAGATATATGATGTGTTTTATCATTTTGCGTGGGAAGGTACGACCGGTGAAGCGCGTAATGATATGTATCTGCAAAATCGCAATGTGCGCTATGCACTGGATGCTGTTGGCGCTGCCAAGCGATTCGGTTGCACCCTGTTTATCGGTGCAGGGTCGCAGGCGGAGTACGGACACGCAGAAGGGATACTGACGGCTGAAACGCCCGTGTATCCAACCATTGGATATGGCATCGGAAAGCTGGCAGCGGGAATAATGACCCGACAGTATGCGCACCAGTCGGGTATAAAGCATATATGGGTACGTATTTTAAGTGTCTATGGTCCATATGACTGGAATGGAAGCATTACTATGACAACCATCAGCAAGTTTCATGCAGGTGAGATACCGCAGTTTACAAGGGGAGAGCAACTTTGGGATTTTCTGTACAGCGGGGATGCAGCACGGGCTTTCCGTCTTCTGGGAACCAGCGGAATCGACGGAAAAACCTACGTGCTAGGCAACGGTGCCGCAAGGCCATTGGCGACGTATATCCGTGATCTTCGTGATGCTGTGGCACCCGGCTTGCCGTTGCGGTTAGGCGCGCTTCCCTATCCGCCTGGCCAGATGATGCATCTGGAAGCGGATATTTCACAGCTGATTGAAGATACGGGATGGATGCCGGAAACCAGCTATATAGATGGTATCCGTAAGATACTGGAAGGGATGAAGTGATTTGCATTATCAAGAGGATTTAATTAGCATAGCATATTGCAGCAGCGATCTTTTTTCAGAGGTATGTGCAGTATCTATTGTATCGCTGTTTGAAAATAATAAGCATCTTAATAAAATTAATGTCTACATCCTTGAGAATTGTATTAGTGAAAAAAATAAGAATCGTTTTCAGGATATAGCGTGCCAGTATGGCAGGAAGATTATATTAGTTCCAATGCCAATGCCTAATAATTTCTATCATGATGAGAGATATACCTTTGATACGGTTGGCAGAACATTTGGCAGAATGATTTGGGGTGATGTTTTACCCGAAACTGTCC
Organism: Candidatus Limiplasma sp.; assembly: GCA_963675655.1. Taxonomy (GTDB): domain Bacteria; phylum Bacillota; class Clostridia; order Christensenellales; family Aristaeellaceae; genus CAXXOK01. Next base: position 1,763,618 of record OY776489.1, read on the forward strand.
ATAAAATCATTAGTCTAGATAGTGATACGATGATTCTTGGAGATATAAAAGAATTGTGGAACTATGATCTTCACGGGAAACCTATAGCTGGTGTCGATGATTGTATGGGTAAAGTTGCTATGGTAAAGACACAGCACTTGGAACCCAATACGGTGCATTGTAATGCTGGAATGTATGTAATTGATTTGGATGTTTGGAGAGAGGAAAACTGGACGGAGATTTTTCATCAGTATATAAACAAACTCTTTGATAAAGGTATTATGCTTGGTGGATATGAAGAAGAAGTTATTACTCATACCTTGAGTGAACGGTTTTTCCTGCTTCCACCGAAATTCAATCTGATGACACTGGAGCAGGTTTTCACATATAAAGAAGCATTAGCATTTCGGCAACCATTAACCTATTATAGTAAGGCTGAGATTAAAGAGGCTCTTGAGCATCCAGTAATCACACATACGACAAATTTCTTTTATATTAAAAAGCGTATTTTTGAGGCGAAAAGCGATCATCCGCAAAGAACAAACTATGAGAAATACAGGGCAATAACACCTTGGAGAGATGATCCTCCAATGGATGCTAAATATTCCTTAAAGCATGATTTTATAAAAGGATTCTGGCATACAATGCCACGGCCTCTAACGATTCGAATAGCTCGTTTCGTAAGGAATGAAATCAGACCAAGACTGGATAAAAAGAGAGACGATATCTAGAAACGGAGAATATGGATATGATCCCAAAGGTGATTCATTATTGCTGGTTCGGTGGTAATCCGCTGACAGAGATGGCCGTTAACTGTATAGAAAGCTGGAAAATATTCTTTCCGGATTATGAAATAAAAGAATGGAACGAGGATAACTTTGATTTAACGATTTGCGACTATGTGAAAGAAGCGTATTTGTTAAAAAAGTGGGCCTTTGTTTCGGATTATGCACGTTTTTGGATTTTGTACAAATACGGTGGATTATATTTCGATACGGATGTTGAAATAGTAAAACCCTTTGATGAAATTATAAATGGAAGTGGGTTTTTAGGAAGGGAATGCCATAATGATAATACCTATCCTGTTAACCCTGGATTGGGAATGGCTGCCGAGAAAGGCAGCCTTGTGTTGAAAAAAATGTTGGCATATTACGACAAGCTTCATTTTGCAAATCCGGACGGCCATATGAACATGAAAACTATTGTTGATTATACCACGGAAGTCCTGGAGAAGTTTGGTTTAAACAGGTTTGGAGATGTAATGCAACAGGTTGGCTGTTTTCAAGTTTATCCATCTGAGTTTTTTTCGCCACAGAATATGTATACCGGTGAGGTGAAACGAACAAATAACACACGATCAGTTCATTACTACTCGGGTTCCTGGGATACTATAACAGTACAGCAGGGGTTGAAGATTAAAAGAGAAGCAGTAGCAAAACATGGGGCATATTTCGGAAAATTGGTATACTTATTTAAGTATTCGGCATATATTATAAAAAATGACGGTTTAAAGCTGTTCATTAATAAGTTGAGGAGCAGGTAGCCGTATGCATGCTTTTTCATTCCTGCTAATAGTAAGCACGTTTCTGAATTTGTTTATAAATAAGAGTTCAAAAAAAATACTGATAGTACAAACGGCTATAACGATATTTGTTTGTTCTTTCATCAACGTTGGCTATTTTATTGAAAGTGAATTGATTAGTGTAGACTATTACCAAGGCGCAATCATTCTAAATTTTGTAGTAGTGGTTTTATGCAAAGGGCATAAGCTTGTTATATCAAAATGGGGTTTATATTATGTTGCTGGCTTGCTGATATCAGTCATTCTGCTTATTCTTGTGCCATCAACTTCGGCTAACGTCACTGGCCTCTCGGAGCCTAGGTTTGAATATTATATGACAGGGCAACTCGCTTTTTCACATCCGGTTTTTAGTAAATTCACGGTGTTCTATTTAATTATTTCTATCTGCCTGGCATACATTGTGGATGTGATAGGGCATTCCTTTACGCGAGAGGATTGGATCCGGACATTAGGGATTGTTGAAAAACTAGGAAAAACTCTTTTGATAATAGTATGTTTTGAAATAATAACTAAATACGTTCTGAGAAGTAATATGTATTTCTCATTTATCGTTGGAGTGTTCGGTGAAGGAACAAGTACTTATCTGACGCTGGTCAGCAGAGGACCATTCTATATTTTACAAGGACTTACAAGAGAGGCGTCTCATTTTGCGTATGGAATGATGTTGCTTGTTATTCTGTTGTTTACAACAGGAAAAATTGAAGAAAGAAAGAGTGCCGTATGGATAACAATAGCATTGCTGGCTTTGGTATTGTCTGGTGCTTTTTCTATGGTTTTATATGTTACCTTTCTCACGGCGTATTATGTAGTTGTCGTGGCATATTACAACAAAAAGGATAGAACTCCCAGGAAAAGAATGGAAAAATTTATACTAATTTCTATTATTGCATTCACTCTGATTGGTATTGTGGGCATCGCGTTGATACGATTAAATGAATATATTGCAACCCGTATGAATGAAACGTTGGAAGTGATTTATGGACTAGGGGAAAATGATGTGGGTTATTATTCAATGCTACATTATGTAACCTCAAGCCAATCTAGATTGTATAGCTTATATTTTACATTTATGGAATGGATAAAAAGACCACTATTTGGCTTAGGAATAGGTACAACGTTTTGCTATAGCAGCACAATGTTAACACTAGCCGAAACCGGATTAGCTACATCGGTATTAATGTGGCTGTTTTTTATGAGTATCATGAAAAAATACTGCATTAACGTTACACCATGCAAAATTTCTTTAGCGCTTTGGGTTGGGTGTAATGTTCTGGCAGGTATGCAATTGCGTCTCACTGTTACAGCTGATGTCTTGATTGTTATGGGGTGCTGTATTGCACTTTTTAGTTTCAATAGAAATCAAAGTATCCAATCGTGTTAAGGCAATACCGCATAGAGTAAAAGCAGTTAAACAAACGAACAGAAGGTAGAAAAAAATATGAACTAGCAACTTAGGTTATCCGCTTTGCCCGAAGAACTGAGTCAGGAAACATCCAATAAGAAGAGATTTCTCCACAGATCGATCGCATAATCCCAAGGGGAGTGGAAAGGCGATCTGCTCCCACAAAAACTGGATCAATAAAAGAGCTGGCGATCTGGCACAAGAGAGATGGAAAGAACCAGATGAAGCCAATGAAAAGGGGCAAATGTACATAAGAGCGGATCGCATCTGCATTGCAGTAAGAAGCAATTATACCTTGGGATCAGACATATGTCGAAAAATGAGAGTGGCTGAGAAACGGTTTTGCCATTTCTTTATGATATTGCGAGCTTGATAATACTCAGCCCTTGAACTTGCGGTGAAAAGTAAGAAAGCACTAAAAATGTATGTAGAATGCTATTAGCAACACAACCCAACATGCTGAATGAATGCGGGATGATGGACTTTGTCTGTGATCAGTTTTATAATGGAAAAGATCTTGATCCCTTGCCTTCTAGGATGCTTTCTGCTGGGAATGCTTGACACTGCATGTGTATAAAAGTATGACAGGTGAAGATGTGACCAGTATACTGGATCAGAACAAACAAACGTGAGGGCTGCATACGCACATCAAGATGGATAATGGTTCAGAGTTTATACCAAAACTTTGGATTCATGGATACACTTCAACCCTGTTCTCTGTGATTCTTGGCGCTCTGGAACCCCAAACGCAGCAACCAAATTCTTCAACAGCAGCTTTTTAATATAAGTGCCTGAACACGAATTGGTTTTTATCCATGGCAGATGCCAGGGATAGAAAAGGACGATAGAAAGACGACTACAATGAGCTTCGTCTTCACGTTTCACTAACATACCTTACAGCAGCAGATTTTGCCAGAAAACAAGCTGAAATCGCTGTCTAGCACCTTCGATTTTTAACTCTGTGCCTAGTCCAATTTCGGGGAGCACCTCATGCATGGCGTTTTCCAAAAGATAAAACTATTTACGAAGGAAAGAGACTGTTATGATTAAAATTGGGATATTGACTTTTCATTTTGTAAATAACAGCGGGGCAATATTGCAATGTATTGCCCTTCAACGCGTATTAAGTAAACTGACGGATGTGGAAGTCGAAGTTATTAACTATCAACCATATTACCATACTAATATGTATAGCCCGATTACAAATCCCTTTCTACAAGCAGGGGCGTTGGTAAAATCGTTGGGGGATAAGAATATTGCCTTTAAAATATATAGGTATTTTAGAAATGTGGCATCTTCTCTCGTGAAAAACGTTCACTTTATAGAGCGATATAAAAAGAGGGGAATTTTCGAGGAATATTATAAGAGATATCTAAAATTATCTGCATTGTGCAGGGACACATCCCATCTGCGTAACTGTAGAGCATATGACTTATATATTGTTGGAAGTGACCAGCTGTGGAACTCACATATTACAAATTATGCGATTGATTATGCATATTATTTGAATTTTGTAAAAACCGATTACAGCAGAAGGATTACATATGCGGTAAGCGGTGACTTGCTGGAGAATGAAGTACATCAAGTAACAAGCTTATTAAATAAGTTTGATTCGATTTCAGTTCGAGAAAGGAAAACATTTAATCAACTGCATGACATATTGTTAGGAAAAGACATTAGGATAGACTTAGATCCTACAATGCTCTTAACAAAAGGGGACTACAGCGCGCTCGAAGAAAAATGGTCCCTTCCAGAAAAGTACATTCTGTTTTATGGGCTGGCTACGAGTGATCCTTCGGTACTCGTACAAGCGCTGGAGCAACTGGAACTGCGAGTTGACTTACCTGTTATTGATATTTCTTCGGTAAGCTATCATTTGAAAGTTAAAACCATTAAGAAAAAGTATTTTTCTCCGGGGCAATTTTTATCTGCGATTAAGGGCGCGGGATATGTTGTAACGAATTCTTTTCATGGAACAGCATTTTCAATACTCTATAACAGGAGTTTTTATACGGTACTCCCGGCGCTGCATCCAGAAAGACTGGAATATCTGCTTGAGAAGTTGGAGCTAAAAGATAGAATTGTGACATCAAACGTATCCCCTGAGCACGTAATTAATTGGGATACAACAAATAAACTGCTGGAAAATGAAAGGCAAGATTCGAAAGAGTACTTATATAGTGAAGTGGAAAAGACCCGAAAAAGAACAGGATATGGTGATTAGCTTGAGACAAGAACCGGAATGTTATGCCGTAAGGCTGAAAGACATGGACGAGGTACAAAAATCGCGGAGCGGTGGCTTTTTTATTTCCTTGTGCCGATATGTAACCAGCTTGGGTGGAGTGGTATATGGGTGCAGTGGCACAGACCCGCATCGTATTGTTCACATTAGGGCAAAATCAATGGGCGAGTGCGAGTGTTTCAGGAACGCCAAGTATGTTCAGAGTGCAGTTGCAGATACCTTCAGACAGTGCGCGCTTGACCTAACAAACGGCAAGAGGGTTCTGTTTTCCGGAACCGGGTGTCAGATACAAGGGCTGCTTAACTATTTGGAGGTAAGCTCTGTCGATATTACTAGGCTGATAACGGTGGATTTGGTATGTCACGGAGTTCCATCCCCTGGCATATGGAATGCGTACATAAACGAACTGGAAAAGACTGACGGGAAAAAGGTAGTTACTGTGAATTTCAGGGATAAAAATGCTTGTGGATGGGTGGCCCATAAAGAAAGAATTGTATTTGCAGATGGAACAAGCGTATTACAGGACGTATGGACGAACTTGTTTTATTCAAATACAATTTTAAGACCTTCCTGTTCTACCTGCCTTTTTGCTACTACGATTCGAAACTCGGATTTTACGATTGGGGATTATTGGGGAATCGAAAATAATGCCAAGGAGTTTGATGATGACAAAGGTGTAAACCTGGTGCTTGTCAACTCGGAAAAAGGCAGAGATAATTTCGCTAAACTTGATGATATTGATTTTAAAAGGACCTTGCTGTCAAATTCATTACAACCGAACCTATGCCAACCCTCTCTGGTTGATGCTAAAAAAAGGAAGAGAGTTATGAACGACTATCAGAAAAAAACACAGAAACGTTTTGTGAATCAATACCTTTGTAAAACCGGTTTGTTTTACTTGACTGCAAAAATAAAGAATAAACTACAGTCAATTATAGGAGCATAGCTAATGAAACGTAATGCTTATATGAATATGACATTTGCCGCGCTGAGCAAGGGTGTTGCAATCGTTGGACCGTTTATTATAAGAACAATTATTATCTATAAACTGGGAAATGAGTATGTGGGCTTAAATTCCTTGTTTACATCTTTATTGAATGTTCTTAATCTTGCGGAACTGGGTTTTGGCTCTGCAATGACGTTTTTCATGTATAAGCCGGTAAATGAGGGCGATTATGCAAAGATAGCTGCACTGCTAAATTTTCATAAATTAGTCTATAGGATTATTGGTGGAGTTGTTTTACTGATTGGGTTGCTGCTGACTCCGTTTATTAGCAACCTGATTGCAGGAACATATCCGGCTAATATCAATATATACATACTGTTTATAATATACCTGCTAAACACTGTGGCATCTTACACATTATTTGCATATAAGAACTCAATACTTGTGGCGAATTGCAGAAATGATATTCTGTATGCACTACAAGGTGTAACGCAACTCGTGATGTACATTATTCAGATCATAGTGTTGCTGCTGACTGCAAATTACTACTTCTATATTGTATTTTTACCGTTATTTACAATCATCAATAATGTGTTGATCTATATTGTCACAAAAAAACGGTATCCTGAATTTGTTGATGCTGGCAAGCTGGATGGCGCTGAAAGGCAGCTTATATTTGGTCAGATTAAAGCGTTGCTTGTTCATAGACTGGCGGGGGTTTTGATAACCTCATTAGATAACATTGTTATCTCAACCATTTTAGGGTTGAACGCATTGGCGCTATTTTCCAATTATTTCTATATTGTGAATGCAATCAATGGATTAGTCGAGATAATAATGGCTTCTATTGTTTCAACAATAGGCAACCAATTGCTGAATAAAACAGAGGAACAATCTTATGAGCTGTTTTATACTATGTCGTATGTTTCAACCATTATGTTTGGAACGTTCACGATTTGTTTCTTTAACCTTTTTCAGCCATTTGTGGAACTCTGGGTTGGGGCGGATAACCTTCTTCCGTTGAGCACAATGTTTCTGTTCTGCGTTTACTTCTACACATGGAGAATCAGATCGATTGGATTGCTGTTTAGAGACGCTGGCGGATTATGGAAGAAAGACGTTAGGAAGTCAATGGTTGGAGTTGTTTTAGACTTGGGGCTGGACATCATTTTAGTGAAGATAATGGGTATTAATGGCGCCCTGATTTCGACAATCTTTATAATGACTTTTCTTTTCTATCCATGGGAGACAAAAGTGCTTTTCAAAGAGCTGTTCCACTGCAAACCGACAAGATATGTATTCCTTTTTATTCAAAACACAGCGATGACCGCTGTACTGCTGCTGTGTTCTTGGTATTTGTTCAAGCATGTTCATATTCAAGGGGCACTGCTGAATTTGATTGTTAGGCTGTGCTTCTCGGTTGGTTTTTCCGCCGTCGGCTTTGTATTACCGACATTAGGGACAAAGAGGTTTAATACCGCTTATCGACTGCTTCTGGTTAAAAGAGAAGATGGAAAAGGAAAGGATATATAAAATGAAAAAACTACTAAAGAATGCCGAGCAAAAAATTAAGAAATTATATTCGGCATGGTATAAGACCAGGTTTCATTTTAAAGAAAAGAATTTCAAAGGAATAAAAAGCCTCTCGGAACAACAGAAAAGGGTGATTGTCGAGGTTTGGAAGCCGTATCATTGTCATTATAAAATCGAGTTTTTACAGTATTATTGCAATTTCTACGGTTATTCAGCTTTTTATATTCCGGATGATATCTGGTATAATAATATCCTCCCTCATTACAATAGCAGGACTCTTGCACAGCAAATCGATGATAAATGTTTATATGACATTTTTCTGCGAAACTTACCAATGCCTCCGTCTGTATTAAAAATAATTGACGGAAGAATATATGACAGTGATTATAACATTATCACCATGGAAAAAGCGGATAGTATTATGAATGACGCAAGTGTGGATTTGGAAGATTTTATCATTAAGCCTTCTGTTGCTACGTGTGGCGGGAAGGGGATAAAACGGTTTTCTGATTTGCGTTTGAAAAGTATCTCCGACATAAAAAAGGAATACCCAAATGCGATTATTCAGAGGATTATAAAACAATCGGATTGCTTGCGCAGGCTCAACGCAAGCTCATTAAACACGATTAGAATTTCGTCGTTGATACTGAATGACGGTACGTTGGTTATTCCAGCTGCGGTAATGAGAATGGGGGCAAATGGTTCGATTGTGGATAATGTCAGCTCTGGAGGTATTTTTGTTGGGGTTGATATTGCTTCTGGAACCCTTAAGGGATATGGATATAGTCGCATGACTGGGCAGTATGAGAGATTCTTGGCGCATCCTAATTCGAAAGTAATTTTTAAAAACTATAAAATTCAAGGGTTTTATAAGATTATCGAGTTAATCCGTAACAATGCTAGATATCTTCCAAAGACTAGATTACTTGGATGGGATTTCACGCTGGATTCAAATAACGATCCGGTTATGATCGAAGTAAATATTGAAGATCACGAACTGGAGATGATGCAACTGGTAAATGGCCCATACTTTGGTAACGATGAACTGACGGTAAGGGTATTAGCAGAAGTATTTGAAGGAGAAAAAAAGTGTCTGTGCAAATAAATCGAAAGAAAGAGGAAATAACTCATCCTATTCCAATCCTTTTCACCCGAAAAGAGGATTGCTGCGGGTGTGCAGCCTGCTGTGCAGTTTGCCCAAAGCGTGCGATCATCATGGTAAGGGATGAGGAAGGTTTTGAGTATCCGACTATCAGAACGGCATTGTGTGTCCGTTGTAATCAATGTATAAGAGTGTGTCCGATAAAAAGGCATACAACAAACAGCCTTGTCTAACGCCGGGACAATATGAAAAAGATTGTCAATAGTTAGTCAGATAGAGTTTATGAGGCCAATGCATACCTGACTCGACCGGGGAGCAGCAGCCAAGGGTGCTATGCAACCGCTTATGGTCAAGCCACGGAATGCACGGATGTTAGATGATCCGTGATCTGTGCAAGATCGCCTTGCCTTGATTCTGATTTCAATATATTTGTTGCTATTGCCTTTGCCCTAAAAACTTGTATCTTTCTATAAATACCGAATGAATGGGGGATGAGATGGAAGTACAGATGATATTATATACTGAATTGACAGCGGTATGACAAAAATGTATATGATGCAATCTGGAGTATTTAATATGGCTGAAGGGACTGGCGGTGGATATTGGGTATCGCGCGCTAAGGCTAAGCCTTCGGTCGTGTTGGATACGAAAAAAGAAGCGCAGCACAGGAAATGCAATGAAAAGACAATATCCCCCCATAGCTTGCATTGACTTATAGCCTGGCGGTGATTATAATGACTTGGAAGTTAGTAAGGGAACGACTTTGATTGAGTGATGTCCCGCTGCAAATCCCGCATAAAGAGAGCCGTCGGTTGGTGCAAGACGGTTGGGGATACGGTGAGGATCTGCCTCAGGAGTCGGCGGCTGAAAGCGTGAAAGCGCCGTTAAGCTTGCCCGGTGGCAACCGTTATCTGCGCGGCATTTTTTGCCCTGAGCGGCCCTGAAAAGGGCAATCGGTGTGGTAACACGGAGCATAATCTCCGCCTCTGAGTTTTCAGAGGCGCTTTTTATATATTCAGGGATTCTTTATATTTTGGTGGGAGATGAAACTGTGAACGGAATTATCATCATGGTAATCGCAATCGCTGTACTGGGGGGAGCCTATCTTATCTATGGCAGATGGCTTGCCAACAAATGGGGAATCGACCCGAAAGCGAAAACGCCTGCATATGAAATGGAAGACGGCGTGGATTATGTGCCCGCGAACCCGGAAATTGTATTTGGGCACCAGTTTGCATCCATCGCGGGTGCGGGCCCGATTAACGGCCCAATTCAGGCTGCGATTTTCGGCTGGGTACCGGTGCTGCTGTGGGTGCTGATCGGCGGCGTGTTCTTCGGCGCTGTGCAGGATTTTGCGGCGATGTATGCTTCGGTTCGCAACAAAGGCCGCACCATTGGCTATATTATTGAAAAGTACATCGGTAAAATGGGCAAGAAGCTGTTTCTGCTGTTTTGCTGGCTGTTTTGCATTTTGGTTGTCGCCGCTTTTGGCGATGTGGTAGCGGGCACCTTTAACGGGTTTGCTACCGGCGCAGACGGCGTGGTATCCAAAATTGTGGCAAACGGCTCCGTGGCGACTACCTCGATGGTGTTCATCGTAGCGGCGGTCGGCCTGGGGATGATTCTCCGGTACGCCAAGCTCAACAAATGGGTAAACACCGGCATTGCGGTAGTGTTTTTGCTGACTGCCATTGCGATTGGGCTGCGCTTTCCCATCTTTATTTCCCGGGGCACCTGGCACATTATTGTGTTCTTATACATCCTGGTGGCGTCTGTGATACCGATTTGGGCGCTGTTGCAGCCCCGCGACTATCTGAACAGCTATCTGCTGGTTGCGATGATCGTCGGCGCGGTCGTCGGTGTGTTCTTTGCCAATCCGCAGATCAACCTGCCCGCGTTTACCGCGTTTAACGTTGGCGGCAGTGCGATGTTCCCGATGCTGTTTGTTACCATCGCCTGCGGCGCCGTATCGGGCTTCCACTCGCTGGTATCGTCCGGTACGTCCTCCAAACAAATTAAAAATGAGCGGCATATGCTGCCGGTGTCCTTCGGCGCGATGTTGATGGAGAGCCTGCTGGCTGTGCTTTCGCTGATCGCCGTAGCTTCGTTTGCATCCGGCGCGGCAGCTGCGCAGGGGCTTGTGACCCCGCCGCAGGTATTTGCGGGCGCGATTGCCGGTTTCCTGGGCACGCTGGGGCTGCCGCAGGATACGATTTTCACATTGATCAATCTGGCGGTATCGGCCTTTGCGCTGACCTCGCTGGATTCCGTGGCCCGTGTTGGCCGTCTGTCCTTTCAGGAAATGTTTCAGGATTCGGATGTTGCCGAAGTGGGCGCTGTACGCAAGGTGCTGACCAATAAGTATTTTGCGACCGTCATTACGCTGGTGCTGGCTTATATACTGGCCAAGGCGGGGTATTCCGCAATCTGGCCGTTGTTCGGCTCGGCCAACCAGCTGCTGTCGGTGCTTTCCTTCATCGCGTGCGCGGTATTCCTCAAGCGTACCAAGCGGGCTAACGGCATGATGTATGTGCCGATCTTTGTGATGATGGCCGTAACGTTTACGGCGCTGTCGATCAAGATCGTTGAACTTTGCGGCAAACTGTTCGGCAACCTGAGCACCAACCTCTTTGCGGATGGTTTGCAGCTTGTGTTCGCCGTGATGGTATTGGCGCTTGGCGTATGCGTAGCGTGGCAGGGCATTAAAGTGCTCTTCTCCGGCAAAACGGATGAAGAATCCCAGACAGATATAGTGGCGGAGGAAGCCGCCGCACAGTAACCTGCAACAAGCAAGTGCCGAAAACGCCGCTTTCCGGCGGCGTGGTATATGGCAAGCGCCCGTGTTTCCGAAAGGAAACACGGGCGCTTGCTTGCCTAAAAAGATCCATCTGCGTTGCTGGCTTCGGGCTGGTAAAGGGGAATCACTTACAGGCGGCAAGTTCATCCTTTGCCACCCTTGTTTCTAAGGTAAGCGAAGAATAAATGCTTTTCGTGTTCGCTTTTGCGGAACACCGCATCTTTGGGCTTGAAAAATCTTGAAATAGCGCCGCTATTCCTGCGGCTTTTTTCACCCGAATCTGCAGCACTCCACTTAGCCGCAAAGCGATGAAAGCATCGCTTGCCTAGCGTCTGCGCTATTTTGAGCAAGCTGGGGTTGGGTGTTTCCTGCGTTGGAAAAAGCATCTCTTGCCTTTGCTATCCCATCCGTTCGGCCAAGCCAACGAATATTGTAAGCCCCTCATTGCCCTCCCGATTATCCGCGTGAAACGCGGATAAACCGGGTCTAGGGTACTGCCCTTGCCGGGGTGTGGGGGCGGAACCCCTGCGCCAACGTGCCCCAAAAGACCCATTTGCGTTGTCAGCTGCGCCTATCAGGTTTCTGCAGCGGTAAACGTGCAAAGACCGTCCACGGGGAAATGCGCAATGAAGGTTTTACCGCGGTTAAGCACAAGCTCGTTGCCCTGATCGTCGTAAAACACGGTGGGGGCTTCAATGGAAGTACGCACCCAATACCCCGGTATATAGCGACCGTCGATAAAAATATCCGCGTTGCCCCGGCCGACGCTTTCCACCACCACGCGGTACGTGCTGGTTGTTTCATCCGAATAGGTCACCCGCTGTATAATAACGTTGGAAAATACCAGCTGCACTTTGCTTTCTTCCGCGGTAGCTTCGGGGGATGTATAGGCCATAAATGTTGCCCACTTGGCCGGCTTGATACCCGCGCCGCAATAGCGAATGTATGCATTTTGGCTTTCGTCATACATAAAGTTGGAAATGTTGTATTTATAACCCCAATCCAAATTGATGGTGTCGGCTGCTTTGTAAGCGCTTCTGTCTTCCGTACCATCCGCAAACAGGAAGGGGTGCGCGGTGGGGATATACGAATCGGGGATCGTATCCCGCATACGGATGAGATCGACGTTCATGTTGCTGGGCGATTTTTTCTTCTGGACCCGGTAACGCATATCCCGATATTGATTGGACATGAGGTTAAGCAGCGTGCCCGTCTCCGGTACGTTGTAGTCGCTTAGAAACTGCGGCGTCTGCTGATCTCTCCAGCTGAAGGTGCCCATAAACCCGCCCCAATAAATGAGCCCGGATTGCCATTCTTCCCGCAGCAGCAATGCGCCGATACGGCAGGAACGCACGGGGCCAACGCCGCTTTCCGGCTGACCGCCTGCAAAACAATCGCTGAACAGCGCGGTAAAACGCGTGCCGCCGCTGTTTGCGATCATACTCTCTTCGTATAGAATATCGGCGTATTGGATGCCCCACGGCGTATTTTTGCCGATACCGGCTGCTTTAACATCGCGCCCGTTGACTTTCGTGGTGGCTGTGGAATTGTCTATTTGTACCAATACCGGTAAGTACTCGCCTGTCCATGGCAGGCCGGTTGTAGGGCTTTCCCCATAGGTGGCGGCGCGGGATTCGGTTGCGGCCTGCGTGGCAATATCCCGGTCGGGGATGCTTTGCAATACGGTGCTTCCCTTGGTTGATAGCGTATAGTTGATCCTGTTTTTGGCCTGCGCACCAGCTAACGGGAGCAGCAGAAAGAGAATCAGACAGGCGGTCAGTAACTTTTTCATGGGAGAGCCTCCTTTGGCATAGCGTGTAAGCGGCGGGTGTGGCTGGAGAAAGAGCGGGAATCGGATGGCAAGATGATAACCGACGATGAAACATAACCATACAGGGTGGTTACAGGCGCGGGAGTTGCCCCGCGCCAAGGGGAAGCGTTTTTTTGCATCAGAAAGGAGCATATACCCAAACGGCATCATGCCTGTGTAAACGGGATTTGGCTATTACGGCAGGCTATGCGGATGGTTGATTCTCATGTAATAAACGATGCTGTATGTATAAATCTTCCAATGAAAATAATGCTATTACAATAACTTTTGCGGTAAAATGAAAAACTTCGGCATGGTAGCAAAAGAACTTGCAGGGAAAACGCAGGCAAAACAAAAGCCGGCCCACAGCATAGGAATGCGGGCAGGTAAAAGGTTTGTTTGCAAGGGTTTACGAATTGGCAAACGGAAGCCGCACTACAAACGCCGTCCCTTCGCCGGGAGCACTTTGGCAGGTGATCTCGCCGCCGTGCAGTTGGGCGACCCGCTGTGCCACGGAAAGCCCGAGGCCGTTCCCTTCGGCGGTATGGGAGTGCTCGCCCTGATAAAACTTATCAAACACGTGCCGTACCGCATCGGGGCTGATGCTTTCGCCGTCGTTTTGGATGGTGAAGTAAACAGCGTCATCATCCGCACGCAGGGTGATGGTAATGCGCTTTTTCGGCGGGGTAAACTTAACAGCGTTATCAATTAAATTGACCCATATCTGGTTAAGCAACTCCCGGTTGCCAACATAGGTTATTTCGTCTAGCTCAATGGATAGCTCCTGCTGCTTCTGCTCCCACTGCCGCGCCAGCAGCACAATGCACTGGCGGATTTGCTCCGTCAGGTTAAAGCGCGTCTGATCAGTCAGAATCGTCAGATTTTCCACCTTGGACAGGTTGAGCACATGGGTAGCCAGCGCGGAAAGCCGTGTGGATTCGCTGATGATAATATCCAGATATTCATTGCGCTGCGCGGGGGTAATATCGTCATACTTTAAAATTTCAGCAAATCCCTTGATGGAGACGATAGGGGTTTTAAATTCGTGTGAAAAATTGTTGATAAAATCCGTACGCAGCACCTCAATACTGCCCAGCTCCTGCGCCATACGGTTAAAGCTGTCGGCCAGCGCTTTCAGCTCCGGCGGGTTGGAAATTGTAAGCCGCGTAGAAAAATCACCCTTGGCCAGCGTATCGGTCGCCTGGATGATCCGGCGAATCGGTTTAAGCGGAAACCGGCTCATGAAAAACGATACCACGGTGCCGATAATCAAGCTGATGAAGATAAAAATAAGAATCGGGATATGGATGCCGCTTAGCGAAATTTTAGTTATAAACCCTGTGCGCTCCACAAGGATAAAAATAAGCGACATGATCACAGAAGTGACCAATAGTATTACAAAGACGATTAGGGAAAATTGCAGCGACAGCCGTAGCCGGTTATAGTGTAAATGCTTCATGCTTTTTTTACCGCCTTATACCCAAGGCCGCGCACGGCGACCAGCTCAAATTCGGGATAGTGCTCAAACCGCCTGCGCAGGCGGTTGATGTGCGCGTTTACGGTCGTATCTCCGCTTTCGGATTCCATGCCCCATATTTCGTCCATCAGCTGCAAACGTGTAAAAATTTTATCCGGGTAGGAAAGCAGCTTATATAATAGATAAAATTCCTTGGGCGGCAGTGTTTGCTTTTCCTCGCCGCGCACAACGGTGAGCGTGTCAAAGATCAGCTCAACCTCGCCGATGGTCAGCTTGCGCTCGTGGATAATCTGCGAGCGCCGCAGCAGCGCGCGGATGCGCAGCAGCATCTCCTCCATATCGACAGGCTTGATCATATAATCGTCCGTGCCCGCCAGAAACCCGCGCTTCATATCCTCCGGCAGCTGTTTAGCGGTCACCATGAGAATTGGCAGGGTGTAATTGGCCGCGCGCAGCTCGCGTGTAAGTTGGTAACCGTCCATGCCGGGCATCATAATATCCAGTATAATCAGGTCGATGTGCTCCCTATCCAGCACGGCAAGTGCCGCATAGCCGTCTTCTGCGGTGGTTACGGTATATTCCGCGCGGTTCAGCACGGCTTCCATCAGCTTGCGTGCGTTTGCATCATCCTCCACAACCATCAGGTGGAACATCGGCGCACCCCCTTTTGGTTTATTATAGCATGGCAGATGAAGTGAACATGAACAGCATAGTTTCTTTTCAGTTCATCTTTTCCGGGTATAGTACTGGTGATGGCGCTGCGACGCTTGTGGTCGCTTGTAGCCGCATGGGTGTATACTGTATGTGTGGCTGTGCCCGCCGCAAGGACGGGACCATCGCTTGTATTGTTGTTGATTAATAGGAGGGTTTCAAGTCATGGCCGGAAGAAAGAAGAAAAGAACAGGGCTATGGGTGCTTTTTATTGTGGTGGCGCTTTTGCTCGCCGCGTTTTTCCTGGTACCCCGGATATTGGCAAGCCGGTTTGCTGATTCGCAAAACACGGTATCCAGTTATACGGTAGGGCGCGGGGATGTGGAAGTATCCATTACCAGCAGCGGATCGCTGGAGGCGGAGGACACGCAGGATGTGGATTTGCCTGTGGGGGTCGACGTGGATACGGTTTTTGGCAAAGCCGGCGATGTTGTGCAGGCCGGTGACGTGCTGGCGACGCTGAATACCGCGTCGCTGCAAAACCGCGCGGCAGAGCTGTCCGCCGATTTAGCCTCGCTGGATCGCCAGCTGGGCAGCCGCAAAACCACCAGCACCATTAAAACATCGGTCAAGGGACGGGTGAAGTACCTGCCTGTGGCTGTGGATGAAGATGTGATTGAGGCGGTTAACCGCTATGGAGCATTGGCAATCCTCTCCACCGACGGGCTGATGCAGGTGGAAGTGGAAACCGACGCTGCGCTTGCCCTGAACGGGGAAGTGACCGTGCAGTGGGACGAAGGCAGCGAGACCGGCACGGTCGTAAGCAAGCTGGAAAACGGCTATCTGATTACGTTTGACGATACCGATGCGCCGTACCTTGGCACTGCGGAAGTATACAGTGATAAAACCTTGATCGGCACGGGAACGATGCAGCTGCATGCGCCGCTGGCGATTTTCGGCAACGGCGGCACTATCGAAAAAATACATGTAAAACTCAATGCCAAGGTGTATACCAATGGAACGCTGTTTACGCTGGATAACGAACCGGCGACCGACAGCTACCGTAAAACGCTGGCCGACCGGGTAGACAAGGCGGAGCAGCTGCAAACCATATTGATGTACCAAAACAGTCCGAACGTGATTGCGCCCGTGGACGGCGTGATTAGCGAGGTTTCGCTTACCGAGGGGAAAGAAACCACCGCGGAAGGGGAAGCGACGGAAATGACCGCCTTTACGCTGGGTACGGGCGGCGCGGTGAAGATGACGGTGGACGTGGATGAACTGGATATTAACAGTATTGCCGTTGGGCAAACGGCTGCCGTAACGCTGGATGCGTTTTCGACAGAGACCTTTACCGCAACGGTAACCCGTATTTCCCACATCGGGGAAGAAAGCGGCAGCATTACCGTGTATAAGGTGGATCTGCTGCTGGATTATGATAACCGCCTGATGGACGGGATGAACGGCAGCGCCGTGATTATGACCGACAGCGTGCAAAACGTGATCGTAATTCCGCTGGGAGCCATACACGAGGATGTTGGCGGTGCCTATGTGTATTTGCTGGATGCCAGCGATATGCAGGGGAAAACCTATATTACCACCGGCCTTTCGGACGGCAACAAGGCGCAGGTAACGCAGGGCTTAAACGAAGGGGACCGCATCGTGTACAGCGCCGCTTCGCTGCTGGACGGTATCAGCAGCGTCAGCTACGGCGGAGGCGGCCTCATGCGCCGAAACACTTCTTTTTCCAATACGGAAGGGGCAGGCAATGAGTAACCAGCAAAAGCCGATTATTGTAATGAACAACATTACAAAAACGTATCAGATCGGCGGGGAAGAGATACACGCGCTGGATCATGCCAGTTTGCAGATTTACGCGGGCGAGTTCGTATCCATCATCGGCCCCAGCGGCAGCGGTAAATCCACGCTCATGAACATCATCGGCTGTTTGGATGTGGCCGACAGCGGCCAATACCTGCTGGACGGGCAACCGATTGAAAAATATTCGGACGACGAACTGGCCAAAATCCGCAACCGTAAGATCGGGTTTATTTTCCAAAGCTTCAACCTGCTCTCCCGTATGAGCGCGCTGGAAAATGTAGAGCTGCCGCTAATTTATCAGGGTATCGGCATGAGCGAGCGTAAGGAACGTGCCATGGCGGCGCTGGAGCACGTGGGGCTTGCCTCGCGCGCTAAGCATAAGCCTACGGAGCTGTCCGGCGGTCAGCAGCAGCGCGTGGCGGTGGCGCGGGCGCTGGCGACGCGGCCAAGCCTATTGTTGGCGGATGAGCCGACCGGTAACCTGGACTCGCACACCGGCAAGGAGATTATGCGGCTGTTTCAGGAACTGCACACCGCCGGCAACACCATCGTGCTGATTACCCACGACGAAAAAATAGCCCGGCAGGCCGGGCGAAGCATCCGCATTATGGACGGACGCGTAAGCGACTGCGGGGAAGTATGCGTTCCCGTAGCGAAAGAAGGTGAGGCCGGATGATTTTCCAATCGATGAAAATGGCGTGGGAAGCGATTATCTCCAATAAAATGCGTTCGTTTTTAACGATGCTGGGCATTATCATCGGCGTTACGGCGCTGGTGGTGCTGGTCTCGCTGATTAACGGCGCTACGGGAGCCGTGACCAGCGAGGTAGAAGCGCTGGGCAACGATATGCTGACGGTTTCCATACTGGATGATAAAGGCGCGCCCCTGCGGCTAAACGATCTTAATGCGTTTACGCAGGACGAGAGCATTGCGCAGGCTGCCCCTTCCGGTTCCATGTCCGCGACTGCCAAATACTTGAGCAACGATCTGGATGTAAGCGTATATGGCGTTACGCCAGCGTATTACGATATACAGGGGCTGGATTTGGGCGAGGGACGGTTTTTAAAAACCGCTGATATCGACAACCGCACGTATGTGGCGATTCTATCTTATAAAACGGCGCAGGAGCTGTTTAACGAGGATTACGTGATCGGGAAAAGCTTTGTCATCGAGGGACGCTCCTTTGAGGTGGTCGGCGTGCTGGCGGAGGAGGAATCGATTATGTCCTCCATGCTGGGCGGCTACTCCATTTACGTACCCTTCTCGGTGGAAAGCCGCATGGCGGGACGGCCGTACATTACATCGTTCGTCCTCTCAGCCACCGGTGATACCGATGTGGCGGAAACCGCGTTGAATAAGGAATTGCTAAGCCGCTACCAGCAGGACGAGGATGCGTTTATGGTTATGAACATGTCCAGCATCTCCGACGCGATGAGCACCATCACCGGCACGCTGTCGCTATTGCTGGGCGGCATTGCGGCCATATCGCTGCTGGTCGGCGGTATCGGCATTATGAACATCATGCTGGTATCGGTCACTGAGCGTACCCGTGAAATCGGCATCCGTAAGGCAATCGGCGCAGGACACCGCAGCATTATGGCACAGTTTTTAATCGAGGCGCTGATGGTTAGCCTGATGGGCTGCGCTTTCGGGCTGCTGCTTTCCTGGGCGATCTTGAAACTGGTTACGGTAATTGCGGGATCGATCACCTTTACCATGTCGGGCGGTGTGGTGATACTGGCGGTCGCGTTTTCCTCGGCCATCGGGTTGATCTTTGGCCTGTACCCTGCCAATAAGGCCGCAAAAAAGCACCCCATCGAGGCGCTGCGGTACGACGGCTAAAGCCGCAAGGCTTTTCCCGTTTTTACATAGCGGCGGATGGAACCCTTCCCTTTGGGAAGGCAGTCCATCCGCCGTGTTTTTATGTGTGCTCTGCCCAGCTGTTTGTGCCGGGAGCGGGATCGTTAGCGGACTGCGGCAGGTAGATAATGTACCGGCTGCCCGCGATATTGGAACGCTCTATATACAGCGGCGTTCCATTCTGCTCGGTAATGTGCGCTACCCGGTAAAATACGGGGCTTCCGACTGGAATTTGCAGATTCTGCGCCATCTCTGCGGATGCGGTGGATATTTCCAGCGTGCGGCGGCAATCGATCGCCGGGATAATACCGTGCTCTTTCAGCAGCGGAAACAGCGGCTGTTCCAGTGATTCCTCCAATAAGAAGCGGAAACGGTCGTTAAGGGGGTAGAAGTTATTTTCTTTCATAATCGGCAGGTTATCCGCCGAGAGGACGCGGCTGGTGAAAATCAACTTATCGTTATCGGTAAGCTGTAAAAACGCCCGCTCGTCCGGGCGTGCCTCCACAATGCTCAGCTGCAGTAGCTTGTAGGACGGCACAAAACCCTGCTCCTCGCAGGATACGCTAAAGCCCTCCACGCCCGAGTATATACGGCGGATTTTCGGTTTTTGCACATAGGTGCCCAAACCCTGCCGCTTCATCAGGTAGCCTTCCGTGCACAGGTCGGCAATGGCGCGCCGTACAGTGATACGACTGACGTTATATTCCTCAATCAACTCTTTTTCTCCCGCAATACGCATTCCCTGCGTATATTCGTTGCGGGAGATTTTATTTTTAATATCTTCTTTAATCTGCTGGTAGAGGGGCAATGTGTTGGTTTTCATGTTGTTTTCGTGGATTGCCAAAATAACCACCACTCCTTTGGCTAATGGTTAATGTTTCCTTTATTATCATACCATAAAAAAAAACAGAATCAATACTTGCGTCATGACATGTTATACGTTATAATACGACTATAACATCTATCCTATATTCTCACAATGACGTAAGAATACCGTGCGGAGGCGAGTCTATGTCCCTGCAAAGAATGCTGGGTATTGATATTGGCGGAACTAAAATTGCTCTTGCGCTGGTAGCGGAAGGGGGCACCCTGCTGCGGCAGGAACGGTATGCATCCCAAATGGCGCCAGGTGAAGACTTTGTGCAAACGCTTTGTACGCATATTGATCACCTGCTGGCTGGGGAAATTCCAGAAGGTATTGGCATCGGCATCAAAGGGCTGGTTGCGGTCGACCACCGCACCATCATCCATTCCTCGGTGCTGGAAAATATGATGCCGCTGGATTTATGCGGAGCGATTGGCAAGCGCTATGGCATCCCCTGCTATTTAGATAACGATGTGCATGCCGCCGCCACGGCGGAATTATATTTCGGCCATGGGCGGGCAATACGGGATTTTACGTATGTCAATTTGGGTACGGGGCTGGCGGTAGGCGTTGTGGCCGGGGGTCAGTTGATATGCGGCACACATAACATGGCGGGCGAATGGGGAACGAGCATTGACCTTCGCTTTCTATGCGGCGAGGAATATCAGCTGGAAACTTTGGTATCCGGCGGGGGATTGGTGAGTGAAGCACGGCGGCTGCTACCGTCGTACACGGCCGGGATGCTGGCGGCGCGGATGCTGGATGGTGAAACCATTAGCGGGAAAACAGTGCTGGATGCACACCGCGCAGGGGACGAACTGGCCGCCGTGGTGGTCGAACATTTTTTAGAGGCGTTATCCCGTACGCTGGTCAACCTTACGCTGCTGCTGGACCCAGCCATGTTTGTATTGGGCGGTGGAACAGTGAGCGATGGTTACCTGCTGCCGCTCATCCGGCGGCGGATGGAGCAGCGGTATCGCATTTTACAGCTGGACCAGTGGGTGACGCCGATTGCGCTCACGGCACTCGGCGCGGATGACGTGGGGGTGCTTGGCGCCGCCAGCATCTGCCTGAATGCTATGGACATGAAATAAAGGAAGGACGGATACGAATGGATAAAGTGGAAATAGAAAAACGGAACCGCGTATTACTGGATTTAATGCTATCTGCGGCACAGCCTGCGGTATGGCAGCAAAATGAAGCGTTGATTGCGCAAAGTTTGCAGGCGATTGACGGTGCATTGTTTACGAATGTGGATTCGGCGTTTCTGGTGGGGCAGGGCACATCTTACGCAACGGCCTGCAATGCCGAAACCTACCTCAGCCGTTTGGGCGGTTTAAATGCGCGCGCTGTGACGGCGTTTGAATTCAGCCGTTATACGCAGGACTATTTAAAGCGTCCGGCGCAGACGGTGGTTATCGGCATCAGCTGCAGCGGCAATACTGTGAGTGTTGTGAAAGCGCTGGAAGCGGCTAAAGAGGCGGGCGCGCTGACGGTTTGCCTCTCCGGCGAAGGTGAACTGGACGGCGCCAAAGTGGCGGCGTGTAGGATGATTACGGATTGTGCCATTGAGAAGCGGTCGGATACCTCCCACCCGTATTCCATTTCCCACCTGTTTTTGCTGGAAGGCGCTTACCGCCTGGCGCTGTTCATTGGCCGCGCGCGCGGTACGATAACGCAGGAGCAGCAGGAGGAATGGCTTTCGCACCTTTCGCAGGCGCAGGCGGCCATGAAGGACTTGCCCGCTTTGTACGAGCGCATCGGCAGCATCAACCGCGAAATGCTAGCCAAGGGCGGCGATAACTACGTTGTGCTGGGCAGCGGCCCCAACTACGGCACGATGGTCGAAGGCGCGTTGAAAATTTGCGAATTCAGCTGGAGGCTGGGCGCGGGCGAGGAACTGGAGGATTTTGCCCATGGACGCTTCCGCGAGTTGGACACCAAAACCCCCCTGCTCATCATCTCCCCGGACGGCCCGGCCTGCCCCAAGACCATGGACATACTTGCCGCCTGCACAATAGCGCACTCCACCTCGGTAATTTTGACCGATGCGCCGACGGCTGCCATGCAGAAACTTTCCACCTATATTGTGAATATGCCCAAGCTGCATGAATACCTCACCCCGTTTTACTATGTCTTCGCCCTCTGGTTTTACGGCTACCACACCAAGGCGGACGCGGGCGAACTGGTCGGCGAGGCGCGCTATGGTTTATATGCGACGGATGTAAACTTTGAGGCTCACTTTGACGCGGACGGTAACCGGTGCTGAACGCGTTAAGTAGTCAATATATGGTTTCTATAAGAAGGAGGTACCACGATGAAAAGGTTCCTGAGTGCCCTGTTATGCACGCTGATGCTGGCTATGCTGATTGTTCCCATGGCGCAGGCAGAAGACGCGTACGACCTGACTTTCTGGGTCTACTCCGACTGGACTGCCGGCAAACAGGCTGAACTGCTCACCAAATGGGCGGACGAGTTTGTTGCTGCGCATGACAACGTTGCGTCCATTACCATGCTTGGTAAAAATGACAACGAACTGCTAACAGGCGTAATGGCGGGTGTCGGCTTGCCGGACTGCTATTCCGCTTCCTTCCGCGACGGCTTGAAGTATTACGAGTCCGTAAACCTGTTGGATCTGAAGCCCTATTATGATGCCGCTTCGGCAGATTACCGCGACGGCTGGATCGATGAAGCGATCGAGAGCGTGGAAATCGACGGCGGCATGTGGGCGCTACCTTACATGAGCTATATTCCGCTGGTGTTCCGTAACCTGGACGTGCTGGAAGCCGCCGGTGTGGACACTGCTAAAGACCTGAACTGGACGTGGGACGATTTCCTGGCACAGTGCGAAGCCGTGCAGGCTGCAGGTTATGACGCGACCCATAAGTGGTCCGGCGACTGGTACACCGCGGGTGCGATTCTAGCAGCGGAAACCACGCTGACCCCCGGCCTTGAAAATGGCAAAACGACGGTAACGGCGGAGCAACTGCTGCGCACCTTCCAAACTATTGCGGCTATCACGCCGTATGCGACCTCGCTGAGCTACAGCGACGATGCGTCTGTAGAAGCGTTTAAGACCAACAAACTCGCCTTTACCATCGAAGGTCCGTGGAACGTTGAGGGCTATGACGCCAGCGGCGTGAACTACGATATCGTGCCCGTACCTGCGCTGGAAGAAGGCGGCAAAAACGGCGGCATGAAGGGCTGGGACGCTGTATACGGCGTGGACAGCGGCGATGCGACCCGTAACGAATTGGTCGCCGAGTGGCTGATGTACATCACCAACTACACCAACCAGAAAGAATGGACCAGCTATGTGGGCCGTCCCGTACTCCGCGAGGATGTTATGAGCGATCCCGATACCCAGACGCTGGAAGTGGCGGCTGTATCTGCTGTGGCGCAGCTTGGCGGCATGAAGCAGATGGATTTCTTCCACTCCAACGTGTTCTGGCCCAGCGCGATCTCCGGCATCTCCGAAGAGGTTGCCCAGGGTACGCTGTCGCCTGAAGATGCGTGCGTGAAGATGGTAGACGCCATCAGCGCTATGTATGTTGAGGCCGGCGAGGAATAAACCGTACCGGCGCTGCCCCGGAGCCGCATTTTCCCCGGCTCCGGGGACAGCCTTCCCGTTGCATGGGCGTACATAAGCGCCTGTGCTGCCTGCGTGCGGAACGCGGAATGGGCGCGCGCCGCAATGGGAAAGCCGTTGTGCGCCGGACAATGTTTTTTCGGCGCTGCCCGGAACGGACAGGCTGTTGCCCCACCCCTTGCCGCCTATGGTATGTTGATTTAGAAAGGACGGGATCGAAATGGCATCTGGTTTGGACGGTCGCGCCAGAAACGCGCGTACGTTGCGCGTGCGCCAGTACAGCCTGAGCTATCTGGGGTTGCTCCCCTTCTTTGCGTTGTTTATCACCTTCATTATTATTCCGCTGGTGCAGGGCGTAGCCATGAGTTTTACCGATTGGTCTACCAAGTTGCGCGGCGGCACCCATTTTACCGGGTTTACCAACTATATTTACCTGCTCACGTCCGGGGGCACATCCTCGCAGCGGTTTTTAAAATCGCTTTACAACCTGCTGGTGTATGTGCCGGTTACCGTGGCGATTGGCCTTTCCATATCGCTATTGCTTGCGCTGGTGGTAAACCAGTTTCGCGGGCGTACCCATTCCATTTTCCGTGGCTCTTTTTTCATCCCCACCGTGCTGCCGCTGTACCTGTGCGCAGGCATCTGGCAGTGGTACTTAAATGCGGAAACGGGGCTGGTGGCTTCCAACCTTGCAACCCTTGGCATCGGCTCGGGCGTAACATGGACGCAAACATCCGGGTATGCGATTGCAGTTTGCGTAATCATTGATATTTGGCATGCAACCGGGTTTAACTTTGTTATTTTAAGCGCCGGTATACAGGATATTTCCCCCGACTATTACGAGGCGGCACAGCTGGACGGCGCCTCTGTATGGCAGCAGATGAAGTACATTACCCTGCCCCTGATTGAACCCATCCTGTTCTTTGTGGTGACCTACGCGTTCATCAGTGCTTTGCAGGTTTATGATATTCCTCGGATTTTGACCCAGAACACGGACATTAACTCCATTGGCGGGCCGAACCAGGTAATGCTGTTCCCGGTGATGGAGATGGTGCGCAATGTGTATAACGGCGATAAAGCCGGATTGGGGCGCGCTTGCGCTGAGGGCGTTATGCTGATGACGCTGATTATGGGCGTAACGATGATCCAGTTCAAGCGCCGTAAAAAGAAAGTGTAAAGGAGGGCGTGAACATGGTTATTCATAAGACAAAAGCACAGAAAATCGTCATGTACGCCATCCTGATTCTCTGGTTGGTGGTGTGTCTGTTCCCGCTTTACAACATGATGGCGACCACTTTCTCCAGCGATTCCAGCAACCTGACATCCACCTTCTTACCCAACGATTTTGCCAACGGCCGGGACAAAATACTGCGAGCTTTCAGCGAGGCGAACATTCTCGTGGCCTCGATTGATACGCTGTCCTATACCGTATTCACCATTGTGGGGATGATTCTCATCTGCTCGCTGGTCGCCTACGAGTTTACGTTTTACAAGTTCCCGCTGAAAAAGCTGCTGCATGCGCTGATCATGGGCAGTATGATGTTCCCGATGGTACTGTACGTAATACCGCTGTACCGCTTTGTGGTCAAGATGGGGCTGGGGGATACGATTATCGGCATCTCCGCGCCGCTGATGGTATCGCCGCTGTCGGTATTTATCCTGATGCAGTTTCTGGAGGATATGCCCATGTCGTTTGTGGAGTCGGCTCGTATTGACGGGGCGGGGCATTTTAAAATCTTCTGGAACATTGTGTTTCCGCTAATGCGTAACGGCATTATTACCGCGACGGTGTTGATGTTCCTGAATGTATGGGGTTCTTACTTATGGCCGAGCCTCGCTTCCGGTGGGAATTTACACCCCATGAGCGTTACGATCGCCAATATGCTTTCGCCGCAGTTCTATATCGACCCGCGTGTGAAGATTGCCGCGATGCTGCTCTCGGCGGTGCCGCCGCTCGCGATTTACCTGTTTTTCCAACGCTATGTTATATCCGGCATTGCCATGTCCGGCGTAAAGGGCTAAGGCGAACCGTGCCTGCCGTGCGCCCTGCTGCTTTTCAGCGATGCGCGCGGATAGAAAACCAAATACTCGGAACAATTATTACTGGAGGATGATTTGCATGATGGAGTACCGCGTAACCAGAGATGAATTGCTTCGCTGGTGTCAAATTCCCGTTGATCAATTAAAGGAGCACCCCGATAATAAGGTGGATCTGCGCATGTTTGAAGATAAAGCCAAAACATTTGAGGCGATCGGCAACATGATGGCGGACGATGTAATTGCCAACAACAAAGAGGGAAAGCTCACCAAGTGGGTGCTTTGCTCCGGCCCCAACCAGCAGTACACCACGTTTATCCGCCGCGTACACGAGGAGAAAATCAGCCTGAAAAACGTGTGGGTATTCCAGATGGATGAAGCGCTGGACTGGCAGGGTCGCCAGTACCCGGTGGAAGTGATTTCCGGCAGCTGCGAAGGCCGTATGAACGCGATTTTCTACGATAAGATCGATCCGGAGCTGAACATACCCGTTTCCCAGCGTGTTTTCTGCCATTTGGATAATATGGACTGGATCGACGAAAAGATTCAGGAGCTGGGCGGGCTGGATACGGTATGGGCCGGCGTGGGCTTCCGTGGGCTGGTCGGCAATAACGAAGGGCCGGTGAATCCATACTACCACATCTCGCTGGAAGAGTATAAGAACAGTAAAACTCGCATTGTGCCGGTGCAGGCCGATACGCTGATTGCCTATGCCGAACGCGGATACGGCGGAAACACCGACGCCTGCAATCCCATGATGATTACCCTTGGCTTTAAAAGTATGTTGACGGCTCGCAAAGCCGTGTATATGATTACCACAGGCACTTGGAAGCAGACAATCATTCGCATTGCCATGTTCAGCCAGCCTACAACGGAGTACCCGGTAACGCTGTTCCAGGGTACGGTGCCCGAGTGCGTGCTGTTCTGCGACCGCGACAGCGCCGACCATACCCTGTCGCACGATACGGGGCGTGTGGTAAACCGTTACAGCTTCCCAGAACTGTTCAAATAAAGGAGAGCGGGTATGCAAACGCCTGAGGTTTTGGTACTCAACAATATCGGCGGGGGCATCGGCGTTTTGGTAGAACGGCTGCCGCTGGTCAATGAAACCGTAATGATGAAAGCCATGGAGCCGCCGGGCGAGGACATCGCCAAAGGCGGCAATGTGGCGGTTGCGCTGGCGCGCCTTGGCGTGCATACGGCGATTATCGGCAAGATCGGCAAGGATACGGCCGGTGACCGCGATTGGAACTGGATGAACAACGCGGGCGTGGATTTAAGCGTACTGATTCGCAGCGACGAGGTGCAAACCGGGCAGGGGCTGGGGATTGTTGCGGACAACGGCGATGTAATGAACATTACGGGTCTAAGCAGCAGCCGCGCCCTGACGGTAGAAGAGGTAGAAAGCGCTTTAACCCGCTACCGGGACGCGAAATACTTTATTACCGGGTTTGAGGTTCGTCCGTCGCTGGTGCTGCCCGCGACGCAGCGCGCCAAAGAACTGGGTATGATTACGGCGCTTAACCCAAGCCCTGTGCCTTCCGCCGGGCTGGAAGCCGTGCCGTATGTGGATTATTTATTCGTCAACGAAGTGGAAGCCCAACAGCTGCTGGACCGTGAAGTGGTAGAGGCTTTCGACCCGCGTGAAGTGTGCGAATCACTGCTGAAGCGCTATCAATGCCGCTGTGTGGTGCTGACCATTGGGCACCGGGGCAGCGCATACCTGACGCGGGATGGCGAATATAACCAAATCGCACCGATTCCGGTGACGTCGGTAGACAGCGCGGGCGCGGGAGACGGCTTTATGGCGGCGGTCATCGCGCGGTTGTCCAAGGGGGACGGACTGACCCAGGCCTGCCAATATGCCAGCGCCTTTGCGGCGTTTTCCGTAACGAAAAAGGATTGCTTGCCGGGATATTCCACGGCGGAGCAGCTGAAAGCATTTCTAGATTCCATGCCCGGTAAGGTGCCTTTCGAAATTTGCTTTTAGCCTTACCCCTCCCTTTTACCCTTTCTTTGCAGCAGGCAAGCGAACCGCTTTTTTGCGGTTCGCTTGCCTGCGTTTTGCCGTGCTTTTATAAATGGCAGAAATACCAATGCTGTTTTTACGCAAAATAGATAGAGCAGAGGCAATACATGATTTGCTTGTGTGGAAACGGGTGAATATACAGCCGGTGTCGGCGCAGTGAACTGCCGCAGGGGTGTGACAAACCCAAAGTGGGTTGTTTGGATCGGCGGTGTTTGTGCCTTCGCAGCGGCGCATAAGCTACACTATATTTCAAGCAGGGAAGCCTTTGGTAGGGAAACTGGCTCCCAATAGTATAGTAGCGCCATGCTGGGGAATTAGAAAACACCCAAAAGCTGCCGATCTGTTATCGACCGGCAGCTTTTGGGTTTCCTGTCTATTGCACGGAGCCTGCGGCGAAGCGCTGCTGCGGGCATCCACCGCCATCCGCCGCGGAACCTTGCTTCCGCGGCAAATGGCGGCGGACAAACCGCTTGTTAATACTGGTAGTTTTCTACGTCCACCTTATCGGGATCGGTGTAGGGAGCGAGGGTGGAAATCATCTTTACGATGCCCTTGGAGTTGTTGACAACATAATGAACTTCGCTGGGCTCGATGTGGATCAGCTGACCCTGCGTAAGGTGGTGCACCACGCCGTCCACGACGATGTCCACTTCCCCTTCGAGGATATAAAAATTCTCCTCCATAATGTTGTGATAGTGGGCTTTAAAATCCTGCCCTGCCTGAAACTGCACGATGGCGAAATTC
Organism: Candidatus Limiplasma sp.; assembly: GCA_963675655.1. Lineage (GTDB taxonomy): Bacteria > Bacillota > Clostridia > Christensenellales > Aristaeellaceae > CAXXOK01. The sequence continues at coordinate 1,792,084 of OY776489.1, forward strand.
ATACGCGGTCCCTTCATCAGGTATTTCGGGCCGCTGTCGCCAAAACGATATTCCCGGTCGTTCTCATTGATAATAAACATACGTTTTCTCCTCCAATTTTTACAGTCCGGGCGCGACCCACATGTAGCGGGTTAAACCCCGGTCGCTTAGTGAAAGCTGGGCCCGATATACTTCGCGCCAGGGCGCGTACATCGCCTCGTACACCTTGTGGTTTTCCATGTTGGGCTGGAAGGTCTGCTCCCATTTCACCAACTTACGCGCGGCTTGCGAAATATCGGCATAGATGCCTACGCCGTAACCGGCCAGTATCGCCGCGCCCAGCGCTGTCGCCTCTTTCACGACCGGTACTTTCACCGGCAGCCCCAATACATCGGCGACAATCTGGCACCATATGTCGCCTTTGCTGGCTCCGCCTGCGAAGATAATTTCCGCGGGCGCGTTGCCGGTAGCTTCGCGTACCAGCTCCAGATGACCCTTGGTCACCATGGCGGTGTTTTCCATAATGGCGCGATAGAAAGTATACTTGTTGAAACGCTCCGCGTCAAAATCAAAATTCGTAAAGGTCGGCGCGGCATGTTTCCAGGCGATAAAATTCATAACGTCGCTAAAAGCGCACATCATCCCGTACGATCCGGCCGGGATTTTTTCGGCTTCGCGATTCATTAGCGCGTAGGGATCGGTGCCCAGCTCTTTGGCGCGGGCGATCTCCTCTTGGCAAAAAGCGTCGCGGTACCACCGCATCGCAAGCCCCGGCTTAAAGGCGAGCGCCTCATACTGCCACATGCCGGGCACTGCGTGGCAATTGACACGCACACGGCACTTGGCGTCGGTCTGCCCGCTGGCGGTGTTAAACTCGTACTGCCAGAAGCTGCCGCCGAAAACAGCAGCCTGACCGGCATCCACTACGCCTACGCCGATGCAGCCAAGCTGGGAATCGCCGCCGCCCGCCACAACCGTGGTGCCGGGGGCAAGCCCTGTATCGGCTGCGCCTTTGGCGTTTACGGTTCCGACGATGGCGCCGCACTCGGCGACCGGCGGAAAAATATCGTCCTTCAGGCCGACCTTGCGCATAATTTCGGTATCCCACGCACGCTTTTGCAAATCGAAAATACCGGTGGTGCTGCCGTTGCTGGGCTCTACCGCCAGTACGCCGGTCAGCTTATAAATCAGCCAGTCGTTAAACATGCCGATTTTCGCAACCTTTTCATACAGCTGCGGTAGCTTGTTTTTTACCCAAAGCACGCGGGGCAATGCGCCCAACGCATAGGTCTGGCCGGATACGGCGTAAATTTCTTTTTCCATTTCCGGATTCATGCGGATCAGCTCGCCGACTTCGTCGGTGCTGCGAGCATCCACGTTGGCACAAGCCCAGATTTCGTTGCCATCGGCATCGTAAAGCACAATCCCTTCACGCATGCACGTGGTGCTGACCGCCGCAATATCCGCAGGGGCGATGGCGGTTTCGGCCAAAACGCCGCGCACGCATTCGCTGGCCAACGCCCAGTTGCGCGCCCAGTCAAAATCCATACTGCCGGGGTAACGGGGATCCTCGTTATGCATCCACTCCCGTTGCACGCAGCCCAGTTGTTCGCCTTCGGTGTTAAAAAGCACCGCGCGCACGCTGCCGGTACCGGCATCGATTGCCATTAAATATTGCTCTGCCATGGATTTTCCTCCGTTTCGACTGAAGTAGAAAGACACCGGTAGGGTGCGCCTGGCGCGCCGGGGCTACTGCCCGGAAAAGTACGATTCGGGGTTTCCGGTAACCCGGTAGGGTGCGCCTGGCGCGCCGGGGCTACTCCTCGCTCGCGTTGTCTAAAAGCTGGCTGGCAGTCTGGTCGTCGGTGATCAGCACGTCCAGATAGCCGCCGCGCAGCACTGCATGGATGGCGTTTACCTTTACGTCGCCTGCGGCGACACCGATTACGTTTTGCAACTCTTTGAGCTTGGGCAGCGAAGTGCTGATGAGCCGCGACTCCAGCGGTGTGTCGATCAGTTTACCGTCGCTGTCGATAAAATGGCTGAGCAAGTCGCCTACGGCTCCCTGCATTTGCAGGTAGAGGAAATCGTTGCGGTTTAAAATACCGGATTTAAAAATGGTGGCCGTTTCATGCATGGAGCCGATGCCGACAACCGTAAGCTGAGCCAGTGAAATCATTCGGCTTACTTCGGTTACGCTGGCTTCGTGGCGCATGGCATCCGCCATTTCCTTGCTGCTAGCCAAAAGCGGCGTGGGGATTAAATGCAGCTTTGCGTTAAATACGTTGCTGCGTGTATCCGGCAGGTAATAGCTTACGCCGCCGGTAAGCGATATACAGGTAATGGGGCTTTCCGCAATGGTAGCCAGATTGTTCAAAATCCGGCTGGGCGTGTCGCCGTAGCCCATATTAATGAGGCTGTTTTCCGTAAGCCGCTCGGCAATGTACATGCTGGCAGCTTCCGCAACGACTGTGTTGACTTGATTTTTATCCATTGCGGCAGGCACGATGAATGCGTCCTTTAAATTGAATGTTTCCATTAAAGAACGTTCCAGCTTCATCCGTCTTTCGCCGTCCTTGCGCAGCCGGAATTGGATAATGCCTGTCTGGCGGGCTTTTTCCAACAATTTAATAACGCGCATACGGCTGATGCCCAGCGTGTTGGCAACGTTTTGCTGGGTCATATTTTCAAAATAATAATACCAGGCTATTTTGATCATCAGGGACTCTTCGTAATCCATAGGTACTCCTTCACCGTACAAAACATATGTAACGGTACATAACAAAAGTATCTTGTGCGGATAGTATAACACCTGTTTCGGGGGCTGTCAATAGTTCTTCAAAAACCATGCTTTATATGGATAGAAAGCAACCGCGAGACTAAATATAACCAAAATAGTACATAAATAAGAGGTCAAAACGCACTAAAATTCGGGGCAATTTTTCGCTTTTGAAAGCCATTTTAAATTTTTTTGTTGTCGATGTTGACAAATGTGCTTGGAGAGGGTATGATACCAACAGAGATAAAAATCACGGCTGCCGAACTTTTGTTTAGACCATTGGGGGTTCTGAAATGGATGAAGCGGTACGACTACCCGACGACGCAATGCTGTCTGTACGCGGTATCACCAAGTCCTTCGGTTCAAATGATGTACTAAAGGGCATTGACTTGGATATTACCAAGGGGTCTGTTGCTGCGCTTATTGGCGGCAACGGCGCGGGTAAAAGCACACTGGTAAAGATTATCATGGGTATTTATCAACCCGATGACGGCGAAGTATTTTTAGCCGGCAAGGCTACCAAACTTGGCAAGCCTTCCGCCTCACTCGCCGCAGGCATCTATCTGGTGCCGCAGGAGCCGATGCTCTTCCCGAATATGACGGTAGAAGAAAACGTGCTCATGGGGTTCATGGAAAAGACCACGGTGCTGCATAAGCGCCTGACAGCGCTGCTTGCGCATTTGGATTGGAAGATTGATCTCAGCCGCCGCGCTGCGACACTTTCCATTGCCGAGCAGCAGCTGGTGGAACTTCTCCGCGGCTTGATGCGGGATGCAAAACTGCTGATACTGGATGAGCCGACCAGCTCGCTGACCTTTAATGAGGTAGAAAGCCTCTTTAAGATCGTCCGGGATTTGCAGGCCAAGGGCATCAGCATTATCTACATTACCCACCGCCTTACGGAGGTTTTCCAGATCGCTGACCAAGTGCTGATTATGCGCGACGGCGTGATTACGCTGGATGGCCCTGTTGCCAACTTCACGCGTGAAATGCTGGTGGCGGGTTTACTGCCGCCGAACACGGATATACAGCGCGACCATGCGGCTTGCGAAAACATCAACTACGACGGTGTTCAGCCCGCGTTGGTGATAGATCACCTGACGGGTTACGGCTTCCGCGATGTAAGCCTGAAGGTTTACCCCGGCGAGATACTCGGGCTTGCGGGCGTTGTCGGCGCGGGACGAACGGAACTAGCGACCACCATTTTCGGCCGAGACGTAGTAAAAAGCGGCAAGGTGTACATTGAAGGCCGCGACGTTACAGGGCTTTCCACCCGGAAGATGCTGGATTCGGGTTTGAACTACGTATCGGAGGATCGCTTCCTCAGTGGTATTTTCCGCATCAGCGATGTGGCGGCCAATACCACGGCTGCGAATCTGGACAATATGAGTAAGTTCTTCATCAACTTTAAGGAAGAACGTAAAATTACCGATCATTTTATTGAAGCGTTCCGTACCAAGGTAACCGGACGCGATCAGCTGATCGGCTCGCTTTCCGGCGGCAACCAGCAGAAAGTGGTTATTGCACGCTCCCTGTCCACTAATCCGAAAGTGCTGATACTGGACGAACCGACCCGCGGTATTGACGCGGCGGCACGCGGCGATGTGTACAATATTATTGAAAAGCTGAAAGCCGAGGGACTGGCAATTTTGCTGATCTCTTCGGATATGGAAGAAATTATGGAACTGAGTGACCGCGCGGTTACCATGTTCTGCGGACACATCAATAAAGAGTTCGCCAAATGCGACATCTGCCAGGACAACCTGATGTCGGCCGCGTTTGGCATTACGGAAGGGAGTGCACAAGAAACGCATGCTTAAAAAGCTGTTGCATTCCCGGGAAATTACTGCGGTAGCCTTTATTATCATGATGTTTTTGGGCGTAGGTGCCATTAACCCGGCGTTCCTCTCGCCCGCCAATATCTGGTTGTGCTTCAACAGCAGCGTGGTGTACACGGTTGTGGCTGTTGGCATCGCACTGGTCATCATCACGGGGGAAATCGACGTTTCGGTCGGCGCTACGCTGGGCATGGCGGCTGCGGTAAGCAGCACCATGATCCGCGATGGTCAGCCCTGGGCGTTGGCGATTGCCGCGGCGCTGCTGGTGGGCCTTGTAGTCGGCGCTTTTAATGGCTTTGGCGTAACGGTGCTTAAAATTCCTTCCATTATAATGACGCTGGGCGTCAACGGTATTGTACGTGGAATGATCTACGTGTTTACCGGCGGTAAATGGGTGGAAAACATACCGTTCGATTTTAAAAGCCTTTCGCAGGGGCGCCTGTTTCACACCATCACGTGGTTTTATCTGGGCACGATCTTGCTGATTGTGGGCGTTCACCTGATTTTGACCCGCACTAAGCGGGGGCGCTATCTGGCGGCGGTCGGCGATAACGTCGGCGGTTCTACGCTGCTGGGTATCCCGGTGGATATGACCAAGTTTGTTTCCTTTGTCCTGTGCGGAGTATTGGCCGCGATCGGCGGCGTGCTGTATGTGAGCCGCGTAGGCTTTGTTACCCCCATCGCTGGTAACGGTTATGAGATGAAGGTAATCGCGGCTTGCGTGCTGGGCGGCATCAGCTTGACGGGCGGCGTGGGCAGCGTGATTGGCGCGGGCGTAGGCGCGGCCATCATGGCTTCGATCAGCCGCATTCTGGTGTTCATCGGCTTCTCCTCTGATTATGATGATACGATTACCGGCAGTTTACTGATTATCATCGTCGTGTTTGACGCCCTCATCCGTATGCGTGCGGTAGAAAAAGCCCGCCGCGAGCGCCTGGCGGCAAAGACCGAACATGCGCCGGTACATGAGAAGGAGGCGACAGTTAGTGAATAAGGTGAAAAAGCTGTTCGTCCGCTGGGAAACCTTTCTGGTGCTGGTCATTGTGCTGGAATTTGTGGTTTTCGGCTCGGTAAACCCGAAGTTCTTGAACCTGAAACGCCTGTTCAGCGGACTGAACCAGTTTATCCCGGTTTGCATCATTTCGCTGTTTGTCACGTTTGTTATGATTACCGGCGGCATCGATATTCAGGCCGGTTCTATTGTAGGCCTTACGAGCATCACGGTCGGCGTGCTGTGGCACGATGCAGGACTGAACATATTCGTGGCCTGCATTCTGGCGCTGGTGGCCGGTACGCTGTGCGGCGCGCTAAGCGGATTCTTCGTCGCCTATACCGGCGTGCAGCCGATGGTGGTTACGCTGGGCGGATCGTTCCTTTACTCCGGTATGGCGCTGGCGGTATCCAACATGAGCTCCAACGCCGCTTATCAGGGCATTAGCGATTTTCCGGCCGCCTTCCGCGCGCTGAGCAAAACGCAGCTGTTTGATGCGGTGCCCATGCAGTTTGTTATTTTCTTCATACTGGTGCTGCTAAGCTACGTGCTGCTGCACCGTACCAATTACGGCCGCAAAATTTTCCTGTGCGGCGTAAACGCCAATGCGGCGGAGTTCAGCGGCATCAACACCCGGTTGGTGGTGATGAGCACGTACATGTTCTCCGGTTTGAGCGCTTCCATCGCCGGTATTTTGCTTACGGCTTACCTTGGCACCGCCAAGGCGGATATGGGCGCGGAGTATACGCTGCCCATCATCACAGCGGTTGTGCTGGGCGGTACCAGCAATCTTGGCGGCAGCGGCGGCGTTATCGGCTCGGCGCTGGCAGCACTGGCGGTTGGTCTGCTGCGTATCGGCTTGAGCCTGAGCGGGCTTTCCACACAGTATCTGGATATTCCGGTTGGCATTTTGCTGGTGGTAACGGTGTCGATCCGTTTTGCGGGCACCAACCCCAAACTGCGCAAAATGTTTAGCCGTAAACGTAAACACACGGTAATTACCCGGGCGGGATGAACCGCCATCTAAATTCGTTCCCTTGCGCGTACGTAGCGCGTAAGAAATAAAATTATTTTGGGAGGGTATCGTATGAAAAGGTATTCCAAGATCCTGGCTGCCGTGATGGCTCTCATGCTTTGCATGTCCATGGTAGCTAGCGCCTCTGCGGCGGACATCAACGTTGTTTTTATCCCCAAACTTTCCGGTAACGCTTTCTTCGAGTCCGCCAATGTCGGCGCTCAGGATTTCGCTGCCAAGAACGGCTTCACTGTTACCTACGACGGCAACCCCGAAGCATCTGCTGCCAACCAGGTCGCTATCGTGCAGAACGCCATCACCAACGGCGCTGACGCGATTTGCATTTCCACGGTTGACGCTGCCGGCGTTGACGATGCGCTCAAGGAAGCGGCAGAAGCCGGGCTGGTTGTAACCACCTGGGACTCCGACGCTTATGCCGAGAGCCGCAGCATCATGGTTAGCCAGGGCACGCCCGAGCAGTTGGGCCAGATGCTGGTTGACATGCTCGCCACCAGCCTGACCGAGCGCGGCAAGGACATTGAAAACGACGAAATCAAGTACGTATGGCATTACAGCCAAGCGACCGTTACCGACCAGAACAGCTGGCACGTTGCGGGCGAAGAGTACATTGCCCAGAAGTACCCCAATTGGGTTAACGTATTCCCGGACAACTACTACTCCGAGCAGGATGCTGAAAAAGCGATCACCGTTGGTGAGTCCATCCTGACCACCTATGCTGACATCGACGGCATCATCTGCAACGACTCCACCGCTCTGCCCGGCCAGGCGCAGGCTGCCCAGAATCTCGGCTTGGATGCCACCAAGGTATCCATCGTCGGTTTCGCCGCTCCTAACAGCATGAAGGACTACTGCCGTGCCGGCATCCTGTCCCGTTGGGGCCTGTGGGATTGCAAAGTGCAGGGCGCCTTGGGTTGCTACATGGCGTACTTGCTGGCCAGCGGTCAGGACATCAAAGTTGGCGACACCATCGACGTGCCCGACATCGGCACCGTTACGGTTGAGCCCAACACCGTTCTCGATCCGAACGCTTACACCTCCGATACCAGCGGCGTTGTGCTGCTGCCCGAGCGCGTAGTGTTCACCATCGACAACATGGACAACTACGATTTCTAATCGGTACACAATCTCGCGGGGGCCGTGCAACACACGACCCCCGCTCATGGCCGTAACGAGCGGACACCCCGACGAAGCGGCCACACAGCAAGTTTTTCTTTCTTTGAAGTATGCACAAGGAGGTATATTCGCATGGCGGATAAAGATGGGTTGAAGATTGCAAAGGACTACCACACCGAAGAAGCTTTTGGCAATCTGGGTAGCTTTTACGTAAAAGGCGCGGGCAACTTGGACTGGGGTATGAAGAAGCACCTTTCCAATATTTTCGATCCCAAGAGCGGCAAAACCGTGATGTTCGCGTTTGACCATGGTTACTTTATGGGTTCCACCGCTGGCTTGGAGCGTTTGGATTTGGTTATCCCCACGCTGCTGCCCTATGTGGATTGCCTCATGGGTACGCGCGGCGCGATTCGCACCTGCGTACCGGCGGAAAACCGTAAAGCGATTGCGCTTCGCGTTTCCAGCGGCTCCAGCATGCTCAATGATGATTTGAGCCACGAAGTGGTTGCGGTGGACGTTGAAGATTCCATCCGTATGAACGCGGATTGCATGGCGGTGCAAACCTTTATCGGTGCGGACGGTCAGCTTTCCAGCCTGGATAACGTAAGCCGCGTTATCAACGCCGGTTTCCGTTACTCCATTCCCACCCTCGGCGTTGTGGCCGTTGGTAAGGATATGGAACGTACCGACCGCTTCTTTAAACTCGCAACCCGCATCGTAGCGGAAATGGGCGTGCAGATCGTGAAAACCTACTTCTGCGAGAATTTTGAAGAAGTCGTCGCTGCTTGCCCGGTGCCGATCGTGGTTGCCGGCGGCAAGAAACTACCTGAAGACGAAGCGCTTACACTTGCCTACAACTCCATTCAGGGCGGCGCAGCCGGACTGGATATGGGCCGCAACATCTTCCAGAGCGAACACAGCGTGGAAATGGCGCAGGCGATTGGTAAAATCGTGCACGAAGGCTTCACCGATAAGGAAGCCTGGCAGCTCTATCAGGATTTGATTCACTAAACCGTCGCTTCACGCTCTTTTATCCCCGGACGATGACAGTCCGGCCGGGGGAATGCGAAAGCGGCTCCTTCCTGATAATCGTCCATTTTTGGGGCGATACACCAAAGGCGATCCCAAAAGGGATCGCCTTTGCTTGTTAAAAACGTGGAGAAGACCACTTTTTTGAATACGCATCCTTCACTTGTTTGCTCCGCTCACGGGCAATGAAGGATGCAAGGAAACCTTGCTATCGCAAGACGTGAGAAATCGCCGCACATGTCGCCGCTTTCGGGAAACAATCGGAGGGTTGAGACACTCCGATGCCACCCGATGGGGTTGATCGCTTCGGCTTGATGAAAAGACTCATCTGCGTCGTCAGCTACGGGAGGGTAAAGGGAAATCCCGTACGGACGAGCCGCGCATCTCTTTGCCACCCTTGTTTCCTGGCAGCTGAACCTTTTTGAGCAAGCTGTACTTGCAGGTTTGTAAACGAAACGGCTGCGCCACAAGGCGCAGCCGTTTCTGTATGTGTGTTCGTTGGTAGAACGACTCGTTACAGAATGCTCTTTAAGAAGTTGATGGCTTTCTCGTTTGTGGGATGCTCAAACAGCTCTTTGGGAGCGCCTTCCTCCAGAATCATTCCATCCGCCATAAAGACGACCTTATCGGCTACCTCTTTGGCAAAGCCCATTTCGTGTGTTACACACAGCATGGTCATGCCTTGACTGGCAAGGCTCTTCATAACGCTTAACACTTCGCCGACCAGCTCGGGGTCCAGTGCGCTGGTAGGTTCGTCAAACAGCATAATTTCTGGTTCCATGGCGAGCGCCCGCGCAATGGCTACGCGCTGCTGCTGGCCGCCGGATAATTTGCTGGGATAGGCATCGAGCTTGTCCGACAGACCAACGCGTTTGATAATCTCTTCCGCCATTTTCCTGGCGTCGGTACGGTTCTTTTTACGTACCAGCACCTGCGCGATCATTACATTTTCCAGCACCGTTTTGTGAGGGAAAAGATTGAAACGCTGGAATACCATGCCCATCTCCAGCAGCAGTGCTTTCTGGTGGGAAGCCTCTACCCGGTGAATGGTACGGTTATGCTCGCGGTGCAAAAACAGCTGATCTTTAATAAAGATTTTGCCGCTAGTGATGGTTTCCAGTTGGTTCAGCGACCGAAGATAGGTCGATTTTCCGGCGCCGGAAGGGCCAATGATGCAGATCACTTCGCCTTTTTTTACCGAAAGATTAATATCTTTCAGTACTTCCAGCGAACCAAACGCCTTGCGTAAATGCTCTGTTCTCAGGATATATTCGTAATCGCTCATCACTGCCTCCTACTCGTAAATGGAAAGTCGTTTTTCGATTTTGCCAAAGAAATAGGTGAAGATAGCAGTGATGATCAGGTAGATCACCAACGCGGGCAGAAACACCAGATAATTGCCCTCGCTTGTCATAATGTTTTTGGAAATCGTTGTGATGTCCATTAGCGATATGGCAAAGACCAGCGAAACATCCTTAATCATCATCACGAACTCGTTGCACAGCGGGGGAATCATCCGGCGGATGGACTGCGGAATAATGATGTGTCGCATCGTTTGTCCGTAGGTCATACCCAGCGCCTTGGCGGCTTCGTTTTGCCCTTTATCAATCGACTGGATGGCTGCACGCACGATCTCCGCGCAATAGGCGGCCGAGTTGAGAGAAAAGGAGATGAGCGCCGCGAGAAACGCGCCTTTGTATACCGCCTCGGTATCGGCGACGCTGAAAAGCCCACGCCAAGAGAACCCGAAGATAACGGGTACCGAGAAATAGATCACAAACAGCTGTATCAATAGCGGTGTGCCGCGGAAGAAGAAAATATACGCGCTGCTGATTTTACTGATCAGCTTGTTGGCGGATATTTTACCCAGCGCGAGGAACACGCTTAGGAATGCACCGATAGCCATGGACAGCGTCGTAAGAAGCAATGTCAGCTTAACGCCGTGCAGCACATTCTCGCCGGAGCCAAGCATACGGTACGTGTAGTTCACCATTTGCCCGGTAAACTTACCAAACCCATCGTCCGCGCTGTAAATCTGCCCGGCAAAAGCCACGTAGGACTCTTTGACGGATTTGGCGCCGGAGGTGGAGATGGAAAGGTACTTAATAAAGCCGAAGCTGTTATAGGTAATGGTGACGTACTTTCTGCTGCTGTCTTTTTCCTTTTCGATGATTTGCTTGATCTCATCGGAAGTATGGTCCATCATTTGTGTTTGGGACACGTTGACAGCCGATAGGGTTCCCAGGAGCGCCACAGCTGCCATAATAATTATGGCAGCTGTTTGTGACGCACGTTTCCATTGTTTGACATTAACGATTTTCTTGATAATATTCATCGTTATACCACTTACGTACGTATTTGCAATAGCATTGGGGTTAGGCGGTTATTACGCGCCGAACCAGAATGCAACGTTTTCTACGAAGAAGCCTTCTTCGTCCAGCTGGGCAATCGCTTCGTTGATCGCCGTCTGCAGGGCGGTGTTGTCAAGCCCCATCGCTACGCCGAACTGCTCGGGCTCGCTCTCGTCCTGATATACTTTCACATATCCGTCGGGGTTGGCGGCCAGATAGCCGTCCGCAACGGTGGAGTCGCAAACAACCGCGTCCACTTCGCCGTTGGAAAGCTGGGAGAAGCAGGTGGTTACTTTTTCGTTGGCGGAGATGGTGCAGTCGATGGAACCGGTGGAAACGTAGTCGGACATGAGAATGTCGGACGTGGTTTCTTTCTGCACCGCGATGATCAGACCATCCAGATCCAGGAAGCTGGCGATTTCGCCTTCATAACCGGCTTTCACAACAACAGCCTGATAGTTGTTGATGTAGGGATCGGAGAAAGCCATGGTCTCTTTGCGATCGTCCGTGATGGTTACCGCGGAGATTACGCAGTCGTAGTTGACGCCGATGCCCTGGAAAATGCCATCCCAGGCGGTATTGACGAAGTTGATTTCCACGCCGAGTTTTTCGCCCAGTGCGTAAGCAAAGTCAATATCGTAGCCGACCGGGGTGCTGCCGTCTTCGGCAAAGTCCTCAAAGGGCGGGTAGCCGATTTCACAGCCGATGTTCAACACGCCATCCTGCATCAGGGTAACGCCGGACATATCAATTGCAGCCGCGTCATCCGCAGCGAGAGCACCAAGGGGTAAGAGCATTGCAACCGTCAGCAGGATCGCCAGAATCTTCTTCATTAGGGTATCCTCCTTACAAAAATAAGAGTTGTATAATACAACTCCCTTGTGTATTCAAAACTTATCATAAATATAAACGGTTGTCAATAGGAAAAAAAGAAAAAAACAGGCTCCAGACACTGCTTTATTCCTTATGGGATCAAGAATACAAAGAAAAAACAACGTGTATGCCAAAATGGTTCGGGGATGGACAAATCGTGCATATTAATCAATTATGCGAGTAATTACTCATAAATGGGAAAAGAAGGAAAGTAATTTTTGATCCGGCTGCTGCACCTGTCCGGCGGTGCTATCCACCTCTTTCAGTGTCAGTGGCGTATTGTGATAGCCAGTCAGAATCAACTGGTTCATGGTAAGCGTACGCACATTGGTGAAGGTGAATCCTGTGCCCTGGTACGCGCCGCAGTCCATAAAGCAATCGCCGACGATGAAGCCCTGGCCTTCGCGCAGTGCTGCGCCGAACTTGGAGGCGGACGAATCCCATTCGTAAATACCGGCATAATGGCTGCCCATTCAATTGGTATTTTTACCCACAGTATCTGCACAGTCGCCCGCGAGTTTTTGCAGCGACAGGATGACATGAGCTTCTTCCAGACCCATGATAAGGTACATACCGGCGACGATTTCGTCTTTACTGTAATTTAGGGTGCCATCGGCTACCCAATCTTTGCCTTAGCATAGATGCAAGGCAGCATACCATGAGGAGCATGCGGCCGTAGGGGGTCAGTACGAGGGGGGAGTATCCGCACCAAGTTTTTTTTGAAAAACGGGGCCGGCAGCCAGCGGATCGGCATACGTGGCCGGCGTGCTCAGGACTGCGGCGGCGTAGGGGGTCTCGTTCCAATAGAAGATACGACCCGTCATGAAGATGGGAATGCCCGGCAATTCGCCTGCTACGGTGCAGGCATCCAAACCGGCTTACGCAAACTACGTAAGGTCGATAACATCCAACAGGGTGTTGAGATCGACAAACTTGCTGCTTATCTTTCCAGTCGCTCTAAGCGGAATACTCTTCGGCTGTGGTGACATCCGTGTTTTCTTCCATGAAGTTTGCTACAGCTTTTGGGCGGCATCGTGGCGGGAATCGCCGCTCCACAAGGAGAAGCTGATGCTATTTTTCGCTACGGCGGTGACCGTAAGGCGCAGCACAAGAGTGATTGCCAACAACGCTGCCAATAATTTTTACATGATTTCCCCTCCTTATGGCAAGAAAATAAGATACGGGTTCGGACTGATGCAGTTCGATGTGTAGGCGCCTTTACTTTATGGGCATCATACAGTAATTTTCTAACGATGTAATTATATGTTAACAAGGGTAGTGTGAAGATTTATATAGGAAAGGATTCTGATAAGAATGAAACGGGAAAGCGTAAAGCAAAAGCCGGTTAGACGTATCTTTGCACAGGGAGAATATTTGCAAATCTACCTGCGCGGCAAAGGGAAATGGTTTTGTATCCAATGAAAAAACAAAACAGGAACAAGTAAAAGACCTACGAATTGACCTCCATTGTAACCATATATTCCATTCATGGTGTTGGTTTTAACGAGCAGGAGGCATGAAAATTATTGTTGCTGGGGAAGAGAAAATGGAAAAGAGATTCATCAAACCGTTATAAAGCAAGCGCTGAGTACACTGCACAGCAGAAAAAACGGATTGAAAAGAATGAACGAAAAGGGAAAATAGATTTGGTTGACTTTTTAAAACATGCAAGGTATAATTTGAACGTCCCAGACAGAGAGGTCATTGCGGCATTATGCAATGACCTCTTTTTATTTTTAAGGAGGAAAAGCCCATGAAAAAGACTCTTGCTCTTCTCTGCGCGATTCTGATGGTGGTTGGCTTCTTTGGTGTTGCGATTGCTGAGGAAGGCCCCATGGCGAATGCGGATTACGACGGCACCGTTTACAAAATTGCCTGCGACGCCGCTTATGCTCCCTTTTCCATCCAGTTGGATGAAGACACTACCGCCCCCGGCGTGGTTGTAACCTCTTCCAATGGAATGGGCGACTACTATGGCATTGATGTTGAAATTTTGGATGCGGTTGCGCAGTACGAAGGTTTCTCCTACGAACTGACGCCCATGGATTTCTCCAGCATCATCCCCGCGCTGGTTTCCGGCACGATTGATGCTTCTATCGCCGGCATGAACATCACCGAGGCCCGTAAAGAGAGCGTTGATTTTTCCGACGGCTATTACGAGTCCGGCTCCGCGCTGGTTGTGAACGCCGAGGACGACAGCATCGCCGCCTTTGAAGACCTCAGCGGCAAAGTGGCTGCCTGCAAAGAAGGCACCACCGGCATGAATTGGTGCCAGGACAACGCAGCCGCCTACGGCTTCTCCGTGTCTGTGTACCCGGACAGCGCCAGCATGATGCTGGCCGTAGCCAACAAGCAGGCGGACTTCCTTATTGAAGACTATCCTGTTATCAGCTACCAGATCGCCATTGGCGAACAGGGCTCGCTGAAAGTAGCCATCGACGCGATCGAGACCCCGCCGCAGAACGGCTTCGCGGTCAAGAAGGGCGGAAACGCCACGCTGCTGGCCATGTTCAACGAAGGCCTGGCCGCGATTCGCGCCAACGGTACCTACGACATGATTATCAACGAATATAAATAATCATAGTTGACCACCTGATTGATAAGAGATTGGGGAAAGGCGATGTGCTCGTCTTTCCCCAATTTTCAAGGAGATGAAACCTATGGTCGAATACTTCACAACATTTTGGAAATACCTGCCGGCGCTGCTAGGTGGACTGAAGCTGACGATGATCATTGCGTTGGGTGGTATTTCCCTTGCGATTGTGGTCGGCATCATACTGTGTATCTTCTCAATCAGCAGTTCCAAAACCTTGCAGAGAATCGCCGGTGTGTACATTGCCGTTGTCCGTGGCATTCCGCTGATGATTCTGGCCCTGTTTTTGTATTTTGGCGTGATTAAAAACGCGATGAACGTCGTTACCAGCGCAGTGTTGATACTGGGTATCAACGCATCCGCCTATCTGGCGGAGATCTTCCGCGCCGGAATACAGGCTATCGACTTCGGGCAGACAGAAGCAGCCAGAAGCCTTGGCTTGAGCTACTTTCAGACGATGCGTAGAATCATCCTTCCGCAAGCGTTTAAAATCATGCTGCCGTCGCTGATGAACCAGTTCATCAGCAGCCTGAAGGATACGGCCATTCTGTCCGCCATCAGCGTAGGCGAACTGACCATGACGGCCAAAATCGTGATCGCACGGACGTACAAAGCCTTTGAGCTGTACTCCTACGCCGCGATTATTTACCTGATCGTGATCGTGCTTTTGACGTATCTGTCCAAGATTGTTGAACGCAAGATGAGTTACGACAAACGCTGATACAGGAGGTGGACGCATGGCAACCATTATTACCGTAGAACACATTAAGAAAATGTTTGGCGATCTGGAAGTCCTCAAGGATATTTCTTTCACCGTGGAACAGGGCGAAGTCGTCTGCCTTATCGGGCCGTCGGGTTCGGGTAAATCCACGATGCTGCGGTGCTTGAACCGCTTGGAAGAGATACAGGCTGGTACCATCAGCGTATTGGGGCAGGACATACACGAGGTGAAAAACGTAAACCATTTCCGGGAAAACATAGGTATGGTTTTTCAGCATTTTAACCTTTTCCCCAATTACACCGTCATCCAGAACATGACGCTCGCGCCGACCATGCTTAAAAAAATGTCGCAGGCGAAGGCGAAGAAAAAAGCGGAAGAACTGCTGGCACGGGTTGGCCTTTCGGACAAACGGGACGTGTACCCGGTTACGCTGTCCGGCGGCCAGAAGCAGCGCGTGGCAATTGCCCGTGCGCTGAGCATGAACCCGAAAATCATGCTGTTTGATGAACCCACCAGCGCGCTGGACCCTGAAATGGTCGGCGAAGTACTGGATGTAATGAAGGGGCTTGCCAAAGAAGGCATGACTATGATGATCGTGACACACGAAATGGGATTTGCCCGCGACGTAGCCAACCGTGTCATGTTTATGGACGGCGGCTATATTGTGGAAGAAGCACCGCCGAAGGTGCTGTTTGAAAACCCGCAAACCGAGCGCTGCAAGGCGTTCCTCTCCAGCGTGCTGTAACGGATACGCGGCATGTAGATTGGAAAAGGAGGAACCGTATGGATAAGCATATCGTCGTGACCATCAGCCGTGAGTTTGGCGCAGAGGGCCACGAAATTGGCGAAGTGCTGGCCGAAAAGCTGGGCGTGAAGCTGTATGATAAGGATATTCTGGGCAAAGCTGCCCGGGAAAGAGGCCTTGATAAAACCGCTTTATCCGACGCCGACGAGAGGGTGGCGCGGCGATTTTTCGAGCCGTATCTGATGCTGAGCATGGGCCTTGTGAATAAAAACGATCAGCTCTTTGCTATTGAGGAGCAGATTATCCGGGATTTGGCGGCAACCGAATCCTGCGTTATCATCGGCCGCCTGTCGGATTATCTGCTGCGGGGCGATCCAAACGCCATCAAAGTGCTGGTGTTTGCACCGCTGGACTTTCGCGTAAACAACATTAAACAAAAATATGGCATGTCCGAAAGTGCGGCTCGTAAAATGGTGAACCGTATGGATATGGCACGCCGCGATTACTGCGCGTATTATTCGGGCGGAAAATGGAAACAGGACAGCGGCAAGGATATACTGCTGAACCGGGAAACACTGGGCGTACAGGGTTGTGCGGATATTTTACTGGCTGCGGTAAAAACCAAAATGGAGCAGTCATAACGGAGGCTGAACCATGTTAACAGGGCAACAGGAACAGGAAACCATTACGTTATGCCAAAGCCTGATCCGCGCCAAGGGCTATTCCGGCGAGGAAGCCGGTGCGGCGCAGGTGCTACAAGCATACTTTAACACACAGGGATTTGACGAGATGGCCGTGGATGTGTATGGCAACAGTGTTGGCATCATCCGCGGTAACCGGCCGGGACCGTGCATCGTCTTTGACGGGCATATGGATACCGTGCCGGTGAATGAGGCGGATTGGAGCCGTCCGCCGTTTGCTGCAGAGGTGGCGGATGGCCGCATTTATGGCCGGGGCACGTCGGATATGAAGGGCGCGCTGGCAGCCATGTGCTGCGCGGCATCCTTCTTCGCCCGGAAAACCGGGAGGGATTTTCCGGGAACCATCGTTGTCGCGGGCGTTGTGCAGGAAGAGCTGTTTGAGGGCGTAGCCGCGCGCGCGGTCAGCAAAGCCTACAAACCGGATTATGTTGTTATTGGCGAAGCGTCTGCGCTGAATGTGAAAATCGGGCAGCGCGGCCGGGCGGAAATTGTAGTAGAAACATTTGGCACAACGGCGCACAGCGCGCACCCCGAAAAGGGGAATAACGCGGTGTACAGCATGTGCAAGGTGGTGGAGGCGATTGGCCGTCTGCCGGTACCAAACCACCCGAAACTGAACAACGGGATACTGGTGCTGACGGATATAAAGTCCGATCCCTACCCCGGCAGCAGCTGCGTGCCCGCGTACTGCAAAGCGACCTATGACCGCCGCACGCTGGTGGAAGAAACCGGGGAATCGGTACTCGCGCCCATACAGGCATGTCTGGAGGCGCTAATGCAGACCGATCCAACCGTGCATGCCAAGGCATCTTATGCCAAAGGTACGGGGCTATGCTACACCGGCACGCAGGTCGAAGCGGAAAAGTTTTACCCCGCGTGGCTGTATGACGAGCAGGAGCCGTTTGTAAAGGCTTGCTTAAGCGAACTGCACACGCAGGGTTTTACGCCGGAGGTAACGGTGTACGATTTTTGCACCAACGGCAGTCATTACGCGGGCGAGGCGGGGATTCCCACCATCGGCCTTGGCCCCTCGCAGGAGGATTTGGCCCACACAGTGGATGAGTACATTGAGATCGACCAGCTGACCAAAGCTGTGGAATGCTATATGGCGATTATGAAAGCGCTGCTAAAAACAGCATAAGCCTGCTGAAAAAGCCCAATCTGCGGTGTCAGCTTTTTAAGCAGGCTGATTACACGCTTGCATGATGGCGTTTTGTGACACTCTGGTGTCTCTTGAAACAGCGTAAATTTACGGTAAACAGGCACGACAGGCCCGCGAGACAGCCCGATCGGCAGCACTGGCGCGGCCGGGCTTTTCGCGGACTGTTGCTTTACAGCCGGAGAAACGGCCTGTATTGGAGGCTAAAATGGCTTTTCCTAGATTGGATGTCCATTTGGACGTAATACGGCAAAATGCTGCCGCGGTGCGGAGGCTTTGCGGGCAGCACGGCATCGAAGTGACGGGCGTTACCAAGGTATTTACTGGTGCGCCGGAAATTGCGCAGGCGTTTATTGATGCGGGCATTCGCCGGCTGGGGGACGCGCGGTTGATGAACCTGCAGAAACTAGCGGCGCTGGACGCTGAGAAGTGGTTGATTCGCATCCCCATGCCCTCGGAAGTGGCCGACGTAGTACGCTACGCCGATGTTTCGCTTAACTCGGAGTGGGAGACCATCCGTCTTTTAGATGCGCAGGCAGCGGCACAGGGAAAAGTGCATAAAATCATTTTAATGGCGGATCTCGGCGATTTGCGCGAAGGCTTTGTGGATACGGACGCGCTACTGGCGGTATCCCGGCGTATGGCGAAGCTTCCCCATGTGGCGCTCTATGGCGTGGGCACCAATTTAAGCTGTTTTTCCTTTGTTCACCCCGATGCAGCAAAAACCGCGCAACTGGCCGCGCTGGCGGCACAGCTGCCGATGGCGGGGGAGCCGGTGGTTAGCGGAGGGAACTCCGCTTCGCTCCATTTAATGGTGCAGGGCGGCGTGGCAAAAGGAGTCAACAATTTTCGATTGGGGGAAAGCCTGCTGTTTGGCAAGGAGCGCTGCTGTTATACGTTTTTGCCTGATACACGGCAGAACGGGTTTATCCTGCATGCGCAGATTGTGGAACTCAAGCAAAAGCCCTCTGCGCCATGGGGCGAGACGGGGGTGGACAGCTATGGCAATCCGCCGCCCATACGGGAGAACAAGGGGCTGAGGATGCGTGCCATACTGGCGCTTGGCAAGCAGGACTGCGATGTGGAAACCATGCGTCCGGTGGACGCGGGCGTTGAAATTTTAGGCGCGAGCAGCGACCATATGGTGGTGGATGTTACCGACAGCCTGACTCCCTACCGCGTGGGGGATGCGGTTGCCTTTGAGCTGGGGTATTTCGCCACGATGCGCGCTTTTACCAGCGTATATGTGGAAAAACAGTATCTATAAAAATGCTGCGAGTGGATAGAACGCTCTGCTGGTTGCCCGTAAACGCATTTTTTATGCCATGCTCCGCTGCAAGCCGTGGCATTTTTTGCGTGCGGCGGGGTTTACGCTTGCAACCGCGTTGCATGGGGGAGGATTTTGGCATATGCAAGGCGAAATAACCGAGCATAGCATGCCTGTTACCTGCCCTTTACACGCCGTTACGCGTCTTGCGGTTTTCACTTGCGCCCGGGACCTTCGGGCGACTGGCAACCGGACGTGGAAACGCCCGTGAGGGCGGGAATACCGCATCCTATACAGGAGGCTGGAAATGACCGAGTTTTTAGCGCCGCTGGATTATCGGCGCGCCAGGGATGTACTGCGCGCGCTGGCTTTTTACACCGTTTATACCCCCGAAGGAGCCGATAAGGTAAAGGAGCTGCTTGCGCAGCACTACCCGCTGGTGTTTCGCCACAGTGAGCAAAAGACCTTTGCAAACGGCGCTTTAGTATTGGAAATGGCGGGCGCAAACATTACCGACCCGCTGGTTTTTGTGTCCCATATGGATGCGCTTTCGACCCGCGAGCCGCTGTATCCGGGCAACGGACCGATTACGGCGCCGTTGCAACGCGCCCATGTGGTGGCGCTGCTGGAAGCGTTGGAAACCTTGCTGCAAGAGGGCTACCAGCCGGGCGGAGAATTATTCCTTGCCCTGTCGATGGATGGTTTGAGTGGCGGCGAAGGCGCAAAGGCTATGGCGGAATATTTGGCGATGCGGAAAATATCGCCCTGCTTTGTGTTGGATCACGGCGGCTATGTAACTGCTTCGGCGTTCCGGCGTTACCTGCCCAAGGGCGCGCCGCTGGCGTTGATCGGCATTACCGAAAAAGGGCAGCTGGACGGACGCGTAACAGCGCCCCCTGTACCGCTGGAGGATGAGCGCGGCGTGCTGCGGCCGCTGAACGTGCTGCTGAAAAGCGGTTCGCGCCTGAGTATGCGCCCTAGACGCGCATCGCTTTGCGAAGCCAGCCGTATGATGCTGGTGGAGCTTTCGCGCCGCGGACCGCTGCTGATGCGGCTGCTTTTAGCCAGACCCGGTCTTACGTTTCCGCTGTTGCAGCTGATGTGGCGTAAGCGTGCCGTACTTTCGCAATTCTTCGTCAGCGAGCTGACGGTGACCGGCGTTAGCACGCACGGGGAGCCATCCCGCAGCCCGACGGCGGCGGAACTTACCTTTTCGCTGCATACGGTACCGGGGAAAAAGCTTAGCTGGTGGAAAAGCAGCCTAAGCCGTAAGGTTAGCCGTAGTGGTGCAACCCTGAGCACGACAGTTGAAAACGAAGCCAGCGCGCCCAGCAAAATCACCGGCGCGCCGTGGGCGGCGCTGGAAACGGCAATTGAGATTTTGTTTGAACGCTCGGTGATTGCGCCGTGCTTATCGCCCTATGTTACAGACGGGCGCTTTTATAGCGGGCTGCAGGGCAAGGTGTACCGTTTTTCGCCTTTTATGGTCAATGGGCAGGAGGCGCTGCGCGGCGAATGCAAGGTAGATGATGACTCCCTGCAAACGGCGGTGCAGTTTTTCCGGCAAATGCTGTCCGTATAAAGGGCTGCAGACCTGGTATTTAGGATCCAGCGGAGCCGCACAAACGTGTTAAGCCGGCAGTGTGAGCGGTACGCACCATGGCAGCGCTTCATGCAGAGTGAGTCGTCTCATGCGCGTGTAAGAATGTGAACGTTTTTCGTGCTCGCTACCGCAAGGGTATCCCTTCGCGCATAGGCTGCGGGCATGAACGGGTTGCAGCGATGCAACTGACTGCAGGTGCTTACAAGTATAGTAGTACGGGTGAGCGCCGGGCAGTTGCGGATGAGTCCGGGGCACGAAGCGCCAATGGGACTGTTGGCATACGGAACAGGCTTTTCTGCATACTATGGTTTAATAAGATCGGTGCGGCAATACGAGCACTTTGAAGGGGTGAGTCCTTGGCTGGTATCGTATTTTTCGCTTTCTTTCTGGCGGGCGGGCTGCTGATTGCGCGGTTTTGGCTGCCGGGGCTTCGGCCGCTGACGCGCTGGTATATCGGCGGGTCGATCGGACTGTTGCTTACGCTGTGGCTGCCGGTGCTGTGGGCCAATGCGGTTTCTTTTTCGGCAGAGGCGCATTTACTGTCGGCGCTAACGCTAGGGGCACTGGTGCTGGCCGCATGGTTTACGCGGGATAAACGGCCCCGTGTGCGCTTTATGCCGGAGGACAGGCGCATGCTGCGTGCCGTGCTGCTGGTCGCATTGCCGCTGACGCTGCTGGCTGGATGGCTGGAATATACTCATTCCATCCGCATCGCGGCGGACGGCACCTACCACGTTGGCCAAAGCACCTACGGCGATTTGCAACTGCATTTAGCCATTACCACCTCTGCCATCAACGCAAAATTCCCGCTGGAAAACAGCCTGATGGTTGGTGCGACCATGGCGTATCCCTTTTTGTCGGATACGTTTGCCAGCACGTTTTACCTGCTGGGGATGGGGCTTTCCGCCTCCATGGCGCTGACCGGCACACTAATGTGTGCATCCATTTTTACCGGGTATGCGCTGTTGTGCGCCAATCTGGTACGCCGCCGCAGCGCCATGTGGCTGGCGGTCTGCCTGCTTTTCCTCAACGGCGGGCTGGGCTTTATTTATATTTTAAGCGGCACGATTGAGAACGGTTCGGTCGCTGCAACCGTGTGGGACAATTTGTATACGGTATTTACCGGGTATTACCAGACGCCTACGAATCAGCCCAATCCCAACAACCTGCGCTGGGTAAACATCATCTGCGATATGCTGGTGCCGCAGCGCGGCATTATGGGCGGCTGGACGATGCTGATGCCCGTATTCCTACTGCTGGTGCCGCCGCTTGTGCGCCGTGAGCGCATCGCGAACCGCGCGCTGATTATAGCAGGGGTTATGGCGGGCGGCATGCCGCTTTTACACACGCACAGCTTTCTGGCGCTGGGCATCAGCAGCGTTGGTTTTTGCCTGTATGCCACGGTTACCGCGCCTAAGCGGCGGCGGTGGGAAGCATTCAAACCGTTTTTACTCTACGGCGGCATTGCGGCGGCGTTATCCCTGCCGCAACTGTTCGCCTTTACGTTTGTCCAGGCAACAAACAGCGACCATTTTCTGCGGTTTCAGTTTAACTGGTGCAATAACCGGGGCGGAAACGGATTGGTCGACCCGTACCTTTGGTTCTATATTAAAAACGTTGGGCTGCCGTATGTACTGATTTTGATTGCGCTTTCCCAGCGCCGCAAAGGCGACCTGCGCACGCAGGCGGAACAGGCCAATACCCTGACGGATGGGCTGTATCGCAAGGCGGCTGAGCAGCAGCCGGAGATAGACAAACCGCCGCAAGCAACACCCACAGTACAAACTGCGCTGGCGGTGACACCGCCAGAAGCGGTGCAGAGTGCCGAAGCAATGCCGGTTGCTGTCGCTGCACAAGAGGATACGGATGGCGAACCGGACGAATCTGTGTATTCCGGGCTGTTGGCGGGCGATATGCCCGCGTATGGGCAAACCGGGAGGATTGCGCCTGTGCCTAGTCAGGTGGAAACCAAGGAGGATCGCCCGTATTTGCGCCCCCTGTCACCGGAGAAGCTGCGCGCCGCTGCCTTTGCCCCGGAGGATGAGGATCGCGTTGGCATTATGCAGGCGGTTACCGGTACCGACAAGCCGGAGGAAAGCCGCAGGCCGTTTATCGCGGAGATATTTCACCCCACCTACCACCCGGCAAAGGATGAGCAGGCGGCGGGCTTTGCTGCCACCACGCCCGGCGAGGCGGAAACGTGCTTTGCCGATAAGCCGCCTGCGCGGGACTGGGTACGCCGCAACCGCCTGTTGGCTGCGGGGGCTTTCCTGATTTATCTTGTGGCGGAGTTTGTGATTTTTCAACCTAACGAGTATGATAACAACAAGCTGTTTTATGTCTGGTTCCTGCTGTGCCTGCCCATGGCTGCGGATTATGCGGCGGAGCTGTTTACCCGGCTGAAAGGGTTGGGCGGCAGAACCCTGCTGGCGGCATGGTTCCTGATACTTTGCTTCCTGTCGGCGGGGCTTACGGTCGGGCGCGAGGTGATCAGCGATTATCAAGCGTATACGGTCTCGGATATTGCCGTGGCCGACTATGTGCGCACGGAGACGCCGGAACACAGCGTGTTTTTAACCGGAAACCAGCACCTGAACCCCGTGGCGTCCCTGGCGGGACGTACCATTATCTGCGGTAGCGACTTGTACCTGTATTACCATGGCTTTAATACCACAAGCCGCAAGCTGGAGGTAAGCACGTTTTATGCCGACCCGGAAAATAACCTTGCTTTGCTTTTGGAATATGGCGTAGAATATATTTACGTAAGCCCGTCGGAACGGTACAGCTATGCGGTGGACGAGGATGCTTTACGTCGCCTTTTTACCCCGGTGTATGAAAGCGAAGACGGGAATTACCTTATTTTCGCCGTGCCCGAGACGTACCGCAAAACGGGCGATGCGGCACAGAATGCCTACGACCCTTCGCAGGATCCCGCAAGCGAGGGCTGACGCGCCCGGCGCAGAACGGGGAAACGGAGGCGGCATGGAACGCTTTTTACGGTATTCGCTGGAGAAGGAACGCAGGATTCGCGCGGTGCTGCTGCTGGACGGGCAAATGGTGCAAAAGACGGTAACAGTACTTGCCCTTACGCAAACCGAAGCCACCCTGCGTATCGGCGCGCGAAAAACACCCGTTACAATCGTGCTGAGCGATATTCTAAGCTGCGATTATGCGCGCGGCGATCATGGAGAGGATTAAGAATATGCAAAAGGTAAAATCGATACTGACCGATCCCAAAGAACGCAGAGAACTGATACGGTATATTGTCGCGGGGGTGCTGACTACGATTGTCAGTATTATTGTTTCCTATGGCTGCTATATGCTGTTTTCCGCCGACCATACCATCAACGGCGCCGACACACAACAGGTGATGATCGGCAATGTCATCTCGTGGATCGTAGCAGTGATCTTCGCATTTTGGATTAATCGAGGGATGGTGTTTCAGGTACAAGGAGGAACCAAACAGAGCAAATGGAAGGAATTTATTTCCTTTTGCGGTGCAAGGCTGATTAGCCTGGGGTTGTTTGAGGTTGGGTTCGCCGCGCTGATTAAATTGTTCGGTATTACCAATGTATTCAACCGTTTGATTGTTCTGGTACTGGTAACGATTTTCAATTATGTTGCCAGTAAGTACTGGATTTTTAAGCCTAAGGATGCGGCTGCCCAGCAAGAGACCGGGGCGCAGGAAGAATAAAAAATACCGCCGGCGGGCGATAAAAAACGAACGTTATTGCAAAAATGGGGAGGTGACTTACGAAAAAGCAAGGCGGCAGACCAAATGGGGATGAGCAGCGCGATAAAATGAAAACAAAGAAACTTCCGTTTTTTGGTTGTGTTTCATCGCGTAAAGATCGGTAAATCCTTTGTTTTACAAGGAAAACCAATGTGTGTAAAAATGTAGGATTTTCTAAATCGCAGGTTGAATGTTTGCCTTTCCGCAGGATGGGGCTTTCCTTATCCGCAAAAGTAGGGTATACTGTTCGTGCCAGTTTTGTGCTAATGAGCCAAAAGGAGCGAAATCATGACAGATTTTACAAGCAATTGGAATGATGAGGAAATTCTCTCCGCGCCTTTCGCACCACTCGGATTGATCGCCATGCCGGGTTGCGAAGATTTAGGCGCAAGCGTAAACCGGTGGTTAATGAAATGGCGTGAGCATCAGGAAGCGATGGAGGATACCCATACGCCGCTATTTGGCGTACTCGGCGCTAACCGTGAGAATTTCCTGATCGACGTACAATGCCCGCGTTTTGGGACGGGCGAGGCTAAGGGGATGATTCGCAGCTCGGTACGCGGCTACGATATTTATATCCTGGCCGACGTATTTGCGTACAACGTAACCTATAAAATGTACGGCAGAACTGTACCGATGTCGCCGGACGACCACTACCAGGACATTAAACGCATCATTGCCGCGATTGGTGGCAGGGCCAAACGCATCAACTTGATTATGCCCATGCTGTACGAGGGACGGCAGCACCGCCGCAACGGACGCGAAAGTCTGGATTGTGCGCTGGCGTTGCAAGAACTGGTAAACATGGGCGTTACTAATATCATCACGTTTGATGCGCACGACCCGCGCGTGCAAAACGCTGTGCCGCTGGCCGGGTTTGACAGTGTGAAACCCACGTACCAGATTTTAAAGGCGCTTTTGCGTAACCAGGCGGATTTGCACCTTGCCCGCGACCATATGATGATCGTCAGCCCTGACGAAGGCGCTATCGACCGGAATATTTTCTATTCCTCGGTGCTGGGGCTGGATATGGGTCTTTTCTACAAACGCCGCGATTACACTACCATCGTGGATGGACGCAACCCCATTATCGCTCACGAGTACCTGGGCGATTCGGTAGACGGCAAGGACGTTTTTGTGAGCGACGATATTTTATCTTCCGGCGAAAGCATACTGGATCTGGCGCGGGAGCTGAAAATGCGCAACGCCAACCGTATTTATGCCGCCGCTACGTTCGCGCTGTTCACCAACGGGCTTGAGGAGTATAACCGCGCGTATGAAGAGGGCATCATCACCCGCATCATCGGCACCAACTTAACCTACCGCCGTCCGGAGCTGAAGGAAGCGCCGTGGTTTGTAGAAGCGGATATGAGCAAGTACGTCAGCTTTATCATCGCTTCGCTCAACCATGACCGCAGCCTGAGCAAGCTGCTCAACCCGTACGACCGGATTCGCAGACTGGTGGGCTGCTATCAGGATCAACAGGCGGCACAGGGAATACGGCTGGTATAATTGTTACCCATCCATTTGGCCTTATGACTGTTTATCAAAGCCCGGCACATGTGCAATTGCAGATGCTGCCGGGCTTTTACCATACGGAAAAAGGCATGGAGAACATATTATTACGATGATTCCACAGCGTTTTTGTTTTTACGGCAGCGCTTCACAGCTTGCCCTGGGGTAGCGGATTCATTATACGAAGCATATATGTAAAACGGCGGCGAAGATGCTCTGCGCTCACCGCCGCTGGCAGCCTGCTTTAAAAGCCCGATCTGCGTTGTCAGCTGCGGGATGCCAAGGGGGATCACTTACAAACGAGTAAGCTCGCCCTCTTGATACCCTTGCTTCTAGCATCTCGGACTTTTTAGATGGGCTGGCAGCCTGCCTCAAAAGCCCGATCTGCGTTGTCAGCTGCGGGATGCCAAGGGGGATCACTTACAAACGAGTAAGCTCGCCCCCCTTGATACCCTTGCTTTCTAGCATCTCGGACTTTTTAGATGGGCTGGCAGCCTGCCTCAAAAGCCCGATCTGCGTTGTCAGCTGCGGGATGCCAAGGGAGATCACTTACAAACGAGTAAGCTCGCCCCCTTGACACCCTTGCTTTCTAGCATCTCGGACTTTTTAGATGGGCTGGCAGCCTGCCTTAAAAGCCCGATCTGCGTTGTCAGCTGCGGGATGCCAAGGGGGATCACTTACAAACGAGCAAGCTCGCCCCCTTGAAACCCTTGCTTTCTAGCATCTCGGACTTTTTGGGATAGGCTGCAAGTGTGTTTAAGTTTATTAATTGGCAAAAAGCGGGGTGGAAAGGTAACGGTCGCCCGTATCGGGCAGCAGCGTTACGATGGTCTTTCCGGCGTTTTCCGGCCGCTTGGCCAGTTCAATCGCCGCCCATACGTTTGCGCCGGCGGATATGCCGGAAAGCACGCCTTCCATGCGGCCCAGCATACGGGTGGCGGCAAAAGCGTCGCCATCTTCCACGGCAATTACTTCGTCGTAAATTTTCGTGTCCAGCACTTCTGGTACAAAGTTGGCGCCGATGCCCTGTATTTTATGCGGCCCGGCGGAGCCTTTGGACAGAAGTGGTGAGGACGCTGGCTCGACGGCGACAATTTTCGCGCCCGGTTTTTGCTCCTTCAGGTACTTGCCAACGCCGCTTACGGTACCGCCGGTGCCTACGCCCGCAACGAAGATATCCACCTTACCGTCGGTATCCCGGTAGATTTCCGGGCCGGTGGTGCGGTAATGTACAGCGGGATTCGCGGGGTTTACGAACTGGCCGGGGATGAAGCTGCCAGCGATTTCGCGCGCTAGCGTTGCCGCCCGATCCACAGAGCCCTGCATTCCCTTTGCGCCTTCGGACAGCACGACTTCCGCGCCGTAGGCCTTCATAATGGTGCGGCGCTCTACGGACATGGTTTCCGGCATAACGATAATGACACGGTAGCCGCGCGCGGCGGCGACCGAGGCAAGGCCGATGCCGGTGTTGCCGCTTGTTGGCTCGATGATGACGGAATCCGGGGCCAGCAGGCCACGCTCCTCCGCGTCATCCAACATGGCTTTGGCAATACGGTCCTTGACCGAGCCGGTAGGATTGAGAAATTCCAGCTTGGCCAGCACGGTAGCCTGCAGGCCGTAGTGCTGGCGGATACGGGTAAGCTCCAGCAAGGGGGTGTTGCCGATGAGCTGATCAATTGAAGTGTAAATTTTTGCCATGATCCATCATCCTTTCGGTATTGGCCTGTGCGCCGCTAACCGGCGGTGTGGCAGGAGCCAACGGGAGAGTGGTTATTGCAGAGCAACCACAGCGGTCACGGTTGCCGACACGGAAAGCGTGCCGCTTTGGACGGGGGTAGCGCTGCTGGAATCGTAGGAAAACAGCCTGCTGTTCGCAAGTCCGTAATACGAATCCTGATTTTCGCTGATGGCAAGCAATTTGCTGGTTTCCAGTCCCAGCGACTGCGCCATGACCTCGGCCTTGCGCAGCGCGTCCTGCGCGGCGGCTGCCAGCGCTTGATCGTACGCATCATCCGCATGGGAACTGGCGAAGGTAACGCCGTAGGTTTGGTTGGCTCCGGCAGCGATGGCTTCGTCCAGCAGGGTAGAAAGCTTTGTCATGTCGCGAACAGTAATGGTAACCATATTGCTTACGCTGTACCCGGCTAGTACCGGGGTATCGCTGGAATAATCATATTGGGGGTTAATGCTGTAATCGCTGGTTTGCAAATCTTCATCCGTAATGCCCAGCTCTTTCAGGCGTGCAAGCACCGCTTGCATGGTTTGCGCATTCTCGTTTTGCGCATCGGCTACCGATGCGTTTTGCGTGCTTACGCCGACGGTGAAGGTAGCCATATCCGGGGCAAGGGTAACGGTTGCGGTACCTGTTGCGGTAATGGTTGCGCTATCCTCCGCCAGAGCGGGAAGGGCAAGGGCGAGAATCAGTATCGTCAGGAGACAGGCAAGAATTTTTTTCATATTAACGACTCCTTTTTTCGTCGGTAGGTTTTGTCGTTTCATCTTTTGTATAAACCTCGTTTTGCTTGGTGAAACAGTCGGGTGCGTCATTTTCCGCCTCCGGGTTTTCTGCGCCTTTACCCTTGCGGATGCGCAAAACCCATAGCAGGATCAGGGTAAGAATCAGCAGCGGTACCAGCACCGGCAGCGCTACCGCCAGAAAGACCAGCAGGTTTTGCAGGAAGCGGCCGATGGCCTCGATGGAAGCGGTAAACCCGCTTTGGATGCGTTGCCACAGCGTAAGCTGGGTCGCCTGTGCCTCCTGCGCGGCGGTTTGCTCGGTGAGCGTGACGGAGACAACGCTGTTATCCACATCCCGGTCGATGCTGCGCAGGCTGCTTTCCAGTCGGTCGATTTGGTACTGCGTATCGGCGATCTCGCTTTCAATTTCCAACAAATCGCTGACACTTTCGGCTTTGCCGATCAGTTCCTGCAAACGCGCAAGCTTGTCCTGCTGGGTGGTCAGGCGCATGTGCGTATCGCTGTACTGGGTGGTCATATCGGTGGCGGTTTCATAGCGCCAGGTCATACGGCCGATGGTGCTCAGTTTGCTGATAAAGGTATCCAGCATATCGCTGGGAATGCGCAGGGTATAGTAGGCGATGCGGTTATCGTCGGTTTCGCTGTCGCCGCTTACGGATACGCTGGCGATGTACCCGCCAAGTTCTCCGGTGAGGCTGGTGAGGGCGTCGGCGTCCGTGTCAAAAGCGGTGGTAGCAATGGTGAAACTGGCTGTGCGTACGATTTTGGCTCCGGTGCTTTCGCTATCCGCAGTTTCGCCAGCGGCGGCGTCGCTTTCCATAGCGTCGGTGGTTTCCGCGCCGCGCAGCAGGGTAGCGGTGCTTTCGTTGCTGGCGGTTATTGCGCTGCTTGGCGCTGCGCCCGTATCGGCTGTATCCTTCTGTACATATGTGCTATAAGTAACCTTGTTGGTTGGCGCATAGGCGGGGGACAGGGTATCGTTTACCACAGTGGGGAAGCGGCTGCCGATGGTCAGTGCGCCGATCACCAGTACCAGTGTGGCGGCAATGGGCAGTGCTGCGCGCCAAAAAGCGCGGTGATTTTGGGGTTTGTGCATGGAATGCTGCTCCTCTCGCTTCACGGTTTGCCGCCATGCGGCACGGTACGCCTGCGGTACCTCCGTGGCATACAGGTCGGTCAGCGCGCGGTCCAGCGCGTCGGAATGATGATGCTTTTCCATGGGCTGACCTCCTTTCATCCACTTAGACGATCATTGGGGCAAAATGGTTCCGGTTGTGCTATGGCTGCGCAGGCAGCAGGGCGTGCAGTTTCTCTTTGGCGCGACTTAACCGGCTTTTGACCGTACCGGGGTTTAACCCCGTGGCGTTGGCCAGTTCCTCGTAGCTCATGCCCTCGCCGTAGCGCAGGGTTAGCAGTGTTTGCATATCAAGGGGCAGGGCGGTAACGGCGTCACGCAGGGCTTGGCGGCGGCTGCTTTGCAGATAAGCATCCTCCGGGGAGGGGGCTTCATCCTGTGGCTCGTAGCCGTTTTCACGCAGCGCTTCCAACGATGTGCCGGGGTTGCGGGTCTGCGGGCGTTTCAGCCAATCCAGACAAACGTTGTGTGCAATACGAAAAAGCCACGTGGCAGGCTTGCTGCGCCCGAGGAAGCGCGGCATGGCGCGGTAGGCGCGCAGCATGGCCTCCTGTGCGGCGTCCTGCGCATCGGCAGGGTTGCGCAGCATTTGCAGGCAATGGCGGTATACCATGCCTTCATAAGGCGCGCAAAGCGCGGTGAACGCCTCGGCGTCACCGTGCCGGGCCTGCCGCAGCAACTGTTCGCTCAAGTGCGCGCCTCCTTTGCTTCGTTTTTGAGGTTGACTACTCAATAGACGAGCGCCAATGTGGATTTGTTCCCGTAAAATACTGAAAATGGAACGGGTTAACTTGACAATGTGTTTTCAGGGGTGCTATATAAGGAGAGCCGCATTGCGGCGGTACTTGCAAACAGTAAGGAGCGCTTGCTTTGGATTTCATCGACGCACATGCCCACATCTACCCGGACTCCATCGCGCTGAAGGCGGCCAAATCCA
The DNA here is from genome assembly GCA_963675655.1 of Candidatus Limiplasma sp. Lineage (GTDB taxonomy): Bacteria > Bacillota > Clostridia > Christensenellales > Aristaeellaceae > CAXXOK01. The sequence continues at coordinate 1,822,660 of OY776489.1, forward strand.
TCGGTAAGTTTTACGAAATGCCCATCGCGCAGGATGGCAGGCTGGAAACGCTGCTGTCGCGGGGCGCGGAGGCTGGAATCGTTAAATATCTGGTACACAGCGTCGGCATCACGCCCGACCGCGTTGCCCATATTAATGATTACCTCATGCAAACCGCGGCCAAGCACCCGGATAAGCTGATCGGCTTTGGCACCCTGCACCCGGAGATGACGGATATCCGCACGGAGCTGAAACGCATCCGGGAAGGCGGACTCTACGGGGTCAAGCTGCATCCCGACTTTCAGCATTTTTGTCTGGACGATGAAAAAGCAGTCGCCATGTTCCGCATTCTGGCGGAGATGCATATGCCTGCGCTGGTGCATACGGGCGACTCGCGCTACCCATACAGCGAGCCGGGGCGGATGGCAAAGGTGCTGAAAACCGTGCCGGAGTTAAAGGCGATCTGCGCCCATTTGGGCGGCTGGTCGGTATGGAACGATGCGTGGAAGCAGCTTGCCGATTTGCCTAACGCATGGGTGGATACCTGCTCCAGCCTTTACGCCATGACGCCGGAAGAGGCGGCGGGCATTATACGCCATTACGATACCACGCATGTGTTCTTTGGCACGGACTACCCCATGTGGGACCCGGTGGAGGAACGGGCGCGCTTTGATGCGCTGCCGCTTTCGCAGGAAGAACGGGAAAATATAGCGCACCGGAATTTTGAGCGTTTTATAGAGGAGTTTGCCCATGCCTGAAATAGATACCATCGGTCTTATGGATCAACCGGTAACGCAAGCGCAGTTGCTGCATGAATTGCGCGCCCTAGGCATCCGCCCTGGCGATACATTGATTGTACACTCGTCGATGAGTAAAATTGGTTGGGTCTGCGGACGTGAAGTGGCGGTAGTACAAGCGCTGTTGGGCGCCGTGGGCCGTTTCGGCACATTGATTATGCCTGCGCACAGCGGAGATAACAGCGAACCTTCGGACTGGAGACTGCCGCCGGTACCGCAAAGCTGGTTTATCCCCATCCGCGAGAACATGCCCGCGTATCGCCGCCGCGTAACGCCGCTGCGGAGTATGGGGCGCATCGCGGAGTGTTTTCGCACCTGGCCGGGCACCCGCCGCTCTGCGCATCCGCATCTCAGCTGGTGCGCTCATGGCCCGGGCGCGTGGTGGCTGTTGCGGGGACACCGTTTTGGCAAGCTTGGCTTTGGCATGGCTTCGCCGCTGGGGCGTATGTACCGGCGGGAAGCAAAAATACTGCTGCTGGGCGTAGGGTATGATAATTGTACGTCGCTGCACCTTGCGGAAACGCTTTGTCCGGGTATGCCGCAGCTTTCGGTAGGCGCTGCGGTGCGGGTGCGCGGCAAGCGCCGCTGGGAAAGCTGGCGCGAGATCGAACTTAACAGCGACCGTTTTCCTGAACTGGGCAAAGCCTACGAGCAAAGCGGCGGCAAAGTAACGCACGGCCGGCTGGGTATGGCGGAATGCAGGGTGTTGCCGATTCGCCCGCTAGTGGATTACGGTGTGCGCTGGCTTACGGAAAACCCGCCGCCAAAAGAGGAAAACTAAAATTTATGGTACTTACGACGGCAAATCGCCATCGTTTCTGCCTGCCCTAAAAGTCCAATATGCGTTGTCAGCTGCGGGATGGCAAGGGAAATCACTTGCAAACGGGTAAGCTCATCCCCTTACCACCCTTGCTCCCTACCATCTCGGATTTTTTGAACGGGCTGGCAGTGTGATGACAAAACGAGGCTTTTAAGCACCCTGTTACGACGGCAAATCGCCGTCGTTTTTGATTAGCTTAGGTATTTTCTCCCGCAGCCGCTCGCGTATTTCTTCCTGCTTTTCTTTCACGCGTGCCTGCCGTTCCTTCAAGTGCTCCGCCAATTGCGTGGCAGGTTGGGTAATAGCGCTTGTGTTACGCATTGTTGCGGGCAGCAGCAGGCGCGCGGCCTCGCTTGCGCCGGAGGAAAACAGATCGCCCATGATGCGCCGGGTATGGGCGCGGGTTTCCGGGTCCAGCTTGCGAAACGCATTGAACAGTTTGCGGGAGCTGGCGGGAAAATCCTGCATGAGGGGATCGACGGTGTCCGAATCCAGTGCGGATACGATATAGAAAACCGTATCGGTCAGCTTGCGGCGATCCTCCAGCGAAAGATGATCTATCCATTGGCGCAGAGCCTCGTCGGTCACATGCGCGCTTACATCCAGCCCGGGCAGGGTTTCAAAAGAGCCGTTTTTGATTTGCCATGTCATGGCATCGTGCTGTAAAAGACCGATGGTATTGCTGCGCACCACCTGATAAACCGGATGGTAACAAAGCAGCATGCCCACGACCGAGCTTTGCGGTATGTAACTTTCCACACGCGCCTTGATATGCTCGTATGCCTCGCTGGACAAGGTGTCCTCGTCCACGCCGGGGCCGTCGAAGCTATAGGCGCGTATCAGCCGGTTTTGCACCGCGGCGGGCACATGCGCTGCTGCAAACAGCGCCAGATGACCGCCCTTGCTGTGGCCGCCAAGTAAAAGCGGCCCGTGGTAGGCGGCTGCGGTTTTTTCAACATAGCATACCGCTTCCCGCTGTGCGGGAACACGCATGAAAGACATATTCAAGTCTTCCTTCCAGCCTGCGATGGTTAAATCCGTCCCCCGGAAGGCAACGTAGCGTCCCCCGTCCGGCAGGTGGAAGGTGGCGGCGCAGAACTGGGTTTCCTGATGAGGATCAATATGGTTAATATAATCGGTAATCTGTATAGAAGCAAACCTGTCGCTTTCGGCGCAGGCCTGTATTAAGCGGTATCGCTTTTTTTGGTAGGTGTCGGTAAACCCGTCCGGGTAGGTTTGCGCCAGATGGGTATAAAGCCCGGAAATGGTAACGGATTGCCCCTGCAGCGTTTCCATAGGCAGGTAAACGATTTGGGTCAGCGCCAGGCTGTCCGGCGCGCTGAAAGGCAGATCCGAAAAGGCATTCTGCCCCAGAGATTGCACATAATCAAGCAAGTTGGGCATGGCCGTTTCTCCTTACTACAATTGCGTTTAAAACGGAAATCCCGCAAGTTGAGTATAATCCATCCCTATTGTTTTCGCAACCGGCAGTTGACGCAGGGAACCCCTGTCAGGTATGAATTTCCACATAACTGCCGCCGGTGCGCGACTTGGTTACCACGATCTGGCGGTCGATGCGCTCCTTTAATTGCTGCACATGAGAAATGACGCCTACCAGCCGGTTGCCCTCGCCTAAAGAGGCCAGTACGTCGATGGCGGAGGAGAGGGATTGTGCGTCCAGCGTGCCGAAACCCTCGTCGATAAACAGGGTATCCAGCCGCACGCCGCCTGCCGCGGCCTGTACCTCGTCACTCATGCCCAGTGCCAGCGCCAGCGACGCCTTGAACTGCTCGCCGCCGGACAGGGTGCGCACGTCGCGGGTACTGCCGTTATAATGGTCCACCACATCCAGCTCCAGCCCGCTCTTTTGGCGCAAGTCGTCTGCCGTGCCCCGGCGTATCAGCTCGTACTGGCCAGCGCTCATGCGCATCAGCCGGGTATTGGCGCGAATGAGAATGCGATCTAGATAGGTAGTTTGCACGTACGTTTCCAGCGGCGTTTTCTCCTTGCCGCTCAATGTGCCGTTTACCGTTTGCGCCAGCGCACTGAGCCAGATGCGCTTCTGCTGCCGGGTTTCCGCCGTGGCAGAAAGCCGCGTCAAGGCGGCGGCATGACCGGCGTTGATGTTGCGGCGCTCGGTGAGCGTTTGCCGGGTGCCAAGCAACGCTTCCCGCTCGGCCGTTTGTTCGGTATGCAGGGCTTGCAGTGCTGTAAGATCAAGCTTTGGGGCGGCGGTAAGCTGCTTTTGCAGTGTGGCAAGCTTCGTGCGGTTTTCGGCGATGCCTTCCCGTGCAGCGGTATAGGCGTTTTGCGCCGTTTCCAGCGCGGCCTGCATTTCCGCAAGGCGGCTTTGCCGCGTTTGCAGCGCGGCCTGTGCGGTGTTGCGGTTCGGGTAGGGTAGTGTGGCCAGCTCCTCGGCGTGCTGCCGGGAGAGGGCGCTTGCATCGGCTCTGGCCGCTGCGGCGCGCTGCTGCGCATCCTGCCGTATGGCTTCCTGTGCGTTCAGCTTTTTCTCGGCCTTGGGGATGCTATCGCGTATCTGCCATGCGCGCTCTGTGCGGCTGTGTGCTTCCGCCACCTGCTGTTGGGCGGCGATGCGCTGCTTGGATGCTTCCGCAAGGGCGCTGTCCAGTGCGGAGGTGATGGGAAAATCCGCCGCATCGCCCAACAGACGGCGGGCTTGGGGTAGCATACCGGCTTTCGCCTGCTTTTCCTGTGCGGCCAGTGCGGCTGCCAGCTCGCTTTTTTCTGCGGCTTGCTTTGCCAGTGCGTTTGCGTCGGTTTGTGCCTGTTCCACCTGCTCCCGTGTGGGCGCGTTTTCGGCGGGCACGGCTGGCGTTGGGTGTGCTGTAGCGCCGCATACCGGGCAGGGCTGCCCGGCAATCAGCGTTTGCGCCAGTAACCCCGCCTGTTCATCTAAAAACAGCCGTTGCTTGCGGGTATACACCGTAGCGGCTTGTTCTGCTTGCTGCGCAGTCTGGCTGTAACCAGCCTGCGCAGCCGAAAGACGCCGCTGTGTTTGCGCAAGTGCGGTATGATCTGCTCGTAAAGCTTCCAGCGCACGTACGCGCTCGGTCAGCTCTTTTTCGGCGGCGGAGTAGCGTTCGGCTTCGGCTTGCGCGTCCGAAAGGGATTCCAACTCGGTTTTAGCGCGTGTAAGGCGCGATTGCAAATCGGCGTACCGCACACGGGCGCTCTCTGCTTCTTCCTCCGCCTTTCGCGCCGCCGTAGACGCATCGGCAATGCGGCGGGTTAAGGCGTCCAGCGTGTCTAAACGGGTGAAAACCTGCCGGATGGCAAGCACCTCCGCCTGCAATTGCTCTCTTTGCCCGCCTTCGGCTTTCCGCGCATTCAGTGTTTGCTCCAGCTCCGTCAGACGGGGTTCGTTTTGGGCAAGCCATTGCTGTGTCTGCTCCGCTTCGGCCTCCAGGCCGGCGCGCTGCATGGCGGTGCCCAGCGCCGCGTCGGTTTGGCTGATTTGCTGATCGGCCTTTGCAATTTGCTGTTGCAAAACGCCGATACGCTCGTCATCCTGCCGGATGAGCCTATCAATCAGCGCCCGTGCATCCGCTGCGGAAGGCACTGCGCTGCGCAATGGTTCTATTGCTAGCCGGAGCGGATCGGCATCGTCCACGCGTACATCGGCCATGCGCTGCACCATATCGCGCTCCAGCAAGGCGCATTCCTTCTCCAGCGCGGCGGCGTCCATGCGCACTTGATTTTGAAAATCCAGATACGGCTTTGTACCAAAAATTTCCCGGAAGATTTTGCCGCGCGTATCCGTATCAGCCAGCAGCAATTGCTGAAACGCACCCTGCGCGATCATGGCGATCTGGCAAAACTGCTCTTTATTCACGCCCAGCAGCTCCGTAATGGCGGCGGTTACCTCGGTGGGCTTGGCCAGTGGGGCGCGGCTATCTGCAAAGCGCAGCGCGGCGGTAGCAGGGTCTGTTACGGTGCCGCTGCCACGCTTTTTGGCACGCTCATGCTCCAGTGTGCGCTCCACAACGTAGATTTCCCCGCGGTGCAGAAACGTAAGTTCCACGCCGGAGGGAACATCGCCGCCGGCGTACTTGCTTTGCAGCATCGGCGCTTTACGGTCCTGCCCGCTGGGCTCGCCATACAGGGCAAAGGTAATGGCGTCAAACAGGGTGGTTTTACCCGCGCCGGTTACCCCGGTAATCAGGTACAGGCCTTGCGCGCCCAGCGTATCCAAAGCAAGCTCCGTGCGGCCGGCAAAGGGGCCGAACGCGGTTAAAACCAGATGCAGCGGCCTCATGCGCGTCCCTCCCACAATTTTTCCATCAACGCCAGCGCGTACGCCCGCTGCTGCTCGTTCAGGGGGCGGTTATTTTGCAGGGCGTAGAAATCCGCAAGTAAATCCAGCGGTTTGCGCCGCTCGGGGGCTTCGGTAAGCGCCAGCAGTTGGTTGCGGCTGGTGCGCGCGTTATCATAATCCAGCCGTAGCAGGTTGGGGTAAATGCTTTGCAGCTTGCTTAGCGCATCCGGCACATCGTCCTCGTCGGTCAGGGTAATGTACAGGTAATCGGTAACGGCGGTATGCTCGTAGTTTTTGCGCAGCACCAAATCCGCATACGTGCCGCGCAACCTGCGCAGCTCATGCTGGGGGAGCAGCGGCAGGGTGCGTACGGTAACGCTGCCCTTGTCCGCCAGGTCTACAACGGTTATGCTTTTTTCATCCGCCGCCTCCGCAAATGAGTATTTCAACGGGGTACCGCAATAGCGCACGGTTTCCCGCCCGACCGGCTGCGCGCGGTGCAGGTGCCCAAGGGCGACGTAATCAAACGGGGCGAACACCGACGCGTCCACATTGTCCAGCCCGCCGACGGATACATCCTCCGAGTCGCTGCGCTGCGCGCCGGTAACAAACTGGTGGCACAGCAGCACATTGCGCTGTGCGGGGTTTATGGGCAGCGTGCCGATGACGGCAGCCAGCGCATCCGTATAGGTGGCGGCTTTTTCCTCCGGCAGAGCGGCGCGCACGTGCACGGGCTTGAGGAAGGGTACCGGCCATAGGCATACCTCGCCGTACGCATCCCGGAGGATAACAGGGCGAATTTCGGCATGGTCCCGGTCAAAGGCGGGGGAGATGTAAATATGTTGCGCGCTGAAAAGACGGCAGCCGAAAGCCAGGCGTTCGGCGGAATCGTGGTTGCCGCTGATGATAACGACCGTTTGCCCGCGCTTTGCCAGCCGGGTGAGAAAATCGTCCAACAGCGCCACGGCATCGGCGGAAGGCACGGACTGGTCGTATATATCACCTGCAATCAGCACCGCGTCCGGCTGTTCATGGTCGATCGCCGCGAGTATCTGCATTAGAATGTGGCGCTGATCGGAAAGCAGCGAGGCTTCGTGCAGTTTTTTCCCCAAATGCAAATCGGAAAGGTGGATCAGCCGCATACGCGCATCCGCTCCTCTGCGTTGGTTTCTATGGGCATTGTACGTTTTGGCGGGGCATCCGTCAATACTTGGGAAAAGGACGGTTTTCAATCCAGACAAGCTGTGTTATACTGTATAAGATAATCGCGGGTGCGCGGCAACCCCCGGCGCAGCTGTCCCAGATAGACTACGCTATGTACGTTTCCGCGTCTTGGAGGGGCTACAACAACATGCTGATCGGACAGTTTTGCGAAACTTACCCCCCGATGCTGGACGGGGTTGGACGTGTGATGCTCAGCTACTGCCAGAGCCTGGAGAAGATGGGGCATGAAGCATACTATATCGCGCCGGATAACCGCAAGTATAGCGAACCGATCGGCTGTAAACAGCTGCTGTACCGGGGCGTATGCGTGCCCGGCGAAGCTTACCGTATCGGTTTTCCGAATTTGGATGGCCGCTACCGCCGCGCGGTAAAAGGCCGCAAGTTTGATGTGCTGCACGCGCACAGCCCGTTCTTTGGGGGTCGCGCGGCGCGCAAGATCGCCCGTCGCAACGGGGCGCCGCTGGTGGCGACGTTTCATAGTAAGTATTATGATGATTTTTATAAAGCCACGGGTTCCAAAACACTGGCGCGGCTGGGTGTGCGCTATGCGGTTCGCTTTTACCAGTCCTGCGACGAGGTATGGGCTGTAAACGCCAAAACCGCCGAGGTGCTGGCTAACTACGGTTATCGCGGCGACGTTGTGGTGATGCCCAACGGTACCGACCCGTATGAACTGGCGGATGCGGTGCGCCGGGATGTGGCCGCGCGCTACCCCTTGCGGGAAAATGTGCCGGTGCTGGTGTTTGCGGGGCAGCAGAACAAGAAAAAGAATACCGAAAAAATTCTGCGCGCCTGTGCGCTGCTTAAAGAAAAGGGGCAGGATTTTCAACTGCTGATGATCGGCTCGGGGCCGGATGCGCACTTTTTGCAGGCGCTGGCCGCCGAATTGAAGATAGACGATCAAGTGCTGTTTACCGGGTTTGTAGGCGACAGGGCAACCATGATGGCGCTCTATGAGCGCGCCGATTTAATGGTGTTTCCCTCGGTTTACGATAATGCGCCTATGGTTGTACGCGAAGCTGCCGTGATGGGTACGCCTGCGCTACTGGTACAGGGCAGCTGTTCCGCCGAGGGGGTCACCCACGGCGAAAACGGCTATCTGTGCCGCAACAGCGCCGAGTCTATCGCGCAGGAGATTATCAATGCGCTGCCGACCGCCAAAGACGTCGGGCGTAAGGCGCAGCAAACCATACCGATTCCGTGGGATCGGCTGATGGAACAAGTAGTATCGCGCTATCAGGCGCTGATCATCCGCAAGGCTGAAGGAGGCCGTGCATGAAACGCAATTTGTTCAGCGTGCTGTTTATCGCGGTTACGCTGGCACTCATTGTCATCATCGCGTTTAGCAACAATGAATTGACCAACGCGTGGAACGCGTTGTTTACGCTGGATATGAAGTGGCTGGTCTGCGCTTTGCTAGGCTGGTTTGCTTATATGCTTTTTGATACCTTGAGTCTGTATTATTTTCTGCACAAACAAAAACAGGCCATCCCCCTGGCTTATTCCATCTATGTTACGCTGATGGGATTTTATTACTCCAACATTACCCCCGGCGCAAGCGGCGGGCAGCCGATGCAGGTGTATTACCTCAGCAAGCGGGGGGTGCCGGTGCCCATTGGCACATCGGCACTTTCCATTAAATTTTTCGCCCAACAGATGATGGTGGTATTGCTGACCGTTTTGTTTTGGGCGGGCAATGCCGGCTTTGTGGATGCGCAGCTGGGCGGCGTGAAATGGGCAATCTATATCGGCTGCGCCATCAACTTTGCAGCCATTCCGCTGATTTTGCTGGTAGCGCTGCACCGGCCGATGGTACAGGCGATCGTCGGGTTCATCATTCGGCTGGGCGCTAAGCTTAAGCTGATTAAACACCCGGAAGATAAACTGGTGCGCATCAGCGCAGGGCTGGATACCTACCACGCCAGCATACTGCGGCTGGCCAACCACCCCAGCCAGCTGGTAGGCATGCTGCTGTTGGCTGGGCTGAGCCTACTGGGGCTGATGTCCGTACCGTGGAGCGTGTACCATGCCTTCGGTATGCAGGGTCAGCCGTGGAGCCATTTGATGACGTTAGCGTTTTTACTGTTCGTCAGCGCCAGCTATACCCCGCTGCCCGGTGCCAGCGGCGCGCAGGAAGGCGGATTTCTGGCGTTTTATAGCGGTATGTTTACACAGGGCACTATCGGGCTGGCGCTGCTGGTATGGCGTTTCTTTACGTACTACCTGTTCCTGCTGGTCGGCGCGGTTATGAGCATCGGGGGGAACATCCGCTCCAACCGGAAACGCGCCAAAGCCGAGAAGGAAAAAGCCGCTGCCGCCTCGCAGCAGCCGGATGATGCGCCGGAGATAGCCCCTGCGCAAGAGCCAGCCGACCTGACTTGATTTTCACACGACCATCACCCACAGACGGAAAAAACAAGGTACAATAGAATCGTCCACCCATATGGAAGGAGCGAGACATTATGAAAAAGCTTATGGCTGTATTGCTGGCGCTGGCACTGCTGTGCGGCGTGGCCGCCGCTGAGACCTACACGGCCGGTTCCTATTACACGATCGACTATCCCGACGCGCTCTCGCTGGATGACAGTTCCTATACAGACGACAGTACCACTACCAGCACATGGCTGTTTATGCTGCTGGGGGATAATTACATGATTGACGCATCGGTTTCGACTGCGGAAGCGTATGCGGGTTTCAGCCTGCAAAGCGCGGACGATACGGAAAAGCAGAACTATATCAACGAGGTTATGAGCACCTTTGCGGATCAAACCCCCGCACAGGTCGATACCTTTACCGCTGCAGACGGCGTGCCGTTTTATGTGTTCTCCATGGAGGATAGCGACGGTCAGTATTATTATGCCGAAACCATCGTTAGCGGAGAAAGAATTAACTTCTGCTGTTATTATTACGATGCTTCCGTTGCGCCGGATGCGGCGCTGCTATCGGCGCTAAAAACGGTGCTGTCCACCTACCGCGCCGCGGGCACGTCCTTGTAGGCAAACGGATAGACAGTTGCCTGCTCCCCTAAACAAGCAAAGAACGGTAAAACGCCCCTGCTCCATACCATTGGAGCAGGGGCGTTTCGCATGGGGAACAGAGAACCATGACTGCTGTAATGCTCACGCCTTATGCGTGTTTGCTGCGCGCTGCCGGTTGGCGACGCCAGCCGCTTAAGCCAACGTACATAGCGCAAGACAGCAAAAACGCCGCTTGATCCCAACAACTGGCGTTAAGTTCCACCCTTTGCGCATCCTCCAGCTGATAAAACAGGGAGGGGTGAGAAGCCTATGCAAAGCATCCGGCAGCTGCGGCTATGCGATGCCGTCCAGCTGCGCTTTTAAAATGCGGTCTTTGCCGTCCTTTTTGGATTGGTACATGGTGCGGTCAATCTGTACGATAATGTGTTGCAAATCGTCCAGCGTATGCATCATCGTATGGGTGTACCCGCCGCTGACGGTAATTTCCGGGTAGTCTTCATCCGCCGCGCAGGCGGCCAGCGACTCCTGAAAACAGTGGATCTTGGCCAGATGTTCCTCCGGGTCTTCGCTGCGGATAGCGACGATAAACTCATCCCCGCCGTAGCGGTATACATTTTCACAGGAAAACGCCGTTAACAGGCGGTTGGATACCTGTTGCAGCAGTCGGTCACCGTAATCGTGACCATAGGTATCATTCATGGTCTTAAAATTATCAATATCAATCAGCATCACAAACAATGGATGATTGAGCAGCTTTGTCGCGTCCGCCGCAAGGCTGCGCCGGTTTCTGGTTCCGGTTAAATCATCAAACAAGGACAACCGCTGATGCTCCTCACTTAGCTTGCGGTATTCCACATGCGCAGTCGTATCCGACAGCTTAATGTGGTAGCGGGTCGCGCTGGTAACCAGAATCATCAACAGCAAAATGAAGTAATTTGTAGGGAAGGAAAGCTCCGCGCCGCAAACCAGCACCAGTACCGCATAGAAAACGCCGAATACGGCGGTGAAAAAGGGGATGGAGATTCGGGGCGGAACAAAGGCGAGTCCGGCTACGCAAACGACGTTGGTGATAAATACAAATACCTGCCGCCCTTGCGCGTAATCAATCGCGGAGATGACCATGCTCCACGCGATGGCAACGGTGCAATAAAAAAGCCCGATGATCATGAGTGATCGATGGGTGAAAGTGGTTTTGCGCGTATGCCCGAACATAAAGAAATAGGCGGCGCTGAACGCGGCATAGCCAATGTAGCACCACAGGCGAAACGTAAACCAGCGGCAGGCGCGATCCCCTGCCAGGCTGTGAAACGATACCAGAATCAACTCAATAACGACAACGAACAGGCATGCCATTCGCAGATTGATCAGATTATCCCGGTCGATGCTGCGCTGCACCTCCGGGTCCGGCTGTTTGAGCGTGAGGCTTTCCGCCACGCTTTTTAAAATCGCTTGCACATGATCGCTCCACTCCTTGTCGGCAAAGCATGGGCTTTGCGGGTTCAATGAGGAATAAGGGACATGGGTGCACGGCGCTGCACGCGCCGGGATGAACGATAGGCGAAGGGTGAGAATGCAGGAATCCGGCGAAAGTGTTACCGTGCGGGGATGTGGCCAAGCTCGCTGGGGCTTCCTGTGATGGCTTATTTTATCAGACTTGATAACGCACGCGCCGCCGGATGTTTCCGGCGGCGCATGCTCCGGCGCGCAGGGCTACCGGATGATATCCGTTTTCATGAACGGGCGCAGCGCCTCGGGTATGGTTACGCTGCCGTCCTCGTTTTGGTAATTTTCCAGAATGGCGGCCACAGTACGGCCGACCGCGACGCCGCTGCCGTTTAAGGTGTGGCAAAACTGCGGTTTTTCCTTAGGCGCTTCGCGGTAGCGTATGTTGGCCCGGCGCGCTTGAAAATCCTCGCAGTTGGAACAGCTGGAGATTTCCACATAACGGCCGTAGCTGGGCATCCACACTTCCAGATCGTAGGTTTTCGCCGCGCTAAAGCCCATGTCGCCCGTGGAGAGGCATACGATGCGGTAGGGCAGACCCAGCAGCTGCAAAACCTTTTCGGCTTCGGCGGTCATGCTCTCCAGCTCGGCATAGCTCTGCTCGGGCTTGGTAACCTTCACCATTTCCACTTTGTTAAATTGGTGCTGGCGTATCAGCCCGCGGGTATCGCGCCCGGCGCTGCCCGCCTCTGAGCGGAAACAGGCCGAGAACGCGCAATGGCGGATGGGCAGGGTATCGCCGTCCAGTATTATATCCCGGTACAGGTTGGTTACGGGTACTTCGGCCGTGGGAATGAGGAAGGTGTTGGGGTCCACCTTGTAGGCGTCCTCCTCAAACTTGGGCAGTTGCCCGGTGCCGGTCATGGTAGCGCGCGTAACCATGTAGGGCGGCAGCACCTCTTCGTAGCCCGCTTCGGTATGCGTATCTAAAAAGAAGCTGATGATCGCGCGCTCCAGCCGTGCACCCAGCCCACGGTATACCGTGAAGCGTGCGCCGCTGATTTTGGCGGCTCCGTCAAAGTCCAGAATCTTAAGATCGGTACCGATGTCCCAATGCGGCTTGGGCTCCCAGGCGAACGCGCGCGGCGTGCCCCAGCGGCGCTGCTCTACGTTGGCGCTGTCGTCCATGCCAACGGGCACGGTATCGCTGGGGTAGTTGGGCGTGCTCATGAGAAAATCGTTCAAGGTCTCATCCAGCGCGGCAATTTGCGCGTCTAGCGTGGCGATGGTTTCGCCAAGGGTGCGCATCTCCTCCATAATCGCGGCGGTCTCGGCTTCGGATGCGCCGTTTTTCTTGGCGATACCGATTTGCTTGCTGGTCTGGTTGCGAAGTGCTTTTTTCTCTTCCACTTCGGCCATCAGCTTGCGCTTTTGCTCGTCGTTTTGCAAAAACGCGTCAACGATGGAGGCGTCCTTGTTGCGGTTTTGCAGCATGTCCCGCAATTCCTGCGGGTTTTGACGAATCCGTTTTACATCCAACATGGTTTTTCCCTCCTGTGCTTGGGGTGGTATTGAAAACGTCCCTGCCAATGGCTAATGCCATCGCAGGGACGGAGGGGTACGTAACTCCGCGGTGCCACCCGGCTTAAGCGCTGTTCTTCGGTTGCCGCAGGCAAGGCGGCAGCCTGTAACGAAGAATAGGCTTCTCTTTTGTGCGCTGTATCGGGCGCGCCCGCCCGGCTCGTCGCCGGAGGCTCGCGCGGTGGAATGGGCTGCACGCTTCTGCGGGCTTACACCAGCCGCCCGCTCTCTGTAAAAAGCCTTGCGAACCATGCCGCGGTCATAACTGCTTTGTATTATACGCACGCAGGTCTGTTTTGGCAAGTAGAATTACGTTAAACACTCAGGCGCGCATAGACAATGTTGCGTATTTTGCGTGTTAGCGGCGTAATGCCCGAATCGGTGCGCTGCTGGAAGATGAGCAGTATCGTATCTTCCTGGGGATTGACGGACATATAAGGACCGGTCCACCCGTCCCAGCCGTATTCGCCGGGCACGCCCAGCGAGAAGCTTTTCGCGGGTTCGGCCAGTATGCGCATCAATCCGCCGTAGCCGTAGCCAAGCAGCGAATCCCAATTGGCGGCTTCCATCTGTTTGGCGTTCAAATGGTTGTGGCTCAGCCAATCCACCGACGCGGCGGACAGGATGCGCTGACCACCCAGATTGCCCCTTCCCAGCAGCATACGCGCAAAGCGCAGCACATCGTCGATGGTGGATACGCCGCCCGCGCCGCCTGCGATGTAATTGGGTTTGGTAAAGAAGGGGTTCAGCCCCAGATAATTTTCCCGGTAGGGGGATAAAATTCCGTCCTTATGCTCATAAAGGGTAGCCATGCGGTCCTGCTTGGGTTTGGGAACATAAAAACCGGTGTCCTCCATGCCCAGCGGATCAAAGATCGTCTGCTGCATGTACTCGTCCAGCGGCATGCCGCTGACCACTTCCACCACGGCGCCCAGTATATCGGCGGATGTGCCGTACAGCCAGCTATCGCCGGGGTGAAAAGCCAGCGGCAGCTGCCCGATACGGTTGGCGACATCCAGCGTGCTTGGCTGGTTGCCGGCGTTTTCCTCGGCCTCGAAAGCTGCAAACAGCTTGGCAGTCTTGCGCTCGGCAGGCGTAGCCTCACCGGGATAACACAGCCCGGAGGTCATGCTGAACAGATCGCGCACCTGCATGGCGCGCTTAACAGGCTCGGTTTCGGTATCGCTGATGGCGACACGCTGGTCTTTAAAGCCTTCCAGAAAATCGCTTACGGGCGAGAGTAGGTCGAGCTCGCCGCGTTCCACAAGCGTCATGGCGGCGACGGCCGTCATCGGCTTGGTCAGCGAGAACAGGCGGAAAATCGTATCCCGCTGCACAGGCAGGTTGCGACCCAGATCGGCATAGCCGCTGGAGAGAAAGCACTTCTCTTCGTTGTGCCGCCACAGCAGCATGAGTGCGCACGGGGTTTCGCCGCGGGCGATGGTCGTATCCATTACGTGCGCCAGTTCTTTGCGCATCCGTTTCATTATGTTCGCCTCCGGGAGCGTTATTTGGCTGTATCATAGCATGGTAATGTAGTCCTGTCAACGTTTTCAGGGCGTTTCAGCTGCCGGTTTGGCATCCGCGTATGCTTTTACCCTGCGTCTTTTGATATCGCGGGCGGCAGGAAGTTTGCAATTAAAAAGCGAATATCTACTAGATTACCGGTTAGGAGGATGAAATGCCGCAGAAACCGTTGAGCCGTTCCATAACGCCCGTTGAGGAGGGCGAAGATATTTTTCGCCGCGGAAGCGTAACGTTGGTCTCACAGGATGATCAGGCGTTGCTTTTGCGCGTAGGTACAAGCCCGGAGCACACCGTAACCCTGACCGCGGAGGGCACGGCGCACTGCACATGCGGGGCGGCAGGGCCGGAAGGCTGCGCGCACATCGTTGCCGCGACGCACAAGGCGGTGGAGGATGGCACCCTGCGCGCGCTTCGTAAGGAGCGGGAACAGTCGCTGGGGCAGGAACTGCTGCTCGCGCTCAACCGCGCGCTGCCCGGCGGAGAAAGCGTGCGCCTTGCCGTAGTGCTGCGTTTGTTTGAGGACGGGCGCACGGGGCTCGGCCTGCAAATTGGGCAGGAGCGCCTGTATGCCGTGCGCAGCATTGCCGATTTGCTTACCTGCTATGCGCGCGGGCTGCCGCTGGAGCTGTCCGCCCGCTTTATCTACCGGCCTGCCGGCATGCGCTTTTCTCGTGAGGATGATGCGCTGCTTGCGATGCTGATGAGCCATATCCCTTTGCGCAGCACCGATGCGGAGGAGGACGGCGCACAGGTGGATGCCGCCGGAAAGCTGCCCAGCGAGGGGCGGTTTTTGGTGCTGTCGGGTGCTTTTTTCCAGAGTGTGCTGCGCTTTTTGGAAACCCGCTCCTTTATCCTTTTACAAAACGGCGCACGGGAAGTGCAAACGAATATACGCACGGTAGAGTTGCCGCTGTGTTTTTCTGTTTCGCTGGAAAACGACGCGATTTTTGTACAGGCGGGCGGCGCGGAAGATATGCGCCTGATTACGCCCGATGCGCGGTATGTGCTGTGCGAGGGGCGCGTTGTACGCCTGCACAGCCAACAGGCGCGGGTATGCCGCCTGCTGGCGTCGCAGGGGCGCACCTTCCGTTACAGCGCGGCGGATACGGAGGATACCCTGTCCGCCCTGCTGCCCGCGTTGACGACGGTAGGCACGGTGGTGCCTTCACCTGCGCTTGGTAAGCGGCTGATTAACGACCCGCTCAAGCCGCGGGCGTATATTGACCTGGAAGGCGGCAGCGTGGTTGCGCGGGTGGAGCTGCATTACGGCGATCGTGTGCTGGACCCTTTCCACATGGAGCAAACCCCCGCAGAAGGCGCGCTGCCGACCGATGTGCAGCCCGACCCGCAGGATTTGGTGCCACGGCTTTTACTGCGCGACGGCCGTGCCGAGAGCGAACTGATCGACTTTTTCTCCGATGCGGGGTTTGTGGTGCGGCAGGGGCGCATTGTGCTGAAACGCGCTAAGGATATCCTGGTATTCTGCACGCAGGGCGTTACGGAGCTGGGAAAGCTGGCGGAAGTGTTCGTGAGCGAGGCGTTCCGCAAAATCAAACCGCGCCGGTTTAACGGGCGCGCGTCTTTTCGCATGCGCGGCGGACGGCTGGTATTTACGCTTTTGGAGGATAACGAGCCGGTGGGCGAGTTGCTGCCGATTTTACAGGCAATTAAAACCCGCCAGCAATATGTGCGGCTGAAAAACGGCGAGTTTCTGGATATACGCGATATGGCCGCTTTGGCCCCAGTGGCGCAGGAACTGCTGGACGCCGCCTCGCTGGATGATCCGCAGGCCGGTGTGGATGCCCGTGAATTAAGCTACGGTGCATACCGCGCAGCCTACATGGTCAGTATGATGCGCATGGCGGGCGGCGAGGTGGAAGCTTCCGCGGATGTGGAGCGTGCGACCAAAGCGCTGAGCGAAAGCGCTCAGCAGGCCGAAAGTTTTATTCCGCCGCGGCTTTTGCGCAAGCTGGCATCGTACCAGAAACGGGGCGCGGGCTGGCTGCTATCGCTGTACGAGGCGCGCATGGGCGGTATACTGGCAGATGAAATGGGTTTGGGTAAAACCGTACAGGTGATTGCCGCGCTTTCCGCCGCCAAGAAGAAAAACGGGGTGATGAAGAGCATCATCGTTACCCCGACATCGCTGGTCTACCATTGGCTGGCGGAGATGAAGCGTTTTGACGACAGTTTGACCGTGCGGCTGATCTCGGGCATCCGGGAGGAACGCCGCCGCCAGATCGAGGAAGTGAAAGACGACCCTGATGTGGACGTTATGATTACCAGCTATCCGCTTTTACGGCGCGATATTGAGGAGATCAAAGAAATTCCCATGCGCTTTGCCGTGCTGGATGAGGCGCAGTTTGTGAAGAACGCGCAGTCCGTCGGCGCAGCGGCAGCCAAGGAAATCAATGCGCAGGTGCGTGTCGCCCTGACCGGAACGCCCATGGAGAACCATACAGGCGAGCTGTGGAGTATTTTCGATTTTGTGCTACCCGGCTATCTGGGCACGCAGGCTTCGTTCCTGCGGCGCTACGGCGGCAGCGAGCGGGCCGAGGAACTGCGGGAGCGCATCCGTCCGTTTATTATGCGCAGGCTCAAGCAGGAAGTGCTGGCGGGTCTGCCCGGCAAGCGGGAGCAAAGCCTGTACGCCGCCATGACCCCGGAGCAGGAGGCGGTGTACAACCAGCTTTTACACACCCTGCGCGAGCATGTAGGCGAGGCGCTGGCCAGCGGTTCGCTGCCGCGGGCGCGTATGCAGGTGCTCAGCATTTTGCTGAAGCTGCGGCAGGTGTGCTGCCACCCACGGTTGTTCCTGCCTGATTATGAGGGCACCAGCGGCAAACTGGAACTGTTGGTGCAGCTGGTAGAGCAGGCGGTGGCCGGAAAACGGCGGATGCTGGTGTTTTCACAGTTTGTGGGTATGCTGCAAATTATCCGGAAACGGTTGGCGCGCGAGGGCGTGAAAACGCTGTATCTGGATGGGGCGACCAAACCCAAATCGCGGCAGGAACTGTGCGACCGGTTTAACGGCGGCGAGGGGCAGGTGTTTTTGATCAGCCTGAAAGCGGGCGGAACCGGCCTGAACCTGACGGGCGCGGACTTGGTTATCCATTACGATCCGTGGTGGAATCCGGCGGTGGAGGATCAGGCGACGGATCGCGCGCACCGCATTGGCCAAACGCGGGATGTGGATGTGATCCGCCTGATTGCGCAGGGCACGATTGAGGAAAAAGTGACCGACCTGAGCAAACGCAAGCGCGCTATTTTCGACCGCGTGGTGCTGGCAGGGGAAACGGCGCTTTCCAGCCTGACGGAAGAGGATATTCGCAGTTTGTTTTTCTAGATGGCAAGACGCCCTGCGGCGATTTCGCACGGGCGGGAAACGGACAGGGTATATATACGGTTTTTTGGCTCATATTAGCGGGTAGGAGGCGGTATACATGTGCGGCCGGTACTATGTGGACATGGAAGAGGAAAACGTCAAAATACGGGCGATTTTGGCCGAATTGGAAAAACGCCGCCTGCCGATGAGCGATCAGGTGCATGGCGGCGAAATATACCCTACGCAGATTGCGCCGGTCATTTTGACGGAGGAGGAGCTAGGCGTTACCGTGCGGCCCATGAAATGGGGCTTTCCGCGCGTTGGCGGCGGCGGAGTAGTGATTAACAGCCGCAGCGAAAAAGCGGACGTAACTCCGATGTTTCAGCGTGCCGTGCGCGAGCGCCGCTGCCTGATACCCGCCAGCTGGTTTTTTGAGTGGCGGCGTACCAGCGGCCGTAAAACGAAAGATAAATTCGCCTTTGCCCTGAAGCAGACACAGCGTGACGAGCTGATGTATATGGCAGGGGTCTACGGGGCATTCCTTGGCGGCTATGAAAAAGGGGGATACGATGGCTTTGCCATCCTCACCCGCGATGCGGACGGGCAGGTAAGCCCCTACCACGACCGCATGCCGGTGATTTTGCAGCAGGAGAGCCTGAAAAAGGCTTGGCTGGACCCTGCGGTCGCCTACCCGGCTTTGCGTGCCGCCTTTGAACTGCCGGAGTTGTCCGTGCGCCCCGTACCTGCGGACCCGCCGCGTGCAGCCAAGGCTACCACGTGATCTTGCAGGGCGGGAAAG
The DNA here is from genome assembly GCA_963675655.1 of Candidatus Limiplasma sp. Taxonomy (GTDB): domain Bacteria; phylum Bacillota; class Clostridia; order Christensenellales; family Aristaeellaceae; genus CAXXOK01. The sequence continues at coordinate 1,841,412 of OY776489.1, forward strand.
GACCGGAAAAATAAAGTTGCCTGCCGGATGGAAATTTCAAAATAACCCCTTGACAACCTCGCTTTGATTGTGTAATATATCACTCGTCGCCTGCATGGGCTTGAGCAGACGGGGTGTAGCGCAGTCTGGTAGCGCACGTGCTTTGGGAGCATGGGGCCGGGGGTTCGAATCCCTTCACCCCGACCAAGTCACTTCCATCCTGCGGCCAATAGCGTGGCTCCGTGGTCAAGCGGTTAAGACACCGCCCTTTCACGGCGGCTACAGGGGTTCGAATCCCCTCGGAGTCACCACCTTTTCTTGCCCGGTATGGGCCTTTAGCTCAGTTGGTTAGAGCGGCCGGCTCATAACCGGTTGGTCCGGGGTTCAAGTCCCTGAAGGCCCACCAGCATCGTGGCCAAGTAGTTCAGTTGGTTAGAATGCCAGCCTGTCACGCTGGAGGTCGAGGGTTCGAGCCCCTTCTTGGTCGCCATTTTTCCCGTTCTGCTGTTGGGCATCCTGCCGGTGTAGCTCAATTGGCAGAGCAGCTGATTTGTAATCAGCAGGTTATGGGTTCAAGTCCCTTCACCGGCTCCATTTCTTCCTAATTGTTTGCCGTTTTATTTGGATGGGTTCCCGAGTGGCCAAAGGGAGCAGACTGTAAATCTGCCGTCGCAGACTTCGATGGTTCGAATCCATCCCCATCCACCACGTATTCCACCTTCTGCGGGAATGGCGGAATTGGCAGACGCGCAAGATTCAGGTTCTTGTGTTCGATTAGGACATGCAGGTTCAAGTCCTGTTTCCCGCACCAAAGCAAAAAGCCCTGTAACGTAACAGTTGCAGGGCTTTTTTGTTGTTTACATTTTGCTTGTTCCTACAGTTTTGCCTACAGTTGGAGAATAATTTAATGCAGTACATCACCCAATATGGGCATAGGATCATGCGTGCTTATTCTGCAACGATTCAATAAACTGGTTCATCCGTTCGGCAGATGCTTCTTTCATCTGTTGAGAGATGTGACCGTACACGTCCATGGTGGTTGTGATAGTTGTGTGACCCATAGCCTCCTGTACTTCCTTGAGGCTATCTCCGTTCTGGAGAGCATACAGAGCAAAAGAGTGGCGGAGGTCGTGGAAGCGGATACCGTCAAGACTGATGCTGTTTACAATCTTTTTAAGTGCTTAATAGACTGCGCTTCCTGTTAGGTGACTGCCATATTCGTTCGTAAATACAAGGTTCATATCATTATGCCATTCATTCCCCAAATTAAGCTTCCATTGCGCCTGTATGGCTTTTACGTGACGCAACACATCCACTACAGCAGGGGCAATGGTGAGCGTCCTAATGCCGCTTTGACCTGTTTTCAGGCTAACAAGTCGCCATTCGCCGCCTATCTCGCGTTCACGCTGCAACTGTTTGCTGATGGTGATCGTTCCGTTTTTGAAATCCACATCAGACCATTGAAGGCCTAGCAATTCACCTTGCCGGGCGCCTGAAAACATATCGACGAAGTATAACGCTTCAAAACGGTGACCTTTGATAGCCTCAAGGAAGCGAGGAATATCGCCGTCCTGAATGACTTCCATTTTGTGCCTTTCAGCACGTGGGAGAGAAATGCCGTCTGTGGGGTTTCTTTGCAGGTAGCCAAGGAATACGGCTTTATCAAGTGCTGAATGCAGTAAAGCATGAACGTTGCGAATAGTCTTTGCAGACAAGCCGCCGCGGGTGGTTTTCTTTTGAAGTACATTGTAGACGCTCTTTATTAGCGAAGGATTGAGTTCGAACAGACGATACTTTCCCATATGGGGAATTAAATACCGCTTGATGGTGTTCTGGTACTCTCGCTTAGTATTCGGTTTTAAGCTATCCATGTACTCATTAATGTACTTTTCAAGCCATACAGACAGTTTCATATAATTAGGTTTTTCGTATGTACCCGCAGAAACCGCTGCAATACGTTTACTCATAGCAAGCCGGGTTTGTTCTTCTGTATCGCCATCAACGCTAGTACGGTATGGTGGCTTACCCGTGATCGGATTAGCAGGCATCATGAAGTAAATACGAACTTTACCGTTTGGCAAGTCCTTCACGCTACCTGCGCCGTTGCGAGCGCGTTTCATGTCTGCAGCTTTTTTCTTTGCCATTACAAAGCCTCCTATTGAACCAGTCACATCACACTGAAATCATTTCTTGTACTTCGGGTGAGTTACTAAGTCTTGAATATAAGCAATGATTTTTTGTTGCCCCGGTTCATTTAGTTTATTTAAACCTTCGACAATTTTCTTTTCCAGCTCCGAATATGCAACCGATCCTTCATCGTTGAGTATATAACCATCCTCATCAATTGAAGTCCATCCTATCAATTCAAAATAATTTATTTCGAGTGCTTCGGATAATTTGCGCGCTGTTTCTATAGTTGGTGTACGCCGATTATTCTCATAATTACCAATCGCCTCACGCGATATAGAAGCCAGCTTTGATAATTCCTCCTGTGTTAATCCCTTTTTCTTTCTTTCCCGCTGCAATGATTCACCAAAGCTCATTTATATCACTCCTTGCTCATATCATATCATAAAATGATAGCAAATGAAACAAAATGTTTGACAATATCGACAAATGAATATAAAATATGTACATACGAATCAATGTGAATCGTAATTCAATGAAGGGGAGAAACATATGGAAAAGATCAATTTCACATCAAAAGAGGCTTGTGAAGCAGCAAACGTAAGCGCGCCGACACTACGAAAATGGACACGCACTCCAGGCTTTCCAGTCATCAGAGCCGGCAAAAAGATTTTGATACCAATTGAACCATTTAAACGTTGGCTGGAAGAACAAGCTAATGGTATGCGCATGTGAGCATGCTATATTGTTGACGAAGGAACGGTGAACAATTTGAGCACAGACAAAAAGCCACGCAAATACAATCCAACGGGGCGGCGTTGGTGGTTAAAGCTGCAATTTGCATTTTTCTCTGATAAGCGAGTTAGAACGCTTCGCAGAAGGTTTGGAGATTGTGCGCTGATCATCTATCAAAAAATGATGCTTAAAAGCCTTGAGAACAACAGCACCATGAAACATGAAGGGCTTGAAGAAACCTTTGAGGAGGAAGTAGCTGTTGATATCATGGAGGACGAAGCAGACAAGGTACATCTGGTTAAAAACGTAATCGATTTTCTCATTGGTCAGAATTTAATGGTTGAGCAACAAGACGGTAGTTACTTTTTTACACAAGCTGCTGAAATGAGCGGTGATGAAGGCTCCTCCGCCGAAAGGATGAGGAACAAACGCGCAAGAGATAAACCGTCACAGAGTGACGAAGAAACGTCACATGATGACGGTTTGTCACAAAGTGACGAAAATTCGTCACAACGATACCAAATACAGAATAACAACAATAACAGAATAACATCTACAGATATAGCAATAGCAAGAGCTATATCTGTAGAAGAACAAAAAACAGAAACAGCTTCTGTTGATTCTGCTTCTGCTGACCACTGCGCGGCGTCGGCTGCGGCTGATGCCGCCGCGCCGCACAGTGCTGATTTGTTTTTGCGCGAACAACTTTTAGATATCAGACATAAGCACGAAATCGATATGACATGGCAGGGAATAGACGCTTTCCTTGATGAAATGCAGAAAAGCAAATGGATGCTCTATAACAAGCCAGTTACAAAAGAAGGTATCGTAAAAGCCTTGCGCGGCTGGGCTAAGTACCATGATGAATACCAGCTCAGTGCGGATATAAAGCTTGAACGTAGCATTGTCAAAGTACTAAAAAAGTATCTTGGTGACGAAAAGACAAATAAATTTTTGGAGGGCGATAGTATTGATTATCAGATGGAATTACTTCAAAAATGCCCTGTAGAAGCTTTTACCGAAGAAATGCTTGAGTACATGGAAGATACATGGCACTTGATTCCACAATGAGGAGCGGAGATAGCCAAGTTAATCAACCAAAAGAGAAGCCCCGCTAACCTCCTGTAAGGGCTGGCGGGGTGTGCTTCCTGTATGCCGCTGATTTCATTATACAGGAGGCGTTTTACATGGTCAACATGGCGGAGGTTTGCACTAACAACCATGGTCTGATCTACCATATTGCCAAACGGTATATGGTGGCTTGCCAACTGGACAGGGCAACTGATATAGACGATCTTGCTCAGGCCGGATACATTGGGTTGATTGAATCAGTGAAAACTTATGATGAAAGCAAAGGCACCTTTTCTTCTTGGGCGGCTATGTATATCAAGGCAGAAATGCGAAGGGCTTTAGGCTTGCACCGGCATGAACAGCGTGCAGACCAAGGGGCGCTATCGTTGGATGCTCCCACGGTTGAGGGTGAAGCTATTACCCTCTCGGATACAATAGAAGCCCCAGACAATACCGAGGCGGAGGCAGATTATGCCGAGCTGGTGCAAGCCGTTCACGCAGCTGTGGATGCTTTGCCAAAGCACCAGTGCGAGATTGTACGAAGGCATGACCTGCAGGGGCAAAGTGTGACCACTGCCGGTGCCTGTTGCGGATTAACAGCCTCCGCCGCACACAATGCTTATCAACAAGGCCGAAGCCGTCTCTACAGGGATGCAGGCTTGCGAGCGCTAGCCGCCGCTCACCACCTTGACCAACGCACCGATTGGCACAGGCATGTTACTTTGAGTGGTTACCGGCGCACCTGGACAAGCAGCACGGAAGCACTGGCGTTCTGGCGCGAGGAAAGGCAACAGAGGGGATAAACCATCGGCGACGAGGGATAACAGCATCAGAACAGAAAGCCCGTCAGAGAGCCATTTTGAGGCGCTGGCGGGCGTTGTTATTATGGGGCTTCGTGTTACTTGGGCACCGAATAAAAATGCAGACAAAATACAGACAAAAGCCGTACAATTTAGCAAGGTATTTTCTATCACAAATGGTTTCCGCGCATGTGTGAATACGGTTTTGAAGCAGGCCGAGATTATGAGGTTATCGTCAAAAATGACGAAAACCCCATGGGCGGCCGTCCGGCAACCAACCACATGCTGACTCCCTCTATGGCCAAGGAGCTGTGCATGCTTCAACGCACAGATAAAGGTCGTGAAGCTGGTTCGCGACCAAACCAAACCGAACCAAAAGTGTACCGTTTTAATGGTTCGGCTGCACTGTTAGTTAGGTTCATGAAGGCGCTGCTTTGCAGGAAGCAAAGTGGAAGCAAAAGTGAAGCAAAAACATGACTTTATAGCATAAGGCAGGGGGGCTATAAAATCTCTAGGGCTTACGTTTCCACAACCGAGACGCCTCAATCACGCGAGATTTTTCCCAAAACGGAGAAAGGAGGGAAATGTATGGCTCGTCCATCTAAGCCAACGAACGTAATTCAGTTTGAAGGTAAAAGTCATAGGACTAAAGCAGAGCTGGATTTTAGAAAAAAGAGGAAACGCTTTTGACTACAGGTGTTCAAATGAAGCAATGGGCGGTAAACTATTATTGTCACTTGCGTTCGCGATGACCTTCTTTTGCTCTGGCTACGCTTATAAGAGTGTTTATAGTGTATTCCACGACATACCTAAAGCAAAACCATGGTTCTGATTGAGACGTGTGACTGCTGCACGGTTGACATCGATGAAGTTTTTAAAGCTTCGTGCTTGTGCGAATACGCCACCTTTTTCGAGGCGTTCAATTTCTCGTTCAGCAGTAGTTAGAAGCACTTCATAGCTCTCAAATGTTTCTTTATAGCTGAGTTTATCTAAAAGGTCTATTTGATGTTTCAAGCAACAAAGGTAATGCTTAAATGCATCGGTTTCAGTAAATCCAGTAGCAGACGGAGGGACTGAGGCTTGAAAAATCTTATTAATACTATCATCTAAGAAATCCTTATCTTTGGATTTCATTGATAATAGGTATCCGTTGTTAAAAGCCCAGTCCATAAACGAAAGCTTATATTCAGATAGCGCTTCAGGATAATAAACCCAGGTACTTTTCCTCTTTTGTTCATCAATATCAATAAACCTATTGGTGAAGCTCCTAACGTTTTGCCATGTGCCCGATGCCATTGCATCCACTTTTATTAAAGACATGGGTAATAATTGATGGTTTCCATAACCATAAATCACCTTTTTACCGGCTATCTTTAAGACCGCACAGATATGGAGTACATTAGAAAGCCACATGGGATTATCAATTAAGTATTTCCTGTCAAGTGCTTCTGCAACAACATAGTATCCTTCAACGTTGAAATCAAGTATATCTTGTAATACTGGTTCGATGGTTGTTTCACTTTGAACTAAGAAATCCCTTGGCAAAGCAAGAGTTGTAAAAATTGGCTTATCATCCATCACTTCATGTGCGGCATCAATAAAGCGTTTTGATTGGGAAACGAAACGACGTGCCCATTCAGCATCGTAGCTGTTTAAAATACTCGGAAGAATATAAGCTTTTGTATTGGCAATATCATTATACTGTTTTATTGCACGAATTTGCTTATCAATCAATGTGCCATTTGACTGTAAATTCGTATTGAGATCACAATCCCAATACGTGTATTGTACTAACCGTTTCAGTTCACTTTTTGGACAATAGCACTGTGGATCGAAATAGCATTCCACTCCTGCTTTATCAAATTCTGTACTCCACGCAGTTAATTGAGATGGTGTCATATCACGCGGACTCAGTATAACAGATGCACCTTTCCATTTTTTTGACAAGTCAATAGTTAAGGCTTTCATTCCATGCCCAAACTGCAAAAATAGTTCCATTATTGTCCGCCTCCTATTCAGATTGTAAGTGTTTTTAAAACGGTATAGTACCATTCTAAAGCCTTTTTTGCACTGGGTGGTCGTTTGCTAACCTGTTTTTGCATTAGCGTCTGGATGATTCCAATAAGTTGACTATCTTTGTCCCCTGGTATCAAATAATTTTGTGGTATAACAGTTACTGTTAAGTACCAAATCTCATTTACATCAGCTTCTTTGCCAGTAATAAATGGATGTTTCCCAAATATAGCTTGATATACTACTATACCAATAGAGAATAAATCAGCTCTACTATCTATTTTGGTCTTGCTGTATTGGAACAGTTCTGGCGCGCCATATCCAGGAGTATGTGGTCCGACTGCCATATTAGTTAAAGTAAGAGAAGCAAGGTTAAGATTTCTTGCAATACCAAAATCTATCAAGTGAAAAGTTCCATCTTTGGCAGAAATAATATTGTCGGGCTTAATATCTCTATGAACAATGTTCAGCTCTTCAAGCCTCACCACAACAGAAAGCAAACTTTCAAACAATGTCAGACTTTGATGCAATTTAAGTGATCCACGCTTTAGGGCATCTGTCAGAGTTTCACCATCAATATATTCCTCAAAAAAATAAAAACGTTCCTCTCCTTCAAATTGAAAGGAAGAAAACTCTTTAATTTTAGGTACGCCGGGGATTTCGTTTTGATTAACGATATCAATTTCCCGTCGAATGCGTTCATCCATCTTCTTAATTATCTTCAACATGACCATGCCATATGTGTCTACGTATACAAGGAATACTTCTTTTTGGCCGGATTTAGGAAATACCTTTAAAACTTTCAAAGAAGGATATTTCTTTGTCAATTCATTTAGCAATCTTTATACCTCCTCAGCTATTGAGAATTCGACCAATACATTCGTTTAAATATAATGAGTTGTAATTCGATGGGAATCTATTTCGACTTGCAGGTGTATGGCAGGAAAACTGTTTGCTATTATACAAGTAGATGCCAATTCCAAAGGAGCTTATACGCTGCACAACCTCTGCATTTGGTTCTCGTTTCCTTTTTGATAAGACAAAACTTTCAGATGCAAAGGCTTTATTGATAATGGCCTGCTGCATCACAACATCCCATTTACCTATTTTCGCCTCAACAGCTTCAATTCGTTTGATTCCAAAAATATCATCACGATTTGGAACAATCCAATATCCATCCTGACGAACAATGAGCTGTGCATCCATTAACGCTTCTAATGAGTGTAAAAGAATTTTATATTGAGTTGATAGTTCCCTAATCATCTTCTGCGAGGTTACATTCTTTCTACTATAAATATAATGCAGCAATTTCAAATCTGTCGTAGAAATAGTGTTTCTAGCTCTATTCCAACGCGAATAACAACAGGGGTTATATTCAGCAAAAACAACATCAGGGTATGCATCATTGATTTTTGTCTCTACAAAAATTGCCAGTTGTTTCTTGCTATTAGACTTAAAAGACGCCTTTCTGAAGTCGATGAACTCACTTACCATATCAAACTCTTGGCCTTCCGTTATTGGTCTTGAATTTATACCTAGTGATGAATAGTTGTTATATACTTCAAGTATTTCCACGATACACGGGTCTCCCTTCTTGTGGCTATACCTATGATCATCAATTATACCATATCTCATATAGATTATGCTTCATGAGAACAATAACAATAATTTCAAGGTGAAATATCTGTTGTTGAGGTGGGAAATAATATTACAGATCAGAATACATAGCGAGCAATAGTTCGTTATTCGTAAAAAGAAACGTGGAACCATTATTTGAAATTTTTACAACCGCAGATACTTCCATTGATAAACCAGAAATTGCAGGGGTTACAAAATACCTAATTATGAATGGGTCTTCATCCTGTTCTGCTTGGATTGTACTGATAATACTCTTCTCTTTGAAATTTATATCATTTGCGAATTCTTCCGTGTTACCTGAGCAGCCAACGGCTTCAAGCTCGTCTTGATATGAATTAATTATTTCCTCTTTTGTCATTGAGCCAAAAAACCAATCAACTATTCCAATTTCGCAATGATACCGAAATCCATTTTTCATTGTTATACCCTCTTTGTCTTGATTAAATTTATATGTAACGGTTAATAATATTTCCATAATTATACTTCTCCTACTGTAAATAAGCAAGTAAAAGCAGCCATACCGGCTGCTCTTTTCTCGTATTCACGGCTCTCATTTGGTCTCTATTCGTTTCCCTTCCATTCCTCCGCCGTCATGCTCATATCTTCGCGTAGGAGGGTATTTACTTATCTGAATCCTCTGCTTCAAATGTAATACTGTCGGGAGTGAAATCATCAGATGGGCTTTGGTCATATTCATTAGCCACTTGAAAAACTGCATCTTGAGGAGATGATGCTTCGATGTTTACTGTTTTTTTGCGAATACCATTCAATTTAGACAAGTCTACATCGTCCATCTGTTTCATTGTTGTTGCATTAATGATTCCTTGTCGCTCGGTTACTTTCACAGAGAAGATTTGATTTTCAAGAATATCTCCAGGTTGACAATCGAGCAGTTCACAAATCGTAGAAATATTATCCCATGACACCGGTCTATCTTCACGTAGGTTCTGTAACGTGGCTTCACCAAGCAATTTTTCATTTCGAATCCTGTAAGTTGAGTAACCGGCCTTTTTCAAGGCAGCTAGCACATCAATTTTATACCTAATCGGCATTAATATCCCTCCCCATGAATATAGTATACCACATATATACACTTGATTCAAGTGCATTTTCGACAGAATATACACTGTTTTTGTGTGTATATTGTCAATATACATACACCATATTTAAGTGTATACTTTAATCACGGTAAGGGAAGCACCGAAGCAAGGGAGGGCACCACAATGAAGTACAACCGTAGCGAGATCATGAAAGCCGCTTGGAGGAACCACCGCTGCTACGCCGTGAGCTTTTCCGAAGCCCTGCGCATGGCATGGTACGAAGCAAAGAAGGCCGTTGCACGTTACAACGTGTTCGGCTTCCGAATCCATGATGATTCTATGGTGCAACTGCTGGCCAACGTTGCGAACTACGCCGCACAAGAGTGTAAGTACCTGAACCGCTACCGTTACGACATCATTACAATCAAAGCAGCATAAGGAGGATCACACAATGAGTATTCAAGAGATCGAGAGAAAAGCCCGGGAGCTGAAGGAACTGCAGCGGATGCAAGAGGAACTGGCGGAGGAGATCACCGCAGCCCAGGAAGAAATCAAAGCTAAGATGACCGCACAGGGCACGGGAAGCCTCACGGCTGGTGCATTCAAGATCACATGGAAGCCGATCACCAGCAACCGTCTGGATGCCTCCGTGCTTAAAAAGGAACTGCCGGAGCTTGCCGAGTGCTTCACCAAGATCACCACCAGTAGGCGCTTCATTGTGGTATAAAAAGAGCCGCTAACGTGGTGGAACACGCAAGCGGCAAACTCAACCATCAGAGCGGTGGAGCCTTCAACAAGGTGAGTATATCACCCTCCGCCGCTCTGGTCAACAGAAAGGGGTTATATTGTGAACGAACCCTTACAGCATTCTACGAAATACTGCATTTATTCAAAACTGGCGGGGATCCAGAATGAGAAGTCACTAACATTTATCAGCCAAGTGGTGAATGCTCTCTATCTCAAAGAACCAATGGCGGAGGGCGACCAGGGCATGTTATATCAATACCATCAAGCTATCGAGGCTTGCGCACAGCAGACGGAAGTCTGTCCCGAAACACCACCCACCAAGCACATCAGCCCGCGTGAGGCCGACATGGCTAACCTGCTCCGCTACGCCGGAGGGCTTACCGATCGTCACTTACATCTTACAGCGGTTTCCGCTCGCACCTATGCCGCAATAGAGTACGAGGCCGGACAAAAGCCCGCCGAACAGGAAAGCTGGCTTGATAAAGCGCGTGCCCTGCTGCCAAAACTGACCGACAAAGAGCAGGAAGCCGTGTACTGGCGGATCAACACTATGATGGTGTACAGGAACGGGAACGATTAACCGGCAGGCGATAGCAACGTGGCGGAGGGTGCACCTCCGCCGTTTTCATGCCATAGTCTGTGTACGGCATACCTTAACAAAACTTAACCTTTTTAACGGCGTATGTTATCAAGGGGAGAAAATATGGAATAATGCGAGAACGAGAAAGATTGATTTAAGCCTACAGTTTTACCTTCAATATGCCTACAGTTTTGCCTACAGTTTAGGATGCTTACTATTTCGTGCTGTTTCATCAGCAAATGTGAAAACGTTGATTTATAAGGATATTATTTGCATCCAATTGCATCGATTCGCTGTTGTTTTTGGGATGATAACAAATTCAAGTCCTGTTTCCCGCACCAAAGCAAAAGCCCTGTAACGTAACAGTTACAGGGCTTTTACTTGATTTTCATATGAGATTATTGGATGTTTTTATGTCCATACGAGCAGAACCGGCTTTATGAGCACCCTTTTGCTGCTTTCTTCGCTCTCCTCATCCACTACTTGCCAGGCAGGTCTAGCACTGTTACTGATCTTTCTTATTGGCTTGATCCAGTTCTCTCATGTACCCGGCTGTAATAATACCTGCCGGCAAAGCGATGATAGCAATACCAAACAGAGCAGAAACCATGGTTACAACTCGCCCTGCTGTGCTGATAGGGTAAATATCTCCATAGCCCATGGTTGTGAGTGAAACAGTCGCCCAGTACACCGCTGTAAAAAAGTTGTTAAACGAATCAGGTTCAATGCTAAAAATGACAAGAGCGGAAATTAAGATATAGGCAACTGCAAGGGTTAAAACAGCAAGGAGAGCCGCTTTTTCCTTTTTAAATACGGTGATGATGATTAAAAAACTCTTTGAATAGCGTAAAACTTTAAATACCCGGAATACTCTGAACGCACGAATCAATCTGAAAATTCGCAGTAATTTCAAGCCTTTGTCCAGCATTGCAATAGAGGGCAAAATCGAGAGCAGATCGATGATGGCCATAAAGGAAAAAGGGTAGCGTAAAAATGAGGATATGGATTTTTTGCTATATTTAATATCAGCCGTGCAAAGACGTAAAAGATAATCAATGATAAATATCGTTACCGCAATTTTATCTATGATGGTAAAAACCATGGAATCCTGTTTAAAAGCCAGCGGAATTATACTGGCGATGATGACAAGCACCATGGAATAATCATATATCGTGCTCCAAGTGTTTGATCCGTCTGAAAGTTCAACGATCTTATATATCCTTTGCCGCACAGGCTGTTCCTCCGTTTGTTCTCATTCGTCTTCCGATAGGCGCGCAGATTCCCGCAGGAGAGTATGCGCCAAGCCGTTTATTGATTCCTTTTGCGTATGCCGCGGGGTTTTATTGTGCCTTTGCATCCTTTAGGCACTCATAGCGAGATTGCTATATTTATTCTTCATGTATGGAGTGATTTCCTTTCCCGGCGTTCGTGCTGCCGGTCGCAGCGTTGCTTAGCAGCATCGGTTGGGGTGAGTAAACACAGCTTCAATGGGGGACATGGACTTGGTTTACCTGTTTATGGTTACGCATGCTATAAAGAGGCAGCCTTTAACCGTGATACAATAGGCGGTATTCCTGCAACGGTGTTGTGATACTGCCGATAAAGCAGTATGCACGCTTTACGAAGCATGGGGTAAGCGTGGCAATCATGCAATCCCCAAATACGAGTATCAAGAATGGCAATAAGCGCTGACTTCACTTGATAATGCCCATGCTCCTTATAACAGAGATAAGCCGCACTGAACAGCGGAATAAAATACCGCTTACGCTTTGCCGGGCATAAGGCGCAAAGAAAAGAAGCCGTTACATGCAAAGCTTGTTTCCCACAGCATAGCAAGTCCCTGCAACGCATCTGTTACAGGGCTTTTGCTATGTCTGTAATCTTGGTTGATTTTCGTTTTATTCCAATAGATCCTTTTTCCTATTCTCCTATGTAAATGTCGCGATCTTATATCATTCAATCGTTATGGGTGTGAAGTATGCTTACAATCTTTCTCACCGAATCAGTAGGTAATTATCGTTTTTGCATTCTAAACAGGGATCGAATCCTTCGAATGATGCTCTGCGGCAGGCACTGGAATACAATTGACTTTTTAAGGAGAATGCTGGGAATATAATGAAAAGGCGGAGGGATTAGCGCACTTAAACTGTTTTAGGCACGATGCCGCTGTTACCGTTTTTAAGATCAATCCAGAGGATCAAGGCGTCCTGTTTCAGGGTCCATCAAATAGCCGGACACTTCTATATCCGCAGGCATTAATGGATGCTCGCGAATCATACGTACGGACTCGCATACCGAGCGCTGTGGATCATCAAACCCGTGAAGCCACTTATGCATATCAATGCCGCAAAACTCGATAAAATCGAGTGCCTCCTGCCGTACTCCGCGAGCTTTCATGGTTTCTATCAACTTCATGGGGTCAATGTTTTGCATTCCGCAGTCGTAATGGCCAATTACCAGTATTTCGTTTACCCCAAGTTCATATACGGCTACCAGCAGGCTGCGCATAACGCTTCCGAAAGGGTGGGAAATCATCCCGCCGGCGTTTTTGATGAGCTTTACATCCCCATTGCGAAAGTTAAGCGCTGCTGGAAGCAACGCGGTGAGCCGTGTATCCATACAGGACAGGATGGCGATATGCTTATCCGGGTACTTGGTGGTTAAAAAGGGCTCGTATTTTTTACCCGTCACAAACGTGGCGTTGTACTGTAAAATCTCATCCCGTAGAGACATAAACATACCTCCGTATGCATCCATAGAGGGGGTGCCCGTACTTGCCGCTAAAATATGAACAGGCAGGCGGGTTATGCGAGCATTATAGCATACAAAAAACGCATCACAAAGTGTTTTCGCCCCGGTTGTACAAGCGAAGAAAGAATCATTTGGTTTAACACCCAATTGTGTAAAAGTGCAAGGGTCTCTTTTGTGGGGGAAGCAGGTAATTGCTCCACGGCTGCTTGAACAAAGTGAAAACCAGCGCCTGTATAACGCTGGTAATGATTAACCCGCATAGGGTTAGTTCGTGCTATTTCGCTTATAGGAGGTCTGGCTGTTTTTATGCTGCGCGTCTGTTCCATTCGGCAGAATCACCATATAGGGCGTTGCTGCGGGAATCTCGACTTGTTTATGGTCGCCAAGATAGTTGAGGATTAGCTCGCTTACCTCGGTTTGTACCTCCCGCAGCCGCGGGCAAGGCAGATAACAATCGAAATTACCGGCACCGGTAGCGCGGTAATTGTTCATCACCAGTGACAGGGTTTCTTCCGCGCCGATGGGCTTACCCTGATAGGTAAGCGTGGTTACGCGGCTGCCGATGGGGCGCCGCAGATCGAACGTATAGGTAATGCCGTAAAAAAAGTCGTAATTGTAGTGGGCTTCTTTGGGCTTGGTAAAGGCTTCGCCGATCGTAAGTGCGCCATCCTGCGCAACCTGAAAATACGTGGCGCACTGCTCCAGTGCTTCGCGCAGCACCTGCCCGGTAACCTGCAACACAACCAGCGTGTTGGAGTAGGGATAGCTGGCCACCACATCCCGCACGGTTACCTTGGCGCGGAAGCCGCTTACCTCGTTGCCTAGCGCCGTACAGGATACTTGCGCCCCTGTGGCTTCCAGCTGCACACGGTTAATAAAATCCGCAATGGGAGAGCCGTGCAGCGCCATCGGCAGTTTCTCCTCCGGCGGCAGGGGGCGTGAAAGCGACCCGATGGGCGTATCCAGCCATGCGGATACGTCGGCATAGAGGCGCTGCTCCCACGGCTGTATGGCGGGCGGCGCATCTGGCGTGCACAGGCGGGAGGTAATATCTCCTTTGCCATCCACCGTCAAGTGAATATAGGCTTTGGCGTTGCAGGGCGTCTGCGCGATGTGGGTACCGTGGATGACGCGGTTGGCTATGGCGATGTGCTGGTGTCCCGTGAGCAGAATATCAAACGGGAACTCCTCGCACAGCCGCCAGCCGATGTTCTCGTCGGTATGGCTTACGGGTTTTCCGGTATCCATATCCCGTTCAAACCCGCCGTGATACAGCCCGATCAGGAGATCGGTTTTTCCTTGTAGAGCGGCTACAGCCTCCCGTGCGGCGGCGAGGGTATCGGTTACCGATAACTGCGTAAGGTTTTCTGGCCGCTCCCACACATTGACCCAGTGCGTTATGATGCCGATAATCCCGATGCGCAGGCCGTTTTCCAGCGTATGCACGGTATAGGGGAGAATAGGCAAGCTGCCGGTTTGATCCTGCACATTCGCGCACAGGCACGTTGCATGGGAGCGGGTCAGATAGTCGCGCAGGGTTTCAAAGCCGTAGTTAAAATCGTGATTGCCAAGGGTGATGTAGTCGTAGCCCAAATCGTTCATCACATCGGCGCAGGGCATGGGCAGCCCTTTTGTGCGGCAGTAATAAGTGAGGGGCGAACCCTGCAGCGTATCGCCGCCGTCCAGCACGAGCGTGTTGCCATTCTTGGGAAAACGCATGCGTAAAAGCCCCTGTGCAAGGGGCTTTTCGCTGATAAAATCGGTCGGGTACACATAGCCGTGCGTATCCGAGGTAAAGTAAAGGGTCAGACGGTTTTGCATGTTAACCTCTCGCCAGCTTTTTACGGACTTTGGTGGAAAACAGCTCGATTAGCAGCATCAGCACGATCATGCCGAACAGGAACGCGCCTACCATGCTCCAGCGGCGGCTGTTGATGCACTGGATCAGCGCTGCGCCGATGCCGCCCGCGCCGACGATGCCCAGCGTGGTGGCATCTTTGATGTTGATATCGAAGCGGTAGATAATGGTAGAGATGAAGTTGGCGTACAGTTGCGGTAAAATGCCATAGCGGATTTTCTGGAACGTGGTGCACCCGGCAGCGTCCAGACTTTCCAGTATTTTGGTATCCAAATCCTCAATGGCGTTGATGTACATTTTACTGATCATGCCGATGGAGCAGATGCTTTGTGTGACTACGCCGCAGAAAGGCCCCGGACCGGTAACGCGAATCCACACCAGCGCCCACACAAGGCTGGGAATGGTGCGAATGAGCAGGATAAAGGCGCGAACGAGGAACGCCACCCACTTTGGCACGATGTTTTCGCTAGCCAGAAAGCTGAACGGCACCGCCAGCAGCCCGCCGATCAACGTGCCCAGCACGGCGATGGCGACGGTTTGCAGCAGCAGGTAGGGCACGCCGTTCACAGACATGTCAAACAGCAGGTTTTGATCGGGATGTACGATGCCGTATACGATGCCATAGGCGACCTCGGTGCCTTTAACGGCAAGCCCTTTAAAGTTGACGGCGCTGGACGACCAGCCCAGTAAAACGGCCATCAAGAGAACGATAAGGGTATAAATCCACCATCGCTTCGGCTTGGTTTCGTACATCGCCTCGATGGGATTGATGGTTCTTTGCATACGTCGGCCTCCCTAGCTGAGTTTTCTGCGCAGATATTGGCTGGTATTTTCGATGATCAGCACCACCACGAACAGCGTGAGCAATACCATGCCCAGCCCTTCATAATCGCGGAAGCCGACCCGGTCGTTGATTAAAATACCCAAGCCGCCCGCGCCGACATAACCCAGTATAGATGCGGCACGAATGTTGATTTCAAACGAATACAGGCAATGCGAAAGGTAGGTGGGCAGCACCTGCGGAAACACCGCGCTCCAGAAGGCTTGAAATTTCGTTGCGCCCAGTGCTTCCATGGCTTCGAATGCGCCCATATCAATGGTTTCGATGCTTTCATACAGCATCTTGGTGACAATGCCGAAGGTGAAGATGGTAATAGCGACTGTACCGGCGAAGGTGCCAAGCCCGAACATCAGCGCGGAAATGGAGGCGATGACCAGCGTTGGCAGCGTACGCACAATGTTGAGCAGCACACGCAGCAGCGCCACAACAAATCCGTTTTTGATGATGTTGGTGGAGGCGGCTACCGCGAAAGGCAGTGCCAGCAGCGAACCGACAACGGAGCCCAGCACGGACATTTTAATAGTGTCCAGCAGCGGGTCCAGCACTTTGCCGAAATAACTCCATTTGGGGTTGAAAATCTTGGAGAGGATGACGGTGAACTGGTGGCCGCGCTTAATGAGAATCGCAATATCAAACTCCGTTAAAATGACCGATGCCCACACAACCAGCGCCAGCACGAGCACAATCAGCCATGCGCGGGAACGGGGTTTTTCCACGGTGTGACCGTCTACGGTCATGGTGCGCGGCGGAAAAATACGGTCAAACAGTGCCACTTTGGAGGCAGAGGCTTCATCCCTAGGCATTGGGTTTACGCCTCCTTCTCTTCGGGCGTACCCGCCTGCGGCTGCGTCTTGGCCTGTGCAATGGCCTGTGCGTCCTTGGCACATTGCTCATCGGCGGCTTTGGGTACGGGTGCGCCATTATAGATAATATCCAACACCTTGTCGGTTACCTGATCCACCGGCCCGTCGTAGACAATTTCGCCCGCGCGGATGCCGATAACGCGGTCGGCAAAATCCAGCGCCAGGTCAACATGGTGGATGTTGATGAGGATGGAGATATTCAGTTCTTTATTAATGCGTTTAAAGTCGTTCATCACCTGATTGGCGGTTACGGGGTCCAGCGCCGCCACAGGCTCGTCCGCCAGAATCACGGTTGGGTTTTGGTTTAAGGTGCGCGCCAGCGCCACGCGCTGCTGCTGCCCGCCGGAAAGCTGATCGCACCGCGTATAGGCTTTATCCAGTATGCCTACCTTGTCTAGCGCGGCCAGTGCGGCAAGCTCCTGCTTTTTGGTAAAAATGCCGAACAGTACGCGGAAAAAGTTCATATCCGGCACCATGGAGGTGAGCACGTTTTTAATAACGGTGGAACGGGTGACGAGGTTAAAGGATTGGAAAATCATGCCGATATGGCGGCGAAAGCGCCGCAACGCCTTGCCCCGAAGGGTCATAACGTCTACGCCGTCCACCAACACTTGCCCCTCAGTAACATCAATCATGCGGTTAATGGTGCGAATCAGCGTCGATTTACCCGCGCCGGAAAGGCCGATGATCGCCACAAACTCTCCCTGTTCAATTTTAAGGTTGACATTTTTAAGGCCTTGGACGCCGTTGGGATAGGTTTTTCCGGTTTGGATAAATTCGATCATAGACATGCCTCTTCGCTCGTTAGTTTACGGTTTCTACTATAACATTTACATAGGGGATTGACAATAATTCGTTATAAAACAAAAAAGAAAGGCGGTACGGTAAAAACCGTACCGCCGAAAGGGCATAGGCGGTTGCTTATTGCACGGCCTCCAACGCTTTACGGGCGCTGTCGTAATCCGCATCGGTGGCAAGCGCATAGCCGGTGTGGCTGTACACGGAGAAGATGGCTTTGCCTTCTTCGGTGCCGATGATGTTGATCAGGGCCTGCTGCATCGCAGCGACGAACGCGGGGTTGTACACCTCGTCGTTCGCCTTGGTGATAGATACGGTGTCGTTGTAGATGCCATCGGTCACGCCGATTACGTTAAGCTCGTTCCAGATGGTATCGGTACGGCCCATGCCGGCTTTGCCGGTTGCATCCTGCTGATCGGTAGCCAGCAGCCAGGCGTCTTCGTAGTCGCGGCGGCCATCGGCATAGCACACGATGATGTCAACCGCTTCAGCGGCGGCCTGCGCAAATGCTTCGCCGTAACCGCTGAGGGTAACAACGTTGGTAAGGTCGGTCAGCTTCTTGCCGTCGTAGTTATCCATCAACCACATGGTGGGGTAGATGTAACCGGCGGAAGAAGAGGTTTTCAGCACAGCCCAGTTGGCGTTGTTCAAATCGTCCCAGGTGAGGGCTTCGCCCGCGTTCACTTTGGCGGCCAGCTCTTTGCCGTAGGCGGAAGGCGTGGCGTAAATCAGCGAACGGTAGAAGGTTACCTGCGTATCGGTGGGCGTGGTTTTGTTGGCATCGCCGTTCCAGGTGGTCGGGTCGGTGCTGTCGTTGCTCAGGCCCGCGCGGGTAGCGGTGAGGATTACATCCACTTCGTCGCTGTACAGGGCGTAGGTGCCGCCCGGCAGCCAGCCGATGTCAATGGAACCGGCAGCCATAGCTTCGCCGGTCGCTTCGTAGGATGTACCAACGGTGATGTCGATTTCACCCACGTCGTAGCCCTGGTTGAGCAGTTCGGCCTGCAGCAGTTCCGGCAGGTTTTTGGTGCCGGTGATGATGACGTCCGCATCCTTGGAGGGCACAAATTCGAGGGTGAGTTTGTCTAGATGAATGGCTTCCGCCATCGCGGAAGAAGCGCCGACGACCAACATAACCGCCAGCAATAGAGCAAGAATTTTTTTCACTAGGGTTTCCTCCTTTTATTGAATAGAAGAACTTTACTTATCATACCGCACCTTTGTCAATATTTCCATATCAGAATGATTAAGATTATGTAATTATCATCAATTATTTGTAATGGTATCGCCGTAATCCATAGTTGGGTGTCCGAATCATTTTTCCGGGGGTTTTTACTTACCTGTTGCAGGCAGTTGCCTATTCGCTGCTCACGGTGGAGGATTGCGCTTTTGCATAACAGCTTGCCGGGCGGAGGATAATGCCATTATAGATACCTGCCATATTGTGAAATCTACACCGATACTGGTACAGAAATGATACCTTTAAAGGAAAAAGTTTACACGGAACCGGCAGAATGATCACACAATGTTCACAAACGGGGTGTATTATCTATTTCGAAGCAACCGGGTCTCGTTCACGGCAGCAGGAGGCGCACAGGCGCTGCGGGCTTGCGGATATGGCGAAAACAAAGGCAAGTTACCCGTCCATTTCTCCGCAACCGTCGCTTTACCGTGTTACGATGGCGTTTGGTTTTCTTCCATGGAGTAGCGAAACCGGTTATGTTTATCTGCCGGAACCTGCAAGGGGCTTTCGCCTCGCTCCAGATAGTTTTGCAGCACAGGAGCCGTTTGTCGGCTCTTTTTTTATATGTAAATGAAGCTTGCGGATGCAATGGTTTGAAAAATCTATATATGAAGATAAAGGCAGCCGGATACAGACAGAAAACAGTTGGAGGTTTCCTGGTTTTATAGTATACTGTATACAATCCTCATCGGATGCTTCCATCCGCAAACAGGCCGAAGCATTTCAAGCTTTGGCAATCCACAGTAACATAACGGGGCAATGAAGCCTTCCGGTTGGGGGCTTCGCGTTTTTACGCGCAAATTATTCGGTGGAGGTGCGGTATCATGAGCCATACAATTGCAGTCGCCTGCGATGCGGCAGGCAGGATGCAAACGCTTTCGGAGGCGGCGCAGGTGACGGTGTACCGGCAAACGCCGCAGGGCTGGCAGCCGGACGTCGCGGCGCCGGTAGCGCTGGGTAGTGACCCTAAGGCGATGCGTGACGGGATGGAAACGCTCGCGGCGGCGCTGGGCAATTGCCGGATTCTGGCGGGGAAAAAGGTGGAAGGGATTGCATACCATTGCTTAAACCGTCTTGGGTTTGCAATTTTTGAAATCGATCATCTGGCGGATCATGTGCTGGACGAGATGCTGGCCGATGTGCAAACCGAGCAGCAGCCGACGGTAGAATCGGCCCCAGTTGCGCCATGGTCGGCCCAGAATGATGGCCATTATCAGTTGGATTTGATCCGGCTGCAAAAGGAACACCCTGAAATATCCTCCAAAAAAGCATTCCGTTCTTTTTTGGAAACGGGCACTTTTCTTAGCTTCATGCTTACCTGCAGCCATCTGCCCCCCTGGGTGGAAGCGATGGCGAAAGACCGGAAGCTTACAATGGCGGTTGAAACACTCTCCGGGGGCGTGTTGTGTGCTACGTTTACGCCCGGTTGCTGCCCAGAGGCGGAATAAAACGCGGTATACGGAATTGGTACCGGTGAAAGCCCGCAGAGAACGGCGGCTTCATGCTGTGGCGGGTTTTGATTCCGGTTGCTTTGTGTTACCGGTTGGTACGGTACTTCGCAATAAGAGTTGTAATGTCCAAAACCGGAATATGATTAATATCGATGTGTTCATAGCAGCATAGGTGAAACCCTGCGAGCCGCATTTGTAACCCCGCCTGTTGACCCCAGAGCCTTCGGCAATGCGGAAAGCGAAGCCGCTTCGGTAGGTTGTACGTGGATAGCACAGTACGGATGTTGTGGAGTTCCATGGGAAAACCTTTCAATATAACAAGCGTTGCCTCGCGGAGGAAAAGTGTGTAGGGCTTAACGGCTATACTTTCATCACGCTGCAATTTTGCATGGGCACAGCGGGGCAAACCTGAGAAAAGCCAGAAAAGGATAAACAGGCTTAGCGGTTTTTTGCCATAATGCAACTTCTTGAAATGAATAATTGTATTAGCGTTCCTTCATTTATTCGATTATTTTGTACAATAAGGATAATAACAACACAATAAGTCCATTGCGAAGAAGTCATTTTCGTTTTATAATGCAAGCAATCATTGTATACTGTATACAGGATACAAGATGCAATGATTATAGAAACTCGTTACGAAGACCAGAAATGACCGACCGGGTTCCCCTTCTTCTTACCGTGGCAATTCTGGCTGCGGTTTCTGCGGGTATGGCGGCCATCCAGAGGCACTCTCCCTTACATCAGCCTCTTGGTATCGCCAAACCCATCTCTTTGGCACATCTGCTGACCGACAAAGAAAACCAAACACACGGCAGGGACACCAGATCCAATATGCTTTTACGGCAGCACCTTTTCACAGGGATTTGAAAGGTCTGGTTTTTTGTACCCTTTTGCCGCGGCTTTTGCTGACAACGAAGTCATCAATTGATGACTTTGTTTGTATTTTATTTTGAAAAGGAGATTCCACATGAGACAAGTAGCCATTTACGGAAAAGGCGGTATTGGTAAGTCCACCACCACGCAGAACCTGACCGCGGGCCTTGGGGAAATGGGCAAGAAAATCATGATTGTGGGGTGCGACCCTAAAGCGGATTCCACGCGCCTGATTCTCGGCGGACTCGCCCAGCAGACCGTACTGGATACCTTGCGCGACGAGGGCGAGGATATCGAGCTGGAACTGGTGCTGAAGCAGGGCTATTCCGGCATTAAATGTGTGGAATCCGGCGGCCCGGAACCCGGCGTCGGCTGCGCGGGTCGCGGCATTATTACCTCCATCAACCTGCTGGAACGTTTAGGCGCATACGAAGCGGATTTGGACTATGTATTTTACGACGTACTGGGCGACGTTGTTTGCGGCGGTTTCGCCATGCCGATTCGCGAAGGTAAGGCGCGTGAAATCTATATCGTTGCCAGCGGCGAAATGATGGCGCTGTATGCGGCCAACAACATCTCCAAGGGTATTCAAAAGTACGCGCGCACCGGTGGCGTGCGGTTGGGCGGCATTATTTGCAACAGCCGTAAAGTGGATGGCGAAGCCGGATTGGTAGAAGCCTTTGCCAAGGAGCTTGGCAGCCAGATGATTCACTTTGTACCCCGCGACAACATGGTGCAGCGCGCCGAAATCCATAAAAAGACCGTAATCGATTATGACCCGGCCTGCAACCAAGCCGATGAGTACCGCGCGTTGGCACAAAAAATCGACGGCAATGACATGTTTGTTATTCCCCAGCCCCTCAAACAGGATCGCCTGGAAGCGCTGCTGATGGAGCATGGCATTATGGATCTGTAATACGGCAGGCGGCGTGTAGCGTTTTTAGCTGCGCGGCGTAGAACAGGCTGGTTTCATTCGTTGCCGGAAACCGGCAATGGTTTACCTGATCGATGAGGAGGAGAAAAAGTATGTTACTCGTAAGAGCAATTATCCGCCCCGAAAAAACCGGACCCGTAATGCAGGAGTTGATGGACGCGGGTTTTCCCGCGGTAACCAAGATGGACGTGTATGGCCGTGGCCGGCAGCGCGGCATGGTGATCGGCGATGTGCAGTACGA
Organism: Candidatus Limiplasma sp.; assembly: GCA_963675655.1. GTDB lineage: Bacteria > Bacillota > Clostridia > Christensenellales > Aristaeellaceae > CAXXOK01. The sequence continues at coordinate 1,863,998 of OY776489.1, forward strand.
TGAAATCCCCAAAGAAATGCTGCTGATTGTCGTAAAGGATGAGGATAAGGACGATGTAATCCGCGTCATCCTGCGCACTGCCCGCACCGGCGAAAAAGGCCAGTTCGGCGACGGTCGTATCTTCGTTAGCCCGGTGGAGGACGCGTACACCGTTTCTACCGGCAAGCAGGGATTGTAAGGGAGGCCGTTATGAAAGAGATCATGGCGTTCATCCGCACCAACAAAGTCAATGTAACCAAGCGCGCCTTAGGCGATGCGGGATTTCCGTCGTTCAACTGCCGCCCGTGTCTGGGGCGCGGTAAAAAGCATATCGACCCCCAATTGGTGCAGTACGTGCTGGATTCGGGCGAGCTGCCCTCCCAGCGGGTAGGCGAATCCGCTACCGAGAGTTACCGGCTGATTGCCAAACGGTTTTTCTCCATCATTGTTGAAGACGATCAGGTGGAGGCGGCGGTGAAAATTATTATCAGCGCAAACCAGACAGGCAACCCCGGCGACGGCAAAATTTTTGTAGCGCCGGTAACGGAAACCTACAAAGTACGCACCGGGGAAACGACCCTGTAGCAAAGGAGGCTGTGGAATGAAAGCAAGGGATCGCGTGCTGGACCAATACGGGTCCAGAGTGTATAAAAACCGGAAAGAACATATTTTGCAACTGGATGAGGACAACCGGGACCAACCCATTGCTGCCAACTCCAGAACGGTGCCCGGCATTATGACCAACCGCGGCTGCTGCTATGCGGGTTGCAAGGGCGTGGTGCTCGGCCCCTTGAAGGATGCGCTGATCATCACCCACGGGCCGATCGGCTGCGGCTTCTACTCCTGGGGTACGCGCCGCAATAAGGCAAAAACCGAGAATGGGGAAGTGTTCCTGCAATACTGTTTTTCGACTGATATGCAGGAGCCGGATATTGTGTTCGGCGGTGAAAAAAAGCTGCGCAAGGCTATCGAGGAAGCGATGGAACTGTTCCATCCCAAGAGCATCCTCATCTGCTCCACCTGCCCTGTCGGCCTGATTGGCGATGATATTCACGCCATCGCGTCGGAAACGGAAAAGAAGTATGGCATTACCTGCGCGGCGTTCAGCTGTGAGGGCTATAAGGGTGTTAGCCAGAGCGGCGGCCACCATATCGCCAACAACGGACTGATGCGCAAGGTCATCGGCACCGGCGATCTGCCGCCCAGCACCCAATACCGCGTCAACCTGATGGGCGAGTACAACATCGGCGGCGATGGCTGGGAAACCGAGCGTATTTTGGAACGCATCGGCTACGAGGTTGTGTCCGTCATGACGGGCGACGGCAGCGTCGAGGCGCTCAGCCATGCGCATGCTGCCGATTTGAATTTGGTTATGTGCCACCGCTCCATTAACTACATTGCCGAGATGATGAAAGACAAGTACGGCATTCCGTGGCTGAAAGTCAACTTCATCGGCGTAGAGGCGACCATACAAACCCTGCGCGATATGGCGACCTTCTTTGGCGATGAAGAGCTGAAACTGCGCACCGAAGCGGTGATTGAGGACGAGCTTTCCACCATTGCGGAGAGCGTGGCGTACTATAAGCAAAAGCTGACGGGTAAAACCGCCGCGATGTTTGTTGGCGGCTCCCGCGCGCACCACTACCAAAACCTGCTGGGCTACTTCGGGGTGGATACGGTGCTGGCCGGGTACGAGTTTGCCCACCGCGATGATTACGAAGGCCGCGAGGTGATCCCCACTATTAAAGAGGACGCGGACAGTAAAAACATCGAGAGCCTTACGATGGAGCCGGACCCGCAAAAGTTTAGCGTGCATGTGCCTGCGGAGCGCTATGAAGAACTGAAAAAAGTGATTCCGCTGGAAAGCTACCATGGCATGATTCACGAAATGAAAACCGGCAGCGTCGTGGTGGACGACCTGAACCACTTTGAAACGGAGGAGTTTATCCGCATCCTCAAGCCGGATATTTTCTTTTCCGGCATCAAGGATAAGTATGTGCTGCAAAAATCCGGATTGGTTTCCCGCCAGCTGCACAGCTACGATTACAGCGGCCCCTACTCCTGCTTCAGCGGTGCTGTCAACTTCGCGCGGGATATTGCCATGGGGCTGTATGCTCCCGCGTGGCGGTATGTAACACCGCCGTGGAAAAACCAATCTACGCTGGAAGCCATGCTAACGGGAGGTGAAGCCTCGTGCTGAATTTAACCACCAAAGAGATGATCGACCGCACAGCGCTGCGCGTGAACCCCTGTAAAACCTGCCAGCCCGTAGGCGCGCTGTACTGCGCACTGGGCGTGCACAACTGCATGCCGCACAGCCATGGTTCGCAGGGCTGCGTATCCTACCACCGGTCGTTCCTTTCTCGCCATTTTAAGGAACCGGCTGTTGCATCCACCAGTTCGTTTACCGAGGGTGCTTCGGTGTTTGGCGGCGGCAGCAACCTGCGTACCGCAGTGAAAAACGTGTTCGCCATCTACAACCCGGATATTATCGCCGTACATACCACGTGCCTGAGCGAAACCATCGGCGATGACGTGGGCAGCTACATCATCGAAATGGATGTGCCGGAAGATAAACTGGTTGTGCATGCCAGCACCCCTAGCTATGTGGGCAGCCATGTAACGGGTTTTTACAACATGATGAGCGGATTCATCAAGTATTTGGCGCAGTCCACCGGCAAGAAAAATGGCAAGGTGGGCATCTTCCCCGGATTTGTCAACCCCGGCGACATCCGGGAGATGAAGCGCATCGCCTCGGCGATGGAAGTGCCCTTTATCATGTTCCCGGACCAGAGCGGCGTAATGGATGCGCCCATGACCGGCCGCTACGAAATGTTTCCCTCCGGCGGTACGACCATTGAAGAAATGACCGCGCTGGGCGACTGCGATAAGGTGCTGGCGCTGGGCGCGCTCACCTGCACGGAGCCTGCCAATACGCTGTACCGCAAGTGTGATGTGCCCTACGAAGTGCTCCCCCTGCCCATGGGGCTGGAAGGTACCGATGATTTTGTTATGGCGCTTACGGCGGTAAGCCAGCACAACGTTGCCGCTGCGCTGGAAGAGGAGCGCGGACAACTGGTGGATGTGATGCTGGATGCGCACATCTACCACTCCGGCAAGAGCGTCGCCATCTTCGGCGACCCGGATACGGTAATCGGACTGACCCAACTTGTGCTGGAAATGGGTATGACGCCCAAATACGTCATCACCGGCACTCCCGGCGAAGCCTTTGATAAAGCCATCAACGAAAAGCTGTTCCGCTTTGGCCAGACGGGCGCAAAAGTAAAATCGTCGGGCGATCTGTTTGAGCTGCATCAGTGGATTAAAAACGAACCGGTGGATCTGCTGCTGGGCACCAGCTACGGCAAGCAGATTGCCAAGGCAGAAAACATCCCCTTTGTCCGTGCCGGGTTCCCCGTTCTGGACCGGTACGCCCACTCTTACATGCCCGTCGTGGGCTATCGCGGCGCGATGCGCATGGTGGAAATGATCACCAATGCGCTATTGGACCATCAGGATCGGGAATGCGCTGATGAGGACATGGATGTGGTAATGTAAGCCGCTAAAGGCATCCGGCCGGGAAACCTTTTTTGCACACACAGGCAGGCATCCCGGCCGGGCGCTGAAACCGGCGCCCAAAGGAGGAACAAAGCATGAGCCAACCAGCCATTTTGGAGGAACGCAAAGGCTTTATTCATAACGGCGGAGGGGACGGCTGCGCCATCCGGTGCGAAGCCAACAGCCTTTCCGGCGCAGTTAGCCAGCGCGCATGCGTCTACTGCGGGGCGCGCGTGGTGTTAAACCCCATTACCGACGCGTATCACATTGTGCATGGCCCCATCGGCTGTGCCAGCTACACCTGGGATATCCGGGGAAGCCTTTCCAGCGGGAGCGAAGTATACCGCAACAGCTTTTCCACTGATTTGACCGAAAAAGACGTGGTTTTCGGCGGTGAAAAAAAGTTGATCGCCGCCATAGACGAACTGATGGAAAAACACAGCCCCAAGTTGATTTTCGTCTACGCTACGTGCATCGTCGGTGTAATCGGGGACGATGTGGAAGCCGTTTGCAGGCAGGCGGAAGAAAAGTACGGCATACGGGTGATTCCGGTGCAGTCGCCGGGCTTTTCCGGCAACAAATCCTACGGTTATAAAATGGCGTGCAACGCCCTGATGTCGCTGATCGGCAGGCAAAAAACCGACGAACCCAAGAGCGGCATCAATATACTGGGCGATTTTAACCTCGCGGGGGAAATGTGGATTATTCAAAATTACCTGCGGGAGATTGGCATAGAGGTGAAAGCGACGTTCACCGGGGACGCCAGTCACGATAAATTACTCCTTGCGCCCACCGCCGCGCTGAACATTGTGCAGTGCGCCGGTTCCATGACGTATCTTGCCAAGCGCATGGAGGAGGAAATGGGCATTCCGTTTATCAAAATCAGCTTTTTCGGCGTGGAAGATACCACCGCGTCGCTCATCCGCATCGCCGAGGCGGTCGGCACGCCGGATATGGTTGCCAAAGCCCGCGCCTTTGCCGCCGTAAAAACGGCGGAGGTGGAGCCGAAGCTGGCGAAATACCGCGCCCGCCTGCAAGGGAAAAAGGCTGCTATTTATGTAGGCGGCGGGTTTAAAGCAATTTCGCTTATCCGGCAGTTTAACGCGTTGGGGATGGAAACGGTCATGGTGGGCACACAGACAGGCAGGCCCAAGGAGTACGAGGTAATCGGGCAGCTGGTCGGCGAAAACACCGTTGTACTGGACGACGCCAACCCCGCGGAGCTGGAAACCTTTATGCGGGAAAAGGGCGCGGATATTTTGGTGGGCGGCGTAAAAGAACGGCCGCTGGCCTACAAGCTGGGCGTTGCTTTTTGCGACCATAACCACGAGCGGAAGCATGCGCTGGCCGGGTACGAGGGCGTACTGAACTTTACGGAGGAAATTTACCATTCCATCATGAGCCCGGTATTTGCCCGGGTTCAAACCCCGTGGATGGCGGAGAAAGGGGTATAATATGCGCCAGAATCTTGTGAACCTAAACGTGAACCCCTGTAAAATGTGTATGCCTATGGGCAGCGCGAGCGCGTTTAAGGGCATTGCGCGCTGCATGACGATGCTGCACGGCTCGCAGGGATGCAGTACTTATATACGGCGGCATATGGCAACGCATTATAACGAGCCGGTGGATATTGCATCTTCGTCGCTGACGGAGCAGGGGACAGTGTTCGGCGGGGAAAAGAACCTGATTAAGGGGCTGGAAAACCTGATTTCGCTGTACAACCCCGATGTGATCGGGGTGGCGACCACATGTCTGGCCGAGACGATCGGCGAGGATGTGGCGCGCATGGTACGGGATTTTTACGTGACGCACCCCGACTGTACCGTAAAAATCTATACGGTTGCGTCCTCCGGGTATTCCGGCACGCAGTTTGAAGGGTTCTTTGCGGCGCTGCATGCCATTGTCACCCAAACGGAGATGGAACAAACCCCAAACGATTATATTAATATTGTTACCGGGATGATCAGCCCCGCCGATATGCGCTGGCTCAAGCGGCTGGTGGCAGGCATGGGGCTGAAAGCCATTTTTCTGCCGGATGTATCCGAGAATCTGGATGGGGGCTACCAGCCGGATTACGATCGTCTGCCGCAGGGCGGAACGACGCTTGCGCAAATCCGGCGGATGGCTGGCGCGCGTATGACTATTGAGCTTTCCACCTTTACTAATTTGGAAGTTTCGCCCGCCAAGGCGCTGTACGAACACTACGGCGTGCCCTACCGCAGGCTGGCGATGCCCGTGGGGCTGGAAAGTACCGACCGCCTGCTGGAAACGCTGGTGGCGCTGGGCGGCAGCATTACGCCGGAACTGAAAAAGGAGCGCGCCCGCTACTTGGACGCGATGGTGGATTCCCACAAGTATAACGGGCAGGGGCGCGCAGTGGTGTATGGCGAGCCGGATTTTGTTTACGCGGTGGATAAGCTGTGTCTGGAAAACGGCATTGTGCCGGTGGTAACCGCTACCGGGGCAAAGTGCGAACCGCTGCGGCAGGCGCTGGCACCCGAAATTGAGCAATTGGCGGATTTGGCCTTTGTGGAAAAAACGCTGATCGCCGACGATGTGGATTTTGACTCTATTCAAACATGGAGCGTGAACTTTGGCGCGAATGTGATGATTGGCAATTCCGATGGTCGGCGGGTAGCGCATAAGCTGGGGTTGCCGCTGGTGCGCTGCGCATTCCCGATACACGATCAGGTGGGCGGCCAGCGCATCCGTATGCTGGGGTACGAAGGGTCGCTGACGCTGTTGGATCAGGTAACCAACGTACTGCTGCTAAAAGTGGAAACGGGCTTTCGCGGGGAAATGTACGATAAATATTTTCAAAACCCCGTCATTTTGCCCACATCCGCCGCAGAGCCGCTGGCGGGAAGCCTGCAACAGAAAAAAGGAGAACCGCAGCAGTATGTGGAAACCAGTAGCACAGTGCTAACCGCGCAGCAGCGTACACAATCCCACCCCTGTTTTAACGGCTGTGGGGGCAAATATGCCCGCATCCACCTGCCGGTTGCGCCTGCCTGCAACATACAGTGCAACTACTGTGTGCGCAAGTACGATTGTCCCAACGAATCCCGCCCCGGCGTAACCACCGCGGTGCTAAACCCCGCGGAGGCGGCGGACCGGTACCTGCAAACCAAACAGCGCATGGAAAACCTGACAGTCGTGGGCATCGCGGGGCCCGGCGACGCGCTGGCGAACTTTGAAAACACAAAAGAAACCCTCTCCCTGATTCGTGCGCAGGATAAAGACGTGACCATTTGCCTGTCTACCAACGGGTTGATGCTGCCCCAGTATGCCGACGAGCTGGAAAAACTGACCGTGAGCCATATTACGGTAACCGTAAACGCGGTCGATCCGCAGATTGGCGCGAAAATTTACCAGCATGTGACCTATATGGGCACAACGTACACCGGGGTCGAGGCGGCAAGCATCCTGCTTTCCAACCAGCTGGCGGGTATCCGCATGATGGCGCAGCGCGGCGCGGTGGTGAAGGTGAACATCGTTATGATTCCCGGCATCAACGACCATCACATTCCCAAGGTGGTGGAAACGGTGAAACAGCTGGGCGCGACGCTGACCAATATTATGCAGCTGATTCCGGTGGAAGGCAGCGCGTTTGAGCATATTCCGCTCGTGTCGCACCAGCAGATTACGCAAATGCGTAAATCCTGCGGCGAAATCCTGACGCAGATGTACCATTGCCGCCAGTGCCGTGCGGACGCGGTTGGCACCCTGCAGGCGGATGTGGACACGCAAAGCGAATGCGGCGGCTGTGTACGCCCCGAAAAACCTGCCGTGATCGCCGCCCCGAAGCCCGCATCGGAAACACTGCCGGTACTGTTTGCGGTTTCCACCCGCAGCGGGCAATTGGTCGATCAGCATTTCGGCCATACCACGGGTTTTTACATTTACGAGCTGCGCGGCAAGGAAATTGCCTTTAAGGAACAGCGCACCATACAGCAGTACTGCACTGGCGAAGGCGCCTGCGAACCGCAGGGGCAAAAGAGCACGGCGGGCTCGCTGGACAGAATCCTTAACACGGTGAAGGATTGCAGCTGCATCGTCACCATGCGCATCGGCCAATCGCCCCGCAGTAAACTGGAGGAAAACGGAAAGCGCATCCACGTTGGTTTCGGGCCGATTGAACAGGTCGTGCGCGAGGCTGCGGAAGCGATATAACCAAGTCGGGCAAGGAGGGGGAGCCAACATGGTAAAGCCAAAATATCACGTGCTCGTTTGCACCAGCTGCCGTATTAACGGTACCCAAAAGGGATTTTGCCACGCCAAGGGGAGTGTGAATCTGGTAGGGCGGCTCATGGAGACGCTGGACGAGTTTGACCTTACCGCGGATGTGCTGGTGAGCAATACCGGTTGTTTCGGCATCTGCGATAAAGGCCCGGTAATGGTCGTTTACCCGGAAGGAACCTGGTACGGCAACCTGACGGAAGACGATATTGAGCGCATTGTAGAAGAACATTTTGAAAACGGCCGGGTCGTAACCGAGCTGGAAATATAACGGCGGTTAAGCATATGCTACTGACGGATCGAACCTTGATGGCGCTGGACGATACGCGTATACCGCCAGACCGGCTGCGGCGGCTGTACCTTGCGCTGGTCGCGGCAGGGGTGAAGGTGCAAATTCCCTTTGCGATGGCCGCTGCACTTTCGGGCGTGCTGGTACCGGAGCAGACGCTGATGGACTTTGGCGCAAAGGATATCATACCGGCAGGCTTTGCCGGGTATATCCGCGGCGTTGGCGAGGGCGGGCAGAAGCCCCCTGCGCAGAAATACCGCTGCGGCGCGCGGGCTGTACCGGGTACAACCGGCTGCCGCCTGCTGGTGGACGCTGATTGGTTTTTGGAAGATTACCAAACGTTGTTTGCCCGCTTCTCAAAGAAAAGTGACATGGCTGTAACCCTGTGCGCAAGCGGTGCAACCCCGTTGGCAACGGCGCTGACGCTGGATTGGCTGCTGGGCGGGTATGGGCAGGCCGTGGTATGCTGGATGGGGCGCGGCGGCTATGCCTCGCTGGCGGAAACCGTAATGGCGCTGCATCTGCATCAAGCAGACGGGGTGCGCCCCGAAGCCCTGCGCGAGATAGCCGACGCGTGGGAAGCGCTGACCGGGCGGGAGATACCCCCCTACCAGCCGGTGGTGGGCCGCAGAATTTTCGATGTGGCTTCCGGGGTGCATGTGAACGCGCTGCTGAAGGACGAGGAAAGCTACGAGCCCTTCGCCCCGGATAGGGTAGGGGCGAAACGCCGGATCATTTTGGGCAAGCATTCTGGCGCAAGTGCCGTAACAGCAAGGCTTTTGAATGTTGGGATCGACCCGGACGGGTTGAATATACAGTCGTTGGCGCGCAAAGTACGTGATGTAGGCGCGCGCGTCGGCGAAGTGGACGATGATGCCCTGCGGCAGTTGGTATGTGAAGCCTGCAAGGAGGCGTTGGTATGAAGCCGTCTGTTTTTATAACCGATACCACCCTGCGCGACGGTGAGCAGCGCCCAGGGCTGGCGTTTTCGCCGCAAACACGGCTGCGCCTTTTGCGGGCGATGGACGACGCGGGGCTGTACCAGATGGATGCGGGCATCCCCGCCGCGGGTACGGCGGAAAAGGATGTGCTGTGCGAAATGATGGCGCAGCGTAAGCAGATCAAGGTTTCTACGTGGAACCGCATGTGCGTTTCGGACATCCGCGACGCGATGGACGTGCGCCCGGACGTGATCCACATCAGCGTACCGGCATCGGACAGGTTAATCAGTCATGTGCTGCACAAGGATAGAGAATGGGTGCAGCACTCCCTTTTAACCTGCGTATCCCTCGCAAGAGAACAACGCTATGAGGTTACTGTCGGCTTTCAGGATGCATCCCGCGCCGACCGGGCGTACATGGCGCAGCTCAGCAACAGCCTAGTCCCCATGGGGGTTACGTTGGTAAAGCTGGCCGATACCGTAGGCACGCTCACCCCGCGGGCGACCCGCGAACTGGTGGGGTTTATGGCGGAAAATACCGCGCTTCCGCTGGGTATACATACCCATAACGATTTGGGGATTGCCGTACCTGTGGCGATTGAGGCCATCAAGGCGGGGGTGCGGCACGTGGACGCCACCTGCTTTGGCATTGGGGAGCGGGCAGGCAACTGCGACCTTTTTACTCTGGTGGAATACGGCTTGCCAGTGTTTGAGCCTGCGTCGCCGTTTGCCGGTGCACGCAAGCTGAAACGCAAGGCGGTCGATATTCTCGATATGGCGCTATCCCAAAGGAGAACCCGAAATGTATCAGCTTAAGGAGGAACAGGAAATGAAAAAGTTATGCAAGGGATTATGGACGGGGGTATTGGTTGCCGCACTGCTGGTGGTAAGCATGGGCGGCGCGCTGGGCGAAACGGCGGACGCACCGCAGGTGGATCTGCTGGTGAGCGCCGCGGCGAGCCTGACGGACGTAATGCCGATGATTGCCGATGCGTATGCGCAGGTTGCGCCCAACGTAACGGTTACGTACATCTATGGTTCATCCGGCGCGCTGCGTGCGCAAATTGAGGAAGGCGCACCTGCGGACGTGTATGTTTCCGCCAATCAAAAACATATGAATACCTTGCTTTCGGAAAGCCTGATTCTGGAAGGCAGCAACCGAGATGTGCTGGAGAATAAAGTAGTGCTGATTGTACCGCTGGACAGCGCTTTGGGGCTGACCTCGTTTGCAGAAACCGCGCAAGAGGCGGTGAGCATGGTTGCCATGGGCGAGCCTACGGCTGTGCCTGCCGGACAGTATGCCCAGCAGGTGTTTGAAAGCCTCGGCATCTGGGAAACCATCTCGGCTAAAGCCAATTTTGGCAGCGATGTACGCCAGGTGCTCACGTGGGTGGAAAACGGCGAAGTGGACTGTGGCGTAGTGTACGCGACCGACGCGATGACCAGCGATAGGGTAGCGGTTGTGGCTACCGCCCCCGAAGGCAGTTGCGATCAGATTATCTACCCGGCCGCCGCGCTCGCCAGCACGGCCAATGCCGATGCGGCGCTGGCGTATCTGGACTTTCTGCAAACGGAGGAAGCACAGGCGATATTCGCCTCCTTCGGGTTCTCGCCCGCACCTGCGGCGGAAGCGGAATAACCCTTTCCGTCGGGCGTTGCATTGTGCGGCGCCCGGCGGGCTGGCGATTGCCCGCGGTGTACGGTGAACGGGGGCTGCCCTATGCTGGGTTGCCCCCGCACGCATACCGCTAAAGAAAAACGGTTCGCGGGCGGAAAAAGCGCGGGCTTTTCATGCTACAATAGGGATAACCTCGTTGGCCGCGCGAGCGCCGGGGGAAACGGATTCTTGCCGAACCGGCCGGGAAGGAGCAACCGTATTGGATTATTCTCCGTTGTTTATTTCCATAAAAGTATCATTGCTGGCAACGGTGTTTACCTTTATTTTCGGGGTGTTGGCCGCACGCTTCGTGGTGCGGCTGAAACACTGCCAAAGCATCATCGACGGCATTTTTACCCTGCCGATGATATTGCCGCCTACGGTTGTAGGCTTTTTTCTGCTATTGATTTTTGGTAAAAACGGATCGCTGGGGCAACTATTGGCGCTGATGAACGCATCGGTGGTTTTTACATGGTGGGCGGCGGTCATTGCCGCGACGGTCGTATCCTTTCCACTCATGTACCGCACAGTACGCGGCGCGTTTGAAGAAATGGACAGCGATATTGTCAATGCCGCGCGCACACTTGGGTTTGGTGAATATGCTATTTTCTTTCGCATTATTTTACCCAATGTGGTACCCAGCATCATCGCGGGTACGGTGCTTGCATTCGCCCGCGCGCTGGGGGAGTTTGGCACGACCATTATGCTGGCGGGTAACATCCCCGGCCGTACGCAAACCATGGCAATTGCCGTGTACACGGCTGTACAAAGCGGTAACCGGGAGCTGGCGTTCCGCTGGGCGATCATCATCTGCGCCATTTCCTTTGCATCCATGTTTGCCATGAACGCTGTAAACAGCCATTTCCGTAAAAAACATGTGAAACGGGGTGGCATTTGATGGCGCTGACCGTGAACATTCAAAAACAACTGGGGGATTTCCGGCTGGACGTCGCCTTTGAGGCGGGGGATGAGTGGTTGGGAATACTGGGCGCATCCGGCTGCGGCAAAAGCGTAACGCTTCGGTGCATCGCGGGCATTGAAAAGCCGGATAGCGGCCTGATTAAGTATAACGATCATGTCTGGTTCGATTCTAAGGCGAAGATCAACCTGCCGCCCCAAAAACGCAGTGTGGGATACCTGTTCCAAAGCTATGCGCTGTTTCCGCACATGACGGTGGAACAGAATATACTTGCCGGGGTACGCAAAGAAGAACCGGACAAGGCTGCCGAAGTGCACCGGATGATTGAACTGCTTTATCTTTCCGGGCTTGAAAAAAAGCGCCCCGGGCAGCTCTCCGGCGGGCAGCAGCAGCGGGTGGCGCTGGCGCGGCTTTTGGCCTCGCGGCCGGAAATCGTGCTGCTGGACGAGCCGTTTTCCGCGCTGGACAGCCACTTGAAATGGCGCATGGAACGCGAGCTGATTCAAACGCTGGAATCCTTCCGCGGCACGGTATTGATGGTATCTCATAACCGGGATGAAATGTATCGCATGTGCGGGCGTATCTGCGTGTTCGGCAGCGGCCGGGTGGACGCCATTGGCAGCCGCGAGCAGGTGTTTTTAGCGCCGCACACCCAGAGTGCTGCTATCCTAACGGGGTGCAAAAACATTAGTGCCATGGAAAAACGCGGAGAGTACACCGTGTATGCGACCGATTGGGGCATGACGCTGAAAACGGCGCAGCCTGTGCCGCCGGAAGCACGCTACATTGGCCTGCGCGCCCATTGCATCCACCTGAAAAATACGCCAAACGGTAACCCGAATACCCTGCCGGTTACTGCGGAGCAGAAAATCGACAACCTGTTTTCCATGGTGGTAATGGTGCGGCCGCAAGACGGCGCAGCGATACAGACCGAGATGACCAAAGCCGCCTGGGAAGCTGTAAAAAACGAGCCGCTGTATCTTTCCGTACCGCCGGAAGAGGTTCTGTTTTTAGTGTAAGTTCGTAAAAGAAGCCTACGAAAAACCCGCCGCTGCCCCTGTATAGTTGCAGTGTTTCCCCCTCTTGACAACAGTATTATTGCAACAAATGTTGCATTTGCAAAATACATGTAATTATTTAACAAATCTATGGTATGATACATCTATATGTAAATATTACAGATGCGTATAAAGCAAGGAGACTGTTTAATGGATGTATAAAAAACAACGTCGGTTAACCATCTTCCTTGCTGTTGTTATGATCGGCTGTATGGCCGTTGCTTATATGTTCGAGTCCCGGCAGAGTAATGCCGTTGACCCGCAGACAGCCAAAGCGGAAGAAATTGCAGAGAATATCCATGAAACCATCGGGCAGTATCATCATCGAAAACAAAATGCTTTGGCGGCGCTTGCAAACACCGCAAAGGATACCACGGTAAAAGCGGAATTGGTTTTCCAAGGCCTTTGCGACGCCGCTACGATGAGAAGTCTGCTCGGTTTGCTATCGCAATACGATATAACGCCGGTTATTTTTGTGACCGAAGCGGATGTGCAAAATCAGCCGGATAGTCTTGCAATCGCTTCGGACGCGGGCAGTATTCTGGGCGTCGTCTATACCGGTGAGGTTGCACTGGAAAACGATACTGATGCTGATGAAGTGATCACCACCGTTGTACAGGAAGGAATGCTGATACAGGAAACCATCGGCAGATGGCCGACGCAAATGTTGGCCCAAGGCACGAGCGGAACGGGGCTACAGGCGCTGGCTTATGCCTGCGGTATGGATACGGTCGTCGTGCCGGCGGAAGTGGTTTCCCTTTCGGATATAGCATCTGCGCAGCAGGCGCAGGCAATTGTGAACCGGCTGGCGCGGGGCGCTATTCTTGGTATTGATCTAAGCGATCCCGGCGAATCGCTGGCTGAATCTGTTTTTCAACTATGCCTTGCGCTTCGCTCGACCGACCTAACGTTGCAAGCGGAAACGTTATTAAGCAGCAATCCGGCCCTGGCGAAGGCTGTAACGATGGTTTATACATCCGAAAGGGCGGCAGCCTTTACATTTTCCTGCCTGGATAACGAGCAGGAGCTGGAATATACATTATCGGCGCTCAAAGACAGCGGTATCAAAGCTACTTTTTTTGTGACTCCAAAAGAGGTAGTAGAAAAACCCAAGGAAATTCAAGAAATTATGCAAGATGGCCACGATGTGGGCATTTCTGTTTGGGCGCCGCTGTATACGGATGCACAATCGATGCTGCTGGACATGCTCACAACGGATGAGATGCTTCGTGACACATACGGGTATACGGGCAATATTGCCATCCAACCTGCGTATGGGTATATCAACAGTACGCTGAAAACGGCCTGCGGCGCAGGCGGTTACCAGCTGATTTCATACACCATGAATGCGGTACGGACAGAAGATGTACGGGCAACGGATGCAGCCGAGATTGCAGACCTTTTATTTCCTCATAATTACAGCGTATTAAAACGCGGCGAGATCGTCCATTTTCAAATGGATCTGTATCAAAACGATGATCGTGTGATCGGGGATTTGATTCGGTTGATTGTAAAAGAGCATAATATTTATACGATCAAGCCGGTTATGGAAATTGCCCTGAACGATCAGCACACCTACCAGTATCCTCTTGCGGATAAGGATATATTACCGGAAGTGAAAGATAAAATTGATACGGGGCAGTTGGTGGGCGATGCGATGGTCACCATAGCCAACCGGTATATTGGTACAAAATGGGCGCGTGATTCGTATACATTGCCGGGCTTCAGCAAAATGGAAATGAAGCGGCTGGATACAACCGGGCTTATTCCCAATGATGAGAATATGGTTTTTCTCTCGTTTGACGATTGGGGTTCTGATCAAGTCATTACCAATATTCTTGATGTGTTGGCAAAACACAATGCACAGGCAACGTTTTTTGTGCTTACGCAGCACGTGCCGCAAAACCCGAACCTTCTGCGCGCAATCGCTGATGCAGGGCATACGATTGGCTGTCATTCCAATACGCATCTACGGCTGGCAAATGCTTTAGGCAATGCCAAGTACGCTGAGCTGAGCGTTCAGCAGTGTGCGCAGTTGGAAGCGGATTTGGTTACCGCCTATCAGACGCTTCAATCTATCGTGGGCGATATGATGCACGGGTATCGTCCTTCCCTTTCACGTTTGTTCCGCCCGCCAACGCTTGCTGTGAGCAAAGAAGGATTGACGACTGTTTTTGACTGTGGATTTTCGTATTCGGTGTCAGGTAGCTATTCGCCGCAGGATTATTATGCGACCAGTGCAGAATCGCTGGCGGATGGTTTGGTAAAGAACACGCAAAGCGGAGCCGTATTGGTGCTTCATATGTTAAATAACAGCATTTATACGGCGGAGGCGCTGGATATATATTTAACAGAAATGGAAAGCGCCCATGCAGATGCCCCCTACCGATTCGTCGGGCTGGACCGTGTATTACTGGATACCGCCGAAGAATAAAAACTCCAGCCTGCTGAAAAAAGCCCAATCGGATTGTCAGTTGCGGGGTGGCGAGGGAAATCACTTACACACGAGCAGCCTGCACCAAAAGACCTGCGCTGTTAACTTCGCAATGGTAAGGGGAGTCACTTACGCACGAGTAAGCGCCTCTCCTTGCCAGCCTTGTTTCCTAACATCTACATCTTTTAGAACAAGCTGCACATTGAGCGCTGTCTATGGGTGAAGCAGCTCGTTTATAAAACCAGGTTTAATACTTAGGCGCAGAGTGGTTCCCCTGTATTTGTTGCGCTCTCTATCCGGCCAAGCCTATAAATGGGCTTAAAGTATAAATGCCATCCCGTATATCCGCGTGAAACGCGGATAGGCCGGGGCAAGGGCAGTGCTCTTTCCGGGGGTGAGGGGGCGTACCCCCGGCACCAACCGACCCCAAAGACCTGCGTTGTTAGTATACCGCACTTATAAACAAGCTGGCAGTGTGACGATTAACAAGGGTTGAATGCCAAGGGAGCTCCATAGCACAGCTATGGAGCTCCCTATATTTATTGGCTTAATTATGTAGATACCGGTGTGGATACAAGACGTTTCCGGTTATGCTACCTGATCAAACTGGCTGTTGTACAGTTCGGCATAGAAGCCTTTCTGTGCCAGTAGTTCCTCGTGGTTGCCGCTTTCCACAATATCGCCATCCTTAAGTACTAAAATCAAATCGGCATTCTTAATGGTGGACAGGCGGTGCGCAATCACAAACGAGGTGCGGCCGTGGGTCAGCTTATCCATGGCGCGCTGCACAATACGCTCGGTACGTGTATCCACGGAGCTTGTCGCTTCATCCAGAATGAGGAAGGGCGCGTTGCGGATCATAGCGCGTGCGATGGTGATCAGCTGCTTTTGCCCTTCGGACAGGCTGGTTTTCGCGTCCAGCACGGTATCGTAACCGTCCGGCAGCGTGCGGATGAAGTGGTGCAGGCCGACGGTTTTGCTGGCTGCGATGACTTCCTCGTCGGTTACGTTTGGCTTGCCGTAGGCAATGTTATCGCGGATGGTGCCTTCAAACAGCCACGTATCCTGCAATACCATGCCGAACTGGTCATGTACCGCACTGCGGGACATGGCACTGATGGGTGTACCATCCAGTAAAATCTCGCCGCCGTCCACCTCGTAAAAGCGCATCACCAGATTGACAATTGTGGTTTTACCTGCGCCGGTGGGACCGACAATGGCAACCTTCTGCCCTGCTTTTACCTTGGCGGAAAAATCGTGGATGATGGTCTTATCCGGCGAATAGCCGAAGGTGACATGCTTAAACTCCATATCGCCATGGACGTTGGATAAGGTAAGGGTTTTACCGCTTTCGTCGGCCAGTTCCTTCTCATCTAAAAACTCGAATACGCGCTCGCCCGCCGCCGCGGTGCGCTGCAGGTTATTAAACGCCTGCGCGATCTGCGAAAGGGGCTGGGTAAACAGGCGGACGTACAGCATAAAGGCAACGATGACGCCAAAGCTGATCACGCCGTTCATGGTTAGCGCCGCACCGACAACGCAGACTGCCACATACCCAAGGTTACCCACAAAGGTCATCAGCGGCATCATCAGGCCGGAGAGAAATTGCGATTTCCATGCGTTGTTGTATAAATCGGTATTGATGGTTTCAAACGTTTCCTTGGCTTTGCGATCACCGTTATATACTTTTACGACGTTGTGGCCGGTGTAGATTTCCTCAATATGGCCGTTGATGGAGCCCAGCGCATTCTGCTGGCCGGAGAAATATTTTTGGGATTTGCGCATGAGCACCATCATCAGCACAAAACCCAGCAGGCTGGTGCCGATGGCGGTAACCGCCATAATCCAGTTGTTGTAGAACATCATCACCAGCGAACCGACAAACATCGTCAGTGCCGATACCAGCGCGCCGACGCTCTGGTTCAGCGTTTGGCCAATGGCGTCCACATCGTTGGTCACACGGCTGAGAATGTTGCCGTAACTGGTGGAGTCGAAGTATTTCAGCGGCAGTTTGTTCATCTTATAGGAGATATCCGTGCGCATCCGCTTGGAAATCTTCTGCGTGATGGTTGCCATGATGTAGCTTTGGAAAAAGTTCAGCACCGTAGCGCTGCCGTACAGGGCGATCAGCGTCCAGCCAATGGTTGCGACGGCTGTTAGGTCGATACCGCCGAGGGGAGAAAGCCCTTTGGTGATTTCGTTGGTCAGGGTTTTCAGTTTGTCCGGGCCGATTATTTGCAGCAACGTGCCCGCCGTGGCGGCGATCAGCGCGACAATAATGCCGGGCAAGTATTGTTTACAATAGGCGATCAGGCGGCGCATGGTAGCCTTGAAGCGCTTGGGTTTTTCCACCACGCCGCCCATGGGGCCGTGGCCGCCCATCGGCCCGCGTCCCATCATGGGCCCTCGGCCCATCGTCGGGCCGTGTTTTTGTTCGCCGGCGGCGCCGGGCATAGTTTGCTTTTGTTCACTCATACGGCCAATTCCTCCTCGCTCAACTGTGACGTGGCAATTTCGCGGTAGACATCGCAGGTTTTCAGCAGCTCCTTGTGGGTGCCGATGCCAACAACATTACCCTCGTCCAGCACGACGATTTTTTCCGCGTTCATAATGGTGCCGATACGCTGGGCGACGATCATGCTGGTGACGCCTGCGGTTTCTCGCTTGAGCGCTTCGCGCAGCTGGCGATCGGTGCGGTAATCCAGCGCGGAGAAGCTATCGTCAAAAATGTAGATTTCTGGCTTGCGGCATACGGCGCGCGCAATGGAGAGGCGCTGCTTTTGTCCGCCGGATACGTTGGTACCGCCCTGCGCAATATCTGCATCGTATGAATCATCCATCTTTTCTACAAACTCTGTTGCCTGCGCAATGGCAATGGCGCGTTTTACATCGTCCGTATCGGCCGGGCCCTGCCCGTTATCGCCGTAGGCGACGTTGCTTGCGACGGTGCCCATAAACATAACAGCTTTCTGGGGTACGTAGCCGATTTTATTATTCAGCTCAGCCTGCTGATATTCTTTTACGTTCAAGCCGTCCACCAGCACTTCGCCGCTGGTGGCGTCAAAGAAACGCGGCACCAGATTGATAACCGTGCTCTTACCGCTGCCGGTGGAACCGATAAAGGCGATGGTTTCGCCCTTTTTCACGGAAAAGCTAACGTCATGCAGCACATCCTCGGATGCGCCGGGGTAGCGGAAGCTGACGTGGTTAAAGGTGACTTCGCCTTCCATGCCGGGCTTGCCGTTTGCCTGACGGCCTTCGATGATGGTGGGTTCGGTATCCAGCACTTCGTTAATACGCTTGGCCGATACCATGGCGCGCGGCAGCAGTACGAATACCATTACCAGCATCATCAGCGACATGATGACCTGCATGGCGTAGGAGGAGAACACGACCATGTTGGAAAACAGGGTGAGTTTCGCAAAAAGCTGCGCAGCGTTGATCAGGTAAGCGCCGATCCAGTATATCGCCAGTGTAAGGCCGCTCATGACGGCGGTCATCACCGGCATCAGAATGGCCATGCTGCGGCTGGTAAACAGCTGGTTGCGCGTTAATTCTTCGTTGGCGGTTTCAAACTTGCCGTTTTGATAATCCTCGGCGTTATAAGCGCGCACGACGCGCACACCGGTGAGGTTTTCCATGGTAACGCGGTTGAGGTTATCGGTCAGGGTTTGCATCATCTTGAACTTCGGCAGTACGAAGATGAGCAGCAGCGTCATCATCACCAATACGACGAGCATCGCAACGCCGGTAGCCAGCGTCCATTCGTACCCTTTTCCGGCGATTTTTAAAACCGCCCATACGGCCATGATCGGAGCGCGGATGATGATTTGCAGCCCCATAGTCACCAAAATCTGGATTTGGGTAACGTCGTTGGTAGAGCGGGTAATGAGGCTTGCGGTGGAAAAATGGCTGATCTCTTCCATGGAGAAGCTTTGCACCTTGTCAAACTGCAAGCTGCGCAGCCGCTGGGAAAACGAGGCCGCGATGCGGGCGGCGAAAAAGCCGACGATAGCGGCGGAGACGAACGTACCCAGCGCGCACAGCAGCATGTAGCCGCCTTGCAGCCAGATTTCGCCAATGTTGCTGCCCTTGGTTTGGGTAAGTACGGTAATGCGGGACATATAATCCGGCAGCTTCAGGTTTAACCATACCTGAATGACAATGAAAACGAAGCTTACGGCGATCTGAACCCATTCCGAGCGGTTCAGCCGTCTGAGAATTTTAGCCATAACCTCTTCCTTTCTTTCAAACACAACATCACGGTAAACGTTGATAGGTTTTTTCGTGTTCTGTCAGGGGTATCGTACCGACGCGGGGCTGCCGTTTTCACGGCGCTGCGCCGCGCAATCCGGTTTGCACCCGGGCGGAGAAGAACCCGGCAGTACACAGGGGCTGTTATCAGCGTTTGCCTAGGAACGGGCGGGGGGCTTGCGCCTGTGCCCATGCCCGGCTTCGCAATGGCAATGTTCGTGTAGGTTGGAGTGCATCTCCACAACGATCCTTGCCACTTTACCGGAAAGCCGCACAAACTCGCGCGCATCCTCTTCACCCAGCGTCTCAAGCATCTGCACCATATGCTCGGACATGGCTTGCTGCCCGCGTTTGGCGGCGGAAAGGCCTTCCTCCGTAAGGTGCACGATGATCCTGCGGCGATCCGCCGGATCGATCTGCCGGGTTACGAGCCCTTTACGTTCCAATGTATTCAGCGTCGCGGCCATCCGCGCGCTGCTGATGTTCATTGCCTGGCTGATCTCGCTGGGCAGCCCGGGACCCTTGTGTTGAAACACATACTGCAGCACAAAGGCTTCGCCGCGCATACGGTCACCCAATTCCCGGTGCGGTTTGCTCTTGTTCATCAA
The DNA here is from genome assembly GCA_963675655.1 of Candidatus Limiplasma sp. Taxonomy (GTDB): domain Bacteria; phylum Bacillota; class Clostridia; order Christensenellales; family Aristaeellaceae; genus CAXXOK01. Next base: position 1,883,933 of record OY776489.1, read on the forward strand.
ATACATGCTGTACATCAGTTCTTGTGCCAACGCGTGATAATCCATAGCCATCCTCCTTGGATCAAATTAACGAACACCGTTAGTAATATAATAGTGTTAGTTATTAATGTCAATCCATTTTACGCATTTTTAATAGAATTCTCATTTTGTTTACAATTACGGGGGTGTGGTAGGAACGAAAATAAAAAACTTCATATGGATTGTAAATTTGTCGGTACAAATCGGGAAAAATACGGTATAATGTTGTTTGGATGAAAAGACCGTTTACAGCTGGGGCGGCGTGTGTAGCCGGAAGCGGAAAAGCCGATATACAAACGCTTCTAGCATGATATGACAAATGGAGTATACGGCTTTTCAACAAGTGGGCTTATCAAAGCCTGATAAAAAAGTAATCATAACAAATTAGGAGGTAACGATATGTTCAAGGATTATGAATTTTGGTTCGTTGTCGGCTCGCAGTTCCTCTACGGCCCCAAAGTACTGGATACCGTAGCTGCGCGCGCCGCTGAAATGGCGGAGAGGATGAACGCAGGCGGCAAACTGCCCTGCAAGATCGTCTACAAAGTAACGGCCAAGACCAATGCGGAAGTCACTAAAATTGTGCAGCAAGCCAATTATGATGACCGCTGCGCGGGCATCATCACATGGTGTCACACCTTCAGCCCCAGCAAAATGTGGATTAACGGCCTCAGTGCCCTGCAAAAACCCTACTGCCATCTGGCGACGCAGTACGGCATGGAAATTCCCAATGAAGAGATCGACATGGACTTTATGAATCTGAACCAGGCGGCGCACGGTGACCGTGAGCACGGATTCATTGCCGCGCGGCTGCGCATGCCCCGCAAGGTGGTTGCAGGATACTGGCAGGACGAGGACGTACAAAAGCGGCTGGGCGAGTGGATGCGCGCCGCGGTCGGCGTGGCTTTCTCCAAGAGTTTGAAGGTAATGCGCTTTGGCGATAACATGCGCGAAGTGGCTGTGACCGAAGGCGATAAGGTAGAAACGCAAATCAAGCTGGGCTGGCAGGTAAACACATGGCCGGTCGGCACGCTGGTAGAAACAATGGACGCGGTAACCGAGGCGGAAATAGACGCTTTGATGGCCGAGTACGAGGCGCAGTATACCGTTAACACCGAAAACACCGAGGCGATCCGCTATCAGGCGCGAGAAGAAATCGCCATGAAAAAGATGCTGGATGCAGAAGGCTGCAAAGCCTACTCCAACACCTTCCAGGATTTGTATGGTATGAAACAGCTGCCCGGGCTGGCCTCCCAGCACCTGATGGCGCAGGGCTATGGCTACGGCGGCGAGGGCGACTGGAAGGTAGCCGCCATGACCGCAATTATGAAGGCGATGAGCGAAGGGCAAACCGGCGGTACCGCCTTTATGGAGGATTATACCTATCATCTGGTCAAGGGCAGCGAGTTTAGCCTCGGCGCGCACATGCTGGAGGTATGCCCGTCGCTGGCGGCGGACAAGCCCCGCATCGAAGTGCATCCGTTGGGTATCGGCGACCGTGAGGACCCCGCCCGTCTGGTGTTTGAAGGGCACGAGGGCAAGGCCATCGTGGTCAGCCTGATCGATATGGGCGGCCGTATGCGCCTGATCTGTCAGGATATTGAGTGCATTAAGCCGATTATGGAAATGCCCAATCTGCCTGTGGCACGCGTAATGTGGAAACCCATGCCCAGCCTGACGACCGGTATCGAATGCTGGATTACCGCGGGCGGCGCGCACCATACCGTGCTCTCCTACGATGTTACGGCTGAGCAGATGCGGGAATGGGCGACCATGATGGGCATTGAGTATGTACACATCGGCGCCGATACCACCCCCGAAAAATTGGAGGACGACCTGTTCCTTAAAGATTTGGCCTGGAAGCTGCGCTAAGCGCTGACCGATATCCCCCGTACATCGCCGGAATGTTTTTTACGATGGATAGGATACTTTACCATAACAGCGGTATTGCCGCAGTATGGAAAGGAAGCAGAGCCACGTAAAATGCAGCCTGCGGTGTACGGTTTTTTTGCGTCCGTTGATGCACAAAGAGGTAAAATAAATGGTTCCAAAGGATCGGCCGCCATAGGAAGCACAACCAACGGAGGCGTGCTGGCCGCTCGTTTTGAGCCTGCGGGAAGAGGGCGGTGCTTGTTTGTGGCGTTTTTTATTTTTTGTGCCGGATGGAACAGCCGGTGAAAAACCGGACGATGAAACCGGCTTCGCATCTTGGAAAAAGCCTTATGGAAAAAGGCTTTCCAAAGATCGTGGCCGCCCGTTTAAAGCCTTTGCTGCGCAAGGAGACGGGGCTTTGCACAACGCTGGTGATTCCTTTGCGATTGCTATGTAAGGATGCTGTAAAAACAGTAATTGTACATTCCTGCGCTTGACAGCATTTTTGCTGTGCCTATAATTAGTGCCAAGTTCATTTTTGAAACGCCGCAATGAAGCGATGATGCTTCGTTGCGGCGTATTGCTTTTTTGGAGATGATTGGTATGACCGGTGCGGAGATGAAAACGGCCCTGAAACAGTACAACCTGCAGTCTTGGAGTAAACAGGCGGGACTGAACCCGATTCCGGTGGAACGCGGCGAAGGTATTTATTTTTGGGATACGGACGGGAAACGCTATTCCGATATGTCCTCCCAATTGGTGAATATGAATCTGGGCTTTGGCAACAAAGCCATCGGCGATGCGATTAAGGCGCAGGTGGATCAGTATTGTTTTGTTTCGCCGGGGTACGGCGCGGAATCCCGCGCAAAGCTGGCGGAGAAGATCATCAGCCTGATGCCGGATAACATGGGCAAAGTGTTTTTCACCAACGCCGGTGCGGATGCGAACGAGAACGCCATCAAAATGGCGCGCATGTTTACCGGACGCCATAAGGTGTTCAGCCGTTACCGCAGCTACCACGGCTCCTCCTTCGGCGCTGGCAACCTGACGGGCGAACCCCGCCGCTATCCGCTGGAGCCGGGCATTCCGGGCTTTATTAAATTTTTTGATCCCTACATCTACCGCGAAGCTATACGCTTTGAAAGCGAAGTGGAAGCAACGAAATATTATCTGGCGAAGCTGGAAGAGCAGATTGTGTACGAAAATCCCGGCGATATAGCCGCCATTGTGCTGGAAACCATTACCGGTTCCAACGGCGTGATTATCCCCCCGGAAGGGTATCTGCCCGGCGTGCGTGCCATCTGCGATAAGTACGGCATTATGCTGATCTGTGATGAAGTAATGGCTGGCTGGTGCCGTACCGGTAAGATGTTTGCCTTTGAGCATTTTAACATCAAGCCCGATATGGTTACCTTTGCCAAAGGCGTTACCTGCGGCTATGTGCCGCTGGGCGGCGTGGCCGTAAGCAAAGCGGTAGCTGCGTACTTTGATGATCACCTGCTCTCCTGCGGCCTTACGTACAGCGGCCACCCGCTGGGCTGCGCTGCGGGCGTGGCATGCGTGAACTACTATGAAGAAGCGCACATTATGGAGCACGTAAACGAGGTGGGCGCGGTGCTCAAAGCACAGCTGGAAGCCCTGAAGGAGAAGCACCCCTGCGTGGGCGATGTCCGCTCCATTGGCCTTTTCTCGGCAGTGGAACTGGTGAAGGATAAAGAAACCCGCGAAGCGCTGGTGCCGTATGGCCGCGACCCCGAAGGGGTGATGGGCGGCATTAAGGGCAAATTGGCCGCCAAAGGGTTTATGACGTATACACACGAAAACATTGTCATCGTTGCACCGCCGCTCATCATTACGGAAGAACAGCTGCTGGAAGAGCTTGCCAAGCTGGACGACGTATTAACGGAAGTGGATGCTACGCTGTAACGGAGGAATGTGAATGCCCTTTACACTGAAAACCCCGCAATGCACCGTGCTTGGGCAGGGCGCATTGCAGACTGCTAAACAGGAACTGCTTGCCATGGGTCAAAAGGCGATGCTCGTAACCGGTAACGTGGTCAAAAAAGGTGCGGCCTTTACCGAGCTTACGGCACTGCTGAGCGAAAACGGCGTAGTCTACGAAGTTTTCTCGGATATCCCCGGCGAGCCGGACGACTTGATGGTTGCGGCGGGCGTTGCGGCCTACCACGCCGCCGGATGCGATTTTATTATCGGTCTTGGCGGCGGAAGCCCCTTGGATACCGCCAAGGCCATTGCCGCAGGCGTGGTGCTTCCCGGCAGCGTATGCAAATATGCTGGGCAGGAGATTGAAGCGGATATACCGCCGATGGCGCTAATCCCCACCACTGCGGGCACAGGCTCGGAGACGACCAAGTTTACGGTGATTACCGACCACGAACATGGCGCGAAGCTGCTGCTTAAAGGTGACGCGCTGTTGCCGAAACTGGCGATTGTGGATTATACCTATACGCTTTCCGCCCCTGCCGCTCTTACGGCGGCAACCGGTATGGATGCGCTGACCCACGCGGTGGAAGCCTACACCAGTAAAAAGGCGTCTCCGCTGACCGACCCCTACGCGATCGATGCGACCCGACGTATTTTTGACAGTTTGCCGGCCGCCTGCAAGGACGGAAGCGACGAGCAGGCGCGCGAGTCGATGGCGATTGCCGCGTACGAAGCTGGGGTTTGCATCAGTAACGCGTCGGTCACGCTGGTACACGGGCTCAGCCGCCCTATTGGCGCTAAGTTCCATGTGCCGCACGGGCTGTCCAACGCGATGCTGCTGGCGCCGTGCCTCACCTTCGCGGCGAAGGGCGCGCCGGAGCGTTTTGCCAAACTGTCCCGTGCATTGGGTTTTGCCGGGCGGGATGAAAGCAACACCCATGCGGCATCCGCATTGGTGGAGAAGTTGGCAGAACTGACCAAAGTATTGAAAATCCCGACTCTCGCTGCCTACGGCGTACCGGAGAAGGACTTTATGGCCGCGATTCCCCAGATGGCCAAGGAAGCGCTGCAAAGCGGCAGCCCGGCCAACACCCTGTGCGATGTAACCATTGCCGACGCTGAAACACTTTATAAAAGCCTTTACTGATCGACTGCTTTTCTCCATCACCGAAAAGCGACACAAAGGAATATTTGCCCGCATTACAAAGGCGTAAGGCGAGGAATCACCTTGCGCCTTTGTGTTTATTTTTTCCATTTCTGAAAGGGAATAAAAAAACGGAGGGAACGTAATGCAATTAGCCAGGAAGATGCCGCAGGTCAATACAGGGTTGGATGACGGCGTGGAAATTAAAATCAACGATATGTCCGTGCGTTTTCCAGACAAAAGCGGAAGCGGATGGATCGACGCGTTGGTAAACGTGAATTTGGATATTCAAAAAGGCGAGTTTGTTTCGCTGGTCGGCCCGTCCGGCTGCGGAAAAACGACGCTGCTGCGTACGATTGCCGATTTGCAGCAGCCCTCAAGCGGGCTGATTAGCGTGCGCGGCCAAAGCCCCCGGGAGATCCGGCTGCAAAAAAAGTTTGGCATCGTGTTCCAAAGCCCGGTGCTGTACGATTGGCGCACGGCGCGCCGCAACGTGTGTATGCCCATGGAGCTGATGGGCATCCCCAAAAAGCAGCGCACCGAAACCGTGAGCGAAATGCTGGAGATGGTCAACCTGCTCGGATTCGGGCATAAATATCCGCATCAGCTTTCCGGCGGTATGCAGCAGCGCGTAGGCATCGCCCGGGCGCTGGCCATTAAGCCCGAAATATTGCTGATGGACGAGCCGTTTTCCGCGCTGGACGAGTTTACCAAGGAAAAGCTGAACGAAGAATTGCTTTCCATTTGGAGCAAGGCGAAAAAAACCGTCGTGTTCGTAACCCATAACATAGCGGAATCCGTTTTCCTGTCCGATCGCGTAGTTGTGCTTTCGCCGCACCCCGGCCGGGTCTCCGCCGTGGTGGATATCGACCTTCCGCGTCCCCGCCATTTGGCGATAAAGGATACGCCCGCGTTCAGCGCGCTGGTCGCTAAAGTACGCAACAGCTTCGAGGGGGTGTAGCCTTTTGAAGCGCATCGACTGGAAGAAATTCTGGGCTTCTCCGAAATGGGTTACGGTGGTATGGGTGCTGGGGCTGATTGTGGTATGGGAAATCGGCGCGTTCATCATCGCGGGCGTAAAACGCACGCCGGAGAATGTGCTGCCGCACCTGTACCAGATTATTGGTTCGGTGTTCAGCACCAAAATGGTGAACGGTTCGCAGACGGCAACGCAGATCGTTTTATCCAACACGTGGATTACGCTCATGCGCGCGGGTATCGGCTTTGGCCTCGGCGCGTTGGTGGGTTTTGTGCTCGCCCTGCTGATGAGCCGGTTCACCATCATTGAAAAGATGATTTTTCCGTATCTGATGATTATTCAGATGATCCCGATTCTCGGCATGGCGCCGATCGTGCTGGCGATTACCAAGGATATTGATAAAAGCCGTATTGTCATTGCTGCCATTTTGACATTCTACCCTGTGGCGACCAATACGCTTTCTGGTTTTAAAGCGGTGGAAAAGGAAAAGCAGGAGCTGCTGTATTCTCTGGCCGCCAGCCGGTGGGATGTGTACCGCAAACTATTGATTCCGTACAGCATGCCCTACCTGTTTACCGGGCTTAAAATTGCGGCCCCGATGGCGATTACCGCCTCGATTTTGGTAGATACCTTGCAGGGTGGCGGGGGACTTGGCTGTATGATGAGCCAATCGCTCAAACACGCCATGACCATCTATGTTTTCTGGCAGATCGTATTTGTCAGCGCGATTGTCGGCATCTTGAGCTATCAGCTGATGGCGTGGCTGGAACGCAGCGTATCGCCGTATCACCGCAGCCTGCGGGAGAGCGGCGGCACAAAAGTAAAGGGGCTTGAGTGATGAATAACGCCAAACGCTTATGGGATCGTTTTTCCACTTTGGTGTACCCCGTTGCTTTCGGCGTACTCATCGTGGTGTTATGGCAAACGCAGGTACTGCATAAAATTTTAGGCGCGGATACCTTTACCCTGCCGCTGCCGGGACGCATTTTCACCATTATTGATGATAATTTCCCCGTGATTATGCGTAACGTGCTGGCGACGCTCATCGTCGCGCTGGGCGGCTTGTTGCTGGGTTCGCTGCTGGGGTATTCGCTGGGCATTATCGCGGCGATCTTTAAAAAGTGGGGTAAAGGCGGCTTAACGCTGGCTTCGGCGTTCAACGCCATCCCGATTATTGCAATCGCGCCGATTATGAATAACCTGACCAAGGATTTCAGCTCCGATGCAAACATCCGCAGCATGTTTGCCAAGATACTGGTGGTTACCATCACCTCTACTGTCGCCATGAGCGTAAACGCTTATCGCGGCCTGACGGAACTAAAACCCTTCTCGCTGGATTTGATGAAGTCCTACGCCGCGACCGAGCGGCAAATCTTCTTCAAACTCCGTTTGCCCAACAGCGTGCCCTTCATTTTCACTGCGCTTCGCGTGAGTGTGCCGGGCTGCGTAATCAGCGCGCTGGTCAGCGAGTATTTTGCGGAATATATCGTCGGCGTTGGCCGCATGATCCGCGAAAACATCGTACTGGCACAGTACGCAACCGCGTGGGCGTACATCACCGTCGCATGCGCGATGGGCATCGTCCTGTATGTTGTGCTGCTGGTTTTTGAAAGTATTCTGCTGAAAGGGCGAAAATAGCGCCGTTTTGGTTTGAATAGATCATCCCTGCCGCCGCAGGGTTTGCGCGGAGGCGGAGGAGGCAACCCCAAGCTTGCTAAGGAGGAAACAAGTATGAGGAATGGGAAAAAGGTTACTCTTGCTCTGATGGCTCTGATGATGGCGCTGGTATTGGCCATGACTACCGTACCCGCCGTGGCGGAAGGATATTACGGCGCGGACGCGACTGCCGAAACAGTGGTTGTAGACGCCGCAACGCAAGGCAAAGTGGGCAACTGGGGCCTGGGAAACGAGTATGAGATTCAGGCGCTGCTGTCCAAATACGGCATGCCTACGACATACTTAAGCCAGGCTTTTGACATGGACGGCTTTGATGACGATTCCATTTTGCTGGCTTCCGCGATGACGTATAACGAGCTGGGCCTGGTGAAAAACGATTATGACGGCGGCTACGGCTACGGCGACAGCGTGAAATTCATTGATATGAATGATGAAGGCGTTGCGATGCTGGAAGATAACATCTTCACCACCGCTGCGTTCGCCGCGGAAAACCCCAACACCGTAAAGGCGTTCATCGCCGCTTCCGTAAAGGGCTGGGCGTATGCCTGCGAAAACCCGGAAGAAGCTGCGCAGATCGTGTATAACTACGGCTCTTCCGTATCCAGCGAGCATCAGCTCTACATGGCCAGCGAAGTGAAAAAGCTGGTAGAAACCGATATGGCTGGCGCTGCCGTGAGCGATTACGGCATGATCGACGATGCTGCCATGCAGCAGACGCTTGATCTGGCTAAGACCTACATTCAGCTGTCCGACTCGGTTGCGGCCGAAGCCCTGCAGGCGCTGACGCTGGACGACATCCGCGATTCTTCCTACTTTGCGGATGCTACCGCCGAAGGCGCGGAACTGGGCGCTCCCGAAAAGACCGACGTAAGCATCCAGCTCAAGTGGCTGCCGCAGGCGCAGTTCATGGGCTACTATGTTGCGCTAGACAAGGGCTACTACTCTGAAGTTGGCCTGAATGTGACCATCGTCCCCGGCGGCGGCGACATCAGCGAGACCACCGCTGTGTACACCGGCCAGGTAGACTTTGGCGTAACTTGGGTATCCAACCTGATCGCGGCGAATGCCGGCGGCATGGGGCTGACCGAAGTGGCGCAGATTTTCCAGCGTTCTGGCCTGGTACTGGTTTACAAGATCGCCGAATAAACAACAAACCCGGTACACTGAATGTGTAACACCATACACCGCCCGCGGGACGCCTGTATGCGTCCCGCGGGTCAACCCTTTAAGGAGGCGCCATGAATGGATCTGCTCATTAAAAACGGTACAATTGTTACGGCAAACGAGATGTTCCAAGGCGATATCGGGGTCAAGGATGGGAAAATAGCGCTGATTGGCGCATCGCTAGATGTGCCGGCAACAACCGTGGTGGATGCGACGGGCAAGTATGTGCTGCCTGGCGGCATCGATGCGCATACCCATTTGGCTATGCCCTTTGGCGGTACCATCTCCGCCGACGGTTACGAAAGCGGCACGCGGGCTGCGGCTTGCGGCGGTGTGACCACTGTGTTTGACTATCCCATGCAGCGCAAAGGGATGGGACTGCTGGAAATTGTGAAGCAGCGGCAGGCGATGTGTGACCCGGAAGCCTGCGTGGACTATGCGTTCCACTGCATTATTACCGACTTGAACGAAGGCGCGATACTGGACGAGTTCCAGGCCGCCGTTGACTATGGCATTACAAGCTTTAAATGCTTTTTCGTTTATAAAAAAGAGGGCATGATGGTGGACGACGCCACTTTCATCAAAGTGCTGCTCAAGGCGCGCGAAGTAGGCGCCATTACCAACCTGCATGCGGAAAACCCCGATGTAATTGATATGAACGTCGCTCAATTCCTTGCGGAAGGCAAAACATCCGCATGGTACCACTACCTCTCCCGCCCCGAATGGGTGGAAGCGGAAGCGGACAAGCGTGCCGTGCACTGGTCCAAATCCGTGGACGGGCCGTTATATCTGGTGCACATGGCCGATAAAGAGGGGCTGGAGGCCGCTATCGCCGCCAAGCGGGAAGGCGCGCCCATCCATATTGAGACCTGCCCGCAGTATTTGGAGTTCACCTGCGATGTATACAAGCGCGAGGATGGCCGCAACTTCGTATGCTCCCCGCCCATGAAAGGCGAGGAAAGCCGCGAAGCGCTGTGGAAAGCGGTGGCGGACGGCAGCATCGATACCGTAGCGACCGACCACTGCCCCTTCCAAAGCTATGAGAAGGATTGGGGCAAGGATGACTTTACCAAAATACCCAACGGCTGCGCAGGCATCGAAAACCTGTACCCGTACATGCTTTCCGCGGCCAACGAAGGCAAAATCACCTTTCCGCGTGCGGTGGAACTGTGCTCTACCAACCCGGCCAAAATTTTCGGCTGCGCGGACAAGGGCTCTCTCACCGTGGGCAAGGATGCGGATATTGTGCTGTACGACCCGCAAAAAACCTTCACTATTTCGGTGGATAACATGCACAGCGATTATGATCACACCATCTGGGAGGGGAAAACCCTCAAGGGGTATCCGGTACAAACCTACCTGCGCGGCAAGCTGGTGTATGACGATGGCAAATTCGTCGGCACGCCCGGCGCAGGCCGGTTTGTGAAACGTATACCGCATCAATAAACAATGTTCCAGAAGGGAGGCCCGGTTATGGAGAGCCAATACAGCGCTTTGGTACTGCGGGAGCAAGTCGGCGGTTGCTACCTGTGCGATGCCGCACCCTGCACGGCGGCCTGCCCCTACGGGGTGGATGCTGCCCGGGCTATCCGCTCCGCACGGTTTGAAAACCTTGGCGGCGCGGCGCTCCATCTGCCCGATCCGCTGCCGTGCCTTACCTGCACGCAGCGACCGTGCCTGACTGCGTGCCTGAAAGCGAAAACCGGTAACGGCGTTGCGGTGGACACAGTGCTCAAAACCGTGGCGGAGCAGCGCCCCGAGCCGCCTAAAGCGGATTTATCCATTTCCTTTTGCGGCATTCCCTGCGAGAATCCGTTCTTCCTGTCCTCTTCGATTGTCGCTAACGATTATGAGATGATCGAGCGCGCTTTTAATATGGGCTGGGCAGGCGCGGCGTTTAAAACCATCGGCCTGTTTGTGCCGGAGGAGGTATCCCCCCGGTTTGACGCCATCCGCAAGGAAGCAACGCCGTTCATGGGCTTTAAAAACATCGAGCAGATTTCCGAACATACGGCGGAGGAGAACCTGAGCGCCATTCGCAAACTCAAGGACAAGTATCCGACGAAAATTATTATCGCTTCCATTATGGGACGTGATGAGGACGAGTGGACGACGCTGGCACGGCTGGTGACGGAAGCGGGCGCGGACATTATTGAATGCAACTTCTCCTGTCCGCATATGGCTGCCAACGGGCTGGGCGCGGATGTGGGGCAAAACCCCGATCTGGTGGCCGCTTACACCCGTGCGGTGCTGCGGGGTACGACTGTGCCGGTGCTGGCGAAAATGACGCCCAACCTCGGCCAGATGGAAGTACCCGCCATCGCTGCGATGGAGGCGGGGGCGAGCGGCATTGCGGCCATCAACACCATCAAAAGCGTGATGAATGTGAACCTGAATACCTTTGCTTCCGGCCCGGATGTGGCGGGGCGTACCAGCGTTGGCGGGTACTCCGGCAAGGCGGTTAAACCCATTGCACTTCGTTTTATCCAGACGATGAAGCAAAACCCTACGCTGGCAAACGCGCCGGTCAGCGGCATGGGAGGCATTGAAACCTGGCAGGACGCAGCCGAGTTTATCGCGCTGGGGTGCGAAACCATACAGGTAACGACCGCCGTAATGCAGTATGGATACCGCATTATTGAAGATATGATCGAGGGCCTGCGCTTGCAGCTGGATGAACTGGGCATGCAATCCGTTACGCAGTTGGTCGGGCGCGCACTTGGCAACATTGTATCGGCGGAGGAGTTGGACCGCGGCAGCATCTGCTACCCCAAGTTCAACCGTAAAAAGTGCGTGGGCTGCGGCCGCTGCCACATATCGTGCGACGATGCGGGGCACCATGCGATCAAGCTGGATGCGCAGCGCCGCCCTGTGCTGGACGGCGGCAAATGCGTCGGCTGTCACCTGTGCCTGACAGTTTGCCCGACAGAGGCGATTGCTCCGGGCAAACGGCTACCAAAATCCGCACAGGCGTAAGCAGCTTTTCCATGCCAGTTTACAAAACCGTGCAAAGCGAATCCGAGGAATGGCTGCGGCTCCGAACGGCTGCGTATGTCCGCCGCCGCGCAATTCCCAACAATACAAGGTGGGTTACCCATGATTGAATGCAGCTTGGAAAGAATGACAGACAAAATTAAAACCTTCAGCCAGTTTGGCGATACAGGCAAGGGCGGCATCACCCGTTTTTCACTTTCCCCCGAGGCGCTGATGGCGCGCGCGGAGTTTAAAAAGCGAATGGAAGCCATCGGCGCGACGATCGTGACTGACGACATGGCAAACATGTACGCGACAGTACCCGGCAGCGAATCCCTGAAGGCCATCGTATCCGGTTCGCATTTGGATTCCGTACGCCAGGGCGGCAATTACGACGGCGTGCTGGGCGTAATGACCGCGATGGAAGCGCTGGAAACGATCGTGCTGGAAAAAATTCCGCACCGTCACCCGATTACCGTAATGGTGTGGACCAACGAGGAAGGCGCGCGGTTCGAGCCGGCGATGATGTCCTCCGGCGTAATCTGCAATAAATTCGACAAAGCCAAAATGCTGGCTTCCGAGGCAAAAGATAAGCCCGGCTACACCTTTGCCGAGGCGCTGGAAGCCAGCGGTTATATGGGCGAGGAAAGCAACCGCCTCTCGCCCGATAAGCAGTGTGCCATGCTGGAACTGCACGTGGAGCAAGGCCCCGTGCTGGAAGCGGAGCATTACGACATCGGCGTTGTAGACGGCGTCTGCGGGATGATCAACTACGAGTTTACCTTCGTAGGGCAGGCGGATCACGCGGGTACCACGCCCATGAAATACCGCCATGATGCGCTCTACGCGGCGGTGAAAGTAATCCAGTACCTGCATGACGAACTGGATAAGCTAGACCCTGCGCTGGTGTACACCACCGGTAAAATTTCCGCGCATCCCAACATTCACACCATCATCCCGGATGAAGTGAAATTCACCATCGACGCCCGCCACTATGACCCGGAGGTCATCAAGCAGGTGCTGGCGATCATCAAGACCATTCCGGACGAGATTGTCGGTTGCAAAGTAAGCTATGAAGAAGCATGGTCCCGCAAGTCTGTGGCATTTGACGCCATGGTGGTGGATACCGTGGAGGAAGCCACCAAAACCTGCGGTTATCCCTACCTGAAAATGCACAGCGGCCCGGGCCATGATGCGCAGTTCGTGGCGGATGTGCTGCCCACCGGTATGGTTTTCGTGCCCAGTGTGGACGGCCACAGCCATTGCGAGCTGGAATATACCTCTGCCGAGGATTGCACCAAGGGCGCGAATGTGCTGCTGCAATCGCTGCTGGCGCTGGATAAGAAGATGGATTAACCTTTTCGGTTGTGTAATAAAACGCACACAGAGCGGGAAGCAAATTGCTTCCCGCTCTGCTGCGCTGGATTGATGTTTATGGTAAAGTATGATACGCTGACGATATACAATGGAAGTACAACCAGCTGGCAGTATGGGAAATGAGGAAACCTGCATGGCGAACGAGCGGGACTATGAGGAGCGCCTGAAAGCAAGCGGATTAAAAAGCACGCGGCAGCGCAAAGCGATCCTCGCGATTCTTTCAGCGGATGTAAAACCGTTTACGGCGGAGGAGATCTATCTGGCGTTAAAAACGGAGCAGATTGATATTAGCCTGTCAACAGTATACCGTGCGCTGGAAACAATGAGCAAAAAAGGCGTGCTACAACAGGTAACGCTGTCCGGCGATAACCGCATGGCCTATACGGTAGATCGTGATGCGCACCGCCATTATCTAGTATGTTCGCGCTGTAAAAAGACGCTGCCCATTTCCCAGTGCCCCTTAGGCGCGTATGAAAAGGCGCTTGCCAAGGAAACCGGCTTTCTCATTCAGGGGCACCGGCTGGATATTTTCGGCCTCTGTCCGGACTGCCAACAAAAAAATAGCGCGTCCTGACGGCGCGTTTTCCGTGTATATATGGCAATGTGTTTAAAGGATAATATAAACAGGGCGGAAGTGTGCGGAAAGCAGCTTCCGCCCTTATCTTTGCAGCAGCATCAGGAGGGCGCTACGGTCGTGCCCCTGCTCTGGTTATGTTCGCTGCGGCGGCGGATGAAAAATAAAAGCAAGTAGCAGAAAACGGAAACTATAACGATGGAAGCACCCGAAGCAATGTTGATTTGATAGGAGAGCCAAAGACCGGTAAGGCTGTACAAAGCGCTGATGAGCATGGAAAGCAGCACGCGCGGCTTAAACCTGCGGGTAAACAGCTCCGCGGTTGCGGCAGGCGCTGTCAGCAATGCCAGTACCAGAATGATGCCAACCACGCGGATTAACACCACAACCGACAGCGCAATCAGTACCATCAGCAGATTATCCAAAAACCGGATGTTTACGCCGACGATGCCGGAGAATTCATCATCAAACAAATATACCTTCCAGTCAGCAAAAAGCGTAACAAACGCGAGGGCGACCAGTAAGGCAAGAATTGCGATCAGCCATAAATCCGTTTTGGTTACGGAGAGTATACTACCGAACAGGTACGAACTTAAATCCGGCGGGTACCCGTTCATCAGAGCGATGAACAAAATGCCGGACGCCATGCCCAGCGACCAGAAAAGGCTGATGAGGATATCCGTACGCGTCATGCCGCGGCGGCGCATGGCGCCGATCCCGATGGAAGCAACGACCGCAAAGCCTAATGCACCGAGAATCGGCTCAAACCCCAGCAAATAGCCCAGGCCTACACCCCCGTAGGAAGTATGGGCGATGCCGCCCGCCATCATCACCATCTTCTTTTCGATGATGATGACCCCCATAATGCCGCATACGATGCTGGCAAACAGCGCCGCCAGCACGGCATTGCGCATAAACTGATACTGAAAAATTGCGTGTATCATACCGGCTCCTTTCCTGCGGTCTGCATTTGATTTGCCCTGCTTTGGGCTGCCAGCGCCTGCAAATCCACCGGACAGCCGAAAACCGCTTCACTCGCGGTGGCGTTCAGCGTAGGCGCGCCGTGGTATAACAGGGTATTGCTCAGGCAAGCAACGCTATCCACGCGGGATGCGATGGAAAACAAATCGTGCGTTACCAGTACGATGGTCATTTCTGTGCGTAGTTCATCCAGCAGATCGTAAATATACCGGTGAGAAGCGACGTCCACACTTGCGGTTGGTTCATCCAGCATCAATATTTCCGGCTGGGTTGCCAGCGCGCGGGCAATCAGCATTTTTTGAAACTCTCCGCCCGACAGTTCGCTGGCCTGCCGCTTACTTAGAGTCTCGATGCCGACGCGGCGCATCATGGTATGGGCGATGGCCCAATCCTCCTTGCGATAACGAAAAAAAGGAGCAATTCCTTTGCGAATGCGCCCGCTCACGACCACCTCCGCTACCGTAACGGGAAACCGTTTGTTCAGCGCTGAAAACTGCGGCACATACCCCACATGGCAGCGCCCCTGTGCAATGGGCTGCCCCAATATACGGATGTCGCCCTGCGTAATCGGTGTAAGGCCGAGTATAGCCTTAAGCAGTGTGGTTTTTCCACCCCCGTTCGGCCCGATGACCCCCAGGTATTCGCCCTGACGCACGTTTAGACAGACGCCCTGTAAGCCGGGCGTCTGTCCATAGCGAACGGTCAGGTTTTCAACATGGATGGCGACAGAGCCGGATTGCCCGGCCCCGCTCATTGCATCGAAGCGGAAATGGCATCCGCCATGCTAAGCATGTTGGGGATGTAATCTTCCGCCAGCGGCACCAGCATTACCTTTGTGCCGCCGATTTCCTCGGCGAAGGCGTCGGGCTGCGTGCTATCAATTTCGGCTTGGGAAAAGATCGTGGTGATGCCGTCGGCTTTTGCCAGATCGATCACTTCCGCCAATTCCTGTGCGGTGGCTTCGTTGCCATCCTTTTGCAAAGCGATCATCGTAAGGCCGTAATCATCAGCCAGATAGCCGTACGCGGGGTGGAAAACCACAAACTCTTTCTTGGTCATGGTGTTAAAGGCGGTGGTCATATATGTGTCCAGTTCGGTCAGGCGGGCAATATAATCCGCAGCGTTGGCGGCATATACATCCGCATGATCCGGGTCCAGCGCCTCCAGCGTTTGGGCAATCGTATCCACCATAACCATTACACGTTTGGGGGAAAGCCAGATGTGCGGGTCGCGGCTGCCGGAGGAGAAGGTACGCTCCGGGAACTGCTCGGCGACGATGGCGGCCAGATCCACAACAGTCATATCCTCGGCCTGCGGCAGAATATTCGCCGATTCGGTCGGCACGCCGATGGTGAAGTAAACGCTTGCCTGGCTGAAGGTTTCCATCTCCATGGGCGTAGGCTCATAGTTACCGGGGCTGTTGCCCGCGGGAACCATAACCACCACGTCTACCAGATCGCCTGCAACGGCCTTTACAAAGGCGCGTTGGGGCACGATGGATACGGCGACGCTGCGTTTGGCGTCTTCGGCGCTTGCGGGCATGGCGAAGCACGCAAGTGCCGTTAGCAGCGCAAGCAATACGGCAACAGATTTGTAAAGGATCATTTTCATGGGTTTGCCTCCAGTATTTTATTGCAAACGATTCGCATTTGCAAAATCTAGTATAGACACGCGGGCGACCATTGTCAATATGAAAATGATTATCATTTGCAAATTAGGAATTGTAAAAAGTAAACCGATGATGCTGCGGGCGATGCAAAATAGGAAAAACACAGGGGAGGAGCGCTGCAAAGGCATTGCATCTTTCCACTAGCATGCACATTCATGGATAAGTAAAGCCGCCCGCGATAAAGCGGACGGCTTGATAGATATGAGATTGAGCTGGGCTGCTTCCCGGGTGCACAGGGAACGGCTACATAAAAGACGTTTTCATCCGTTCCGGTTTATGATGGTTTCACAACGTGCAGCGCATAGAGCGCGTTCATCCGGGATTGGAAGCAAACTTTACCCTGTCACATTAGGTTGTACAGCCTTCACCGCCTCGGCAAAGGCTTCGATCTGTTGCAGCGTATACGGCGTTTGGTTTACGCGCGCTTCATCCTGCGGCAAATAGGTTTCTGGCTTACGATAACGGTTGAGCACGAAACGGGGAAGCGTGGGCAACTCTCGCGCCATGGTGAGCAAATCTTCCTGCGAAAGCTGGGGTACGACGGTGGTGCGCACCTCGTAATTCACCCCGGCCTTTTGCAGCATAGCAATGGTGTCCAGCGTCGGCTTTGCATCTGTACCGCGGCCGCATATTTCTGGGTAGCGGCGGAAAGGCGCCTTGTAGTCGATGGCATAATAATCGCACAGACCCAAATCCAGCACCTGTTTTACAACTTGCGGGTTGGAGCCGTTGGTATCCAGCTTCAACAGAAACCCCATTGCCTTTACCTTGGTGAGAAAAGGAATCAAATCCTTTTGCAGGGTCGGCTCGCCGCCGGTTACCACGACGGCGTCCAGCCTACCCATACGCGTTTTGAGAAAATCCAGCGCGTCCTGCTCGCTCATGACTTCGGGCGCGCTGTGGATCAACGGCCGGTTATGGCAGTAGAAGCAATCGTAATTGCACAGCGGTACAAAGAGTACGCAGGCTACCTGACCGGGATAGTCCACAAAGGAGCTTTTAACGATTCCGGCAATCTTCATTCCGCGTTATTCCCCAACGACATACTTTTTACGCAGTGAGTATTCCTCTTTCTTGCCGGTGTTGTAGTTTTGCACCGGGCGCAGGTAGCCGACCACGCGGCTCCATACCTCGGCATCCTCCCCGCAGATGGGGCATTTGAAGTGCTCGCCGGCAATGTAGCCGTGCGTATTGCACACCGAGAAGGTCGGTGTGATGGAGATGTAAGGGAGCTTGTAATTCTGGAACACCTTTTGAATCAGGCGTTTGGTTACTTTTATATCCCGAATTTCCTCGCCCAGGTACAGGTGCAGCACGGTGCCGCCGGTGTAGAGGGATTGCAGCTCGTCCTGCAAATCGAGGGTTTCAAAAATGTCCTCGGTGTAGTTTACGGGCAGCTGGGAGCTGTTGGTGTAGTAAGGCACCTTGTCGCCCGCGGTGATGATGCTGGCATAGCGCTCCTTGTCCTTCTTGGCAAGGCGGTAGCTGGTGCCTTCGGCTGGGGTCGCTTCCAGGTTGTAGACGTGTCCGGTTTTCTCCTGCAAATCCTGAATGTAGGCACGCATTTGCGCTAAGGTACGCACGGCAAAATCCTGCCCTTCGGGGGTGGTAATGTCGTGGTCCGGTCCCAGCAGGTTCAGGCACGCTTCGTTCATGCCGATCAGCCCGATGGTGTTGAAGTGGTTGAACCAGTACGACCCGGTGCGCTCCTTCACATCCTTCAGGTACTCGGCGGAATAGGGGTACAGCCCCTTGGAAGTCTGTTCTTCAATAACCTTGCGTTTAATTTCAAGGCTCTTGCTGGCAGTGCTCATGCGCTGCTCCAGCAGGCTGAAGAACTGGTTTTCATTCTTGGCCAGATAGGCGATGCGCGGCAGGTTGACGGTTACTACGCCAATAGAGCCGGTGAGCGGGTTGGAGCCGAACAGGCCGCCGCCGCGCTTGCGCAACTCCGATGTGTTCAGCCGCAGGCGGCAGCACATGGAAAGCGCGTCCTCGGGGGACAGATCGCTGTTGACGTAGTTGGAGAAATAGGGGATGCCGTATTTGCTGGTGATCTGCATAAATTTATCGGTCACCGCGCTATCCCAATCGAATTCTTTGGTAATGTTGATGGTGGGGATGGGGAAGGTGAATACGCGACCCTTGGCGTCGCCCTCCATCATCACGTCGCAGAACGCCATGTTCAGTATATCCATTTCAGGGCGGAAGTCGCCGTAGGTTTCCGGCATCATTTCACCGCCGATAATGACGTTTTGATCTTTCAATGTGCGCGGGGGCACGATATCAAACGTCAGATTGCTGAACGGGCACTGGAAACCCACGCGGGTAGGTACGTTGAGGTTGAAAATAAACTCCTGCAACGCCTGCTTAACGGCTTTATAATCCATTTTATCATAGCGGATGAACGGGGCGCAGTACGTATCAAACGAAGACCAGGCCTGCGCGCCGGCACTTTCGCCCTGCGTGGTGAACGTGGAGTTGACAATTTGCCCCAGCAATGCCCGCAGATGCTTGGGCGGCTTGGATTCGACTTTGCCGGGCACGCCGCCGAAGCCTTTTACCAAAATCTGCCGCAGATCCCAACCCGCGCAGTACGGGCCGAAGAAACCCAGATCGTGAATGTGGATTTCGCCGGACATATGGGCGCTGCGAATTTCTTCGGGGTAGATTTCGTGCAGCCAGTAGTTTTTGGTAAACACTTCGCGCACGTAGTTATTCAAACCGTTAATGGATTTTTGCGTGTTGGCGTTCTCGTTGATGCGCCAATCCTGATCGTTCAGGTATTCGCTGAACATGTTAATGGTCGCGCCGATGAGCGCGTTGGATTCGCGGGCCGAGCGGCGTTTTTCGCGGTAGAGGATATAGGCTTTGGCTGTTTTGGCGTGGCCTTCCTCGATGAGAACTTTTTCTACAATATCCTGTATGCCCTCGACTTCGGCAATCCCATCGGGATACCGTTCTTCCGCCATGGAGACAACCTGTTCTGCCAGCCGCTCGGAGGTTTCGTAATCATCGCCGCCTACGGCGTTGGCCGCTTTGAAAATGGCCAGCGATATTTTCTCTTTTTGGAAGGGTACGTACGTACGATTACGCTTGATAATCAGATTGATCATAATGGACCCCGCTTTCCGATGATAATCAGGCCGCCTGCCAAGCATTAGGCCTTGTACTGTGCAGTGAGTATACACAATATATAGTTGATTGAAACATTTGAATGCAATAGATATTGTATTGCATTTCATTTGGAATGTCAATGACTTTTCCGGCTTATTTTAAGGTTTTGTAAAATGGTGCCGGAAAGGCGGTGTATGGATACTGCCGGAGCGCGCTGTTTTTTACCGCAAATTCACAGGAAAATTGCATTGCCTAAGGCTTTGCATCCGCCGTTTGGTATATAAAAAGTATGCGTGGGAGGATCATATGGCTTTGGCTTGCGGTGTGTCTGCCGCGCTTGCAACACGCTATGGTATGTATCTTGTACGGGAGACAAGATATGGTTATAATTGGCAGAGAAATACGAAGAGCTAAAAGAGAGGCGATAAACCGATGGAAGCCTACCAGGAAGCGCTAATGGCCATGGATGATCTGTTTGCCCGGGACTACCAATTTGCGTTGGCAACGGCAGGCGCAGGCGGGCCCAGCGTGCGCTATGTGGACACGCTGTGGGCGCACGGCTGCTTTTACATCGTGACCCATCAGGCCAGCCGCAAGGTGAAGGAGACGGCGCTGGAGCCGCGGGTATCGCTTTGTGCGCGGAAAATGCACGCGTTCAGCGGCCTGGCGGAGAACATGGGCCATCCGCTGAAACCGGAAAACAGCGTCATCCGGCAGCGGCTGACAGAAGTATTTTCAGCATGGTATTTCCGCCATAACAACGAAAACGATCCGGGTATGTGCTATCTGCGTATCCGGCCTGAAAGCGGGTTTTTCCATCGGGACGGCGTTGGTTATAAAGTAGACTTTATCCGGCAAACGGCGGAAAACTTCCCCTTTACGTTTAATACGACGCTTACGCAGGATTGAAACAGAGCAGGCTGGCAGTATGGTAATAAAACAAGGGATTCAACGCCCAAGCAGCGCCGCTCCGATAAAGGAGCGGCGCTGCTGTAATTGTATTGGTAGAGATGCAACAACTTAGGTAGAATCAGTATGCCTGCGATTCGCCGTTTTTATGTGCCACATCGCAGTACAGGCAGCGGTAGGTGCCTTTTTCCGCATCGGTCAGCACAAACACGTGCTCAATCTCCTGCTCAATCTGGCTGATGCACCGGGGATTTTTGCAGCGAATCACATTTACCACACGCTCCGGCAGGGAAAGATGCATCTTCTCGGCCAGTTTTTCATCCCGGATAATGTTGACCGTCACGCCGGGGTCCACATACCCCAGAATGTTCATATCGACAGGGATGAGGGCGTCGATTTTGATGATATCCTTTTTCCCCATCCGGCGGGATTTAGCGTTTTTGATAATCGCAACGCTGCAATCCAGCTGATCCAGCTGCAGGAAGCGATAAATGACCATGGCTTTACCTGCGCTGATATGGTCGATTACATAACCGTTTTGGATGCCGTCGATATTCATACGCTCGCCTCCAACAGTTTCAAAATCAGCGCTTCGCGCATATACTTGCCGTAAAGCACCTGTTTAAAGTAGCAGGCACGGGGGTCATTATCCACCGCATGGCTGATCTCGTTTACGCGCGGCAGGGGATGCAGCACCGTAAGCGACGGAGACGCGAGCTTCATTTTGGCGGGGTCGAGAATGTAGCTGTCTTTCAAACGTACATAATCAGCCTCGTTAAAGAAGCGTTCGCGCTGTACGCGGGTCATGTACAGAATATCCAGCGAGCCGATCACGTCCTCCAGCTTTTCCACCTCGGTGAAGGGCGCGCCCGCGCGGTGCATGTTATCCCGCAGGTAAGCGGGAATGCGCAGCTCCTCCGGGGAGATGAGCACGAACTTTACGCCGTCGTAGCGGCTCATGGCGTTCATCAGGCTATGCACGGTGCGGCCAAACTGCAAATCGCCGCACATGCCCACGGTAAGCCCTTGCAGCTGTCCCTTTTCGCGGCGGATGGTGAGCAGGTCGGCCAGTGTTTGCGTGGGGTGGTTATGGCCGCCGTCGCCCGCGTTGATCACGGGCACAGGCGAAAACTGTGCGGCAACTGTGGGCGCGCCCTCTTTGGGGTGACGCATGGCGATGATATCCGCGTAGCAGCCGACTACACGCACCGTATCGCTGATGCTTTCGCCCTTGGAGGCGGATGAACTGCCCGCGTCCGCAAACCCGATGACCGTGCCGCCCAGTTCCAGCATGGCGGCTTCAAAGCTCAGCCGGGTGCGTGTGCTGGGCTCATAGAAAAGGGAAGCTAATTTTTTACGGTCCATGGTGTGCGCGTAATCATCGGGGTGGGCGATAATATCGTCGGCCTTATCCATCAGCCACGCTAAATCCTCCACGCTCCAGTCGGTAACATCCAGCATGTGGCGCATAGGCGCATCCTCCTTTTTAGGGAAATGCCGCATGAATTCCCCGCGTGTTGGCGGTTGTATTTTCACCATCCTGCAGTCGCGTCATCCTTGAAATAGCGCTGCTATTTCTGCGGATTCCGCGGTCGCAACCTGATAAAAATCTACCGCGCCACCGCGCAGGTTCTTCGTGCGTCGTTTCCCTGTCCCTGTGAATTTAATATTGGTAGGGGGATTCGGGGTGTTAGCGACGCGGAGAATGGTGGTACCGGCACAGCAGTATGCCGGGACGCTGTGTACCGTACCTGTTCTTCGCGCGTCGTTTCCCTGTCCCTGTGAATTTGGTAAGGGGCTTCGTTTTGTGAGTGAACGGGGGTTAGTGCCGCGGCAAACGGCGGTTGTAAAGCGCGGTGTTTTACCGCGAAGCAGCTTTATATGCAAGTGGCGGGGTTATTGCAGCCCTGCCATCCAGCCTTCGTCGGCGGGATTATCGCGGAAGCGGAGCAGCGCGGTCTGCTGGGCGGGGGTGATGACGCCCGTATCCACTGCGACCTGCGCCAGCGTGTCCAGGTTTGACAGGCTTACGTTTTTCACATTGCCTTCGGCCAAGCGGCGTACGCCCTTTGCCATGCCATAGGTGAAGATGCTTGCGACACCCAGCACATTCGCGCCTGCCTCGCGCAGCACGTCCACCACTTCCAGCACGCTGCCGCCGGTGGAAATGAGGTCCTCGATCACCACGACCTTCTGGCCAGGGAGCAGCTTGCCCTCGATTTGGTTACCCCGGCCGTGATCCTTACTGCCGGAGCGCACATAACCCATGGGCAGGTTCATCAGGTGGGCGACGATGGCCGCGTGGGCGATGCCCGCCGTACTGGTGCCCATAAGCACTTCACAGTCCGGGTATTCGCGCTTCACCGTTTCCATCAGGCCGTTTTCCACCTGTGTGCGTACGGCGGGAGCGGTGAGGGTGAGGCGGTTATCGCAGTAGATGGGGCTTTTAATGCCGCTGGCCCAGGTAAAGGGTTCCTGCGGACGCAGGAACACCGCTTGTATGGAGAGCAGCGCTTTGGCAATTTCGGTTTGCAGATCGGTTTGCATAGCGTTTCCTTTCTATACGGTTAATCGTTCTTTGGAAATGAAAGCGGCGGGTTTGCCGTTAGTCTCGCATCAGGTTTATTCGGCGAATTCGGTTACGCAGCGGCGATAGGCGGCAACCGGGTCGGCTGCCTGTGTAATGGGCCGCCCGACGACGATATAATCGCTGCCGCCGGTGCGAGCCTTGGCAGGTGTTGTGATGCGGGTTTGATCATCCGCTGCCGCATCGGCAAAGCGGATGCCCGGCGTAACCGTGAGGAAGGTTTTGCCGCAGGCGGCTTTCACCTGCGCGGCTTCCAGCGGGGAGCAAACCACGCCGTCCAGCCCGGCGGTTTTGGCGTTGTCCGCGTAGTGCATGACGGTTTCAGCCATGGGTGCGTTAATGAGCAGTTCCTGCTTGAGTTGTTCATCGCCGGTGGAGGTAAGCTGGGTTACTGCAATCAGCAGTGGGCGCGTGCCGTCCGGGCGGGTGAGGCCTTCCAGCGCGGCCTTCATCATGGTGATGGTGCCCGCTGCGTGGAGGTTAACCATATCCACATCTAGATTGGAGAGCACCTTCATGGCGCGTTTGACGGTGTTGGGAATGTCGTGCAGTTTCAGATCCAGAAAGATCTTGTGACCGCGGGCTTTGATTTCGCGGACGATCTGCGGCCCTTCGGCATAATACAGCTCCATACCGATTTTCACGAAGGGTTTCTCCTCCTCAAACCGATCCAGAAAAGCGTACACATCCTTTGCCGTGGGAAAATCGAGCGCGATGATTACGTCCTTGTTCATTTCCACGCACCTCCTATGATTGTTTGCAGCGAGTCGATATGGTATTTCTGCATCGCCTGCGGAAGCGTGTTGATGATCGTTTCGCAGGCTTGCGGGTCCACAAGGTTTTGCGCACCCACCTGTACAGCGGTTGCGCCGGCGAGCATCATCTCCAGCACATCCTCGGCGGTGGAAACCCCGCCCATGCCGATGATGGGGATGGAGACCGCCTGCGCGACCTGATACACCATGCGCAGCGCCACCGGGAAGATGGCCGGGCCGGAAAGCCCGCCTGTCGTGTTGGCCAGCACCGGCTTTTTGGTTTTCAGGCAGATGCGCATGCCCAGCAGCGTGTTAATCAGGCTCAAGCCGTCCGCACCTGCATCCTCGCATGCTTTGGCGATGGATACGATGTCCGTCACGTTGGGGCTTAGCTTGATGTAAACCGGCTTTTTCGCCACGGCTTTCACCGCGCGGGTCACCGCTGCCGCATTTTCCGCGCTGGTGCCAAACGCCATCCCCCCGCCGTGCACGTTGGGGCAGCTGATGTTTACCTCCAGCCAGCCGATTTGGGGCAGGGGGTCCAGCAGGGTGGCGATTTGCACATATTCCTCCAGCGAAAAGCCGCTGATGTTGGCGATGATCGGTTTGTGGAAGTAGGTGGCAAGCTGCGGCAGCTCGTGCTCCATCACATGGTGCACGCCGGGGTTTTGCAGCCCGACGGCGTTGAGCATGCCGCAGGCAGCCTCCGCAATGCGCGGTGTTGGGTTGCCAAAACGCGGCTTCAGCGTAATCCCCTTACAGGAGAAGGTGCCCAGCATGTTGATATCGTAATAGTCCCGGTATTCCTGCCCGAAGCCGAAGGTGCCGCTGGCGGGAATGACGGGGTTATCCAGCGTAATGCCGGAGAGGACGACCTTTGTATCTACCATATGATCTCCTCCCTGAACAGTACGGGGCCGTCTTTGCAGATGCGCTTATTGCCGTACTTGGTTTTACAGGTGCACCCCATGCACGCGCCAAAGCCGCAGCCCATGCGCTCCTCAAAGCTGAACTGCCCGTCCAACCCGTGGGTTTCGCAGAAGCGGTACACAGCCTTGAGCATCGGTTCCGGCCCGCAGGTGTATACATAGTCAAACGGCCCAGCTAGCGTGCCCGCCGCATCGGTCACAAACCCCTTGTGCCCTTCGCTTCCATCCACCGTCGCAATGACGGTAGGCACGCCCAGCGCCTCAAAATCCTGCCGGAGGATGATTTCGTCCTTCGTATTGAAGCCCAGTACAGCCGTAGGGTGCTTGCCCTGCGCAAGCAGGCGCTTACACAAGCCGTACAGCGGCGGCACGCCAACGCCGCCGCCCAGCAGCAGCGGCGCATCCCCTGTACAGGAGTCCATATCATACCCATTGCCTAGCCCGGTTAGCAGATCGATCGGCATATCGGATGCCAGCGTGCTCATCGCATCGGTGCCGTGGCCGACAACCTTATAGACGACCGTTACCCAACCGTCCTGCGCGGCTTCCCAATCGTATACCGAAAGCGGGCGGCGCAGGTAAAAACCCGGCACCTGAATTTGCACAAACTGGCCGGGGCGGGTAATGCTGCGGCAGTCGCCTTTCAAGGTCATACGAAATACGCCGCGCGCGATTGCGGCGTTTTCCACCAGTGTAAATTGCATAAACGTCCCTTTCTTGCCGGGGGCCGGAAGCCGCGGTGGAGGACCGGTTTGTGCCCGGAACAGGGGTAAACCGTCCGCCGGGGTTGCTCCGGCTGTATTGGTGGCGGGCGCAGGCATAAGCCTGCTATCCGCCCGGGTTCTATTGGTGCCGTGCTGTACGGCCTGCGCCCAGTGGGGCGCAGCGTGCGTGCGCAGCTATGTTCTCGCGGCGGCCACGTGCCGCCGCGTTTTTACGGGGGTTATTTGGCGTCGATGGTGGAGACGCAGATGGTGATCTCCTCCAGCACGTTGAGCAGTACCCGCACCGTATCCAGCGCGGTAAAGATGGTTACGTTGTTTTCCACCGCGCAGCGGCGCAGCTGTGCGCCGAAGGTTAGGTGGCTGTCGCTCCACGGTGTGCGGGTGTTGATGACGTAGTTTACGTGCCCCTGCCGCAGCGATTCGAGGATTTCTTCGCTCCCCTCGGTCAGCTTACGGCGTTCGCGTGTGCGAATACCGTTTTGCCGCAGGAAATCCGCGGTGCCGTGCGTTGCCTCGATATTGAAGCCGAGGCTGTAGAACCGGCGGATGAGGGGCAGCGCTTCGGGCTTATCCTGATCGGCAATGGTGACGAACAGGGTGCCGTAGTTGCTCACGTTCATGCCGCTGGACAGCATGGCCTTGTACAGGGCGCGGTTAAGCGTATCATCGTAGCCGATGGCTTCGCCGGTGGATTTCATTTCCGGGCTCAAGTACGCGTCGATACCGCGCAGCTTGCTGAAGCTGAAAGCGGGCGCCTTGACATACCAGCGTTTTTTCTCCGGCGCGATGACTTCGGTAATCCCTTGGTCGCGCAGGGTTTGCCCCAGCATGACGCGGGTGCCGATGTCCGCCAGCGGCACGCCCGTTGCCTTGCTTAGGAAGGGCACGGTGCGGCTGGAGCGAGGATTGACCTCGATTACGAACACGTTGTCCTGCTTATCCACAATGAACTGGATGTTGTAAAGCCCCAGAATACCGATGCCCAGACCAAGGCGCACCGTATAATCCACAATGGTTTGCTTGGCTTTTTCGCTGACGCTGAAGGTGGGGTACACGCTGATGCTGTCGCCGCTGTGGATGCCGGTGCGCTCCACGTGCTCCATAATGCCGGGGATGTAAACATTCTCCCCGTCGCATACGGCGTCGGTTTCCAACTCTTTGCCGATAATGTACTTATCCACCAGCACCGGCTCGTCCTCATCCAGCAGCACGGCGGTGCGCAGGTAGTGGCGCAGGGCTTTTTCGTCGTTGACGATTTGCATAGCACGGCCGCCCAGTACGTAGCTGGGGCGTACCAACACCGGATAACCGATGCGCGCAGCCGCTGCTACGCCTGCCTCAATATCGGTTACGGCTTCGCCCTGCGGCTGGGGAATGCCCAGCTCGCGCATAATTTTTTCAAACGAATCGCGGTTTTCGGCGCGGCCGATGGCGGTTACATCGGTGCCGATAATGTGAACCCCCATGGTGTGCAGCCGTTCGGCCAGGTTGATGGCCGTCTGCCCGCCAAGGCTGACGATGACACCCTCCGGCTGTTCCAGCGTCAGAATGTTCATCACATCCTCCACGGTGAGAGGCTCGAAGTACAGCTTATCGCTGGTTGTATAATCGGTAGAAACCGTTTCAGGGTTGTTGTTGATAATAATGGCTTCGTACCCGGCGCTGCGAATCGTCCAGATGGCGTGTACGGTGGAGTAGTCAAACTCCACACCCTGCCCGATGCGGATGGGGCCGGAACCGAGAACCACAATCTTTTTGCGGTCGGATATGATGGACTCGTTCTCTTCCTCGTAGGTGGAGTAGAAGTAGGGTACGTAGCTTTCAAACTCGCTGGCGCAGGTGTCGATCATCTTATAAACCGGCAGTATCTTCATCTGTTCGCGCAAGCGGAAGATTTCGCGCTCGTTTTTGCCCCAGCACTGGCCGATGTACTTATCGCTGACGCCCATTTTCTTAGCGGCGCGCAGCGTGGCTTCGTCCATGGGGTTGGCTTTCAGCTGGGTTTCAAACTCTACGATGTTTTTAATCTTCTCCAAAAAGAACATGTCGATCATCGTCTGGTTATAGATGAGGCTTAAATCAATCCCCAGCCGGATGAGCTGCGCGATGGCGAACAGCCGGTCGTCCGTCGCGTCGTGGATGTAGCTTAGCAGCTCGTCGGCGCTCAGGGCGTCGAACTTGGCGCTGTACAGGTGGCAAACGCCCACCTCCAGCGAGCGCACCGCTTTGAGCAAGCTTTCTTCCAGCGTGCGGCCGATGCTCATCACCTCGCCGGTTGCCTTCATCTGCGTGGAGAGCTTGTTGCTGGCACCATCCAGCTTATCAAACGGGAAACGCGCGATTTTGCTGACCACGTAATCCAGCGCCGGTTCAAAGCAGGCGGGGGTGTTAGCCAGCGGAATTTCGTTAAGCAGCATGCCCACCGCGACCTTGGCGGAGACGCGCGCGATGGGGTAGCCGCTGGCTTTGCTGGCCAGCGCCGAAGAGCGGCTGACGCGGGGGTTGACCTCGATTAAGTAGTATTGGAAGCTGAAGGGGTCCAGTGCGAACTGCACGTTGCAGCCGCCCTCGATTTTCAGCGCCCGGATGATCTTCAGTGCGCTGTCCCGCAGCATGTGGTATTCCTTATTGGTCAGGGTCTGGCTGGGGCACACGACGATGGAATCGCCTGTGTGTACGCCGACCGGGTCCAGATTTTCCATGTTACAGACGGTGATGGCGGTATCGTTGCGGTCGCGCATCACTTCGTACTCGATTTCTTTAAAGCCCTTGATGCTCTTTTCCACCAGTACTTCGTGCACGGGGGAGAGCTTTAGCGCGTTTTCCATCACGGCGATCAGTTCGGCCTCATTATCGGCAAAACCGCCGCCCGTGCCGCCAAGGGTAAAGGCGGGGCGCAGCACTACCGGGTAGCCGATGTCTTCTGCGGCGGCCAAACCCTCGGCAATGGTATGGGCAATCTGCGAGGGGAGTACCGGCTCGCCGAGGCGCTGGCATAGCTGCTTGAACTTCTCGCGGTCTTCCGCCATCTCAATGGAGGCGAAGCTGGTGCCGAGAATTTCCACCTGGCACTCATCCAGCACGCCCTTGCGGGAAAGCTGCATGGCAAGGTTTAAGCCGGTTTGGCCGCCAAGGCCGGGCAAAATGGCGTCCGGCCGCTCGTAGCGTAAAATCTTGGCGACATATTCCAGCGTGAGGGGCTCCATGTATACCTTATCGGCAATGTGCGTATCGGTCATGATGGTAGCGGGGTTGGAGTTGACGAGGATCACCTCGTACCCTTCTTCCCGTAAGGCCAGGCAGGCTTGCGTGCCTGCATAGTCAAACTCTGCCGCCTGCCCGATGATGATGGGTCCCGAGCCGATTACCAGTATCCGGTGAAGGTCGGTGCGTTTAGGCATTGGCTTGTCCCTCCTTGGCGCCGGCCATGTGATCTATAAAGCGGTCGAAAAGATAGGTGCTGTCCTGCGGGCCGGGCGCGCTTTCCGGGTGGTACTGTACGGAGAAGAGTTTGTCGGCTTTGCACTCCATGCCCTCGGCGGTCTCATCCAGCAGGTTTTTGTGGGTCAGGGTGAGTCCGGTGCCATTCAAGCTATCCACATCCACAGCGAAGGAGTGGTTCTGGCTGGTAATTTCGATCTTGCCGGTGCGCAGATCCATCACCGGGTGGTTGCCGCCGCGGTGGCCGAACTTCATCTTGTAGGTCTTGGCGCCGTAGGCCAGTGCGATCATCTGGTGCCCAAGGCAGATGCCGAAAATGGGCAGTTTGCCGCGCAAGGCTCTTACGGTGTCGATAACCGGGGTTACATCCTCCGGGTCGCCCGGGCCGTTGGAGAGGAACAGACCGTCCGGTTTGAAGCTGAGGATGGTTTCGGCGGGCGTATCGTAGGGCACGACCAGTACGTTGCAGTGATGATCGCGCAGCTTGCGGATAATATTCAGCTTTACGCCGCAGTCGATGCACACGACGTTGTACTGGGCGTTAGGCGTGCGTGCGTACCATTTTTTCGGGCTGCTGACGCGGGAAACCACATCGTGGGGCAGCTGGTAAGCGCGGATGCGGGCAAGCGCATCTGCAAGCGGGGTGTCGGCATCGCATAAAAGTCCGCGCTGGCTGCCCTCGTTGCGAATCATGCGGTTGATTTTACGGGTATCCACCCCCTGAATACCGGGGATGCCGTGCTCATCCAAAAGCTCGCCGAGCGTTTTGGTGTAACGGAAGTTGCTGGGCAGATCGTTGTATTCGCGCACCACCAGCGCACCCAGTGTGGGGGTGCGGGTTTCGCTGTCCTCGTCGGTCACGCCGTAATTACCGATGAGCGGGTAGGTCATGACGACCATCTGTGCGGTGTAACTGGGGTCGGTTACAATTTCCTGATAGCCTACCATTGAGGTGTTGAATACCATTTCACACATAGCGTCGGTATGGGCTCCAAAACCTGTGCCTAGAAACTCGGCACCGTTTTCCATAACCAGCTTGCGGTTCAGCATTGCCATACGGTTTTGCCTCCTGCCAAAGTAAGTTCGTTTGTGCCGTAGACCGTTGTGCCTGTAAAAGGTGTGGCGTGCCCCATGGAGCAAAATGCCGTGGGGTCTATTGTCCAGCTCTTTTCCAGATTCCATACGGTCAGGTCGGCGGTTTGTCCCGCTTCAAAGGTCATCGGCGGTAAGCCGAATCGCCTGCGGGGCGCGTCCGTCATCATTTCAATCAGGCGTGTAAGGGGGACTTTGCCGGTTTTCACCAGCCCGGTATATAACGCGGGAAACGCGCACTCCAGCCCTGTGATGCCCATGGCGCTCTTTTCCAGTCCGCGCGCCTTTTCTGCTGCGGAGTGCGGCGCGTGATCGGTTGCGATGATGTCGATGGTGCCGTCCAGCACGCCGGTTAGAAGCGCTTCCTGATCTTCGCGGCTGCGCAGGGGCGGGTTCATCTTAAAGCGACCGTCTTCCTGCAAATCCTCATCGCAGAGCAGCAGGTAGTGCGGCGCTGTTTCGCAAGTTACGTCCGCGCCCTCGGCCTTAGCTCGTCGTATGACCTCCACGCTTTCTTTGCAGCTCACGTGGCATACGTGGTAGCGGCAGCCCGTTTCTTTGGCCAGCTGTACATCGCGCGCGATGGGGCGCCATTCGCTTTCCGCGCTGATGCCTTTATGCCCGTGCGCGTGGCAGTAAGCGCCGTCGTGGATGTAGCCGCCGTGGAGCAGATCGTTCTGCTCGCAGTGCGCGGCGATCAACCCGCCGAGTGCTTTCACGCTCTCCATGGCCTGCCGCATCATGCTATCGCTCTGCACGCCATGTCCGTCGTCGGAGAAGCCGCAAACCTGTGGGGCAAGCGCTGCAAAATCCACCAGCTCTTTGCCCAGCTGCCCGCGGGTGATGGTGGCGTAGGGCAGTACGTTGATGAGTGCATCCCGCCGGATGATAGCTTCCTCTTGCGCCAGATGGGCGGGGGTATCGGGCGCGGGGTTTAGGTTGGGCATGGCGCATACCGTGGTGTAGCCGCCGTGCGCCGCCGCGCGCGTGCCGGTTTGGATGGTTTCTTTATACGAAAAACCCGGTTCCCGCAGATGAACGTGTACATCTACGAAACCGGGCAATACAATGCAATTTCCAATGGAATCAATAGGAACAACGGGAATACCGTTTTGCTGATCCGGTGAAATACCATTGGTGATTTTGCCCTGACGAAACGCAATGTCACGCTTGCAGAGCTCTCCTCGCTGGTAAACCGTAACGCCTTTCAGCAAACCGTCCAATCCGATGCTCCCCTTTCGCCGGACGATGCGAAGTTCGCATACTCAACTACATATATTATGGGAAAGATACCTTCTTGTCAAGAGCAAATACACAAAAAATAGCATAAAAATACGAATAAAATTTTCTGGGCAGGCTGCGGCGTGCATAAGCCTGCGCTGAAAACGAGCATAAACATTCAAAATTCTATGTAAATACCGTGTAAATACGACAAGAAACATTTTAGAAAAGAAACGAGGGAAACCGTTGCATGTAAGGCAAAAGGAGGTGTAAGCGTTAAATGGGGAAAGCATGAATGCACAAGACGAAACCAAGAGGAGCGCAAGCGGGGAAACGTGTATCGGTACGGTAGGCCGCGTATAGAAGGGAAGAAAATGAAAGTGTATAATAATACAAAACGGAGAATGGTAAGATGGCGGGATGCGGCATGCTGCTTGTACGTGGATATCGTTATATCATCGCATAACGCAGCTATTTTGGTTATGCAGCATGTGAACAGTAAAAGAGCAGACTGCTTTTGCAAACAGTCTGCTTATGTTTAGTTGTGTGGCTGCGCTCCCTGCCGCTTGGCATGGCTGCGCTTACTTGTGCTTTACCGGGATCCAGATAGCGCTTTCGTAGTCCGGAGCGGTAGTATCGCCCATTTCATACCATTCCACGTTCAGCCATGCGGATACTTCGTAGTCCGGGTTGCCGGGCAGCCATTCCTTGAAGATTTTTGTGTTCACACTTTGCAGCGCGCCCGGCATGGGGCCTACGCAGCGGAACTTGGCCCACGTCAGCGCGGGAAGGGTATACAGCTCCATCCCTTCCGGCACGGGTCCGCCTTGATAACGACCCGCGATCATATAGCGGAACTGCTTATCGCCGGGTTCGCCATCGATGCAGATGCCGAATTCGCCGATTTGGTTGTCCTCTATCGCTTTCTGGTAAGCGGGCGGGTTTCCGCCGCTTGTGCAGCGTTTGTTATAATCAGCCCAGAACAGCGGTACGGTTTGGTATGCGTTTTCCGCGTCGAACTTTCTGCTTTCGCCAATAACCTGTATGGCATCCACTTTTTCTACGGTATAATCCATTGCATTTCCTCCCTGAATTGTTACATTGACTGTCAGGGGCAAAAACACGGTGATCTTTGTAGCGTCGCCCCGGATTTGCAGGGGGGATACCCCGTGAAATCTGCAAAACGCGCGTGTGAAGCTCTCCGGCGTCTGGTAGCCGTAGCGATACGCCAGATCGATCACCTTGTCCTTGCCGGTCAGGGCATCCAGCGCCGCCAGATACAACCGCCGTCCGCGGATGTATTCACCGACACTGTAGCCCGTCATCAGGCTGAACCCGCGCTGGAAGTAGAAGGGCGATACATACACGGCGGCCGCCACTTGCTCAATATCGATCTCTTCCAGCAGATGGGTTTCCATATAGGCGATTGCGCGTTTCAGGTTCTCTGTCCACTCCATGTTTCCTGCCTCCTGTTCTTAGTGTAACGCGGAAAGGAAAACATTTCCTGACTTTTTGTGCTCTGTACTGTACGGTTTTCTACAATATATGATGACCGGATACCCAAAACCTGTCAAGCGGGGAATAAAGGAGCAGAGAATAAGGCACGCCTATTTTTACGCGATGCTCCTGACAGGAAAAAGCAAAAAACAAAAGAAATACTGGCATACCAGTGTGCTTTTGGCGTAACCAGCCGTTTTTTGCCCGAAATGGACGGCTTGACTCATAAGCATCGCAGAAAAGGTATTGACAAGATTAGACGGATAGGCGAATATGCTATCGGTTGCACGATACGGCAAAATGGTCTTTCCCGATGCGCCTGCTTTGGTTGGATGCTGATGAAGCAGTACAGCTTGGGATGCGGGTGGAGGCGCCTTACGTGGTGGCAAAACGCAAGGGAAACACGAACCAGCGATACTGCTTGTGGCTCAGCCACAGGGAGAGGACAGCCTTTTTGCGGCAAACCAGTCGGCTTTTATAGCGTGCACCGGACTGAGAAAAGAAGAATCGGGGCGTACCGAAACGATGTTGATTGCACAAAAATTGATGATTTTTCTGGTATTGATGCTGGTCGGCCTTTTGCTGATGAAAATCCGCCTGCTGGACGAGCCGACCTGTCGCAAGCTATCCTCCTTGGTGGTGAATGTGGCAAATCCAGCGATGATTTTATATTCCGCTATCGTGGATAGCACCATTCCTGGCTCGGAATTACTCATGACCGCAGCTATCGCCGTGGGCATGTTTGCCATGCTGCTCGTGATCGGCGCGATTTTACCGAAACTGCTTAAAACCGAGGGGCAAGACGCGTCTGCCTATTCTCTGATGACGGTTTTTTCCAACATCGGTTTTATGGGCTTGCCCTTGGTCGCCGTTTTATTTGGAAGCTCCGCGCTTTTATATGTTTCCGTATTTATTATTCCGTTCAATATTTTAATCTATACCTATGGTGTTGCCTTGATGCAGCAGCCGGATCCTGTGACGGGAAAGTCTTCGTTTTCTATGCGCGAGATCATCAACCCGGGCGTGGTCGCTAGTGTGATTGCGGTGGCGGTGTATCTGCTGCATATCCGCTTGCCGGAGGTGATTGCCGTACCGACGGAATACCTGAGTAACCTGACGGCTCCGTTAAGCATGATGGTGATCGGAGCTTCGCTGGCGGATGTGAAGATCAAAGAGTTTTTTACCGACACACGACTATTGGCTTTTTCGTTCATCAAGTTGCTGGTCGTGCCAGTGTTGACCTGCTTTTTCTTGAAACCGTTAATTGGCGATGGTGTGCTGCTAGGCGTTTGCATTGTAATGACGGGCGCGCCGGTTGCCAGCATGACCGTGATGATGGCGCAGCAGTATGGCGGGGAATACACGCTGATCTCTAAAGGGATCGCGCTGACGACGATTCTTTCCGTGGTAACCATTCCACTGGTGTTTGCGATTCTGTAAGTGTGAAAAAGAAGGAATAGCATTTTTATATAGAATGTGTAACAGCGCCGAAACCGTAAGGTTGCGGTGCTGTTGCTTTTAGAAAAGGGATGATTTTTGCAAGTTTAAACATAATCATGAAAAATAACTATATCAATCGATTGACACATTCTGCTTCATTTGCTATACTGGCAAAAACGGAGAATGACTATTAACCATACGGTCAATCGCTATTTTTAATTGCCGTACGCGTTACGGAAAAAGAAACGGAGCGCCCTTGTTCTTCGTATACCTGTGTTACATGCCTTGCGTTCTTGATACGGTTTGCGGTAGGGCGGCTGTATGCGGCAGGCGCGCAGGGCGGGGCGTTTGCGGTATATGCACCGTAACCGAAAAAGGAAAGGGGATAAGCTGAAAAGCGAACCAACGTGACAACACTTAAAGATGTCGCACGCGAAGCTGGGCTGGCAATCGGCACGGTATCGCGCGTGCTGAACAACAGAGGCTACATCAGCGAAGACACCCGCAAACATGTATATGCGGTGATGGAGCGTTTGCATTATCAACCTAACGAGGTAGCCCGGTCACTGATTAAACAATCCTCCAGCTTGGTGGGGGTTATCGTGCCGCATATCCAGCACCCTTATTTTGCGGATCTTATCAGCTGTTTGGAGGCTGCCGCCGCCAGGGAAAAGCTGACGATTTTACTGTATAACGCATCCCCGCAGCAAGAAAAACTGAACGAATATCTGGAGATGTGCGTTTCTAACCGTGTGGCGGGCATTATTTTATGCAGCGGCGCGCTCTCCGTACAAAAACTGCTGGATACGCACATCCCGATAATCACGCTGGAAAGAGAACTAGAACAGGGCGTCGCTGCGGTGGAGTGTGACAACGCACGGGGCGGCCGGCTGGCGGCCCGGGAACTGATTGCCTGCGGCTGTCGAAACCTTTTACACATCAGCGGTGTTTCCGGCGTGTGTATGCCTGCGGACGAGCGGGCTTTGGGGTTTGTGGCCGCCTGTGAGGAAAAGGGAGTCGCGTACCATGTTATCGCAACGGATCAAGCTGATTACCATAACATGGATTACCATGATTTACTTACCGCCGCGCTACAGGAACACCCGGAAACGGACGGCGTTTTTACCAGCAGCGATTTGATTGCCGCACAGCTGCTGCAGGTGTGCACGCGGCAAAAAATTGCCGTGCCGCAACAACTGAAGATTGTCGGATATGATGATGAAAACATCTCCTGCCTGACCATTCCGCCGCTGACGACCATTCACCAGCCGGTACGGGAGATGGCAAAAGCTGCCATTACGCTTTTGCAAAACGCTGTTGCCGGCGAAGTTGTTGCCAGCCGCGTTGTGCTGCCCGTGACGATGATCCGCCGCGGAAGCACGTACCTGCCCGATGAAACAATCGAAGGGGTCTGCTGATAAGCGGTGGGATCAAACAGATTTTCGCAGAGCTTTATGAGCCTTGCCTCTTAAAGCGAACATAGAAGATGAACACAACGCCCGCGTCTCATCCATGAGACGCGGGCGTCCTTACATATGCCGGGCGGAGGCGGGAAAGCGCTCTCACCATGGGCGGATAGGCCGGTAGTGCAGCTGTTATACGTCCAGCTCGGATACGATTTTCGGGTAGGTATGTTCCGGTTCGCCCTCACTGTGCAGCGGGGTCCATACCTGCGCAAAGAAGGGGTCCACCTTGGCGCGCGCGGCATAGTTCCAGCTTTCGCGCTCGCATACGGGGCACCAGTGGCCGCCTTCCAGCACCAAGCGGGGGCTGGCTTCAAACGTATGGCCAAAAGCGCATTGGAACTGTAACTTGTCGGTCCAGCCCCCTTTGGTCATTTCAGTACGCAGGCATTTACCGCCGCGGAAAGCTGCCGCCTTTTGCATATCTTCCAGCGTTAATTCGCTTTCAGGCTTGCTTTCGTCATAGCCGTGATCCAGCTTAATAACCCGATCCCAATCGGTAAAGTGCGTAAAGTCGTTTATGTTCGCCGGGATGGCGTCAAGGTTTTTACGGCTGCCCCAATAAGCATCGATCTCATCGGACATATTGTTTTCAATGAAGCGCAGCGTGCCGTGCTCAGTACGGGCAATTTTACGGAAGGTCTTTTTGATGATACGCCCCATCAGGCGCTGACCGCCCGGCAATTTGCACAGCACCCGCGCGAGGGTAGCGGTCGCACCAAGATTTTTCAGGTACTCATCGTAAAAATACTGCATGGAGTCGTGGCGGAAATGCAGGTAGTCCTCCAGCTTATCCGAATCCAGATAGTACTGGCCGTGAAAATTGCGGGTGGCATACCATTTCGGCTCAATCACATTGCTGAAATCCGTAAAGCCCAGTTTTCCGTAAATTTCCAGATACATCGAGTAGGTGTCTACCCGGCAGGCCTGTCCGCCGCCGATGTTGTAGATATGACCCCAGAATTCCGCCGGAAGCGCGCCGGAAGCATCGAAACGGGCCAGGTTGCGCAGCAGCACGCCCGAATCCCGGTCGGATACATATTCCAGCACGTTATCCAGCCCGTTGTGGAACATAATAGCGTCCTTGATCTTGCTCATCGCCGGACCGATAATGCCGGTTTGGCGCAGGCTGACCCAGTACTTCAACCCGGATTCGATCAGCAGCCGTTCGGCGGCAATTTTGGATACGGCATAATAGTCGTATACGCTTGGTTTAATGGGGTCGCCGACACGGCCCCAGTGAATTGGCGGCATACGGTCGCCGGTTTCGGCAACGGTACCGATGGATACCAGCTTCACCTCGTCCATACGGCCCTGCTCGCGGATGGCGCGCAGCAGGTTTTGCATACCGCCGTAGTTTACCTTCATGGCCAGCTCGGGGTGATAATCGGCCGCTGGGGAAACCAGCGCGGCGACGTGCAAAATCAAATCCGACTGCTTAACGCAGACATAGACGTCGTCATAGTTGGTTAAATCGCCCCAGATAACGGTAAGCCCCGGGCTGCCGATAAGGTCCTTTATTTTATCGTGATCTGCCGGCGTATCACGTACCAGCAGGGTGAGCGAAAGATTGTCCTGATTTTGCAGCAACTCCGTAAGCCCGGCAAAGCCCATCCCTCCGGTGGCGCCGGTCAAAAAGACGCGTTGCTTATCCACGATTATTCTCCTTTCATCGCGATGGCATCCACTTTGCTGTCCAAAATATCCAGACATAATTGTATGGAATCGCCAATCGCGCGGTCAATATCGTCCGGCGCTACGCCAAGCGGTTCGCTTCCGAGAGACTTATCGATATACAAGCGGGAGCATTGCAAAGGGGCGAGCTTGGCTGCGTTCAACCCGCCGTCGATGTTTTTGGCAATTTGCTGTTGCTTGATTTTTCGACCGTATAGGGTAAACATCCAATTGGGAATAGTGATAATCTTCTTTTTTGACATCCCCATATACTTGTGTACAATCCTCAGCATCTCTTTCCAGGTCATGTTGTAATAACCGATGGGGTAGCAGTGGCCGCCGCGGTTACGTTCCACAGCGCCTGCAACGGCTTGCCCAACCTGCTTTACGGTTACCATAGTGGTACCGCCGCGCGGGTAGAGGGTTACGCCTTTCATGGAACGGATCATTTCCACCAGAAAGAGCCATACGGGTTTGCGACCCGGCTGCGAACCGAAAATGTAGGGCAGCTCCAATACGGCAACATCGAAGTTTTCACCCGCCTCG
This sequence comes from Candidatus Limiplasma sp., assembly GCA_963675655.1. Taxonomy (GTDB): domain Bacteria; phylum Bacillota; class Clostridia; order Christensenellales; family Aristaeellaceae; genus CAXXOK01. Next base: position 1,921,701 of record OY776489.1, read on the forward strand.
GCCATGGCGACTGCTTCCTGATGGATACGGCTGCGGATGTAGGGATGCCATTTGGCTAGTTTCTCTTTGGGCATTACCTTTTGGAAATAGGAGAAGTACGAGCCGAGGATAACCGCATGCTTTACCCTGTTTGCCTTAGCCAGCCGAAGCAGACGCTGAACCGGATCGACATTGTATTTTTTAAACAGATCGTAAATCGGTGCGGAACCTTCTACACGCTCGTCTACACCGGCGGCAAACACAAAAGCGTCACAGCCGGTGAAAGCTATGGATAGCTCCTCATCGGACATCTCCAAATAGTTGCCAAAGGAAATTTCCATCTCTTTGGGCAACTGCGCGCCCGGCGGCAGCGGCGGCAACGCAATGGAGTGCACGCTGTGCCCGCGGGCAATCAATTCTTTGGCGGCTTCGCTGCCGAGCAGGCCGGTTCCGCCGATTATAAATATCTTCATCATAGTAACATCCTTTCCTGTCAGGTCTATTGACGAATCTCTCCGTCACCTATATAATACAGACACGGTGTTGTTTTCACAACCATCAGATGTTTTTGTAGTGGTATGTAGCAAACACTTCTGCCGGAGGTGTTGGGTAACCATCAAATTACTTGTAAAGAACGCAAAATGGAACAGGGAGGGAACCACCATGGCAGAAAAAGAAAACCAACGCGTGCGCTTAACCAAACAATTGCTGAAAACCAGCTTAATGGAACTGATGAAGGAAAAACCGATCGGCAAAATCCATGTGAAGGAAATTTGTGAAAATGCGGAAATCAACCGCTCAACCTTTTACGTGTATTATCCTGATCCATACGCACTGCTGGATGAAATACAAAACGAGCTGGTAGCGCATGTGCGGGAGCATCTGGACAAAATCGATTCCGATGCCGTGAGCGAAACCTACCTGGAAGCGCTAATGGAGTATATACGCGATCACGCGGATATTTTCCGTACGCTGTTGTGTCGGCAGGATAATATGCTTTTCCAGTCCGGCTTTGTGGAGGCGTCGCTTTCCAACCTGCGCAAAGGCGTACCGCTGAAAGAATCGGAAACGGTGAATGAATACATCTATGTATACCTTATCATGGGGTGTCTGAGTATGATCAAGCGGTGGATTGAGGCTGATTTTGACATGCCCTGTCAGGAAATGGCCAGTTTGCTGTTTACCCTTTCGGATAGCGCAGTGGTGCCCTTTGCGCAAATTGTATCCGGGGAGTCCGGCGACAAAGGAGAATAACCATGACGCTTCAGCAACTCAAATACCTGCTTGAGATTGTGCGCCGCGGATCGATCAATCAGGCGGCCAAGCATTTATATATCACCCAGCCGAGCCTTTCCAGTGCGATGAAGGAGCTGGAAACGGAAATGGGGCTGGAGCTGTTTGTGCGCACACCCCGCGGCATCACCCTTTCGGCAGACGGGGTGGAATTTCTCAGTTATGCGCGGCAGGTGGTGGAGCAGGCCGATTTACTGGAGCAGCGTTACCGCAACAAGCCGCCCGCGCGGCAGCTGTGCGCTGTTTCCACACAGCATTACGCGTTTGCCGTTAATGCACTGGTGAACCTTATCCGCGCCACGGATGCGGAGGAATATGAAATTACCCTGCGGGAAACGCGCACCTATGAAATCATTCAGGATGTGAAGGCGATGCGCAGCGAAATCGGCATTCTGTATATGAACAGCTTCAACAAAAAGGTAATCCGCAAGCTGCTTAGGGAAAGCCATCTGGATTTTCATCCCCTGTTTACGGCAAAACCCCATATTTTCATCAGCACCCAAAACCCGTTGGCGGGGCGTACAGCCGTAACACTGGAGGAGCTGGAACCTTACCCGTATCTATCCTTCGAACAGGGCGAATACAACAGCTTCTATTTTTCCGAGGAGATTTTAAGCACGGTTTCCCGCCCGAAAAGCATCCATGTCAGCGACCGGGCAACGCTGTTTAACCTGCTGATTGGCCTGAACGGGTATACCATTTCCACCGGGTTGGTCAGCGCGGACCTGAACGGGGAAAACATTACCGCGATCCCCCTGTTGGTGGAGGAGAATATACAAATCGGCTGGGTGGGGAATCATCAGGCGCGCCTGAGCCAGACGGCGGTTGCGTACCTGCGGGAATTAAAGGCGGTAATCGGAGCCTATGGGCTGCCGGTTCCCGCGGATGATGATATAGGAAAAATCGATAACGAACTATAAAAAGTTGGAGTTACCCTATAACAAGCCAATCATGGTAAGCTGATCCCAATCCAAAAAGGAAAGGGGCATGAACCATGAGTGATATGCAAAACGCAAAGCGGGCAGTGCCGTTTCGCTGCGATGTGGTCGGCAGTTACCTGCGGCCGCAGGTGCTGAAAACCGCGCGCAGGCAGCATGCGGCAGGAGAACTGACGGATGCGCAGCTGGCGGAGGTGGAGGATCGGGAAATTCGCAAGCTGGTGGAAAAACAAAAACAGGCGGGGCTGCAAGCCGTAACGGATGGGGAGTTCCGCCGCAGTTACTGGCATTTGGACTTCTTCTGGGGTTTTGAAGGCATAGCGCATGTGACCATGAAGCACGGATACTTTTTTCATGGGGAAGAAACGCGGGCCGATTCGGCACGGCTGTGCGGTAAAATCCGGTTTACCGATGCGCACCCGTTCCTTACACATTACCGTTTCCTCAAAGCGATTGCCGGGGACGATGTACTAGCGCGCCAAACCATTCCCGCCCCTGCCCAACTGCTGGTGGAGCTGCTGCGGGATGAGAACGCGGAAACCGTGGATGCGATCTACCCCGACCGGGAAGACCTGTACCGCGATATTTCGGCGGCGTATCATCAGGCAATACTGGCGTTTTACGCGCTGGGATGCCGCAATATTCAGCTGGACGACTGCACATGGGGTATGCTTTGCGACCCGAAATTGATTGGCTTTCTGAATGCGCAGGGCACACAGGCTGAAGCGGTACAGGCTTTATATGGCAGGCTGAACAACGACGCCATTGCAGGGCTTCCGGCGGATTTGGCCATTACCACGCACGTATGCCGCGGAAATTACCATTCCACATGGGCAGGCTCCGGCGGGTACGAACCAGTGGCGGCTACGCTGTTTGGGCAGGAAAATGTACAGGCGTACTATTTGGAGTTTGATACGGAACGCGCGGGTGGCTTTGCACCGCTGGCGGCGGTAAACGGCGATAAAAAAGTGGTACTAGGGCTGCTTTCCTCTAAAACGGGAGAGTTGGAGGATAAGGCGCAGATCATCGCGCGCATTCGGGAAGCGGAAAAAGTTGTACCGCTGGATCGGCTGTGTTTAAGCCCACAGTGCGGCTTTGCCTCTACGGAGGAGGGAAACATCCTCACCGAGGAGCAGCAATGGGACAAAATCCGCCTGATACAGGAAATTGCACAGGAGGTATGGGCGTAAGCAACCTCCGGCAATGTGGCATGCCATTACAATAGAAGAAACTGCGGGGCGCTGCCCCGGCGAAACGCAAACGAACCGGCTTCGTTTGCGTTTTGCTTTGCAAAAGGGGATGCGGCAGGGAACGGTCGTTTGTAATTTGTGTATCATTAACCGATCATGTAGTGCCTTCCTAATTTTACGTTTCAGGGAGGATGCTGTTTGTATTGCCGAGATACAGATTTACCGAAAATTTACAGACATTCTGGGCGTTGTGCATCACGGGGCACGCCTCATGCCGCGGGGCAAAAGGCGTGGCGGCGGGGCGTAAGCGCACGCAATCCTCCTGGGTTTCCCCATGCGCAAACGCTTGAAAGATAAAGCGTGATGCGGTATACTGTGTTCACTTGCATTCACGCTGGGAGGTACAGGGATGGCCACCGATTTGGATATCGCACGACAAGCAACACTGGAACCGATAGCAACCATCGCTCAAAGGGCGGGTTTCCTGCCGGATACGCTTTCCCCGTATGGGAAATACATTGCCAAGATCAACGCCCGGGAATACCGGACGATGCCTGATAAAGCCAAGCTGATTCTGGTTACCGCGATCAATCCCACACCCGCGGGCGAAGGGAAAACGACGGTTTCCGTGGCGCTGGCCGACGGAATGACCGCCTGTTCTAAAAATGCCATGCTGGCGCTGCGGGAACCTTCGCTGGGACCGGTGTTCGGCATGAAGGGCGGTGCGACCGGCGGCGGACATGCCCAAGTTGTGCCGATGGAGAATATCAACCTGCATTTTACAGGCGATTTGCACGCCATTACTGCCGCCAACAACCTGCTTTGCGCCATGGTGGATAACCATATCCAGCAGGGCAACGAACTGGGGATCGACCCCCGGCAGGTTACGTTCCGCCATTGTCTGGACGTGAACGACCGCCAGCTGCGCCAAATTGTGCAGGGGCTGGGCGGTAAAAAGAACGGTACCCCCCGCGAAGACGGTTTTGATATTACCGCTGCCAGCGAAGTGATGGCGGTATTCTGCCTCGCCTCCAGTCTGGAGGATTTAAAGGCGCGGCTGAGCCGTATGGTGGTTGCCTACACCGCAAACGGTAAACCCGTTACCTGCGGGCAGGTCGGTGCAGCAGGCGCGATGTGCGCGCTTTTGCGCGAGGCGTTTGACCCCAATCTGGTACAAACGCTGGATGGCACGCCCTGCTTGATGCACGGCGGCCCCTTTGCCAATATCGCGCACGGCTGCAACAGTGTAGCCGCAACGAGTTTGGCACTGAAAATGGCCGATTATGTGATAACCGAAGCCGGTTTCGGCGCAGACCTTGGCGCGGAGAAGTTTTTGGATATCAAATGCCGCATGAACAGCCTGTGGCCCAACGCGGTGGTGCTGGTCGCCACCCTGCGTGCGCTGAAGCACCACGGCGGTGCGGCAAAGACCGCGCTGGCGGAGCCGTCGCAGGACGCGCTTGCCAAGGGTATGGAAAACCTGCTATCCCACGCGCGCAACATCCGCACTGTATGGCAAACGCCTGTGGTTGTGGCGCTGAACCATTTTATTACCGATTCGCAGGATGAAATCGCTTTTGTACGCGATACGCTCGCGCAACAGGGCGTGGCCTGCGAACTCTGCGACGGTTGGGCGCAGGGGGGAAAGGGGGCGATCGGTTTGGCAGAAGCAGTCTGCCGGGCTGCCGATAGCAACCCCGCACCGGCGCCCCATTACACCTACGCCGATGAAGATACGCTGGAAGGTAAAATTACCGCGGTTGCCACGCGCGTATACCACGCCGCCGATGTGCAGTTTACCGACGAGGCGCGTAAAGCGCTGGAACGCTTCACGGCGGATGGCTTCGGCCATTGCCCTGTATGTATGGCTAAAACCCAGTACAGCATGAGCGATAATCCCGCCCTGCGCGGCGCACCGGAGGGTTACACCTTAACGGTACGCTCCGCCCGCCTCAGCGCGGGGGCAGGCTTCGTGGTCGCCTTTACCGGCAACATCATCGCCATGCCGGGGCTGCCGAAACAACCGGCGGCGCTGGGGATTGACGTGGATGACCAGGGGAATATAACCGGGTTGTTTTAATTAAGCCATTGAAAAACCCCGTTCATTTTCAGGCTGCCGCCCCCACAGGGGCACGCTGCAGCCGTTTGGAGACGGAAAACCCGTCTATTTGAAAGGAGTCGTTACCTGTGCAGAATATGCAGATTGAACTTTTACAGCTGCTTCAGCAGGATTGTCGCCTACCGCTTGAAAAAATTGCCGTTATGATGGGGCAGACCCCCGAAACGATCGGCGCGATGATCGACGATATGGAAAAACGCGGCGTTATCCTGCGCTATTCGCCCGTCATCAACTGGGATAAAACCGAAAAAGAGCGCGTGGAAGCGATGATTGAGGTTCGCGTAACCCCGCAGCGGGACGAGGGCTTTGACGCGATTGCCAAACGCATCTACCGGTTTGACGAAGTGAAAACCGTGTATTTAATGAGCGGCGCTTACGACCTGCTGCTGCTGGTAGAAGCGCATACCTTAAAGGAGCTGGGGTACTTTGTCAGCACCAAGCTGAGCGTGCTGGACAGCGTTACCGGCACAGCCACCCATTTTGTACTCAAGCGTTATAAGAGCGACGGCGTGATTTTCGAAGGCGAGCAGCCGGATAAGCGACTGGCGGTGAATCCCTGATGGAGTACAGCCGCTACATCAACCCGGATATCGCGGCCGTACCTAAAAGCGGTATCCGCAAGTTCTTTGACATTGTGCAAACCATGCCGGGCGCGATCTCGCTCGGTGTGGGCGAACCGGATTTCGTAACCCCTTACCATATCCGCAATGCCGCTATCGACAGCATTCTGGATGGGGAGACCCAGTACACAAGCAACTGGGGCCGCCTGTCTTTGCGCAAAGAGATTGCCCACTATCTGGAAACGCGCTACGGCCTTAGCTACAACCCGGAAAGCGAAGTACTGGTCACAGTCGGCGCCAGCGAGGGAATCGATCTGGCGATGCGTGCCCTGCTCTGCCCGGGGGACGAGGTGCTGGTGCCCGAGCCCAGCTATGTAAGTTACCGCCCGTCGGTGGTGTTTGGCGGGGGCGTACCCGTGCCGATTAAAACCGACGAAGAGCATAACTTTGTGCTGACAGCCGAGGAACTGGAAAGCGCCATTACCCCGAAAACCAAGGCGGTTATTCTGCCTTACCCCAATAACCCCACCGGCGCGATTATCGACCGCGCGGCACTGCAGCGGATTCGCGATGTGGTGGTACGCCACGACCTGCTTGTGATCAGCGATGAAATATACAGCGAGCTGTCCTATGGGCCGGAACCCCACGCGAGCATTGCGGAGCTTCCGGAAATGTGGGAACGCACCGTATACATCAACGGTTTCAGCAAAGCGTTCGCGATGACGGGCTGGCGTGTCGGCTATATTTGCGCGCCCGCGCCGCTGATGGATGTAATGGTGAAAATCCATCAGTACACCATTATGTGCGCCTCCACGCAGGGGCAGGTTGCAGCGGAAGAGGCGCTAAAACAGGGGCGCGAGGACGGCTATGCCGATGTGCAAACCATGCGCCAGAGTTACGACCATCGCCGCAGGCTGATGTACAATGCTTTCCGTAAGATGGGGCTGAGCTGCTTTGAACCGCTGGGCGCGTTTTACGTTTTCCCCAGTATTAAAAGCACAGGGCTGACCAGCGAAGCGTTTTGCGAGCGGCTGCTGATGGAAAAAGAAGTGGCCTGCGTGCCCGGCACGGCGTTTGGCGCGTGCGGGGAAGGGCACATCCGCTGCTGCTATGCGACCGCGCTGGATCAGCTGGATATAGCGCTGGAGCGGATAGCGGCGTTTGTAGAGAGCCTGTAATTTTTACCGCTCCGTCCGGTGCGAGGATGAAGCCCCGCACCGGATGGGCGACGTATGTTTTTTCTTTCGTGATCCAATAAGGAGGTACCCATGCTGCGCAAATCCCTGGCACTGTTTTTACTGCTTTGTTTGCTACTCCCGCTTGCCGCCATAGCAACGGAGGACGACCAGGAAGTATACATTACCATTTTCGATTCGGATGGAACGGATATTACCGACGGCGACGTATCCGATGCCGCGGTACCGGAATCCGAAGCGGTGGAAACGGTTGACCGTTCCGCACCCGTGTATGAATCGGACGGCTCCATTTTATTGAAGCTTACGTTTACGGGCGATTTTACCATCGGCGAAAATGTGCAATATAGCGGGGAGTCCATCTTCGATCAGGAGCTGGATAAGCAGGACGGCGATTTAAACTTCCCGTTCCGTAATTTTAAAGATATTTTGGAAAACGACGATTGGACCGTGCTGAATTTTGAAGGCACGCTGACCACCGCCGGGCGCAACCGCAATAAGCTGAACAACAGCTTTCTGTTCCGCGCCGATCCCTCTTATGTGTCCATGCTGCCGGATAACGGCGTGGAATGCGTATCGCTGGAGAACAACCACGTGCTGGATATGGGCGAGGATGGGCTTGCCGAAACCAAGGAAACGCTGACCGGCGCGGGCGTTAGCTACTACTGCGAGAGCGAACCGCTGATCTTCACACTGAAAGGTGTAAAAATGGGTATGCTGGCATACCAGACCTTCGACCAGTACAGCCGCCTGTTTGATGAAGTACCCCAGGATGTAAAAACCCTGAAATCGCAGGGCTGCGAGGTTGTGGTAATTAGCTTTCACTGGGGCGCGGAAAAGGACTATTACCCCAATACGAACCAGCAGAAGCTGGCGAAACTGGCCATCGACGCGGGTGCGGATTTGATTGTAGGACACCACAGTCACCGCATAAACCCCATAGAAGAATATAAGGGTAAGTATATTGTGTATTCGCTGGGCAACTTCTGCTTTGCAGGCAACAGCAAGCCGGATGATATGAGCACCTTTGTATTCCAAATAAAACTGCGCGTGAAGGACGGCGTTTGTGAAAACGACAGCTTCATCATCATCCCGGCCCGTATTTCCAGCAATGGTAAATACAACGATTTTATTCCGACCCCCTATACCAAACAGGAAAACATCGAAAGCCTGATAAGCGTGCTGAAAAAGAACGGCCAGAAGCTGGATAACCCCGTGGAGGAATACCCCCTGTCCTGGCCGGGCGAAGAAGAGTAATCCATCCCGTGCGGGATGAAGCGGAGTGATTAAGTTGGCTTATTGCGCCTATTGTAAAGCACATATTTTTGATAATCAGCGAAAATGCCCCAACTGCGGCAGCACCGACTTTATCAAAGAGGAGCCGCCAGTAAGCGAGCCCAAGGTCGTTTACGTAGAAAAGCCGTCCCAGCATGTGGTATACGTGGAAAAACCGGTGTATCAAACGGTGTACGTTCGCACCAACGAATCGGATAAAAGCCGGGGGATTGCGTTTCTATTGTGCTTCGTTTTCGGCATTTGGGGCGTACACCGTTTTTACGTAGGGAAAATCGGCTCCGGTATTATGTTCCTGCTTACGGCGGGGTGGTGTGGTATCGGCTGGCTGGTGGACGTGATAGCGATCGTGAGCGGCACTTTCCGGGATAAGGAAGGGCTGCTCCTGAAAAAGTGGGGAGGAAGCTGAATGCCTTACCTGTACGGGGATACCATTATGCTGCGGGAGTACCGGCAGGATGATATGCAGGCCATCCGCGCGTGGGTGAACGATGCAGACAGTGTGCGCTATTTAAGCTCCCGCTATTGGATGCCGCAAAGCTATGCCGATACGGCCGACTTTTTAGATCATGTGACCCACGCGGGGCCGAACGGGGCATATTTTGTGATTGCCCAGAAGGAAACGCAGGTCTACATTGGCCAGATTGATTTAATAAGTATCAACTGGAAGCTGCGCAATGCGGAAATTGCCATGGTGATCGGCAACGAGGGCAAACGCGGCAAAGGCATCGGCACACAGGCGCTGAAACTGATGCTGGATTATGCTTTCGGCACTTTGGGGCTGGAGCGTATAGCACTGGAGGTAGCAACCGCTAACGAGCGCGCCATACGTTGCTATCAAAAAGCGGGTTTTACGCTGGAAGGTGTAAAACGCCACGCGTTTATGGTGGACGGAGAATATGCCGATCTGGCGATGATGGCGGTACTGGCCGGAGAGTGGAAGCAAATGCGCGCCGCTGCCAAAGGCTAAAAGCGCCCGAAGGATTTTTCCACAGGGATTGACGTAACGCTTATGATTCGGCTACAATTAAGATTTGTGGGGTTCCGGCAAATGACCGCCCCGCACAGCGCACCACAGACGGCCGTGTGGCCGGTGGATATAGGAGGGGAACGATAGGATGGGCCATATCGTTGCAAAGTTTGGTGGCAGTTCACTGGCCGATGCGGGGCAGTTTCGCAAAGTGCGGGATATACTCCAAATGGACGCGCGGCGCGTGTTCGTTGTACCCAGCGCGCCCGGGCGGAGAAATGCCAAAGATGATAAAGTAACTGATCTTTTATATGACGTTTACAACCAGCGGGAAAGCGGCGGCGACTGGGAAGCCGCCTTTGTGCTGGTGGAAGCGCGTTACCGCGAAATTGCACGGGATTTACAATTGACGCTGGATTTGGACGCCGCTTTGGACGCGATTCGCGCCGATGTGGCAGCCGGCGCAGGCAAGGACTACTGCGCCAGCCGCGGAGAGTATTTAAACGGTCTGCTGCTCAGCAATTTCCTTGGTTATCAGTTCATCGACCCCAAGGATTGCATCTTCTTTACACAGGAAGGCGTATTTAACAGCGAAAAGACCAACGATACGATGGGGAAAATGCTGGCCGATGTGCCCAATGCTGTCGTACCCGGATTTTACGGCGCCATGCCGGACGGCTCCATTCGCACATTCAGCCGGGGCGGCAGCGATATTACCGGCGCGATTGTCGCGCGGGCTGCGGGCGCGGAACTGTATGAAAACTGGACGGATGTTTCCGGCTTTTTAATGGCCGATCCCCGGCTGGTACCGGGCGCGCTGCCGATTGAAAACATTACGTACCGTGAACTGCGAGAGCTAAGCTATATGGGCGCAACCGTGCTGCATGAGGACAGTGTTTTCCCTGTGCACCGCGCGGGCATTCCCACCAACATCCGTAATACCAACCAGCCGGATCATCGCGGCACCCTGATTACGCACCAGTGCGAGGTGGAAAAGAACCCGTATACCATCACCGGAGTGGCGGGCCGTTTGGGTTTCTCGGTCATTTCGATTGAGAAGGCCATGATGAACGCCGAACGGGGCTTCGGCCGCCGGGTATTGCAGGCGATTGAGGAATCCGGGCTTTCGTTTGAGCATTTGCCCACGGGCATTGATACGCTTTGCGTAGTCATTGAAACAGCGCAACTGATGGCCGTAAAGGATAAGATAGTGACTCGCATTATGGAGCTGACTTCGCCAGACAGCCTGACCATTCATGACGACATGGGCGTGATTGCCACGGTCGGCCGTGGCATGGTACACAATCCCGGCACTGCCGCAAGACTGTTCTCGGCGCTCAGCCGTGAGCACGTAAACGTGCGTATGATCGATCAGGGTTCCAGCGAACTGAGCATTCTGGTCGGCGTGGACAGCTGTGATTTTGAATCCTCCATTCGCGCGATATACCATGAATTCGTGAAATAATTCGTATTCTGCAGGAGGGATGGGCGTTGCCTGTCCCTCTTTTCCACACCGCCGACGAAAAAGGAGCGTATCTGCATGAAAAACATCCGCTTCCTGCATCGTGGTTCTCCATGGCCGTGGCAAAGCAAAGCGCAGCGTGTATGGTACCAGATCTGCGCGGTATGCCTGGCTGCGTATTTGGCGTATGCCGCTTTTGTAAGCCGAAGCGGTATTTTTCAGTCCGGGGCGGAAACAGCGGCGGCGCTTTTATGGTTTATTGTGATTGCCGCAGTGCTGTATGCCGGGCTCAACTGGCTCTCGCTTCGTCCGCTGGGAAAGCGCAGCGCGCCGGAAAGCCGTGCGCGCCTGCGACTTGGTGTGTTTGCTGCTGCCGCGGGCATAAGCATGGCGATTTTGCTGGTGTTTTTAGCGGCGGCCAATCCGGGTGGCGTATCGGTGGACTCGGCGGTACAGTGGACGCAGGCCAATACGGGGAGCTATTCCAACTGGCATCCGGTATTCCATACGCTGTTGTTGCGGCTGTGTGTGCTGGTGTCGCCCAGCTATACCTTTGCGCTGCTAGCGCAATGCGTTTTTTTCAGCCTTTCACTCGGTTATCTGGTGGCAACACTGCATGCGTGGGGCGCAAACAAGTGGCTGCTTATTGCGGCTTCTGCCGTGGTGACGGCGTCGCCCATTGCAGGCAACACCCTGATGTATTTATGGAAGGATAACGCTATGACCATCGGCGTGATTCTGCTGATGGCGCAAACGGTAAATGTATATTACAGCCGTGGCGGGTGGCTGCGAAGCTGGCGCAATGCGGTGGCTTTCGGGCTGGCACTTGCTTTTACGACGATGGTGCGACATAACGCGTTTTTCTTTACGCTGCCGCTTTTACTTACGGTGTTGTTTACCTGCCGCGGGCAGCTGCGGTTCACCCTTGCATCGGCAGCAGTGCTGGTGACTTCGCTAGCGCTGGTGTGGGGGCCGTTGTATGCGGCGTTGCCCATAACCTACCCCAATAACACGGTGGAAGAAGCGATCGGTATCCCGATGACGGTGATTTGCGATGTGCGTGCGCAAAACCCCGACGCGCTGGACGCGGAAACACTCGCGTTTACTCACGCCATGGCCGATGAAACCAGCTGGGAAAGCTATCAGCTGCATAACTATAACTCCATCAAATTCGGTACGGCGCGCGGGGTGGTAAGCCATGCAACACTTACGCAAATCCTGCGGATGACGGGAAACACCATCAAGGCTGATCCGGCTACCGCCTTTGCCGCTATAAACGGGGTAACCGATTTGGTTTGGGGTCTGGATAACGAAGGAGACGCCAATATAACCGTTCGTAACTCGGGGCATCTGCTCACGGTGCCGAAATACGACGGCCGGTTGAACCATATTGGCGCGATGCTGAAAGCGCTGATTACCGCGCCGTTCTCCCTGAACCTGTTGGGGTGGTACTTTGGCAATATTGGGGTTTCTTTTGCACTGCTGCTGGTTTTTGCGCTGCGTGCGCTGCGCCGCAGCGGTACGCGTGCGCTGCTCCTGTGTTTGCCTGTGCTTATATATAATCTGGGTACGATGTGCCTGCTGTGCGGGAAAGATGCGCGGTTCTTTGCGTTCAGCCCGCTGGTTTGCACCTTTATATTTTTTGTGCTGCTCAGGGATGTAGCGGGCGGCACGCAGCCGGAAGCGTCCGTTGCAGCGACGGAGGAAACCGTATGACATTAACACCGGCTATGTTTTTCATTGTATGCCCGCTGGCGGTGCTGGCGGGCTTCATTGACGCCATTGCGGGTGGAGGCGGAATGATTTCGCTGCCCGCTTACTATCTGGCCGGACTTCCGCCTGCGTTGGCCGCCGGAACCAATAAGCTTTCCGCTATGATGGGTACGACGCTGGCAACGGCAACTTATAAGCGCGCCGGAAAAATCGACTGGCGCATTGGCATCCCGGCGGCGCTGGGGGCGCTGGCGGCCAGCGCGATTGGCGCACTGGTGATGACCACGCTGCCTGCGCGCGTCGTGCACGGGCTGGTGCTGGGCTGTATACCGGTTGCGGCGGTGTTTACCCTTCGCCGCAAAAAAACAGCGCGGACACCCCGGCAGCGTACCCTTGCCGCAACGCGGTGGATCGCGCTGGCAATTGGCCTGGGAGTCGGGTTTTACGATGGGCTGGTCGGCCCCGGAACGGGCACATTTTTAATCCTGCTTTTTTTACATTTGTTTTCGATGGGAGAAGTAATGGCCAGCGGTACGGCAAAACTGGTGAATCTGGCCAGCAATTTGGCCGCGCTGGTCAGCCTGCTGTTTACTGGCGATGTGTTGATCCTACTGGGCATCCCGGTAGGGCTGTGTGCCATGCTGGGCGCGTTTATTGGCAGCCGTATGACCATCCGCCACGGCGGACGGCTGGTACGCCTGATGATGCTGGTGGTTTTGGGGCTGCTACTTGCCAAAATGCTTTGGGATATGATAGGATAAGCTGGTTTCGTAGCTTTGGATGATACCGAAAGGGGTAAGAAAATTGGCTGATAATAAAGGCGAGATCATGCTCAGCCTGCCTGCGGATAAGGACTTTGTATTGCTGGCCCGTATGGCGCTCAGCGGTCTGGGCATGCTGGCGGGTATGGATGTCGGGTTGATTGACGACCTCCGATCGGCAACAGATGAATGTTGCGATTGCCTCTTACATCAACCCGTAAAGGCGGAACGGTTGGAACTGCGCGCTCGTATTGAGAGCGGCAGGTTATACTGCTGCCTGAACGCGGTGCGCAGCGGAGGCACATCCGATGTGCCGCCGAATGATTTGGAAATAACGCGGGGAGTGTTGGAGACGCTGATGCCGGATGTGTCGCTGCAGTGCGATGCTTGCGGGGTGGGCTCCATCGGCTTTTCGCTGCCGGTATAAAGGATTAGGTGCATCATGAACGACGAACGACTGGTTCCGATTCTGGAACGATACGCAACTACGCGTGCGCCGGCGCTTCGGGATGAGCTGGTGGAAAGCTACTTACCGCTTGCCCATGTGGTGGCAAGGCGTTTTGAGGGGCGCGGCGTGGAACGTGAGGACCTGCAACAGGTGGCTAGCATCGCTTTGATGAAAGCGATTGAACGGTTCGATCCTTCGCGCGGGTTCCGTTTTGTGACCTATGCCATCCCTACCATCGCGGGCGATGTGCGCAATTATCTGCGCGATAAGGCGTCCGGCATGCGTATGCCGCGGGATGCCCGGCAAAAACTGTATAAGATGCAGCAGATCCGCGAACAATTTGAGCGGGAACAGCTGCGCGAGCCCAGCGCGAAAGAACTGGCAGAAGCCATGCAGGTTACGCCGGATGAATTGCTGATGCTCTTAGATATTCGCAATCAAACGGATATCGCGTCGCTGGATGCGCCGATCGGCGAAGAAAGCGATACGGATTTAAGCGCGATGCTTGGCACGACGGACGAAGGGTTTGAGCGTGTGGAGCAATCGCAGTGGATGAGTTGGATTTTAAGCAAAGTAGACGATAAAGAGCGCCAATTGTTGACCCTGCGCTACCGCGACCGGCTGGGACAGCGGGAAACCGCCAAACGTTTGGGCGTATCGCAGATGCAGGTTTCCCGTATGGAGCGGCGTGTGCTGGCAAGGCTGCGCGCCATTGAGGAAAACGGCGCGTAAACGGATGCTCGCATTTGCAGAAACCGTATTTTTTAGCAGAGAGATGTTTGTTTAACTTGAATGATGTTTCCTATTGGATAGATGAAAGTATAAAAAGACACATGCAGGGAAAGCCATATTTTTGTTTTACGCTTTGCGGGGTAGGAGGTGCGCGGTATGCAGGGCAATAACGGTAACGGACCTTGGACGCCCGAGCAGATTGCGGCCTGGCAGGCTATGCAAAACGGCGCCCCGCAGCAAAATGTGAATATGCAGAATATGACGCCGGAGCAGGCCGCGCAATGGCAGGCAATGCAAAACATGACGCCGGAACAAGCCGCACAGTGGCAAGCCATGCAGGCGATGAACGCCCAGCAGACCGGCGCGTGGCAGCCGGTGCAACCCCCCTGGCAAACCGCCACGCCGGAGCAAATGGCGGCGGCACAGGGGATGGGGCAGCAGGGTATGTGGCCGGGAGCCAACACCCAGGGGATGGAAGAGCAGCAGCGCCTGCAATGGCAGGCGGCACAGCTGGGCATGAGCCCGGAACAGCTGATGCAGTGGCAGGCGACCCAGAAGGCCAAGGCGGCGGTGCAGGCGAAAAAAGACCGCCGTAAGCAGCGCAAGGAACGGCGGAAAGAACGGCGGCAAAACCGTAGTAAACTAACGCGTATTTTGCAGGCACTGGGGATCGTGGCGATTTTAATCGGCGGCGCGCTGTATTTGCTCAACAGTATGCAGGGTTCTCGGCCGACGACCGCCGTTATCGCGGAAGGTACGCTGGGGACGATCTATAACGGCGATGCGCTGATCGTGCGGGACGAAACCGTATATGACGATGAAAGCGTGCAAAGCATAGAATACATTGCCGAAGAAGGCAGCGTGGTATACCGCGGCGACGTGGTGTGCTATGTGTATTCCACCGGGTACAGCAGCAAGGAATTGACCACGCTGCAGGATTACCGCGACCAGATCAAGGATTATCAGCAAACATTGCTGGCGAGCGAAACCGCGTATGACCAGAAGATGACACGGCTGGAAACCATCGTGGTGCAGCGCGGGCTGGAAGTACGCTCGCTGGTACAGGGCGCACGCGGTAACCTGATTAACGAAGAGAGCATATTGAAGGACGCCATAGACGAGCGCCAGCAGTATTTCCGCAGCAAATATTCCTCCGATACGCGGCTAAATCGCCTGTACGACGATGAGGATACCCAGCAAAAGCGTATCGACAGCTGGATTAAGCAGCGCGCCGCGACACAGGAAAGCATCATCAGCTTTTATACCGATGGTTTTGAAACGGCACTGACGCCCGATAACTTCCAAACCTATTCACCTGCCCAGGTGCGGGCGATGGTTGGGGGGCAGCGGCCGGAAGAGGACGCGGCCGAACGCGGCAAAACGGATATTTACCGGCTGGTGCAAAATGATAATTATGCTGTTTTAATGCTGATTGACGACAGCGTTTGGACCCCTGTGGAAGGAACCGCTTATAAGCTGAAGCTGGAGCAGTTTTCCAACACCACGGTGGATGCGCGGGTGCTCAGCTATACACGCGCCAACGGAGAATTGCTATTACGCCTTGCCATTTTGGGCGATGTAACGCCGGTGCTGTATATGCGTACCTGTGAAGCGGAGCTGGGCGAGTATGCAGACGGGTTGATCGTTCCCAAAACGGCGATTTACACGCAAAACGGGCAGGAGGGCGTGGTACGTGTCGGGGATGACGGATCGCAGGTGTTCATTCCTGTAAACGTTGTGTCCAGACAGGGTGATAAGGTGTTCATCTCTTCCGTGCAAACGGGGTTGCTCAGCGTGGGGCAAACGGTACGCCTGTTTTACTAGGAGGTTTGTACGATGCAGGAAAATGACAATCGTTCGCCGCTTGACGGCCTTACCCAGAACGTTCCGCCGGACGATTTACGCCGGAACGTGACAGAAGTTTTGCAAACATTGCAACAAAATACTTACCGGGAGCAGCCGCCCGCCCGTTTGGTGGCGGTAACCAAAACGGTTGCACCCGCTGTGATAAACGCCCTGAAAGCCTTTCAAATCAACGATATTGGCGAAAACCGCGTACAGGTGGCGCTACCGAAGCTTTCGCAGATTGACCCGGAATTTCGCTTACATTGGATTGGCAGGTTGCAAACGAACAAAGTTAAAGATATAATAGACAAAGTATGGATGCTTCACTCGCTGGACAGGCTATCCCTCGCGGAGGAAGTGGAGCGCCGTGCCGACCAGCGCGGGCTTACGATACCGGCGCTGGTGCAGGTGAATATTGCGCAGGAATCGCAAAAGGCCGGACTTTCACTGGAAGAGGTTCGCCCCTTCCTAAATCAGGTCAGGCATTTTGATCATTTGCGCATATCGGGACTTATGGCCATTATGCCTTTTACGGACGACGAACATCAGCTCACCGCCTACTTCCGCGGTATGCGCGCCTTGTTCGATCAATTGCGCGCTGAGGCAATGGACAACATACATATGGAGGAACTCTCCATGGGTATGAGCCACGACTATGCGATAGCCGCGCGGGAAGGCGCCACGATGGTGCGCGTCGGAACGGCGCTGTATCGCACACGGTAAGGCCGGTATTTTTATTAAACCGGCTGCCGGGGAAAAGATGCCGGACATCGCAAACCGGCCGCGCAGAGCCTACGGGCAATGTGAAAAACCGGAAGCACACAAGGCCGGCGGGCAAATACCGCGGGAATCCTTAACCATAGCAGGAGGTACGACGCTTGGGTATGTTCCAGAAGGTCAACGATTGGTTGACGGAGCGGGGTGAACGTTTCACCCACGGCGCAAATGCCGGACGAGCCAGTAAAGGGGCGTACTATGCCTCTTCGGAAGCGCAGCAGGCATACGGCCGGATGAGTGGTTACCCCAAGGAGGAAGACGGCGCCCAGGATACGGCAGGCGAGAACGCGAACAGCCGTTATAATGCGGAAAGCAACGATCCGTACGGCGGCCGCGTACCCTACCGTTCGCAAAAAGATATACAGGCCGAAGCGGAAACGCGGCGGCAACAGGCGGCGGAGCAGGCGCGTAAGCAGCAGGCCTCCGTACCGCAAGGTTATTTGCGCTCCACTGCGCAGCCGCAGCTAAGCGCGCAGGCAGCGCAAAACGGATACACCCAGCCGATGCCCAACAACGTATTGCAGTTTCCCGGCATGATGCGTGGGCCGGAAGGCAACCTGTATGCGCATGTGGAATACATTGTACTTTTACGCAGCCGGAACGAGTGTACGAAAGTGATTGAGTACATCAAGGCTAACGCGTCGGTATTCCTGAATATGGAATTTATTGCCAACGACAGCGAGCGGCAGCGTTGTGTGGATATGCTCAGCGGTGCAGCCTATACGCTGGGCTGCAGACTAAGCAAAATATCGCAGCGGGGAATCTATCTGATTTCGTCTCCATCCGTATATGTGGTGGTGGATCCCGCAATGCAAAAATACACCGGGGCACCGGAGACGCAAAGCTATACGTCGGCTTATACAGGTCCGGGCGCGCAGCAAACGGCGGCGTATCGCCCGCAGCAAACCAGCGCTTACCCGGCACAGCAAACATCGGCTTATACGGCGGTGCAGCCAAACGGCTACGCCGCGCAGCAGACGGCGGCATATTCCGCACAACAAACCAGTGCATACCCTGCGCAGCAGACGAGTGCATACCCGGTACAGCAAACCACCGCATATCCAGCGCAACCCGGCGGCGGCTATCCGGCGGGGCAAACACTTCGCCACCGCGCAGAGATAAACGCAGGCGCGCAGACTACCGCATATCCTGCACAGCCGAATACCGGGTTTGCCGCACAGCAGACCAGCGCCTACCCGGCGCAGGGTACACAGGCCTATCCGACCCAGCAGGCTCCCGCATACCGTACCCAGCGTAGAATGGCGGGCGGCGGCTACGGCGGATGATTGTTAAAACCAGTTTACTTTACTGCAATACAGATAGAGAATAAAATACGCGGCAGGAGGATTTGTTATGCTAGTTGGACTTATCAATGTTATTTTTACGGTGATCCTCACTTTGATCAATGTTGCATCTTGGTTAGTGGTTATTTATGTTTTCCTGCTTCTCTTAGCTCCGGAAAACAAGTATACGCTGCTGATTGGCAAGTATGTCGAGCCTGTTTTAACGCCTATCCGCGCTTGGCTCGCCAAGATATTTCCCAAGTTGGGCGCATCCCGTTTCGATCTTTCGCCGCTGGTGCTGTGGCTGATTCTGCAAATTGCGGACTGGCTGTTGCGGTTGCTGCGTAACATTCTGCTGTAATGGCGCATGCCGGTGAAGCACCCGTCGCTTTCAGCCGCCTGCTGGAAATTGCCCAGCAGGCCGACAGGCAGGGGCGCTGCCGGTTTACACCTTTTCTGACCCCGCCGGAGGCGGAGCTGGCCGAGGCGGCTGCCAAACGTGCCAACGTAGATGTGGTGTTGTTTGGCGGCTATGACGATGCGGAGCGCCGTATGGCGCGGTTTACGCCGCCCTTTACCGGGGAAGAGCCTTTTCCGGTAAAAGCCATGCAGATTACCTGGTTTGGAGCGCAGACCCCACAGCACCGTGATTTGCTCGGCAGCGTGATGGGATTGGGCGTGCAGCGCTCGCGCATTGGCGATATTGTGTTGCTTGCGCAGGAGGCATACCTGTTTGCGGAGAAAACGCTTACGGAAGTGATTGCCCAAAGCTTGCTGGAGGCAGGCCGGATTTCGCTTTCCGTGCGTGTGCTGGACGCAATGCCTGCGCTGGAAAATCAGGCGGGAGAAGCTAAGCGCGGTACCGTGGCAAGCCCGCGGCTGGACGCGGTTGTGGCGGAAGGGTTTCACCTTTCGCGCGGCGCGGCGGCAGAGCTAATTACCGCTGGGAATGTGAAATTGCGCCATGCGCCTGTCCTCAGGCCTGACGCCCGTGTGGAAGCGGGCGACGCTATATCGGTGCGCGGCCACGGACGGCTGCGAGTGGATGCTTTTGGAGACAGCAACCGCAAAGGGCGGTTTCCTATCTTGTATACGCGCTTTGGCGCAGTTCGGTGAAAGAACCATCTGAAAGGAGCAATACCTATGGCCATTACCGTATCGGACATTGAGCAGAAAGAGTTTGCTTACAAAGGCGCGGGATATGACCCCTATGATGTAGACCAATACCTGGATCAGATATGTGACGAAATGGTTGAAATGCAGGAGCGTATCGACCGTCTGGAAGCGGAGTTGGCCAAGGCACGCCGGGAAGCGGAGCTGGCGGCGAACGCTGCGCAGCCTGTGCAGCCCGAAGTGGTGGAAAAACCGGCCGAGCCGGTGGTAGCCCAGACGTCGCAGACGCTGGAATCCATCTTATTCAATGCGCAGAAACTGGCGGACGGCGCGGTGGAAGACGCTAAGCGTAAAGCGGCTGATATTGTGCAGGTTGCGCAGGAAGAAGCCGATGCTATTTTGCAAAAAGCCGGGGATGAAAAAACGGAGCTGGAAACGGCGATGGCCGAAATCCGCGATTCCGCAACTGGCTTCCGGGATAAGTTCGTAGCGATGCTGGATGAGCAAAAGGGCTTTATCAACAGCAAAGCAACGCTTTTTAACAGCGAAGCGGACGATTGAAAATCGTAAATTGAGTCGCCGTACCCGCGTACCGTTTTATACGGTTTGCGGGTGCGGCGTTTTTTTAAAACAGCAATGAAAGAAGGACATGTTATGTTCCGTTATGCACATACCAACATCATTGCCCGGGATGCTTCGCAGCTGATTGCGTTTTACAAATCCGTTTTGCATTGTAAAAGTATCGGGGAAACGCGGGATTTGCAAGGCGACTGGGTAGACCGACTGACGCATCTGCAAGATGCGCACATCACGGGTGAACACCTGCTGCTGCCCGGCTATGGGGATGATCATCCGACGCTGGAAATTTATCAGTTCAACCAGTGCCCGCAGGGGATGCCGCCGCAGATAAACCGACCCGGCCTTGCCCATATTGCTTTTGAAGTGGAGGATGTGGAGGCAACGCTGGCAGCCGTGATCCAAGCAGGGGGAAGCCCCTATGGCGAGCTGATCTATACCGTATATCCCGGCGGGGTGGAAGCTATTTTTATCTATGCACAAGACCCGGAAGGTAACATACTGGAACTGCAAAGCTGGAAAAAGCCGCAGTAAAGAATATCAATGGTATGACGCGATTTCCACCCCTTTACAAAAACCGTTTTCAAAGGTATAATGCAACAGGTTCGTGATTACGAACCGCAAGTGCGATGATGGGGACGGCCGCGCAGCAAACAACCGATAGCGAACCCGGGACGGTGGAAGCCGGGGCGGTTACGATACGCGGCAGATCACCCCGGAGTGAAACGCCTGACGGGGGAACCATAGGGCGTTGCGGGTGCTCCCGATACAGGGCATGCGAGGGGACGTGCAGCAGCGCGTCAACATGGGTGGTACCGCGGAAAAGAAGTTTCCGTCCCGTATTGGGGACGGTTTTTTTCTGCTTTCATACGGACTAGCAAGCTGGAGGGAAAGGCATGTATCAAAAAGTATCGACGGATATGGATTTTGTTGGACGCGAGAAAAAGGTACTCGAGTTCTGGAAAAAGGAAGGCATCATGAAGAAGTCCTTCCATATTCACGAAGGAAACGAGCGTTTCACGTTCTTTGAAGGGCCGCCGACGGCAAACGGCCGCCCGCATATCGGCCACATTGAAACCCGCGCGATCAAGGATTTGATTCCGCGCTTCCAATCCATGAAGGGCAAGGATGTACTACGTAAAGCCGGTTGGGATACCCACGGCCTGCCCGTTGAGCTGGAAGTGGAAAAGCTTTTGCACCTGGATGGCAAACCCGCCATTGAAAAATACGGCATTGAGCCGTTCATCCAGAAATGCAAGGAGAGCGTGTGGAAATATCAGCACGAGTGGGAGGATATGTCCGACCGTGTAGGCTTCTGGGCGGATATGGAAGACCCGTATGTAACCTACCACGACAATTATATCGAGTCCGAATGGTGGAGCCTGAAGGAAATTTGGAAAAAAGGGTTGCTCTACAAGGGCTTTAAAGTCGTGCCATACTGCCCCCGCTGCGGTACCGCGCTTTCCAGCCACGAGGTGGCGCAGGGCTATAAAGAGGTCAGCGATACATCCGCCTTTGTCCGTTTTGCGGTAAAAGGCAAGGAAAAGACCTACATCCTCGCATGGACGACCACGCCGTGGACGCTGCCCAGCAATGTGGCGCTGTGCGTAAATGCAAATGAAAAATACGTCGAGTTTGTGCTGCAAGGCGAAACGTACTTCCTTGCCGAGGCGCTGGTGCATACGGTTTTCGGTGAAGAAGCACACGAGGGCAAAGTGGTGCGCACCATGGCGGGCAGCGAGCTGTGCGGCATGGAATACGAGCAGCTTTATCGCTTTGACGGCTATACCTACCCGCGGGAAAAAGGCTGGTATGTGGTTAGCGACGACTATGTAACGCTTACCGATGGTTCCGGCATCGTACATATCGCGCCTGCCTTTGGTGAGGACGATGCGCGCGTCGGCCGGGATAACAACCTGCCGTTTGTGCAGCTGGTGAATACGCAGGGCCTGTTTGTGGAAGGTACGCCGTGGGCGGGCGAAAACACTAAAACCGTGAATGAAAAAGTGCTGGAGGATTTGAACCAGCGCGGGCTTTTGTTTGCGGCGGCGCCGTTTACCCATAACTACCCGTTTTGCTGGCGCTGCGATACACCGCTTTTATATTACGCGCGCTCGACGTGGTTTATCCGCATGACCGCGCTGCACGATCAGCTGATGGCCAACAACCGCACGGTCAATTGGATGCCGGAGAACATCAAGGAAGGGCGTTTTGGCAACTTCCTGGATAACGTGGTGGACTGGGGCCTCAGCCGCGAGCGCTATTGGGGCACGCCGCTGCCGATGTGGATTTGCGAAGATGGGCATATGCACGTAATCGGTTCCCGGCAGGAGCTGCGCGACATGGCGACCACGCCGGTTGCGGAGGATATTGAGCTGCACCGCCCCTACATTGACCAGGTAGAGATCACCTGCCCAGAGTGTGGAAAGCCAATGCACCGCGTGCCAGAGGTAATCGACTGTTGGTACGATAGCGGCAGCATGCCCTTTGCGCAATGGCACTATCCCTTTGAGAATAAGGATGTGTTCGATCAGCGCTTCCCGGCGGACTTCATCAGTGAAGCCATCGACCAGACGCGCGGGTGGTTCTACACCCTTATGGCCATCGGCACGCTCATCTTCGACCGTTCGCCGTTTGAAAACTGCATCGTCATGGGTCATGTGCAGGATGAAAACGGCAAAAAGATGAGCAAGCACCTCGGCAATGTGGTCGATCCGTGGAGCGTGCTGGACAAGCAGGGCGCAGACGCCGTGCGTTGGTATTTTTACACCAACAGCGCGCCGTGGCTGCCTTCCCGCTTCAGCGATAAAGCAGTAAACGAAGGCCAGCGTAAGTTTATGGCAACGCTGCAAAACACGTATGCGTTCTTTGTGCTCTACGCCAACATCGACAACTTCGATCCTAAGGAGCACGATATTGCCAATGTGAAGCTGACACTGATGGATAAGTGGGTGCTCAGCCGCTTGAACCAGCTGGTGAAACAGGTGGATGAGGACCTGTCTGCCTACCGTATCACCGAACCGGCTAATGCGATTGCCTCGTTTGTGGACGAGCTGAGTAACTGGTATGTACGCCGCGGTCGTGAACGCTTCTGGGGCAAAGGCATGGATGATACCAAGGAAGCCGCGTTTGTTACGCTGTACACGGTGCTTACAACGCTCACCAAGGTGATTGCGCCGTTTGTGCCCTTTATGAGCGAGGATATTTACCAAAACCTTGTGCGCTCGGTAGATGCTGACGCGCCGGAAAGCGTGCACCTGTGCCTGTTCCCCACGGCGGATGAAAGCCGCATTGATCTTGCGCTGAACGAGCAGATGGATGCACTGATGAACGTAATCAGCCTTGGCCGCGCCTGCCGTAACACCGCCAATCTGAAAGTGCGCCAGCCGCTTGCCGCCCTATATGTGAAGGGCACCAAGTTTGGCGAAGCGTTTGAGGAATTGGCCGCTGACGAGCTGAACGTGAAGAAAGTCGTGTTTACGGATGATGCGCGCGCATTTACCACCTATAACCTGAAACCGCAAATGCGCACCCTTGGCCCCAAATACGGCAAGTTGCTGGGCAAGATCGGCGCATGGCTGAAGGTAGCCGACGGCAACGAAGTGGTAGACGCGTTTAAGCGCGGCGAGAATGTAACCTTCACGATCGACGATACACAGGTAATCCTCGCCGAGGACGATGTGCTGACCGAGGCGATCCATAAGCCCGGTTTCGCCTCGCAAATGGATGGCGATTTGACGGTGGTGCTGGATTGCAACCTCTCGCCGGAACTGATTTCCGAAGGGTATCAGCGCGAGGTGGTCAGCAAGCTGCAAACCATGCGTAAGGATGCGGATTATGCCGTTACTGATCGTATTCAGGTTACCTATCAGGCGGATAACGAGCTGACCGCCGCAATTGAAGCGGGCAAAGCCTTTATTATGCAAAGCGTACTGGCGACCAGCCTGGAAGCGGGCGCGCCCGCCGAAGGCGCTGTAACCCAGGAATGGGATGTAAACGGAAAAACCGCAGTGTTGAGCGTGTCCAGATAACCCCAGGGGGTTTCACCCCCTGGACTCCTGCCAAGGGCAATCGCCCTTGCCCTATCATTTGGCCGTGCTCTGCACGGCCAAAACGGTTTATGCAAGGGGTTAAAAGGGCAAATGAAGATGTATAGAGAAGTAATACGATGAGAATGGGAACAAGAACCGTTGGCGTGTGTTATTTGGATGGTGAAGGGATCAAATACTTCGACTGCGATCGCATTAGTTTGTATGGATGAAACGACAAGTACTACATAAATGGCAGGAACAACCTTACCATAGTCAATGGCTGGGATTCCAAAGGGGATGCATCTCCTTTGGCGGGGTCAGGGGCAGCGCGTACTGCTTAATGATGTGCAAGTACCTGAAACACCCAAACTAACATGTCTATGCAGCTGGTATTGAAGGTTTTCTTTGTTATAAGCGCGCGCAAAGCGGGCGAATCTGGGATTCCAAAGGGGATGGTTCTCCTTTGGCGGGGTCAGGGGCAGCGCGTACTGCTTAATGATGTGCAAGTACCAAAAACATTCAAACTAACATGTCTATGCAGTTGATATTGATGGATTTTCTTTGTTATAAGCGCCCGCAAAGCGGGCGAATCTGGGATTCCAAAGGGGATGGTTCTCCTTTAGCGGGGTACAGGGGCAGCGCGTACTGCTTAATGATGTGTAAGTACCAAAAACACCCAAACTAACATGTCTATGCAGTTGATATTGATGGATTTTCTTTGTTATAAGCGCCCGCAATACGGGCGAATCTGGGATTCCAAAGGGGATGCGTCTCCTTTAGCGGGGTACAGGGGCAGCGCGTACTGCTTAATGATGTGCAAGTACCTGAAACACCCAAACTAACATGTCTATGCAGCTGGTATTGATGGTTTTCTTTGTTATAAGCGCCCGCAAAGCGGGCGAATCTGGGATTCCAAAGGGGATGGTTCCCCTTTGGCGGGGCACAGGAGCAGCGCATACTGCTTAATGATGTGCAAGTAGCTGAAACACCCATACTAACATGTCTATGCAGTTGATATTGATGGATTTTCTTTGTTATAAGCGCCCGCAAAGCGGGCGAATCTGGGATTTCAAAGGGGATGCATCTCCTTTGGCGGGGTACAGGGGCAGCGCCCCTGTGAGGAGGAAATATGTTTCTATGTGATCAATGGCGGGATTATGAAGTGCTGGATACCGGCGATGGTGAAAAGCTGGAACGCTGGAATGATGTGGTGCTGCGTAGGCCGGACCCGCAGGTGATATGGCCAAAAGCCGAACCGAAGCTGTGGGAAAAGGCGGACGCGTGGTATACACGCAGCGAAACGGGCGGCGGTCAGTGGGATTTTCAGCGGAAATTACCGCAGCGCTGGGTGATGACGATGGGCGATTTAAAGTTTTATGTGCGCCCGACAGGGTTTAAGCATACGGGGCTTTTTCCGGAGCAGGCGGCCAACTGGGCGTTTATGCGCAAGCGGATTAAAGCGGCGAAACGCGAGGTAAAGGTACTGAACCTGTTTGCCTATACCGGGGGCGCAACGGTGGCATGTGCGGCGGAAGGCGCGCATGTTACGCATGTGGATGCGGCCAAGGGTATGGTGCAGTGGGCAAAGGAGAACCGCGACCTGTGCGGAATACCGGAAGACCGCACCCGCTTTATTGTGGAGGATGCTAAAGCGTTTGTGCAAAGGGAGCTGCGGCGCGGCAACCGCTACGACGGGATTGTGATGGATCCGCCCAGTTATGGGCGCGGCCCCGGCGGCGAAGTATGGAAACTGGAAAACGAGCTGTACGGGCTGGTGGAGCTGTGCGCGCAGGTGTTGAGCGAACAACCGGTGTTTTTCCTGATCAATGGGTATACGACCGGCTTTGCGGCAAGCGTACTGGGCAATGTGGCGCAGCGGTGTATGCGCGGCAGGGGCCATGTGGTTTCGGAAGAGCTGGCACTGCCGGTAACCACGGGCGGGGTGCTGCCCTGCGGTGCAACCGCGCGGTGGACACCCGATGTGTAAGGTAATCTACGAGGATAATCACCTGCTGATTGTCCAAAAACCGCCGAATCTGCTTACGCAAGGCGACGCCACAGGCGATGAATGCCTGCTGGATGTGATGAAGCGCTACGTAAAAGAAAAATATCAGAAGCCGGGTGCGGTATATCTGGGCTGCGTACACCGGCTGGATCGTCCTGTGGGCGGGCTGGTAGCGCTGGCACGTACCAGTAAAGCAGCGGCGCGGCTGAGCGAGCAGCTCCGCGCGCACACGATGCAGCGGGAGTATCTGGCGGTGGTTTACGGGGCGGATATTGCGCCTTCTGGCACGCTGACGGACTGGCTGCTAAAAGACAGCGCGACTGGAAATGTGCGCGTGGCAACGGCGGGCACGCCGGACGCGCAAAAAGCGGTGCTGCATTGGCAGTGCTTGGCCAGAGACGAGGCAGAAAATCACGCACTGTTGCATATCCGGCTGGAAACCGGACGAAAGCACCAAATTCGCGTACAGCTGGCGCAAACCGGACACCCCATTGTACAGGATTTGCGTTATGGCAGTGGCAAACCGGGCGAGCCGATTGCGCTTTGGGGTGCGGTGCTGGTGCTTGCGCACCCGACCCGGCAGGAGCGCATGACGTTTGTCAGCAAGCCGGAAGGAAAGGCGTTTAGGGCGTTTCAGCCCGCTGTTGACGCGTTTTTGGAAGCGGTGGAAAAGCCGGAGGAACATGGCTTGTGAGCACTTGATTTGCATGCCGATTCAATAGCGGAACCACCCGGTAAGATACGGGAGTATTTCGCTTAAACCAAACCAATAGGATAGCGATAATAAGGAGCACTATGCCGAATTTTACGTTTGAAGTGACTAAAACCTGCGCCCAAACCGGTGCGCGGCTGGGCGTTTTGCACACGCCCCACGGAGATATCCACACGCCTGTGTACATGCCCGTCGGCACGGCGGCTACCGTAAAGGCGATGACCCCGCGGGAGCTGATGGAAATCGGCGCGGAGATTATCCTGAGTAATACCTACCACCTGCATCTGCGTCCGGGCGAGGATTTGATTCGTGAGGCGGGCGGACTTCACCAGTTTATGGCGTGGCCAAAGCCGATTTTGACGGATAGCGGCGGTTTTCAGGTGTTTTCGCTTTCTGGTATTCGCAAAATCAAGGAGGAAGGCGTGACCTTCCAAAGCCACTTGGATGGCAGCCGCCGGTTTATCTCGCCCGAGGTGAGCATGGATATTCAGCACGCGCTGGGCAGCGATATTATGATGGCGTTTGACGTATGCACCGCCTATCCGTGCGACCATGCTACGGCTAAGGATGCTATGGAGCGTACCCACCGCTGGGCGGCGCGCTGTAAGGCGCACCATGCCAAAGCGCCCAGTGCGGATACACAAGCGCTGTTTGGCATTGTGCAGGGAGCGTTTTTCAACGATTTGCGCATCGAAAGCGCCAAGGTGTTAGCGGACATGGATTTTATCGGCTATGGCATCGGCGGGCTAAGCGTAGGCGAGCCAAAGCCGATTATGTACGATATGCTGGAAACCATTATGCCATATATGCCGGGCAACAAACCCCGCTATTTGATGGGCGTCGGCTCGCCGGATTGCCTGGTGGAGGGCGTGATGCGCGGGGTGGATATGTTCGATTGTGTACTGGCGACCCGCATCGCGCGCAACGGGACCTGCTTTACCCGTGCAGGACGGCTGGTAATTAAAAACGCGAAATATGCGCGCGATTTCGGTCCGATTGAGGAGGACTGTGATTGCTATGCCTGCCGCAACTTCAGCCGGGCGTACATACGGCATTTATTCAAAGCTGGGGAAATTACCGGTGCGCGGCTGGCCAGCATCCATAATCTACGGTTCTTGCTGCGCTTGATGGAGGATGTCCGCGCCGCTATTACGGAGGATCGCTTTGGCGATTTCCGCAAGGCATTTTTTGATAAGTACGATTTGAGCCGGAATTTCTAAAATTGCGGTAAATCGTAAGGGGCAATAGAACCCCGATAGATTATATTTGGACGATGCAAGCGGGAGCTTGCGCCTTGCATTCGTGAGGCTTGCTTTGGAGGGCATATATGATTGACGTAGCAGCCGCGGTCATCCGCAACGCAAGCGGGCACATTTTAATCGCACGCCGTAAGGTGGACGCGCAAGGCCAATGGGCGGCGCTGGAGGGACTGTGGGAATTTCCTGGTGGCAAGCGCGAAGCCGGAGAAACCTACGAAGCCTGCATTGTGCGTGAACTGCGTGAAGAGCTGGAACTGGCGGTGGCCCCCGTACGTATCCTGACGGAAATGGATGTGGAAACGGACGGGAGAATGATACACCTTGCCTTTGTGGAAGCAACAGCCATAGCGATAGAGCCAATGGCCCTGCACGCCCATACCGCTGTTGCGTGGGTTGAGCCGGAGCGTTTGGCGGCGTATCCGTTTTGCCCGGCGGATGAGGCGTTCGCAACGAAGTTCGAATGGAGCGCATGGACGAAGCTGCGATAAAGGCACGAAGCGAAAGGAGACGAAGATGGTCACTATTCGTTCATCGACCGTTGACGACCTCGGCTTGCTGCTTCCCTGCGACCAGCACATAGCAGAAGACGAGCTGGTGCGTATCCTCTCAGCTGGGCGCGTTCTGCTGGCATTTGAAGGACCGCATTTTGCGGGATGGCTTCGCTACGGCTTGTTTTGGGATGAGATCCCAATGGTGAATAGGTTGTACCTGCAGGAAGACCAACGCGGCCGGGGAAATGGCCGCACGCTGGTTATGGAGTGGGAGCGCCGCATGCTCGCCGCGGGCTATCGCCGGGTGATGTCCAGCACGCAGGCGGACGAGGATGCACAGCATTTTTAGCGCAAGCGTGGTTATCGGGATGCGGGCGCGCTGCTCTTACCGGAGCAGGCAACGGAACTGCTGTTGCTGAAGGAACTGCCCGTAAGCGTGGAATAAGATAGGTGCTGATCCCTTTGCAACGAGGTTGCCCTGCATTGGGGATAGCAGAGGCAGCGCTGTTTCTGCGTTTTGCATTGGAGGCCACGGTGCCTTGCATGGCGATACAAAAAACAGGATTTTGATAGAAAAGAGAGAACAACGCATGGGGGACAGATGTTTCCTGCGAAAGGGGTGTACGAGGATGAGGCTTTTATTTCGCGGCGGTACTGTTGTTACTACTGAAGGAATGTACAAGACAGATGTTTTAACGGAGGGCGAAAAAATCGCCGCCTTGGGGATCAATCTGCCTGCAGACGGCGCGCAGGTGGTGGATGTAAGCGGCAAGCTTGTGCTCCCCGGTGCGATCGACGCGCATACGCATCTGGAATGCGTATGTTCCGGCATCGATACCAGCGACGATTATTTTACCGGCACGCGTGCGGCGGCCTGCGGCGGTACGACTACCGTAATCGATTATTTGCTGCAGGCGCCGGGCGAACTGCTGCCGCAAACGCTGGCAAAGCGGATTCCCATGGCGGCAGAAAAAGCGGCGGTGGACTTTGCTTTTCATATTGGGGTAAGCGATGTAAGCACGCCGCAGCTGCTGGATAGCGTGAAAGCTGCCGTTGCCGCGGGTGTGAGCAGCTTTAAGGCGTATATGGTGTACGATTTCGGCCTTTCGGATGAGGGGCTGTATACCTTGTTGCAGGAAACCGCCCGCATCGGCGCGCTGGTGACCGTACACGCAGAAAACCGCGGCATGCTGGATGCGCGCGTAAAGGAGTACCTTGCCGATGGCAAAACAGAACCGTGGTGGCATTACATGAGCCGCAGCGAAGAAGTAACCGCCGAGGCGAACCGCCGCGCCATTGCGCTTGCGAAAGCCGCTAAAGCGCCGCTGTATCTGGTGCACCTGACGGACGAGGACGGCGTTACCGCCGTGACCGAGGCACGGGATGCGGGGTATCCCATCTTTGCGGAAACCTGTCCGCAGTACCTGAATTTCACCTGTGATGTATACCGCGAAAAACGCGGACAGGATTATGTATGCTCGCCCGCCATCAAGGGGCGTCCCTCGCAAAACGCACTGTGGGCGGGGTTGCTGCGTGGGGATATCGCTACCGTTGCAACCGATCATTGTCCCTTTACACAAGCAGAGAAGGATTATGGCATCCGCCTGCCGGACGGACGGGAGGGCGATTTTACCACCGTCCCCAACGGGTGCGACGGCGTAGAGACGATGTACCCGTATATGCTGACGCAGGCCAATCTGGGCCGCATCCCCTTTACGCGGGCGGTAGCGGCGTGCGCCGCAAACCCGGCGAAGCTGTTTGGGCTTGACGATCGCAAGGGCGCGCTGTGCCCTGGGCTGGATGCGGATATTGTGGTGTTCGACCCCAAACAGGATGGTGTGGTGCATGCCAAGGAAATGCACGGCAACCTCGACCATACCATTTGGGAGAATACGGCGCTGCACGGGCGTGTAATCGCCACTTACCTGCGGGGCAAGCCTGTTTTTGCAGACGGCAGCTTTACCGGGCAGCAAGGAATGGGACATTTTTTGCCCTGCAAACCGGTACGGCTGGAATCACCTGCGCTACGTTGACGACTGTATGCGGAGGGAAACGTGATGAGAATATTGGTATTGGTAGGCAGTCCGCGTAAAATCGGCAATACGGAAATGTTGGCAGACGCATTCATCCGGGGTGCGCGGGCAGCGGGCGCAGCGGTAACCAAGTATGCCCTGCGGGAAAAGAAAATCGCCCCGTGCCGTCACTGTGATTACTGCCAAAGCCATCCCGATTGTTTAATTCGGGATGATATGGGCGAGGTGTACGATCTACTGCTGCACACCGACGCGGTGGTGTTCGCCACGCCTGTATACTTCTATTCCATGACGGCGCAGCTTAAGGCGCTGATCGACCGGCTGTACCATCCGCTGCGGGAACAAATGCCCATTGGCTATACGGCGCTGTTATCCGTTTGTGCGGATGATTCGCAGGCGGCGTTTGATCCGCTGCGGGTTACCTTTGCCGCGATTGAGAACTATCTTCACTGGACGAGGGTCGGGGAAGTAACGGTAACCGGGCTGGAGGCAAAAGGGGAGATCGCCGGTCACGCTGCCTTAGAGCAGGCGAGGGCGCTGGGCGAGCAAACGGCAAAAGCACCCTGCAAGCCGCATGTTAAAAAACCGTGAATAATCTTTGGAAATACGAACCGTATACGCGGAGTATGCCGTACAAACACAAGCGCGGCAGGCTCCGCGCTTTTTTACGATGCAACTGTGGCTGCCGGTAACGCTTGAAATACCGCCCGAACCCATGCTATAATCACAATTGGCGTATTGCGCCGTAATTCCGGCTTTCGGCTTACGACTGAAAACCCATGACAGAAGGAGAACAAGGCCTTGGCTTTTGTAGAATTTGTAAAATCATTACTCGGCCAGAGCAACGAGGTTGAGGTAAAACGCCTGCAAAAGATCACCGATCAGGTGCTGGCGAAAGAGGATGAGTATAAAGCGCTCAGCGATAGCGAGCTTCGTGCCAAAACAGCGGAGTTCAAGGGCAGGGTGCAGGGCGGTACTACACTGGACGAATTGCTGCCCGACGCGTTTGCGGCGTTTCGCGAAGCGGTTTGGCGCGTGGATGGCAAGCGCCTGTTCCCCGTACAGGTGATGGGCGGCATTTGCCTGCATCAGGGCCGTATCGCCGAGATGAAAACCGGTGAAGGGAAAACCCATACCGCCACGCTGCCCGCGTACTTGAACGCACTTAGCGGCAAGGGCGTACACATCGTAACAGTCAACGATTATCTGGCCCGGTTCCAGGGCGAATGGATGGGCAACATCTTCCACTTCATGGGCATGAAGGTGGGCATTATCACCCACGATTTGGATAATGCGCAGCGCCGCGCGGCCTATGCGTGCGATGTGACCTACGGCACCAACAACGAAATGGGCTTTGATTACTTGCGCGATAACATGGTGATCCGCGAGGCGGATATGGTGCAGCGTGATCATGCTTTCGGCATCGTGGATGAGGTCGACTCCATCCTGATTGACGAAGCCAGAACGCCGCTTATCATCAGCGGACAGGGAGACCAATCCACCGATATGTACGAAAAGGCCGACCGCTTTGTCAGCCGCTTGAAAAACGAAGACGATTATACCATCGCCGAAAAAGAAAAAGCCGTTACCCTTACCGAGGAAGGCGTAAACAAGGCGCAGCGGCATTTTGATGTGGAAAACATTGCCGATCTGGACAATGCTGAGTTATATCACTACATTTTACAGGGCCTTAAAGCGCACTCCATGATGAAGCGCGATGTGGATTACGTGGTGCAGGACGGCGAAGTCGTGATTGTAGACGAGTTCACCGGCCGTTTGATGACCGGCCGCCGGTATAGCGATGGGCTGCATCAGGCGATTGAAGCCAAAGAGCATGTAAAGGTGAACCGCGAAAGCAAAACGCTGGCGACCATCACCTTTCAGAACTATTTCCGTATGTACGACAAAATCAGCGGTATGACCGGTACGGCTAAAACCGAAGAAGAAGAGTTCCAGGGCATTTATAATCTGGACGTTGTGCAGATTCCCACCAACCGCCCCATGATCCGCGATGATGCGAACGATGTGGTCTACAAAACCCGCAAAGGCAAGTTCGGTGCTGTGGTGGAAGAGATTGTGAAACGCCACGCGACCGGGCAGCCGATTCTGGTGGGTACCGTAAACGTGGAAACCAGTGAAATGCTCAGCCGCCTGATTGATCTGCGCGGCGTAAGCCATAACATCCTCAACGCGAAAAACCATGCCAAAGAAGCGGAAATCATCGCACAGGCCGGTTCGGTCGGCGCGGTGACCATCGCGACCAACATGGCCGGTCGTGGTACGGACATTCTGCTGGGCGGCAACCCGGATTATCTGGCACGCAAAAAAATGCGGCAGGATGGCTTGCAGGACGAAGTGATCATGGAAGCGGTTGGGCACAACGAGGACGTGAGCGAAGAAGTGCGCGCTGCCCGTGAAACCTACAACCAGTATTTTAATGAATATAAAAAAGAAACCGATGCGGAGCACGAGCGCGTGATGTCGCTGGGCGGCTTGCACATCATCGGCACCGAGCGGCACGAGAGCCGCCGTATCGATAACCAGTTGCGCGGCCGTGCTGGCCGTCAGGGCGATCCGGGCAGCTCGCAGTTCTTTATCAGTCTGGAAGACGATGTTATGCGGCTCTTTGGCAGCGAGCGTATCGCGCCGATGGTGGAACGCCTTGGGCTGGACGAGGATCAGCCGCTGGAAGCGGGTATGCTGACCAAGCAGATCGAATCCGCGCAAAAGCGTATTGAAGGCCGTAACTACGACATCCGTAAATCTGTTTTGCAGTACGACGATGTGATGAATAAACAGCGTGAGCTGATTTACGGCCAGCGCGGCGAAATCCTCAAGGGCGATAACATGCGCCAGACTATCATCAACATGGTGCATGCGATGATTGACGCTACTGCCGAACGTAATTTTACCGGTGATGGCAGCTTTGACTGGAGCATCGACGACGCAAAAGAGTATCTGGAAGTGCTTTGCCTGAAACCCGGCACTTTCGACAAGTATGCCGATAAAATCAAGGAAATGGAAGAGCCGAACGAGCTGATCACTTTGCTGTATCAGGATGCGGAGGCTTTCTATTCCGAGCGCGAAGAAATGCTGACGGCGCTGAAAATCGACATGCGCGAGTTTGAGCGCGTAGTGCTGCTCAATGCGATCGACCGTCATTGGATGGATCACATCGACGCGATGGACGACCTGCGCGATGGCATCGGGCTACGTGCGTACGGCCAGCGCGATCCGGTAAAGGAATACCATGCCGAAAGTTACGATATGTTTAACGACATGGTGCATATGATCCGCGAAGATACCGTGCGCCGCCTGTTCCAGAGCCGCGTAGAGCGTCTGCCGGAACGCCACAAGGCCGTAGATGTTTCCAAAACGCAGGAAGGTTTTGCCGGCGGTAAACCTAACGATAACGGACAGGCCAAAAAAGGCGGCGCGCCTACGGACATTAACAAGCCCGGTGCGGTAGGCCGCAACCAGCCCTGCCCTTGCGGCAGCGGCAAAAAGTACAAGCATTGCTGCGGGAAGAACGCAGGCTGACGCTGGGGGACGGCGGAGGGCGAGGGAACGGCAGGGGCTACGCGCCCCCGCGCCCCGCGGTTAAGGACTTTCGCCCTTAACAATCCCTTCTTTACCCGCGTAATACGCGGGTAAAAGGGAAAATGGAGAAGAGCACACCAGCATATTGGCTTGGGCGGGAAAACGAATGAAAGAGGGCTTAGCCCTTTTGCAGGGGTAAGGGGGCAGCGCCCTTAGAAGCAGATTACTTATATTTGCAGGATGCTGTGAGGATTTACTCTTGCTTGGAATGGATTTCCCGTGCAAAGCGCGGGAATGAATGGAGTCAAGAGGGCTTAGCCCTTTTGCGAGGGTAAGGGGGCAGCGCCCTTAAAAGCAGATTACTTATATTTGCAGGATGCTGTGAAGATTTGATCTTGCTTGCAATGGATTTCCCGTGCAAAGCGCGGGA
This sequence comes from Candidatus Limiplasma sp., assembly GCA_963675655.1. Lineage (GTDB taxonomy): Bacteria > Bacillota > Clostridia > Christensenellales > Aristaeellaceae > CAXXOK01. The sequence continues at coordinate 1,956,447 of OY776489.1, forward strand.
ATGAATGGAGTCAAGAGGGCTTAGCCCTTTTACAGGGGTAAGGGGGCAGCGCCTAAAGCAGATTACTTATATTTGCAGGATGCTGTGAAGATTTGATCTTGCTTGCAATGGATTTCCCGTGCAAAGCACGGGAATGAATGGAGTCAAGAGGGCTTAGCCCTTTTGCAGGGGTAAGGGGGCAGCGCCCCCTGAAGGAGAGGTTATGGTCGATACCGAACGGTACCAACAGGAATTGAACGCGCTGCGCGATACCATTTCCAAGGCGGCGGATGCGCTTGATTTGCCGCGGTTAAGCGAGGAATTGACGGAGCTGAAGGAAGAAATGAACGCTCCCGAGTTCTGGACCGATTTGGAGCGTTCCACCACGGTCAATCGCCGCGTAAGCCATATTGAAGGTAAAATTGGGCATGTGGACAAGCTGCACGCCCGTTGCGACGACGTGGAAGCGATGCTGATGCTTCTGGAAGAAGAGCCGGATGAGGAAATTGGGCAGGAATGCGAGCAGGCGCTGGAAACGCTTCGTGCGGATGCGGACGCGTTGGAACTGGAAACGCTGATGCGCGGCGAGTATGACGAATGCAATTGCATTTTAAGCCTGCATGCGGGCGCGGGCGGTACCGAAGCGCAGGACTGGACGCAGATGCTGTTTCGCATGTACACGCGCTACTGCGAGCGCATGGGCTTTAAAGTAACGGTGAATGATTTGTTGGACGGTGACGAAGCGGGCATTAAAAGTGTTACCTTCCAAGTGGAAGGCGATAACGCCTACGGCTATCTGCGCAGCGAGCGCGGCGTGCACCGGTTGGTGCGCATCAGCCCGTTCGATTCCAATGCGCGGCGGCATACCAGCTTCAGCTCGCTGGATGTAGCGCCGATTTTGCCTGCGGATGATAAGTTTGAAGTGAATATGGAAGAGGTGCGTATCGATACGTACCGTGCGGGCGGCGCAGGCGGCCAGCACGTTAACCGTACCGACTCGGCTGTGCGTATGACGCATATCCCCACAGGTATTGTGGCGCAGTGCCAGAATGAGCGCAGCCAAATCCAAAACCGCGAAGTCTGCTTGCAAATTTTAAAAAGCCGTTTGATGGAACAGAATATGCGCGAAAAAGAGGAGCAGATGAGCGACATCAAGGGCGAGATGAAGAAAATCGAGTGGGGCAGCCAGATTCGCAGTTACGTGTTCCAGCCGTATACAATGGTGAAGGATCACCGCACCGGTTTTGAAAGTGGCAACGTGGACGACGTGATGGACGGGAATCTGTCCGGCTTTATTACGGCGTACCTGAAGATGCAGTAAGATCGGTAAAAAAGTGAAAATGGAGTAGACGCCATGAATAACGCCGCCGGTTACCCCGCCAGAGAGAAGCGCGGACGCGCAGGAAAAACGATCGCATTCCTCCTTTGCTTTATCAGCGGGTTTTCGCTGATTATTGCGGGGTTTTTAGGTGCGGTTGTATATCGTGTGCGAGATGAACAGCTTTTTCAGGCAGGGATCGACCAGTACATTGTGGCGTACGGGATTTTAAACCAGTCCGACGCGGACGCGTTCGTATCCGAAACCATGGATTATTTAAACGGCGTTACAGTGGTATGGCAGCCCACGCTTACCTACCGGGGTCACACGCTGGTTATTCCCCAGACGTTTGCACAGCATATGGCAACGGTACGGCAGGCGCTGCGGCAGGCGGATGCGCTGTTGCCGCTTGTGGCGATCGGCGCGCTGCTGCTATCGGCGCTTTGCCTGCTTTTAGGCCGGCGCAAAGCCGCCCGGCGCGGATATTACAGCGGCGCTGTGCTGGCGTTGCTTTCGCTTGCTGGGCTTTTAGCCTGGGGGGCACTGGATTTTAACGGCTTCTGGTCGTGGCTGCATTACACGTTTATTCCAGATGGTATTTTCAATATTGCAACGGAGGTTATGCAGCTGTTTCCGCAGGCGTTGTTTGCGGATTATATTCAACCGGTCGGGCTTGCGTTTGCGCTGGTGATCGCCGCTGTTATGCTGTGGGCGCCGGTGATCCTCGGGCTCAGGTGGCTTACGGGCCGTGACCGCAGCAGAATAAAGAAGGGTGTATAAGATGCCGGTAGATACCGTAAAAGAACGGCAACAAAAAATAGAAACAGTACGCAGCAAGGAAACGGTGCGCATTTTGGCGCTGGAGTCCAGCTGTGATGAAACGGCGGCTGCCGTAATTGAAAATGGCCGCGCGATTATTAGCAATGTCATTTTTTCGCAGGTGGATGTGCATGCCTTGTATGGCGGCGTCGTGCCGGAAATTGCCAGCCGCGCGCATGTGGACGCCTGCGACCGTGTGATTGACCGCGCGCTTGCGGATGCCGGCATGCGCCTTGCGGATGTGGATGCGCTGGCGGTTACCTACGGCCCCGGACTGGTCGGCGCTTTGCTGACAGGCGTCAGCTGTATGAAGGGGCTAAGCTATGCGACGGGTTTGCCGCTGATACCCGTAAACCATATTGAGGGGCATGTAAGCGCTAACTACCTTTCTACGCCTGCGCTTACGCCGCCGTTCGTGTGCTTGGTTGCCAGCGGTGGACACAGCCATTTGGTACAGGTGGAGGATTACGGCGTATACCGCCTGCTGGGGCAAACGGTGGACGACGCGGCCGGCGAGGCGTTTGATAAGGGCGCCCGTGTGTTGGGGCTTCCCTATCCTGGTGGTCCGCTGCTGAGCAAGCTGGCGGAAACAGGGGATGACAGCGCTTTTAAACTGCCGCATCCCAACCCCGAAGGGAAGTACGATTTCAGCTTTTCCGGGCTGAAAACCGCATTTATCAATACCTGCCACAAATTGACGCAAGCCGGGCAGGAACTGCCCAAAGCCGATTTGGCGGCGAGCTACCAGAAAGCCATTGTGGATAGCCTGTGTGAGCGCGCAATGCGCGCAATTACGGATAGCGGGCTAACGACGCTTTGCCTTGCGGGCGGTGTGAGCGCAAACCAACTACTGCGCAGGCGTATGCAGGCGTTGGCCGAGGAAAAGGGCATTACCCTTTGTATGCCGGCTTTGGGCTTGTGCACCGATAATGCCGCGATGATCGGCAGCGCCGCCTACTACCGCCTGCTTCGCGGCGAAACCGCGCCGCTGACGCTGAACGCCGTGCCAACGTTACCCTTGCTGTAAAACAGCCGTTTGGTATATTGACGTACTTGTATGGCAATGGTACAATACCGGTATTAGAACCACGTATAATATAGGCTAGCCGCGTAGTACGGCAACACCTGCGAAAAGAGGCGGGGCCATGACGATTACCGAGCGCTATGCGAGTGAAACAGCGCGGGATTATGCGTTGCGGATGCTCAAGCGAAGTATAGTATCGCTGGAGTTAAAACCCGGAATGATGCTCAGCGAGAACGAGCTTTCCGTAGCGTTGGGACTCAGCCGTACACCCATCCGCGAAGCACTGATTGAACTGGGGAAAACCCGCATTGTGGAGGTGCTGCCCCAACGCGGCAGCCGCATTTCGCTGATCGATTGCGATCTGGTAGAGGAAGCGCGGTTCTTGCGTACCGTACTGGAAAAAGCAATTATCGAGCAAGCTTGCGAATTAGCCCCGACGCTGGATTTTTCGGTGGCGCAGGCCAATGTGAAGCTACAAAAGTTTTATCTGGAAAACCATCTGCTGGATAAACTGATGGAACTGGATAACGATTTTCACCGGGAGTTTTTCCGGCTGACCAACCGGCTGCAAACCCAACAATTGCTGGCAGGCATGACCCTGCATTTTGACCGACTGCGCAGCTTGAGCCTGATCGACATTGATGCTAGCGGCATCGTCAAGGATCACGGGCTACTGCTGGAGGCGGTGCGCAAGGGCGATAAAGCAGAAGCACTGGCGATACTGACCATACACCTCAACCGCAGCAAGCTGGATGAAAAAACGCTGCGGGGACGATACCCCGCGTATTTTAAGCCCGAAGCGGAGACCTGTGCCTGAACGATTGCAATTTACAAGCCCGGTGCTGGTCATCAGCGTCGGGCTTGTATCATGTATCCGCGAGAAAGAGAAGAAACCGTGGATACTGTTTATGAATAATATAAATCGGATGGCGTATTACTGCTGGAATCGTAAGGTTTCGGCTGTTGGATAGTCAGTTTTGCCTATCTCCTACCTCCATATTTGCGTAAAAGCACTGGATGAGGCGAATATCATACCGGCGTCATTTGGAAAACGCGATATGCCTTGCCTGCCAACGTGAATACAAGTTAAAAATGCTGATTTCACTCCAAATCAAAACCACCGGCTAAGCCGGTGGTATGCACCGCGCCTTCAAGGCGAATTTACTGGCCGCGTCTCAAGACGCACTGAACGATCTATCAATTACAATGATTGCACTACTGCTCGTAAACGAGCCATAATCCATGCGTTTATATTTTGGGCGGCAAACAACTTGTCATTCGCTTCGCCCTACGTCTGAAAGCTAAAGCAATTCATTTTCACCAGCTCAGCTGGTGGATTTATAACGCTAAAGCTTGCATAAAAAACCCGGCGCAAGCACTGCGCCGGGTTAAAACGTTATTCTTGTGATGGCGAAAAACGCTGCTTTAGAATGTGCTGCCGGTAGACAGCAGATAGTAGATGTAGTAGCCGCCGGAATACACGTGCCAGAGCAGCAGTACAAAGCTAACGAAGAATGCTGCAGAACGTAGGTTCAGCTCCGCCCGGACTTTGCTAAGCGTTCCGGACGAGATGGAGCCGTCATCCGCAGCTTTCAGCATCCATAGCCTACGCTCCCGGTAGCGGCCGATTGCATCTACAAACGGCGGCAGACTGACAACCCACAGCATGAAAGAGGAGCTCATGCTGGCCCAGTTGAAGTTGCCATGGTTCAGGCGTACGCCGGTTTCGCGGAAGAACATAGCTTCCAGCACGCTGAATAATACCATCAGCAGCGTAAGGGAAAGTATGGCGTTTTTAAACATGCCCTTCTGATAGCTGCATGCCAGTGCAAACAGCGGGAAAGCCGACATCAATAGCATGTTGCGGATTGCAAGCCAAACATCCTGCCAGCTGGCGCCAAAGGATACGCCGCTTGTGTAGGGCACAACTACACCCGTATAATACAGGTATTGCAGCATAAAGTATGCGACTGCAGGCACGAATGCGAGAATGATTTGCAGAAAATACCGGCTGTTTTTCGGATGCTGTATCCACTGCCATAAAAAGAAGATGGCCGCCGCCGGAATGAGAGCCTGCATAAAGGTGGGCTTGCAAGCGAGGCTGACCATGGAAAGCAAGGCCAATACAATTACCTTACGCCAGGGGAGCATGGCGTTTGCACCGTCATGCGGTAAACGCGCTACAAAAACGTACCAGCAATGTACGGTATAGGGCACGCACAGCATCGCCGTTACCAGTACCGCAAGCTGCGTGGGATTATGCCATACAGTCGGCGAACCGATACCCTTGTATACATCCGCATTGACGGCGGCGATGCGCACAGGGGTCACCAGCATCATAAGCAGCGCGACGACGGTAATGGCGCCGCGGGTCAGCTGCCCTTTGCTCATAACCGTCACATAGCGTATCACCAGCAAGTACAACAGCCCTTTGCAAACCGCGCATACAAGGGCGGCTGCCCACGATAGCGGCATGCCAATTTGAAATAGCGCCGCAACAAGCAGGTGCCATACCGGATAAGCCAAACGGCTGGTAATGCTGTGTAAATCGGTAAAGACAAACTCGCTGGCGATAACGGCGTGTTTATACAAATCACTGTTGACATTGGCAAATTCCCACAAGTACATAAACAGGGAAAACGCACTGAGCACGGCAAGCGCCACCCATGCAGACCAATGAAAACCAGCTGCTTGGCCGCGTCTGCGCAGGTCGCGATCCAACTGGACCGGATCAAACATCATGAGGTGTATTCCTCCTTATTTCTGGCAAAACATTGCTGCGTAGCAAAATGGCAGGAATGTTCATGCGACGAGTAAACATAGTTATATACGCTAGGTACGGCCGGATTCCTCCTGCGCCGCTGCATCCGGTGCTATTTGCTGCGCCTGATGCTCTTGTGCGGCCAGCCGCAAGTGGTAACGCTGCCGGTTGAATTTATGGGCTCCCAACTGTGACAGTTCCTGTTCTTCCGCCTGATACAGTTTCTCCATACCGGCTTGCAGTTCGCCGACAATGCGCAGCTTCTCCTGCGTGGCGGGCTCTTCCGGCCGGTATTCGATGCCCTGTCCAAAACTGATGGTACGCAGCCGCTTGCTGGCATAAATCGGGATGAAAACCGCCTTCTTATGCGTTTTTTGGTAGTAGACCGGTGCGATCATGGCAAAGCCGGTATACAAATCACCGACGCCTTCGGAGACGTATCCCTTCTGGCCGGGGGTTTCGGTTTCGCCGCGTTCGGGAAAAACGAGTATATTGTCGCCGGCTTGCATGGCTTCAATGGTTTTGCGGAAGGTTTTAATCAGCTCCCGCGGATTGCTGCGGTATACGGGTATGGCTTCCAGGCTGTTAAAAACCCATAGACACAAGGGACAGATGATTTTTGTCAGCGGCATCTTCAGAAAATTCGGCAGCCATTTCTGGCGGATAAGCGTATTTTCGTAAATGTAGCGGACGATAACGTCCTTCTCCATCATGCTGGAGATGCACCATGGGCGAAAACTGATGGGAATATACAGGTTGGTTACCACCGGGCCATAGAGCTCGCCGTGGTTGCTAACCAGTATAATGGACCCCTCCTCGTACCCATCGGCGTTGCGCACACCGATGACGCGGTGGTAATACAGCGGCCGCAGCAGCAGCACGATCAGCTTTACGCCAAAACGGTTTTTATGCTTTTTCACCACAACTTCGTCCAACTGCTTTTTTAGCGCCGGATTATCTTCGTCGTGTAGGGTCAGAAAACGCTTCAGCTTTTCAAAATGGCGGTTATTCATGGGAAAATGCAGCACACTGAAAAGCGCGGCTACCAACAGTAAAAGCGGCGGTGCGACCATCAGCGGACGGAAGCTGGACAGAATATCCGTAAAGTCCAGCGTCGTCCAATCGACACCGGCCGGCAGGCACAAAAATGCCAGTAAAACCAGCGCGATCATCTGCCCAAACAGAATGGCCATCTCGGTATACACGGCACGAATCCGGTCGTATCCGCGCATATGGTTTTGCAGCCCGTATTCGGCTACCTCTGTCATATCCCGCTCCATTTGAGCCAAGCTGGTTACCGATATCGAAAGGCCGCTGGAGCACAGCCCGAGAATGAGGTAACTGAATATGAAGTTGGGGATGTGCCCAAGCTGGCGGTAAAACAGCACCAGACCGTAAAACCACAAAAACAGGCCGATCAACAACATGTTAAGCTGCGTGGGTCTGCGCCGCCCAAGATGGCGGAAGATAAAATCCGTACCCTCGCGCATGATGATGGTACACGCCACGGAAACCGCCAGCCCGATAATGATTTCGCCGGATGTGATGCCGATAAAGGTATATACCATCACCAGCGTTACTTGTAGCGCCATCAGTATCAGCATATGCAGGCGCTGATACGCGCCGTAAGCATGCACGGTGCGCAGCTCTCGGTCTATGCTTTCCACCATTTGCGTGTCTATCGTTTCGGTTTCTCGCTCCATGGCGATCACGCGGCGTTCCCGCCAGTGGGTGTAACTTTCCAGCAGCAGGCTCAAGCCATAACCGCCAAGCGTTTGCCAGGCGGTAATACCCGGCAGTGTTTGGAAAAAGAGCAGAGCAATCACGCCTGCCGCAACGATCTGCAAACCGGCGTACAGCCAAATGAATCCGGCTTTGCCGATGCGCCCGCGCATAACATCGGCAGTCAGACGGCGGCTGATGATTGCGCGCATGGTAAGCACCAGAACCACGGTAAACAACGCCCATACGTAGGGTGTTGTGGTAAAAATGGGGTAAATCGTAAAAAGAATCAGGGAAAACAGCAACATAACCACCAGCAGCAGGGTACCCAGTACGCGCAGCCGGTGGGTCAAATATTTGCGGTTTTCGCCCAGAAAGGTCTGTGTATAGGTGGTGGCGACGGTGCCGGTCATTAGCAAAGCGCCTCCCAGAATGGGTAAAAGGCCGTACGCACTGCTGACCGACATGGAATACAGGTAATTATACAGGGTGCTAAGCGACATCATCACCAGCATTACCCGTCGCGAGCTGGCCCAGGTACGTTGCTTTTCCTGTTGTTGCAAGGGCGTTCGCTCCTTTGGCATCGCTGCAGCCAGCGGAACGCGCAAGCGGGGTTCCGCATGGTCTGATAACTCCATATGAACACTTCATTTTACCATAAAACAGAGGAATGAAGCAACCGTGTGCCCCGTTCCCGGATGGTAGGTGCCCAATGGTTCCGGCAGTTGATTACCGGTCGCCTTTTTCGGGGTGAATACTGCTTGCCATACCTGCCAGCAGGGCGGAGGATTGCGCTCCCAGTGGTTTTGACGTATCGTAGTATAAGGGAGTACCCACAATGAAGCGGTGCGCCTGCGTATCGATATGGACGGGCCAAAACGCGAGGGATTTGCCCGAGACCCGTGCATATGCGGGCGCAAGCTGTAAAAAGCCATGGTTTAGCTGCTGTTCATGCTCGTGGTAACCGGCTGGCTGCTCCGGGAAAATTACCACGTGTTCGCCGCTTTGCAGTACACGCAGGCTCTCCCGCAGGGTGCGGATGACCCGCGCATCGTGATAAACGGGAATCGTTGGCGTCGTGCGCAAAATGGGCGGCAGGATCGCGGCGGCAATATAAGGCAGTGTACAATTCAGTACGGGAGCGAAGCGGGAATCCGGCGCCCACCAGTAATCCTGCCGCACATAGGCAGGCGTTTCCCGAGCGCTGAGCACCTGTGCGTTCATCCAGGGGTGCAGGGTATCGGCCAGCGGAAAGCGGGCGCAGATATGGATAGGGCCCAGCGCGCCCGCGTGATTGCAGATAAAAACGGACGGCTCGCCGGTAAACGGCTGCGTCCACGTAACGCGCATGGGTTTTGTACATACGCGCACAACCCCGCGCAGGAACCGGTATGATCTTTTTAGCTTCATGCCATACGCCTCCCGAAACGCGCATTGCAAAGCCGCCCGGCTTATGCGCGCCGACGTACCTTTATACCATATTCACGGGGGCGTGTAAAGCAAAACCGGGTGTCAACCGGGCAGGGAAATGCGTGCGCTGGAATCGGAACGGAAATGTAACATAAAGATTAGAAAGGCGTAACGGTCGGCTGCCGACATCACGGTATAATGAGAATACAACATGCTGGGGGTTTGGATATGCGACGCAGGAAAAACTACTACATCTTTGTACCCAATGAGCGAAAACGCCGCGGACCAGGTTGCCTGATCCTGCTTTTATCGGTGATATTTGCAGTTACGGTGCTAAGCCTTTTAACCAACACGGCGATGAACAAGCAAACCGATCTGGTTACGGAAAAAGTGCGTGTCATGTCGCTGGATAAGACCTACGTGGGCTTTACCGTTTTGCATATTTCCGATTTGCACGGCGATGAACGCGGGCTGGATGCGGATATGTGGCGTTCGCTGTTGTTTGGCAAGGATTTTTCCGCCGTTGTGATGACGGGCGATATGGTGGGCCAAAGCGGAGACTATACGCCGATGGTATCGTTGATTAAAACCCTCAAGCAGATTAAGGCGGATGTACCGGTTTATTTTATCGCAGGGGACGACGACCCGGCTGCGGTGCAGACGGATCTGCATGGCAGCCCGCAGGTGCTGGCGGAGTGGGTGCTGGCGGCACAGGATGCAGGCGCTGTTTACTTGGACCGGATCGTGGGCCAACCGCTGGGCAAGTACGAGGTTTGGTTTACGCCGGAATACCTGTACAGCGTAGATGTGGACGGCATGCAAAGCAGCCTGACCCGACAGAAAGAAGAAATGGAAACAGCCGGTCAGCAGTACGAAGCGGAGGGCGGCGCCAGCTACCGCGCGCTTTGCTACCGGCTGGAGGCAATTACCGCGAGTGCGGAAGCACTGGATGTAATGGTTCGGGACGACTTGCAGATCGGTGTTACGCATGTACCGCTGGAAGCGGACTATGTACGTGAGATGGTGGAATGGGCGGATGATACGCAGGTCTTTACCTTCCGGCGGCTTTCGTTGGTGCTGGCGGGGCATTACTGCGGCGGCCAATGGCGGCTGGGTTCGCTGGGGCCGCTGTACGTACCGGAAAAAGGCTGGTTTATTGGCGATGCGGGCATCGTAGGGATGGAGCGCATCAACAGCATCAGCCAATACATCAGCGCGGGTATCTCCGCCAGTGATTTTTATCCTATGCCAGGAAGACTGTTTAATACACCGTCGGTAGCCTTGTTGACCTATACGGCTAAAATCGAATAATGCACCGCGTGCACAGCGTAGCCTGCCCTTGACGGCATGACTGTGAAAGGATACAATAAACTGTCTTTGCGCGCGAAAATATACCTATTATCATTATGCAGAACTAGTTCTCTTTTGCGCGGAAGCTGAATTTCCGGCTTTGCCGGTGCGAAAGGATGGAACCTAATGTTCGGTCGCCGCCCTGAGGGAAAGCGCGTACGGCACCTGGACCCGATTATTCAGGCAACGCCGTATCTCATGCCGACGCGCGTGGACGCTATGGTATACCTGCAGCATAACACAGAATACGAAACTCTGATGCGCTACATCGCCGATAAACGGCGCAATGAAGGCGTGAAAATCACCTTTCTGGAAGTGATTATTGCCAGCTACGTACGTGCCATTTCGCAAGTGCCGGAAGTAAACCGCTTTATTATGAATAAGCAGTATTACAACCGCACAGAACTGACCTGCGCCATGACGATTCTGATGGACACCCCGGATGGGAGCCTGAAGGAGAACGTAATCAAAATCAAATTCGACCCGGCCGACACGATTTACGATGTACAGGCTCGTGTGCTTAGCAAGATCGAAGCTAACCGCAAGCCGGAGGATTCCAGCTTTGCCATTAAGCTGGCATCTGTTGCGTTGGCGATACCAGGGCTTACGTCCCTGATCGCGTGGATCATCAGGTTTATGGATCGCTATGGAATGCTCCCACGGGTGGTGATTGACGAACTGCCTTTCCACACGGGGCTGTTTGTAACCAACAATGCCTCCATTGGGCTGCATAGCGTGTATCACCACATTTACAATTTCGGCAATACCAGCATCTTCTTTGGGCTGGGTACACCGGAGCGCGGCTATACGGTGGATGCCAAGGGCACCCCGAAACGCTGGTGTACGCTGCCCATCGGCATTACGGTGGATGAGCGCGTATGCGGCGGTGCGGTGTTTGCCAAGCTGTTTACCGTAATGAAGCGCTGCCTGAAAAACCCGGAACTGTTGGATGTGCCTCCCGAGCAGGTATTTTACAACCAAGGTGCGGAATACCACGTACCCAAACCGGAAAAAGCAACAGCTGAAGAGAAACAATAATGTAACGAAAACGGCGCAGGCAACAGGCCTGCGCCGTTTTCGTCTCTGTAGATAATGAGTTTTACGAAGCGTAAACCTCGAATGCTGTAAACCTTAACACGAGCCATAATGGAATGTTTAAAAATGATACTTGGAATCGGTCAAGGCATTTTGCGATTGCAGTATAAGCATCCATCTATACTGGTAAGACGGAAGCAGTTGCAATTGTAACCGGAAAGGAGAGGGCTCTTCCTTTGGTTTTTATGCTGCTGGTTGTTACAAGTAAAAAGGGAAAACCAATCCGGCATAGCAAGCGGCTTGCCTGATAAGCACAGAAAAGAAGCAGCTAAACCGAAGGAACGCTGATTGCGTGGAAGTACTTTATTTACCGGGAAGCTTCCGCGGTTTTCCGCCGCAGGCCAGCGCTTGAAAGCGCTGTTGCGATGGGCTGCCGCTCACCAGCTCTTTTGGTGGGAATTGCTTGTCGAACACGGCGCAGGCGGCATCATCCAATGTCTCGAATACATCGGCTTCCACAAAGCGGCCGGGTTTTCCGGCAAGCGAGCCGGGCTTGAGCTCGCACACCAGCAAAGCCGGATGATACTCGTTTTGGGCAGTAGCGATACCGAAGGTCTCTGCGGGAACAAAGCCGAAACGGCCATAATAAACCGGATCGCCGTAGATGAATATGGCGGGGCAGCCCGCTTCCCGGGCCAGTGCGCAGGAATGGCGAACCAACTGCCCGCCGATACCCTGCCCCTGATAGGCGGGCAGAACGGCCAGCGGCCCGAAGGTAAGGGTATCGATCTGCTCGCCTGCATCCGTCAGCAGGCGGGAACGGGTATACATAATACTGCCGATAATACGGCCATCCGCCTCGGCAACAATATCCAGCTCCGGCACGAAAGCAGAGGAAGTGCGTAGAATATGCGCCAGATAATGCTCGTTACAGCCCGGTGTATGAAAGTTCCAGAATGCTTCGCGAATCAATGCCTCCACTTCGCAGTAATCGGCTGCCTCTTCCAGGCGGAGCGTAATGGTGCTTGGATTCATTTCCTGTGCCTCCTGACAGTACCGGACTGCCGCAAACCGTGCCGCACGGTACCTGCGCGACCGGAAGGGATAGGAAAAAGCGACCCTTCCAACAAGAGGAAGGATCGCTTTTGCAGATACCTTTGTTTCGTTAGCCTATCAGCATCATCAGGATGCTCAGTCCAACGAAGAGACCGGTGCAGATTTTGGTAATCAGCGCCAGTTTGGCGTCCATGCCGCGCGCCTTGTTCTTGCCGAAAAATGTTTCAGCAGCACCGCTTACCGCACCGATGCCGGTGCGCTCGCTGCTCTGCATCAACACGGTAACGATCATTACAATTGCTGAGAGCATGAGCAGGACACTCACAATCCATTGAATAACGGACATACGTTCAAGACCTCCTTGAGGATTCATCGCCTCATCATACCATCAGCACCCAGAAAATGCAAGGGTATGCGTAAATTTCCGGATGGCTGCGCAGATGCGTTTTTATTATTTCAGTTTGATACGCTTGGTCATGGGAATCAACAGCAGGCCGATAACCACGCCGCTCAAGCCCTGCATGGTGTTGCCCAACAGCCCGGCGCTGGCGGCAGCCAAACCATAGCCCAATACCAACCATTCCACCAGAAAATACCCAGCGACCATGACGGCTTCGGCCAGGATGAAACCCAACACCTTCTGCCACTCGTGCTTGGTGCGCAGCGCCAGCACGGCAACCGCCGCAACTGCCGCCTTGATGATGAATGTCGGTAGTAGGTACATTGCGTAGCCGCCCATCAGATCAGCCAGCATGCTGCCCACAGCCGCTGCCGGTACCGCCGCCCAGCCGATGAGAGACGCGGAGAGAAGAATAAAACCGTCGCCCAGGTGGACATAGCCGTTGGTCATTGCCATAGGCAGCTTGACAAAATAGGTCGCTACAAAAATCAGTGCGGCCAGCATGCCACATAGCGCCAAACGGGTGGTAGGGGTGTTTTTCCGGGTATTCTTGTTTTCCGGGGACATGGCAATCGCTCCTTTCAAATCCGAAACCGGTATGGGAAAGCCGCCCCCGTATTACGGTTCAGGCGGCGTTACGGCAAAGGAAAGACTTATTTACCCAGAGAATCCAGATGGTCCTGCAACGAGCGCAGATGTTTATCTTCTTCCAGTGCGATTCCCAGCAGCATATCGGCCGTGTGGGCATCATCGCTCTGCTCGGCAAAAGCACGGTAGGTGGCGGCAGCTGTTTTTTCCGCATCGGCGGCAAAGGTAAGCATGCCTTTCGTATCCGAAAGCAGCCCTTTGCGCACGGCGCCCATCAACCCCCCGTCAAATAAAACGGAGGAGGCGACGGAGGCCAGCGTAAGCTGGTTTTCCAACGCTGTATCAAGCCCCGTATATAGCTCCTGAAACTGTGAAAGGTGCTGCTTTTCATCCGCCAGCATGGAGGCCAGCTGCCCCCGCAACGATTCCTGACTGCGGCCTAAACTGCCTAGCAGCATCAATGCACGCTCATACAGCTGTATGGCGCCACGTTCCATTTCGCAAGCTATGTATAGCGCTTCCTGCGCCGAGTGTACTTTCATGTCGCCATTCCTTTCCTGATCCGGTTTGGTCTTGCCGCATACCGCATAGGAACCACCATTGCCCGGCAGGATGCGGATTGGGCCGACCCTTCAGGCCGGCCCCGGCTTTGCATCAGCCCTTTGTGGACAGATGATCGTTAAGCTTGTTTACCAACTCGTCCGCATCAACGCCGTGCACAACGCTCGCGTCGGCCAGTGATTCCGCGGTCGAAAACGGGCAGGTGAGGCAGGTCATGCCAAACTGCATAAAAATATCGGCAGTGGAGGCGTCCAAACGCAGCACATCGCTGATCGTCATTTGTTTTGTTACATTCGCCATGGTGAATTCCTCACTTTCGTAGGTGGAGCCTTGGCTCCGCTGCTATCTTACCATCGGTGGGGGAGGTTGTCAATGTTGTGCTCCCGCAATAAATATACCCGATTGGAGCAGGGATGAACCGCCTGGGGTTATTGCAGGATAGAGAACATATCCACCTGACTGGTTTCAGGCATTCCCTCCAGTGCGCCCTGCGCACGGAGCATATCGGTAACGGATGTGCCCAGATGCGCACGCACCCGCAAATCCTCCACGGATAAAAAGGCGGTGCCTCGCGCCTGCACAATTCCTTCGGCCGCAACCTCCGGGAAGCCGTTGATCGCTAAAAACGGACAACGTAAATCTTCCCCTTCGGGCAGGAAACGGCGGGGATCGCTTTTATATAGATCGGCGGGCAGCAGGCGGATGCCGCGCTCCTGCATTTCCAAAATCATATGCAGGGCGTTTTCTTCCAGCTTTTCCTTGGCATTGAGGCGCTCGTCCCGCGAATGGTACTCGTTAAGCCGATCCCGCAGCGTCGCGCTGGAGAGGATCATGGTGCCGCCGTCAAAGCCATCCGCGCGGATGGTGAAGTAGGCTGCGTAGTAAGCCAGCGGGCGGTACACCTTGTACCACGCTACGCGAAGACCCATGGTAACATACGCCACCGCATGACCGCGCGGGAACATGTACTTGATTTTCTTGCAGCTGTCGATGGCCCATTGCGGCACATCGTGCTCCAGCATGGCTTGTTCCATCTCCGGCTTAAGCCCTTTGCCTTTACGCACGCTTTCCATGATGTCAAAGCTCATTTTGTTGGCGACGCCTTTGGAAATGAGAAAGTTCATAATGTCATCGCGGGTACAAAAGCACTGCGGGAGCGTGGCAGTCCCGCTATCGATAAGGGTTTGCGCGTTGCCCAGCCAAACGTCGGTGCCGTGGCTCAAGCCGGATATACGCACCAACTCTTCCATAGTATGGGGCTTGGTATCCATCAGCATTCCCTGTACGAACTGGGTGCCGAATTCCGGAATACCCAGCGTGCCGGTCGGGCTCATAATCTGCTCGCGGGTAACGCCGAGTGCATCCGGGCTTTGGAACAGGCTCATCACCTTGGGGTCGTCCAGTGGAATATCCTTAAAATTTACGCCGGTCAGTTCTTCCAGCCTGTGCATCATGGTAGGATCGTCATGGCCTAGGCAATCCAGCTTGACCAGAATATCGTGCATGGAGCGGAAATCGTAATGCGTGGTTAGCGTGCCGCCGCCAATATCATCCGCCGGATGCTGAATAGCGGTAAACTGGCAGATGTCAAACTCCTTAGGTAGTACGACAATGCCGCCCGGATGCTGGCCGGTGGTGCGCTTTACGCCCATGCAGCCTGCGGCCAGCCGCTCTTTATGGGCGCGCCCTGCATAAACGCCGCGGGATTCCAGATATTTGGCGGCAAACCCGTAGGCGGTTTTTTCCGCAAGACCGCTGATGGTGCCTGCGCGGAACACATAGCCTTTGCCGAAAAGCTCCTCGATGTAGGCATGCGCACGCGGTTGATATTCGCCGGAAAAGTTCAGGTCGATATCCGGCACTTTATCGCCCTTGAAACCCAAAAAGACTTCAAAGGGGATGGAGTAACCGTCCTTTTGCAGGGGGTTGCCGCACAGCTCACAATCGCGGTCCGGCAGGTCCACGCCGACATCGCCCATTTCCGGCGGGGTGAAAAACGCCTTATGACAATGGTCGCAGCGGTAATGTGCGGGCAGGGGATTGACCTCGGTGATGCCGCACATGGTTGCTACCAGCGAGCTGCCTACGCTGCCGCGCGAGCCGACCAGATAGCCGTCTGCCAAAGACTTGGCAACCAGCTTTTGCGCGATGGAATACAGCGTGGCAAAACCGTAGCCGATAATGCTGCCCAGTTCCTTGTTCAGCCGTGCCTCAATCAACTCCGGCAGGGGATCGCCGTACAGCTCGTGCGCGCGTCCCCACGTCATGGTTTTAATATCATTTTCCGCATCCGGCCAGAAGGGTTGGAAGGTTTCTTCCCCCTTGGGGTGCTTGGGGAACAACCGTAGCGCTTCCACTTGATCGGCAATCGCGTGCGGTGCGCCGATCACGACTTCATGCGCTTTTTCCGCGCCAAGATAGGCAAACTCGGCCAGCATTTCATTGGTGGTGCGAAAATAAAGGGGCGGCTGCTCATCGCAATCCTCATACCCTAAGCCCGCCTGCAAAATGGAGCGGTAAACCGCATCCTGCGGGTCTTTAAAATGCACGTCTCCAGTAGCGACGACGGGCTTGCCCAGCTTTTCGCCCAGCGTAACGATGCGGCGGTTGAAAGCCCGCAGCTGTTCCTCATCCTTAGCTTCGCCGTTGCGTAGCAGGAAGGCGTTGTTGGCGATAGGCTGAATTTCCAGATAATCATAAAAATCGGCGATCTTCGCCAGCTCCGCGTCCGATTTACCCGTGACCACGGCGCGGAACAGCTCGCCCGCTTCACATGCGCTGCCGATGATGAGGCCCTCACGGTATTTGGTAATCAGGTGCCGCGGCATGTTGGGATGGCGGTGGAAGTAGTTTACATGGCCTTCGCTGATGAGGTGGTTCAAGTTTTCCATGCCCTTTTGCGTTTTACACAGCAAAATGATATGGTGCGTATCGCTCATGCTTTCGCCCTGCACAACGCCGTCCACTTCGCTCAGCGTTTTGGCGCCGCGCTTTTCCAGCTCGCCGAACATCGCTTGCAAGCACTTTGCGGTTGCTGCCGCGTCGTGCACGGCACGGTGCGCGTTTTTCAGGGATACGCCAAGCTGGCGGCACACCGCGCCCAGTTTATAGCTGCGCCACGAGGGGTACAGCCTGCGGGCCAGCACCAGCGTATCGATGACAGGCGCTTGGAACTTGGTTCCCATGCGTGCGCATTCGGCGTTGAGAAAACCCATGTCAAACGGCGCGTTATGCGCGGCAACAGCGCAATCGCCGATAAAATCCAACAGCTTTTGTACCCCTTCGGCAGGGCTTTCCTTGCCGGTCAGCATCAAGTCGGTAATGCCGGTTATTTCGGTAATTTTCGGTTTCAGCGGTACGCCCGGATCACATAGTATGCTGAGCTCTTCGGTGATCTCTCCATTTTCCAGCTTTACGGCGCCGATTTCGATAATGCGATCGGCTGTGGCGTATAGACCGGTTGTTTCAAAGTCGAAAACCACTAACGGCTTGCCAAAAGGGCGGTCATCCGCATCGACGACCAAAGGAATCAGATCACACAAATACCCTTCCACACCGGGGATGAATTTAATATTATTCTTCTTCGCCGCGCCAAAGGCAGCGGGAAACGCCTGCGATACGCCGTGGTCGGTAATGGCGACTGCTGTGTGGCCCCACGCCGCAGCTTGCGTTACCAGCTCGCCCGCATCGCTGGTCGCATCCATCGCGCTCATGGCGCTATGCATATGCAGCTCGATGCGTTTTTCGCCCTCCGGCGCATCATCCGTACGTTCATGCTTGGGCATTTGCTGCATATCCCGTACCATAATGGACAGATCGCCTACAAAGGTATCCTGCCGGCAATCGCCGCGTACACGCACGCGAACCCCGTTTTTAATTTTCTCTACCTGATCGGCAACGCGCTTTTTCTCCTCGTCGGATGGCGGGGTAGGCGTTTCCCCAAAACCGCCGCGCCGCATGCGATAGTTATAGAAGGCTTTGCAGTAAATAGTGGAGGTATCATCGCCCACGGCAAAGGTAACCAGCACCGTTTCGCCACCCTTTAACTCTTTGGGGTCGTTCACGCCGATAATTTCGCCTTCCACTACGATAATGCCGCTGTCTTCCCGCAGCTCCGCAATGGGTACGGGATGGTCGCCGATGGCGCGGCCTTTGAGCACAGGGCCTTTTTTCTCGGGTGGTTTTCTCGTTTTGCAGGCGGGGGCTTTTTTAGGTTCGGTCACAGTGGGAACCGCCGGGTTTGCAGGCTCATCCGGTACACCCCAAGGTGGAGGCTCCTCCCAAGGGGCGTAATCGCCCCCGGCGGAAGGTGGCTCGAGCTCTGCGGTATGCGGGTTGGCGGCACGGTTTTCCGCCTGTTCCTGCGCGCGGCGCGCTGCGGTTTGGGCGCGCATCATCTCCACCCACGCTTCCCGCTGGCCGCACTTGACCAGCGCCACGGTCATATGCAGGCGGAAAATATCCCATACGGCCTGCGAAAGCTTGGCATCCAGCTCATTACGGCGGAAAAAGGAAATGGAGAAATCGTCCGGGCAGGTGAGCAAAATACGATCCTGCTCCACAGCCCAGCCCACATCGTCCAGCCAGGCGCGCAGGGCGGGTGTCTGGCGGCGTAAAAAGTCCTTGAGTACCGGATTGTATTTTTCAATATCGCCCACAAAATCTTCCGCCAGCCCCGGCGACGCGACGCGAAGGGCGATTTGCATTTTGGGGAATAATCCGCGCAGCCGCCGCTCCAGGGTTAAAAAATCCCTTTCGGGTACCAGCACGTCGCATAGAAAACTGAAATAGGCCTTATTGTCGGCCTTGCGGTAGAGTACGCGTTCCACGTGCAGCTTGTCCTTCAAAGGGGGCAGGGTTCCTTCCAGCACATGGATCAACTCGGTTTTGTTCACTTGGGATTTCCTTTCGATGATGGAATGTGATGCTTGAATTACTGCGCCTTTAGGCCAGCGTATCCATTTGCGCGGCAATATCGGCCTGCGATGCGCAATGCCCCATTTTACCGCCGACAAAAGCATGGCGGTCCACTACGTTGCCGCCCCGCTCCGTAACCAGCGCAGCGATATAATCGTGCACCTTATCGCTGTTTTGTAAATCGGTAAATTGCTGAAAGGTGATGATGGTAACATCCTTCCCGGTAAAATCGGCGTTACGCAGGAGGGTATTCATGGCCGGCACGGCGTTGCTGGCCCAGATGGGCTGCATCAGGCATACTTTTTGGGCGGGCTTCAAGGCTGCCCATGGATCGCCCGCAAGCTTTGAACCGCGTTTGAAAATCGCCTGTACAAAGTTACCACTGCGCTTTTCCACAAGTTCTACGCATGTGCCGCCTACTCGTTTTTGCAATAGCGTCGCACCTAAGCGGGTGTTGCCGTCCTTGGAATAGTAAATAATGACGGTATCGGTTGACGGTTCCATGGCGAGCCCTCCTTGCGTTATGTTTTTGTAAGCAAGCGGTTATTCGCCGTTTTTGGCGGCTTTTTCTTTTTCTTTGGCAATGCGCAGCGCGCGTTCAATCAGGATTGCAGCCAAATCGCCCTCCACCCGTTCCGGGTCCTTGCCTTTTTCAAAAATTGCGCCGACAGCATAATTTCCGCCCTGCCCGCCGGCAGGCTGCCCCGCCGCCAGACCACCGCCCGCAAGCCCAATATCAGCTTCGCGTGCTTCTCCGGGGCCGTTGACCACACACCCCATAACCGCTACGGTTAGCGGTACGCGCACGTTTGCCAGCGCCTGCTTTACACGCAGGGCGATGGCGGTAACGTCTATGCTGGTGCGCCCGCAGGTAGGGCAGGAGATGAAATTTACGGAATCCTTGCGCAGACCGCAGGCTTTGAGAATTTCGATTCCCGCGGCAATCTCCGGCACGGG
The DNA here is from genome assembly GCA_963675655.1 of Candidatus Limiplasma sp. GTDB lineage: Bacteria > Bacillota > Clostridia > Christensenellales > Aristaeellaceae > CAXXOK01. The sequence goes on from OY776489.1 coordinate 1,976,344, forward strand.
ATCGCCGGTGAGCGAAACGCGGATGGTATCGCCGATGCCATGCAGCAGCAGACTGCCAATGCCAATGGCGCTTTTAATATTGCCCTCGCCCGGCAGCCCCGCCTCGGTAACCCCAACGTGTAGGGGATAATCTGTTTTTTCCGCGGCCAACTCGTAAGCGGCTACGGTCAGGGGCACATCGGTCGCTTTGAGGCTGAGCACAATATCGGTAAAGCCGGTTTTCTCCAGCAGCGCCGCATGGTGCAAAGCGCTGTCCAGCATGCCCTGCGCGGTCACACCGCCGTAGCGGCGAAGAATATCCTTTTCGATGGAACCGCTGTTGACGCCAACGCGAATAGGCGCGTGGTGCGCCCTGGCGCAGTCCGCTACCAGCCGCACCTTCTCCTCACTGCCGATGTTGCCCGGATTGATACGCACCTTGGCCGCGCCATGCTCTAGCGCCGCGATGGCCAGATCGGCCCGATAATGAATATCCGCCACGATGGGTACGGGCGAGCCGTCCACAATAGTCTGGAAAGCGGGCACGCAGGCTTCGTCATACACGCTGACACGTACAATATCCGCACCGGCTTGTGCCAATGCGCGTACCTGTGCAAGCGTTGCGGCCGCGTTACGCGTATCGGTATTGGTCATGCTTTGTACGGTTACCGGCGCGCCGCCGCCAATGGGCACGCCGTCGATGAAAAAGGCGCGGGTTTTGCGCATTAGGATCACTCCTTTTCGCGGGTGATGTAAAGGGGACGGCGTTTGGTTTCCAGATAGGTTTTACTTAAATACTGTCCCAGTATGCCGGTGCAGAAAAGCTGCAAACCGCCCAGCAGTAAAATGATGCAGATCATCGCCGGGAAGCCTGCCACCGGGTCGCCCCAGATAAGGGTTTTAACAAAGAAATAGAGGATCAGCACAAAGGCCAGCAGGCAAAATGCCAGCCCCGTTACGCTGGCGATGGCCAGCGGCATGGTGGAAAAACCGATAATCCCGTCCAGCGAGTACACCAGCAGTTTCCAAAACGACCATTTGGTCTGCCCAGCAACACGCTCGATGTTTTCATATTCCAGCCACTTAGTCTGAAAGCCGACCCAGCTGAAAATGCCTTTGCTGAAACGGCTTACCTCTTTTAGAGACAAAATCGCGTCTACCATGCGGCGGGTCATCAGGCGGTAATCGCGTGCGCCGTCCACCACTTCGGTCTGGCTGATTTTGTTAATGAGGCGGTAAAACGCCCTCGCAAAAAAGGAGCGCAGTTTCGGTTCGCCCTTACGGGTGACGCGGCGGGTCGCGACACAATCGTACGCCTCGGTTTCCAGCGTTTCAAGCATGGTGGGCAGCAGCGAAGGCGGGTCCTGCAAATCGGCATCCATAATGGCGATGTAGTCGCCGGTGGCGGCTTCCAGCCCCGCGTACATGGCGGACTCTTTGCCGAAGTTGCGGCTGAAGCTGATGTAGTGCACGCGCGGGTCCTGCTCGCGCAGTTGCTGGAACTGTTCCAGCGTGCCGTCAGTGCTGCCGTCGTCTATAAACCACCATTCTGTTTCCAGAGCAATATCCTGGAGTGCTTTAGCACACTCCCGGTAGAAAATCGGCAATGCCTCCTGCTCGTTATAGCAGGGAACGATAATACTGATCCGCTTCATCAGTATGCCTCCGTTTCATCATACGCATCCAGCGGCGTGCGCCGCACGCTGTAGCGCTTTTGAGGTTTCCACCATCATAGCACGTTTTCAGCGGGAAGAAAAGCATGTGGGGGCAGTGAAAAGGGAAAGGCTATAAGCGGTAAAAGCCAGTCTGTGTAAAGGAAAACCTGCTTTTTTCCAAACGAAAAACAACAGCCCTGCCAATAAAAAAGGAGGCAGGGCGGAACACTGATAAATGGGGGTTTTTATGGCCGCAATCCTCTTTAATATACTCAATGGGTGCGAAAGCATATGGCAGGACGCAAAATAGAATCATCGTACGGATTTGCATGATAACGTTAGGACAGCGGAAAAATGCTTGCACAGTATTGGTAATGACACCTTTAGTTAAGCCGAAAGGCAGCAGCAACGCCAAGCGGCTTTTTGATTGATGCAACCGAAGTTGTTTGCGTAAGTTGTGTAAGCCAATCTATAAACGTTCATTGCCAATCGTGAGCAACGTATAAAAGTATAGAAGATAGAACAACCGCCGCTTGCATGCAAGCGACGGTAAAATTGATTATGATCTGCCAATAGGGCTTAGTGGGCAACGGCTGCGGCATACGCTTCGAAGAATTCCGGACAGCTCCACGTGCCGCAGGCGCTCACGGTATCTTCGCCGACCATCATTTGTAACAGAAGCCCATTATCCAACCCGATCAACAGGCTGCGATTCGCGCCGGAATCGAAAGAGGCGCTTTGGTACTGAGCGTTGGCAAGCAAGGTGTTTACAAGCATTTGCGCAGTGTCTGCATCGTTAATGGTGCCCTCGCCCGTCAGCTCTATGGCGGTTACGCCATGGGAGGCTGTCAGGGTATCGGCAAGGGCTTCGCTTCCCAGCAACGCGCCCCCCGCATAGCTTACACGCTGGAAAACGCGCAAGCCTCCGTTTACGTAGGCTGCGGCCATAGCGCCTTGCATGCCTTTTACCGCGTATACCGTTGCCCCGGCGGAAACGATGTTGCTTACGATGCCGCCGTTGCTAAGCGCCGGTTCTACCGTATATTCGGTTACTTCGCCAAGGCTATCTCCCAGCAGGCCATCGCTCATGTTTGTGGGGCTGATGAGCAGGCGGTATACGGCGTTGCCTACCATAAGCATGGGGTAGTTGCCGTTTTTCTGGGTGGCGAAAAGGTTGCGGTACGTGCCGCTGGACGCGGATATGCCGCTAACGCTGATGCTGCCCGCGGGCACATCTAGCGTTTGCAGCGTTGCGCCGTTGGTGGAAGCAACCATGCTGCCAGCGCTGTGGCTATCCAGTTTCAGTGCATCATTTTGCGTGTGCAATAGCGTAGGTACGGCGAAAAGCCCCACACACAGGCACAGCGCGATGGCAACCGCCCCCGTCAGCAGCGGGCGCAGGCGCAGGTGTTGTTTGCGCCGTGGCTGTGCGGCGTTGATTTTAATGTTGGCAAGCAAGCGCTGGTCGGCGGTCAATCCGCTTAACTGGCGATTGGCGATTTCCGGCAGTTGTTCCAGCCGATTCATTGCGCGTTCCCTCCCTGTAAAATAGCTTCCAGCTTTTTGCGGCCCCGTGAAAGGCGGCTGGATATGGTACCTTCCGGCAAGCCTGTGATCTGCGCGATCTCGCTGATGCCGAAGTTTTGGTAATAATGCAATAAAATCACTTCCCGAAACGGGGCGGGCAGGTTATGTACCGCGGCCATCATGGCTTCTTCCTCGTCGTGTGCGGCGGTTTGATCCGGCGCGGGAATCAACTCGAAAGTCGGGCTGCCCAGAATCACCCGCCGGGTCCAGGCGCTGCGCCATAGATCGCGGCAGCGATTGAGCGCTACCTTGAAGAGCCATGCCTTCTCGCGGCCTTCTTCTAAATCCGGGGCGTTGGTCATCAGCCGGATAAACACATCCTGGCAAACATCCTCGGCTTTCTCCCTGTCGCCCAAATAGAAGTAGCATACCCGCAGTACATCGGTGGCGTACCTTTCGTACAGCCCCTCGAAATCTGGCATTCCAGAGCCTCCATCACCGGCACGCCGCTTGGGCGGCCTATTTCTGCTCCAATGAGTCAACGGTCTTAAAGCACATTTTCTTGCGTTCTCAAGAAAAAAGATGCATTCTTTTTCCGCTTATTGATTGTAACATTCTCATCCTGTATGCGCAATGCCGGAAAAGGTTTTGCGCGTATCCCTCCACCTGTGCTATGATGGGGGCGCGCCGGTTCAGGTGCGCACACCACACAAGGAGGAGAAAGGCCATGCAAACCGCTATTACCCGCCCGCAGGCGCTTACGATGCTGAAAAAGTATAATCAGGAGCCGTTTCATATCCGTCACGCGTTGACGGTGGAGGGCGTGATGCGCTGGTACGCTGGAGAACTGGGCTTTGGCGACGAAGCGGATTTTTGGGCGACTGTCGGGCTTTTACATGATATTGATTTTGAGCAATACCCCGAGCAACACTGTCAGGTGGCGCCGCGGCTGCTAGCAGACGGCGGTGCCGACGCGGATTTTATCCACGCTGTTTGCTCGCACGGCTATGGCCTTTGCAGCGATGTGAAGCCGGAACACACGATGGAAAAGGTGCTTTTTGCCGCCGACGAACTGACCGGGTTGATCGGCGCGGCGGCGCTGATGCGGCCGTCCAAGAGCGTGATGGATATGGAAGCATCCAGCATTAAAAAGAAATTTAAAGATAAAAAGTTTGCCGCCGGGTGCTCCCGCGATGTAATCCGCCAGGGGGCGGACGCGCTGGGGTGGGAGCTGGGCGATCTGTTTGAAAAAACCATACTGGCCATGCGTTCGTGCGAGGAAAGTATTGAAACGGAAATGGCCGCCCAGTAAAAAGCCAAAAAAGTCCTCCGGCCTGCGCGAATCTTCGCCCGGGTCGGAGGATGATTATTGAAATGGGTTTGTAATGAGCTTTTCGACTGGGCATGCAGCCCGGCTGCACTCAGGCGATCTTTGCTGAAACGTTTACTTCAATGTTTCCGCGCGTTGCGTTGGAGTACGGGCATACCAGATGCGCCTGCTGCACCAGCTCATCGGCGGTTGCCTGATCAACGCCCTTGATGACGGCTACAATGTCTGCCGCCAGTGCAAAGCCGCCTGCGTCGTTTTTACCGATCCCGACGGTGATGTGTACCTCGGGCGGGTCCAGCTTAAGGCGTTTTACCTTATACACGTGCTGCAGCGCGCTGCCAAAGCAGGCGGAGTAACCGGCCGCAAATAACTGTTCGGGGTTAAACCCTTCTTCTTTTTTGCCGCCCAGCGCTGCCGGAAGCGCCATTTCGAATTGCAGAGTACTGCCCTCTACATGAACTTGTCCGTCGCGTCCGCCTACGGATACTGCTTTTGCTTCATATAATCTCTTCACAGGAATCGCTCCTTTTACTTTTACTTTTCAGGTGGTTTGGTTTCCACTCATAGTATATCCACCCCGGTGCGGAGCTAAACGTTTTTTTCGATTTTTCGCATATAGACGGCTGAAACGCTTTGCGGGCAGGGGGTTTGTGCGTGTTCACAAACTATTTACAGCGCTGGGAGGAAAGCTTTGCTATAATGAGGGTGTCAAACTGGGAAAGGGGGCTTGCGCGTGATTGAGGTACAGGGCGTAAGTAAGCGTTACGGAAGCGTGGAGGCGCTGCGGGGGGTTAACCTGCGCGCGCCTAAGGGGCAGATTTTGGGGCTCCTTGGGCAAAACGGCGCCGGCAAGACGACGCTTTTGAATATTATTACCGGCTACCTTGCGCCAACGGCAGGCCGTGTGCTGATCGACGGCAGCGATCCGTTGCTGGAGCCGGAAGCGGCGCGGCGGGAGCTGGGTTATTTACCGGAACATCCCCCGCTGTATGACGAGATGACCGTGGAGGAATACCTAGCCTTTGCTGCGGCACTGAAGCTTGTGCAAGCCAAGGCGATTCCCGCCCATGTGATTGAGATTATGCGTAAAACCGGCTTGCTGGAAATGCGGGAGCGCCTGCTGGGCCATTTAAGCAAGGGATATCGGCAGCGCGTCGGGCTGGCGCAAGCCTTGTGCGGCGATCCGGATGTGCTGGTGCTGGACGAGCCGACCGTAGGGCTGGACCCCAAGCAAATTACCGAAACCCGCAGCCTGATCCGCAAATTGAGCGCTGGACGGACAATTATTTTTTCCTCGCATATTTTAAGCGAGGTACGCCAGCTGTGCGACCATGTGGTGATTCTGCACCGCGGCGAAGTGAAGCTGGACGCGGCGATTGGTGATATGGGGCAAAATGGTACAATTACCCTGCTTTGTACGGTGCAGGGGAGCGAAAAGCGGTTGGTCGCCGGGATGAATCATCTGGACGGTATCCGTTCCGTACAGGTATGCCCTTGCGCAGGGGAGGACGAAGTGGCGCTTTCGCTCACGTTTGGACCATCCGCCCTGCCGGAAAAACAGGTGTTTACCCTGTGCAGCGCCATGAATGCGCCGATCATCCGCATGGCGCGCTGTGAGGACGATCTGGAACAGATTTTTCTGCGCGCCATCTCGGAGTAGCGTGCCGGGCAGGGACAGCGGCAAGGAGGCATCAGGTTGTTTACGGTTTTCAAAAGGGAATTTCTATCCTACTTCCGCACTCCGATCGGCTATGTGTTTATCGGCGTGTTTATGGCACTTACCGGCGTTATTTTTTACCTGAATAATCTATCCACACTCACGGGTGAACTGCTGACGTTCGTTTCCCAGCTGACGCTGCTGGTGATGCTGCTGACGCCTGTGCTGACCATGCGCCTGCTATGCGAGGAGCGGCAGCGCCGTACCGATCAGTTGCTGCTCACTAGCCCCGTTGCGTTGTGGCGCATTGTGCTGGGTAAGTATCTGGCGGCGGCAGCTGTGATGCTGATTACCATTGCGCTAACCAATGTCTGCACCCTCATCATTGCTATCTACGGCACAGTGTATCCGGGCGAATGGTTTGTGGGGTATCTGGGCTTCACACTGCAAAGTTTAGGCTTTCTGGCGCTGGATATGTTTGTGACCGGGTTTACGAAAAATCAGGTTCCGGCGACGATTATCGCATTTGCGGCGAATTTTTTGCTGTGGATGTTCGATTTGCTGGCCGATAAAATCAGCATTCCATTTTTGGCTAACGCGCTTGGCTTCCTCAGCCTGTACTCCCGCTACGAACCGTTTGTGCTGGGGCAGTTGAGCTATGCCAGCATCCTGTACTTTATTACCTTTATCGCCATTTGTATTACCGCAACCGTGCGCGTGATGGACGCGAGGCGCTTCTCGCAGGGAGGCGCGGCATGAAAAAACTGTTTTTGGCCGTCGGCCGGTTTTTCCTGCGGAGCTGCAGGGCTTTGGGACGGGGCTGTAAACGACTCGCGATCAAAGCGGTAACCGCGCTGCGTAAACCAAAATGGCGGCACGGCGGCCTTGGCATGCTGCTGCTGGCAGGGTTTATTGCGGTATGCGTACTGCTGAACGTGGGGGTAAAGAGCCTTGAGGACGATTACGGCTGGCGGCTGGATTTCAGCTTCAACGGCTATGCCACCACAGGGGAAGAAACCCAAAAGGTGGTAGACACGTTGACCGAGCCGATCGAACTGTATCTACTTTACGACAGCGGCGAGATGGATGAGCAGCTGTATCAGGTGCTTGATCGTTACCGGCTGCTGACGGATCTGATTACGGTTATCCCGACGGATATTGCGCAAAACCCTGGTGTGCTGACCCGGTTTAAAGGCGATGCGGATACGACGCTGGAAGCCGATACCGTAGTGGTGAACTGCGATGCCACCGGGCGTTATAAGGTGCTGACCTATGCCGATTTTGTGACCCAGGGGTACAACGTGGAAGAGGGCACCTTTGAAATTGCGGGCCTTGCCTACGAAAAAAAGCTGACCGAAGCGCTGGTGTACGTAACCCAGGCGGAGATTCCGCTGATCGGCATTTTACAGGGGCATGGCGAACTGACGGCGGACGATCTGTCTAGCCTGACGGATTTCTTGCAGAGCAATAACTACGACAGCCAAACCGTAAACCTGCTTGGCGGCGATACGCTGGACGATGTAGATATGCTGCTGATTGCCGACCCGCAAAAGGATTTTTCCGCCGACGAGCTGGAAACCATCAACACCTTTGCGCAAAACGGCGGCAGTATGTTTATCATCCGGGATTATACCGCGCCCGATACGCTGGTGAATTACCAGAGTCTGCTGGCGAATTACGGCGTAATTCCCATTCCCGGCGTAGTCGTTGCCGGTGAGGAGGATGAGGGCAGCTATTATGGCGAGCGGATTTATTTGCTGCCGTACTTTACCGATCTGGATATGAACCAGCCGCTGATCAGCGGCAGTATGGATGTGCTTTTACTGGCGGGTGCGTGCGCGTTTGAAACGCCGGAAGAAACCGATAGCGTTCTTTCGGCGCAAACGGTGCTTAAGTCCGGCCCGAACGCCTATGTACGCGACCCTTCGGACGGCGTGAACACGATCGATTATCAGGATGGGGACCGCATAGGCGAAATGACGCTGGCGATACTCTCCGCGCGTATGCACGCCAACGGCAACATCAGCCGTATGTTCGCCATTGGCAACAGCACGGTATTTACCCAGGCGTATATGTACCAGCGCACGTTTAACGAGGAGTTCATTTTACAGGTGATGGGGGAACTGCTGCCGCAAAAAACCGTATCGCTGGATATTATGGCGTCTTCCGCGTTTCACCCGGGGCTGACGGCAGGCAGCACCAGCACGGGCATTGCGCTGCTGGTTTCGGTGCCGCTGATGATTCTGCTGGCGGCGGTGTTGGTGCTGCTGCCGCGTCGCAACCGCTGATGGACGGAGGAGGCATAACGTTTGGAGCATCCTGCGAAAAGACAACCTAAGGTAAAAAAACGCAGAGTACGGCGTTTATCCCGCCGCACCCTGCTGTTGATCTTGCTTGGAATTGCTGTGATGATTGCGGGCGGCTTTGTACTGCTGCTGCCGACCATTAAGGAAAAGTACCCCACCCGGCTGGCGCAGAGCTTACAGGCGGAGCAGACACAGGCAACGCTTGCAATTGGGGATACGAAGGTGCTGGATACCATTACCGTTACCCATGACGACGGCGAGACCTATACCCTCCTATACCGCGATGAGCAGCTGTATTTGCAGCGCGGGGACGACGAGGTGGAAATGGTCAATGAAAGCTATACGGACGAGATTGTATCCGCCGCAACGGAAATTGCTATTGCAGACACGGTCGCCCAGGATGAGAGCGAAGTAAGCGAAAACCTTGCGGATATGGGGCTGGAGCCGCCGCAAATCAGCGTTACGGTAACCTATGCCAATGGCGAAGCGGTACAGTTTGACGTAGGCGGGCAGGTACCAGGCACAACCTACCATTATTACCGCTGGTCGGGGGATCATGGCGTTTATATGTGCGATGTTGGTATATACGACGCATTTACGTATACGGCGCACATGCTGCTGCCTGTGGAGCAGCCGACGCTGGTGCCCGCGCTGATCGATACGCTTAGCATTACAACCAAAACAGCGGGCGTAATGGCCTGTACCTTTGTTTCGGATGGAGCGGATGCGTATATTGGCACATTGTCTGCACCGTACCGTTACCCCATGGATAATGACGCGGTGACAACGCTGCTTTCGGCGCTGAAAAACTTCCGCCTGGGGACGAAAATGGGAGAAGTAACGGCGGAAAACCGCAGCGAATATGGCTTTGACGATCCGACCGCTGTTTTGGAGATACACCAGCAAAAGGGATATTACGGCGTTGTGAACACGGATGGACAGCTGCAATATAACACGCTGGATGAGCAGAGCATTCACCTGACCCTTGGCGCAAAGGACGGAGAGTTTTTCTACTACTGCCAATATGCGGGTGTGTGTTACCGCGTCAGCAGTTTTTTAGTGACCACGCTGGTAAACGCCAATGCAGCCAACTACATTACCCATGCGCCTGCGGATATGGGTAATGCCGATATTGCCACCATTACGGCGGTTGTGGATGGTCATACGGTGGCGGTGACTGCCACCTATACCGAGCATGTGCTGGAGAATAATAAAATTGAAACCGACGAGGACGGTAACACTGTTTATGATATTACTGTTACAAACAACGGACAAAGCATGACTACCGACGCTTTTAACGCGCTAGTAACGCACCTGCAACAGATGACGGTATCCGGCAAGCTGGAAGGTGCGCAGGAACCCGGCGGCACGCCGCTGTGGAAATTGACGATTACTACGACCGGCGGGGTGACGCGTACACTGGCGGCGTATCCAAAAGACACGTTTAGTGATCTGCTTGCGGTTGACGGCGTAGCCTTGTTCTACATGAATACCGAAGCGATCCGGATTGCGTTGGGGGAACTGTATCCCACGTGATGTGGATACCGTGAAAAGACTGGCGGAGCAATAAACAACCTGTGGTGTCGGTTGTCTCTACGGGAAGCTATGGGTTTCCTGTTTTGCAATCACATTCCTGTTCTGCGGGAAGCCGACGGCTATATGAAATAAAACACAAGTAAAGCAGAAGCGCCGCATCCTATGATGCAGCGCTTCTGCTTGTTTCCAAAGCCCAACCGGCGTTGTTAGCTGCGGGATGTCAAGGGGTATCATTTACCAATGAGTATGCGTGAGGCCTTGACGCGCTCACTTCCCAGCATATCGGATTTTAAACGGGCTAGAAGTGTGACTAAGAAACAGGGGTTTTAACCGCTTGCAGTGTTGCAGCCTGCCAACCCATGATAAATGGGTATTCAATCTTGGTAAAACACTTCGATTGCCTGTGCGAAGAATTCCGCCGCACCCTCCCCATACTGTTCATCCATTGCCTGTTGACACTGCGTATTGCGGTAGGACTTTGCAACCGCTAGCATCAATCCCTTTTCTTCTTTGATCTGGCAAATCTGTTTCATCACAAAACCGTATTCGCCGATAATCTCCTTCACTTCAAAAGTGTTAAGTTCGCAGCCGCGTTTCCCGATCAGCTTCTGGCGGATTGCATCTTCACGCTTCTTGTAGCTTTCTATTACTTCTTTGCTGATGGGATTTTCGAGGGTGTCCATATAAGCGTCTTTACCGCCATACCACTCCACAATTTTTGCATACCGTTTTTGCATATCCTCTGATGATACGACTTCTATATAATGCTTTTTCCACTGTTCTACGCTGCCAAATTCGGCAAGAGCCGTTTCACGCATTTCCTCCGTCATGCTGTTAAACATCAGCTGAAACATTTTCTCAATCTCTGTTTTGGTGAAAACTGTAAAGTCCATCCGATTGTCTCCTTTCAGTATACCGTCAATGCTGGTAATTAGGCGTTCCATACGTTCTTTCTTTGCCACCAGCATTTCTCGCTGCATTCGCAGAATTTGATTTCTATCAAGAGACGGGCTTTCCATAACGGCTTTGATTTCTTTCAGCGGAATATCAAACTCACGGAAGAACAATATTTGCTGTACTGTCTCCAAGGCTTTATCGTCATAAAGCCGGTACCCCGCTTCACTCTTCTCTGTTGGCGGGAATAAGCCGATTTCATCATAGTAGTGAAGCGTGCGCGCACTGATACCGGTGAGTTCGGATACTTCCTTTACGGTTCGCATACCATAGGACCTCCTGCTCTTGATAGGTTAACTGTACGCTATGACGCTGCGTGAGGGTCAATAGCTTTTTTCATGTTTTTGTATATTCAAAAGCCTGTGGCTTTGCCGGTTATCAACCGGCAGCGATATACCGGCGGATCAGCGTTCATCAACAACACAGCGCCGCGTCTTAATGAACGCGGCGCTGTGTAAGGAAAACTCGATTTATGATTGTTTCGATAGGGGAAAGGAGACTATTCTTTTCCGGCAATGTACGCAATGATGCTATCGGCCAGCGCGTCATGCGTAACACCGCTGGTGCACAGCATCAGGTGGTAGTTGCTCCTGTGCCCCCAATTGCCGTCTGCAAAGAAATTATAGTAGCTTTGCCGCTGCTTATCCACTTTGCGTACGCGGTCTTTGGCTTGATCGTAAGGCAGGTTTTCCACACTCATAATCCGCTTGATACGCGCTTCCACCGTGCCGTACATGAATACGCTGATCATGTTGGGTTGGGCTTTGAGCACGTAGTTAGCGCAGCGCCCGACCATAACACACGGCCCCTGAAGCGCAACCTTGGCAATGGTTTCAAACTGTGCGAGCAGCACGCGGTGATTCAGCGGCAGTTGCGCTTCTCCGCCCGGCGCGCTGGGGAACAGGGTGGAAAGATAGCTGGAAACCGCTTTTTCATCGTGGCTTTCAAATATCTCCTCGCAGATTCCGCTTTCCTTAGCGGCAAGGGTTAATAGCTCCTTGTCGTAAAAAGGGATTTGCAGTTTTTGGGCAAGCTGTTTGCCTACCTCGCGTCCACCGCTGCCGTACTCTCGACCGATTGTGATAATCGTCTCTCGAGCGTCCATCTCGTCACTCCTCTGCCTATGCGATTGTCGAAAACGTCCTAACTGTGTCCTTATTATACACAGAGAAACGGTACTTGTAAACCGTGCGCAATGGGTACGCTGATAAAAACGCAAACAATCAACATTTTTACAGCGCAGGGATACGCCAGCGGCAACCGCCGGTTGTTTATGCTTCGTGTGCGCCGTTTGCCTCGTTTACGCCCTCGTCGGTGACTTTCAGCTTGGTAAAAATCATACGGCCGGCGCTGGTTTGCAGTACGGTGGTTACCACGGCGGTAACGCTTTCGCCTACATGCCTGCGGCCGTTATCCACAACGATCATGGTACCGTCGTCCAGGTATGCTACGCCTTGCCCCGGTTCCTTGCCTTCGCGCACAATCTGAACGGTCAGCTCTTCGCCCGCCATCAGCATGGGTTTGACAGCGTTGGCCAGATCGTTGATATTTAAAACGCTGATACCGCTGACCCCGGCGACTTTGTTTAAATTGTAGTCGTTGGTTACGACAACTCCGCTCTTATCACGGCACAGCTTCAGCAGTTTAACATCCACTTCCGCCACGTCGGGATAATCGTTTTCTACAACGACGACGTTGCATTTCAGCTCTGTTTGCAGCTTGGTCAGCACATCCAGCCCGCGGCGGCCGCGTGCGCGGCGCAGCGAATCGCCGCTGTCGGCAATATGGCGCAGCTCTGCCAATACAAACTCGGGGATGATAATATCGCCTTCCAAAAAACCGGTTTTAGCAATATCAAAAATGCGGCCGTCGATGATGACCGAAGTATCCAGCAGTTTGGGCGGTATGCCCTTGCAGGGTTTCGCCGGGGGTTCTTCCTCCCCGTCCTCGTCCTCATCGTCAAAGCTATCGTCGTCGTCATCCCGCAGCGCCTCGTTGGCATCCTCCAAAATCAGAGAGAGAGGATCGTTTTTCCGGGATTTGCGACGGAAACGACGGTGCTCTCGCTTGGTTTCGCTGTAACGGCGATACCCGATTTGCAATCCCAGCGTACCCAGCAGTACGTATACAATCGCGCTGATGCTGATGCTCAGCAAGCTGGCGCCCGCGGACAAAATCAACTGGTTAATCAGCGCAGCGACGATCAGCCCGACGATCAGCCCAACGGCGGTAAGCAGTATCTGCTGCGTGGGCATGCTGGTCCAACGGCGTTCCATCGCCCCGCTTAGCTGCATCATCCACTGTAAAATTCTGCGGGAAAGTAAAAATAAAATCAGTCCAAAGAGAATACAGAGCACCGTATAAGTGGATACAGCCGCAAGCGTAGTGGAGAAAACATCCAGTTCCAACCGCCGGAAAATCGGCAGCAGCAGCGCTGCCAGCAGCACGCCAATGCCGATGCCTACCAGTGTAATCAATAGCCGGAGCAAACGTTCCAACATTTTATTCTTAGCCATAGGGTTTCCCTTTCTTTTTATGTATTAATGAACGACGGCCAGCGCCTGCATTAACGTATCTACCCCCGTTATATGCGCGCCGCTGATGTGGGAAAGGTTTTTTACATTCTGTTTGGGTACGATCAGATCGGTAAAGCCTAACCGTACACACTCGGCAACCCGCCGCTCAATTTGCGCAATGGGGCGCACTTCGCCACACAGACCGATTTCGCCCATCACGCACAGGCCGGGAGCCAGCTGGAAATTTTCCATGCTGGATGCGACCGCAACGCAGATGGCCAGGTCGGCAGCCGGATCGTCCAGCTCCAGTCCGCCCGCAACGCTGACGTATACATCCTGATCGAACAGTTTTTTTCCCGCGCGCTTTTCCATGACGGCTAACAGCAGAGCGACCCGACTGCTATCCACACCGCCAACGGTGCGCCGCGGGATGGAATAAAAACTGTGCGCCGCCAGCGCCTGCAAGTCGCATAAAATGGGGCGGCTGCCCTGCATGGCGCAAAAAACTACGCTGCCGCTGGCGCCCCGCGCCCGCTGGCTGAGCAGCGATTCGCTCGGGTTGGCGACGGGGAAAACGCCCTTTTGCCGCATTTCAAAAACACCCAGCTCATTGATGCTGCCAAAACGGTTTTTTGCAGCGCGCAGCAGGCGGTATTCGTGCTGCCGGTCGCCTTCAAAGTTCAGCACCGTATCCACCATATGCTCAAGCACCCGCGGCCCGGCCAAGCTGCCTTCTTTGGTGACATGGCCGACAAGGAATACCGAGGTATCGGTGGTCTTGGCATAACGAATAATAGCCGAGGCGCTTTGCCGCACCTGCGAAACGCTGCCTGGTACGCCCGCGCTGCCTTCGCTGACCATGGTCTGGATGCTGTCGATAATGAGCACGTCGGGGTTTAGGGTTTCACACTTTTCCAAAATGCTTTCCACGTTGTTTTCGGCCAGCACATAAATGCGCTCCTGTGTTACGGCCAGCCGGTCGGCACGCAGCTTAAGCTGGCGCAGGCTCTCCTCGCCGCTGACATATAAAACGGTCAGCGACGCGCTCAATTCCGAAGCTACCTGCATCAACAGTGTGCTTTTACCAATGCCCGGATCACCGCCCAGCAGCGTTACGCCGCCCTGCACCAAACCGCCGCCCAGCACGCGATCCAGCTCCTCATTGCCGGTGGATACGCGGGTTTTCCGCGAACCGGTAACGCCGGACAGCAAAGTGGCTGCTGCAGCGGTGGTTTGATAGCGCGCGGCTTTGTCCGCGGTTTTCGTCGCGGTGGTTTGAGCGGCCCGTTTTTGCACTTCAAACGTGTTCCATTGGCCGCAATCCGGGCAATTGCCCAGCCAGCGCGGCGCTTCATACCCGCAGGAAGCACAAACGTAAATAGTTTTTTCCTTAGCCAAGGAGAGTTCCTTTCCGGCGCAATTGCAGCAAATGCGAATGAATATGGATAAAAATGAATGAAACACAGAAGACCCGCGGGATAAACGGCGGGTGAAAAGCAGCTGCTTAAACGCCTGAAGAGATTGAATACAATGGCAGTATACCATGTTTTTTTCGAAATCTACAGAATCGGTCACAGAATTTGCAGATACTTCATATTTTTATGCGCGCATAAGTGGGTTACGCACGATCAGGCTTTGTCTTTCCGCTTGGCGGCGTAGTCGAGTATTGCTTGCGCAGCCCGGTCGTTCATGCCGTCTACAGCTTTTAGCGCTTCCCGGTCGGCGGAGAAAATGGCAGGCAAGCTGCCAAAAGCACGCAGCAGCGCGATTTTCCGTTTTTCGCCGATCCCCTTGATATTCGTAAGCTCGCTGGCAATACCCGCTTTCCCCCGCAGTGCGCGGTGGTGGGTGATGCCGAAGCGGTGCGCCTCGTCCCGTACACGCTGCACCAGATGCAGGGCGTTGCTGCGTTTATCCAGCACAATCGGCTGCTCCTGACCGGGCAGATAAATTTCCTCAAACTTTTTTGCCAGCCCGAACATCGGCAGGCTTACGCCCGCGTCCTCCATGGCGCGGTGGGCAAATGCGAGCTGCTGGGGGCCACCATCGATGAGCACCACATCCGGGAAGCGGCTGAAACGGCCTTCGTCTACGGGAAGCCCCGCCTGCTGGCGCTCGTGCTTTTCGGTAATGCCATGGGTAAAGCGGCGAGAGATGACCTCCGCCATGGAAGCAAAGTCGTTGGCGCCTTCCACGGTTTTAATGCGGAAATGCCGGTACTGCTTCTTGGCAGGCATGCCGCCATGGAACACGACCATGGACGCGACGGACAGCACGCCCTGTGTGTTGGAAATATCATAACCTTCTATACGCTCGGGCAGCGTTGGCAGCCCCAGCGCTTTTTGCAGTTCTTCCATCGCCAGCGCGGTTTGTGCGTGGCGAATTTTTTCGTTAAGTTGACGTTTAAGCAGCGCGTCGGCGGCATTCTTGCGGCAAATGGCCAGCAGCGCCGCCTTTTCGCCGCGCTGGGGCGTCAACAGGCTGACGGCCGCGCCGCGCCGCTGCCGCAGCCACTGCTCCAGCGCCTCGCGGTTTTCTTCCACCCCTTCGGTGAGGATTTCGCGGGGGATGGAAGGGCTGTCCTCGTAATATTGTGTGATAAAGCCTTCCACAATCGTTTCCACGCTGTCGCCGCCCGCGTTTTCCAGCACGTAAGCCTTGCCGCCCTCAATGCGCCCGCTGTGCACATGCAATAGCTGCACAATAGCGTCGGTCGTATCCGCAGCAATGGCGATAATATCCTGCTGCACATCGCGGGTCTGTATGGCAAGCTGACGTTCGGTGATGGACTCCACATCCGCGATTTTATCGCGGTAGGCGGCGGCTTGCTCGTACTGCAGGGCTTCGGCGGCGGCGGCCATCTTCTGGTTCAGCTCTTTGAGGATGTCCCTAGCATCTCCGTTTAGAAAATTCACGGCTCTTTGCAATATTTCTTTGTATTCCTCTTCGCTAATGTAGCCCGCGCACGGAGCCATGCACTGCCCGGTAGAGTGATAAACGCAAGGCCTGTGGGGTTTGCCCAGCGGCAGTTTCAGCGCGCAGCGGCGAAGCGGGAAATAGCGGCTTAATTCGTTGAGCACCTGCCGCACGGCGGTTGCGCCGATGTAAGGCCCCAGATATTTATACCCATCGTGAGGGTCCAGCGTCCGCGCGATGGTCAGGCGCGGGAACGACTCGTTGGGGTTGTAACGCAGATAGGGATAATGCTTATCATCCTTAAGCAAAATATTGTAGAATGGGCGGTGGCGCTTGATCAGGTTGCTTTCCAGCGTTAGCGCCTCGAAATTGGTACGGCATAAAATCAGCTCAAAATCATCCACACGGCTGATCATGGCGC
Source organism: Candidatus Limiplasma sp. (assembly GCA_963675655.1). GTDB lineage: Bacteria > Bacillota > Clostridia > Christensenellales > Aristaeellaceae > CAXXOK01. Next base: position 1,993,141 of record OY776489.1, read on the forward strand.
GTACCTTGGGCGTATGGTTTTCAAACGCGTGGAAGTATTGCCGCACGCGGTTTTTTAAATTCTTAGCCTTGCCGACGTAGATAATCTGCCCATGACTCTTCATCAGGTAGCAGCCGGGGCTGTCGGGCAGGGTTTTTATTTTATGTTGCAATTCGTCCGTCATGGCGATCCTTTCTTTCCGTTTGGGGTGAGGTGGATTCTCTGTCTATTGTACCTTTGCCCGCTGCCGTGCGCAAGGCGGTGCGAGCCGTAATTTTTACAGGCGGGGTGTTTTAACCCGGCGATGAGGAAAAGCCTTATCTACAAAGCGGTGGAGGCGTGGAAGGCACACGCGCGTGGATGGCTGCTACCTTGACGCGGCAGAATGCGCCCGATATAATAAGACAACTGTTGAATATGGCAGAATGGAACGGTAAGGGGAGCGCGTTGATGAATAAATGGGTCGGTCGGTTGGCGGCAGGATTGTTATGCCTGTGCCTGATGTTTGGGCTGACGCCTGCTTTTGGCGAAGATACGGAGACGGCAGCGGCGGCTGCGACAACGGAACCCGAAGGGGTGATGGAGGATACCGACGCGGTTTCAAGCGCGCAGGAGAATACCATCCGCTATATTGCCACCGCGACCGTTGCGCTGAAGGTGCGGACCGAAGCGAAGCAGGATGCCCGTGGCAACGGCAGCATCGACAAGGGTGAAACAGTATACATCGTCTCGCTGGATGGCGATTGGGCGCGCGTGAATGTGGGTCGCAACAGCGGGTATGTGATGTCGAAATACCTGACTAACATCCGGGAATACAACATGGATCAGCCGGATGAAGAAGGCGAACCGGTGATTACGCCCGAACCGGATACCTCCGGGGATACCCCGGAAGGGTTTGAAGAAAATTTTGTTGCCTATACCTACCATTCTGTGGTTGTACGTAAGGGGATGAGTGAGGATAGCGGATCCTCCTTTAAAATCAACCAGTATAAAGAAGTGACCGTAAGTTCCAACCAGAACGGGTGGAGCTATATACGCTATAAAAATTCCTACGGCTATGTGCCGACCGATTCGCTATTTAAATGGGACCGTATCGATCCCTACGCGGGGGATATTCCCGGATGTGATGTGCACATCGGCCTTGCCTTTTTAAATCACACGACCGATATCCTCAGCTATGAGGATGATGGCAGTGAAGTATTAAAAACGGTAAATCCGGGCACGGCCGTATCGGTGGACGCGCTGGATGCGCAGGGGCGTTACCCGCTGCCCTACTGGCGCACGACGGGTTATGTGGAAGAAAGCGACGTTGGCTACCTGATGGAAGTGGTTCCGTGGGCGGAAGCGGAAAGCGGCGACTTGATCAGCTGTATGAGCACGTTCTACGCCGTAGGCGTGCATACGCTGCAATATCAGGGGCGTAACTGGAATATTTATCTGGGTTCCAGCCTGATTTCCGGCATGATCTTGCAGCCCGGTGAAACCGTAAACATCTACGATATTATGGGCCCGTACCGCAAATCCACAGGCTACCACCGTGCACCCATCATGAGCCCCGGCGCGCTCTCTGGCTTTGGCGGAGGAACCTGCCAGGTGAATACTACACTGTATAACGCGCTGATTCAGGTACCAATTTATATTGATTGGCGTAAAGTGCATGCGGAAGTTGGCATTTACTATTGCCCCGTCGGGTTTGACGCGGCGGTCGGCGGCGGCGATATTACGCAGATTTTCACCAATACGCTGCCGTATGCGTTCCGTATTAACTTCTTTATGAGCGACGGTTGCCTTACGGTTGGTATATTTAAGGTGTAAAATAGAAAAGACGATAGAAATAATTGCTCCGCCTTTTACAAGAGGCGGAGTTTTTTTCTGCATCCGGTTTGCATACCTGTATACAGGAGTAGCGCTTTCCGCCGACGAACTATACAACCATTGCGGCCTTTAGGCGGCGAGGGAGAGAAAAAGTCGGAGGGATGCGGTTTGCAAAGAGCGTTTTCGGTGAACGATCCATTCTTGTTTGCGTTGGTGGCGGTTATCCTGCTGCTGGTGCTCGGACAATCCATCTTTTTTCTGGTGCGGTCGTGGCGGCGCGCGCTTTCGCTGGGCATGCAGAGCAGTACGCTGCGCAAAGTGGTGCGCACCAGCGCAACCTTTACCATCGTACCTGCAATTTCCATTCTGGTGGGCGTTGTTGCGCTGTCGCGCAAGCTGGGTATGCCGCTGCCGTGGCTCCGGCTTTCGGTCATTGGCGCTATTACCTACGAAACTCCTGCGGCCGAAGCGGCGGCCAACGCCGTAGGGGCAACGCTGAGCGATACGCAAACGCTGCTGTCCGCCTCGCAGTTTACCGCCATTGCGTGGGTTATGACACTTGGCATTATGGCAGGGGTGGTATTTACGCCCATCCTGTGCAAACGGCTGCTCGGCGGTGTTGATAAGCTGGAAAAACGGGATCGTCGCTGGAGCGATATTTTTATGAACGCGCTGTTCATGGGGATGATTTCTGCGTTTTTAGGTATGATCTTCGGGCATGTAACCGAAGGGCTGGCCGGGTGGATGCCTGTATTTGTGATGCTGGTTTCGGCGCTGATTATGCTTTTAGCGGCGGCCTGTATTAAGCTATTGCATTGGGATTGGTTGACTGATTATGCACTGCCGCTTTCCATGGTGGGCGCAATGGCAATGGCGATACCGATTACCCGTTGGATTGTGGGGGTGGCAGTATGAGCAACAAAACGAATGTACGGCCGTATGATGAAACTACGCACCTGCTCGGTAAAATCTGGGTATGGGGTATGGGCCTGATGCTGCTTTTATTCCCCACGGTGATTTGCCTGTATTATAATGCCTGGCCGGATGGCGCGGGGCTGCTGAAAGGTATTATTTCCATCGCGCCGATGTACTGGGCAGTTGGGTTTATCGAAGTGATTACGTATGTCCCCATGCTTGGTGCGGGCGGAAGCTACCTGGGTTTTGTGACCGGCAGCCTGACCATGCTCAAGGTGCCCTGTACGCTGGCTGCGTTTGACCGCGCGGGGGTGAAGAGCGGCACGCCGGAGGGCGAGGCTGTGGCGACGATTGCCATTGCCGTATCCAGCATTACGACGCTGTTTATTATCTTTGCGGGCGTACTGCTGATTGTGCCGCTTACCCCGGTGCTGGAAAATCCCACATTAGCGCCTGCATTTGACCAACTACTGCCGGCACTTTTCGGCGGGTTGGGCGTAGCGTTGATCGGCAAGAACCTGAAAATTGCCATCGCGCCGATTGTGGCGATGGTGGCGCTGTTTGTGGCAGTACCCTCGCTTGCAGGCAGCGCGGCTATCTTTGTGCCGGTTGCGGCGATGATCGCGATTCTTGCGGCGCGCTTTATGTATAAAAAAGGCTGGCTGGATGAAGCAAAATCCCCCGCGAAGGAAGGGGCCGACGCATGATGCTTTGGTGGATTCTGCTCGTCCTGCTGATTGCTTTTATACTGGTGCTTCTGGTGCGTACGCTACGCTTTTGCCCAGCGAAAACCACCGCACCCGCTCCGGTTGCCGTAGCGGTGGACGCAGATGAGGCTGCGCGCAACCTTTCTGCCATGGTGCGCTGCCAAACTGTATCCCACCCCGATCAAACGTTGGATGACGAGGCGGAGTTTGCAAAATTCTGCGCACTTTTGCCTGCGCTGTTTCCCAAGGTGTTTGCAACCTGCCTGTATGAAACCATCGGCGACCGCGGCTTGATGCTGCGCTGGCAAAGCGGGTCCGACCTTGCCCCGCTGGTGCTGACTGCGCATTATGACGTGGTGCCGGTGGATGCTTCGGCGTGGGAGAAGCATCCGTTTTCCGGCGATATTCAAAACGGTATCATCTATGGGCGCGGTACGCTGGATACCAAATGTACGCTTTCGGCCATTCTAAACGCAGCGGAAATGCTGATAAAGCAGGGCTTTACGCCTAAAAGAGATATTTATTTCTGCTTTGCGGGCAACGAGGAGGTCATGGGCTCTGGTGCGTCCGGCCTTGTGGATGTGCTTACGGAACGCGGCGTCCACCCGTTGATGGTGCTGGACGAAGGCGGCGCGATTGTGGAGAAAGTATTCCCCGGTGTCGCGCAGCCTTGTGCGTTGATCGGCATCGCGGAAAAAGGAAGCGTAAATTACCGGGTCACCACGCGCGCGCTGGGCGGGCATAGCTCCGCACCGCTGCCGCATACTCCTGTGGATATGCTGGCCAAGGCATGCCTTGCGATGCAAAAAAAGCCCTTCCCGTTCCGGGCGACTGTGCCCGCAAAGCAGCTGATCAACGGATTGGCGCGGCATTCCACCTTTGCGTACCGTTTGCTGTTTGCCAATCTGTGGGCGTTTACACCGCTGCTGGATATGGTTTGCCGCAAGAGCGGGGGAGAGCTGAATGCGCTGTTTCGTACCACCATCGCCTTTACCATGCTAAACGCGGGGGAAAGCGCGAATGCGCTGCCGGCGGCGGCGCAGATGACCCTGAATGCGCGCGTGCTGCCGGGAGAAAGTGTGGAAGGAACGCTTGCAGCGCTGCAGCGCAAGATTGGGGATGGAAATGCGCAGGTAGAACTACTGCAAGGCTTTGCACCCTCCGGCTGCTCGGATACGGACGGCGAAGGGTATGCGCGCCTGCAAAAAACCATCGGCGAGGTGTTCCCCGGTGTGCTGGTTTCGCCGTATATGATGATTGCCTGCAGCGACGCCCGGCATTACGAGCGGATTTGCAAGCATGTATACCGGTTTACCGGTATGCCTCTTTCCGGTGCGGAACGCCGTATGATCCATGGGGTGAACGAGCAGATACCCGTAGCCAAGCAAGCCGATACAGTGCGCTTCTACCTGCGTTTGATGCAAAACGTATGCGGATGAAGAAGTAGAAAAATCCCGTAAAAATGCCGGATTCTGGGGCAAATCCTTCGTTTTTGATGTGAAATTGCGGTAAAATGCAGGAAAAATGCAAAAATTGCTTGACAAGCGCCGTTTCCCTGTGATAACTTAATCTTGATCACTTAATAAAGTCTGTAAGGAGTAACGTATGAGCTACCTTAACCTCGTCCTAGGCATCGTCATTATTAGCGTTGTCGTCCTAGTACTAGTCGTAGTACGGGAAGACAACGGTATTTTGCGTATGCCAAGGGTAAGGGCCAAGGGTTTAGCATAACCATATTGTATGCATACACCCCCCTGAACCGTGGAATACGGTTCAGGGGGGATTTTTTATATCAGGAGGAGCGAGAATGAAATTAACCGGCGCGCAGATCTTGATGGAAATTTTCAAGGAACAACAGGTGGATACGGTATTTGGGTATCCCGGCGGGGCGGTGTTGAATATCTACGATGAGATATTCAAGTCGTCTGATTGGCTCAAGCACATTTTGACCTGCCACGAACAGGGCGCGGCGCATGCCGCGGACGGGTATGCCCGCGCAACCGGCAAGACGGGCGTGGTGCTGGCTACTTCCGGCCCGGGCGCGACCAACTTGGTTACGGGCATCGCAACGGCGTACCTGGATTCCACCCCCATGGTAGCCATCACCGGCAACGTGGCCTGCTCGCTCATCGGACGGGACAGTTTTCAGGAGGTGGACATCACCGGTATTACCATGCCGGTCACCAAGCACAACTACATGGTCAAGGATGTTACCAAACTGGCGGATACCATGCGCTGTGCCTTCACCATCGCAGCCTCCGGCAGACCCGGCCCTGTGCTGGTGGACATCCCCAAGGATGTGCAAAAGGCGGAGTGTGAGTTTACGCCCGTTACGGCTCCCTGCGCACCCAAGCCAAAGCCGCTGAACCCCAATGTGGTAAAACAGGCGGCAGAGCTGATTATGCAGGCGGAACGCCCGATCATCTATGCGGGCGGCGGTGTGATTGCCGCGGACGCGGGCAAAGAGCTGCTTGCGCTTGCCGAAACCATCGGCGCGCCAATTGGCGCCAGTATGATGGGGCTTTCCGCCGTACCTAACGATCATCCCCTGTTTTTGGGCATGACGGGCATGCACGGCCGGTACGCCGCTATTAAGGCGCTGGATCGCGCCGACCTGATTATTGCCGTTGGCACGCGCTTTTCCGATCGTGCTACGGGCAACAAACAGGAGTTTTCCAAAAACCACAAGGTGCTGCATATTGATATTGACGCCGCCGAGATCAGCAAAAATATTCCGGCGTACATGTCATTGCTGGCCGATGTGAAAGAGGCGCTGACCGCGCTGAATGCTGCCGGGCTGAAGCATTCGCCGCCCGAATGGGTGGAGGAAGTGCAGGCGCTCAAGAGTGCGCCGGACAACCACCTTTCCATGGACCACAGCATCCTCAACCCGGAAATGGTGCTCAAGGCGGTCAACAGCCGTCTGCCGGGGGACAGCCCCGTTGCGACGGACGTTGGCCAGCACCAGATGTGGGTGGCGCAGTATTACAGCTTCATGAAATCCCGCACCTTTATCACTTCGGGCGGTTTGGGCACCATGGGCTTCGGCATGGGCGCGGCGATTGGCGCGTGCATCGGCACAGGGCTGAAAAAGACAGTGCTGGTTACCAGCGACGGCAGCTTCCACATGAATCTGAACGAGTTGGCAACCGCGGTGGAGAACCACCTGCCGTTGATTATTCTGGTGCTCAACAACAGCGTGCTGGGCATGGTACGCCAATGGCAGACAATGTTCTTTGACAAGCGTTATGCCAGCACTACCTTGAACCGGCCGACCGATTTTGTGCTGCTGGCGCAGGCCTTCGGCGCCAAGGGGCTCCGGCTGGATAAGCTGGATAAGTTGGATAGCGTGCTGGACAAAGCGTTTGCGCTGCCGGGCCCGGTGCTGGTGGATGTACGCATCGACCGGGACGAGATGGTTTTGCCCATGATCCCGCCCAACGGCACCATCAACGACTTGATTTTAAGGGGGTAAGCGCATGAAAGGTGATAAACTGATCATCTCGATGCTGGTCAACAACGAATCCGGCGTCCTCACCCGAATTTCCGGGTTGTTTGCCCGGCGCGGCTTTAACATAGACAGCCTCTCCGTCGGGGAAACGCAGGATCCGCACGTTTCGCGCATGACCATACAGGCAGCCGGGGACGAATACGTGCGCGACCAGCTGGTACACCAGCTGGAGAAGCTGCAGGATGTGCTGGTTGTGGAATCGCTGGAGCTGAGCCAGATTGTGGCACGCGAGCTGCTGCTGGTAAAGGTGCGCGCCGAAGAATCGACCCGTAGTCAGGTGCTGGACGCTGTTACGGTATTCCGCGCCAAGGTAATCGACCTGACCCCGACCAGCATGACCATGGAACTGACGGGGGAACAAACCAAGCTGGATGCGTTTATTACATTCCTGAATCCGTTGGGGATTATTGAAGTCTGCCGCACGGGCGTCACGGCGATTGGCCGCGGCGGATACGTGTTGACGAATAATAAGGAGGACTAACATTATGGCAACCATGTATTATGAAAAGGATTGTGACAAAAACTATCTTCTGGGTAAAAAAATCGCGGTGATCGGCTACGGCAGCCAGGGCCACGCGCACGCGCTGAATTTGCATGACAGCGGTTTTGACGTTACCATCGGCTTATACGAAGGCTCCAAATCTGCCCAGAAAGCCAAGGATGCCGGTCTCAAAGTCATGGTTACCAAGGATGCCGTTGCTGCCTGCGACGTCATCATGATCCTCGTCAACGACGAAAAACAGGCCGCTCTTTATAAAAATGATATTGCCCCTTACCTTACCGCTGGTAAGACCCTTGCTTTTGCGCATGGCTTTAACATCCACTTTGGCCAGATTGTTGTGCCCAAGGATGTCGCCGTTATCATGATCGCGCCCAAAGGCCCAGGCCATACCGTACGCAGCCAGTACACCGAAGGCAAAGGCGTTCCCTGCCTGATTGCCGTAGAACAGGACCCGAACGGCGACGCGAAAGGCATCGCGCTGGCGTGGGCACAGGGCATCGGCGGTGCGCGTGCGGGCGTATTGGAAACCACATTCCGTGAAGAGACTGAAACCGACCTTTTTGGTGAGCAGGCCGTGCTGTGTGGCGGCGTGACTGCGCTGATGAAGGCCGGTTTTGACACTCTTGTGGAAGCTGGCTATCAGCCGGAAAATGCGTATTTTGAGTGCGTACACGAGATGAAGCTGATCATCGATCTGGTGATCGCGGGCGGCATGAACTTTATGCGCTACTCCATCTCCGATACCGCCGAATACGGCGATTACGTTACCGGCTCCCGCCTGATTACCGACGAAACCAAAAAGGAAATGAAGCAGGTATTGACCGAGATTCAAAACGGCACATTTGCCCGCAACTGGATTTTGGAAAATCAGGCCAACCGCCCCGGCTTCAATGCGATGCGTAAAGCCGCCCAGAACTGCCTGCTGGAAAAGACCGGCGCCGACCTGCGTGCCAAGATGAGCTGGAAACGCACGGAGGAGGAGCAAGAATGAGTCGCTCCGACGTTGTTAAAAAAGGACCGGAGCGCACCCCGCACCGTTCGCTGCTGAAAGCCTGCGGCTTTACCGACAGGCAGATGCAAAAGCCGTTTATCGGCATTGTCAACTCGTACAGCGAGGTTGTGCCGGGGCATGTGCACCTGCAACAAATTGCCCGCGCCGTAAAGGACGGGGTGCTGATGGCAGGCGGTACGCCCATCGAGTTTAACACCATCGCCGTATGCGATGGCATCGCCATGGGGCATGAGGGAATGCGTTATTCACTCTGCACCCGTGAGCTGATTGCCGATACCGTGGAGTGCATGGCGCGAGCCCATGCGTTTGATGCGTTGGTGTTCATCCCCAATTGTGACAAGGTTGTGCCCGGTATGCTCATGGCAGCGGCGCGGCTCAACCTGCCCAGCATCTTCATCAGCGGCGGGCCGATGCTTTCGCTCAACGGCAAGGATTTGAACAGTGCTTTTGAAGCGGTAGGCGCTTACATGGCGGGCAAGATCGATCAGGAGCAGCTTAGCTGCATTGAAAACGACGTGTGTCCCACCTGCGGCTCCTGTTCGGGTATGTTTACCGCCAACTCCATGAATTGCCTGACCGAGGTGATCGGGCTGGGGCTGCCCGGCAACGGTACCGTACCTGCGGCATATTCGGCGCGTACACGGCTGGCCAAGGAAGCAGGCGTAAAGGTAATGGAGCTGCTGGAAAAGAACATCCGTGTATTGGATATTCTCACCCCGGCTTCGATTGAAAACGCACTGGTGGTGGATATGGCGCTGGGCTGCTCCACCAATACCGCATTGCATCTGGCTGCGATTGCCCACGAAGCGGGCGTGCCCTTTAACCTCAGCAAGATCAACGAAGTCAGCCAGAAAACCCCCAACCTTTGCAAACTCGCACCTGCGGGTATGCACCACGTGCAGGACTTAAACACCGCGGGCGGTATACCGGCAGTGATGGGTGAACTGCAAAAGCTGGGGCTGCTCAATGACGATTGTATGACCGTAACCGGCGAAACCGTTGCCAAGAACCTTTCCGGCGCGCATGTAACCGATGAGAAAGTAATCCGCTCCAAGGAAACGGCCTATTCGCAGGTCGGCGGGTTAGCTGTACTGTTTGGCAACCTGTGTGAAGGCGGCGCGGTGGTAAAACAGAGCGCCGTTGCCCCGGAAATGCTTACCCATTCCGGCCCCGCGCGGGTGTTTAACGGCGAGGAAGCGGCGGTTTCCGCCATCTATGCCGGTAAAATTAACCCCGGCGATGTTGTGGTGATTCGCTACGAAGGCCCCAGCGGCGGACCGGGGATGCGCGAAATGCTTTCGCCTACTTCTGCCATCGCGGGCATGGGGCTGGATAAGCAGGTAGCGCTGATCACCGACGGCCGTTTCTCCGGCGCTACGCGCGGCGCGGCTATCGGCCACATCTCTCCCGAAGCGGCGGCCGGCGGGTTGATCGCACTGGTGGAAGAGGGAGACACCATCGATATTGATATCCCGGGTAAAAGCCTGTCCCTGCGCTTGCCGCAGGAAGAAATTGATAGGCGGAGCGCCGCCTTCACCCCCCCGGAGCGCCCGCCCCAGACGGGATACCTAAAACGCTACGCCGCTATGGTATCATCCGCCGATCAAGGCGCCGTGTTCAAAGGATAAGGAGTGTAGAAAATGCAACAGGTACGGATTTTTGATACGACTTTGCGCGATGGGGAGCAGGCTCCCGGTTGCAGTATGGACCTTGCCGAGAAAATTGAAATTGCCCAGGCGCTGGAGCGTATGAAAGTGGACGTGATCGAAGCCGGTTTTGCCATCGCCTCGCAAGGCGATTTCGAATCGGTACGGGCGATTGCGCGCACCCTTATGAATACGACGGTTGCCAGCCTGTCCCGCGCTACGCCCAAGGATATTGATACGGCGTGGGAAGCGGTGAAAGAGGCGAAATCCCCGCTGATCCATACCTTTCTGGCCACCTCGCCCACGCATATGCAGTACAAACTGAAGATGAGCGAAGAGGAAGTGCTGGAAACCATTTCTAAAATGGTTCGCTACGCCCGCAACCTCTCGCCCGAGGTGGAGTTTTCCGCCGAGGACGCTATGCGCTCAAATCCGGCTTTCCTGGCCAAGGCTGTGGATGCGGCGCTGCGTGCCGGCGCGCAGGTCATCAATATCCCGGATACGGTCGGGTACGCAACCCCTACCGAAATGGCCGAGATGATCGGGTACCTGAAAAAGAACGTGGAAAACATCGACACCATTACGTTATCGGTACACTGCCATAACGATTTGGGGCTGGCGGTCGCCAACTCGCTTGCTGCGGTGCAGGCGGGCGCGCGGCAGGTGGAATGCACCGTCAACGGCATCGGCGAGCGCGCGGGCAACGCGGCGCTGGAAGAGCTTGCAATGGCCATTCACACCCGCCCGGACCTGTACCCCGTTACCTGCGGTATCGACACTACGCGCATTTCGCCTACCAGCCGGCTGGTGTACAGTATCATCGGCCAGAACGCGCCGATCAACAAGGCGGTGGTCGGGCAGAACGCGTTTGCGCACGAAGCGGGCATTCACCAGCACGGCGTAATGGCCAACCGCGCTACGTACGAAATTATGACCCCCGAATCCGTCGGTTTGATGCAAAACCGCATGGTGCTGGGCAAGCATAGCGGCCGCCATGCCGTGGAAGAACGCCTGAGCGCTTTGGGCTATGTGTTGGAAAAACCCGAACTGGATAAACTGTTTAAACGTTTTAAAGAGCTGAGCGACCGGAAAAAGGTGATTACCGATTACGATCTGGAAGCGTTGGCCGTACACCGCCTCTCCAACGAAAGCGCCAAGAGCGGCTTTAAACTGGAGCGGTTTACCGTAAACAGCGGCAACTACGTTACCTCCAACGCTGTTGTCAGCGTATTGCACGACGGAGAGCGCTTTGAGGAAGTCGCCATGGGCGATGGCCCCATTGACGCTGCCTTCAACGCGGTGGATAAGCTGATTGAAGCGCCGGAGCACTCGCTGGAGGATTACGCGATTCAAACCATTTCCGAAGGTAAGGACGCACAGGGCGAAGCGATTGTAAAAATCCGCTGCGGTGAGCGCGTGGTAACCGGGCGCGGCCTTTCCACCGACGTTGTCGAAGCCAGTATTTTGGCTTATATCAACGGTATGAATAAGCTGTAAGGCGCTTGCTTCCATCGTTTGCCTATGTGGAAACGGCGGAAGCAGAGCCGATCCGGCTGCGGTGGCGCGTACCGCCTGCGCCGGATCAGACGCTTTTTAATACCGAGTACTGGAAAAGAGGTGACGTATGACCAGATTGGAGATATTCGACAGCACCCTGCGGGATGGCGCGCAAGGCGAAGGCATCTCCTTTTCGGTGGCGGATAAGTTGAGCATCGTGCTCGCGCTGGATACCTTCGGTGTGGATTACATCGAGGCGGGCAATCCCGGCTCCAACCCCAAGGATATCGAGTTTTTCCGCCGCGTAGGGGAGCTGAAACTGCAAAACGCGCGTCTGTGCGCCTTTGGCAGCACCTGTCGCAAAGAAACCCAGCCCGAGGACGACCCCAATGTGCGCTCCCTGCTTTCGGCAGGCACGCCGTCGGTGGCAATATTTGGAAAATGCTGGGATCTACACGTAACCAAAGTGCTGGGCACTACCCTTGTGGAAAACCTGCGTTTGGTGCGGGATACGGTACGCTACTGCAAAGAGGACGGCAAGGAAGTCATTTTTGATGCGGAGCACTTTTTTGACGGATACCACAACAATCCCGAATATGCCATGCAGGTGCTGGCAGCCGCGGACGAGGCGGGCGCGAACGTACTGTGCCTGTGCGATACCAACGGCGGTTTGCTGCCCGACGAAATTGCATCGATTGTGGAAAAAGTAAAAGAAGCTTTTCCCCGCACCCGTATCGGCATCCATTGCCATAACGATTCCGGATGTGCGGTCGCAAGCTCGTTGTTAGCGGTGCGCGCGGGCGCAACGCAGGTACAGGGCACCTTTACCGGCATTGGCGAGCGCTGCGGTAACACGGATTTGAGCTCCATTATCCCGGCGTTGAAGCTGAAAATGGGGCTGGAGTGCAAGGGCGATCTGCCCAACCTGCGCCATACCGCCACCCAGATATCCGAACTGTGCAACATGACGGTGTTTTCCGGCAAGCCTTATGTGGGCGCCAGTGCTTTTGCCCACAAGGGCGGCATGCACATTGACGGCGTAAGCAAGGTAAGCCGCAGCTTTGAGCATGTTCCGCCCGATTCGGTCGGCAATGAGCGGCGCTTCCTGATGAGCGAGGTTTCCGGCCGTACTACGGTACTGGCGAAGCTGGCTACAGTAGCGCCGGAGCTGAACAAGAACTCGCCGGAAGTGGCGCAGATCGTCGCAAGGCTTAAGGAACTGGAACACGAAGGCTACCAGTTCGAAGCGGCGGACGCGAGCTTTGAGCTGATGGTGCTGCGTACGCTGGAACGGTACAAGCCGCATTTCACGCTTGGTATGTACCGCACCAGCGGGGAATACCCCTTTCCGGACGGGGAACAGAGCGCGTCGGCAATGCTGTCCATTCAGGTGGACGGGCAGCAGGAAACCACCGCCTCGATGGGCAACGGCCCTGTGCACGCGCTGGATACGGCGCTACGCAAGGCGCTTTCGGTATTCTACCCCGAGCTTTCAAAAGTACGCCTGACGGACTATAAGGTACGTGTGCTTAGCGGGCGCATGGCATCCGCTGCCACTGTGCGTGTATTGATTGAATGCGGGGACGGTGAAAACACGTGGACCACCGTAGGCGTATCTACCGACATTATCGCGGCCAGCTGGCAGGCGCTGACCGACTCGATTGAATATATCCTGCATAAAAAGGAGGCTTCCGCCCAATGTCCATGACCATGACGCAAAAAATACTGGCCGCCCATTGCGGAAAGGAAACCCTCACCGTCGGAGAGATGATTCTCGCGAATACCGATTTGGTGCTGGGCAACGACATCACTTCGCCCGTGGCAATCAACGAGTTTCAAAAAGCCGGATGCGACTGCGTTTTCGATTGTAACCGCATCGCGTTGGTAATGGATCACTTTACCCCCAACAAGGATATTAAAGCGGCTGAGCAGACCAAAAAGGTACGCGAATTTGCGGGGGATAAAGGCATCCCCAATTTCTTCGATGTTGGCGAAATGGGCGTTGAGCATGCGCTGCTACCCGAAAAAGGCATGGTGACCGCGGGCGATCTGGTGATCGGCGCAGACAGCCACACCTGCACCTACGGCGCGCTGGGCGCTTTCTCCTCCGGCGTTGGCTCCACCGATATGGCGGCTGCTATGGCGTACGGTAAGGTATGGCTGCGGGTGCCTGCGGCGATTAAAGTGGTGCTTACCGGCAAACTGCAAAAGTATGTATCCGGTAAAGACGTGATTTTAAGCCTGATCCACACCCTCGGCGTGGATGGCGCGCTGTACCAGTCGCTGGAATTCACGGGCGAAGGCGTGGCTGCGCTCACGATGGACGATCGCCTGTGCATCTGCAATATGGCGATTGAAGCGGGCGGTAAAAACGGCATTTTCCCGGTAGACGAGCAGACACTCAGCTACCTGACCGAGCACGGCGCAAAGCCCCCCAAGGTGTACGTCGCCGACGAGGACGCGGAATATGCACGCACCATTCACATGGATTTGAGCACGCTTACTCCGGTGGTTGCGTTCCCGCATCTGCCGGAAAACGGCAAAACGTTTGATGAGATCGGCGATGTAAAAATCGACCAGGTCGTGGTCGGCTCCTGCACCAACGGCCGTATTTCCGATCTGCGCGAAGCAGCGGAAATCCTGAAGGGCCGCAAGGTAGCCAAGGGCGTTCGTACGCTGATTATCCCCGCGACGCAGAGCATTTGGATGCAGGCGGTCAAGGAGGGGCTGATGGACATTTTCATCGCGGCGGGCTGCGCCGTATCAACCCCCACGTGCGGCCCCTGCCTGGGCGGACATATGGGCATCCTCGCCAAGGGCGAGCGGTGCGTAGCCACCACCAACCGTAACTTTGTCGGCCGCATGGGCGACCCGCAAAGCGAGGTATACCTCGCCAGCCCCGCAGTGGCGGCGGCGTCCGCGGTGATGGGCAAAATTGCCCAGCCCAGCCAGCTTCCCTGATTCCGGCCAACCTGTTTTTTGAAAGGAGATTTTGCTATGCTGCTTAAAGGCAACGCTTTGTGCTATGGCGACCATGTGGATACGGACGTCATCATTCCCGCGCGCTACCTCAACACCTCCGACCCCAAGGAACTGGCGGCGCACTGTATGGAGGATATTGACCCCGACTTTTTACAGAAGGTGAAACCCGGCGATATGATCGTCGCAGGGCAGAACTTCGGCTGCGGCTCCTCCCGCGAACATGCGCCGCTGGCGATTAAAACCGCCGGCGTATCCTGCGTGATCGCCAAGAGCTTTGCACGTATTTTTTACCGCAACGCGATCAACATCGGCCTGCCCATCATCGTATGCGACGGGGAGTTTAACAACGGCGATGATTTGGAAGTGGATTTAACGTCCGGTAACATTGTGAACCACACCACCGGGCAAAGCTATTCTTTCCCGCCGTTTCCGGAGTTCCTGCAAAAGATCATTGAGGCGGGCGGCTTGATGAAAGCAATGGCGGGAGGAGAAATCGCGTGACGTATAACATTGTTTTGGTGCCGGGCGACGGCATCGGCCCGGAGATTGTAGACGGCGCCGTACAGGTGCTGGAAGCGGTCGGCAAGAAGTACGGCCATACCTTCACCTTTGAAACCGTGCTGGCGGGCGGCTGTGCTATCGACAAGACCGGCGTGCCCCTGCCGCAGGAAAGCCTTGATAAGTGCTTGCAAAGCGACAGTGTTTTACTGGGCGCGGTAGGCGGCCCCAAATGGGATACGCTGCCCGGGCATCTGCGCCCGGAACGTGCGCTACTGGGCATCCGTAAAGAGTTGGGGTTGTTTGCCAACCTTCGCCCCGCCAAGCTGCAAAAGGAGCTGGCAGCGGCTTCGCCCCTGCGGGCGGATATTGCCGCGCGCGGCGTAGATTTGCTGATCGTGCGTGAGCTAACGGGCGGCATGTACTTCGGCCCCCGCGGCCGCGGCGAAGGGGAGATGGGCGAGAACGCCTACGATACCGAAATTTACAGCAAGGGCGAGATTGAGCGCATTGGCCGCGTCGGCTTTGAAACAGCCATGAAGCGCGGCAAGAAGCTGTGCAGCATCGACAAAGCCAATGTGCTGGAAAGCTCCCGGCTGTGGCGCGAAACCATGCACGAGATGGCGAAAGCCTACCCGGAAGTGGCGTATAGCGATATGCTGGTGGACAATGCCGCTATGCAGTTGATTCAAAACCCCACGCAGTTTGACGTAATCGTAACCAGTAACCTGTTTGGCGACATCCTCTCGGATGAGGCCAGCCAGTTGACCGGCTCTATCGGCTTGCTCGCGAGCGCATCGCTTGGCGAAGGTACGCGCGGCATGTACGAGCCGATTCACGGCTCTGCGCCGGATATCGCGGGGCAAGGCATCGCCAACCCGATTGCGACCATCCTGTCCACTGCCATGATGCTGAATCTTTCCTTCGGCCTTGCCGAAGAAGCAAAAGCGGTGGAAAACGCGGTGGAAACCGTGCTGGCTTCCGGCGCGCGCACCAAGGATATTGCCGCGGGCGGCGCGTTTATCTCCGGTGCGGAGATGACGAAGAAAATCATCGAGGCACTGTAAGTAAAAGAAAAATATCTGCACACAGCCCCCGGCAGCAATTTGTTGCCGGGGGCTGGTTTAAGCATCATTTCTTTTAAACCGTTTGAGCATTCCACATGCTGGAAAGTCTTTGCACGTTTGGAATGAGTTGAGAACTGCATTTTAGAGGAAAGCAATGAATAGGTGGATTTTTAATACCGTTTCAGCTCAGGGGTTACGACTGGTTTTCCATCCGGGTCTAAAAGGGGCGTCAACCCACCGGCATATCCAGAAGAATGCCACAGGTAATTAATGCCTGTCTCTTTATCCACCCAGATTTCCATCGGGTTCATGGAGCCCTGTTTATAAATACGTTCAAAGCGTTTGTCATCCCACATGGTAACACGCTCCTTCTTAATGTTAATTTCATTGCCAGCATATCATGGCTGATCAGGCAGTGCAAGGGAGGATGCTTCTATACCGCACAGGAGAGTCTCACACCTGCGGTCTACGGTATAAAAAAGCGGTGTCAATAGGGATATATAGGGGTATTGTAAAAAAGTAGACAGAATATAACCCTTTGCAGAAAGGTTGAGTATTGATGAAGAAGATTTGGCAATCCAAAGGCTTATGGCTTGTGCTTTTAATCGCCGGGGCAATGGCGACGCTTTCCGGCTGCGCCGCTACAACGGAAACCACAACGAATGCGGCAGCCGGCACGGATGCATCTGCCGGGGTATACCAGACCATTACGCCGCAGGAAGGCAAACAACTTTTAGATGGCGATTCCGGCGTGATTCTGGTGGACGTACGCGAGCAATCGGAATATGACGATGGGCACATTCCGGGCGCGATTTTACTGCCGCTGGGGCAGATTAACGAGCAGGCGGCAACGGTGCTACCCGATCAAGCTGCGACGATCATCGTATACTGCCGCAGCGGACGGCGAAGCCAATCCGCGGCGAACGCGCTGCTTTCCCTCGGATACACCAACGTACTGGATATGGGTGGTATTAGCAGCTGGCCGTACGACGTGGTAACCGACTAAAAAGTGCGGTCACATAAAAATAGAATTGCCCTGGGTTCCGGCTTGCCGCTGTCAGCAGTGGAGGCCGGAACCCCTTTTATTATTTGCCTTACAGTTCTGTCATCAAGCGCCCTTTTCCTTGACAGGCATCGAAAAAAAAGATAAGATACAACCGGTATAAAACGCTGTGAAAATTGGTTAAAGGGGGAAACGGCCGTGCGACCAATCCGAGCCGGATGGAAACTGCCGCTGCTTTCCTTTTTTTGGTGCCTTTCAGTTGCTGCCTTCAGCGTATCGCTTACCGCAAGCCAAGCAATAGAGGAAGGCGCCGTTACATGGACACGCACATTGCCGTATACCGGGGTATGGCTGCTGGCTGCTGTGGCGCTTGGCTTGGGGTATGCACGGCTGGGGCGGTTTACACGCCCCTTTCATAATATACGGCTGTGGCTGCTTAGCATACTATTTGCTCTCGTGCTTACACTGGGGGAAAGCTTCGCCCAGACCGGGACGGCAGCGTTGCTGACCAGCCAAAAGGGTGCTGCACTTTTATATTTTACCGGGCGTGTGCCTGCCTGCTATATGGGCATGGCGCTGCTTTTGCATGCATTGCGCCAATTACCCGAAGGGATGCAGTCGCCGGGCAGCGCTGTTGCGCCTTCCTACCATTTGCCCGTATGGGGCGGTATGCTGGTATTGCTGCTTTGCTGGCTTCCATACGCTATCGTCGTTTGGCCGGGCACCGTGAGCAACGACAGCATCACGCAACTGGCGGAGATTTTTGGCACGAAAGCATTGGAAACCGGCAATCCTCTAGCGCAAACCGGGCTGGTTTGGCTGGCGGTACAAGTTGGGCAGGGATGGCTGGGTTCGGCGGATGCGGCGGTTGCCCTGTATGTTTGCGTGCAGGCGCTGCTGATGGCGTGGCTGCTTAGCTATACGCTGCGGCGGATGGTGCAGGCGCGTATGCCTGCCTGGATGCCGTGGCTGGCGCTCCTGTTTTATGCGCTTTGTCCCATTTTTCCGGTATTCGCGTTCTGCATGGGGAAGGATACGACCTTTGCCATGGCGGTACTTTGGTTCACCCTGATGGTGTGGCGCGTAGTGCAAAGCAAGTGGCCGCCGCTACGTACCACTGCCGGGCTGATGCTGAGCGCTGCTGCCTGCACGCTGCTGCGAAACGCGGGCGCGGTGCTGGCGGGTGTTACGCTGCTGGCGCTTTTAATCCACTCCTTTTCGGTTCGCACCCGCAAGTGGCGTGCCTCGTTTGCGGGGTTGGTTGCGGTTGCGGCATCGCTGGTGCTGCTCTACGGAGCCGTCGTGCCCAGTCTTGGCGCCGAGGCGGCTGCCGATACGGAGAACTGGTCGGTGCCCCTGCAGCAGGTGGCGCGCGTCGTAGTTGGCGGTACGCTGGAAGAATCCGAGCTGACAGTGATCGACGCGGTGATTCCGGTAGACGAGATACAGGCGGTTTATAACGGCGAGCTTTCCGACCCGGTGAAAAAACTGTGGCGCGATACGGCAACGCCGCAGCAAACCCGCGCGTTCTTCGGCCTATGGTTCAAACTGGGGTTCAGATACCCCGCGACGTACTTTAGCGCCTTTTTCCACAATAGCTACGGATACCTGATGCCGGGGTATGTAAGCACCATTAAGCCGACCTTCCTGCTGGGGATGGAGGGGCGCACCACGCTGATTGATGGCCAGTTTGATTTTACAGTCAACCCTGCTGCCGATGAATTAAAACAAACGCTGCGCTCGCTGTTTGCCTATGGACCGTTCCGGATGCTGTGCGCGCCGGGCTTGTACGGGTGGCTTGTGCTGTTTGCCTGGGCGGGTGTAATGGGTACGCGGCGCAGGCGCAACGCGATTATGCTGCTGCCCGCATTGCTTACGCTGCTGGGCTGCCTGCTTTCGGCGGTGAATGGATACTTCCGTTATGCGATGCCGTTATATTTTCTGGCGCCGGTCTTGGTGGCGCCGGTCTTGGTGGCGCTGGTGGCGGAGGCGCAGCCGGCGAAACGGTTCCATCCCCCCCAGCTTCCTACGGAAAGCCAGCCCAGAATTGAACAGTAATGTGCGAATAAAGGAGATTCGATATGAAGCTGATCATTCAAATTCCCTGCTATAACGAGGCGGAAACGCTGACGATTGCGCTGGACGATTTACCAAAGCAAATCAAGGGAATTGATGAAATAGAGTATCTCGTTATTGACGACGGTAGCCGGGATGATACCGTGAAGGTAGCGCGCACATGGGGCGTGCACCATATCGTCAGCTTTGCCAGCAACAAAGGTTTGGCAAAAGGCTTTATGGCAGGGCTGGACGCCTGCCTGCGTAACGGCGCGGACATCATCGTCAATACAGATGCGGATAATCAGTACTGCGGGCAGGATGTGGAAAAACTTATCCAGCCGATTCTTGATCACGAGGCGGATATTGTGATTGGCGAGCGGCCGATCGACGCGACTGAGCATTTTTCGCCGGTAAAAAAGAAATTACAGCATTTTGGCAGTTATGTGGTGCGAAAAGCATCCCGTACTGATGTGGCAGATGCGCCCAGCGGCTTTCGCGCCTATACGCGGGAAGCGGCAATGAGCATCAATGTCATTAACAACTATACCTACACGCTGGAAACCATCGTACAGGCGGGCAACAGCAGGATGGCCGTGCGCTCGGTACCGGTACGCACCAACCCGGAACTGCGGGAATCGCGGCTGTTTAAAAGCATTAGTGGCTATGTAAAGCGCTCTATGGTTACGATTTTGCGTTCTTTTATGATGTATAACCCGCTGAAATTCTTTGGTACCGTCGGTAGCGTTGTGTTTGCGGCAGGTTTGTTGCTGGGTATCCGGTTTTTAGTGTTCTATTTACAGGGCTCCGGCGCAGGGCACATACAATCGTTGATTTTGACTAGTATTTTGCTGCTGATGGGCGTGTTGACCTGGGTCGTCGGGCTTCTGGCGGATATTACCGCCGCGAACCGCAAACTGCTTGAGGATATTCAATTTCGCGTACGAAAATTGGATTACAGCGACGACGCTAAAAAATAATGCGGCAGTATGGAGATAACAGCCGGCAGGCAGTTGCTTATCGGCTGAAAGGACGATAGCATGAAAGTAATGGTTTCAGTAAATCATCCGGCGTGGGTGCACCAGTTTCATCCCATCATTGCAAAACTGCGCGCCCGCGGCGATGAAGTGTTAATGCTCGCAATTGATAAAGACGGCGCAGAAGAATTATTGCAAAATTATCATATCCCTTATGTGCTGTGTGCAAAAGGCACAGGCCGTAACGTGGTGGAAAAGGGCTGGCTCTTTGTAAAGATGTGCTTGCGATATACTTGGCACGCTTTACGCTTTCGGCCGGATATCCTCATCGGGCGCGCATCGCCCATGATGGCTGTGGCGGCGTGGGTTTGCCGCAAGCCGCACCTGCTGTATGAAGATACCGAAGTCAGTAAATTCAGCTTGCGTATTTGTAAGCGTTTAAGCACAAAAATGCTGACGCCGCGTACCTTTTTAACCGATCTTGGGCCAAAACAGGAGCGAGTGGACACGTATAAGGAACTTTTTTATCTGCATCCGTCGGTATTTACGCCGGATAAGCAAGTGCTGCGCGACGTGGGTTTTAACCCGGATGAACCGTATGTGTTTGTCCGTTTCGTTGCCTGGAATGCCAGCCATGATGTGGGTAAACACGGTTTAAACGATGCAGAGCAGCTTGCGTTGGTGAAAAAGCTGGAATCGGCAGGTGTACGAGTATGGGTGAGCAGTGAAAAACCGCTTTCCAAGGACTTGGAACCCTACCGTCTGCAAACGCCGTTTGCGCTGGCACACCATGTACTGGCTTTTGCGCGGCTGGTGTACAGCGAAGGCGCGACCATGGCCAGTGAGGCGGTTGTGCTGGGAGTGCATGCCCTGTATGTAAATGTGATTCAAAGCGGTAGCACGCAGGAGCAGAGCGATCGTTTCCACCTCATGTATAACTATAACGACGGGGAGGACCGTTACGACCGTGCGCTCGCGCAGGCGCTTGCGCTGCTGGCAGACCCGGAACTGGAAGCCAAAGGCCGTGTAAAGCAGCAAAAACTGCTTTCTGAAAAAGTGGATATTAACGATTATTATATCGCCGAGATGGATCGGCTGGTGAAAACCGGGAGGAAAGGCTGATGCTGGACTGGCTGTCGATCGGCAACGGATGGCGGAACCTGTACCTGCTAAGCAGCGCTATGCAGGCGCTTGCGCTTGGGCTGTTTTTTGCGCCGCGCCGCCTTTGGGTAAAGCGCAGCCGTTTAGGCGCTTTTTTGGCCGGTGCGGCGGTTACGCCGCTGGTGCAATACTTGTGGACGCTGCTGCTGGCGCTGTTTTGGCCATATGCGCCCAAGGGTGTATATATCGGGGTGTTGCCGGCGATAGCGGTGGTATACCTGCTGTGGACGGTTATTAAACATGCGTTGCATATACGCACACTCATCCGCCGGGGGTGGATGTGGGGTAAACGGCTTGTCCATTTTGATAAGCCTGCGTTGGTGGCGCTGTGCTTTGCACTTGCAATGGGAATTTTGCTTGCGCCGATTGCCATACGGGTTACGACGAGCACGAATATTGCGCAGGCGGATACAGGCGAATATATGGCGCTTGGCTTACGTTACTGCCAGAATCGTGATTTGGGAGAACTGCTGGATAAAAACGATACGACCGGCCAATTCCGTGGCAACTCGCATTTTCCGTCTCTGGAACTATACATGGCGTACAGCCTGATGCACACGACCGGGGACGTTTATGGCTATCCGTACGATAAGCCGATGTTCACCGGGCTTGGACTCTTGCTTTTTTATCTGCTGGCGGCGTACATGGCGCTGCTTATACAGTTTACAGGCGGCCGGAAACGGTGGATTCTGCTGGGACTTTTGCTGTTTAATCTGGTGCCGAATTACATTTTTTCTTATGCGGGCGCAGCGAGGGACAGCTGGCGATGCCTTGCGATTCTTGTGGCAGCCGTAGCGCTGTGCGAGCTACGGCCAAACGGGAATTTCAAACAATATCTCGGCAAATTTGTTTTTATTACGGTGCTTTGCTTTACGGTTATGAGCACGCATGTAGTCAGCTTTGTGGTGCTGCCGTTTTTAATCGTTGGCTGGGTACTGCTATGCTGGCTGGAGGCGCTGCTGCGCCGCAGCAAACAGGCTGGACGTACATTGCTGCGGTCGGTCGGTATTGCGTTGGGGGGCGCGGCGGGAACGCTGGTAGCATATCTGGGAAATTTATGGTGCTATATACAGTGGGGGCAAATGAGCCCGTGGCGGCTGATGACCACCTATACCGATGCGCCGTGGTACCAGATGTATATGCTCAACGAGTATAAGCTGGAGGAAACTACCACGCACCTGAACTTTTGGAAAGCACGGTACGATATCGTGATGGCGTATGCCACGCCGGTTGGGCTGTGGGGATTGCGCCTTGCGGTGATCGGGCTGCTGGTATGTCTTACCGTGCTGGTGGTGCGGCGGGTACGCATTCGCAAACAAGTGAATATGATTTTGGTCAACGTTGGCGGAGCGGATGGGTCTACGGCGGTGTTTGTAACCGAAGATGCGGCTCAGCAGGCACGCAGCCGCCGCATTTCGGCGGTATTGGCGGCGTCGCTTTTTACCATCCTTACCCTTGCGCCGATGAGTGGCTTGCT
Source organism: Candidatus Limiplasma sp. (assembly GCA_963675655.1). Classification (GTDB taxonomy): domain Bacteria; phylum Bacillota; class Clostridia; order Christensenellales; family Aristaeellaceae; genus CAXXOK01. Next base: position 2,015,945 of record OY776489.1, read on the forward strand.
GGATACGAAACTGTATAGTTTTTCCGGCTCGTTCTTAACCCTGCAGCGTTATACGCTGCAATGGTTTATGCTGGCTGCCGCGGCAATTGCGGGCGTGCTGGCGGCAATGGAAGCCGAATGGATGAACATACTGGACTTTGGGAAAAAAATCGCGGAAAAGCCCTATCAATGGGTGCTGAAAAGGCTGCCTAAAGCCGGCTTTTGGATGCGGCGTCTGCCCGCCCTGCTGTGTGTGGTTTTATGTGTGTTGGCGTTTCAATACGGCACACAGGAAAATGGATACACCAACAGTTTCTACCGCTATGGACGGCCGCTGCTGACGGATGAAAGCATGGCGCAGGATAACAGCTTCCTGCAGCGGTACCAGCTATTGCTGGCGCTTGACAACATCGTGCCGGGAAATGAAAAAATCATCATTACCCGTCCGGGATACCAGTATGCTTTGCAGGCTAAAGGGTATGTGCTTACCAGCAACGCAATCGTCCCCTTGATGAATCTGCCGCTTAACGGCGTGGGCGCGGCACTCGCAGACATGAATGTAGCCGCGCTCTGTACAGAACCGGAGTTTTGGGACGAGCGTTACTATGCGCTTTCCACGCTTAGTGAATACCTGAACGCGCTGCCTGCGAAGCAGATTATCGACGATGGAAATATGCGTGTGTATCTTTTAGATACCAACCTGATTGGTGAATTGACAATCGCAAGCGAAGCATCGGAAGCCGTTGCGCAATAGCGGTGGTTTGCCCGGCCGACAAACGGCTGCGGCAACCGGCACAGGCTTTTGTGACGCTTGCTTAACAACCCGGCGCGTGCTATGATGATGAAAGCGTTTTATTGACGTTTCGCTATGCTGGATAAGGAGGATGGCTATGAACTGTCCAAATTGCGGAAGTATAATGCCCTTAGGTGTAAACGTTTGCCCCGTATGCGGTACAAATGTGGGAAATGCGCAGGGGTATACCGGTTACACACAGCAGCCGAATCCATATACGCAAGGGTTTGACCCAACGGCTTACCCGCAGTACGGTTCATACAATCAGGGTGCTCCCATGTATGGTAACCAGCAACAGCAGCAAACCTATCCGGGCGGACAATATGGGTTTGACCCCACGTCGGGAATGCAAAGCGGGTATACGCAAGGGTATGACGCGTATCAACAGGCCTATCCGGGATATCAGCCTGCACGGGATTTTCGTACGGAGTTTACAACCGCGATTGGCAACCTGCCGCGCGTTATCCGGGGAATGCTGGTAGATCCGGGGGAGACGCTGCACGGCATGATGGAGCGCGGCGATGTTTATACCGGCGCTGTTGTAGCGGTGTTATCGCTATTGCTGACGTTCTTAACGGCAATCCTCATGTCCCGCGGCGCGGTTTATAACGTGTTCACGGGGTTATCCTCCATGCTGGGCCTTACCATGGCCAATGACGCGGCCAGCATGAATCAGGGCGTAAACTATATTGCCGGGCAGATGGCGACCTCCGTCGGCGGAATCGCCGCCTTGAGCCAGCTGATCGCGGTATTGATACCGGCTGCGGTTGCGCTGGTGTACCTGTGTGCGATCAAAAAAATTCGGTTTTCCTACCTGCTGGCTTCCAATATGGTGGCAATCGTCACCCTGCCAAGCATTGCGGCTTCGCTGGTGTGTATGCTGGTCAGTCTTTTATCGCCCTATCTGGGACTGGTCGTGCTGATGGTGGGGGAAATTGCCAGCTATGTGCTGCTGTGCTCGCTGGTTGTGTGGATAACCAGCTTACCGGAACAGCAATTGGTGAGTACGAAGATCGTCATCATCAGTGCGGCGGAGCTGCTGAAAATGCTGATCATCTGGCTGGTGAGCGGGGCGCTTGCTTCGGTGGCGATGAACACGGTATCCAGCCTTGTCAATTCCATGGGAAGTTTGCTGTAAACAGCTTATGCTTAGCATTGTATTGTGCTGCGGGCCTTACGTTTTGGCCCCCAGCACTTTTTTTATAAAAATGCTTGACCTTGCCGTAACGTTAAGGTTTATACTCGGTTTGTACCCAGGGAAAACCAAACGGAAAAGGAGAAAGCCACATGTTAACGGTACATGAAGTCGCAAAGCTGGCAGGTGTGAGCGCGCGCACGCTGCGGTATTATGATCAGGTTGGCTTGCTGTCTCCGGCGGAGGTCAGCCCAGCAGGATACCGGCTGTATAACATGGAAGCGCTGAAGCGCTTACAGCAGATTCTCTTTTTGCGTGAGCTGGATTTTCCCCTGCGGGACATCGGCCCTATGCTTTCCATGGAAGCGGCGGATCGGCGGCAGGCCGTACGGCGGCATCGCGATTTGCTGACGGGGCAAAAAGAACGCTTGCAGGGATTGATCGACCTTTGCGGGCGGATACTGAATGGAGAGGATGAAATGAGCTTGGGTGAATTTAACGCGGCAAAGCTTCAGCAGGAACGCAACGCCTATGCCGACGAAGTGAAACAGCGCTGGGGCGATACCGATGCGTACCGCGAAAGCGAAAAACGCAGCCAAAACTATGATGACGCGCAATGGCAAACTATCCATACCGAGCAGGAGGCGATTTTGCATGCCTTTGCCGCTTTGGTGGGGCACAACCCTGCGGATGCGCAAGTGCAGGCGACCTTGCAAGATTGGCAGGACTTTATTACAAAACGCTTCTACCCCTGTACGGATGACATACTGCGCGGCCTTGGCCTGATGTATGCTGCGGATGAGCGCTTTCAGAAAACCCTGAACCAGTTTGGCGCGGGAACAGCAAAGCTGATGAGCGACGCCATTGCCGTAAAATTACCGTGATAACTTTATCCAATATGGATAAAAACTGGTAAGGGGTGTTGGAAGCGCAATTGTACCAGGGATGAAATAAAGCGATCAGGCAGAAGCGTGAGTTTTCACAAAGATGAGTACAGTACGTTATCCCTAAAGCAAACACCACCGAACGCAGCTATGCGTTTGGTGGTGTTTGTTCTTTATTTTGATGGGTTAAAAAGTAAGTGCAAGTTAAGCCAGTATCATACCCTCTCCGGGCTCCAGTTTCACTTCGACCAGACCGCTCCATACCGGCAGCGAGGTTTCGGCATACAGGTCGTGTACAGCGGCTTTGCCGCCCAGCGCTTCCGGCAGAGGCAGTTGAGCGGTGAGCGGATCGGTACCGGTGTTGAGCACGCACAATAGGCGCTCGTCCTTGGTAAAGCGCTCGTAGGCATACAAACCGTTACTCTCTACCTGCCAGGTGCGAAATTCGCCGATGCGCAGCGCTTCATGTGCGGCGCGCAGGGACGTAAGCTTTTGGTAATGGGCGCGGGTCGCGTTGCCATCTACATTATCCCAGCGCATGGCGCGGCGGTTATCCGGGTCGGCTCCGCCTTCCATAGCCAGCTCGTCGCCGTAGTAAATAATGGGCACGCCCATAAAAGTAAACTGGAAAAACGATGCGCCATGCAGCATCCGCACATCGCCGCCCGCGCGGGTTAGTACACGGTCGGTATCGTGGGAACCCAAGAAAGTCCACAGTACATCCTGCGTGCGCTGCGGGTAGAGCATGGCGGCGTCGTTGATGGCGGCGTCAAACTCCGCAAGGCCTATGCTGTGGTAGCAAAAACGCTTCCACATGGCACGGCTTAGCACATAGTGCATAGTGGAATCAAACATATCTCCCTGGGTCAGCCATTCGCGGCTGTCATCCCAACACTCAGCAATCATCAAACTGTCAGGATTGACGCGCTTCATCATAGCATGGTATTTACGCCAGAAGTCCGGCCAGACCTCGGAGCTTACATCCAGCCGCCAGCCATCAATGCCGCACTCCTTCAGCCAGTATTCGCCGACACCGAGGAAGTACTCGGCGCATGCTTCGTTGCGCAGATTCAATTTGGGCATATAGGGCTCATGGCTGAAGGTGCGGTAGCCGCAGCTTTCCGAATGATCAAAGAAAAACCAGTCACGGTACTCACTGGCTTCGCCTTTTTCCATCGCATCGATAAACGGGGCAAACTGCAGGCCGCAGTGGTTAAAAACGCCATCCAGCACAAGGCGCATTCCGTTTTTGTGCAATTCGTCGACCAGTGCCTTTAAATCTTCCAGCGTGCCCAGCAAAGGATCGATTTGGAAATAGTCGAAGGTGTTGTAACGGTGCGCGCTATCGCTTTGGAAAATGGGGGTTGTGTAAACTACCTTTACGCCCAAATCCTTTAAGTAGGGCACGGCTGCGCGCATACCGGCCAGATTGCCGCCGAAGCGGAACTCGCTTTGTACGCGGCTGCTGTTCCATGGCTCCAGTCCGTCTTCCTGCGGCCCTTCGCGGCGGAAGCGATCCGGGAAGATTTGGTACCCCACAGCGCCGCGCGCCCAATCCGGCATGGGGTCGCTGGGGTAGGCGTAGGCAAAGGTAAAGCATTCGCTGATGTCGTCGTTGCAGCCGCAGCCTGCGCGCAGCCCCGAGCCATCCAGCGTGAAGGTGCGCCCGCCGTCGGCAAACAGGAGAAACAGGTATTTCATGCGGGGGTCGTCCCAATGGAAACGAACCTCGTAATAGTCAAACAAGTCATCGCGATAGGCAACCTGCATGGAGTAGTCCTGCGCGCCTTCAAACGGGTTGGGAAACGTATAAGGGTTAGCAACCCGCGCGACGGCGGCCTCGAACTCACCCCGCCCGGTACGCAGGCGCAGCACAACATCGCCTTCCGGGGTTGTATGGCGGTATTCCAGCCATGGCATATGGTAAATAGAGCCAAGGGATAGTTGTTTCACAGTTAAAAATCCTCCTTAGGAATCATCGCTGCCGGTAATGATTTATACAGCTGTTAGTAAAAAGTCTATTCCGCAGCGATAGGCGCGACGGAATCGCGCTCGATCAGGGTAAAGGGTACGTTGATATGGGTCGGCTTCTCCACCGCGCCTGAAATGATGTTGAGCAGCAGCGACATAGCGTGCATGCCCAGCTCGCGCGGGTGAACATCGACCGACGTTAGCGCCGGGGAATGGTATTGCCCGGCTTGGGTGTTGTTGAAACTGATAATGCTGACGTCGCCGGGTACGCAAAGCCCCAGCGTGAGTAAAAACCCGTTCAAGCCGATAGAAAGGGGGTCATCCATGCTGACAACGGCGGTCGGGTGCTGATCGGCTTGGAAAATCTCGCCCAGATGGGCAAAATCCGGCACGTTTTCAATCATGCGGGAAGGGACAATCCAATCATCCATCACCGGAGCGCCAAATTCCGCCATGGCTTGCTTAAACCCTTTCAGGCGGTTTTCCATCATCATAAATCGTTTGTCGTAGCCTAAAAACAGAATACGGCGATGACCGCAGTTAAGCAGGTATTTGGTCGCTTCATACCCTGCGCGCAGATTATCGTTATCCACGTAATAGCTGTTCTCCGGGTCCAGCGGATGGCCGATTTCCACCATGGGCAGGGTAATGCTGCCGGTGGACTGCGCCGGAGTGGTGAGCGTGGAAAGACAAATTAGTCCAGATGCATAGCCGCTGTCGGCCAGATCGCGCATGGCGGCTTCCTCGCTCATGTTTTCCACACCTGTGCTCAGCAGCATATGGTAACGGCGCTCGCCTGCTACCTTGCCAAGCCCCTGTAATACCGCCGGGTAAAAAGGGTGTCCCATACTGGCGGCGGCCGACTCGGCAAACAAAACCCCTACGATGCGCGTTTCCTGCTTTACCAGGCTGCGCGCCATTTGGTTGGGATGAAAATCCAACGCTTTAGCTACTTTGCGTACGCGCTGGCGTACCTCCTCGGAAATCCGCGGGTTATCGCGAAGCGCACGGCTGACGGTTGAAGGGGATACCTCCGCAAGCCTTGCCACATCTTTGATGGTTGCTTTTGCCGCCATGGGATTTCTCCTTTCGGGTAACAGCAGGGAACACCGTAACAGTGGAATGAAAGCAGTCAAACTGTGCAAACGTTTGACTTTCTGCATCATACCGTGTTCCGCATCACTTGTCAAGCACGCATGGATTGCGCCAGAAAGTAACCGAAAAAGAAAAAAGAGAGTGCCTGCAATACGTCAATTGCAATCAACGGCTGGGTTTTTAAATATGTCCGTACATGACGAGAGAAAGGAGTATATACTGCAAAAATGCAGCAAAAAGCATCCTCGGGACCTTGCTTAGGTACGGCTTGCGGATGGTTATATAACAAGCCTTTGTTGGAGATTCAAACTTGACAGCGCCATGATGTACTTTTATAATAGGTACGAATATTTGCATGCTGCCAACGTCCACGATTTCCGCTGGAAGCGGATGGGAGGCGAAAGGCGCGTTTTTTGCGGCTTAGCACCCCCTGCGCCTTACCGGCGGCACGGATGGATGGGGATAGCGGCAGGAAGCGGAAAGCAATGCGGTGTAACGCCGCGCTTACCGGCAATGAGTAAGGAGAGAAAAATCATGACCATCCAAGAGCTTGAGGCTACGTGCAAGCAGGTTCGGCGCGATATCATCAACATGACCGCCGATGCCGGCTCGGGTCATCCCGGCGGGTCGTTATCCGCCACGGAAATACTGGTGGCGCTTTACTTTGAAAAAATGAACATCGACCCGCAGAATCCCCACGCGGAGAGTCGTGACCGCTTTGTACTGTCCAAGGGCCATGCTACCCCCGGTTTGTACGGCGTGTTGGGCCGCCGGGGCTATTTCCCGGTAGAGGAGTTTAAAAACTTCCGTCAACTGCACAGCATGTTGCAGGGCCACCCGGATATGAAAAAATGCGTAGGCGTAGATGCCTCCACCGGTTCGCTGGGACAGGGCGCTTCCATTGCTACGGGCATGGCGCTGGGTGCGCGCTACATTGGCAACCCCTGCCATGTGTATGCGCTTTTAGGCGACGGCGAGTGCCAGGAAGGCCTGATTTGGGAAGCCTCCATGGCGGCTGCGCACTACGGGCTGGATAACCTGACCTTTATACTGGATAACAACGGTCTGCAAATTGACGGCAGCAACAACCAGGTAATGAGCCTGGGCGATGTGCATGCTAAATTTGCCGCTTTTGGCTTTAACGTTGTTACGGTGGAAGACGGCAACGATATTCAGCAGGTGCTGGATGCGTTGAATCAACCTGCCGTAAAAGGCAAACCGACCTGCATTATCTGCCACACCGTAAAAGGCAAGGGCATTTCCTTTATGGAAAATCAGGTTGGCTGGCACGGCAAGGCCCCGAACGACGAGCAGCGCATGCAGGCGCTTAAGGAATTGGAGGCGTAACCCATGAGTGAAAAGAAAGCCACCCGCGTTGCCTACGGCGAGACGCTGGTAGAATTGGGAAAACAAAATGACAAAATTGTGGTGTTGGACGCTGATTTGGCGGCGGCCACGATGACCGGATACTTCCGTAAGGAGTTTCCGAACCGCCACTTTGAATGCGGCATTGCCGAAGCAGATTTAGTTGATTTGGGCGTTGGCATGAGCACCATGGGTCTTACACCCTTCTGCTCCACCTTTGCGGTATTTGCGGGGCGCTGCTTTGAGCAGATTCGCAACTCCGTGTGCTACCCGCATAATAATGTAAAACTAGCCTTTACCCATGCTGGCCTGACCGTCGGCGAGGACGGCGGTAGCCATCAGGCGATTGAAGATGTTGCGTTGATGCGTGTTCTGCCCGGCATGACGGTAATCGCGCCCTGCGATGCCAACGAAACCCGTAAAGCCGTTATGGCTGCCGCCGAGATCGACGGCCCGGTTTACCTGCGCCTTGCGCGCCTGCCTACTGCGATCTTTGACGATATGCCTTTTACCGTCGGCAAGGGAAACGTTATTCGCGAAGGTAAAGATGCGGTACTGTTTACCTATGGCACCATGGTGGAAGTATCGCTGGATGCGGCAAAGATGCTGGAGGAGAAAGGCATCGACGCGGCGGTTGTGAACCTGCACACCATTAAACCGCTGGACGAAGAACTGATTCGTACCTACGCGGCCAAGTGTAAAAACGCCTTTACCGTGGAAGAGCATAACGTAATCGGTGGCCTGGGTGATGCGGCGGCTTCGGCACTGGTGGGCAATGTAGCCTGCAAGTTTATGAAAATCGGCGTAGAAGACCGCTTCGGCCAGTCCGGCAAGCCCATGGACGTACTGCGTGAGTACGGGCTGTGCGCGGATCAGATTGCGGATAAGGTGGAAAAAGCGATCAAGGGCTAAGCCTTCGCCATAAGAGGCGGGCAATAGCATAAACCCTAATTGGAAACAAATAAGCCCGGTTCAGGCAGAGGTATACCTACTGGTATGCGCGAGGCTGAACCGGGTTGCTTTTTTGCAAATTTACGCAGTGAAAGCATGTTAAGCTTGGCTGGCGAGCAACTATATAGAAAGACGATACGCAGACGGCGGGCGGAATGGCTTGCAAAACGGATAGGGACAAGTCGTGCTTTCATCCGTAGGGGTGTTGTGGTATGATAGATGTATGCCGACAAATCCAAAAAGGAGTAACTGCCTTATGAATACAACCGAAGTGATCCGTGCGCGTAGAAGCATACGCAAATACCAAAAGAATCAGACCATCCCACAGGAACAGTTAGATATGATTCTGGAAGCGGCCATGTGCGCTCCCAGCGCGCACAATGCGCGGCCTTGGGAGTTTGTTGTGGTGGAAAACGCAGCGCTGCGTACGGAGATTACAAAAATCCATCCGTACTGCCGGTCGCTGCCGGATGCGTCGCTGGCGATTGTGGTTTGCGCACGCCCCAAGGATAGCCCGCCCGCACCGGGCGAGGGCTTCTGGCCGCAGGATTGCGCAGCGGCAACGGAAAACATAATGCTGCAGGCTAAGGAACTGGGCTACGGCACCTGCTGGTGCGGCGTATACCCGGATATGGCGTGTGCCAATGCGCTGGCAAAGCTTTTGGACATTCGCAATGCGGTTCCGTTTTCGCTGATTATTCTCGGCGTAGCGGATGAGGAACCCGCCAGACGCGGACAATACGATCCCAGCCGTGTGCAGTACCGCCGCTAAGCATAGCGTGACGTACCGTTTGCCAAAGGAGAAAATGGGATGACGATTGAAGTTTTACCGCAGGAGTTTTCCGTATGCAAGGTTGCGGATGTGTCCGCACTTACGCTGGCATCGCCGTTCAGCTTTTCCGCTTGGACAGACAATGAGTGCTCGCTGGTTTGTCCAAGCGAAACAGCGCCGTCCCTCTCCCGCTACCGGGAGGACGGGTGGCGCGCTATGCGTATTGTAGGGCTGCTAGCTTTTTCCATGGTGGGCGTATTGGCCTATATTACCCGGATAATGGCGGATGCGGATATATCGGTATTTGCGCTGTCCACGTTTGATACGGATTACTGGCTGGTGAAAGAGGACCGGCTGGAGCGGGCAATCTCCGTGCTTGAGGCGGATGGATGCACGGTAATCGTAAAGAACGCAATAGATTAGAAAAATGAGTTGACAACAGGGGATAAAACCGATAAAATAGGCTTTGTTTGGGGCGAAGCTGTGCGGACGTGCGGGTGTAACTCAATGGTAGAGTTCTAGCTTCCCAAGCTAGCTACGTGGGTTCGATTCCCATCACCCGCTCCAACCGCATGCAACGAACCGACAACAATCGGAAGCGAATAAGGAGGAACAATCCATGGCTAAGGCACATTTTGAACGCACCAAGCCTCACGTAAACATCGGCACGATTGGCCACGTTGACCACGGCAAGACGACGCTGACAGCGGCGATCACCATGACGCTGGCGCAGCTGGGCGAAGCGAAAGCGATGAAGTATGAGGATATCGATAAGGCGCCGGAAGAGAAGGCGCGTGGTATCACCATCAACACCGCGCACGTGGAATATGAGACCCCGAACCGTCACTACGCGCACGTAGACTGCCCGGGCCACGCCGACTATGTAAAGAACATGATCACCGGCGCCGCGCAGATGGACGGTGCGATTCTGGTCGTATCGGCTCCGGACGGCCCCATGCCCCAGACCCGCGAGCACATCGTGTTGGCCCGTCAGGTAGGCGTGCCCTACATCGTCGTGTTCATGAACAAGACCGACATGATGGACGACCCGGAACTGCTGGAGCTGGTGGAAATGGAAATCCGCGAGCTGCTGGCGCAGTACGAGTTCCCGGCGGACGACATTCCGTTTGTGAAGGGCTCCGCGCTCAAGGCGTTGGAATACCTGCAAAACGGCGGCACGGACGTAAAGAACGCGCCGGAATGCAAATGCATTTTCGAGCTGATGGACGCTGTAGACAGCTACATCCCCGCGCCTGAGCGTGCGACGGATCTGCCGTTCCTGATGCCGGTAGAAGACGTTATGACCATCACTGGCCGCGGCACCGTAGCCACGGGCCGTGTTGAGCGTGGCGTAGCCAAGGTTGGCGAGACTGTTGAAATCGTAGGCCTGATGGAGAAACCGCGTTCCACGGTTATTACGGGTCTGGAAATGTTCCGTAAGACGCTGGATTCTGCGGAAGCCGGCGACAACGTAGGCGCACTGCTTCGCGGCGTGCAGCGCAGCGATATCGAGCGTGGTCAGGTATTGGCCAAGCCCGGTTCCATCCACCCGCACACGCACTTCATGGGTCAGGTATACGTACTGACCAAGGAAGAAGGCGGCCGTCATACCCCGTTCTTCAACGGCTATCGTCCGCAGTTCTACTTCCGTACCACCGACGTTACCGGCAACATCAAACTGCCGGACGGCGTGGAGATGGTTATGCCGGGTGACCATATCGACATGGAAATCACCCTGATTACGCCGATCGCTATCGAGCAGGGCCTCCGCTTCGCTATCCGCGAAGGCGGCCGTACCGTTGGTTCCGGCGTTGTCTCCAAGATTATGGAATAAGAACCCCAACATCAAAGCATAAACCCGCTGGGAGCGTTTGCTCCCGGCGGGTTTTTCGTATGCATTCTAAAAGACGCACTTGCTACAAATGAGAACGGGGCAGGCAGCTAAAAAATCACATAGTGTTTATATTTGCAGACAGAATAGTTATACTTTTAGTAGTAAGAGGTGCGTTCTGCTTTGAAGTATGACCTGGGGCTGTTGCTTACGCTTTGCTGCATATGAAATACGGGGAGGCGATTGCCTGCGCGCAGGATGGAACTGCTGTGGCCGATACGGTAGCGGAGCAGACGGTTACGTATCAGGCTGGAGAAGGCGCAGATACGATGATACAGACGATGGATGTAGCGGGTACGCTCATCACCTGCCGATAAGACGGCGCTGCACTGACTGTATCTGCACAGGAAAATTTGACAGCTATCGGCAACGTAGAAGATGCGGATACTGTGGATGCGGGTGGCTATCTGCTGGAATTGGATAAAAGTTACTATACGCAACAGCAAGCGTGCGTAACGCTTTCGGATGGGAAAATATTTACGGCGCGAAACCCAAAATATGCGTCGTCGAATATGGTGGAGTATATGAGCGCGCTTTAAGAAGACGTTAACGCAACGATTACAAATTATGGAGTCGGCCCGGAGGCTGGCAAAACGTGGACGGACTGTTTTGATACAGATTCTTTGCTGTCGCTTTACGGTGTGCCGAACTTTCCAAGAACCCGGATGTTGGGTACTCATCTACTTACCTTTGGCTGGATACCGGAAGCGAAAAAATCCATTTGGAGCCGTTGTGGGATTTTGATATTACCTATACGCTGCGCAATCGCGATGGCTGGCAGGATGCAACCGGTTATACCGACAGCGACGGAAGCTGGTGGTATTGGTGTGCCGCTGCCGGATTTTCAGACGCAGGCAAGCCGGTATTTCCAAAACACGTTTCTACCTATTATAAAAGAAATTCTGCTGGGGGATGAGGATGCGCATGGTCGTACCTGCATTCGCTGGCCTGGTACTGGGAAGAAGAACGTGCTACGCGCCAGTTGTACGATGTGTTGCGGAACCCAAAATCGGCGTTTGATTCGATCGTTGTGGATGCGTATAAAGAAAATTATTTGGATTTACGTTCCTTCTTACAGGAGCGCCTGGCTGGATAAAGACAGAGTTGGATAGCTGGCCGCTGTCGGAAGAAGCGCAAGAATTGGCGATTACCCTGACATCTCCTCATGCTAACGTTGAAGAAGGCGCGACATTGTCGATGAATGATCTGCACAACAATGCCGAAATGGCAGAAATGGAAGTAAGCATCAAATCGGAAGCGGTTGAAACAGAGGGTACGGGTTGGCATGCAGCAATCACGCTGGACGCAAAACCCGGCGTATAGATTTCGGATGATTTGCAGGTGAGTGCCAACCGCACTGCAATTCCGATCTACCGGAATGATGATAGTTCCGTAACACTCACCGCCTATTTTGCGAATCCATCCTATCTGCCAGCGGAGTACGGGGACGCAGATTACGGATTGGTTTTCAATGCAGACTATTATGCGCTGCATTACCCAGAGGTTGTAGCGGAGGTGGGGAATGATCCGCAAGCGCTGCTGGAATAATATGGGGACTAGGGGATGGAGGAAGGGCAGGTTACCAATTCGTTTTTCCCCGGGAAATACTGGAGCAGCTGCCGGAAGGGGAAGGCATGCTGGGAGCGTACCGTGAAGATGTGGTTTTTCTTTACAGAGGCAGGGTATGAGGACTGGATGAACCGCCTTGGACGGTTTTTTACGCCCGCAGTTTGGGCAAAGGCGCTCTCCTGAGCGAAAACCTGTGATAAATCGTATGGACACACACGCGTGCGTGTTCTATCAGAAATCGTAGAACCGCCATATTGCAGTATATTGCGTGATATCTTTAATGAAAAAAATTCTAAAAAAAGTTAAAAAAAGGCTTGCATTTCTCTTTGACTTTCGCTATAATAACGAGGCTGTCTGTTTAGGAATGAAGCGATAAGTTGCCGCCATGGCCATGGCGGGTAATTATCGTGGACCAGCCCGGAAATCGGGCGACGGACTTGAGGCACCGCAAGCGTGAGCTTCGGTTGGCTTTCGCGGACAACGCAACGCGGCGAGAGCAAATCTCGCCGATTGAAAAGCAGCTGATGGACACGCCCGGAACGGTGTACTTGAGACGAGAGTCAAGGAGGTACAAAAATGGCCAACCAAAAGATTCGGATCAAGCTGAAGGCTTACGAGCACAACCTGATCGACCAGTCTTCCGCGCGGATCGTGGAAACCGCCAAAAGGACCGGCGCCCGCGTATCTGGCCCCATCCCCCTTCCCACAGAGAAGGAAATCGTCACCATTCTTCGCGCGCCGCATAAGTATAAGGATAGCCGCGAGCAGTTTGAAATGCGTACCCACAAGCGCCTGATTGACATTCTTAACCCCAATCCGCGCACCGTGGACGCCATGATGAAGCTCGATCTTCCTGCCGGTGTCGAGATCGAAATCAAGCTGAACAATTAAGCAGGAGGTAGCTATCATGAAAAAAGCGATCGTAGGCAAGAAGATCGGCATGACGCAGGTCTTCACCGATGACGGCCGCCTCGTCCCCGTGACCGTGGTGGAGGCAGGCCCCTGCAAGGTAGTGCAGAAAAAGAGCGTTGAGAGCGATGGTTACGCCGCCGTACAGGTCGGGTTTGACACGTACGCCGAAAACCGCGCCAAGAAACTGGTAAACCAACCCCAGACTGGCCATTTCAAAAAGGCGGGCGTTGCCCCCACGCGTTACCTGCGCGAGTTCCGGCTGGACAATGCAGCCGAACTGGAAGTGGGCAGCGAACTGACTGTTGAGCAGTTTGCCCAGGGCGACATCATCGATGTGAGCGGCGTTACCCGCGGCCGCGGCTTCACCGGCGCGATTTACCGCTGGAACCAGCACACCGGCCCCATGGCTCACGGCTCCAAGTATCACCGCGGCGTCGGCTCCATGAGCGCCAACTCCGATCCTTCCCGTGTTTTCAAAAACAAGCACATGCCCGGCCATTACGGCGTGGAGCGCGTGACGGTGCAGAACCTTGAAATTGTCAAGATCGATACCGAGCGCAACCTGCTCCTCATCAAGGGCGCGGTGCCCGGCCCCAACGGCGGCCTGCTGCTGGTGCGCAACGCCATTAAGGGCGCCTGATTTACGGCTCGAATGAAGGAGGAAAACATCCATGCCTAAGACTGCACTTTATAATATGGAAGGCGCGGCCATCGGCGAAGTGGAACTGAGCGAGGAAATCTTCGCCTCTTCTGTTAACGTCGCCGCCATGCATCTGGTCGTGCGCTCCATTCTGGCCAATAAGCGTCAGGGCACGCAAAGCGCCCTCACCCGCAGCGAAGTTCGCGGCGGCGGCCGGAAAATCTACCGCCAAAAAGGCACCGGTAACGCGCGCCACCACGGCAACCGCGCGCCCCAGTTCCGGCACGGCGGCGTGGTGTTCGCACCCAAGCCCCGTGATTATGTGATCAAGGTACCTCGCAAGGTTCGCCGCCTCGCTTTCAAGAGTGCGCTGACCAGCAAGCTTAACGATGGCGATATCATCGTAATCGATGCGATCGCTTTCCAAGAGCCCAAGACCAAGCTGATGGCCAAGTTCCTTAAGAACTTTGAACTCAGCAACACGACGATGCTGGTATTGCCCGGCCGGGATGAAAACGTTCTGCGTGCCGGCAGCAATATCCCGAAATTGCAGACCGAGTATGTAAACACGCTGAACGTGTACGACATTCTCAAGGCCGGCAAGATCATCATCACGCAGGAGGCCCTCAAGGGCGTAGAGGAGGTTTACGCATGAGAGATCCGCACGATGTAATTATCCGCCCGGTGCTGACCGAAAATGCATATGAAGGCTTTGCCGACAAACGTTATGTGTTCGTGGTACACCCCAAGGCGAACAAGACCGAGATCAAGCTCGCGCTGGAAAGCGTTTTTAAGGGCGTGAAGGTCGCCAGCGTTAACACTGCTCGCACGCTGGGTAAAATGAAGCGGCAGGGCAAAACGCAGGGCCGTACCCCCGAGATCAAAAAGGCTTTTGTAACGCTTAAGGAGGACTCCAAGCCCATTGAGTTCTTCGAGGGCATGGCCGAATAAAGCAGGGAGGACAAGATAAAATGGCGATTCGTTTATACAAGCCAACCTCGCCCGCCCGCCGCTTTATGTCGGTGCTGACGTACGAGGAAATTACCACCAACAAGCCTGAGAAGTCGCTGATCGAGTATAAGAAAAAGAACTCCGGTCGCAACAAGCAGGGCAAAATTACCGTTCGCCATCAGGGCGGCGGCAACAAGGTGAAATACCGCATTATCGATTTCAAGCGTAACAAGCTTGACATCCCCGCAAAGGTATCCACCATTGAGTACGATCCCAACCGCAGCGCTTTCATCGCGCTGCTGACCTACGCGGATGGCGAAAAGCGCTACATTCTGGCCCCGAACGGTCTGAAAGTTGGCGATAAGGTGATCAGCGGCCCCACTGCCGATATTATGCCCGGCAATGCGCTGCCCATCGAGAACATCCCCGTCGGTACGTTGATTCACAACATCGAAATCAAGCCCGGCCGCGGCGGCCAGATGGTTCGCGCCGCCGGCAACAGCGCACAGCTGATGGCAAAGGAAAATGGCTACGGCCTGATCCGCCTGCCTTCCGGCGAATTGCGCAAGGTAGCGCTCAACGCGCTGGCTACCATCGGTGTTGTAGGCAACTCCGACCATGAAAACGTGCGCATCGGTAAAGCGGGTCGCAAACGCCATATGGGCGTACGCCCCACGGTTCGCGGCGTTGTCATGAACCCCTGCGATCACCCGCACGGCGGCGGCGAGGGCAAGAGCCCCGTTGGTATGCCTGCGCCTGTGACCCCCTGGGGTAAGGTCGCATTGGGCCTGAAAACCCGCAAGCACAAGAAGTATTCCAACAAACTGATCGTAAAGCGCGCGGGCAAGTAAGCCTAACGCAACCAGGAAGGAGGAAACCAACCCATGAGCCGTTCGATTAAAAAGGGCCCTTATGTGGAAGCCGCGCTGATGAAGCGCGTAATGGAAATGAACAACTCGGGCAAAAAGACGGTCGTCAAGACGTGGTCTCGCGCCTCCACCATCTTTCCCGATTTTGTGGGTCACACTATCGCCGTGCACGACGGCCGCAAACATGTGCCGGTCTACATCACGGAGGATATGGTAGGGCACAAGCTTGGCGAGTTTGCCCCGACCCGTACATACCGCGGACATGCCGGTGAGAAGGCAGCCGCGTCCAAGTAAGCGGAAGGAGTTGAGTTAAACACATGGCAACCAATACCCAGAAAAAGGCGCAGGCCCATATGGCGGCCCGTGACACTCGTCCGTCCGCTCACGCCAAATACGTACGCATCTCTTCCCGGAAGGTCAAGCTAGTGCTGGATCTGATTCGTGGCAAATCTGTGGACGATGCGGTGGCGATTTTGCAGTTCACCCCCAAGGCGGCATCCCCCGTGGTGCTGAAACTTCTGAACAGCGCCATTGCCAATGCCGTGAACAACAACGAGTTGGATCGCAAATCCCTCTACATTGCGGAAGTGTATGCCAATCCCGGTCCCACGCTCAAGCGTTTCGTCGCTCGCTCGCGCGGCAGCGCGTCCCCGATGCTCAAACGCACCAGTCACATCAGCGTGGTGCTGGACCAGAAGTAAGGTAGGGAGGTACCGTAATGGGTCAGAAAGTTAATCCCCATGGTGCTCGCGTTGGCGTCATCTTCAACTGGAGCACTCGCTGGTACGCCGGCAAGAAGGATTTTGCGAACAATCTTATCGAGGATCACGAAATCCGTAAAATGCTCAAAGAGAAGTACTACGCCACCGGTATCAGCCATATTGATATCGAGCGCAGCGCCAATCGCATCACCATCAACATTTTCACTGCTAAACCCGGTATGATCATTGGCCGCGGCGGCGCGGGCATCGAAGCCCTCAAACGGGATATCGATGCCATGCTGGGTCGGCCGGCCAACATCAATATTATGGAAATCAAAGTGCCCGAGACAAACGCGCAGCTGGTGGCGGAAAATATCGCCCAGCAGCTGGAGAAGCGCATCAGCTTCCGCCGCGCGATGAAGCAGAGCATGCAGCGCGCCATGAAAGCCGGTGCCAAGGGCATGAAATGCAGCGTTGGCGGCCGTTTGGGCGGTGCCGATATCGCGCGTAGCGAGCACTACCATCAGGGCTCCATTCCGCTGCAGACGCTTCGTGCCGACATCGATTACGGCTTCGCCGAAGCAAAAACCACGTACGGTCGCCTGGGTGTGAAGGTGTGGGTCTACAAGGGCCAGCGCCTGCCTAAGCCCAAGAAAGTGCAGGCCGCCGCCGCAACCGAAGGAGGCAAATAAGCTATGTTGATGCCCAAGAGAGTCAAGCGTCGCCGCGTTTTCCGCGGCCGCATGAAGGGCAAAGCCCATCGTGGCAATTTCATTGCCTACGGTGAGTATGGCCTGGTCGCGCTCGAGCCCAGTTGGATCACGAGCCAGCAGATTGAGGCTGCCCGTATCGCCCTGACCCGCTACACTAAGCGTGGCGGCCAGGTATGGATTAAGATTTTCCCGGATAAGCCCGTAACCGAAAAACCCGCCGAGACCCGCATGGGCTCTGGTAAAGGTTCTCCGGAATACTGGGTAGCTGTCGTAAAACCCGGTCGCGTACTTTTTGAGGTAGCGGGCGTGGCTGAGGACATGGCTCGCGAAGCGCTCCGTCTGGCTGGGCATAAACTCCCCATCAAGACGAAGATCGTAAAGCGCGAGGAATACAACATCGAAGCGGGTGGTGAAGCAAAATGAAGGCAAACGAGCTTCTCTCGTTAAACAGAACAGAGCTGGAAGGCAAAGTCAAGGATCTGAAAGAAGAGTTGTTCAACCTTCGTTTTCAGCTCGCGACTGGTCAATTGCAAAATACGATGGTCATTAAAGGCGTAAAGCACGATATCGCACGCTGCATGACCGCCCTTCGCCAGTTGGAACAGAATGACGCTCAGTAATGAGCTTGACTCACAATGAAGGAGGCAGCCGCTTCAATGTCTGAACAAAGAGGACTTCGCAAGACCCGCGTGGGCATGGTCGTGAGCGACAAGATGGATAAGACCATCGTCGTTGAGATCAAAGAGCGCGTGCGTCATCCGCTTTACGGCAAGATCATTAACCAGACCAAAAAGCTCAAGGCGCACGACGAGAACAACGAGTGCGGTATCGGCGATACCGTTAAACTTATGGAAACTCGTCCGATGAGCAAGGATAAGCGTTGGCGTTTGGTAAAGATCGTCGAAAAAGCCAAGTAAGAAGATACCGCTTCCGTTTCGCCTGCCAAACGCCGTCCCCGGCGCACGTGAGGCACAACGAGACGCGTTGGTCTTCGCCCGGCCCTCGTCGGCAACAGACCGCCGCCGATGGGCGCTCCGAAACATTAATGCGGAAGGCTTAACAGCCATCCGATCCCAGCAAGGAGGAAAACCGTATGATCCAGCCGCAAACGCGACTTAAGGTAGCCGACAACTCCGGCGCCAAGGAAATTATGTGCATCCGCGTGCTCGGCGGTTCGTTCCGCCGCGACGGCAGTATCGGCGATGTGATCGTAGCCAGCGTCAAAAGCGCCAACCCCGGTGGCGCCGTGAAAAAAGGCGACGTGGTGAAAGCCGTTATTGTGCGTGTTCGCAAGCAGAAGCGCCGTCCTGACGGTAGCTATATCCGCTTTGACGACAACGCCGCCGTGCTCATCAACGATGAAAAGATGCCCAAGGGCACCCGTATTTTTGGACCTGTAGCCCGTGAGCTGCGCGAAAAGGCTTATATGAAGATCGTTTCGCTCGCTCCCGAAGTGCTGTAATGGAGGATTGACAAATGATTGCGAAGGTTCACGTGAAAAAGAACGATCAGGTCGTTGTCATCTCCGGCCCCGAAAGCATTAAGGGCAAGCAGGGCAAGATACTGAACGTTTTTCCGAAAACAGGCAAGGTGATTGTAGAAGGCGTTGCATACGTCAGCAAGCACCAGAAATCCCGCCGTCAGGATATGGCTGGCGGTATCTACCAGAAGGAGCGCGCGTTGGATGCTTCCAACGTAATGCTCATTTGCCCCAAATGCGGTAAAGCATCTCGTACCGGCCACAAGCTGATCGAGGTTGAAAACGAAAAGGGTGCAATGGTTAAAAAGAACGTCCGTGTCTGCAAACGTTGCGGCGCGGAAATTGAGTAAGGAGGTACGGCCAGATGGCAACGCGCATCAAGGAGAAATACCTGAATGAAGCCGTACCTGCCCTGCAGCAGAAATTCGGCTACAAGAACGTAATGGAAATCCCCAAGCTGCATAAAGTGGTTATCAACATGGGCTTGGGCGATTGCAAGGACAACCCTAAGGGTTTGGAACTTGCGGTGGATGAGCTAACGCAGATCAGCGGCCAAAAGCCCTTGATTACCAAGGCTCGCAAATCGATCGCGAACTTTAAACTCCGTGAAGGCATGAACATCGGCGCGAAGGTGACCCTGCGCGGAAAGCGGATGGATGAGTTTGTAGATAAGCTCTTCAGCATCGCGCTTCCTCGTGTACGTGACTTCCGCGGCGTAAGCAACAAGGCTTTTGACGGCCGTGGCAACTATGCCCTGGGCATCCGTGAGCAGTTGATCTTTCCCGAAATTAACTACGATAAAGTAGATAAGGTTCGCGGTATGGAGATCATCTTCGTCACCTCGGCCAAAACCGACGAGGAATGCAAGGAACTTTTGCGCCTCCTCGGCATGCCGTACGCGCAGTAAGCAGAAGGGAGAAAATACAGTGGCTAAAACAAGCATGAAGATCAAACAGGCAAAAGCCCCCAAGTTCTCCACTCGGGCTTACACGCGCTGCCGCCTGTGCGGGCGTCCGCACTCGGTGCTGCGCAAGTATGGCATTTGCCGTATCTGTTTCAGAGAACTGGCCTACAAAGGCCAGATTCCCGGCGTCCGCAAGGCCAGTTGGTAAGCGGGAAAGAACGGAAGGAGGTTCTATCATGGTAATGAATGATCCCATCGCCGATATGCTGACCCGCATCCGCAACGCCCAAGTGGCCAAGCATGATGTGGTCGTCCTCCCCGCGAGCAACGCGAAGAAGTCGATCGCTAAAATCCTTCTGGCCGAAGGCTATGTGAAGAACGTCGATTTTATCAAAGACGGCCCTCAGGGCAGCATCAAGCTGACGCTTAAATACGTCGGCGGCAAACAGCCTGTTATCGCAGGCCTGAAAAAGATTTCCAAACCCGGTCTGCGCGTATACGCGAAGAACGGCGAACTGCCCAAAGTTCTGGGTGGTCTGGGCATCGCCATCATTTCGACCAGCAAGGGTCTGATGACGGATAAAGACGCCCGTAAGCAAATGATCGGCGGCGAAGTGCTCGCCTACATCTGGTAACCGACACGCAATGGAGGTGTAAGACAATGTCCCGAATCGGAAAACTTCCGATCACTGTCCCTGCGGGCGTGACGGTCAATGTGGATGCGGACAACACCGTAACGGTCAAAGGCCCCAAGGGTACTTTGGTGCAGGCGGTAGATACCGATATCACGTTGAAACAGGAAAACGGCGTGCTTACGCTGGAGCGTCCGTCCGATGCTAAACCGCATAAGGCCAAACACGGTTTGTACCGCAGCTTGGTGAATAATATGGTTGTTGGCGTAACGGATGGATTTTCCAGAACGTTGCAGCTGGTAGGCACCGGGTACCGCGCGCAGGCTGAAAACGGCAAGAAGCTGAATATCAGCATAGGTTTTTCGCACCCTGTGGTGCTGGATGCCCCGGAGAACATCACATTTGAAACGCCCAATCAAACCACTATTGTGGTTAAGGGCATCAGCAAGCAGCAGGTAGGCAACCTTGCCGCTGATATCCGTGCCATTCGTAAACCCGAGCCTTATCTGGGCAAAGGTATTAAGTATGACAACGAGCATATCCGCCGCAAGGAAGGCAAGGCCGGCAAATAAGGGAAAGGGGAGTGAACGCACATGTATAAAATGCGTGATCGTAACGCAGACCGCGTTATCCGCCATGCGCGCGTGCGCAAAAGAATCAGCGGCACCCCGGAAATGCCGCGCCTTTGCGTATACCGCAGCTTAACAAACATTTACGCGCAAGTAATCGACGATACCAAGGGCGTTACGCTGGCAGCTGCCTCCACTGTGGAGAAAGCGGTGCAGGAACAGCTTAAGGACGTAGACAAAAAAGGCGCCGCCAAGATCGTCGGCAAGCTGATCGCCGAGCGTGCGACGGACGCGGGCATCAAGCAGGTGGTTTTCGACCGCGGTGGTTATGTGTACACAGGCCGCGTCGCGGAGTTAGCTACAGGCGCCCGTGAAGCCGGACTTGATTTCTGATTAAGGAGGAAAACGCATGCAACGCATGGAACAGGTCAGCGAATTCAAAGAGAAGCTTGTGGCCATCAACCGTGTTACCAAGGTTGTTAAAGGCGGCCGCAACTTCCGCTTCAGTGCGCTGGTCGTCGTAGGCGATGAGAAAGGCCGCGTCGGCGCCGGTATCGGCAAGGCTGCGGAAATCTCCGAGGCGATCCGTAAAGGCGTGGATAACGCCAAGAAGCATCTGGTCACCGTGCCTATGGACGGCACCAGCATCCCGCACGAAGCAACTGGCTACTTTGGTACCAGCAAAGTTGTGATGATGCCGGCTCCCGAAGGTACTGGCGTTATCGCCGGCGGTGCGGCTCGCGCCGTGCTGGAACTGGCAGGTATTAAGGATATTCGTACCAAGTGCTACGGCACAAACAACCGCATCAACACGGTCAAATCGACGCTGGAGGGGCTCAAGCTTCTCCGCTCTGCCGAGCAGGTCGCTAAATTACGCGGCAAGACCGTTGAAGAAATTCTCGGCTAAGGAGGACGACTGAAATGAAACTGCAAATCACGCTCAAGAAGTCGCCGATCTCCAGCCTGAAAGTGCATCAGGATACCGTGGCTGCGCTGGGTCTGCGTAAAGTTGGCCAGACAGTCATTAAGGAAGACAATCCTTGCATTCGCGGGCAAATCTTCCGCGTTAAGCACATGATCGACGTTCAAGAGATTAGCGACTGAGGAGGGAATTGCCAATGAAACTGCACGAGCTGCGTCCCGCCGCAGGTTCCACCACCGCACCAAAGCGCCTAGGCAGGGGCGTTGGTTCCGGATTGGGCAAAACCTCCGGTAAGGGCCATAAGGGCGCCAAAGCGCGTTCCGGCGGCGGAAAACGCCCCGGATTCGAGGGCGGCCAGATGCCGTTATACCGCCGCGTTCCGAAACGCGGTTTCCATAATCCGTTCCGTATTGAATATGCCACAGTAAACGTTGGGCAACTTGAGATCTTTGAAAATGGAACTGTCGTGACGGCCGAAACGCTCAAGGAAGCCGGTCTGATTTCCAAGGTCATGGACGGCGTAAAGATCCTGGGCAACGGCGAGCTGACCAAAAAGCTCACCGTAGAAGCGGTTAAGTTTACAGGCAGTGCGAAAGAGAAGATCGAAGCCCTCGGCGGGAAAGCCGAGGTGAAGTGAGATGGGAAAGGGTAATCGAAATAACCCCTCCATCTGGGAATCGCTTCGCAATGCATGGAAGGTAGATGACATTCGCAAGAAGCTCATCTACACTTTCATGATGCTGTTGCTGTTCCGTCTCGTTGGCGTAATCCTCGCCCCTGGCGTGGATTACAGCCTCGTACAAAGCAAAATGGCGTCCAATAATCTACCGCTGCTGGATCTGGTTAACATGATGACGGGTAATAACTTCCAGAACATGACCATCATGGCCATGGGTATTACGCCCTACATCAATGCCAGCATCATCATGCAGTTGCTGACTATTGCCATCCCCGCTCTAGAGCGTATGCAAAAGAGCGGTCAGGAAGGGCAAAAACGCATCGCCCAGATCACCCGTTACGTAACGGTGGGTCTGGCGCTTTTCCAGGCGATTGGTCTGGTATCCAGCGTTGGCGTTATCAAGTCGGGTTGGTACAATTACGTGCTGGTCGGTGTTAGCATGGCGGGCGGTTCTGCCCTGGCAATGTGGATCGGCGAGCGTATTACCGAAAAGGGCATCGGCAACGGTATTTCGCTGTTGATCACCGCCGGTATCGTAAGCAACCTGTTTAACGGCGTTGTGAGCCTCACCGGCAGCGCGATCGGCGCTGAAAGCCTGAATCCTTGGCTGACATTGCTGGCGGTACTGCTGGTATCGCTGCTCATGATCACGGTCATCACGTGGGCCGACATGGGTGTTCGCCGTATTCCGGTACATTTCGCCAAACGCGTAACCGGACGGAAGATGTACGGTGGCCAGAACTCGGTGATCCCTTTGAAGGTGATCTCCGTTGGCGTTCTGCCGCTGATCTTCGCGTACTCCTTCATGGCGTTCCCCAGCACGTTGATCCAGCTGACAGGTGGCACCAGCACCGGCTTTGGCCTGTGGTGGTCGCAGCATATGTATAGCACGTCCCCGTGGTATCAGCTGGTAACGGCACTGTTGATCTTCGCGTTTACATTCTTCTACACGTCCATTTCGTTCAACCCGGATGATATGGCCAAGAACATTCAGCAGCAGGGCGGTGCGATCCCCTCGGTTCGCCCGGGTAAACCGACTGCTGATTATATGAAACGCATCAACAATCGTCTTACGTTGTTTGCGGGTATTTTCCTGGCACTGCTGGCGACGATTCCTACCATGTTCGCACGCGGCACATCCCAGTCTCTGCCGTTTGGCGCCAGCAGCCTGCTGATTGCCGTAAGCGTCATTCTGGAGACGAAGCGCCAGTTGGATGATCTGCTGATCAACCGTAACTACGATAAAATTTCCTGATTCTTGCGTTCAAAGCAGCAGGAGGAGCAATCCCCCTGCGCTTTGAGCGTTCATACGTATTCCATAGCGTACCAGGCTTTCGCGGCTGCCGGCTTGTAGGCTACGGTCTGATGTGTTATAATGGAAAACGCGTATGATACGCTGCGCGATTGGGAGGAAACGTATGAATATAATCTTTTTAGGACCTCCGGGTGCGGGCAAGGGCACGCAAGCCCAAAGACTGTGCCAGAAGATGGGGATTCCTCAAATATCCACGGGCGATATGCTGCGGGCCGCCATCGCTGCGGGCACGCAAACCGGCTTAAAGGCGAAAGCTTTTATGGATGCCGGTCAATTGGTGCCGGACGAAGTGGTTATTGCCATCGTCAAAGAGCGGTTAGCGGAGAAAGATTGCCAAAACGGGTATGTTTTGGATGGATTTCCCCGTACGGTGGAACAGGCAAAAGCGTTGGGTACATTTGCCGATATTAACGCAGTGGTTAATATCAGCGTTAGTGACGAAGCGCTGGTGAAACGCTTGTCCAATCGCTGGGTATGCCCGGTGTGCGGAGCGCCGTACCGTATGGATACAATGAACGGAGAAGCCAAGTGCACGGTGGACGGCACACCGCTGATACAGCGGGATGACGATAAACCGGAAACAGTGCTGAATCGTTTGACGGTTTACCACGGTAAAACCGCCCCGTTGATCGACTACTATACGCAAGAAGGCAAGCTGCGCACAGTGGACGGCTCCGTTGGTATGGACGCGGTTACGCAGGCTATTGCAGATACGCTAGGGGCGAACTAATGATTTATCTGAAGAATGTGGACCAGCTCAATCGTATGCGTAAATCCGGCGCGCTACTGTACGATGTACTTTGTCGGCTGAAAGAGGCTATTAAACCGGATATCAGCACGGCGGCGCTGGATGTATACGCAGAGCAGCTGATTCGCAAGCATAAAGCGATTCCTTCTTTTCTCAATTACGAAGGGTATCCGGCTACGCTGTGCGTATCCATTAACGACGAAGTGGTGCATGGTATTCCGTCTGAAAATGTTATTTTGAAGAACGGAGATATTGTCAGCATCGACTGCGGGTTGATATTGGACGGCTGGCAGGCGGATAGCGCTTTTACCATCGGTGTGGGTTCGACTAGCCCTGAGAACCGTCAGCTGATGGATGTTACGGAAGAAAGCTTCTTCAAGGGCATCCGGCAGGCGATTGATGGAAATCATTTGGGCGATATCGGGCATGCGATCCAGACCTATGCAGAGAGTTATGGCTACGGAGTCATCCGTGATCTGACTGGGCATGGAATAGGACGCAATATGCACGAAGATCCAAGCGTGCCGAATTATGGCAAACCGGGACATGGCGTTAAACTGCGGCCCGGTATGACGCTGGCGATCGAACCGATGATTGCCATGGGCGATTACCACGTCAGTCAGTTGGAAGACGGCTGGACGATCGTAACGGATGACGGCAGCGTATGCTCGCATTACGAACATACGATTGCAGTAAACGAAAAGGGTTTGCCGGAGCTGCTTACTTTCCCGGGCTATGTGCTGACGGAGGAACCCAGGCAGTGAAAGCAGATCCGTACGTGATAGGTCGAATGGTGATTTCCACGCAGGGGCACGACAAGGGACGATGCTTTCTCGTTGTTCAAATTGTCGACGACCGCTATGTGATAATTGCCGACGGGCAAACCCGTAAGATGGCCCATCCCAAGAAGAAACAACTCAAGCACTTACGCACGGTGCCTTACGCCTCTCCCGAGGCGGTTAGCATGGCGCAGGTGAGTGCCGGCACGGCAGACAGTGCTATCCGTAAAGTCATCAAAGCCTATACGGATCAGCAGTTACAAGGCTCCCTGGGAGCCGATAGGAACATAAACAAGGAGGAATGCGCACTTGTCCAAAAGTGACGTCATTGAAATGGAAGGCACCGTTGTTGAGGCGCTTCCCAACGCAATGTTTCTGGTGGAGCTCCCCGGCGGACACCGGATCATGGCACACATTTCGGGGAAAATGCGCATGAATTTCATTCGTATTTATCCCGGCGACAAAGTCACGATTGAGCTTTCGCCCTATGATTTAACGCGCGGACGCATTACGTGGCGCAGTAAAAACTAATAGGCTGATCAACCGGTCGCGTTGCCGGCCGCTCGTATGAATGGAGGAAATGAAGATGAAGGTTCGTCCCTCGGTAAAACCGATTTGCGAAAAGTGCAAAATTATCAAGCGCAAAGGCCGCGTTATGGTGATTTGCGAAAATCCCAAGCATAAGCAGAAACAGGGTTGAGCTGATACCTAAAAAGCAGCGCGGAGTTCCGTCTCCGCGTTTTTGCTTTGCGCTGAAGAGTGCGCGGGAACAGCACACGGAAAACGTCGTGCGGCAAGTTGGCCGGCACGGCGTTTTGCTGTATAAACGCATGCAAAGCATGCCATAAAGACTGTGTGTCTTTCTGCACTGTGTTATATAGCAAGTAAAACTGCTCCCCTGCTTCTTGGTGTTTGGCAGATGACAGAGAAACAATCTTTTTGCAAAAATCTATAAAAAATCAGGGAAAACCATTGAATAGAATGAAAATATATGCTATAATTCGGAAGTTAGACTAGGCGACGAGCCGTGGGCGGCTGCGTGCGCGCAAAAACGCGTGCGACCACGGGCGTAAAATCGGTCTATCATCACTGACAAAGCGCGCAAGAACAAGCAAATGTTCTGCTGCGTGCGGGGTCTTGGGCAGCGCATCGCAACTCTACGCGACGTGAGCCAACATCAAGAGACCCTTCGCCCAAGAGGGCACGGTTCCCTACATTCAATGGAGGTGCAAAACATACATGGCACGTATTGCGGGCGTTGACCTGCCCAGAGAAAAACGTGTAGAGATCGGACTGACGTATATCTTCGGTATCGGCCTGAAAACCTCTCAGGAGATTTTAAGTGCTACCGAAATCAGCCCCGACACTCGCGTAAAGGACCTGAATGAGAACGAAGTCAGCAAACTTCGTGAGTACATCGAGCACAATGTAAAAGTAGAAGGCGACCTGCGTCGCGAAGTATCGCTGAACATTAAGCGTCTGGTAGAAATCGGAAGCTATCGCGGTGTTCGCCATCGTCGTGGCTTGCCTGTTCGAGGCCAGAAAACCAAAACCAACGCGCGTACCCGTAAGGGCCCGAAGCGTACAATTGCCGGCAAGAAAAAAGCGACCCGGTAAAAATGCACGATCGTAACCGCATCTATGGAGGGATGAAACGATATGGCACCTAAGCAGAAGATGAAGAAGGTATCGCGCAAACGCCGGGAGAAAAAGCTTGTCGAACGCGGCGCCGCGCATATCCGTTCTTCCTTTAACAACACCATTGTTACCTTGACCGATACCAACGGTAACGCACTGTCCTGGGCAAGTGCCGGCGGGCTTGGCTTCCGCGGAAGCAAAAAGTCCACGCCATTCGCTGCGCAGATGGCTGCTGAAACCGCAGCGAAAGCCGCTATGGAATTCGGTTTGAAGACCGTGGAAGTCTACGTAAAGGGTCCGGGTTCCGGCCGTGAAGCCGCTATCCGTAGCCTGCAGGCCGCCGGTCTGGAAGTAAATATGATTAAAGACGTTACACCCATTCCGCATAACGGATGCCGTCCGCCCAAGCGTAGAAGAGTGTAAGGAAATCGAGGAGGTACAACATTATGGCAAGATATACCGATTCCGTATGCCGTATGTGCCGCCGCGAGGGCACCAAACTCTTCCTGAAGGGTGAAAAGTGCTTCTCCGCCAAGTGCGCGCAGTCCAAACGGCCGACCCCTCCGGGTCAGCATGGTCAGGCTCGCGCACGCAAGGCATCTGAATACGGACTGCAACTTCGTGAAAAACAAAAAGCCCGTCGTGCTTACGGCCTGATGGAAGGCCAGTTCCACCGCACATTTGTGAAGGCGGAAAAAATGAAGGGCATTACCGGTGAAAACCTGCTTTCGTTGCTTGAGCGCCGCTTGGACAACGTAGTATACCGCAGTGGTCTGGCCAACAGCCGTGCACAGGCACGCCAGTTTATCTGCCACGGTTTATTCACCGTAAACGGCAAGAAGGTCGATATTCCTTCTTTCTGCACCAAGGTTGGCGACGTTGTGAGCGTTCGCACCAACCGCAGAGACATCGAACATTTCAAGATCGTTAAAGAGGGCGTAAACCGCGTGATTCCCAAGTGGCTCACCACCGATGCCGCCGACTTGAAGACCACGGTTACCGCTCTTCCTCAGCGCGATGATGTTGATCTTACTTTGCAGGAGAACATGATCGTCGAGTTCTACTCTCGTTAGGCTTGAGGCTAAGCTAACCTCAACCAACCGGTTTGAACAGGAGGGTAAACCCAATGATCGAAATCGAAAAAGCGCGGATCGAATGTGCGGAAATGAGCGCAGACAACACATATGGCAAGTTTGTTGTGGAGCCGCTGGAACGCGGATTTGGCAACACACTCGGCAATGCGCTGCGTCGCGTACTGCTCAGCTCCCTACCCGGGGCAGCCGTTACGAGCATCCACATTGAGGGGATTCAGCACGAATTCACAACCGTACCTGGTATTGTGGAAGATGTGACGGAGATTATCCTGAACCTCAAACAGCTTTCCTTCAAAATGTACACTGATCAGCCGAAAACCGTGATCGTCGATGTTACCGGCCCCTGTGAATTAAAAGCTGGGGATATCCCGATGGACGACGAAATGGAAATGACCGATACCGAACTGCACATTGCTACCTTGAACGCCGACGCGCATTTGCAAATGACGCTGACGGTGGAAAAAGGCCGCGGCTATGTGAGCGCGGATAAGAACAAATCGCCCAATATGCCTATTGGTGTGATTCCGATCGATTCCATTTTTACGCCGATCCGTAAGGTGAACTATTCCATCGAAGACACGCGTGTTGGACAGATAACCGACTATGACAAGCTCACGCTGGAAGTGATTACCAACGGCACTGTAATGCCGGATGAGGCCATTTCCACCGCAGCCAAGATTCTCACAGAGCATCTGAGCCTGTTTGTCAGCCTTACGGATCAGGTAATGCCGATTGCATTTACCGATCAGGAAGATGACAAGAAAGAAAAAGTGCTTGAGATGACCATTGAGGAACTGGATTTGAGCGTGCGTGCGTACAACTGTTTGAAGCGCGCAGGCATCAACACAGTGGCCGAGCTGGTACAGCGGAATCAGGAAGACATGATGAAGGTTCGCAATCTGGGCCGCAAGAGCCTGGAAGAAGTGGAACAGAAGCTGGAGGCGCTCAACCTTTCGCTTCGTCCCAGCGACGAGTAATGAAAGTCCGCTTGCGCTACGAGCTGGCTGCAAGCGATTAGTCCGACTAAGGAGGAAACCGACATGGCACAACGCAAACTTGGCCGTACAGCTGATCAGCGGAAGGCGCTGATTCGCAATCAGGTAACCAACCTGATCTGGTATGGCCGTATTGAGACGACGGAAGCACGCGCTAAAGAAGTGCGCCGCGCCGCCGAGCGTTTGATTACACTGGCCGTGAACGAGTGTGATAACACCGTGGAGGCCACCAAGGAAACCCACAACGAAAAGGGTCAGATTGTTTCTTTGACCGTTACCAACGATATGCCTTCCCGTCTGGCCGCACGCCGTATGATGCTCAGCTATCTGTATGAGCTCAAAGATGTGCGCAAAAAGGACGAGGATAAGGACGATTATAAGGAGCGTACGCAAGGGGTCAAGTATCCTGTCGTTGAAAAGCTCCTGCGCGATTACGGCCCTAAGTTTAAAAAGCGCAACGAAGATAAGAAGTGCGCCGGCGGTTACACCCGCATTTACAAACTGGGACCCCGTCGTGGCGACGCCGCCGAAATGTGCCTGATTGAGATTATTTAATCTCACGGCGATAAGCCAGCCCTCCTTGTAAAACAAGGAGGGCTGTTTTTTTCGTTTATGTTATGGTAGCGTTTTATATGACTGTGGATATAAATAAACGAAAACAAATGTTCGCAAATCGTTGCAAAATGAGTTGCATAATGGTATGATACCTTTGTTTGGTATAGCTTTTTGAACGGATAGAGCAAGCATGTCGGATGAACCAAAGCATAGGATGCTGCATATAACAGCGAATGACTGAGGAGGCGCGATGATGGCAAGACCCGGGCAAAAGCCAACCGCCATAAAGCACGCCGCGCTTTTAGTCCTGATCGTGTTGGTTGTTTTCCTACTGGATCGATGGACAAAATGGCTTGCTGTCAACAAGCTATTCACTGGTGAAACCATTATTGCACTTCCGGGGCTATTGCACTTTCGCTTAATGCGCAATACAGGTATGGCATTGGGGATACTGGCAGACGGCGGGATTTTGAATACGATTCTACCGGTTACGGTAATCATTGCAGGTTGGCTTGTGTTGCGCGTGTTTCAGCGAACGGCGTACATACAATTTGCGGCAGCATTAATTACGGGTGGATTTTTGGGGAATTTGCTGGATCGGATACATCTTGGGTATGTAACAGACATGGTATTTTTCCCATGGATGCCTTGGTACATATGTAATTTGGCGGATATTGCCATCACTATCGGTGTAGTGATGCTGGCGATCAGCCTGCTGTTTCGGCCAAAGGATTGGATACGCAAAAACGGTGGAGGCGCAGCATGAAGCGTATAGTAACGGCGGCAGAGGATGGCCGTTTGGATGTATGGATCGCGCAGTGCTGCGATATTTCTAGGTCGCAGGCGGCAAAATGGATTGCAACTGGATATTGCAGTGTAAACGGTTCTGTTTGCACGAAGGCGGGCACGGCGGTGCACACAGGGGATGTGGCGGAAGTTGAGCACCCGGAGGCGGTTGCGTCCGAAGTGATTGGCGAAGAAATTCCGATTACGATTTTGTATCAGGATGAAGATATCGCAGTTGTCAACAAGCCCTGTGGAATGGTGGTTCACCCTGCCGCCGGCAACGAAACAGGTACGCTGGTAAACGCGCTTCTGTACGCTATGGATGATTTATCCGGTATTGGCGGCGTTAAGCGGCCGGGCATTGTTCACCGTTTGGACAAGGATACCAGCGGCGTGATACTGATTGCTAAAAACGATACGGCACATGTAGCGTTAAGCAAGCAGCTGAAAGACCGCACAATGGAGAAGCATTATCTGGCTGTTGTAGAAGGCGCGATGAAGGAGCCGCAGGGATTGATCGATCAGCCTATTGGCCGCAGCACGCGGGATCGCAAGAAGATGGCGGTATTTCCGAAACAGTCTTTTGATTTTGGCAGCCATGGAACCGCCGCTGCAAGAGACGCGCAAACGGAATGGACGGTACTGGAACCACTCAAAGCGGCAACGCTTCTGGATGTGCACATTTTAACGGGGCGGACGCATCAAATCCGCGTGCACATGCAGAGTGTGGGGCATCCGGTTGCCGGAGACCCAATCTACGGGTTGAAACATGGTGTGAGCGTTCCCAGGCTGATGCTGCATGCATATACGTTACGCTTCACCCACCCGCGTACAGGAAAAGAGTGCTCCTTTACCGCGCCGCCGCCGGAAGAATTTGCCGAGGCACTGCAAAAACTGCGCCTGACTGCTGTTGAGCCGCCTGCCGGGCCGCAAAGTTAAGCGAAACAAGAAAATCCTTATTTTACAAGGCGTTGGGCGATCTTTGAAAAGCATGTTACCGCTTTTATTTGCCCGGTGGGTATGATATAATGCAAAAGGTTGTAGAATGGTTGAAGAGAGGCGAAGGAATGGTCAAGGTCGGCGTTGTATCGCTGGGCTGTGCAAAGAACCGTGTTGATACGGAGCTGATGCTGGGCATCCTGACTCAAAACGGATATACGGTAACACAGAACGAAACAGAAGCGGATGTGTTGATCGTCAACACCTGCGGGTTTATCAATCCAGCGAAGGAAGAAAGCATCGACACGCTATTGTCGCTGGCGGAATATAAAAAAAGCGGCCGCCTGAAACTGCTGGTTGCAACGGGTTGCCTGGTGCAGCGGTATGAAAAGGATTTGCTTGAGGAATTGCCGGAAGTGGATTTGCTGCTTGGTGTAAACCAATACGAGCGCCTGCCGGAGGCGATTGCCGAGGCACTGCAGGGGAAACGCGCTTCCTACTGTCAGGATGATTACCATATTCTCTCCGGTGAACGCGTGCTGACGACGCCTCCGTATATGGCATACATTCGCATTGCGGACGGATGCGATAATCGCTGTGCGTATTGCGCGATACCGCTAATCCGGGGCGGTTTTCGTTCCCGGCCAATGGAGGATGTGCTCAGCGAAATCCGCGCGCTTTCGCAAAACGGCGTACGGGAGCACGTATTGGTTGCGCAGGACACAAGCCGTTTTGGTATGGATACGCACGAACGCTCGCTGCTGCCCGATTTACTGGATCAAGCGGCGCGGATTGACGGCGTAACCTGGCTGCGTGTTTTATACTGCTATCCAGATGAGGTAGATGAACACTTGCTGAAGGTAATGGCAGCGCACCCCAACATTTGCCGGTATATCGATCTGCCGCTCCAACATGCCGATCCCGAGGTACTTCGCCTGATGAATCGGCGCGGGGATATGGACAAGGTGCGTGCATTTTTACACAAAGCAAGGGAAATGGGTTTTACCCTGCGTACGACGATGATCGTCGGTTTTCCGGGAGAAACCGAGAAGCAGTTTGAAGCGCTTTTAGATTTTGTACGGGAAATCCGCTTTGACCGGCTGGGCGCGTTTGCCTATTCCATTGAGGATGATACACCTGCTGCCATCATGAAGGATCAGGTGCCGGAAACGGTAAAACAGGAACGGCTGGATCGATTGATGACGCTGCAACAGCAAATATCGCTGGAGCGCAATCAACTGCGCATTGGGCAAACAGAGTTAATGCTGGTGGAAAGCGTACGGGATGATGGCGTTGCCATTGCCCGCAGTGCGGCTGAAGCGCCGGATTCGGATGGGTTGATTTACCTGAGCGGAGCGGAGCATGTGTATCCGGGTGATTTTGTTACCGGTCACATTACCAGCGCCGAAAGCTACGACTTGGCAGGAGTGATACGATGAACTGGCCGAACAGGCTTACATTATTACGTGTGATATTGATTCCTTTTATTGTGATTTCACTGCAATTACACATGGACACGCTGGCGCTGATCTTTTTCCTGCTGGCGTCTTTCACGGATTGGATGGATGGTCATTTGGCCCGGAAGCATGGCCACGTGACAAACTTTGGCAAGTTTTTAGATCCGGTGGCCGATAAACTGCTAGTGCTCTCCACTTTGATAGCATTGACCGGATTGGACCGCTTCCCGGCGTGGGTGTGCATTGTCGTACTGTTCAGAGAACTGGCGGTAGATGGGCTTCGGCTGGTGGCAGCGCAGCGCGGGCAGGTAATTGCGGCAGGGCAGTTGGGGAAAATTAAGACTACGCTGCAAATGACAGCGATTGTGGTTGTGCTGCTGCATAACGCGCCATTTGGAAGTTTCCCCATGGATCAGCTGCTGATTTATCTGGCTGTTGCCATGACCCTATGGTCTGGCGTTGATTATTTTATCCGCAATATTGCTGTGATTAAACAGGATGTGTGACCCAATGGAGGATCAATTGCTAAACTTGGCGGATCAAGCGGTACGGCTGGCAAAACAAGCGGGTAAAACCGTCGGTACGGCTGAAAGCCTGACGGCGGGGCTGATTGCCGCGACCCTCGCGGACATTTCCGGCGCTTCCGCGGTATTAATGGGCGGCATCATCAGCTACGATCCAAAGGTGAAACATGCTTTACTCGGCGTATCGCAAGCCGTCATAGACGACGTCGGCGTGGTAAGCGAACTATGTGCCAGGCAAATGGCGCAAGGCGCGCGCAGTGCGCTGCATGTGGATATTGCTTTAAGTGCCACAGGCGTTGCCGGGCCGACAGGCGGCACGGAGGATACGCCGGTAGGTACGGTATATATCGGCTGTGCCACATCGCAAGGCGTACAGGTGCAGCGCTTTCAATTTATGGGAAACCGGCAGGCAGTGCGGCAGCAAACCGTCGCCAGTGCGCTCGCCATGTTGATACAATCTCTTGAAGTTTGATTGGAAAGGTGGATGCGCTTCATGGCTACTAAAAAAACGACGACAAAAAAAACAATCGCTGTTACCAAAATGGACGGCGGAGATAGTTCGGCGCTGAAAGAAGAAAAGAAAAAGGCGCTGGAAAATGCGTTGAGCCAGTTAAACAAAGCCTATGGTAAAGGCTCAGTAATGAAGTTCAGCGATTCTGCAGCTGTACAGAACATGCAGGTCATCAGCACAGGCAACCTAAAGCTGGATTTGGCGCTGGGTGTAGGCGGCTTGCCGCGCGGCCGTGTGGTAGAAATTTACGGTCCGGAAAGCAGCGGTAAAACGACGGTTGCGCTGCACTGTGTGGCGGAAGCGCAAAAGGCCGGCGGTATTGCTGCTTTTATTGATGCAGAGCACGCGCTGGACCCCACATACGCCAGAAAACTGGGTGTGGATATTGATAACCTCTACATCAGCCAGCCGGATACAGGCGAGCAGGCGTTGGAAATTTGCGAAGCGCTGGTACGCTCCGGCGCGGTGGACATCGTTGTTGTAGACTCGGTTGCGGCGTTAGTGCCCAAGGCTGAAATCGAGGGTGAAATGGGCGATAGTTTCGTTGGCTTACAAGCGCGCCTGATGAGCCAAGCCTTGCGTAAGCTTACCGGCATCATCAGCAAGACCAACGCTGTGGCGATCTTCATTAACCAGTTGCGTGAAAAAGTCGGCGTGATGTACGGCAATCCTGAAACCACGACTGGCGGTCGCGCGCTGAAATTCTATGCGACCATCCGGTTGGATGTGCGCCGTGGCGAGCAGCTGAAAAACGGCACCGAGGTCATCGGTAACCGCACGAAGATTAAAGTTGTGAAAAACAAGGTTGCACCGCCCTTCCGCATTGCGGAGGTGGATATTATCTACGGCGAAGGCGTCAGCAAAACAGGAACCTTGCTGGATATGGCGGTAGACCGCGATTTGATTCACAAAAGCGGCGCGTGGTTCAGCTTTGAGGATCAGCGCATCGGGCAGGGCCGTGAAAATGCGCGCCAATTCCTCAAGGACAATCCCGATATTGCCGAACGGATTGATAAAATCATCCGTGAGGAAGCCATGGCGGAATTGAATGCCCATAGCAGCTCCGCGAGCGACGATACCACAGATGAGGATGTAAGTGATTCTGTGGATGCCGCGGCAGAGGAAGACCCGGATCTCGCACTGTTGGACGAGTAATGGGGTCGACCCGTTACCGGAAAATTGACATAAACAACTGAAGAAGCGGTAACGAGGGCTTGCATGTGAAAATCACAAGATGCAAGCCCTCGTTTTCATATGATATTATGCCTGAAATCGTGGTAAAGGGGCTGTAAATAGGCTCGTTACTGTACTCTTGCTTTGCGAATCAAATGCCGTAGAATGTAGCGGGCTTATGATTGCGTGTTTTATATGATGAATGACAGTAAGACCATTATCTATCGATGTATCAACTATAATTGCATTGCGAATACAAGGAACAGGCTTGATTAAGCCAGCCAATGGCGAATGAAGAAACATAGGTTAGGCAGTTAAATAAAATCACCCCTGTAAGTCAGTCTTACAGGGGTGAATGTTACAAAAACAGGGCTATTTACTGTCCTTTATCTGCCTGCGCACGTCGTCCAGTAGGCTAGCAAGGCTGGGTGACTGTTTAATGGACTCTTCCACCTTATCAATGGAACTCATAACCGTGGTATAGTGGCGGCCGCCAAAGGCATCGCCGATCTTGGTGAGGCTAAGGCCCAGCATTTCACGGGTGAGATACATGGCAATCTGTCGCGGTACGGTAATTTCGTGGTTGCGGCGGGGGCTTTTTAAATCGTCAACCGTAATGCCGTAATACGTCGCGACTGCATCCTGAATGCCATTTGTCGTTACCCGGCGGGATTCGCTGTGGTTAAACAGCTCGCGCAGCGCCTCGCGTGCCAGCTGCATATCAATCTGGCGGCGGGTGAGCGAGCTGTATGCGGTTAGCCGGGTAAGCGAGCCTTCCAGCTCACGTACGTTGGTATCTACTTTTTCCGCAATCAGCGATAAAATATCATCGCCGATGAGCAAGTGGTCATACTCCGCCTTTTTCCGCAAAATAGCAAGGCGGGTTTCAAAATCTGGGCGTTGAATATCCGCCAAAAGACCGCCTTCAAAACGGCTGCACAGCCGTTCTTCCAGCTTGTTGATCTCTTTAGGCGGACGGTCGGAGGTGACGACGATCTGCTTGCCGGCTTCGCGTAGATGGTTGAAGGTATGGAAAAACTCTTCTTCCGTACTGTGTTTGCCTGCAATAAACTGAATATCGTCCACCATCAGCAAATCCACCGTGCGGAAACGGTCACGGAACTGTTGGTTGGTGTTATTCTGCATCGCCATAATGAGTTGATTGGTAAAATCCTCGCTGGTGATGTAGAGAATCTTCATTTCGGGGTACAATTCATGGGCATAATGGCCAATCGCGTGCATCAGGTGGGTCTTGCCCAGTCCCACACCGCCATAAATAAAAAGAGGATTGTACGCCTTGGCAGGCACTTCGGCGACCGCAAGCGAAACGGCGTGCGCAAAACGGTTGCCTGCACCGACTACGAAGGTATCAAAGGTATATTTCGGGTTTAGTAAACAGGGGTTTACGTCCGCCTGCTTGGCGGTCAGCTCGGTTTTGCGGGCTTGCAGCTCATCGTGGTTTAAAATCTCCACGGTCAGCGCACGGCCGGCAGCGGTGGTAACCGCGTTCTGGATCTTCGTTAAATAGCGATCCACGCCAAAATCACGCATCAGCGCGTTGACGCACTCGAGCAGAAAGCTGTTATCAATGACTGCATAAGGCTTTAAGGCGGATTTAATCCACGTTTCATACGAAACGCTGTTCATATCCTCCTTTAGTATTTTGCAGGCACTGCTCCAAATCTCTTCTGCGTTCAGCAAATCATGTCAACCTTTCCGTTAAGTGAATATTATACAATCACAGAGCGACTGGCGACGTAAAGAAAAAACGAGAAATGTCTGTCGCATATGTGGGGAACCCTGCCATTTATAATTGTTGGGTGATTTCTCAGACGGTCTTTATCATATCAGAATCGAACCCGTTTGACAAGCGTGCATCAAAGGGGTTGAAATGAATAGGAAACCATTGCAATGACTGGTTACATACTAGCAGTAGTAGTGCCAGAAGGGGGGTACGCTAGAAATCGGTGAAGGAGAGAGAAGTTATGCACAAAAAGGAAACAATTTCCTATATAATGAATATTTATACATATAATGTGAATATAACTTTTTTATGAATTTGTAAAGCCAGTGATTACATGGCTTTACGGATATTTCACTTGGGAATGTAATGAAATTGTGAAGTAATACAAGGGAAACGTAACGGATTTGTAGAATGGTAGACTAAGTAGAAAACGCCTTACGGCCTGATAAACAGCCGACAAGCGAAGGGTAGGGGGACGAACTGTGGCCATTCCGGTGGACGTGAGGGATGTGGAACATGTGCTTCGGCCATGGCTTGGTTCCATGCTCCTTACCGCAACGCCCATCGTTGGGCAGATAACGGGTGTGTTAAAAGAATTTGCTCCTTACCGGCAAACGCTATATAACTTGAGAGATCAGGTGGAGCATGATATATTGGTAGGCATCAGCAAGGTAACCCGCGGCAGTATGTGCGTTGTGCTGGACGACTATTCATCCAGGCGTTTGTTCTTAAAAGACATTACCTATATGACGGATGATGTAATGGGGCTGGTGTTTGACAGCCTTACGCCGTTTTCCGCAAATTTTACCCGGCTTAACGATTATGCACTGCACGAGGAGAGCCTTTCGGTGCTGCGTGTGTTGTACCAGAAATATGAGAATTTTTTTACGGTGGAAGAATATGCTTTTCTTATATCGATGATTAAAAAGATCTATCCGCAGCAACGGTATTTGGAGTGGCTCAAGGAGCCGGGGGCACCACCGACGATGCATAAATGGTAAGTATAGCCGTATATTTTCGGGCGGTGAAAAAATATTTTTTCGCCTGAAAAGGAATAAAATAGAAAAGATTTTGCTGGTTTATGCCTGGAAACATGTGATGATCATACTGCCTGAAAGATAGACGAACCTGATACAAAACCCCCGGAAGCGAGGCTCCATTTGCTTCGAATTCGGGGGTCTCATTGTCTGCCGTTGTACGGCAAGCGGGAAACGTGCTATAATCCATTAAGAAACGGAGGAGAGCAACATGGAAAAGTTGACGGCTACCGTATTGGAAACCGTGTTCCGCAATGAGGATAACGGTTATTCGGTGCTGCATGTCGCGGTGGGGCGCAGTCAGCAAACCGTGGTGGGTTCCATGCTGGAACTATCCTCTGGAGAAAATGTAACGTTTCAGGGGGATTGGACGGAGCATTCCGTATACGGTAAACAGTTTGCTGCGAAAACCTGCGAAATTACGCCGCCGGACTCCCTGTCCTCCGTGGAAAAATATCTGGGGTCGGGGCTCATCCGCGGTATTGGCCCGGCAACAGCAAAACTGATCGTGAAGCATTTCGGGATGGATGCGATCAGCATTTTGGATGAACACCCGGAACGGCTGACCGAAGTAACCGGTATTGGCCCGAAAAAAGCGGCGATGATACTGGAAAGCTATACCGAACAGATGAGCATGCGGCGCGTGATGCTCTTTTTGCAAAACTATGGGTTAAGCCCCAATCTGTCGACCAAAATTGCGAAGTACTATGGCGAAGCCGCCATCGACCTGATAAAGCAAAATCCCTACCGGCTGGTGACTGATATTGAGGGCGTAGGGTTTCTTACGGCAGACCGGATTGCGCTGAGCATGGGGCTGGACCCGCACAGCGAGTTCCGTGTGCGTTCGGCGCTGTATTACCTGCTGACGGATGCGGCAATGAGCAGCGGGCATACCTACCTGCCAAAACCGCTGTTGGCGCAGCGTGCCGTGCAGATGCTGCGGGTTGAGGAAAGCTTGGTGGAAAATCAGCTTACACAGGCACTGCTGACCAAAATGCTTATGGGTTTCCGCCTGCCGGATCAGGAGGAGGATTGCCTTTGCCTGCCATTTTATTTTCAAGCGGAGAGCGAAATTGCCACGCGTTTGCATTATCTAATGGAATCACGGCCTTATAAAAAAGTAACTGGGCTTGCCCAGCGGTTGGCTGCGTTGGAAGCGGAATTAAATATTCACCTTAGCCCTATGCAGCGGCAGGCGGTGCAGAGCGCCGTGCAGGAAGGGGTGCTGATCATCACCGGCGGTCCCGGCACGGGCAAAACCACCATTATCCGCTGCATTCTGCGGCTATTGGGGGATGAGAACGATATACTGCTTTGTGCGCCGACTGGGCGTGCTGCCAAGCGGATGACCGAGGCAACCGGCGCGGAGGCAAAAACCATCCATCGTATGCTGGAATATGGCGGCGAGGAGAATGTTTTCGTACGAGACGAGAATTATCCGCTGGAAACGGATTGCCTGATTGTGGATGAAATGAGCATGGTGGACGTATCGCTAATGCGCGGGCTGCTTAGGGCTGTACTGCCAGGTACCCGGCTGATACTGGTCGGCGACGCCGATCAGCTGCCCAGCGTGGGAGCAGGTAATGTGCTGCGTGATCTGCTGCAAAGCGATGTGATCCCCAGCGTACGTTTAACCGATATTTTCCGGCAGGATGAAAGCAGCATGATCGTAGTGAATGCCCACCGTATCAACGAGGGAGAACTGCCTGCCCTCAATGCCAAAGGCGCGGACTTCTTTTTTGAACGCAGGGTATCCCAAAGCGAGGCGGCGGAGACGATTTGTGCTTTATTAAAAAACCGTCTGCCGAAATACCTGGGTTTCCCCAAAAAAAGCTGGCAGCAGGAAGCAATACGAGCGATACAGGTGCTCAGCCCTACTAAAAAGGGTGACTGTGGCAGCCTGAACCTGAACCGGCTGTTGCAAACCGCGTTAAACCCGGAAAAGCAGGGCTTGGATTCGCTGCTGCACGGTGAAACGGAGTTCCGCGTCGGCGATAAGGTAATTCAGACGAAAAATGATTATCAACTGGCGTTTTTACGGCAAACGACAACCGGCGTGGAAGAAGGCGCTGGGGTTTTCAATGGAGACGTCGGTTACATAGAGGCGGTAGATCCCGCAGAACATCTGCTCACGGTGTGCTTTGATGAGGAGCGCCATGTGACCTATCAAAAGCAGCAGCTGGATGCACTGGAGCTGGCATATTGCCTGACGGTGCATAAAAGTCAGGGATGCGAGTTTCCTGTGGTGGTGATGCCGGTAGTGGGTGGGCCGCCGATGCTGATGGCTCGCAACCTGCTGTACACCGCGCTGACCCGTGCGCGCCAGCTGGTGGTGCTGGTAGGGCGCGAAGAAGTGATAGGGCAGATGGTAGCGAATAACCATGTTGTTAAGCGGTACACGACTTTGCGGGCGCGCCTTGAGGCAATGATCGTATGATAGAACCGCTTACTAAACTGCTTACTTTGTTATTTCCGCAGCGTATGGTGTGCCATGCTTGCGGCTTACCGCTGCATCATCGTGAAGGTTTGCTTTGCGGTGCGTGTATGAAAGCATTGGGAATGCATGCCTATCCTACAGAGCGTGCGCCGGCACCGCCGGGCGAATATGTAGGGTTTGCCGCTTCCGCCTATGAATATCAGGGTACGGCGGCGCGGTTGATTAAAGCGCTGAAGTTTCAGGCGGATTACACGGCGGCAGTCCCTTTGGCCGCAGGGATGGCGGCGCTTTATACGGCGCTTCCGCAGTTGCGGCAAGCACAATTGTGTACCGCTGTGCCTGTGCACCCGAAACGGCTGCGCAGACGTGGGTATAATCAGGCGGAGGTATTGGCAAAAACTTTTGCACAGCTGACAGGTGTTACCGTGCAAACCCAAGTGCTAATGCGCAGGCATCACCGCCATTCGCAGGTGGGGCAGGGGCGGGAAGAGCGCCTGCGGAACATTGAAAATGCATTTGCGGTGGTACCGGATGCCGCCGCACTCATTACCGGAAAAACGGTTTTGCTGATTGACGATGTGTACACCACTGGAGCCACATCGGAAGAATGTGCCAAAGTCTTGGTCCGTGCGGGCGCGGATAGTGTAACAGTCCTCACGGCTTGCCGGGCGTAGGCGAAACAAGTAGTTTGCTATGCTTAAAAACGTCAAAATTGACTGGATTTCTGCTCTTTGCAGTGAAAAGTAGTATAATGTGACTAAATATATACCGAAATATACATATGTTTTCAACGAAAAGTGTATTTTGCGTTGAAATGCAAACGTTTGCCCGGTTGGTTCAAAACGCCGCAAACCCTTTTCGTGTAAGGTTTTTGATTATTTCATGATTTTTCACGGAACGTTCTTGCATTTCAGATGATGCTACTGTATAATAGGTTCGTAGCCTGATAAGGAAAGGAGGCTTTATGCAATGAAGTCTGTTAACATCAAGCTGAGCCTGGCGGAGAACGTCAAGTCCTTTGTGAACATCGTCAATCGCTATCCTTATGATGTAGATCTTCGCGCCGGACGCCACGTGGTAGATGCGAAGTCGATTCTGGGTATCTTCAGCCTCGATCTGAGCAAACCCATTACGATGGAGATTTACTCCGATTCCTGTGACGATCTCCTCAGCGACATTAAGCCGTTCATGGCTTAATAACGCGCCAGCCGTTTCTGACTACTTTTCATTTCGTGTGCTTATCGTGCCGATAGAAAAATAGCAGATACGGTGGACAAACCGGCACCGCGATTCCGCGGGCCATTCTGATTCACAATTCCGGCCCCTAGCGGGTCATGTGCGGGGCAAAGCAATGCTTTGCCCCGTTGTTTTATGCAGGAGGCGCTATGCCGATTCAATCCCCCCCACGCAAGGTATCGGAAACGGAAAATATGCTCAGGCTCCTGCTGTGCGTTGATGTGCTGGGCAATGTATCCGCCTCGCAGCTGTGGACCTTTGTTGCAGAGCAGGAAGTAATGGATTATGTATCCATGCGGCTTTGCCTGCATAAGCTGATTACCGCAGGCGAGCTGGAGACAGGCGCAGGCGCACTGAATGAGCAATTGTTTATCACGCAGCGCGGTCGCGAAGCGCTGGCGTTGTTTGGCTCTCGTCTGCCAAACGACGTGACGATGCGGGTTCATATTGCTGCGCCGGAATTTCGTGCGCGGATGATGACGAGCCAACAGGTGCGTGCCGCTTATGAAACGGCCAGCCCCGGAGATTATCGCCTGAACTTAGCGGTACAGGAAGGGGAGCTGCCGACCATACGGCTGCATATGGAAACAGGCAGCCGGTCGCTGGCAACCAAAGCGATCCACCGGTTTGGCCAAAATGCCGCCAGTATCACAACCTACCTTTATAATCTGGCCGCACAGGCGCAGCAGGCACAGGCGGATAGTGTAGCGCAGGCATTGCCTGTAGATGCGGTGGTTGAACATAGCGCATCCGAGTATATGGCAAAGCTTGTTTTACCCGGCAAAAAGGCCAATCTTACGGTGGAACTGCTGCTGCCGACACGCGATGTAGCGGAAAGCTTTGTACGCTATCTGCTTTCAGCAGAGCGGGACGAAGCGACGGCGAAAAAACTGGTGGATATGATCTGCGGCGGGAAGCGGATCGGCCATAAATAACACTGTGCAGGTCATCCATACACTGCTTTATTTCGGGACTGTATTACCTGTGTAATGCAGTCCTGTTCCATTTTCGCAGCAGGGAAAATAACAGTGCCGCTGTAAACCATGCTTGTGGTAGACGGTGGCATTAGTTTAGCAAGATTTCTCGCTCGCGCCAATGCGGCGACAGGCAAATGTGGCGGTATGCGCTAGCCGAATCTGCCGTCTTTACATACTGCCATCCCTGTGTTATGCTGTGCTTACAGATTCCTGCGGGAGGGTGAAACGTGGCAAAACTGTATTTTCGCTATGGAGCTATGGGCTCCAGCAAAACAGCCAACGCAATTATGGTGCGGCATAACTATTTGGAGCGCAACCAGAAAGTGTTAATGTTAAAGCCGAGGCTGGATAAACGGGACGGCTCCAATTTGGTTGCCTCGCGCTGCGGCTTGCAATGTGAGTGTAATTATGTGGAAGAATTAGAGCAGATGGATGTAACGGCGTATGACTGCATCATCGTGGATGAGGCGCAGTTTATGACCAAGGCGCAGGTGGAGTATATGGTTCACGTAGTGGACGATTTGCATATTCCGGTTATCGCCTATGGCTTACGCGCAGATTTTCGCGGTAATTTTTTTGAGGGCAGCCAGTGGCTGATGGCATGGGCGGATACGATTGAAGAGGTGAAAACCATCTGCTGGTGCGGGAAAAAAGCAACCTGCAATGCACGTATCGTAGATGGGAAAGTTGCAAAAACAGGTGAGCAAATTGTACTGGGTGGCAGTGAAAGCTACACAAGCCTGTGCCGTAA
The DNA here is from genome assembly GCA_963675655.1 of Candidatus Limiplasma sp. Taxonomy (GTDB): domain Bacteria; phylum Bacillota; class Clostridia; order Christensenellales; family Aristaeellaceae; genus CAXXOK01. The sequence continues at coordinate 2,059,018 of OY776489.1, forward strand.
ACATTGGATGGATGGCAATCTAGGCTCGTCGGATACGTCTGCAGTCATCTGCGAAAAAGGCGAAGAAGTGCCGACCTGATAACCGTATACCCAAATTAAAAAGAGACGGGGCATTCCAAAAACTTGGAATGCCCCGTTTATGCTCCAAATTGGCCGTATAGGCTGCTTTAACGGTCGGGCAGCAGCTCCAACTCATCCTGTACAAACTGCGCGCAGGCCTCCACATAAGCGGTACAGGGACGACGCTGCGTGTAGTACTCCGCAGTGCGTTCCGCAGGCTTGGCGGTGGGGGTGATGCCATGCGACAGCAGCAAGTCACGGCAGATGATGGTTTTAAACTGCAAGCGGAAGGAATCCGCCTTTTGCTGTATTAGCGCATAATGCTTCTCTTTCGCTTCCTGGTCGCCGGGCAGGTAACCCTTCAGTGCGCCCAGCGCCATGCTCATGGCTAAAAACGCGCCGCATACTTCACGCAACCCGCCAACGCCGCCGCCGAAAGAGCCGCTCAGCTTTTGCGCGGCTTCCTCCGTCATGCCCATTTCATCATGAAAAGCGGTAAAAACTGATTGTGCGCAGCTGGAACCACTGTTAAAGTAATCGCATGCACGTTCGACATAGGTTTTTTTATCCATGCTGCTCCTTACTCGTGGCTGCGTGGCTGCAAATCGACCAAAGCGTTGGTTAATTCATCCAGCCAGTCACCGGAGAACAGCTCAATCAGTCCGCGGTCGCACCCGGAGCTCAGCTTAGGATCCATCGGTACGCGCGCCGCATGGGGAATGTCGTAGGTTTTTGCCAGCTCTTCTACATGGCTTTCGCCAAACACTTCGATTTTCTCGCTGCATTTGGGGCAGAGAACATAGCTCATGTTCTCGACAATGCCCAGCGTGGGGATGTTCATCATATTGGTCATCTTCAGCGCTTTTTCCACAATCATGCCGACCAACTGCTGCGGGGTGGTTACCAGTACGGCAGCGTCCACAGGAATGCTCTGGAATACCGTCAGCATGACATCGCCAGTTCCCGGAGGCATATCGATGAACAGAACATCCTTTTCGCCCCAGATGACGTCCGTCCAGAACTGTTTCACCGCGCCGGCGATAATCGGGCCGCGCCATACGACCGGATCGGTATCGTTTTCCAGCATCAGATTCAGGCTCATTACATCAATTCCGGTTTTAGTGCGTACCGGAAAAATGCCGTAATCGGTGCCGCTTGCCTTCTCGGTCAAGCCGAACGCTTTGGGGATGGAGGGGCCGGTAATATCTGCATCCAGAATGCCGACCTTCAGCCCCTGACGCTGCGCCAGCACAGCCAGTAGCGCGGTGACAAGGCTTTTCCCTACGCCGCCTTTACCGCTGCATACGCCGATCACTTTACGAATGTGGCTCTGCTCGTGGGGTTTTTCCAGCAGGCTTTCGGGTTTGCGGGAATCGCAGCTTTGGCTGCAGCTGCCGCAATCGTGATTACAAGTTTCACTCATGAATATTGTTCCTTTCCGGGTGGTTTATTGGCCGGGAGACGCGAAAGCGACAACTGTATCAGCCGCTTCGGCAATCAGCTCGTCCAGCGTTTTAGAGGCTACGCCAGCGACGTACAGCCCGCAACGTTCCAGCGGTATCAGCACCTTACGCGCTTCGCTGCGGCTGATGGCCGATGCGATGGTAGGAGAAATCTCCCCCAGAAGCGCGTTGGCATGCAAAATGCCAATGACACCGACGATGATATCCGCCGTGCGGCATTGGTAGCAAATTGCGTTTTCTCCGGTAGCGCCTTGGGGTGCGCCCGCACGCAGCATTGTCGTGGTTGCGGTGGCATTGGTACCCAGCGCGATCAGGGATGCGCCGGGCAGCCGGTTTTTAAGCGCGGTGACAAGCGCTTTTCCCACGCCGCCGCCCTGCCCGTCGATGACCAACACTTTCAAAGGCGCATATCCTCCGTTTCATCCTCGGGGTGCTGTTCGCTGGAAAGGACGATGAGCCCTTCCAAGGCTTTATGATACGCCTTGAAGTACTGAATTTCAAGTGGTATCCATTCGTTTTGGAAACGTTTCAGCATGGTTTCGCCATTTCGGGCAAGGATGCGCTGCTCCTGTGCTTCCGGTGAAACCGTCATAAAGGCACGAATCGCATCAAGCTTTTGATACGCGGCCTGAAAAGCAGGGTGAAGCGCATAACTGCCTTCGATAAACACAACGCTGGCAGGCGCGGTAGCAATTTGGTGCACCCGGCCTGTTTTACAATCGTATTGCCCGTAGGTAAAGGGACCGCCGTGCAGCAAACCGATTAAAACCTCATCAGCAAACCGCTCATAATGGACGTTTCCGCCGGCCTTTGCTAGCCGCTGCGGTGTGCGCAGTGAAGCAGGTAAAAAGAAATCGTCCATATGGAATACGGCGCTGTCGTATAATTGCGAAAGAAGCGCGATCAGTGTGCTTTTCCCAGAGGCGCAATAACCGTCAAGTACGACGGTAGCGCTGCCTTTTGCTTTCAGCTGTTGCTCAATGGCATACAGTAAGGGCAGCGCGTCTGCAAAGCGTCGCAGTACAACGCGGTACGCTGGCTGGTAGGCGCTGTGGTAGCGCTCGCTGTGGCGCGGCAGCGGCGCATCCGGCTGTAAAAAGGGTTGTATTGCATCGCTGAGTTCCTGACTCGAATAGGGTAGGCGGAATAAAGCGGAAGATGGAACGGTGTCGGACCCGTACTGCTTGCACAAAGCCTGTAATTGCGATAAATTTTGCAAAAACCGCTGCCGGGAAGGCGAAAATTGTGCTTCGGTCACCCGCATCATTGCTGCGATGCATTGCGGCGACAATGCTCGAACTTGCGGGTTGCGTAAATGGATACGGCATAGACCGTCGCCCAGCGCCTCTATGGGCGGTTCATCCGACTGGACGGCGGTTTGATCGATTTCGGCTTGAATACTGCGGACACATGCCGGTTCATCCGGCAATAAGTGTCCGCAGCCAAAAGCGTTATGATAGAGAAATTTAATCGTGTCAATCGGTTCGGCGCAGGGGTGCGCCTTTACATGTTGAAGGAGAAAGTTTGAGTTCATCTCATACTCCGTTTATCATAGCTAATCAGGGAAACAAGCTGTTATTACGCCTTGCTTTGCAGGGGAATGAGTCTTGCGCGCTCCAGCGCGGCGATAATCAGCGGTACCAATGCCAGCTGTACTAAGATACCGGGCCATGCGTTGATAAATGCACCGGCAAAGAACGCGGTAAGCGTGAAGGTTTTCGTAAGGAACAGGCTGAATAGCAACCAGCTTACGATGCCCCATACAATGCGGCCCAGCAGCATTGCGCCGACCAGTGCGATAATGGATTGCTTGAAACCTGCACCCAGCTTTGCATACAGCAGACCGGCAAATGCGCCGTAGGCGGCCAGTTCAAAGGCCATGGCAATGGCGGTGGGCATTAGCGGCGGCATGCCGAAGAGCACGGTACGCAGCAGCGGCGCGATGAAGCCGATGGCAAGCCCCCAGGGCCACCCGCAGACAAAACCACACAGCAATACAGGCAAATGCATCGGTAAAAGCGCGGAACCCAGTTGGGCAATCTGCCCGGTCAGAAAAGGCATAACAAGCGCCAGCGCAAGGAAGAGTGCGCTAAGCGTAAGGCGGTAAACATCATTTTTGCGCAAAGAAAATCGCATCCTCTCGTATGTAGATGGCGGCCTTGACTCCCTTCTGGGAGTACGATGCCTTCATGACATCCGAGCAAAGCGCTGATGCGAACATTGTAGCATACTTTAGGGATTTCGTAAACGGATGCGGGAAAAACAGATGGTAATTGCAGGTACAGTTACATGCATATCATAGTGAATATGATCCTGTAACGATGATACAAAACAGTTACCAGCCACAAGTAAAATAAAGAAGGATCTCGTAACTGAAATACGTGCACTGTAAGTATTATTTTGGTCTGAATATTGTATTGAAAACACATCTGTGCTATAATAAATAAAATGTTTTCTTTCGAGGGATTAAACATGCAGAAACTTAGTATGATCGTTTCGCAAGGCGATGACGGTTTACCAATCCGGCGTTTAGCGTTGGAACGGTTACACATGTCTTATGGACAATTTAAAAACGCGAAATTCAACGGCATTTTATTGTTGGATGGGCAAGTGGTTCATGCGGATAAAAAAGCGCAAGCCGGGCAGAAGCTGGAGGTTTGTTTGCCCCAGCGGCAGGGGAAAGGGTGTACTCCCGCCGATATTCCTTTGGTGGTTGCCTATGAAGATGAAGATTTAATGATTGTGGATAAACCTGCCCCCATGCCGTCGGTAGCTTCCAGCAAGCGCGATGTAATGACGCTGGAAAACGTAGTGTACGCCTATTTAAACTGCCCCGATCATTTCCTATACCGGCCTGTGAACCGGCTGGATAAGGGAACCAGCGGCTTGATGGTGGTTGCTAAACATGCTCATGCCCAGCAGTTTTTACAGGCCGAGATACACTCCGATGCTTTCATCCGGGAATATTTGGCCGTTTGCGATGGATTCCCGCCCGAGTTGGAAGGGTTGATTGATATGCCCATTATGAAAGAAGACGGCGCAACCATACGGCGGATAATAAGTGAAAAAGGAAAGCAAGCCCGCACGCACTATCAGGTGTTGCAGTCCGGCGCAGGCAGAAGCTTGCTGCGGCTAAGGCTGGATACAGGGCGCACGCATCAAATACGGGTGCATATGCAGGCAATGGGCTGCCCGGTAACGGGGGATTTTCTGTATGGGCGGGAGCATGTGGCGCTGCCAAACCGCTTTGCGCTCCATAGTTGTTTTTTGCGGGTACAGACGCTGCATCACGGCATTGTGGAACGGATAAGCCCGCTGCCAAAGGATTTGGCCGTATTATTATAATTGAAGGGATAAACCGGGTATGGAGGATACGCGATGAATGCAGAACAGCCAAGCGAGCAGCAACTGCAACAGATTGCCGGGGATACCGGTTATATACTATCGCAGAAAATGCGGGCCTATCTGGATGACCATTACGAGCTGGAAGCCGTGTGGGACGACGGATGGAAAGAATTTGTGTATCAGTGCCGTTACCGCCGCGGCGGCAAAACGCTTTGCACTTTATTATACCGCCCAGATGAGGTGATCTGCCTGATTGTGATAGGTGCAAAGGAACGGGAAAAGGTAACACTGGAAACCCTGACAGAACCGGTACGTACTGCTTATGAGGAAGCGAAAGTGTACCATGACGGCAAGTGGATGTGGTTTCCGCTGAAGGAAGAAGCTATGTTGACCGATCTGGAAGCGCTATTGGCTGTGAAACGAAAACCTGTACGCTGAATTTGGTACGGTGAGAAAAGTATAAAAGCAAGCAGATAAAAGCGGTAGGCTTGGTATTGACGAAATGCCAAAGTCCCATTCTTTGCATCGGGACAACAGGGGCCGCGCTTACCAGTCCGGCTGCTGGCGATGATTACTCATTAGCGTACCCGACTACCGTTATTGACTGTCGGGGTATTTTATAAGAGCGATTATGATAAAAAGTCTGTGGTTAAAAACTACAGGCTTTATTTGTGCGGTAACATAAAAGGCGGCCAGCGGCATTGCCACTGGCCGATCGTATGCTGTATCGATGGTGAAGTACATTAATAGGCCGGTAACTTAGCTTTACGCTAAGAGACGATAACATACTGTAGGGAGGGTATGTTATAGCCTCCAGGTTTTCTACCGTTCTTCACGGAAGTAGTTCAGGCCGCAGCTCGCGGGCTGCGCATGTTCTTTCACCTGCCGGATGCTGGCGAACACCAACACCAGTATGGTGGCAATGTAAGGGAACATGGAGTATATCTGCATCGGCAGTCCCGGAATGGGGAAGTAGTTACGAACCACCAACAGTCCGCCGAATACCAGCCCGCACAGCCAGGCGCGCGCAGGGCTCCACATGGCAAAGATAACCAGTGCGACCGCCAACCAGCCGTAGCCGTTTACGCAGTTGTGCACCCAAACACCGGCACAGGAGGTGGAGGACATGGATATATACATACCGCCCAAGCCGCATAAAGCGCCGCCGACAACAGTTGCCACATACTTGTACAGCGTTACGTTTATTCCGGCGGCATCTGCGGTCGCCGGATTCTCGCCCACGGCGCGCAGGTTCAGGCCCCGACGGCTTTTGCTGAGGAAGCGCGCCATAATCAGCATTGCCAGCAGCCCGAAATAAACCATCCAGTTGTAGTTAAACAGCAGCGGGCCGATCACTGGAATTTCGGACAAACTGCCAAACTCGATGTTGGAGAACATGGCCTTGGTTGCGGCGGAAACCTGTACAAAGCCGCCTGCGTTTTTGCCGATCAGCTCGCCGAAGAAGTTACCAAAGCCTGTGCCGAAGATGGTCAGCGTCAGACCGGTCACATTCTGGTTGGCGCGCAGGGTAACGACAAGGAACGCGTAGATCAGTGCGCCCAATGCGCCCGCGCCTGCCGCGGCCAGAGCGGCGATGATGGTCGCAACCATAGCCGATGGGGTGCCGCCCGCGAGGGTAACGGCTTGCTCATAGCTGTAAGCAGCGCCCAGACTGGCAATGGCGCCCATGAACATCATACCCTCGACGCCGAGGTTCAGGTTGCCAGATTTTTCTGTTAATATTTCGCCCAGTGTTGCCAGCAGCAGCGGCGCGCTGGCCAGTACGGCCATATTCACAAAGTTGAGGATGTTATTCAAACCGGTCATTGTACTGTCGCCTCCTCTCGTGCTTTCCGAAAGCGGAACACAAGCCGGTAGTTGATGAAGAATTCCACGCCCAGCATAAAAAATAAGATGATGCCGATTAACATATCCGCGGCGGATTTAGGAATACCCATCGTGGTTTGAATACGGTTAGAACCACGCTCCAATACAGCGATGAAGCAGGCATAAACGATCATCAGCAGCGGGTTCATGGCCGACAGCCACGCGACCGTGATAGCGGTAAAGCCCGCGCCGCCCGCCGTATCGGTGGTCAGGGTGCCGCTGGCGCCGGAAACCTGCAGGAAGCCCGCAAAGCCGCAGATCGCGCCGGACATGAACATGGTGCGCAGTATGATGCGCGTAACATTCATACCGGCGTAACGCGCCGTGTTGGAGGATTCGCCGACGACGGTTACTTCATACCCATGCTTAGTTTTGGCGAAGTACAGGTACACCAGCACCGCCAGCACCAGCGCGATAATCCACCCGATATGCACGCCCAACACTTCCGGCAGGCGCGTTGTATCGGCGAAATTACGGATTTTCGGGAATGTGGTGCCCTGCTGCTGCCAGGCCGGTTGGTATTGCAGGTAGGTGATAAAGTTGATGGCAATATAGTTGAGCATTAGCGTAAACAGCGTTTCGTTGGTGCCCCATTTTGCTTTGAACACGGCGGGAAGCAAACCGTACAGGCCGCCGCCGATGCAAGCCGCGATTAACATGGCAACAATCAGCAGCCACTGCGGCCAAGTATCGCCAAAGTGAATGGCGATGTAGGAACAGCTAATAGCGCCGACCAATATCTGGCCTTCGCCGCCGATGTTCCAAAACTTCATTTTAAATGCCATGGTTAAACCCAGCGAGGTTACCAATAGCAGCGTGACGATTTTCAGTGTCGCCTGCGAGGAGGAGCTGAATTCCAGCACGCCTTTTTTATTAACAGCAATCAACGTTTTACCCAGTGCGCCGGAAACCATGTCCGAATACATTTGAATGGGGTCATACCCCAGCATGGCTACCAGCAGCCCGCCGACGAGTAACGCGCTGAGCAGCGCCAATACCCTGTACAAAATGGCTTTTCGCTGTGCGATGTGCGTGCGCTTTACCACACGTACAAAAGGTTCGTGGGTTTGGGTCATGCGGTTTCACCTGCCTTCTTTTCGCCTACGCGCGTCATCATCAGCCCGATTTCTTCCTTGGTGCATTTGCGGGGATCGACAATGCCGCTTACCTGTCCGCCGCAGAGTACCATGACCCGGTCGGACAGATCCATCAGCACATCCAAATCCTCACCGATAAAAATGACGGCGTTGCCTTTTTCCTTTTCGGTGTTCAGCAGGCTGTAAATACGGTAGGAGCTGACGATATCCAGCCCGCGTACCGGGTAGGCGCAAATCAGCACCTGCGGGCGGCACAGTATCTCGCGCCCGAGCAGTACTTTTTGCACGTTGCCGCCAGACAGGCGGCGGACCGGCGTATTCAACCCCGGCGTGACGATGTCCAGCTCGTCCACCATTTTCTGGCAGACCGGCCGGTATTTTTTACGGTTGATTATCATACCGCGGTTATCCTGATAGCTGCGTAAAATCACGTTATCTACGATATTCATATTGGCTACCAGCCCCATGCCGAGGCGATCCTCCGGCACAAACGCGAGCGACACGCCGCGCTGGGCAATCTGATCGGCGCGCATGCCGGTAATGTTCTCCTCAATGGTGGCATCGCCCTTATGGTAGCGGTAAATAACACTTCCGCTTTGGCTGGCCATCAAGCCGGTGATGGTTTCGCACAGTTCCTTCTGGCCACTGCCCGCAACGCCCGCAACACCCAGTATTTCCCCACCGAACGCATCGAAGGATACGCCGTCCAGCTTGATAACGCCTTCGCGTGTCATGCAGGTTAAATTCGACACGTGCAGCTTTCGCTCTCCGCGCGGGCATGCCGGTCGGTCAATGGAAAGCTCCACACGGCGGCCAACCATCATTTCGGTTAAATCCTGCTGGGTGGAATCGGCGGTTTTCACCGTTGCGATATATTCCCCTTTACGCAAAATGGCGACACGGTCGGAAATTTCCTTTACCTCGTTGAGCTTATGCGTAATGATGATAATACTTTTCCCGTGTGCTTTCATCATCCGCAGCACCGCGAACAGCTTGGTGGTTTCCTGCGGCGTCAGCACGGCGGTCGGTTCATCCAAAATCAATATCTCCGCGCCACGGTACAGCGCTTTGATAATTTCCACCGTCTGCTTTTCGGAGACGGACATGGCATATACTTTTTTAGACGGGTCCAGATCGAAACCGTATTTCGCTGCGATTTCCGCCACTTGCTGGTTAATCAGCTTACGGTTGAGCTTGCGGCTTCCGGCCAGCCCCAAAACGATGTTTTCTGCGGCGCTTAACACATCCACCAGCTTGAAATGCTGGTGGATCATGCCGATGCCCAGCGCGTACGCGTCTTTGGGCGAGCGGATGGTGACCGGTTGATTACAAACCAGTATTTCGCCGCTATCCTGCAAGTAGATGCCGGATAGCATGTTCATTAGCGTGGTTTTACCGCTGCCGTTCTCGCCCAGCAATGCAAGAATTTCACCTTTTTCAAGCGTCAGGCAGACCTTGTTGTTGGCGACCACGGGGCCGAAGGTTTTGGTGATGTTTCGCATTTCCACGGCTGATTCGGGAGATTGTACGTTATTGTCCAACGCTGCTGTCACTCCTTTGCTTAGGAAAAATACCGCCATAGAGATCGTACTGAACCGACGGCTGCGCGCCCGGGTGGGCGCCCGATCGTCGATTCGGTCTGGCACACAAAGAAGAGGGCTGCCAACGCACACGAAAGAGATCGTGGCGATGGCAGCCCTGAAACGATAGGGATATTATTCGCCGATGACCTCGATGCCTTCAAGGATGTAAGCCCAAGACGGCGCAGAGGCCGAGCCGGACTCGTCAAAGTAATCGCCCTCGGCAACCACTTCGTTACCATCCACATCGGTCAGCGGGCCGGCAAACACTTGCAGTTCGCCGGAAACGATGGCCGCACGGGCTGCTTCCACAGCCGCGTCGGTGCCTTCGGCAACGATGGACTCGTTCAGCTCGCTGATGTCGCACATACCGCTGGCCAAGTCGCCCGCCCAGTCGGTCGCGATGGCTTCGCCGCTCACAACGCAGTTTACAGCGTAGGTGAGGTACTTGGACCAATCCCAAACCGCGCTGGTCAGCGAGGCGTTGGGGGCCACGGAGATCATGGAGGAGTTGTAGCCAACGTGGAAAGCACCGTTATTTTCACAGGTGGTGGCGGTAGCGGTGGAGTCGCAGTGCTGGCTTACAATGCCGCAGCCCGCGTCGATCAACGCCTGCGCGGTCTGCGCTTCGGCGGTGGGATCGTTCCAGCTGTTGGTGTACATTACCTTCATGGTTACGTCAGGGTTCACGCTCTTGGCGCCAAGGTAGAAGCTGGTGTAGCCACTGATAACCTCGGCAAACGGCATAGCCGCAACATAGCCCAGCATGTTGTTGCCGGTTTCGAGGCTCTTGAGGCCGGCGACGATACCGCTAAGGTAACGGGCCTGGAAGATTTTACCGAAATAGTTATGCATGTTGGCCAAGCCGGTGCCGGCAGCCTGATAACCGGTCGCGTGGCAGAACTCGATATCCGGGTTCTCTTCGGCGGCGGCGATCATGTAGTTTTCAAAACCAAAGCTGGTGGCAAAGATGATGTTGCAGCCATCATCAATCAGTTCCTGAATTGCATCCGCGCACTCGTCGGATTCGGGAATGTTGTACTTGTTGATGATTTGATCATCACGCAAGCCAAGTTCTGCCTGCATTTTCTGAGTACCCAGATCATGGTTGTAGGTGTAGCCCATGTCGCTGGGATCGGATACATGCACGAAACCGATTTTGATGTTATCCAGCGTTACCGCTTCTTCGGCCGACGCAGGAAGCACGATCAGGCTCGCGAGCATCATCACAGAAAGGACAACCGCAAAAAACTTTCTCATGTTGAAACCCTCCATTACTATTATGTTGTCGCCGTGCCTTTTTGGGCACAACGTATCAACCGAACGCCCTTGTCCGATGATTATACTGTACCATCAAAACACGAACATTGCAACAAAGAAATGCTTGTTTCCGGCTACGGCTGCATGAATATACGCCCATTGCTGCAAGAACATGGAAACGGGAAATGCAAAGGGTTTCGTACAGAGGAAACGGGCTATTTGCCCTGCGTGGAATCTGGCTTTGTGGTTGTTTTTTTGCTGCACTGTGATGCTTTTACCTTCTGTTTCCCCTCGTCGCGGCGCAGTACAAACTGATATTGCTGGAAGATCCCCGCATACGCCCCGTAACCGGGAAACGGGTTATGACCATCGTAATACTCGTCGATGACTCGCTGTATCCATACGTCCACCGGGGCGCGGGCGTATCGGCCATAGGCAAAGAGCATCACACAGTCGGCCACCTTTACACCGACGCCGTGGATACCCTTGAGCGTGTTTTGCAAGGACTCGTTCGGCAAAGCGGCAAGCGCGATAAGGTTGTATACGCCGGAGGCGACCATTTGCGCAGCGCTGCGTATATAGGAAAGGCGATAGCCAAGACCGCAGGCACACAGCTGCCCATCTGCCGCCGCTGCAAGCTGCTGCGGAGAGGGAAACGTTTTACGTGTTGTGCCCGGTATCGGGTCGCCGAACGCATTGCAGAGAGCTTCCATACAGGTCTGGATGGCTTTTATGCTTTTACGCTGGCTGATGATGAAGCCGCACAGCGTTTCCCACGGGTCCTGCCGAAGAATACGCAGCCCCCGGCCTTTTTGCAGCGCCTTTGTGAGGAAAACATCGTCCGCGGGCGCAGTGGCAAGGATGGCCTGATAGTCTACATCCAGCGCGAAATAACTGCGCCAGAAGCCATCAAATTCTTCTTTTGAACAGCCGAACCCATAGCGGTTTTCGCCCAGCGGGGTGATTACAACGCGGCGGCCGGACGCAATCGTCTCGATCCTGTTTGTATTATTAAGCGGCATCATGCGGAAGCACTGGCCGCTTTCCATAATTTTTTGCGGGTCAAACAAGTCGGAAGTGATTTCCACAGGCATACGGCCAAGCAACTCCTTTAAAGTTAAAATGAAGGGAATGTACGTTGACGAAGCACCGGCAAAGCGCTATGATGACCGTGTAAGGGGGCGAGAATATGCCGCTGAAAACAGAGTATGCAAACATTGTTACCCTGCAAGTGGACGCGATTGTTAACGCCGCCAACGGCGCACTGCAAGCAGGCGGAGGCGTATGCGGCGCAATCTTCGCCGCGGCGGGATATGCGCAAATGCAAGCCTCCTGCGATGCCATCGGTGGCTGCGCAACGGGGGAAGCAGTGATAACACCGGGCTTTGCGCTGCCTGCGCGCTATGTAATCCACACCGTCGGGCCGGTCTGGCAGGGCGGTGGACACGGCGAGGAGAAGCTGCTGACCGCCTGTTACCAGAACGCGCTTGCGCTGGCGATGCAAAACGGCATCAAAACCATTGCATTCCCGTTGATTTCCGCCGGGATTTACGGCTATCCCCGGGAGGAAGCGCTTGCAGTCGCCCGCAGAGCAATCGAAGGCTTTTTAGCGGAGCATGGCGATTCGCTTACGGTGACGCTGGCACTCTACCCGCCGCCCACGTAAACAAACGTGGTTGCCTCTTGAAAGTAAGAAAGGACTGAACCCTGTGAGCAAAATTGATATTGTACGAAAAGCGATGATGGAAGCCCTGAAAGCAGGCGATAAGCCGCGCAAGGACGCGCTGTCGCTGCTGCTGTCGGCACTGAAAGCAAAATGGATTGATAAACGTGCCGACCTGACGGAAGAAGAAGAGAATGCCATTGTCTATAAGGAAATCAAAGAAGCGCATGAAACGCTGGATTCCACACCGGCTGACCGCACCGCGATTATCGAGGAAAGCAAACTGCGCATCCGGGTTTGGAGCGAGTTTGCACCGGAGCGCATGGGCGAGGATGAGATTCGCGCCATCATTGCGCAAACCGTTGCGGAGCTGGGCGGAAGTCTTGGCCCGCAGGATAAAGGCAAGTTGATGAAATCACTGATGCCCAAGGTAAAGGGCAAAGCCGACGGGCGGCTGGTAAACCAGCTGGTGGGCGAAGTACTTGCCTGACGGTTACCCGATATAGCCGTCCGTATCATCCGTGTCTTCCGTCACGGGTTCTGGCGTAGCGTCCGGGTCCGGTGTGGGTGTGATTTCTGCAAGTCCGTTATTAACAAAACTCAGGGTGGCGGTATTGCCGCTGCGTGTACAGGTGAGGGTATATACGCCGGTTTGCCGGATGTATGCACCCTCGCCGTCTTTCATACCCTGCACCACATCGGTTACCAGTTCGTAGCGCGTTGCGGGTTCGGCGCTGGATACCATTGCCATTAAAAAGGCGTAGCTATGGTAACCGGATATGGCAAAATCATTATAAGTGCTGCTGCCGTATTCCATATTGGCAGGCGCGGTAAGCGCAATATCGCACGTTTCGATCACACCGGTAACGTCGGTTACAACGGTAACGGTAAGCACATCGCCATACAGATCGTAGTAGGTTTTCCCGTCGCTTGTGCCGCTGCTGCGCTGGGAAAGCACCATGGGCATCAGGTGACGGTTGTCGTTATCGTTGATAAACGTTACATCGGCCTGATAATACGTTTCAAACGTTGGGAAACTCTGCCCTGTCAACGCAAAGGCGCTTGCGGGCAGCAAAAAAAGCAACGCGATTGCAAAAAGTAAAATCCGTTTCATGGGGTACCTCCTGGCCGGGATTCCGGCGCGTTCAGCATAGCATGAGCCGCTCTGGTTTTCAAGCCATGCCGGGGGCAGCACTGTAAAATTCGCGCGGTAAAAATATAACGAAGCGGAAGGAAAACGCATAAGAAAAGCGGAAATGCCAACCGAAAGGATGGGGTTGCCTTGAACGGCTTTCTGGAAAAAGAACGGATATTGCGTACCGAGGATGTGGACGCGAATACAGAGTGGAAAATCGGTAATATTTTTTTAGCCATGCAGGAGGCGGGCGGGGAGCAGTGCGAGCAGCACAATCTGGGCATTAACGCTATGCGGTCGCAGAATCTGGCATGGGTCATCACCCGTGCGCACCTGCATTTGGATGTTACGCCGCGCCTGGGGCAGAAGGTTACGCTGCGTACATGGCCCAAACCGCCGAAGCACGCCTTTTTTCCGCGATATTACCAATTTGATGTGGACGGCAAGCCGGCCGGCTGCGCATCGATGCTATATGCCCAACTCGACCTTACAACGCGCCGGATGGCAAAACCGTGGCTTGGCGGTAACGAGGAGCTGACATGCGATTTGACCCCGCCGTTGCCGCTGCCGGGCAATGTGCCTCCGCTTACTGCGCCGGTGGAAAGCTTTAGCCGCGTTGCACGGTATTCCGACTTGGATATTAACGGACATGTGAACAACGCCCGGTATTTGGATTGGTATTGCGATTGCTACCCGATGGAGCACCATCAAACCTGCCGGGTGAGTGATGTATTGATACATTATGACCGTGAAATTACACCCGGGGCAGAAGTGGCGCTGGCTTTGCAGCAGCAGGACAACCGCGGCGTGCTGCGCGGGGACAGCAATGGCCTGCCCTGTTTTGTGATCAGTGTGAATTGGATGAAGCGGGAATAATTGGAAGCCTATCGCCGTTACATAGGTAGATCGAACCGAAAGGGGAACGGTTTACATGAAACGGCGGCGGGGTTTTTGGGGGATTGTATTATTTTTATGCTTGTTGATTCCGGCATTTGCGTTGGCGCAAACAGCCTGCGTAACCTGTGAAGGCGATGCACTGGACCGTGTAAAGCTACGGCAGGAGCCGTCCATGCAAGCAGCTGTGCTGGGCAAATACTTTCGGGGTGTGCAGGCGGAGGTGCTGGAAGAATCCGGCGACTGGGCGCATATCCGCATCGGGAACCGGGAAGGGTATATGATGCGGCAATACCTGACCACGCAGTCCGCTGCGGATGAAGGTTTGGAATGCATGCGGTACCGGACGGATCAGGAGACGACGCTTCCGTTGTATACCCTGCCCTCGGACAGTTCGCCGGTACTGGCGGAATTGAGCACGCTTTGGTTTTCGGTGCTGGGCACGATCGATGAGGATTGGGCGCAGGTACGCTGCACGCTGCCAAGCGGCGAAACCGTTACGGGGTATACGTTTAGCAGGGATATTTGTCTGCCGCAGCCTTTCAACACAGCGCACATTACCAGTAAGCGCCTGGAAAACCGCCTCAACCTGCGGGAAAAACCGAAGCAGGCGGCTCATTCGCTGGGGCGCTATTATGCCGGTACCGAGGTGTATTGCATGCTGGATGATTCCACCAATCAGGATGGGTGGACGCGCGTACGGATTGCCGACCTGGTAGGATATGTTATGGATGAATACCTGTCGTATGATTCGGGCGGCTCGTACCCGGTGTATCCGCCGTTGACCTACGCGCTGCTTGATGGTACCCCGTTATATGATACGGCTTTTACGCAGGAACCCACGGGAATCGTTGGCACCAGAGAAGCAATGGTTGTGCTGGGGTTGGTAGATGCACGCTATTGTGTGCAGATTGCAAAGGGGACAGGCACACAACGGTATTGGTATGTGGACCGGGTCGCAGTACGGTCGGTTGACCGGGCAGCCAGTGCGGAGGGCACGCTGAAAAAGAGCCAGATGCTATATTATTCCGTGGGGAAAAATGCCAGTTTGCAACCGTGGGAGATTACTGCCCCTGCGGGTGCGCGGCTGTATGTTATGGGCACTTATGATGAGGTGGAGTTTAGCGTACCTTCTCCTTATATTGATAGGGAAGAAGCATGGCTGTATTGCTCAATCGAGGTAGAAAAGAACAGCTATTATTTTGCCTTTGTGCCATTAGACGCTGTAACGTATGATGAAGCGATGGCGTTTCGGATACCCAACTTAGAAACGGATACGTCCAAATAAACAGAAACCCCCGCATTTACCTGATAAAGCACAGGCAAATGCGGGGGTTGCTAGGAATCGTAAAATTTATTTACGCTAATTCCCGTTCAATCAGCTTGGAGAGCGCGTACACATCTTTATCCATTTCCCGTTGGTCGGGGCCTTCAATCATTACGCGTACCAACGGCTCGGTGCCGCTGGCGCGAATGACGAGACGGCCTTTTTTAGCATACTTCTTTTCCAGCTCTTCTATTTTGGTTTTAATTTTTGAGTTCTGGTCAAAATCGAATTTCTTACTGTCGGTCACATGTGCCGCAAACTGGCTTTGTGGCATGGTTTGCATAATGCCTGCCAGCTTGCTCAGCGGCGCGGCGCTTTCCACCATGGCGGTAATCACCTGTACGGCTGTCACCAGACCGTCGCCGGTCGTGTTATAATCCAGCATAATCACGTGCCCGCTTTGCTCGCCGCCAAGGCTGTAGCTGTCGGCCAGCATTTTTTCCAGCACGTAGCGGTCGCCGACTTTGGTTTTTTCCAGCCGGATGTTCTCTTTTTTCATGGCGATTTCCAAGCCCATATTGCTCATCACGGTAGCGACAAGCGTGTCTTGCTTCAGCAAGCCCTTGTTTTTCATGAAAACGGCTAAAAGCGCCATAACCTGATCGCCGTTGATGATCTGCCCGCGCTCGTCCGCGGCGATCAACCTGTCGGCGTCGCCGTCAAAGGCAAAGCCAACGTCAGCGCCCAGCTCGCGCACCAGCTCGCACAACCGCTGCGGGTGGGTGGAACCGCAGTTATCATTAATATTCGTACCGTCCGGTTCGTGGTAATAGCAGCTGACCTGCGCGCCCAACTCCCGGAAAACGGCAGGAGCAACGTCGTAGCTTGCGCCCTGCGCGCAATCCAGCACCACATGCAGGCCATCCATCCGCACCTGCGTCGTTCCCTTGACAAAATCGATATACCGGCGTGCTGCGTTGCGCTGGCGTACAGGCCGCCCCACACGCTCGCCGACAGGCATATCAAATTCCTTGGGGAGTCCGTTTACGACGATTTCTTCTATTTTATCCTCGATGGCATCGGGTAGCTTATAGCCGTTTTTATCAAAGAATTTAATGCCGTTGTACTCCACCGTGTTATGGCTGGCGCTGATCACCGCGCCCGCATCCGCTTCGTAATAACGGGTCAGGTAGGCGATGGCGGGCGTTGGCATTACCTCAATAAGCACTGCGCGCGCCCCGACGCTGCAAATGCCCGCGACCAATGCGCTCTCCAGCATTTCACCGCTGATGCGGGTATCCCGGCCCACCAGAATCGTCGGGCGGTGCACATCGCTTGCGAGCACAGACGCGCTGGCTTGCCCCAGCCGAAAAGCTAAATCGCAGGTCAGTTCCGTGTTGGCGATACCGCGCACGCCGTCGGTGCCGAATAATCGAGCCATGTTGATCTCTCCTTATTGTTCAGGGGGTCTTGGCCGCCGCGAGGCGGGAGCATGGCGAATGAAGCGCCTGTGAACCAAGCCGTCGCAGGCAAAATGAAATTACGCTCCATTTGTTATGCTTGCAAATAGTATACGCCCAAAGCCCCCATATTTCAACCTTGGACGCATAGGGTTCATGTGCGTGTTTGCACCTTCTCAATCAGTTGTAATATGGCTTCGGTGCCGTCTTTCACAGGGTAGGCGGCAATAGCGGCTTGCAGTTCATCCTTATCATGCAATAGCTGCAAAAGCGCCTCGGTCATCGTTTGCCGGCTCATGCTTTCCTGCGGCAATACGCGCGCAAGGCCGCGCCTGCGGTAGCTTTCGGCATTCTCAATCTGGTCGCCGCGCCCCGCTCCCAGCGGATAGGGCACCAGCAGCATAGGTTTATTGAGAGCCAGCAGCTCGCACAGCGTATTGCTGCCCGCCCGGCTAAGCACAATATCTGCCGCGGCCAGCGCATCGGCCATTTCATCGCCCAGAAATTCAAACTGGCGGTAGCCGGGTAAATCTTGCAGAGCTGCATCCAAATTTCCGCGGCCACACAGATGCAATACATTCATATACGGCAGCAAATCCGGCAGGCACTCGCGCAGGCACTGGTTCACGCTTTGTGCGCCAAGACTGCCGCCGGTCATAAGCAGCACGGGCTTATCGCCGTTAAAGCCAGCCATGGCAAGCCCCTTTTCCCGGCTGCCCAGAAAAAGCGACGGCCGTAGCGGGGTGCCGGTCATTACGGATTTTTTGCACATCGAATCGGCACACTCCTGAAAGGTCGTGGCGACGACATCTACAAATTTTGCGCTGATGCGGTTGGCCAGCCCGGGGGTCAGGTCGCTTTCGTGGCAAACAGTGGGCACATGCGCAAGCCGCGCGCCAATAACGACTGGCACGCTGACAAAACCGCCCTTGGAAAAACAAACATTGGGCTTTAGTTTGCGCATGAGCAATACGGAAGAGATGGCTCCGTGCAGCACGCGGAAGGGATCGGTAAAGTTTTGCAGGCTGAAATAGCGGCGCAATTTGCCGCTCTTCACTACATGGTAGGTAACGCCCGGTATTTGGGCGATCATATCGTGCTCGATGCCCCGCTCGGTGCCGATGTAATGGATTTCATACCCGGCTTGCTGCAGGCGGGGAATCAGGCTTAAATGCGGGGTTACATGGCCGGCGGTACCGCCGCCCGTTAATACTATGCGCTTCATGTGTCTGGCTGCGCGCTCCTTTATATAGAATGTACAGTTTGCGATACTGCGCAACGCGGTTGCCCCGCTTTTTTCCCGTATAAGTCGTGATAAGACGTTACTACGGTAAAAGGCGGTTATCAGGCTCCGCCACAGTATACACGAAAAGCGCAAGGATTTCCACCTCCTGCGCGGGAATTGCGGTTGCATTGGGCAGCGGGGCGCGTTATACTGGCAAGGCAAAGAAAAAGGAGGACGGCCTTCATGAAATATGTACTGGTGATCGGCGATGGAATGGCGGATACGCAGCTTACGCAATTGAATGGACAAACTCCGCTGGAATCGCTGACGCTACCGGCATTTGACCGTGTTGCGGGGTGCGCCTGTGGGCTTGCGCTTACCGTGCCGCAAGGGCTTGCGCCCGGCAGCGATACGGCTATTTTGAGCATTTTTGGCAACGATCCCCGTACATGCTATACCGGCCGCAGTGTATTGGAAGCAGCTGGTATGGGCATCACTCTGCCGGAAAATGGCATCAGCTTTCGTGTAAATCTGTGCGCTGTGGAAGATACCGAGGACGGACTTGTGATTCACAGCCACAACGGCGGTAACATCCACGGGCAGGAAGCGCTGAG
Source organism: Candidatus Limiplasma sp. (assembly GCA_963675655.1). Taxonomy (GTDB): domain Bacteria; phylum Bacillota; class Clostridia; order Christensenellales; family Aristaeellaceae; genus CAXXOK01. The sequence goes on from OY776489.1 coordinate 2,077,968, forward strand.
CTTGATGCACGATTTGGTTGCGCACCCAGCGTTTGCCGCGAAGATGAAAGACGCGGGGCTGACGATTCATATTACGGATACGTTCCGCCACATTGGCGTGATGGTAAGCCCGGCCAAGGATTTGGACGCTGTAAAGCTGACCGAGCCGCATAATGTGCTGGAACAGCCGATTGCGCCCTATCTGCCGCATTTGATTGCCGATACGCAGGATGCCGCCGCACGCAAGCTATGCGCGGATGTAAAGGCGCTGATGGAAATCAGCTACGAAGTGTTAAAAGAGCACCCTATCAACATCAAGCGCATGGTGGAAGGCAAATTACCCGCCAATATGATCTGGCCTTGGGGCGCGGCAACGGCAATGAAGCTGGAAAGCTTCGAGCAAAAATATCACAAGCGCGGCACGGTCATCAGCGCCGTACCGCTGGTGTGGGGGATTGCGGCACTCGGCGGGCTGAAAACCCCGCATGTAGAAGGCGCGGATGGTGACTTGGATACGAATTATGAAGGTAAAATAGAGCGTGCCCTGACCGCACTATTAACCGAGGGGGACGATTTTGCCGCCGTGCATGTAGAAGCGCCGGACGAAATGTCCCATGCGGGCAGTCTGGAGCGCAAGCTGGAAGCTATACGCAGGCTGGATACCCGCGTGGTGGGGCCGCTTTTGGATCGGTTAACCCAAAGCGGCGAAGAGTTCCGCCTACTGCTGCTGAGCGATCACCCAACGCTGCTCACAACCCGTACCCACGATGGTTCGCCTGTTCCTTATGCGATTTACGATAGTCGCACAGTGGCAAAGGAAGCCGCGGAAGGGAAGCCTGCGCCTAGCCGGAAGTTCTGTGAAAAAGAATTTGCGGCCGAACCCGTGCTGGACCCCGGCACAAAGCTGATGAATGTACTGTTTGAACAGCTATAAACCATTGTTCGTAAACATTTGTAGGTTTTAACAAGCGATGATCACGCCTACGCCCAAAGGAGGGACGCGCCATGGCAAAGCTGCGCCGCTTTATCTGGTATCTGGCAAGCCGCCTGCTGCTGCTTACGGTGCTGCTGGGGCTTTGCACCGTTACGTTTTACTATGCGATGAACGCAACGAATATCTTCATCGTCATCAAGGATGGCATGGCCAAACGCGCACAGGTGATTATGCTGATGGATGAGGAAGCTTCGGAGCTGAACAAGTATTTTCAAAGCAGCTATTTGCAGCGCGATGAAAACCTGCTGCAAGCCGAGGAAGGCGAAAGCCCCTACCTGTGCTATACGATTCGCGGTATTGACCACCGGCTGGATTTAATGTCCATGTGGTGCTGGCCGTGGGATACCACCGCCCGCGCCGAGTTTGTGGAGCGAATACCACGTATAGACGGGCGGCTGAATACCGAATATACAGAGACGGCAAAAGCGCTTTTTGGGGAAAATTACGAATCCCCGCCAACATGGCAGGCTGGGCGCTACACCGCTACGCTGGTTAAGGAAAATAACCAGTGGCATATTAAGAACATCGTTTTAAAGGAAACGCTGACCGAATAAAAATGTCCGGGAATCCATAAAACTGCAAACCAAAAGCCGCCCGAACCTGAAAAATGGTTCGGGCGGCTTTTGATGGCAGGCGTTATTGAATGGTTTTATTGAGCGTATCTACCAGCGGACAAAGCTTATGCAGGCTTTCCAGACAGTGGTCTACATAGGGCGCAAACTGTGTTGTAAACGGCAGCAGATCGGGTATCATCACGCAGTTTGCGCCAGATGCGCGTATTGCCCGTACACCGCTAAAACTGTCCTCTACACCGATGCACTCTCCGGGCGTACAGCCCACGGCGGATGCGGCCGCTACGTAGATATCCGGAGCGGGCTTGCCGTTTGGTACTTCGCCGCCACAGACCAACGCATCAAAGCACGCAGCAATATCCGGCATGGCGGCAAAATATTCGGTTACCAGCGGCCGCTTGGTGCTGGTTGCCAGCGCGATTTTCAAGCCGCGCTCTTTAAGCCCTGTCAGGCATTCCATCAGTCCCGGTTTGCGCGGGATGGAGCCGTTTTGGTTATACTTTGAATAAAAAGCTTTAAAACGCCGCATCACCTCGTCGTAGGGAAAATCGTCACCAAAAGCGCGGCGGTAAATGTGAATGGTTTCGGAGTTGGGAAATCCCAGCGTCGTCAGGTAAAATGCCTTGTCGATGTTGTACCCCATTTCGGTGCCGATCTGGCGCATGGCCTCAATACCGAGTGCTTCGGTATCAAACAGCACGCCGTCCATGTCGAATAAAACTCCGCGAATCATCAGTTTCCTCCTATCTTTCGGGTAAAGGGTTACTGTCCGGTTTCCAGTGCGGCGCGCAGCCCATCCACCGCCGCACTGACAATGCCGCCCGCATAACCGGCACCTTCGCCCAGCGGATAAAGCCCGGCAAGCGCGCTCTGCCTGTTTTCATCCCGCACAATGCGGACGGGAGAAGACGAGCGGGTTTCCGGCGCTGTCAATAAGGCGTCCGGGTTGTCGAACCCGCGCAAACGCTGCCCTAGCCGCGGCAGGGCAAAACGCAGGTTATCGGTAATAAAGGCTGGCAGGCAATTCGCTATATTGGCTGGGACAACCCCCGGCTGATAGCTGGGGCGCATACCGCCGAAACCGGTGGAAGCTTTCCCGGCTAAAAAGTCACCGACGCGTTGGCAGGGGGCATGGTACCCGCCGCCCGCTGCTTGAAAAGCAGCCTGCTCGATCTGCCGCTGCAGTGCAATGCCGGCCAGCGGCCCTTCGCTGCCAAAATCGGCAGGATGAACGCCAATCAACAGCGCCGCGTTGGCGTTTTCCCCATTGCGCGCATGCAGGCTCATCCCGTTTACATTCAGCCCGCCCGGCTCGCTGCTGGCGTTGATCACCTGCCCGCCGGGGCACATGCAAAACGTATAAGCGCCGCGTTGATCCGGGGTGTGCACATTCAACTTATATTCGGCGGGCGGCAAAGCCGCGTGACCCGCCATGGCGCCGTATTGCGCGCGGTTCATCAGCGCCTGCGGATGCTCGATGCGCACCCCCATGGCAAACGGCTTGGGTTGCATGGGCACGCCAAGTTCGTGCAGTGTGGCGTATGTATCCCGCGCACTGTGGCCGATGGCCAGATAGACCGCGTCGGCAGGGAAATAGGCAGGTGCGACAGTGGCGGAGGTTTGCGCGGTAACGCCCGCGATATGCCCGTCGATGGCTGTAAAGCCGGTCACCTTATGGCCGAAGAATACTTCGCCCCCCAACGCCAGCAACCGTTTGCGCATTTCCACCAGTACATGGCGCAGCACATCGGTACCGATGTGGGGCTTGGCTGCGGTTAAAATGCTTTCCGGCGCGCCGCAAGCTGTGAAGGTGCGCAGAACGAGGCGAATGTACGGATCGTTTAACCCGCAGGTCAGCTTGCCGTCGCTGAAAGCACCCGCGCCGCCCTCGCCAAAGAGCACATTGCTTTCCGGGTTCAACACACCTTGATGCGCAAGCAGGTTGACATCTGCCACGCGAGCCTCAACCGGTTTGCCGCGCTCCAGCAGTATGGGCTTTGCGCCGCGCACGGCCAGCCCCAACGCACAAAACAGCCCTGCCGGACCGGCACCGATCACCACCGGACGCGGCCGACCGGTGGGGTAGGCAGGCGGACTCATGGTAAACACATCGCGGTTTTCAATGGTATCATCCGGTAGATAGACGGCCTGATTTGGCCGGAAGCGTTTCGCCAGCGCCTGTTCGGCGGCGGCAGACTCCAGGCGTACATCCAGCGTCAAGGTAAAATGCACATCGCCCTGATCGCGCGCATCTACACTGCGTTTTGCCAGTTGCGCGCTTTGAATGTCGCTTTCCTGCAGGCGCAGCTGCTTTGCGGCCAGCCGCCGGTACAGCAAATCGCCTTCCTGCGCTGCTTCCGCCAGCGATAACTTGAGTTGATGTACCCGCAGCATAGTGTGCCTCCTGTACCGGCAAAAGCATAGGTTCTAGCCCGCGGCAACGCAGGCGGCCGGCAGGGCTATCCTACCATAATAACGGAATCGTCGCAAGGCGCACAAAGCAGGGAAAACAGGGGATAAATCGATTTCTTTGCAATTGCAAAAATCTTGCCGCCGCCGCGGAAACGATTGACAGTACCCACCCCGGATGATAGACTTACGAAGGGAAAGTTGTGTGGCTTCGCTGCGCGGCTTGTTGTTTATTGCCGCTTTATGACTGTGCTTTATACGCGGGATTTTCCGCTCTTTTGGAAAGGAGACCGCCGTATGCCGATGTGGGATGAAACGAGCGGTGCGCTTCAACTGGGTCGCGCTGTGCGGCTATATGCCCATATGCCGCTCCCAGAATTGCAAAAGATGCAAAAGGCCTTACAAAACGGCGATTGCCAGGTAGAAGAAGCATGCCCGGAGGCGGATGAACCGCCTCATGAAGCGATACTGTTTTTGCCGCAGGTAAAGGTGCCGGGCGGCAGGGTCGCCTGTGTTTGTTTTTTGCGCAGCGCAACCCTGCATGCAGTGGAGATGTCGGTGGTGGCTGTGGGGCGCAGAAAGCACTGCACAGCCGCACAACAGCGTGCTTTTTTATTCCAATGCCTGCGGGCGGTCGACCCTGCGCGGGACAGCCGACGCGCGGTAATTCTGCGTTGCCTGTTCGGCACGGTGATGGTAGCGACCGATCCTCACAGCGGCGATGCGATGCTCCGCCTTACCTACCGGTAGGCATGGCAAAGCGCCGCAAAAACGCGGAACCTTATTCCGCAGCACCAAGGAGGGAACTGCATGGAGGGCAAACTAACGCCAATCATGCGCGATTATTTAGTCCGTTTTCAACAAAACGCCATTAAGGAAACGGGGCGCAGACCCCTTACGTATAGCCGGACACCCATGGATGAGAAACTGGTGTTATCGGGCTGTCAGCGGCCGGGCTACGTTTTTTGGCAGCCGATCGCGTGGACGGACGGGCAGGTCCCGCTGGGAGAGAATGCCGGGCTGTTTCACCAAAGCATTATCGAATATGTTTCCATGTGCCAGTTTTTAGAGATCCGTTTTCAATTGCCGGTAGCGCCGATGAACAGTCCGCTCAGTTTTATGTACGGCAGGGTGTTTGAAACCTACAGAAATACCGATACCAACCCGCCTGCCCAGGCGTTTGACGAGGCTGTTTTATACAACCGCCAGAACCCGGAGGAGCCGCTGGCTTACTGTATGGCCGCTACGTGCGACGGCGGCGCGCCCCTGCTGATTCTGCTGCACGCCGAGGATGGGCAAATGTTTGTGAAACGTGCCGATCAGGGCGCGCAGCCCCTGTACTGTAAACTTACGGTCGACCGTTTACTGCCCAAGTTGCAATTTGTGTACGATTTCTAACGTTCCGTCGCTGCTTTGATACGCTTGTGTAAAAGGAGCTTCTCATGGATTTGACTGCCAGCGGCATCATCGGTTACGCGGGTCTCTCCGCGGACGTGTTGCTATCTCAGGGAAAAGCGCTGTTTGCGCAGGCGGACCCGCCTGTTCCCGTGCGCTTTGATACCTTCCTGCCGCTGTTTCCGGTGGAATTGATTCAAAACATGGAATATGTAGGCAGCCGCGGCGACCGCGGCGCGTTAACCGCGTCCAGCGGTTTTTCAGTTGACCCCACCGAGTATTTCCGCAAACTATATGAGCAGCAGCCAAAACTGTTTACCGGGGATAATTATCTGCGCAACTTCTCCTACGACGGCCGGTATAGCGGGCGCGGCGCGATGACGGTGGATGCCGTGTGGGCGGAGGCATACCCGCAGTATCATTCCTTTTTAGGCGATAAACTGGCGGTGTACCTCATCGGCGGGGGTTCGCAGGCGGTGGCTATTCCCGAAAGCGTGTACCCGCGTGGTGGCGGTATGCTGGCTGCAATGGAAGAATCGCTGGGTATATCGGAGCATGCGGAAGACTATGTGCGCTATGTGCGCGGCCGCGTTGCATCCGGGGATACGTATGAGGCGGAGAGCTTTGCAGCTGCCTATTTGGACGATCGGGATTTGCCCCCCGTAACGCTGACCCAGCGGGATATTGCGCGCGCCTTGCAGGAGCTTTCATTGCTGAAAAGTTTGCACGGCGATACGGCGGCCGCCCGCTACTATACACAAATTGCGCGCCGTGCACGGCGTGTGAACCAATATGTGCCCATGCGCTATGCCTGTGACGTTTTTACCGAAGAACCGGAAGAACGCAGAACGAAACGGCTGGCGCAGCTTTGCTTTGCTGAGAACGATTTTGTCAGCGATTTATGGGTGCCCTATAACGATTTATACGCGTTTGTCGATCCCAAAACCCTGTCGCTGGATGCAAAAGCCTTTTGCGCGCGGTTCCAGATTGCGCCGCGCTACGATGCCCAAACCGGCGGCGGGCTGTGCCCGGATACGGTGCGTGTTGCTACCGTGCGGGATGTAACGCTGCGATCGCTGACCAGTTACGCACAGAACAATTCCGCCTATGGAAAAGGCGGAACCGGCAAACCTTCCCGGATGATCTGTGTGCCGGATAGCGCCGAGATGATCCGCCAGCGCAAGGTGGCGCTGGAGAAATGCGCAATCGTAACGGTAAACCACGCGGTATCCGCGCAGGAATACCGCAAAATGCTCTGTTTAGCCTGTTTGCAGGAACGCAAAGGTCGTCTAGTCGATGCGATGTACCGCCGGGAGACGATACTGGCGCAAATCGACCCGAAAGCCTCTGCATATCCGCAAGCGGGCAAGCTGCTGGATTTGCGCGTAGAGAAGCTGGAGCGCTTGATCCGGTGGGAAACCGCGCAGCGCGAAACCACTACGGGCAATGGATACGATGCGGATATCGCGTATCTGCGCCGTGTACGGGACGGCCGGGAAAGCAAGATTGCGGAACCGCGGGATGCGGAGCGGGAAGAAAGCATCGAAAGTGGCTACGCCATGCGCGGGAACACGGTACATAAGGGGTATACGCAGGTGGTGCTGCCCAATGACGAACTTCAATTGATGATCGAAATGGACGTTGAGGAAGACGCGCCGGATGCAGCCCTGTCCGAACGTGAGCCTAACGCGGATGACGGATACGAAGAGACCCTGCCGGAGGACTTTGAAGAGCCGGACGAGCCCGAATTGGCAGAACTACTGTCGCAAAAAGCCGCTTATCAGGCGGTAGAGAATCTGGCGGAGGAAACTCCGATGGAGACGGACGATGAACCCGTGGAAACAGTGGGCGAAGCGCCGGAGGAAGCGCTTGATGAAATAGAAACGGAAAACACGGATGGTGTAAAAGAAGAATTCGAAACTGTAACGCAGGAGACATTTGTTTTATCGGCGGTTGACACTGGCCAGGATGACGAGCTGGTATCCATAGAAAAGCCAGATTTGAACACGGGAAACGAAGCAGAGAGCAGCGTTGCAGTAACCGAACCGGATACATCCACTGTGCATGGCAACAAAGCCGAAACTGCAAATGGGGAACCCTCATCTGCAGCACCCACGTCAACAGAAACAGAAAAAGCAACCTCCATAAACGAGGAACCTTCTACGGCGGAGGATGAACAGCCCGCGGGAAGCCAGGCGGAAATACCAGATGTGAACGCAGAAAATGAAACAGATGGTAATACACCGATAACCGAAACGGATACATCCACTGTGCATGGCGACAAAGCCGAAACTGCAAATGGAGAGCCCTCATCTGTAGCACCCACGTCAACAGAAACAGAAGAAGCAACCTCCATAAGCGAGGAACCTTCTACGGCGGAGGATGAGCAGCCCGCGGAAAGCCAGGCGGAAATACCAGATGCGAACGCAGAAAATGAAACAGATGGTAGTACACCGATAACCGAACCGGATACATCCACTGTGCATGGCGACAAAGCCGAAACTGCAAATGGGGAATCCTCATCTGTGGCACCCACGTCAACAGAAACAGAAGAAGCAACCTCCATAAACGAGGAGCCTTCTACGGCGGAGGATGAGCAGCCCGCGGAAGGCCAGGCGGAGTCGGAAGAACAGCCGCAGGCAACGGACGCGGCGCAACTGGAACCGGATGTGGCGTCTCAACCGGGAAAACCGGAGCACAGCAAGGCGGAACATCACCCGGTCAGCATGAAGGAACTGGCAGGGAAGCTGCTCATAAAACCGGGTAAAACCGTGCCCCTACCGTCCAATGCGGACGGACAGGAAACGCCGAACCGGATGGCGTCGCTTCTGGCAAATAAGCACGATTCATAAACCATAAGCAGGCAGTGTTACGGCGCATGTTCTGCGCCGAAAGGAGCAACCATGTATCAAACCACCAATACCCGCAGCAAGCAAATTGCCCGGGAGGTTACCCTGCGCGATCCCAGCGCGTTTATCTCGCTGGTAGGCGCGGACGGCAATGGTAAAAACGCTTTCCTGCCGATGGGGGATAGCTTGCTCAGCCGCCATCTGCTGCTGCTGGGCGCGCCGGGCACCGGTAAAACCAATATGATGTTCCACCTGTTTCGCAACCTGCGTGTCAACCTGACCGATGAGGATGTGCTGGTGGTTTTCGACCCTTCGGGAGACTATTTTACGCAGTTTGGACAGCAGGGCGATATTGTGTTTGCCAACGATCAACGCGCATCCGACGGCAGCGGCGAGGGGCAGTGGAACCTGTTTACGGAGCTGATGGATGATGATCGGCTGATACAGGATGCGACTGCGCTTTGTGCTTCGTTGCTGGCAGATCATTTAGCGGAAGCGTGTGGCAAACAAACCCTTGCGGCGGCGCGGGATTTGCTGCTGGCGCTGATTGTGTATCTCAGCCGTCAGGAGGATGCGACGCTGCGCAACAACGAAACATTGCGCGCGTTGATCGATGATTTTGACCCGGAAAGCATGTTGACGATTTTGGACAGCCTGCCGGAACTGCGTGTAACGGGCATGTATTTGAAAATTCCGGAAAGCTTGGAAACGCAAAGCGTCATTGCCCTGCTAAAAAAAGCGGGCCGCGAGATTTTGCAAGGACGATTTGGCGCAGAAGGCTCGCTGGGAATTCGGCGTACACTGCGGCGGAAAAAGGGCAAGACGGTTTTTATTTGCGGCGACAGCGGCTTGACCGGTGGCGAAGTGTACGCCGCCCTGTTGGATTTATGCTTGCAGGAAGTTCTTTTCCGTTCGGAGAATGAAGGTAACGTCTACCTGCTGATGGACCATATCGGTGTTTTACCGAAACTACATTATTTACAGGCGGCGCTGCAATTCGGCCGTGCCAAAGGGCTGCGGCTGATGCTGGCAGCCCGCAGCGCTGCGCAGCTTACCGGGCAGTACGGCGAAACAGATGCACAAGCGCTGCTTACGGCTTTTGGCACGGTTGTTGCATTTGCCCTGCACGAGGGCGGGGCGCGTACATTCGTCAAAGAACTATACGGCACGGTACGGCTGGAAGGCAGACCGGATACGTACCTGATTGGGGATGAGGAGCTGGCAACGTTGCAGACGGGTGAAAGCATTGTGGCGACTTTCCAGACCCCACCTTTCTATTTCCGTATGAAACGCTACGGCGCATAAAAATTGCTGAACTGCGCACACGAACGACAGACAGAAAACATAAGGAGGAACACACCATGAAACTGACACCCCATGATATTGCCAAAATGCTGGATCACAGCACCTTGAAACCGTTTATGACCCAGGATGACATACGCGAAGGCTGCGAAGTCGCGCTGAAATATGATACCGCAAGCGTCTGCGCCCGTCCTGCCGATATGAAGCTGGTGGCGAAAATGCTGGCGGGCAGCGATGTGCGCGTATGTACGGTCATCGGATTTCCGCACGGCAACCACCTGCCGGAGATTAAATTGGCGGAGTCAAAAGCGGCGTTGGACGACGGCTGCGATGAACTGGATATGGTTATCAACATCGGTCGTTTGATCGCCGGGGAAGATGACTATGTGCAAAAAGAAATCAAGGATATTTGCGATCTGGCGCACAGCCGCAATGCTAAGGTAAAGGTGATTATTGAAACCTGCTACCTGACCGACGAGCAGAAAGTGCGCGTTTGTAAACTGGCTGCCGCTGCCGGTGCGGACTGGGTAAAAACCAGCACAGGGTATGGCTCGGCAGGCTGCAAGGTGGAGGATGTGAAGCTGATGCGCGCAAGCGTACCCGAAACCTGCCAGGTCAAAGGCTCTGGCGGTATTCGCGATTTGGATATGGTATTGGCGGTACGCGCGGCGGGCGCGTCGCGCTGCGGCGTATCCGCATCCGAACCGATTATGGCCGAGGCGGAACGGCGCTATGCGCTGGGTACGCTGGAAGAAGTGCAAGGCTAACCAATCCGGCGCTGCGGCAAAGCGGTTACATGCGATACCGCAGCGGCGATTTTATTGTGTTTTTACTTGACAATCAACCGGTTTTTTTGGTATTATCTTTTTTGGCATCAATAAACTCCGCCAGCCCCGGAACGTTTATTGGACAGGCGCGCGTTTGCTGACCATCAAACGCCGCAAAGAGCGATAGCTTACATTCCTTGAAGGAGGAAATCAACTTGAAAACGTACATGGCCAAAGCCGCGGACGTGCAGCGTAAATGGTATGTTGTAGACGCGGAAGGCGTTGTGTTGGGCCGTCTTGCCTCGCAGGTCGCATCGGTGCTGCGCGGAAAGAACAAACCCACTTTCACCCCCCATGTGGATACGGGCGATTATGTAATCATCATCAACGCGGACAAAGTGGTGCTGACCGGCAAAAAGCTGGATCAGAAGGTATATTACAGCCACAGTGGATTCCCGGGCGGCCTCAGCGAGACCGTTTACCGTCACCTGATGGAAGATAAACCCGAGTTCGCCGTGAAAAAAGCGATCATCGGCATGCTTCCCAAGGGACCTCTGGGCCGCAAGATGGCGAAGAAGCTGCGCGTATACGCGGGTTCCGAGCACGAGTATGCAGCCTGCAAACCCGAGACGCTGGAACTGAAGTAAACGGACGCAAAGGAGTTAGATTACCATGGCTAAGGTTGAATATAATGCCGTAGGTCGTCGCAAAAAGGCGATTGCCCGCGTCCGTCTGGTCGCAGGCGACGGAAAAATCATCATCAACAAACGCGATTTGGATAACTATTTCGGTCTTGAGACCCTCAAGATGACCGTTCGCCAGCCCTTGGAACTGACCAAGGCAGGTGGCGAAATGGATATTCTGGTCACCGTCACCGGCGGCGGCCTCACCGGTCAGGCGGGCGCGATCCGTCACGGCATCAGCCGCGCGCTCATCAAGGCCAATCCCGAACTGCGCGACAGCCTCAAAAAGGCCGGGTTCTTGACCCGTGACCCGCGCATGAAAGAGCGTAAGAAGTACGGCCTCAAAGCCGCGCGTCGTGCGCCCCAGTTCAGCAAGCGCTAATCTTTTTACCGTTTGCAGTGGGAATATCGACACAATTGGGGAGCTGTTCGCCGCAATGCGGACGGCTCCCTTTGCTTATAGGCAGGGGGAGGTACGCGTATGCCGATATGCTATCTGGTAGGAGCGGGTACGTTTACCGCGCGGGATTTTGCACCCAGCGCGGATGATTTTGTGATTGCTGCGGATGCAGGCTACAACGCGCTAAGTACAATGGGCGTAAAACCCGATTTGCTGGTGGGGGATTTTGATTCGCTTGGCACTTGCCCGCCGGATGTACCCACGCATACTTTCCCTGTTGAGAAAGATGATACCGATATGGGCCTTGCGCTGAACAAAGGCTGGGCGCGCGGCTACCGGGATTTTGTATTCTACGGCGCGGATGGCGGACGGATGGACCATACGGTAGCGAATCTGCAGTTGTTGGGCGGGATAAGCTGCAGAGGCGCGCAGGCGCGAATGGTATGCGATACCTACGATATTTATGCAGTCACAAACGGTACGCTTTCCCTGCCGCCAAGGGAGAAAAGAACCATTGTTTCTGTGTTCTGCCACGGCGCAAAAGCCGTGGGGGTCACGCTGCGGGGGCTTAAATACCCGCTTACAGATGCGACGCTAACCTGCGACCATCCACTGGGGGTCAGCAACGAGTACGAAGCTTCCCTTGCGGAAGTAACCGTTGCAAAGGGAACCTTATTGGTTTTTGTTGCGTTGACAATGAAAGCGCACGAAGGGGAGGAAAGGCTTTTATAGCTTGTCTGTTTACGCCTTTTTACTTGATTTTACGTAAAACAAAACATTTTTATCACAGCAGCAGCGCTTGGAAAGGTTGCAATTCCATACCCTGTGCGCTATACTATGCCGTGGACGAGAGCGCGTAGGGGAGGCGAAGCGAATGCGGTTTACGATGATCTGCATCGGTTCCACCGGCGATGTAAAACCCTATGTGTTATTAGGAAACGAATTGCAAAAACGCGGCCATGACGTCGCTATATGCGCCTTTACGGAATTTGAAACGCTGGCTAAGCAAAACGGCCTGCGTTTTTATCCGTTATCAGGAGACGTGCATGCTTTTATGAGCAGCATTATGAAGCCTGGTACTAAAGGTGTTACCTATTTAAAGCAGATTCGCTCCATTTTTCTGGAGATTCTGTCGCCCTTTTTGCACGATCTGGAAGCCGCCTGTGCGGATGCCGAAGTGATTGTTGCCACTTATTTTGGCGAGGTGATACAATCCATTGCGGAGCAAAGGGGCGTACCGTTTATTAAAACCCATTACTTTCCCATGGACCCAACCGCGCAGATGCCCATTTCCTCTGCTCCGGGGCTTAGAATGGGCCGGGTGTGGAATCGTACCAGCTACATGCTGGCTTATTTAATTATCAGCACGCTGGAGATGTATTATCTCAAGAACTGGCGCAGGGGAAACGATATGCCTGCGCGCAGACTGCGAAGCGCGCCCAGAAACCAGATCGGCGGGCGCCGTGTACCGGTGCTGTACGCCATGAGTCCGCTATTGGTATCCCGTCCGGCGGATTGGGACGATAATATTTATATGACGGGGTTTTGGCTGGATCAGCAGGAAACGGAATATGAGCCTTCACCAGAATTGGCCGCCTTTTTAGCGGCTAAGCCCAAGCCGGTATACATCGGGTTTGGGTCGATGACCAGCGGTGACATGCAGGAAACGCTTGGCATCGTCCTTGAGGCGGTCAAGCGCAGCGGCATCCGGGCTGTGCTGGCAACAGGCTGGAGCAACAGTGAAACCGAAGCCTGCGATAATGTGTATGTTATGCGGCAATATGTGCCGCACGATTGGCTGTTTACCCGTGTCAGCGCGGTAGTGCACCATGGCGGCGCAGGCACGACGGCATCGGGCTTGTGCGCCGGTAAACCAACGCTTGTCATTCCCTTTGGCGGTGATCAGCCATTTTGGGCGCTACGCGTGCGGCTGCTGGGCTTGGGGCCTAAACCCATCCGGCGGGAAAAATTGACGGTGGTGAAAATGGCGCAGGCGCTGACCCGGCTGACGACAGAGGATAAATACCGGATTGCGGCGGAGAGAATTGGTAAGCGGCTGCGTGCGGAAAACGGCATAAGTAACGCCGCCGATATTATCCTGCGGGAGACGGAGCGCTGGCCTGCTGAACACGAAGCCTGCTTGGAGCGTAAACGCGTGAAGCGCTATGGTTCACATCGATACAGGCGGGGTAAACATCAACTAAGGCATAAGCGCATAAAGTAGCCCGCGCCGACAGCCCCGACCCGCAGTAGACGACTGCAGAAGGTAGGTTACCAGTATGAACGATCAAAAATTGACCCTTGCCGACTTGAAACCCGGCGAAAGCGCCGTGGTGGATACCATAGGCGGTGCCGATGCGCTGCATCGGCGTTTGCTGGATATGGGCTTAACCCCCGGTGTAAAAGTATTGCTGCAAAAAACAGCACCCATGGGCGATCCGCTGGAGATTCATTTGCGCGGCTACGCGCTGACACTGCGGATTGACGATGCTAAAAAAATAGGCATCCGGGATGCAAGCGGGAAAGGCAAGGAGCAGGAATGAGCTATACCTTCGCATTGGCAGGGAATCAGAACAGCGGGAAAACGACCCTTTTTAACCAATTAACCGGGAGCAACCAGCATGTGGGCAATTGGCCCGGCGTAACGGTTGCCCAAAAAACCGGTACGATGATACACCACCACCACGGCAAGCAGGCGCACATCGGCCTGCCCTCGCTGGGCGGCCGCCGTTACCGGCATGGAATGCAGCAGGAAGAACCATCGGGCGGCGGGCACGGCCCGCTGCATGATGGCCACGGACCCCATGGCAGCGGAAAAGGCCTGCATAAAGATGATGGCGGCATGTTATATGGCTTGCCGGAAACCTATACGGATGTAAAGATTGTTGATCTTCCGGGTATTTATTCCTTAAGCCCCTACTCGCTGGAGGAAATCGTAAGCCGTAACTATATTGTTAAAGATAAGCCGGATGTGGTAATCAACTGCGTCGATGCCACCAACATGGAACGGAACCTGTATTTGACGTTGCAATTATTGGAACTGGGTCGCCCTACCGTGGTAGCTTTGAACATGATGGACGAGGTGCGCAGTCGCGGCGACAGCATCAACCTGGCGAAGATGGAAGAAATCCTCGGCGTGCCGGTGGTCGCTATTTCCGCCCGGAAACGGGAAGGGCTGGACGAGTTGGTACGACGCGCCATGGAACTGGCGGAAAATAAAACGCCGCCAAAACGGCTGGATATTTGCGATGGTGCGGCGCATAAGGCGCTGCATGCCATTCGCCACCTGATTGAGCCGCAGGCAATCGCAGCGGATGTACGCCCGCGGTATGCGGCAACCAAGCTGTTTGAGGGCGATGCGCCCATGGTGGAACAGTTAAACCTAAGTGCGGAAACCCGCCATATTGTAGATGAAATTCTGCTTGCTATGGAAAAGGAACTAGGTATGGAACGGGCGGCCGTAATGGCGGATACCCGCTACCGGTTTATTGAAAAACTGCTGGCAGCCTGCGTGGTGCCCGGCGGCGACGAGCAGGGCAGCACAAGCGACCGTATCGATAGCGTATTGACGCATCAGGTGTTTGCCATTCCCGTATTTTTGCTGATGATGCTGCTCGTTTTCTACATCACCTTCGGCCCCATTGGGTCCTGGCTGGCGGACGGGTTTGCCGCGCTGGTCAACGCAGGGATTGATGGGATTGCGGTGACGCTGGCACACTGGAATGTAGCGGAATGGGTGCAAAACCTGCTGGTTGGCGGTGTGCTTACCGGTGTGGGCAGCGTACTAAGCTTCCTGCCCACCATCCTGATTCTGTTTTTATTGCTCTCCATTTTGGAGGACAGTGGTTATATGGCGCGCGCAGCCTTTTTAATGGATAAGCCGCTGCGCAAGATTGGCTTAAACGGGCGTGCGTTTATCCCCATGATGATGGGCTTTGGCTGTACGGTACCTGCCGTAATGAGTGCGCGCAGCATGAATACCCAGCGGGACCGCCGGTTTACCATTATGCTTACGCCGTTTATGAGTTGTGGTGCGAAAGTGCCGATTTACGCACTGTTTACCCGAGCGTTTTTTGGCGGCAATCAGGTGCTGGTGATGAGTATCTTTTATCTCGTCGGCATCCTGATGGCGGTTCTGGCCGGGCTGGTGCTGAAAAAGCTGATGTTCCACGGCGATGCTTCGCCGTTCCTGATGGAATTGCCGAAATACCGCTTGCCGACTGTACGCAATGTTGGGCGGCAGCTGTGGGATAAAGGCAGCGATTTTGTCAAACGTGCTTTTACCGTTATTTTTCTGGCAACGCTGGTGGTATGGTTTTTACAAAGCTTTACCTTCAGCCTGGAGGCTGCGCCTACGGTGGAAGCCAGTATGCTGGGTTCCATTGCCGGGGTGATCGCGCCGGTGTTTGCACCGGCGGGCTTTGGCAATGTTGCCGCGTCCACCGCGGTACTTACCGGTATTATGGCAAAAGAAAGCGTGGTAAGCACGCTGGCGGTCATCAGCGGTGTAGATGCGCAAAGTACGCAAATGCTCACGGCGATCCGCGGAGTATTCCCGTCGTCGCTGGCGGCGGTATCCTTCCTGCTGTTTATACTGCTATACATGCCCTGCGTTGCGGCGTTTGCCGCCATGCGGCGGGAAATGGAAAGCGGCAAATTCGCCCTGACCACGGTGGCTTCCCAAACTGCGCTGGCATGGGTGGTAGCTACGGTGGTGTATCAGGTGGGGCGGCTGCTGGGGCTTGGCTAACGGTTTAATTGTAATTTTTTAGGACAGGACCTTTTGGCAAAGGAGAATGAATATGCTGGGAACCATCTTATCCATCGTACTTCCGGTGGTGGTGATCGGCTATGGTGTTTGGCTCGCGATTCGGCTGATTCGTAACCGTAAAAAAGGCGTTGGCTGCAGCGGCGGCTGCGGCAGCTGCCCCTACGCGGGTCGTTGCCATGAACAAAGCAATGTGCAGAAGAAAGGCAGCAAACATGACTGATTCTCTGCGCTTATATGGCGTAGTAACCGATTCTATTGTGGATGGCCCCGGGTATCGAACCGCAATTTTTACACAGGGGTGTCCGCATCACTGCCCGGGATGCCACAATCTGGAGAGTCATCACCCGGAAGGCGGTACGGTGTGGACGCTGGAGAAAATTGAGCAGAAATTTACCGGTAACCCGCTGCTGTCCGGCATAACGCTCAGCGGCGGAGAGCCCTTTGCACAGCCGGCCGGTTGCGCCGCGCTGGCAGAGCGAGCACACCAAAAAGGGTTGAATGTTTGGACCTATACAGGGTATACGTACGAGAAACTACTGGAGATGGCGCAGGAGAACCCTGCGATAACGGATTTGCTTGCGCAGACCGATGTATTGGTGGACGGCCCTTTTATTCTTACGGAGCGCTCGCTGGAGCTGGCATTCCGCGGCAGCCGAAACCAGCGTCTGATCGACCTTGCATGCACGCGTGTCAATGGCGTCGTTACGCCGTATACACCCCCTGAATGGTGCTAAGGATTACGCCCGACCCTTTCCTGTAAGAAAGATGTATGAAAAGGAGCGAACCTGATGCCGAAACGCCTTGCGCTACTGGCTACCGGGGGAACCATTGCCTGTACGGAAACCGATAATGGACTTATGCCTACCCTGTCCGCCGCCGATTTGCTGGCCCCCATTCAAGATAGCCTGCCTTGTATTGTTGAGCCGCAGGATGTGTTTTGTCTGGATTCCAGCAACATGCAGCCGGAGGAGTGGAGCAAACTGGCTAAGGCTGTGGATAAAGCGCTGAAGCATTGCGATGGTGTGGTCATTACCCATGGCACGGACACGATGGCCTATACGGCGTCGGCGCTTACCTATATGCTGGCGGGCGTGCCCAAACCGGTTATCCTTACCGGCTCACAGCTGCCGCTGGTACATCCTCTTACGGATGCGCGCGGTAATTTACGCCGCGCACTAGTCGCCGCGATGCAGGGTGTGCCGGGAGTTTATGTATCGTTTGATTACAAGCTGATTTCCGGCGTACGCAGCGTGAAAACCCATACCACGGCGATGGATGCGTTTTCCAGCATCAACGCGCCGCTGGCAGGGTATTTTGACGCGGAAGGCGTGCATTTTGACCACCCGCAGCTTTTCACCCCGGACAGCGGCGCAAAAGACGGGTATCGCCTGCGTGCCAAATTGGATCCGCGCGTGATGCTGCTTAAGCTGGTACCGGGTACTTCGCCGGATGTACTGCGCTTTGTGGGCGAAGCCGGGTATCGCGGGTTGGTGATTGAGGCTTTCGGCATGGGCGGTTTGCATTACATCCGTCGGAATCTGGTAGCCGCACTGGGCGAATTGGCGGAAAAGGGCATTTACGTGCTGGTGGTAAGCCAATGCTTGTATGAAAAAGCGGATTTACATGTATATGAGGTGGGCCGCGGCATAATGCGCGAGCAGGTGCACAGCGGCCGCGATATGACGACCGAAGCGGCGGCGACTAAACTGATGTGGGCGCTGGCGCAGAAAAACACCACCGAACTGCTCAGTCAATCGGTGGTAGGCGAAATGATTGCTCTGTAACGTGAAATAAAAACGACCGCTGCATGCCATTCGCAAAGAATGTGCCTGTGCAACGGTCGTTTTTTATTTTTTACTGTTATGTGTGAGCTTACTGGTTTGTTTGGCGGCGTTATCGCCATCCATGCAGGGGAGACGTACGAAAAAGTGGTTTGGCTTTATCCCGTCCGACTGCGCCCAAATCCGGTCGTGGTGTTCATCCACAATGCTTTGCGCAATCGCCAGCCTCAGCCCGTAGCCTTTTCCTGCCCGCGGGAACGATCCAGCGGTTGAAGCGCTCAAAAATGCTTTTGCATTTTTCGGGCGGCAGCGGGGTTCCCTCGCTGGTGACGGTCGGCAGCAACTCCCGCTTACTAAGCCCCTGCATGCGTACGCGGATGGGAGAACCTGGATTGCTGTATTTCATCGCGTTATCCAGTAAAATAGCGACCAGTTGGCACAGTTTGTTGCTATCGCCAAGGACAGTACGGTTTTCATCGATCTGGCAATCCATTGTGCGACCCAGATAAAAACGGTAGGTTCCAGCGTAAGGGTTGCCCCGTCACAATAAAGCAGATGCCTGCCGAAACAGTGGAGGAAGCGGTAGCGGATTAAAACCCTGCACACCGGATACAACGCACAAACAGGAAACGCGCCGCATTCCTCCGGCAGGAGGAATGCGGCGCGTATGGTTTAGGCGATTGTTGCTTGCACTAAAAAAATGGTACAAGAAAAAAGCAGTCCGTCCAATCAAAACGAACTGCAGCCTGCGAACGATCGGAATCCGCAAAAAGAAGAGTTTACACTCAGCGGGCGGTTTTCTCGGTACGAAGTTTCAGTTCTTCCAGGCACTTATCGCAGATCAACTTGCCCTTAAAAAGATTCACGTCGCGAGCATCATTGCAAAAAATACAAGCAGGATGATACTTCTTTAAAATGATCTGGTCGCCTTCGGTGAAGATCTCGAGTGTATCTTTAATCGCAATATCCATCGTTTTGCGAAGTTCGATGGGGATAACGATACGTCCAAGATTGTCGAGCTTTCGTACAACACCGGTAGATTTCATCATGATTAGCCTCCTATGGATTTATACAGTACAACGGCATAATTTTACTGAATCCCCAATATTATGTCAATGTCACAAGTGGGCGAAACAGGTACTGGTGCAGCGATTGAAAAAGCCCGATTTTACAGGTGTTTCGGGGATTTTCGTTTATGATGGTTGTGAAAATGGACGTTTCGGTTATGTTTTCGGGAAAATTTTCGTTAAAAATTTTCGGAAAACGGCAAATGTTTTCTTTACGGTCATTTTATTCACGATTTGTTCATGAAACCGCGCGTTTTTCGCCGCGTTGACAAGCGGTATAATTGCTGTATAATATACATACGCAACGAGCGGAAGAGTACCTGTGCACGAGCGCGAAAGAGAGCCGCGGCAGCTGAAAAGCGGTGCGTATACGGCGCGGGGAACATGGTCCGGGAGCGTCCGTGCCCGATACGTAGTGCACGGCGGCAAGGCGCCGTTATCTGCCATAAATGAAGTTAAAACAAGGGTGGTACCGCGGGAAATACCCGCCCCTTCGCAGGAAGGCGGCGGTTTTTTTATTGGAGAAGGTGTTATGCCCGTGAAAAACCGGGGAAAAGCATACTTGCATAGGCGAATGCCCGGAGCCGCGCAGGCGGCAGAGAACCGGTAAAAACCAGAATAATCCTTAGGAGGCAATTAACATGGCGGAGAAAAAACCGTTTTATGTCACCACACCCATATACTATCCCAGTGATAATTTGCACATTGGGCACGCGTACTGCAGCGTCGCTGCCGATACGGTAGCCCGCTTTAAAAAGCAGGAAGGGTACGACGTTTATTTTGTAACCGGTACGGACGAGCACGGCCAGAAGATAGAACGGAAAGCCAAGGACAAAGGCGTTACGCCCCAGCAGTATGTGGACGAGATCGTCGCGGGCATTAAAAGCCTGTGGAAATTGATGGACGTAGAATACGACGATTTTATCCGCACCACGCAGGAGCGGCACATTAAGGCGGTACAGCTGATGTTCCGCAAACTGTACGAGCAGGGAGATATTTATAAAGGCTATTACGAAGGCTGGTATTGTACGCCCTGTGAAAGCTTCTTTACCGAGTTGCAGCTAAAGGACGGCTGCTGTCCGGATTGCGGCCGCCCGGTGGAAAAGACGCGTGAGGAAGCCTATTTCTTCAAGCTGGGCAAGTATCAGGACTGGCTGATCGATTATATTGAAACACATCCCGACTTTATCCAGCCTGCATCCCGTAAAAACGAGATGCTCAACAACTTCTTAAAGCCGGGCTTAACGGATTTGTGCGTCAGCCGGACATCCATTAAATGGGGCATCCCGGTGGATTTTGACCCCAATCACACAGTATATGTATGGCTGGATGCGCTTAGCAACTATATTACCGTTCTGGGCTACGGCACCGAGCAGGACGAACTGTTCCGTAAATACTGGCCTGCCGACTTGCATTTGGTAGGCAAGGAGATTGTACGCTTCCACACCATTATTTGGCCGATTATGCTCCACGCGCTGGGGTTGCCCCTGCCCAAGCAGGTGTTTGGCCATGGCTGGCTGGTGCTGGATGGAATGAAAATGAGCAAATCGCTGGGGAACGTGGTAGACCCGGTCGTACTGTGCAACCGCTACGGCAGCGATGCGATCCGCTACTTCCTTATGCGTGAAATGCCGTTTGGCAGCGACGGGCAGTTTAGCTACGAAGCGCTTCTCAAGCGCATCAACGCTGATTTGGCTAACGATCTGGGTAATCTGGTTAGCCGTACCGTTGCGATGGTGGAGAAATATTTCGGCGGGGAGATCCCCGCGGCGGGCGCATACGAGCCGGTAGATCAGGCATTGATCGCCCTGGCGCAAGAAACGCCCGCCAAGGTACGCGGACAGATGAATGAATTGCAGTATTCGCTGGCCTTAAGCGATATATGGACGCTGGTTGGCGAGTGCAACCGGTATATCGATGTTACTGCGCCGTGGGTGCTGGGCAAGACGGAGGATGGCAAACAGCGCCTGAAAACCGTAATGTATGTGCTTTGCGAGTGTATTCGCGTGGTTGCGGTGCTCATTGCTCCTACCATGCCGCGTACGCCGCAGAAGATTTTTGAGCAGTTGGGCGTTACGGACGAAAATCTGAAAACGGTGGAATCGCTGCAATCCTTCGGCGCGCTTTTAGCTGGAACGCATGTGCAAAAGGGCGAGGCGATCTTCCCGCGTATCGACATTCAAAAGGAGTTGGCGGATATTATCCCCACGCCCAAAGCAGAGGAAAAGCCGGCCGCCAAACCGCAGCCCAAACCGGCAAAGAAAGAAGAGAGCAAAGCGGACGATGGCCTGATTACCATTGACGATTTTGCAAAGATCAAGCTGCGGGTGGCGCGAGTCATCGCCTGTGAGAAGCTGGAGAAGAGCGACAAACTGCTGAAACTGCGCCTGCGCTTGAGCGAAAGCGAGCCGGAACGCACGGTTGTGAGCGGCGTAGCGAAGTATTACGAGCCGGAGCAGTTGATTGGCCGTCAGGTGGTATTGGTTGCCAACCTGAAGCCTGCTAAGCTGCGTGGCGTTGTTAGCGAGGGTATGGTGCTGTTTGCGTCCGATGCAGGCGATACAACGCTGAAAGTCGTCACGGTTGACGAAGGTACCGAGGATGGATCGATCGTACGATGAGTGCGCATTTGTTTGATTCGCACTGCCATTTGGAGAATGAACGCTTTACCGGCGATGTAGAAGCGACGCTGGAACGAATGGAAGCGGCTGGGGTAACCCGCTGCATCCTCGCAGGCAGCGATGTGGAAAGCAGCGAGCGTATTGTTGCGCTTGCAGCACAGCATCCAAATGTATACGGCGTGGTGGGCGTACATCCACACGAAGCGAAGAGCTTTGATGAGCACACGCTTACGCAGCTTTTACAGATGCTGAAAGCTCCGCGCGTTGTGGGCATTGGCGAAATTGGGCTGGATTACTACTACGATTTTTCCCCTAGAGACGCGCAAAAGAACGCGCTTGTGCAGCAGCTGGATTTTGCTTTTGCACAGGGAGTTCCGGCGGTGTTTCATGTGCGGGATGCCCACGGCGATATGCTGGATCTGTTTCGCACCCACCGTAGTCGCCTGCCTGCCGGTGTGCTGCATTGCTACACCGGCAGTGTGGAAAGCGCACGCGAATACTTGAGCATGGGATTCTACATCTCGTTTTCTGGTTCGGTCACTTTTAAAAATGCGCATCACTTGCAGGATGTAGCTCGTTATGTGCCTGCGGATCGCATTTTGGTGGAAACTGACAGCCCCTATCTTGCGCCTGTTCCCATGCGGGGCAAGCGCAACGAACCCGCCTATGTGCGCTATGTTGCCGAAAAAGTGGCAGAGCTGCGCGGTATAACGGTGGAGGAATTAACGGTGCAAACCACAGCAAATGTGGAAAAGCTATACGGAATCCCGCCGGAAGAATAATCGGGACGAAGGTATGGATAGCCCTAACAAGAGAACAGACAAACATAAACCGCACGGAAGAAGCTTGCTTCTCCCGTGCGGTGTTTATAGGGGTATACTTTTGCGCAACAATCCGGCTTGATTGATGCTTGTTTTTTGCGAAATATTTATATGGGAATCTGCACGGTTTCTGCTGGCAAAGGCAGTCGATGGCTGACTGGCTGATAGGCAGTTCAACAACTGCTCTCATCTTGCTGGGAAGCGTGCACACACATAGACGGCGGACGCTACGCAAAGGCGTATATACAGGAAAATGATAAGGCTGCTTTTCGTACCCTGGCAAGCGAAGGCATTGCCGTGCAAATGCAGTAAAATGCATTGCTAAGGTATAATCACAGAGCGAACGTATTGCTTGTGCAGAGGGGACGTGTGGCAGCCTGCGTCTTGGGTGTTGCGGGGTCTATACAGCCGATAAGCTTAGTAAAGAAAAGTATTTACGTATAAGTAACGATGCATTTAGCTGGATACCGGGCGAAGATTACAGTAGGAGACAAAAAAGGCAAAACAAAAAAGTGGCCAAGCCACTTTTTTGAAAACAGAAGCATCATTACAGTTATGCTCTGCGTTAGCAACAATATGCTATTCGCTGCGGAGCCGGTATTAGGCTTCGACAGCGGTTTCTTCCATTTGGGTGGAAGGCAACGCACGCTGTACTTTGCCGCTGCGCAAGCAACGGGTGCATACGTTAATGTGTTTTACCTGACCGTCCATCTCCACGCGGACGCGCTGCACGTTCGGTGCCCAGGTACGATGGGTTTTGCGGTTGGAGTGGCTCACGTTGTTGCCGTTGAGCTTACCCTTTTCGCATACCTCACAGAACTTGCCCATTTGCTACACCTCCTAACGGGAGAGTCGTTAAAATCTATTCACAGCTTTACTATTCTATCACCATTCGAATGGTTTGGCAATAGGCGGTTGTATTTTTTTGCGGCGGTTTTCATGCCGCTACACAAGGGTTTGCCGGTTGCTATTGCACGGCGCTGAGCAATTCGGCCAGAGAGAAGGGAAAAGTAAGTATCCCTTCCATTTCGCTGGCGATTTGCCCGGCCTGGATAAAGAATACGAAGTTACCGTTTGCGTCAAAGTAGAAATCGCTTTCCGGGCTGAACACGTTTTCCAGCGCTGCTTTGGTCAGATCAGGAAAATATTCCCGCTGCAAAGTGGATCGCTGCTCCAGTATTATTTGCCATACCAACCCGTAAACCAGCCCGGATGCGTAACTATTTTGCGCATCTGCCGCGTTCTCATCCTGCTCAAGCCCCATGGCCTGAGAAAGCGATACCGGCTGCCCCGCGTATACGCCGTCCCGCGCAAATACGACAGCCGTCCAGCTTTCACTCTCGGTAATCCCTAAGAATTGCCGGTTGGTGAGCAATACGCTGACATATTCATCGGTATTGGCGGTCACCTGATAGGCGACAAGCGTATAGTAGGTATAGCCGTCCATGGGCAGCAACTCCGACTCGGTTACAGTATCCGGCAACGGAGATGCGCCTAAATCGGAGGCAAGGGAAATAAAATAGGCGTTCATCGCTTCATCCGCTTCTGTTTGCACAGTAAACTGCGGGCAAGCGTAACGGAACGTGTATACGGCGCTATCTGCGTCGGACCCGTCCGGGTAATACCGCTGCCCGGTAATGGGTGCTGCTTCGGTAGCCGGCTGTGCCATCGCGCTTCCGGTAACCAGCAGGCACAGCGCCACTACCATACAAAGCAAGCGTTTCATAGCGCTGCCTCCCGCCGCACTCATCAACCTACGCTAACGGAATCAACCGCGAAGGAATTTTCCAGGTAGGATGTGTACATGCTGTACGTGGAAGCCAGATCCTGCCGGTAGGACAGTTCGGCTTCGTAGATGTATTTATCCGTTACGATGTAAGCATCAAACACAGTGTTGCCATCGGCGGTGTCGTAGCATACCGTTGCGGCGCTGAACTCTTCATACAGCGTAGAGGTGGAGCCTTCGATGCCGTTGGCGATGACGCTGATGTAATCGGAAAGATTGGCGTTGGAGGTATTATCCGTCCGCCGCACGAAAAAGCTTACGCTGCCGTCCGGCAGGGTGGCGGCTACGCCGTCGGTAGTTTCCACCAGCAACTCATCGGAGAATACGCTGGGGTAGAGGATGGAGAAGCCCAACGACGTATTGATATACTCCACCAAAATGGATTCGGTGTACGTTTGCATGGCTTCTTCCATGTTTAGCTCCGACCCGACGGAAAAGCCGGTGAGCAGATAGCCGTTCATCGCGTTTGCATCTTCGCGGAACGTATACACCGCGCGATCCAGCCATGCGATGTTTTTATACTCCGTATCGCTCATCTGCGACATGGGTTTATCGCTCTGGTACAGTTCGCCGATGATTTGCACATCGCTATCGTCGCCCGTGTTTACGGTTACCGGTTGAAAACCGATATAACTGCGCGGGCCGCCGCTGACTGTAATAGCGGTCAGTGCGGGCACTTGCGCGGCGAAGGTTTTAGCGAGGTATGCGGCCTGCTGCGTCGTATCGGTCAGCATATCCGCTGTAATGCCAAGCGAAGCATCTGCGGTCTGACCGGCGGTGAATAGCGCCTCAATGAATGCGTTGCCCAGCGTGGTTTCCTCATTGCCGATTACTTCCGGATCCTCGTTGCCGGAGCTCATCGCCGCGGCTGCAACCAGATCCATAAACGGGGTAAGCGCTTCAAAGTCGGATGTTCCCGCCTCCTCAGCACCAGCGAAAGAAACGCCGCCCAGCAGCAGACATAGTACCATCATCCAAGCAAACAACCTGCCGGTAAAGGATTTTTTCATACGGATGCCTCCCAATATGTCGGCGATTTTTCCCGCCGCTACTTGGCTTATTCACACATAGTACGTTTGAAAGTGCCGGATTTATCCACGGGTCGAAAGATATTCCGCTGCCGTAATAGCCGCAACGTTGCCTTCGCCAACGGCTTTGGCAACCTGCAGGGGTTTACCGGTGCAGTCGCCGGCGGCAAAAACGCCGGGTACATTAGTTTGCATGGCGCGATCCACCGGGATAAAGCTGCCGTCTACCGTTAGATCAGGCAGAAGCATACCCAGCGATACGGCATTGCGGAAAATGAATACCCCGTCATAGGTTTGGCTGCCTTCCTTGGTGGCGACGCTGATGCCGCTGTCCGCGCGGGTAAGCTCGGTGGGCTTTTGCTCCATAATGCGGACCGTTGCGGGCAGTTTATCAGCTTCGTGCTTTTTCAGGGAATAATAGTCAACGCCCGAGGCGAGTTTTTCCAGAAACAGCGTTTCTTCCGCGCCCTCTTCGGATTCGGAGAGTACAGCCAGCTTTTTACCGCGGTAGAGCATACCGTCGCACGTAGCGCAGTAACTAACGCCCATGCCCAGCAGCTCTTCCTCGCCCGGCAGCAGATGCGGCCGAGCCGCGCCCATCGCAAGCACGATGGTCTTGGCTTCGATTACTTCGCTTTCCACCAATAGCATAAAGCCGGTATCCGACGGAAGAATCTGGCGAACCAGCCCCTCCTGTTCGACGGCGCCTACGGAAAGCGCCTGTTTCTTAAAAGTGTCCAACAGTACGGCGCCGGAAACCTCCGGCAGACCGGGATAATTATCAATTCTTTCCGTACGGGCCAACCAACTGGTGTTGGCGGATGGGCCGATGACCAACGTTTCCAATCCGCGCATCCGCGCGGTAATAGCACAGCTCAGCCCCGCAGGGCCTTTGCCGACAATCGCAATATCTACCATAATATCTTACAACCGCTTGTTCAGCGGTTCTCCTTTCTGGATGAGTGTAACAAAATAAGAATGCTTTTTCAACGGTTTGGCGGAATTTACCTGTAAATTGTAGCGTAAACCGTATGAAATCGCTATACTGTTAGGCGGCGGGAGGAGGCGATAAGCATGGCAGAATGGAATCCGTGGCACGGCTGCAAAAAATACAGCGCGGGCTGTTTGCATTGCTATGTTTACCGTCGGGATGCCAAATACGAGCTGGATGCAAGCGCTGTGCGCAAAAATGCGGCGTTTGATCTGCCTCTGCGCCGCCTGCGGGACGGTACCTATAAGCTCAAAGGGCCTGACGATGTGTTTACATGCTTCACCTCCGACTTCTTTTTAGATCAGGCGGACCCATGGCGTGCCGAGGCATGGCGGATGATGAAAATCCGCTCCGATCTGCGTTTCTTCTTTATCACCAAACGCATCTTGCGGTTTCATGAACAGCTGCCGGAAGACTGGGGCGAGGGATACCCCAATGTGTCCATCGGGGTGACCTGCGAAAATCAGGCAGCGGCGGACGAACGCCTGCCGTACTTCCTCGGCCTTCCGGTACAGCATAAAACCATTATCTGCGAACCGATGTTGGAAGCCGTCGATTTTCGGCCGTACCTGCAAAAACAGATTGAGCAGGTGGTAGTGGGCGGCGAAAGCGGAAACGACGCCCGGCTGATGCGGTATGACTGGGCTAAAAGCGTGCAGACGCAATGCGTACAGGCAGGGGTTTCCTTCTGGTTTAAGCAGACAGGCGCACGGTTTGAAAAGGATGGACGCATCTATACAATTCCCCGGAGGCTCCAGTTTTCACAGGCGCGCAAGTCGGGGTTGAACTATATTGCACTAACGAAGCCGCGCCAGTGAAATTGCGCCGTTATCCACCAAATAGAGGGTGCAATATGCCCGGAAAAGCGCAAAGATGAAGACATCTGCCTTTTACCGGGTAATTTCTTTATACACGCATCCGGCGGATGATAAACACAAAACCCTGCCGGGCTGCGGCAGGGCTATATAGGATGCTAAAGAAATGAGATGTATTGCCGGCGGAAAGCTTCAGGGACTATCGTTTACCAAGTAGCAAAGTAAGCTCTGTACCACACTTGCAGCCTGACATTAAATATACTAAAAAGTCGCCTGTACGTGCTATTCTTCCGTTTCTGCCAGCGAATAGGCAGCTTCCGCTGTTTCCAGCGCATCATATAAAGCTTCCTGCTGTTGCTGTTCCAGCTGGTATCGCTGGGTCAAGTCCAGCATCAGCGCCTGATCGGCATAGGTTTCGGGGGCGGCAAGCTGCGCTTCCAGCGCGGCGATGCGTTCTTCGCTAGCGACAATATCGGCCTCCGCCTTGGTGACGGCTGCTTTCAGCTCTCGCCTTTTGGCACTTTGCTGCCGGTCGCGCTTGCGCTCCCGTGCCAGCGATGTTTTGGTAATGCCGCTATCCGCTTCCAACTGTGGCGGTACGGGACGGTCGCGCTTTTCCAGATAATCGTCAAAATTCCCCAGGTATTCGGTTACGCCATCCTCGTTCATCACCATCACGCGGTCGGCAAAACGGTTGATGAAATAGCGGTCATGGCTGATGGCAAGAATCGTGCCGGGGAAATCATACAGGGCATCCTCCAGCACCTCGCGGCTGTCCATATCCAAGTGGTTGGTCGGTTCATCCATCAGCAGCAGGTTATCCTTGCGCAGCATTAGTTTGGTTAGCGCAACCCGGCCGCGCTCGCCGCCGGAGAGGGAGGAGATAGGGGCGAACACATCGTCCCCGGAGAATAAAAACAACCCCAACGCACCACGTATACGGCTTTGCTCCTGCGAGGGGAACGCATTCCATACCTCTTCTAGCACGGTGTTGTTGGGGTTCAGCTCCTGCTGGTGCTGATCGTAATACCCAATATCCACATTCGTGCCAAAGGTCGCAGCGCCTTTGTCCGGAGCCATTTTGTTCATCAGTATTTTAAACAGCGTGCTCTTGCCAACCCCGTTGGGGCCGATCAGCGCAACGCGGTCACCGGAGCGTAATTTGAAATTCAAATCATGGAAAACAGTGCGCCCGGCAAAGCTTTTGGCTAAATCTTTCACCAGCAGTGCGTCTTCGCCCATGCGACGGCGTGCGTCAAAGGAAAAGCGAATCTGGTTTTCCTCGGTGGGCTTTTCCAAACGCTCCACTTTATCCAGCCGTTTTTGGCGGCTTTCGGCGGCGCGAATGCTCTTCTCCCGGTTAAAGCTGCGGTAACGGGCGATGATGGCCTGCTCGCGCTCAATTTCTTTTTGTTGTAAGTTATAAGCCTTCATGCGGGCTTCAAAGTCGGCGGCGCGCTTTTTCTGGTATTCAGTATAATTGCCGGTAAACTTATGCACGCGGCCGCCTAGCATTTCACCCATGGTGGTGCAGACATGATCCATAAAATAACGGTCGTGGCTGATTACCAGCAGCGAACCTTTATAATCGGCCAGATAATTTTGCAGCCATTCGATGGCTTCCAAATCCAAGTGGTTGGTCGGTTCGTCCATCAGCAGCAGTTCGGGCTTTTGCAGCAGCAGCTTTGCCAGCGATACGCGTGTGCGCTCGCCGCCGGAGAGCGTTTCCAGCTTGCGGTCGTACATTTCGCGTGCGATGCCAAGGCCTGTCAGCACACCGATGATTTCGCCCTCATAGGCATACCCTTCCTGCTGCACAAATGCCTCGGTCAGGCGCTGGTACTCGGCGGACAGGCGCAGCGTCATCTGCTCATCCTGCGTATGGTTGGCCAGTTCTTCTTCCAGGCTCCGCAGGCGGCGCTCCATGGCGATCACAGGCTCGAACACAGCCAGCATCGCACCCCAGACGGTTTCGGATAGGGCAATATCGTTTATCTGCGCAAGATAGCCGATGCGCAGGTCTTTGCTTTTATGGATGGCGCCGCCATCGGGCTGGGTTTCGCCGCTGAGCATTCGCATCAGTGTGGTTTTACCGCATCCGTTTACACCGATCAGGCCCATTTTTTCGCCTTTTTGCAGGCTGAAGGTTACATCGCGCAGTACTTCGTGCGCGCCGAAGTTTTTTTGTATGTTTTCTACGGAGATCAGGATCATTGGGGATTCTCGCTTTCGTGAGGATTCATTTGCGTTTCCAGCTCGTGGGCGGATAAACGCAGTTCATCGGCCGTCATACGGCACAGGGCAAGCGTACGCGACGTAGCTTTGGCTGCGCGGCGCAGCATCAACGCGGCTTCCACGCGGTCTTGCGCCTTTCCCTTGTCGGTTTCCAGCGCAATTGCCTGAAAAAGCGCGTCCTCCATTTCGTCGTACTGCTCGGCCGTAGCGAAGAAACGGGCGCAGTTCATCAGGTCCTGCGGGGTGAGCAGGGGGAATACGGCGCGCTTTAAGGCAATCAGCTTCTGTGCGCGTAAATCGCACAGCTGCGTTTCATCATGCAGAGAAGCCAGCAGCACCAGCGCGCGGTATTGCAGCGTTTCCGCTTCACCGATGGGCAGGGTGGCCACTTCGGCTTTGGCGGCCAGCAGTTCGCTGAGCACAAAACGTGGCATGGGGGAAAGCAGGGATAACAGGCTTTCCGTGGTCAAGCTCTCGGCGGTTTCCAGCGGCATTCCGCAGTGCTCGCGGCAGGTTTTACTAAGCAGGCGAAAGCGCTGGTGATCATCCAGCAGGTCAAATAGACGGCGCATCATATCGCCAAGCATATGAATAAGCCTGAGAATATAATCCCGCTGGTAATCCATAACGCCTCCCGCCGCGCTGCGGCGCACCTGCATAGCGGTATGCGCCTTGCTGCCGGCGTGCCCGCGCAAGGAACAGTATACCATAATCCAGAGGTTTGCGCATCCTTGCAAACGGGCTGTATACTGCAAATTTACACGAAAAGGCTATACAGATTTCACCGTTTCATGTACAATAAAAGATGAATGTTTGACCGTCCGGTCTTTCTGCCGAAAAGGAGCGATGAAGGTGAAACGAGTCTGCCTGCTCGTCCTGCTGGCGGTGCTGCTGTTGTGTGCTTTACCTGCGCAGGCCGATGAAGCCGGGGTGCTGACTGAAACGGAATTGGGGAAATGGCTCAACGGCCTGCTGTTATCCACCGCAGGGGTAGAGCCGATGAACGCCCCGGTTGGCGAAGAAGCGCTTACCGAAGACGGATATGCTTTTATATATGACACGGCAACCTTTTACTATAACAAGCCCACGCTGGACGCGCAAAGCGTACTCAACGCGATTGCCGTAACTGATGAAAACCTGTCCATGCCGCGCGGCGTGAACCTTGGCGTGCCGCAGGATGCGCTGATGGAAGCCTATGGCTGGATGAATATGGACCTGGTAGGCGATGGCAGCTTTGCAACGCTGTATGTGCTTAACCATTTACCGCAGGGCGCATACTGGGCGCTGGCGCAGCGCAACGGAAGTGAACTGCAAAGCGTGCAGTGTGCCATACATGCCTACGCGGGAGAGGACCGCTATACCGATGCGGGCATCCTGTACACCGTAATGGAAGGGGCCGTGACCGGCATTCGCGTTTATGGGCTGAATACCTATGTTACCCGCGCCGAAGTGGAAAATAATCTGCAAGCGGTGGGCGGGGTAATAGAGGTTGATACGGCGCAAACGCAAGGTGTTACGCTGGTGAGCGCAGCGCAGGCGTTTGGGCAAAGCGACATGGAGTTTGGCGGTATCGCCTTTTTCACCCTAACCGATGCGGATGCGGCAGCGGTTTTTGGCCAGCCGGTATCCGAAAGCTGGGCGCAGGATGATACGGGCGCTTGGCTGCATATGATTACCTATAACAGCACGTCGCTTGTTTTTACGACCGATGCGAATAAGCAAAACGCGCAGTTGGAAACACTGGCGGTTACCGATGCGAGTATGTCCGGCCCGCGCGGACTGGTTACGGGCATGGGACTGAGCGACGTAATGGCATTGTACCGCAGCGATGGTACGGGGGAAACGCTGGATGCCGCAGCATTGCTCTACGGCGACGGGCAAAACGCGCCGTACGGAACGCTGGAACAAAGCGGAAACGATGCGACCCTGCGTTATACCGCCGTGATTACCGATGCTAAGGGCGCGGAGCGGCAAATAGTGCTGCATATCAGCTTTACCGATGGAGTCCTATCGGAATGGATGCTATATACGTTTTAACGGCAGGAAAGCCTTGGAGGGATAGCCTATGAAGATCGATCTAACTTGCCCTGTGGAGTTGTGGCAATACACCACGCCCACGGAAAGCAGCCCGGAATGCGGCTTTGTGCTCAACAATCTCAGCGCGAAAGTCGTAACCTCTGTACAGACGACGCTGATTTGCTATGGAGAGGACAGCCAGCAGCTGTCCCGGCAGATTGAGCGGGTGCAGGGTCTGCACGCAGGCGCGGGGGAACGTTTCAGCATTGCGCTGGTACCGACCCAGTGGGAAGGCGTAAAGACGATTGATCTGGTGATTGAGAAGGTTTGGTTTGACGATGCTACCATCTGGCGGCGTGGGAGCGCTCCGCTGACGGATTACGAAAGCAACGCACTGCCACAGGGCCGTAAGCTGGATCAGCTGCGCTTTGTTGCCGGGGCGGATGCGGAAGGATACCCGCAGGAGCAGGCGCATGTATGGGTATGTGTTTGCGGACGGCCAAACGCCCTGCACAGCGACCGCTGCTGTCGGTGCGAACGCAGGCGCGATACAGTATTTGCTACCTGCTCGCAGGAAAATGTGGAGCAACTCAACGCCGTTCATGAAGAGAAACTGGCGCATATGGCGCGTGCTGCACGCGAGGATGCCAGCCGCCTGAACGAAGCACGGGAGAACACCCAGCAAAAGAGCAACCGCAAAAAGCGTGTAGCCCGGCGTGCTGTAATTGTTGTGGTATGCCTGCTGCTGGCCACAGCGGCGGCGCTGCTGTGGGGGGTACCCGCGTTGCGTTATGCCAATGCGGTTTCCCTGCTGAATAATGGCCGGTACGAAGATGCACGCACAGCCTTGATAGCGATGGATAACTATGGCAATACCGCGGAGCTGCTGCTGGAGTGTGATTACCGGCAAGCGGGGGAATTGGCGCAGTCC
Organism: Candidatus Limiplasma sp.; assembly: GCA_963675655.1. Lineage (GTDB taxonomy): Bacteria > Bacillota > Clostridia > Christensenellales > Aristaeellaceae > CAXXOK01. The sequence continues at coordinate 2,110,181 of OY776489.1, forward strand.
GAAGATACGGCCATACAGCAACAGGCTGTCGACTTGTATAAGCAGCTGGGCACCTATCAGGACAGCGACGCACTGTACCATCAAACACTCTATGCCATGGGGAAAACGCTGCTGGAAAGCGGTATTTACGACCGCGCCGCGGATGCCTTCCAGACGCTGGGGGATTATGAGGACAGTGCCGAACAACTGCTGGAAGTGCAGTACCTGCAAGCGCAAAAACTGCTGGATAACCAAAGCTTTATTGCTGCGCGGATTCTGTTTGACGATTTAGATACATATAAAGACGCGCAGGAAAAAGTACTTGCCTGCTATTACGGCAGCGCGGTTGACGCGATGGAAAAGGAAAACTACGCTACCGCGATTGATATGTTTACGGCGGCGGGCGATTACGAAGATGCGCCGCAGCTATTGAAAACCGCATGCTATCAACAGGCGGAGATGCTTCAACAGCAGGGAGATTACGAAACGGCGGGAACGTTGTACCAGCAGGCGGGGGATTATGAGGATGCTGCCCTGAAGGCCAACAGCTGTCTGTACGAGATTGCCAAGCAATACATGAGTAATGAGGATTATACCAAGGCATCCACGCTGTTCGCCGGCATTGTGCCTTATTTGGATAGCGAAGCGCTGTCCTGGGAATGCATTTATCAAAAGGCGCTCATCGCCGTGAACGTCGCTAACTACCAGCAGGCGATCGATTTGCTGCTGACCATACCCGACTATGATAAAGCGGGCGATTTACTAAGTGAGAGCCGCTATCAGCTGGCTGCGCAGGATGTGGAAGCGGGCAATAATGGCGCTGCGGCGGAACTATACGAGGCACTTGGCAGTTATAAAGACAGTGAAAAGCAGCTGCGCATTCTGCGGTACGCCATGGCGGAAACCGCTTATGAAGCCGGGGATTACAAAGCGGCTGCGCCGCTGTACGAGGTGCTTGGCAAGTATAAGGATAGCCTGACCAAGTGGAAGCAAAGTCTGTATGCCGTAGCGACGGCCGAGTTGGCAGCGGAGGAGTACCGCACGGCCATTGAGGATTTTACGGCGCTGGGCAGCTATGAAGACAGCGAGGAGCGTGCGGCCAACGCAACGTTGGCGCTGGCATTGGCGCTGAAAACTTCTGGCGATACGGACGAAGCGATCTCCCTGCTAGAATCCCTGCCGGACAATACCGCTGCGCGGGAGCAAATCAGCGAAATTATGCTGGGCGAGGCGACCAAAGCGCAAGCCTCCGGTGATTTGGAAAAAGCGAGCGAGATCTATCTGGCGCTGGGCGATTATAACCACGCCGATGAGTCTTATAAAGCTTGCCAGTACCAACTCGGCGTTCAAAAAATGGAGGCGCAGGATTACCGCACGGCTTATACGCTGCTTACGGCGCTGGGTGAGTATAAGGATGCAGCAGCGTTAACCAAGCAGTGCGAAGAGGAAGCCTACGGGCAATATGCTGATCCTGCACGCTCCGCTTACGAAAGTAAAGACTGGAAAACAGTGATCGATACGCTGGAAAACTTCAATACCGTCGATTTGCCCAAGGCGTATCAGGATTTGGACGGTATGTATGAGGAAGCTTGTTACCGCTACGCCCAAGAGCTGTACGATCAAGGCGCGGTATACGAAGCGCTTCCATACTACCGGCGCATACCGGAATACCGTAATGTTTCTACGGTAGCGTTGCAGCGCAGCTGCTACCTGATTCTCGGGGTTTGGGAAAGCAGCGACGGCGAAAACAGCGCCGTGTTCCGCTCTGATGGCACCTGCACACTACTGGGAGAAACACTCTTCTTCACAGTGGAGGATCAAACGGTAAGCACGGGTCTTTCGGCAGATGCCATGACCGCGGCATATGAAATTACGGCGATTACGGATGATCTGCTTACCCTCAGCGTGTTGGATGAAAGCCTGAGCACTTCCTATACGTTTGAACGCACGGGCGACGCGGCTGCGGCCGATCTGCTGATAACCGCGACTGCTATGCCGCAGCCCAGCAATACGCCTGCGGCGGCTTCGACCGCTACGGTAACTGCCGTGCCGACCACTACCGTGTCGCCTACTGCGACCGATAGCGAGTGATGGGCGGACGAGAACCGAATAAGCAGGGACCCATCGGTGTACTATACGGCTTTCGCGCGCTGATGGTGCTGTTTGTATGCAACTATCACATTTGGCAGCTGGGTTGGCTGGGGCAGTATATAACGTTGTTTGGCATGAGAATCGATTTCGATTTCTGGACCCGTTCCAGCTACCTGTTTGTGGATGGAATGCTTCTGTTGAGCGGTTTTCTGCTGTACTTGCCCTACGCGCGGCAGACAGAATACGCAACAGCGGTGCCGGATGCCCGGCATTTTTATTGGAACCGGGTGGCGCGCATCATACCTTCGTACCTTGCTTCGGTGCTGCTTGTGCTTTTTTGCATTGCGCTGCCGCAGGGGGCGTACGTAAACGCGGCAACGCGCAACCGGGATATTTTGACGCACCTTACCTTTACATTCACATTCTTTCAGGAAACCTATTTGTTTACTCCGCTCAACGGCGTATTATGGACCATTGCCATAGAGGTACAGTTTTACATCCTTTTTCCGTGGCTGGCAAAGGCTATCCAAAAAAAGCCGGCGCTGGTTTTGTGCGTGCTGGGCGTTGCCGGCGTGGTATTTCGCTTCGTTGTGGCACGTTCTGTAAGCGGGTTGGCAATGTGGGTAAATCAGCTGCCCGCTTTTTTGGATGTGTATGCGCTGGGTATACTGGGCGCGATTCTGTTTGTAAAGCTGGATCGGCTAATTGCCCAGGCGTCTGCCCACAGCTCGCTGCGCAGGGTAATGGCCGTGACCGCGCCGCTGCTTTTTGCGGCGGGGTGCTGGGCGCTGGTTACGCTGCTGCACATGCAAACCGATAATGGATTGCTTGATACTACGCAGCTCCGGCTTTCCCAGTGGCGTCTGCGGCTGCCGTTGGCGCTGACATTCGTAACCCTGATGCTTTCAGCCGCCTTCCTGCCCCGCACTTTGCAAAAGCTGCTGGATAACCGGCTGATGCGTTTCCTTTCGACGATTTCCTTTAACCTGTACATTTGGCATCAGGTGATTGGGGCGCAGCTGGCGACGGGACTGTTCCCATCCACGCTGCATCAGGATGCGTCCTTGAAAATCGTCTTTACGCTGCTGAGCTTTTCCCTTGCGATTCTTGCAGCCATGGCGGCTACTTACGGGCTGGAACAGCCTGCTTCCCGCCTGCTGAAAAAGGTGCGGTTGCATACCCTGAAACAATAAGGAGAGATAAAACCATGAAAGATCCCCGGGTACGAAAACTATGCAGACAGCTTGTGAATTACGCCTGTGCGCTCAAAGAAGGCGAGCGGGTACTGATTGAAATGTTTGGCCACCAGCCGGAGCTGGTTACTACGTTGATTGAAGAAACCTATGCCGTTGGCGCGGAACCAATAGTGCGCCTTAGGGACGCTTCTGTGCAACGCGCGCTGCTGCTGGGCGGTTCGGAAAACAAATGGAAGTTTGAAGCGGAAAACGACGCGGCGCTTCTGCGAGGGGTGCAGGCGTATATCGGCATTCGTTCGCCGGAAAACGGCTTTGCAACCGCCGATGTATCCGCCGAACAATCGGCGCTGTATGCAAAGCATTATTCCGGTCCTGTACACGGCAAAATCCGCGTGCCGCATACCCGCTGGGCGGTGCTGCGGTATCCCACGCCCGGGCTTGCGCAGGCAGCAAAAATGAGCCTGGAAGCATTTGAAGATTACTATTTCGATGTTTGTACGCTGGATTATGCTAAAATGAGCGTCGCGATGGACCAGCTTGTGGCGCGGATGGAACGAACAGACCGTGTGCATATTCTTGGCAACGGAACCGATTTGACATTTTCCATCAAGGGGCTCCCAGCGATCAAGTGCGATGGGAAAATCAACATTCCGGACGGCGAAGTGTTTACCGCGCCGGTACGCGACAGCATCAACGGCGTGCTTGCGTATAATACGCCAAGCCTTTACAACGGTACGGAGTTCAGCAATATTCGCCTGACGTTTAAAGATGGTAAAATTGTAGAGGCAACCAGCAACCAGCCCGAGCGTATCAATAAAATTTTTGATACGGATGAAGGCGCGCGCTATGTGGGCGAGTTCGCCCTTGGCGTAAACCCGTATATACTGGAGCCTATGCAGGAAACGCTGTTTGACGAGAAGATTTCCGGTTCCTTCCACTTTACGCCGGGACACTGCTATGATGAGTGCGACAACGGCAACCACAGCGATATTCATTGGGATCTGGTCTGCATCCAGCGGCCGGAATACGGCGGCGGCGAAATCTGGTTTGACGATGAACTGATCCGAAAAGACGGGCTGTTTATCCCGGAAGAACTGCAATGCCTGAACCCGGATGCGTTGAAATAATGGGAGAAATTTGACAAGAATTTAACAAAACAACCGAAAATCTATGGGATACCCTTGCATTGACGTTGGGTTTTAGGTACAATAGGTAAGGTACCAAAATAGAAAGAGATTTGTTATATAGGAGGAGATACCACAATGGTCAAAGTTGCGATTAATGGTTTCGGCCGTATCGGCCGTCTTGCTTTCCGCCAAATGTTTGTTGCTGAAGGCTACGAAGTCGTTGCTATCAACGATCTTACCAGCCCGGCGATGCTGGCGCACCTGCTGAAGTACGATACCGCTCAGGGCCCTTTCATCGGCAAAATCGGTGAAAACCTGCACACCGTGGAATCCACGGAAGACAGCATCATCGTAGATGGCAATGAAATCAAAATCTACGCTGAAAAGGACGCCGCCAACTGCCCCTGGGGCAAGCTGGATGTGGACGTTGTGCTGGAGTGCACCGGCTTTTACACCAGCAAAGCCAAGAGCGAAGCACACCTCAAAGCCGGTGCTAAGAAGGTTGTTATTTCCGCTCCTGCCGGCAACGACCTGCCGACCATCGTGTTCTCCGTTAACGAAGATATCCTCACCAAAGAGGACAAGATCATCAGCGCTGCTTCCTGCACCACCAACTGCCTGGCGCCTATGGCCAAGACCCTGAACGATAACTATCCTATCGTCAGCGGCATCATGACCACTGTGCATGCCTACACCGGCGACCAGATGATTCTGGACGGCCCGCAGCGTAAAGGCGACCTCCGTCGTGCCCGTGCCGGCGCTATGAACACGGTGCCTAACTCCACCGGCGCTGCCAAGGCGATCGGTCTGGTTATCCCCGCGCTGAACGGCAAGCTGATTGGCGCTGCCCAGCGTGTACCGGTTGTCACCGGCTCCACCACCATCCTCATCGCGGTTGTGAAGGGCAAGGACATCACCACGGACAGCATCAACGCCGCCATGAAGGCTGCCGCGAACACCAGCTTCGGCTACAACACCGATCAAATCGTATCTTCCGATGTTATCGGCATGAAGTATGGCTCCCTGTTCGATGCTACCCAGACCATGGTCAGCAAGATCGACGACGACACCTATCAGGTGCAGGTCGTGTCTTGGTATGACAACGAGAACAGCTACACCAGCCAGATGGTTCGCACCATCAAGTACTTCTCGGAACTCGGCTGAGAAGCTATTTAAAATTTCGTTTTACAAACGCTCCGGCTTTCACAGCCGGGGCGTTTTCTATGTATATAGGGCATCCTGCACCTTCGCTTAAAAGCCCCTGAGGAGGATAAGACGGCGGTGTTTGGTACCGGCGAGGCGCTGCCTGCGTACCTTGCCAACCGCATGGAAAAAGAGTATAGTAGGTAAGCTGATAAAGATAAGGTTTCAGGCGGTATACGCGGAAATTGGAGGCAAAGTATGGCCAGTAACTGGAGACTCAACGGCTTTTATGATAGTACGAAATTAACCGGGCTTTTTGAAGCGACTCAGCGGCGGGAAAGCTGCCGTGCTTTTCTGACTGCACCGACAACGGAGCAGTGGAATGCGCTGCTTACGGCTTCCGATGCGCTGGCACTGCCCGGGGTACGGATTGCGCTGGGTATTTGCGAAACGTCACTGTTTCAACCCCTGATGGGGCTGCTGATGAAGTTTGAAAATGTGCAGCGCTTTGCTGCGGTCATCACGACAGACGATCAACCTAAAAGTGTGGTCAACGCAGGGGTTAGCGGAGAAATGTTTCTACTGCGCGCGATAGAGCTGGGACTTGGCGGGTGCTGGGTATCCGGTACGTATAAACGCGGGCAGGTCGGCTTGCGTTTGGGGACTGACGAAAAAATAGTCGCCCTGATTCCGCTGGGGCAGCCAAAGACCGTGCCAGTACCACCGCTAAAACGTAAACGGAAAGCGCTGGACGACCTCTGTTTGCATTATGATCAAATGCCTTCCGTATTTAAGGAAGTGGCGCAGTATGTGCGCATTGCACCCAGCGCGATGAACTTGCAGCCTTGGCGTATGATGCAGCAGGGTGAGAATGTGTTTTCCATCTCTGTACCGCGCGCCGCACAACGGCTGGATTTGGGCATTGCAATGAGCCATGCCCTACTGGCGCTTGGCAGTACGCCTGCCCAGTTTGCCTTGGAAGATGATGGCTTACGCGCGACGATTGAACTATGATGAGTGATTTTGACCAGCAAACGCTATGGAGCACAATGGAGGGGCACCCAACCCAAGCGCCGCTGGCCGACCGTATGCGGCCTCGTACGCTGGATGCGTTTATCGGGCAGCAGAAACTGGTGGGGGAAGGGCGGCTGCTTCGTCGTGCCATTATGGCGGACAGGCTGCAAAGCAGTATTTTCTGGGGCCCGCCCGGCTGCGGTAAAACGACGCTTGCGGGGATTGTAGCAAACCTCACAGGCAGCGCCTTTGAAAAGTTAAACGCGGTCACCAGCGGCGTTGCGGATGTACGCAAAGTGCTTAAGGAAGCCGAAGAGCGCCGCATCCGCTATGGCAAGGCGACCTATCTGTTGCTGGATGAATGCCACCGCTGGTCCAAAGCGCAGAGCGACAGCATTCTCCCGGCAATCGAAAGCGGGCTCATCCGTTTTATCGGCTCTACCACAGAAAACCCGATGGCAAGTATGACCCCGGCCATTGTGAGCCGGTGCCGTGTATTTGCTTTTGAGCCATTAAGTGTTGCTGACGTGGAGGATGCCATGCACAGGGCGCTGGCAGACAACGAACGCGGCTATGGCCGCCATATGGTGGAATGCGAACCGGGTGCGTTGCGTTATATCGCTCAGGTCGCCAATGGAGACGTGCGCGTAGCGCTGTCCGCGCTGGAGCTGGCGTTTTTAACTACGCCCGAAACGACAGACGAACAGCACCCGCAACCTTACCGTTACATCAGCCTCTTTACAGCGCAGGAGAGTGTGCAAAAACCCATGCTCAAGCTGGATGAGGATTTGTATTACGATATGCTTTCGGCTTTTATAAAAAGCATGAGGGGGAGCGATGCGGACGCGGCACTGCTGTGGTTTGCACGACTATTGTATGCGGGTGTGGACCCAAAGCTGATTGTGCGCCGCATTATTGTGCACGCCAGCGAGGATGTGGGACTGGCGGATCCCGCCGCGATGCTGCAGGCGCATGCCGCCGCGGGTGCGTTGGAAACGGTAGGCATGCCGGAAGCGCGCATTCCCATTGCGCAGGCGATTATCGCAATTTGTATGGCGGAGAAGAGCAATAGCGTCGTAAATGCGGTCGATGCCGCCATGGCAGATGCGGAAAAGGGCGGTTTTTCCGCGGTTCCGGAGTACCTGCGGGATCAAAGCTATGCCGTTACACACAAAGATACGCAAGGCTACCGGTACCCGCACGATTATCCCGATCATTTTGTGAAACAAACCTATCTGCCCGCTGGCTATGAAAACCGTGTATACTACCAGCCCGGCGACCTTGGCAACGAAGCGAAACTGAAAGCGCGTTTGGAACGCAGGTTTGGAGGGGTAAAAAGGCATGAGCCGAAGACCAACCCGCCAGATTGACGTTGGGAAAGCTTCCCTGTATGCGTTAATCGTAAATATTATGGAAATTACCGTACTGATGGGCTTTGTGCTCTACGTAACGGTAACGAACGTGACGGTGGAAAATCAGCGTGCGGTGCAGGCCTTAGCGATTATCGGCGGACTCACGGCCAGCTGGGGCGCTTTTCTGGATATTCGCGAGGCGCTGCAAACACGCCGCCGTTTGCGCGTAATCGAGGCGCTGGAGCAAACCAATACGGCAATGGATACCTTAAACCATACGCTTCGCGCCCAGCGGCACGACTTCCTGAACCATCTGCAAGTGGTATATAGCCTGATGGAAATGCGTGAATACGGCGATGCGACGGACTATCTGGAAAAAGTATATGGAGAAATCCGCTCGGTAGCAACATTTCTACGTACCAACTCTACTGCCGTCAATGCGCTTTTGCAGGTGAAAGCGGGCGCTTGCGCCGAGCGCGGCATTACGATGCAGATGGATATCCGCTCTTCGCTGGATGGTCTGCCTATGCCTTCCTGGGAACTTTGCCGGGTGTTGGCAAACCTGATCGATAATGCAATTGATGCAGTAAAAACGGTGGACGATCCTGTTATCAGTCTGGTGATTGCCGAGGATATCCGCTCTTATACCTTCTCCGTTACGAATAATGGGCGTCCTATTCCCACGGAAATACGGGAGCGTATTTTTGAGGCAGGCGTGAGCACCAAAGGGGAAGGCCGTGGTATGGGGCTTTCCATCGTGCGGCAGACGCTGGAAAACGCGGACGGAACCATCACCTGTAAAAGCGATGATGAGAAGACCTGTTTTTGCGTAACGCTGCCTAAAAACAGCTAACGCACGGCAAACGCCGAAATACCGTGAAAGGGCCTATACTGCATGCAGCAAGCAAAGAAAAGCTTTCTTAAAAATATGGTAGGCTTTTCCATGACCTCCTGGATTTCCGTGCTAATCGGGCTCATTGCTTCGCCGATCGCTACGCGCTTGTTCCTGCCGGATGAAATGGGCAAGCTGAATATGTTCAGCACCTATGCGGCGCTGTTTGCTTCCATCGCCTATCTGGGGCTGGATCAGGCGTATGTACGCTTTTTCCGGGAGCCTCCGGGGAAAAGTACGCGCAAGGGTATGTTTACGTTCTGCACAGCTGCGCCGCTGGCGTTCAGCCTGCTTTCATCATTCGCGCTTTTACTGATGTGGCAAAGCATCAGCGGCCGGATGATGGATACGCCAGACTTCGGCATTTTTATTTGCCTGTGTGTATACAGCTTCTGTTTGGTGCAGTTCCGTTTTCTATCGCTGAACTACCGGATGGAGCAAAACGCAAAACTGTATACCATACAGGGCGTTTTACAGGTGCTTATAACAAAGATCGCGTATCTTTCCATTGCGCTACACAGCGCGCAGGCCAGACCGGCAATTTTACTGCTGACGGTGCTGATGGGTTCTTTTACCCTCGTTTTTACGTTGATACAACGCAAACGGTACACCGCGGATTTTGTGCATGAAGTCGACAAACCGTTTTTAAAGGAAATATCGGCATTTGCCGTGCCGCTGATGCCTATTGCAATTATTTCCACTCTCAATGGCTATGTAAGCACGCTCTCGCTGGATGTGTTGATGGATAAAGCGGCTGTGGGTATTTTTACATCAGCGCTGGGACTGGCGTCTACCGTAAACGTGGTGCAGACGGGCTTTAATACCTATTGGGCTCCCTATGTGTATGAGCATTACCAAAGCGACGACCGTCGGCGCTTTTTTACAGTTCACCGCCTGATGGCTACGCTGCTGACCGGTTTTGGGCTCACGTTTACGCTGTTTCAACCGATTATTTTTTTACTGTTGGGCGCTAAATTCCGCAGTTCCATCCTCTATTTCCCCTTCCTGTTTCTGACACCGATATGCTATTGCCTGGGCGAAACGACTGGAATGGGCATTGGTATTTCTAAAAAAAGCTATTGGAACACGATCATTTTTAGCCTTTCTGCGATGCTGAATGTGGCGCTTTGCTTTGTGCTCATCCCATGGTTGGGGGCAACGGGCGCGGCGATGGCATCGGCCGGAGCAGCCGTCATAACGCTGCTGATACGCACGGCTATTGGAGAAAGGTACTTCAAAGCAATCTTGCAGTACCGCTATCTGGGGTATACGGTGGGCCTGATGCTGGCGGCGTCTTTCGGCAATTACTGGCTGGACGGGAATATGGCGGCGAAGTATGCGTTTTTAACCGTCATCTATGCTTTAGCGCTCTTCCTGTTCCGCAAAGAAATTGCCATGTTGTGGGAAACGGTTCGGCAAGTTGCGAAGGCAGGCACCGGAGCGTTGAAAAAACGGGAAAAGCAAAACACCGATAAAGGAGAACACAAATGAGTAAGCGGATTCTCTTAATCGCGGATGCTGGAAGCTTCTGGACGAAGCGTTATATCGAAAATTTATTGCTGCCGGACGGTTGGCAAGTTGTACTTTTTCCTATTTGGGAACCGGAAGGTAAGTTTGATGCGTATTACCGGGAGCATGGGATAACGGTATACCGGGATACGCATACGCTGCCGGTGATACGTCATATTCCGCGGCTGCGCATGTGGGCACGTATTGCGGCTAACGCGCGGGCACTGCGTAAATACGGACCTTTTGATGCGATTCACAACCACTACCTGTCCCAACGGGATTTGGCGCTGGGGAAACGCATGCACCGTGCTTTTCCAAAGGCGCAATGGGTGTGCAGTTACTGGGGCAGCGATTTGCTGCGGTCTACCGGGCTGGAGCTGAAACGGATGAAACGCTATCTTTTGGCGTGCAATCATGTAACGGTGCATTCGTCGCTGCATATTCAACGTATCCAAAAAGTATTTGGCGATAGCGTAGCCGCAAAGACGGCGCTGGTGTACTTTGGGCAAACGGTATTTGCGGATATTGACCGTGTGCGCGCCATGGCGGATCAAACCGCCTGCAAGGAACATTTCGGGCTGCCGCCGGAAAAACCGGTCATTTGCCTTGGGTACAACGCATCACCGACGCACCGGCATTTACAGCTGCTGCAAGGATTACAAACCTTGCCAGAAGAAACGCTGAAAGGTTGGTCGCTGGTATTACAGATGACCTATGGCAGCTTTGACGACAGCTATTTTGAAACGGTACGGAAAGCGGCGGATGCCCTGCCCTGTAAAACCCTGATATTGACCGAGTTTATGGACGGAACCGAGAGCGCCTATCTGCGATTGGCGGCGGATGCGTTTGTACTGGCGATTCCTACGGACGCTTTCTCTGCGAGCTTACAGGAATATTTGTATGCCGGTACACAGGTGCTGCGCGCCAGCTGGCTGCGGTATCCGCAGCTTGAGGAGCTTGGTATTGAAACCGTGACCTTTACGGATCTTACGCAAGTACCGGAACTGCTCAAACAGCTGATTGGGCGGGAACTGAGCGAAGAAGAAAAGGAAAAGCGCGCCATGCTGGGTAAAAAATATGCCTGGGATACGGTTCGAGACGGGTGGCTGCGGCTTTATAGGCCGGAGACCGTTGACCAGAAGTAAGCGCAAGCCAAAAAAGTATATAACAAACCCCGCTGTGCCAAGCAATCGACACGGCGGGGTTTGCTACATCTATGTTTGAACTGGGAGCAGCCGGTATTGGAAAATAACGCTGGGAAGATGATTGTTCTGGAAAGTGGACTGTGCTATAATACAAATATATTGTAATCATTTCTCTTTGCATGAAAGCATATGCGGCTAAGATCCCAAGATTGGCCTTGTGGTGTCAACGGTTGAACCAGACAGACCATCTTTTATAAAACAGCACAGAAAGGCGGTATCCAAATGAAGCAATACACAGCGGATGAACATGTGCCCATGAAATTTCACAACCTCTATGTGTACTTTCTCAACCCGATTAAGATAATTGTACTTGGCGTATTAACGGCGCTATCACTTGTGCTGCTGCTCAATGCGGATGCAATCCCGGCGGAATCGCTGCAATATGAAGGCGTACCCGACTTGATCGGCAGTTCGCTGTTGATGGGGCTTACGATTGCGCTTGGGCTTGCATTCCTGTTTGCGCTGCTGGCAGAAATACTGCTTGCAAAAAGGCGAGTGCTGGGCGTAACGCTGTTGATATGCGGATTCCTGATGGACGTGTTGAGTGCCGGGTCGACTGTGGCGAACGCGGCGACGACGAACAATATTCTGGTGTTGGCGGGCAGTGTGCTTGTGGCGGTACTGGTATGTATTTACTACTGGAAGCGCGCGCGTCTGCTGCACTGATAAGACTACACGTTAAAACCAGTACACGGATGCAACAAGCTGATTTGGACGAGGAGGAACAGGAATGAACGAGTTTACGGACGTTATGCAAAGCAATCCGACCATCGCATGGAACGATCCGCTGCTGGGCGTTGCGTTGGTACTGCTGGGGCTGTTGCTGCTGGCGGTTATCGTCGCAGGGGTGATGACGCTGGTACTGGGGCTGAAATATTGGAAGTATAATCGTCAACCGGTGCAAAGCGGACTCACGGGCATGGAAACGGCACGTAAACTGCTGGACGAAAGCGGACTTGCGGATGTACAGGTGAAACCCGCCGGGTTCCTGCGTGCGCTGGTATACGGCAATTATTATAGCCGACGTGCCAAAACGGTATTTCTGCGAAAAAACATCGCAAACCGAAACAGTATAACGGCTGTCGGTGTGGCAACGCAGAAAACAGGCTTGGCTTTGCTGGATCAAGAAGGTGATCCGCAGTTTCGCGTGCGGGAGTCGCTGCGGGGCATCTTTCTGTTTGCTCCTGTGTTCTTCATTATCATCCTGATTGTTGGTGCTGGGATTGATTACCTTGTCAGCCATAGCATCGGGCAATGGACTACGATTTCGTCGATTATAGGGCTGCTGTATTATCTGGCGGCGACAGTGTATACGCTATTTACCATCACAACTGAGAAAAAAGCGGGCGCTACGGCGCGGGAAGCACTGCGTGAAAAAGGCTTGATGAACGCAGAGGAACTCGAAGCGTTTGCCAAGCTCCAACGGTATTATATTGTTAAATATATTCTGGATTTTGTTGTAACGCTGCTTCGTTTGCTGCTGTATGTGCTCAATCTGGTATCGAAAAGCCAAAGCAAACGGTAGTATATACGGATTTACACAAACAGCCGCAGGCATTTGCCTGCGGCTGTTTTATGCAAGCTTTAGCGTTATAAATCCACCAGCTGAGCTGGTGAGAATGAATTGCTTTAGCTTTCAGACGTAGAGCGAAGCGAGTGACAAGTTGTTTGCCGTCCAAAACATAAACGCATGGATTATGGCTCGTTTACGAGCAGTAGTGCAATCATTGCAATTGATAGATCGTTCAGTGCGTCTTGAGACGCGGTCAGTAAATTCACCTTGAAGGCGCGGTGCATACCACCGGCTTAGCTGGTGGTTGTGATTGAGAATGAAATTGTTATTGCGCCGTATACTCCACAACCGGGATAGGCGTGCCGATCTGGTCGTATAGCGCGTACTGCATGTGCGTATCCGTAAGGGTTTGCGTTTCTCCATCCTCAGTGATAACCGTCTGTTCTGTCGCAATGAACTTTCGCCCTTCGATGAACCCGCAGCGACATTCTACGGGGACGTCTGTATCGATGGTGAAACTGCGCATTGTTTTATTGATATAGGTAATATTTCCCTCACGGTCTACCACGGCGGCGTAGGATGCGCAAAAGGGCGATGCGGCTGTATAGGAGTTGATAATGCGCAGTTTTCCGTTGGCATCGATAAGCCCGTACTTGTTTTTATACGCAACACGGCAGAGGGTATTGCTATTAAAGTCATCCCGGATGCTCCAGGTCGGCTTGATAATGATGGTGCCATCGGTTGCGATCAACCCCCACAGCTTGTTTTGCCGTATCCACGCACGGTGGTAAACGGGATCAAAATCGGTAATTTCGCTGTATTTAATGCGTAGTATTACATTCCCGTCGGTATTTATTAATCCCCAACTGCTGCTTTTTTTAACGGCACATGCTCCATATTGAAAGGTTTGCACCGCTGCATAAGCCTGCTTGATTACCAGCTCATTTTGCGGGTTGATAAAACCCCAGCGCTTGGAAATCCGTACACCGGCCAACCCTTCGCTGAAAGAGGCAACCCCGGTGTATTGCAGGTCGATAGCGATGCTGCCGCTTTCATCAATAAAGCCGTAATCGCCGTCCAGCGATACGCCCGCATAGCCATCACTGAAAGGCAACGCGGTCTCCCATACGCAGCCGTCGCCAAGGTAATCGCCTGTAATGGGGTCTAAGTATCCCCACAATCCATCCAGCTTTACGGTGATATAGCCGTTTTTATAAGCGCCGATTTCTTCGTAAGCATTGCCGATGCGCTTTGCGGTGATGAGGTTATACAGGTAGCAGCTTTCGCCGTCCGTTACGGCGGCAACGCCGTTCACCGTCCAAAGAATTTCGGTATAGATAACCGGAACAACCAGTGTGCCATCGCTGCGGATAAGTCCATATTTACCGTCCAGCGGCTGTACATCGGTACCGTCTATTGCAGTTGTGCCCATAAACACGGCGGCGACCCTGTATAAATCCTCCGCGGTGAATGCGGTGGTATCGCGGTCATGTGAAGGCAGGCTTTCGCTGCGGAACACCCTCTCGGCCCAATCAAACTGGGGTGCGATTTGCCATTTCCCGTCGCTGCCAACGTAACCGAACTGATCATCCTGTGCGAAACGGTGCAGTTGCATAGCCTCGGCTAATGCCAGTTGGTAATCGCTGTCCAGAAAGCCGGACAGATCGGCAAGTAGTTTTTTCGCCTCAACGGGATTATCGCGCTGCATATAGAGCAACGCGTGGGCATAATCGGCATACCGGTTTGCATCGTTTTGAAAACCAATGCCGGCGAAGGCGTTAATTGCATCCAGCAGGCTCCCTTCGTTTAATGAATCCAATGCCGCCTGAAAGGCGGACGAACTACCGGATGAAGACGCGGAACCAACCAGAAAGTCCTCGCCCAGCGAGGCCGTTGGAAGGCACAGGGACAAGCAGAGTAATAATGCTACCAGCTTTTTCATAAAAACCTCCTAAAGGCTTGAATTGCTTAGTTTTCAATCATTGTAGCATTCGCCCAAAGGAGCGTCAAGGTATATCAGCGTTGGAAATGTAACGAATTACCAGTATACACATGCCGTATGCTTACCGTTTTTTTACTGTTTTCGGCTTGACAAGCGCATGCTGTGCTTGTATAATTCCCGCAAGGCTATGACGGGAGGAGTACCTCCGACATGGAATCTTGCAGAGAGCCGCTGGTGCTGAAAATGCGGCAGATTCAACGGAGTGAAGAACAACCCTGAGCATCCGCCTGAAAAGCCGCTTGCGGCGCAGTAGGCACGGACGGGTACGCCCGATACAGCGGAGGGAGATTTCGCAGCCAGAGTTTGCTGGACAGCGATGTTTCCGTCAAAGAGCGGGTCAACAATATGACCAATGCGGGTGGTACCGCGGAAACGTAAAATATACGTCTTCCGCCCCGGAGTAATCGGGGCGGGAGGCGTTTTTCTATATCCCGCCGGGCAAGCAAGGAGGAAGCCAAAATGTATCGTACACAGTACTGCGGCGCGCTGCGCCGTGAGGACATCGGCAAACAGGCGACCGTTTGCGGCTGGGTGCTCACCCGCCGGGATATGGGCGGCGTGATCTTTGTGGACGTACACGATCGCGAAGGCACACTGCAAACGGTGTTTGATTTGTCCATCGTGGATGCGGAAAGTTTCGCCGCAGCCGAACGCCTGCGCAACCAAAGCGTGGTGCGCATCACGGGCGAAATCCGCCTGCGAGACGAAAGCACCTACAATCCTAGCATTCCGACCGGAGAAGTCGAACTGGCTGCAACCGGCATGGAAGTGCTGTCCGCCGCCGAGGCGTTGCCGTTTTCCCTGACGGATGACGAGCCGGTGCGCGAGGAGCTGCGCCTTACCTACCGTTATCTGGATTTGCGTAGGCCCCGGATGTATGAAGCGCTTCGTTTCCGCGCCAATCTTCAGCGGGAAGCGGAGAACTTTATGAATGAGCAGGGCTTTTTACAGGTGGAAACGCCGATTCTCACCAAGTCCACGCCGGAGGGCGCGCGTGATTATCTGGTGCCCAGCCGTATCCATCCGGGTACGTTCTACGCCTTGCCGCAAAGCCCGCAGATTTTTAAACAGCTGCTGATGGTGGGCGGCATCGACAAGTATTATCAGGTGGCGCGGTGTTTCCGCGATGAGGATTTGCGTGCAGATCGTCAGCCGGAGTTTACGCAGGTGGACTTGGAATGCAGCTTTGTGGAGCAGGAGGATATTCTCTCTTTCCTCAAAACCATGTTCACCACGCTGTTCGAGCGTGTGATGAAACGCCCGCTGGGGCTGCCCTTCAAGCGCCTAACCTGGCAGGAAGCGATGGACAGCTACGGCAACGATAAGCCGGATTTACGCTTTGATCTGCCGATTGTGGATGTAAGCGAGGTGGCGCAGCAATCATCCTTTGGGGTGTTTACAGATGCGATCAAGCATGGCGGCGTGGTGCGCTGCATCAACGTAAAAGGCGGCGGAAACCGCTTTACCCGTACCACCATCGAGCAGCTGACAACCTATGCCCAAAAGCTGGGTGCGAAGGGTATGGCTTGGATACTGTATAAGGCGGACGGCGAGATCAACAGCATTTTGCCCAAGTATTTCAGCGAGGAAAGCTGGGCACAGCTGGAAAAAAGCATGGATGCGCAACCTGGCGATTTCCTGCTGTTCTGCGCCGACCAATTGGATTTGGTGCGTAAAGTGCTCAGTGGGCTGCGCGTGCGCTGCGGCGAGCTAATGGAACTGGTTGATAAAAACACCTTCCAGTTCGCGTTGGTAACGGATTTCCCCATGTTTGAGTATAAGAAGGACGATAACCGCTACGCGGCGATGCACCATCCCTTCACCATGCCGTTTGAAGAGGATATCGACCTGATGCAGGACGATGCTACCAAACCGCTGGTACGTTCGCAGGCGTACGACGTTGTGCTCAACGGCGTGGAGCTTGGCAGTGGGAGCGTCCGTATCCACAGGCCGGACGTGCAAAGCAAGGTATTCAGCGCGCTCGGTTTTTCCAAAGAGGAAGCCAAGGAACGCTTTGGGTTTATGCTGGGGGCTTTCCGCTTCGGTACGCCGCCGCATGCGGGCTTTGCCTTCGGCTTGGACCGGCTGTGCATGCTGCTGACCGGCGCAAGCTCTCTGCGGGATGTTATTGCCTTCCCTAAAATTAAAGATGCAAGCTGCCCAATGACCAACGCACCGGATTTTGTAGACCCCAAGCAGCTTGAGGAACTCAAGCTGGGTGTGAATGTAGCAGAGGAAATGAAGCGCGAACATGCGGAACAGATGACGCGTGAAACCGTACGCAATACAGCGCTGCTGAGCATGCTTAGCCTGTCCGCCAGCGACGAGCAGGCAATGGATAAGGATTTTCTGGGCATTGTGGATTTTGCAGGCGAACTTTCCGCGCTGGACCGGCAGGCGCCGCAGGCGCCGCGGCCGCGTAATGAACGCAGTGTCAATGTGCGCCCGGATGTTGCCCGCGAAAGCTTCCCGCTTGAAAAAGTGCTGCTGAATGCAAAAACCGTCAGCGGACCGTACATCACTGTTCCCGAAACGTTTGATTCCGGCACCGAAGCATAACAGTCGTTGCTTGGCTGCCTTTACGCAATAAAACCGGGGGACGCTGTCCCCGACTGGAAAGGAGCCCCGCTATGCGAGCCTATCCCGATGTTTGTAAACTTACGGTGCGCGAGCTGGTAACCGCGCTGGAGGAAGGCGAAATGACCTCTGCGGAGATTACGCAAGCCTACCTTACCAGCATCGCCGCCCAAAACGATACGATTGGCGCTTATCTGGAAGTGTATACGGCTTCCGCCATGGAGGAAGCGAATCAAAGCGATGCGCGCCGGAAAGCGGGCAAAACGCTTTCGCCGCTGGATGGTATTCCCATTGCAATCAAGGACAATATGCTGGTGGAAGGACACAAATGCACCTGCGCCAGTAAAATGCTTGCCGATTTTGTGTCGCCCTACAGCGCGACGGCGGTCATCAAGGTGCAGGAGGCGGGCATGCCGATACTGGGTAAGCTAAACATGGATGAGTTTGCCATGGGCTCCAGCACCGAAAACAGCGCATTCACCCCGTGCCGTAACCCATGGTCGACTGCCCATGTGCCGGGCGGTTCTTCCGGCGGCGCGGCTGCGGCGGTGGCGGCAGGCATGTCGCCGGTAACGCTTGGCAGCGATACGGGCGGCAGTATCCGCCAGCCAGCCTCTTTCTGCGGCGTGGTCGGCGCGAAACCCGCTTATGGCGCAGTCAGCCGGTATGGGCTGGTGGCATTTGCCAGCTCGCTGGATCAAATCGGCCCGCTGGGGAAAACGGCGGAGGATGTAGCCATGGTGATGAATGTAATCGCCGGATACGATACACACGACGCGACCAGCGACGTGGCACTTTCGCCGCAATATCCGTTGGAAGCCCTTGATTCTCTGGAAGGGTTAACCATCGGAATGCCGAAAGAATGCTTTGGCGAAGGCCTTTCTATGCCGGTGTACCACGCGGTGGAAGCGGCGGCCGAACAGCTGCGCGCGCTGGGTGCTACGGTCGTGGAGGTCAGCATTCCGTCGCTGCCGTACGCGCTGTCGGCGTACTATGTACTCTCCAGCGCTGAAGCATCCAGCAATCTGGCACGGTTTGACGGTGTGCGCTACGGCTACCGCGCCAAAGAGTATGCAGATTTGGACGAGCTGTACCGTAAAAGCCGCGAGGAAGGCTTCGGCATTGAGGTAAAACGCAGGATCATGCTGGGTACGTTTGCACTGAGCAGTGGCTATCAGGATCAATATTATTTAAAAGCGCAGCAGGCGCGCGAATTGCTCCGTTATGAACTCGGCGAAGCGTTGGGCATGTGCAATGCGCTGCTTACGCCGGTCGCACCGACTTTTGCCTATCGCCTTGGCGAAAAAACAACCGATCCGATGGAAATGTACATGGGCGATTTATACACCGTGCCCGCGAACTTGGCAGGGTTACCGGCGGTAAGCGTACCGTGCGGCACCGCACAGGATGGAGAGGCGGTTCTGCCCGTCGGCATGAGCTTGCTGGGTGCGCGGGATAGCCTGCCCAAGCTGCTCTCCATCGCATCGGCTTACGAAAAAACCGTTCAGCCCAATGCTGGGCTGCGCCCGTACGAACATCTGCGCAAGGGAGGCGACAAGGCATGAGCTGGGAAATGGTCATCGGGCTTGAGACCCATGTGGAGTTGAACACGAAAAGCAAAGTATTCTGCACCTGCAAAACTGATTTTGGCGCGCCGCCCAATACCCATGTTTGCCCGGTCTGTATGGGGCTGCCCGGAGCGCTGCCGGTGTTTAACGAGCAGGTATTACGCCATGCGGCGATGGCGGGCTATGCGCTGAATTGCCATGTGCATCACCGCAGCCGGTTTGACCGCAAAAACTACTTCTATCCTGATTTGCCCAAGGCATACCAGATCAGCCAGTTTTACCGCCCCATTTGCGAAAACGGCTGGCTGACCGTGCAGACGGCTGAAGGCGGAGAAAAGAAAATCGGCATTACGCGCATCCATATTGAGGAGGATGCGGGTAAACTGATGCATGACAACGAGCATGGCACGATGCTGGATATGAACCGCTGCGGCGTACCGCTGATTGAGATCGTAAGCGAGCCGGATATCCGTTCGGCGGAAGAAGCGGTGGGGTACCTGCGCAAGGTGCGGGCCATTCTTACCTATATCAATGTGAGCGACTGCCGCATGAACGAAGGCAGCTTGCGCTGCGATGTAAACCTGAGCATCCACCATCCGGGCGAGCCGTTTGGCGTTCGTACGGAGATGAAAAATCTCAACTCCTTCCAGAGCGTGGAACGCGCGATCAAAGCCGAGTTTGAGCGGCAGGTAGCGGCGCTGGAGACGGGCGAGGAGATTGTGCAGGAAACGCGGCGCTACGACCAGAAAACAGGCAAGACCTACACCATGCGACGCAAGGAGAATAGCGCGGATTACCGCTATTTTCCCGATCCGGATTTACCGGAAGTGCGCCTGACGGATGAAGATATGCAGGCGATACAGGATGCGATACCGGTACTGCCGGATGCGCGCCGCGAAGCATACCGCAGCCAGTACGACCTGACGGCTTATGCAGCCGAGCAGCTGACTGCGGAACGCTGGCTGGCGGAGTATTTTGAAGAAGCGGCTGCTGTTGCCAAATCGCCGGTGCATGTGGCTAACCTGTTGCAGGGTGAGGTGTTCGCGCTGATGAGTGCGCGGGCAACCGAAGCCGAGAAAAGCGGGGAAGCATCGCTTGAAGGCCGCGAATCTTTGCCGATTGCGCCCGCCAACTTGGCAAAGCTTTCCAATCTGATGGCGGATGGCCGCGTAAACAGCTCTACCGGCAAGAAGATACTGGCAGCCTTGTTTACACAGGATCAGGACCCCATCGCGTACGCGCAAGAGCATAAGCTGTTTACCATCGGCGATAATACCGCGCTGATCGCCGCTGTAAAGCAAGCGCTGGAAGCGAACCCCGATATGGTGGAAACCTACCGCAATGGCAAGGTGAGCGTGGAAAAAGCGCTGATGGGCAAAGCTATGGCGATTACACGCGGTAAAGCCGACCCCGAGCGATTGGCGGAGCTGCTGCATCAAGCGCTTACGGAATAGTTTTCGGTCTGCGCGGCGTCCCCTGTGCAAAACGGAAAAAGGCGCTGCAAAGACATAAAAAGCGACAAAAAAGTAACGGGTTTTCCCAGCACTACATGGTTTGACAAGCGATGTCGATCATGGTATGCTTTGCTGGTATACGCAGGCGGCTTCCATCATTTTTTGATGTTGAGCCGCCGCCCAAATAGAAACGAGGTTTTCGGTATGCAACAATATCGTGTCGGCATCATTGGAGCAACGGGCATGGTAGGGCAGCGTTTCGTGCTGCTATTGCACAATCATCCCTGGTTTAAGGTAACCGTTTTGGCAGCCAGCAGCCGCAGCGCGGGTCTGCCGTACCGCGAGGCTGTACAGAAACGTTGGGCGTTTGCCTCGACTCCCATTCCAGAGGCGATCGCCGATATGGTCGTGCAGGACGCTGCCGAGGTAGAGAAAGTCTCTGCGCAGGTAGATTTTGTGTTCTGCGCCGTGGACATGAAAAAAGACGAAGTTCTTGCGCTGGAAGAGCGCTATGCCAAAGCGGAAACGCCGGTGGTCAGCAACAACAGCGCGACCCGCTTAATGCCGGATATTCCCATGCTGATTCCCGAAATCAACGGCGAACACGCGGAAATTATTGCCGCACAGCGGAAACGGCTGGGTACCAAGAGCGGTTTTATCGCTGTAAAGCCCAATTGCAGTATCCAAAGCTATGTGCCCGCCTTATGGCCGCTTTTGGATTTTGAGCCCCAGAGCGTGATTGTTTGCACTTATCAGGCCATCAGCGGCGCGGGCAAAACGTTTGAAACCTGGCCGGAAATGGTGGATAATGTGATTCCCTACATTGGCGGCGAGGATGAGAAGAGCGAACGCGAGCCGATGAAGATTTTCGGGCATATTGAAGATGAGCAGATCGTAAATGCCGCAACGCCGGACATCAGCGCGCAGTGTCTACGCGTGGCATGTTCCGACGGCCATATGGCTGCGGTAAGCGTGAAGTTTGCAAAGAAGCCTACTATTGAACAGATACTGGAGCGCTGGGAGAACTGCCATCCCCTCACCGAGGGCATGGGTTTGCCCAGCAGCCCTGCAAAGTTCCTGCAATACTTTGAGGATCCCAGCCGTCCGCAGACACGGCTGGACCGTGAGTTTGAAAACGGTATGGGCATCAGCATCGGTCGGCTGCGTGAGGACAAGGTGTTTGATTACAAATTTGTTTGCCTAAGCCACAACACCCTGCGCGGTGCGGCGGGCGGCGGCGTGCTCAGCGCGGAATACCTGTGTAAACAGGGCTACATCCAACCCAAATGACATTGGCCAATTGGCCAAGACAACAAGGGAACGACCTGTTACCGGCGGTAGGCAGATAGGTCTGGCCGTGTCGGGTACGGGCAGTTTGGGAGGAGGTCGACCCTATGCCAACTTTGTTTCAAGGCAGTGCGGTGGCGTTGGTAACGCCCTTTACAAGCGGCAAGGTAGATACGGCAGCGATTGAACGCTTGGTAAATAGGCAGATGGAAGCTGGAACAGCGGCTATCATCGTGTGCGGTACAACCGGCGAACCGACAACCATGACGCCGGATGAACGGGAGTTGACTGTTCGCACGGTGATCCGTGCCGTAAACGGTCGGGTTCCGGTGGTTGCGGGTACCGGCAGCAATTGCACGCAATCGGTGATTGATACGGCAAAACGGTATGAAAATCTGGGTTGCGCCGCGCAGCTGGTGGTGACCCCGTATTACAATAAAAGCTCACAGGAAGGGCTGTACCGGCACTACATGGAGATTGCCGAGCATTCGCAGCTCCCGATTATGATTTATAACGTGCCCTCCCGCACGGGAATGGATATTTCCCCCGAGGTGTTGGAACGGCTGGTGGGCAGCGGTAAGTTTGTCGCGCTCAAGGAGAGCAGCTACAACCTTCCGTATGTAATGGAAAAAGTACGCCGGCTGGATGGCAAGATAGCGCTGTACAGCGGCAACGACGATATGGTTTTGCCGCTGATGGGGCTTGGTGCACAGGGCGTCATCTCCGTAGTCGCCAATGTGCTTCCCGCGGAAATGGCGGAAATGGCGCAGAGCTACCTGAAGGGAGATACGGATAAAGCGCTTGCGATGCAGCTGAAGCTGCTGCCGCTTATCCGTGCTCTATTTGCAGAAGTCAACCCCATTCCCTGTAAAGCGGCTGTGGAAATGATGGGGCTTTGCAGCGGGGACTTGCGCTTACCTTTAATCCCCGTAAGCGCTGAAAACCGCAGCAAGCTTAGGGATGCACTGATCGACCTTGGCGTTACGGTGCAACAGTAATATTGACGATAAAGGCCGGGCGTATGCCCGGCTTCTTTTCACAGACGAACGGAGGCAGGTTATGAATATCATCATTGGCGGCGCGATGGGGCGCATGGGGCATGAACTGGCTGCCATCGCAGCGGAAGAAGGCGTTACCGTCGTTTGCGGCGTGGATGTGGCATACCAGGGGCAGCCATCGGATTTTCCCATTGTTATCAGCTATCAGCAGATTACGGTACAGGCGGATGTATTGGTGGATTTTTCACGTGCCGATGGACTGCCCGGGCTACTCAGCTACGCAAGCAAAGCAAAGATGCCGTTGGTTTTATGCGCTACCGGATATACCGAAGCGGAGCTTGCGAGCATTACAGAAGCTGCACAAACCATGCCGATTTTGCAAAGCGCCAATATGAGCTTGGGAGTGAACGTATTGCGCAGACTGGCAGAAATGGCAGCGACTGCACTGGGTGACGGGTTTGATGTGGAAATTGTGGAAAAACACCATCGCCGGAAATTGGATAGCCCCAGCGGTACCGCGCTGATGCTGTATGACGCGGTAAAACAAACAAAAAGCGGAGCTGTTGAGCCGATATATGGACGGTATGGACGGGATGCCAAACGTACACCTGCGGAGATTGGCTTGCACGCGGTACGCGGCGGCACCGTAACGGGCGAGCATGAAGTAGGCTTTTACGGCAATGGTGAGCAGGTCTTGCTGACGCACAGGGCGGAGAGCCGTGCGTTGTTTGCGCAGGGCGCGCTGCGTGCGGCCCGCTTCCTGGCGGGGAAACCGGCAGGGCGCTATACGATGCAGGATGTTGTAGCGGAGATGATCGGGTAAAGAAATTACCCTTTTCAAATCACAACCACCGGCTAAGCCGGTGGTATGCACCGCGCCTTCAAGGCGAATTTACTGGCCGCGTCTCAAGACGCACTGAACGATCTATCAATTGCAATGATTGCGCTACTGCTTGTAAACGAGCCATCATCCATGCGTTTATGTTTTGGACGGCAAACAACTTGTCATTCGCCTCGCCCTACGTCTGAAAGCTAAAGCAATTCATTCTCACCAGCTCAGCTGGTGGATTTATAACGCTAAAGCTTGCATGTAAAAGAACCGCCGGTTTACACACCGGCGGTTCGCTTATGCTGTTGGGCTTGAAAAACGGCGTAATTAATCGTCCTTTTCCCATTCGGATAAATTATCCTGTATGGTGGAAAGGATCTCTTTTAGCGCTGAGCGCTGCTGGCTGTTTAACCCACGGGGCATAGGCCCGATGACGCTGTTGTTAATGCTGCCGGAGAGCAAATAATCCAAGCTGACATCCAGCACGTTGGCAATAGCGACCAGGGTTTCCAGACTGGCTTTTCGTGTGCCGCGCTCCACATGCCCAATAAAGGACGTGGAAACATTCACACGTTCCGCCAGAGCTTCCTGCGTCCAGCCATGAAGCGTGCGCTGTTTTCGGATTCTACGGCCCAGATCAATGTAATCCATAATAAAACCTCATAAAAATCGTAAAAATTTTCAGTTAAATCGTCAAGTATGAAACACATTTTACTATAAAGGATAGCCTGAAATTTGAAAAGTGTCTGTTGGACGTGAATGTTGCCCCTTGTATGAAACTGGGTAATCGTACCAGCAGTTAAAAGGTTTTTAAAGGAATTGGATACAAGAAATTTCCGTAAAGTGGTATACAAATGCCTGCCATCATGCTATAATACTCACGTTGACCCAGCCAAAGTAAGCGGTTTAGGTTCTTCCGCCTTCGTTCATCTATGTCCGAATGATTGGAAACCCACACCCGAATCACTGGAGACCTGGGACACAGATTAACGATTTGGAGGAAACCATCATGTATCAAGACAAAACGCTGACCTGCCGCGATTGTGGCGTGGAATTCGTATTCTCCGCCAGCGAGCAGCAGTTCTTCGCGGACAAGGGATTCCAGAACGAGCCCAGCCGCTGCCCGGCTTGCCGTGCTTCGCGCCGTGCTTCTCAGAACCCCAACCGTAGCGAGCGTCAAATGTACGAAGTAATCTGCGACGGTTGCGGCGCCACCACCCAGGTGCCGTTCCAGCCCCGTGGTGATCGTCCGGTATATTGCCGTGACTGCTACGAGCGTGTTCGTCAGAACAACCAGTACTAAGATAACGCACCGTTAGGTGTGTAAAACGCTTCCCCTTCGGGGGAGGCGTTTTTCTTTACCCATTATGGGGAATCAAACGCCTTTGCAGGGATATGTATATGCTATGCATGGCACGGTTGATAGAAACAAAGCAGTTCCATGGGGGAAGAATAAGAATTTATCGGTTCATTCCTTCCAGTCGCAACGGGTAGAACGATGCAGAAAAGCTGATCAAACATGCCGGGGTCAAAAAAGACGCGTGCCGACAACAAAAGTCGCACGCGTCCATAAAACGGTAAGTCAGGTGCCGGTCCGCGTGATTGTTTCGCGAACCTGAGAGAAGATATTTAGGTAATCGTCTTTAAACCCGTATGGATAGGTAATTTCAATACAATATAGAACCTTGTCGATCGTAACGGCGTGCAGCCGCCCGCCAACCTCCGTGCCATCGGCCAGCTTGCCGCTGTAGTTGGCATATACGCCCTTGCTGCCCATCAGGTAACGTGTTGCGGTATAACTGGGTTTCCATTCTACAAAGTTGGTCGCGCTGATGTTATTGAGCCGAGATTTGATCTCGGTAGCCAGTTCCGTCTCGGAATAATTCGCGGTAACAGGGGAAGCGGAAAGGGTGACGATGCCTAGTTGATTATCCTTCATTTGCTGTTCCGGCTCGGTAAGGGTATAAATCCCATCGACACTGGCATTTGCAACCCAGCCGGCGGGGCCTTCAAAGCTGAGTCCCAAGGAAGGAACGTTATAGGCAACGTAGGTAAAAGAAAGCGCTGCGCGCGGCGTAGGGGAGGGCGCGTCGATCGGCAACAGCGGAATCGGAGAGCTTCCCGCATAGGGATATACGGTTGCATCTGCATCGGCCTGTCCATAAACAACGGTCGTATCGTCATATACGCCGGTGTCCTGATTATCCTCTTCGCCAAGCGCGTCCGATGCCGTGAAGCCAGCATCGGAATCGGTGGCGGTATTGTCAACCACATAAGGGTTATTGGAAAAAACACTGCTATCGTTGCTGGCGCTTGCAGTTACTACAGGCGTTGCCGTATTGGTAGGGCCAAGGTATTGCGTTACTTCGGTAAAAGTTTGCGTACCGCTATCCTGCTGCCCGTTACAGCCGGTCAGGAGCACTGCGACCGCCAGCAGACATAGCACCGCAAGCCATTTGCGCCTCATATTCGTTCCCTCCGATTCTGACACGTTGGGTTATACGTCGGTTTCTTTATGGGTAATACAATATTTCATCTTGATTGCACCGTCATTGTATCATCTTGCCGAATAGCAGTCAACCTTCTGGCGTCAGCTCATCATACCGGGGATGGTACAATCTGCGTTCAAGCGACCAGATTCTCTCGCTGAAAACGCCTTGTTGCAGCTTGTCCAGCGCGGTTTGCATCTCGTTCATGCGGGCATCCATCAAATCAATCCAATGCAGCGCTTCGGCTTCGGGGAACATTGGTTTTCGGGGGCTGCCGTAGGCTTCTTCGCCGTGATGACTGAGCATCATATGGCACAGCAGGGTTACCGGCTCGCCGGATACATCCACTGCCTTTGCGGCTTCGTTAATCAGTGAAACCCCCATCACGATGTGCCCCAGCAGCAGCCCTTCCTCGGTGTAGTCTTTCACCACGCCCAATACATCGCTGTCCATCTCTGCTGTTTTGCACAAGTCATGCACAATGACGCCCGCAATCACCAAATCGGCATTCAGCTGCGGATAAATAGGCAGTATGGCTTTTGCCAGCCGGAGCATTCCAGTGGTGTGGTGCAGCAACCCACTGCGCTCTGCGTGGTGTATCCGCTGCGCCGCCGGAAAATAAACCAGCCTTTCATAGCAATGGTTGAGCATTTCCCGCACGATTTTTTTCAACGGTTCGCTCTGCATACTTTCCAGCGCTGCTTTAATCTCCGCTAACATATCCTCCGGGCTGTCGGGGGCGCAGGGTGTTAACAGCGACATATCCACATCGTCATCAGGTTCCATTACGCGAAGCTTTTCCACACGCAGCTGCAGCCTGCCATTATACTCCAGCGTTGTACCGCGTACTTTAATTACGCTGCCGGGCGCGGGCGGCGGTACGTTGCCATCCCACACTTTGGCGTTTACTTCCCCGGTGCGGTCAACCAGCGTCATATCCAAATATTTACCGCCGTTCCCGCCAGTACGCTGGTCGCTGGAACGGACGAGTAAAAAGCCTTCAAACTTTATATCTTTTTGTAAAGAACCGATTGTTTCCTGCTGCATTTTGTTCCTCATTCCTGTAGATCGTCGGCATACATCGGCACACGGGTGCCGGGGAGGTTGACGTAGCGGGCAAACTCTGCCTGCCACTCGACGTTGATGGTGCCTACGGGACCGTTACGCTGTTTGGCAACGATAATCTCGCCGGCGGTATCGTCTACTTTATTCTCCTCTTGGGTTTCCGATTGATAGTATCCTTCGCGGTGGATAAACAGCACAACGTCGGCATCCTGCTCGATGCTGCCGGAATCACGCAGGTCGCTGAGCTGCGGGCGCTTGTTGGCACGGTTGGTATTGGCACGTGCCAGCTGCGCGCAGGCCAAAACAGGTATTTTGAGTTCCAGTGCGGTGGATTTTAACCCACGGCTGATTTCGCTTACTTCAAGCTGGCGGTTTTCCACGCGTTTATCTGCGTTCATCAACCCCAGATAGTCAATCACAATCAAATCCAGCCCCTGCTCGATCATCAACCGTCGTGAACGGCTGCGTACCTGCGAAGGCGTCAGGCCGGGCGTATCGTCAATAAAGATGCGGCAGGTGCTTAGATAGTTTAGGCAATCGCCCAGCTTCATCCACTCGTCGTCGCTGAGCATACCATTGCGGATGCGCTGCATGTTGATGCTGGCAGCGTTGCTGAGAATACGCATGCCAATTTGCTCGCGCGGCATTTCCATGCTGAAAATAGCAACGCACTTGCGGGTTTTCACCGCCGCAAAATGCGCTATGGAAAGCGCCAGCGCCGTTTTACCCATGGCGGGACGCGCTCCGGCGATAACCAGTTCGCCGCCATGCAGGCCGGTTAAGGTTCGATCCAAATCGTATAACCCGGTGGGAACGCCCGCGATTTTCCCCTTTAAACGGCTCATCTCTTCGATTTTATCAAAGGTGTTTACCAGCACGATGTTCAGGGGCTGCAGCGCTTCCATGCCGCCGCGTTTCATGATGATTTCAAAGATCACCCGCTCAGCATCCTTGAGGACATCCGCCAACGGGTCCATTTGCCCGAAGCATTGCTGCTCGATCTTGCGGCACGCGGCGATAAGCTTTCGCAGCGTGCTTTTTTCCTGCACGATTTGCACATAAGAACGCGTATTGGCGGTAGTCGGTACATAACGGTAGGATTCCAGTAAATAGGCGGTACCGCCAATGCCGTCCAGCGTGCCGCGACGGGAAAGCTCATTGCCGACGGTCATCAAGTCGATTGGCGACGTAGCGATGTTCAGCGTGTGCATCGCATCGAAAATTTCACGGTGCTCAGCAGTGTAAAAGTCTTCTGCGGAAAGAGTTTCAAATACGTAGGTCGCAACACCGGAATCCTGCAAAACGGCCCCCAGCACGGAACGTTCCGCGTCCACGCTATTGGGTGGAGCCAAACGCATCAGCTCCTGTTCGTCCATGCCGGTTCGCCTCCTTCATCCTCCCAGACTAAGGCGGGGAGAGAAATGTGTTTTGTTGCGTACTGCAAACCTTCGGCTTTTATTGGCCGGCGGTTACGATCACTTTCATTTTAGCGGATATACCGGTGTACACCGATACGGTTGCTTCATATTCGCCGGTCTGGCGAATCGCCGCGCAGTCAATTTTGCGCTTATCCACTTCTACGCCGTGCTGTTCCTGCAAAGCGTTGGCAATTTCTTGCGTGGTTATGCTGCCGTATAGGCGGCCTTTATCACCGCATTTGGCTTTGATCTGAATGGTTTTCCCCTTCAGCAACGCAGCTTTCTGGTTGGCTTCGGCACGGCGTTCGGCCTCCATTTTCTCATCCAGCGCATGCTTGCGCTCCACTTCCTTTACGGCAGCGGGCGTAGCCTCCATGGCCCATTTCCGGGGAAAAAGGTAATTGCGCGCAAAGCCGTCCGACACGTTGAGAATATCACTTTTCTTGCCGGTTCCCTTTACGTCCGTAAGCAAAATCACTTTCATAATCAGAGTTCCTCCTTATGATGATTCGGGCGTATAGCACGCAGGTGAATGAACTGATCGGTTATGCCAAGTACGAACAATACGATTGGCATTACCAGATACAGCAGTGCGGCCAAAAACCCGTATAAAACCTTTCTTTCCGGGTGGCGGCGTGAGAGTAAGAATACAAATACCGCAGCTCCCAGCAGCCTGTAGACGGTTGCAAAACCCGCATACGTAAGCGAGGACAGGAGCGAATAGAAAGACTGGCTCGAAAATGCTGTGAACAACGTAATAACGCACAGCAGCAGCATATAGCCCTGTTCGCGCCGGGACAGGTTCAACGCACGAAAAGCAGGCGCCAGCGTCGGCTTTTCGCTCTTGCGCACTCGCGTGCGCGCGGTAAGTAAAGCGGTAAAAAGCCCAATGATCAGGGCGCCCTGCACCAGCATGGATGGAATCAGCGTGGAAAACCCTTCGGTCAGGCGGAGGCGAAGCATGTTAAGCAATTCCTGCTTTAGCGCCGGGCTGATCAGGATCAGGTTGCCAAACTGCCAGGCAATACTGTTGGCGTACGCGTCCGGAATCGGCAGGAAACCCACCTGTGCCAGACGGTATAGAATGCTGCCGCTCATGGAGGATTGCTGTATCGCCGTAATCACCGTGTTAGAAAGCTGGGTAAACAGCGGGCTGCCCAGCAAATCGGTTAACCGCAGCAACAGACCGAGCGCGCTGAGTAAAAAAGCCGCCGCCGCCAATGCGATACTCGTATGAAAGGGCATGCGTCTGCGACGCCCAAGAGCGGCAAACAACAAGCATAAGTATGGACAAAGTAAAAGCAGCACGCCGATAACTAAATCTCCGCCAGCCAGTACAAAGGCGAGGGCGGGCGCTAGCGGCAGCAGCAATGCAAACCATTCGTCGCCCTGTTCATAAGCGGGGCATACGATTAACGGAAGCGTAAGCGCGATGAAAGGCGCCAGCGGCACAAATAAATAAGCGCTCAGTAAAAGTGCGGCAAACGCGAGACATTGCCACAGGGTTCGTTTCCACATGCCCGGGGTAGCGATCGCGTCCATGGAGTCTCCTTCTTAAGC
The DNA here is from genome assembly GCA_963675655.1 of Candidatus Limiplasma sp. GTDB lineage: Bacteria > Bacillota > Clostridia > Christensenellales > Aristaeellaceae > CAXXOK01. Next base: position 2,140,449 of record OY776489.1, read on the forward strand.
TAATAAGCCATTTACAGTTTCCGTTCTATTATAAGGCGGCGCAGACCATTCGTCAATGCAGGGGGCAAACAAAATGCGAACACACATACGCCTGCCAAGCGTTAGCCGATTTGCAAGTTCTATATTTAGCAATAGAACGGCCAGAAGCGCGATAATCATTCACAAGGGCGCGGAAAACTGTTATAATATACGAAAGCGTCCGGGAAATAATAGAAACCGAATAGAAGCCGGATGTAGTTACGGGCGGAAAGGATAGCCCGGGAGGGGGTAACTTTTTTGACGCGATGGTTGATTCGTCATTTTGTGAAAAACCACACCGAAATAAACAATCAAAAAGTCCGGGCTGAATATGGACGTTTGGGTTCGGTTACGGGCATCATTATCAATATATTGCTTTCGGCAACCAAGTTTGTATTGGGCATCATCAGCGGTTCGCTGGCGATTACAGCGGATGCTGCCAATAACTTATCGGACGCAGCGGGAAGCATTATGTCGCTGATCTCAGTACACATGGCAAGCAAGCCGAACGATAAGGAGCATCCCTTTGGCCACGGACGCATGGAATACATCGGCGCGCTGGCGATCGGCGTGCTTATTATCAGCGCAGGCATCAAGCTGCTGGAGGAAGGCATTTCCGGAATCGTGTTGCCCGCGGTGCTGGCGGTAAGTCTGCTGGTGATTATTCTGCTGATCGTATCCATACTGGCAAAACTATGGCTTTTTTTCTATTACCGTACGATTGCCGTAGCCATTAACAGCGAAACACTTTTTGCCGCCGCCAAGGACAGCCTGAGCGATGTGGTGGCTACCAGTGCGGTACTGTTAAGCGTGCTGTTGCAAAAGTGGTTTGGCTGGCGCATTGACGGTTACATGGGCGTGTTGGTTGCGCTGTTTGTGCTGAAAACGGGGATTGACGTTACCAGAAGCACGATTACCCGTTTATTGGGAAAAAAGCCGGACCCATCCATCACGCGTGATATTAAGAAAAAACTGCTTTCTTACGAGGGTATCAGCGGAGTGCACGATTTAGTGGTGCACGATTATGGCCCCGGCCGCTGCGTAGCCTCCGTACATGCGGAAGTCAGCGCCACAGGAGATATTGTAGCCGTACACGAAACCATTGACCGGGCCGAGCGTGACCTGCAAAATGATTTGGGTATTACGGTGTGCATCCACATGGACCCTACCGTAACCGATGACCCGGAAGTGAACCGGGTGCATGAGCAGATGAGTACGTATCTGGCCTCGATCGACCAACGGCTGAGCCTGCATGATTTTCGCATGGTGCCGGGGGAGAAGCAGGTGAATCTGGTGTTTGACTGTATGCTGCCGGATAGTTATACCGATCAGGAAGGGCTGCGTGCCAAACTGGCCCGGTATGCTAAAACGCTGGATGCGCGGTACGAGATCGTCGTCCAGTTTGATACGGATTATACCTGAACCGCTGTAAACCGCAGCCGCGGGAGGAAGACCAATGGACATAGGCAGGCGAATCGCAGTAATGGGGATGGTTTCGCTTTTATGGCTTAGTGGTATTCTGCCCGTTGGCCCGGCTCTCTTTGCGCAGGCGGAGGGATTGCCGCCTGCTTCGCTTACGCAGATGCAGGAGGCGCTGCCGACGGAAAAACCGGAAGCGCCGACATCTTCGCTAAGCGCGGTTCAAGACATGCTGGAGCATGACGCGCAGGCAGATAAAGCAGGGGAAGAGATATTGCTGGGGGAGCAGACGTGCATCCGTATTCTGCTTATCGGTACCGATTCGTATACCAGCGCCAGCAGCGGCCGAAGCGATACCATGATTGTCGCGCAGCTAGATACGCAGCGCAAGCAGATCAAGATGATTTCATTCCTGCGCGACTTATATGTTGCCATTCCCGGGTACCGAAAGACCCGCCTGAATGCGGCCTATGTATATGGCGGCGCAGACTTGCTGGTAGATACGCTGGAAAATAATTTTGGTGTAACCGTGGACGGTTGGGTGGCTGTGAATTTCTCCCGCATGGTGGAGGTAATCGACCGGTTGGGCGGCGTAACGGTTGAAGTGAGCGAGCAGGAGCGTAAACAGCTGAACTCGATTTTGAAATACTATAATACGCAAAACGGCTATCCTAAAATGGATGAAGTGCTGGAAGCATCCGGTTCGCAGCGTCTTACTGGCAAGCAGGCGCTGTGTTTCAGCCGTATTCGGAAAATCGACAGCGACTTTACCCGCGTCAGCCGCCAGCGCAAAGTGATGGAAGCCATTTACGTGCGTATACGGGAGATGGACGCAATCACGCTAATGTCGATCCTGACGCAGGCGTACGGCGATGTGAAAACGAACCTGACCATGGCGGATGCCGCCAGCCTGATACCGGTGCTGTTTTCCCTGCGGAAGGTTACTTGGGACAGCCTTACCATACCCGTACGCGACGGATACAAAAGCACAAGAGTAAGCGGTATGGATGTATTGGTGCCAAATCTAAAAACCAACCAACTGGCAATCAGCCGGTTTTTACAGTAAAAACAAACACCAAAAAGTGAAAAGAAAAGCCTTGCGCAATTTGCGCAAGGCTTTTCTGAACCGTTATGTGATCAGGCTTTGCTGACGATGTCATCCGCTACGACCATACCGGTGGCGCTGGCTTGCATCAGCCCGCGGGTAATCCCCGCGCCGTCGCCGATGGCATACAGCCCTTCAATCGCGGTTTCAAACGTTTTGTTGACCAGTACTTTACTGGAGTAGAATTTGACTTCCACGCCATAGAGCAGCGTATTTTGGCTGTACAATCCCGGTGCAAGATGGTCAAACGCCCGGAGCGCCTCGATGATGCTGGTCAGGTGCCGGGCGGGAAGCACAAAGCTTAAATCGCCCGCTACCGCCGTGGAAAGCGTGGGGATGGTGGTGGATTTGCGCAGGCGACTTGCGTCCGTACGGCGGCCTTTGAGCAGATCGCCCAGGCGCTGTACCATAATCGGCCCGCCGGTGAGCATGTTGCCAAGCTTGGCGATATACCGTCCGTATTCAATCGGCTGGTTGAAGGGCTCGGTGAAGGAGGTGCTGACCAGCAAGGCAAAGTTGGTGTTTCCAGTGCGCTTGGCAGGGTCTTCATAGCTATGCCCGTTTACGACCGCGATGCCGCCTTCGTAATGCTCCTGGCTTACTTCGCCACCGGGATTCATGCAGAAAGTACGCACTTTATTTTCGTACGTATCGCTATAATAGACCAGCTTGGCCTCATACAGATCCTGCGTTAAGCCGTCCATAATGGCGTTTGGCACTTCCACGCGAACGCCGATGTCCACTTCGTTGTTTTTGGTGCGAAGGCCGAGGCGGTTCACTGTTTCGGAAAGCCACTGCGCACCGCCGCGACCCGGCGCGGCGACCACATAGGGCGCGCTGGCGATAAACGGCTCGCCGCCGCGCGGCTCAATGCGTACGCCGGTAACGTGGCCGTTGTCGACAATAATCTCCCGTGCGGTCGTCAGCTCCATAAACGTCGTGTTGGTATTCTGCACCAGATGGTCGTGCATTGCGCCCAGCACAGGCCCCGCGTTCTCCGTGCCCAAATGCCGGACAGGGCAGGGAATCAGCCGGATATTGTGGCGGCTGGCCTGGTAGGCGATTTCCTCAACGCGGCGTTCATCGTTGCCGTGCACCGTGGAGCTGGCGCCGAAATGCAGGTATAGTTCATCCGCGCGGCCGATATACTCCATGGCACGCTTGTGGCCTAAATACTCGCTGATCTGCCCGCCGACCTCGTCGCTCAGGCTTAGCTTACCATCGCTGAAAGCGCCCGCGCCCGCCCAGCCATGTACGATGGCGCAGGGGTCGCAATGGGCGCACTGCCCGTTAATACGTGCAGGGCATGTGCGGTGGCTGATGGCGCGGCCGGTATCCACAATCAATACGCGGCTTTCCGGCTTGCACTTGGTCATTTCCAGTGCGGTAAAGATGCCGGCAGGCCCAGCGCCGATGATGATGACGTCAAATTCGCGGTTGATACTCATAGGTTTGCTCCTTTTTGGTTGTAGGGGTTTCGTCAGGTTTTGGCGTGGGGAGCGCAACCAACCTTGTGCTTTACTTTGTTCAGCGTACGGTTGGCACGGCGGGAAGCCTCCTGCGCGTTACGGTCGAGAATGGCTTGCAGCGTCGCTTTATCGGCCATGATACGGCTAAATTCGGACTGTATGGGTTCCAGTGTTGCAATCACGCTATCAGTGACCCGCTTTTTCAGCTCGCCGTATCCCAACCCGTCCAACTCGTTGAGCAGCTTATCCATCGGTTCGTTTGTGAGCGCGGCAATGATGGAAAGCAGGTTGCTGACGCCGGGCTTGTTTTCCGGGTCAAAGCGGATTTCGTTGTCGCTGTCGGTGACGGCGCGTTTTACCTTACGGCGCACATCCTCCGGTTTATCCAGCAGCGAAATGAAGGTTTCATCCGGGTCGGATTTGCTCATTTTACGGGTCGGCTCCTGCAGGCTCATCACCCGGCTGCCGACCTTGCCGATGTACACTTCTGGAATAGTGAATACATCGCCGTAAATACCGTTGAAGCGCTGGGCAATATCGCGCGTGATTTCCATATGCTGCTTTTGATCGGCGCCGACGGGCACCAGATTGCTTTGGTATAAAAGAATATCCGACGCCATAAGCACAGGGTAGGTGAACAACCCGGAGTTGATGTTATCCGCGTGTTTGGCGCTTTTGTCCTTAAACTGTGTCATGCGCGAAAGCTCGCCCATATACGTATAGCAGTTTAAAATCCAGGATAGCTCCGCGTGTGCGCTCACATGGCTTTGGCAGAAAATCAGGCTTTTGTCCGGGTCCAGGCCAACGGCCATGTAGATGGCGGCCAGTTCCAGGCAGCGGCGGCGCAGCTGCGCCGCATCCTGCCGAACGGTGAGGGCGTGCAGGTCGACTACGCAGTATACGCAATCGTAATCATCTTCCAGCAGTTTAAAATTGCGAAGCGCGCCGATGTAATTGCCAAGCGTCAGCGTGCCGGAGGGCTGGATGCCGGAGAAGATAACTGGTTTTTTCGGGGTGGCGGGTTGGGTCTGCATGTTAGGTTCCTCCTTCTATCTGCAACGCGAACCGCAGGGTTTGCGGCCGCTTGTGGGCTCATGGGTTACCGGCGGAAATACTCCTGTGATAATATACCATACGTAGTAAAATCACAAATACCCTGGTTGTTCAGGTCGGCCTGCCGCTGAGTGCCTTCGTTTTGCATACCGCAGTGCGCCATGACCCTGCCGGAGTTGGGGTTTTTGGGGTCGTGGCGCGAATCCACGCGGTTTACACCTACCTGTTCAAATAGGAAACGGATTACAGCTTCCAGCGATTCGCTGGTAATGCCTTGGCGCCACCATCGCCTGCCGATACAATAGCCGATGTGCGCCGAAGCCACACGTTCGTCCCACCGCACAACGCCGATGCTGCCGATGGGCTCACCGATTTCTTTAAGCGCAATGGCCCAGTTATAGAAATCGGCATCTGCATAATGCGCTGTCCAATCGGCAAGTACCGCGCGGGATACATCCACACTGCTGTGAGTAGGCCATGTCAGGTACTTGGTTACCTCGTCATCGCTGGCCCAATTGCGGTACATGGCAGGTGCGTCTTCCAGCGTGAAGGGGCGCAGTATTAACCGGTCGGTTTTAAGTGTGGCGGTACCTAAATGCTTCATATAGCAACACTCCCAACGATTATACAATCAGCGTGACGAGAATACCCGCGATGATCAGCGCGTTTCCAATCAACTTGCGCGCAGTGATTTTTTCTTTCAAAAACAGCCTGCCCAGCACCATAACATACAGAAAGCCCGAAGCCTCCAATACGCTTGCTACCGTTAAATCCAGCGTTTGCAGCGCAATAATGTTGGCCAGCATGCAGCCAAAAAATAAAATATACGCGAAGATGACTTTAAAATTCAGGTAAAACCAGATGCCTGTATAGGCTGGGCTATCCGCCGCTTGCTTAAGCATCAACTGGGAGACAGCCGCAACCAGCGGAGTAATTAGGTAGATAATCGCGCCGCTACTCATGATCGCTCACCACCAGATATACGCCCGCAAGCACGATGGCAATACCAATGCCCTTGCCAAGCGTTAAACTTTCGCCGAAGAAAAGCAAACCAAACAGACACGACCATAACGTAACAATGCCTTTGTTGCTGTAAGCGTAACTTAGCGGCATACGCTTGAGCGTTTGCTGCCATAACATGGCATACACGCCCAAGGTAGCGACTTCCAGCCCCAGAAAGATAATGACTGCCGTCATAGCTTGGTTAGAAAGATTGATGCCTGCCGATTTAGCAAACACGCTGGCAATGGCGTATAGGAACAGCGTTGCATGTAAAAGCAGGTAATCCTTTACCGGAACGTGCAATAGCTGTTCCAGTTTTTGGCGGGCAGTGAATGTTTCGGGTTTCATCTGGGTTCCTCCCGTATTGCGGTCACTCGCCCGGGTTGGGCGCGACATGTTTTACATAGGTATATTGCGTATCGGCGATCGATGCGCCCGCGTTTACGTATACGCGCAGCACCTTGGCGTTGTTGCTGACGATGGTGGAGGTAAGCCGGGTACAGGGTTGCTCAAAACAGGTGTCCAGCATCTTCTTGTGCAGCAGCGCGCCAAGACCGCGATCGTTCGCCTCATCATACAACCCCATCAGTACGGGGTCAACGGTTTGTTCATCCACGCGGGTGATCACAAAAAAACCGATGGGCTTTTCGCCGGACAGCACTTCAAACAGCAGCGCGCCGCCGCGCAGCATCTGCCTAAGCCAATTGGCATAGCGGTTGCCGGACTGCTGAAGTGTAAAAGCCGGATCAATGGATACACGATCGCTTTTAAACACACCCGCGCGTATCAAGGCAAAAACCCGATCCAGATCGGCCGTTTCGGTGCGATGAACGACCGAAAGCCCGCGATCCAGCCGTGTAAGCGTGGTTGGCGGATGATACTCGCGTTTGCGCATGGCAACGTGGAATACCGTCTCCACAAACTGATACCCGAGCTTTGGCAGTTCGAAGAGCCAGCGGGCGTCGTTTACGGGCGTTTTCACCACCAAATATTGCGCGCCTTCGGCCAGCATGGTTTGCTCTGCGCGGGCATACTCCTGCGGTGTATCCTCCGGCTCGATGCGCGTTTCATAGGCGTTTACGCCGAGGTTATCCATTTCAAACGTTGCATGAAGCGTCTTCATTGCCGACTATCCTCTCCTGCATCCTCATCGCGGTGGTCCACCACATTGCGCACTACATACTGCGGGTAGCGGTTGATGCTAAGGTAGATGCGCCCGATATATTCGCCGACGATGCCGATAAGTGCGATGATCACACCGCCCAGCACCAGCAACACTGCGATGGTGGACGACCAACCGGCTTCGATATCCGGCGTTACAATTTTACGAATCACTGTAACAAGCGCGAAGATAAAACCGATGATGGAGGTAAACCAACCCAGATAGTTTGCCAATCGCAGCGGTTTGATGGAAAAAGCCGTTACCCCGTTGGTCCACAGGGAAATGAGCTTTTTCAGCGTATAGCCGCTGCGCCCCTGTAACCGCTGGCGATGGTTGACCTTCACATTGCAATAGCGGCTGACGCTTTGGAACAAAAGCCCTGTAATGAAAGGAAAGGGGTTGGGGTATTGCAGGGCGGTATCCACCACAAAGCGTTGGCAGGCAAAATAGCTGTTGACGCTCAAATCCTTGGGTTGCCCGTAAAAGAAATGGTTGCATGCCGAATTAAAACGGCTGCCCAAATTGCGAAACAGGTTTTGCCTGCGTTTGGGATATTCCGCATAGACAATATCGTATCCTTGGCTGACTTTATCGATCAGCTTGAAGCACTCGTCGGCGGGGGTTTGTCCATCGTCATCCAGCGCGATGACGATATCGCCCCGCACGTGAGAAAATCCCGCCATAATGGCACTGTGCTGGCCAAAATTGCGACTTAAATTCACAAAAACGATCTGCGGATATTGCTCGCAAAGGCCAGTGATGACTTCGGCTACGTTATCCGGGCTGCCATCGTTGATGAGTATGATTTCATGGTCGTATTCCGCGGCGCGGGGCGCGACGGTATCGGCAATTTCTTTGACGACGATGGCAATGGTATCGGCACTGCGATAGCAGGGAACCACGAAAGAAAGCAATGGTTTTGACATGTTACACCTCTGAAGGGGAGAATAGGGGGCGAAAGGGATGGCGGCTGCTTGCCGGATGGTTATGCGGTAACGCGGCGCGAGAGGGTCTGGATTAAATCATACCCGTCCCACACCAGCGAAAAATCCAGCGTATGCCCAACTGGGGCAATGCGGTCTACACCCCGTACGCCGTTTGCCAGCACGAAGCGGAGCACGGTTTGTGCGTCCACCCCAAGTACGGAAAGAGTTTGCGCTTTTTGGGACAACAGCGGTGCCAGCGGCGTAAGCGTTTCGGCGGCATATTCCAGAAAACACCCGCCTGCACAGCGAAAATCCGTCACTTCCGGGGTGAGTGCGCCCAGACGAATCCGTACAACCAGATGATCTGGCATGGGTTCCAGTGTGGCATCCGGCAGGGTGAGTGCCGCGGTGTAAAGCGCTGTCCGTTTATCCACCGCCACTACGGGGTCGATGGGGTAGCGGGGTGCAGCATATGCATGTACCGCCGACCAAAAGCGCTTCTGCGCGATTTGCAGGGTTTCGCCATCGCCCAGCCAATAAATCAGCCGCGGGGCGGTGCAGGCGTTCTGGTCAAACAGATATGTATCGTTATAAAAACCCTGTGCGGCAGCTTGCAGCGCCGCATCGTCCATGGCGGCTAAGGCTTCCGCGCCCAGCGCCAACGCCGACCAGCGATCGGCAAAAGTAATATCAAACGCGCGGGGGGCAAGCGGCGCCATACGCACGCGGCGGATGGTTTCATCCCCGCCCCAGATGATGCGCACATCGCATAGGCTGCTGAATACCGCGGTAATCTCCTGTGCTTCGCGCGGGTATTCTACGACCGAAACGTAGGGAAGCAGCGCGCTGTGTACTCCGGTTAATAGTGTTTGCATCGCTTCGCAGACCAGCGTGGTTTGCATAAAATCCTTACTGCTGGCTTTCACAATACACGCATTGCCCGCCAGCAGCGCGGCAGTGAGCGAATAGGCAAAATTCATGGGCACATTGCCCGGCGCAATATGAAACGTAAGCCCACGCCCCAGCCGATCCGCCAGATCGCCATAGCCGGCTTGCAGCCGCTGCAGGTTAGCCTTGCGGCAGAAGAACGCGAAGGTTGCGATATCTGGATACGCCTTGGTACGCGGATCTTTCAGCAGAGAAGCGGAAAGGTCGGCTAAGAAAGCTGTGACCTTATCATCAAATGGTGGCAGCGAAGGCTGTCGGGCTGCCATACGCGGATCGGCAGGGCCGCAGCGCGTGCGAACCGCAGGCATAGCGGTGGAATCACTTTTGCTCATAGGTATCGCTGCACCCCCTTAACTCGGCGCGCTGCACGCGGCCAAGCACTTCAAAATACGTGCCCTTGCGACCGCAGGGGCAATCATCCACACCCAAAATGCGACCCTCGTCCTCTGTGAGCAGCACATGTCCGGGGTAACTGCGCGGCAATACGCTGACGACCTCGATCAACCCTTTCTCCCCAATATCCGCAACGGAAAAATCCTGCGGACGGCGGATGACGACATCCGACCAGACGGAAGTGTGCAGATGCCCGCACTCACATGCCATATCAATTGAGCCGGTTTGCTCGGCCATGCCGTAATAATCCAGCACGCGGTCAATGCCGCATACGGTATGCAGCGCATCCCGGAAAGCGGAGGGGCTTACGGCCTGATCGGCCAGTTTCTTCCAGCCACCGCCGTGTACCAGCACCGCGTTTTGCAAATTTAGCGTAATACCGTCGCGTTTGAGCGCCTTATAAAAATGCTGCCAGACGATAAAAGTAAACCCAAACAGAAAAATACGCTCGCCTTCGTGCTTTTGGATAAAGGTGCGAAGTCCTTCCACATCCAGCTGCATCTGGTCATTAAGCGCGTATATTTTATCCCGGCCGAACATGCTGAAGCCCAGTATTCCCGCGCCGCGCGCTGTGAACATGGCGCGGTTTTTAACCACGGCGGCACTATCCACGATGATCATGGGCAGGCGCGTCCCGCCCAACGTATCTTCCATAATCCGCGCAAGAACCTTGCTTTGCAGGGCTGCGGTTTCACGGTCTAGATAGATGCGGCTTACCTGTTGGCCGGTCGTGCCGGAACTGGTAACGGTTTTGGAGAGGGCATCCTCCGCTACGCTTTTCAGCGAAAACTGCTTAAATAACCGCACAGGCAATGCAGGCAGCTGGCGGTAATCCGTAATCTGCGCTAAATCTGTTTGCGTGGCGGCAAGCATACGGGCATACTCTGGGCAATGTGCCGCGTGGTGGCGGCTAAGCGCCGTAAGCTCCGCAGTTAAGAAGGCGTCTTTTTCTGGTCTCGCCCATTGATAGGGCGGCAGGGAAACGAGCGCCAAAGGCTCAGTCATCGTGTGTTTCCAGCTCCTTGTACAGGGTTTTTCCGGCTTCGTTTTTGGGAATGGCATCTACCGCTACGGTAAAAAAGCCGCTGGGATTCAGGCCGGTTTTATCGGCCAGAAAGCTGCGCATTTCCGGCAGTACATCCGCATTGGTGCTGAAGATGGTCAGGTGATCGTCTCTCCCGGCACAGGCGCAATCCACAGTGGGGAAAGCGGCTTTTAATAGCCGTTCCACCTCATCCAGATTGACGCGGTTGCCATACATCTTCACAAACCGCTTTTTTCGCCCGACAATGGTATAGTAGCCATCTTCATCAATCTGCGCCATATCGCCGGTATCCAGCACGCCGTGCCGTTCGTCGCCCAGCATAAGATCGGTCAGCTTGGCTGCGTAGCCAAGCGTAACGTTCTCGCCGTAATAGCGCAATTCTCCGGTCACATGAGGCAGTGCGATAGAACAGCCGGTTTCGTCCACCAACTCAAACGAGCCGCCGGGAATGGGTACGCCCATGGAGCCTATTTTTTGCAAACTGGTTTCCCATGGCAGGTAGGCCATGCGTGCGGTGGCTTCGCATTGTCCGTACATCACGACAAACTCGCGTCCGGTTTCGTGGCACCACTCCGCCAGTTTCTGGTGCAGCTGCGGCGACAGTTTGCCGCCCGCCTGCGTCATCGTGCGCAAGGAAGGCAGATTCATACGGGTAAAGCGCATGCGGTCCAGCATTTCATAGGTGTAGGGCACGCCGCCGAAGCTGGTGGCATCCTTTGCGCGGAAAAAAGACCAAAACTCTTTCTGTGCAATGCCTTTATCCGTCAGCAATATCGTTGCTCCTACGTCCAAATGAGAATTGATGATGCTCAAGCCGTAGGTATAATTCATTGGCAAGGTGGTAATGGGTCGTTCATCGGGGACAAGGTGCAGGTATTCGACAATCGAATCGGTATTTACACGAATATTGCGGTAGCTTTGCCGTACCAGCTTCGGGCTTCCCGTGGAGCCGCTGGTGGTAAGTAAAAGCGCTAGTTCCGAATTCAGCCGTGCCGAATCGCCAAAAGAGGTCTGCATCAGCTGATAGCCGTAACGCCCGTAGCGATAATATGCGTCGTCCAGCTCAAATCCATCCGGTGCCCACACATACTTGGGCTGGTAGGTTTCGTACAATGTTTGAAAGAGCGCGGGGTCCATATCGGCAGAAAGCATTACCGGTACGATTCCGCCGTTGAGAAACGACACATACCCTAAAAAGCTGCCGATTACATTACGGCACAAACAAAAAACCAAGCATCGGCCGTCCGCCTGCTGGCACAGCATACGCCCTTCGTGGCGCAAATCCGCATAGGTAAGCTGCTGGCCGTATTCATCCTTTACAGCAATATTGTTTTTATAGCGGTCAAATCTCCACTGCATACTTCCGCAGAATCTCCTTCCCCTTTTCAAACGAGCTTAGGTCGATGATGTCGTCCATTTCCAACATGATATCAAAAGCTTCTTCCAAAGCCGCAACGAGCGTCATATGGCCTACGCTGTCCCATGCTTTGCTTTCGCCATACACCAGCGTTGGCGCCTGCTGTGGGGTAACCTCCAGCGCTTCTACAAAAGCGTTGAGATACTTTTCCTGATTGTTCATGGCTATCGCTCCTATCGTTGAATTGGGGAATACAGGGGGATGTTCGAGGGGTAAGGGGTTAAAGGATACCACCGTCCACACGCCATACTTGCGCGGTTACGTAGCTGGCCAGATCGCTGGCCAGGAACGCTGTAACAGCGGCGATTTCAGCAGGCTGGCCGGCGCGGCCCAACAAGTTGTGGTTTGCGGCCTCCTGCTCTATCTTTTCGCCCAGCGCCCGGGTCATATCCGTTTGGGTATACCCCGGCGCAACGGCGTTTACGCGTATGCCTGCGCCAGCTAATTCGCGGGCCAGCTTTTTAGTGGCGGCGATGAGCGCGGCTTTACTGGCGGAATAATCCAAACGGCTGTCGCCGTCCAGCCCGGCGACAGAAGCAATATTGACAACAGCGCCGTGCTTTTTACGCGCCATCCAACGGGTGGCCAGCTGCGTAAGCTGCATTGTGCCGAAAAAGTTGGTTTCAAACAGGGTGCGCATTTCAGCCACCGGCGTGAGCTGAAACATTTTATCTTCGCCCATAACGCCTGCGTTGTTGACCAGAATATCCAGCGGCAGTTTATCCGCCATGGCGGCTTTAATGGCAGCGGTTACGGCGGCGGCATCCGTAAGATCCGCATAAACCGGTTTGATCCACACGTTGTGTGCATCGGCCAGTTCACGGCAGCGGCTTTCAAACGCCGGATCGGACGTGCGGGCAAGTGCCCATACGTTTGCGCCCTGCGTGGCAAAGGTTTCTACGATCGCAGCGCCGATACCACGTGCGGCACCGGTGACTAACGCGTTTTTCCCCTGTAAAAACATGTTATTCGTCTCCTTGTGTAAGCTGCACAACGGCTTTATCGTAATACTCCGCGTAAAGGCTGAGCACATAGTCCAGATTGTCGCTAGTCAGCGCGTCCCCCATAAAGGACGCAGGCGCATCGGTAATCGGAGTAAGGATAACGGCCGTTTGCGCTTCATCATTCAGCACCGCATCGCGCTGATCCATGGCGGCGTCGTAATCGGCGGCTTGTCCGCTGATCAGGGAGCGAAGCGCGCTGCCACCCGCCATGTTCTGCGGTCCATAGCTGGCCGAACCATCTGGGTGATAGCTGACGCAACCAACGATGAGCAGTACGGCGGCAACCAGCAGCGCTGCGATGCGGATGTGGTTGGTTTTGGTTTGTGACACCACAGGCAAAGCGGCTTGGGAAAAGTACCGTTTGCCGGTGCGGAGGATAAACCCTGCCCAGTAGAGCGCCAGCTGGGCTAAAAGTATCACCAGCGTGAAATAATAGGTATTCAGTACACGCCCGTCGCCCAGATAGTTACCAGTATAAAGCGTGGGCGCTAACTGCGCGCTAAACAGTGCCAGAACGGCCAGCGTAAACCATAGGGGATGGGCGAAACGGTAATGGCTCTTTTCCAAAGCGGGCAACGCGAGCGCTACCAGCACAACCAACACGGCGATCAGCGGCAAGGTAATGCTATGCCCCAGCAATGCAAGGCCGAAATACACCGCTTCAATAACGGCTTTAACCGGGCTCATGCCGCCGGACAGGGTTTTGGCCCGTACGGCGTTACCGGGTGCGGAGATGCTGAAAATAAAGCATGCAATCAAGAAGACGGTGAGCGATAAGTAAGCCCATTTTTTCGGGTGTTTGCGGATAAAGGCAAACACAGTGGCGCAGGATGCCGCAAGTACGGCAAACAATGCAGTGGTGTATTTAGCGCCGCCGACCAGTATGGTGAGCACCAGCAGCAGCAGGTAAAATGCAATCGTTTTTCCCCGTCCGTGTATGCCTGCAAAACGAATCCATGCGCCTGCCGTCGCCAGCATCAGCGACCACAGTAGCGTATAGGCGACCCCGCCGTTGAACCAGTAGAAGCTTTCGCCCGCATCCGGTACAAACTGTACCATGACAAAGCCTAATATACCGAACGCGGCGGCAACGCTGGCCGAATCCATACCCAGTAGAATATGTAGCGACTGGCGCAGGAAATAAAATAGAGACAAAAGCAGCGTGCCCAGCAGCAGGAAAGTTGTTACCCAATAGGCGTCTTCCCCAAAGATTGCGGGCTGGAAGGTGCTGATAAAGGAGGTGGTATACGTGCCCTCCCATGTGTGGCGAATCCCAATCGTGTTTTCCAAAGCAGCTTGCAAAACGTCGATTGGGCTGCCTGTATTCTGCCAGGCCTGGTGTGTGAGAAGCGAAAAACCGTAATCGTCATAAAAAGCGTGATTGTAGAAGGAAAGCGTAAGCATCGGTGCGATGCTCGCCAGTAAAAGAGCCACGCATAAAAAAGCGATCATACGGCGCGAAAGTGAGCGGCGTTCTGTCACGGTGTTTCGCCCCCTTCCACGATGATGGCATCCTTATGATAGTAGGCGCTAAGCACCGGTAATACATCGTATGCGGCATCGGGGGAAAGCAGATCGTCCATAAAAACAGACGGTACCGCGGTGAGCGGGGACAGCGTAACGGTAGACTGGGTAGCGTCGTTTAGCAGCGCCTCTCGTGCGGTCATTTCCCGGTCGTACTGGGCGGCTTCGCCCGTGAGGATGGAAAGCGCTGCGGCACCGCCCGCCATGTGCATCGGTCCGTATAGGGTTTCGTCGTTTGGTTTGTAGCCAATACATCCTATCGCAAGCAGACAAGCGGAAACCAGAATCAACCCTTTTTGCCCGGCGGCAGTCAGGGCAGGCGCGGGTTTACTCAGCCGTTCGCGGCGGCGTGCTAAAGCACCTAAAACATAGGTTTCAGCAAAAAGAAACAGCATTATATAACTGTAATAATATGTATCTGTAATGCGGCCGCCGCCGATGAACACCCCGGAATACAGCGGCGGGGTTAACTGCGCGCAATATACCCCCGCGGCGAGCAGCAAAACCCAAATGGGATGCTGAAAGGAAAACGGACTTTGCTTTGCGGCTTTCCATAGAATGGGCGAAAGCACCAGCCCGACAGCAAGCACTGGCAGCGTGGTATAGCTGCCCAATAGAGCCATACCATAGTAAAGGGACTGTAAAACAGCTTTTACCACACCTACGTCCGCGCCGATCATGCTGGCGCGGACCGTATTGCCGGCTGCGGATATGCTGTATAAAAAGCAAAGTAAAAACCAGAACGTTAATCCTGCAAAGTCAAAACGGTGTGAATTTTTTTTGCGATAGAACACAACTGTGATGGTAACAAAAATCAGCAGCCCAAACAGACCGCCGCCATAGCTGCCGCCGCCCAGCAGTGTTGTCAATGCTGCGAGTGCCAGTATCAGCCCCGGCGCGTTCTGCTTGATATGCCAAAACCGGATCGTTAAAGCAAGGCTTAGCGCCAGCAGGGAATAAATAAACGTATTCCCGACACCGCCGTTAAACCAGAAAAAAGCCTCGCTGGCATCCGGCAAAAACTGTGTCATTAAAAACAAGGAAAGGCATACCAAAATGACCGTTTCCGCTTTGCCAATGTGCAGCAAATGGCGGGATACGGTGGTAATGAAAAACCCAAAGCACAGCAGGAAAGCTGTAAGCAGGAAAAATGTAGTGACCCAGTACAGGTTTTCTGAGAAAACACCAGGTTGCAGATTGCTTAAAAACGTGCCGGTATAGGTGCCCTGCCAGTTGTTGCGTACGTCTTTTGTGCTGGTAACAGCGGCGGAAAACGCCTCCTGAAAACTATGGGTTTGCACCCAAACGTCGTGTACGGCGCTGGAGAAACCATAATCATCATAATAAGGGTGATTATACAGGGAAATGGTATACAGCGGCAGCGTACCCAAAAGCAGCAGCAAAGCGCTGAAAATAGCCAGAATTTTTACATAGAACCGGGCCTTTCCAGCGGGCGAAACCATCGTTGTCTGTTCCATCCGCACAGCCCTTTCTATAATATATTCCCAAAATAGAATTATAGCATAACGCACGCGGATTTGTCACTATCAGGTTATGCAAGACAGCAGCAAAGCCGTACGCAAAGGCAAATGTAAGTTGACATTCGCGCCTCTGCCGTGCTATCGTAATACAAATTATGCGTGGATGGATCGTGCTGGCGACAGGGTCTGCGTTGGAGGCACCGTTGATGAAAATAAAAGCTGCATTGGGAGTTTTGCTGCTGGTTTTACTATGCTGCACGTTTGCCAGCGCGCAGGAGCAGGCGGACGAAACTGTAAATAGTGAGAGTGGTATAGAGGATCAATCTACTTTTGTAGGGAGAGCCGGGCAGTATATTCCTGTGGAAACGCTGGATATAACCTATCAGCAGGAGAATGCGCCTGCGATTTATGCCCAGATACAGGACGGGCAGGCATACCTGTTTCTGCCGTCCGGCGTTATAGTGGATGCGCTGACCGTTGGCGGAAAAACAGTTGCCTGTACCCTTACAGAAGGAGAAAACAGCATAACCGACGCCGATGGAAATGAAATTTCCCTGATGGTGATGCAAAGCGCGAACCTGCCCGCCGTGTACCTGCAAAGCGACGATCCGGTTTCGGCCGGGCGGGAACAGGTGGACAGCGCAGAAGACCATAACGATACCGTACAGGCAAGCCTTACGATGGTTAATGCTTCGGGGGAGATGGAGTATCAGGGGCATATCGGCAAACTGCGCGGACGCGGGAACACAACATGGTGGTGGGGGGATAAACGGCCCTATCAGCTGAAATTGGATACCAAGGCGGACTTGTTGGGCACGGGCAATGCGGATAAAACATTCCTGCTGCTGGCGGAATGTTTTGACGCGACGCTGCTGCATAATACCCTTTGCCTGGATGTTGCTGCGCGGCTTGGTTTGCCGGCTCCGGCCCATGAAGCGGTAGACCTGTATTATGATGGGGTATACCGCAGTACCTACCTGCTGTGCGAAAAGGTGGAAGTGCGGGATGGGCTGCTTGCCATACTGGATTATGACAAGTTAATCGATAAAGAATACAATACGGATTTTGGAGAACTGCCGGTTACGGAGACAGAAAACGCTTATGGCTGCACCTATAAGTACCGAGACGGGTTGGATGTAGAGGGCGGGAAAAATATCGCTTTTCTGGTGGAGATTGACCAGTACTTCTATTATAAGGAGCCAGTGTGGGTATCCACCCAAAGTGGTTTCCATTTTACGGTGCAAAACCCAAGCGAGCTAAGCAAGGCAGACGGAGCCTATATCAGCGAGTTTCTACAGCGGATTGAAAACGCAATAGTCAACGGCGGCGTTGAGCCGGATACCGGGGAGCAGCTGCACGACATGCTGGACTTTGACAGCCTGGCGCGCTTTTTTCTGGTAAGCGAGTGGAGCAAGAACCCAGACTATTGGCGTGGTTCCACCTATTTTTATAAACCGGAAGACGAAGAAAAACTATATACAGGCCCGGTATGGGATTTTGATATTGCTTTTGGCATCCGTAAAGGGGAAAGCGGCGTTACGGGCTACCTACGCGGGGAGGACAGCTGGCTTTACTACCTGACGAGAAACCCGGAGTTTCAAGAGGTTGTACGCAAAATTTGGGAAACGGAGATGGAGCCGTTACTATCGTCGCTGGATGTGGATGCGTATGTAAACCACATTGCGAAAAGCGCCGCGATGAATTTTGTGCTCTGGCCCTATGGAGGAGACTACAACAATATAAATTGGGATACATTGTATGATACGTGGGATGAAAATCTGGATTATCTGCGGACGTATCTGGAGGGCCGCCTGCAGTGGCTTGCCGAAGATATTGCTGGCTGGATGGGATATAAAATTACCAGTACCGAGCTTTCGCTTCACTATCGCAATGCCGATGTAATCAGCAGTGCGACGCTGGAGGTTGCCAATATCCGCAACAACCTGAAGATCAACAACATTTTGTGGGAAACAGCGCCGGACGAAGCGGTAAAATGGAACAACCTGTATTCGGTTACGGCAACGCTTACTGCAAATGATGGTTGCGCGCTGGCCGATGGATTTTCGGTAACGGTAAACGGGAGCCCGGTTATGTTGCTTACATGCGACGGGCATACAGCTACGGTGCGCTTCACCTTCAGCGGGGCGAAGTACGAACCAGCTGATTACTACGGCGATGATTACGGCATGCTGTACCAGTATGACTACTTTGTAGCGCATAACCCGGATATCGTTGAGGAATGCGGTACCGATGACCCGGATGAAATGCTGGATTACTTTGTTTCCAGCGGTTTGTATGAAGAACTTTGCGGCATCCAAACATATGTACCACAAGCCTTTATCGACAATTATTATAGTATGCTCAACGCTTATTACATGGCAGATCCCGAAATGTGCGCGGAGCATTACCGCGAGCATTATCTAGATGAGGATTTGCTGGGTATGGCGCAGGAGATATATCCGGTAGTTATAGAGCCGTAAATATGGAAACGGGGAAGCCGCCTTTGCCGCAGTTGACTTGTGGAAATCACCGGCGTATACTGCCCCTTGAGGTCAAGCGGGAGGAAAAGTATATGATGGATTCCACAACGGAGCTTCAGCAGAACGGTCCAATCGATGCCAAACCGGGTATCATTGCGCTTGGAATTGGTGTTTTTGGGGTATCGTGCGCATCGCTTTTATATAAGTTATCCTTCGCGACAGGGTTACACCCCCTGTGGGTGAACCTGATCCGCTTATTCTTCACACTACTGATCATGTCACCGGTAACGCTGTTGAGTGCAAAAAAACGGAAAAACCTGAAGCATGTTACAAAGAACGGTTTTTTAATCAGCGCATTATCGGGTACGCTGCTGGCATTCCATTTTACGGCATGGGCCATGGCGCTGGATAATACGGATGTGTTTGCCGCTTCTGCCATATGGGGGACTTATCTGCTGATGACTGCGGTATTATCCTCATTGCTACTACACGAAAAAACATCCCGGGCAGCGCTGCTTGGGTTGGTGATTGCGACACTCGGTGTAGTGGTGTGCAATTTGGGCGGAGGAACCGGAAAGCTGTCCGGTAACCTGCTGGCGTTATTGGCTGCGTTTTTACAGGCATTGTATACCCTGTGCGGGCGGAAAGCGCGCGCCAAGATGGATACCAATTCTTATACGACGATTCTATATTCTTTTACTTTTTTCTGGATGGCGATTATTGCGCTGGTATCGGGCATCAAGCCAACCGGGTTCCAACCGCAAAACTTGCTGTGGGCGCTGGGGCTGGCGGTATTTGCAACGCTGTTGGGGCATACCATGCTGAATAAAGCGCTGAAGTATATGAAGGCGCCTACCGTTTCCGCCGCGATGATGATAACAGTGATTACAGGGCCGCTGGTGGTGTTTATGGTGCTTGGGGAAGCCCCCTCTAAGAATACGTTTATCGGCGGGTGTATTATTCTGGCTGGTTTGGCGCTATATATTGTGATGGAACGCCGGGAAGCGCGGCATAGCGGAAAAACGGCCAACAGCCGGGCGGATGAAGCCTGAGGTATTAAAATGATGCTGGAACGCTACCAACCCGCAAGGGTAAATAGATGGTTAGCGATCAGCATACCTGCATTTGATTCAATAAAGAAGTAAAAAAGGAGCTTGCAATCGCAAGCTCTTTTTACGTTCTGGTTACACTAACGGCACCTCATCCCACAGCGCGGTACCTGTACCCAGCCGGAGCACACGCCGATAGCCGTGTGCTTTGAGTAGTTTCAAGGTTTCGGCAAACGCACAGTCCAGCTGCGCGGCATTGTGGCAATCGGAGGTGAGGGTAACGTCGCCGCCGAGATCACGCCACACATCCAGTAAAAAAGCGGATGGGAAAGGCGTGGTTTCATACCCGCGTGCGATGCCGCCGGTATTTACTTCCAACAAATTACACCCCGGTTTTGCTTTGGCCAGCGCCTCGGCCGCCATAGTGCGGTAGGCTTTACAGCCGGTATCCAGCCCGATTTTGCTTGCATATTTACGAACCAAGTCAAAGTGGCCGATAATATCCGGTTGATCGGTCACCACGGCTTGGGCATGCAGCGAAAAGTAGGTTTGCGCCATTGCCAGCGCGTCGCCGTTGAAATGCCGCTGAATGTAGCGAAGTAGCAGCTCCGCCGAACCGTCTACCGCGACCCATTCGCCATCCAGCGACTCCGGAAAGTAATGCGTTGATGTGATGATATAGTCGCAAGCGGCGCGGTTTTTTACCTTCTCTGCCGCCGGAACCATCGCGTCCTGCTCCAGACCGATATAGAGCTTGGGGCTTACACGGGCTTGCGATAACCGGGTGCGCATGGCGCGCAGTTGCGCGAAGTACGCCGCCTGCCCCTCCACACTCATGCAGCACTCCCAATCGAAACCCTGCATGGCGTGTCCGGAAAAACCAAGGCTGACAAAGCCCAGCTGCTGCGCAGCCGATAGCATTTCCTCTGCTGTGCTTTTCCCGTCGCAAAAAGTGGTATGCGTATGGGCGTTGGAAAGAAAGGTCATTTCATGCGCTCCTGTTTTACTTTATGGTCGATTACGTGGCGTTTTGCCAGTTCGCGCAGCACATCCTCCAGGGTAATGCCCATATCGGTCATCAGCACCATTGCGTGATACGCCAGATCGCCCAGTTCGTACAAGGTTTCTTCCTTATCGCCCTTTGCTCCGGCAATGATGACCTCGGTGCTCTCCTCGCCGACCTTTTTCAGAATTTTCTCACGGCCTTTTTGGAACAGGTAGGTGGTATAACTGCCGTCCTTGGGGTCGTTTTTCCGCCCTTCGATCAGCTGCATCAAATCGCTCATGGAGAAGGGTTTTACATCATCGCTTTCATACAACTCTTCAAAAAAGCAGCTCTCAGCACCGGTGTGGCAGGCGGGCCCCGCTTTTTTTACTTCTACCACCAGCGCATCCCCATCGCAATCGGCGCGTATGGCGACGATTTTTTGCGTGTTGCCGCTGGTTTCGCCTTTGCGCCACAGCTTTTGGCGGCTGCGGCTGAAAAAGCAGGTTGTGCCTTCTGCAAGGCTGATCTTCAGGCTTTCGCGGTTCATGTAGGCGAGTGTCAGCACTTCATGGCTGGCATAATCCTGCACAATCGCGGAAATCAGCCCTTTTTCGTCAAACTTCAATTTGCTTTCGATTTCTTTAAACGTCATATTGAATCCTCCGTTATAGGCGCATGGGAACGCCGTTTTCCTGTAAATAGCGTTTCAGTTCTTTTATATCTACTTCGCGGGAGTGGAAAATGCTTGCGGCCAGCCCCGCGTCTACACGCGGCAAAGCAAACAAAGTCAGAAAATCCTCGCGTTTTCCCGCACCGCCCGATGCGATCAGCGGGAGGCTTACAGCGTCGCCGATGGCGGTGAGCATTTCCAAATCAAACCCACGGCGCACACCGTCGGTATCGATGGAGTTGACCACTACTTCGCCCGCGCCGTGATCTTCGCCGTATTTAACCCATTCTACGGCATCCAGCCCTGTATCCTCCCGTCCGCCTTTGGCAAACACGTGAAAACTGCCGTCTACCCGCTTCACATCCATGGAAAGCACAACGCACTGGTCGCCGTAACGTTTAGCGGCTTCTCCAATCAGCGATGGGTTGCGGATAGCGCCGCTGTTGACGCTTACTTTATCCGCGCCGCACTTGAGCACGCGGTCAAAATCATCCAGCGAGTTGATACTGCCGCCAACGGTGAGGGGGATAAACACCTCCGCGGCTACGCGCTTGAGCGCGTCGGAAAACAGCGGGCGGCCTTCAAAACTGGCAGTAATATCATAAAATACCAGTTCATCCGCGCCGGAATCGTTATAATAACGCGCGAGGGTGACCGGATCGTTTACATCGCGCAGCCCTTCAAAATTGACGCCTTTTACCACGCGCCCGTTGCGAACATCCAGACAGGGGATAATTCGTTTCGTCAGCATTGGGTTACCTCCCCGTTTGCAATACGGATGATGGTGGACAAGTCCAGTTTCCCCGTATACAACGCTTTGCCCACGATGGCGCCGTATACCTGCAAATCGCGAAGCGCGGCAATATCGGCATTGGTGGTTACGCCGCCGCTGGCGATAATGTTAAGCCCGGAAATTTCCATCAACTTTTCATATGCGCTCAGATTGGGGCCGGATAACAGCCCGTCCCGCGCAATATCGGTATAGATAACTGTGGAAATGCCTACATCCGCAAGCTTTTTGCAAAAATCAAAACTCTGTTGCGTGGTAACCTGCTTCCAGCCGTGAATGGCGACATAGCCGTCCTTTGCGTCCACGCCGACGGCTAACTTATCGCCATGCAGCTTTGCCATACGTGTGGTAAACGCAAAATCCTCAACGGCGACCGTGCCCAGAATGACGCGACTCACCCCCAGCGCCAGAGCGCTTTCAATATCCTGCTGGGTGCGCATACCGCCGCCAACTTCCACAAACAGGGGTAATTTGCATAGCTGCTCGATGACCGGGCGGTTTTGCGGGTTGCCATCCTTGGCTCCGTCCAGATCCACCGTATGCAGGAAAGAAGCACCAGCTTTAATAAAACCTTTGGCCACAGCGACCGGATCGTCGCCGTATACGGTCATGCGGTCGTAATCGCCTTGCGTTAGCCGCACCACGCGTCCGCCGCGCAGGTCGATTGCGGGGAAAATGTGCATTATACCGCCCCCTTTGCAAAAGCCGAGAGGATGCGTAAACCGACTTCTCCGCTTTTTTCGGGGTGGAATTGCGTGCCGCAAACGCTGCCGCTGCGCACTACGGCGGCCACAGGCACGCCGTAATTGGCTGTGGCGACCAGTGCCGGTTCGCATTCTGTGGCATAAAAGCTATGCACAAAATACACATAGTCGCCTTGTTTCACCGCCGCCATCAGCGGATCGTTTGGCTTACGAATGTCCAGATCGTTCCAGCCCATATGGGGTATTTTTAAATCCTTTACATGGTTTGCAAAGGGAACGACACGACCATGAATGAGCCCTAAGCCCTCATGCTTGCCATATTCTTCGCTTTCATCAAAAAGCAGCTGCATCCCCAGGCAAACCCCAAGCAGCGGTTTGCCAAGTGCAGCCTGTGCCTGTAAAAAAGTATCCAGTTTTAACGCGCGCAGCTTATCCGCCGCATCGCCGAATGCGCCGACGCCCGGCAAAATAATGCGCTCTGCCGCGCGCAGGGTATCCTCGTCCCGGGTTACGATGCCTTCTGCGCCGATGTGCTTGAGGGAACAGGTAAGCGAGTACAGGTTTCCAACGCCGTAATCCACAACTGCGATCATGCTTTGCCTCCCAACGTGCCTTTGGTGGAGGGGATTTCCGTAGCGGTTTCCGGGTCGATGGCAACAGCCATGCGCAACGCGCGCCCAAAGCCCTTAAAAACGGCCTCTAAAATGTGGTGGCTGTTTTCGCCTGCCAGCAACTGCGCGTGCAGGGTGATGCGCGCCTCCCGCGTGAGTGCGAGAAAGAACTCCTTGCCAAGTTCCGTATCGAACGTGCCGATCTTTTCCGTGGGCAGTGTAACCTGCCAGCCCAGCGTGCCCCTGCCGCTCAGGTCGATAGCGACCAGCGCAAGCGCTTCATCCATCGGCAGCATGATGCTGCCGTAGCGGGTTACGCCGCGCAAATCGCCTAGCGCTTCTAAAAGCGCCTGTCCCAATACAATGCCGATGTCCTCTACGGTGTGGTGATCGTCCACATCGGTATCGCCCTCGCAGCGGAGAGTCAAATCCATCCGACCATGACGGGCAAAAAGGGTGAGCATGTGGTTTAAAAAACCACAGCCGGTTTGTACGTCGCTGATGCCGGTACCATCCAGGGTAAGGGTAAGGGTAATGTCCGTTTCCGCGGTCTTGCGGGCGATGGTGGCTGTTCTCATGGCTGCACCTCCGAAAGAATCGCTTGGGTTTCCGTAAGCAGGCGCTGCATTTGTTCCGCGCTGCCTATGGTAATGCGTACATAGTTGCGTAGTGTCGGTTGGCTGAGATAGCGTACCAACACCCCGCGCTCTTTGAGCTTCAGGTAATAGGTTTGTCCGTCCATGCCCGGGGGCGAAGCAAACAGGAAGTTGGTGGCGCTAGGCAAAACGGTGAAACCAAGTGTTTGCAACGCTTTTGCGCTTTCCTCCCGCTGGGCACGTATGCTACCAACGCATGCGGTAAAGTATTCCTTGTCCCGCATGGCTTCGATACCAGCCAGCATGGTCAGGCTGTTGATGGAATAGGGATGAAACGAGTTTTTCACCCGGTGCAGATCGTCAATAATCTGCGGGGAAGCCAGCGCGTACCCCAGTCGTCCGCCTGCAAGCGAACGGCTTTTGCTGTATGTGCGCACGATCAGCAAATTGGAATATTTATGAAGCAGCGGTACGCAGGTTTCGCCGCCGAAATCCACATACGCTTCGTCGATTAAAACTACGCTGTCCGGGTTGCCGGCAATTATGCGCTCCACATCCCCCAGCGATAGCGCCAGCGAGGTGGGGGCGTTGGGATTGGCCAGCGCGACCAGCTGATGCTGGCCTATGAACGGCTCAACCGGCAAAGTGAAATCTTCATTGAGCGGTACAATGGTAGGAGTGACGCGGTAAAGCTGTGCATAAACGCGATAAAAACCATAGCTCACATCCGGGATGGTTGCGCCGCGTGTTTCATCGGCATAGGCCATAAAAGCAAATCCGAGCACCTCATCCGAACCGTTGCCGACAAACACATTTTCCAGCGCCAGCCCATATTCGGCCGCGATAGCCTCCCGCAGGATTTTCGCCAGCGGATCGGGGTACAGGTTCAAACGGGCAATGTTATCCCTGCTCAATACATCCAGCACGCGGGGCGAAGGCGGGAAAGGGCTTTCGTTGGTGTTCAGTTTCACATACGCCTTGTCCTGCGGCTGCTCGCCGGGTACATAGGGGTCCAGCGCCTGAAGCCGCGGCAGCAGAAACTCGCTCATGCGTCCTCCCCGCCGCGAATGGCAACGGCATTGGCGTGCGCGGTAAGCCCTTCGCTGTTGGCAAAGCGCTGCACATCTGCGCTGACGCGACTAAGCGCTTCCTGTGTATAGTACAGGTAGCTGGAGCGCTTGCAAAAATCATCGACCCCAAGAGGGGAGGAATAGCGCGCCGTGCCGGAGGTAGGCAGTGTGTGGTTCGGGCCGGCAAGATAGTCGCCCAGCGGCTCGGGGCAATACCGGCCAAGGAAGATGCTGCCCGCATTGGTTAGCAGCGGAAGCAGCGCAAATGGATCCTGCGTGGACACTTCCAAATGCTCGGGCGCGACGGCGTTAGCGATAGCGATAGCATCGGCAAGCGTATCTGTCACAATGATGCGGCCGTTGTTTTCGATGCTGGCGCGGGCAATATCCTCACGCGAAAGCTGGGAAAGTTGCGTTTCAAGCTCTGCCTGCACCTGTGCGGCTAAGGTTTCGCTATCGGTAACCAGCCAGCTGGCGGCCAGCCGGTCGTGTTCCGCCTGGCTGAGCAAATCAGCGGCGATGTATTTGGGATTGCTCTGTCCATCGGCAATTACCAGAATTTCGCTGGGTCCTGCGACCATATCAATGGCGGTAAGCCCGCGCCCAAAGCAGAGCTGTTTGGCGGTCGCGACAAAGATGTTGCCTGGGCCGACGATTTTATCTACCTTGGGTACGCTTTGGGTGCCGTAGGCAAGTGCGGCAATGGCCTGTGCTCCGCCGAGTTTGATAATAGTAGAAACCCCGGCGATTTTGGCAGCCGCAAGGATGACGGCGGGGATGTTGCCCTGCTTGTCCGGCGGTGTCGTCATTACGATTTCTTTCACGCCCGCGATTGCGGCGGGAATGGCGGCCATCAGCACACTGCTGGGGTAACGCGCCGTGCCGCCGGGCACGTACAGCCCGGCGCTGGCTAGCGGTAAAACCCGCTGGCCGATGACGACGCCATCCTCCTTCGCGTCAATAAACCCGCTGCGTTTTTGCTGGGCATGGAAACGGGTAATGTTTTCCGCCGCCAGCTGGAGGGTTTGTAAAAGCGCGGGGTCTACACTTTCCATAGCGGCGTTTATTTCCGCCTGCGTAACTCGCAGGCTTTGCGGGCGTACGCCGTCAAACTTTTCGGTGTAATCCAGCGCCGCTTCGTCGCCGCGCTGCTCAATTTGCGAAAGGACTTCGGTCACTGCGGCGGTCACATCCCGGTTCGGTTCGGACGCGCGGTTGAGAAGCTGCGTAACCGGTTGCCCCTGATAACGGATGATGCGAATCATGCTTTCGCCTCCTGCCTAGCCTTCAGCGCATCCACCAGCGCGCCGATTTCGTCCGCTTTAAACTTCATGGCGGCTTTATTGGCAATGAGCCTCGCGCTGATGGGCAAGATGGTTTCGGTCACTTCCAGATTGTTTTGTTTCAGCGTTGTGCCGGTTTCTACAATATCAACAATCACATCGGACAGCCCCAATATCGGCGCAAGCTCGATGGAGCCGTTGAGCTTGATCACCTCTATATCGCGGCTTTTGCCGGAATAGTACTGTTTGGCGATGCCTGGGTACTTGGTTGCCACGGTCAGCGGAGCGCTGTAATCCTCGCGGAACCCCACCGGCGCGGCCACGCACATACGGCATACGCCAAAACCCAGGTCAAGCAGCTCGTATACATCGTTGCCGCCTTCCAGCAGCACATCCTTGCCGACAACGCCCACATCCGCCGCGCCGTGCTCCACATAGATGGGTACATCGCTGGGTTTTACCAGCAGGTACTGCACCTGGCCGCCCTCGTCCCGCAAGACCAGACGGCGGTCATCCTGCTCCATTGCGGAGCAATCGTAACCGCATTTACTAAATAGCTTATAAACCTTATCACCTAATCGTCCCTTAGGGAGTGCAATGTTCAGCATGATTCCGGCACCTCCTGAAAAGTACGGCCATCAAATGCCATCGTTTTGGCTGCGCTGATATCTGCCGGACGGCTTGTCGCCGCCAGTACGCGAAGGCCTTGCTGTGCTAGCGCAAACACCGCGGCGTTTACGCTCGCGGGATCGTCATCCTCGTTGTAAAGTGCTAATACATCCGCATCCCAGTCGCGCTTGTCGGCCAATACGCGAGTCAGTTCATCCAGATAGATGGCAAATCCGAAGCCGTCGCCTTCTTTGCCAAACCTGCGCATAAGCTTGTCGTACCGTCCGCCGGAGAGTACCACGCGCGGCGCGCCCTGTACATACCCCTGAAAAACGATGCCGTTGTAATAATCCTGATCGTTGAGCATGGAAAAATCCAGCCGCAGACAATCGCCCAGCCCCAAAGCGGTCAATAACTGATACAACGCATCCAACTCGTCCAGCGCCTGCGTCATCTCCGGCGCGGTGGCAATATCACGGGCACGGGTGAGCGTGCGCGAAAAAGAGCCGGAAAGGCTGGCCAGTTGGGCAATACGTTGCGCATAATAAGGGTCGATGCCTTCCTGCTGTACAGCTGCAGCCAGCTCGTGCTCGTTCTTTTGACGGATAAAGGTAAACAAGCGCTCCTGCTGCTCGGTTGTCAGCCCGGCGGCGTCCATCAGCCCGGCGGCAAAGCCCATGTGGCTGATGTCCAGCACATAGGCATCACCAACAGCCCGCAGGCTTTCCACCGCCATACGCATTACTTCGCTTACGGCGTAGCGGTCTACAACACCCATGGCTTCTACACCCATCTGATCTATCTCTGTAAATTCTTTTGCAGTGGGTGCAAGGCGGTATACGCTTTCCTGATAATATACCTTCTCAAGTCCGACACGCTCTTTGCGCGCATGCTTCACAATGGAAAGGGTAATATCCGGTTTTAGTGCCATCAGCTTGCCATCCGGATTGGTAAAGGTGAGCAAACTTTCGCTT
This sequence comes from Candidatus Limiplasma sp., assembly GCA_963675655.1. GTDB lineage: Bacteria > Bacillota > Clostridia > Christensenellales > Aristaeellaceae > CAXXOK01. The sequence continues at coordinate 2,168,239 of OY776489.1, forward strand.
TTCAGAAAGTTTTTGTTTTCAAGATAAAGAGCATATTCCTCAAACCGGCGCATGGAGTAGCGCGTGTAACCGAGGTTTTCATAAAGATTGCGCAGGCGTCCTGTTAACTGCTCGCGCCGTGATTCGCTGCGTTGTTCCATCGTTCCTCCTTGATCCTTCCGGTGAGTATTCCATACGGTGAAATCAGTATACCATATGCGCATCCCGGATGCCACGGAAAGAGAATAGCATAAATTGACGCTTTAGTCAAGTAATACGGTAACGTAATACCAAACTGATATGAACCAAGCAAGAAATAGAAAAAGCAGCCGCGTAAACGGCTGCTGGTAAGGGATACTGCGATAATCAGGGATTGAAACTCGCGTCCGAAGGATAGGAAACCCAGTCGGGTTGCACAGTATGATCGTTTTTTGCAACTGCCCGTTCGCAGCGTAAAAACCGGTATCGGTGCTGAAGCCTGTAATAGTGATGGCAAAAAACGCAAGCCCGGTAAAATTGCTCGCATTGTAAAAGACAAACGCACTTTGCTGCGTGCTCTCACCCGGCGCAAGCGCAAGGTTATATACACCGGTTAGGGTAGACGAATCGCTGCCGGTGCTCATGGCAAGCTGGATGCTTCGCCACCAAAACCAACGATCTGGAAGCTGATTTGGGTAAGGTTCATGGTACTGACGTTGGTTAGCACGAAGCTTGGGCTGCCAACTTCAATGCTTGTTTGCTATATGGCAATAGCGGATGTGAGCGAACCGAAATCCACATTTACAGTACCGGTATAGCCGCCATCGACGGTTGTACCGGTTACCTTGCACCGTCCCCAGGCATGACCCGCAACGGCAAATGAAGCATCTGTGCCGCTTACAGTGGCGATGCTCTCCGGCGCTTGCTGTATGTTTAGCTGAAGGGTTACTTTTGCGTTGCCATCCTCTGAATAGGCGGTGATAACGGTAGTGCCCCGCCTAACCCTGGGAACCAGACTGTTTGCGCATCGTAGCGATGCCTTCGCGGCTGGAGGTATAGGTTACGCCCTCTTTATGGGCAACGTATGGTGTTACTGTAACGCGAACGCTGGTGTTGGAAATGGAAAACAAGGTAATTTCTCCTACATTGTACGAAATGGCTGTTTCAATTTCCGCGAAGGCGGGAGTGGATACAAAAACGCCTGCCAAAAGCGCTGCCCCGATGAACGGGGAAAGCGCCGTTGGCAGGAAGCGGATTGTTCTTATCGGGTGTTGCCTCTATGGTTATATTCGTCCGTTTGAGATGGACGTTTCAAGACGATTATTCCATGCGCCAGTTGGGCTGCAAACGCTTTACACGAAGGATTTACGTGAAGTACGCCCGAAAGATGTAACTTATTGCGCCTAAAAAGCCTATGCGAAGCTTTCCGGTAGCAGCGCGATGATTTTTTCGCATGCGTGCCCATCGCCGAAAGGTTGCTCCTCTTCAGGCCATACCGGTTGGATAGACAGCTTTGCCAGAATATCGCTCTTTTCCGGTTTGGCCAGTACATTACAGCCGCCTACCATGGTTTCCGGCCATACGGCGAAGGGAAACACGGTTACGCACGGTACGCCCGCAAAGAACGCTTCCCGCTGTACGCCGCCCGAATCGGTCACGATGCGCACGGCGTTGGCGGTCAGCGCGATGGACTCCAGATATCCGATCGGCGCCAGCAGTTTTACTTTTTGCAAAGCCAGCGAATCCTTAAGGCGCAGGGCTGCATCCCGGTTACGCGGATGTACGGGATACAGCGTGGGATGGGGCAAACTTTCCATGGCAATCAGGATTTCTGCCAGAGCTGCGTCGGAATGTGTGTTTTCCTCACGGTGACAAGTAAGGTAATAGTAAGTTTCCGGGATATGCACGGCAGTGCCGTCCAGCCCCGGCAGCGTTTCAGATACCTTTCCTCCGTTTAAACTGCGGTAGTATAAAAACGCGTCCAGCATCGGATCACCCACCAGATGGGAGCGCTCCAGCAGATTCTCCCGCGCCAGCGCGTCCATCGCGCTGGGAACGCAGGCAAAAAGCAATGTAGAAGCATGATCGGTCAGGATGCGGTTGATCTCCTCCGGGTTCGCCATGCTGCCCAAACGGTTACCAGCCTCCACATGCAGTACGGGAATGTGCATTTTAACCGCTGTTAGCGCCGCAGCAAGGGTGGAGTTGGTATCGCCATACACAAGTACCGCATCCGGGCCTTCCAGTAGAAACACTTCCTCAAGAGCGGTGAGCATACGGGCGGTCATTTGCGCGTGGGAGCCGCCTGCAATGCCCAGATTGTGATCGGGCTTGGGAATATGCAGTTCGTTAAAAAAGACGTCGCTCATCATGGGATCGTAATGCTGCCCGGTATGCACCAGTATTTCGGTGTGATGTTTACGTAGCACACGCGACATCGCCGCGGCTTTGATAAACTGCGGTCTTGCGCCGACAACGGTTACTATTTTCATACGTAAGCCCTCCTTGCATTGCGCTCAAGCGATGGTTATACGCTCTGGATAAGGGCGGAAAACTGTTCCGCCAGCTGGGTATATTCGTATCGTGCCAAAGCCTTCGGGTTGGGAGAAAACGGGGTGGGGGAACCGGAAAAGCGTGCGTCATATAAGGCGCGAATGTAGGCTTTCAGCTTTGGAGCGTCTGCAGCAGCGTTGGCTTGCTCGTAGCAATAGCCAACCTCAACCTGATCAATCAGCTCGCGGGCGCTGCTGCCGGGTATTTTGCCGTTGACACAGCAGAATACCGGTCGTCCGGCCATAAGATATTCCATCAGTTTCCCTGTTAATACGCCTTTTCGCGCTGAATTGTTAAAAATAGCGACTAAGAGTGCATCCGCGCTTCGCTGTAAAGACAAAGAATCCAACCTGGTCAGCATACCATGGTCTGTAACCGCAGACCCAAGGCCGTACTTTGCCGCCTGCGCCTTGAACATTTCCCCCTGTCGGCCCGCGTAGTGGAAACGGATACGCCGGGCATCGCAGACGCCTTCGCGTATCAATTCCCGTACGGCGTTAAACACAGGGTATAAATCCCGCCCTGCTTGCAGCTGCCCGCAGTAGGCGAAGGAGAGCGTTTTGGCATCAGGCGCAGGGGGTGAAAGCGCATCCAAGTCTTCCAGATCGTATCCGTTGGGAACCACCTGCCCGAAAGCGTCCAGTCCCATGGTTTGTAAGAACCCGTCCGACACGGCGGTAATAGCGTCGGCATTCTGCCTCACATTACGGATATATCGCTTTAGGCGTCTTCTCTGCCAGCGGAAAGGCATGGTAACCTCGTCGCGAAAATCCGCGATCCACCGTTCGGCAATGCCTGCCTGCTTGGCTTTACAGGCTATGGTATGCGTGCTCCATGGCCCGTATGTGGAAAGAACTACATCGTAATGCTTTCCCAATTCATATAGTTTGCGGATGCCCGCGCGCGCAAAATTCGCGTCTGCGCGGTAATGTAAAAACAGGTAAATGGTATTGAGCAGCGTGCGTTTCCAATTGGCAGCAGGCTTTGTTTTGGCGCAACTGCTGCGTGTGGATGGTTGTGTACTCGTGTTTGACTGCGCGGGCTTACTGGTCGTGCCTTTTTCCGGCAGGCGGGCACGGCTTTCCAGCACTTTGGGGCTTTCCGGCTGTACGCCGCGGGTTTTCCATATCCGAAACAGGCTGTTCTCTTCCACCATGTAGACGGCAGCCATACTATCTAGATCCCGCTGTAAAAGTGGATCACGTAGGGATTCGATGGGCACGGCACACAGCACCGTCACTTCGTACCCCAGCCGTGTTAGATATTTAGCCAGCTTGGTCGGCCGCACAGCGCCTATGGCGTTTTGCGGCGCAAAATAATAGCTGATGAGCAATACGCTTTTTATGGACATGATTTACTCCTTTACCGCCTGTGGGAACAAGGTTTCCAGCAGAGCTTCGCTGCGCCAATGTTGGTTCCAGCAGGTTTGCGCGGCGCTGCGCATGGCAAGCGCATCTTCGCGCGGCAGCTGGGATAAAATCAGCAGCGCATCCCGTACCGCAACAAAACCGCCTTGCGGGTCGTAGAGCCGTCCGAAAGAATCGTCTACAATCTCCGGAATCCCCCCGACGCGGGGCGCAACGACAGGCAAGCCTGCCCGCATGGCTTCCATAATAGATACGGGAACACCCTCGCTGCGGCTGGTATTGACAAAAACATCAAAGGGGCGCGATGCGTACAGGGCCGCGACCTGCTCCCGCGCTACATTGCCGGTAATTTCCCATTGCACATGGGGGAGGGAGCCGAGCTTCTGCGCGGCATATGTGCGCACAGCCTCCTCCTCCGCACCACCGCCGATGTGCAGCCAGGAAACGCGGGATTTCTGCGGCCATGCTGCAAGCGCGTCGATGAGCAGTGGCAGCTGCTTGATGGCGATCACGGCGGAACAGCTGACAATGTGGAAAACCCCTGTATCATACAGCGGAGGACCAAAACGGGCATCGGCAATTTCGCCGATAGAGCCCATTGCCAGCACGTGCAGCTTTTCCTGTGGAACGGGTACACAATCCAGCAGTTTACATTTGGCATCCTCGCTGATCGGGTAAACACCGTCCAGCGTGTTGACCATGAAGCGCTTCATATAATAGGGGTTGAGCGGGTCGCGTGCACGGTCGATATCAAACGCGTGTCCGCGCGCCAGCGCGAGTGCATCCGGTCGTTTCTGTTTGCACAACGCCGCGGCAAAGCCGTCGTAACTCATCCAAAGAGAGTAGAACGTGACGTGCTCATCCTTGCGTAAAACAGCGCGTGTCCAATAATACAGCTTATAGCCGCGCAGGGTGAACAGCAGAAGCCGCAGGGCGTTTACAGGCGTTAGCTTTCGGTCTTTCGCAAGTCGAATAAGCGCCTGCCAGAACAGCCTGCTAAAGGGGGCGCGCAGCCGCGCGCGCCAAGCGCCGTGTGCGGGCGTAGCTACCTGTATTGTTTGCGGGCGGGGATCGGTAATCTCGGCTACGCCATAGTAACTGCATATGACCACTCGATCGAAGTGCGACAGCAGCCAAGGTAGTTCCTGCAGCATAAACGGGTCCGGCGTACCGGCGCTGTTCAGCGCGCAGGAGCTGAAGTACACTAAGGTGTTTTTCATGGCGCAACCCTTTCCAGCACGTCGCGCAATACCCCTTCCCAGGAAAGGTTTTGCTGCGCGTAGGCGCGCATGCGCGCGGCTGCATCCGGCGACTGTTTGGCGAGCCGGGCAAAAGCGACGACCGCCTGCATATCAATAGGAGTATCGTCGTTGGATACACGCAGTGCAAATGCGGGGTCTTCCGGTAAAGCCGGATCATCCACCGCGGAAATAAACGGCAGTCCGCGTGCAAGATATTCCCGAAGCTTCAGCGTCATGCCCTGTGTGATGCCATAGCGGTACATACCCAGACTGCCGATGCCGACATCACAAGCGGCAACCCTATCATCCAGTGCCTTGCCATATAACGGTCCATGGAAAGTGACGCGACTGTCCAAACCCAGCTCCTGTGCCAGCGCCTGCCATTTGGCGAGCGAACCATCGCCATCTCCACCAACAAAATCAATGTGAACCGGGGTTTCACCATGGTAAGCAGCCAACGAATGCAAAATGCGGTCGTACCCGTGCCAGCCGCTCATGCTGGCTAATGCCAGCAAGCGCACGGTGCTGTCTTCCGGGTTGGGTGTGTGCGGCGTGAGCGCGGAGACGTTGACACCGTTGACGATGTTTATGGCGGGGCGGCCATCCAGCGTGCCATCGCAGGGCTGCCCGATGAGCGTGTACAAATCTACCATAGGGTGGATTTTGGATAGAATGTGATCGGTATAGCGAAATACCTGCCGCCGCAGAAAGAAACGGTTGTTTTCCGTCTCTTTAGGATAAGTGGGGTATTCCAAAACCAGCTTGCCGCCCTGCGCTTTCAGCTGCTTCACCATACGCAGTGCGCCTGCGAAAGTTGGCATATAACGCAGATAAAGCACATCCACATGGATGTGCCGTAAAGCCGCGGTTACGGCTGCCATGAGATCATGAAAAATTAGCGTATGGTCGTAACCGGGCAATGCAGTCAGTCGATTACGGCGCAGCGGAACCACGCCCTCTTTGCCGATCAGCGACATACCTTTTGCATCCCAGCCGATGAGGTAGGCATCCCAGCCCAAGGCGCGGGCGGCGGCCACCTGCCCGTCAAACTTGGCTTTCAGGTTCTCCTGCTTATGGAGTGGATATTTCATAACAAAAAGGATGGTAGGCATCAGCGAACCTCCTTCAATTGCGCCAAATATAAGTCGGCCATATGTTTACGCACCTGTGCAAGGCCGTACGGCTGAATGGCGATCCGGTTATACCGTCCCATGGCTTCACGCATGGGCGGGGCAGTGAGCAAATGCCGCAGCGCATCAGCAAAGCCGTCTACATCATTAGGCGAATATAAATAGCCGCCTTCGCCCTCGTCGATCAAGTCTGCGTTGCCGCGTACACGGGAGACGACACACGGCAAACCGGCTGCCATCGCCTCCATGAGCGATACGGGTAACCCTTCTTGCAGGGAGGGGAACATAAACACGTCCGCTGCACCCAGCAGAGAAACCACATCCCGGCGAAAGCCTAAAAACTGTACCCGGTCCGTAACGCCCAATTCGTTCGCAAGCGCACGCAGTTCGGCCTCCAATTCGCCTACGCCGCAAAACAGTAGGGTTATTCCCGGCATGGTGGCGATGGCGCGCAGGCAGACTTCGTGGTTTTTCCGGGGAATATGCTCGCCCACGGTAATCACAATCGAATCTTTAAAGCTTAACCCCAGCGCAGCGCGCACGGCTCGGCGGTCTACCAGCGGCTCAAAGCGGGATAAATCCACCCCTACACCTTCCACCAGCTCCACCTGCCGGGCAGGGAAATGCATTGCATGGGCGTAATCCTCTTGGTTGATGGTGATCAGTAAATCGGTAAAACGGGCTAGAAAACGTTCCGCCGGATAATACAGCAGCCAATTTTTCAGCGATGCGCCCTTGAAAAAGTGGAACCCGTGCGCTGTGTACAATACGCGTGTGCCGCGCCTTCGCGCTGCGCGCGCCGCCAGACGCGCAAGCATGCCGCCTACGGGCGTATGGCAGTGGATGATGGCATACTCTTCCTGATCCATCAGCTGTTTCAGCTGCCGGTATACCTTACGGTTACCGGCATGCAGAGGATTGCGCTCAAATGGTAGATCAATGTACTGATCGCAGTTGGGTACAACCGGGTTCTCCTCGTCCGTATCATTGCGGGCGCAGCAATGCACCTCGTAGCCCTGCTGTTGGAACCATTGCATGTACGGTAGGTGGAAAACGAGAATGTGACCGCGCAATACCGTTGCAACAAAGAGTACTTTTTTTTTCATCAGCCCGCCTCCGTAACGCGGATGGTTTCGGCAAAAGCAGGTTCCTGTGCCGGACGGTAGGCGTTGCTCATGGCTTGATCGTAGGTGAGCGAGCCAAACACTTTGCCGATGGTACCGCCCCGGCGGCTGAGAAGTGTAAGCAGCCACCCGAAGCCGCGAATCTGCCGGATGTGTTTACCGTGCGCCAACGCAATTTGCTTTGCCAGTTCACAGGTCGCTACATAGTCGTGGTTTTGGGGAAAATACAGGCCGCCTGCCTGCTGCGTGATCAACGTTTGTAAAAAGTCGCACAGAGTATCGATATACAGCATGCTGCGTTGGTTTACGACTCGCGGAAACAGCGGAAGTTTTTGTACCAACGCCGATAGACGGGGGTAATTGCCCCGACAGCCCGGTCCGTAGATCATCGGCGGCCTAAGTACGGCAATGCGGAACGAATCGGACAAAAGCAGTGCGAGGGCTTTTTCCGCAGCCAGCTTGCTCCGCCCGTAGGCGGTGTCCGGCGTAGGCTGCGTCGTCTGTGTAATATGCCCCGTCGTAAGCCCGTACACACTCATGGAACTGAAAAAGATAAGCTGCTTTACACCGGCTGCTTTTGCGGTTTGCGCTACCAAAACGGCAAGTTTATGATTCACGGTATCGTACAACGCTTCATTTTGCGGCGTCTCCTTTTGGTGCGCGATGCCCGCGACCAGCACGACCGTGTCAAACGCAGAAAAATCTATGGTTTTGCACACATCGCCGCGCACACTGACGGTTTGTACGGTAAATTGGTCGGGAGTATGGGACAGCCATACGGCAAGCTGCGTGCCGATATAGCTATTGGCTCCGGCAATCAACACCCGCTTCATGGCTTATCCTCCATTCTTTTTACGGCATAATGCTTACCCTCTTTGCCCTCGGCAATCCCTTCGTGGTTAAACACTTTCACGATGGTAAGCAAAAGACACTTCACATCCAGCCCGAAGCTGATATTCTGCGTGTATTCGCCGTCCAGCCGCGCTTTTTGCTCCAGCGACAGCTCATCCCGGCCGTGTACCTGCGCCCAGCCGCTTAGCCCCGGCAGGGCGCTGTTGGCGTCGAACTGATCGCGCCACGCAATTAAATCGTCCTGATTCCATAGCGCGGGGCGCGGGCCGATCAACGACATTTGCCCAAGCAGAATATTGATCAGCTGGGGCAGCTCATCAATGCTGGTTTTACGGAGAAACGCGCCGCTGCGGGTAATGTAGCGGCGGGAATCGTCCAGTTTATGGGTGGGTACATCGTGCGGCGTATCGGTACGCATGGTGCGAAATTTGAGGATTTCAAATAAAACCTTATCTTTGCCGATCCGTTTTTGCCGAAACAGCACCGGGCCGTGCGAATCCAACTTGATCCACAAGGCAACCAGAAGCAGCGGAAAACAGAGGATGATCAGGCTAACCAGAGAAATCAGAATATCCAACGCGCGCTTGACGAACCGTTGGTACATGCGTAAGAGCCTCCCAAGGATGCTGTTTGGCCAAAATTCGCGTGGGGCGCGGCGGCCGGCAAAGCCCGGACGTATAAGCGTCAGGGTACGGGGGTTTGGAGGGGAAAATATAACTGGTTAAAAAAACCGGCAAGCGTTTGATTGCCAATGCCTTTTACCATGAGTAAATCCTGTGGAAAATCAAAAGGGCCGTTTGCTGTGCGGTCATCCACAATTGCCTGCGCAAGCGCCGGGCCAATGCCGTAAAGCTGGATAAGCGTTTGGGCATCCGCTGTATTTACATCCACCGTGCCCTGCGGGCAGACGATAGTATCCGGCTGCCCGTGGGCTGTGCCAAGCGCGCTGATGCACTGCGTGGATGAAAAAGCACCGGGCAGGAAATGGGTATATAACAGCGTGGCACAGACGATTGCCAGAACGAAGAGACAAGCGATGTACAGCGGCCTGCGAAAGGATTTTGGATATTGCTTGGCGCGGTGCTCGCTCATGCTTGCGGCTCCTTGTTATCAAAAAAGTATGGGTTACAGTTCGCGCTTGCGCACCTTTTGTCCGGCGGCCGTATCCTCCAGGATATATCCGGCGGCTGTGAGTGCGTCGCGCAGTTCGTCACTGCGTTTCCAGTTCTTTTCCTTACGGGCTTGCGCGCGCTCGTCTACCATTGCGCGAATATCAGCGGGCAGTTCATCCGCTTTTTTCGTAAGCAGGCCCAGCACTCCGGCCATCTGCTCCAGCCGCTGCTGCAAGTGCAGTACAGCGTCCCGGCTGACGCCGGTCGGCGAAAGCTTGAAAACTTCGCGAACCAGTTCAAACATAGCGCCGATAGCGTCGGCGGTGTTTAAATCGTCGTCCATGGCGGCGTTGAACTTGGTAAGCGCAGCATCGCCCGCATCCATGGCGGCCTGCTCCGCCGCGTTGGGGGCGCGATCCGCCGCGCCGCTTTGCAAAAACATCAGCTGGTCGCGCGCACCATACAACCGCTGTAAACTGCTGGCGGCCTGCGCGATCAAATCACGGCTAAAATTAACGGGGCTGCGGTAATGTGCCGACAGCATGAACATGCGAACGGTCTCCAAATCGTACTCTTTACTGATGTCGCGCACCGTAAAGAAATTCCCCTTGGATTTACTCATTTTTTCATTGTCGATGTTGATGAACCCGTTATGCATCCAATAATGCACATAGGGTTTTCCGGTTGCACCCTCGCTCTGGGCAATTTCGTTGGTATGGTGGGGGAACAGCAAATCCTTGCCGCCGCCGTGAATATCAAACGTTTCGCCTAAATAGGCCATGCTCATGGCAGAGCACTCGATGTGCCAACCCGGACGCCCTTTACCCCATGGGCTGTCCCACGCGGGCTCGCCCGGTTTCTGGGCTTTCCAGAGAGCAAAATCCAGCGGATCTTCCTTCATGTCTTCCACGCCGACGCGTGCGCCGCTTTCCAGATCGTCCAGACTTTGGTTTAGCAATTGCCCGTAATGGTCAAACGCTCGCACGCGGTAATACACATCGCCGTTTACCGCATAGGCAAGGCCTTTATTTACCAGATGCTGTATCAATTCGATAATCTGGGGAATATGCTCGGTCGCGCGGGGATGCACTGTGGCGGGGCGGATGCCCATGGCCTTAGCGTCGGTAAAGTACTCGCCGATAAAGCGGTCCGCCAGCTGCGAAACAGTAATACCTTCCTCGTTGGCGCGCTGTATCATTTTATCGTCAATGTCGGTAAAGTTTTGCACAAAGGTAACATCGTACCCGCGGGATTCAAAATAGCGGCGCAGCACATCAAAAATGATAAACGGGCGGGCGTTGCCGATGTGAAAATAATTGTAAACCGTCGGGCCGCAAACATACATATGTACCTTGCCCGCTTCCACAGGCACGAATTCCTCTTTTTTCCGGGTTAAGCTGTTATAGATTTGCATATGGATCCTCCTTCATTGCTGGCAGTGCATCGGGACAGTGGTCGCAGTCGCCGCTACATCGTCCCTCGTCATCCTGCGCATCTGTTGAAGAAAGCAGCTTGTCCGCCTCTTCGCAGCCCAAACGACGGGCATGGCGCGCCAGACAGCGCTCCATATGCGAAAGTCTGTTATACAGCAATTCCATACGTTCCAACATCGGGTCCGGCAGATGAATCTGATCCAGATCGACGTCGCTTTGCGGTTTGTTCTTTTTTACGATCCGGCCGGGGTTGCCAACGACGGTGCAATCCGGCGGCACATCCTTGAGCACGATGGCGCCCGCGCCGACTTTGCTGTGATTGCCAATGGTGATTGGCCCCAGTACCTTAGCGCCCGCGCCGATGGTGACGCCGTTGCCGATGGTAGGGTGGCGTTTGCCGATGTCCTTGCCGGTGCCGCCAAGGGTAACCCCCTGATAAATGGTTACGTCATCGCCGATCACCGTCGTTTCGCCTACGACAACGCCGTCACCGTGGTCGATAAATACCCGCCGGCCTATCTCCGCGCCAGGATGGATTTCGATGCCGGTACGGTGACGCGCACGCTGGCTAACCATGCGCGCCAGCAGTGTATGCCCGTGGTGAAACAGGGCGTTGGCAATCCGGTGGGAACGTAGCGCCTGTAAGCCGGGATAGCAAAACCGAACTTCGGTTTTGCTTTTTGCGGCCGGGTCGCGGGTGAGTACGGCTTGAATATCTTCAAGGGCGCGTGCACGCCGTTCTTTCCAATTCATGATGATCCGCCTTTCGCAGAAGATGATGCTTATTGTTTGGCTGCGTAGTCCTCAAACAGCCTTCCCGCGCTCACGGCTTCGATGTCCTGAAGCATCGTCTCCTGCGCGTTCAGGGGAGCGGAAGTGTTTTTCGCTCTGCGGGAGTAGGTGCCGTCGTCATGGAGCACCCAGCTTTTTTGATTATCCATCAATTGCAGAGCGAGGATGTTCTCTACCGTGCGGAAACAAGCAGGATCCTTCACAGGGAACATCAGCTCTACGCGTTTACACAGGTTGCGGGGCATCCAATCCGCCGAAGAAAGGTAAATCTCCGGCAGACCGCCGTTTTCAAAACGGAAGGCGCGTGCGTGCTCCAGATTGCGCCCCACAATGGAACATACGCGAATGTTTTCACTGCGTCCCGGCACGCCCGGAACCAGTGTACAGATGCCGCGGACGATCAGGTTGATCGGCACGCCTGCACAGTTGGCCGCGTAAAGAGCTTCAATCACATCGTCATCCAGCAGCGAGTTCATTTTTGCCGTAATCCCGGCGGGTTCGCCGTAGAGGGCGTGCATCTTCTCGCGGTTGATGAGCTTAAGCAGTTTTTCTTTTAAATAATCGGGCGCTTCCACCAGTTCCGGCGTGCTGAAGATGGGGCCGTTGCCCTCTAGGCCGTAGAAAAAGCGCGCCGTATCCTCGCCAAGTTGCTTATCGGCAGTCAGCAGCCCCAGATCGGTATACAGCCGCACGGTGCCGTCGTGGTAATTGCCGGTGCCAAGGTGCATATACCGGCACATATGGCCGCCTTCCATGCGGCAGATCAGCAATGCTTTGCTGTGGGTTTTCAAGATGGGTAATCCATAGATCACCCGGCAGCCCGAGCGGCGCAGGCGTTCGCCATGGGTAAGGTTATTTTCTTCATCAAACCGTGCGCGGGCTTCAAACAATACGGTTACCTGCTTGCCGTTTTCAGCGGCCTTGCTCAGCGCTTTTACAACGGGGCTTGTGCTGCCGACGCGGTATAGCGTCATTTTGATACTGCAAACATCCGGGTCCTCGGCGGCTCGGTTGAGCAGGTTGAGCACCGGATCGAAAGTATGGTAGGGATGGTACAGCATCCAATCGCGCGCGGCAATTTGCGCAAAAATATCCGGGCCGGTCAGTGCGGCGATGGTAAGAGGCCGCGCCTTGGGGTACTTCAAATCCGGCCGATCCAGCATGCCATATACGGACATCATCAGCTTATTCAAATCCAGTGGGCCGGTAACGCGATAGTGGCGCTCCGACGGGAGTTGATAACGCTTCATCAGCATAGTCAGCAGTTCCACGCTCATACGCTCTTCCGTTTCCAGCCGCATCACATCGCCTGTGCGGCGCATAATGAGCATTTCGCGTACCAGCGTGGCAACATCGCCGCTGGCGTCCATATCAAAATCCTGATTCCGCAGAATGCGGAAAAGCGAGGCTTCGGTTACAATATCCTGCGGGAACAGAAGCGGCAGAAACGCTTTGATGATATCCTCCTGCCGGATTAGATAACGTACATTCTGCTCCGCTGGCAGCTCGTAAACCCGCGGGGAGCCGGGAAGTGCGATGGTCATATACCGCACGGGCTTGCCGCTTTTTGGCTGCAAGCGAATAAAGAACAGCAGTTTCTTTTGCGGCAGGGGAGCAAGCTCCTCGCCCCAGGGCAGCGGTTTGAGACGGTTGATAATCTCCCCCAGAAAAATCTCCTTCATCCGTTCCTGCATTGCGGCGGTAAAGGGGTAACTGGGGTAGAGACGGATGCCTTGATGGTATAGCTCGCTGTTGATGCCGTCAAACAACAAATATTGCATGTTTTGCTGGTTTAAAATTTCTTTATTTACAAGACGCTGCAACTCAACCGGGGTATGGCCGCAAGGCTGTATGACCTGTGCGCATTCTCCGGCTGCCAGTTCCAGCAGCGTATGGTAACGAACCTGTAAAAATTCGTCCAGATTGGAGGTGACGATGGCCAGAAACTTCGCCCGCTCCAGCAGAGGATTGTCCGGATTATCGGCTTCCATCTGCACGCGATGGTTAAACTGTAGCCAAGTTAATTCCCGATCGAAATAACGCGGTTGTGTGTCCGGATGGTTCTCGGCGATGTCCATACGTTACGGCCCCCGTTCTTTCGGTACAACTCTCCATCGTTTCCGGCCAAACTATAGCAGCGTGACCCGATAGGTGAATGTCATTATAACATAGAAATAGCAAGCCTTTCAAGTACGGGCAGGCGGCAGACGCGGGGTTTGTAAAGGGGGTAGGCCGCCCTGTGCAGTGTGAAGCTTGCGAGAATTATCTGTTTTCCCCGGCTGGGTTTGCTGGTATACTGTTTCTGTATAAAAATTGTGTAAACAAACGGAGGGGAAAAAGATGGAGCTGTATGTGGTGGACGCGTTCACCAGCCAAATGTTTGAGGGGAATCAGGCCGGGGTGGCGCTGCTGAAAGAAGACCAGGCTTTTCCGCAGCCGGAAATCATGCGGAAAATAGCCGGGGAGCTGAAGCATTCCGAAACGGCTTTTGTAAAGCCGATGGGGGAGAAGCAGTATCATATTCGTTATTTTACGGCGGAGGGGGAAATAAACCTGTGCGGGCATGCAACGGTTTCCTCCTTTGTGGTGATGCGTGACGAAAAACAACTGCCGCAGGGTGATTATTCCATACACACACTGGCGGGAACGCTTGCCATTACCGTGGAAGCAAAAAGTATTTGGATGGAGATGGCGAGCGGTGAACTGGTGAAGTGGCTTACCCCCGAAGAGAGCGAAGAAATATACGCGGCGTATGGCTTGACGATAGAGGATCGGCCGCAGGAGATATTCCCGGGCATCGCCAGTACCGGGCTTGCGGATATTTTGCTGCCGGTAAATAGCCGGGAGGCGTTAAGCCGCGCGGTGCAAAATCGGGAAAAAGTGATTGCGCTTTCCAAACGGTATCAGGTTGTAGGCGTGCACATGTTTTATTTGGCGGAGGAAGACGGCGTTACTGCGGAATGCCGTAACTTTGCCCCGGCGGTCGGCGTGGACGAGGAATCGGCTACCGGCACTGCAAACGGCGCGCTGACATATTTGCTGTTTACAACGGGGTTGGTCAAGCGCGAGGATGAAAACATTTTCATTCAGGGAACCGGTATGGGGAAACCGTCGGTCATCCGCAGTAAAATTGCGCCGGATGAAACGATCTTCATCGGTGGTGACGGCGTGGTTTCCATCCGTGGTGAGATCGACCAGTAAGGTGTATGGCAAGCTATATTTACGATTCTTGTTTGCAAGCGACTGGCCGTGCGCCGCTTTAAGAGGCGGCGCACGGCCCTTGCGGACTGTGGTTGCGCCGTAATTACGAATCCTGTATAATGCACGAATAGAAAATTTGCGATATTTTGGCTCCCGATGGCGGTTTGAACCACAAAGGAGGTTTCACCTTGAAAGGAATCATTCTGGCCGGCGGCTCGGGCACGCGGCTGTACCCGCTTACGATGGTGACCAGTAAACAACTCCTGCCGGTGTACGATAAGCCAATGATTTATTACCCGCTCTCCACACTGATGCTGGCTGGCATTCGGGAGATATTGATTATTTCCACGCCGACGGATACGCCGCGCTTTCAGGATTTATTGGGGGACGGAAGCCGCTACGGCATATCGCTTTCGTATGCGGTGCAGCCCTCGCCCGATGGACTGGCGCAAGCCTTTTTAATCGGCGAGGAGTTTATTGGCGACGAACCGTGCGCGATGGTGCTGGGCGATAATATTTTCTACGGCAACGGCTTTTCGGCCATGCTGGCCGAGGCGGTTCGCAATGCGGAAAACGGCAAGGCGACCATTTTTGGCTATTATGTGAACGACCCGCAGCGTTTTGGCATCGTAGAGTTTGACGAATTTGGCAAGGTGCTTTCGGTAGAAGAAAAACCGGAAAACCCCAAAAGCAATTATTGCGTAACCGGTTTATACTTCTACGATAAACGCGTTTGCAAGCTTGCTAAGCAGGTAAAACCGAGCAAACGCGGAGAACTGGAGATTACCGCGCTGAACGATCTATACCTTCAAAACGGCTCGCTGGTCGCCAAGGTAATGGGCCGCGGTTTTGCCTGGCTGGATACCGGCACGATGGATTCGCTGGCGGAAGCGACCAACTTTGTGCAGATTGTGGAAAAACGGCAAAGCATCAAAATCGCTGCGCTGGAGGAGATTGCGTATAACCGTAAGTGGATCGATAAGGAAACCCTGCTAAAAGCGGCTGAACAATACGGCAAGTCGCCCTATGGAGAGCACCTGAAGCGTGTAGCGCAAGGACGTATTCAATACGATCATACACAAGCGGACATGTAACCGCCTACGTCTGTACCGACTGTTTTTACAGGGGAACAGCGGCTGATCTGTCTTGACATACGGTTATAGCGGGCATATAATTTGTGTAGAGATCATCCTGAAGTGTGCGCCAGCAATTTGTTTTTACCCACACTTCATAAATGGAGCTCGCGTTCGTCGGCAGCTGCCATGCCCCCGTCGCAAGACGTCAGGGGAAGACTAAAGTCGGCGATAGAGCACCAGCCTGCTATACATAGCGGGTGAAAAAACCGGTTGCAGCGGCACTTTGGGAGCTCAGCGAAATCCTTCCGTTTTTCCCGGAGGGGTTTTTTTATGCCCGCAGGTTCTGTATATGGGTACAGCACCTGTACCCGGCAAGAAAAACGGTTGATAAGCCGGTAAAGCATGGTATAATAACCGTGATAAGGATCGGCGTGATCGCGGTATGGGAGGAGATAGCCTGTGCAAAAACAAAACATACCCGGCAGCCGGGACGTAGCCCGAGCCGCTATTGAAATGAGCATGTCCCGTTCGCGGGAAGAAGAACTGCTGGTTAAAAAAACGCTTGCGTTGGAAAATGTCGATACGGCGGCGGCGGATTTTGGCGGCGAATTTGTGCCATCCATTATTAAAATTGTGGAGCGGGCTGTTGTTGCTGCGCGGCGCGAAGGGCTGATTGGTGAAAGCCATCTGGAAGAAGGCGGCGTAGCGGGCGCAGCTCGCGAAGCGCTGAACCAGATTACGCCCAAAGCGCTGGGGATGAACGTGGGCGGCAAGATTGGCGTGGCCCGGCATCAGGATCATGTGGCGGTCGCGATCTTTTTTGGCATCGGGCTGGGCCATCTGGATGAAATCTGTATCGGGCTGGGGCACCGTGCCATATAAACAAATCCAGATATAGCCTGTGATAAAGGAAGGATGAACGCCTTGAAACATTTTACCATTGCTATTGACGGCCCTGGCGGCGCAGGGAAAAGCTCGGTGGCGGACCATGTAGCGAAAGAACTTTCGGTACCGCATCTGGATACGGGTGCGATGTACCGCGCTTTTGGCTATCAGGCGATCGCGGAAGGGCTTGACGCGCGCAACGAAGCCGATATGGATACGCTGGCTGCACGGGCGCAGATGGATGTACGCTTTGACGGCGGCAGGCAGTATACGCTGGTAAACGGGCAGGATGTTACCGATAAAATCCGTACGCCCGAGGTAAGCATGGCGGCTTCGGATTGCGCGGTGTTTGGCAGCGTTCGCCGGTTGATGGTGCGTTTGCAGCAGCAAATTGCCAGCCGCCAATCCATCATTTTAGACGGGCGGGATATTGGCACACGGGTATTGCCCGACGCGACACTGAAAATTTTTCTGACGGCATCGCCGGAAGTGCGGGCGCAGCGCCGTTATCAAGAAATATTAGATCAGGGCGGCCAGCCGGATTATCAGGATGTGCTCAACGATGTAATCATCCGTGATAAGCAGGATTCCACCCGCGCAATCGACCCCCTTCGCGCTGCGGAGGATGCCGTTACGCTGGATACCAGCCACTTAACCCAGCGCGAAGTGGAAGAGAAAATACTGGTGCTGCTGCACGAGACGCTGGATAAACAAGCGAAAAAGCGTGAACCGCTCACGTTGTTTTACCGGGTCGCCATGTGGGTTTCGACGTTTCTTTTCCATGTGCTCTACCCGGTACGGTACCATGACATTGAAAATGCACAGATCGACGCGCCGTATATCCTCGTTGGCAATCATAGTCATTTTCTGGACCCGCTGCTGGTGGGGTGGAAAATTAATCGTTACCAAATCCGCTACCTTGGGAAAAAAGAGTTGATTAAGCATCCCTTAATGAAGGGATTATACCGCAATATGCTGATGATTCCCGTGGATCGCCACAACATGGATATGGGCGCGCTTCGAGCCTGCTTGAAAACCCTGAAAGAGGGGCATGTGCTGGGCATTTTCCCGGAAGGTACGCGGTATAAAAAAACATTGATGGAAGAGATGGAAAGTGGCGTTGCGGTAATTGCACTGCGCGGCGGCGTTCCGATTTTGCCGGTTTATGTAGCCACCAAGCCAAAACCGTTCCATCGAACGGATTGCTATTACGGCAAGCCTTTTACCGTAACCGAAATTGCCCAGAAGGGGCTAACGCGCGAAACGTCTGAGGAAGTATTGCAGTTGATTACTCAAAAGTACCGCGAGATGGCCAGACATGCCGCGCATTGATATGTCAAGTGCCGCCCTTCCTTCTTTTTTCCCTGCGCATAGTAAAAAAAAGAAGGAATCATGTAACTTTCGGCGAATAAATACTATTGACTCTGTTGCGGAGGGTGCTTCATGCCTGTTCAAATCGCAAAACACGCCGGCTTTTGCATGGGTGTACGCCGTGCCGTAGTCGAAACCATGAAGGCTGCCGAGACCGAAACAAAAATTGTTACGATCGGCGAATTGGTGCATAACCCGCTGGTGATATGCGATTTGGAAACCAGCGGCGTCCGGGCTGTTTCTTCTCCGGAAGAGGTGGAGGAAGGCACGGTGATCATCCGCAGCCACGGTGTTACGCCGGAAATTTACCAGCGGCTTACGGCACGCGGATTAAAAACCATCGACTTAACATGCCCATTTGTTAATCGGCTGCATGATATTGTCGCCGGATACAGCCGGGACGGTAAGCCTGTTATTTTAGTCGGGCAGGCCGATCACCCGGAAGTGACCGGCACGATTGGTTGGTGCAAAGGTAAAGTTTTTACCGTAAGCGATCTGGACGAGGCGCGCGCATTGCCGCAAATGGAAGAAGCACTGGCGGTGAGCCAGACGACTTTTCCGCATGAGGCATGGGAAGCAATATTGCCGGTGCTGGCCGAAAAGGTGAAAGACCTTACGGTGGAAGATACCATTTGCACCGCGACGATCCTTCGCCAGAACGAGGCACGCAAGCTGGCAAGTCAGGTGGATGCGATGCTGGTGGTGGGCGGCAAAAAAAGCGCCAACACCCGTAAGTTGTATGAGACTTGTAAGCGCATCTGCCCCAGAACCCTTTTGGTAGAGCGCGCGGCGGATATTCCGCCGGGCTTTGCAGATATACAGACAGAATCAATTGGGATCACTGCCGGTGCAAGCACGCCGGATTGGTCACTTAAGGAGGTTGCCACACGCATGACTGACAAGGAACAGATGGATCAGATGGTTTCCAGCGAGGAGGCAGACAAGAGCAGCTTCATGGCTGACGTGGAAGCCACACTGGTCAAGATCAGACCGGGGCAAACGGTTACCGGTACGGTAGTCCAGATTACGGACGATGAGGTTTGCGTCAATATCGGTTTTAAATCCGATGGTCTGATTAAACGCGACGACCTGGTAACGGAGGATGTAAAACTGGGCGACGAGATCGAGGTCGAAGTCGTCAAAGTAAACGACGGCGAAGGAAACGTGCTTTTGTCCCAGCGGAATATCCTTACGCGTAAGGCTTATGAAGCGCTTGTCGAAAAGTACGAAAAGGGCGAATACGTCGAGGGCATCGGCAAAGAGGTTGTTAAAGGCGGCCTGATTTGCAACGTGGACGGCATTCGCGCGTTTGTACCTGCGTCGCAACTGTCCAACCGCTATGTGGAGAAGATCGGCGAGTTTGTTGGCCAGACGCTCAAACTGAAAATTATTGAGACGGACGACCAGAAACGCCGCATTGTCGCCAGCCGCAAAGCGGTTATTAAAGAAGAAGCTACAGCCCGCAAAGCGGAAATCTGGGAGAACCTCAAGGAAGGCGAAGTAATCAAAGGTATTGTTCGCCGCCTGACCGATTTTGGCGCCTTTGTCGATATCGGCGGTGTGGACGGCTTGATCCATGTAACGGATCTGAGCTGGGCGCACGTAAAGCATCCCTCTGAGATTGTGCATCCCGATCAGGAAGTGGATGTTAAAATCCTCAGCCTGGACCCGGAGCGCGAGCGCATTCAACTCGGCCTCAAGCAATTGCAGCCCAAACCTTGGGATCTGGCGCCTGTTAAGTATCCCGAAGGGGCTACCGTTACCGGTAAAGTGGTGCGTATCACCACCTTTGGCGCATTTGTGGAGCTGGAGCCGGGCGTGGATGGCTTGGTTCACATCAGCCAGTGTGCGTTGACCCGCATTAACAAAGTGGAAGACGCCGTGAATGTTGGCGATGTTGTCAATGTGAAAGTTCTCAGCGTGGATCCGGAAGCCAAGCGTATCAGCCTGAGCATCCGCGCTCTGCTGGAAGAAGAACGCCATGCTGCCGCCGGTGAAGAAGAGGGCGCACAGCCGGCCGATGATAACGGCGAAGAAGCTGTAGCCGTGGACATTCAAGCCATTGGCGATCAGCTGGAGCAGGAAGCTTTGGAAGAAGACACGGCAAAGCCAGACACTGACGAAGCGTAAAAATTTATAAAAGCCGCCTTACGTATGTTTCTCTTAAGCGGAAAACATACGCGAAAGGAAGGCATAGCAGAAAACGGCACGAGCGGGGGAAACCTCGCCGTGCCGCTTTTATACATACCGGTTGCGCAGTGTGTATGGTTGCGGCAACAAGTGGATCGTGCTACAATGAACACGCATTACGGTATTCAGCAAGACCGTAAGGTTTTTTGAAAGACGCAGGCCGGGCTTGCGGGAGGATGAGCATGACACATATTGGGGAGACTATTACAGAAGGCAAAGGCAAACGGGTTTATGCAACGGAAAACCCGGATGAAGCTGTCGTATATTATAAGGATGAAGCGATTGCGTTTCATGGGTTGAAGCGCGGCCGCATTATCGGCAAGGGCGAAATCAACAACCGGATCTGCGAGTATCTTTTTACTTTACTCGCCGATAACGGCGTGCCGAACCATTTTATCCGCCGTTTGGATGAACGCAGCTCGCTGGTGAAGCGTGTGCAGATCATCCCGGTGGTGGTAAAGGTGCGTAACATTGTTGCGGGGAGCCTTGCGCGCCGCACGGGCTACCCGGAAGGCACAAGGCTGAAAAACACGGTCATTGAATATTGTTTGAAGGATTCGGATTTGGATTATCCACTGATGAATTTAAGCCATATCACAGCGATGGGCTTGGCAACCAAAGAAGAAATTGCAACGATGGAGAAAATTGCGCTTCGCGTGAACGAGATTCTCATCGGGGTGCTGCGCGACAGCGATATTGAGCTGATTGATTTTAAATTGGAATTCGGACGCTTCCATGGGGATGTGCTTTTGGCGGACGAAATTTCTCCCGATACATGCCGTTTCTGGGATGCCAGCACGCATGAACCGCTGGATATTGACCGTTTTCGTCATGACATGGGCGATGTGGAAGACGCCTACCGCGAGGTACTGCACCGCCTGACGGGGTGTGTTTTTAAAAGCAGCGAGGAGGACGCTTGACGTGTTTGAAGGCAAGACACTGATGATTACTGGTGGAACAGGTTCGTTTGGCGAAGCGGTGCTGAACCGCTTTTTACATACAGATATTAAAGAAATTCGCATCTTCAGCCGTGATGAAAAAAAGCAGGATGATATGCGCCACCGGTATCAGACAGATAAAATTAAATACTATATCGGCGACGTGCGGGAAAAGGATTCCGTTACCGGCGCACTATATAATGTAGATTATCTGTTTCATGCCGCAGCGCTTAAGGAAGTACCTTCCTGTGAGTTTTTCCCCATAGAGGCGGTAAAAACTAATATTTTGGGTACGGATAACGTACTTTCAGCCTGTATTGAGCAGGGCGTTAAAAAGGTGATTTGCCTTTCTACGGACAAGGCAGCTTACCCGGTTAATGCGATGGGCACATCCAAAGCGATGATGGAGAAAGTGTTTGTTGCCCGTTCCCGCAGCGTATCGCCGGAGAATACATTGATTTGCGGCACGCGCTACGGAAACGTGATGTGCTCCCGCGGCTCGGTGATTCCGCTATTTATCAGCCAGTTAAAAGCGGGGAAACCCTTAACGGTTACAGACCCCGCGATGACACGCTTCATCATGAGCCTGGAAGAGGCTGTGGAATTAGTGATTTTTGCGTTTCAAAATGCGCAGAGCGGAGATATTTTAGTGAAAAAATCACCTGCCTGCACAACGGGGGTATTGGCGGAAGCAGTAAAACGCGTTTTCCATTCCGATGTGCCTACGCGTGTCATTGGTATCCGGCATGGGGAGAAAATGTACGAAACCTTGCTGACCAATGAAGAATGCACGCATGCAATCGACATGGGTGATTTTTACCGGGTACCGGCTGATACCCGTGATTTGAATTATGACAAGTACTTCGTGGAGGGCAATGTAGAGCGCAATACGCTGACCGAGTTTAACAGCAGCAATACGGAACTGCTAACAGTTGAGCAGGTAATGGAGAAGCTGCTTGCGCTTTCCTATATACAGCAGGAACTGGCAAACTGGAGGCAATAAAGTGGAAATTTACCGGGTGACAGAGATGGCGGCGATTGCCCCGCTGTTTTCAGGCAGCGACGATACCCTGATCACCTCCACGCTGGCAGGCTGCACGGGTGTAGCGTATGCGGATCAAGCGCTTACAACCGCGATGATTGTGAATGGGGATTTTGCTTTCTCCGCGGGCGATGCAACCGGAGAGGCGGCAGATATGCTGATGCGGAAAGTTCCCCCTATGCATTCGCCGGACAAACTGTTATTTACGCCGCCGGATGCTGCGTGGGAACGGCTTGTGCGAAACATATGGGGAAAGCAAGCCGTTGAGAGTAAGCGATTTTCGTTTCACCGGAATGCTGCGGGATTTAACAGCGCGAAGCTTACCTGCCTGCAGGAGAGCCTTCCGGCAGGATACCGTCTTGCGCAGATGGACGGACACCTGTACCGGCAAGCTTATGCTCATGAGTGGTCGCGCGATCTGGTTAGCCTGTTTCAAAATGAGGCGGACTATCTGGCGCGTGGGATAGGCGTTGCTGTATTACAAGGTGACGATTTGGTTGCAGGCGCTTCCTCCTATGCCGTATTTCCTGGCGGTATTGAGATTGAGATTGATACGCGGGCGGACAAGCGAGGCATGGGGCTGGCAACCGCTTGTGGGGCAGCGCTGATTCTGCTGTGTCTGGAACGTGGATTGTACCCCAACTGGGATGCAGCCAATCCGGTTTCCGCTTCGTTGGCGAAGAAATTTGGCTATATACCGAAAAGCACTTACTCTGTTTACGAAATCGCCCTTACCCTGTGACGATTCCCCGGATGATAACGTGCAAAGGCGCATGGCTGAGGCTTTGCGCTTTTTTGTTTGAGTGTTTTTTCATTCAGGAGAAAGAAGAAGAACAGCAGCGCGTTTGCATTGGCTGGCAACCAAACGCGCCGGAAATGATAAGCTTGAAAAAAACATTGAAAATACCATGAAAATTGTCAAAAAACTAACGGGCAAGCAGGAAAACAGGGGGTACCCGCAGAATGATTAGAAACGGGAAAGAATTGAGCTTTTTCAATCCTCTCCGATATGACAGGATTCATCCGATGGAAGGAGAACGGAAATGCAGAACTCTCAAGACCTTACTAAGGTACAGGCGTTTCGCGATGCCTTGAACGCGGGCGATGAGAAACGTCTCAAAGCACAGCGCGATGCCGGTAAGCTGACGGCGCGTGAGCGTATCGAGAAGCTTGTGGATGCGGGTAGCTTCGTGGAACTGTTCGCCCTCGTCAGTGAGAATGACGAGGCCGCGGGCGTAGTAACCGGATATGCGACGCTTGAGCAGCGGCCGGTGTATCTGTTCGCGCAGGATTTCACGGTACACGGCGGTGCCATGGGCAAAATGCAGGCGCAAAAGATCAACAAATTGCTGGATATGGCACTGAAAACGGGGGCTCCCGTGCTGGCGCTTTGCGACAGCGCTGGTGTGCGGATTGACGAAGGCGCTGCTGCGATGAACGCCTATGCGGAAATTTACCGCAATATGGCGCGACTCAGCGGTGTATGCCCGATGGTTGCGGTGGTGCTTGGCCCCTGCATCGGCGGCGCGGCGTTGATTGCCCAGCTGGCGGATGTAAGCATCATGGCCAAGAATGTTGGTTCCATGATGGTCTTTGGCCCGCAGGTACTGGCTGCCATGAACGGCATGGACGTAAAAGTAGAAGCAGTTGGCGGCGCGGACATGATGGCTGCGCAGGGCGCCTGCTCGCTGGTGGCGGCAGACGAAGCCGAAGCGCTGGCGATGGCTGCCAAAGTGCTGGCTCTGCTGCCCGGCTGCAATGCTGAGGATGCGGAGATTGCAGAAAGCGACGATTTGAACCGTCTGCTCTCCGGTGTGGATGCAGCGGATGTGACTGCGCTGCTTTCGCAGCTTTTTGACGCGGGCACGATGGTTGAACTGAAAAGTGCGTATGAGACCGGTATCCGTACCGCTATGGGCCGTATCGCCGGTCATTCTGTCGGCGTTGTAGCGACCCAGGAGGGTACGCTGTCCGCCGGTGCGCTGCAAAAAGCCGCGCGGTTTGTGCACTTTATGGATTGCTTCAATCTCCCTGTAATCAGTCTGGTAAATACCAGCGGCGTAAAAGTAGATAAGCTGGATAACCAGAGCTGGCTGATGAACGCGCAGAGCCAGATGCTCTATGCATATGCTACGGCAACCGTGCCTAAGCTGTGCGTGATTACCGGCAGCGCAATCGGACAGGCTTACATTGCAATGGGCGGCAAGGCGAATGCCGATGTTACCTATGCGTGGCCCGGCGCGGTTGTAAGTGCCCTGACCCCTGAAGCGGCTGTTGCCGTTTTATACGCCGACGAGGTAAAGGCGGATAAGGCTTCGCCCGCGGATGCGCGTGCCAAGTATGCCGAAGACTACATTGAGAAAGTTGCCGGCGCGGTGAACGCTGCTAAAGCAGGCCTTGTTGACGATGTAATTGATCCCGCCCAAACACGCAAACTGTTGGCTTCCGGGATTGAAATGCTGTTTAGCAAACGTGACAGTAACCCCGCCAAGAAGCATGGTAACATGCCCCTGTAAGACGTGAAAGGAAGGTAGAAGATGAACGAATTAGTATTCGGCCTTTCCGTAGCGGCAATCGGGATTGCGGTCGTTTTTGCGGGTCTGGTATTATTGATCTTTTGCGTAAAGCTGATCACGCTGATCTCCACTGAACGCAAGGTAAAACAGCAGGCGGCGCCTGTTGTGGCAGAGCCAGTGGAAGCCCCGGTTATAGAGGAAGTGCCGCAGGGCATTGCCCCCGAAACTATCGCTGCCATTACCGCTGCGATTGCAGCAGTATGGGAAGGCGATACCGGCTTTGTGGTTCGGCGTGTCCGCCGTGTGCATAATGCGGCTGCGTGGAATCGCGCCGGGCGTGAGGATCAGGTATACAGCCGTATGTAAATTTACCGCGGTTTTCTGCGGATGGACTATTTTCGTTAAACCATTGTAATAACACAAGGAGGTACTCCCTTATGCGTACATTCAATATTACCGTTAACGGCATTGGATATCAGGTTTCCGTTGAGGAAGTCGCCGCTGGTGCTGCTGCACCCGCGGTTACCGCTGCGCCCGTAGCCGCTCCCGTTGCCCCTGTTGCAGCACCTGCGGCTGCTCCCGCTGCCGCCCCGAAAGCTGCTGCTGCGGTTGCCGGTGGCGAAAAAATCAGCTCCCCGATGCCGGGCACCATTCTGGATATCAAATGTGCTGCCGGCGACACTGTGAAAAAGGGCGCTGTATTGCTGATTCTGGAAGCAATGAAGATGGAAAACGAGATTGTTGCCCCTTCCGATGGCACAGTGAAGCAGGTTTTGGTCAACAAAGGCGCTTCCGTCAACAGTGGCGATGTGCTGGTCGTAATCGGCTGACACCATCGCTCTCCAACAATTAAAAAAGGAGTTGATGGACGACCATGAATAGCATTAATGTTGGCGAGAGTTTGCGCAATCTGGCGCTGTCATCCGGTATTGCGGGATTAGTGGATTCACCGCTGAATCTGATAATGATCGCAATCGCCTGCTTGCTGATTTACCTTGCAATCGTTAAAAAATACGAGCCGCTTTTGTTGTTGCCGATTGCTTTCGGTATGCTGCTGACCAACCTGCCTTTTGCGGGGCTAATGGATGGGCCGACATATTCGTATTATGCCGAAGCTACCCATGCCGGAAAAAGCGGTGTGCCGGTAATACTGCAGGACGGATCAACCGTTTATCAATACATACAACAAACCGGCGGTTTGCTGTATTACCTCTATCAGGGTGTTAAGCTGGGCATCTACCCGCCGTTGATTTTCCTCGGCGTTGGCGCGATGACCGACTTCGGCCCCTTGATTGCTAATCCGAAAAGCTTACTGCTTGGCGCTGCTGCGCAGTTAGGTATTTTCGTAACGTTTATCGGCGCGCAGTTGCTGGGCTTCACGGTTGCGGAAAGCAGCTCGATTGCCATCATCGGCGGCGCTGACGGCCCTACCGCCATTTACCTTACCGGTAAACTGGCGCCCCACATGCTGGGCCCCATTGCCGTAGCGGCGTATAGCTACATGGCTTTGGTGCCGGTCATCCAGCCGCCGATCATGCGGGCGTTGACCACGAAAAAAGAGCGTGAGATTGTTATGGAACAGCTCCGCCCGGTAAGCAAGCGCGAGAAGATCATTTTCCCGATTGCTGTTACCATTATCGTAAGCCTGCTCCTGCCTTCGGCAGCACCGTTGATCGGCATGCTGATGCTGGGTAACCTGTTCCGCGAAAGCGGCGTTGTGGACCGCCTGAATAAGACTGCCCAGAACGAAATGAACAACATCGTCGTTATTTTCCTGGGTGTTACGGTTGGCGCGACTGCCAATGCGGCAACATTCCTCAACATGAAAACGCTTGGTATTCTGCTGCTGGGCATTATTGCGTTCAGCTGTGGTACCGCAGGCGGCGTACTGCTGGCAAAGTTGATGAACAAAATCTCCGGCGGCAAGATCAACCCGTTGATCGGCTCCGCAGGGGTTTCCGCCGTACCGATGGCCGCGCGTGTGAGCCAGGTGGAAGGCCAGAAGGCCAACCCGAGCAACTTCCTACTGATGCATGCCATGGGTCCCAATGTTGCGGGCGTTATTGGTTCCGCAATCGCGGCTGGCATCCTGTTAAGCATGTTCGGAGGCTGATTTCCCTTTCTGTAGCAGTGGGCCTGTAACTGTGCCCGTTGCTGGAAATAAGGAAAAGCCACATCCCGACGTTTGAAAGGAGAACCTATTATGGGCAAAGTCGGAATTACCGATACCATTTTACGCGACGCGCACCAAAGCCAGGCCGCGACGCGTATGCGGACATCACAAATGATTCCCGCATTTGAAAATCTCAATAAAGTTGGTTACTTTTCCCTGGAATGCTGGGGCGGCGCAACGTTTGACAGCTGCCTGCGCTTTCTGAATGAAGATCCGTGGGAGCGACTGCGCACGCTGCGCAAGGGCTTACCGGATACTAAACTGCAAATGCTGCTTCGCGGCCAGAACATTCTGGGCTACAAGCACTATGCGGACGATGTTGTGGATTTCTTCGTGAAAAAGACGGTGGAAAACGGCATCGATATTATCCGTTGCTTTGATGCGCTTAACGATCTGCGCAACATGGAAACGGCCGTAAAAGCGACCAAGAAATACGGCGGAACGGCGGAAGTAGCCATGAGTTATACCGTCAGCCCCGTACATACCGAAGACTATTTTGTCAAATTGGCCGCGGACATTGCCAAGATGGGTGCGGATATCATCTGCATCAAGGACATGGCAAACCTGCTGCTGCCCTACAATGCGTATAAGCTGGTGAAACGCCTCAAGGCGGAAACCAACCTGCCGATCGTATTGCACACGCACGATACCACCGGTACCGGCGCGATGACGCTGCTGAAGGCGATCGAGGCCGGTGTAGACGTAGTGGATACGGCGCTTAGCCCGCTTGGCGGCGGTACTGCACAGCCTACTACTGAATCGATTGTAGCAACGCTGCAGGGCAGTGAGTTTGATACCGGTTTGGATTTGAAACTGTTGATCGAGCTGGCCGGCTACTTCCGCGGCGTAGCGGCGGAGCTGACCAAAGAAGGCTGGCGTGATCCGGCTCGCGTACTGGCAACCGACGCCAACACCCTGCTCTATCAGGTACCCGGCGGTATGCTGAGCAACTTGATCGGTCAGCTGAAACAAGCAAACGCGATGGATAAGTATTACGATGTACTGGCCGAAGTGCCGCGTGTACGTAAGGACTTTGGTTATCCGCCGCTGGTAACGCCTACCAGCCAGATTGTTGGCACGCAGGCCGTTATGAACGTGCTTGGTGGCGAGCGCTACAAAATGGTTCCCAAGGAATCCAAGGCTTTGTTGCGTGGCGAGTATGGCCGCCTACCTGCCGAGGTGAACGAGGAAGTGCGCAAGAAGTGCATTGGCGACGCGACGGTCATTACCCACCGCCCCGCCGACGATATCCCGCCCGAACTGGATAAGTATCGCGAAGAGATCCGTGATTACTACCAGCAGGAAGAAGATGTTTTGAGCTATGCGCTCTTCCCGCAGGTGGCGCTGAAGTACTTCCAGTACCGTCAGGCAAAGCAGCTTGGCGTAGACAGCACCATGCTGGATAAAGACGCAAAGACCATGCCTGTGTAATCGCTAATCACGTTATAGGTATGAGCTGCGCTTGCAATAGCGGCGCATGCACCCCCCGTAAGCTTGCTTACGGGGGTGTTTTTATGCAAGCTTTAGCGTAATAAATCCACCAGCTGAGCTGGTGAGAATGAATTGCTTTAGCTTTCAGACGTAGGGCGAAGCGAATGACAAGTTGTTTGCCGTCCAAAACATAAACGCATGGATTATGGCTTGTTTACGAGCAGTAGTGCAATCATTGCAATTGATAGATCGTTCAGTGCGTCTTGAGACGCGGCCAGTAAATTCGCCTTGAAGGCGCGGTGCATACCACCGGCTTAGCCGGTGGTTATGATTTGTGGGAGAAGAAATGGTTATGCAGGCATTTGAAACAGTCTCGGTGAAGCGTTAATAAATTGGATGATGAAGATAAACAGGCGTGTATTTTCTGCTCTCATATTAAAATAAGAGTTGCATACTTTGTAAGCTTGGTTCTACTCGGAAGATGCACCCGGGAATGTGATGAGAATTGCGTTTGGAAATGGAATGATTGCAACCGAAGCTGAGAAGGGTTATGGCATTATACGAATTGATACCGGACGATGTTTTTCTATTCTCATAAGCCGCTGAAATATCATCGTCTGCTTTACGGATGCTATGGGTCATTGTATAATCAACCTAGTGATTGTTAAGAAGGAGAGATTGTATATGATTGATTTTATCTTTCAAAACCCGGCGAAAATCATCTTTGGCAGGGATGCGCTTTCGCATTTGGGAGAGGAAGCACTGCAATACAGCCGTAAGGCGTTGTTGGTATATGGCGGCGGCAGCGTGAAACGCATTGGTCTTTATGATCAGGTGTTAAAAATATTGGCCGACCATCAAATACAAGTATGGGAACTATCCGGCATTGTACCGAATCCGCGGCTATCTCGTGTGCGGGAAGGTATTGAACTATGCCGCCGGGAAAACATAGGGCTGGTGCTGGCACTAGGCGGAGGCAGTGTAATCGACACCGCCAAGGGTATTGCCAACGGCGTGCCGTACGAAGGTGACGTATGGGACTTCTATGCTGGCAAAGCGTCGCCCAAGGCTGTGCTGCCGTTAGGCACCATTCTCACCCTTCCGGCGGCAGGCAGTGAAATGAGCTATTCCTCCGTCATTACCAATGAGAATGGAATGCTCAAACGCGGCTATAATTCAGTTACCAATGTGCCGAAGTTTTCCATTCTTAACCCGGAGTGGTCGTTTACGCTGCCGGAGTATCAAACGGCGTGCGGTTGTGTGGATATTATCGCGCATATGATGGAGCGCTATTTTACCCGTGTGGAAAACGTGGAATTGACCGACCGCCTGATTACCGCCGGGATCAAAACGGTGCTGCACAATGCGCCAATTGTGATGAAACACCCGCAGGATTATGACGCGCGTGCGGAGATTATGTGGACGGGAGCGCTGGCGCATAATACGCTTCTGCACACCGGGCGCATCGGCGACTGGGGCAGCCATAAGCTGGAGCACGAGCTAAGCGCTGAGTTTGATATTGCGCATGGCGCGGGACTAGCAATTGTATTTCCAGCATGGATGAAATATGCAACAGCGCAATATCCCAAGAAGATTGCGCAGTTTGCCCGCGATGTGTTTGACGTTCCTGCGGATTTTGGCGATGAGATGGCCATTGCGTTGGAAGGGATTGCCCGGTTGGAGGGCTTTTACCGCTCCCTTGGAATGCCGACGCGGCTTGCTGAAGCGAACATTCAGCATTTGGATGCGGAAAAGCTAGCGATGCGTGCCCTGCCTGTGGAAACCGCAAGCGTAGGGGCTTATATCCCCTTATATCGTAAAGATTTTATCGCGATTTACGATCTTGCGAAATGACCGGCAATAAAAGCGGATTGTTTAGGCGCTGTTGCATTGCCTTTTAGCAGAACGGATTGGCAGATGGTGTTGCGTTATTGTATTCTTTATATGATGCGCAAACAACAGGGCTTGAGAATCGTCTAATAATAGCATAACACGCAAGTAAAAACGCCCGCTATACAGCGGGCGTTTTATGCGCAATGTCTTTATTTGCTATCCGGTGTAGGGGGTGTGTCTGTGATTACTTCCGTGCCGGATAGGGTATCGGCCTGGGTAAGCGTTTCGTCCATGATGACGTTTACAGCGCTGGTAATGGTGCTCTCATTAGCAGTCAACACATTCTGGAACAGGGTTTGAATATTGCCGACGGTGGATTCCCATGCAGCATCCAAATACTCCTGCTTACTAGCGCACTCATCATAGAGGTTTTGCTCGATTTCGTTTTTAATCTCTGCATAGCGCTCCGGGGTCAGCGGATACAGCCAATCGACCTTTTCCATGTTATCTTCGTCCACGGTCAGCTTAGCATAGCTGGCAACCGGCTTGGGTAAACGGACAACGATATCGCCGGTTGTGGTGTCCACACTTACCTGCGCCAGATTCATATCAACCGTGAAGTGAATCGTAAACGAATAGGGGATGGAGACCTTTTGCACGGTGCCAAGCAACCATGCTTCCTGCGATACGGTCTCCTGCCCGGTCAGTGTTGTTTGGTAGACAACAAGCTCATTTTGCGCCTTTAGCTCCTCACTGAAGCGTTCGCTGACCCAAGTGGTATTTCCGCTGCCAAACAAACGTTGGTAGATTGCGGGGCCGTAGCGCAGCGCGCCATACCCCAGCAATATGCAAAGGAGCAGCAAAAGCAGCGTGCGTAAAAATCGCAATGGGTGGAAACCGCGTCTGGGCCTGTGCGGCACGTGATGATGCGGATAATATTGGTCTTCCGGTGGCGGCATATCGGGGCGTACGGGCCTTTCCCGATCCGGGCGATCAGCTGGTCGGTTCATTTATAAAACACTTCCTTTCCCGGGAAATGGTATGGTTTGGGTTAGGCGGTTATAGCCACTGGGCAATCTCAACAAAAAGAAGCACCAATAGCCGAACCAGAAAATATAACGTTGTTGCCGCGCCAACCAGCATGAAATACATCCGTATAAATCGTCTGAATTTGCCGGGGCGTCGCGGCCTGCGATGATCCGGCCCATGCTGTGGATAGGACTCTCCCGGCTCATGAACCGGCGGGTGCATCGGCATGTCATTTCCTCCTTAGGCAGAAAATGGATCGTAGGGTGCAAGGAACAGGTTCAGTATACGCGATTTCAAATAAAAAATCCAGTTTCTGTTACATTGGTAACGTATAAGTACGCAGAGTTGCCGGTTATGCTTGAACTTTTACAGCGGAGTTGCTATACTTGGCATAATGGTATATTGGTATATTGATTAAGCCTTCCGGCGACCTTGGTAAGGAGATACTTTTATGTCCGATCAAATCCGGATCCGCATGTTTGGCGGATTTAGCCTTTCTGTAAATGACGAGAGCATGGATGCAGTGGTAGCAAAATCCAAAAAGGGAACAGCGCTTTTACAGTACCTGATTTTGAAACAGGGTGCTGTGGTACGTAACTATCGCCTGATCGAAACGCTGTGGCCTAACGAGGAGAGTACCAACCCGGAGAACGCGCTTAAAACGCTGATTAGCCGTTTCCGCGTGATTCTAAACACGTGCCACCCCGATTTGGGCAGGTGTATCGCAGCCAGCCGCGGAGGCTATCAGTTTAAGCTGCTGGATGGAATGACAGTTGATCTATTCGAGTTTGAAGAGCTTGCCAAGCAGTTGGAAAGCAGCCAAACGCTGGATGAGATAACCGAAAGGCGCTACCAACAGCTGCTTTCCCTGTATACGGGCGATTTGCTTGCAGGGAACGATCAGGATGATTGGGCTATCGGCCGCAGTATGGTGCTGCATAACCAGTATATTAAGCTGATTTACGCGTATTTGGTGCAGCTGAAAAAAGCGGAGCGTTATGAGGAAATTATCCAAACCTGCCGTTTCGCTTTGGAATCGGATCCCTTTGACGAATGCCTGCACCTGGAGCTGATGCAGGCATTGGTGAAAACCAGCCGCAGCAACGAAGCCCTGATGCAGTATAAACACGTAACCAGTATGCACTTTCGCTATCTGGGTGTAAAACCGCCGGAAGGAATACAGGATTTTTATAAAAAGATTATCCAAACAACGGATACGCTGGATATGAACATCGACGCGATCCGGGACGAACTGAATGAAACCGGTAATTCGCATGGTGCGCTGGAATGTGAATACGCGGTGTTCCGCGAAATTTATAACATGCAAATGCGCAACCTGGAGCGTCTTGGCTCCAGCATGTATATCGCTATGATTATGATTACGGGGATGGACGGGGAACCGCTTGCGCCGCTTAGGCTGGATGAGATTATGCGTGGCTTGAGCGAGGTGCTCAAGAACAACCTGCGTAAAGGCGATACCATTACGCATTTCAGCCCGTCCCAATATGCGCTGTTGCTGCCGGCGGTAAATATGGACAGCGGTTATATGGTGATGGAGCGTGTGAAACGCTGTTTTTACCAAAAATATCCCAACTCCAATGTAATGTTTAGCTATCGCATCGGACCGCTCAGCGCGAACATGAGCGGAATGAGCAAGCAGATGGAAAAACAGCAAGCCAGGGCGGCAGCGCGTTTTTCCGCGATGGAAAGCAGAATTGCAAAATTAGTGGAAGAAAATAATTAGTTTTTTTGCAGATATGTTTCACGTATAAAAAACGTGGGTAACATAGTATTGGTTCCAAACGAAAGGAGGAAATCACAATGGCAGTGATTAAACTTACAAAGGCTAATTTTGAACAAGAAGCGCTTAAAAGCACAAAACCCGTATTGATCGATTTTTATGCGGACTGGTGTGGCCCCTGCAAGATGGTGAGCCCGTTAGTTGACGAGCTGGCAGAGGAAAGCGACGCTTATAAAGTCGGTAAAGTAAATGTGGACGAGTCTCCCGAGCTTGCCGCTAAATATGGCGTAATGAGCATTCCGACTTTGATCGTTCTGAAAGAAGGCAAAGTAGCCCAGCAGGCGATTGGCGCCCGTGGGAAGGATGCTATCCGCCGAATGATCGGCTGATCGGTTTTCCGGGCGTTTCTAAGCAGCAGAGACGAACCGGATTCCTCCTCAAATACAGCAAGCCCGACTGTTTAACAGTCGGGCTTTTTGTGCAGCAAAATGGGGGGTTCGCTTGGTAAAGCTGGAAACGGGTGAAATATGGAGGTATAGCAGTGCCGTTGGCAGTGCGGCGTAGTTTAAGTCGATCTATTCTTATATATGTTACCGGATAAAAGCAGCATGAAGATAGGATATGCGTATGTTTGCTAAGCTTCCGTATTATGATCGATGAAAATGTTATTTGGAGAATTTATTATCAGGTTTCAGTTTACACCGATACGTTAAGCGCCCGGCTGTTTTACAGCTGGGCGCTTAACGAAGAAATATTATCACATGTACTAACATGCATAAACAGAAGTTGAGCCTACGCTTCTTCTGCATTCTTGCCTGCGACGCTTAAGGTGCCCACATCAATGCTGGGCGCACCGAAACCGCCGGAAGGAAAACGCAAATCACTGCCGACGGAACGGATTTGGGTTAGCAACGCAAAGAAATTACCCGCAATCGTGATTTGCTCTACCGGGCGAACACGTTTGCCGTCTTTCACAGTGTATCCTTTCGAAAGCAGGGAGAAATCTCCGCTTACGGCATCGGCGCCTGCATGCAGCCCTTCTACCTCGGTAATGACCAATCCGTCGCCCATGTCGGTGAGTAACGCATCAAAGGATTTGGTTCCTTCCTGAATGTAGAAATTGGTGGGAGAAACGCGTACCGAGGCGGCGTATCCGGCTTTGCTGGCGTTTCCTGTGGAGGTAACGCCGTCTTTGTATGCGGTTTTCAGGTTATGCAAAAATGTCTTGAATTCGCCCGCGTCTACTACGATATTGCGCGCGCTGGGCACGCCCTCCGCGTCAAAGGGGCGGCTGGAAAAACCGTCTGCCCGCAGCGGATCATCCACAATGGTCACACAAGGCGCTGCGATGTGCTGGCCGATTTTCCCTTTTAGCAGGGAGAGCTCTTTTTGTGCGCTTTCGGCGGAGAAAGCAGAAGAGAAGGTTTCCAGCATGTCCGTCATTGCCAGATTGTGGATAACGATGCGGTATTGGCCGGAGGATACCGGCGAAGCATGCAGTGCGTCCACCGCAACTTTTGCAGCGTCCCGCGCCAGTTTACGTGCGTTTAAGGTGGAAAAGTCCCGTGCAAATTGCAGCTCCAAGCCGGTTGCGGTGCTATCGCCGTCTCGCGCTACCGGCTGCAGGTATGCGCCGCATACGCTTTCCGCATACTGCTTATCCATACCGTAGGTATTTACGATGCGCACACCGGCCTGCCCGGTAATTACCGTATTGTAACCTACCTGTGCAACGCGCGGATCATACGCCTTGGCTTCCTTTTCCATTTCCAAAGCAAAGGCCAGCTTATCTGCAACCGGGGCGTCTGTGCCGGTCAGCGGTAAAATGGCGACAGGTTCCTGACCGTTATACACAAAAGGCTTGTCTTCATCTTCGCTAAGCGTAGCGCTGTCCAGCGCACCGGAGACAAGCCAGTCTACGGCGGCATCGTCAAACGCTTCGGTGGAGGCGTATCCCATGCGGCCGTTTACTACGCCGCGAAACCCCAATCCTCGCGTTGTATTGGCAGAATACTGGGTGATTTCCTGATTCATCGCCACAGCCTTAAAGCTGTCATCCTCCAGCAAATAGGCTTCGGCAACTGTAAAACCGGCTTCCTTAGCGGCAGCAAACAGTTTTGTGATAAATGCATCCATGTTCATTATGTTTACTCCTTTCCGGCACACAGCCTGCTGTGCCGGGTAGTAGGGCTTTGCTGTATTTATGCGCGCCCGCCGACGGTCATTTGTTTTACACGAATCATCGGCTGACCAACGTTTACCGGTACCATACCGCTGATGCTGCCGCACATTCCCTGCGCCATTTGCATGTTGCGGCCGACGCGGTCGATTTGCATCAGAATATCCTTACCCTTACCGATCAGCGATGCGCCGCGAACGGGCGAAACGATCTTGCCGTCTTTGACCAGATAGCCCTCCGATACGGCAAAATTGAAGTTGCCCGTAGCCGGATCGACCGATCCGCCGCCTAATTTCTTTGCGTACAATCCGTTGCCCATCGTAGCGATGATTTCCGCCTCATCGTCGTTTCCGGCGGCGATATAGGTATTGCGCATACGCGAGGTGGGCGCGTTTTTATAGCTCTGGCGGCGGCCGCTGCCGGTAGGCGCCATGCCCATACGCTTTCCGCCGAGTTTATCAATCATATAGTTTTTCAAAATGCCGTTCTCAATCAGCACCAGCCGGGTGGTCGGCATCCCTTCATCATCCACGCGCAGGCTGCCCCATTCGCCGGGTATCGTACCGTCGTCAATGGCGGTTACGCAGTCAGCGGCGATCTTTTGCCCCAGCTTGTCGCAAAATTCACTCATGCCAAAGGCGACGCTGGTCGCCTCCAAGCTATGGCCGCAGGCTTCGTGAAAAATCACGCCGCCAAAACCGTTATCAATCACGACCGGCATAATCCCGGCCGGGCAAACGGGCGCGCTGAGCATCAGTTTGGCGGTTTCCGCCGCGCTGCGGCCGATCTTGGCGGGATCGACGCGGTGGGTAAACAGTTCGTAACCCATTAAAGCACCCGGGCCTTCATGCCCCTGCTGCTTTTCCTTGCCGTCACTGGCAATGGCTACGCAGGAGATACGGGTGCGTACGCGCGTATCTTCTACATACAACCCTTCGCTGTTGCAGATGGTTACGTCCTGCTCGCTATCGGAAAGCGTGCAGTTGACTTGTTCAATCTGCGGGCTTACGGCGCGGGCTGCGGCGTTGGCTGCGTGCAGATAAGCCAGTTTCTTTTTTGTTTCGGTTTGCGAGGGTAATTGCTCGATGATACCAGGATCGGAAAGGGAAGGCGTAACCAGAAGCGCAGCGCTGATATGGTTTGCTTTTTGCGCTTTTACGGCGGAAGCCGCCTGCGCAGCGCAACGCAACAATCCTTCTTTGTCAGTACTATTTGTATAGGTATAGATGGCATTTAAACCATCGAAAACACGGATGCCTGCGCCATGGGCGCGGTTGGAGTTAATCAGCTCCACATGCCCGCCCAGCATTTGCAGTGAGTGGGTACGGTTGTCCTCCATAAAGACTTCGGCAAAGTCACCGCCGGTGGACAAAGCCTCGTCCAATACATTTCTGAGTATGTCTTTCATTCGATTTTCCTCCTGTATACGGGCATAGGGTTAAGCAAGTATTATGTTCCAGTCGACTTGCGCAAGATTTTGAGCCTGATAGGTAGCCTTTTGATTTGCTGCGGCCGACCCGACGCCCAATGCGCGCATGCCGCCCGCAAGTGCGGCTTCAACGCCTGCATCCGCATCCTCTACGACAAGGCATACGGCAGGGCGCAGCGAAAGCAGCTTTGCCGCCAGCAGGAACACCTCCGGATCCGGCTTGCTGCGGGTAATCTGGTTGCCGTCGGCAATAGCGTCAAACGCATTATCTAAGCCGATTTGCTTGAGAATTAAAGGCGTATTACGGCTGGAGGAACCAATGGCAATCTTGATACCGCGTGACCGCAGCAACGCAAGTGTGTCCAGTGCGCCGGGCAGAATATCCGCGGGGGTCAACGAGCCGATCAGCTCCTTATAGTAGTTATTCTTGCGCGTTGCAAGCGCCTGTTTCTGTTCATCGGTATAGGCTTTATCCGATTTTTCCAATATGATGGCGAGGCTGTCCATCCGGCTTACACCGCGCAGCCGTTCGTTCACGGTACGATCGAAGGGGATATTCTCTTCATCAGCCATTTGTTTCCATGCGCGATAATGGCAATCGTCCGTGGATACGATTACGCCGTCTAAATCGAAAATTACGCCGTTTATCATATTTTTCATCCTTCCTGTAGCGCAAAACCGCCTTTACAATTATAGCACGCAACTGCTGGAAAATCATCCTGTAAAGACGCGGAAAAGGGGGTATTGTGACAAATGTTATGAATGATTTGGTATGATCTTGTCCAACGTGTACATCGTGTACAAATGACATATACAAACTTTGGTTATTTGTTCTATTTGCAAACAGGCAGTAATGAAGTTATAATATACACAAGACAAACGGTTTCGCTGTTATACGGCTGGCCGAAGAAATGAGGAGGATTCTTCATATGGCAAGTGTATCCCTCAACCATATTTACAAAGTGTATGCCGGAAATGTTACGGCTGTAAGCGACTTTAATCTCGACATCGAGGACAAGGAGTTCATCGTACTGGTTGGCCCTTCCGGCTGTGGTAAATCCACCACGCTGCGCATGGTCGCTGGTTTGGAAGAAATCTCCAGCGGAGAGCTGTACATCGGCGATCGTCTGGTAAACGACGTAGCGCCGAAAGACCGCGATATCGCAATGGTGTTCCAGAACTATGCACTGTATCCGCACATGACCGTATTTGACAATATGGCTTTCGGTCTGAGACTGCGCAAAGTGCCCAAGGCGGAGATTAAGACCCGCGTGGAAGAAAATGCCAAGGTTTTGGATATCTACCACCTGCTCAACCGTAAACCCAAGGCTTTGTCCGGCGGCCAGCGCCAGCGTGTTGCTCTGGGTCGTGCTATCGTACGTGAGCCGAAGGTCTTCCTGATGGACGAACCGCTGTCCAACTTGGATGCTAAGCTGCGTGTTGCGATGCGTACCGAAATCACCAAGCTGCATAAGCGCTTGCAGACCACCTTCATCTACGTTACCCATGACCAGACTGAAGCCATGACGATGGGTACTCGCATCGTGGTTATGAAGGACGGCCTTGTACAGCAGGTAGATAGCCCGCAGAATCTGTACGACTATCCCACTAACCTGTTTGTAGCCGGATTCATCGGCAGCCCGCAGATGAACTTCTTTGATGTTATGCTGGAAAAAGAGGACAAGGATGTTGTTGCGAAGTTCGGCGATAACAAAATTGTGATTCCGCCCAGCAAGCTAGCCAAGTTCGCGGATGAAAGCTATATCGGCAAAGAGGTTATCATGGGCATTCGTCCGGAAAACATCCACGACGAAGACGTGTTCGTGCAGGCCGCTTCTTCCGCGGTTATCAACTGCGAAGTAGAAGTTACCGAGCTGATGGGCTCTGAAACCTACCTGTACCTCAGAACCAGCGGCAAGGATGAGAACATCATCGCTCGCGTAAATCCGCGTACCACCAGCCGCGCCGGTCAGTCGATTCAGGTTGCGTTCGACGTAAACCACCTGCATTTCTTCGACAAAGAGACCGAGAAGACCCTGTTGACCCGCTAATTATCAGTTTATCATGCGCCCCGGATTGCCAATGGCAGACCGGGGCGTTTTTTAGCATATTCTTTAGGGATTCATGAGCGGGTCGCATTGACAAGCGAATTTCATATCTTACGCATAGCGGGCTTTGCATACCGATGTAATCGTTGTAAGCTGGTTGCAACGCTTGCTTGCTACTGGTGAAGAATAAACTAGTTACGTTTTCCAGCGAGGTTATGCAGCCATGATGCACATTGCGCCAAAAAAGTCATTCGATTATTGTGTTAAGTCAATCTAAACCACCCGCTGTGCAAAAACAACGGGTGGTTTGCTATGGAGACAATATAGAAGTGATGTTGTTTGTAAGCCGCTGAAAACAGAACGGAGTAAACCTGTATCAACGCAAAGCGGTTATAATGTTACCCCGGTTTTAAAAATAGCGATGCCTTGATAGCCGTTTTCCTCGTTGCGGGCCTGTTGGCCATCTGCCGTAGCTAAAACCAGCTCCATAAGTTTGTGTCCCATATTATCGAGCGTTTGATCTTCCAGTAATTCACCTGCGTTAAAGTCGATCCAACTTTTCTTTTTTTGTGCAAGCGGCGTATTGCTGGCGATTTTCAGTGTTGGCACTGGACCGCCGAACGGGGTTCCACGCCCGGTGGAAAACAGCACGATCTGCGCGCCTGCCGCTGCCAGTGCGGTCGTGGCAACCAGATCATTACCCGGCGCACTAAGCAGGTTCAGCCCTTTTTGTGTTACCAGCCCGCCATAGGGCAACACAGCAGAAACGGGCGCCTGCCCGCTTTTTTGCGTGCAGCCTAGCGCTTTATCTTCCAGGGTGGAAATACCACCCGCTTTATTACCGGGAGAGGGATTCTCATAAATGGTTTGATGGTTCTCTTCGTAATAATGCTTGAAGTCGTTAATGAGATGCACGGTATCCGTAAATACATTTTTGTTTGTACAGCGGGCCATAAGCAGCGTTTCCGCGCCGAACATTTCCGGGACTTCGGTGAGAATTGTACTGCCGCCCATGCTGACCAATAAATCGGAAAACCTTCCGATGACAGGGTTTGCGGTAAGGCCGGAAAAACCGTCCGAACCGCCGCACTTCATACCGATAATCAATGCGGACGCATCAGCCTGTGTACGCTGATCATTTTGCATTTGCTGTGCCAGTTCACTCAGCAGGTTCATCCCGGCTTCCAACTCGTCCGGCACACCCTGCGAAACCAGAAAACGGACGCGGGACTCATCATAATCACCCATGCGCTTGCGTATTTCATCAACACCGCTGTTTTCACACCCAAGCCCCAGCACCAATACGCCGCCCGCGTTGGGGTGGTTGGCTAAATCCGCTAAAATGGTACGGGTGTTTTCCTGATCGTCCCCCATTTGAGAGCAGCCATAGGGGTGGGGAAAGGCGTGCACACTTTCCACCGCGCCGCCCAGCAGCCGCTGTGCGCGCTTTTCCAGCGCCGTGGCGACGTCGTTTACACAGCCGACGGTAGGCAAAATCCACAATTCGTTGCGCACACCAACCTTGCCGTTTTTCCGCCGGAAGCCTTGAAACGTGCGCTTTGATGTGTGGGGTAGCGCTGAAGCTACTGGTTGATAAGCATATTTTAATTCTCCGGATAAAAGCGTTTTTACGTTGTGAATGTGCACGTGCTCTCCTGTAGAGATTGCCTTGATGGCTTTCCCGATTGGCTGGCCGTACTTGATGACCGGTTCACCTTCCGCAATATTACGCAAGGCAAATTTGTGGCCCGCGGGAATGTCGTTTTGTACCGTTACAGTGCCGCTGTCCAGCACAACGGTTTCGCCCTGTGACAGCGCCGAAAGCGCGACGGCGACGGAATCAGCGATATGAATTTGTATTGCCTTCTTCATAAAAGAACCTCCCAATCAGGCAGTAAGCAGTGGTAAAAAGCCTATGCCGTACATGCAGTGTAAATAGTTACATCCAGTTACTGCTATCCTATCGTAAGTAAAAGCGTACGTCAACCATAAATTCTGTTGCAAAAATGAAAAAACAAGTGGAAATGCCGGAAATAGTGTTGAAATATGCAAAAACAGCGGTATAATAGAGAAGATGGATATGTAAGTGTTTACACGTCAAACCGGCAACGTATGTGTGGTGCACCTGTGGGTTAGTATCGCTGTGTTGCTGTACAGGCAAAGGAGCGTATGATATGCAGGCTTTTATGGATGAGAACTTCCTACTTTCCACGAAAACAGCACAAAGGCTGTACCATGATGCTGCGGCGGCATGCCCGATTATAGATTACCATTGCCATATCAATCCGCAGGAGATCTATAAAGACCGGCGATATGAGAATATTACGCAGGTATGGTTGGGCGGCGACCACTACAAATGGCGGTTGATGCGCTGTGCAGGCGTGCCGGAAAAGTATATTACCGGGGACGCGAGCGATCGGGAAAAATTCCAAAAATGGGGGGAAGTATTGGGCAAGGCTGTCGGGAACCCGCTGTACCATTGGAGTCATCTGGAGTTGCAGCGCTTTTTTGGCTACCACGGAGTGCTGAACGCAAGCACAGCGGAAACCGTGTGGAACCTCGTGAATGAGAAATTGCAGCAGGACGGCTTCAGCGTTCGCGGATTGATTGAAAGAAGCAATGTGGATACCATCTGCACGACGGACGACCCGATTGATTCACTGGAATGGCACCAAAAACTAGCGCAGGATGATTCATTCTCCGTATCCGTTCTGCCCGCGTGGCGGCCGGATAAGGCAATGAATCTGGAAAAAGCAACGTTTTTTGAGTACCTTACAAAACTAAGCGCAGTCAGTGGCGTTATCATCGACTCCTTTGCGGCGCTGAAAACCGCGCTGAAAAAGCGTATGGAGTATTTTCACCAGCACAACTGCCGTTTGAGCGATCATGCACTGAACTATGCGATGTATGTACCCACGGAGGAAGCGGAGATTGAGCGTATCTTCGCCGCACGTTTGGGCGGGGCGGAAGTAAGTGGCGCAGATGAATTGAAGTTTAAAACTGCGTTTATCCTGTTTGTCGCTGGAGAATACAAGCGTATGGGATGGACGATGCAGCTGCATTATGGCTGCCGCCGTGATAATAACCACACCATGTTTAACCGACTGGGGCCGGATACGGGTTTTGACTGTATCGATACCTATACGCCATCGGCGCAGCTGGCTGCACTGATGGGCGCGATGGAAAGCGCGGGTACGCTGCCCAAAACGGTTATATACAGCCTGAATCCGCAGGATAACGCCGCCATTGATACTATTTGCGGCTGCTTCCAGAATGACGAGGCTGTCAGTAAAATTCAGCATGGCTCTGCCTGGTGGTTTAACGACCATTTCGAGGGAATGACTGATCAATTGACCAGCCTGGCTAACCTTGGCTATCTGGCCGGATTTGTCGGCATGCTCACCGACAGCCGCAGCTTTTTAAGCTATCCACGGCATGAGTATTTCCGCCGTATTCTCTGCCGCCTGCTTGGCGAATGGGTGGAAGACGGTCGTTTCCCGGATGACTGGGATATACTTTCGAGTATTGTGCGCGGCGTTTGCTTTGAGAACGCCAAACAGTACTTCGCTTTCCCGGAATAAAGACAGCACATATAAAAAACCGTGGCAACCAGCGTTGCCACGGTTTTTTATATACTATTGTGCTTTCAGCTCACGGCAAGACGCTTTGTAAGCGGTGCGTACAACTGCCAATGGCTTCTTGGGGATAGAAACGGTATAATAGCGTCTTGATTTCGATTTGATATGGAATGCCGATAAACTCTGTTTACAATTCAATGCCACAAGTGTTAAACAATCAAAGGGAAATCGGCAAGCAAACCTAAATCCCAAAGCAGGGAACTGGTCAGGTATTTATCGCGGATGTCACGGGAGCAAAGGAACGCGTCGTGCGTATCCTGTTCATCCTCGCCGATTTCGGCCGGGTGAATGGGCATATGCAGCCCTTCCATGAGTGTTTGTATGCTTTGTGTGTCCGGCAGCTCGTCGGCCATAATCTGCTTCAGCTCTTCCCAGTGAGTGAGGATTTTCGTAAGCCGCTGCTGGTGTTTGACGGGGTCGTTTTTGTGCCACTGGCTGTTTTCGCTGTCAATCAGCGTTTGGGCGGCGCCGCCGAAAACGCGGCGTACATTCTGCTCCCACGCGGCAGGGCTGAAGTCCTTCATGGCTTGTTCGGCCTGCTTGCGGTTGGGGGTGAGGGTACGCAGCCGATCGTAAATATGCAGGCAAAGTAATGTGCCAACGCCTACCTGTATGCCGTGCAGTTCCGGCGGTAACCCGCGATCCAGCGCGAACATCTCCCATAGGTGGGAAAAGTAGTGCTCCAGCCCGGATGCGGGGCGCGAAATCTGTGCAAAGGCCATAGCCACACCGGAAAGCACGAGGCCTTCGGTTACGGTGCCGATGACTTCCGGGTCTCGTTCCATCAGCCGCGGCGCAACGGAGACGATTTTACGCAAAGAACCGCGCATCAGCTCCGCTACCTGTTCGCAATAGTATTCTCCGGTTACGATACGGGAGATGCGCCATTCGCAAAGCGCGACGTACTTAGCCAGCATATCGCCAAGGCCGGCTTGCAGCATCCTCTTGGGCGCATCCTTTATAATCATGGTATCGGCTATGATGGCTGCGGGGCAGGCATTATACAGTGACACTTTTACGCGGTTCTGAATCATCGAGGAGGAATTGGAAGCGTAGCCGTCCATAGACGGAGCGGTTGCGACCACTGCAGAAGGCAATCGCATAGCTTTTGCCAGCACCTTGCAGCAATCGTTGATTACGCCGGAACCTACGGCAAGCACCACGTCGCATGCGGGATCAAACGCCATACAAAGGCTGCCGACGGCGTATTCATCCGGCTCAACGCGCTCTTGTTCAAACTGGAAAAGTGTATAGGCGATCCCAGCGGCATCCAGCACGTTTTGTACGCGTGTTGCGGCGGCTTGATAGGTGTTATGGTCGCAAACGATAAAGGGCTTATGGCAGCCTAACGCTGCCAGCGCGTCGGGCAAATGCCGCACTGCGTCGCGACCGATTTTAATGTATTGTAACCCAACATTATGGGTGCGTCCGCAAGAGCAGGCGGTATGCCCGGGCTGAATAAGCTCCTCAAGGGTCATTTCCGCGAAGGTTTTCATAGCCGTTCTCCTCACTTTTATCACAATTGTCCGGTTAACTTCGGCTACCAGTATAGCACGGTAGGACGTTGATTGCTACCAGTTAAAGCGGATGAATCGCATAGTTGTACGAACAATTTTTGCGATTGGATAAACAATATTGGTACAGGAGGACAAATGCCCTCCTGTACCGGGAATAGCGGGATCGATTAGGCTTTACGGCATAATACACCCAACACTGGACTGGCAGATTGCCATGGCGTACCGGT
Organism: Candidatus Limiplasma sp.; assembly: GCA_963675655.1. Lineage (GTDB taxonomy): Bacteria > Bacillota > Clostridia > Christensenellales > Aristaeellaceae > CAXXOK01. The sequence goes on from OY776489.1 coordinate 2,212,265, forward strand.
TAGATCGCTCCAGATGGACTCTACTTTGAAACCAGCCGCTTCTAACGCTGTTGTGATGGACTCGGGAGAAAAGAAGGTCTGCCATATGCGGTAGATCGTTGCGGTTTCGTCCAATACCGCATACAGATCGCACAGCGCGCTCATTTCGGGGTAGAAATACGCGGTGTGCAGCAGTACATACGGGTGTGGCTGCCACAGCCCCGAGGCCTCGACGTGCCAGATCGACGCGTTCCCTTCTTGCCGTTTTGCATAGGCGGCGCTTGCAGAAACGTCCATAACAAAGGAACCGTCTGCTTTCAGGGAATGGTGGATATTACCGAGTAGATTTTGCCGCTGTGTGGGGGATAATACACCATCGTCCTGTGATACCATCATCGCCGCATCAAAGCAGCTCTCGCCAAACGGTTTTAGGTAACTGGCATGGCGAAAGTTAGCGTTTATGCCTTTGCACAGATCTTGCGCATAACGTAGGGAGTTTTCGGATTGATCAATGCCGGTAACCGCAATTCCCCGCTTCGCTAGTTGATAGCAGTATAAGCCGGGTCCGCAGCCAAGGTCTACAATAGTGTTGCTTTCTGTCCATGCAAGCCGGGCTTGCAGATGGCGGCATATTGCTGTAATGGTTTCCGGCTGATAGCTGGCGGCGTCGGTATCGGGTTGCAGGTGTGCTTTTAACAACTCGGCAGCGATGTGAGGATCGGTCCAGAATGCTGCGCCGGGTTGATAAGGGGCCGGTCGTTCAAGCTGTTGTAACCAGTGAGAATCAAATGCCATGATTGGTTGCTCCTTTCTTGCGGGACGGTAAACGAACAGAGCAGTGTTGAACATCTTCTCTTTTTGCGCACGCAAAAAGGATACCGTAAAAAAGAACACACAAACACACCTAAACAAGCGGCCCTATACAGGACGCTTACGGATGTGGTTGTGCATTCTTTCTTTTCCGGTACGCGCGAGCTGTGGGCGTACCGGATGGTATCCCCCCAGTAAAAATTCAATTTCGTTTACCGTCTTCTTTATTATAATTTTTGCAAAAGAACTGTCAAGCGTTGACATATATGGGCGGGGTACTGTAAAAGCCCTGTGCGAAGGGCGTTTCGCGTTGCTTTTTACCGGTGCGTGTCGTATAATAACCAAGATAATGAAAACCCATAGCTTGAGGATGTGTAGCCATGAAACTGGGAATCGTCGGCTTGCCCAACGTAGGGAAAAGTACGTTGTTCAACGCCATTACCAAGGCAGGGGCGCAAGCCGCCAATTATCCGTTCTGTACGATTGAGCCTAACACGGGCGTTGTGCCTGTGCCGGATAGCAGGCTGGATGCGCTGGCCGAAATGTTCCACCCTAAAAAAGTAACGCCCGCAGCGGTAGAATTTGTGGATATTGCCGGGTTGGTGAAAGGCGCCAGCAAGGGCGAGGGCTTGGGCAACAAGTTCCTTTCCCATATCCGCGAAGTGGATGCAATTGTGCATGTGGTACGCTGCTTTGAAGATGAAAACATCATCCACGTGGATGGGTCGGTTGATCCGGCGCGTGATATTGAAGAGATTAACCTGGAACTCATCTTGGCCGATCTGGAAACGGTAAGCCGCCGCGCCGATCGTGCACAGAAGCTGGTTAAATCCGGCGACCGCAAAGCGGCGGATGAAGCGGAACTGGCAAAGCGTTTACAGGCGCACATGGAGGCGGAAAAACCCGCGCGTACCTTTGCCGCTACCGAGGAAGAAACAGCCATTATGAACAGCTGGTTTCTGCTGACGGATAAGCCCGTGATTTACGCGGCTAACGTTGCCGAAGAAGAAGCGAGCAGCCCGATTGTGGACCTGCCGATGGTGCAGAGGGTAGTGGAAATTGCCCAAGCCGAAGGGGCGGAGGTTTTCACCATCAGCGCCCGTATCGAAGAAGAAATAAGCGTGATGGAACCGGAAGAAAAGCAGGAGTTTTTACAGGAGCTGGGCATCGGCCAAAGCGGACTGGACCGATTGATTAAGGCTAGCTACCGTCTGCTTGGACTGATTAGCTTTCTTACAGCCGGGGCGGATGAGTGCCGCGCGTGGACCATTACGCAGGGCACAAAGGCCCCGCAGGCGGCTGGTAAAATCCATACCGATTTTGAACGCGGCTTTATCCGCGCGGAGATCGTACCCTTTGATACCCTGATGGAACAGGGCAGCATGAACGCCTGTAAGGAAAAGGGTCTGGTACGCAGCGAGGGGAAAGAATACGTAATGAAGGACGGCGATATTACGCTGTTCCGGTTTAACGTGTAATCAACAGAAAGCCCGAGGAGAGTAATGTGAGTAAACTTTCGTTTTTTTTCAAACGGCTGGTGCGTATGGATTTTGCGAAAATGTGGAAAACGACCGGGTTTTTAAAAAAGCGCAGCGGAAAGAGCCGCATTTGGCTGCTTTGGGATATGCTTCGCTGTGCGATTTTATATAACGCCGGGTATATGGACTATAAAATTGCCGAAATGTACCGCCTGACGGACGAACAAAAAAAGACGGTCATTACACGGGGGCTTAGCAATAGCATTGTTCGGCGCATGAACGACAAGGCGTATTGGTACCTGTTTGACGACAAGGCAACCTTTAACGCGCTGTTTAAGGAGCACATCCGCCGTAACTGGCTGAAAATTTCTCCAGATACCGATAGGATCTCTTTTTTAGCGTTCCTGTCAGAGAATGAGGATATTATTGCTAAGCCGCTGGAGGGCAGCAGCGGTGTGGGCATAATGCACTATACCCGCGAGGATTGGCAGGGGCGGGAAGATGCGTTTTTGGCGGAACTGCTGGCAAACGACATTGGCATTATCGAACAGCGGATCATACAGCATCCGAAGATGATGGAAATGTGCCCGACATCCGTAAACACCATCCGCATTGCCACACTGCTTGGCGATAAAAAGCAGGGAGTGGTGTACGCTTTCCTGCGCATCGGCAACGGCAAGATTATGGACAATGTGGATTGCGGGGGCATGGCGGCGCGCGTTGATTTGGAAAGCGGAAAATTGCTGACGGTGGGTGCGGATAAGGCAGGCAACACCTTTACCAAACACCCGATGACGGCTACGCCGATTATTGGGTTTGAAGTGCCGTTTTTTCAGGAAGCGATGCAGATGTGCCTGGACGCGGCGCAAAAAGTACCGCAAATGCGCTTTATCGCTTGGGATGTTGCGGTTACGCAGGATGGCCCATGCTTTATTGAGGGCAACAGCTTTCCAAGCCATGCGGTGCCGCAGTTTGCAGCCCATTACCCGGATGGGATCGGCATCATGCGGGAGTTCCGTGAGTTTATAGAGATTTAGGCACGCTATTGAAGTTGGTTTATACAGCCGGAACCTTTAACAGGTTCCGGCTTTTCTGTATACCCATTGAGAAGTGTATAGACAGATATGACGGAACCAGTTGATGAAACCATATGTATGTAATAGCCATCTGCGGTTCCCGCTGCGAAATAAAGGAATTGTGATTTGAGAAGAGAACTTTCTACATAAGCCGGTACATGCGGCTTTCCATCGTAGACAGGGAGGGAATCGTGATGAGTGTGAATGAAGAACTTCGTAAACTGGTTTTAGCCGGTCTGGGCGCGGCAAGCCTTGCTGCGGAAAAGACAGGCGAGACGCTGGAGAGTTTGGTAAAGCGCGGTGAAGAAGCTTTGGCGCAGGGAAAGGATCTGAACGAACGCCTTCGCCATGAAATTCGGCAAACGATTAACGAGGAAGAAAAACCCACCGGCGGAGTGACTGGCAAAGAAGCGGTAATGGCTTCGCTGGATCAGTTATCGCCTGAAGAGCGTAAGGAAATCGCGAAAAAGCTGCGCCAGATGGAAAAGGAATCTTCGACGAATGAGTAAAACGGAAGCCGGAAAGGGCGCAGGCCGCCTGATTGCCATTATGGGCGTGCTGCAAAAGCATAATATCATCAGCGGCCTGACGCCCGAAAAGCTCCGCCTGATTCTGGAGGATTTAGGGCCGACTTTCGTTAAGCTGGGGCAAATACTATCCATGCGGTTGGATCTTCTGCCGCAAACCTATTGTGACGAACTGCAAAAACTGCGTTCCAGCGTCGCACCGATGACGATGGATGAGGTTGTGCGGGTTATAGAAGCGTCGCTGGGGAAGCCGGTGGAGGATGTTTTCCCGACGATTGATCCAACGCCGCTGGGGAGCGCCTCCATCGCGCAGGTACACCATGCCACCCTGCCGGATGGTACACAGGTTGTGGTAAAAGTACAACGGGCGGGCATACGCGAAGTGATGTCCAGTGATATTGTGCTGCTGCGCAAAGCTGCAAAATTGCTGAAATTAACGCCGACGGGCGATATGGTCGACTTCAGTATGGTGCTGGAAGAGATGTGGACCGTATCCCAGCAGGAGATGGACTTTATCAACGAGGCGGCCAACGCCGAAGAATTCCGCAGCTTGAATGAGGCGGTAGCGTATGTGTCGTGTCCCGCGATTTACCGTGAATTGTCCACCCGCCAGGTGCTGGTAATGGAAGCGATAGACGGCATCCGCATCGATCAGGTAGAAGCGCTGACCGCCGAAAAATATGATATGGAAGAAATCAGCCGTAAACTGTGCCTGAATTATATGAAACAGGTACTGGACGACGGTTTCTTCCATGCGGACCCACACCCCGGCAACCTGCTGATCCGTGATGGGCAGATCATTTGGATTGATCTGGGTATGATGGGGCGTTTATCCCCCCGGGATCAGAAGCTTTTTCAAAAAGGGCTTTCCGCGGCAGTATCCGGTGATATTGGCGCGCTTACGGATATGGTACTGACCATCAGCCATCACACCACCCCGGTGAAGCGGGATGCGTTATACGCGGACGTGGATACGCTGGTATCGCAGTACCTGCAACTGGATATCGGCGCTATGAACCTGAGCGACCTCATGCAGCAGGTAATGGAGGTGGCCGGGAAACACGGGCTGGCATTGCCGCCGGGGCTGTCATTGCTGGCGCGCGGTGTAAGCACGCTGGAAGGGCTGCTGGCGGACATCAGCCCGGATGTAAACCTGATGGAGGTGCTTTCCCAACGCTTTGCCCGCGATGCGCTGAAGGATACGGACATCCGCAAAATACTGCTGCATAACGGAAAAGCGATCTACGAATCCATCCAAAAATCCATGAGTACGCCCGCGCTGGTTAATGATGCACTGCGTGCGGCGTTGAAAGGCGATATCAAGATACGCGTTGAGGACCCGGCTGCCGCAGCTGAGGCGCAGGAGCGGGCAAGAGAAGCGGAAAAAATGCGCAGCACGTTGCTATGTGCCGCGGGACTGATCGCCTCCGCAATGCTATCGCTATCCGGGGCACAGCCCAAATGGTGGGGACTGGCATGGCCGTCGGTCGTTGGTTTTGCGATTACGGGGTTATTATATGTGCTATACGGGATTAAAAGATGGCGACGTAAAAGAAGATAAAGAATAAGACGCTTTCCGGTTGCGAAAGCGTCTTTATCCTATATAAAGATTATTTTGGTCAGGGGTTCAGTTCCGTTACGAACGAATCTGCCAGCCGTTCCTGTATCAGTTTCAAACAGCGGTTCATAACATCCAATTGACTATCGGTCATAAAATCCGTCGGGGAAGCGTTGCTTTGCACCAGCCGGTAGGTGGTTTTACCGTCGATCTTCCCGCGGAAGATGTAGGTAGGCGTATACGTGACGTTATCAAACGTAAGCTTGTCGGTAGACAAATCATAGCTAAGGTTCATGTGAAGTAATAAACCGGATATGCTGTCCCTGTCCGAGCGATCAGAATTCAATAAATAGCCAAGGGAATAGGCGCACAGGGTTTGGTGTGTGGTGCCGTCCGCACGTGTGCCGGTCAGCATTTCAATGGTTTGCAGCGCTCCGCTATGGGTGCCAAGGATAATATCCGCGCCAGCGTCTGCGATGTTTTGCGCCATCTCCCGCTGCGAAGCGGTTGGCTGCGTTGCGCCGGTTTTTCCCCAGCAGAGAGAGACGATGACGACCTGCGCGCCTGCGGCGCGCGCCGCGGAAATATCGGTGGCAATGGTGGGCAAGGTCAGCGGCGCGATGGCAAAAGCCTGCTCTTCCTGCGTGGTTGCTTTTTTACCCGCACTGCTCAGCTCGCTTTGGAAACTGAGCAGCGCCACCATCGTATCGCGGATTTGCATGGTCACCACGTGGTCGCGGCTGGTTTGCGAATTAAAAACGCCGTACGCGGTCATGCCACTAGTCGCAATTGCCTGCTGTGTGGCGCTAAGACCGGATATGCCCAGATTAAGGGCGCCGAAAAATCCGTTGGATAGTACGTTAATGCCGTTGCGGCTGATGGCGGACAGTGCGTCCGAAGGCATATTCGTATTGGATAGCTTCTGGCCGGCGACGACCAGATTTTCCAGTGTAGCGATATTGATGTCGCCTTGCATGGCGCTAGATATATTGGCAAATACGGGATCAAACGTATAGCCGTCTGCACCGCTACATGCACTTTGTATTTTCGTATCGATCGCAATGCTCCCCGTTGCCGTGATGGAAAGAGAACGCACCACGGACTGCGTAGGTGTCGGGGTCGGTGCGGAAAAAGTAGCAAGGGCGTTGGGCGGTGCGGTAGCAGGGGTTGCATCCGGTGAGGTTACTGTAACGCTGATGCTATCGGCAATCTGCCCGCGAAGGCTGCGCAGGGAATCATCAATGGCTACACTCACCTGCTGGGCATCCACACGGGTGTTAATATTGCCAATTAACCGTGGAAAAAGATAGGCGCAGCCGATGACAACAAGGCCCAGCAGGGTCAATACAGCGATGGTTCCCAGAGATACGCCGCTTGTCCGTCTGCGCCGTTTTCGCATGCTTCGCCCTCCTCTTTATACAGGATGTTACCGCCTGCCGCAAGCATTTACTTGACCGGTCGTTTCTGTAATGTTATCATAATCACAATTGAGATGCAATATGGGGGAACGGCCATGAATATCAGCTTTTCCACATTGGGATGCCCGCGGTGGAGCTTTTCCGAGATTGCCGCTACGGCAGTTGATTTAGGGTATCAGGGGATTGAGGTGCGCGGAATCGGCAAGGATATGTCCGCGCCCAGCGTACCGGAATTTAGCGATGAAAACCTGCCGCGCACGCTTGCGGAGCTTAAACGGATGAATCTTTCCATTCCCTGTCTGGATAGCGATTGCTGTATCCATTTACGCGATAACGAGGCGGCTGTGGATGCGGAAATCGAAGCTTATATTCTGCTTGCGGAAAAGCTGGGTACGCCGTATGTGCGTATTATGGCTACTGCGCCGGTACCCCAACCTGTGGGCACAGTGGATGAAGGCTACATTTGCAGCAGAGCGATACGGCTTGGCGCTTTTGCCAAGGCGCACGGCGTAAAACTACTGATCGAGACCCATGGTGTATGGAGCGACAGTGCCCGGTTGGCCCGGCTGCTCAGCTGTATCGGCTCGGACAGTGTCGGCGCGTTGTGGGATGTACATCACCCCTACCGCTTTATGGGCGAAAAGCCGCAAACCACGGTTGATCACTTAAAACCATGGATTGGGCACATTCATATGAAGGACAGCCAGAAAATGGCCGAAGGCTACCACTATACGCTGCCCGGTTTTGGCGATGTGCCGCTGGATGATGCGGTAAAAGCGCTGCGGGCAATCGGCTACGATGGCTTTTTTTCGCTGGAATGGGTAAAACGCTGGGATACGACGCTGGAGGAGCCGGGCATTGTATTTGCGCATTTCGCCAACTATATGCGTACGCTGTAAACGATAGATGCGCATAAGTGGCTATCCGGTCAATCATACAATCATGAGAAAAGAACCCCGCATTGTGGGGTTCTTTTTCTTCGTCTCTATATTTCCATCAATAACATATCCACAGCGTCGACAATTTCGGGCAGTTCAGCGGATAACGTGCAAACGTGCGGGGAATCCTCCAAAAACAAGGCTTCTTTTTGCTTGCTGGCGCAGTGATCCAGTATATAGTTCGCGCTGCCCGGCCATATTGTTTCATCTTTTCGGCTTTGTACGGCGAGTACCGGGCAGGTGATCGCCGGGAGGCCTTTGCGCGCCATATCCAAAAGTGTGTTTAAATCCACTGCCTTGCGTGTGGGAAAGCCGGAATAACCATAATCAAAACGCTCGTTTAACTTTTGGCGGCGATCTTCGCTTGGCCGCCAGCTGACACGCGGCCAAATGGGGGATAATACCTTTGCAAAGGGAAACAGCTTGTTTTGCACGGCCAGCGGGGTGGATAGCGTAACACATGCGTCGGGCAAATGCTCCTCGGATAGGATTAAGCTAAGCAAGCCCCCCATGGAAAGACCGACAACGGTAACGGCTGTACATTGCCTGCGCAGCGTTATCAGCGCGTTACGCGAAGCGGCAAGCCATTGATTCCAGTTGGAGGCGGCCATGTCCGCTTCTGTGGTGCCATGCCCCGGTAGATTGATTCCCATTACCGTGTAACCATGGTCCGCCAGCGCATCGCCCAAGGGACGCATGTGCGCTACCGAACCGGTAAAACCGTGGAGGAGCAGCACGCCCTTGGCACCGGATTTGTGCAGAAACGGTTTGCAACGCTCATGCTGAAAATGAGCAGCATCATAAGGTTTCATTTCGGTTACTCCCTTCGCGCAACCGGCGGGTATAACCCGTCTTGGGTAATCATACGGCGATAAAACGCCGGCGATTACGAAGAAGCTTTTATTATCGGTCGATACTGTCGATGTCGTCCTTTTTCCCAAGCACCAGCAGGATATCGCCCGTTTCAAAGGTGGTATCCGGCGTCGGTGATACGATGAACTGTCCGCCGCGATGGATCGCCAGAATGCTGATGCCGTATTTTTTGCGCACATCCACGCCGATAATCGTGTTGCCAACCCACTTCATGGGCAAGATAATCTCCACAAGCTGATAATCGTCACTCAGGTCGATCAGCTCCAAAACATTGGGCGTTAGCAGGGATTTAGCCAGCCGCATGCCCATATCCCGTTCGGGGAATACCACGCGGTCCACGCCAACTTTACGTAGCACCTTTGCGTGCAGTTCGTCGGTTGCTTTGGCGATCAGGTAAGGTACGCCCAATTCTTTGAGCAAAACGCACACCAAAATGCTGTCGCGCATATTTTGGCCGATGGATACGATGGCTGCGTCAAAGTTGCGTACGCCCAACGATTGCAGCGCGCCTTCGTCCGTCGCGTCCACACGCACTGCTTGTGTAACATACGGCGCGATGCTCTCTACCAATTCCTCGTTCGCATCTATTGCCAGCACTTCGTGCCCCTGTTTATATAATGACTTTGCCAGGCTTTCCCCAAAGCGTCCAAGCCCCAACACCAGATATTGCTTGCTCTTTTCTTTCATAACAGCGATCCTCCGTTATCCGATTAAAATCTTTTCTTCTGGGTAGTGCATACGATTCTTCGGGTTGTTTTCCATACGGCTGGCCAGTGCAAACGCCATGGTCAGCGGGCCGACGCGCCCGAAGTACATCAGCGGTATCAGCATTGCCTGTGAGATGGGGTTGAGCGTTTGCGTACCCGCAGAGGAAAGGCCGACAGTGGCGAATGCCGAGGTCGCCTCAAAAATTAAATCCATCATATCCTTGCCGTTGCCGCGCTCGGAAATGGAAAGCAAACAGGTGCATACAATAATCATGCTGATGCTGATAACCACAATAGCCAGCGCGCGTTTTACGGTGTTGGTGGGCAACTGCTTGCCGTAAATAGATACGGTATCGCGGCCCCGTACAACGCTGAGGATAAGCAGCAGCAAAACGCTGACGGTGGTAGTTTTCACGCCGCCACCGGTAGATGCGGGCGATGCGCCGATGAACATAAACAGAACGTCGATCAGCTTGGCGCTGTCCGTCATCTTTGCCTGATCAAAAGTGCTGAAACCTGCTGTGCGCAGCGTTGTGGATTGGAATATTGCGTTGATAATTTTATCCAGGAAGGAAAGCTGCGGGTTGCCAAGAGTATCAGGGTTGCCCCACTCCATTAGTAAAATCAGCAAGGTGCCTAAAACCAGCAATATGCTGGTTATGACTAACACCAGCTTGGTGTGTAGCGAGAATTTACGGAAATGGAAGCGGTAATGCAGAAACTCGTTGAGAACGAAGAAACCAAGCCCGCCTAAGATAATCAAAGTAATAACGGTAAGCAATACCAGCGGGTCGCGCTGGAAGTGCGACATACTGCTGAAATTGCCAAAAAGGTCAAACCCCGCGTTGCAAAACGCGCTGACCGAGTGGAAAATGCTGAACAGAATGCCATCTTTAACGCCAAATATGGGGATGAAGCGAATGCTGAGCAGGCAGGCACCGCCAAGCTCAATGAGCACCGCCAGATAGGAAAACCATTTGGATAGCCGCACCAGCCCGGACAGGCTGGTGGTATTCATGGATTCACGAATCAGCACGCGGTTACGCAGGGAAATACGCCGCCCCAGCGCGACCATAATTAACGTTGCAAAGATCATAAATCCCAAGCCGCCGATTTGCAGCAGCAGTAAAATGACAAATTTGCCAAACAACGTAAACGTTGTGCCGGTATCCACCACAATCAAGCCGGTTACGCATACGGAGGACGTAGCGGTAAACAGCGCATTGTGCAAGCCAATGGAATGATGACTGATGGAAGCAATGGGCAGCGCCAACAGCAGCGTACCCACCAGAATAACGCCAAAAAAGCCAAGCGCCATTACGCGCTCCGGCCGGATGGTGCGTTGAAAAAATGAGTCCCGTCTTTGTGTATGGTGCGAGTGCAAGTGAATCCTCCTTATACCGATAGCAAACCTTGGCTTTCGGGTGTCTGTAAACGCTGCAAGGCGTTTCGGCTTAAGTAGGCGCTACGGCTTGGCCATGGCAGAACATGCCGGAGCATTGCGCTAGCCGAAAACAAAGGTGCAAAATCGGTATTGCGCGTCAATCCATGCCGTATTATAACGCTTTTATAGGGATTTGTACAGCGCTCCCGGCGGATTGGACAGGGTTTATCAATCCGGCTGTTTACAGTGTTTCGGGAAAGTGCTATCCTTTCATTACTAAACCGTAAGGAGGCCGTTACAGATGACCGTTAAGGAACGTTTTTTACAATATGTCGCGATCGATTCCGGATCGGCGGAGGGAAGCGAGACGCATCCTTCCACCGCCAAACAGTGGGATATGGCGCGCTTGCTGGAAAAGCAGCTGCAGGAGATAGGCGCATCCAAGGTGCGCGTATCGCCGGAGTGCTACGTATATGCCGAAATCCCCGCTAATGCGGAGAATCAACCGGCGATTGGCCTGATAGCGCATATGGATACGGTGCCCTGCGTACCCACAGGCCCTGTGCATGCCCGCAGCATCGTATACATGGGCGGGGATGTGGAGGTTGGCAACGGAGTCGTGATTCGTGCCAACCAGTACGATTGTCTTTCCCGCCACATCGGGCATGAATTGATTATTACCGACGGTACGACACTGCTCGGTGGAGACGATAAAGCAGGTATCGCGGAGATTATGACGGTTTGCGAAACACTGCTGGCCCATCCGGAGATTAAGCATGGTAAAATCTGCATCGGGTTCACCCCAGATGAAGAGATTGGCTCCGGTGCGGACGCTTTTGATGTGCCGGGCTTTGGCGCGGACTTTGCGTATACGGTGGACGGCGGCACGCCCGGCGAATTTGAATGTGAGAATTTCAACGCTTTTTCTGCAAAAGTGGTGATTAAAGGGTTTAGCATTCATACCGGATCGGCGAAAAATAAAATGAAGAATGCGGCGCGTTATGCTGCGGAGTTTGCCGCAATGCTGCCGGAAAGCGAAACGCCGGAACATACGGAAAACCGCGAGGGATTCTACCACCTTGAAAATATTCAGGGCGATGTGAATGAAGCCGTGTTGGACTACATCGTTCGCGATCACGATTGGACGCTGTTTGAAAAACGCAAGGCCTTTTTACGCTCGGTAGCAGACTATATGAACGGTAAATACGGTGCGGATACGGTTACGCTGAGCATGAAGGATACCTACTACAACATGAAAGAAAAGATAGACGAACATCCGCAGATTGTGGAGCGTATTGAGGCTGCCATGCGTACGATGGGGGAAGAGCCGGTATCGTTGCCGATTCGCGGCGGTACGGATGGCGCGCGCCTTTCCTACATGGGGCTGCCCTGCCCCAACCTGCCGACCGGCGCATACAACGTACACGGGTATATGGAGTATGTTAGCGTGCCGGAAATGGAGAGCATTACAAAAATGCTGGTGGAACTGGTGCGGGCACGCTAAAAAGGGGATTGCTGCACCGCGCAATGATTCAAAAGACCCGGAGCGATTGCTCCGGGCCTTTGTGTAGGGATAAGGCTTATTCGGCAGCAAAGCTATACATTGCGCACCGATGTTTGTTAATTACAGCCAGGCGCCGGATACGGTCACGATCCTGCGCTTTGTGGTAAGCGGCACGGTTCTATTGCTGTTCATTATGTCGGCGCAGGTGTTCGCCTCGCTGGTTGCAGTTTATGCGTTTGTCTACTTTGAATGGAAAGGGAAACAGTTCTGTTGTGTCAGACGCTGCTGTTTTTTATATTTACGCTTCCTCATGGTTTACGCTATAATAAACAGGCAAAGATAAAAACACAGTCCCGGTTGGTAGTCCGGGCGCGGCGATGAACCGTCAGTAACCTGCCTCCTTGGTTGTCCGTTCTTTGTGGGTTAATCATAAGGAGGGATCACCATGGAACGGACCATAGCCAAACTCACTGTGTTTTTTGAAGAGCCCTTCTGGGTGGGCGTATACGAGCGGGAAACAAATGGATGCTACGAAGTATGTAAAATCCTGTTTGGGGCGGAACCAAAGGATTACGAGGTATATGCGTATTTTCTGGAAAATTGCTATGCCTTGCGGTTTAGCCCGGCAATGGATGCGGACGGCATTGTAGAAAAACGGATGAATCCCAAACGTATGCAGCGCGAAGTAACCCGGCAGCTCAAGTGCGGCGGCATGGGCACGAAAGCCCAGCAAGCACTGAAATTGCAGCAGGAGCAGGGTAAGCAGGCGCGCAAAGTACGCAAGCATGAGCAGCGTGAGGCGGAAAAACAATTGCGCTTTGCCCTGCAACAGGAAAAACGCAGGGAGAAGCATAAAGGCCATTAGCCTTGCCGCATGGCAAAAGACAAAAGCAGCCCAAAGCAGGGCTGCTTTTGCTTATCCGAATGCATATCTTATTTGTAAGGAAAAGAGTGGGGTTTTCTTGTTTGTTATGATACACAATGATTTGGTAACAACGGGATGCAGCACTTCGCAAACAATCGTAAGTGAAAACTCATTGATTGCAAAGCCTTGTTTTCCCATGGAAAATGGCAACTGCGGACATGCGTGCGGCGTACCTTGCAATAGATATGAGGGGATATTTGAGCCGGGCAAGTAGCCCGGTATAAACAAAAAACGCAGCCGATTTCTTATTTTTTGTCAATATGTTGTTGGAGAATGATGCTTTCACGTAAGTTTCACTTTGCGTTAAAAGTTTGTCCACAAGAGTACGAAGGTTTATTCATATCTGGCTTCTACAATAAATCTGACAAAATCCGACGGGAGGAATTACATTGATCGAGGTAAAGAATCTCACAAAGGTGTATGGTAACCATATCGCCGTGGATCATGTGAGCTTCACCATCGATTCTGGAAAGATTTACGGCTTTCTGGGACCTAATGGCGCGGGCAAAACAACGACGATGAATATCATCACCGGGTGTCTGGCCGCAACGGAAGGCACCGTAACGGTGGACGGGCACGACATCTTCGATGAACCGATTGAAGCCAAACAGTGCATTGGGTATCTGCCGGAAATGCCGCCCCTCTATCCCGATATGACTGTGCTGGATTACCTTCGTTTTGTTGCGGAAGCCAAGGGGATTGCCGGCAAGGAAATTACCGCGGAAGTGGAGCGCGTGATGAAGAAAACCGACATCACGAAAATGCAAAAACGGCTGATTAAAAATCTGTCTAAAGGCTACAAACAGCGTGTGGGTCTTGCGCAGGCTATTCTGGGAAACCCCAAGGTTATTATATTGGATGAGCCGACCGTAGGCCTGGACCCGCAGCAATTGATTGAAATCCGTGATTTAATTCGCGAATTGGGCCGTAACCGTACCGTTATGCTTTCCAGCCATATTATGCAGGAAATCAGCGCAGTTTGCGATACGCTGATTATTATCTCTGGCGGTAAACTGGTGGCGGAGGATACCCCGGAGAATCTGGAACAGCATGCCGAACACGAGCAAACCATGAAACTTGTGGTTCGCGCCTCAAAGACCCAGTCCGAAGAAATTGTGGGTACACTGGGCGATGCGGTGGAAGTGCAAAAAGCTGAAACGCTTAGCGAAACCCCGTTGGAAACGGAACTTGAAATCGGCATTCTAACCGAAGAAGACATGCGTGAAAAGCTGTTCTACGCTTTTGCGGATGCGAAATGCCCGATTCTCTCCATGGTTCGCAACAAGCAGAGCCTTGAAGACGTATTCCTAACCCTGACAAACGGTAACGGAGCCCCTGCCGAAACTGCGCCCGTATCCGGCGAAGCTGCCGATAATGAAGGAGGCGCCGCCTGATGCTTGCGATTTATAAAAGAGAATTGAAAAGCTATTTCACAGGGATGATGGGCTATGTGTTTATTGGTTTCGTTTTGCTATTTATTGGTATTTACACATCGGCTTTGAACCTGAAATATGGATACCCGGGATTTGAATATGTCATCAGCAGTTCGACATTCATGTTTTTAATTGCGATACCGGTACTTACCATGCGTGTGTTTGCCGAAGAACGCAGGCAGGGTACGGATCAGCTGCTGTACTCGCTGCCCATCAGCGTTATGGATACGGTGCTGGGCAAGTATCTGGCGATGGTCACGCTGCTGGCTATTCCTATAGCGATTACGGCGTTTTATCCGCTGCTCATCGGCAGTTTCGGTATGGTAAACTACGCTACGGCCTATTCCAGTCTGGCAGCGTTCTTCCTGCTGGGGTGTGCATTAATCGCTATTGGCATGTTCATGTCCAGCATTACGGAAAACCAGATCATCGCAGCGGTGATGTGTCTGGGCACGCTGATTCTGTGCTATTTGATGACTGCGCTATCCAGCTTGATGACGTCTACGGCGCTGGCCTCCACCATTTCGCTGATGATCGTAGCGCTGCTGGTAAGCCTTGTGGTTCGGCTGCTGACCAAGAGCTGGACGGCTGCCGGACTCACCGCAGTGATTACGTTTATTCCGCTTGCCATCCTATACCTGATTACCCCGACGACGATGGAAGGCGCGTTTACCAATGCGCTGGGCGCGCTGGCGATTTTCGACCGGATGAGCAATTTTACCAGCGGCATCTTCGACATTACAGGATTGGTGTACTTTATTTCTGTAGCGGCGCTCTTCTGTTTCTTCACAGTGCAGGCTGTGGAGAAAAGGCGTTGGAGCTAGGGGAGGGATGAACGTATGAAAAATAGAGAAAAGAAGAACAAGACCTCCGTATTTAAAACACGCCGCTTTAAAAGCGGCGGATACACGGTGCTCGTATCGATTATTGTTGTGCTGGTTGTGGTAGCGGTAAACCTGTTTATCGGCCAGTTGCCCTCTACCGTAACCAAGCTGGATACCACATCCCAGCAGCTGTTCACTTTCTCGGAACAGACCAAGCAGTTACTATCCAATCTGGATGAGAATGTGACGTTGACGCTGATTGCCGAAAACGGCAGCGAGGACGATACTACCTTACAGCTATTGGAGCGCTACGGGGCGCTGAGCGATAAGATTACCGTGAATACGGTTGATCCGGTCGTGCAGCCCAAGTTTACCTCCCAGTATACCGATGAGGATGTAGCGTCCAACAGCGTGGTTGTCGTAAGCGACAAACGCAGCAAGGTTGTGGATAAAAGCGACATCTACGAATATGACTATTCCAACTACTATAACACAGGCAACTACGATGTGTCCTTCGCGGGTGAAAGCGTACTGACCAGTGCAATCGACTACGTGATCAGCGATAACCTGCCTGTGATTTATCAATTACAGGGGCATGGCGAAACGGCGCTTTCCGGCGATTTGCTAAGCGCTGTGGAAGGCGACAACCTGACGGTTGAGGATGTAAGCCTGCTTTCGCTGGAAGCAGTCCCCGAAGATTGCGATTGCCTGCTCATCTATGCGCCCACATCCGATTTGGGCGATGAAGAGACGGAAAAAATCCTAACGTATCTGGACCAGGGTGGACGTTTGATGCTGATTACCGATTATACCAGCGCGGACCGCACCAACCTGCGCAAACTGGTAAACACCTATGGCGTTAATATGTCGGATGGTATTGTGGTGGAAGGCGATATGAACCACTACCTGCGCGGCTATCAGCACTATCTGCTGCCTGATATACAGTCTCATGAAATCACCGATCCGATCATCGATTCCAACCTGTACGTGTTAATGCCGATCGCTGAGGGGATTAAAACACTGGATAGCTACCGCTCCACGCTCAGTATTACCAAATTGCTTACCACATCCGACAGTGCCTATAACAAGATCAACCCGGACAAGGCCACTACGCTGGAGCGCGAAGATGGCGATACGGACGGACCGTTCGCGCTTGGCGTTGCCATCAGCGAGACCGTGAATGCAGGCGAAAGCCGCATGGTATGGTTTTCCTCGTCCCAGTTCCTGGTGGATCAGATTAATCAAATGGTTGGCGGCGCCAATGAAGACCTGTTCCTCAACAGCCTGAACTGGATGTGCGAGCGGGAGAATAACATTTCGATTCGCGCTAAGAGCCTGAGTCAGGATTATCTCACCGTGCCGGATGGCTCCGCAGCCGTATGGGGCGCTATACTGTCCGGCGTTCTGCCGCTGACGGTGATTGGCATTGGCATCTTCGTGGTGATGAAGAGGAGGAAGCACTGATGAAAAAAGGCAAACGCCTGCTCATCCTGCTGGCTGTTGTAGCGGTGTTCGGCGTTGGCGCCTATCTGCTGAACCTGAATACCCAAAAGCAGGAAGCTGCGAAGGAAGCGGAGAACGATACCGAAAAAACGGTGCTGTTTACCTCGGCCGCGGATGATGCTGCAAAACTCGCCTATACCTATAACGGCGACACCCTCTCCTTCGTGAAAAAGGATGATAGCTGGGTTTACGAACCGCGGGAGAGCTTCCCGTTGGATACGTCGGCTGTGGACAGCATGCTCAGCGATCTGGAAAGCGTATCGGCGGAGCGCACCGTATCGGAAACCAGCGATGATGAAGCGGAATACGGCTTGGACAACCCTGCTATGATCATTACGCTTACGGAAAACGACGGAACTGCCAAGCAAATCTCCATTGGCGATAAGAACAGCGTGACCGGCGACTATTATGTAACGGTTGCGAACAAGGATGGAATTTATACTATCTCATCCGACCTGTATAACGCCTTTGATCTTACGCTGATGGATCTGGTGACCGATGAGGACTATCCCACCATTAGCGCCGATAATGTAACAGCGATTGACTGGAATGACGGTACCGACGCCAAAACGCTTACATACCTTGCAAACGGCAGTGCCAGTGCGTATTCCTCCGCGTTCACCTGGTTTCAGCAGCAGGCAGATGGCGCGCTGCAGACAGTGAACGATGATACTGTGAGTTCGTTTTTGGGTGCGGCTACCGGCATAAAATACGAAGGTACGGCAGCGGACACGAAAGACGACCTGCCGGCGTATGGACTGGATAATCCGCTGCTGACGGTTACCCTGCACTATACCGAGGATGTGGCACAATCCGAAGTGGAGGATACACTAGCGCAAGAAGCTGCTGCCGCAACTGCTACCCCGGAACCGGCGGCTACCGCAGTACCCGAAGTGACCAATACGCCGGAACCGACGGCTGCGCTAACTTTAGAGGCAACCGTACAGCCGGAAGCAACATCCGCAATCAGCGGCGGGCTAACCACAGCAGTAGCGGAAGAAGCGAATGCCGTGCCGACGGAAGAAACGACCGAGGAACCCACAGCTACCCCGGCGGCAACACCCGAACCGATGGTGACGGTGGAGCGTTCCATTACCATTTACCTTGGTAATATGGATCAGGATGGAAACGTATATATGACCCATAGCAAGACACAGCGCGTATTCCTCGTCAGCAGCGATACCATGACCTCGCTGATGAAGCTGGCAGCGGACGATTTGCGCTTGTCCAAGGCGACAAACCTCACCCGCAGCGACCTAACGGGAGCAACCATTACCATGAACGGTGAAACCAAGGGGATTACGTCCACCACCGAAACCACAACATCGGAGGATGGAGATGTTACCATCACCACCAATTACCAGTTGGACGGCAAGGAACTGAAAAGCTCGCTTTTCTCCCTGTTTGTCAATAACCTCAACGCAATTGGGGCGGAGGCATACACCGATACCCCCGTGGCGGAGGGAACACAGCCGCTGTTCAGCGCAGCGTTTACGCAGGAGCGCAGCGGATTTGAAACTGTGAATGTAGCATTCTACCCGTATGATGATAACTTTGATCAAGCTGTGGTAGCCGGCGACAGTACCATGCTGGTGAACAAACGGGATGTGGAAGGGTTGCAAACCTATTTTGACGAACTGGTCGCAACCGAACCCACGGCAACGCCGGAGGTAACCGCTACGCCTGCTCCGGAAGCGGAATAAGACTTTACCCGAATGTGCGCGGAGAGCCGTCGTACATTCGGGGGCAGGATACCTGTAAAACGCACATTCGCTCCTCTTTCCGCCCCGCGCAAATGCGCGGGGCTTTTCCATAATCGATTGAAAATGGAACTTCGCATACTGGTGTGTGGTAAACATCGTTTGCCGCGATGATTTGTTTATGATAGGATAAGAATATGCTGCGCAAGGAGGAAAAACAATGAAACGGATCGCGTACCGGTTGTATCAATCTGTTATGTTTGCGGCGTCTCAATGCTTGCCGTGGCCGGAAACGCAGGTGTTATCCGGCGAGAATTGCGTGCTACAGCTGCCGCAGCAGCTGCGTAAGGATGGCTGTGCCCGGCCGCTGCTTATGACAGGGCCAACCCTGCACCGCATTGGCGCCGTAGAGCCGCTGCAAAAGGCGCTTGCAGAAGAGGGATACGAGGCGCCCCTGTTTTATGATGTGCAAAACGATCCGTCGCTGGCGAATGTAGAGGCGGCTTACACTGCCTACCGGAATCACGGTTGTGACAGTATTATCGCTTTTGGGGCGGCTCGCCTATGGACTGCGCCAAACTTTGCGGCGCGCGGGTAGCCAGACCGGATAAATCCATTGCGCAGATGAAAGGTCTTTTGCATGTACGGCGTAAACTGCCACCACTGTATGCCGTACCGACTACGGCGGGAACCGGTAGTGAGGTAACCCTTGCCGCGGTGGTAACAGATGAGCACCATCGTAAGTATATGGTTGGAGATTTGTGTATGATTCCACGTGCTGCGGTGCTGGACCCGGTTGTAACCAACGGAATGCCCAAAAGCGTTACGGCGGCATCCGGCATGGATGCGCTGAGCCATGCGGTAGAGGCGTACATTGGGCGCAGCAATACGGCTGGAACGCGTAGCAAAGCGGAGCAGGCAACGAAACTGATTATTAAGCATCTGCCTGTTGCTTATCAGGATGGTGCAAACCGGGAAGCGCGTGCAGGGATGCAGCAGGCGGCATATCTGGCTGGACAGGCGTTTACACGCGCCAACGTAGGCTATGTTCATGCGGTTGCGCATGCGATCGGCGGACAGTACGGCATTGCGCACGGCACAGCCTGTGCGCTGGCGATGCCGATTGTGCTGCGGGCATACGGCGCTGCGGCTGTGCCTGCGCTTGCCCGGCTGGCGGATGCCGCCGGCATCGGGCGCGAAGCGGAAACCCGCACAGAAAAAGCAATTGCAATGATTGAAGAGATCGAAGCTCTGAATACAAAGCTGCATATGCCCACCGGGTTTGCCCAGATTGAGCCGGAAGCAATTCCCGTGTTGGCAAGGCAGGCGGCACAAGAAGGGAATCCGCATTATCCGGTACCAAAGATTTTAATGGCAAAGGAGCTGGAGACCGTTTTTACCAGGTTGCGGCAAAACGGCTTAATGGAGTCATAAGCAAAATTATGTATCCTGGAAACAGCGGATTGGCAAACCGCACACAATACGGTACAATAGATTGTCGCAAGTGATTTCCACGGTACTGTGGCAACTGATAACGGAATCTGGAGCAATACATGAATAAACAACCTACCGATCAACCGCCAAAGAAACGAAAAATAAAGCATAAGCTGCTTTGGCAGCTTGGCTATATCGTTCTTACCCTTTTGCTGATACTGCTTTTTGGGGCGTTTGATCCGCAGCTGAAAACTTTTCTTTCCGGACAGCTTCCCATACATGGCCCCTGGCTGCTGCTGTGCGGCGGCGCGATGCTGGGCTTTTGGCTGTTTCAAGCCGCAGGGTATACGACGATTGGTAAGGCAGTCGGCGCGAAAACATCCTATTGGATGGGCATACGAATTACGTTATATGGCGAGTATTACAGCGCGATTACACCCTTTGCATCCGGCGGGCAGCCCATGCAGCTGGCGTATTATATGCGTTACGGCGTAGGCGCAGCGAAAGCAACCACGATTTTGGCGGTGCGCTACATCGGATATATCAGCTCCGTATGTGTTTGCTATCTGGCAACGATGCTGCTGGGTGGCTGGCAGATTTTACAGTCCATGCCTCTGATGCTGTGGCTTACCGTTGCTGGTTTTGTGGTAAATTTTCTTTCTATCGCAGTGGTTTGGCTGCTGCTGCGCAGGCCGCAGCTGGTGCGACGGCTTGGGCAGTGGTTATTGGGCAAGTTGACCCGCTTACCGTTTCTACATGGCAGGCAGGAAAAATGGGAAGCCGGTTTTGAAAAATGGATGCAGGAGTTTCGTATAGCGGCGGAATGCATCCGCAACCGTCCAATGCCGTTTTTATTCGCGTTTTTATTGATGCTGCTTAGCGTGATATGTTTGTTTTCTATCGCCTATCTGGTTTACCGGGCGCTGGGGCTTGCACAAGCAAGCTTTACGGATTTATTTGCCATGCAGCTCTTTTTATATTTGGCAGCGGCATTTATGCCTACGCCGGGCGCTGCCGGCGCCATGGAAGGCGGTTTCTACCTGTTTTTTGCGTTGGTATTCCCAAATGAGCTTCTGTATAGCGCCATGATTCTCTGGCGGTTGCTCAGCTATTATTTGCAGTTGCTGGTCGGCGGCGGGTTTGTGGTAACCGGGGAACTATGCGATATATACCGGCGGCATCGACAAAGCAAAGAGACGCCTGCCGAACCGAATACGATGGATGCCGCGCCCTGACGGGTTTATTTAACAGGTAAATAGCCATACAACACAAGGATATAAAGGCAGCCGCAAACCAACAATGTTGTTGGCTTGCGGCTGCCATAACTTGGTGATGAATGCCGCATATACCGGTTAATCGAAAAAATCGGTTCCCCCAGTTTAGCTGGCAACACTGATTTCAGGGCATTCGTACAGTGTACTTTTTACTGCAACGCAAAAGGCCGTTTATTTTGGAATCACAGAAAACCGGTCGGCTTCCAAACGGTACAGCACGGTGAAAAACTGCTCTAAATCGCTGCAATAGTAGGGATAAGCCTGTGTATTTTCCCGGCGAATCCATATGGCGGGAATACCGCAAGCTAACGCCCCCTGTACATCGGCCGCATATTGATCGCCCACCATAACGGCAGGCGAACCTTCGCCGGCGGCGGCAAGCGCAGTCTGAAAAATATGCGGGTTGGGCTTTTCATACCCTACCTGCGCAGAGGAAAACACCTGGGAAAGGTAGGGCGATAACCCCAGCTGATCGGCCAGCTCCTGCAATTCCGGTACATGGTTGGAGACGATGATGCTGGTGTACCCCTCCTGCTTTGATCGCGCAAGACAGGGCAGCACATCCGGATAGAGCTGCCAGCGGGAAATATCCAGATAGCGCGGACGGATCTCTTTTGCGATGGTTTCGGCATCCGCAGGCGCAACACCCATGTTCCGTAACATCTCGATAAAATGGCGGGTCATGGCATCCCACCATGGTACGCCGCGGAAGAACGCCGCGTGGGAGGTTTCGGGCTGGTGCCAAGGGAAGCCGGTTGCTAAATAGGGCCGTACAGTTTCCAGCGTAAAGGCGGAATATCCATAGGAAAGCAGCAGCTCCAATACGGTTTGGCTCCACATGCCGTTACGGTAGGCAAGAGTCTGATCAAAATCCCATAAAAGGGTTTTTGCGTGCATGTATACTCCTTTACAGCGGGAGGTATCTGTTTACTTATCGTTTGCGGGTTGGCTTGCTGGAGGTACGCCGGGCACCGGAGCGCGATGCTGTTTTTGCAGCGGGGCGCGGGGCAGAGTTTGCACTGGTACGCTGTTTGCCTGCGCCGGAGGAACGTTTACCTGTGCCAGAGGACTTTTTACGCCCCGTTGTTGTTGCGCCGCTACTGCGTATGGCGGTATCTTCCCGTTGGGAGCGCGGCGCAAAACTGCGCGGCGCAATGAGGCAATTGCGTCCAAAGCCGATTAAGTCCTCCCGCCCGGTTCGGTACAGCGCTTCGCGGATCAGTGCGAAATTCTTGGGGTTTCGCCATTGCATCAACGCGCGCTGCATGGCTTTTTCGTGCATGGATTTTGGTACATATACGGGCTGCATATTACGGGGATCCAGCCCTGTGTAATACATGCAGGTGCTCAACGTACCGGGTGTGGGGTAAAAATCCTGTACCTGCTCGGGTTGATGTCCGGTATCCCGCAGATATTCGGCCAGCAGCACGGCATCCTCCAGCGTACAACCGGGATGGCTGCTCATCAAATATGGTACCAGATACTGCTTTAACCCCAGTTTTTGATTCAGCGCTTCGTATTTTTGCACAAACGCTTCATATACCTCGCGCCGCGGCTTGCCCATTTTATCCAGTACAGGCGCGCTGATGTGTTCCGGCGCTACTTTCAGCTGTCCGCTTATATGATGTTCGCATAATTCCCGTAAAAAGGTGGGATCGCGATCTGCAAGCAGATAATCGAACCGGATGCCGGAACGGATAAAAACCTTTTTAACACGCGGCAATGCGCGCACACGGCGTAGAATGCGCACCAACTCGGTATGACTGACACGCAGATTTTTACAGGGCGTTGGGTACAGGCATTGTCTTTTTTTACAGCAACCGCTTTTAAGCTGCTTTTCGCAGGCTGGTTCGCGGAAATTGGCTGTCGGGCCGCCGATATCGTGAATATAACCTTTGAAATCCGGCAATTTTGTGATGGTTTCCGCCTCGGAGACGATGGAATCCTCACTGCGGGAGGTAACCACACGTCCCTGATGAAAGGTAAGCGCGCAAAAATTACACGCGCCAAAGCAGCCTCTCACTGCGGAAACGGAAAACCGTACCTCCGTCAGTGCCGGTACGCCGCCTTGCGCATCGTAGATAGGGTGGGATGCACGCTCGTACGGTAAAGCATATACTTCGTCCAGCTCTTCACGGCTCAGCGGCAGAGCAGGCGGATTTTGCACCAGATACCGCATCGTGTCCTGCTGCTGGCAAAGGCGCTTGCCCCGTACGGCGTCCTGCTCCTCATATTCTACTAAAAACGCGCGCGCATAAGCCGTGTGATCGGTTGCGACTTCGGTATGCGATGGCAACACAATGGCGTTGCGCGGCGGTTCCTTGGCGATGTAGCAACAGCCCCGCAAACCGGGCAGCTCCTGCTGTGGCATACCGCGGTTCAACCAATCCGCACAATCCAGCATAATACGCTCGCCCATTCCGTAAATGAGCAGCGTTGCAGCCGAATCGATCAGCACGCTTCGGCGGACTTTATCATCCCAATAATCGTAATGGGAAAAACGCCGCAGGGACGCCTCCACACCGCCGATAAGAATCGGTACGCCGGGATACGCCTGATGAATGCGGTTACAATATACGGTGGTTGCGCGATCCGCGCGCAGGCCGCCTTGCCCGCCCGGGGCGTATACATCGTTATGGCGGCGTTTTTTAGCAACCGTATAATGGTTAACCATGCTGTCTATTACGCCGGACGAAACAAGAAAGCCCAACCGGGGTTTACCAAAGCGTTTGAAATCGGCGGGTGTATGGTACTCCGGCAGGCAAAGCATCGCCACATGGTATCCCGCGTTTTCCAAAACCCGGCTGATAATGGCGTGCCCAAATGAAGGGTGGTCTACATAGGCTTCGCCGACGACAAACACAAAATCCGGCGCATCCCAGCCGCGTTGTGTGCATTCCTCACGCGTAATCGGTAAAAATGACATGGGTTCCCTTCCTTACTTCAAACTTACATACTATTTGTTCCGTGGCAAGTATACACGGAATAGAGACAAAGAACAAGCGGGCGGAGAAGCCTCGCTGCCGGACATAAAAAAACGCCGGACATTTTATCCGGCGGAGATTACGATTCCATCGTTATTCCAAGGTGGTGAGTAAAAGCAGTTCAAAGGTTGGATAGGAGGCTGTATCCTCGTCCGAAATACCTGCCTCGTTCGCCGGCAGCGACATACCCACGCAGCGGCCGTACATCATTAATTTCGTATCCACTGCATATTCCGGCTCGTTATTGGTAACAACGAGAATAATATTGCTATATCCGCTGGTTTTTTTAGTCAGCGCCATTTTCAGTATCCAGTCGTCACCCGATTGAACAACATCCACCAGATAACATTGATAGCCCATAATACGGCTGTCGTAGCCTTCTATTTTGTTGATGAGCGTGTTGTAACTCGGCTTGATGGCTTCGCCCTTGAGGTAGGCCAGCGTGTCTGCCTCCGACCATTCCCTGGCGATGGAATAAGTAAAGCGCCGGTCGGCCAAACCCGGTTTGCTGAACACCATAACCACATCATAGGTGCCTTCTTCACCTACATCCAGCGTCACGGTAAATTTGCCGGTGCTGGCTACCTTTTTGTTATAAACGACTTCTTCGTTTACAAACACCTGTAAAAGCGATTTCGGCGTCGCGGTACCTTTGATTTCTAATTCGTCACTGGTAACGCTTGTGGGAACATCGGTGGTTATGCTCACAGTTAGCAGTGTCCGCTGGTAGGTAACAGGGTAATAGAGGGACATAACTTCCTCGTCCTGATACACAGCTGTTACAGTGACCATGAATGAACCCTCTTTAGGCAATTCTATCGGCATACTGAATTTACCCGATGAACCAACCACTTCGGTTGAAACCATGGGCGTTGGGTAGTTTAAGCCCATGACAACGGTAGTAAGGGTAACGCCTTCCGCTGCCGTACCTGCAAAATCAAAATCCGATTCGTTGGTTTCTTCCGGCGGGGCGCTGGTTACGTTGATCTTGGCACTGGCAGCCGGGGGCAGCGGCAGTACCTCGATAAAATTGAAACTCTCCCAGATGGTATTCAGATTTGCGTTATCTTTATTGGTAACGCTGCGGTTATAGACACGCATATCAAAGGAAATTTCGTAACCGTTGCGTATAGTGCGGCGCATTAAGCCGCGATAGGCGGTCTGCCCGTTTTCCTGAAAGACATACCGCAAGATTAGAAAGCGGCCGTTATCGGTTTTCTTCCATGCGGAACTGGAAAAATCATACCCCGCATCGGCATAATCGTTGTTGGGGTAATGGCTGAGCCGGTAGGTTGCGCGCATGGACGCATCCTGCTCGTTCACATCAAAAACATTCTGTGTATAATCGCTTTGCGTAGCGGTTAACTCAAAGCATACATCCTCGTCGTCCTTGCTCCAGCATTGCAGCAGTACGCCGCGGGACAGCATATCGTTCGTAGCGATTTCTGATGTGGTGCCACGCCCGATTAACCATTCTGCATAGGAGGATGCGTTATCCGGCGTCAGGACGACATAACTGTCCGGGATTTCCACAGACGCATAAATATCATCCAACACATAGCTGTCCGCTGAAGCGGATACCGCCAGCAACAGTAACAATGCCAGCGTCACAAACGAGCCAAATAACCACTTGCGCATAGTACACCTTCCTTTGGTTGCTATGTAATCAGCCGCAGGAAGCCGAATGCGCTTCTTTGGCGGACGCAAACAGATCCATGGGAAATAGCCCCATTGGGCTGATGACTTCTGGTTATTTTACCATATTTGCAAGGGCATACGCAACCACGGGCGGTAACAATCCGGCATTGTCAAACCATATGCGACTTTAGCAACCTCCCGTATCGGGAAAATGAATAACGATTTCCTTGCAGAAGGCTTGCAAGCCGGTGTTTTTTTTGCTATTCTATATTATCAAAACCGATTCTTGGGAGGCGTACCGGATGCAGAGGCCAATGCGAAAAATGCTTGCCGGTACGGCTAAACGTGTCTCACTCCATATGCCAGCATCACAGGGGCGGGCGCCATTCTCCCATTTTTCTCCCTATGGGCTGGATACAACGGAACTACCAGTGACGGACGACCTTTACCATCCGACCTGTGCAATCGCGCAGGCTGAAAAGCTGGCCGCAATCAGTGCGGGCGCATCGGCCACGATGCTTACGCCGGGCGGCTCTACTGCCGGACTACACGCCATGCTGCTGTATGCGGTCCGGCGTGGCGGCGCGGTCGTGTTACCGCGTAATGTTCACCTGAGTTGTTTGAATATTTGCGCCACAGCGGGGATAACACCGGTTTTTGCGGAGCCTTCATTTACTCGGCAGGGCAGGCTGTACACCACGCCGCAGGCGTATGCCGGCGCGCTGGATGCACACCCCGAAGCAGCAGCGGTGCTTGCGCTGCACAGCGATTACTATGGGTTGCTGAGCGATCTTACTGCTGTCGCAGCGGTAGCGCATGCCCGCGGTAAACTGATGCTGTGCGATGAAGCGCATGGCGCATACTGCAACTGGCGGGCGGACTTACCCAACGCGGGAGCATGCGGGGCTGATTTGTTCGTTCAATCGGCGCATAAAACACTGCCTGCGCTTACACCGGGCGCATGGCTGCATGCGATGTCCGGCGTGGATGCGGCGCGCCTGCGCGGGATGCTGCGCATGGTGCAAACCAGCAGCCCTTCGTTTGTGATTATGCTTTCGCTGGACGAAGCACGCGCATGGATGGATCTGCACGGGCAGGAGGCTTGTACGCGACTGCTTGCCGCGATGGATGCATTTCGTAGTATAGCCACACAATGGGGCTATACCGACGGCCAGCTAAACGAGCCTGGCGAGCCAGAGTATGACCGCTTGCGCTTGGTGCTGCGTGCGCCGCAGGGCGGGCTGGCATTGCAAAAGCAATTGGAAGCGCGCGGTTTTGATGTGGAAATGTGCGATGACGAGCACATTGTTTGCATCCTGTCGCTGTTGGACGGACCCGCCCGGTTGACCCGCCTGCGAAAAGCGCTGGCATCGATTGCCAAAGAGAGTGAGCCGGAAGCACAACCTGCAAGCCGGGTCACTTGCCGGGTAGTGCCGGATGCCTGGCCGCCCAGACGTATGCCCATTGGCGAGGCAGTGTTTGCGGATACCGAGCTGGTGCCTTTCAGTAAGGTACAAGGGCGCATCAGTGCGGTAAACGCGGGGTTGTATCCGCCGGGAGTTGCATGGCTGACCGCAGGTGACGAGGTAACCCCTGCCATTGTAACGTTGCTTACCGATACGCCGCAGGAAAGGCTGTTTGGGCTGGATGTGCCCGGCATGCTGCGCTGTGTGCGATGAGAAAACGAATACTTGCCGGGCGGCGTGAAACAGCGCTGCAAGACAAAGGAGTCGATACTGTGAACAGCTTCCCCTATGATGCGGTTCTTTTTGATCTGGATGGGACATTAACCAATTCCGAGCAGGGCATCATCCAATCGATGCTGTATGCACTCGGCCAGGTTGGTGCGGAAGTGCCCGCGGGTGTGGATTTGCGCGCGATCATCGGGCCGCCGTTGATGGATTCGCTGACCCGAATATTGGGTCTGCCGACCGAGGTGGCACGTGAGGTGATGGGTTACTATACACGCTATTTCAACAGTGATGGTATGTATCTATATACGGTTTACCCGCACATCCGCAGTATATTGCAAATGTTGCGGGACGGCGGCGTATACGTTGCGTTGGCGACCAGCAAGCCGGTGCGGCCTGCGATGGCGATACTCAACCATTTTGGGCTCACCCATTTTTTTAACCGCATTATTACTGAGGAAGATAATGAAAAAGTAGTTCACAAGCCGGAACTGATTCGGCGCGCGCTGCCGGAGCATTATGAACATGCGGCGATGGTGGGCGACCGTTTTTACGATGTGGAAGGCGCGTTGGCCAACGATATCGACGCTGTTGGCGTAGGGTATGGGTTTGGCGGTGAGGATGAACTGTGGAAAGCGGGGGCGACCCATGTAACGCCGGATACCGAATCCTTGCGCGCTTTCCTGTGCCCGGGCGCATCGGTGCCGCGCGGATTCTTCCTGACGGTGGAAGGGCTGGACGGCAGTGGGAAAACCACGCAGGTAGACAGGCTGGAAAACAGCCTGCGGGAATATGGCTTCAGCGTTTTGCGCACCCGTGAGCCCGGAGGCTGCGAGATCAGCGAGAAGATTCGCAACATCATCCTCTCCACAGACCATATGGAGATGGGCGCGCCGTGCGAGGCACTACTTTATGCCGCATCCCGCGCCCAGCATGTGCAGCAGGTCATCCGCCCGGCGCTGGACCGCGGACAGCTGGTGCTGTGCGATCGCTTTGTGGATAGCTCCATCGCCTATCAGGGCGGCGGAAGGGAACTGGGAGTGGACACGATTTGCCAGATCAACGCACCAGCGGTAGGCGATACCATGCCAGATGCGACGGTTTATCTGGAGGTGGATTATCATCGCGCGCTGACCCGGCGCAACAATGCCTCCACACCGGATCGGATTGAGGTGGAAGGCGGGCTGTTCCACGCTCGGGTGCAGGAAACGTACGAGCACCTGATCCATAATGATTCTAAGCGTTTTTTGGTGGTCGACGGGGAACAGGATATGGACAGGGTGGCTGCGGATGTGCTGGATGTGGTGCTTAGCCGTATCGAGCCGGAATTTAGAGACTAGAACTTTTTGAAATCGGGGGAAGCATGGAGCGGATTGTGGTAGGCATGTCCGGCGGGGTGGACAGTTCCGTTGCGGCGTTGTTGCTGAAGCAGCAGGGCTACGACGTAGTCGGCGTGTTTATGAAGAACTGGGACGAAAAGGACGATAACGGCGTATGCACTGCCACGCAGGATTGGCAGGACGTGCAAGATGTATGCGCGATCATCGATATTCCCTGTTATGCGGTCAATTTTGAAAAAGAATATCAGGATCGGGTTTTTGCTGATTTTTTAGCGGAATACCGGCGGGGACGCACACCAAACCCGGATGTTTTATGCAACCGGGAGATTAAGTTTAAAGCATTTTTACATTTTGCCATGCAGCTTGGCGCATCTAAAATGGCAACAGGACATTTTGTGCAAAGTGAAACCCGGAACGGACATACCTTGCTCCTGCGGGGGGCGGATGGCAGGAAAGACCAGAGTTATTTTTTATATATGCTCAAGGAAGCGCAGCTGGAAAAAGCACTGTTTCCCGTGGGCGCAATGACCAAGGCGCAGGTGCGTGCCATCGCGGAAGAAAACGGTCTACCGGTGAGCACTAAAAAGGACTCCACAGGTGTTTGCTTTATTGGGGAGCGGAACTTCAGGGCGTTTTTGCAGAATTATTTACCCGCCAAGCCGGGCGATATGCGTACCGAAGATGGCCGTAAGGTCGGGGAGCATATCGGGCTGGCTTACTATACATTGGGGCAGCGCAAGGGACTGGGTATCGGCGGCTGCGGCGATGGCCGCAGCTGGTTTGTCGTCGCCAAGGATGTTGCCCATAATGTGTTGGTGGTTTCGCAGGGAGAGGACAGCCCCCGCCTGTTTACCCGCTATGCACGCGCATCACAGCTGACATGGATAGCGGACGCACCGCCTGTGCCGGATGGTACGCCGCTGCGGTGCACAGTGAAGTATCGCTACCGCCAACCTGACCAATCGGCAACAGTGCTGGCGTGGAAGGACGAACTGTATCTGGCGGCAGACGAACAGCAGCGCGCGGTAACCCCCGGCCAGAGCGTCGTGCTGTATGCGGGTGAGGTATGCCTTGGCGGAGCGATTGTTGAAGAAACGGCAAACGAGCCGTTTGCACAACAAAAGAATCGATAACCCAGAAACATAATCAGTTATATACAGAAGCCAAACAGCGCCTGATAGCCGACTCGTTATCAGACGCTGTTTGGTTGTGATACGTTGCTTTGAACGGCCGGATTGCGGTTTTCAACCGGATGGATGTAACAATGGTGCGAAATCTGTTTTCAAATCAAAGCATTCGGGTATACTATACACAAGCGAAGGCGAACCGGATAGTCGTTTCACCTCTTCCTACCGGAATGGCAGGAAATGTAGACGGCTCCGTCGAAAGTATTTAACACGAAACTTTTGCGAACCGGTAACTAGCCTAAAGCCGGAAGGAGCGTGAGTCCCTTGTGCGATTCAATAGGGTTCCACGTAGCGGCACGAGGCCGCTTTAACATATTCGCAAAGGAGCAATGAACGATGAAGACCGTAATTACCGGTAAAAATATGTCCGTATCCGATGGCGTCACCGAGCGCGTGCTGAAAAAAGTGAAAAAGATGGATCGTTACATCAACCCGGAGACCGAAGTTTTTATCCGGTTGATTCGCGAAAAAAGCAACCGCCGCAGCTGTGAAATTACCGTACCCTTTGAGGGCGCTGTACTGCGGGCGGAGGCCAGCAACGAGGACAATCTCTACGCGAGCATTGACCAGGCACTGGCGAAGATTGAAAAACAGATACACAAGCACCGCACGAAGCTGGGCAAGCGTATCCGCGAGAACGCCTTCCAGGAACAGGATCTGGAATTTGTAGAAGATTTTTGCGATATTGTCGAAGACAAACGCAAAGTTGTGCGCAATAAAACATTTACCGTACGTCCCATGTCTGTGGATGACGCGATTATGCAAATGGAAATGCTGGGGCACAGCTTCTTCGTATTCGTCAATGTCGATTCTAACCGTACCAACGTGCTCTACCTGCGTAAGGATGGAGACTTGGGCTTGCTGGAGCCGGAAGCATAAGGTAATACGGTCGACAATGTAACGGTGATAATAGACAGGATTGCATGTGAAGGGGGCGATGCCCATGGGCGAGCAGAACGATACGCTGGGGCCGGAAGGCAGCTATTTTGAAGCGCAGGCTAAAGCAAAAGAGCAGGAAAACAGGCGTAAATTAGACGGTGTTTACCCGATCTTTATTACGATTGTCTTTTTAGTGCTTGGCTTTGTGTTCCATCGTTGGCATCCCGGTTGGATGGTGTTTTTCGCGATTCCGCTGTATTATATGAAGCCGAAAAACGCAGCCGAATGGTGGCTGAACCCAGTGATGATTACGCTGATCTTTCTGGTGTTGGGCTTTGTGTTCGGCCTTTGGCATCCCGGCTGGATGGTGTTTCTGGCCATTCCGGTTGGCGCGATCCTGCAAAGCAATAAATAGCAAATATAGGCGCTTGCGAAAGCAAGCGCCTTTTGCATGCAAGCTTTAGCGTAATAAATCCACCAGCTGAGCTGGTGAGAATGAATTGCTTTAGCTTTCAGACGTAGGGCGAAGCGAATGACGTTTGCCGTCCAAAACATAAACGCATGGATGATGGCTCGTTTACGAGCAGTAGCGCAATCATTGCAATTGATAGATCGTTCAGTGCGTCTTGAGACGCGGCCAGTAAATTCGCCTTGAAGGCGCGGTGCATACCACTGGCTTAGCCGGTGGTTTTGATTGTGCTTTATCTGGCGGATAGGGGATGGAGGTTTATACGCACCGGACGAGAAACATGTTTTACAGACTGCTATGAAGACGCAGCATTGCCGGTTTAGCTGGTGATATGTACTGAACTTTCTATGCATCCAACAACTACGCCTCCCAAAGCATCGAATCATTCGCAATAGTATTTGTAATCCCATTGTTTATAATGGGCAGTATCTATGACGTGATTCGGCTCGCAAGCACGGGCTTTTCATACGCATGGTTCTGCAACTGAAAGCGTAAAGGATTTTCAAAAATCAGTGCTGCCGGCGGATGGATTACGTTAAAGCTAACGATAAATAAGCAGACGCCGGCACATTGGCAAGCGTATGCTTAGATAGATATATCATTATTCTGCCAGTGCGCCTACGGACCAGGAGATCGCAGTTACCGTATCCTCTGCGCTAAAGGTAAATACCAGCGACGCATGGGGTTGATAGACATAGTTCATCGGATCGGACAGCACATCTTCGCTGTACGGCTGCAGGGGAGAAAGATAGGTTACTGTGTAGGTTTCATCGTCATTTCTGCGTAACATAGCGCATGGCGGCAGTTCTGCGCCCAGCGTTTCCACATATCCGGCGGTATAGAATACATCGGTATCGGCCAGCGTTTCATCTATATAGAATGCGTTTTGCACAGTGGTTAGTTTGTCGCCGACGCATAACCCACGCGGGCCGATCAACGTGGGGTTTTCCCACGTCGCCATGCTTAACGCACCATCCGTAAAGGTAAAGGCAAGGCCGTCATACTGCCAAAGCATTTCCATATCCCCGGTGGCGGGAACGGTGTATTCCTCACTGGATACCGGGTTGCCGAAGGCAGCGGATATTTCATCCTGTGTTGCGCCTGCGTATGCAGTGTTTACATTCAAATCCGCTTGCGTAAAAATACCCGGCGCAGCTGCGAAAGCGGCGGTTTGGCTGAAAACGAGAATAGCAACCAGCAGAGAAGACAGTAGTTTGCGTGCAGGTTTCATCGTTATCTCTCCTTCCCGTTTAGGGCGTAGACGAATCCTTCTATCAATATTAAACGCAAGTCGAACCGTTTTTTATCCCAAAAGAGAAAAAGCAGGGTTAATACCGGGTAATCTGATCCTCCTCCACAAGCGCGTGTATCAGCTTTAGCGGCTCGGTTGGCTTGGAGGATAGGATAATCGCGCTTTGCATACGGGGGATGGCAGCTTCGGCATCGCTTTGGTTACGACAATATAGCGTAGCTAGCGGTTCTCCCTTTTGCACGGCATCTCCAATGCGGTGATGCAAAATAAACCCGACGCTGTAATCTATCGCATCTGTTTTTACGCGGCGGCCCGCCCCCAGATGCTGCGCCAGATTACCAAGGACGGTGGTTTCCATGCTTTTAATATAGCCGTTTTGCAGCGCGGGTACGGGAACAGTAACATTCGCCTGCGGCAATAATGAAACGTCGTCGCATACGCGTGGATCGCCCTGCTGGGCGGCAATCATCTGTCGCAGCTTGGCAAGCCCCTGACCGGACGCCAATGCCTGATTCAGCATTTGCTTGGCTTGCTGGGCAGTTTTTGCCGCACCGGCGGCCAGCAGCATTTGCGAGCCGAGGGCGAGAGAAACGGTAAGCAGCGGTCCCCGGACGCGCCCAGCCAATACGTCAATTGCTTCTTTTACTTCCAGCGCGTTACCAACATGGCTGCCCAGCGGCTCGCCCATATCGGTTACCAACGCTACCATGCGGCGCCCGGCGTCTGCGCCAATACGCACCATGATCTGCGATAGCAGGATGCTATCCTCTAACGTGTGCATGATCGCACCGGAGCCTGTTTTCACATCCAGCACAATGGCTTTTGCGCCGCTGGCCAGTTTCTTGCTCATAATGCTGGAAGCGATCAGCGGCAGGCTATCCACGGTGGAAGTAACATCCCGCAAAGCATAGAGCGCTTTATCGGCAGGCGCGAGGTTTTCTGATTGTCCGATAACGGCAATCCCGATATTCTCCACCTGCGTTATAAAATCTTCCATACGCAACCCAACATGGAACCCCGGAATGCTCTCCAACTTATCCAGCGTGCCGCCGGTGTGGCCCAGCCCGCGGCCGCTCATTTTGGCTACGGGTACACCGCAGGCGGCGACCAGTGGAGCCACGACCAAAGTCGTCGTGTCGCCTACACCGCCGGTGGAGTGCTTATCGGTCGGTATGCCCTTCAGCGCGGAAAGATCGGCCATATCGCCGGATTCCGCCATGGCCTGCGTAAGCCAAACTGTTTCCTCGCGGTTCATGCCATTTAAACGGATCGCCATCAGCAGCGCAGCCAGCTGATAATCGGGCACATCACCTGTGCCCGCACCCATCGCAAAGGCGGCAATCTCCTCCTGGGTTAGGGTTTGACCGAGTTTCTTTTTTTCGATGATCGATACAAAATCTATCTGCTGTAAATCCATTTCCCTTTCCTCCCTGAAAAGCACAGGCGCGGACGTCGGCAGACGCCCGCGCTTAAGAATGCGGTCTTTTGAATTACATGGGAATAATGAGACGGCCGCAGGATTCACACTCGATGAGCTGGGAACCGGACTTAAGGTTGCGCAGCGTTACAGAGGGCAAGCTCATAAAGCATCCGCCGCACTGACCGTTTACCAGTTTGGCAACCGGCGGCACGCAATGCTTTTTAATGGTCTGGTACCGCTCCATCAGTTGGGGATCGATGTCCTTGCCTTTTTCCTGAGCGATATGCCGCTTTTCTTCCAGCGCTTTCATCTGCTCGTGGTATTCATCCTCATATTTTACCTTCTGCGTATCATATTCGGCTTTTACCCGTGCAAACTTAACGACAATTTCCTTTTGTGAACGTTCGTGATCCGCGGCATCCTGCTGGATGCGCTTCATCTCTTCTTCGTAGGTGCGAATATCGCCAACCAGCTTTTGCGCGTCTCTGGCAAAGGATTTGGCGTCATCCAGTGTTTCGGGCGGCGTTTCGGACAGGCGATCCTGCAGGTTTTTCAGCTGATCCTGCTGCAGGGCGATAGCGTCCTTGATAATGTCTACGCGGTCAAGCATCTCTGCAACTTCTTCTTCAATCTGCTTTATTGCCGTTTGTTGCTCTTTGAGGAAGTCGCGATTCTTTTTCAAGGCCAATCGGGTCGGGGAACGCTTGATTTCGGTCTCCAGCGTGTCTGCCTCCATATCGGCTTGTTGAAATTCCCATAGCATTTCGATTTGATCCATGGTACCCTCCTTAACGGTTACGGTGCTCCCGGCGGAGCGGTTTGCCGTGGTTTGAACGTCATCACACGCCTATGCAATGGTACAAACGTATGGCTGTATCGCAGTAAGCCGCGCTTCAACCGGCCATTGGGCGGTTTGCGCGTCTTTTGCAAAACGACGGTACAGAGCCGTAAGGCCCGGCTGCTCGGTGGCATAATGCCCTGCTTCATATACGGCCAGGTGCAGCGCCTGTGCCGCAATCAATTGATGGTGCTTTATTTCGCCCACCACAAATGCCTGCGCACCTTCCCGTGCGGCAATGGTGAATTCATCACCCAATGCGCCTGCGCCAATGGCGATGCGGCGTATGTTCATAACCGGATCGCCATATAGCCGAACCGGTGCGCCTAATGCCTGCGTAACGAAACGTAAAAACGCTTCGGCTGTCTGCGGCGCGGGCAGCATGCCGCAGCGCAGATACAAGCTTTCGCTGACAGGGGTAATGTTTTGCAGTTCCAGTAAAGCGGCAAGGCTGTCGCCTGTGCCGCCTTCTGCCTGATCCAGATTGGTGTGGGCGGAAATAAGGCTAAGCTTTGCGGCAGTCAATGCTGCCAGCGTTTCCCCTTCGGGGTCGTCATACAGAATATGGCGAATACCGTTGAAGAGCAGGGGATGATGGGTAACGATCAGCTGCGCGCCGATCTGTTCAGCTTCCTGTACAACGGGGAGCGTAACATCCAGCGCGAAAAGTACGCGCTTCACTTCGGCGGAAGCATCGCCAACCAATAGCCCCGCGTTATCAAAATCCTCCTGTGAGGCGAAAGGCGCAAAACGATCAAGCCAGTTGTACACATCCTGAACGGTCACGGGTTCGCCTCCTTTGGTTAGCTTTGATATTTCTGCGCTAGTCTGCGCAGCGCGGTTTGCGTATAGGTAAGTTCTCGCTGCGCCGCAGCCAGCCGCTTTGCATCCCGCGTGTTACAAGCGGCTTGCATCGCTTCAATAGCGACTGTCAGTAACTGCTCTTTCCGCAGAAGCCACGGCTGCCACTCCGTAGGGAGTTCGGCCAGCAGCTTTGGACCCAGCCATAACTCCTGCTCCGTATAGGCGGGGGCGTCAGCCGGCGCGGGTATGGCGCGCATCAATAAATATAATCTGCCGTCTGCTGTTACGACGCGTTCGTCCGTAATGCGATACCCGATTTGTTGCAGGGCAGACCGCGCAAGAAATAACTCGGTCTGCACGCCTAAAACCAGTGTGGCGCCTTGCAGGCGGCTTGCGCCCCGCAGCAGGATACCGGCGATGGTATCACCGCCCATGCCTAGAATGCAGATGGTATCGGCCTTTTTATTCGGCAGCGCGTCTAGGGCATTCAGCCCGTCCGCCGCGGCAAAAAAAGTGCGATCCCCATAGCCAAGACGAGTAAGGCGCGTCTGCGCTTTGGCCAGCGCCTGTACGCTTACATCAGCTGAAAGCAGTTGCTTGCAGCGATTTTCCAACAATAATGCCGCCCCAAGCCGACCGTGATCGCACCCGATATCGGCACAGGTTTTGCACGGCGTAACCCAATCGGCTGCCGCCCGAAGGCGTGCATCCAGCTGTAAGGGTTTTGGGGTGCGTGCAGTAGCCTGTGGCGATGGGGTTGCGGTGGATGCGGCAGGGCTGAGGCGGTCTACGCAGGTTATTTTTCGGGAAGTCATTTAATCCAGGTAGTCCTTCAGCTTTTTACTGCGGCTGGGATGGCGAAGCTTACGCAGTGCCTTGGCTTCGATTTGGCGAATGCGCTCGCGTGTTACTTTAAACACGCGCCCTACCTCTTCCAGCGTCCGCTGATGGCCGTCGTCCAGCCCGAAGCGTAGACGCAATACCTTTTCTTCGCGGGGTGTGAGGGTGTCCAGCACATCCAGCAACTGCTCCTTCATCAGGGTGAAGCTGGCGGCTTCCGCAGGCGCAGGTGCATCTTCATCTGGAATAAAGTCGCCCAGATGGCTATCCTCTTCCTCGCCGATCGGCGTTTCCAGCGATACGGGTTCCTGCGCGATCTTAATAATCTCGCGCACTTTGTTTTCGCTGATGTTCATCACCCGGGCGATTTCATCCGGGGTGGGTTCGCGGCCGTATTCCTGCAAGAGCTGACGGGAAACGCGAATCAGCTTATTAATGGTTTCCACCATATGCACAGGAATGCGGATGGTGCGTGCCTGGTCGGCAATGGCGCGGGTAATTGCCTGCCGGATCCACCACGTAGCATAGGTGGAGAACTTATAGCCCTTGCGATAATCGAATTTATCGACAGCCTTAATCAAGCCCAGATTGCCTTCCTGAATCAAATCCAGAAACAGCATGCCGCGGCCGACATAACGCTTTGCGATGGAAACGACAAGGCGCAGGTTAGCCTCGGTCAGCTTCTGCTTGGCGCTCTCGTCGCCCTCTTCCATCCGTTTGGCGATTTCGATTTCTTCTTCGGCGGTCAGCAGCGGCACCTTGCCGATTTCCTTAAGATACATCCGTACCGGATCGTCAATGCTGACGCCGTCAGGGACGCTGAGATCAATCTTCTCCGGCTCGACCAACTCGTCAGCGGGAATGGGCTCAAACTCGCCTACGACATCCACGCCCATATTTTCGAGCGTTTCATAAATTTTGTTGATCTGGTCGGCGTCAATTTCCAACTCCATCGCCTGGGTGGCGACTTCGTCACGCGTAATTTTCCCTTTGGTTTTAGCGTCCTCGTATAATTCGTTGAGTTTCAACTTAATCGCTTCTGGCGAATTGTTGCTCAACTTCATCACTCCTTCATGTGAAAAGGCCAAATCGTTGCTGGCAAATCGGGGAGACGAAAACGGCTTACAGCCGTTTAAAGGGCGGAAGCCCGCCTATGGGGTTTATCCCAAAAAGATGAAAAGCGAAACCACTTTTCTACTTGGGGTGGGATACCTGTGCGTTATTCCAGGTTCTGCAGTTGCCCAAGCACCCGCATCGCGCGTTCCGTTTGTATAGAACGTTCGCTATCTGGTAAATTCGGCAAACTGCGCTGAATATCCTCTAATTCCGCTTCCAGTCGTGTACGGCGCATCCGCCGGAGGCAATCCTGCGCCATACGCATCAAATGTTCGTCGTCTTCATCGGTCTGAATGCTCAGGATCGCGCCTACGGCGGCGCGGCCCATATCATCTGGTTGACTTTCCATCAGGGAAGCCGCGCTATCGCCCGATAACAGCGCTTCGCAGATGGTACGCAGCCGGGAATCGACAAATTCGTCGGCGGATACGGCGCCGTCGGGGAGGCGGCCGGTAGCCAATACCGCGAGCAGCGTGCAGGCGGTCATGTCCACCTGCTTCGCTTCCTGTGCCTTTTGTCGGAACCCTTCGCGCTTTGGGGCGTAAGTGCGTTGCTTTTTGGGGGTTACGCCGATCTGTTCCAATAATACTTCCCGGGTGAAGCCGGTATCCAGCGCGAGCTGTTTTAAATGATTTTCCAGCGCGACGGGCTGGGTAACCTTACGCAGCAGGGTCGCGCATGCCATGGCATACTCTGTGCGGCCTTCCTCGCTGGAAAGATCAAAGCGCTCTTTTTCGCGCCGCATACGGTAGGTAACCCCGGAAATGGGCTTCAGTGCCGCAAAGGCGGCTTCGCCCTCTTTGCGGATATACTCGTCCGGGTCCAGACCGCCGGGAAAATCTAGCACCCGCGCGGGCACATTTTCCTGCTCAAGCACATCCAGCCCGCGCAGAATCGCGTGCTGTCCGGCACTGTCTCCATCGTATGCCAGCCATACTTCCGGCGCAAAACGTGTAAGCAGCCGTGCCTGTTCCGGCGTAAGCGCTGTACCCAGTGTTGCGGCTACGCCTTCTACGCCAAACTGCGAAAGCGCCACCACATCCATGTATCCTTCCACCAAAATAACCCGTTTCAGGTTGCGCGATTTGCGCAGTAAATTGGCGGCAAAGACGTTGTAGCGCTTGTTAAAGGCTACCGTATCGGCAGTGTTGAGGTATTTGGGCTGCTCATCGCCCATGGCGCGCCCCCCAAACCCCAGCACATGGCCGTAGGAATCAATAATAGGGAAGATAACGCGTCTGCGGAACATATCAAACAGGCGGTTATCGCGCTTGCGTGCCAGACCGGCGGCAACCAGTTCTTCTTGGGTAAAGCCCTGTTTCAGCAATTCCTGTGTAATACCGCCGCCAGGCGCGGCCCCAATGCCGAAGCGGCGGATGACCGCGTCGCTTAAGCCACGCTTTTGCACATAACGCAGCGCCTCGGCGCCCTGGGGTTCCCACAGGATTTGATGGTAGCGCCTTGCGGCCTCCTGATTCAGCAGATAGATGCGCTCTTTCAGGGATCGCCTGCGCTCGTACTCCGGGTCGTTTTGCATCTCTGGCAGGGGCATGTGGTACTGCTCTGCCAGGTGTTTAACAGCCTCTGTATAATCCAGCCGTTCAATATCCATGACAAACTGGATCACGCTGCCGCCCGCCTTACAACCGAAGCAGTAATATACCTGCTTTTGGCTGTCCACGTTAAAGGAGGGCGTCTTTTCGTTGTGAAACGGGCACAGACCTAAGTATCTATGCCCGTTCTTCTTCAGCGGTACATACGAGGAAATGACTTGCACGATGTCTGCGCGCACGCGCAGTTCGTCCAGCCATGCGGGGGGGAACCTTCCTGCCATGCTCCTTTCACCTTCTATTCAGATTCGCCGCAGGCGTTTGCTTTCCTGCAACGGGCGAAAACATTTTCTGTCAACGCAGCAGGAGATGGATCATTGTAACACACTTT
Source organism: Candidatus Limiplasma sp. (assembly GCA_963675655.1). GTDB lineage: Bacteria > Bacillota > Clostridia > Christensenellales > Aristaeellaceae > CAXXOK01. The sequence goes on from OY776489.1 coordinate 2,252,009, forward strand.
ATCGAACGGCAAAATCGCGGGGAACGAAAAGCGCGGTAAACTCGTTTGTCGCGAAGCGGTCGGTCATACCGGCCAGAAAATCGCACACGCCGCGCTCTACGCCGTCCTGATAAATAATCTGCACATATTCTGGGGGCATCATGGTCGGGTTTTCGGTATAGTAACGGTATAGAGAGGAAAGCACAAAATCGCAGCGGGTCTCCTCTTTGGCGCGCCAGCTGTCGTTATACACGTTCTGGAACAGAAACGCGCGCAGCTCGTCGCTGGCCTGGGATATGTCATCGCTCATGCGTACGTAGGGTTTACCCGTGCTGGTATGGACAATATCGGTAATCATGGTGTTGATACGCTTACTGTGGCTGTCGCCAAGCACTGTAAGGCACCGGTTTGGCAGCTCGAAAGCCTTGAGCACCCCGCCACGAATGGCGTCGTCAATATCGTGGTTGATATAGGCGATACGGTCGGCGCGGCGTACGCACCAGCCTTCCAGCGTCGCGGGTTCGTCCTCGCCGCTGTGGTTGCGAATGCCGTCCCGTACTTCCCAGGTCAGGTTGAGGCCCTCGCCATCCTTTTCCAATAGATCGACCATGCGCAGACTTTGCACATTGTGTTTGAAGCCATCCGGCATCAGCCGGTTCAGCGTCTTTTCCCCGATATGGCCAAACGGGGTATGCCCCAAATCGTGCCCAAGCGCGATGGCTTCGGTCAAATCCTCGTTCAGGTGCAGGGCACGGGCCAGCGTGCGCGCAACCTGCGCCACTTCCAGTGTATGCGTCAGCCGCGTACGGTAATGATCGCCCTTGGGTGCCAGAAAGACCTGCGTTTTAAACTTTAACCGCCGAAAGCTCTTACAATGGATTATACGGTCACGATCCCGCTGAAAATCTGTACGCAGTTCACCAAGCGGAAGGGGCTTTTCCCGCCCACGCGTATTGGTGCTGAGAACAGCGTACTCGGAAAACCAGTGTTTTTCGTGATCCTCCCATTGCTCGCGTATGGTCATGTGGCTTCCTCCTTTGGTCGCTTTACAATATTCCTTGCCGGAGGGTGATTCTCCTGTTTTCCAAGTGTTGGTTTATAAAGTTTCGCGGCGGAGCAGACGCGGCACAGCATACAATAAAAGCATCCGTACTGAGAACGGATGCTTCTATCACGTTGCATAGGAAAAAACCTGCATTATACAGGCTTATGCTGAATCGAAGAAATGGGTACCGAAGGCAGGCTGTCCATAGAAATCAGCTCTTCGCAGGAAGCTTCATCGGGAACCAAAGCCACGATGGTACTAACGTTGCGGGTTTTGCTCAGCGCGCCGTGCGGCAACTGGCTGCTGCGGTTGAGTACACCCAGAATAACAATAATCACGCAAGCCAGATAGACAAGCATCAACACCGCGCATAACGCCAGCAAAAACCACTGTACCGTATCGCTTTCCAATGCGTTGACAAACAGGAGCAAAGCAATCAGAGGCAGCGGCAAAAAACCAAAATAGAATAGGGAATAGCGCACGGCGCACTGCCATAGCTTCGGTCGGGAGCCATCCCGTATATCGACAAGGCGGATGTGCGTGAGCCGCTTACCAATGGTGAGCCCCTTTTGCAACCACTCAAAAACAATAAAGTAAACCAATACCAACGCGATATAAAGACCGCCTAGCGTGGCTAGCAGCCCCGTAAATGTGGATGCAAAGAGCATGTTCTGTAACGGCTTCACCGTAAACAGCAAGAGCAGCTGTACCAAACCGAGAAGCAGCCAATCTGTAACGGCGGCTGTTATGCGCCGCGTAACGCTTACATGGGTGCCCCGCCGGTAGGCGATCTCATCAATTCTTTTACGGGAGGGCAAAATGCGCATTAACGGCCCGGCGACCCAGTAGCCAATTAATCCGCCCAGTGTGTTGGTAATCAGGTCGTCGGTTTCACACAGGCGGTAGGGTCGCGGATATATGCCAAACAGCGCGCTGAGCTGTGTAAGCTCGAAAACAAGGCTGACGCCTAGAGAGATAAGCACTGTTTTGGGCAGGGAAAAGCCAAAATAGTAACGCAGGTAGATGCCCAGCGGAATGGTCATGACGATGTTGGCAAGGATTACGAATAAGTCCCGATTCACCACAAGCCTGCGCCAGGTAGATGTATCCGACAGCACGAAACCAGAATCGCGAATCCAGACGATAAAATCCTGAAACGGCGTCAGTTGCAAATACGGCGTTGTGAGGGTGGCGACCAGCTCGCGGCTGGGCAGCGGCAGCATGGTGAGAAAATATGCACACATCATATAGAGAATAAAGGAATATAAAATCACAGTGCGAAGGAGCATAACCGCTCCATATCTGCGGTACTGGAATAGAAGATACGGCAAGGTAATCAGTACCGCCACGAAAGGGAATGTCCAAGCGGCGGATAAGATGGCCGTAACATAACTGTGCAAGGTGGCGCCTCCTCCAAATGGTTGTGAACGAATCATACCAAGGGACAAGCCGGTTGTAAAGTAAAAACAGTCTATGTGACAGAAATGTACGGTGGATGACGCAACGGTGTAAGGTTTGCGAAGATGCACGAGTATAAACGGTATGGAAAGGGAGAATACAGCCATACAGGCATGAAATGTAAAGCCATGATAAAAAAATAAAAGCGGAAAAGGCGGAAAACCTGCAACATTTGGTGGTTGACAGTGACATTTGTGCCGAACGGAGCAGACTTTACACGATCTTTACATACGTATTACAGAAACCTGATAGCAAAAAAAATGAAATCGTGTAGTATGGTATTGAACCAAGAATTAAAGGGAGGAAACAAGAAACATGAAGAAATCAATCGCTTTGCTACTGAGCATCGTAACGTGCGTTACCTTACTCGCCATGGGCACCCCCGCTGTTGCTGAATCCATCACCGGCACCGTGACCGCCGCCGGCTCGTCCGCGCTGCTGCCGCTGGCTGCCGCTGCCTCTGAAGTTTTTATGGATGCTAACCCCGATTGCTCCGTTATCGTAAACGGCGGCGGTTCCGGCCAGGGCCTGCAGCAGGTTGCGGACGGCGCTGTGGACATTGGTAACTCCGACGTGTTCGCCGAGCAGAAGCTGGATGCTGCTGTTGCCGCTACGCTGGTTGACCACAAAGTTTGCACCATCGCCATGGCTGCGGTTGTGAACACTGAACTGGGCGTGACCGACCTGACCACCGAGCAGCTTATCTCCATCTTCACTGCCGAAGTGACCAACTGGAGCGAAGTTGGCGGCCCCGATATGGACATTCTGCTGGTAACCCGTCCTTCTTCTTCCGGTACCCGTGCCCTGTTTAAGACCTGGGCGCTCAACGATACCGAAGAAGCTTCCAACCAGTCGCTGGAAACCGACGACTCCGGCACGCTGCTGGAAACCGTTAAGAACAACCCCGGCGCCATCGGTTATGTGGCTCTGTCCTACCTGGTAAACAACGCAGAAGTACAGGCTGTTGCCATCAACGGTGTGGAGCCGACGCTTGAGAATATGTACAACGGCACCTACCTGGTATGGGGCTACGAGCACATGTACACCAACGGCGATGGCAACGATGCCACGCAGGCCTTCATCAACTTCATGATGAGCGATGAGTTTGCCCCGAACATCGAAGCGATGGGCTACGGCGCTTCCTCCAAGCTGAGCGCTGAAGCGATTGCCACGCACGAATAAAATCGGGTGACATGCGTAACCTGGCAACAGGTGAATAAAGGTACCAGGCAGGCATCACTATGCCTGCCTGGTACCTGCGTACCGAAAGAAGGCGTTGATTTGGTATTGAATGAGACAATAACGATCCCTGCAAAAAAACGGAGCAATTCCGTCCGTCTTCTGAAAAACGAGCGGCGGGGACGCGCATTGGTTACAGCAAGCGGCTATTTTATTATTCTGCTTACGTTGTCCATCGGCGCATTTTTGGTTATGAAAGGCACAGGAACCTTTACCAAGTATAATCACTCGATTTTCGAGTTTCTCTTTTCAGCGGAGTGGTCGCCCTCGGACAGCGCCAGCGTTGGCGGCGGGCAAGTGGGCGCTGCGATATATATTGTTGGCTCGCTGCTTACCTGCGGCCTTGCACTGCTATTCGTTACACCTTTCAGCGTTGGCGCCGCCGTGTTTATGACGGAGATTTCCCCGAATGCCGGGTCGAAACTACTGCAGCCTGCAGTGGAAATTTTCGTCGGGATTCCATCGGTTGTATACGGCTGGACGGGCCTGACAATCCTGGTACCGTTTATCCGGGATACGTTCCATGCCAGAATGGGCGGGTACTCGGTGCTGGCAGCCAGTATTGTACTGGCAGTGATGATGTTTCCCACCATTACCACAGTGGCTGCGGACGCGATACGCAGTGTATCCCAGGAATACCGCGATGCAGCATACGGCTTAGGCTCAACCCGCTGGCAGGTGATATATCGCGTGGTGATTCCCGCGGCCAGTTCCGGTATTTTCACGGGCATCATTTTGGGTTTGGCGCGTGCGTTTGGCGAGGCGCTTGCAGTAGCGATGGTAATTGGTAAGACCCGCGCTTTTCCGGCAAACCTTCTATCGCCAACCAATAACCTGACGGCTGCCATTGCGGCGGATATGGGTAACTCCGCTAACGGAGGCGAGCATAATCTGGCGTTGTGGACTATGGCACTGCTGTTGTTCCTCATCTCCATGATCTTCATTCTCCTGATTCACATTATAGCCAGAAAGGGGAAAAGAAGCAGTGAAGCCTAATTCCATGAAAAAACGTGCAGCCAGAGCAAACCGCGTTGATACGGCTATGACGGGTGTATTTTACTCGGTAGGTGGATTTTTCCTGTTGCTGTTGCTGGTGTTTGCCGGATATATCATCATCAAGGGTGTAATGGATTTTTATCCGGAGCTGCTGCAGTTCAATCGCCGTGGCATCGGCAATCAGTTCTTTAATACGATCTATCTGGTGTTTCTTTCGCTGGTGATCAGTGTGCCGATTGGGATTGCCGCTGGCATTTATATGGCGGAATATGCACCGGATAATAAAGTGACCGCCTTTATCCGAGTCAGCATCGAATCCCTTTCGTCGCTGCCTTCCATCGTGGTTGGTTTGTTTGGCTATCTGGTGTTCATCCTGATGACGGGAGCAAAATGGAACCTGATGGCAGGCGCGCTAGCGGTATCGATACTGAGCTTGCCGCTGATTACCACCACTACGGAGGATGCTCTGCGTTCACTGCCGCGTGGGTACACCGAGGGCAGTGTTGCGCTGGGCGCTACACATTGGCGCACAATTACCAAGGTGCTGTTGCCGGCTTGTTTCCCGCGTATCATCACCGGTGTAATTTTAGCGGCAGGCCGCGGCTTTGGTGAAGCGGCTGCGCTTTTGTACACGGCGGGGCAAAGCACGAACATCAACTGGTCCAACTGGAACATCACATCGCCTACCTGTCCGCTCAATCCCTTCCGCCCTGGCGAAACGCTGGCGCTGCATATCTGGGTTATGCGTACAGAAGGCAGCCTGAATGTGAATTCTCAAGCGATTGCAAACTTCTCCGCCGCTGTGTTGGTGATTATGGTGCTCGGTTTCAGCTTGCTGGCGCGGGTGCTGACACGGCGCTATAAAAGAAAGATGGAAGGCGTCTAAGCTGGCGCTGCTAGAGATTGCGAAAAACGCCTTCTTATACAACCTGCGCAACCAGAGAACGGCGGTGCTGTTTCTGTGGTTTTTCCTGCTGCATAGATGGTGCTTTGCCGTAGCAACGGTACAATAGCCATCCAGCTAGCAGGTGTATTCTATGGATATCCTCTTGGTTCATGTTTCTTGTTTTCAATTGTAATCAGGCTTCCATCTGGACAGGATGGAAGCCCTTTTATGTAAAATGGCGAGAATATTTTCTATATATAGATCGTATTTATCGCTCATCAGCCCGACTGCTGATGAGCGGTAGATTGCCACAGCAGATTTATACCAATATAAAAGCAATCAAGCCGCTACCTGCTTGCAGGTAGCGGCTTGATACGTAATGCGTTAGATTGGTTATCGGATCACCGCACCGTACTGCATTTCGCAGCTACGCTGCACTTTATCCATTGCCTTGGCAATTTCCGGTTCGGTCAGCGTGCGGTCGGATGCGCGGAAGGTGAGGGAGAAGGCTACGCTCTTTTTCCCTTCGCCTAGCTGCGCGCCGCGGTATACATCAAACATGGCGATGTTCTCCAGCAGCTTGCCACCGGCGCGGCGCATGGCGGACATGAGCGGGCCTACGGCGACGGTTTCATCCATCACCAGCGCCAAATCTCGCGCTACGCTGGGGAACCGTGGCAGGGGCGAAAGCTCGCCCATGGGGATTGCGTTGTCCAGCAGCGTTTGCAGGTCTACCTCCGCAATGACCGCACGGCGGGGCAAATCGAACGCCTCGCGGATGCCGGGGTGCACTTCGCCAATCTGCGCGTATACGGTATCCCCCTGCATCAGCTTTGCGCTGCGGCCCGGATGGTAGTAAACATCCGCGCCGGGTACGACCTCGCAGGTGATACCGGCGGACGCAAGCACAGCTTCCACAGCACCGCGGATGGAGAAGAAATCCACCTGCTCGCCATAGGCGCCGAGGCACAGGTACTGGGTTTCCAGCGGTAAGCCCTCGGCGGTGGGGTGGTGCGGATCAAATACCGCGGCCATTTCATACAGGCACGCTTCGGGCGTGCCATGGTTCATGTTATACGCCAGCGTCTTGAGCATATCCGGCGCGAGGGTGGGGCGCATGTACGCCGTATCTTCTCCCAGCGGGTTACGAATGCCCAGCGGCGAAAGCCGTGCGTCTCCGGCGGGCAAGCCGAGTTTTTCGATGGCTTTTAAGCCAAGGAAGCTGTAATTCATTACTTCGATGTAGCCCAGCCCGTGTAAAATGCCTGCGCTACGGTTTTTCAGCTTGAGCATGGGTGATATGCCGCCCTGTGTGGTTTCCCCGCGCAACCGCGTGCAGCCAATGTGGTCAAACCCATACAGGCGCAGCACTTCTTCGCACAGGTCGGCTTCGCCCTCTACATCGCTGCGGAAAGCGGGGGCAACCACCGTTAGCGTATCGCCGTCGCGCTGTACGGTAAATTGCAGCTTCTGCAAAATGGAAATCATCGCTTCGGCGGGGATATCTACACCGGCGCGTTCGGCAATCCGGGCGATGCTGGCGGTCACCGGTTTTTGCTCGATGGGGTTTGGGTACAGGTCGATGCAGCCGCTTACTACGTCGCCCGCATCCAACAGGTTCACCAGCATGCAGGCGCGATCCAGCGCGTCCATCACTGTTGCGGGGCTTACGCCGCGCTCAAAGCGGCCGCTGGCCTCGGTACGCATACCCAGCGCGCGGCTGGTGATGCGAATGGCGGTACGGTCGAAGCTGGCACATTCGAACATGACCTCGGTTGTGCCTTCGATGATCTCGCTTTCCTCGCCGCCCATAATACCCGCAAGGCCGGTTGCGCGTTCCTGATCGCAAATCACCAGATCGTCGGTACGTAAAGCGCGCTCTTCGCCATCCAATGTGGTCAGCGTTTCGTTCTCATGTGCGCGCCGCACGATGATCTCCCGCCCGCGCACCTTGCTCAGATCGAAAGCGTGCATGGGGTGACCGTATTCGATCATTACATAGTTGGTAATATCCACAATGTTGTTGATGGAGCGCAGCCCGGCGCCGTGCAGGTACTTGCGCAGCCAAAGAGGAGAAGGCGCAATGCGCACGTTTTTGATGACGCGCGCGGCATACCGCGGGCACAGATCGCTATCCTGAACGCTGATTTTCACCTCGTCGTGGATGCTGCCGCCTACTTCTTTCACAACCGGTTTATCCGCGTGGAAGCCGGTGCCCAGCGCTGCGGCGGTTTCACGCGCTACGCCCAGCGCGCACAGGCAATCCGGACGGTTGGCGAGAATTTCAAAATCGACGATTACATCGTCAATGCCGAGAATGGGCTTAACGTCGCTGCCAACGGGGTAGTCTTCCTGAAAAATTAGCAGCCCCTCGTCACCAACGCTGGGGTACAGGTCTGTCGGTACGCCAAGCTCCGTGGCGGCGCAAAGCATTCCTTCGCTTACCATGCCGCGCAGCTTTCCCTTTTTAATTTTGGTACCGTCCGGCAGTAAAGCGCCGTCCAGCGCGACCGGTGCTAGAATGCCCACCGCTACGTTTGGTGCGCCACAGACGATGGAAAGCGGCGTTTCCCCACCTACGTCGACGGTGCAGGCGTGCAGGTGCGTGCCTTCCACAGCTTCGCAAGTTAGTACGCGGCCAACAACCACCTTGTTTACCGTCGCGCCGACATCTTCTACACCTTCGACGGCGGTGCCGGTCATAATCATCCGTTCTTCATATTCCTTGGGGGTTACGGGGATGTCCGTATATTCCCGAAGCATGCTCATGCTTAATTTCATGTCGTTCGTCCTCCCTTCGCCCGTTACCGCAGCTGTCCAAGCAGCCGCGCGTCACCTTCGTACAGAAGCCGCATATCTTTGATGCCGTAGCGGCGCATCGCCAAACGTTCAAGGCCGATGCCGAAAGCAAAACCACTGTAACGGGTGCTGTCGATGCCGCACATTTCAAGCACCTTGGGGTTTACCATGCCGGAGCCAAGCACTTCGATCCAGCCGGTTTCCTTACAAATCCGGCATCCCTTGCCATGGCAGGCCGAGCAGGTTAAATCCACTTCGGCGCTGGGCTCTGTAAAGGGGAAGAAGCTGGGGCGGAAGCGGGTTTCCACATCTGCGCCGTAAATGTGCTTGGCAAAGGCGGTAAGCGTTCCGCGCAGGTCGGCCATCGTAATGTGCTCATCTATTACAAGGCCTTCCATCTGGTGGAATACGGGGCTGTGGGTGGCGTCCATCTCGTCGGCACGGTATACGCGGCCGGGACATACGATGCGGATGGGCGGCTTGCGGGTGAGCATGGCGCGCGCCTGCATGGGGCTGGTGTGCGTGCGCAGTACAATATTATCGTCCATGTAGAACGTATCCTGCGCGTCGCGGGCCGGGTGGTTTTTGGGTATGTTCATCAGCTCGAAGTTATAATGGTCCAGTTCTACTTCGGGGCCTTGCAACACCTCAAAACCCATGCCGGTGAAGCACTCGATAAGGTCGTTCATCACCAGCGTAATGGGGTGACCCGTGCCGACTTTCGGCAGCGGGCGCGGCTCGGTAACATCAATGGTTTCTTTTGCAAGCGAGGCCAGCAGCTCTTTTTGCTTCAGCGCCGCCGCAGCCTGATCCATCTGCTCGGTCAGCTTTGCGCGGGCCTCGTTGATTTGGGCGCCGGCTTTGGGGCGCTCCTCGGGGGATAGTTGCCCCAGCCCTTTGAGCAGAGCGGTCAAATCGCCTTTTTTGCCCAGCACTTTCACACGCAACGCATCCAGCGCTGCGGTGCTGTCTACCTGCGCAAGCGTATCGCCTGCTTTTTGCATCAATTCCTGCAAGGTATCCGATATGGACATGAACGCTTCCTCCTTTTGGTTGTGACCGTGTTCGAATTTGGGAAACGGCCTTTTCCCAATGAAAAAAGCCCCCACCCTATGCGTATGCATGGGACGAAGGCATAATGCCGCGTTGTACCACCCAAATTCCATCTGCCGGGATTGCCCGGTAAATGCTCTCGCTTGGTAACGGGGTGTGCTGATCCCCGGCTTTGCTTACAGGCTTACGCTTTGGGCAAAGCGGCATCGGAAGTGAATGACCCGTATACGGAATGGAAAACTTTCAGCAATCGCTTTCCTCTCTGCAAACCGTATCCACACAGGCTTTGGTCTTCGTCATCGCCTTTACCCCGGGTATACACCCGAGATTGCAGCAATTATAGCATAGGTATACAGCAAATTCAAGTAAAATTCTCACATGCGGGCGGCGGTTGACCTGTGAAAAACACAGTGCTATACTCCAACACAGAAGTAAGCGGGCTGGAGGCTGTATATGATTTATCTGGATACGTTCCGTCTGCCGGATGAGGGGCAGGAATGGCAGTTTCGCATGGATGTGAAAAGAACCTGCTATAACACGATGTATCCGTTTTTCACGCTTTCCGCATTGCAGCTGGAACGGTTGGATTTTGCACCTATCACCATTCTGTACGGCGGTAACGGCTCCGGTAAAACCACCATTTTAAACCTGATTGCCGAAAAGCTGCACCTGACGAGGGAAACGCCGTTTAACCGCTCCAATTTTTTTCAAAACTATGTGGATCTATGCCGTGCCACGCTGGAAAATCCCGTTCCTGCGGAGAGCCGGATTATTGTAAGTGACGATGTGTTTGATTATATGCTTAATGTCCGCAGCCTGAACGATGGAATCGATCGGGAGCGCATCCAGCTGTTTGAGGAGCATACCGATGCGCGGCAAACGGTGTTTCAATTGCAATCGCTGGAGGATTACGACGAGCTGAAAAAGCGCAACAGCGCCCGGCGGAAAACCCAATCCGCTTTTGTACGGGAGCAGCTTGCGCCCAATGTGCGGGAGCAATCCAACGGGGAAAGCGCGAACTTCTATTTTAAACAGCGCTTGCAAGAGGATGCGCTGTATTTACTGGATGAGCCGGAAAACAGCCTGTCGCCGGAAAGGCAGATTGCATTGGCAAAGTATATAGAAGAAAGCGCGCGTTATATGGACTGCCAGTTGATTATTTCCACCCATTCGCCCTTCCTGCTGGCAATGCGGGGCGCGAAGATTTATGATCTGGACGCTCGTCCGGTAGGCCTGAAGAAATGGACGGAACTGGAAAATGTGCGACGGTATGCGGAATTTTTTGAAGCGCACAAGGATGAATTTGAACGGGGAGAGTAATGCGGCTTCAATCACCTATGCAGGTAAGAGGACTAATGGCAGGTATATAGTGTCGCCGTTGCCTTAAAACTTCACAAAAAACCACGCCTATTGGCGCGGTTTTTTGTTGTTATAATCTTGTTGATCCGTAAAACTGCCCATCTGTTCAAAAAGTCCAAAATACTAGGAAGCAAGGGGATGAGCTTACTTGTTTGTAAGTGATTCCCCTTGACGTTGCGTAGCTGACAACGCAGGTTGGACTTTTGGAGCAGACTGAAACCGCGCATATTCGCGCGGTTTATCTGTCAGGGTTGCGATAAGTGCGGTCGTAAGCCGAGTTCTGTCGTTGGACGATCATCTATCTACCCCGTGCGTTGCCACACGGGTCCAGCGATCTCTTCGCAAGCACGACGGGCCGCCGTATCGCTTGCATTCGGATCTTGCATCGGGTGGGGTTTACAGCGCGCATCCGTCTCCGGTGCGCGGGTGAGCTCTTACCTCGCCTTTCCATCCTTACTCCATCCCTTGCGGGGTGGGGCGGTTTATTTCTGTTGCACTTTCCTTGAAGTCGCCTTCACCGGCCGTTAGCCGGCACCGTGCCCTGTGATGCTCGGACTTTCCTCATGGGGTTACCACGCGATCGCCTGGCCGCCTTATCGCCGCCCAAGAATAGCACGGACCCGTGCGATTGTCAACGGCGAGGGGTAAACTGCGGCGCGGTGTGCTCGCTGCAGGGCGAAATGCCCTGCTCGCAAACAGCGGTAACAAAGGGATTGCAGACGGAAAAAGCGTTTGCATCGCATTGATGTGTGTTGTATAATTATCTTGAGTTTTTCTGTAATAAAACCGGGGAGGCATAATATATGGACAGTATGAAAAGCGATTATCCGGGCAACGTTCATAACAACCCGATTACCTTCTATATCCGTTCCCTATTATACATGTTTCTGGGATTGCTCATTCGGCTGCTTACGCTGCTGCCGTTGGGCGCGCTGTTGATTTTTCCGGCGGAATCGCCGTGGCGCTGGGCGGCGTTGCTGTGCCCGGTGCTGATGCTCTTCGTGGTACTTCCGCTTCGCTTTAGCTTTGCACAAACCATGGTACGGGGTGAAGACGACCGTCGTTTCTCCTTCGACGTGGCCATGAGCTTGTCTGATTACGGCGAAAAACTGGGCGAAAGCCTGCTGCATGCGCTGCACTTGCTGTTGTGGGGCATCCCTCTGATTGGTATGCTGCTGGGCGTACGGTATTACTATAATAACGTGGATATGATTACCCTTATGCAGGGGATCAGTGATACCGGTGCTGCGGTAACGACCGTATTGTACGGAATTGCGAATTTCTTTATCGGCATCTTCAACGGCACGCTGCTGGTACCCAACGGTGGTCTGATGGAAGGCCTGTACACCGTTTTGGCCGTTTTGGGCGTTGGGGTGTTGATTTTACTTTGGGGCATGGTTCGCAATGGCGCATTCCGCTTTGTGTGGGCACTGGCACTGAAAACAGATAAAAGCCCCCATGCCGAAGCGCGCCGTAGGCTGCGCGGACGCCGCTGGAAGCAGATGGGCGTTGCCATGATCAATCTGCTGCTCTGGGCTCCTGCACTGTATATTACGATTACGACGATGAAAGATGTATTGGGCAGCGTGTCCGATGCTCTGTTTAACCTTGTCAGCACCGAGCAACTGGATCTGCCGGAAATGACCGGCGCGATCAAGCCGCTGCTATTTGCCTTCTTTGTTTGCTACATGCCGCTGCTGCCAATTCGCCGCGCGTTAACCAGTTACTTCGCGGTTCGCCACATTCATCATGCTGCGGCTCCGGCAGCGCCCGTGGAGGAAGAATATCACCCTGAACCGAACGCAACCGGCGCGATGGAGTACACCGCACAAAGCAGCGAAACCCCTGTTACGAGAACCGGACGCATGGAGGAATACCAGCCGCAGCCGGTGCGGCAACCCGCACCGCAGCCCGGGCCTGTTGTAACGCCTGTGCAGACAACGGTGAAAACCGAGCCTGTGATGATGGAAGCGGCAGAATTGCCTACGGAAGAAGCACCCGTAAAGGAAAGCATTCCTGTGGCGGAGGAGCTGCCTGTACAGGAAGAGCCTATGGTGGAAACGGAACCGGCACCGGAGGAAGTACCGGAAACGGAACCTGCTGTGGAAACCGAGACGCTTCGCCAGCCGATACCGGCATACCGGCCCGGCCAGACTGCGCCTTATCCGGAACCCATGATGGAAGAACAGACGGAGCCGGATATGGACGATGCGGATAAGGACGACGAATAAGCATGGCATTCATCCGGTTGGATAAATTACTATCGCAGCGCGGCGAGTATTCGCGCAGCGAAGCGGGCAAACTGATACGATCGGGGGCCGTAACCGTGGGCGGGCAAACGGTTTGCGATCCGGCACATAAGCTGGAACCGCAAACCGAAACCGTGCTCCTGAACGGTTCGCCTGTTGAAGATGAACCTTTTCAATACATATTATTTCACAAACCAGCCGGCATCCTAACCGCGGCCAGAGACAGCCGGGCGCAAACCGTAATGGATTTGCTGCCGGTTGCGCTGCGCAGACGGAATGTGATGCCGGTTGGGCGGTTGGATAAGGATACGACCGGTCTGCTGCTGCTTACCAACGACGGGGTGCTGGCACACCAACTGCTGTCTCCCAAACGGCATGTGGTTAAGGAATATCTGGCAACGGTGGATGGACCGCTGACCCCGGAGGATGTAACCGCATTTTCCGAAGGGCTTGTGCTCAGCGACTTTACCGCAAAGCCCGCAGAATTAATGATTCTTACCGGTAAGCAGGGCGAAAACAGCGCGTTGGTGCGGGTGACCGAGGGAAAGTATCATCAGGTCAAGAGGATGTTTGCCGCCTGCGGCAGGCAGGTGCTTACGCTGCACCGGCAGGCATTCGGGCCTCTCCGGCTGGATATTGCCGTGGGTCAATACCGTGCGCTGAGTATGGAAGAACGCACAGCCCTGCACGCGGCCACACAAGGATAAGGAAGGATTGCCATGACCGACCATTACTACACACCGATCCCGCAGAGCGAGCATAAGCCCGCCCAATTTGATACGGTCTATCGCGGGTACGCCCTTACGTTTGAAACGGACAGCGGCGTATTTTCGCGGACGGGGCTGGACAAGGGGTCCGAAATTTTGCTTGGTGCATTGCCGGATGAGATCACCGGGCCGTTACTGGATATGGGCTGCGGATACGGTGCGCTGGGTGTTAGCATCGGCAAGGCCAATCTGGGCTGCCAGGTAACAATGGCGGATATCAATACACGGGCCGTTGCGTTGGCGAAAGCTAACGCCTACCGTAACGGTGTAGCAGCGGAAACCATGCAAAGCGACGGCTTTGCTGCCGTTATGGGCCGGAAATTCGCCTGGATCGTGACCAATCCGCCTATCCGCGCCGGGAAAAAAGTGATCTATACAATGTTTGCAAACGCAGCGAAGTCGCTTTTACCCGGCGGCAAGCTGATACTGGTCATTCGCAAGCAACAAGGCGCGCCGTCGGCGCAAACGTATTTAAAAACATTATTTACACAGGTGGATCTGCTGGAGCGCAGCAGCGGGTATTGGGTGCTTTGCTGTAAGCAGCCGCTTGCAATTGAAACAGAACAGAAAGAAGAACGCTGATGAACAAATACGACTTTTCCTTTTTCGATTGCCCGATCGACCGCTGCGGAACCGCGACGTATAAATGGGACATGCTGCACGAACGGGAAAAATGCGATTTATTGCCCATGTGGGTAGCGGATATGGACTTTCGCTGCGCAGATGAAGTAAGCGAGGCGATTATCCGCCGAGCGCAGCATCCTGTATTCGGGTATACCACGCAAACCGATTCGGCTGTACAGGCGATGCTGGATTTCTTACTGAAACACGACGGTATTGCCCTAACCAAAGGGCAGCAGGCAATCTTACCTGGCGTCGTGCCGGGTTTGCGCACGGCTGTGAATGTGTTTACCGAACCGGGCGAGGGCGTGCTGATTCAACCGCCGGTATACGGCCCGTTTTTTGCGGCTGTACGGCAGAATGGGCGGAAACTAGTTGAAAATCCGCTGATAACAGACGCGGATGGGCGTTATCAAATGGATTTTGACGGGATGGAAAAAGCGTTCCAAGGCGGTGTACGGCTGGCATTGCTGTGCAGTCCGCATAATCCCGTAGCGCGCGTATGGAGCAGGCAGGAACTGGACAAGGTCTATGCCCTATGTAAACAGTATGGCGTAACCCTTGTTGTGGACGAAATACACCGTGATTTTGTTTACGAAAAGGATGCTTTCACCACCGCCCTGAAACTGGATGAAGCGGAAGACGCAAACATTATTGTGTTAACCAGCGCCGGGAAAACCTTCAACCTTGCGGGACTGCAACAGGGGGCACTGCTTACGCGCAATGCCGCAGCCAAGGAGCGCATGGTACGCCACATGCACCGTATGGGCGTAGAGGCGGGTAATATTTTCGCAATGACTGCCACTGAAACGGCTTACCGCGATGGCGAAGCGTGGTTTGCCGGATTGATGGCCTATTTGGATGCGGCACGGAAAATGCTGAAGGATGAATTGACAAAGCGGCTGCCCAAGGCGATCATGGCGGAGCAGGAGGCTACCTATCTGGCATGGCTGGATTTACGGGCGTACGGCTTTTCAACAGCCGAGTTAATGCGCCGCACGCATCAGGCGGGCGTTGCGTTCAACCCCGGTACGGATTTTGACCCGCGGCAGGGCGAAGGCTTCCTGCGTTTTAACTTCGGCTGTCCGCACAACCAAACACTGGATGCGCTAAACCGTTTGGAAAAAGCAATCAAACAATCGTAACAGACAGAATCTAGGGAGGAAAAAACGTGGAAACGGCGAATCAAATCATCGACGAAAACCGGAATGAACTGATACAAACTTTAAAACGCTGGATACAGGCCCCCAGTATTAAAGCCGATCCGGATGGAGACGCACCCTTTGGTACGGCGGTAAAGCAGGCGCTGGAAACAGCACTGGCGGATGCGCAGGCTATGGGCTTTTCCGTGCGTAATTTTGATAACTACGCGGGTGATGTGCGCATGGGCCCGTTGGGTGTGGATCCATTGGGCATTTTAGTGCATTTGGATGTTGTGCCTGTGGGCGACGGCTGGACGGTAGACCCTTTTGAAGGCGTTGTGGAAGGAGACCGGATGATCGGGCGCGGTACCAGCGACGATAAAGGGCCTGCTGTTGCGGCGCTGTTTGCGATGCAGGCAATTAAGAACGCGGATATCCCGCTGAAACGAGAAGTGCGGTTGATCTTCGGCTGTGATGAGGAAAGCGGCTGGGAAGATATGGCCTACTATACGGCCCATTGCGATATGCCGCGTTCTGGATTCAGCCCGGACGCCAGTTACCCTGTGATTAACACAGAAAAAGGGCTGCTGGTGATGAAGCTGCAAGCTAAACCCGACACGCAGGGCTTGCAAGTGATTAAAATCGCAGTAGGAGAACGCCATAACGTCATCCCCGGCAGTGCAACCGCGCTGATACAGGGGGATGCAGACATGTGCGACCGTATTAACCGGCTGGCAAAAGAGATGACGCTGGACGTGCAGGCGGTTCCCCAGGAAGATGGCGTTTTGCTTACAGCAACGGGAATTCCGGGGCATGCTGCGTACCCGGAAAATGCGCGCAACGCCATTGGAGAGCTTTTATTGATGCTCCGGGCGCTTGGCGTGGAAGGCGGCTTAAAAACGCTGGCGGATACCATCGGGCTGGAATACGACGGTACTAGCCTTGGCGTCGCCTGCAGCGATAAAACCAGCGGTCCGCTTACGTGTAATTTGGGTGTGCTGCGGTATGATGAAGAAAACGGCTTGTATGCGGAGCTGGATTTCCGTTATCCAATCCTTGCTGACAGCAGCCGGATTATTGAGACGGTGAAAGCCGCGGTGGCAGAAACGGTTGAAGCAAAGAAAACTACGCTGAAAGCGCCACACCACGTGCCGCCGAACAGCAAACTGGTTACTGCACTGCTCAATGCGTACCATGACGAAACGGGGCGGCCGCGAGAGTGCGTCTCCACTGGTGGCGGCACCTATGCGCGCTGCCTTGCGGAAGGCGTCGCATTCGGCGCGCAATTCCCCGATGAGGAAGATGTAGCGCATCAGGCAAACGAGTATATCTCGCTGGATGCGTTGATGCTGAACGTACATATTCTGGCCAGAGCAATTGTGTCGCTGGCCGGTGCATAAACGACTCTAAGCGACCCCTTACAGGATAGGAGTATACCATGAGAGTGGATAAGTTTTTAAAGGTTTCCCGGATTATCAAACGGCGTACCGTTGCCAACGATGCTTGTTCCGGCGGCCGCGTCAGCCTGAACGGGCGCGTAGCCAAGCCGGGTGCGGATGTGAAAATCGGAGATATGCTGGAGATTCGCTTCGGCAATCGTATCGGGAAATATAAGGTACTCGGCGTACCGGAAACCGTACGTAAAGATGCCGCTGCCGACCTGTATGAAGTGTTGGAAGAAGACGCGCAAACCAAAGCGGAGCGCGGTATGGAATGAAAACATACGCGATTGTACTGGGGGGCGGCAGCGGTACGCGCATGGGCGTGGACGTGAACAAAGTGCTAATGCCCCTTCGGGGGATACCGGCCATCGTGCGCGCAATTGCGCCTTTTACCAGCCTTTGTGCCGGCATTGTTGTTGTGGCGCGGGCGGCCGAAGTAGATGTAATGCAAAAAACATTGCAGCGCTACGGCTTGGGCAAGGCGGTGCTGTGCGTGGTGCCCGGCGGTGAAAACCGGCAAGGTTCGGTAGCCAATGGCCTTGCGGCGCTGCCGAAAGATGCGCAGGCCGTTTTGGTGCATGACGGTGCAAGGGCGCTGGTTACCGAAGCGGTGATTGCCCGCGCGCTGGCGTCGCTGGAGGCGCATGGTTCCGGCGTTGCCGCCGTACCGGTGACCGATACCATCAAGCGCGCGGATGCACAAGGGTGCGTGCAGGAAACGCTGGACCGCAGCGCGCTGTTTGCTATGCAAACGCCACAGGCTTTTACGGTGGAGACGCTGCAGACTGCGCACCGGCAGGCGGCGGAGGATGGATACCTGGCTACGGATGATGCCGCACTGCTTGAACATGCCGCAATGCCGGTATACCTGTGCGATGGTGACCGTAATAATATTAAACTGACGACCTTTTTCGATATCCGGCTGGCCGAGGCGATCCTCGCGGCGCGGGAGGAGGAAAACGGATAATGCGTATTGGGCATGGTATGGATGTGCACCGCCTTGTGCAAGGGCGTCCGCTCATCCTTTGCGGAGTAACGATTCCCCATGAAAAGGGATTGCTGGGGCACAGCGATGCGGATGTGGCAACCCATGCCCTGATGGATGCGCTGCTGGGTGCGGCCGCCCTTGGGGATATTGGCGTGCTGTTCCCCGACACACAGGAGAAATACCGTGGCGCTGACTCGCTGGAACTGCTGGGCACAGTGGTAGCACGCATTGAGGAGCTGGGGTTTACCCCGGCGAATGTGGATATTACCATTGTTGCACAACGCCCCAAGCTGCGCCCGTATATTGACGAGATGCGCGGCAATCTAGCGGAGCGCATGCAATTGCCGATCGGCTGCGTAAGCGTGAAAGCGACGACCAGTGAAGGCCTTGGCTATGAAGGAACCGAGCAGGGCATCTCCGCGCAGGCGGTGTGCCTGCTGCGCGCTATGGGCGATTCTACCGCAGATTCTGGTACTTTGTGAGAGCCATGCAGCAAGAATATGGCGCAGCCGGGCGGTTGCATGCACAGGAGCACAACCGCTTTATTCCGATACTGGCACTGACGTACGGATTTGGCGTATGGCTTGCACTTCGCGTAGAAAGTGGGTTATGGCCGCTGTGGCTGCTTGCCGCGGCGGTTTTCCTTGGCGTTTTGTTGCGAGGGCTGCATATGCCGCTGCGGTGGATTACGCTGCCGCTTGCAGTGATGGCCGCGCTGTTTTGGACGCAGGTTTATATGAATCCGCAAATGCCTTCGCCGGGTATTTATAATGGGATTACAGCAACTGTATATGGCGAGGCTACGGAACGTTCCAGCGGTGGGATTGCGTTTACCCTGTGCGATGTTACCTTAAAGGGCGTAACCCAGCCCGGGAAAGCCTACTGCACGCTGGATGCGCAGGACGGTGTGCGTGCCGGTGATCTGTTTGACGGTGCTGCGCTGCGCTTTTCCGGTTCCATATACCAGCCGTCCGGAAAAGAAAATGCGAATGATTTCGATTTTCGCCTGTGGCTTTACCAAAATAACATTGGCTATGGTATTTCTTCGGTTCGTGATTTGGAAATTTTAAATACCCCGCAAACAGCGCCATGGATTAGCTTTGCCGCGCGGGTGCGGGTGTTTTGCCAGGCGCGGTTCCAAAGCCTTATGGGAGAGCAAAGCAGTCTGGCAATGGCCATGCTGTTGGGAGACAGGCTTACGCTTACGCAGGAAAAACAAACCGCTTTTCAACGCGCAGGCGTAGCCCACCTGATGGCGGTATCCGGCTTACATGTTGGGCTGCTTGCGGCGGCGCTGCTGGGTTTGCTCAATCTGCTTTCGCTGCGCAAATCGCACCGGTTTATCGTATTGACGGTTTTTCTGGCGTTATATTGTTTGGTTACCGGGTTTTCGCCCGCGTCGGTGCGTGCTTCGGTGATGCTGCTGTTGGTGATGCTTGCGCGCATAGCTGGGCGAAAGCCGGACCCGCTGACAACGTTGTCTATGGCAGCGTTGATTGTGCTTATCCTCAACCCACTGGATTTGTTTTCGGCCGGGTTTACCCTTTCCTTTACCGCAATGGCAGGGATATTACTGCTGTATCCACGCTTGATGGGCATACTGAACCAGTTGCCCATACCTAAGTGGCTTACACCCCGGCGTAAAGAAAAACAGCTGATTCGGATAGCAAAGGATAATGCCCTGAAAACCAGAGAGTTGCTGGCGGTCAGTCTGGCGGCGCAAATCGGGGTGTTGCTGCCAACGGCGGCGTATTTTCATCAATTACCGCTATATGGGATTGTATTTAACCTGTTTGCTGTGCCACTGGCTGGGTTGCTGGTGCCGGGTTATGCGATTACTCTGCTGGTCTCGCTGCTGCCGGGTATTGGCGGCTTACTGGCAATGCCACTGGGGTGGCTGGCTGGATTAGGCAGCCGTATTATGCTTTGGCTGGTGCAGTTATCCGCATGGTTGCCCTATGCGCAGATCCGCGTACCTTCGCCCAATGTATGGGCTTGTGTGGGAATGGGTTTGGCGATGATTACGGTATCCGGTTATGTGCGGGCATCTGCGTTTAGGCGGATCGCCGCGATTACATTGATAGCGGTGCTGGGCAGTGCCGGGGCATATGCCACCCGTCCAGCGGCGCTGCGGTACCACCAGTTTGCAACTGGCCGTGCCGATGCTGCGCTGATCTTTGACGGTGATGCTACTGTTGCATTGGATGTAGGTACATACGGCACCGAGGTAACCGACCGGCTTTTGGCCGAAGGCCGCTCACTGGATGCGCTGATTCTTACGCATCTACACTTAGACCATGCACAGGGTGTGCAGGAACTACTGGAGCAGAAAATACCAATTGATCGCATCTATCTACCGGACGAAGTGGAAAAGGTAGCCATGAGTGCGGAAAGCACCGCAGTGTATAAGCAGATTATGCAAAGTGGAATCCCTATTACCTATCTTGCGGCAGGAGATACCCTTCGTTTTCACGAAATGAGCATTCAGGTGCTTTGGCCGCAGGCAGGACGCACCCGGACGGGGATAGACGCAAACGACCGATCGCTCGCAACGCTGATAACGCTTGGAGATTTGCGGATTCTCAGCATGGGAGATAACACCAATAATTATGAGCTGTATGCGGCGACAGCCTGCGACATACTGAAAGTGGGGCATCATGGCAGCGCAACGGCAACATCGGCTGCATTTTTACAGATTGCCGATCCCCAAGTAGCGCTGATAACGTGCTGGTCCGGCAGCAGCGGCCCGGCCGAAGCAACCCTTGAACGGCTGCAAGCTGCAGGTTCACAAATATACCGCACAGATGAAACAGGCGAAATCATCATTGAGGTGCGGGGCAGTCAATATTCGATTTCAACATACCTGACGGGGGAGAATCATGGATTATAATCAGTTTTTTGAGTCCATTAAAACCGGAGAACTCCAAAAGCTCTATTTGTTAGAGGGTACGGAGGAATATATTAAAGCATCTGCGGTCGGCGCTTTTTACAAGCGCCTTTTACCGGAGGGGCTGGAAGCGATGAATCTTTCTGAGCTACTTAATCCGGAGCCGGACGAGTTGATTGCCGCGTGTGAAACCTTGCCGTTTATGGCGGATCAACGTGTGGTGCTTGTACGCGAATGCGATTCGCTCACCACGTCCAAAAAAGGAGATAACGATAAGGCGGAGGGAATACTGGAGTACCTGCCCAAGTTGTCGCCGGATACCTGCCTGGTGTTTCTGGTGAAAGGGAAGGCAGACAAGCGTAAGAAGCTGTATCTGGCGCTGAAAAAGCAGGGTGTGATTGTCGATTTTTCCCCCATGAATGATGAACAGGCGGAGAAATGGGCGGCTCGTACGATGCACGCGATGGGAAAAACCTTGCAACGCAGCGAGGCGCAGAAGCTGATTTTTACCGTTGGGCACGATGCGGCATTGCTGAAACAGGAAATGGAAAAGCTCGCCGCATATGTGGGCGAGCGCGAAACGGTGACGGATGAGGATATCGACGCGATTTGCATCCGGTCGCTGGAGTGCTCCGTATTCCAGATGGTGGATGAGCAGGCAGCCGGGCGCACCCATGAAGCGTGCAGACTTTTAAATACGGTGCTTACCGGCGGTGAGGACCGCTTTATGGTGCTGGCGATGCTGCTGCGGCAATACCGGATTTTATTCCATATGCGGTGCTTGCTGGAGGAGCGTACCCCCTCCGGCGCGCTGGCGAGCCTGTTGGGCATACCGCCTTTTGCCGTGGCGCGTACGCAGGCACAGGCACGACGTTACACCAAGGAGCAGCTGAAAGCGGCATATGACTATTTGTACGATTTGGAATACCGCCTAAAATCCGGCCGCATATCGCAGGACGGGAGTGCGGAAATGGCGATGTTCCAACTGGACGCAATCCTGAATGCATCGCAGCCGGACGATGTGGCTATCGGTGGTTGATTTTAATTGAGGTAGGAGAAATAACTTTGAAAAAGATGCAAATCATCAGTTTTTTACTGCTATTAGTAACCTTGGGTGGTTTTTTAGTGAACCAATTTTTTCAGCCGTTCCCGGATTGGCTGGTTCGGGTGGATGGAATCATCATGCTGATGGCGATATTTATGTTCTCGTTCAGCACAGCCCGCCTGCTCAGCCGGAAGGGGTAGTATACTAGCGGGAGACCTCGTTAAGCAGTGTCTTTTCCTTCTCGGATAGCGTAAAGGACGAAGCCAATGCGTTGGCTTCTGCCTGCGCGGGAGACTTAACCCCTGTAATTACAACGCTTTGGGGCAGCGTATCCAAAATCCAGCGCACAGCGACGCCCGCAACCGGCACGCCGTGCGTTTTTGCTATCGGGCGCATGACTTCGACGATGCGCAAGTTCTTTTGCAGCTTATCACCATAAAAATTATCATAAATGCTGCGACTGCGGCGGTCATCCTGATCGAAATGTACGTCGGCACCATATTTACCGGTCAAAATGCCTTGCCCTAAACTGCCCCAGGTAAGCGGGGCGATGTTCAGCTGGGCGGCAATATCGCGTATGGCGGTTTCGTCGTCCCGGTGAGCGAGGCTGAAATGGTTTTGGAAGGATGCAATATGTTCGCTGTAGGGAAGCAGCGCAGGCAAAGCCTCGGCGGTAATATTGCTAAGGCCAATGGCGCGAATGTCGCCCTTTTCCTTGCGGGCAATCATTGCCTCCATCAGATCCGGTATCGGCGTATAGCCGTCCAGATAGTGCACCTGATACAAATCGATATAATCCGTATGTAGCCGTTTGAGGCTTGCGCCCAATGCTTGCTCCATATAGGCGGGGCTGTTGTCAAAAAAAGTTTTTCCGTTTTCGACCCGCACGCCAAACTTGGTTGCCAATACGGCTTCGTGGCGGTGGGCATGCAACGTTTCGCCTAAGGTTTCTTCGCTACGCCCTAAACCGTAGGTATCTGCGGTGTCGTAGAAATTAACCCCCAGTTCCAGCGCGCGCAGCATTGCGCGCTCTACCTCGCTGCGGGACACGTTGCCCCAGCCATATTCTCCCGCCGGGCATCCGCCCATACATAAACGGCTGACTGAGATGGAGGTTCCCTTAATCGTAATCGTTTCCATCGGTATCTCCTTTGCAATGCGCAGAGCTGCTTACACTGCGGCGCAGCCCCTTGGGATAGTGGTTTTTCAGCCAATCGTCGCTGGCCTTGGCAAACCCGAGCGCCAGCCCATGAAGCGTTACCAGTACATAGCCGCGCACCTTATCCGGCGCGGGCAGCGCTTCGCCGCGCTGATAAGCTTCAGCTTGTGCGCGGGTTAGGGCAACGCTGGGTAAAACATCCGCAGAAACAGCCAGCGCCAGTGCGTGATCCGGCTGAAAGACTTTACCTTTTAACTGCCCTATATTCATCCCTGCGCGTAGTACGCGAATACCGTGTAACGGCGGCAGTGGCGGGGCTTGCAGCAGCATCGTCCCCAGCATGGCGTTCGCCTGCGGAACGGGATGATGGGTTAGCGATTGCCACAGCGTTGTAAAAGCGGATGCGCTTTGCTGCTCCGGCGGTTGTAGGGCTTGCGCAGGGGGCAACAAAGTGCAGGGGGATTGCTCATCATCGGATAAATCCTTCGTTTTTTGCAGCAAAGCTACAAAATGCCCCTCGCCCTGTACAACATGTGGGTAGATATGCAAACCGCCGTTTTGCGCTATAAGTTTTTCTCCATTTCCAACAGGAAGGGAAAAATCAACAGACGAAAAAGACGGATGCGAAGCGAGAAATGCGGAAAGCACATCCTCGTTTTCTTCCCGGTTCAGTGTGCAGGTGGAATAGCACAGTCTTCCCCCGGGTTTGAGCATAGCGGCAGCACTCTGTAAAATGAGGGATTGCCGCTTTGCACATCTCTCGGGAGAACTCTCGTTCCATTCCAAACGCGTTTCGGGATGGCGGCGAAACATGCCCTCTCCGCTGCATGGAGCATCCACCAAAATGGCATCAAATAAAAGCGGCCACGCCTCGGCCAATTTTGCTGGATCGGCCGATACGACCAAAGCGTTACGAATACCCATCCGCTCAATATTACGACTTAGAATCTGCGCGCGACGAGGTACGATTTCGTTGCAAACCAATGTGCCTTGCCCCGCCATGGCAGCGGCGAGCTGTGTGCTTTTCCCGCCGGGCGCGGCGCATAAATCCAGCACTGTTTCGCCGGGCTGTGCTGCTAGCAGGGTGGCCGGGATCATTGCGCTGGGTTCTTGCAGGTACCATGCGCCCGCTTCATGCAGCGGATGCGCACCGGCTGTGCTTTCTAAGGAAAGGTAATAACCGTTTTCTTCCCATGGGATGGATGCACCCAAGCCATCCGCCAAATCAAAGATGGGTTTTTCCGGCGTTTTATGGGGATTGCGACGCAACCCGCGCAGCGGCGGCTGCTCTATTGCGTCAAAATACGCGGAAGCCTCCCTGCCCAACTGGGCGGTCATACGATGAATAAAGGCTTCCGGCAGTGGTGGTGCACCCATCATACCTCGTCGTCCTCCAGCCATTCCGGGAGCATCATCGGCTCAATGGGGAAATACAATGCTTGCATTGCATCAGGTAGTTCGGCTTTTAGCTTTTCATACCCGGCGACCATGACCACCGGTAAATGCAGGCGTTTCCCCACCTGCTCCAGCAAAGCCTGTGCCGTAATCAAGTCTTGCGCAGTGGTCCGGCGCTGCAGATTGGCGTTGTTCACCAGCGCGTCCGGCTGCATCCGGCTGCGCTGTGCAATGCGCTGGAACAATGCGCAAATATCCTCTTCGCTGCCGGATAGCGGTCGAAACGGATTGACGACATACAGCATCTGCATTTGATTACGAATCGGTTGAATATACGGGTAGTAACGGCCCAATGCGGTTGCACCCACATCGTCGCCGCCAACATCAATCACAACATAATCATACCGCCCCGGCTCAAAAACCGATTGGATTTCCGCCGGCAGAGCGGGAATATCTACAGTAGAAAGTGCAAAGGAGGGCATTTTTACCTCTATACCTTCGCTTCGCAACAGATCGGCGTGTTCGGCGCTGCGAAAATACGGATTGACGATGTCTAAATCCACCAGCACAACGGAACCGCCGGTTTTTTTACGTAAATATCTTGCCAACGCAAGGGAAAGCTCTGTTTTGCCGCTGCCATAATTACCGGCAAGTACAAAAAAGCGGGCGTTCGGATCGAGCATTATTCTTCCTCGCTTTCGGAATTCTTTTTTGGATAGACCGGCGCGTGAAACGCATTGGTCATGTCTACGGTTGATTGTAAATCTCGTATAGTCGGTGGGTTTGCCTCGTCCTCGCCGCTGACAAAGGTACGCGCCTTTCGCACCAGAGAGCTGAAACCGCGCGGCTTTTCCTCCGGAAGCCCGGTACGTTGCGCATCGGAAAACGGGGTGAAAACAGGTTGTTCAGCAGTGGCAGTATCAAGCGGATTATACCCGCCTGTGGTGCCCAGCCCTATATTCTGCTGGAATGTTTCAGCGTCCAACCCCGGGTGCACCGGCGCGCTTGCAACCGGTGCGGCAGGCGGCTCGTACAGCTGTTCCGGCGATGGCGGTGGGGCGAACCCGGCTTGGACATCCCGTAAATACTGCGTTGCGTTCGTATCGGCAGGCGGTACCGGCGGCGGGGCGTTTCTTTGCTCTGGCTTGATACGCGGTGCAAAGTTTGGAAAGTCGTTTTTATTGCCGAACCACGGCGAAAAATCATCATCAAAACGGGGCTCGATCGTTGCAGCGGTTTCCATAACCGGGGCTTGAAACGCAGCGCCGTAAGACATGGTAGGGGCAAAATTTTCCGAAGGAACAGGCATGTGCGCTTGCGTTGCAGGCGCGGTGGAGTAAGGGTAAGCATCCGGTCCGGCGGGGTAGGGCGCGCGCTGCGGGTATGCGCTACCTTCAGGGTTTGTACGGTAGCGGTAAATTGGCGCAAAGCCGGGGGAGTTTTGCTGCGTAACCGGTTGGTATAAAACAGTTTGCTCCGGCTGATAGGCGTAATCCTCCTGCGGGTAAACAACCATGGTATCCTCTTGGACAGGCGGCGTATACGGGTATTGCAGCGGAGGCGCAAAGGCGCCTGGGGCTTCCGCCGGATAGGAGGCTTCCTGCTGATAGGCCGCTTCCGGGTGATAGGGGGTTTCTGGCTGATAAGGCGCTTCCGGTTGAGGTGTGTATGTTGGTTGCCGGTAAGCGTTGTCAGACTCAGGAGGTTGAGGCTTCGCAGCTGGTGGGCGCTGGTAGGCTGCATAATCGTCAGCGGGGGCACGATTCTCATGGTCATTATATTCTTCATAGGGCTCATCATAGCTGTCTTCATACCTTGGGCGATGGCGTTTATGCCGCCGCGAACGCCACACATAGTAAGGGCGCCAGCGGATGAAATAGATCACGCGATCAATTACAAATCCGCCGACGCACAGTACCAGTGCGATGGTTTTCCAATTGCTGCGGAAAAATTGCAGCAGTAAACTGGTTTGATCGCTATTCATCAACGTCCAGACGGCATTAAAAATAGAGCGAAGCCATCCCAGTAACAGCGTTAATATTGCGTTGGTAAATCCGTTCATCCGTTGGCTCCCCTCCAATAGAGGTAATGCGGCAGGGGCGATGACCCATCCGCATTTCGTTTGGGGCTATATGTTCTTTGGAAGATAAAATGCTATTGCGCCGCGAGGGTGACTGATACGTTTTGCGGGGTAATGGAATAGCTGATGTCTTCGTTATCCACGCCGTCTATCGCCAACAAAACCGGCAGCGCGTAGGTACCTTCGGTAAGCCCCGTGGTGGATACATAGGCGGAAAGGGCGGAAGAACGAAGTGCGTTAAGTGTTAACTGCGGGCCGGTAACCGATACATCTACATTCCGGGTTTCACTGGAAGCGCTCAGCTTGTCATCCGTGCCGGAAATAGAAAGCGAAATCCCGGTAAACTCCTTGGTTGTAATGACGGGGCCGATTTCTACCGAAACCATTACGCTGGAAGCGCTTAAATAGGTAATCTCGGCGGGCTTGCGTATTTTTACCTCGGTACTGAAGGACGCGTCCATATCGCTTACGTCTACCGCCTGCTCAATAAAGAGAGCATCCAGCGTATCCAGCGTGGTTTCATCGCCGGCTGCGACTACGCTGCTGGGCGTTATGGTGACAGATTTTACTTCATACCCGGTAGCCGGTGTGCCCGTGGTGAGCGCCAGTGTGTTTAAATCCAGCGTTTTAGTAGGATATAGCTGCTGCTCAACCACGATGGATTGCAACAGTACGCCGGAACTGCTGGCTTCCACCAGAGAACTGTCCAGCAAATTGCCATCCTCGTCTTCATATGTCAGCGGTAGTGCGGTGCGCACCAAACCGGATTGGGAAGGTAGATGGGAAACATCAAAATTGATGCCGATCCGCGCAATTTGGGAAACAATGCTTTCCGGGCCGCTTACAGAAACCACCGAGGGGTCCAGCGTGGGGGTGGAACCATAATACCCGGCAGGATAATCACCGGTTTGGTGTATGGTAACCGGGAGCCGGTAACTGGTAATGTAATTATCCACCATCACGGTGATGCTGGCCGGGGACACTTCCGCGACGGTGCCGTAGGTGGTTGTAGAAGTGGTGGAAATCTTCAGCGTTTGCTCGCCGATTTCCGTAATTTTGGAAAGATCAATCCGGGGGTTATAGTTGGAGGTGGTTACGCTGTTGTATTCGCGTTGAGGTACATCCACCTTCAGCCGTACCAGTGTGGAATCGTCCTCAATGCCGCTGACGACGATAAAACCGTTGCGGCGCAGGGTATCGCTGCCGGTAACGGTAACGGGAACATCGTTAAATACGCGTTCGCGTGTCAGCGTCGGGTCCTGGGTAATCAATCCGGCCCAGAGCGATACGGCTAAAACAACAGCTAAAAGTTTCCATAATAGATTGTGCGACAGCATGGCCCAAAAACGGCGGGGCAGCTGATGCAGTGCATTGCTGATAGCGGATTTTTCTGCAGGGGTGGGTTTATGCTCGCCGTGTCCGGTTTCCGTGTTCATGCCGCCCCTCCTTTATGCCGCTTAGGCTTCGTTTTTTGCAAAAGGGCGGTCCAAAGACTGTCTTCCCTTTGGTGATACATGGAAAGCAACACCTGCTCCAGCGCTCCGCGGTCCAAGTGCCGTGTCAGTCGGCCTTCCCGTGCCATGGAGATGATGCCGGTTTCTTCGCTGACGATTAGCGTAATCGCGTCTGTCGTTTCGGTAATACCCAAGGCTGCGCGATGGCGTGTGCCCAGTTCCCGGCTGATGCTTTTCCCTTCGCTGAGTGTTAAAAAGCAGCCTGCCGCCATAATTTTATTACCGCGTATTACAACAGCGCCGTCGTGTAGCGGCGTGTTGGGCTCGAATATATTCTCCAGCAGAGCGCTGCTGATGCGGCTGTTCAGGCTGGTGCCGGTTTCGATAACATCTTTCAGGCCGATGCGCTGCTCAAACACGATCAACGCGCCGACGCGCCTGCGGCTTAAGGATAGCAGGCAATTGCTGATCTCCCGGACGATATGCTCGTTTTCCGCCGGATCGCTTAAATGGGAAGAATCCCGTATCGCGCCGCGACCGATTTGCTCCAGCGCTTTGCGAAGCTCCGGTTGAAACAGGATGACCAGTACGACGGCGCCGTTATTGACCACGTTAAGTAAAATCCAGTTCAGCGCGGTCAGCCCCAGTAAATCGCTGACCCAGCTGGCAAGCACAAGCATAACCAGCCCCTTGAGAACTGCGCTGGCGCGGGTTTCCCGTGTGAGCATCAACAACTCGTATAACAAAAAAGCAACGATCAAAATATCGACAATATCAGTAATGCTGGGGCGATTAAAAACGTTCCAAAGAACGTTCTGTATTTGCAACCAGAGCGTCTGCATACGTCCCATGCCCCACTTTCCGCCAAAACGATCGTTCCCATCAATGATTATACTACAATTGGACGTATAGATAAACCCCGTAAGGTAAATTTGATAAGGGAATTCCTGCTGTTGCGCGCTTTTACGCCTGTATGCGCCGCTTTGCAAGGCGAATGGAACATGCTATAATACGGGCGGCGGACGAACCGCCCGGAAGGAGGCGCGTTATGCAGCACGGAGGACACCGCTTACGGATGCGGCAGCGGTATCTGCAACAGGGGCTGGACGGCTTTGCCGAGCATGAAGTGCTGGAACTGCTGCTTTTTTACGCCATTCCGCAAAAGAATGTAAATCCTCTGGCTCATACGTTGCTGGAACGCTTTGGCACGCTGTATGATGTGCTTAACGCCTCACCGGAGCAGTTAATGCAGGTAGATGGAATCGGTGAATACGCAGCAGCGCTGATCACGTTGTTTTCCGGGGTAGCCCGCCGTGCAGAACGCAGCCATGGCGCCAACCGGGAAAAGCTTTCCAGCCGCCAGCGCGCGGTGGATTATTGCGTTAGTCTCCTGGCGGGAGAAAAACGGGAGCTTTTTTACGCCGTCTGTATGAATGGGCAAATGGAAACGCTGGGCGCGGTGCTGATCGCCAAGGGATCGCTCAGCGACGTGCCTGCCTATCCGCGGATTGTGATGGATGCGGTGCTGACCCGTAACGCGCATGGCGTATTGCTGTGCCACAATCACCCCGGCGGCACCATCGTTCCTTCGCAGGCGGATTTGGAAGCGACGGCGACCCTTTCCCGGCTGCTTGGTGAAATTGAGGTAACGCTGGTGGATCATATCATCGTTGCGGAGCGGGATGCGTTCAGCATGGTACGCAATGGTTTGATTAAACAGCAAATTACGCCTTCGGGCGTTACGGTACATGTGGAATGTTCCGACGGAGACATACAGCCACAGCATAACTGGAAGATTGACCATCAAAAGCTGCGGGAGGAAGTATGAAACAATATGCAACAGATGCGCAGGAAACACAAAACCGAAAAAAGAGACGGCCGCTCTGGCTGCGGTTGCTGCGCGTGATCGGGATACTGGCGCTGCTGGGCACGCTGTGCTACGCTGCGCTGATCGGCTATGTATACTACCGCGAGGTTACTGTGCCTGCACCTGCAGATTATGACGCGATTATCGTGCTGGGCGCGCAGGTAAAGGCGGATGGTGAAGCGTCGGTACAGCTACAATGGCGGCTGGATAAAGCGCTGGAAATGTATGAGGCCTCGCCTTGCGTGATTGTGGTATGTGGGGCGCAGGGCAGCGACGAGCCCCAACCGGAAGCATACGTAATGCGCGATCTGCTGGCTGCACAGGGTGTGCCGCAGGAAAGCATCTATACCGACCCATACAGCATGAATACGCAGCAGAACATGGAAAACGCCAAAGTTGTACTGGATTCACTGGGCTTAAGTCAACCGTTGGTGGTAACCAGCGACTATCATTTACCACGCGCAATGGCGATTGCTGCCGATGCGGGGCTCACCCCGCAGGGTTCCGGAAGCCTGTGCAGGCCGGAGGCAAACTACTGGCTGAAGAATCACGGCCGCGAAGCGCTTGCGTGGGTTAAATACTGGCTGATTAAATATGTGGGGTTGAATTTGTGAGCGGAGAAAGCAAACAGGCAGAATTTCAAAACGGGCTGGACAGACTGGGCATACCGGTAGATGCGCAAACAGCCGGGCGGCTGGCTGCTTATCATGAGATGCTTGTGGAATGGAACAGCCGCATGAACCTGACAGGGGACGCTAGCCTGGAGGCTATGCTGGACCGCCACTATCTGGATTCACTCGCACCGCTTCAGTTTACAGACCTGTTTCCTAAAAATGCATCGCTGATCGATGTTGGCAGTGGCGCGGGTTTACCCGGCTTGCTGCTGGCGATTGCCCGGCCGGATATGAAGGTGCTGCTGCTGGACTCGCTGGCAAAGCGCCTGAAGTTTTTAGATGCTGTTATTGAAAAACTGGGGCTTACCAATGTGCATACGCTGCATGCGCGTGCCGAGGATGCGGCGCATAATCCGGTATATCGCGAACGGTTTACTGTCGCTTCCGCGCGCGCAGTGGCCGCCGCTCCGGTGCTGATGGAGCTGCTTTTACCGTTTGTGCAAATCGGCGGCTGCGCCCTATGTTACAAAGGCCCGTCGGCAGCAGAAGAGCAGGAGGCTGCTGCTGGAGCTGCCAGACTGCTTGGCGGCAGCATACCGCAGCTGCGCCCCGTTGCATTACCGGGGCACCCGGATTGGCAACACTGCCTTGTCGTCAGCCGCAAACATGGGCCTACCAATAAACTCTATCCCCGTAAAGCAGGCACGCCCGCCAAAGCACCTCTGGGTGTTGCAGGATAGGCTATCACTCTTTTATACCCCGTTAGCATAGCTGCTTGCGGGGCGTTTATTTTATTCTGCCGACACGGCGAAAACCTATGGCCTGTTTGCTTTACGCCCTGCGGCGACTGTGCTATACTAACGGTATCAACAAGCGGTTTCGCGTGCGCTTTACACATTGAGCAACGGGAGAATGCGCATGCGAGCACGCAAGCCGTGTGATGATACGGCAAGGCGAGAACCATGTAACAAGGAGGAACAATTATGGAGCAGCAAATGCTGGCGGCGATTGAAAGTATGCGTAAACACGGTTTTGCCGTGATTGAATTGGAAACAGCTGTGCAGGCAAAAGAATACCTGCTGGGGCATATACAGGCAGGCAGCAGCGTTGGCGTAGGCGGCTCCGTATCGGTACGCGATATTGACGTGCTTCCGGCTTTGCGGGAAAAAGGCTGCGCCACCTATACCTCCTGGGGAGCCAAACCGGAGGATGTGCCGATGATCCGGGAAAACAGCCGCAAGGCGGATATATACCTTTCTTCGGCAAACGCTGTAACGAAAAATGGCAGCCTTGTCTTTATTGATGGTAATTGCAACCGTGTCGGCGCAATATTGGATGGACCGGAAATGGTCTATTTTGTCATCAGCCACTCCAAGTGGGTGGACGGCGGCATCAACACAGCCATTGCGCGTATCAAGCAAACGGCCTGCCCGCAAAATGCACGTAGACTGGGGTTGCAAACGCCCTGTGCGCTTACCGGTTTTTGCAAGCCGGATGAATGCGGGCCGCAGTGTATGTGTAATGCAACGGTTGTACTGGACCGTGTGCCAAGAGGCCGCCGGATGACGGTGCTGTGGGTGGAAGAGGCGCTTGGATACTAAGCATTCAGCGCAATTGCAGCGGCTGTATGGTATGTACACGGAGCGTAAACTGGCGGGCTTGGGAAAAAGCACGTGAAATGCGGAAAAGGCGTAGCGCAACAGCTGTGTTTATGATACAATAGTCGATGCGATTGCCCGCAGCGCCCAGTGCAAAGGGCAATTGTAGTGGAAAGGGAAGTGAAACACAGTATGACGCGTGTGCAGAAATTGCTGGAGGCAATCCATCTGCAGGAAAACGAAGCAGTTATTATTTATAAACCGGCCAATCTTTTTTACCTTACAGGGTTTACGGGCGAAGGATTGGCGTTGATTGGGTATAAAAGTCGTGCGGTGGTAACGGATTTCCGTTATGTGGAGCAGGCGGAAAAGCAGTGCGAAGGGTTTGAAATCCTCAGCATTGAAAAAGGCCGGACGCATGAACAGATCGCCGCGACGCTTTGTGCAGCGTGGAACGTTACCAACCTGTATTACGAAGATGACGCCATAACGGTTCGCACCTTTACCGCGGCGAAAGCCGCCACAAACGGCGTTGCATGGAAAGCGCTTAATAATGATGTTGAGCAGCTGCGACAGGTGAAGGACGAATCAGAAATTGCCCTGATTGAAAAAGCGTGTAAAATCACGGGCGACTCCTTTGAACGTATTCTCGCTTCCATTCATGAGGGCATGACCGAGCGGGAGCTTGCGGCGCTTTTGGAATATGACATGCTTTCTCACGGTGCGGACGGGCTTGCGTTTTCCACCATCGTGGCCGCGGGCGCCAACGGTTCACTGCCGCATGCCGTACCTGGCGATTACCGCATCCAAAAAGGTGATATGATCACCATGGACTTTGGTGCGAAAGTCGGCGGCTATTGCGCCGATATGACCCGCACCGTTGCACTGGGGCAGCCCAGTGCGGAAATGAAGCGTGTTTACGAAACCGTACTTGCTGCCCAGCAAACAGCGCAGGATGCTGTGCGCGCGGGTGGCGACTGCCATGCAATAGACGCAATCGCGCGGGATTATATCGATGCGCAGGGTTTTGCAGGACGTTTCGGGCATGGGCTTGGGCACAGCCTGGGCATTGAAATTCACGAAAGCCCGCGTTTCAGCGCGGCTGCAACCGGTACGCTGGTTGAAAACCAGCTGATGACGGTAGAACCTGGCATTTATCTGCCGGGTATTGGCGGCGTACGCATTGAGAACACCGTGGTAGTTCTCAAAGAAGGCTGCCGCGCACTCACCTTACCCACCAGAGAATTGGTGATATTGTAACCGGACGGGACACAGGCAAAAGGCGCTGTGCGCCGCGGATGCCACAGGCGGTTCCGACGGAATCCCCACAAACACGAACGGAGGAACACCTATGATTACAGCGGGAGAATTCAGGAAGGGCGTTACCATTGAATGGGATGGCGGCGTGTGGAATATCGTAGATTTTCAGCACGTAAAACCCGGCAAAGGAGCGGCTTTTGTACGCACAAAAATTAAAAACATCATGACCGGCGCGGTGGTGGAGCGCAGCTTTAACCCTACGGATAAAATGCCGCGCGCTATTATTGAAACCAAGGACATGCAGTATGTGTATGCCGATGGCGATTTGTACTACTTCATGGATTTGGAAACATTCGAGCAGATTCCCCTCAACAAGGAACAGGTGGAAGACGCTATTCCCTTTGTAAAAGAAGGCACCAACGTTACGGTTCGGTTCTTCAAGGGCAGCGCGTTCAGCGTAGCGGCCCCCAACTTCGTAGAACTGGAAGTAACCGATACCGAACCCGGCTTTAAAGGCGATACTGCCAGCAATACCTACAAGCCAGCAACGCTGGAAACCGGCTACACGCTGCAAGTGCCGCTGTTCATCAACACTGGTGATCGCATCCGCGTAGATACCCGCGTTGGTGAATACATGGAACGCTGCTAACACACTGCACAAGATCGGCAGTCGCCTGCTTGCAAAATCCAAACGACGCTATCCCCAATCATAGTATGGGGGAAAGGAAACGAGTATGAGCAGTATTACGGATCGCACTTCTTACCTGCGCGGCCTCGCAGAAGGGCTGAACCTGGACAAGGAGAAAAATGAAAACCGCCTGATGCTGGAAATGCTTGCAGTAATGGATGAAATGGCGCAAAAGATCAAGACGGTTGAAGACGATGTAGACGAGTTGGACGAGTATATGGAGTCTATCGACAGTGATCTGGGTGACATTGAAGATGCGCTTTTTGGCGACGATGATGAATATGACGACGAGCTGGACGATGAGGACGACGACGAGGAGTTCGATGAGAACGAGGAGTTGTCTTTCGATTGCCCGCATTGCGGAAAAACCATGCAAATCAAAGCCGCCGATATCGACTTTGATGAAAGCCCGCTGTGCCCGAATTGTCATAAACCGTTCTTTCCCGATGCCTTTGAAGGCGAAGGGGACGACAAGGAATAAACCTTCCTAAAATTGATTGACGCCCCCTATCCGCCGCGAAGGAAACGCTTGTCGTTTCACTCGTGGCAGATACGGGGCGTTTTGTATGATACTGTTGGCGCAGAGGCAGCTTTTTACGGTAAGTATATGTTTTACGGGCGGAGGACGCAGTGCGGTTTACTTTTTCCTGCTTTCCCGCTATAATAAGTACTCGGGGCAGCGCTGATACCTTCGGGATCGGACGCGATACGCTTCGGGCATCATGTTACTGCCAATTCATTTTGGCATCGGGACCGCCTGCAAAGCATCAGCTTGCAAGCATCGGTCCCCAATCGTCGGGTATCCTATGCGAACTCGAACGGAGGAAAACAAATGAATACGAAAACCGGAAAGCAAAAGTCGTCCCTGAACACGCGCCGTCTGGTGGTTATTGCGATGCTGGCAGCTATTACCGTTTTGCTGACATTCACCAATGTGGGAATGATCATGCTCCCGCCACCCTTACCATCCATTACGATTGTACACATTCCCGTGATTCTGGCTGCTTTGATTGAAGGGCCAATAGCGGGGCTTGTGGTTGGTCTGGTGTTTGGCGTTTCCAGTCTAATCAGTGCTTGGGAAACCGGTGCGGTTGGTTTGAACCTGTTTTTCAGAGATCCATTGGTAAGCGTAATCCCGCGCCTGATTATTCCGCTGACGGCATGGGCTGTTTACTCTCTTTGGTTCTCTTTCTTTAAAGGGAAAAGAAAGATGGACAAACTGGGCGTTGGCATCGCTGCCGCAGTTGGTTCGCTGACCAATACAGTGTTATGCCTTGGGATGATTATTCTGTTGTATACCGGTACGCAAAGTACTGGCTTTCTAGCATTAAACCTGACAGACATGATTAATGGATTGGTATCCACAGGTGATGCGGGAGCCGGTTACCTGAATAATGCGGGAGCGTGGCTGGTTGCGATTGTCGGTGTGCCCTACGGCCTTGCGGAAGCCGCGGCGGCTGCGTTGTTGGTGCCGCTGGTGAAAGTTGCCGTAGATGCGGTAAACCGGAGGGGTAAACACACCCGTATAAAGGGTACGAATGCCGCGGGTCCGACATCGGCGGATTCGGCCGGCACCCCGTGAAGTAAAGCATATGCTTTTCATCCATAGCGGCGCATTTGCAGCTATGGATGAAAAGGATAAAGGAGAAAAAGCATGATCCTCACCATGGACGTGGGCAATACGAACATTAAAACCGCCCTGTTTGAAGGCAAGGAAATGGTTAAATACTGGCGCATATCCACCAGTAAAACCTATACATCCGACGAGTATGGTATTTTACTGTCCAATCTGTTCAACCATGAAAAAGTGGATACGAAAGATGTGGAAGGTGTTGCGATTTCCAGCGTAGTGCCAACGATTAATTTTACGCTGGAACATATGTGTAAAAACTATTTTGGCGTTACGCCCATGATGGTGGAACCCGGTATAAAAACCGGTATCAACCTGAAATATGAAAACCCGCGTGAACTGGGCAGCGACCGTATTGCCAATGCCGTTGCGGCGTTTGATCAGTATGGCGGCCCCTGCATCTTCATCGATTTTGGTACGGCCACCACCTTCGGTGTGCTGGATGCCAAGGGTAATTTTCTGGGCGGATGCATTTGCCCGGGAATAAAGCTGGCCAGCGAAGCCTTGGTGGGCCGTACCTCCAAGCTGCCGAGATTTGAACTGATTAAACCGGAAACGGTCATCGGCCGCACAACGATTACCAATCTGCAATCCGGATTGATTTACGGCTATATTGGCCAGGTGGATTATCTGGTAAAGCGGATGCGCAAGGAACTGAACGCGCCCAAAGCATTCGTAGTGGCCACAGGCGGCATGGCTGTACTGGTAGCACAGGATGACCACTGTATTGACAAGCTGGACGGTCTGCTGACGCTCAAAGGCTTACGAATCCTTTATGATCGCAACCGCTAAGCACGAAAGGAAGATCGGATCATGATAAGGGAAATTTCCATCGGATTTTTAGGCTGCGGCAATGTTGGCAGCGGTGTATGGCGCTTACTGGAAGGCTTCGGAAAAGATATTGAGCATCGCGCCGGTCTGCGATTCACAATAAAAAAAGTGCTCGTTCGCAATTTGCATAAAGAGCGGGATATTCAGTTTCCAGAAGGCGTGCTGACCGATAATCCGGACGACGTGCTCAATGATCCGGGCATAGAAATTGTGGCAGAGTTTTTAGGCGGAGAAGAACCGGCGTATTCGCTGATGCTTCGTGCGCTGAAGACTGGTAAAACCGTCGTAACCGCCAACAAAGTCGCCTTTGCACTACACTGGCATGAGCTGCAAAAAGCTGCGAAAGCTACCGGTGCAGGCTTATACTACGAAGCGGCGGTATGCGGCGCCATTCCTATTATCCACTCGCTGGAGGAGAGCCTGCAAGCCAACCGGATTGATAAAATCTACGGCATTGTAAACGGAACGACGAACTATATCCTCACCCGTATGAGCAAGAACGGGGAAGATTACGCCGAAGTACTCAAAGACGCGCAACGTCTGGGCCTGGCGGAGCCGGACCCCGCTGCAGACGTGGAAGGCCTTGACGCGGCATATAAGCTGAGCATCCTTGCTTCGCTGGCTTTTCATGGGCGCGTGCCTTTTGAGGATGTGTATGTGGAAGGAATCACCCATATCAGCGCGGAGGATATCCGCTGCGGGCAGGAACTGGGCTATACGCTGAAACTGCTGGCGATTGCCAAACGGGATGGCCTGAATGTGGAAACGCGCGTCCATCCGACGTTTATCCAAAGCGATCATCCGCTGGCAAACGTATCCGGCTCGTTTAATGCTGTGTATCTGCATGGACATGCCTGCAAGGAAATGATGTTCCTGGGCCGCGGCGCGGGCGATCTGCCTACGGCCAGCGCGATTGTCAGCGATTTGGAACGGGCAGCCAGCGCTTGCCAGCACCAGTACCCAACGTTTGAAAACGAAGTGAACCCGAAGGTTTCTCTAGAAAATAATACCAATTGGCAATGCCCCTTCTACATTCGTATGATGGCACGGGATGAACCCGGGGTGCTAAGCCATGTTGCCAAATGTTTTGCCGATGAAGGGGTCAGTATTGCCGCCGTACAGCAAAAAGGGGAGCGGCAGGACGATTGTGTTACCTTGGTGGTTATTACCCATATGGCGGGTGAAAAAGCTATGCAGCGTGCGGTTGCGGCGCTGGATGAGCAGGTCGCCAGTGTGGAAAGTATGATCCGTGTAGAGCAGGAATAATATTGCAAAAACCAGCAACGAAGCGCAAGATATATGTTTTGCGGCAGTGAACCCGGGACGCCACCCGTTTTGCCAGTGGGCGGCGTTTCATGGTATAATCATCTGGATGATGATGCAACGATAAAAACGATGGGACGACAGCGCGTGCGGAACGATAGCATTTTTACCGCGTCGGATCAGTAACGCCAAGACCATGCGTAAGGAGAAAGAGTATGCAGCAAATTCTTCTGTCTTTAGCAATCGCCGTAGCCGGTTACCTGTTGGGGTGTATTTCCACAGGGATTCTGGTGAGCAACAAGGCGGGTGTGAACATCCGTACAGTAGGCAGCCATAATACCGGCGCCAGTAATGTACTCCGTGTGCTGGGACTCAAGCGGGGCTTGATTACATTTTTAGGCGACTTCATCAAAGCGACGCTGGCCTGCTGGGTTGGGAGCCTACTACTGCCGGATACAACGTTTGGCATACCGGGCTTTGGGATGATGCTTGGCGGTCTTAGCGCGGTCATTGGCCACAACTGGCCCTGTTTCTTTGGCTTTAAAGGCGGCAAGGGGGTTGCCTGCACGGCGGCGGTGATCTTTTTTATCAATCCGTTGCTGGGCATCATTTCTATTGCAGCGTTTGTATTGGTGATTGCAACAACGCGATATATCAGCCTTGGCAGCATGGTGATGGTATGTTGCTATATGGTATTGTCGATGGTTGTTCACCCCGGGCAATGGGCTTTGTACGTGTTTACCGCTGCGCTGTTTGTGCTGGTGGTTGTAAGACACCGTACAAACATAGGACGGCTGCTGAAGGGAACCGAGAACAAAATTGGCAAGCGTTCCGAGGAAAAAGGAACACCGTCCAAAACAGAATAACCAATATATTGGGTTGCTTTGGTAACGGGCGAAGCGGCGAATGTGTAACGGCGTAGAGAACAGCTATTGTCATGGTATCTATGTAAGGGCTATCGCGCATGAAGCTGTACGCATCCATTGGGCTAAACCATCATTTCGCAGATAAGCATAGGGATAAAGATGCAACTACTAAAAGCACGGTCATTGCTACATGCAAGGACCGTGCTTTTTCATATGCTTTCATCTCCAGCTATGCTAAACAACAGCAATCGCTACCCAATGGAAAGGGTGATCATTTCCCGCAGCCCGCTGCGCGTCCATACGGAGAGGATGGCTTCGCACGGCATGGTACCGGCGCGTACATAGCATACGGCTCGCCCGTGGTACAACGGTCTTGTGGCAGAAGGGAAAGGAGTAACATCCTGCGGGTTTCCATTCTCTATACCAAGCAGGGCAACATCTCCTAGGAGCTGTACGGTAATGGGTTCATCCGCGTGCGTAACCGTTTGCCCAAGCCGATCTGCTAAGGTAATATCGACAATCGACAGGCTACTTCCATCGGCTGGTAAGGAGATGTGGTCGCATACCAGTGATAACTTCACAGGGGTACCCGGAGTAGTCAGCGTATCCTCTATCCTTTCGGCGCCACGCCTGCAAGCAACGCGCAGATTACCCTTTTCATAGGGGATTTGCCATGCGACGCGCGCATCCATACCGACGGATTTTGTTTCGTGCTCATTTCCGTTTACATATAGGGTTGCTTCCGGCGCGTTGGTATAACAGGAAACCGTAATAGTTTCGCCTTCCCGGTAGTGCCAGGTAAAGGTTTCGTCAAAAATATCGCCGCTTTGGGAAGTCGCCAGTTTGGCGCAAAGGGCATTGGTCCATAGCGCCTTGCGATAGTAGAATAACGGCTTTTCATGATTGGCGGTATCTATTAACCCTGCGGTGGACACCCGCACAGGCCAACCTCTGGCTTCTCCCAGAAAATCCGCGCCAGTCCATAAAAACTGTCCGGCAATAAAAGCATGCTCAGTAACCGCCTGCCATTGCTCTGGTAAATGTCCGTTTTCGCTGCCGAAAATAATGCGGTTGGGGTATTCTTTATGGTCTTTTTCATAGAGTGGTTCCATGTAGTTATATCCCACCACATCTACTGTATCGGCAAAACCAGTCAGGTTGGAAAGCGCTGGGTAAGCAAGCGCGGTCGTTACCGGGCGGGTTGGGTCCTCCCGGCGAACAATGCGTGTTAGCGCACGGGCAACCACCGGCACGCGGCTCGCGTCCGGTCGGTTGGGATCGTACTGGAACTCTTCGGCCGGTTTGTTTGCATCATTGTTGCCGGTCATGCTGGTAAAACTCGGGTGTACGTATGGATCGTTAGGATAGTCGATCTCGTTGCCAATGCTCCACAGAATAACGCAGGGATGGTTGCGGTCCCGGCGGATCATTTCGGCTAAATCACGTTCATGCCATTGGGGAAAATCGTCCGCATAACCGTACAGTTTGGGCGGGTACACGTTGTGCCCCTGCCACCACTTATTCTTGCAGCCTTCCCACTCGTCGAAAGCTTCCTCAATCACCAACAGCCCCAGCTGATCGCACAGGGCAAGCACCATGGGGTCTGCCGGATTGTGGGCAAAGCGGATAGCGTTGCAGCCGGCTTCCATCAGTTTGGTCAGACGCTTTTTCCAAACCGCTTCCGGTACGGCTGCACCCAACACACCCGCATCGTGATGCAAGCATACGCCTTTCAGCTTCATATTTTCATCGTTCAGGAAAAAACCGCGCTCCGCGTCAAAGTAAAAGCGTCGAATGCCAACCGGCACGGATTGCTCATCTGTTATTTCACCGTTGTAGGTGACGCTGCAAACCAAACGATACAATGTCGGATGACCGAAACCCCATAGCTTGGGTGAAGAGACGCAAAGGCTTGCGGTAACTTTGCCTTCTTTTTGGCTCATCGGGGCTCCTTGTGCCGATGCGACCTCGTTGCCGTGATCGTCCACAAGGCGGAAATGCGCGGTTCCTTGCGTCACTTCTGCCTCTACTGCCAGTTCTGCACTAGTCTGTGATAAAGCAACCGTATAAACGAAAATATCCGTAACATGTGCCGCTTCAACCAGTGTCAGCGAAACGCTGCGGTAGATACCAGCGCCGGTAAACCAGCGCGAATCCGCCAGATGGATGTGTTCGGCTCTTACACACAACACGTTTTTACCGGGTTTCACCATGCCGGTCAACTCCAGTGTAATGCTGGAATAGCCGTATGCGCGCATCCCCAGATAGTGACTGTTTATCCAGAAGCGCGCATGCTGGTACACACCGCCAAACGTTACAAAGACGCGCTTGTTTTCTGCTGAAGCTGGCAGAGAAAAGGTGTTGCGGTACCAGCCGATACCGCCCGGCAAGTAGCCTGTGCCACTGGAACAAGCTTGATCAAAAGGAAACATCACCGACCAATCATGCGGGACGGTTACAACCTGCCAGGAACGGTCGTCATACCCTTTATAATCGGCGTGCTCCGCCTCTCCAGCATGAAAACGCCAGTTGTGGTTGAGGTCGATCGTCTGTCGCATGATAGAATCTCCTTTAAAAGTTCATTATTTTATAGATCTTATGCAAGGGCTTTTCAAAGCTGTTTACCACCGGGTGACACAAAAGTGGGACTCGCAAGGCGAGCCTTGCGAGTCCCAAAGGGGAGGAGCGGTTATTTGTAAACCGCGTCGATTTGAGCCTGCAAGTTCGCCATAACGGTTTCGATACCGGCATCCAGAAGCGCCTGACGGAACTCCGCTACATAAGCTTCGGGATCGCCTTCCTTACCAAAGCAGATAACGGGCGCATAGGTACGGAATACGTTGGAAAGGTTATCCAACTCGATGGAAATATCGTCCGTCTCAAACACGATCTGGCCGTATGGATAGTCGATCTTTACAGCATCGTATTTTTTCAGCAAAGCGTCGTAGGAATCCCAGTCGATAGCTGCATCACGCAGTTCCAAATCATCGTTGCGGCCCCACCAGTAATCAAACGTTACACCATCTACGGTCTCATCTGTATAAGAAGCAGGACGCTCACGGTAGCCCTCTTCGTTGATGATGTACTGCTCGCCCTCGATACCATAGTTAAATAGACGATAGAAAGTGGGGTCGTTGCGGATCAGGTCATATGCCATCAATGCACGCTCGGGGGAATCGCTTTGCGCGGCAATTGCCAATGCGCCATGCGTAATGTTCAATGATACGAGCGTATCGCTCTCTTCGCCAAACCAGAAGAACTGCACGTCGCTGCCGGGCTGATACTGATCCATCTCAAACAGCTTGGTTCTCCACGTCTGGGTATGATGCTGATGCGCACCGGTAAGGCCATCCTTCATTTCGGCCCAAACATCGCCGGTATAGTTGAGCACATCCTCGCGCCAGTAGCCCGCAGCAGACCACTGTTTCATCAACTTGGCAAAATCTACAAGGCTGTCGCCTTCTAAGAAGAAGTTGGACAGGGTATAGGGGTCGTCTTTACTCGTGCCGAAGAACAGCGGAACGGAGAAACCTTCGATATTGATACCGCCGGTTTTGCTGGCAATCCAGCCGCCCAGCATCTGATCGGAATACGAGGAACCGCTGCCGTCCGCATCCCACGGGATTACATCGGGATAAGTATCTTTGATGTACTGGAAGTAGGTGCCAAGATCTTCCCAGCTATGCACGCCATCCAACCCGGCTTCGGCTGCCCAATCGCCACGGTAGAGGAAGCCGTGGTTGGTCCACTGCGCGTAATTATCTTCAGGAATCAGGTAAATTACGCCATCATACTTGCACAGGTTCCAATGCTCCTGCGATACGGATGCATACGTCTTGGGGCAATAGGTTTGCAGCATGTCTTCGCTAAGCGCCAGGAAAGCGCCGTTCTTTGCATTCGGCCAAGCGTCCAGCCAGTCGGTCGCGGTGCCGATGAGGTCCACAGTGCCGTCTTGCATAGCAAG
The DNA here is from genome assembly GCA_963675655.1 of Candidatus Limiplasma sp. Lineage (GTDB taxonomy): Bacteria > Bacillota > Clostridia > Christensenellales > Aristaeellaceae > CAXXOK01. The sequence goes on from OY776489.1 coordinate 2,294,633, forward strand.
CGCCAGATTGTACTTCGTTTGCCAATCCGTCCATTCGATCCACTCAATCTGGATTTCAGCGTTAATGGCTGCGGTCAGCTTCTCATTAAATACAGCAAGGGCTTCATTGGTTTTATTGGTGGGGATGTTGCCTGTTACCAGAAAGGTGATCACTTCATGCTTACTGGTATCAACACCGGGGAACCACTCGGAATAGTCTGTTGCTTCGGCTGTTTCCGCCATTGCAGGGGCCAGACACAGCATCATTACGAGCACAACCAACAGGGACAGTAATTTTCTTGCCATGATTGAGTCCTCCTTATTCAATTGAATCGGTATTTCCTACGCCGTTTACACAAACGACGATGAAACCATGATTATCCCTTTACTGCGCCGACAGTAAGACCGGCAACAAAGTATTTTTGCACAAAGGGATATAACAGGATGATTGGCCCGGTGGCCAGTGTAGCAGTAGCCATTTTTAGCGTTTCGCTGGGTAAATCGTTCAGTACGATATTAGCGCCTGCCAGAGAACTTTTCAGCGACGCGACTTTATTAATGATATTATATAGTTGATATTGCAGCGGGCGATACGTTACCTGCGAACCCAGAAATAGCGAGGAGAAATACCATTCGTTCCAATACCCCAATGCGAGGAAAAGACCAATGGTAGCTAATGCCGGCTTCATGGAAGGCACAATCAGGCTCCAGAAAATTCGGAAATCGCCTGCACCGTCGATTTTGCCCGATTCGGTAATGGCATGTGGTATAGCCTTGACATAATTCTTCATAAGAATAATCAACCAAGGGGACATGAGAAGCGGCAGGAGAACCGCCCAATAGGTATCCTTTAGCCCATATATCTTCACAATGATGTAGTAAAACGGTACAAGGCCAGCGCTGAACAAAGATGTGAAGTAGATGTAGAAAGAGATGACGTTTCGGAAGGGGAAATCTCTTCGCTGCAAGGCATAACCTGTCATAGAGATGATTGCCAACCCAATGGACGTACCAATCAGTGTCAGCGATATAGTAACGATATAGGAGCCGATCAACTGGTCGGGAGAGCGGAAAATTAAGTTGTAGGAGTAGAGGGAAAAATCCGACGGCCACAAGGTAAAACCGCTGCGGCGTATGGCGGCTTCCGTAGAGAAGGATGAAGCGATAATCATCCAAAACGGAATGATGCAGGCAACGGCGAAAACAGCCACCAACACGTATGTTGTTACACGGATAATGCGATCCGCATTATCAATTTTAACTTTGGTAGGGTGAAAAACCATGGGGTTTTCCGGCTGTTGATGATTCATATTCATACCTCCCGCCTAAAACAGTGAGTAGTCTGGTTCAATCCGTTTGACGATGCCGTTTGCCAACATGACGATAGCGAACCCAACAACTGACTGGAACAAACCGACTGCACTGCCTTGAGAGAAATTGAAGTTGTTCATTAACGCACGGTATACATAGGTTTCTATAATATCGGTCGTGCCGTAGAGGAGCGAGTTATTGCCAACCAAATTGTAGAACAATCCAAAGTTGCCGCGTACGATGCCGCCCAGTGCAAACAAAAGTAATATGATCACTGTGGGCTTTAGACATGGCAAGGTGATGTACCGGATACGCTGAAAGCCGTTTGCGCCGTCTACCCGTGCCGCTTCCAGCATAGAGGTATCGATGCTGGCGATTGCCGCAAAATAAATGACAGTTCCATACCCCGTGCTTTTCCAAATGTTGACCAATACAATAATGAACGGCCACGCGCTGGGCATGGAGTAATATTTGGGCATTACGCCTCCGGCAGTGCGAACGGCGGCGGAGATAAAGCCGTAATCGTAGTTAATCAGGTTATACACCAGCAAACTGACCAGAACATCGCTGATGAAGAAAGGAAGAAACATCATGGACTGGGTAATTTTCTTAAACCAACTGCTTTGCACCTCGTTAAGCAGGATGGCGAATGATACCTGAATAAAGTTGCCCAGCAGAATAAATGCCAGATTGTATAATACCGTGTTGCGTAACAACAGCGACAGCTGACCGGATGAAAAAAGGAACGCGAAGTTTTTCCAACCGACAAATGTGCTGCCAAATATGCCCTTGCCATAATTGAATTTTGTAAACGCGATATAGGCGCCGGGCATAGGCAGATAGCTAAACAGAAAGAAAAACAGAATCGCCGGAAAACACATGAGTAGCAAAACACGGCTCTTGCGAAGTTTTTCGCCAAAGGTGTCCTTACGGAGTGTAACCGGTAGATTCACCATTGCCTTTGTGGCCTTGGAACTGGCTTGCACTTTACCGCCTCCTTAAATGTAACCGGTTACAGATTGAACAATAATAAAAAAGAATTATGAATTATCACGACGGATATTCCATAGAATGTTAGGAGATAGGAACCAATAACATGTTCGATTTAGTTCTAAGATGACAACAAACGTACAGCATAATCGGTTCGTATTGTTCAATTGCAATATGTAACCCGTTTCATGATTGCATCATAGCATAGGAATATTGCGAAAGTCAAGCCTCTATTTTCAAAATGATGTATTTGCGGCTGATTCCATCATAGGCAAGCACCTTTGAATAGAAAAATACTGCGGCAGTCCGCAGTAAGGGGACTGCCGCAGCATTGCATTTATACGTCAATTTTACGACAGGATTCTTTTACGGTAAGGCTGGTGGGAATAACGATCACACGATCACAGGGTTTTCCAGAGATGGCCGAAAGCCCTGTTTCCACCAGATTTTTTGCGTAAAGTGCATAATCATAATGGATACTGCTGATGTTGGGCTCTGTAAGGTCGGTAATCAAGGAATCGTCAAAGCCGACGATGGAGAAATCGGCGGGTACGGAATAGCCCAAGCGCGATATGGCTTGCAGTGCGCCTGCCGCCATTAGATCGTTTGTAGCGATAACGGCCGTGGGAGGGGAGGCAAGACTAAGCAATCTTTTCATACCCAGCAGACCGCTTTGCTCGTTAAACTCTCCCGCATCGACGATATACTCATCGCGCGGCGCGATGCCTTCTTCTTCCAATGCCTGTCGATAGGCAGCCAGCTTATCCTGCGTTTGATAGATATAGGAAAAACCATGTAAAAACGCTATGCGGCTATGGCCAAGGGTAACCAGATGTTTTACAGCTGTGCGCATGCCTTCTATGTGGTCTATGTAGACTTGATACACGTTATCCAGTTCGCATTTTCCAGCGACGATAACGGGAATGCGCTTAGCAAAGCGAGCTAATGTCTGGCTGAAGAGCGGCGGCAGCGGGCGCCAGTCCACCAAGCCGCCGCAAAGAAACAGGCATTCGACACGCTGCTCCATCAGCTTTTCCATAAAGGCGATTTCCAGCGATTCGGTGGTAAACGCATTGTTGAGCACAAGCGTATAGCCCTTTTCAAAGGCAAGGCGCTCACATTCCATGAAGATGTTGGCGTAATATGCGTTTCGCACATCCGGGCAAAGCATGCCGATGACTTTGCTGTGCGTATCGCTGAGGCCCCGTGCAATGGCACTGGGCTTAAAGTTATATTTATCGACAATTGCCTGTACCCGGTCGCGCTTCTCCTGTTTTACACCGGCGGTGTTGGAGAGAATACGCGATACAGTTGCAGTAGAAACGCCGGCTTCTTTAGCAATATCGTATATCGTGATCTCTTTCTTTGTGGGCATCGCAATCCACCTCTATAGGCAGTATACCGTATCATAACCGTATAAGCAAGCGGTTACAATGATATTCCATATATCGCCGTCGAAAGCCTTGCATTTTATTTTAGTTGCAAGTAGAATACGAAGTAAAAAGGCTTTAGCAGCAAATTAATGCGCTTTAAAATTTCGTAACCGGTTAAATAATTAGCGTAGATTCATGGACTTTGCAATTATCATTCGCTATAATACAGCTTGTTATCCTAAATACGAGCTAAACGGGAAATGAGGCCTCCTTAATGAAAAATATACGCTATGATCTTGCTTATCTTACCAATCCGGCTATATTTGCTATCGGCCGTTTGCCGGCAGTATCCGACCATGATACCTATGCAAGCCTGCAGGAAGCGAAGGCAGGAGCTGGTAGTTTGCACCAGTCGCTGAACGGCAGCTGGAAATTCGCCTATTCTCCTACGCCGGAGGCGCGCCCTGTCGGATTTGAGCAACCGGAATATGATTGCTCTGCGTGGGATGATATTCAGGTTCCGGGGCATATTCAGTTGCAGGGCTATGGAAAAGCGCAATACGTGAACTCCCAGTATCCGTGGGATGGACGGGAGGAATTGGTACCGCCGCAAATTCCTACGCAATACAACCCTGTCGGCAGCTATACCACAACGTTTTCCCTGCCTGAAAGTTGGGGAAACAACAGGGTCGTGCTGGTGCTGAACGGTGTGGAAAGCGCCTGCTTTGTCTGGCTAAATGGGGTGCTGCTCGGGTATGCGGAAGGCAGCTTTTCACCTTCACGCTTTGATCTGACCGCGGCGCTGGTACCCGGCGTAAATAAACTGGCGGTGGAGGTATACCAGTATTGTTCCGGTTCCTGGTTGGAGGATCAAGACTTTTGGCGGTTCTCCGGAATTTTTCGGGATGTGGAACTGGTAGCGCAGCCCTGTGCGCATGTGGAAGACCTGTTTGTACACGCTATGCCTGCGGAGGATTTTGCAACGGGCGCGCTTTCGGCAACGCTACAGTGTAAACTGCCGCAGGAGACCATAACCCTGACGGCAGAACTGCTGGATGGGCAAGGCGCTTGCGTGCAGCAGTTGACGATGCCTGCGCAGGCAGAAACGCAGTTTGACTTCAATATTCCAACGCCCCGCCTGTGGAGTGCGGAAACACCGGCGCTATATACGCTTCGCCTTACGCTTGCCGACGCGCACAATCGGGTGGTCGAAGTGGCACAGACGGAGGTGGGTTTTCGCCGATTTGAAATGAAAAACGGCGTTTTGCACCTGAACGGGAAACGCATTATATTTCATGGTGTAAACCGGCACGAATTTAGTTGCCGGGCCGGTCGTGCGGTAAGCGAGGCGGAAATGCTATGGGATGTGCGCATGCTTAAACGCCATAATATCAACGCGGTTCGTACCAGCCACTACCCAAACCAAAGCTTGTGGTATAAGCTGTGTGATCGGTATGGCATTTACCTGATCGACGAAACCAACCTGGAAACCCATGGCACGTGGCTGAAAGCGGGTACAATCGTTGCGGATACGGCTGTACCCGCAAACAAGGCGGAATGGCTGGATGCATGTCTTGACCGCGCTCGGAATATGCTGGAACGCGATAAAAACCATCCCTCGGTACTGATGTGGAGCTGCGGTAACGAAAGTTTCGGCGGTTCTGTTATTTTTACTATGTCGCAATTTTTTCGCAACAGGGATGCCTCGCGGCCTGTGCATTATGAGGGCGTCTTTAACGACCGCCGTTATCCTGCAACCAGCGATGTGGAAAGTCGCATGTATTCGCCAGTCGCCGAGGTGGCAGCATGGCTGGACGTGCATAAGGATAAGCCTCTTGTGCTGTGCGAGTATTCCCATGCCATGGGGAACAGCTGCGGAGGATTGCAGGAATATTTGGAACTGGAAGACCGGTATTCGCAGTATCAGGGTGGGTTTATCTGGGATTGGATTGATCAGGCGATTACCGCACCGCTCCCTTGCGGCGGTGAAGGGCTTGCCTATGGCGGTGATTTTTTCGACCAACCCAATGACCGCAATTTCTGCGGTAACGGGTTGGTGTTTGCTGACCGCTCAATAACCCCGAAACTTATGGAAGTAAAATATTTATACCAGAATGTGCACATCCAGCCAAGCGCAAAGGGCGTAACACTGGAAAACCGCAACCTGTTTGACGATCTGGCAGGATACCGCCTTACATGGAGCCTGACGCGCAATGGTGATGAGGTGTCGCAGGGCACATTGGAAAATGTACAGGTATTACCGGGCGAGACACATTTTTTCCCGCTTCCCATGCCCGAGCACTCTGCGCCGGGTGAATATGCACTACTGTGCCAGCTGCGCCCGAAGATAGCGACACTATGGGCCGAGGCCGATGATGTGCTGATGCACGGGCAAGCAGTATTGACAAATAATCCGCTGGATGCTGTTCCTGCTATGCAACCCCAAGCGGCGGGCCGGGTAGTGCGAGGCGGGTATACGGTTGGGGTGGCAAGCGAAGAGTTTCAGGCATTGTTTAGCATGGCTGAGGGCGGACTGGTTTGCTTCGGCCGTCAGGGCTGCTTGCCACTTTTAAATTTTGCGCCGCAACCCAGTCTGGCGCGGGCGATGACCGATAATGATAGAGGAAACCGCTTCGGGCGGGATACTGCGTTGTGGTGGGCGTTTAGCGAGCTATCGATGGGGGAATGGATCGACGCGCAGATGGAGAACGGCTGCCTGCATGTGCGCACCCGGTATCGTATGCCGGGGCTGACGGATGCGGAAATGGACGTATCCTACCAGATGCTTACACCCGGCCGTATCCGTGTAGAGGCGACACTAAATGGCGGTGTTAACCTGCCGCAGCTGGCCGCGATGGGCTTGAGCTTGCGGCTACCGCGAGAAATGTGTCACGTGCAGTATTACGGCATGGGTCCATGGGAGAATGAAACGGATCGGCAAGCCGGAGCGGTGCTGGGCATTTACCAGACAACGGCAAAGGAAAACCTGACATCCTACCTGAAACCGCAGTACTGCGGCAATCGTACGCAGGTGCGCTGGATGACGCTGTCCGATCAGCAGGGGCGTACGCTGCGTATTACCATGGCGGATACCCCGCTGCAAATCGCGGTGCTGCCCTATAGCCAAGCTGCATTGTTTGGCGCGCTGCATCAGCAGGAATTGCCGAAACCTGCCTATACCTTTGTGGATATTGCCTCCGCGCGCTGCGGCGTGGGTGGAGATGATAGCTGGGGCGCGCCGGTGCTGCCGCAATATCGCTTGCCTGCTGCGTTGCCGCTGCGTTTGCGTTTTATACTGGAAGCGCTGTAAGTGGGAAGAAACATTGATTTAGGCTTTGGGCTGATGCGGTAATTTGTATAGCTGCATGTGTAGAAAAACGAATGGCTATTTTAAGGGATCGGTTTTTATTGCTGTAAGACTGAGGGATATCCCCCAGATGTTCGATGGATACGGTTACCAATTTTTAGAATATAGAGGATATCTATTGAGCCATGAAGCGCGCGGTGGAAGATAACTTCCCCAAGGTGCGCTTTACCACCCATTGCAGCCACGGGTACGAGTGGGGCACGATGATCTACGAAAGGATGGGGAGATCGACGAGGCGTACCGCGTGAAAAACGATGAGCTGGAGGAGTTTCCCCGCGGTTACCACACCACGGCCGGCGCGCCGGGCTACAACACGTACTTCCTGTGGCTGATGGCGGGCGAGCATCAAGGGTTCTACCGCAGCAATAACCCCGATCACGCCTGGGTCGGCGCGGTGGAAAATTTGCTTTAAAAGCAACAAGACGTAATCATTGCTTGGATTGTAAAGCCTATTCGACTTTTCGATTGAGACTAAAGTTGAATAGGTGTAATATCTTATATATACAAGAAAAACTAACATTCCGCGTAAGCGTAATCTACCACTGACGCAACTGATGAGTAATGTTGAATAAAGTGAAGCAGTGGCTTGCGATTTCCAATCACAAGGGATTGCTATTATTGTGTGTTTGAATTTTTATGCAAAAACAGTCTGATGATGCGGCTTCGGAAATGAATCGGCATCATCAGACTGTTTTTTGATAAGCAAAATGAATAAGGAGTGATGGGAAAAACTATGAAAACAAAGGCTTTGAGGCTAATAATAGGTGCCTTACTGCGGCTTGCCTTCAATAAGCATCGCATCTCCAAAGGAAAAGAAGCGGTAACGTTCCTGTACGGCGATATTATACATACGCAGCGCTTCTTCCCTGCCCATGAATGCGGAAACCAGCATAAGCAGTGTGCTTTCCGGCAGGTGGAAGTTGGTAATCAGCGTATCCACAGCCTTATAGCGGTATCCGGGCGTAATGAATATGCCGGTTTCGCCGCTTTGTGGGAGGATTAAGCCATCATCCTGTGAAACGGTTTCCAGCGTACGTACACTCGTTGTGCCGACGCAAACGCAACGGTGGCCTGTTCTCCGCGCGGTGTTGATAGCCTGCGCCGCTGCGGGGGTTACTTCGTACTGCTCAACATGCATTACGTGATCTTCCAGATTTTCTTCCTTCACAGGACGAAAAGTGCCAAGCCCTACGTGCAGTAAAACGGGCACGATGGTGACCCCGATCTCGCGGATGTGGGTCAGCAATTCCGGGGTAAAATGCAGCCCGGCGGTTGGCGCTGCGGCGCTGCCTTCCTCTTTTGCATAAACAGTTTGATAGCGCGTTTGGTCAACCAGTTTCTCGTGTATATAGGGCGGAAGCGGCATTTGGCCTAATTCGTCCAGCAGGGCTTCAAAAATGCCGTTATAGATAAACCGCACCATCCGGCCGCCGCTGGGAAGTGTGGAGAGAATTTCGGCACGTAAAAGGCCCCCGCCAAAAGTGCAGAGGGTGCCGGGTTTTAACCGGCGGCCGGGACGTACAAGGGCTTCCCATACGTCTTTGGTTTCGCGCCGCAGCAGTAAAATCTCCACCGGTACGCCTGTATCCTCTTTTTCGCCAAGCAGACGGGCTGGGATTACTTTGGTTTCATTCAACACCAGCGCGTCGCCGGGATGCAAAAACTGGGGTAAATCATAAAAATGCAGATGCTGTATGCTTTTATCTTCGCGGTTGTATACCAGCATGCGGCTGTGGTCGCGGGGCTCGATAGGCGTTTGGGCGATCAACTCTTCCGGGAGATGATACGTAAAATCACTGGTTTTCAAGCGGTATTTGCTCCTTATGCTGCGCTGCGCTCGGTTGCGGCGCGGCTTTAAAACTTCATTTGTTCGCTGCTGTCGCTGTTTTCCGGCGGCGGCGAAAGGGGTTTACGATTCATATGCTCGTATGCTGCGGGGGTGACGACACGGCCGCGGGGTGTACGTACGAGAAAGCCCAGTTGCATTAGATAGGGCTCATACACATCCTCAATGGTGGTGGCGTCCTCGCCGGTCATGGCGCTGAGCGTCTCCAGCCCAACGGGGCCGCCGGAAAACTTATCCATCATGGTTGCCAGCATGGTACGGTCCACGCGATCCAACCCCAACGCATCCACATCCAGCATGTCCAATGCCTTTTTGGCAATTTCGCAGGTTATGCAGCCGTTGGCGCGGATTTGCGCATAGTCGCGTACGCGCCGCAACATGCGGTTGGCAATTCGGGGCGTACCGCGGCTGCGATCGGCAATTTCCAGAATGCCGGGTTCGTCTGCTTCCACATTGAGGATCACAATATTGCGGCGCAGGATGGCGGCAAGCTCTTCCCGGCTGTACATTTCCAGGCGGAATAACAACCCAAAACGATCCCTAAGCGGCGCGGAAAGAAGCCCTGCGCGTGTCGTTGCCCCAACTAGCGTAAAGTGTGGTAAATCAAGCCGTATGCTGCGCGCGGTGGGGCCTTTGCCGATCATAATATCCAGCGCATAGTCCTCCATGGCGGGGTAAAGCACTTCTTCCACAGAGCGGCTAAGGCGGTGTATCTCATCAATAAACAACACGTCACCATCGGTCAGGTTGGTTAAAATGCTGGCCAAATCGCCGGGGCGGTCAATAGCCGGGCCGCTGGTGATGCGGATGTTTTGCCCCATCTCGGAGGCGATAATGCCTGCAAGCGTCGTTTTACCAAGCCCCGGGGGGCCGTATAAAAGCAGATGATCCAGCGATTCGCGGCGTTTGAGCGCCGCTTCAATCGAAATACGAAGATTCTGTTTTATGGATTCCTGCCCCACATAATCGCTGAGGGTTTTTGGGCGCAGGGTTAGCTCCTGCTCGTCCTCCCCTTCACGAAAACCGGTGGTAATCAAGCGTTCATCGTTTGGCATAGGGTAACTCCTTTATGGGTAGAAGTGCGTTATAGCTGCTGGGTCATACCACGCAGAGCAAGGCGAATCAGTTCGTCGGCCGTCTGCGCTTTACCTTTGGCCGCTTTGAGGGCGCTGGCGGCTTCCTGCGGCGAATACCCTAGCGCTTTCAGCGCCTGCATCGCTTCGCCCAGTGCGTCCTGTGCAGGGGCTTCGGCATCCGCGGCGGCAATATCTTCTACACTAATACCGCCCTCCAACGCATCCTTAGTCACTTTATCCTTCAGTTCCAATGCAATACGCTGTGCTGTTTTTTTACCAATGCCCGGAGCGCGGCTTAAAAGACCAATGTCTCCTGTAAGGATGGCAAGGCGTAAATCAGCAAGAGGCAAACTGCCCAGTACAAATAAGGCGGATTTGGGGCCTACGCCTGAAATGGAAATAAGGTTGCGAAACATCGCGCGCTCTTCCCGTGCCATGAAGCCAAACAGTTCCATGGCGTCCTCCCGGACGCTGAAATGTGTAAATAAGCGGCAGGTTTGCCCCGCGGGCGGTATGGCCGCAAGTGTGTTCATACTGCATGAAAGCTGCAACCCGATTCCGCTGCAAAGCAGCACGACCGAGCCTTCGCTTTTTTCCAGTACCGTACCTTCCACCAACGCGATCATGCCAGCACCTCCTTACGGTTCATTTCATCAAAAACTGACTGCTGGATACGCCCGTGGCGGCGTGGGTAAGGGCGATCGCCAGCGCGTCTGCCGCATCGTCCGGACGGGCAATCGCATCCATGTGCAAAAGCAGCTTCACCATTTCCTGAATCTGCCGCTTCTCCGCTTTGCCGTAACCAACCATCGCCTGTTTCACCTGCATGGGCGTATACTCAAATAGCTTGTTTGTGTAAGCGGCACAAACCGCGACGCTTACACCACGCGCAGCGCCCACGGTGAGCGCGGTGGTAACATTGCGGGCGAAAAACAGCTCTTCAAACGCGATCTCATCTGGTGAAAACTGCGTAAGGAGGGTTCGCATTTCTTGCTGAATAGTCACAAGACGGTTGGGCAGGGTTTGCTCCGGTGTGGTGAGGATACAGCCGTAATCCACCAAAGTTTGCCGGTTGCCTTTCGTCGTGATAACGCCCCAGCCAAGCGTTGCCAGCCCGGGGTCAATGCCCAGCACAATCATGGCGCGCCTCCTTCATCCTGCATTTCCACACAACCTTCATCATACGGGTTTGCGACGGGTTTGTCAATCGTTTGGCGAACAAACGTTCATTCCGTTGCGTGGCGTACACGGAAGCGATATAATAGAAATGATAACAAGGGAAAGGGCTATCTATGAAAGCATATACAACGCTGCTCAAAGCGGCAGATACAGAGTATGTAACCCAGAAAAGCCGGTTTATCGGCCATGCGACGCCGGTTGCAACCGAAGAAGAGGCGTTGCGCTATCTGGAGGCAATCCGGCAGGAGCATAAAGCCGCCAACCATCATTGTTATGCCTATATCATCGGGGAGAACGCGGGTATTATGCGTTACAGCGACGATGGGGAACCGGGCGGCACGGCTGGTTTGCCCATTATCGAAGTGATGAAGCAGCGCGGGGTAGTGAATTGCGCTGTTGTGATCACGCGGTATTTTGGCGGTATTCTGCTGGGGGCGGGCGGATTGGTGCGTGCTTACAGCCATACCTGCGCACTAGCGCTGAATGAAGCGGGTATATGTGAAATGGCGCCGTCGCTGTGGATGAAGCTGGAGGTTGCCTACCCGCAGTGGGATAGGGTACAGCACGAATTGAAAAGCCTGCCGATACGACAGGATGAACCGGAATATACCGATAGTATCCGCTTTGGCCTTTTGTGCAAACAGACGGATACGGAACAGGTACTTGCTATGCTGATGCGGGTTACCGATGGGCGCATCCGGCAGCTTGCACAGGAAGAATGCTATGCGCCATGGGGGCAAAGCGGGCAGGCTGCGCAGGAATAAAGAAAGATGGAAAGTAAAAAACAGCGGGACATGCTTTGCATGTCCCGCTGTTTGTAAAAATCATCACGGCTTCTGTTTTATCGCCAGCGCCCGTGTTGCATTGAGTATCGCAAGTAGGCTTACGCCGACATCCGCAAACACCGCTAACCACATATTAGCAAGGCCAACGGCAATCAGCCCCAATACCCCCAACTTAATTCCCAGGGCAAAAATGATGTTCTGCCGTGCAATGGACAGCGTGCGCCTCGCGATATGAATCGCTAGCGGGAGCTTGCGGGGATCGTCATCCATCAATACGACGTCGGCCGCTTCCACCGCTGCATCGCTGCCCAGAGCGCCCATGGCTACGCCGACATCCGCACGGGTCAGCACAGGCGCATCGTTTACGCCATCACCTACAAAAACCAGCGATCCGGTGCCTGCGGTTTCAGCAATCAGCCTTTCCACCTTCTCCACCTTATCGGCGGGCAGCAATTGAGCGTATACATCGTCAATCCCTAATTGCTCCGCTACCTGATCGGCTACGTTTTGCGCGTCTCCTGTGAGCATAACGGTTTTATGCACGCCGGTATGCGTGAGCGCGGATACGGCATCCTTCGCTGTCGGTTTGACCTCGTCGGATATAACAATGTGCCCCAGATACACCTGATCCTGCGCTACGTGCACTACCGTGCCGACGTGTGGACAAATAGGCGGGACAACGCCGATGGAATCCATCAGTTTTTGGTTGCCCGCGTATACGGTACGGCCATCCAATGTGGCAGAAACGCCAAGGCCGGGCAATTCTTTAACGTTGCTTACCATATCGGCGACAACCGGCATGTGGTAATGCGCGCGGATGGAGCGGCTGATGGGGTGGTTTGAATAGCTTTCCACTGTCGCGGCCAGACGCATCAGTTCCTGCTCGGTAACCTGATCAGGGTGTACGACTGTAACGGTAAAAGTGCCCTGCGTAAGCGTGCCGGTTTTATCAAATACGACGGTGTGGGTATTGGCAAGCTGCTCCAGGTAGTTACTGCCCTTCACCAAAATACCGTTGCGGCTTGCGCCTCCAATGCCGCCGAAAAAGGTAAGCGGAACGGAGATGACCAGCGCACAGGGGCAGGAAACAACCAAAAAGCTCAAGGCACGCGTGCCCCAAACGGCCCAACCGCTGCCGGTTATAAGCGGCGGCAGCACAAACAGGAGGAGCGCGGCGGCGCAAACCGCCGGAGTATATACCCGCGCAAATCGGGTGATAAAGCGCTCGGTGCGGGCTTTTTTGGCACTGGCGTTTTCTACCAGTTCTAAAATTTTTGCGACGGTGGATTCCCCGTAAAGCTTATTGGCACGAATGCGTAATACGCCGCTAACATTGATGCAGCCGCTGATAACCTCGTCGCCGGTGGTTACGTCTCGTGGAAGGCTTTCGCCAGTCAACGCTGCGGTATTTAGGGAAGAATCCCCTTCGATTACGATGCCGTCCAGCGGCACGCGCTCGCCGGGTTTTATTGTCAGCACTTCGCCGACCTGCACATCCTCCGGCGACAGATCCACCTGTTTTCCATCTCGCTCCACATGGGCGATTTCCGGGCGGATATCCATTAGCGCGGTAATGGATTTGCGGCTTTTGCCCAGCGCGTAGCTTTGAAACAGCTCGCCTGTTTGATACAGCAGCATCACAGCGACCGCCTCGGGATATTCGCCGATAAGCAGCGCGCCGAGGGTGGCGACGGACATTAAAAAGTTCTCGTCAAACACTTCGCCGTGGAGTATGTTCTCCCCGGCTTCTTTGAGCACATTGAAACCAACCAGCACGTACGCGGACAGGAAAAGAAGCAGCCGGTATGTGGGCTGTTTCAGTAAAACCGCAACCAGGAAAAGCACTGCGGAGACCAGTATAATAAGCAGCATCTGCTTTTGCTTCCGGGTCACAGGGATCAACTCCTTTATTCATATACAGTAGGCAGCGGGCTGCGCCCACTGTTTCATTATGATAATACGCAGCCCTTTACCGCGCGGTTGACGGTACGCTGCACGCGAACCATCAAATCGTCGAATGCATCCTCGTCCGCTTCCAGCGTCAGCTTTTGGGTAACGAAATTAATATTGGCGGTCTGTACGCCCGGCAGTTTTCCAATGGCCCGCTCCAGTTTATCGGCACAGGCGGCGCAATCCAGATTACAGAGTTGAAATGTCTTTCTCATGGGACAAGCCTCCTTTTATTCGGTAACGTGCTCGATGCCCTGCCCAAGGATGGTGCGCACGTGATCGTCCGCCAGTGCGTAGAACACGGTTTTGCCTTCTCTGCGGGCGGAAACCAGCTTGCTGCGTTTCAGCAGCGCCAGCTGATGGGAAATGGCACTTTGGCTCATGCCCAGCAGCGTTGCAATATCGCATACGCACATTTCGTTGGCAAACAGGCAGTACAGAATACGTATACGGGTGGAATCCCCGAACAACTTGAACAGATCGCTCAGGTCAAACAGGGTTTCTTCGCTGGGCATGGCGGAGGTAACACGGTCTACAATGTCCGTATGTACGAAGATATAGCCGCATTGCGGGGCGTCTTTTCCGTGAGCCATAGTCAAACACTCCTTCATATGAGCAATTGTTCATGTGTATAATAACAAAACACAATAGCGCTGTCAATGGAGGCGGGCTGTATTGTTGAATTTATTTTTTCGGCTTGATTTTGCAGCGATTGTCTGTAATGACGTAAATTGAAAAACAAGTATCTATGGATACATGCAATTTATATTGGCTCGCACCGGTTCCCACGCAGAAATCAGCTTTTCAAGCGTCCATGCGGCATTGGCCGGGCTGGTGGAGGGGAGGGCGATAATGGGCTTCCCCGTCTGCGGTTCGCACCAGCGGCGGTACAGCGCAGCGGCTGTCTGCCCGTTAGCGTACAGCGTATGGACGGAAGTTTGCGCAAGCAATGTGCCTATGTCGTTTGGCACAGGGCGCTGTATGCTGCTGTCGGCGCTGCCGGTAATATCACAGGAGGCGAGCACATCCCAAAGCGCAATATGGTGTTGCAGCAGCAAGTGCTTTTTCTGGGGAATCGTTATCGGTATATCCGTATCGAAAAGAGCTGCTAATAGCCGCCAGAAACGGTTCTGCGGATGGCCGTAGTAAAATGCGTTTTCGCGGGATTTTACCGAGGGGAACGTACCCAGCACCAGCACCCGCGAATCGGAGGCAAAAACCGGCGCGAAAGGATGTTCAATGCCCTGATACTGCGCTGCTATACTGCATCCCTCCCATATGGTACACAGCATACCGCGGACTGTGGAATATGGCAAGCGCTATCCATTAGCCGGCTAACGAATGTTTACGGATTATCCATATTTGGGCTATGTATTGATCACGTTTTTCGTGTATGATAGTAAAGTGAATTTTGGATAGATCCTGTTAAGGAGGTTTATATTATGGGCAAGACGATCGGCATCGATTTGGGGACCACCAATTCCTGCGTCGCATTTATGGAAAACGGTGAGGCTGTTGTGATCCCCAATGCCGAGGGCGACCGTACCACGCCGTCGGTGGTTGCGTTTACCAAGAGCGGTGAGCGTATTGTAGGCAACGCGGCCAAACGGCAGGCCATTACGAACAGCAGACGCACCATTTCCAGCATCAAGCGGGAAATGGGCACCGACAACCGTATAAAAATAGACGGCAAAGCATATACTCCGCAGGAGATCAGCGCGATTATTCTACAAAAATTGAAACAAGATGCGGAAGCATATTTAGGGGAAACGGTAACCGATGCGGTGATCACTGTTCCGGCATATTTTAGCGATAGTCAGCGGCAGGCCACCAAGGATGCCGGGCGTATTGCGGGGATGAACGTGCTGCGCATCATCAACGAGCCGACGGCTGCGGCGGTAGCATACGGGGCAGACAAGGGCGAAAGCATGAAGGTGATGGTGTTCGATCTGGGCGGCGGCACCTTCGACGTAAGCATTTTGGATATTAACCGTGAAGTGATTGAGGTGCTGGCAACAGCCGGTAACAATCGCCTTGGCGGGGATGATTTTGACCGGTGCGTTGTCAATTGGCTGATCGGCGAGTTTAAAAAGAGCGATAAGATAGACCTTACGCAAGACCCTACGGCCATGCAGCGTATCCGCGAAGCGGCGGAAAAAGCGAAAATCGAGCTGAGCGCGGCCAGCACCACGAACATTAGCCTGCCGTTTATTGCCAGCGGTAAGGATGGCGCCAAGCATTTGGAAGCGACGCTGACCCGCGCGAAGTTCGACGACTTGACAAGGAGCCTTGTGGAGGCTACCATGGGGCCAGTGCGGCAAGCAATGAACGACGCGGGGATTAAAGCTGCCGAGCTGGGTCGAGTGCTTTTAGTGGGCGGCAGCACACGCATTCCCGCCGTACAGGAGGCCGTAAAACGCTTCACCAGCCACGAGCCTAGCAAGGGCGTAAATCCCGATGAGTGCGTTGCGCTGGGCGCCGCGCTGCAGGGCGGGGTGCTGACCGGACAGGTAACCGGGCTGCTGCTGCTGGATGTAACGCCGCTGTCGCTGGGCATTGAAACGGTTGGCGATGTGTACAGCCGTTTAATCGACCGGAACACGCCGATTCCCGTTAAGCGCAGTCAAGTCTTTACCACGGCGGCGAACTTTCAGACGCAGGTGGAAATCCACGTTTTACAGGGCGAGCGGGAAATTGCCTCTTATAATAAAACGCTGGGCAAGTTTAAACTGAGCGGCATCCGGCGTGCGCTGCGGGGCGTGCCGCAGATTGAGGTTACATTCGCCATTGACGCAAACGGCATCGTAAACGTATCGGCAAAGGATTTGGGCACGGGGCGGCATCAGGAAATTGTGCTCACCCAAAGCTCCAACATGTCCTCGGCGGAGATTGATCAGGCGATACACGATGCGGAGCGCTATGCTGCGGACGACCGCCTGCGCAAGCAGAGTGCGGAACTGCGCAACCATACCGAGCAACTGTGCTACGAGGCGAAGAGCGCCATGCGCAAGCTGAAGTCGGAGGATAAACAGCGGATTGAAGACCTGCGCAAGCGCACCCAGAAGGCGCTGGACGACCAGGATGATGCGGCGACGCGGGATGCAAGCCTGGAACTGGAGCAGGCACTGAACGCTGTGGGCCGCTACACCGGTTCGGCTGGTACGAGCGCAGGTGAGGATGGCGCTATGGACGCGAACTATACTTCTGCGGAAAATAGCCAGAATGAATGACGGGCCGTTTCGCGCGGCATAAAGAAGGAGCGCTCATGTTCGGGTATGTAACCATTCACCCTGCGGAGCTGGGAGAACGCAGCCGCCAGCGTTACCAAGCCTATTATTGCGGCTTGTGCCATACGCTGATGAAGCGCTACGGCAATCTGGGCCGGATGACGCTGAGCTATGATATGACTTTTTTGATGATTCTGCTCAGCTCCCTGTACGAACCGGAAGAAACGGTGGATAAAAGCCGCTGCCTGCCGCATCCCATTAAGGAACGCGAAGCGATCCATAATGAGCTGAGCGACTACTGCGCCGATATGAATATTGCGCTGGCATACCATAAATGCCGGGATGACTGGGAGGACGACCATAGTCTAGCGGGGCGTGCACAGGCAAAGCTATTGGAAGGCGCTTACCGGAAGGTGGAAAGCCGCTACCCGGAGAAGTGCGCTGCAATTGAAAGCTGTTTGCACAGCATTGGCGAACTGGAACAGGCAAACTGCCTTGAACCAGATGCGCCCGCTAACCTGACCGCGCGGATGCTCGGCGAGGTATTTGTGTACCGCAACGACTACTGGGCTGTGCCTTTGCGCAAACTGGGCGAGGGGCTGGGCCGTTTTATTTACCTGATGGACGCATACGACGACCTGCCTGCCGATATACGGCGCAAACGGTATAACCCGCTGGCGCAGTACCGTGAGCAACCAGATTACGAAAGCCTGATTAAGGATAGCCTGACGATGGTGATTGCGGAATGCACGCAGGCGTTTGAACTGCTCCCACTGGTACAGGATGTGGAGATTCTACGCAACATTCTGTATTCCGGGGTTTGGGTGCGCTACCAGCAAAAGCAGGCAAAAGCGGAGCGCAAGCAGGGGAAACTAAAGGAGAGTGACCATGAACAGAGACCCGTATGACGTGCTGGGCGTACCCCATACCGCAACGGATGATGAGATTAAGGCCGCATACCGAAAAATGGCCAAGAAGTATCATCCCGATGTGAATGGCGGCAGTGCGCAAGCAGAAGCCAAAATGAAGGAAGTCAACGAGGCCTACACGATCCTGATAAAGCATAAAGGGCAGGGGTATACACCTGGGGGTACATCCGGCGGCTACAACCCGTATGGGAATCCCGGCGGTGGATACGGCGGGTATGGACGTACAGGCGGCTATGGAAATACCGGTGGAGCCGGATCATCACAAAATGGATACGACGATTATGACCCCTTTGGTTTTGGCGATTTTTTCCGTCAGGCTGGACAGCAATCGCGCCGCAGCGGTTATACGACGACTTATACCGAGTATGATCCGCTGCTGAAAAACGTAGAGGACGCTGTACTTGATAACAATTTCAGCCGTGCAATACAGTTGCTTTCCGCGCTGCACGAGCGCAGCGCCGCTTGGTATTATTGGAGTGCGCGTGCTAACCTTGGGCTTGGTAACCGCGTTGCTGCACTGAATTATGCACGCCGTGCGGTACAGATGGCGCCGGATGAAGCTGCCTTCCGCGAGCTGCTTTCACAGCTGCAATCCACCGGGCAAAGCTACCGGCAGTATGGCAATCAGCGTGGGTTTACCGGTACGCTGTGCGCAAACCCTTGTTTATCGGTATTGGTGTTGAATTTGCTTTGTAACTGTTGCTGCCTGGGTGGTCGCGGCGGCGCTTACTGTTGTTAAGGAGGAAGAACCTTTATGTCTTTTTGGGAAAAAATTAAGCAATCTTTCCGTTCCTTTATGGCGGGCCGTCACGGAGTAGACCCCTTTTCGGTAATGCTGGTATGGGTCGGGCTGGCAATTTACATTTTGGCGACGGTGCTGGGTTCCGGGCTGCTGAGCACAGTTTCGCTGGCGCTTTATGTATATACATTGTTCCGCATTTTCTCCCGTAACGAACGGAAACGGGCGGATGAAAACCGTCGGTATCTGTCGATGAAAAGCAAGGTGAGCACCAATACCCGGCAGGCTCGGGTGCGGTTTCAAAACAGGAAGCAGTATAAATACTTCCGTTGTCCAAATTGCAAAGCGTGGCTCAAACTACCGCGTAAAGCCGGTGTGGTTACGGTAACCTGCGGGCGCTGCCATAATAGCTTTACACAAAAATCCTGATGGGGAAAGGCGTTTGCTTCTGGCGGCGCTGGGGCGATTCATAGAATGCTAGTATGTGCCGGGCGATAAACTGAAGACGGTTTATCGCCCGATTTTTGTTTACTCGGATTACTGTGCCTAAAGCCTGTGGAGGCTCCTGTTAGGGAGGCTTATTTGTGGGAAGGACATACAAACAGGTGTTTGCTTTTTGGGTTGTCTGTGCTATAATGGCGGCAGGTACGCATGAAAGGAGAACGCCATGAACCGGTTTGTACTACAATCGCCTTATCAAGCTAGCGGCGATCAGCCGGCTGCGATTACCAGCCTGGCGGACGGAATTGAAAAAGGGTTGAGAGATCAGGTTCTGCTGGGTGTTACGGGCAGCGGAAAGACGTTCACCATGGCGTCTGTTATTGAGCGTGTACAAAAACCGACGCTGGTGATTGCGCATAATAAAACGCTGGCGGCGCAGCTGTGCAGCGAATTTCGTGCGTTCTTCCCGGACAGTGCGGTGGAATATTTCGTAAGTTATTACGATTATTATCAGCCGGAAGCTTACATCGCATCCACCGATACCTATATTGAAAAGGATGCGTCCATCAACGAGGAGATAGACCGTCTGCGCCACAGTGCCACGGCAGCTGTGCGCGAGCGTAGGGACGTGATCATCGTCGCCAGCGTCAGCTGCATTTACTCCATGGGTGATCCCAGCGAGTACGAAGGCATGATGGTGAGTATGCGGCCGGGAATGCAGATCAGCCGTGATACGCTGATCGACCGGCTGGTAGAGATACAGTACACCCGCAATGACTTTGAATTTACCCGCGGCAGCTTCCGTGTACGCGGGGATGTGCTGGAGATTATTCCCGCCAACGAACGGGAGCATGCGCTTCGTGTGGAGTTTTTTGGCGATGAGATAGAGCGTATTCGTGAAATTGAGGTTATCACCGGCAATGTGTTAAGCACGCTGGAACATGCGCTGGTTTTCCCGGCGACGCACTACGCCATGGACCGGGAAAAGATGAACAGCCAGCTGGACGTGATCGAAAAAGATATGGAAGCCAGAGTACAGGAGCTGAAAAACGAGGGACAGCCGTTGTTTGCCATGCGTCTTCGGCAGCGCACCCAGTACGATCTGGAAATGATGCGCCAAATCGGCTTTTGCACCGGCATTGAGAACTACAGCCGCTATTTTGATGGCCGTAAGCCCGGGGAAGCGCCGTATAGCCTGCTGGATTACTTCCCCAAAGATTTTTTGATGTTTATTGACGAGAGCCACGTTACCGTGCCGCAGATACGTGCAATGTACAATGGTGACCGCGCGCGCAAACAGAATCTTGTGGATTATGGGTTCCGGCTGCCGTCCGCTTTTGATAACAGGCCGCTGGTTTTTGACGAATTCCGTACCCGCCAGCACCAAACCATCTACGTCAGTGCTACGCCCAGCGCGTACGAGTTGGACTTGAGCCAGAACATCGTAGAGCAGATCATTCGTCCGACGGGCCTTTTAGACCCGATGGTACAGCTTCGCCCGGCGACCGGACAGGTGGACGATCTGGTAGCCGAAATTCACAAAACAACCGAGAAAAACGAACGGGTTTTGGTTACCACGCTTACCAAGCGCATGGCGGAGAGCCTAACGGATTACCTGAAAAACCTCGGTATTCGAGTCCGCTACCTGCACAGCGACATTCAAACCATGGAGCGAACCCAACTGATACGCGATCTGCGGCTTGGCGAGTTCGATGTGCTGGTGGGCATTAATCTGCTGCGCGAAGGGTTGGATATGCCGGAGGTTAGCTTGGTGGCGATATTGGATGCGGATAAAGAAGGGTTTTTACGCAGTGAAACCTCGCTGATTCAAACTATTGGGCGCGCCGCGCGTAACGTAAACGGCCGTGTTATTCTTTATGGCGATAAGCTGACCGACAGCATGATGCGCGCTATTGACGAAACCAACCGCCGCCGTAACCTGCAGGAGGCGTATAACCGCATTCATGGCATTACCCCGCAAAGCGTTCAGAGTACGGTACAGGCGTTGCTAAAGATTACCAATAGCTTTGCAGCCGGCACGCAAAATGATATGAGCGAGGAAGAGAAGCAGGAATTGCTCAAGAGCATTGAGGATCAGATGCTATCCGCCGCTAAATCGCTGGACTTTGAAAAGGCGGCAAAACTACGTGATGAACTGTTCAGCCTTAAAGGGGAAACCTCGAAGGTACAGAAACCGCAAAATCGACGCAAAAGGCTGCGCAAACCACATCGCTAAGAGCAATAGAAAAAGAATAACCCCGGAGGCTTTATGCCTCCGGGGTTTCGCCTGCCTAAAAAGCCTAATCTGCGTTGTTAGCTGTGGGAGGGCAAAAGGGATCACTTACGCACGCGTAAGCGCATCCCCTTGCCACCCTTGCTTGCTGGCATCTCGGACTTTTAAACAAGCTGGTATTGTGTCTGCTAAACGATGTTCTTAAAAATGATCAAACGCTGAGGGAGTGCTATCAGGGGTTGCAGCCGCGTTCGGTTAGCTGGCTGTATTCCCGATTGGGGGATACGGCGCGATAGGCGGGTCGGATGATTTTATCCATATTTACCAGCTCTTCCATCCGGTGTGCGCTCCAGCCGACGATGCGCGCGATGGCAAAGATCGGCGTAAACATCTCCTCGGGGATACCCAGCATGCCGTACACCAGACCACTGAAGAAATCCACATTGGCGCTGACGCCTTTATACATATGGCGTTCATGCGCGATAATCTCCGGCGCTAGCTGCTCTACCAGCGAATAGAGCTGGAACTCTTCCCGCTTGTGCTTCTCATCGGCTAGTTGCTCTACAAAGGTGCGGAACACCTTGGCGCGGGGATCGCTGATGGAGTATACCGCGTGGCCAATACCGTAGATAAGGCCTTTGCGGTCGAAGGCTTCCCGGTTGAGTATTTTATGCAGGTAGGTTGCAACTGCTTGCTTGTCGGTCGTGTCGGCGACATTCTGTTTTAAATCCGCCATCATCTGTACTACTTTAATGTTGGCGCCGCCATGTTTGGAGCCTTTCAGGCTGGCTAGTGCTGCGGCGATGGCACTGTACGTATCGGTGCCGGAAGAGGTAACCACATGCGTGGTAAAGCTGGAGTTGTTGCCGCCGCCATGCTCCATATGCAACATAAGCGCCACATCCAGCACGCGCGCTTCCAATTGCGTGTATTGCTTATCTGGGCGCAGCATCCGCAGCAAATTTTCCGCTGTGGACAGGCTTTCGTCCGGGCGGTGGATATACAGGCTTCCGTCCTGTTCATAATGGGTATAGCTTTGGTAGCCGTACACCGCAAGCATGGGAAAAACCGCGATCAGCATCAGGCACTGGCGCAGCACATTGCAGATGGACAGGTGCGAAACATCGTTGTCGTAGCTGGCCAGTGTCAGCACGCTTCGGCTGAGCGTATTCATCATGTCGGCGCTGGGCGCTTTCATAATGACGTCGCGTACGAAATTGGTTGGAAGCGTGCGACTTTGCGCCATAATTCGCTTAAAATGATTTAGCTGATCGGCGTTTGGCAGATCGCCGAATAACAGCAGATAGGCGGTTTCCTCAAAACCAAAACGGTTATCCTTCATTACGCCCTTGACCAGATCGTTGATGTCGTAACCCCGATACCAAAGCCGTCCGTCGATAGGCACGCGCTGCCCATCCACCTCTTTGCTGGATTGAATTTCGGATATCTTGGTAAGCCCTGCCAGCACGCCCTTACCGGACTTATCGCGAAGGCCGCGCTTCACACCGTAAGTGTCATAAAGCTGGCGATCAATCATCGCATTCTGGATTACGGTATGTTCATAAGCGCCTGCATAATCAGCCAGACGTTCCAAAGGCGAAGAAGGGATATTGGTCATAGCTTTGCTCCTTTCATAATACGCAAAAATGCCTCAAAGGGTTGATATACCTTGTATTTTCAAGGTTTATGGCAATGGTGGTAAAAAATCGTTATCATAGATAGACGTAGAAAAAGTATAAAATATGCGGTATAAAAAGTCAAGCTGAGCCCCGTGGATGGAGGTGGTGAAAAGCCCCCAAAACCCCTGCTTGTTACAGGTTTTCCGTTTGACTTCTTATTATGCGTGTGTTATGCTTAGGTTTAGCGGTAACCAGCTCTCATACTGTGGGAGGTTTGTCGTTGAAGCATTTGCACAGGCGGGATACGTGGATGAACGGACAGAACGCGGTACCCGAGGTTTTACCCTACTGGAATGGCAAATTAAGCCATCCGTTTTACAGCAAGGTACTTAAAAGGGTTCTGGATTTGATAGCGGCGCTGCTCGTGCTGCCGGTGGGTTTACTGCTTATGCTGCCCATTGCGCTTATTGTAAAGGTAAGCACGCCTGGACCTGTGTTGTATAAAGCGCTTCGGGGCGGCTATCATAACCGGCCTTTTTATATCTACAAGTTTCGCACGATGGTCATTGGTGCAGATCGGTACAGCGGCACAACGGCACTGGATGATCCGCGGGTTACCCGGGTTGGACGTGTGCTGCGCTGGAGCAAGATGGATGAGTTGCCGCAGCTGCTTAATATCCTGCGTGGTGATATGAGCTTTATTGGTCCCAGACCTGAATTGCTGAAATATACCACACGCTATAACGAGCAGCAGCAATGCATTCTGTGGGTGCGTCCGGGGATTAGCGACCCAAGCTCGATCAAGCTGATCCGCTTGGATGAAGTGGTGGGGCACGATGACCCGGAAGGGACGTACGAGCGTAATATTTTGCAGGAGAAAAACCGCATGCGTGTGGAATACGCCCGGAAGCAGTCCTTCGTTACGGATATGCGGTTGCTGTTTCAAACGGCATATTGCGTATGTGCAAAACTGGTAGGCCGTACCCCGAAGGCGCGCTGAAAACAGACCGCCGTGCGATGCGGCTGGCAGTGGTAAAGGAGAACCCTATGAGTTACGAGAAGAGCAGAAATCTAGCTTATAAAGTGCGCCGTCACGCGCTGGATATGACCAGCCGAGGCGGCACTGCGCATATCGGAAGCATTTTTTCCATGGCGGATATCATTGCGGTGTTGTATGCCGATGTGATGCGCCATGATCCACAAAACCCCACTTGGCCGCAGCGCGACCGGATGGTGCTAAGTAAAGGGCACGCAGGCGCGGGTATCTATGCTGTACTGGCTGAATGCGGTTACTTTTCTCCAGCTGAGCTGGAAACTCACTGCCAGAATGGCAGCCGCTTAAGCGGCCATGTAAGCCATAAGGGCGTGCCGGGGGTCGAGGTAAGCACAGGTTCGCTGGGGCAGGGATTGCCCATGGCTATGGGGATGGCAATGGCTGCTAAAATGAGCCATGCCGATCACCGTGTGTTCTGCATTATTGGCGATGGTGAGTGCGACGAGGGCGCTGTATGGGAAACAGCTTTGATCGCCAACCAGTTTAAATTGGATAATTTCATCGTTACAGTTGACTTTAATAAAATACAATCCATCACCAGTGTTGAGGACACCATTAAGCTGGAGCCGCTGGACCAGAAATGGGCCAGCTTCGGCTGGCATGTAATCCGTATCGACGGGCACGACCATGCAGCGTTGCATCGTGCTTATGATGAGGCCAAGGCAGCCACGGGCAAAGGCAAACCGATTGTGATTATCGCCGATACCGTTAAAGGGAAAGGCGTTAGCTTTATGGAAAACGACGTACTTTGGCATTACCGCACCGCGCGCGGCGAAGAGTACGACGCAGCCCTGAAGGAACTGGAGGCGCACAAACCGTGAGAGAAACGTTCACCCGCTGTTTGCAGGAAGAAGCAAGAAAAAACCCCAATTTGGTGCTGATCACAGGCGATTTGGGCTTTGGGGTGTTGTTTCCTTATATGAAGGAATTTCCGGATCGTTTTATCAACGCAGGCATTTCCGAGCAGGCGATGATGAGCATGGCAGCTGGTATGGCGATGGAGGGCAAGACGGTTGTTGTCTATTCTATTGGCAACTTTCCCACGCTTCGCTGTTTAGAGCAAATCCGTAATTGCTGTGCCTACCATGAAGCAAATGTTAAAATTGTCTGCGTCGGCGCAGGCTTTGTATATGGCACGCTGGGTATGACCCACCACGCGACCGAAGATATGAGCGCGCTGCGCATTTTGCCCGGCGTTACGGTATATGCACCCGCCGATAAGGTAGAAACCGAGGCTGTTATGGCGCGGTTCTTAACAGAGCCCGGCGTTGCCTACCTGCGTATAGGGCGCGGCGGAGAGCCGGTGTTTCATGAGATGGAGCAGGTTCGCGGGCTGGAAACGGGCAAGGCTCTGCCGTACTGCGAAGGTACGGATACATACATCCTTACGGCGGGCGGTATCCTTTCCAGCGCGGTAGAAGCGCATAAGCTGCTGGCAGAACGCGGCATCAGTGTTGGGGTAGCCAGCTTTCCGACGGTGAAACCTTTGGATGTTGCCTATCTGGAAAAACTGTGCGAGCAGGTGCCGGTGTTGTTTACGCTGGAGGAGCATACGGTCGTCGGTGGTTTTGGCGGTGCGGTATGCGAAGCGGTCAGCGGTTTTCCCGGCAAGCGCGCACGGGTTGTGCGTATCGGTATGAATGATATTTATTCCTCCATCGTTGGGAATCAGGCGTATTTGGAGGCATATTACGGCTTGGATGGCGCCAGTGTAGCGGACAAGGTACAAGCGGTGCTGGAAGGGAAAGCATGAGCAGCTATGGGCTGGAAAGCGTTCATGCGGACTTAACCGCGGTACTGGCGGATACTGTACGGGTGCTGGAGGCCAATGGTATTTCCTATAGTGTAATGTGCGGAACGCTCCTTGGCGCGGTGCGACATCAGGGATTCATCCCTTGGGATGATGATGTGGATTTGGTGATGACGCGGGAAAGCTACGAGCGCTTTGCAATGCTATATCCCGCACAGCGGGGAGCAGATTACAGGCTGGATTTAACGGATACCTGGGTGCCGCGCGTACGTAAAGCGGATGGGGACGCCTTTGTGGATATTTTTATTCTGGACCCGCTTCCGGACAGCGCTTTTGCCCGGCGCTGGAAGCTGTTGCGGCTGCGTACCTTACAGGGAATGCTGAAAACGAATACGGATTATACCCGTTTTTCTTTGGCAAAACGATTATTGCTGCATGCAACCCATTTGCTGGGGATGCCATTTTCCAGAGAGACTAAGCTGCGCTGGTACCAGCAAATCGCTCGTAGCGGCAGCGGCAAACAGGTGCACATGAGCAACGGCGCATTTGGCCTTCTGAACATGCCGTTTGACCGTGAATGGTTTGTAGATACCGAATCGGTGCCCTTTGAGCAGCTTGCCGTACGAATGCCGCACCATGCGGATGCGGTGCTTACACAATTATATGGGCCCAATTATATGGTTCCGCCGCCCGAAGCAGAGCGCAAACCGCTCCATCTTGACCGATAATGAGGAAAACGGCCTTGAACAACCGTAACAACACCCGCACATCGCGATTTGTGCAAAATACTGTATTCACGGCCGCCTATCAAATCACGGCTATGATGATGGGCTTTGTTACGCCACGCCTGATGATGTTGTACTACGGCTCGCAGGTGAACGGCTTAATTGTATCCATCACCGAGTTTTTAACGTATTTCCGGCTGGTAGAAGCGGGATTGGCTGCCGCTGCCGTGTATAGCCTGTATAAACCTTTATCGGAAAAAGACAATGAAGGCGTCAGTGCCATCGTATCCGCTGCCCGGCAGTTCTATAACGTTACGGGCTGGATTTTCGTAGGGCTGACGCTTGTTTTTGCGGTTATCTATCCGTTTTTTGTGCCGGTTGCCGATATTAACGGCAATATAATGGATTACCTGAGCATGTTCCTGCTGATCTGCGCCATGGGCATTTCCGGCGCGCTGGAATTTTTTACGTTGTCCCGTTACCGCGTGCTGCTTACCGCCGACCAGCGTACCTTTATGGTCAGTCTGGCGAGCATGAGTTCTTTGCTGCTGCAAACGGTCGTTATTGTTGTATTGGCATACCTGCGTGTGGATGTGATTATTTTACGCTTATGCGCATCGCTGACGATTGCGATCCGGCCACTCATCCTCGGCAGCTATGTAAAACGCGTATACCCGCAGATCAACGCTTTTACCAAACCGGATAAAGCGTCCTTAGCTCACCGGTGGGATGCGATGTACCAGCAGTTTACTACGGCGTTTCATCAGGGTGCGGCTGTCATGCTGACTACCATTATTACCCGTGACGCTGCTATGATCTCGGTTTACGGTACGTATAACATGGTAACCATCGGCCTGTGGGGCATTTTGAAAATGACAACCACCGGTATTTATTCCGGTTTTGGTGATTTGCTCGCGCGTGGAAAACTAAAGCAATTCCAGCAGGCATATCGTGATTTTGAGTTTCTCTATCTGGCGATTACAACGGTGCTGTTCTCGGTTGCCGCTATTATGATTGTGCCGTTCGTTGTGCTGTATACCGATAAAATTACCGACGCCAATTATTCCGCACCGCTCATTGGTATGATGGTGGTGCTGGAAGCCATTACCGATCATGGAAAAATGCCCATGGATTTAATGATTACCGCCA
Source organism: Candidatus Limiplasma sp. (assembly GCA_963675655.1). Classification (GTDB taxonomy): domain Bacteria; phylum Bacillota; class Clostridia; order Christensenellales; family Aristaeellaceae; genus CAXXOK01. The sequence continues at coordinate 2,322,355 of OY776489.1, forward strand.
GCGGAAAATTCCGCGAAACCCGGCACCATTGTACAGCGCAGGTGCTGACGGCGGTAGTGCTAGGGGTTGTGTTTGGCTACATGGGGCTGCAAACGAGCATGACCATGGCGATTGTCGGCATTCTGTCCGGTCTGATTTTGTCGAATCTGCTGCGTGCGGGGCTGCAGCTGTGGTTTGTGCCTAAATTTATCACCCATTTGCCTTGGCAGTGGACACTCAAGCGTATTCTGCGCATGTTTATACAGGTGGCTATCATTGCAGGACCGTTTCTAGCTTTCGATTTATTGAACATCAACGGCTTTTTCAAATGGATTTCATTTGCGCTGCCATTGTGCCTGTATGCGCTGTTGGTTACATTAGCCTTCGGTTGGGTGTTTGAGCGAGACAGTTTAAAATCGCTGTTTGGCCGCACTAAATTCCTGATACAAAAAGGAAAATAAAGCTATCAGTTGATAGGTCCCGTAAGTGTGCCATGGGTAACCACGCCATTTACAATCCGGCGGAACAACGCAACAAAAGACTCCGTGTCCAGTGGAGCGGGGTCTTTTAACCAGCGCACAACGGCACAGCGGAAGGCATCGCCATAAAAATGACAATAAAAGTCGCGGAAAGCCACGTCCTTAATATCCTGTTGTAAATAGGCGCTCATGATGGATTCCAGCGTTTCATTGAACGTATCGGTAAAAGCGTTTTGGCCTTCAATGGCAAATGCTTTGATATAGAATGTTTTATTTTGTGAAAAATATTCGCACATCCGGTATAGATAGCGCCATAAATCATCCGGCGCGGATGGATCCAGCAGTTGCATAAACTCGCTGTAAAACACCCAGTTGAGCAGATCGTATTTATCTTGAAAGTGGTAATAGAAACTTTTACGGTTCATACCGCATTGTGCGCATATTTCCCCGACGCTAATCTTATGAAAGGGTTTGGTGTTCATCAAGGTTTTCAATGAGGCGCCTAGCGCACGTTTCGTGATGCCGGCCTCAGGCATGGTCGTACCTCCCTTAATGGTGGCGCCGCACGCGCGGCATGGTCAGGTGTATCAATTCTTCCAACGTGTTCTGTTGAAGCGAGATGTGCTTGAACCCTTTTGGGTAATCAACCGACCCGTCGGCGGCAAGGGTGAGCATACAGCGCTCGTTGGAGATGATGTGGTCCACTTGCTGAATATCGATGGGTAATTCAATGGGAAATAACGGGAAACGACCTTTGTTGCGTATCGAAAGCACTTTTTCATACATGTGTTCGCGAGTGGCATCATCACAGTCTTCTGCGGGGATGAAAAACAGGAACGGGTAGCCCTGCCGAACGACGCTGCTTAAAAACGCATCCGAAAGATAATGGTTTATAGTAGCGGCGTTATAAGTGCAATTCAACCCAAACATTCTCTTTTTTTGCGACAGGCGCTGGCTTACATCCGGTGGGACGTCTTTCCCGCTGTGCGGCACAATCAGAATGTTGCTGAGCAGCGCATCGCTATCGGCCAACTGATGGTTCATCCAATCATCACAGGATAGCAGGAAAAAGGCACAATTCTGGTGTTGCTCCGCAGCCGTTAAAATCGAACCCAAATCAGCCGTATCCTTACCGACGAAAAGAAAATAGGTATGGATACCCAATTGCTGTCCCTGCGTAACCATTGCCGATAGATCCAGCGAAGGTTTCAGGGATTTGCTGATATCCACAAGCAAAGTCCACGGTACGTTTACACCCTGTTTTTTTTCATAAGCGCGTATTGTTTTTGCGCCCACTGTCCAGCTTAAGTACCCAACGTTGATGCCGACGGTTTCCAACGTATGAGGGTTAACGTTCTGGATCAGACTGGAAACCAGCACATAGTAGGGACTATTTTGTTTCTTGAGCAAACTGTATGCGCCGGTAAAAAAACGCTGTTGCTGCGCTCCAGTGCCAAATTGCATTCCCAACTCTACCAGCATGCGAATGCTCCTGTTCGGGTCGCGGCGGATATCGCGGATACCTTTACGCACTGCGTTGCGGATAGCCGCGCTAATGACGGGCTGAATATCCATAGCCACCTCCGGCTTTCTATCCATATCATACGCCGAAAAAACCCGCCCTGCAAGGGGCGGCCTTTTCAGGACGCCTCCAGGCAAAGCTGGCTTTTGCAGTTTATACGGCAGTTTTTTCCGCTTGCCGGTCTGTTCGCTTCTTTGCAGAGGCAAGATGCTGTTTTTTACGTGCCCATCGTTCCGGCCCGTTGCTTTGTTCCCATAGCTGATCTGCCACAGGCTGCCAGCAGGCGGATGCGTGTTGGCACTTATCGCACAGGGTATGAACATCTTCCGGCTTTTGCAAATCGGTCGATTGCGCGCCGCTCTCATCCACCATTTTAGCAAGCGCGCCAAAGTTATCCAATAGTGGACACGGCATGAGCATGTTTTCGTTAAACGGTTGGTTACGGTGGTAGGCCATAAACAGTGGTTTTTGATAGGCTTGCAGCAGCGTATCCGTCCGTATGTTGGCATCGCTGTAATGGATAAAAGCGCAAGGCTCAATATCCCCGTTGGCGTTGATGTGCATATAGCGCCGCCCACCCGCAATGCAGCCGTCTGCATACTCGCCATCGTTCCAAAAATCCATGGTGAAGAGCGCTTTGGTTTTACGGAAAGCACGCAGCTGATGGTACATCCATTCCCGCTGCGCGGCGCTTACCATCAATTCCGGTACCGCGTCGCCGCCGACAGGGATATAGGTAAATAACCACATGAACTTGGCGCCAAGCCGTATCATCTCATCGAAATACGCGTCGCTGCCGATGTCGTTTACGTTCTGGGAGGTATAGCAGCAGCTAACGCCAAAAGCAAGCTTTTTACGCTTGAGTATTTCCATCGCCCGCGTAACTTTAGTATAAGTACCGTCTCCCCGGCGGCTATCAGTCGCTTCGGCAAAGCCCTCTACACTGATGGCAGGTACGAAGTTCTTCACCCGTAGCATTTCGTCGGCAAAGGCTTCGTCGATCAGCGTACCGTTGGTAAAGGAGAGAAACGCACAATCCGGGTGTTTTTCGCACAGTGTGATAATATCCTTTTTCCGCACCAGCGGTTCGCCGCCGGAGTAGATGAAAAAGTAGGTTCCCAGCTGATTCGCCTGTTTGATGATGGAATCCAACTCGTCCAAACTCAGGTTGAGCTTATCGCCGTACTCCGCCGCCCAGCAGCCTGTGCAATGCAAATTGCAGGCGCTGGTGGGGTCCATCAGTACAGCCCAGGGGATGTTGCAATCGTACTTTTCACTATTACGGCGCTGCCTTGGTGTTCCCAGCATACTATTATTGATCACAAAGGTTTCAAACAGCCGTAGCCTTTGGCCGTTATCAATATCGGTCCACAAACTGCGAAGCAGCCGGGTCCAGTTATTATCCGGGTCGGCCAGCGCTTGCTGTATCATCTTCGTTTCGTGGGTTACACCGCCGCCTTTATCATAGCGGAGCAGCCAGTTCAGCACTTTTGGGACATTATGATCAAAGTCCTTATTCACATAGCGGAGCACTCTGCGCAACGCAAAAGCTTTGGACCATTCTGCTATTGTTTTTCCCATATTGACGCCTCCTTACTGCGTACCACCAGTATATGCAGCAGATAAAAATTGTCACGGACAACAGGGTAAAAACGTCCAAAATGGAAACAAAATGTTGAATCTGTCCCAAAGAGCACAAAATAAACCAGCTGGCGCATAAGCGAAATGCGTCAGCTGGTTTATTTTGTGTATTGTATGATGTGCTTCAGGCGGCGGTGGGCTGATGACGGACAGGCTTTTGCAAGTCTTCGCCCAGCCAGTACTTTTTCAACGGCTGATATAGCAGATACGCAGCAAGGCCGGTGATAATGGCTTCCGGCAGCATATAGCTTCCGTTGTAAGCCAGCGACCATACAACAGGCGCCCAGCCGAGAGCGTTGGGCCATAACGCTTCCCAAATAATAACGCCGCTGATAAAATGGCACAGGAAGCGGCCGAAGAAGGTAATGGCAATGCCCAGAATAATCGCTTTGCGGCGATCGGCAACCGTTTTATTGAAAATAGCGGCAAAACCCAGCACGCCGAAAGCCAGCACATAGTCCAGCATAATAATGCCGATCGCAGTGATAGCATCCGGTGCATACTGCACGTTATTCAAGCCCAGGATAAGCTGAAGAACGCTGAAGGTTAGGGCGGACAGCAGCCCCCACTTGGTGCCGTAACGCTGCGCAATCATAACAATTGGCAGCATGCTGCATATGGTGATGCTGCCGCCCAGCACCCATGGGCCGGAAAACTGGAAAAGGCTCAGCACCGTGGCGATAGCCAGCAGAATGGCGCTTTCGGTGAGGCGTTTGAGGTTGTAACTCATGGAAAACCCTCCTTAAAATGAAAAATTCCCGCGCTTGCGGGTAGTGCAACGCGGAATCCATCAAAGGAGTTTATTCCATTGATTCCTACGCCGGCATTACCCGGATCAGGTTCCAGGGTCCCGGGCAATGCCCGATCTCAGCCGACAAATGTCAGCACCCCTTGCGCTACTGCGCAACGGTATTATACTTGGTAGACAGATACTTGTCAAGCGGCGAGATTACCTTAACATAGTAAACAGAGGGAAAAGAGAGGGAGCGGTGCTTGGAGGAGGGGGATCCCCGCTGCACCGCTCCCTGATGGAAAAATGGCTGCTTGAGCCTTATGATATAAGCACGTGTGTCAGGGCTGTTTGCCGATGTACGCCAGTATGCCGCCATCCACATACAGGATGTGACCGTTGACGAAATTACTGGCATCGCTTGCCAAAAAAACGGCTGGCCCGATTAAATCCTCCGGGTCGCCCCAACGGTTGGCAGGCGTTTTGGCACGAATAAAACTGTCGAACGGGTGCGGGGAGCCATCTGCCTGCTTTTCCCGGAGCGGGGCGGTTTGCGACGTTGCGATATACCCCGGGCCAATGCCGTTGCACTGTATATTGTACTGGCCATACTCGGAGCAGATGTTGCGGGTGAGCATCTTCAGGCCGCCTTTGGCTGCCGCATAGGCGGATACGGTCTCTCGCCCAAGCTCGCTCATCATGGAGCAAATATTGATTATTTTGCCCTGATTGCGCTTGATCATGGAGGGGAGAACCGCCTTGGAAACGATAAACGGCGCGTTTAAATCCACGTCGATCACTTCCCGGAACTGTTCGGCCGTCATGTCGATCATGGGAATGCGCTTGATGATGCCTGCATTGTTGACCAAAATATCAATCGGGCCAATATTTTGCTCGATCGATTTCACCATCTCGTTTACGGCGGCTTCATCTGTAACGTCGCACAAGTAACCGTAGGCATGGATGCCCTGCTCCCGGAATGCGGCAATCCCCTTGTCTACCGATTCTTGCCTGCTTTGGTTAAAAACAATTGTTGCACCGGCTTGCGCGAAGCCTTTGGCAATGGCAAAACCGATGCTGTGGCCGCCGCCGGTAACCAGTGCGACTTTGCCCTTCAATGAAAAAGAAACACCCATACCATGATTCTCCTTTCGACAGTCCTTATCGTTGCACGCGGCCGGAGCCGCTGCCCTTCATCAAACTTTCGACCTCGCTTACATTTACGCGGTTAAAGTCCCCGCCGATGGTGTGTTTAAGGCAGCTTGCCGCCACCGCGAACTCCAACGCGGTCTGTTCGCTGTCGTAATGGGTGAGGCCGTAAATCAAACCGCCGCCAAAGCTGTCTCCGCCGCCGACCCGGTCGACAATATTGGTAATGGCATACTTGCGGCTGAGAAAGAAATCCTTACCGTTATACAAGCAGGCGCTCCAATCATTATGGTTGGCGCTTTTACTTTCACGAAGCGTAATGGCAACGCGTGCAACGTTGGGGTATTTCTCCATGGCTAGTTTGGCAATGGCTTTATACTGTTCCACGTTCAGCTCGCCTTTTTCCACAGCACCCTGACTTTCAGCCTTGAGCAAGAGTGATTTTTGGAAATCCTCTTCATTGGCGATGATGGTATCGACGTATTTTACCAATTCTGTCATTACCTGATCGGCGGTTTTCCCATACTTCCATAGATTTTTACGGTAATTCAAATCGCAGCTGACATGCAGCCCCATTGCTTTGGCGGCCTTAACCGCGGCAAGGCTTAGTGCAGCGGCGCCTTCGCTGATGGCAGGGGTGATACCGGTAATATGGAACCAGCCAGCGCCGTCAAAGGCTTTAGCCCAGTCAATATCAGTAGCGGATGCTTCGGCAATGGCGCTGCCAGCCCGGTCATACACAACCTTGCTGGGACGCTGCACCGCGCCGGTTTCTAAAAAGTAAATGCCCATACGGCCGTCTTTGCGCACAATGGCGGATGTATCTACGCCAAAGCCGCGCAATTCACGCAGGCATGCTTCACCAATGTCGTTTTTCGGAAGCACGGTTACAAAACGAGCATCCATGCCGTAATTGGCAAGGCTCACCGCCACGTTCGCTTCGCCGCCGCCAAAAGTAGCTTCCAACGAGGGGGATTGGAAAAACCGTTCATAACCGGGACTTTTCAGGCGCAGCATGATCTCACCAAACGTTACTACTTTCATACTCATCTCAAAACACCCTTTCATATTTACGGAATGGCTCAGGTACACCGGCAGGGCGGTTACTGCCCTTATTTTTGCAGCAGATGGAACGCGAAACCCGCAATCTCATCTTTCAGGTAGATGGCTTTCAGTTTGCCATCCTTCATGCCGGCGCTTTCTTCGTCAAAAGCGAAGCCACGGCGCTCCAGATGCCACTTCGCACGGCGAATATCGTTGCTGGCGATGGCAATATGGCCGTGCGTACCACGGAAGGGTTTTTTCATCATTTCAAACGCATCTCCTGCGAAGGTGGAGTTATTGCCTTCCTTCACAGTCCAACCCAGAAGCTTGCAAATCGCCTGTGCATCTTCCATAGCTTTTTCCGGGCTGCCGCTGTTGATGCCGATATGCTTAAGCTCTAAACCCAGCATTAATGTAACGGCGCTGCGGGTGAGAGATTCGATACGGGCCCAGTCTTTGGTGGCCATGGCTTTCTGATCCACCATCCAGCTGCCGCCGCACGCGACAATTTTCGGGAAGCTGAGATAGTCCAATAAATTGGCTTCATTCACACCGCCAGTGGGCAAGAACGTAACGTTGCCGTAGGGTGCGCTCATGGCCTTGATCAGTTTTAAGCCGCCCAGCGCTTCTGCCGGGAAAAACTTAACCGTCGTTAGCCCCAGAGACAAGGCAGCTTCAATATCGCTGGGGTTGGCGCAGCCCGGTACAACGGGCACACCCGCGTCGATGCAATGCTTCACCACGACAGGATTCAGACCCGGGCTGACAATGTACGCGGCCCCGGCGGCGATCGCCCGGTCTGCCTGCTCTGTGGTCAATACGGTACCGGCACCGAGCATTACATCCGGTAGCTGCTCATGTACAAGCCGGATGGCTTCTTCCGCAGCGTTGGAGCGGAAGGTGATTTCCGCAACGGGAAGGCCGCCATCGCTGAGCGCTTTGCAAAGCGGTACAGCGTCGTTGGCATCCTCCACTTTGATAACCGGCACAATGCCGGCTAAAGATAATTTTTCGATCATATCCATGTGTTATCTCCCTTTCTGATGTAAAGTTACCCTGTATTGGCGTAAAAAACCATGAACAGGAGCCTAAAAATAGGGGAATGGGATCGAATCGTCGGGCTGCGAATAATGCTAGTTCGCAGTTCTGCAAAATCGCATTGCATGGAATCGGTTCCATATAAGTTTGATAATGCCGGCGGAATGCAAATCGCTTACATTCCGCCCCGGCATTTAGCGGATGTCGCTCATCGCGACGGAATCCATATCGTCAAACGCCTGATTTTCGCCGACCATACCCCAAATAAAGGTATAAGCCTGCGTACCGCTAGCACTGTGGATGGACCAGCTGGGGCTGATGACAGCCTGTTCGTTGCGCATAACGATGTGGCGGGTTTCCGAAGGCTCGCCCATGTAATGGAAAACAAGAGCGTTTTGCGGCAAATCGAAATACAAATACACTTCCATACGGCGGTCATGGGTATGGCAGGGCATGGTATTCCATACACTGCCGGGCTTTAAGCTGGTCATGCCCATAACAAGCTGGCAGCTTTCCACCTGGCCGGGCAGTATGTATTTGCAAATCGTGCGGTGGTTGCTTTCTTCCAGCGAACCCAATTCAACACGCGCGCAATTTTCCGGTTTAATTAGCACAGTAGGGCACACACGATGGGCAGGCGCGCTGTTGACGTAGAATTTCGCGGGATGGTTCGCATCGGCGCTGGTAAAAAGCACTTCCTTTGTACCCATGCCGATATACATGCCGTCCTTATGTGCAAGGGTGTAGGTTTTGCCATCTACGGTAATCACACCTTCACCGCCGATGTTGATAACGCCCAGCTCGCGGCGTTCCAGAAAGTAAGGCGCATGCAGCTCTTCGCCCGAGGAGAGGGAAAGCGTCTTATGCACCGGTACAGCACTGCCGGCAATGATTCTGTCAATATGACTGTATACCAGTTGAATTTCATCCGGCGTAAAAAGGGTTTCGATTAAAAACTCTTTGCGCAGCCGGGATGTATCATAGGTTTTAACGTCCGAAGGGGAAGATGCCATGCGTACTTCCATGTACAGAGCCTCCTTAAATTTGTATTTTATAAAGGAGTGTTTCTGCATGTGGTACCGGTTCTCCTTCTGGAAGGATCCGTTAATTGTGAAACATTTTTTCCATCACGGCGCGAACACCATCATTTTGAATATTTTCCAGCGTTGCCGTTACGCTCGCGAGCAGACCGGGAATCGCGGTTAAATCCTGCCCGAAGAATGCTTGATTGGAGAGGAAGGCTTTCGCTTGTTCACCGGCGGGTAATGCGCTGCTTTGCGCGAAGAAGGCCAGCACAGCTTCATCATCCCTAAGGGTATAGGGTTTGCCGCCGCGGGTGCAAACAAGCGCACCGTCTTCCAGCTTGCCACCCTGATATAACGCCATCAGGGCTGCCAGTGAGAATGTCAGGTGGGCAGGAAGCTGCCCCTTCATTTTGTAATATGTAAGCAAGCTTGGCATGCAGCGGGCGCGCCACTTGGATACGGAGTTGAGGCTGATGGCCAAAAGAGAATGCTTGATAAAGGGATTTTCAAAACGACTGGTAACGGCCTCGGCGAAATTCATCAAGTCACCTTTAGGTAAATCGAGCGTAGGGATGACTTCGTCATACAATGTCTGCTGCATATGCGACCGGATCAGCGGGTTAGCCATAGCTTCCAGCACAATATCATGCCCGCACAGGAAGGCAGCGGGTACAAAGGAGGTATGTGCGCCGTTGAGAATGCGCACCTTGCGTTGCTTATAGGGCTTTTGGTTGTCGGTAAACAGTACGGGTAAGCCGCATTCGGGCAAAGGCAATTCTTTGCTGATGTCTTTTTGCGATTCGATTACCCACAGGCCAAAAGGCTCCGCCGTATCCAGCAGGCGATCCTCATACCCGAGTTTTTCCCACAGAGCTTCGGCGTCATCGCGCGGGTAGCCGGTGACAATACGGTCTACCAATGTCGAAGTGAATATGCAGGCATCTTCCAGCCATTGATCAAACTGATCGCCCAGCTTCCATAGTTTTGCCAAGGCTTTTACGCATTTTTTCAGCATGATGCCATTGTCGTCAATCAGTTCTACCGGCAGGATGATCAGCCCTTTTTCGGGCGTGTAATCAAAAGCTTCGGCGCGTTCGTATAGAAACTTGGTTAGTTTACCCGGGTAGCTGTTGGGCGGTGTCAGCTCGAAGCGGTCGCTTTCATCCAGCACGATACCGGCTTCGGTGGTGTTGCTCACAATAAAGCGTAGGGTGTCCAGCTTGGCGTACGCAGCATACTTCTCGTACTCCGTATAGGAATCCACCGCGTCAGAAACGCTGGTAATCAACCGTGCTTTTTCCACGCGTTCACCATTTTCCATACCGCGCAGCAGTACGGTATACTGGCAATTCTGCTCGTGATAACTATCCAGCGATCCAAAAGGTATGGGTTTTACAAGCACGATGCTTCCGTCGAATTTTCCCTCTTCGTTTGCGATGTCCAGCATATAATCGACGAAGGCACGCAGAAAGTTACCCTCGCCATACTGCAGCACCTTCACCGGACGCGCAGACGCAGTGATACCATGCAATCTTTTCATTTTTGGACCTCTCCTGTCTCGCCGCGCTGTGGCACGGGCAATAATGTAAACAATTACATTTCCAATTTCATTCTACGACGATTGAAACGGTAAGTCAATGTGTAACCTTTGTCTTGTTTTTAACGTAATAGAGTTGATGGTGTGAACGAATGAAGAATGGTAAGGGTTTTAGATTGCTTTTTTTACATTGTTGTTTATAATAGAATGTGAGGGAAATGCGTAAGCGTTTACAAAGGAGATTTTATGAATATCTATGATATTTCCGAAAAAGCCGGCGTATCCATTGCAACGGTATCCCGCGTACTCAATGGCAGCGATAGAGTAAGCGAGAAAACCCGGCAGAAGGTATTAGCCGTTATGCGCCAGCAAAGCTATGTTCCCAATGCGTTTGCGCGCGGGTTGGGGCTGAAAAGCATGAAAACTATCGGGCTGTTGTGCCCTGATGCAAGCGATGTATATCTTGCGCAGGCGCTAAGCTATCTGGAACGCGAATTTCGGGAAAACGGCTATGACTGCTTGCTTTCCTGTACCGGGAAAGCGCTGGAGGACCGCGCGAAAGGCGTAGAGCTGTTGCTGGGTAAGCATGTGGACGGCATGGTGCTGATGGGCTCGACATTTGTAGAAGAAAAGGAAGCGGATAACGAATACCTCCGTAATGCCGCCAAACAGGTACCGTTGGTGCTGCTGAATGCATCCTACCCACTTGACAATATTTATTGCGTATTGTGCGATGATATGCACGCAACCATGGATGCTACGCTGTTTTTGCTGGATACAGGGCGCAAAAATATTCTCTATCTGTACCATAACCGCAATTACAGCGGCAAGAAAAAATTAGATGGATATTGTGAAGCGCTGAAAAGCCGGGGTATACCCGTGCAGCCGGAACTGATACACAATTTTCAAAAAGATAAAATGAGCGTGCCGGATGTGCGTGATTACCTGATGATGCTGGACAAGCAGGGTATACGGTTTGACGCAGTGCTGACCTCTGAAGATATTTTGGGTGTCGGAGCAGCAAAGTACGCGCGGATAGCGCACCGTAACATACCGGAGAATCTGGCGATTATCGGGTATAATAATTTGCATTTTTGCCTGTGCTGCGAGCCGGAGCTGACCAGTGTGGATAATAAGCTGGAAACGCTATGCCACCATTGTGTATCCACCATGCTTTCGGTACTGAGTGGAGAGGAAGCTCCCCGGAAAATGGTGTTCTCCGGGGAACTGGTAAAGCGGGGCAGCACCTGAGCGTTAATTAGATGAACGCCTTACAGCTTCAGCGCAACGCTCCAATATGATGGCATCAATAAATGCCCTGCACCTTGAATGGTACCGAGCGTTTAGCTTGTTCGCTCCGCATACGGGCAACGAAGAAATCAAAACCGCCGGCTAAGCCGGTGGTATGCACCGCGCCTTCAAGGCGAATTTACTGGCCGCGTCTCAAGACGCACTGAACGATCTATCAATTGCAATGATTGCACTACTGCTCGTAAACGAGCCATCATCCATGCGTTTATGTTTTGGACGGCAAACAACTTGTCATTCGCTTCGCCCTACGTCTGAAAGCTAAAGCAATTCATTCTCACCAGCTCAGCTGGTGGATTTATAACGCTAAAGCTTGCATGAAAAGAAACCTTGCTATCGCAAGGTTTCCGGAATCGCCGTGCATGTCGCCGATTTCGGAAAACGATCGTAGGGTTGCGACCCTCCAATGCCGCCCGATGGGGTTTATCGACAATCAGAACGCCCGGTACCTTGAATGGTATCGGGCGTGGTTTATAAGGAAATGTTATTCATCAGGATTTCACAGGGTGTTTATGCGCGTCTACCTCTTGTAAACCTTCTCCCACCGGCATGTACAGCCGCCCGCAGCTTTCACATTTTAAGCCGTTCAGGCGCTTGCCACAGGTGCAAACAAAACCGTGCTGTGTAGCGGGAACCCCCAGCATAAGCGCATGGTCCGGCACATTGTCGGTTACGACCGCACCAGCGCCGATCATGGCATTCTTGCCGATGATATGGCCGCAAACAACGGTTGCATTCGCGCCGATGCTGGCTCCGTCCAAAACGCGGGTGCTTACAAAATGATCGTGACCTTTGGGGTAGCGGGCACGGGGCGTAAGATCGTTCGTAAAGACGCAGCTGGGGCCGCAGAAAACGCCGTTGCCGAGAATAACGCCGCCATAAATACTTACGTTGTTTTGTACTTTACAATCGTCGCCAATTACCGCGCCGCTGCCGACGTATACGTTTTGACCAAGCATGCAATTGCTGCCGATGCGCGCGCCGCCCTGTATATGGGTAAAATGCCATATGCGTGTACCTTCGCCGATCTGCGCGCCCTCATCCACAATAGCGGTAGGGTGGATGTTCATTTGCCGAACCTCCCTGTAAAATCGGTGGTTGCACAATCATCCAGCGGCAATTTAACCGGTTGGCGTGTCGCGGCGCTGCGATAGATCGCCAGCACCAGCTCCAGCGCGCGCAGCCCGGCTTCGCCGTCCACGTAGGGCTTACGATCCTGCAAAATAGCTTGCGCCACGTCCGCATATAGCGGGCGGTGGCCAAACCCGTATACGTTTGGCGGGTTTTCACCAAATTCCATTTTGATGGTGGCGGGGTCGCCGCGGCCGTCGCGGAAATCCCATTCTTCAATAATATTAACGCTCTTGCCACCGGCTTTTACCGTACCGTCTTGCCCAAAGAGGTAGAGCGTCTCTTCTAAATTATGTGGGTAAACGTTGGTAGTGCCTTCGATAATACCATAAGCGCCGTTGCCGAAATGCACCAGCGCCATGCCCGTGTCTTCGGCCTGTATATAAGGATGATCCAAATTATCGGTATAGGCGATTACCTCGTCAACATCGTCGCCCATCATCCAGCGAAGCAGGTCGATGCTGTGGATGCATTGGTTCATCAGCGTACCGCCGTCCTGCTCCCAGGTGCCGCGCCACGGTGCCTGCTCGTAATAAGAAGGTCCGCGGTTCCAGCGTACATGCGCCGCACCATGCAGCATACGGCCAAACCGCTTTTCATCCACAGCGGTGCGGATTTTCTGGATGGACTTATTAAACCGGTTCTGGTGACAGGCGCAAAGCTTTACACCCGCTTCCTGTGCGGCAGTAATCAACGCGCGTCCGTCCGCCATACTGAGCGCCAAGGGTTTTTCAATAATGACGCTTGCACCTGCGTGGATGCAATCCAGCCCGATGGCGGCATGTTTGCCGCTTTCGGTTGCGACGGCGACCAACTGGGGTTTCACTTCGGCAAGCATTTGGCGGTAATCCGTATAGCGTGCAATTTTACTTTTTGCGGTAGTAGATAATTGCTCCAGAACTGTTTCCATACGCGCTGGGTCTATATCGCATATGGCGCAAAATTCAAGCGTATCCTCGTTATGGCATACGGCAGCCACATGGTTGGGCGCAATGCGGCCGCAACCGATTAAAGCATAGCGGAGCCGTTGGCTCATTTCCGGGTAGCCTCCTTACAGTACGCGGATGTTATCGCGTTTCTCAACGTTCTTCATCGCGTTTTTGGTGTCAAAAACAATCGGGGCGTGCATAGCGACAAAATCATAGTCGATGGTGGTATGCGCCGTTGTTACCATGACCAGATCGCTGTTTTCCAGCGCATCGGCTGTTAAGGCCGGTATGCCGGATACCACTTCGCCCTCAAACTTATATTGGGGAACAAAGGGATCAAAATAAGTTACCTGCGCGCCGTTTGCCTTGAGGCACTTAATCACCCGCAGGGCAGGGCTTTCACGGTAATCGTCTATATTTTGCTTATAGGCAACGCCCAGTACCAGCACATTCGCGCCGTTCAGCGCTTTTTTATGCTCGTTGAGCACTTTCATAGCACGCTGGCAGCAATATTCCGGCATCCGGTCGTTGATTATCATGCTGGACTCGATCATAGAGGTATGAAAACCATACTCGCGCGCTTTCCAACTGAGGTAATATGGGTCCAGCGGAATGCAGTGTCCGCCCAAACCGGGACCGGGATAGAAAGCCTGAAAGCCGTAGGGCTTGCTCTTGGCGGCTTCTATCACTTCCCAAATATTGATACCCATGCGTTCGGTTAGCATCGCCAGCTCGTTAATCAGGCCGATGTTCACGTTGCGGTAGGTGTTTTCGAGGATTTTTTCCATTTCCGCCACGGCAGGGGAGGAAACGCGGTGTACGGGCGCTTCCAATACCGCCTCATATAGGGTGGCGGCAATATCGGTACACTCGGGGGTGTAACCGCCCACCACCTTGGGGGTGTTACGGGTTTTGTAATACGCGTTGCCGGGGTCTACGCGTTCCGGGGAGAATGCGAGGTAAAAATCCACGCCGCAGACAAATCCACTCTTTTCCAGAATGGGGCGCAACAGCTCCTCAGTCGTACCAGGGTAGGTGGTAGACTCCAGCACAATCAGCATATCCTTATGCATGTAAGGGGTGATGCTTTCGGCGGAAGCACGCACATAGCTAATATCCGGCTGTTGGTGTTCGTCCAGCGGTGTAGGCACCGCAATGCAGACGCAATCACAGCTGGCTACAGAAGCAAAATCCGTAGTAGCTTTTAAATGTCCACTGGCGACAATGGATTCCAAATCCTGATTCACAACGTCGCCAATGTAGTTATGGCCGCGATTGACCATATCCACCTTTTCTTCCTGTACGTCAAAACCGATAACGTAAAAGCCCGCCTTGGCTTTTTCTACTGCCAGCGGAAGCCCCACATAACCCAGGCCTACGACGCCAAGCGTTACGCTACGATCCTTAATCTTCTGCTTGAGCATGGACATAGCTCTTCTCCTTTATTCAATGCCTGTTTATATACCGGCATGGTGATTGCGCAAAAGAACCCAAGCGTAAGCATGCGGGTTCAGAACCTGTTTATCATACTTCAAAAAACGCCGGAATGTCAATGTTTCGCTGTAAACAGTATGTGGGAATAAGACGGGTAGAATCAAGACGCCGATGGAATGGCGCAACCGGGAATCCAAATATATTTTTCGTTTTGAATTGTATAGGCAAGCGTATCTGTAGATTGCCCGGAGGCCAGCAACAATGCCAGGTCAAATGCTGCGTTTCCCTGCCCGATTGCGTCGTTGAGCACCGTGCCCAGCAGCGTTTTCTGCGCAAGCGCCTCCATGGCTTGCCGGGTTGCATCCACGCCCACCACCGGCATGTATAGGTCCCCGGTAAAATAACCGGCAGCTTTGAGCGCGTCAATAGCGCCTAATGCCATATCATCATTGTTGGAAATGACGCATTCAATCTTACTGCCAAACTCGTTTAAAAATGCGGCCATCGCTTCCTGCCCCTTTGCACGCTCCCAGTGCGCATCCTCCTCGGCAAGCTTTTCCAGGGTGAAACCGGCATCCTGAATTGCCCGAATGGAGTACAACGTGCGTAATTCAGCATCCTGATGTCCCAGCTCGCCTTTGAGTAAAATGTATTGGATGATTCCATCCCCGTTTGCATCCGCTTCCGGGTGTGTGTGAAAGTAATCGGCAATCAGCTGCCCACAGAGGGTGCCTAATTCCTTTGGATCGGTACCGACGTAATAGGCTTTATCATACAGGCAAAGGTCCTCATACAGCGGCTCGCGGTTAAAAAACACGATGGGCGTATCGTAATGCATGGCAAGCCCGATCAGGTAAACGGCGGCAGTGCGGTCTACCGCATTCACAATAACCGCATCCACGCCGGAGGCTAATTGCTGCTGCAACTGGCTGTTTTGCGTGTTTTGATTGTTTTCTGCGTTGAGCACCGTAAGCGTCACGGCGCCGACAGCCCTGTCTTCCACCTGAGAAATTACACTGGCGATAAAAGTATCCTGCGAGTTATAGGCTAAAAAGGCAATGTTAGGTTCTTCTGCGGTTGCCGAGGAATAGAGCAGACAGCAGAACAGCAGTGTGAGGAGCAGTCGTTTTTTCATGTTTATGTTCCTTTCCCTATTGCAGCAGCGGGAAAACGATATTTACATTTTCCGGTAAATACATTTCATCCCTCGTGATCATGGCGGCGGCAACGTGAATGGTGCGGACGGCATTTTCATTTTGGCATACCCGCTGCGCTGTTTGCAGTGCCCGGTATCCTACGGTATAGGGGCGAAGCAGCAGCATCCCCTGTATCATCCCGGTTTCCAGATCGTCGGCGCGGCTATCGCCCGTGTCATAGCAAAAAAACGGTGTACCGGCGGGTATAATACCTGATTCTTTTAAACCTAGTATTGTCTTGGCGCTTGTGCTGTCCAGCGCGATAATCGCGTCCCCGTCTTGCGCACCGGCGGCATCAGCTGGGAATTGCAATCTCAGCACATCCCCCTGCCATTTTTCAAGAATTGCGCTGTACAAATCTTCGTTGCCGCTTCCGGCCAGCAACAGTCTACCGCTGCCATAGGCGGAGGCAGCATCGATAAAAGCGTCGGCATTTGCGGCTGTATCGTTTAGTATAGCGCAATCGCCCAGATCGTTCCCCAGCGTGACGGTTAGAATATTATTGGCCTGCAAAGCAGAAACCCATACAGCCGTTGCATCTATATCGTCTATAAAAAGTATCGCGGCGATCGTTTCACCGTTATGCAGTTCCTCTGCTAACGCTTGCGGGTCGGCGGCGTTGATGGTTTGAATGGTTAAATCGGCATTAAGGTATTCGGCTGCGTCCAAAGCACCCTGTTTGATTTGCAGGTAAAGCGAGCCGGTTTCGTTTGCTGTCAGCAAAGCAACATGGCAGGAGCTTTCCGGTGTGGTGCGTTGGGTATCACTGGCTGTGATAGAAAGCATGAGTAGAGCAACGGCGGTTAGACAAATAAAAATGAGCAGCCATAGTTTCTTCATTCCGACACCTCCAGGTGGAGGGGGAGGCGAGCGTATACGATGGTGCCTTCCTCCTCAACGCTGTGTATGGTTAGCCCGTATTGGCTGCCGCAAATCAACTGGATGCGTTCGTGAACGTTTTTTAGCCCAATGCCGCTTTTGCCGGGCGGCATCTGCAAAAGGCTATCCACTTTTTCCGGCGGCATACCTACGCCGTCATCCTTTACGCAAAATATCAGCGCGCTTGGCGACATGTATGCCGAAACGGTAATATGCAGCTCGTCATTCAGCGTCTGGTCAAATCCATGGGAAATGGCATTCTCCACCAATGGCTGAATGATCAGTTTAATGGTCTGCTCATTCCGGGCGGCTTCCTCCATGGTGATTTCATAGGTGAACTTTTCTTTAAACCGCATTTTTTGAATAATCAGATAATTGCGTACGTGCTCCAGCTCTTCATGCACGAAGATGGTTGGTCGGCCTTTGCTAATGGAAATACGGAATAACCGGGCCAGCGCCGAAACCATGGTGATTGCCTCGCGGCTTTTACCGCGCTCCTCCATCCAGATGATCGAATCCAGCGTGTTGTATAAAAAGTGCGGGTTGATTTGCGCCTGTAATGCGTTAAGTTCGTACAGGCGCTTCTTTTCCTGCTCCTGCACAACCTGATCCATCAGCATGCGGATACGCGCGAGCATGTGGTTGAAAGCGACCGATACGGCGCGAATCTCTGTATAGCTGCGTTCGCTGATGGTAACGGATAAATCGCCGGCTTCCACCTTTTGCATTTTATGTTCCAAATGAAGAATTGGCTTGGTTACGCTGTGTGCGATCAACGATGCGGGGATGAGCGAAAGCAGCGCCGCACAGAGAATAACAACGGCGATGATGCGTTTGAAAGCACTTTGCAGCTGTGATATCTCATCAAAATAGGCAACACCAACAAGCCGCCACCTTGTGTTGGACAACGAGGTGATAATCAAAGCCCGGGCGCGGCCATCGGCATGATCGCTGGTATTGCCAAGTACTTGGCTGACTGCCGCAGAGGTATCCTCCTGCGCCAGATCACTGTATAGCATTTGGATGCGTGGATGGAAAATAATCTGATTATTCTCATCCAGTATATATAGGTAGCCACTGGTGGAAAGGCTGGTGTCCTCCGTCAATTCGCTGAAAGCGCTGTAACTAACATCCATCAGCAGTACGCCCGTTTGCTGCTCGCCTGCATCATCGTAATAATAAAAGGCATGGGATAGTGTAATAATAAAACTGCGCTGATCGCCAAAGAGCGATTCCACGTGTGGCGAGGAAAAGTAGGTGGACGCGCCCTGCCATAACAAGGCTTTTTGAAACCATTCCGCTGTGCGCACGGTGGCGGGCGGTTCGTTTAAAGCCCCGCCTGTCGTATATAGGGCGGAACCGTCTGCGGCAAAAACGGCGATTGTGGTAATGTCGTTATTGCTTTCCTTGAGGAAATCCACATGCTGCCGCCAAGCGTCATCGTTCTGCGTGCCGATGGTATCCGATATGGCGGCAGCTGTGTAATTGAGAGTGCTCAGCAGACTGCTAACATAAATGTCTACACTGCCTGCACTTTGCAGCACAGTTTCACGCGTGCGATCAATCGCGTTTTGCATCAGCAGATTGGAGGTGCTGGGCAGCACCGCGGCGACGATGAATGCCAGAATGAGGCTGATACAGGCGATGAAAGAAATCAGCAGCGTTGTTTGCAGGCTTTGGCTCCGCTTTACGAATCTGCGCAATCTTGCTGCCCCCGTTTCCTGCGCGCCTGCGACGGCGATATGCCAAAATGTTTTTTAAATGCGTAGCTGAAATAGCTGGGGTCGGGGATGCCCACCGCCTGCGCTACCTCCGCAGTTTTCTCCATGCCAATGGCCAGCAAGGTCATGGCCTTGTCCATGCGCAAATGCACCAGATACTGGTGAAAGGTTTTGCCGGTTTCCCGTTTAAACAGCACACTGAAATAACTGGTGGAAATGTGCAGCTGCCGGCAGATGGCTTCAATGCTCATATCTTCCTGATCGTACTGCGCAATCAGTATTTCAGTCGCCTGATTAATCAGCTTTTGGCTGCTACTAACCCGGCTGATATCGATGGCGCGAATCAATGCGTCGCAATAGTCGTACAACAATTGCCGCGCCTGCTGTACCGGCGGGCAGTGCAGCAACGCATCCAGCGTTTTTTCAAAACTATCGGGTTCCTCTTCCGATTCAGTCACGATGTCCCGTGCCCTACGCATCAGGGTGACGCAAACGTCTATCATGTATGTGCGGTACATGCGTGGGGTTGGCTTGGACTGCACCAACGCATCCAGCAAATCATCAATCAGCTTTTTGCATTCTTCATGGTTATAGGTTTTCAGGGCGTTAGCCAGCGCACGCAGCGTTTGCGGGTCGGCGACCGGCTCCTGACGGTCATGGTCCGCAAGGCCGGTAACACAAACCACCTGACCATCCGCCAGAATGCTGCTTTGATCCAGCGCGGAAAGCGCTTGCTTGGCGCAGAGATTTAGCTGATCCAGACGGCCGCAGGGTGCGCCGACTCCGACATATACTTTGGTAGACAGGTAATGCTCAATGTTTTTCTGTGTTTCTTCCAATACAGTTAACACACCGGCAAATTCTGCGTCATCTGCGGATGGCAACAGGAATAAGATGCCGATTTCGTCGTTATTGTGATGGAAAAAATGCGCTTTATGCCTGCGCAGCAGCACATCGTGTGCAATATTTTGTATGGCGACCCATAGCAAATCGGGGTCCTCAATCGCGCCTTGCGGGGCATGCCTGCCGTTTCCGGCTACCCGCAGCAACGCTACAACGTAATGCGCCGCTTCCAGCTCGACGGAATAGCGCTGTGCAGCGCGAAGAGCCGCATCCACAGGCATGGCTCCGGATACCAGCGAGGACAGCATCATATCGCGTAGCAACGGCAAGCTGGTTTGAAAATGCTGCTTGAGCATCGTCAGATTTCTCCGCTGATCGAACTCTTCATCCAGCGTTTTTCGGATATTGGTGAGAATTTTGGTAAATTCAATAGAGGTAATCGGCTTTAACAAATAGCGCATACTATTGATTTCGATGGCTTGCTGGGCGTACTCAAAATCATCATACCCACTCAATATAATGAAGTGCGCCATCGGCAATATTTTTTTCATCTCGCGGCACATGGTGATGCCGTCCATCAGCGGCATGCGAATGTCGGTAATGACCACGTCAGGGTTGAGCGCTTCGCAAATCTGCAAAGCCTCAATTCCGTTTTCCGCTTCGCCGACGACCTGAAAACCCAGTTCCTCAAAATGGATGATCTCCTGCAGGCCTTCGCGAATGTCGGATTCATCATCAACAAGCATCAGATTGTACATTTTTACGTCCTCCATGCATAATAGTGTACCCTAATTTTTGTATCATTTGCAATATTCGTTAATAAAGAAAATAGGAATTCTACAATTGTCAGTCGGAAAACGAATGTCATGATTGGTCGATAAACGCTATAATAAGGCAAATGCGATATGCGTATTGCATAAATTGAACGAGGAGAGGTTAATTAAATGAAGAAGATTCTTTCTCTTGCCCTGGCTTTGGCTATGCTGCTTACCTTCGGCGTAAGCGCAAGCGCAGAAAACGACACGTACGTATTCTGGTATACATTCAGCGACGTTTATCTGTCCAGCGTACGTTCCGCTTTGGATGACGCGCTGTCTGCCAAGGGCCTGAACTTTGTGGATCAGGATGCTAATGCGACACAGCAGACGCAGACGGATCAGATTAGCACGGCAATCGCCAGCGGTGCCAGCCTGTTGGCGGTTAACATTTGCGAGACCGGCGCAGACGGCATTGCCCAGAACGTTGTGGACAACGCCAAAGCTGCGGGCATTCCGTTGGTATTCTTCAACCGCTCGGTAAGCGAAGCAGTTGTTACCAGCTATGATAAGTGCGTATTCGTAGGCACCAACTACGAGCAGGCCGGCATCATGCAGGGTAAAATGATTGGCCAGTATGTTGTGGACAACTATGATGCAATCGACTTAAACGGCGACGGCGTCATCTCCTACGTAATGTTCAAAGGCGACGAATCCAACCAGGAAGCCATCGCGCGCACCAAGTACGGCGTAGAAGACGCTAACACCGTACTGACTGCCGCCGGCAAACCCGAACTGGCTTTCTACGATGAGAGCAACGACAATAAATACCTTGTTGACCAAAATGGCACATGGTCCAACCAGGCTTCCTTCGAATACATGCAGACCATTCTGGCGCAGTATAACGAAGCCAACGGCAACATGGTTGAACTGGTTATCTGCAACAACGACGACATGGCGCTGGGCGCTGTGAACGCGTTGACCAACGCTGGCTACAACACCGGCGTGGAAGGCGATAAAGTGATCCCCGTATTCGGCGTTGATGCGACCGATACCGCCAAAGAGCTGATTGCGACAGGCCGTATGACCGGAACCATCAAGCAGGATGCGGTTGGTATGGCGGACGCCATTGCGACCATCGCCACCAACATCATTGCTGGTGAAGACAAGTTCGCAAACCTCAACGAGAGCTATGAGATCGTAGACAATTGGAAGGTTAACATTCCTTACGCTGTTTACACCGGCGAAGCCGAATAAGCAGACAGGCGAATGCTTCGGAGGGAGGGGCGGAAAACGTCCCTCCCCCCAAAATTTAACAGTTGACAACGGATGCATGACGCGATCATGGTACCGTTGTTATTGGCTGTTCTACATAACCGCAAACGGGATGAGCGTATCAGGGCGTGCCGGTTTCGCACGCCGCGAAATGGATGATGCGGAAAGGGGGACCACGGATGGAAAACAATACAGCTTTGCTCCGCATGGAGGGCATCCAAAAAAGCTTTCCGGGCGTGAAAGCACTGGATGACGTTTCGCTTACCGTTAAGGCGGGGACAGTACATGCTTTGATGGGTGAAAACGGCGCCGGCAAATCGACGCTGATGAAATGTTTATTTGGCATTTATAACAAAGACGCCGGTCACATATACCTAAATGACCGGGAAGTCAACTTTAAATCCAGCCGGGAAGCACTGGATAACGGCGTTGCAATGGTACACCAGGAGCTGAACCAGGCGCTGAAACGCAGCGTAATGGATAACATTTGGCTGGGTCGTTATCCAATGGTGAAAAAAGGAGTACCCGTTGTTTCGCAAAAGAAAATGTTTGACGAGACGATGAAGGTTTTCAACGAACTGGAAATCGATGTGAACCCAAAAACGATTATGAGTACGATGCCCGTATCCCAGCGGCAGATGGTGGAAATCGCCAAAGCGGTATCCTTCAATGCCAGGGTGATTGTGTTTGATGAGCCCACCTCCTCTTTAACAGAGCAGGAAGTGGAGCACCTGTTTAGGATTATCAATATGCTGCGTGACCGCGGCTGCGGGATTATTTATATTTCTCATAAAATGGAGGAAATCCTTCGGATATCGGATGAAGTAACCATCATGCGCGATGGGCAATGGGTGGCAACGCGCCCTGCCAGCGAGCTGACGATGAACGAGATTATCCGGTTGATGGTTGGCCGTGAACTGACCAACCGCTTCCCGCCGAAGGACTATACCGTTACCGACGAGTGCGTTATGAAGGTCGACGGCCTCACCGCCTTGTATAGCGACCTGAAGGACGTTAGTTTTGAACTGAACAAGGGTGAAATACTGGGCGTGGCTGGTCTGGACGGTTCCGGGCGTACAGAGCTATTGGAGAGTATTTTTGGCATTGCGACCCGGAAAGAGGGCACGATTTATAAAGACGGGGTACAAATCGGTAACCACTCGCCGACTGAAGCCATCGCAAACGGGTTTGCCATGGTGACCGAAGAACGCCGCGCTACGGGTATTTTCAGTATTTTGAGCATTCGTGAAAATACGGTTATCTCCAGCTTGAAGCGTTATGTACATCACCATTTATACCTGCGCGATAAAGAAATGAAGGAAAAAACGGATTGGTCGATAAACGCCATGCGTATCAAAACGCCAACACAGATGACGAAGATTCGCGCATTGTCCGGCGGTAACCAACAAAAGGTTATTTTCGGACGCTGGCTTTTAACCAATCCCGACATTTTCCTGTTGGATGAACCAACCCGCGGCATCGACGTGGGCGCGAAATTTGAAATCTATCAGCTGATTATGGAAATGGCCAGAGAAGGCAAATCGGTAATCATGGTATCGTCCGAAATGCCCGAACTGCTTGGTGTATGCAGTCGCATTCTTGTTATGTCTGGCGGCAGGCTGGCGGGCGAAGTGGACGCAAACCAAACCACGCAGGAAGAAATAATGACCCTGGCGGCCAAATACGTATAAAGGGGGAGCGCTTCAATATGAATAAGAATCAAAAACCTGCTGCGAAAAGCGGCATCGCGCGCCGAATGGAAGCGTACAAAGAGATGTCCCACAAGGATAGAACGCGATTTGTGGGTAACTGGTTACTGGATCACGCAATGATCTTGATTATTGTTATTCTGGTTATTTATATTCAAACCCAGCGGCCTGCTTTCCTGAAGACCGCGTCGATCATTAACATATTTACGCTTACGGCCGCCCGTTTGCCGATGGCACTGGGTATTGCGGGTACGATCATCCTGACCGGTACGGACTTATCGGCAGGCCGTGTCGTCGGCCTATCTGCGTTTACCTCCGCGATACTGCTGCAAAAATCAGGGGTAATGGGAAAGTTTTTTGAAAACATCGGCCCGCAGCCCCTGGTGCTGGTAATTCTGCTCGCGATGATCATCGGTGGCATCGTCGGCTTGCTCAACGGCTTCTGTGTTGCGCGGTTCAAGCTGCATCCCTTCATCGTCACGCTGTCCACCCAGCTTATCACGTACGGCGTGTACCTCACGCTTTCCGGAGCCAAGCAGATCTCCAGCCTGGACGTGAGCTACACAACCAATTTCGTTACCCATTCCATGTTTAAAATCGGCACAACGTCGGTAATGAACTACGTGGCATTTGCGGCAATTGTAACGATGGTTATGTGGTTTATATGGAATAAAACCAGTTTCGGTAAAAATATGTTTGCCGTTGGTTCCAACGAGGAAGCAGCCAAGGTATCCGGCGTGAATGTAACGTTGGTGATTATCGGCGTATTTGCACTGGCGGGCGCAACCTATGGCTATACCGGCTTTATCGAAGCGGCCCGCTTGGGCGCGTCCACCGGTACGGTAGGCTTGAACTACGAGCTGGACGCCATTGCAGCCTGCGTTATCGGCGGCGTATCCTTTGTTGGTGGTATTGGCCGTATCAGCGGCGTTATCCTTGGTGTGTTCCTGATGCAGCTGATCATCAGTGGCATGACGTTCCTTGGTATCAGCGGCAATACGACTTACATTATCAAAGGTACGGTTATTCTGATTGCCTGCGCTATTGATATGCGTAAATATCTGGTGAAGAAATAAGCGTCTCCTGGACAATACACCTGTGTACAGACACAGACACCGAGTCGACTGAGTAAGCCTCCTATTTGGTCGACTGCACCCGGTTAAGACGGCTGCGTACCTCCCCGTGCGCCCGTTTTAACCGGGCTTGTTTTTCATTTGTGTTATAGGAGGATAGCAAGCTTACATTTGATAAGATAACAAGCTAAAGAATAACGCCTGTGCTTTGCGCAGGCGTTGTATTTAAAGGGATTATAATAAGATTTTTCTTTGCAAAGCAAAACGGTAAGCGAGAGTACACAAGAGACTTTCGTATCGCAAGGGAAAAGGATAGATTAGCTTTTTGAAGGTTGTTTTTCCGTCTTGGTTTCCGCAGACTTCGGTGCATCCTTGGCGGCTTGTTTGCCTTCGAACCGCGGTTCGGCTTTGGGTTCGGGTGTTTTTACCAGCAAGGCACTAAGCAGGAATTGGTAAGCCGCCCCCTGTACAGCGCATGTCATGGGGGAAGGGTAAGGCAGCGCTTCGCCCAATGCGGAAAAAATCTCTTTTTCAGTCTGACAGAAATGCTCATAATGTGCCTGTATGGTGGTTCCCTCGGGCGGCTGTAAAAGCGCCTTCATGCCATCGGCGGATGCGGTTTGCTTAAGCACGCAGATCATCATTAACTGCGCCAGTTGGTCGCGCCCGTATTTTTTTCCGTCAGGGCGGTTAACCAACCCGAATTTAACGTAATTATTTACCATAGAAGGGGTAAATACCCGCTCGCCTTCCATAAAAAGTGTGCCGCATTGCCGCTCGACAAAGGTTACGACCTGATCCATATACAGCCCGAAATCGGGTATTAGTTCCCATGCAATTGGGGTGAACGACTCCAGCCGCGCAGCAAACAGTGCTTGACGATCTTCCATAGGTAGCCCTCCATGCCAGTTATGTTGCAATCAGTATAACATGTAATATGAAAAACAACAAGATTTTACAATAAATCACTTGACAATAACACTATACGGCGTATACTAGTAATAAATACTAGATGACAAGGCGGTGAGGTAACGTGACCTATCCAGAGATTCACATCTGGGGAGATTCGTTGGCCAGAGGGATTGTATATAATGAGGAAAAAGGGCGCTATGCGATTTCACGGGAGCGCTGTGCCAATCACCTGCAAGATGCGCTTGGCTGTAAAGTAGTCAACCATTCCAATATGGGCGCAACCGTGTTGGATGGTTTGCAATGGTTTGCCGATTTTACCACCGTACCGGGAGCGCTGTGCGCTGTGGAATTTGGCGGTAACGATTGCGATTTGAATTGGGCCCATGTGGCAGAGCATCCAGATGAAGCCGTGATGGCGAAAGTATCGCTTACCGATTATATGGATGGCTTGACAACCTTTGTGAATGCAATTCGCGAGCGCGGTATGAAGCCGCTTCTAGTTACGCCGCTCCCGCTGCACCCACAGCGATACTTTGATTGGGTCACACGCGGACTGAACGCGGAAAACATACTGGCTGCGTTGCATGATGTGAACCATATTTACCGCTGGCAGGAGCGCTACGCCATTGCCATGCGCAATGTTGCCCGAAAGACGCACTGCCGCTTGCTGGATTTACGGGATGCGTTTTTAGCGCAACCGGATTATGAAAGTATAATGTGTGCCGATGGAATTCACCCGACCGATACGGGGCACAGACTGATAACGGAAGCGGCATTAGTGATGGCGAAAAACGATCCGGATGCGCCGTTGCAGCTGCTGATGCAGGAAACTGAAAGCGCCTATTTAACAGCCATTCCAAGTGCTGCAAGCACGCGGTAACGCAGCCTATGTCCTTGTTTGTGTAAAGACCATGATACGGGTTGTGAAAAGCTAACGTTGTATGCAAAAAACCCCCTTTCGCCCCGCTGGGCGAAAGGGGGTTTGTGTATTGGCAGCAGCGCTATTGCGCGAGTTCCATACACAGTACGTTCTCGATACCGCCGGCATAACAGAACAAATCCACAGGTTGGCAGCCGATAAAACGATAGCCTCCCGCAGCCAGCAGCGCCGCGTCCCGTGCTTGCGTAGGTACATGGCAGCTAACATAAACAACGCGCTTTGGTTTTGCTTGTAGAATCGCATTGATCACGGCGGGATCTACGCCTTTCCGGGGCGGGTCCAAAACGACCACATCGGGGCGGAAACCCTCCTGTACCATTTGCACCAGCCTATCCTCAACGGCAGCGGTATGGAAAACCGCATTTTGAACATGGTTCTTTTCTGCATTGCGCCGGGCGCTTTCCACAGCCTGCGGTACAATCTCCAGCCCAACTACCTGCTTGCAATGCGCAGCCATACAAAGCGCAATCGTACCCGCGCCCGCATATGCGTCCACAACATGGTCTTCAGGAGTTAATGCGGCAAAGGAAAGCACCTGCTCGTACAGGCGCTCCGTCTGTACGGGATTGACCTGAAAAAAAGAGAGTGGCGCAATGTCAAACTGAAGCCCCAGCAGGGTTTCGGTAATGCAATCTTCTCCAAATAACTTCTGACTGGTTTTACCAAGAATCACATTGTTGCGCGCTCGGTTTTCGCTGATATGCAATGCGCGGAATCCTGTAACGCGGCTTTGCAGCAAACGAATGAGAACATCCTCATCCGGCAGGGCGGTGGAAGTGGCGACCAGCAACACCATCACGGCTCCGCTGCGGGATGTGCGTACAATAACATGCCTGAGCAACCCGCGCTGGGTAGATTCGTCATAGGGCTGAATATCGCACTTAGTCATCCACGTGCGGATGACCTCGATCACGGAGCGAACATCGCCCATGGTGACAGGGCAATCGTCTATCGGTACAATATCGTGACTGCGGCGTTTATAAAACCCGAGCAAAGGGGTTTGTACGCTGCCGCCGACAGGCAGACTGGTTTTGTTACGAAAGTGGGTTGGATTTTCCGCGCCAAGAACGGGCGGCACATCCTTTGCCTCAAGCGGCAGTTTGCCGATGCGCACCAGGCAATCCAACACCTGCCGCCGTTTGGCGTTCAGCGTGGCTTGATAGGACATGTGCTGTCCGCTACAGCCGCCGCACTGGTCGTATACCGGGCAGAAAGGGGTGCGGCGGTGCGGTGAGGGCAGGGTGACACGCAACAGTTTTGCGTAGGCAAAGTTCGGGCGTACCTGTAATACTTTAGCCGTTATCGCTTCGCCCGGCAATGCACCGGGTACGAATACAGCCAGCCCTTCGTGATGGCATACACCCTCCAGCTCCGCGCCAAGACGCTCGCAGCTGAGAGCTACATTTTGGTTTTTAGTTAGCATCCCTAGCCTCCACGGGCGCGTTGCCGCGTGTTTGCAGCAACATTTCACAAAGCGCCAGCGCCAGTGCGCCTTCTACGACAGGCAAGGCACGCACGACAATGCAGGGATCGTGGCGGCCTTTTACAGCCAATTTCGCATCCTTCATCGCGGAGAGATCAACTGTATTCTGTTCCTGCGCAATGGAAGGGGTGGGGCGGAATGCGACCTGCGCGATAACCGGCATACCGGTGGAAAGACCGCCCAGTAAGCCGCCCGCGTGGTTGGTAACGGTTTGGACATGTCCGTTTTGGATGGCGTAGGGGTCGTTGTACGCGCTGCCCCGCATGGCCGCGGCGCTAAAACCGGCACCGAAACCGACGCCTTTCACCGCGGGAATGGAGAAAAGGTGCGTTGCCGCTACCGCTTCCAGCCCGTCAAAAAAAGGCGAGCCTAAACCGACAGGCAATCCGGCGGCGACAACTTCCACTATGCCGCCTACGGAGTCCAGCTCCGCTTTAGCGGCCAAAATTGCCTGCCGCATGTTTTCTCCGGCGGCGGGGTCTAGCGTAGGCACGGCCATGGTATGGGCGGCAAACAGCGCATCCATATCCGGCGCTACCGGGTTTGCGGGCGTATCGGTAATACCGGAAATGCTTAGCACATGCGCGGCGATGCGCACGCCTTGCGAGGCTAGAAACTGTAAGGCCAGTCCACCTGCAAAAGCATAGGCCAGCGTAAGCCGTCCGCTGTGGTGGCCGCTGCCGTCTAAATCGTCAAATCCGGCGCTTTTTACCAATGCGGGGTAATCCGCATGGCCGGGGCGGGGACGATCCGGTAAAAAACGATAATCGGAAGAGTGGGTATCGGCGTTTTCAAAAATTGCGGTCACCGGATGCCCGGTAGTAACGCCGTTTTTCAGCCCGGAAAGGAAGCGCGGAGTATCGGCTTCCCGGCGGCTGGTGGCAAGTTCGCCGCCTTTTGCGGCGCGCCGCTGTAAAAAGGCGGTGAGCGCGGGAATATCCACGTGGAACCCGGCAGGCAAACCATCCAGCGTTGCACCGATTGCCGCCCCGTGGGATTCGCCGAAGATTTGTACGCTTAAAACGCGGCCGATGCGACTGCTCATGTAATGTTGCCTCCCAATGACTGATAGGTTTTGATAAAACCGGGCCAAGACTTATGTAAAGCCTCGTAGCCGACAATGGTTATCGGCTCCTTGCAAAGCAGCGCGGCTACGGCCAGCAGCATTACAACGCGGTGATCGCCGCGTGCCTCTGCCGTAAAACCGCCTTGCAACGTAACCGGGCCTTGTACGGTGATGGTATCGTCATCGTCGCTAACTGCGATTTGCGCACCTAAACGCGTAAGTAGTTCCTGCGTTGCGGCGAGGCGGTCACACTCTTTCACGCGCAGGCGCTTCACACCCGTCAAGGTAGAAATGCCGTTGGCCTGCGTGCAGGTAAGCGCAAGAATCGGCGCTAAATCCGGTATGTCGGAACAGTCCACCTGTACAGGGGAAAGACCCGCATGCGAGGGGCAGCAGGCAAATAAACCGTCTTTTAAAGCGCGGATGCGAAGCCCCATCATTTTCAGTATCTCGACAATTCGTGAATCGCCCTGCAACGTTGCTTCGCCAGCCTTCGGCGCGCGCATATGGCTGAGGATAACGCCGCTGCCCATGGCATTGGCGCACAGCATCACTGCGGCCTGCGACCAATCCGGGGATACTGTAACATCCGTAGGGCTTGGCTTGGGCGCGGGGGAAAGCAAAAACACCCCGCCGCCGTGTTCTTCATACGGAACGTTGAAGCGGGTCATCAGCATCAGCGTCATATCCAGATAGGGACGGCTGACGATGGGCGGGGTTACCGTAAGCGTTGCGGCAGCGGGCTTTCCATCTGCGCCCTTTGCGTGGGAAAGTGCGATCAACAACCCGCTGGCATACTGGCTGGATAGAGAACCGTCTATCTGGTATTCTCCTGCGGGCATATAGCCTTGTAATTCTACGGTTGCGCGGCTGCTTTCGCTGGAGGGAGTGCGAACCATTGATGCGCCTAGTTGTTGAATCAACGGATCAAAAGCAGCCAGGGGACGAACGAAAAGCCCATCGTCCATTACAAATTTTACACTTTGCCCCCGTATTAAAAAGGCGGGGATTAACATGCGCAGGGCGGCGCCGCAGGCATGTACATCGCATAGCACAGGATCCGGTGAAACGGGCGCGTCCGGCGCCGGAGCGACTAAAAGCATATCCTCCCATGCGGTTACGGTAGCGCCAAGGGCGGTAACACCGTTGATCATCGCCTGTGTATCATCACATAACGGAGGCGTAAAACCATGCAGCGTACAGGGCGTGCGACCTAACGCGGCCAATAGCAACGCGCGGTGAGCCTCGCTCTTGGCGGGAGGTATGCCGGCTGCGCCTTGCAATCGAGCGGAGTGGAATGTGCCGGTTGCCATAGGTGAACCTCCTGCCGATTCGTAAATTTCAAATACAAAATTGCTGAATATGTAAACAAGTCTGTAATAGTATACCATAGTCGGGAATGAAAAAAAACGACCAAATCAAGGCTTTGGCTAAGCGGTGTGAAAAAAATACGACAGAAGTCTAACTATTTTTCAACATTTTTTATGGGCGTTGAACGTACTGGAAAACAGGCGAATTCTGGTGATAATATGAACATTGGCGATGTGCTGTGCGTTGCAGGGAACGTACTTTCTCAAGCGGCTTTTCTGCCTGCGCTGTTCATCGGGCAATTTTTACCGGGTAATGTGGTGGGCAGGAGAAAATGTTCTTTTTATGCACGGAAAACAGGCTGGATAACACAGTTGTTTTTCTGCTGATGTTTCCCTACCATAATAGAATACAGGCATGTGATCGTGCCCGTTGTCAAGGCGCAGCCACATGCCTGTAAACATTTTTATCATGTACGCTACCTTGGCAGCGTCTCGGTAAAACGCGGGGGTTTACGGTCTGCATCCGGAGCGATGTAATGCACTTCCATCCGGTCAAAGGTGATCGACTCCATAAAGTGCTCTTGGGTAAAACGGGCCAGCTTGAAGGCGTCCCAATCACTTTGGTGGCGCGGTAGCCAGACGGGCATACTCAAATCCAGCTCATACATCGCTTCCCGCAGCGCATCCTGCGGGCGATCCACTGTGCAGGCTACGGTAATGTCGCCAACGGCGCGATGCCCGCGAATCAGCCGTATCCAAAGCCGTCCGCCGCTGCTTGGGCTGGCTGTACTCACGCGGGGTCTACCTCGTAGTCGGCACTGGTGGAATGATCCATCACGGCGTGCATATGTGCCTGCACAGGCAAATGCACCGGATGTGTGCGGTAGGTTTCCAACGCTTCGCGGGTATCAAATGTCTCACACAGGCAGATGTCGCAGCTGCGTGCGCTGCCCGCAAAATCCGCGCCAGCATCCAGCGAAAGCATACCGGGAATTTTCCCTTTCATGCTGTTTAACAGGGATACAGTTTCAGCAACCAGTTCAGGGTTTTTATCCTTGAGCCAGAACATAACAATGTGGCGAACCATGGCATTCAGCCTCCCTCAATCAGTATTTCCCAATTATACACGCTCCGTTCATGCTTGTCGATAGCGGCGCGAGTCATGGGTTTGAGCCTGTGTAGTTTGCGGCATATGAGGCGGTAGGGTTGACGATGCTAAAAAACGATATATAATATTGTAGAATTGCCAATGATTTCGGCTGCTGTGTTTTCCGGCTTTAAACGATTCGTTTTGCGGGGGAAGCGCCAAAGCAGTCCAACAAGGATGGAGAACAATGCCCACATACGATTCCTTTTGCCGCGCGCCTCTGGTAGACCCCGCCTGTGTATCCCTGCCCGATAGCGCCGTCCATGTGGATGGCACGCTGGAGAGGCTGACATTAAAGGCGCTACAGACGGTGGATCTGGCTGCGCAAACGCCGCTGGATGCGGTGCTGGCCAGTAAACTTGGCGAGTACACCGATATGCCGGTGATGCCGAACTTGCCCGCCATGGCGGCGCACTTGCCACAGGAACCCCGCGTCTATCTGGACGCGGTGCGTGCCGGATTGCTGATTGCTTCCGCGAAAAAGGATAGGGAAGCAATGTTGCAGGTGCTGGCCGCTATGCGCGACTTTGCCGAGGCAATGCCGACGATTGATGAATATACCCTCATGCCGGTGGGGGCGGATGCGATTCGCATTACGATGGAACTGTACCGGCGTACGGGACAGCGGTTTTTACTGTCGCTGATGGAGCGCCTGCGGGCACAGCTGCCGGATGTATCCGGCATGTTCCATTCCTTTCCGTTTTTAAAGTCGTTCGTGCCGGAACCGGTAGCGGACGACACGATGGATGAAGCGTCGCAGTATTTCCGCCGTATGCGGATGCTGGGTACCGGTAAACTGACAGCGGACGCACTGGCGATTACCGCCGGGCTGGCTTTATACAGCGGCTCCTCTCGGGATGCGGGTGCGTCCAAAGCGGGTGTTGCCGCGTTGCAGCGGTATCACGGTATGCCGCATGGCGCATTTTCCGCCGATCCGTATCTGGCTGGGCGCGACCCGGCGCGGGCGGTCGATCTGGTTACGATTTGTTCGCAGCTTGAAACCCTGCATGATCTGCTGGCTGCCAGCGGGGATGTGTCCTTTGCGGAGCGGATAGAGCGCATTGTGGAAAATGCGTTGGCTGGTCTCTTTCAGGAGGGTGGCGTATGCAGCGGGCAGGTTGTGGATCGGCTGGCGACGGATGCAACCTGCCAGCCGACGATTGCCACACCCGAGCAAAGCGCGGCGCTGCTGCGCGCGATGTATGCTGTGCGGCGCTCCATTTGGATGATGAAAAACGAGAACGAGTTGGCAGTTATGCTGCCTTACGAGGGCGCTTGCCTGACCCGTATGGATGGTGTGCCCGTACGGATTACCGCACGCAAAACAGGTGGAAATGGACTGAAGTATTCGGTTGAGGCCAAGCAGCCGGTTGAGTTCACTTTATCGCTGCATGTGCCGGGCTACGCACAGGGCGCAACGGTGTCCATCTGCGGTGAGAAACCGCAGGAGGTGGAGTGCGGTAGCCAACATGTGGTGAAGCGCCAGTTTACAACCGGGGATACCATAACCCTGCAATTGGATTGCCGTCCCTTTGTGGAAAATGGTTTCCGCGGTAGCGCGAGTGTCTATTGCGGCCCCTACCTGATGGCGCTGCCCCTGCCGGATGAAAACGCGGCATGGCAGTATGCGCTGGATGAAGAAGCGGAGCCGACGGTTACCTGGGAACAGGGCAAACCGCATGTGAAGGTGGATGCGAGCGTTGCGCCGCGTTGGCAGGCACGCAGCGGCATCATTCAACCGCCGCCGCAGGGCTGTGGAATAAATGAGGTGTACGAGCTTACCTTGCTTCCGTTTGCGGCTACGATGGGGCATATTGCTGCCTTCCCGCGCGCGTCCCATCTGGCATGAGCATGTTGGATCAGGAGGCACTTGCCGCGTCATCACCCCGCAACCCGCAGTTGCATAAGGCAGGATCACCGCCGTTCATTGGCCTTGCGCCCATGGCAGGAGTAACGGATATGCCCATGCGCGTGCTGTGCTACCGGTTTGGCGCGCAGTATGCCTGTACGGAAATGGTCAGTGCGGTAGGCTGGATGTGTGCCAAGCGGGACAACCCCGCTTACCTGCAGTTGCTGGAAACCGCACCGCAGGAATATAACACTGCGATACAGTTATTCGGGAAAGACCCGGTCGTTATGAGCGAAGCGGCTGCGCGCGCCTGTGAAATGGGGCGGTTTTGCTCTGTTGATATCAACATGGGTTGCCCCGCGCGCAAAGTAACGGTGTCCGGTGAGGGCAGCGCGCTGCTGCGTACGCCGGAGCTGGCGGCCAAAATCATGCAGGCGGTAAAAAACCATAGTTCACTGCCTGTAACCATGAAAACCCGTCTTGGGTACGATGAGCAAAGTATGAACGCTTTGCAGCTTGTGCAGGCGGCAGAGGCGGCCGGGTTGCAATGGGTAGCCATCCATGGCCGTACGCGCGCACAAATGTATTCCGGGCAGGCGGATTATGCGGCGATTGCTACGGTGGCAAGCCAGGTGAAGATTCCGGTATTAGCCAATGGTGATGTATTTACCCCGCAGGATGCAGTGCGCGCCATGGAACAATCGGGGGGCAGCGGCCTGCTGATTGGCCGCGGCGCTATGGGAAATCCGTGGCTGTTTGCACAGGTTGGCGCCATATTGACGGGACAGCCGGTAACGGCTGTAACGGCGGAAGAAAAGCTGGCGCTGGCGCTGGAACATATCGACTTGATGGTTGCCCATAAAGGGGAAAAGGTCGCCGTGCGCGAAATGCGTACACATATAGGGCATTATATCAGCGGGTTGCGGGGAGCGGCGGCGATGCGCCGTTCGCTCAACATCGCAGCGACGGCCGCAGAACAAAAAGCATTGCTTAAAACACTGTTTAAGGATCAGGAACAGGGGGAGGAACATTGAGCAGACGGTTAATGGCTTTCGGACTTGCCCTTATACTGGCATTGGGATGCTGCTGGCCCGCGCAGGCGGACATGGCAGCGCTGGACAATGCGCTTTCACGCTGGCTGACCGGCAGGGATGCGCTCCGGTTTTCGGCAACGCTTACGGTAAACACCTTGCTTCCGTTTACCGATGATACGCTTACGATGCTCAACGGTGTTTTATCCCACGTTACGATCGATGCGAACGTAAAGGAGTCGGGCGAAAGCAGCCAAACGGATGCGCAGATCGCCGTGGACGGTACAGCGCTGATGGACTGGAACGAACAGGCGCAGGACGGCGTATATACACTGACTACATCGCTTCTGCCGAATCGTACGTTGACTGCTAAAAACGCGTCGCCGATGGATGTGCTGTCTTCCTTTACGGGGGATGAAGCGGCGGAGGATGCCAATGCGGATATGGCGGAAGAAGATACGGAAATCGTAAACAATTCGGACGTGGCACAGGCATTTTCCCTGCTGAATGCGATTGAGGAATTGCAAGCCTGTTATCAGAAGCTGACGGATGGCATACAGGAATATGCCACTGAAAAATCAGCCAATTATTCGATTAAGCATATTGGCCGCGGGAAATGGAGCCGTGTAGCCCGCTTAACGACGGAACAGAGTGAAAGCCTGCTGCCCGAACTGCGCGCAGTACTTTCTTGCGGGATGGATGATACCTATCGCACGGAGATTGCCGGGATGACGTTTGCCAAGGGTTTTGTGGTTGCGTTGTACCGCAATGCCGACGATCAGGATATATGTGTATATATGAAGGGAAACGTATACGGCGCGGACGGTATTCGCCGCGCGTTGGCATTCCAATGGGCCTTTACCACAGATGGTATTGAGCGCACGGATACATATAAATATGAAATTACCAAAAGCTCCGGAAAGCGTGATAGCAGGATTATCGGAGCAATCTGTACGCAAACCAGCAGAAGTGATCAATATAGTATCGATCTGGAAGCGACAACAACGCTCAAACGCATCCGCATTACCGATAAAGATACCGAAACCATTGATCTTTCCGGCGCGGTGGATGCGGACGACGGAATGACCTGTCAAGGGGTGATGAGCAGCGTAATCGCCCAGACAGTCAGCAGCGATACAACAAAGAATACAACCAACACGACCGTAGATTTACTATTTACCCCTGACAATGGTGTAAACACGGTCTCCGGCACGGTGGTTTACCAAACACTGACGGATAAAATCGTGGAACGCGAGCTGGCCTGGACGCTGGCAGCCGATGCGGCCAAACCTACGGCAAAGGTGGAACCCGATGATAAGACGGAGAAAACGGATACGGCTGGCGGCGTAGTGGTCAGTATTATTTCGCCGGAAACAGAAGCGGATGGGGAAATGGCGGATGATACCGCTGCGCCTGTCAGCTCGCTGGAGCAGATAGCTGCGGATGTCAGCACCGGTTCCCAAACGGAACCCCAGGAAGATAGCTCGCCTTATCTGGTTGGCTCCGCGCCGACAGGGCTTACGACCTTTTCCAAAACAGAGTCACTGCAAGCTATCGATTTGGACAAGGCGGATGCAGATACGGTGCAGCTGTTGCTAACGGAAGCAGCACAGCATCTGGCGAGCCGGTTGATCCTCGCTATCGCCAATCTGCCCGATGATGACGCTGCGCTGCTGCAAGACGGCATGACCGATACGGACTATGCCGCGTTTCTGGCGTTGCTGGACGAACTGTAATATTGCCGTCCATCGGCAGCGCCGATGGGAATAAGGAGGGGCACCATGAAAAACACCGCAATGCGTCTGCTTGCTTGCCTGTTAACGTTGAACCTGTTGTTTTCCTGCGCGGTGGCGGAAACAACTGCCGATTTGGACTATACAGTAGAAGAGAAGCTGGTAAAGCAATTGCAGGCGGGCAGCGGTTTTGCGGGTACGCTGACCCTTGAATCGACTGCAAATGCCGGGCGTGAGAGCGATGCGTTGACGACCATCAAACCGCTGACGGTGGACATGACATATATCTACACACGGGAAGATACGGCTACGCAGACGCCTGCGGAAAATCGCCTGACATTCGCCTTAACCGACAGTGAAAAAACATTGGCGACGGCGGAAGTAGCCTTATCGTCCGGGTTGGCTGCACTGCAAAGCTCGCTGCTAGGCGACGGGTGGTATATTCTGCGGCAAGGCGCGGCGCAGGTGGATACTGCCGCCGGGCAAACCTCGGTTAAAAATGCAATGACCTCGGAAGCAGCCGCTATTTTTAATCAATCAGCATTACCCGGAATTACCAGCTTTGTGGCCGGAGCGTTGGGGACGTCGCTGGATGCCGGGAATTTTAACTGGGAAGAATTGCTCGATCCGTATGCAACCAAGATCGACCTGTGGCTGGAAAGCTACCGCCAAGCGCCGATTTTGGGTAAAACGGAAGATGGCACGACTACGATGGTGATTGACTACAGCATCCCGGCTTCGGCGATGAAAGCACAGCTGAAGCAAATGGTGCTGGATTTACTGGGGGATGACGAACTGCTGGAAGTTCTCGCCCAGATACTGCCCGACGAGGATGTACAATTGTACCTGAACCCGGAGCAGCAAAATTACTATTTCTTTGCGATTGACGAATTGCCATTGAATGGGGAGGTAACGCTTTCCCGTACCGTCAGCCTGATGGGAGATACGCTGGGGCTTACGCTCTCCCTGCCGTTTTACGACAGCGAAGGCGGCGCCGCCACACTAACCTATCAACGTGTTCCGGGCGAGAGCGACCTGCCACAGACCAATACAATTGAGTTAACGGGAGAAACGCGGCACATTCGGATTGCGTACCAGGTGTACGATACGTTTACCGGCACCAAGGTATATCAGGGCACGGTGCTGCGGGAGCCGACCGGTACGGAAGCCTTTAGCGTGAGCGAGGATGAAACAGCAAACGCAGCGCGGACATTTTCAGCAGCGTTTACGGTGAGCAGCGCGCTTACAACCGGGACGGATGAATTGGGTAAGGATTTTCTGCAGCGCAATATTGAGCTGACGCTTGCGCCCGAGTATACGCCGGAAAACCCGGATGATGACGTGCAAACTCCGACAGCCGAGCAACAGGCTTCGTTTGTTGCGTTTACGCCGTTTACGGCGACGCTGCAAACCGTATGCAGCAGCGGACAGGCAAAGAATGCCTCAACAGCGCTGGATTTATCGCTGGTACTTTCCGGGGAAGAACAAGCCCAAACGATTACGATCTCCTTCTCCGGTAAAACGACCAGTATGTGGACGCCGCAAGCTGTGGATACGAATGCGGCGCAGTCTCTTGCCGATATGGATGTTGCAGATTTTGAAGCCTTGCTTGGACAGGCTGCCGTACGTGGCGGGCTGCTATTACTGCCGTATATCGGGCTGCCTACTGTGCAGACGAGCGATGCGGCGGATACAGCCGATGCAACCCCGACACCCGAAAACACGAACGATCAACTGGAAGCCACGGTAACCCCGGAAGCTTCTGCGCAGCCGTAAAAGAGGGCTGTAACGCATGCGTATCAACAGGTACGTAGTATATGTAACAAATAAATACATCCGAAATACAGGAATGGACTTGACACTTTTTTGCAGGCAAGGTATACTCCCACCATACAGCAACGGCGCTGGGATTATTAAATGATCCGTCAGCGCCGTTCTCGTATATAAAGGCACTTAGAGAAAGGCCAATAATCACAGGAGGGACAGCTACGTGAGCAATGCATGCGAGAAGTTTGGAGAGTTAGTATTTAACGACGCTGTCATGCAGAAGCGTTTACCCAAGGAAACCTACAAGGCCCTCAAGCGTACGACTGAAGAGGGACGCTCGCTTGATCCGGCGGTCGCGGGCGTAGTCGCTAACGCCATGAAGGACTGGGCGCTGGAACTGGGCGCAACACACTACACCCATTGGTTCCAACCGATGACCGGCATTACGGCTGAAAAGCACGACTCTTTCATCAAGCCCAAGGGGGATGGAAGCGTACAGCTTGAGTTCAGCGGTAAGGAGCTTGTGCAGGGCGAACCTGACGCCAGCTCTTTCCCCAGCGGCGGCCTTCGCGCAACGTTTGAAGCCCGCGGCTACACGGCTTGGGATCCGACCAGTTTTGCTTTCATCAAAGAAGGCACGCTGTGCATCCCTACCGCTTTTTGCAGCTACGGCGGCGAAGCGCTGGACAAAAAAACCCCGTTGCTCCGCTCCATGCAGGCACTGGACAAACAGGCGCTGCGCGTGCTGAAATTGTTTGGCAATGAAGACGTAAAGCGTGTGTACCCCACTGTCGGCCCCGAGCAGGAATACTTCCTGATCGACAAAGAAGATTATAAAAAGCGCCCGGATCTTATTAGCACCGGTCGCACCCTGTTTGGCGCAAAGCCGCCGAAGGGGCAGGAACTGGACGATCATTACTTTGGCGCGATCCGCCCCCGCGTTTTGGCCTTCATGAAAGACCTAAACGAGGAGCTGTGGAAACTGGGCGTATACGCCAAGACCCAGCATAACGAAGTGGCTCCCGCCCAGCACGAAATGGCGCCGGTATTCAGCACCGTTAACATCGCTGCTGATCACAATCAGCTGACCATGGAAGTGATGAAGCGCATTGCCGACAAGCATGATCTGGTTTGCCTGCTTCACGAAAAACCGTTCGCCGGCATCAATGGCAGCGGCAAGCACAACAACTTTGCCATGTCCACCAACACCGGTATGAACCTGTTGGAGCCGGGCGATACCCCCAACGAAAATGCGCAGTTCCTGTTGTTCCTCAGCGCTGTGCTCGAAGCCGTAGATAATTATCAGGATCTGCTCCGTGTGGCGATTGCCTATGCGGGCAACGATCACCGTCTGGGTGCCAACGAAGCGCCGCCGGCGATCATCAGCATCTTCCTGGGCGATGAGCTCAACGCTGTAATCGAGTCGATTATCAGCGAAAGCGCTTATCAGACCCGCGAGCGTGAGTCTATGCTGCTGGGCGTGGACATCCTGCCGGAGTTCCCCAAGGATGTTACCGACCGTAACCGTACTTCTCCCTTCGCCTTCACCGGCAACAAGTTCGAGTTCCGCAGCTTGGGCAGCTCGCAGTCGATCAGCGGCCCCAACGTGGTGCTCAACACCATCATTGCCGAGAGCCTTGGCAATTTCGCCGATGAACTGGAAAAAGCGGACGATTTCACTTCCGCCCTCAACGCGCTCATCCGCCGCGTAATTCGCGAGCATAAGCGCATTGTGTTCAACGGCAACGGTTATGATCCCGCTTGGGTGGAAGAAGCCGAAAAACGCGGCTTGCTCAACCTCAAGACCACCGTGGATGCAATGCCGTACTACATTGCCGAGAAAAACATTGAACTGTTCGAAAAACATGGCGTGTTCTCCAAGCCGGAAGTACACAGCCGTTACGAAATCAAGCTGGAAAACTACGTCAAGGTGATCAACATCGAGGCGGAGTGCATGACTGGTATGGCACGCAATATGATCCTGCCTGCTGCCCTTGAGTTCACCAACGAAGTCGCCAAAGAGGCGGAACTTAAGAAGAGCGTAATCGCTTCCATCTCCATGGAAACCGAAAAGGCGCTGCTGAACAAGCTCAGCGAGCAGACGGCTGCCCTGTACAACGCGATTGACACGCTGGATAAGGCGATTGCCGGTCAGGATACGGATGCGGATATGATCGCGCAGGCGACCTATTCCCGCGATTCCATCATTACTGCGATGGATGCAGTGCGCAAGGCTTCGGATATTCTGGAAGGTATGGTCGCCAAGAAGTATTGGCCGATGCCCACCTATCAGGATATTCTGATGTACGTCTAATCGGGTAAAGCGTATCTACATACGCAAAGCTCATTTGGTCTCCCGTTTACGGATATTTCACCCGTAAACGGGGGACACCCCGGACGATGCTCTACGGCTTACCGGCTACTAACCGGAAGGCGGGAGATATGTCCAATCCTGGCAAACAAAACGTTTGCCGGGTGGAACGGCGAATGGTTGTTCCACCAACAGGGTAGAAAAGCAAGCCGCTATACGTTGGACTGAAGGAATTTCCTTCACTACGCATGTAACGCTCAATGTCGAGCGTATCGCAGGCTTGTTTTTTGATACTTATTATGAGGAGGAAAAGGAATGGAGACGATCGTATCCACCATTTCAAGCGCTGACACAATATGGGTATTGTTGGCCACTGCATTGGTATTCTTCATGCAGGCGGGCTTCGCCATGGTAGAAACCGGTTTTACACGCGCGAAAAACGCCGGTAATATCATCATGAAGAACCTCATGGACTTCGCAATCGGTTCGGTTGTGTTCTGGCTCATCGGTTTCTCGATCATGTTCGGTTCGGACAAGGGCGGGGTGATCGGCCAGATTAGCTTCCTGCTGAGCGGAGATGCCTTTGGCAATCCGGACAACATTTCCAGACTCACTTTCGTGATGTTCCAGACCGTGTTCTGCGCAACGGCTGCTACAATCGTAAGCGGCGCGATGGCAGAGCGTACCAAGTTCATTAGCTATTGTATTTATTCTGCTGTCATCTCGATGGTGATCTATCCGATCAGTGGCCATTGGATTTGGGGCGGCGGCTGGCTGGCCCAAATGGGCTTTGAAGATTTTGCCGGTTCCACCGCAGTACACATGGTTGGTGGCGTTGCTGCTTTCGTTGGCGCTATCTTCCTTGGCCCCCGTATTGGCAAGTACGACAGAGAAGGCAAGCCTCATGCGATTCCCGGCCACAGCCTCACGCTTGGCGCGCTGGGTGTGTTCATCCTCTGGTTCGGCTGGTTCGGTTTCAACCCCGGCTCCACGCTGGGCATTGAAGGCGGCAACGCTGTTGCTGCCGGCGACATCTTTATGACTACGAACCTTGCTGCTGCCGCTGCCGCGGTAACGGTAATGATCGTTACTTGGATCGTTTACAAAAAGCCCGACGTATCCATGACGCTCAACGGCGCTCTGGCTGGTCTGGTTGCGATCACCGCTGGCTGCGCGTTTGTTAATCCCGTTGGCGCGTTCTTCATCGGCGTTATCGCAGGCTTCGTGGTTGTATTCGCCATTGAGTTCATCGACAAAGTACTGAAAGTGGATGATCCGGTAGGCGCGGTTGCTGTTCACGGCGTCTGCGGCGCTGTCGGCACCATCCTGGTTGGCCTGTTCGATACCTCCGCTGGTCTGTTCTACGGCGGCGGCTGGCACCTGCTGGGTGTACAGGCGTTGGGTGTTGTAGCTGTTGGAGCTTACGTAGCGGTTGCCATGTCGATCGTATTCTTCATCATCAAGAAGACCGCTGGTCTCCGTGTATCCGCCTCTGAAGAAATTCGCGGCTTGGATATCGAAGAACACGGACTCATCAGCAGCTATGCGGACTTCATGCCCGTGCTTGGCGAAGTGCCGATGGGCAAGGCTGTTGTATCCGAAATGGGCACCGCTCCTGTGGATGCGGCTGTACCTGTTGTGGATAAGAGCACCCCGGTTGCTGCCGGCGTGAAGATCACCAAAGTGGCGATTGTCACCAAGCAGAGCATGTTCGAACGCTTGAAAGAAGCGATGGACGCTATCGGCGTAACGGGTATGACGGTTACGCAGGTTCTCGGTTGCGGCATGCAGAAGGGTCGTCCCGAGTACTATCGCGGAGTAGAAATGGAAAGCACGCTCCTGCCGAAGATCGAAGTCGAAATCGTGGTCTGCAAGATTCCGGTTCGTACTGTGATCGAAGCGGCGAAGGCTGCCCTCTACACCGGTCATATCGGCGATGGCAAGATCTTCATCTACGATGTGGAGAATGTTATCAAAGTACGTACTGGCGAAGAAGGTTACGACGCGTTGCAGGATGTGGAATAATTCCACAAAATGCAGGTTTACAAGCGGCGCACGCAGCGCCAGTAGGGAAACGGGACGTTCGGAAACGTCTGCGGGATACCATAGAACGCCCGACATCCATTCCCTGTAACATAAGAGTGCAAGCCCTTCCCTGTGGGGTTTGCACGGGGCCTTCCTGTGGGAGCCCCGGGCGGTTTCTCCCTTTCGAAACCGCCCGAGGGCTCCCTGTTTTGTTGTCTAAAAAATGATGAAGCTTATGGCATGGGGATATCGGTTGAATTGAAACCAAAGCATTGTGCGGGTGCAAAGTGAACGTTAACTATTGTGTCCAGTGCAATATAAAGTTTAATAATAGCGTAATAACACACCGGAAGCACTTTAATACAGCCGGGTATACATCGCAGGGGAAAGGGAACAAGCAGGGTTGCCTCCGACGGTTTATTTAAAATAGGGCTCGGGGTGGACGACATGTTCTTCTTCCGGGTTGATCTTGCCAAGAGCACGGTCATACAGCATAATGGCGCGCTGGATGGCGAAATGACCGTAGCGGTCGCGGATATCATCGATGGTTTGCTCCAAAATTTCTTGCCGCTGCCGCGCCGCGTCTTCCGGTAAAAAGGAAAGCTGCATCAGCATCCCGGCGGGAACAAGTTGGCTTACACTGATGCCGAGGGAGCGCAAGGGGGTTCCGGGCTGCCAGTTCTCGTTTAGCAATTCGTAGGAGACTTGGAAAAGATCGAAGCTGCAATTGGTGGTATAATCCAGCTTCCGCTGCCGCTGAATCCACTCCAGCTGGGAATTGCGTATGGAAATTTGGATGACGCTCCCGGTAAAATGGTGTTTGCGCAGCCGGGAAGCGACACTTTCGCACAGCCCATATAGCGTAATGCGTGCATCGTGTGGGGTTTGGATATCGTGGGCGGCGGTAATGGAGTTGCCAATGCTCTTGATTTTCGGCTTCGTATCTTCGGCGATGACGGCGGATGCGTCGTGACCGTGCGCGAAACCACTGAGCATCAGGCCGTTTTTCCCAAACAACGCTTTCAGCGCACCGGGATCTGCCGCGGCCAGCTGGCCGATGGTAAAGATGCCGATGGCTTGCAGCTTGCGTGTGGTGGCACGCCCGATAAACAGCAAATCACTGACCGGCAAAGGGTCCAACACCGTTTTACGGTTCTGCTCACATACGACGGATACGCCGTCCGGTTTTTTCAAGTCGCTGCCGAGTTTGGCAAATACCCGGTTGTCGCTAACGCCGACGCTGAGGGTAAGGCCGGTTTCCTCCCGTACCGTATGCCGCAGATGGTTGGCAATTCGCAGGCCATCCCCGATTTCTACGCCGGGACCGCTGATGTCCAGCCAGGCTTCGTCCGCGCCAAAGGGCTGTACGCGATTGGTGTAACGCGCAAAAATCCGCCGTACTGTGCCACTGTAATGCAAAATGGACTCAAAATCAGGCGGTATCGTATGCAAATCCGGGCAGGTTTGCCGCGCCTGCCAAATGGCTTGGCCGGTAATAACGCCATTGCGTTTGGCGGGCATGTTTTTGGCCAGCACAATACCGTGGCGCAAAGTAGGGTCCCCGCATACGGCTAGTGGAAGTTCCCGCAAATCTGGATGGATGATACAGGCAACCGAAGCATAAAAATTATTCAAATCGGCATGCAGAACCACTTTACTCATACGATCGCCCCTAAAGAACTAATGTTCGCATAATCGAGGAAAAAATGGTGCCGAAATGCGAGCGATTCAACGGCTGCAATGCGGCAAAAAGAACAAGCGTTCGCTTATATTATACAAACATGTGTTCTGATATGCAAGCCCAAGATGTGGGCATTCAACAAAGGTACGGTACAATCGATGGTGTTTGGTTGTTGCGCCGTAGTTTTCCGCTATCGCGAGGACTTAAAATATGATATAATGACTTGGAAATAGAAAAACAATTCT
Source organism: Candidatus Limiplasma sp. (assembly GCA_963675655.1). Taxonomy (GTDB): domain Bacteria; phylum Bacillota; class Clostridia; order Christensenellales; family Aristaeellaceae; genus CAXXOK01. The sequence continues at coordinate 2,366,252 of OY776489.1, forward strand.
ATTGACCGCTGATGAACGCCTGTGGCAGCAGAGGAAAGCAGCTGAAACGTGTTATCGTTTCAATGTTACCGCTTTACGAGACGTGTAATAAGGTGCGTCTCGTTTTCACGTGCGGTAAAACACCGTAACTGCGAAGGCAACAAAGGAGTAGCTATGAGATTACGTTCCGTCATCCTGCGCAACGAGCGCCTGACTGCCTACCTGCAAATTGTGGTGGGCTGTGTATTAGGCGCGATGGCCTATCCTATGTTTTTAATCCCGAACGATGTGGCGCCGGGTGGCTTAACCGGTATTGCGACAATTTTGCATGCCTTGTTTCAAACGCCGGTTGGTACGGTCAGCTTGTTGCTAAATGTACCATTATTTCTGATTGGCTATCGCTCGATGGGGCGTGTTTTTGTTTTCCGCTCGTTGGTGGCGACGGTGCTGTTTTCTCTGCTGATCGACTGGCTGCCGCTACAACCGGTTACGAATGATATGCTGCTGGGGTCCCTGTTCGGTGGTGTATTGATGGGAATCGGGCTGGGGTTGATCCTTCGCGGAGGCGCGACGACGGGTGGCAGCGACATGGTCGCGAGGATGGTACATACCCGTTTTGAACATATATCGGTAGGCGCGTTTCTGTTTTTTATTGATTTTTGCGTCGTTCTTGCGGCTGGGTTTTTTATCCGCGTAGAGTCCGCATTATACGCATTCATCAGCATTTTTGTCGGTTCGCGCGTTGTAGATATTGTGGTGCAGGGCTTTGACCGGCAAAAGGCATGCTATATCATAACCAGCCAGACTGAGAAAGTGCGGGAAAGATTGCTGTATGAAATCGGCCGAGGGCTAACGATACTGGAAGCGCGGGGCGGCTATAACGGGGAAAAAAGACCGGTTATCCTATGTATTGTCAGTTCGCAGGAAGTAACTCGCCTTAAAACGGTTGTACGGATGGAAGACGAGCTTGCTTTTGTGTTTATCACCGAGGCGTATGAAGTATTGGGCGAGGGATTCCGAGATTTGGCATAAATTCATAGTAAGTTAGGATAATAAGTGGAATAATATCCCTGCGAAATGGCGGCTGTACGTACTATTTTTCATTTTTTATTTGTGCAGATTGCTTTTCCGTGGTAAAATAGCGCTAACCTATTCAACATTTGCAATGTTCTGGTTGTATGGAAAATACCATACAAGGGGGAGGCATATATGGAACCGAAATACCAGTTTGTGGCCGAACAACTGCGGCACGCAATCGCAAGCGGGGAATATAAAGATGGCGATGCACTGCTGACGGAAGCAGAGTTGAAGCTGAAGTTTGGCGTCAGCCGGCAAACGGTTCGGCAGGCCATTTCATTATTGGAAAACGACGGTTTGGTCATCCGCCGCCGCGGAAGTGGTACGTACGTTAGCCACGGGGCTCGCAAACACAGCGGCGTTCTCAATGTTGGGGTCATAACGACCTATATAACGGACTATATTTTCCCCAGCATCGTACGCGGCGTGGAAAGCGCGCTATCGGCGGAAAGCTGCATTATGAGCCTTTCAGCCACCTACAACCGCACCGATCATGAGCGCTCTTTGTTACAGCGTGTGCTGGAATCCCCGGTGGATGGATTGATCGTAGAAGGCACCAAGACGGCGCTACCCAACCCGAATACCGCTTTGTATGAAAAACTGTGGGAGCGGAATATTCCGGTTGTATTCATCAACGGCTATTATCCCCAACTGCCCAATGCTGTGTACGTGGTCATGGATGATATGCGCGGCGGTCGTATGGCAGCTAACTATTTAGCGGAGCGGGGGTTTACGCGCATCGGCGGACTTTTCAAGAGTGATGATATGCAGGGACATCTGCGCTATCAGGGTTATTCGTCGGCGCTGCAGGATCGCAACCTGCGGGTGCAGGATGAAATGGTATGCTGGTTCACAACCGAGAATAAGAACCGTTTCTTACGCGACCAAACAGGTGAAGCGTTTATCCATAGCCTGCATAACGGTATGGAAGCGGTCGTTTGCTATAATGATGAGATTGCGCTGGAACTGATGGAAGTACTTCGCGAGCAGAATATTTCCGTACCGGACGATCTGTCAATTATCAGCTTTGATAACAGCGCCTATGCCGGGGTATGCCACCCTAAACTGACGACGCTTGCGCACCCCAAAGACGAGTTTGGTCGTGTCGCGGCGGAAAAGTTGATGAACATTATGGCGGGGAAACGTGAAACCAGCGCGATTCTCCCATGGAGCCTGGTAGAACGGGATAGCGTGCGCGTGCTGAACCGGCCACAGGAATAGCCTGAAACCGGCTGTATCCGGGCGCTGGTTTCCTGAAAATTCAAACACTAAAACGCTTGCCTCAGCAGGCGTTTTATGCTATGATCGTACTATCATTGGTACGTACAACTTCGGCGCTGTCGAAGAATGCAAAGGAGGCTTATTTGGATGAGCAAATATACAATCGGTGTGGATTACGGCACGCTTAGCGGTCGCGCCGTATTAGTAGAAGTAGGTACAGGTAACGAAATTGCATCCGCCGTATACGAGTATCCGCACGCGGTGATGGATACCCAGCTGCCCAGCGGGAAAAAACTGGGGCAGGATTGGGCGCTGCAATTTCCGCAGGATTATGTGGATGTACTGTACCGCACGATTCCCGAAGTAATGAAAACTTCCGGTGTAAAGCCGGAAGATGTGATTGGCATTGGCACGGACTTTACGGCTTGCACAGTGCTCCCGGTGAAACGGGACGGTACGCCGCTTTGCGAACTGCCGGAGTTTGCCGATCATCCGCACGCATATATCAAACTATGGAAGCATCATGCGGCACAGGATAAGGCAAACAAACTGAATGAGATTGCCACGGAGCGCGGCGAAAAATGGCTGCAAAATTATGGCGGCAAAATCAGCAGTGAGTGGCTATTTCCCAAGCTGTGGCAGATTCTGGATGAGGCGCCTGAGATTTACGAGGCGATGGATGACTTTGTAGAGGCTGCGGACTGGATTGTGTGGCAGCTGACCGGCGTGCAAACCCGTAACTCCTGCTGTGCAGGTTACAAAGCGATGTACAATAAAACCACCGGCTATCCGGATCAGGCTTTTTTCAAAGCGCTGGACCCGCGCATGGAAAATGTAATCGCCGATAAGCTGTCCTGCCCGGTTACACCGCTGGGGCAAAAAGCGGGCGGGTTGACGGCGGAAATGGCTGCCAAGCTGGGTTTGCTGGAGGGAACGGCCGTATCCATCGGCAATGTAGATGCGCACGTATGCCTGCCTGCTGTGGGCATTGATAAAACCGGACAGATGCTGGCGATTATGGGTACTTCGACTTGTCATGTCATGATGGGCGATGTTGAAAAACAGGTGCCCGGCATGTGCGGCGTGGTGGAAGATGGAATTATGCCCGGTTATGCGGGCTATGAAGCGGGGCAGAGCTGTGTAGGCGACCACTTTGCTTGGTTTGTGGATAACTGCTGCCCAGCCAGCTATTATGAGGCTGCGAAAGCAAAGGGCATGAATGTGCACCAGTATCTGACCGAACTGGCCTCCGCGCAGAAGGTAGGCGAGCATGGGTTGGTTGCGCTGGATTGGTGGAATGGCAACCGCAGTGTACTGGTGGATGTGGATTTAACCGGTATGATGCTGGGTATGACCCTGCAAACCAAACCGGAAGATATGTACCGCGCATTGATTGAAGCGACCGCATACGGCACCCGGATGATCGTGGAAAACTACCGCGAGAACGGCGTGGCGGTGGACGCGTTCTTGGCCAGCGGAGGCATCAGCCAGAAAAACCCCATGATGATGCAGATTTATGCCGATGTACTCGGGATGGATATCAAAATTGCGGGTACGATGCAGGGCCCTGCGCTGGGCAGTGCAATCTTTGGCGCTGTTGCCGCGGGCAAAGCGGCTGGCGGGTATGACGATGTGTTTACCGCCGCGCGCGATATGGGTAAGGTTAAGGATATTGTATATCACCCCATTGCGGAAAATGCGAAGGTGTACGATAAGCTGTTTGCCGAATACCGTATCTTGCATGATTATTTTGGCCGTGGCGCGAATGACGTTATGAAGCGTTTAAAGGTGATTAAGGCGCAGGTGTAAACCGGGGGGCGTTCCCTGACGGGGCATACCTGTTACTGTAAGCCTGCTGTATTGAACCGATGTAACGATCACGCAATTCGGCCGGCGGAACCGATAGGAATCAGAGGAGTGAATCCGATGCTTGAAGAACTGAAAAAAGTTGTTTATGACGCAAATATGCTGTTGCCTGCGCACCAGTTGGTCACCTTTACGTGGGGCAACGTATCGGGGATTGACCGTAAAGCCGGTTTGTTCGTCATAAAACCTTCCGGCGTACCTTACGAGGCGCTGACCCCGGATGATATGGTGGTTATGGACCTGCAAGGCAATCAGGTGGAAGGGAAACTGAATCCCTCCAGCGATACGCCAACCCACATGGAGCTGTATAACCGATTTCCCGAAATCGGGGGCATTGTGCATACCCACAGCCGCTGGGCGACCATTTGGGCGCAGGCTGGCCGTGAGATACCGCCGTATGGCACCACGCACGCGGATTATATTTACGGTCCGGTACCCATTACCCGTTCTCTTACCGAGGAGGAAGTGTGGCGTGCATATGAGCTGGAAACCGGCAAAGTGATTGCCTCCCATTTTGAAGATAATCAACTGGACACCAAGGCTGTTCCCTGCGTACTGGTGCGCAACCATGGCCCGTTTGCCTGGGGGAAAGATGCTATGGAAGCCGTACATAATGCTGTTGTGCTGGATGAAGTGGCGATGATGGCATGGCATACTGAAGCCCTGCCGTTGGCACAGGCGCGGGAAGACATGCCTGCGTACCTGAAAGAAAAACATTACCAGCGCAAACATGGGCCAAACGCCTATTACGGACAAAAGTAAAAAGGGAATACATATTAAAGCCCGCGTGTTTATCCGCGGGCTTTTACAAACCGTTAGGAGGAGGAGAATGCGTATGAAGTTGGGCGCAACACTCTATATTCATAATACGGTGGAAGCTGTTGAGCGGTACAGCCGGGCATTCGGGCTGACGCTGGGGTACCACGAGCTATTCCCGGACGGCACCTATCTACACGCGGCGCTATGTAAAGATGGGGAAGAGGTATTTGCCGTCAGCGAATCGCAAAATGATAACGATGCGTTTGAACAGTTCATGTTAAAGGCTTCGTTACAGAACGCACGCCCTACCATGAGTTATGGGCTTACGCTTGGTAGCGCGGATGAGGTGCGCAATGCATTTACACTGCTGGCAGAAGACGGGCACGTTATGATGCAGTTGGGCTCGCTCCCATGGAGTGTCTGCTGTGCGGAAGTGGTAGATAAGTATGGAATATACTGGTATCTGACGGTGTAAACCGGGCTGGATAGACGTAACCACAGAAAATAAAGACAAGGCGGATGCAATGGAAGCGTCCGCCTTGTCTTTATGATTTCATCGTTATATTCGCTGTTCTTCCCTTAACGCTGGGAGAGCAATCAGGGTGTCGGTTTTTGTTCCTTATGGCTTTGCTTTTGCTTTTCGATAAACTCCCGTGTGAGAGTATGCACGCGGGTCAGAAGATCAATACAAAGCGGCAGCGCGGTATCCGGCGTAAGGCCAGATTGCTTAATCACCATTTCAGGCGGCTGCCGCATGCTGAAGGCAATGCGTTCGTCCGTTTGGGAAACGGCGGCGTACAGCGCCATCGGGTCTGGCAGGAATTTTTCGTCCAGCCGCAGGTGTACACCGTCGTTGCGCAAGAACAGGTGGGTAACACCGAGCAGGCGGGTTACCGCGCGCAACTGGGCGATGTGCATCAGGTTTTGCACGGACTGGGGAATATCGCCGAAACGGTCAATTAGCTCTTCCTCGGTGTCCATACGTCCGGCTTCATCCTCAATCATGGCAATGCGTTTGTATATTTCGATACGCAGGGGTTCATCCGGCACATAGGTTTCCGGAAGGTAAGCGTCCACCGCAAGCTCCACGCGGGTATCCAGCTCCGGGGTTTCCTCATGGCCCTGCGCTTCGCCAACGGCTTGCTCGATCAGCTTTACATACATATCGTATCCTACGGTGCTCAGGTGGCCATGCTGTTCCGGCCCTAGCACATCGCCCGCTCCGCGAATTTCCAGATCGCGCATTGCAATGCGGTATCCGGCGCCGAACTCTGTAAATTCTCGGATGGCGGAAAGGCGTTTTTCTGCCGTTTCGCTGAGCAGTTTATCGCGGCGTACGGTAAGGTAGGCATAGGCTTGCCGGTTGCTGCGGCCAACGCGGCCGCGGATTTGATAAAGCTGCGAAAGGCCAAAGCGATCCGCATCAAAAACGATCAGGGTGTTGGCTTCGGGCACATCCAGTCCGCTTTCGATAATGGTGGTGCACAGCAGGATATCAAAAGCCCCGGCATAAAAATCCAGCATTACATCCTCCAGCGCGTTCTCCCGCATTTGGCCGTGGGCAACGCCGATGCGTGCTTCCGGAACCAGCGCCTTGAGCCGCTCAAACATCCGCTCGATGGATCGTACGCGGTTGTACAGAAAGTATACCTGCCCACCGCGCGCTAACTCCCGTCGAATGGCCTCGGCGATGATGGTTTCGTCGTATGGCGTCACATATGTTTTTACCGGTATCCGCTCTTCCGGCGGAGCTTCCAGTATGCTCATGTCCCGAATGCCGACCATGCTCATATGCAATGTGCGGGGAATGGGGGTCGCCGAAAGGGTGAGCACATCTACCTTGGTTTTCAGGTGCTTAATTGCTTCCTTATGGTTAACGCCGAAACGCTGCTCTTCATCCACAATTAACAGCCCGAGGTCTTTAAACTGCACGTCCTTGGCAAGCAGCCGGTGGGTGCCGACGAGCAGGTCGATTTTGCCTTCTTTAAGCCGGGCGATGATGTCGCGCTGCTCCTTGGGCGTACGGAAACGGCTGAGCATATCAAACGTGACGGGGAAACCTGCAAAGCGCTTTTTCACGGTGTTCAGGTGCTGTTGAACTAAAATTGTCGTCGGGGCAAGGATGGCGACTTGTTTTCCGTCCAGCACCGCTTTGAATGCAGCACGCAGGGCAACCTCGGTCTTGCCGTAGCCGACATCGCCGCACAGTAGGCGGTCCATGTTGCGGGGACTCTCCATATCGGAAAAAATCTGATCCACGCTCTGCTGCTGGTCAGCCGTCAGCTCATACGGAAACATATCCTCAAATTCCCGTTGCCACGGGGTTTCATGGCTGAAGGCATATCCTTGGGTGGTTTTACGCGCAGCATATAGTGCCGCCAGATCGAACGCCAGCTTTTTCAGCCCTGCTTTTACTTTATTCTTCTGGCGCCCCCACTCGCCACCGCCCAGACGGTTCAGCTTGGGCGCGCTGTGTTCCGCACCAATAAACTTTTGTACCCTGTCAAACTGATCGGTCGGCACGTACAATTTATCATTGCCCAAATAGCGGATGAGCAGATAATCCCGGGTTACGCCCTCGGTTTCGAGCTGTACCACGCCGTCAAAGATACCCACGCCGTGGATGTCGTGCACCACATAATCGCCCGCTTTTAAATCGGTAAACGATGCGATGCGTTCCCCGGCTTTTTGGTGCTTGCGGGCACGCTGATAGCTGGTGCCGAATAAATCGCTGTCCGAAACCAGACAAAGCTTGGCTGCGCTGTTGCGAAACCCTTTGCCGATGCTGACCGGCAACAGGATAACTTCGCCCAGAACGGCATTGCCATCCAGCGTTTCCGCGTAGGTGGCAGGGGTACCCTGCTGCGCCAGCGCGCTAAGCAGGCGGCGGCCGCGCGCCTGACCGCCGGTGAGCAGCACGATTGCCATGCCCTGCTCTTTCCATGCGGCAATATCTTTGCACAGGGGTTCCAAACGGCTCTGGTAGGGCATTACAGGCTCGCTGGCAAAGTCCAGCGCAGTGGAGGGGGCAAACTGCCCCATGCCCCGTGTAAGCGTGCTAAGGGCTAATATGGGGTGCTGTTGCAGCGATTGCAGCAGATCTGGATATGAAAACAGCAACTCCTGCTGTACGGGGAAGGCATCGCCGCGGCGTTCGGCCTCCTCCCATTCTTCGTGAAAAGCATCGCGCTTGGCTTTTACGCGAACCTGTAATTGATCCGGCTGATCGACGAGGATAATAGGATGCTGCAAATAATCCGCAACCGTGCAGGTATGCTCGCAGAGAACGTTCATCCACATCGGCGCTGTACGGATGGGATGCCCTTCGCGTACGCGCTGCACATCGTCAAAGTGCCGCTTTTGCAATGCTTCACGCTCCTGCCGGGCGCGAGCATCCTGTGCGTCTGTCTGCGTAGTACGATGAACGCCATCGTGCTTGGCGGCGTCCAGCAAAGCGGCAGCAGCCAGCTCTTTTCCGGCGGAAGCGGCTTCCTCATCCATTGCATCCAGCGCGGAGAGAAACGCATCGGTAGCAAAAACTGGAGTATCATCGCCGGATGCATCGCTGCCTGTTCCCACTGCTGTTTTTCCGTCCCGCAGTGCGGCTTGCAGCCTGCCTGCGGCGCTGTCGGCATCAGCAGGCAGGCACTCGGTTGCGGGGGCAAGTATTACACTTTTTATACGCTCAATACTGCGCTGGCTGATGCAGTCAAAGCGGCGGATGGTATCCACTTCATCGCCAAAAAACTCAATGCGCAGTGCTGCTGTTTCATTGGGTGGAAAAACATCCAAAATATCGCCGCGCATGGCGCATTGTCCCTTGCCCTCCACCATGGGTACGCGCTCGTATCCATTGCGTACAAGGCGGTCCATCAGCTGCACTGGGGACAGTATATCGCTTTCTGAAAGCCGGATGGCTGCAGCCCGAAAGCGGTCCGGCGCGCAGCAGCGGTCCAGCGCACCTTCGGCAGACAGGCAAAGTACCTTGGCCTGCCCGCTGATGGCTTGGGACAGTACGCCAAGCCGTTGCCAGGTACTTTCCTGGCTGGAAGCAGCCCGGCTGAACTGTACATCCCGCGTCGGGAGCATGGCGGCTCCGCCACCGATGAGCCGGTTAATGTCTTGCGTATGCTTTTGGGCGGTCAATTCCGTAGGGGATAGCAGCAGTACCGGGCGACCGGTACGGTGTGCCAACGCGGCGGCAAAAAAAGGCCGCTCGCCTTCGGCCATTCCGCTTAACGCGATGCAGTTTTGCCGGTTCAGTCCAGAGAGCAGTTCTTTCCATTGCGGCAGCGCAGAATATGCGCTGAATAAGCCTTCGTTCATTCGGTTTCTCCTGTGGGTTGCGGGGGGATGGCGGAGGGTGCGGCCGGCTGGTCGGCAGGCTGTGGCTTCGGTGGTTTTGGCGGCTTGGGCTTTTTGGTATTGTAGCGGTTCATGGCGGTGTTGATGCCGCTTTTCATCCATGCCATTGCCGCATCAGCCGCCAGCAGATAGGCATCGTACGCTGTTTGGCGCTCTTCGGGGGTGTTGTAATGCGAAAGCACCCAGTCCGCCAACTCATACTGGGCGGGCTTACTGCCGATGCCGACCCGGATGCGGGGAAAATCGACAGCGCCAATACATTCTACAATACTGCGCATCCCGTTATGCGTGCCTGCACTGCCGTTTGGACGGATGCGGAGCCACCCAAAAGGCAAGTCGATATCGTCGTAAACCACCATCAACCGTTCTGGTGGTAATTTATACCATGCAAGCAGTTGACGCACGGCCTCTCCGCTTAAATTCATATACGTTTGCGGCAGGCAAAGCACTACTTTTTCACCCGCATATTGCCCTTCGCCAATGAGAGCATTACCTTTGCTGCGGGTAATGGAAATTTGCAGTTTCTCCGCAAGCAGCGTTAACACGTCAAAGCCGACGTTATGGCGTGTATGGGCATATTTCTCACCGGGATTGCCCAAACCGACGATTAAAAACATAGTTCCTCCCCTGTTATATACACGACGTAAGGCGAGGGTGGTGACCCACCCCCGCTTTGCAATTAGGCTTTTCAGCCGAAGGCATTCTTTTCGACGCGAGTTATAGTTTTCCCTGCTCCTTGCGCTGTTTTACCCAATCCTCTTTGATCGCTCCGCGCGCGCGCGCAATATACAGTGCATCGGCGGGCACATCCTCGGTTACGGTGCCACCGGCGGCAAGAAAGGCGTTCTCCCCAATGTGCACCGGTGCGACCAGGTTGCAGTTGCAGCCGATAAAAGCATGATCGTCCACAATAGAGCGCTGTTTTACTTTACCATCATAGTTCACAAACACGACGCCGCAACCCAGGTTGATGTGCTTGCCCAAATCGCTATCGCCCACATATGTCAGGTGGCTTACCTTGGTACCGTCGCCAATGTTGCTATTTTTAATTTCCACAAAGTCGCCAACGCGGCAATGTTCGCCGATCGCCGTATCCGGGCGCAGATAAGCAAAGGGGCCGACTGTGGTATGCGCGCCAACGCGGCAGTGCAGCAATACGCTGTTTTCCACGGTTACCCCCTCGCCGATTTCGGCGCAATCCATACGGTTGTTGGGGTAAAGCATACAACCAGTGCCAATAACGGTTTTTCCCTGTAGGGTATTACCCGCGTAAACCGTTGTACCGGCGCCGATTTGCACACCCGCCTCAATAACGGTGCGCTCCGGATCCAGCACGATAACGCCGTTTGCAATATGTTTACGAACAATCGCATCCCGTAGCAGGCGGTACGCTGCGCCGTAGCTTTCGGCATCGACAACGGATACATATGCATTGGGATTTTGTGCGTGTACCACTTTCACAGCATGTCCCTGTTCATTAAGCGATTCCAGCAAATCAACGAGTGCGACCGAAGCATTATCCGCAAGAGCGTGTAGCAGGGTAGCGGGCACAGCCATTGCAAGCGGCGTGACCATATCTTCCATGAGAACGGCGGCAGGCCGTGTTGCCTGCGCTAGCGCACGGAAGGTGGTGGCATTCAGACACGGAGCATTTTCAGATACCAGCAACACGTTCTCCAGATTGTCCGTAAGCAGGGGGGCAAGCGCCTTTGCATTCCCAGTGGGCAGCACAGCGGTTTCAAGCCCGGCATCGGCAAGATTAAGTATCACATGCTCGCCGCAGGTTTTTCCAAGCAGGGGGAGTGCGGCAAATGTGTTGGCTGTGGAAGGGACAAGGATACCTATGGATTTTTGCATACATAACACCTCTATATAACTTGGTCAATCAGCCAGCCAATCGGCGGGACGTACAGTAAGGGTTTCGGGCGCATCCGGGGATACATCCATCACCATCAATACTTTTTCACCCTGAACCCGTTTATGCCCGGGGGATGCCGTTGCCATAACAAACGCCATGCCGGCAACCGTAACCCCGAACTCGTTCATCAGATCCGTCATGCCTTTGGCAGTTCCGCCGCCCTTGATAAAATCGTCCACGATCAACGCGCGCTGCCCGGCTTTCACAGCGCGGCGGCTGAGGCTCATGGTTTCCAAATGCCCGGATGAGCCTGTAACATAGTTTATATTGACGGCGGAGCCTTCGTATACGTTGCTGCTGCGCCGCGCTATCACCAGCGGCACGCCAAGGGCTTCGGCGGTCATCAGCGCCACGGGAATACCTTTGGTCTCCATGGTTAGTACAAAATCAGGCGCAGTGCCATAATACTGGCTGGCTAAAATAATGCCCATACCACGTACGATGGAGGGGGTGCTGAGAATATCGGATAAGTAGAGAAAACCGCCCGCAAGCAAGCGGGAAGGACGTGCCAGTTCTTCACATAAATCGCTGATGAGCTGGCGGGCTTCGGTTTCGCCCATCATCGGCCGGTAGCGTACGCCCCCGGCTGCGCCGGTTACCGTATCCAGTTTACCCAGCTCAAAACGTGCAAACACGCCTTTTAGCATGTCGATATCTTCACTCATGGTTGATTTGGCTGCGCCGAACATGCTGCAAAAATGTGATAAGGTAAAAATATGGTTTGGCGATGCTGTGACGATCTTGGTCAGCGCGGCGACGCGCTCGTTTCGGCGAATCCTGTCCAAGTTCGTAGCCTCCTTATGGAAAGATTACCCATAGTATAGCATATAATGACGAATGATGACAATTTAAAATTATGAAATGTTCGGAAAAAATAAGCCAAATTCCAATGCGGCAGGCTACGCTTCTCTTTCGAATACAAGCGGGGAGTGGTATAATAACCGGGAGAATACAAGCTGTGAAAACTGGATTTTCACCTTGCAATACAGGAGGATGTATGCCGTCGATCAACTTGCAGGGTGTAGTGCTGCGCTATGCCAACTATCGGGAGCATGATCGGATGCTGACACTGCTCACCCCCAATCATGGCCGGGTGGATGTGCTTTCCCGCGGATGCCGCAGGCCGAAAAGCGCGCTGCTGACGGGAAGCGAACTGTTTGTGCACGGTGAATTTACTGTATTCCAAAACAAAGACCGTTTTACGCTTACCGCCTGCGCACCGGAGGATACGTTTTATCCCCTGCGGATGGATCCGTACCGGCTGACCTGCGCCATGTACCTGCTCAGTCTGGCGCAATCCGCCGCCCAGCCGGAGGAACCGGCGGAACGTTTATTTGCTTTGTTGCTATCGGGTCTTTACCACTTAACATACCGCGAAGAAGAACCGCCCCTTGCCGTTGTCAGCACATTTCTGTTGTTATTCGCTGCTGAAATTGGATATAAACCACGCCTGAACCATTGTGTACGCTGCGGTAAACCCATCTTGCCCGGTCATGGCGCACGGCTTGATATTGAAGCGGGTGGATTATGCTGTGCTGCCTGCGCCGCGGCAGAACAATACCCGCTGAGCACTGCACAGATCCAGCGGATGAGGGACATACTGCAATTTGGTTTTGACGGGGAACTTTGCAAAGAAGATAAGGCTTTGTTTGAAGCCTTACGCCGCTATGTAGAAAGCAGGTTGGAGACCTGTATTAAATGCAGTCAATTTTTACCGTAACAGCGAACAAATGATATGCATGTTAAACCGAAAACTGGAACATAAAAAAGTACGGCTATTATCCAATTTGCCGCCGGATGGCCGCAAAGGATTCCTCGCTGATGTTATGTTCGATTTTACAAGCGTCTTCGGCAGCAATTTTTGCGTCCACGCCGATTTGCTGTAAAAAAACCGTCAGGACTTGATGGCGCTCATATATCCGTTCCGCAATCTGCAGCCCTTTGGGCAGCAGCGTGATTAAGCCGTCCTTATCCATGGAGATATAGCCGTTTTCCCGTAAGCGCTTGGTAGCATAACTTACGCTGGGTTTGGTAACGCCCAGTGCCTCTGCAATATCGATGGAACGAATATAACCATGCTGTTCGTTCATGATCAGCATCGTTTCCAAATAATCTTCGGACGACTGATGTATCTCCATAGTTTTCGCCTCATTTCTTATATATCAGCGTAACACAGCACCTGTGAAAAAGCAATTGTAGAAATAAGGAAGCAGCGTAATGGTATCCATTCACAGAAGGTATAGACAATAGGTAAGAAAACGGGACGCAACTATGCTGCGTCCCGTTTTCTTAGCAACTATTTTGCGTGCATTCCGCACGCGCCGTGGCAATGATCACAGCTTCCACTGCAACAGCCTTTGCCTTTTCTGCGGTCGGAAACTATCTTCCAGATAATCGCGATTACTGCCAGTAGCAGTACGCCGCTAACGATCCATGTTGCCATTATGCCATCACCGTCACTTTCAAGTGTTCATCATCATAGGGACTTTTACGAACCAACAGGTAAATCATCAACCCTAGTAAAAGCACTGCGATCACGGTTGCCAGGGTCACCCCACCGCCGGAAAACAACAACCCAAGCTGATAGATAATCAGCGCGGATACATACGCAAAGCCGGTTTGGTACCCAATGGCAAACCAAGTCCATTTGGCGCTGTTCATCTCCCGCTTAATAGCGCCGATGGCAGCAAAGCAAGGCGCGCATAGCAGATTGAAGATTAAGAAACTGAATGCCGCCAGCGCCCCGTGCCCGCCGCTGCTTTGTGCAAAAGCCATGGCAATGGGGGAAAGGCCGGATTCTATTTCATCCGAAGAACCTTCATCCAGTAAGGCTGCTGCGGCATCCCCGCCTTCATCATCCACTACCCCGCAGAGCACGCCGAAAACGCCAACTACCTCTTCTTTGGCGACCAGGCCCATAATGGTTGCTACTGTGGATTGCCAATTGCCAAAGCCCAGAGGGCTAAACACGGGCGCAACAGCGCTGCCCGCCTTGCCCAGCATACTTTCATCCATGTCGTCCACTGCGCCGAAAACAGCGGGTGCGGTTTCGACCACCGTTATATCACTTAAAGCAGCTGCGTCTGCCGCTGCATTTGTCTGCGGCGAAACCCAACCATAACCGGAGGTAAACCAGATCAGGATACTGGCAACAACAATTACCGTTCCGGCACGCTTGATAAAGCTCCAGCCGCGTTCCCACATGCTGTGCAGCACGTTGCGAGTGCTGGGTGCATGGTAAGCGGGCAGTTCCATGACAAACGGTGCGGGATCCCCTGCAAAGGCGCGTGTTTTTTTAAGGATGATGCCGCTGACTACAACGGCTGCAACCCCAATGAAGTAAGCTGTTGTGGCTACCCAACCCGCGTTATGGAATAGCGCACCCGCAATCAAAGCGACAATGGGCATTTTTGCGCCGCAGGGAATGAATGTGGTCGTCATAATGGTCATTTTACGGTCGCGATCGTTCTCAATCGTACGGGAGGCCATTACACCGGGAACACCGCAGCCGGAGGAAATGAGCATGGGAATAAAGCTTTTACCGGAGAGGCCAAAGCGACGGAAAATGCGATCCATAATGAACGCGACACGCGACATATAGCCCACATCTTCCAGAATGGCCAACAATAGGAACAGTACCAACATTTGTGGCACAAAACCAATGACTGCGCCGACGCCGCCGATGATACCATCGCCGATCAGCCCCACCAGCCAGTCTGCCGTACCGATAGAACCGAGCCAGTTCATCACCGGCTCCTGTATCCAAGCACCCACAAAAGTATCGTTCGTAAAATCAGTAACAATCGTACCAATGGTGGTTACGGAGAGATAATAGACCAGAAACATAATAGCAGCAAAAATCGGTAATGCCAGCCAGCGATTGGTGAGCACCCGGTCGATTTTGTCCGATGTGGTCAGCGCGCCTTTGGGACGGCGCTTGGTAACACAGCTGGATACGAGCTTGCTAATATAGGCATACCGTTGATTGGTGATGATGGATTCTGCATCATCATCCAATTCCTTTTCGCATTCGAGGATCACACGTTCGATTTCATCCCGGATGCCATGAGGCAGGTTCAGCTGGGCGAGTACCTTCTCGTCCCTTTCAAACAGTTTGATCGTGTACCAGCGGGAAAGATGCGACGCGACAATCCCGCCTGTGTGCACACTTCCGTCGGCGTGGTGATGGTGCGCCGGTGTCTGGCCGTCTCGATGAGTGATTAAATCCTCAATATGCGCCAGCGCATGCTCTACACTGCCGGCAAATACATGAGGCGACTCGTGGCGAGCGGCAGTCTTAGCCAGCGCAACAGCCTTTTGGGCTGCGATTTGTGAACCCTCTGAACGTAGAGCAGAGGTCTCCACGACCTCGCAACCCAGCGCCTCACCCAACTTTTGCAAGTGGATGGTATCGCCGTTTTTCCGGGTCAGATCGATCATATTCAGAGCGATCACCATGGGGATGCCCAGTTCCGCGAGCTGCGTAGTAAGGTATAGATTCCGTTCGATATTGGTGGCGTCTACAACGTTGAGAATTACGTCCGGACGCTCATTAACCAGATAGCCACGAGCGACAACTTCTTCCAGCGTATAGGGACTTAAGCTGTAAATGCCAGGTAAATCTTGTAAGATTACCCCGGGCATTCCTTTGATTTTGCCCTCTTTTTTCTCTACGGTTACACCGGGCCAGTTACCAACGTACTGGTTGCTGCCGGTTAAATCATTAAAAAGTGTTGTTTTACCGGAATTTGGATTTCCCGCCAAGGCGATTTTGACATCCATGAGCTGAACCTCCTATTCTTTGAGGTTAGATTTATCTAACCGCTGCCCAAATGAAAAGCGACTCCCGCCGCGCTTACCGTGATGTATTATACGTATCCCTGTACTTCAATCAAAGCTGCATCTCCTTTACGAACGGAGAGCTCGTAACCACGCACTGTCAGTTCGATCGGGTCGCCTAGCGGAGCAACTTTCCGCACATAAATTTCGGTCCCTTTCGTCAGCCCCATATCCATAATGCGGCGTTTCAACGCGCCCTCACCATGCAGCTTCAGTACAGTTGCGTGCTGCCCAATGGGAATATCCTTGAGTGTTTTCATGGTAGTACCTCCTTTAGATCATTACACGCATAGCCATGCTTTGGTTCAGAGCAACACGGCTGCCTTTAACACGCAGAATCAGGTTGCCGCCCAGATCATTGACAATTTCCACCTCTTCTCCAACAACAAACCCAAGCTCGGCAAGTCTTTGGCGTACCTCGTCTTTGCCTGTGATTTTTTGAATGGTATTCACTTCGCCAATGGAGGCCATTAATAAGGGCATCATAGTTTCCTCCTAGCAGTATACGTTGCTGGCTTGATAGTTAGTTAAGACTAACCCGCCGCGACAACAGTTTATCATCTCTAACTAATGGTGTCAACCAAAATTATTGATTTTACGAAGATTGTGGTTGGCTTATCAAACAAAGAGACTTTATAATTGCAAGGAGATAATTCTTAATGGAAAATATATGATCCTCTCTTTAATGCAAATAGCAAAGATACACAATTCTAAAAACAATATGTGCTGCAACCTAAATATCTTTAAGCTTTGAGATTATGAAAGGCATGTAAAACAAAGCGCCTTCCCCGTTTGTTAAAAACGGGGAAGGCGCCATATAACGATGCTTAGTGATTAGTTCTGGTCTTCCAGCGCCTGACGAATCATCTCTTCCGCAAGCTCGGAAGCTTTGCGGCCTTGCTCTTGGGCAACGGCCTTCAAGGTCTTTGCCGTTTCGCATTGCAGACGAATCATCATCGGTGTCAGGCAGCCGCCATACTTCACTTCTTTTTGAGCCGCGAAGAAATCCGCCTCGGAAAGATGGTTTTCGGCCCAGGCATTCGCCTCTTCATTGGAGAAGGGAATGAGACGCTCGCCATATCCCCATGTATTGGGTGCGACACGTTTCGCATAACGCGAACGGGAGCCACCCTCGCCATACAGGAAATAGTCGCCCGCTTCCGTTATGTAAAGCGTTTCGGAGATATACCCGCGTTCCGAGCTATAACCACGCTGCCAGTTTCCTAACGGTTTTGCCGTTTCGGTATCGTATACCTTGTTGTCGATCATCTGTTGCATAGCCAACCTCCTGCTTCTTCCATCGTCCTGTATGTTTTTTGTTCTGGGATTGGGGTGATGGTATTTGGATGAAACCCGAATGATTCGGATGGCGTATCACAACCGAACAAACAGGTTACGACTTTACCAAATCATCAATCGCGGTGGGGCAGATGTCCCCACAGGTTACGCAGCCAACCACCTGATTGCCTTTAATGTACGTAACGCAAGGGGTTTCACATACGTTCAGGCGTTGGGCGATACCGTTGGATTTGTATACGTCCGCTTTGATCAACTGCAAATCGCAATGGCACTGTTCGTATTTTTCCATCTGCGTGAGCAGTTCGCGGTCATCCGCAGAAGCGGCATTGTAGACGTATACGATCCGGGGCGTTTCACCCATGATCTGGTTTTCAAACATATCGCTTTCCGCAATATATTTTTCTGCCGCATACCCTGCAATGGCACCGTCGCCAACAGCAGTGGCAACCTGTTTCAAGAACTTGTCGCGCACGTCGCCGGCACAGAACACACCGGGGATTTTGGTTTCCATTCGTTCATTTGTGATTACGTAGCCGCTCCGATTCATATCTATTATACCACGGAAAAGCTCTGTGTTGGGAACATATCCGATAAAAATAAAGCAAGTATCTACCGGAACATCCACAATTTCTCCGGTTTTGGAATTTTTCAGCGCTACGGCATGCAGATGCTCGTCGCCTTTAAACTCGGCCACCGTCGTATTCCACATAAACTCCATTTTTTCATTCGCCATCGCTTCGTTTTTAGCGATCTCATTGCAATCCATCGTGCCTTCATCATGCAGCACGGATACAATCACCTTGCTGGCGAATTTGGTTAGGAAGATGCCTTCCTCAATGGCGGCGTCGCCGCTGCCGATGACCATAACGGTTTTACCGGTGTTGGCAGCTGCATCGCACGTGGCGCAAAAAGAAATACCCTTGTCAAAAAGATATTTATCTTCGTTTACAGCGCCGGTGAGACGGGGCTTGCCGCCTGAGGCGATAATAACCACCTTGCAATGGAACTCGTTGCGGAAGGTTTCTACTACTTTATCCTCGCCCTCCAGTTTTACGGCACGCACATCGGTAAGCTTGAACTTCACGCCGAATTTTTTTGCCTGTTTGTGGAAAAGTTCCATCAATCCAAGGCCAGTGCTGCCTTCCGGGAAACCGGGATAGTTTTCGATTTCGTTGGTGTAGGTAGCCAGGCCGCCTACGAGTGCTTTTTCAATAATCAAGGTTTTCAACCGCGCACGGCCACAATAAATCCCGGCGGTCATACCCGCCGCGCCGCCGCCAATAATGACAACGTCATAATTTTCTACTTTTTTCTCCATGATGCCCGTTCCTTCTTCCTTATTGATTACATAAAGAACTTAGCCAGCAGTTTGCTGCCGATAAACGCGCCTACAAGCAGGAATACCGCAAAAACCCAGCCGGACAGCGAAAGGGAAGCGATACCGCTGAACAATGCGCCGATATTACAGCCACCGGCTAAACGAGCACCATAGCCCATTAATAAACCGCCAAGTACCGCAGCAACAACCTGTTTGAGTGATTTGATCTTTTTGAATTTAAACTGGGAAGCCAGAAGCGTAGCTAATAGCGCGCCGAAAATCAAGCCAACGTTCAGCATAGTGCCCCCGTGGCTGAGGATTCCGGCCTCCAGTGTAGATTGCGCCCCTGAAGAGGAAAAGTAGTACCACTTCTCCACGCTTCCGCCAAACAGTTGATATACCCACGCGCCCCAGTTAGCGAGGGTGCCCGACACACCCCATGGGTTGCCGGAATAGGCGAAAAGGGCGATCTGCGTAATGGACAGGAGCACGGCGCCCGTGATATAGGTAAAGGGGTTTTTAAAAACCATCTTATAATAGCGGTTTTTACTGACCTTTTGCCAGAACTGTTTCAAGTTCCCACTACCTTCCTTTCAGGGGTGAAGTTCACGTTAGTGCAGGGTTGTTATTACTTTTCGATAATAACGTCCCACTCGCCGTCGTCTACTTCTTCCACTTCTACATTGTAGCCCTGCGTACGGGCCCATTCAGGGACGTTCTTCATCGCACAGCTGTGGTCGATATGCACAATCAGCACATCGCCGGCGCTCAGCGTGTTCATTTTCTTTTCCGCTTTCATCAAAGGTACCGGGCAAGCCTCGCCCATGCAATCCAATTCGAACTCAGCCATAATCGTGTCCTCCCGTATTTTTGTTATTTTGAGGCGTTATGCTGTATAAGCATAAGGCTACTCTTCGTCTTTAATCCCCATTTTTTTACGTTCCCATAGATCGGCTGCCACATACAGGCAGGCAATAATCAGCAGTTGAATCACGATAGCGCCAAACCAGCCGAAAACATCCGGCAGGAAGATGCGCGGCGCGCCTGCGATAACGTTAAGATTCCACCAACCCATGTCTTTGGCGCCCCACAGTGACCCGATCACAAAGAATACCAGCGCAAGCATCTGCATAGCGAAACCTTCGCCGATGCGCATCAGTGTACCAGATGCGCAACCGCCCGCGATGACCATGCCGATGCCGAACATTACGCCGCCAACAACGGTTGCCAAGCTTACCGGCATCACATAGCCCTGCCCGGGAATGGCCTGCCCCGACGCAAAAGCGCTGTACTTAATTGCGGTAAAGCCGATGGACGTGATGGCAAAGGCAATCAATACCGCTTTGGTAATCGACGTGCTGCCCGTGATGCACGGGTCACGCAGCGACGCCGTAAAACAGAAGCGGGATTTTTGCAGAATAAAACCAAAGCATCCGCCGAAAACCCAGAACATGGCTGTTCCGCTGGATTTGAACACAGCGAGCAGTATACCGATCGCAACCATTCCCAAGAACACGAGAATGCCGATTGGCAACTGGTTCTTCTTCTTTTTTCTGGTTCTTGTCGCCGTCCTATGAACTGGAATTTTCGCAGTTTCCGACATCCCAGCACCTCCCATATAGATCAGCGGATTGTAGATTCCGCCGACTTTGCTTGAAATATTATAGCATGGAGCACTCTTACCGTAACATTGAAGTTCCTTGTGCTGCATTAGACAATTTTATCACAATCTTTTTCAAACGCCGGTGGGCAAATGTTCATAGGGCCGCAATTGCTGATATATAAAGGATATAAACCATAGAGTTCACATTTTGGTTAAGCCTATGACTATTGTGAAAAAATATTTAATATTGTATCGAGTTTGCAATTTAGCTATAAGTATGATTGATAGCCATAGCTTATAGTGGTATAATGAAACACAATACCAGCGATGAATGCTGTACAGCGATAAACTGCACGAAAAAGGAGGAACCATTGTGCAACTGGAACATCTGGCCTTGTTTTTAAAGATAGCGCAAGAAAAAAGCATTTCAAAGGTTGCGAGCGCTTCACATATTTCCCAGCCGGCACTAAGTTTACAGATGCAAAAGCTGGAAGATATTTTAAATTGCAAACTTTTTGAACGCAGCAATAGAGGAATACAATTAACAGATGCTGGAATTATAACGAAACGTTATGCCGCACAACTCATGTTTACCTATGACCAGTTCATGGAGGAGCTGCATAACCTGCGTAACCACAACGATACCTGCCGCGTAGTAGCAACGCAGGTAGCCGCAAATTATGCGATTCCCTGCACACTGGTTAAGGCGAAGGAAAAGTTTCCGGAGTATATGTTTACGCTGGCCTCCATGCCTTCGCTGGAGGTAATCCGGCAGGTGACCAGCAATCAGGCGGATATTGGGTTCATTGTCGGAGAAACGGACGAAACGGATCTGTACTGTAAAAATGTGTTCTCCGATCAGATCGTTCTGGTGGCTGCGAAGGACTATAATGTAAAATGCAGCCTGTCCATGAACGGATTGAAGCGGCATCCGCTGGTGCTGCTGGATGAGAACTACAGCTCCTACCGGATGATGGCCAACCAGCTTAAAAGCATGGGGTTTGCCATGGATGATTTCAACGTATCGTACCATCTGGATTCCACCGAGTCGGTAAAATCGATGGTAATCGGCGGTAATGGGCTTTCCTTTTTACCATATATGGCTGTTAAAAAGGAAATATACCTGCAGCAGTTGAAGCTGGTGGATACGGAAGACTTCTGCCTCCGCTACGACGTATCCATTATCTACAAGCAAAAGGTAGAGGATAGTAATTATCAGGTAATGATGGTGAAAAAGTACTTCGAAAACATGGTGCCTACGACGATTTGTTAGCGTCGAAATCATGGGAGATGGTAATTTCCCATACGCCGGGTATCGGCTCATTTACTTTCGCGCCGATATGCTGCTTTTGGCAGTAGGAAAGCAGAGATTCGCATGTGCAACTGTGATCGGTAATCACCGTTACGCTTTCTCCACGGCTAAGCTGTTCGTTAAACTGCATCAGCTTCATCAGCGGCAGGGGGCATATATCTCCCAAACAATCCAGACGGTACATGGTATCCCCCTCCTTTTTTAGAATTGTAGCACGCGCAGGGTTGCGGGGCAAGCGGGATTTTTACGTACATTGTGCCTGTAAAACTGGGCGTGCAAACAGCAGGGTGAGAAAAAGATGACCTTGGGCGTGGTGATTCCCATCTACCATGGCAACCGCACCATTGCGGGCGTGGTGGAAACCGTACTCCATTTTGCCGGAGACGCGTCGTTTGATTGCCGCATCGCACTGGTTGCCGACGGCGGGGGCGAAGCCGACCGCACCGTGGTAGAAAAGCTGGAAGCGATGCACAGCGAAGTAACCGCGTTGATATTGCCAGAAAATGTCGGGCAGCAAAAAGCGTTGTATCTGGGCATCGAAAAATTGATGGATTGTGATTGTATCGCAACGATGGATGATGACGGAGCGCACCCCGTGGACATGCTGCCCGATATGATTCGGGCGATATCCCAGGGCGCGGACCTTTGCTATGCGGTGCCGGTTCGTTCCGGGAGGCCTTTTAGGCGCAAGCTGGGCACGCTGTTTCGCGATGCGCTTTTTGCTTTGTTCTTAGACATGCCCCGTGGTATGCGTGCAAGCGCCTACCGGGTGATGACGGCAACTTTGGCGCATAGCCTTACACCGGAGACGGATGGTTTTATCTATCTTTCGGCTGCGGCAATGCGGCTAAAGCCAAATGTCGCTTGTGTGCATTACTGCCCTGTGGCAGCTGCGCCATCCCGGTATACGCTACGGTCGCTAACGCGGCTGTATACAGGGTTGTTTGTTCATTACACGCCGCTGGGCAGATGCTTTCTTTTCCTGTATAAGGCAAAGCTTCAACCCAAAGCTGCCGCGGGAGGGGGAAAAACATGGGAACCCTAATGCTGCTGGGTGGATCGCAATGCCAGTTGAATGCGGCGGTAAAAGCAAAAGCGATGGGACACCGCGTTTTATTGATTGACTATTTGGCACATCCGCCGGCTGCGGAAATCTGTGATTCGCACATCCGGGTGAGCACGTTTGACGTACCCGCCTGCATTGCGGCAGCACGTACGCATCGCGTTGACGGCGTCTGCACAACGGGGACGGATCAACCGGTGTATACAGCGGCTTGTGTGGCGGATGCTCTGGGGCTGCCCAGCCCGGTTACCGTACAAACCGCCTTACGGGCAACTAACAAATGTGCCATGAAGGAAGCGTTCATCCGCTACGGTGTCCCGCACGTACCCTTTGCGTTTTTACGGCGGGGGCAAACCGCATCAGTGTTACGGAAACTGCAAACACCGCTGGTGATAAAACCGCTGGATTCGCAGGGGCAGCGCGGTGTTTTTAAGGTGAACACAGCCGAGGAAGCCATCGCCCGGCTGCCAGATACACTTTCCTTTTCCAGAGAGGATACCGCGCTGGTGGAAAGCTATTATCCTTCCAAAGAAATCACATATTCCGGCTATCTTGCAGCAGGTCGATTGTACCCACTCACGCTGACTGACCGGCAATTAATCAACGATCCGCTGCATATCGGTATTTGCGGCGCACACCGCTATCCCAGCATTTTTGCGGCGTATACGGAGCAGGTGAACCAGATGGCGGAACAGGTTGCAAAGGCACTCGGCGCTGCGGAAGGGCCCTTATACATCCAATGTTTAGTGGGCGAAGAAGGGATTGTCGTCAACGAGGCGGCTTGCCGGGTCGGCGGTGCGTTTGAAGATGTGTTTATACCGTGGCTGACAGGTTTTGATATACTAGGCGCGGTGATTCAAAGCGCAATGGGCCAGCCGGTCGATGTGGCTGTGCTGCAAAAGCACAAAGCGCTTGCGGGAAAACGGCAGGTTTCCGTGCAGATGCCGTTTTGTCATCCGGGAACTGTAACAAGCATTACTCCGCTGAATACGTTATTAGCGATGCCGGGGGTGCTTGCTGCAGGCTATAACTATCACCTGGGCAGCGTGCTGCCGCCGCTGGAAAATGCGACAGCCCGTTTCGGCCATTGTGTGCTGGTTACGGAGAGCGGCGATATGGATGCGCTTGTGCGTACGTTCTACCAAACGCTGAACGTATTGGATGAAAACGGATGCCCGATGGTAATGCCCAGAACATACAATGGAGAGGATTAAACCGATGAGAAAGAGGATTGCGCTTCTTTTATGCGTTTTGCTGCTGTTGCCATTGCTCTCCGCGTGCGGAACGAAAGAAAAAACCAAATTGACCATTGCCGAACAATTCGGCATTGCATACGCGCCTATACAGGTGATGAAGGATGAAGGCTTGCTGAAAAAAGCCTTGCCGGATGTGGAAGTGGAATGGGTACAGCTTGGCGGACCTACGGCAATCCGTGAAGGGATGCTGGCTGGGGACATCGATATTGGGTTTATGGGGATTGGCCCCATGTTGCTGGGCGTGGATACCGGCATGGAGTGGAAATGCTTTTCCGCACTTTCCGCCAATGAGGTTTCCTTTGTTACAAACCGGGAGGATATTCAGTCGCTGGCGGATATTACGCCGGAGGACCGCATCGCGATTTTAAGCCCCGGGTGTACGCAACACATTCTGCTCTGTATGGCTGCGGAACAGCAGTTTGGCGATCCAGAGTATTTTGATAAGCAATTGGTTTCGCTTTCCCATCCAGATGCGCTGAGCGCAATGTTGGCCGGAGGGGAAATTGTATTGCACATTACCACGCCGCCTTATGCTGATTTGGAATTGGAAAATGGGATGCATAAAATATTGACCGGGCAGGAGGTTATGGGCGGCTCATTTACCTTTATTTGCGGTGTGGCCAATACCGGCTTGTATGAGAAACAGCGCAACGTATACGATGCGTTTTTACAATGTCTTGGCGAATCGATTGAGGAGATCAACGCCGATCTACCAGCTGCGGCCGCCAAACTGGCTCCGGTATACGGCATTGAGGAAAGCATGCTGCTTTCTGCGATGAGCTATGGCGGTACTATTTATAGTACAAAGCTGAGCGGCGTGGACAAGCTGGCAGAGGCGATGGTGGAAATGGGACTACTAACAAAAGCGCCTACGGCAGAGGAATATGCTTTCCCCGATGTGGAGGTGTCGCCGTAATGTGGCAAAAAGCGGTACAGGCATTTTACCGTAAACGCTGGGTAAGCCGTCTGTTCTTTTTTGCGTTGCTTCTGTTGGGCTGGGAAGCCGTGGCGACGTGGGGTGGTTTATCTCCCCTGCTGCTGCCGCCGGTGGAGCAAGTAGCAAAATCGTTGTGGTTAGGGCTTGCCCAAGGCACGCTGCTGTTGCAAACGCTGTTTTCGCTGGGCGTGATTGCGGTGGGCTTTTTCATTAGCCTTATTCTGGCGTTGCTGCTAGGGATCACGGCACGGTTATCGCCCTTTGTGGATCGTATGACTGATGCGCTTACGGTGATGGCGCACCCGCTGCCTGGTATGGCGCTGCTGCCGCTGATCGTCATCTGGTTTGGCACTGGTACTCCGGCCGTGACCATGGTGATTGTGCACGCCAGCCTGTGGCCGATTTTACTCAGCCTGCAAAGCGGTATGAAGGATGCGCCTTCGCTGTATACCGATTTGGGACGTAATTTTTCGATGAGCCGCTTGCGTATTATAGTAGAAATTCTTTTACCGGCTTCCTTTTCGCAGCTGCTTTCCGGTTTTCGCATTGGTTGGGCCCGCGCCTGGCGTGCGCTTATCAGCGCGGAGATGGTTTTTGGTGCGATTGGCGCTTATGGTGGCGTGGGATGGTATATCTTCAAACAACGTACGATGATGAACACCGCCGGACTCTTTGCGGGCATTTTATTAGTGGCCGTTATCGGTATGCTGATGGAAGGCCTTGTATTTGAACGGCTGGAAAAAAATACGCTGCGTAAATGGAGCGCATCGGCGGAGGAGGCGGAAGCGTGAAGCTAATCGCGGATCGCCTGTGTAAAACATTTAACGGGCAGAATGTGCTGCGGGATGTGAGTTTTAGCGTCACAAGCGGTGAAACCCTTGCAATCGTTGGTCGATCCGGCTGCGGGAAAACCACGCTGCTGCGGATGCTGGCCGGTTTTTTACCGCCGGATGAGGGTTGTATCTGGCTGGATGAGCGTAAGGCGCTCTTCCCGGACAAAGACCGCTTAATGGTATTTCAAAGCTTCGATCAGCTTTTTCCATGGTTTTCATTGCGGAAGAATATTCAATATGCACTTAAAAAAACCCGACCGGAGTTGAAGCGGGACGCGGCACGGGAGCTGGCGTTGCGCTGCCTTGCTGAAATGGGATTGGAAGACGCGGCGGAAAAATACCCCTACCAGCTTTCCGGGGGAATGAAACAGCGCGGTGCGATGGCGCGTGCTATGGCGCTCGCGCCGAAAGCGTTACTGCTGGATGAACCATTTTCCAGCCTGGACGAATACTCCCGCCAAAGTGCGCGTGAATCTCTGCAAACCCTCACCAAAGCGACAGATGCAGCCGTGGTGCTGGTAACGCACGATTTGGACGAGGCAGTGGAAATGGCGACAGATATCGCCCTGATGAGAGCAGATAAGCAGGGTATTTATGCTTTAATGAAAAATCAGGGCGAGGGGATTGCCGAAAAACTGCGTACTTTCATCAGGGATTAACCTGATATACATATACTGTGCAGGGATTGCCAATTTCCTGTACGATTCGCATGCCGTAACCTGGAGCGTTAAAACTGCCCAGTAAGGTACAGTGCTCCGTAAGGAAGGCTTCCACTTCCGGCACATAGCGCGGGTTTCCGTACAGTACGTTAAAAACGGGTCGGTGATTGTAGATATAGTCCATTTCATCCGACCAAACAATCGCGCGGATGCCCCGGCTTTGCACATAATCGGCAAAGGAAAGTTCATTTTCTTTTAAATAGGTAAGGTTACGAACGTCCAATAGAGCGTCGTTATCAAAATAGAACCCAGTGTTTAGGTTGGCAAGCGTTTTCGTGTCTGGCGATACATACGTGGCAATGTTTGTTGTATAATCATCATACGCGTATTGATATGCCTGCATCACAGTGCCTGTGGAAGTCCAAATGAAAATAGCTGCAAGTATAGGAATGCCGTATTTGTATAACCGCTGCCCGGCGCAAAGTGGTGCAAGCAGCAACAGGCAGGGGAACATCCATAAAATAGAACTCAGCTGATTGTACCGCCCGATGAGGATGGTGGCAATCAGCGTTCCGGCGATAAACCCCAAACTGGTTACCAGCGCGTATGCTTTTGTCCGTATCGCCTGTATGGCGCCGATCAGTACCGTGAGTGCGCATAAAATCAGCTGCGGCTTCAGATCTGGCAGAGTATAGGTGCCGCTTTGTCTGAGCCATAAACGCTGAATATAGGCAAAGACTTGACTGAATTTGTTGCCAACTGGCACCAGCAAATCAAACTCTGTTTCGCCATAGCGCATATAATGGGAGATAAACTGACGATCGAACGAATAACTGATGCCCACGAAAATCAAGGTAATGCCACCTGTGATGGCAATATACGAAAGCAATACTTTCCATTGAAAGCGCCGTTTGAGCAGCATGAGCATAAGCAGTGCACTGCCGCAACCGGCGGCCAGTAAAAAGCTGTTGGGGTGCAAGCTCACGCTTACCCCGGTAAGGATTCCCAGCTTGACCGCCAAACGGGTAGTAACCTCTCCCCGGTGGTTCAGCAGCGTGAGCATGAGTGCAAGCAGCACACAGAGCAATAGTATTTCCTGCCGTGCGGTATGCGTAGCGGCGATAAACTGACCGTTTATCGAAACCAATACCGTCAGCCCAAGCGATAACCGGAAAGAGGCCCCTGTGCGGCAGCAACGGTAAAATAGATATAGTGCGGCGATACCCGCAGTGAGCGATAGCAGCCGGAGCGCAAAAACCGAATACCCAAACACCAGTATAAAGGGCATTTGCAGCAGATGGAAAAGGATTTTGATTGCATGGGGATACCGGGGTTTTAAATCGAAAAATGGTTCCGTTACGCCTGCATAGCCTTGTGCCAGCATGTTACGGGTTAGCCCGCCCAACCAGCTTTCATCGGAATGCACCAGTGGATACCGCGTTAGAAAAAGCAGATTGACACAAAAATAGGCAAGCAGAAAGCCCAACAGTATCATACGCTGCGTGCGTGTTGTTTGCATTTACGGATTCCTTTCCATGCCCGCCGGCTGGTTATATAGCCAAAGGAATGGCGGCAAACGGTTGTATCCTCTGCATTATAGCATATCGCACGATAGATATGGGGCATAAACAAGCGGTATGGTATATTAAATATCGTTATTACCTTAACAAACTTGAATCAAGTATAATAACATAAGAGCCCAAAGGGGAACGGAGGGTAAAAGATGACACTAAAACGACTGTGGAAAACCATTGCAATCCTGTTGTGCCTGTCGCTTGCGAGTGTGGCGCTGACTGCCTGCAACACTTCAACGTATGCAGAGAGCGGGAAAATTATTATTCCCGCGGCAGACTTAAGCGAATACATTGGCAAGGACAACGTAACCATTGTCGACATGCAGTCGGCAGAAGCCTACGCCGCTGCGCATGTGGAAGGCGCAGTTAACATCACGTTGGATGACATTGTCATTAACGTGCCTGTGAAAAACATGCTGACGTCAAAGAATAAGATTCAGAAATTGCTCAGCGAAAAGGGTATTGGCAACGAAACGACGCTTGTTGTTTATGATGATAACAAGATGAATGCAGCGCGCTTTTTCTGGACGATGCTGATGTATCAGAACCAGAATGTGCTGGTGATAGACGGAGGCCTGAACGCCATAAAGGCTGCCGGGTATACGCTGACCGACGTTGTACCGGAAATAACGCCTACGGAGTATGTAGCGGCCGATAAGGATACCACATGGCTTGCGACCGCTGATGACGTACTTGCACAGGTAAATGAGCCGGATAAAAACACGATCCTGCTGGATGTGCGTACCGATGAGGAATACTACGCCAGCGGCAAGGTTCCCTCTTCCGTTATGTTCGACTATTACAATAACTTCTACAAGGACGGTACGTTTAAAAACATCGAAACGACGCGTATCAATTATATGAACGCGGGCATCCGCCCTGAAAATGAAGTGATTATGTACTGCCAAACCTCCATGCGCGCCGCCGCAGTGTTCCTGCGCCTGTATGATGCGGGCTATAGAAACCTGAAAATCTATGACGGTGCCTATCTGGAGTGGTCGTCCAATCCCAATTATCCCGTAGACATCCCATCGGGTACCGTTGCGCCTACCAATAAAGACGCATCTTAATAATCATTTTACAAAGGAGAGAACCGCATGAAGAAGCTGTTATCCCTGGTACTGTGCCTGGTCCTGGTTGCTACTATGTCCGCCGTCGCGTTTGCCGAAACGACGGTATCCCCCGTGGTGAAAGAGAAGGCAATGGCTTACCTCGCCAACTATGATGGTTCCAAGTACACCATCAAGGTGCCCGATTTCTTTGCGAAGATCGACGCCGGCGAAGATATGCTGATTCTGGATATCCGTCAGCCTGATGCTTATGCCGAGAGCCATGTAAAAGGCGCTGTGAACGTGCCGTTTGGTACAACGATCGCCGAAAGCCTCGCGAACATTCCGGACGATGTACAGCTTTACATTTATTGCTACACCGGCCAGACCGCTAGCCAAACCACCGCGCTTTTGAACGTGGCGGGAAAATATGCCACCAACGTACAGGGCGGCTTTAACAATGGCATTTCTGCTACGGAAGGCTATGAAGCCTACGTGACCACCGATGTGGCTACGTTGCCTGGCGATACCTACGATGTAGACCCCGACGTGCAGGCGGCTATCACCGCGTACTTTGAAGATGTGGCGACCAAGGCCGGCACCACCTTCATGTACAATAATTTCTCGCCCGACAGCCTCAACGAGGTTATCGAAGCGGAATTGGATGATTACTTCATCTACTCTGTACGCCAGGCTGCGGACTTCGAAGCTGGTCATGTTCCCGGCGCGATCAATAATCCTTTCGGCGCGGGCATGGAGCAGAACTTTGAAAGCCAACTGCCTACGGATAAAAAAATTATCGTTTACTGCTACACCGGCCAGACGGCCAGCCAGACCACAGCAATCCTGCGGCTTTTAGGCTATGATGCCTATAACCTCAGCGGCGGCTTTATTAACGGTTGGCTTGCCAAGGGCTACGAAGGCGTAACCGAATAAGAAACCAAGCAAATTAGCCATTAAAAACCGTCGTTGTCCGCATGCCGGGCAACGGCGGTTTTCTGTGCTGTAAAGCCTTGGTATGCATCGGTTGGGCGCATTCTCCGGCTGTTTTTGAAAACCACACTCTCTTATTTTTACACGGATATTAACGTTCTCAATGATACAAACCATTGATGTGAACTGAATACTTCATCACAAGCAAATTTTTAGAAATCATTGCATTCGAAATCGAAAGAACTACTATTTTCTGCTTATATTTGTTGGCGGTTTATAACGTGAGAATACAATAAAAATACATACGTCTATTCCGGTTGCGTATGAAACCGGACTACGCAACCCTAAAATTGCAGTAAAATCCAGCGCGTCAATTTGCATAGATTCGTAAATGTGCTATAATACGAACGAATAATTTACAAAGGTGAAGAAATTGGAAAACGAGAGTAAGTCGAAAGTTTATCAGATCATGTCGAGCTTGAACCGCACAAAATGGCGGATTGCGTTCAAGGGAATTCTGGCGGGGCTAATCGCAGGTGTGCTCGTTGTTGGGTTCCGACTCGCAATGGAATTTGGTGTAGAAACATCCCAAAAAATCTATGCGTACTTACGGGTACACCCGATTATGATTTTGCCATGGCTTGTTGCTGCCGCATTCATCGGGTATCTTATTTACAAGATGATTCGATACGAACCCATGGCGACAGGTAGCGGCATTCCGCAAGTTGAAGGCATGGTCATCCACGGAATGAAAATTAAGAGCATACCGGTGCTGGCGGTTCGTTTTGCAGCAGGTATCCTCACATCGTTTTTCGGCCTGTCGCTGGGGCGAGAAGGTCCCTCCATCCAAATCGGCGCAGCAGGAAGCCAAGTGTTGGCGAAGAAGCTGAGTAAGAATAAGATGGAAGAAAATTACCTGATTACGGCAGGCGCGGCAGCCGGGCTCTCGGCGGCTTTCAACGCTCCGCTTTCCGGTATTGTGTTTGCGCTGGAAGAAGTGCACCGCAGCTTTTCCGGGTTGATTCTGATTACGGCCACAACAGCAGCACTGACAACAAACGTGTTGGCTTCGCTGGTCTTTGGGCTCAAACCGATTTTGAGTTTCACACAAACGCCGCAACTTGCAACCAGCCTGTATGTATGGCTGATTCCGCTTGGCATCCTATCGGGCTTAATTGGATCGTTGCTCAATAAATCCCTGCTGGGTTTTCAAACCCTGTATAATAAAATCCCAGCGATATTGCGCCCGACAATTTCACTGGTGATCGCATTATTCTTTGGACTGTTTTTACCGCAAGTACTGGGCGGCGGTGCAGGGCTGATTAACTCAGCTGAAATTGCCAAGAGCGGTATTATAATGCTGGCGCTTTTATTGGTGGGGAAATTGCTTTTTACCTGCACCAGCTTTGGCAGCGGTGTTCCCGGCGGTATTTTCCTACCTATTCTTTCGGTGGGAGCATTATCGGGCAGTATTTTTGGGCTGATAGCTGTACAGTTCGGTTTGCCGGCAAAGTATATTTCTGATTTTGCCGTATGTGGCATGGCGGGGGCACTGGCCAGTTCGGTCAAAGCGCCGGTAACCAGTATATTGCTTACGACGGAAATGACCGGCTCACTGGTACATATTTTTCCGGTTGCCGCCGTTTCGTTTATCGCGTTGTTTATTTCGGATTTGCTTAAAGTAAGCCCTATTTATGAAGAGCTTCTGGAGCGCCTCATGAAAGAACGCGGAGAAACAGTGAAAAACGACAAGCCCGGCAGTTTGTTGGAAATTTCGGTGGAGGCTGGCAGTCCGATTGATGGACAAATCATCAGCGAGGTGCAATTGCCAAAGGGTATCCTGATTGTTGGTATTCACCGCGGGGATAACGACATACTGCCGCATGGGGATACGGAGATCAAGCCGGGGGATTATCTGGTGGTGTTATCTACTGAACACGCATATCGTAAAATACACGAAGAGATGCGCAGATTGTGCCATAACAACGGCTAATTTTCATTGATCATGCAAGAAGATAAATAACTTACCAAAACCTTCGCAGGCGAGCATAGTTACGCTGACTGCGAGAAAAAACTGAGATGGTTGAGGGTGGAGCGTTGCCTCCATCCTCGCCTTATTAAGAATCACATTCACTTTCTTGCTTCTGAAATGATTGCATTTTTCCCAAGGGGAAGGTATGTTTATCGGCGCAGGTTCCCGCTTGCATAATTCTACTTCTGCATGCTTATATCTTGAAAGCGTGCTGGTTGTTTGCAGCTTACAAAATAGATTGGCGATATATGGCGGAGAGTTACCTCCGTCTTTTTGATGCCAACAATTTTTATATTGCTATTTTGTCTTGGAGCTTATGGAAGAATGATAATGTATAGAATGCAAGTGAAACAGAAAAATCCATATCGATGAAACATAAAACTGATTGCGAAGAGAATGCAAAGGTAAGAAGGAGTAAACGAACTTATAGTATACGGGAAACAGAGGAAAGGCAATCCGTATTCATCGCTTTGATGCTTGCTGCGAGATGCGTTAACTCCACATCATCGAATATTGCGATAATCACAACCACCGGCTAAGCCGGTGGTATGCACCGCGCCTTCAAGGCGAATTTACTGGCCGCGTCTCAAGACGCACTGAACGATCTATCAATTGCAATGATTGCACTACTGCTCGTAAACGAGCCATAATCCATACGTTTATATTTTGGACGGCAAACAACTTGTCATTCGCTTCGCCCTACGTCTGAAAGCTAAAGCAATTCATTCTCACCAGCTCAGCTGGTGGATTTATAACGCTAGAGCTTGCATAAGAAACAGCCCGGACGGTGAACACCAACCGTTCCGGGCTGTTTTTGATTGTTACTAAGTGACAGGAAATGAAAGGTTAATACTCTTCGCGAATCCCGAATTCAGCCGATTCTACCCACTCGTTCGGGCGGTTTACATGCCGGAAAATCTCTTCGATAATATTATAGTGCCTGGTTTCCTCTTTCACTAAAAAAGCGAATATACCCTGCGAAACCGCGTCAGTAATTTTTCCCTGCAAATCAGTATAAAGGTCAATGCTTTGCTTCTCTTTTTCCAGCGCTGCGTGGTACAGCTCCGCCTGATCGGGAAGTTCCTTTACGGTGCTTTTAAAATCCGGCGCTTTCAGGAATAAGTCCATCTGCTGTTCCAAACTATTGTCCGATTCCAGCTCGACGGGCACATCATCGGCCATATCCTGCAATAATTGCGCATGCTTTGCTTCGTCACGGGCAAGCATTTCAAAAACAACTTTCAAGCCATTGTCCTTATTTTTAACGGCTTGCGTACGATAGTATTGTTCACCGTCTTTCTCCATAGTGATTGCGAATTGCATAATTTCCATACGCTAACTCCTTTTCTGTTCTTTTGGTTGTCGTGTTGGTTAAGTAAATACAGTTAACGGCGTCCAAGACGTGTATGGTTGGACAGCAGCATTAAACTCAGGTGGCATGCAACCAGTGCGACTAATCCATATCGGAAACTGATGTGGAAAGATAACATAGCGAAACCGGGAAATAACCGGATGCCCAAGCCAGTCGCCATCAGGGAACCGGTAATCAACTGCAGCAAAAAGGTGAGCACCATTAAGTTGGTAATAATTTTTGTGGCAATTGTAAGGTAGCGCTTCCCGGTAAAATCCCTCCTGGCGAGAACAACCCTGCTACGCAAAGCGCGATATACGTTGCGTGGTTTTTTACTCATTACCAACGGCAAAAGCAGTAAGAGCGGAAACAGCAGTACCGCCAAAATACCGTGGATGCTGCCAAAAGGGACGTAAGGAATGATTCTGGTTGCCATGCCGAAGCCCAGCAATAGCGTAAGCAGGGCATCGGAAGCAAAAACCGCGTGGATGCGAAAAAGATCAGGTTTCCTGCTTTTCATAAGTGCTGCTCCTTTTACAGTTACGGTACATAGAGGCCGACAATAGGTACACTATCCAACTTACTCAGGCCGTGGGGAGATATGGATTTGATTTCCTCTGTTAAATCCTGACCGGCAGTAAACTTACCAAAGTGACTGCCGTTTTTCCACACGCTTACGTTGCTTACGTCGTATACCTTCCCATCAACGGCAACATAGGCCGGGTTTCCATTCTGGCCATTATACTTCGCCAGCTCTTCGGTGTTGAATTCCGGCATTGTAATGGTTTCCGGCGTCGCAGTTGGTGTTGGGGCAGCGGCTACAACAGTGGTTGCCGCCGTATTTTGGCTGCTGCTTGTTCCACTTTCGGCTGGGGTTGTGCAACCGGCTAACAAAAGCAGAGCTGACAATAACAATAGCGGCAACGCCATTTTTTTTATTGATAATCGTCTCATATTATAATCCTCCATGATTTTACGATGGGTATGGAATACTATTTGTTTATGTGTTGTTGCAGACGTCAGTCACAGGTACTGAGATCATCCTAACAAGAATAGTATACACCGTCAAGAGGAAGATTAAACCCATACTTATGTTTAATATAAATAAAAACAAAAGGCAAAGCTAAAAACCCGCGGCGACCGGTTGTATCCGGTCGCCGCGGGTTTGTGGTTTTATATCCAGTTTAGCAGAAGTGCTATTATTTATCCTTCTGCTTATTCGTGTTGATTTTCAACAGCGAATACAGCGGGCAATACCCGAGCAAAGCCGTAATGAGCGGGATCAAACCCAGCAAGCCCCACCAGCGGGCGGCGCCGGTGCCCCAGACGAAAAGAGCTAATAAAGCTAAACCCAATACAATACGAATCCATTTATCAACCGTGCCGATTTTCTTCTTCATCGATAACAACTCCTTAATAATCAAGTGTAAACTGTGTGGCGTGCTATTGCATTTTTATATCAGTGCTTACTGAGCTTGTGTGGTGCTCAGCACTTGCTATACATTCTGCATCGAACCCACTTCCTTTATTCTGATTACATATATTCTATACCACGATGCGCGCAAGGTTAAACCGGAAATTGATGAAAAAAGATGATTGTTATTAGCACTGTATAGATGATGCAGATAGAGGTGCTAAAGCGGCACATGTAAAAAAGAGGATAGAAGCGTGCTTTAACTTAAGCCTTAGCACGACTTCCATCCTGTAGGGGGGAGGGTTATGTTCGTTGGGGAACAATGGCGTCTGGTTTATTTACCAGCGGCAATCGCATCCAACTTGTTCTGAATCTCGCTCATGTAGAACGCTGTTACTTCGTCATAGCCGAAGGCCTTGCATTTTTCGACCATTTCGTTCCAAAGAGCAGTAAATTCTTCATCGCTCTGGGCGTATACGCACTTCCAGCTGTACTCCTTCATCACCGGGGCAAACTGTGCGCGCATATTAGCCAGATCATCGGGACGGGCAGCCACCGTGTACATCGTAGCCGGATGCAGCGAGAAGCAACCGGTTTGCTTGTAGAATTCTACGCCGGTACGTGCGCCGTCTGCATAATCCGCGCTCCATGCTTTAAGCATGTTGTTTTCCAGTTTGGCAATGCCATCTTCCCACGCATCATGGTTATAGCAGAAGCCGCCGTCTGGATCATACGCATTTTGCAAAATGGTGGAGTTATTCAACGCCCTTGCGCCGTCGGCAAAGGTGCCGCCGCCGTATTCCGCAGGCATTTCGGTATTGGTTTCATCTTTCCAGCACTGCCAGCCAAATTCAGTTCCGTATGGTTGGCCGTTTTCATTATAATCCCAGCACAATCCCTGCGGGCCGTTGTAGTAAACCATGATGCCGTCGGTGGAGCACAGCCAGTCGATCAGTTCCAGCGCGCGCTCGGGATATTCACAGTTGGCACCGATGAGCCATACACGGTTATTGCCGAAGGGAGCCGTACCGTTAACCACAGGAGCGGCATCTTCGGGAATCATGGTTACAAAGCCTGTACCTTCAGCGGTACGCTCATCAGAGTTGTAGGCTTGCATCTTCCAGCCCCACAGACCCAGCAGGTAACGGCCGGCATCCACTTTGGTGGAGTACGCATCGTAGTTTTGGCTGATGGACTCGGGATCAAACAAACCGGCACGGTACAGTTGGTTGTTGATGGAGAGCATCTTTTGGTACAGGCTGCCGTCTTCCAGCGGATTAACGACGTTGCCAGTAGCCCAGTTAACGCCCAGATAATCCTGCTCGGCATAACCATACCAGGTCATCAGATCCCAGGTAAACTTCATTACGCAGTCTTCCCAATCGGAGAAGCCGCCGTAAGCGTACACTTTCTCACCATTTTCGTTTTCTGGAATGGCATCCTGCATTGCCTGCAGGAAGGGTACCAGATCATCCATGCTTTTCAACTCCGGCATACCCGCTGCTACATAAGCATCCCAGCGGACCTGCATGCCGTAGTTCGGCTCGGTGACAATATCCCAATCGGTACGGTTATAGCCGATGTCATGCCCGAAGCCCCATACGCCGTCCAAACCGGTTGCTTCCAGCACGAAACTGCTCAGCTTCGCCTGCGCATCCTGCGTGTAAGCGCTGATGTTCTCGTAGGGGGTCAGATCCAGTTCATTCCAGTCCATGAGCATGTTGCCTTTGACAGCACTGATCAGGTGATCGCCCATGTCACCCAGCAGGATCAAATCACCCAAATCGCCTGCGGCCATACGCGTCTGCCATGCGGTAGCATCCAGGTTTGTGGAGATGATATTCAGCTCAATATTAAACTTGTCTTTCAGGATTTTGGCGAACCAACCGGCGCTCTGCTGGTTGGCCAGCTCGTCAAATACGGTAAGGGTAATGGGTTCCCGGTACGTTTCGTCCTCCGCGACCGCAGCCACGGTGACCATGCTCATCAACATTGCCAACGCGACAAGCATCGCAAGGACTTTGCCTAGTTTTTGCATAGATAAGCCTCCTTTTATTCTTGGTACCGGCGCTGCACGCGTCGGTTACGCACGGATGGAATGGAGAAAAAGGCATGAAAGTCAACGAGTGTGAGAATGTTAACCCTTTACCGCCCCGATCATAATGCCTTTTACGAAGTATTTTTGGAAATACGGGTAAACCAGCAGGATGGGGAACACGACTACCATTGCGACCGTCATGCGCACAGAAAGTGCCGTTTGCTTTGTAGAAAGGTTGGCGACCGAACTGGTGTCCTGGGAGGTACGCATCATGGCAGCCAGCGCGCTGGCTTCGTTTTGATACTTATACAGCAGGTATTGCAGCGTGTAGTTTTTACCACTCGGCATAAGCACCATAGTATCTACAAAGCTGTTCCACTGGAATACGGCGCTGAAAATAGCAAGCGTAGCTATAATGGGGATAATGAGCGGGAAGATGACCCTTGTAAACGATACGATGTACCCTGCACCATCCAGATGCGCGCTTTCTTCCAGCGACGGGGGTACATTTTCGATAAAAGTTTTTACCAGAATGACGTTGTAGGGAGATACGAGAAATGGAATTACGTAGGCCCAGAAACTATCCAAAAAGCCCAACGCGCGCATGTTCATGTACCAGGGGATTAAGCCGGCATTGAAGTACATGGTGATGATGATAAGACGGTAGAATAACTTGCGGTGCCACATCTCTTTTTTTGTAACCAGATATCCCAGAAATGCGCTACCGCCTACCGTCCAAATGGTGCCAAGCACAGTGCGGGCAACAGAGGTAAGCGCCGCTTGGGAAAGCCCTTCGATTTTCAGTACCTGTATGTAGTTTTCCAGCTGAATTCCTTTAGGATACAGCGTTACCTGCCCCAGTGATACTAATTGATTATCCGATATGGTATTGATGAAAAGGTAATAGAAGGGGAAAATACATACGAAGGTAAAAAGGGCAAAGATCGTATAGTTGATGATGTTAAAAATAATATCGCCCACAGAATACCGGCGCAGTTTCTGCCGTACATTGTGATTTGGTTTGAAAGCCGTCATTTTCTCCTCCTCCTTTACACGATGGATTCTCCGCGAACCGCTTTGCTAAAGCTGTTGGCGAGGAACAGAAGAACGATGGAAACAAGCGACTTCAAGATACCAATGGCGGTTGCCATGGATATGGTGTTGCTGCTTCGTGTTCCAAGGGAGATGTTGTAAACATATAGGTCCAGCACTTCGATGGTGCTCTTGTTCATCGCATTTTGGAAAACAAGGTACTGCTCCATGCCATTGTTGACGACGTTGGAAATTTGCAAAAGCAGCAATACGAAGAAAGTTGGCAGGATGCCCGGAATGGTGATGTGCATAATCTGCCGCCACCGGCCTGCACCATCCACTTTAGCAGCCTCATATAGCTCCTGATCGATTCCCGCAATAGCGGCCAGATACATAATGGCGCTCCAGCCAAGCGTTTTCCATGTGTACCAAACCCACATTTTAATCCATATATGCTCGCCGGAGTTCAGGTAGGCAATGGGTTCCTGTATAATTCCCAACGCCATAAATGCTTTGTTTACAATGCCTGTATCCAGTGAGAACATGGTGAGCGCAAAGGAGAAAACCAATACCCAACTGATGAAGTTCGGCAGTGTGGTGAAAACCTGCACAAATTTCTTAAACCATCCGGTCCGTATTTCGGTAAGGAATATGGCGAAAGCCATCGGCAGCCAACTGGTCATCAAGCTGATTCCGCTCATGGCAAAAGTATTACGCAGCACACGCACGGTTTCGGATTGCTGTGCAACGTTGGACCAAAGCGTTGTGAACCACTGGAAACCGACATATTCCTGCTGATCCATCGAAAGCCCCAGCTTATAGTTGTAAAATGCATAACGCCACCCGGAAAGGGGCAGGTAGGAGAACAAGAACACAGCGACGAGGAAGGGGAGCATCATTAAAAACAGTTTAAATTTCTTGGGAAGCTCTTCATAATCTAAAAAGCCTGCATAAAATGCCGCAAAGATACTAAACCCGATTGCGCAATAAAGCGGCGCGAGTCCGGCGATGAACCCTACATCTTTTGGCATTAGCAGTGTTGCAGCAAGGACAGTTACCGCTTGTAGCAGTGCTGCCAGCAGCAGCAAGGTTACAATAAGCCGCTTATTCCTTTTCCGGGAAAGCAGCAATACAATTATCGCAAGGGTGACCAGAAGCGTTACAATGAGCAGCAGGCTGATTTTATGCAGAATACCAGAAACCAAAGCTTGTAGACCGCTAAGCGTTAAACCATTTTTTACGGTTTCTTCGGCATACAGCACTTTCCCGCGAACATTAGTCGGGTTCATCAGTGCATCCGGCTGTTGAAATAGTAACATTTGCACACCGGATAAATTGGCGCTGACCGTAGGATTGGATTGGTTTATTTTCCCCGGCGTATATAAGTTTACCTGTACAACGGGGGTTAACAGCAGCACCGCTGCTGCGATGGAAAAAGACAAGCTGATCGTTAATATCCGCTTGCGCTGTGGTATCGGGTTAACAAAATACGGTTCATCTGCGCGGTATATGCCCAGTGCGGCGCTTATAGCAGAACCGACGGTTGCAAAGCACATAAGAAAGGGAACGAGGGTATATCCGCCCAGCCCCAGATACATCATCTGGGATATGGCGCCATTAAACTGATAGTTGCTGTCTACTTGCAGGGTACCTACGACTTCGGAAAGCAACAATATACTGGATAATGACAGTAAACAGGCAGGAATCCAGCGGTCAACCTTTCGAATCAGCTGCAGCATAAGCCCAATCAGAAGGAGCAAAACAGCAGCTATGGCCATGACACGTAATGAGCCGTTTTGTGTGGGTACAAGGAACAAATTCTTCACAGTGCTGCCGCTATCGCTGAGTGTAACCAGTTTTTGGAGCGCACCACCGTTAATTATGCCCGAAAACGTTTCACCTCCGCTGCCGAGCTCTTTCAGCGGCGCTTCGGAGTTAAGCAACCATTGAATGCCGTTTTCTTGCCGGGATGCTAATGAATCCGCTTCAAAACTTGAAAAAGTACCTAATTGCGAATAACTGCCGGCAAAAGGAAGCACGAGCATGATAAGTGCAACACCGCACAAAACAGCGCTTATACTGCGCCAAGCCCGATCGTTGCTGCGAAGCGGAGCAATATGCCGTATATTGAAGACTTCCATAACGGACAACGCGAAAGAAAGAATAAAGGGAACCCAGATGTACCATTTTGTGGTAAACAAAACAGAGAAAAGGACGCTTTGTTCCAAGGCTTGAAAATAGAAAGAGAATAGCAACAACGCTAACGTTCCGCATCCGCCGATGACCACAGCCAATCGATTCGCCCACGCATTTGGGATCAGAACCAGCAGTGCCCCTAGCGCCACCAGGCATAGGGCGATGCCAAGCAAACCAATGCGGAAGGGAATGTAGCGCAGCGAAGGCATCAGGTCGATTGGGAAGATGTTGACGCCTTTACTTAGCAGCGTAATGCCGGATACGTCGCCAGGAAATGCGCTGGCGATTTCCTGCGGCAGAGCCATATGCGCATATACGCTGAACCAGGGAGTAAAAAAACTAGCCAGAAATAAGAGAAGTAAAATGCCGATCGTGATTCGTCTTTTCATGATTTCGTCTCCTGATTATGACCTCAAACGTTTTCGGTACAGTCGAAATGAATAACCCAGAAATCACAGTTTCTTTCGTGATTTTTGGATTACGAGGTAACGCGCATACAGGCGGGGAAAATATAAAATGGTAGGGTATAGGCGGATGGAATAAATATAAAATATAACAGGATACGTTTGGGAACGTACTACCAATTCTAAAGAAAAGACAATCAATAATGGCTGTAAATACGTCTAAATATTCGTAAAACTGTTAAAATCATACACGATATAGTGTTTAATTGTCAATAGGGGGTACGTGTTTTACGCTGATAAATGTTAGACTGACCCGAACGAAAAGACAAGAGCAATTGTATACAATGAGAAAATGTAGCAAGTGGAACACCTACGCTATCACATATTTTTTACTTCCGTGTTTATTCAATGGAACGGGCAATAAAACTTGTATTGGGGAAATGATAACAAAAAGGTTTTCGTTACCTGGATTTCTAATTGACAAGTGCACGGATCGGTAGTATAATCGTTCCGTTGCGATTTAGCACAATTCATGGAGAGTTGGCTGAGTGGTCGAAGGCGCACGACTGGAAATCGTGTGTAGGCTGAAACCTACCTAGGGTTCAAATCCCTAACTCTCCGCCACAAGAAAAAGCCCTGAAACATAAGAGTTTCAGGGCTTTTTTTATGCCGAAAATCAGCCGTTTACCACAATGTTTACCACAACTAGCTTATTTTTCGATGATTGAGGTAATGTATTTCTCCATCCGCTGGGCGCTCTCTCGTTTCATTTTTTCCGTAACAAAGGCGTACTGATCGAGCGTAAAAGCAGCCGTTGCATGACCAAGGTTCTCTTGTACCGTTTTTACATCGTCCCCGGAGCGGAGCGAGGCGACCGCATAGGAATGTCGCATATCGTGGAAGCGCACTTCCGGCACCCCGGACAAGGCCACTGCTACTTTGAAATGCTTGTATACCGTTTTATGGGATAAATGGCCGCCCAGCTCATTGGTGAAAACCAAGTCCGGCAAGCCCTGCCAGTCCCACGCCTCACCGGCCTTTAGGCGCGCTGCAAGCTGTTTCTTTCTTTCGCGCTTCAAAACATCGAACACGAACGGAGCCGGGCAGATTACCCGCACCTTGTTATTTTTTAGCGGCTGCAAGGTGTACTCGCCGCCCTTGCCCGGCATGTAGAGTTGTCTTTCAATGGTGATGCTGCCTTGTTCAAAGTCAACGCACGGCCAGCGAAGACCCAGCAGCTCACCTTGCCGTAGCCCTGTAAAAAGATCCATCAGAAAAAGGTTCTCATATGGATTGCCCTTGATGGTTTCCATGAATCGCATAAGCCCATCGTCGGCCAATGGGTGAAGCTCTTTTTTGATTACTTTCGGAAGACGCTTCGCGCACGCGGTACAGGGGTTCGTGCGAATCTCGCCTATATCCAGAAGCGTTTCAAAGGCTGAATGCAGAATACCATGAATGTTTCTAATCGTTTTGGGCGATAGGGCGCACTCGCTGGCCAGCCGGTTATACATGCGCTGCACCATATCCGGGGAAAGCTCCATCACTTTGACCGCACCAATAAAGGGCTTGATGTGGTTTTTCACCTGTGATTGGTAATTCCGCAGGCTGTACGGTTTCAAGCTTTTAGTATACTCAACAAGCCATGTATCCAGCCACCTTCCCACGGTCATTTTGCTGGGTTCGGTGTATGTACCTTCGTCCAGCTCATGGGCGGATGCGGTAAGTTTCTTGCGCACCTCCGCCTGTGTTTTGCCGTAGTAGCTTTTACGGATCAGCTTGCCGGTGCCCGAATCGCGGCCCGTGGTTACCCGTGCTTCCCAGGTGCCGTCTTTACGCTGCCGGATGCAACCGGCGCCGTTTGCTGCTTTACGCTTTGCCATGTGGTTTTCCACCTCCATCAATCAGATAGTCAACAAGTGTACGCGCATATTCATAAGCCTCAAGACGGTTTAATTTAAGAGTGTCCTTTTCAAGTTGGCAAGCAAAGGCTGATGCTACAGGGTTTTCTGATTGATTCAGTGATTTAACGGTAAATTTGACATACGTACTATCCTCTTGTATTTCTTTTGCGCCAGAAATGAGTTGTGCAAGAGTGTAAAACGAGTACCATTCACAAATAATACGGCTATAAAAATCAAGAGGAACCGTTTCGCTGTTTTCTTTAAAAAACTTCAACCGGGAGATGGCATTATCAGATATTCCCAATTCATCAATGACCGTTCTATTTTTTTCATGACGCCCAAATATAAACACATCCGCTGATTCATGAAAGACATCGGCCAAGTTCTTTATATCTTGTGCTGAAGGGATGCTTTGACCATTTTCCCATCTGTTTACTAGTTTTCGGCTTCTGAAGATAAGCTCTGCTAATCTGTCTTGTGATAAATCATGGTCTGTTCGGAATGCTCTAATGCATTCGCCGATGCTCTTTTTTTCACTCATTCCTAGCTGCCCTCCGTTACAATCTCATTGGATTACGCTAAAAAGTACCCAATATGGTACAGAATAAATGTTTGTGCCTAAACTGGATTATAATATATAAGGATGATGAAATCAATAGTGAAAGGCGGGTTTTTATGAATGCAGTTGCAAAAGAAGCACGTGCGCGTGCCCTCCGCGAATGGCGACGGAAGAATCCCGATAAAGTAAAGGCAGCGGCCGAACGATATTGGGAAAAACGCGCGCAACGTGAATTGTCAAAGGGGGTGGACGATGATGGAAGCGCAGAGCATAAGTAGCCGGTTGACACTGACAGTTAATGAGGCGGCCAGTCTGTTAGGCGTAAGCCTACCAACGGCTTACCACCTTGTGCATCGTGAGGATTTTCCCACGCTTCGCATTGGCCGGAAGCTGCTTGTATCCCGTGAAGGATTGGAGCGGTGGATCGCCGATCAAGCGAGCGCCGGGCAGGGGAGGTGAACGCATGGCAAAGCGAGCACCGGAAAGATCACATATACCCATTGGTCGTAGCAATGCGATTAGCCGGGCGCAATTGTCGGGATGTTGGGGATGCAGTGATAGAGTTACCAGGCATATTATTGCAAACTTCCGGGCAGAGCATGACGGGGATGGATATGCGATTTTATCATCGGCACATGATCCGGCCGGATATTGGCGTTCTGCAGATCCGGAAGAAATCG
Source organism: Candidatus Limiplasma sp. (assembly GCA_963675655.1). GTDB lineage: Bacteria > Bacillota > Clostridia > Christensenellales > Aristaeellaceae > CAXXOK01. The sequence continues at coordinate 2,409,722 of OY776489.1, forward strand.
CCGCGTTTATTCGCGAGAATGAAGCCCGGGCGCGAAACACCTTTCTTGCGTTGCACGAAGCCAAGCGGATATTAAGCGAACTGCAGCACAAAGGACAAACAGCATTTGACCTGTATGGAGAGGTGAGCGGGTAGTGGCTACTCCGAAAGGTTTTATGCTCTATCACAGCGACCTGCACGCAATCGAAAGCCTGCCGGGTGAAGATTTCAAGCTGGTTGTGCTCGCCTTGCTCTCGCTTTCAGAGAACGGGGAGAGAAACGCGCCTCAAGGTGCAGCGGGCATGGCCTTTACATTCATGGCGGATAAGTTGGCGCGGGATATGGAACGCTACGATGCTATTTGCCTGAAAAACAGCGAGAAAGGCCGCAAGAGCGCCGCCAAACGGGACAATAGCAAACCGCGTTCTAACAGCGGTTAGCACCTGTCAACCGCTGTTGACTACAGCCAACCAACGCAACCAAACGTAAACGTAAACGTAAACCTAAACGTAACCGTAGACGTAATATAAGCGCCCACGGTGAACCGCAGGATGAGCCACGGGGTGAACCACAAAATGAACCACACAAAAACAAGGAGGACTACCATGAATATAATTATCAAGGAGATCCGGGAGATCCTTAAAGCGTACGCAGTAGAATACCAAGCGGGTATGAAGCAGGTAGAGCTGAACATAGAACGATTCAACCCCGTTGTAGCCAAGCCTGAAAATGAAAAGATTCAGACCAGCCTTGACGCTTCGGCCAAGAAGGGTAAGGACGAAATAGAAAAGCTCTGCGCGAAAGGGCTTGAAACTTCGCTTGCTAAAGACCATCTGTACGGCAGTGATATTACTGCAGACAATCGGCTTTTGGCGGAAGGGATTGTAAACGCCGATGCATTCGGCGAACTGGTAGAGCGGTACCGAGGGACAAATTACAATTACACCATGTTGACCGTTCTTCGTGAATATGCGAGATTAAATGAGCTGTCCTTTCCATCCTCGATCCCAACACGAACAGACAAAATTGACGGTTGGAAGAAAATTGAGAATGGAGCAGTTTCCACCTTGGGAGAAATTCAACGCAGTGGTTTGGACAACAACCATCGTGTGATGCTATTGGCGGAAGACTTCATGGCAAACCCTGTTTCCGACCTGCTGAACGAAGTAATCGGCAATTGAGTGTTACCAAACGAAAGGTAACACTTGTTGCGTTGATGAGTGAAAAAGCCTTGACATTTATGTCACGCATAAATACAATATAGGTGTGACATAAATGGAGGTGATGAAATGTCACCAGTTGGACGCCCAAAAGCAGAGAACCCAAAGGCAATCCGTTACAGTATTAGGATTGACGATGAAACCGAGCAGAAATTGCATGAGTATTGCAAAAAGCACGGGATCACCAAGGGAGAAGCAATCCGGCAAGGGATTCATTTGCTACTTAAGCAAGAAAAATAGCGTTACGCCTCCCGATCAAAGAAAACGTAACGCTACCCGTACCAAGAGGTCGCCCTCAAGGTAAATCCATTATACCATTGGCGGCGACCTCTTTCAAGAATTGAAGGAGGTATGACCATGTATAGCCTTACCCGGGAAGAGATGGAAACCACGGTCAACTGGTGCGCTGCGGACGGTACCGCAACCATCGACACCGCCGATCCGGCCGTATTGCGCAAGCTGGACAAACTGGCGGAGGCTTATCCGGACGTTTATAAGGTGATTCGTGTCGATCCGCATTACAACGCGAAGATGTTCAGTGTTCCGGTGAAGTTCATCCGGTTTGGAAAGCCAGCGAGCAAAGCACAAAGAGAAGCAAGCCGACAGAACGCAATTCTTGCCCGGCAAAGCCTCTAAGTTAGAATGTTTTTTCGCACTCCGCCCCTTCGGATGCATAAAGCCTAGGGTGGAGGGAAACACCTTCCGGATTGTTTATAACTACGGGGGAATTTCACATGAAAAACAAAAGGGCATTTTCGGCCTTGCTGTGCATTGAGAAAAACTATGCACCACCGATTCAATATATGATTAACCCAGATTTACCGGCAAGGCTGCTGTATGTTGACATTGAGGATATTCGCATTGTACGAAGCTATGAAGATTACCAAAAATCACTTACCCTTCAGCCGCGGATGCTTAAATGCAATGGGCAATGGGTAACGGAGTAGAAAAGTCCGCGCTGTAGCTCATTCTGTAGTCCACCAGAGCCACAGCGCGAACTACAGCAAAAACCGCCCTCTTCAGCAAGGGCGGTTTTCTCACACAATGAACAATCCACCGGTGCGGATCCCGGCACAGAGATTATGGCCGGTTGACGTGGTATGGTATGATACAGACACAAGAGGAGGCCAGCAGCATGACACAAGAACAATTGGTTACGATTATTGATGATTCAGTTAAACGTGCGGTAGCAGCCATGTATATTGCCCAGGCAGACAAGGCGAAAGATGTATATAAGCAAACAGAACGGCGGTTGACTGCCTATCCGCATATCCTTGAAAAGTTGAAGCAGGATCAAGCGCGGCTTGATAACATGCAGGCTGACGGCCACGGCCAAGAGCGAAGCAAGAGCCTTGTTCGCTATTCCGGCCGGGGAATGAGGATGGATCCGGATGAGATTTTCGACGCTCTTAAGGCAGATTTAATAGCCCGGATCGCATGTGACCAGCAAGAGGTTGAAGAAATTCAAAATGCGCTTCACAGCGTTGAAAGAGACGCCTATTTTCAAACGCTTCCGGCAAAGTTTTTTAATGTTGATGCCGATTGGGAAGTTGCCGAGAAATTGCATTGTGACGAGAGCACCATACGCAGGAACCGCGCCCGGCTGGTGAGAGTGGTAGCGGTAAGGCTGTACGGGGCGGAGGCGATATAGCTCGTATTATAATTCTGTATCTCTTGCCATCGATTGATAACATGGGACATATTCTTGACCGTAAATTGAACATCTAAACTTCTCTGCTTCATTCATTAGATTATTATAGCGCTCTTTCATTGGAATACTCCCTTGTTCGCCATTGGACAATTGGGTCATTTGAAACCAACGATGATTCAGATTCTCTAATAAGCTGATACAATGGGTTTCTGGGAAATTCCCGTTTTTATATAAATCGAAAATCATTATATCATTGGATATTTCACGCTTTGCATCATAAATTTGGTGATATATGTTTCTTGATATTGTTTCTTTATGCCAACGTTTAGATATAAAATCAAGCTTACTGTATGCAATTGATAATACTGATAAATCCGTATTATAAAAATCTAAATATGATTCAATGGCTTTCGGAATATCAGAAATGCCTCGATCAAAGTAGAGAATTTTACCCATAATATTGCCAATTCTCATAACTTCGTAATAAAATAGTTGCATATCTAGCTTTTTCGATGAAGAGTACTCAACAATAGATATTAAAAAAGCTACAAGCGAACTACCAAATACTGCAAGTGATAAATCATATGCTTTTGATGGTTCAACTGACACTTTCAAAATGAAAACAGCTATTAATGTTGCTATACTTGCGATACCAAAACAGATAATCATACCCTTACTTCTATGCATACTATCACCTCATTTATAATATCATACCATATTTTTGTAACAGAAGCATTATACACCATTTATTTTACCACAACGCATACCACAACTGCGGTTATAAACGGTTAAAAACCATTTTCCAGAAACACAAATGAAGCCGCGTATCCCTTATGTTATAAGCATTCCATTGGTAACGGTTTTATTGGGTTTGGTAACGCTGCTATAATTCAAATCCCTAACTCTCCGCCACAAGAAAAAAGCCCTGAAACATAAGCGTTTCAGGGCTTTTTGTATATAGAAAACCACTGGCTAGGCCAGTGGTTCCAAAAAGGATTTTGCCGATGAACAGGATAGAGGAACTCCTTTTGCTATCATAAGTTGCGGCCTGACAACTGCAACGAAAGCAAAAGGAGGTCATCACGAGCGTGAATGAAATCAATAGTTTAGCGCATACAAAATGGAATTGTAAATATCACATCGTCTTTGCACCCAAGTAGCGGAGAAAAGTATTCCTTGGAGAGAAGAAGGTGGAAATAGGGGAGATACGCAGGCAATTGTGTGAGTGGAAAGGCACCAAGATAGCAGAGGCAGAAATATGCCCGGATCATGTACATATGTTGCAAGAGATTCCTCCGAAGGTAGCGGTATCAAGCTTTATAGGACATATAAAAGGGAAAAGCGGTTTGATGCTATATGAACAATTTCCATCACAACAATTAAAGTATAGGAATCGGGAAATTTGGTGTCGAGGGTACTATGTTGATACAGCGAGAAAGAATGCAATAAGGATCGCTGAGTATATTAAAAACCAACTTAAAGATGATAAAGCAAGGGGAACAGCTAACAATGATAACCTGTTAAACGGGTAGTAAGCAACAAACGCTATGCTAATGTCAGGCCGTACCACGCCACGTGAGGCGTGGCTGGTATCCTAGGACTATGCCCGCATATGAAAAACCATCGGCCACGCCGGTGGATGCTTATTACGATCTGCAGGAGTGGTTTTTCGTATTACCATACATATCTTTGTGAAAATTGGCGTGAACTGCGATAGAACTCTTTCTGCTGCCGCTTGGTGATAACTTGCTCGTAAGGGATAACGTGCGTGTTTGGTGATGGTAAATGCCTTTTAGCTTTGGGGGAGTGTTATTTTTTATGCCCGTACGATGCACTGCTAGGTTAAAATATTGCATTATCAATCTTATGAGAAAAAATTGAATGATTAATAGATAAGCCGTCTATAAGATCATACTCAAAATGAGATATATGTGATAAATCGTTTATTATGGGTAAACGCTTACAATTATGCTAAAATTAAAATAATTTTGATAAGAACAATATTAAAATATACTTTTGTCACTATATATCTAATGTATAGGAAAAGCATCTTGAACATGAGTAAACAGAACAAATAGAGCTTTATAAATTGGCGTTAACATATAAAAACAAAATACCATTAAAAATTTTCGTTTGATATATTGACAGGAATACGCCCATATGTTACAATGCGCCCATGAGGAAAAAGTTTTCCCAAGAGGTGAGCGGATGGCTGTAACGATAGAGGACGTCGCTAGAGAGGCACGAGTATCCATAGCGACAGTGTCACGTGTAATGAACAGTTCTAAAACGGTCAGCCCTAAATTACAGCAACGTGTTAATGACGCAATTTGTAAAATGAACTTCCGCCCTAATGTACTGGCTCGCGGATTAATTACCAAGCGCACCAGCACGATAGGCGTCGTGGTTTCCGATATAGCCAACCCGGTTTTTGGCGTTCTAACCAAAGGCATTAATAGTGTATGTCAGGCGAAAGGATATACAGTAATTATTTGCGAATCGGACGGTAAAAGGAAGAAAGAATTATCACTGTTGGAGAAACTATCGGAGCAGAAAATTGACGGACTGCTTTTCGCAGGCGTCGATGTGGACCGTGATTTGGTAGACCGTATGCTACTGCACGATTATCCGGTTTTACTGGTAACGCAGGAGGAATCCTACGGGGAAACCAGGCTGAATACGGTAGCCCATGATAACCGGCAAGCAGCCTTTGACGAAGTAGAATTTCTAGTATCCTGTGGTCATAAGCGTATAGCGATTATTAGCGGACCGGAGAATGACTATTCGTCTGGTACAAGGCGCTTGGAAGGGTATTTAGCAGGTATGGAGCAGTTTGGCATGGAAGTGCCGCACGCTTATATTCGGCATGGGGATTTTTCTTTTAAAGCAGGTTACTCAGGAATGAGAAGGATTTACGAAGAAAGTGCCCAGCTGCCAACCGCTATTATTGCCTGCTCGGACCTTATGGCAATTGGAGCCATGCAATATGCCCGTGATATGGGGCTTACCATACCCGAGCAAATCTCCTTCATGGGGTTTGACGATTCCGCACTGTCACGCTATACGACTCCATCACTGTCAACTGTACGAATTGCGTATTTTGAGGAAGGCGAATTGGCCGCAAAGACACTCATAAATGGTATTGAGGATGGTCTGTGTGATCAGCCTACCGTACGTTATATACCGCATATGATAATACGACGCGGGAGCGTTGCCTGCGTAGAATAAGTTACCTGGATGGGCTAATATTGCTTTACAAACTTGCTTAGCAGGTTTTTATAGGCAAACGGGAAAACCTTTACCTAATGCATAGGATAGAAATGTACACAGAATTAAGATGAGAGAACGAGCAATTGTTTTTAAATCATACGGCATGTGGCATTTATTTGGTTAGGCTTCGATCCCCTCAGGGGAATGAGCGATAGAAAATATTTTTAAGGAGGTTCCCAGTATGTACAATGTTACTCGTAAGTTCCTGGCGGTGCTCTTCGCGGTGATGCTGACGATGTCTGTGTTTTCGTTTGCAAGTGCGGAGACGATCGAACTGACCTTTGCCTTTGACCAGGGCGTAGGCGAACCAACGCTGAAGCTGATTGATGAATTCAATGCCAGCCAGAGCGACATCCACGTGAATTCTTATGTGCTGCCTCAGGACGCAAACAACCTACACGACGATTTTGTAAACAAGATGATCGCCGGTGATACCAGCGTTGATATCATGGCGCTGGACGTGGTGTTCGTTTCCGAATTTGCCAGCGCGGGCTGGTTGATGCCGCTGGACGAAGCGTTTGATGCGGACGCGCTTTCAAACTATCTCACCGGCACCATCGACAGTGCGAAATATCAGGGAACACTGTACGCGATGCCCTGGTTTACCAACGCCAGCATGCTGTTCTATCGTAAGGATCTGCTGGATAGCATTGGCATCACGACACCGCCGTCCACCTATCAGGGTTGGATCGATGCATATGAGCAGTTGAAGGATCAGGTAGACTATGCATTCTCCTTCCAGGCTTCTCAGAGTGAAGCGATGGTTTGTAACTGGTGCGAATTCGTATGGAACAATGGCGGCGATATTCTGGATGCTGATGGGAATCCGGTTGTCACCAGTGACGCCGTTATTGCTGCAACCCAGACCATGGCAGACCTAATCGGCACCTATGCGCCAGAAGGCACCACCACCTATGCTGAAACGGAATCCCAGCAGGTATTCCAGGAAGGCAAAGCATTGACCTGCCGCACATGGTCCGGCACGTGGAATACCTTCAATAATGCTGAAGAATCCTCTGTTGCAGGCAATGTAGCTGTATGTACTTTGCCGGTATCCAATGAAGGCGACGTCTCGCATTCCTGCATGGGTGGCCTTGACGTGACCGTAAATAACGCGATTGACGATGCCCATAAGCAAGCTGCGATCACTTTCATCCAGTGGATCACCAGCTTTGACTCGCAGAAGGAATTCACGCTCCTGTCTTCTCAGCCCCCGGCGTACTCCGCTGTATATGCTGATGCGGAAATCCTTGAGGCGATTCCCTTCTATGCTGATTTCTTCCCCATTATTTCAGATGGTAAGGGTCGGCCGGTATCCCCGATGTACTCCGAGGTTTCTGATGCGATTCAGCGGAATGTGCACCAAGCACTGACCAAGGAAGTGTCCGTTACCGACGCGCTGCAGGCTTTGCAGACCGAACTGGAAGCGTTCTAATTACGCTTTGATTGAACCGTACCGGGGGGAACTTCGGCTCCCTCCGGTCGGCTCGTGTCATAACCGAAAGGGTTTTTATCGTAAGAAAGGTAAGGGGGAATATGGGGATGAAACGGCATATGTCCCACTCTCTTCTATATAAAGAAGCGCGCGCTGCCTGGGTGATGATGGTGCCCGCACTGATTGTGCTATGCGCAGTGGCGGTATATCCGGTGTTACGTACATTTTGGCTGAGCCTGAGAGAGATGAGCCTGAAAAACCCCGCGACAGGGTTTCCGTTCATCGGGCTGGGCAATTATTTTGAGATTTTCAGCGACAAGCGGGCGATGATGGACATTCTGTTCACTTTCAAATTCACTTTTGTTACTGTTGTGTTAGAACTCCTGCTTGGTTTTGGCGCTGCATTACTGATGAATCATCCGTTTCGCGGTCGTGGGCTTACTCGTGCAGCGATCCTTGTGCCGTGGGCGATTCCCACATCTGTTTCGGCAATGATGTGGAAGTTTATCTATAATGACCAGTATGGGCTTTTCAATGATATTCTATACCGAATTGGAGCGATCTCGGCATATAAGCCTTGGCTTAGCACCAATGCGGATACTTTTAATGCACTGGTCATTACCGATGTATGGAAAACATTCCCTTTCATGGCGCTGCTAATTCTTGCAGGACTGCAGATGCTTCCGGCGGAACTATATGAGTCCGCTAAGCTTGATGGCGCAGGCGTTTTCCGGCGCTTCCGCTATATAACGCTTCCTTTAATGAAGCGAACGCTGCTTGTGGCACTGCTTTTCCGAACGCTGGATGCATTCCGTGTGTTTGATTTGATATCTGTTATGACTGGCGGAGCGAACGGAACAGAATCCATTGCTATTTATGCTCATAAACAGATGATGTCGTTTTTAAATTTTGGGTATGGTTCGGCGCTATCTGTGGTGATTTTTTTAGTGGTATTTATCATCAGCCTTGTATACATGAAATTTATCGGCGGCGACATGCTGCCGGTTGATTAAGGAGGCGCGTGTATGAAGCTCCTGAAAGGTGCGCTCCTGAAATTGGTTTTTTATTCCGTTGTGTTACTGGTAATTACCGTTCTACTGCTGCCATTTTTATGGCAATTTCTCACCTCTATTAAACCGCTTAGTGAAATTTCTGCCATGCCTGCCAAGTGGTTGCCAAGCATCGTAAATGTTCAATTCTATATTAATATTTTTACAAAACATCCATTTGGTAATTATCTGCTTAACAGCGCTGTTATAGCTATTTCCGCAACTGCTATTTCGCTGATCATCGGCTCCAGTGCTGCCTATGCGATGGCACGTCTGCGTTTCCGGTTTAAAAAGCAGATATTAATGGGCATTTTATGTATTTCCATGTTTCCGACCATTGCCACGCTTAGTCCAATTTATCTGCTGCTTCGCGGAATGAAGCTGCTTAATACCTATCAGGGCCTCATACTCCCATATATCGTGTTCTCTCTGCCTATGGCCATTTGGCTGCTGACCAATTTTTTCAGCCAGCTTCCCAAAGGTTTTGAAGAAGCAGCCGGTATTGACGGTGCTAACTGGGCCGATATCTTTTTCCGTATTATGCTTCCGTTGATCAAACCGGCAGTCTTTTCGGTTGGGCTGTTGGTATTTATAAACTGCTGGAACGAATATCTTTACGCACTCTCTTTCGTTACCGACACCAAAATGAGAACCGTGCCTGTGGGCATTGCATTGCTACCAAGCAACTACCAATTGCCGTGGGGGGATGTATGTGCCGCTTCCGTAGTGGCTACCGTTCCGCTGATTACATTAGTGCTGATATTCCAGAAAAGGATCGTTGCCGGTCTTACAACTGGCGGCATTAAAGGATAGAAAAAGGAGCATTTTCATGCAACAAATTCAACTAATCCCTGACCTTTCACTTTCCAGGGTTGTGGTCGGCAATATGCGCCTGTTGGACGCCGGGCTAAAGGGGGAGGCGCTGCTTCGTTTTGTGAAGCAATGCCTGGATATGGGAATGGATACGTTTGACCACGCGCCGGTTTATGGCGGATATACCTGCGAGAGTATTTTTGGCGATGCTGTTTTGCGTGTGGATCCGGGAATCCGCAGCAAAATAAAACTTGTGACTAAAACGGGAATCGTGCTACCAAACCGCAGAGGCAACTCCCACATTTGCTATGATGCTCGAAAGAAAACCATTCTGCAGGAGATGGACGAGTCGCTTCGCCGCTTAGGCACGGATCATGTGGATCTGCTTTTAGTGCATAGGCCTGACCCGCTCACAGACCCTGCTGAAACTGCGGACGCGTTGGCAACGCTTCTCAAAGAAGGGAAAACGCTGGCTGTTGGCGTTAGCAACTATACGCCTGCGCAGACAACAGCACTGCAAAAATATCTGTCTGTTCCCCTTGCAACCAACCAGTTGGAGTTTTCCGTAAAAAACACAGATGCTTACTTTGATGGGACGGTGGATGATTTATTCACCCGTGGAATGAAGCCGATGGCATGGTCGCCGCTCGGAGGCGGAAGTGTTTTTAAAGGAACGGATGCGCAAAGTGAGCGCCTGCGCACGGTTTTAAACAAACTTGCCCTCCATTATGGCGTAACAATGGATGTTATTATGTATGCTTGGCTGTTTTCCCATCCGCTGCATATGCTGGTAGTTACCGGGACTTTGCAGATTGAAAGAATCAGGTGCGCTGATGAGGCATTGAAGATCCACCTGACACACGATGAATGGTATGAAGTCTTGGCGGCTTCTCGTGGCTTTGATGTGCCATGACAATAAAAGACAGGATGGTATTGACACAATGCAAACTAAGTATGCGGTAATCGGTTCGGGCTGGCGTGCCGATTTTTACCTGAGAATTGCTAAATTGGTTCCTGAACGATTTAAACTGACTGGAGTACTGATACGCGATAAAGAAAAAGGCGATGCATTTGCTCATCAGCATAGTGTGCCTGTTGTAAATAATATAGACGCGCTGCTGCAAACCTGCCCGGATTTTGTAGTGGTTTGCGTAAAACGTGGCTTCATGAGCGAGTATGTTTTGGAATTATCGCGGCGTGGCGTACCGGTACTGTGTGAAACTCCGCCGGCAGAAACGGAAACAGACCTCCTTGCCCTATGGGAGGGCGTTGAGAGCCTGAAGGGACGGGTTCAAGTCGCTGAGCAATATTTTGCGCAGCCTTTATATGCGTCATGGGACAAAGCAATCCGGGATGGTATGATTGGGCGCGTAGAAAATATAAGCATATCGGCTCTGCACGGCTACCACGGTGCCAGCATTATTCGTCGTTACCTGAATGCGGGTTTTGGGAATTGCTCCATTTATGGGAAGCGTTACCATTTCAATGTAACTGAAACCTATGGCCGTGACGGTATGTGTTTTGACGGTGCTGTTTTCAGCTGCCCTCGAGACCGGCTTACCTTCGAATTTGACAATGGTACTATGGCGTTCTTTGATTTTTCCGATCCGGCTCAATACCATTCCTTTATTCGGACTAGACAGCTTACCGTTCAGGGTCAACGCGGAGAGATTGATGATTTGACGATTCGCTATCTTACTGCGGAGAATGTGCCGGTAACGCAGGAAATGCATCGCATTGATTTGGGCATATACGGAAATCAGGAGTGGAGCCATCTTGGAATAATGCTTGGTGAACGCTTTTTGTACCGTTCGCCCTTTGCCGGAGCGCGGTTGAATGATGATGAAATTGCAGTTGCCACCTGCCTGATGAACATGAGCCGCTATCTCATTACCGGCGAGGATATGTATTCTCTTCGTGACGCTCTACAGGATATGTACCTCTGCTTGAAGATGGACGAGGCCCTGGCAAATCCGGTCACGGGTGTACACACGAAAACAATGCCGTGGGCGGAATAAAGCGAGAAGTTCTACCAGTTCGCGTGCGAAGCATCCGCAAAACAGTATAAATATGGATTGAAACAATTAAAAACCGGATTATACTGATTGCTTACAGCGACAGACCGGGTGGCGGGCAGTCTTCATAGCGACGAATACTAAACAAATATTTCCGGGACGCGATCGCAAGCGTGCGCGTCCTGCCGTTCTTCCTTTCCAGCGCTGATCGGAGATTCGTGCCGTTGCGCATCAGGCTTATCGTGCTTTCGGTACCTTTGAAGACATTCATGCGCTGGGACAGGAGTTCGTTCTGGTGCTTGACTTTATGGTCAACCTTATTTCCTCCCGATCTCCGTAGCAACTGGATTTCCTGTAAAAGAAGAATGCGTCTCTCTATGGCGTTTTTTCACTATGGATTCGGCTTTTTGGAAGAACGGTAAACCTACGCAGGCACAGATAGACGCGCTTCAATCGTAAACCGTGCGAATCCAATGCGACAGCATGTTATTTAGATGGAACAGAGGGGGCGCTTTGGCGCGCCTTCGGCAATGAGCAGTCCAATCTGGATGTGTCAATGCTGTGATTAAGTCTAATCATAGAGCGCGAATATAATCCAAGTTTAAACAAAACAGGATGTACCATATACGGCCGCATAATCATTGTTTATAAGCAGAGGAAGATTCTGCGACTCGGTTGCGTTCGAAACAACAATACATGAATTCGACAATAAACAGACCCAATACTGGTTCCCGTACTCGCATTTTCAACAAAACCTGCTGACTCTTGCCCTGATTGATACCGATAGGCGTTCCGCTGTGTTTTCAGCACAGGATGCATACGAGCTCGCTGACGGAATACTGCGTCAGAAGAAAAAAACGCTGCTCCATTCCGATGAGCAGCCATACCAGTTTTTTAGAGTACGCCTTACGGAATGGTCGTGTCCGGGCTCAAATTGGTTGCGTACTTCTTCTGTTTGCATTTTCATCCTCATTTGGGTTGATCACAATAACAATTGGCATTTCAACCATCTGTAAGAGATGCGTCTTTTGAAAGCAATAATGAGACTATGGTAAGGCTGGGAATTGTCCGCGCTAGGCGAATGCTTACGTGGATTTTAATCTGGTGGTAGCGCTATATTAGCACACAGGATTTGGCTAGGTATGCGCTGGCTTCTGTGTTCGCTGCATTATATGCGCAAGGTCTTGCACGTATGTGCAAAGCACCTGCGACGTTGTTTTACTTGTCGGCAATTATACTGTTGATTCCGGTCGGCGCACTATATACCACAATGCAGCAGGCAGCTATGGGTAAGTGGTCACTTTTTGGACAGCAAGGGATCCATACACTGTTATTGACTGCATCGATAGCGCTGGGCTTTGTGGCGGTGAAATGGTAGGATGGTTTATAAAATCATGCTTTGGGCTGCTGAAGAGGAGAAGGGGAAAGGCGAAACAATCGGCTGCATACTCCTTTGGCAATCCCGATCAATGATTATAAGTGGTTATTGAAGAGCTTTGACCAGTGTGAGGATATTCTGCCCGTTTACATAACGATAGCTTACGGTATCCACACTTTGGCGTATCAGGTGGATGCCGAGTCCGCCGATCTTCCGCTGCGCTGCCCGTAGCGTTAAATCGGGAGCTGGGGTTTCCAACGGATTGTGAGCAACCCCCGTATCCGTAAAGGTGAGCGTAGCCGAGGGGGGATTTTTAGTGATCTTCAATGCAATGCCGACTGTGCCGCTTTTATTACCATAGGCATAACTTGCAATGTTTATAAAGGCTTCTTCTGCTGCTAGAATAAGCTGTTTACTAATCTTCTCCGTACAGCCGTACGCGGCAAGCGATTCTTCCACAAAGAGGGTGACGGCTGGCAATTGCGAGGTTTCGGCTGGCACAACGATCGGCCTCATATGCTTTCATCTCCCCCGGTAATACGCAGCGCCAACATGGTTATATCGTCAAATTGCGGCTCGCCGGCGGCGAATAGGTCGATATCCGCCTTAACGCCGGTCAGAAGTGATGGTAACTCACTGGCAGCAAGGCGATTGAGTATGGTTTGTAACCGGTTTTCACCATACAGCTGTCCGTTGGCATTCGTAGCTTCGGTAACGCCGTCGGTGTACAGGTACAATAGATCTCCTGGCTGGAGATTTATTTCAGCCTGTGTATAACGTATATTTTCCAAACCCGCAAGAACAAACCCCGGGCGGGTTACAAGCGGTGAAAAATCTGCGCTGCCTTGTCGTAAATACGGTGGATTATGACCCGCGTTGGCATAGACAAGCAGTCCGGAAGAAAACTGATAGAGACCTATCCATACGGTAACAAACATAGCTGCGTCATTGTTTTCGCAAAGCTGCCTGTTAACCTCATCCAACACCGCAGCAGGCGGTATGCCTGTTTTTGCGAGGGTGCGCAGCAGGGTTTTCGTTGTCATCATAAACAAGGCGGCGGGAATGCCCTTGCCGGATACATCCGCAATCACCAACATCATATGATCGTTATCCACTTCGAAGAAATCGTAAAAATCCCCGCCGACTTCTTTGGCTGGAAGCATCCAGGCAAATAAACTGCATTCGGTACGGGCGGGAAAAACACGAGGCAATGCGCCCATCTGAATTTTTGCTGCAATGCTTAATTCGGCGCTGAGCCGTTCCTTTTCGGCAGTTACACGGGTAAGATGAGCGATGTACTCACGAAGGGAACTGGTCATCTCCTCGAATCTGCGATCCAACAGCTCTACTTCATCCCCGGTATGTATGTGGGCGTGATAAGTAAGCTGCCCCTCGCTTATGCTCTCCACTTGTTTGGAAAGCGCTAGTATGGGTTTGGATACGTGGCTGCTTACGCTGCGCACCACAAATACGGCAATAGCGGTCAATGCTGCAAACAACCCAGCCATAATCAGACCGATACGGTTACTGATTCGATCCATTTCGGTCAAAGTCTGCGCGCTGATGGCGGCGATTGCCGCATCGTCCGCTGTGGCCGCCTGCAGAATATCATCCTCAGGGGTAACCAGCATCAGTTTCCAACCAACCGCCGGAATGGGTGCGAACAAGAGGTATACGGCCTGATCTGCTATTTGGCTTTTCATATACCCGCTGTTTTTAGCTTGTATGGCGGCCAGAATATCAGCACTGAAAACAGCATCATTACCGTTGCTGCCGCTTTGCCCGCCTGAAGCGATGCTACTGCCGCTGCTGTCCAGCAGGAATGCGTATCCGTTTTCGCCATAGCGGATACTTTGGATTTCGCTGCGGATACTCTCAATCAGTATATCCACACCTAACACACCGTTAAAGATGCCGTTTACCCATATTGGCTGCGCCAGTGTGATGGTAAGTCCACGGCCAAAGTGATCCTGATAGGGCGGGGATACATACAATGCACCGGTTGATTTTGCGGCGGTGTACCACGAGAAAACGCGGCAATCGAGCGTTGGGGTATCCACCTTCAAAGCTGCGTTTGCATCGTAGCCGATGTTGGCGCCGGATTCATGGGCGGTGTAGATGCTGTTGATTCCAGACAGGTTTGTATATACCGCGGAAAAAACGCTTCTCAGGTTGCCAAGCAGCGCGTTTTCCGTTTCGGCTTCTGCCCCGGTTATATCCGCCATTGCAGGAATATATTGCAACGCCGGTTTTGCAGCAGCGCCAGCCTCCACCAGTTCGGCTGGTGTGGGAACCGGCAGTGCTTTAAAATCCTCCGGGTGCTCGTAAAGATAGGCGGTAAAGTCTGCCAGCTCCGCAGATGCGGTAATGTATGTCTGAAGCACCTGGCTAATAGTAAGCGCTTTTTGGGCAGTATAACTTGCAGCGGAATCCAATGCTTGGGACACAATGGTTTCGTAACTGCTACGGGAAGTTAGGCTGCTTAACTGTTCTGTACTTTTAACAACAGCGCTGCGCAGCGAACGCATACCCAACAGCGTAAGGATGCTGCTAAAGGCTATAAAAGCGCAAAGAAGCAGCATAAAAGCGCGTATCAGCTTTGTACGTATTGAATGCTTCATTCTGCTATCTCCATTGGTATTCTTGGTCGGCAGTTACGCAATGGTGAGGATGTCGGTAAAGCCCGTCATCTTGAATACATCCATCACATCATCGCAAACATGAATTACGCGCATGGACCCTTGCTTTGCCATCCGCTTCTGGCACGCGAGCAAAATCCGCAATCCGGCGGAAGAAAGATAATCCAAGCCCTGAAAATCAAAGGTCAGCTGGGTTATGCCGTCCAGCGAAGCATCCAACGCGCTTTCCAGTTGGGGTGCTGTGTTTGCGTTCAGCCGCCCTTCAACTTGTAGCGTGAGGGCTTCGCCGTTGATGGTTTTTGTAATTGTCATTAGGGGTCCTCCTGTCGGTTTTGTATGCTTGTTCGCAGGCGTGCAGCCAGCGCCTCTGCCGCAGGGAGGCGGCAGCGTTTCCGAAGCGCGCAATTCTCGCAATCCGGGCAAACAGGCCAATCTTCTTGTGGGAACAATAGGGCAGGGTTTGTAATGCTTTGCAGGCAGCGGGCTGCAAGCGCCGCGCCGTATATTGGGGTAATCCTGTTTGCAGAAGCCTGCGGCGAATCGTCTTTTGCTAATGCCAGCCAGAAAGCCGAAAGCGCTTTGAGGTAGCGCTTCGGGGTTTGCGCGGATACGGGGATGTTGAGAAAAACGCTTAGCTCTGTGCTCGCGGAAGCATAATGCCCGGCTGCTCCCAGTAACAGCGGTATTAATGCGCCTTCCAGCGCACCAATACCGGGCATGGCTTTTCCACAAAGCCATGCCAGCGGCTCTCGTGCAATGGGCATGGTTGCCTTACGTGCGGCAAGCACATCCAAAGCCAAAGCTTTTAGTGCTTCCGGTGTAGCATGGGGCAATCGGAGTACGGTCTCGCGGTGAGTGCGTAAACGCTGCCAGAGGATATAATCCTGCTGGGTGAGCGTGAAGTTGAAAAAAGCTTCCGATGCGCCGGGCATATAAAGCCTGTATGCAGGAAACCCCAGCAGATTGCAGTTGCGTGCGTATAAATGGCCACCCCATTGCGCCGATAAAGCTGTGTAATAATGGATCGCCTGTTCGTCGCTGCTGAAAACTGTTTGTCTAAAACCGGTAAAGGGGTAGGAAGGCTCGCCATCCAGCGTTTCATCAGGCCATGCGCCGCTGCCCGTTGAGATGGTTTCGTAGTATGCTGCAAAGAGTTGGTACGCATTGCCTGTATCCAGCGCACCGAGGGGCCAAAACCGCCCCGTTGCCGCGGCTGCCGTACCCTGATAAATCTCGGTTAAGCATCGCTCCAGCGCTGTGACGGGGGAAGCCGCCGCACCCAGCCGCATGGCGCGTTTGCCATCTGCTAAAGTCAAAACAAGCCCAATAACAGGGAAACCTTTCCCTAAAGAGCAATCACGTATGGAATACCGCAGTCCGAGGGAGCGGAGACGGTTTAGTACATCGGTACCTTCAAAATAAGCATCCGATATAGTCGGCGGCGTCAGCCGAAATTGGTATATTTTTCGGGTTGCGTACCGCTCGAAAATTTCCATCAGCCCTTGCAGCATCGCTTCGCCAGGGGTGTTTCCGGCGCACAGCCCCGTAGTGCCGCAAAGGTCGCGCAGCAGATCGTCCGGCAAGGGAACCTGTTCGCTGCTTTCCACGTCTGTGTAAAGAGAGCAAATAAGCGGTTTACCTTGATATGCATTCTGTAAAAAGGCAGCCAGCGCATCCCGGGAAGATGTGCCCATACCCTGCACAAAAGCTGCCGGGCAGTGTTGGGCGAATTCGTTCGGGGAGATAGGGGATTGATCGTTAGTTTCATCGGGAAACTGCGGTAACAGTGCACCGCAGGAAAGCCGCTCCATCAGCTCGCCGTACGCGCTTGCCAGTGCCCAGCGAGGTGACATGCCCTTACCATTGACCGAAAAACCCGCGCCGAGAAAGGGCTCATCCCCCAACTCTACACGGCAGCTATAGGCTGCCGTGCGGTATGCGGGAGTATTAAATGTTTCTACTGTAAAAATATCCAGATCGGCAAGTATTTTACGTACCCGGCGTATTGTTTCAAGCGGGGGAACGGCTTTGTGCGTTTCTGGCGTTTGCAGCGGCGCTATCATAGTGCCGCTGCTACAGGCCTGCACTCTTTCATGGTATCGTACAGCCGTCTCCAATACCCTTTTTTGAAGAACACGCAGCTCATTTTGTCCGGAGCCAGATAATCGTCCGTAATCACCAGTGCCATCGCGCGGCAGCCGCCCAGACAGTAACGCATATATTCACAGCTTTGGCACTCCGCACCTGCTTTTGTAAGCGTGCTCACAGGCATGTTGACAAAATCGAGATAACGGCTTTCCTTTAATTGTGTGGTCAGTTTGGTTTGTAATACATTGCCAAGGCTGATGCCCATTACGCCAAGTTTACCGGAAATCTGACTGCAAGGGGACATCTCTCCATCGTAGCCGATAAACACCTCGCGCCTTGCATCGCTGCAAAGCGGGGTATCTGCCGCGCATGCACCGGTAGGGCAGTGAACGGGCAGACAATGGAATTTTTGCGTTGTGGGCGAATACCGTACGAAATTCCAAATATCCACATCCATTTGCAGCCCCGATGCGGTATACCAACGTAAGAACTCCAAAGCCGCTTCATAATAATCTTCAAAGGATAACGCCTTGCCGCCGGAACGTTCCCGCCACCGGGGGGATTCGCCCGTGCGCATGATGCGTAAATCTTTCACACCCAGATTGGATAAAAACGTGGCGGTTTCGCGCATGGTGGATAGATTATCGGTGTGCACGCACATTTGCGCCAGCACCGAGAAACCGGCTTGTCGCAGCTTGCGCATCGCATCGACAGCTACCTGTTCCGCGCCGGGGACATCCCGCATCCATTCGTGCCAGCCTACACCGTCAAAACTGACGCGCATTAATGGATGCTGATCCAACTGGATCATCAGAGCAATCAATGCGTCGTCGATCAGGCTTCCGTTGGTGGTAATGTTCGCAATCATTAAACCGCGTGCCGTTATGGCGCGCAGCAGATCCTCAAAGTCGCGGCGCAGCAGCGGCTCGCCGCCGGTAAGGCTGATTTGCTTAATACCGCAGCTGACGCAATCGTCCAGAATGGTTTCCAACTGCTTAAGTGAAAACTCGCTCCGGGGCGCGCCGGAATCCTTCGCCATAAAGCAGTGGCGGCAATTATAATTGCAAAAACCCGTAATGGCGATGTTTGCTGATGTAAAATGAGCTACATCGTATGTTTTCGGTTGTTGTTCACTTCGGATGGGGGATGGTGCTTCGCTGGATACAAGCCAGCCGGATTGCGCAAAAGCCCGCAACCGGTTCCCGTCGGGCATGGGGGTAACGCCATCGCAACACTTTAGCAGCCCGTAATCCGCTTCCGTCATGGCGGTGGCTTCGCCGTCGGATAAGTTCTGCATCGCATGGGGCATATCCAGCCAGCTGCGAAGAGCCAAGTCATCATTCAATTTCCAATACATGGCAATATCACCTCCGAAATCATGAATTTTTAACGAAAGAATTATTCATCACTTCTCTGCTGCAAGTGCAAAATTCCTGCTGAAAACAAAATAAATATTCTGTTACATCTAGGGTTTCACAAGCGTATAAAATTTGACGATTACAATAAACAGGAGGCGATTCCATGAGCAAGGCACAGTTTGATGCGTTCTACAAAAAGGTTGGCGAAGACGAAGCGTTAAAAGAGCAACTGATGGCGCTTCGCGGCGATAGCAAAACTGTTTTTGCTAAAATCTCTGAAATTGCGCAAGCTAAGGGCTACGATGTCGTTGCTGCGGACTTTGACGATG
The DNA here is from genome assembly GCA_963675655.1 of Candidatus Limiplasma sp. Lineage (GTDB taxonomy): Bacteria > Bacillota > Clostridia > Christensenellales > Aristaeellaceae > CAXXOK01. Next base: position 2,428,945 of record OY776489.1, read on the forward strand.
CGTTTTCCGGCGACGGTCCGTTGGATGACGCTGCCGTTGCGCAGGTTGCGGGCGGCTGCTACCACGGCGACCCCAACTGTACCAGTGTGTGCGGGTCTTGCTGCGGCGAATTTCTGGGTACGTATATCGGAAAACAGTAACAATGGTCTGCTGTTACGCACGTACGGCAAAAAGCTGGCAAGCAGCGCGCCATGATCAATTTGGTGCGCTGCTTGCTGTTACAGGCTCCAACGCGGCAAACCTTACGGAGGATGCCTGGTATGTTTTCTCCCTGTGCGATGGGCGGCATAACTTTGCCAGCCCGGCTTTTTTGCCGCGCCACCGCGAGGCGTTAAAGTGGCTTTTACACCAGGGCGCGGTATGGCGCTGCCCACAGGGATTCAGCGGCGATGAACCGCTTATTAAGGGTGCGCTATGGGCTGTTACCGGAAAGTGCAACATGCAATGCCGCCATTGCTATATGGGCGCGCCGGAGGGGCAAAGCGAATTGCCTTTTTCTGCTTTAACACATATTGTAGATGCTCTGTGTGATGGCGGCGCGACCGACGTGCAGCTAACCGGCGGCGAGCCGTTTATGCGGCGCGATTTGTTTGATTTACTTGCGCTGCTTGGTGAGCGGGGCATTACCACAACGGATATTTTCACGAACGCAACCTTGATGAACGATAAGATACTTACGCAAATTGCCGATACAAGTCTGCGGCTGCGCTTTCATGTAAGTTTTGACGGGGTTGGTGTGCACGATCAGATGCGTGGCGTCACGGGTGCAGAGGTACGCACGATGCGCGGAATCCGTATGCTGAATGAAGCGGGGCACACAGTGATTGTGACGACGAGTGTAGATCAAAGCACCCTGCCTGCGCTTGACGCAACTTATGATGCCATGCGGGCATTAGGTGTATACGCGTGGGGTATCGGTAGGCCGGTGGCCGCCGGTTGTGCTAAGAACATGATTCGTGTAGAGGATGCTGCTTTTGCCCTCGCCTGCGAGAACCTGCTTCAGCGGTGGCAGCGCGATGGAAAACCTTTCACGCTTGGACTGGAAGCGTTTTTTTCTGAAATTGTCGGCAGTGATGAGCGTGTAAACAATCCGCCTTTTCACCCCGGATTATTTGCGTGTGAAAGCTGCCGTGTCTATCCGCACATCACCCATACGGGAGCGTTAATACCCTGTGCCTGCTATGCCGATACCGAGTATGGCAATCAATTTGGTAACCTCGCCCAAATGAGTTGGGAAGAAGCGTGGAACAATCCCGTGCTTCGGCGTGTGATGGATATAACGAAGGCAGATGTGCTGAAAAATAACCCGCAATGTAAAACCTGCGAACATCTGGATGGATGCCGCACGGGCTGCCGGGTAAACGCGCTATTGGCAGGCAATGGCCTTACAGGCCTTGATGAGACGGTATGTAATTTGTTTCAAAGTGGTTTAAAAGAGCGGTTTTCCGCTTTGGGAGGGCAACGGACATGAGCGACGGACGGTACTGCATTCTCAACGAAGACTGGCAATTGCGGGGATACCGCAACCAAGTTGCGGTTGCGGCCAACTGGCGTACGGCCGAGAAGCATTTTTTAGATGAGGTGGAATTGACCGCAGCCAAGCTGTGCGATGGCGCGACGGATTTTACTTCACCCGCGATACCATCTCAGCTAAAGCGAATCGCGATGCAATTGGTGGCGGACGGTATCGCAAAAGAATGTGCGCAGGGGAGCCGGCTGCAAAACGGGCAGACGTTTCGGCAAGCTAAGAATACTTATATTGATGGCTTGCTGCTGTCCATTACCAACCGGTGCAATTTCCGCTGCCGCCACTGTTTTGTGGAAGCGCCGCAGGGACGCTATGGAGAGCTTTCCAACGAGGCGCTGTTTTCGCTTTTAGATCAATTTGCCGAGGCGAATGTGCCGGAAGTGGCATTGACAGGCGGAGAGCCGTTCATTCGGCCGGAATTGCCCGCTTTCCTGCGTGGACTGCGGGATCGGCGAATCGATTTTTCGGAGATATTCACCAACGCTTCGCTGATTGACGATGTTATTTTGGATGCAATTGAGGAGACAGGTTTTCATCCATATTTTAAGGTAAGCTTTGACTGCAAGGGGAGCCACGATTATATGCGTGGTGTGCCGGGTGCGGAAGAAGCTACCCTGCGCGGTATCCGCCTGCTTCGCAAGCGGGGTTTTTCGGTCACAGTGATTACGTCTATCGACCGCGTTGTGATCCGTGGCTTGGATAGCACGCTGGATTTGCTGGCCGATTTAGGTGTGGATAACTGGTGGATGGCGCCGCCGATGGAAGTGGGCGAATGGCGGGGCACGGATACAAATGTGGACATAGATGAGTTGCTGCCTGCGTTGAAAGGGGTTCTGAAACGCTGGTATGATATGGGCCGCCCGTTTGATATGATGTTGTGGCGGCTCGGGAAATATTATAAAGAAGGCCGTGTGTTCCGCGGCATGGGGCAAAGCTTTACCGATGCCAGTTTCGACTGCGCAAGTGCAAATTGCCTGCCCTATGTTACGCCGGACGCAACACTGGTGCCCTGCGGCAGTTACACAGGCAGCGCGCTTGCCGCCCATATGCCTAATTTACTGAAAACGCCGCTGTGCGACGCATGGGACTTGCCGCAACTGCGAAATCTGTGTGACCTGAAAAAAAGTGAAGTGAGAGCGTACAATAAAACCTGTGGCACCTGCGCCTACTTTGAAGCCTGCGGTTCGGGCTGCCGTGTTTCAGCATTGCTATCCCGGGGCGATCATATGCTAAACGACCCCGTATGCTGCCGTCTGCATAGGGGTGGTTATATGGATGATTTTCATGCTTTTGCCCGCAGTCTGGACGGGGAGGTAGGCTAATGCCGCTGTATGCGCGTGTAAATGAACGCTATATGCCGCGCTGTTGGGATGGGGTAGCCGGGCTGGCGGACCGGCGTCTTTTTATCGTAAAAAAACTGCCTGCTGAAGCTGAAGCAGTCCTGTTGGGACTGGATGCGGTGTCCGACTTTGCAAGTTATGCGTATACCAATCGTCATCGCGCAATACTGCATGAGATGATTCGGCAGGGCTATGCTGAAATATGCCCGCGGGGTGCCGCGATCACGCCATTTCAGCGTCCGCGTCGTACTGGTGGCCCTTACCTGCGTGAAATTCATTGGGCGATCACCGGCGGGTGTAACTTACAGTGCCGGCATTGTTTTATGGAAGCGCCAATCGACAGATACCCGCAGCCGGATGGGAGCGAACTTGCGGATACGGTTCGTCAGTTTGTGCTGGCAAATGCGGCGTTTGTTTCACTCACAGGCGGTGAGCCGCTGATGCACCCGGATATAAAACCGTTAATTATACAGTTGAGCGAGAACGGAATCGCGATCAATCAAATCGTTACCAACGGTACGCTGCTCAACGCAGATTTTTTAGCGTTTTTACAGGGGATGGGACAAAACCCTGCTTTCCAAATCAGTTTAGATGGCTTGGGGCGGCACGATCAGATGCGCGGGGTGACCGGAGCGGAAACGGCAGCGCTATCTGCAATAACACTTTGCATATCCGCAGGATTATTGACTGCGGTCACATCTATATTCAGCCGGGAAAATATCGATTCGCTTATACCCACCTATGAAAGGCTGAAAGCGCTGGGCGTTTCGACATGGATGATCAGCCGGGCGCAAACGACAGGATTATGGCGCGGAGGCCCGGCGGCGCTTACGACGGATGAAATGGGGGAGGCCTTGCTTGTATTGCAGCGCCGATGGCTTGAGGATGGGAAGCCGATCAATATGCTGCTGGAGTCCTTTTATGAGGCGCGGCGTGCCGATGCACCACCGCAACATAAACAGGGGCAATACTCCCCGCAATCGCTGGAATGTGCCGATACCCGCGAACGTATTTTTCTGCTTCCGGATGGGCACTTGCTGCCCTGCCCCGGGTTTACCGGCACAACGGTTGCAAGCCAAATGCCCAACCTTAGCGAGCGTACATTGGCAGAGGTTTTAACGGCCTCTTCACTTGCAGATTTTTGCCGGGAGATAAAGTTGGCGCGGCTATTGCAAAATCCGCAGTGCGAAGCGTGTGAATATTTTGCCGAATGCGGTATGGGGTGCCGGGCATACGCGCTTACCGAAGGCGGGTCACAAAGCGGTGTGGAGCCTAATGCCTGCGCGATGTATAAGGGTGGTTGGAGGCGGCGCTTTTTACAAGCGGAACAACGGTTTGAAAAAGGGAGGGTCGGATGTGGATAACATTCGCCGTGATAAAGAGTATAAATCGCTGCCGCCGCTGGAATCGATTACGCGCGCCAGAGCGATACTGAATCAGTGCGATCTTTTTACGCTGGAAAAACACTATCGCTTTCCTACCACTGGCGTAGCGTGCTGCCGGGTATGGCTGGGTGATGAAGATATAGAGGATCTGCAAGTTGGCACAAATGGTAAGGGGATGAATGCGCGGTTTGCGCTGGCCAGTGCTTATGGAGAACTGCTGGAACGGCTGCAAAACGGCGCGTTGTTTCCCATGCGCCAGCGCAGGTTTGCGCTTCCGGCCGCTTGGGAAGAACCGTTACAAGCGTTTCACCAGATGCTGGAACAACAGGGAGCAAACTTGTTATTCCAGTTTGCACCGGATGAATGCTGGCTAACGCCGGAGGAAGCGGCGACAGCGTGCGGGGATATCATTGCTGAAATGTTTGGCATTATGGAAACGGATGTGCCGGAACTGTTGGCACGCTCGATAGAGGGCGATAAAACACCTTGCGTACCTTTTTATTCCGTGGCGGAGAAAAGTACACGCCTTTTACCGATGGAACTGCTATGGGGCACTTGCGGTACGAATGGGATGTGTGCAGGTAATACGCCGCGGGAAGCGCTGATACAGGGGATATCTGAAATTCTGGAGCGGTACGCGATCCGTTTGCTGTATGAGGAGAACACACCGCCGCCGGTGATTCCGCCATCTGTTTTTAACGGTACCGAGATTTTAGACCGCTTAGAAGCCATGCGGCAAGCCGGTATGAGTTACGAAATCAGGGATTGCTCAATGGGGCGCGGTTTGCCGGTAATTGGCCTTCGGTTGATTCGCAAGGATGGGACGCAGGCGTTCCATCTCGGGGCGGACCCCTCCCCGATTACCGCGCTGGAACGCTGCCTGACGGAGCTGTATCAGGGGCGGCCGGAGGATAACGAGCGCCGGTATCATCCAAGCGGCATTGGCAGCAAGCCGGATTACCGGGAGGATCACGCCCGGAGAGCCTCGTATTACGGGCATTTTACAGAGTCGGTATCCAGCGGTTTTGGCGCATGGCCGGACTGCGTAAGTGCACAGGGAGAACCGTTTGAAGGGTTCTCCCATCCTGTGTCGTGGTCGGATGAGGATGATTTTGATTATCTCACTCGACTGGTGAACGGTATGGGGCGGCGGCTTTTTGTTCGGGATAGCAGCTACCTTGGCTTTCCGGCTTACATCGCTTATATTCCAGGCATGAGCGAGATCGATTTTCTGTTTGATGCGCCGCGGTTTCAGGACCTCTTTGCGTGGACGGCGCTTGCACGCGAGCACAAAACGCTGCTCAATCTGCCTTATGCGGATGAAGAAGCGTTGAAACGATTGGCAAACGCACTGAAACAAGCGGAAGAAAATTGCCTGACGGACGAATTCCAGCCGGAGAAATGGTTCCTTTCGCATCAGGAACCCTCGATTTTCGCCCATGACAGGCATGCTTTTTCGGCAGTGCTTTACGGTTGCGCGGGTATGTTTGTTGATGCGGCTTCACAAATGGAAGCATACCTTGCCTCCGATGCATCGCAGCTTGCGCCGCGGCGGCTGTGTATGGCCATGCGGGACGGTTGGAAGCTGCGTGCACTTGGAAAGATAAAAGATGAGGCGATAGCTGCTTTATCGGCAGACTATGATAAAAAACTTGTTGAGACAGCGATGAACTGGCGTTTCCGTGAGGATGAGTGGCCCGCCTGCTTTGCATGTGAGCGTTGCGGTGTGCGAACGGATTGCCGCTTTGCATCCATCAGCCGCCGCCAGCGTCGTGCACAGGAGAGGATGGCGGAGCATGTTGCCAGTCAGATTGCGCTTGCTGCGCTGTTTGAGAAAACACCATGAAGCATCTCTATATAAGTGCTTTACGTGCTTTGGGGTATAACCCCGTAAACTGCCGCGAAATTGGACATACGGATTTGAACCGGCATGCCGTGTTTGCTGCGGAAAATGAAATTATTAAATTCTACGGCAACTGTGATGGCATGGATGCGCAGACGCATGCGCAGGCAGAGCAGAAGTATTCAGCATTGGCCTGTGAACGCGGGGTAAAAGCTCCCGCTATCTTAAAAACAGGCATAGTCGAAGGCTGTGTATATACGATCAGCGAACGGCTGCCCGGCATGCCGGTGACCGGCGATGGCGAGGAAACGTGGCGGGAGACTGGCCGCCTGCTGGGTGCTTTCCATGCAGCAGTACCGCTTGGCGGAGAACAGTGGCTTGCAAGATGGCTTGCGTATAATGAGTCCTGTGCGCAAACAGCACGGCAACAGCCATGCAGCGAAAAGGAAGCCGGTATCATTACCGCCGCCGTGGAAAAGTTGGCGATACAGGCAAAACCCTCGCTGTTTTCACTTATACCCATGGGCACTTGCCATGGAGATTTTTCCACCCGTAATGTACTGGCGGAAAACGGGCGTATCACGGGCGTGATCGATTTTGAGCTCGCACACGAAGGCAATGTTGAACAGGAGCTTGCCTGCCTGTGCCGTACCGAGTTTGGTAACCGCCCAAAGCGTGCCAAAGCGTTTTTTACAGGCTATCGGGAAACGGGTTTTATTGCAAAGGATTTTGCGGTTCGTTTGCCTTTGTACCTTGTTGGTGAGGCGTTGTTTTCCTGCTCTTGGTCGTTTGTTAAAGTGCCGGATCATTTCCGGGAATCGGTAGAGCGGCTGGAAGCGTTTGTGAACGGATAGAAACCGCTTCGCTTGCCGGGATGCGAACAGGCGTATTGTAAACCTGATATACCTACTGTGCGGATTTTTTGCGTATTGGATGGCTGTGAAACTCCATTGTACAACGATGTTGTAACCGCTGTGTCGCGGCAATTTCATCATTTATCAAAAAACTGCGTTCGGGGGTGTTTTCACCTTCCAGAACGCAGTTTTTTGTTATCACGTTGGTAAGAAAAAGCAAACAACGGCTCAGGTGCCGGGCGTAAGCTCGCGCATGCGGCGGTATTTCACCAGATTATCCTGCACAATCTGCTCCGCACTCCGTCCGTTTGGCTCGTAGTAGCGGATGGGATCAACCCGCATGGGCAGATGATCCATTCCATCGGGATTGAGAAATGCTTCAAAAAGTGCTTTCTCCTGATACGCCTTTCGTCGGTATGCATCCGGCAGATGCTCCAGCGCAATGCCGAACTGTTCAGGGAATAGACCAAAGCGGGAAGCGGGAAGCACAAAGTAACGGTTTACGTTCAGATGCGTTACTAACCCTTCGCCAACAAGTGCACGAATGAAATCGTATGACTCCTGATACTCTTTCCAGCCTTCCGAGGGCATCCCGACGATGACTTCCAACTCTGTCAGGATACCGGCTTGGCGGCAATAGCGTAAACCGTTTATGACTTGCGTTAAATCCAGTTGTTTATCGATCAGGGCAAGCACGCTTGGACTTGCGCTGTCCAAGCCGAACACCAGCTTGCGGCAACCGGCTTCGTACAGTAAAAACGCGTCTTCCTGTGTGAAACCGTTGAAGCGCCCGCAATCGCTGAAGAGGATATGCAAATTTTCGCGTTTCGCAATCGTGCAGAAGTCACGGGCAAAACGGGGAGACAGGTTGAATGCGTTGTTGAAAAAACGTACGTATGGCGTTTCATACTTTTCGCTGAGTGTTTTCAAATCACGCACAGCGTCTTGCGGATGCATGGTGCAAAACGGCGTCCAATCCTTGCGGCTTTGTACGCAGAAAGCACAGTTGAATACACAACCGTTGTTAAAATAATAGGGCAACACTAGAGCGCTGTGCGTGAGGAAGGCCGGCAGTGACGCGTTACGTGCACTGATTGCCTGCGAGCGCGTCATGGTAACGCTAAAAAGCTGACGTTCCGCTTCCCGGTTTTCCGCCGCCGGATCACGCATGCGACGGAAGGATACAGCATAAGGGGCAAGAGGGAGCCCATCAAAATCGGGGCATATAAAGCTGGGCTTGGAAACCGGAACGCGCATTAGTTGCCCATTGACAATGCTTATAGCACCGGGCAGTTTCTCCGTAGGTTCACCCGCCAGAAAAGCAGGCAGGCTTTCTTCTCCGGGGCCAACGAGCAGCGTGATGCCAAGAGCGAGCACAGCTTCTAAAAGCGGCTGATACATCCAAAAAAACTGCGTTAGGTGGTCGACATTCGCACCGCCTACAGCAACGCGCTTATCAAAACGCGATAAGATTCGCGCTGCCAGCAGCAGTCCTGTGTGCATTTCAAAAATGGAACTGTTTGCACCGATGGAAACGCCGGCGGCATCGCAATGCGCCACATCTGTTGCATCCAACAGTTTATCCAGCTGCGCACTTAGCGGGCCTTCGCCGCCGTGGCGGAGGCTTTCTATTACACTGTCCACAGAAAAAAGTGACAGCCATTCCGCTGAAAACAATTCTTTTTCCAGCATGGGGCTCAGGTCGAAGGAAGAAACGCTGTTCCCGGCGGCTCGCAGTGCGCCTTGCAATACTCCGATGGCTAACGGCAGTGGGCGTGCTTGTATAAATCCGCCGCCGAAAAATGCATACTCCTCTGGAGCAAGCAGGAGTGTAAGCTTTTTTTCCATCATAACCTCCGTATAGCTGCTTCTTGTGCAATTGCCTGTGAAAATTCGCGCTCGCGTTGAATCTGGCTCCATTTAAAAGCAAGGCAGCCGCCTGCGCATTGCCCGCACAAACGCTGTTTGCAATCGACACACTCGCTGGATGAACAGGTATTGCAAGCATAGCAGTCCACTGTACGCCAATAGTATCCGCATAATTCATCCAGATTTTGAAAATCCTTAATCTGCTGCGCGGTTCCTTCGCTAAGCCCGAAACAACGTACAGCGGTTAAATCCGGTAGAATATCGACAACGGGATGGCAACGGCTTTCCCCAACGAGTGCGTTGGTACTGCTCTTGAGCATTGTTTGCATGGCACTTAGGAAATCCGCTTCGTCCGCCCACAGGCAGTCGGGCATGGCATTACAATCAAAAAATGGGGTTACGCCAATGGCAAACAGTTGAAAAAACAGGTCGCGGACGCATTTTTTCATGGATCGGAAATATGCAAGCGCGTCTAGTTCCGTTTGGCAATGCTTTGCAGGCACTACAATGGATGTACGCAACTCTCGTAAATGGTTTTCTTTCAGGAGTTTGATCATAAAGGAAGTATCCATATCCGGCGAAAAAAGATTCACGCCCAACGTAACGCGCCCGCGCATGCCCAACTCGTTTAGCATCAGGTGGATGTTATCCCGCGTCTTTGCAAAGGCGGCTTTGGGTACGGTGCCCGGTGCATTGCAGTTGACCAGCGCAACGATTTTCCGGCTGCGAGCAAGGATGTCCGCAATTGGTGCGATCAGGGTTCCGTTGGTCATCAGGGTTGCTCGCTTGACCCGGTCATCCGCTTCGAGGATTTCCAAAAACTGCCCGATGAGCGGGTGGAGTGTTGGTTCTCCGCCGACGATACCAACCGAACGGGTTTGGCTTCCGGACATGGCGAATTCCAATGCACGCCTGAAGGTGGGCTCGTCCATTTGCGGGGCTTCGCCTTGGACAAAATCGGAGGCAAAGCAATAGGGGCAGTCGAGGTTACACTTGCCGGTGATCATTAGATTGGCCATTCTGTTCCTCCTCCGTAGCGGTAACCCGCCGGATTATGCTATACAGGAAAAACGGCCGGCTGCCAAAGTGCCGGGCCGTATCAAATTACATAGAAAGATAAGCGATGGTTACAGGGAAGGGTGACGGTTTGCAATGTGCTGCTGCAAGGCTTCTACACCGGGTAATACGGCCCCACAATAGGGGCATAGCGAAGGGGTTTGCGTATCGCCGGCGCCGTAAACGGCGCTGATTGCCTCGTCGGAAAGGCGCGTAAATGCTTCGCTGCCGGCTAAATACCGCTGGTCTGTTTGCTCGATCAGCGCGCCCAAATCCGTATTCTGCTGAAAACGCTGGTAATCAAACAATACCTGAAATTGCCGCCGCTGCAGTCGCTTCACCATATCATCCATCTTCCCTGTTCTGTTTCAATGTTAATACGCAGCACAGGGATGCTTTGTTACATTGCCTGCATTAGCGCGCGCAATTTTTTGGAAGTGCGAAAGCTGATCATGCGTACGTTGGCGCAGCTTAACTCCAGCTTTTTTGCGATCTGCGCATAAGGATAGCCATAGTAATAATGCAGGACAATTATATCCCGCTCCCGTTCGGAGCATTGACCCAGTGCTTCGGCAAGCGCCGAAAGGCAGCGCTCCCAGGGGCATGTGCACAGCTCGCGCGGCTGCAGCTCGTTTACTATGGCGGCGACTTTAAAGCGGCTTCGAAAATAATCATTCACGGTGTTGCGGGTAATGGCATATATCCAGGTGGAGTAGGTGGCGCGTTGGCTATCGTACTGGTCCAGATTGGCCATGACCTTCATAAAAACATCGCTGCGCAGATCTTCCGCGTCGCTGTAATTACATACACGACCAAGAATATAGTGGAAAACAGCTTCGCCGTATTGGTTATAAAGCTCCCGGACTACTTCGGACTGCATTCGGAAGCCTCCTCCCCGCTATTGGCGTCAAGCTGCTGTCGGCGTAATAAATCAGCAAAAGCACCGTTCTTTTTCATTAATTCATCGTAGGAGCCATCCTCGGCGATCCGGCCGTTTTCGATCATGACGATACGGTCGCATTGACGGATGGTGGAGAGTCGGTGCGCGATAACCAGACGCGTGCTTTTCATATCGCCAAGCAATTGGGCGATATGATGCTGTGTGATATTGTCCAGCGCGCTGGTAGCTTCGTCCAGCATAAGGATTTTCGGCCTGGGGGCGATGGCGCGCGCGATCATCAGCCGCTGACGCTGTCCGCCGGAGATACCGCCGCCGCTTTCCGACAGAAGCGTATTCATCCCCATGGGCATTGCTCGAATATCATCCGCTATGCCGGCGGTTTCGGCGGCCTGCCAGGCATCGTCCAGCGAGAGCCATGGGGCGGAAACAACAATGTTATCGTATATACTGCCTGTGAAAAGCTTGCCATCCTGCATAACAACGCCGATATGGCGGCGCAACTGGCGTACATCCAGCTTATCAAGGTCTTTTCCATCGTAGTACACAGCGCCCTGCTGCGGCGCTTCAAAGCCTAGCAGCAGTTTTAATATGGTGGTTTTGCCGCATCCGGTTTTACCTACGATAGCTACATATTGTCCGGGATCGATTTTCAAAGTCAGGTTATCCAGTACCAGCGGCATATGCTCGTCGTAGCGGAAACTAACGTTGCTTAACTCCATACCGCCGCTCACCTGGCTCGGGGATGCTTTATCGCCCACCTGTTCGGGCAGTGCGCTCAGCACAGGCGCGGCCATTTCCATCATGGTGCGAATCTTGGCAAAGTCGAGCGCGACAGCGGAAAGCGACAGGATGGCGGCACTGACCATGGCATAGGATGCGTTGAAAGACATGTAATCCGCAACAGGCACCCGCGCGCGAACAGCGGAAAAATATAACAGGATAGAGCCAATCATCGGCAATAGCGCTGTCGTGACCGAATTGAACTTGATCGGTAAGGGCGGGTCGAACTGCAACTTGGCTGCTTTGGTATAGGCGGCAGCCCATTTGGAAAAAGCGCGTTTTTCCGCACCTGCCAGCTTGATTTTCTGCACGCCGGAGAACAGAGCAAACACCAACCCGGACACCTTTGCTTCGGCAGCCATACGCTGGCGGGAATTGCGAAGCCCGACTAATAGCGTAAGGCATGCCAGCAGCAGCGTTGCCAGAATGATGATAACGGCGGGCAACAGCAGCGAAGGTGCATAGCGGAATATTTGCGCAAAATAGATAAGCGAAAACAGCGATGTAAGGCCGACGGAAAGCACAGCGTCTACCAGTGCGTTGCATAAGGCACTCACGTTTTCGACGCGGGATGACAGTTCACCCGGTGTAAACCCTTTAAAAAACGATGCAGGCAGCGCCAGCATACGCGATACGGTTGCGGCGGAAACCGCAATCTGGCTGCGGCTTTCCACACGCTGCATCAATAGCATTTTTACGATGCCGATCATCGTAGTAGAGATGGATACGCCAACAAGCAGTGTAATGATCATCCCCAGCGCCATCATATCCCGGCTCCCGATGATGTTGGAAAAGAGGATGGTGTTGGCGTAGGGAATGAGCAGGCTGATCAGCGTTACAGCCAGCGTTGCCAGCGCCATCAGAAAAACATCGGATAACTTTAGTGTTTTTAGAATGTACGTGCCTAAATCACGAATGCTGAGCGGTTTCAAAGGCAGCGGTTTATAAAATACCAAAGCGCTGGGGTCGATGGCGGATGCGGTTTTTGCATTCAGCTTTACTACGGCGCCAGTTGATGGATCACAATATGTATACGAAAGCCCTTTTGGCAGCAGCATCACCGGATCGCCGCTCTTCAGCTTGCCCAGCATCGCGCCGGAGGCATCTTTATACCATGCGCCTGTCAGGGATACCCTGCGCTGGGAAAGGCTGCGAACCCGCGATATATAGGCTACCGCCTGCTGTACATCAGCAACGGTATCCGGGATTTCCACGTGCTTTTCATGGTAAAAATCCAGCAGGCTATCCATCAGCATTTGCAGATGTTTGCGGTCTACGCCTTTAAAATCCGTAAACAACGGTTTTTTAGAGACGACGGAAGCGAGGCCGGTAAGCGCGCCGCGCATACTTTCCTCATCCATCTCTAAGCGCTGTTTGATTTGTGAGTCGAACCAGCCCATGCTGTTCTCTCCTTTATTCTGTTGATACCAACTGCCAGTACAGCCCGTTTAAAGCGCAAAGCGAATCATGCGTACCGCGTTCCATTACCTTGCCGTTTTTAAGTACGATAATTTCATCGCTATCCCGGATAGTGGACAAGCGGTGTGCAATCACGATTGATGTGATGCCGCGGTTTTGGATGTTCGTAACCACCTCGGCTTCTGTTTTGGCATCCAATGCGCTGGTGGCTTCGTCCATGATAATCAGCGTTGGGTCTTGGGCCAGCACCCGCGCAATTTCAAAGCGCTGCCGCTGCCCACCGGAGAAGTCGCGTCCGCCATCCAGTATTTTATAGTCGTACCCGCCTTCACGCTTCATAATGTCTTCGTGCAGCTGCGCATCGTGCGCGGCGAGTATCATTGCAAAATCTTCAATACTCTGATCCCACATTTTGATGTTGGCGGCAATGGTATCTTCAAAGAGTACGATGTCTTGATCCACAACAGCCAATGAACTGGTTAGCTGCTCGTGCGGAATTTGCTCTATCGGAACGCCGCCAATCAAGATTTCTCCGCTCCATGGCTTGTACAAGCCCGAAATCAGCTTGGATAACGTTGATTTGCCGCATCCGGATGGACCGACGAAAGCCACTTTTGCACCGATATCCAGTTTTAAGCTGAAGTTTTCGATCAGTGGGGGTGACAGCTTGGAGTATCCAAAAGTGACGTTGCGCATTTCTAGCGTTCCGGTTAGTTTAGAGGCGTTTAACTGGGTGGTGGACTCCAAATCATCTTCGGTTACGTCCGGTGGATAATTCATTACGTCTTCAATGCGCTCCATGGAGGTACGCATTTCCTGTACATTTTGCCCGGCGCCAATCAACGCGTTTACCGGCGCCATCAGTGCGGTCATGAAGCCTTGAAACGCAAGCAGCATGCCTACTGTGAATTGGTTTTGGATTACCAGCATTACGCCAAGCCCCATCACGGCGACGTTGGTAAGCGATTCGATGGCGCCCGGCAGCGAACCCAAATACTGGTTAAGCTGCGCATAATGTACAGCCCCCGTGTTTACCGATGCCTGATACCCGGCCCAATGCTCAAAATACCCTTCCTCTGCGCCGGTTGCCTTGATGGTTTCGATCATTTCGATACCGGATACCAACATACCGGACAGCTTGCCTGCGTCTCGCATTTGCGTTCGTGTAATATTGATGCGTTTTTTGGATACGACCTGCGCAATGAAGATGTTGAGCACAATACATAGTAACCCGACAGCCGTAAGCAAAAGGCTGTAACGCATCATAACCACAAGGTAAAACACCAGCAGTGCCAGATTCAACAGTGTAGGAGCTAATTGGCTGATTAACGTCATGGCGATATTCGCATTGGACGCCTGCCGCCTTGCCACGTCGCCTGCCATCCGCTGGGAAAAGAAGGCCATGGGCAGCCGAAGCACATGCCATAAAAACGAGGCGCTGGCCGTTACGGATAGCTTGCCTGCAATTTTGAGGATATACAGCGCGCGTATACTCATGACCACGGCTTGCAGAACCACAACGGCGCACATCATTGCGATAAACGGGTAGAGCCAGTCCAAGTTTTTCCCGGTTAATAGCCGGTCGATAAACACACGGGAAAACGCGGGATAGATAACGCCCAGCAAGGAGGTAAGCACGCCCGTCAGCATTACAAATAAAAAGGGTACCATCGTCCCTTTCAGGCGTGTTTTGGCAAAGCCGATTACCGAGCGGCGGGAGCCGCCGCGTTGAAATGCAGGCGTTGGTTTTATTAATAAGCAAACGCCTGTGAAGGATTCGTTAAACTCATCCATATCCACCCGTACGGCGCCGCGCGCGGGATCGTTAAGCAGCACCTTATTGCCCCGGAAACCGTCCAGTACAACAAAGTGGTTAAAATTCCAGAACAGGATGCAGGGCAGCTGCGCCTTTTGCAGCGCTTCCACCGTGCTGTACCGGTAAGCGGTTGCCTCCATGCCGTAGGCACGGGCGGCCTTTAGTATATTAAGCGCGTTGGATCCGTCCCGGGAGACGCCGCAATCGCTGCGCGCCTGTTCCAGTGGAACCCACTTGCCATAATAAGCTAATACCATTGCCAGCGAGGCTGCGCCGCATTCCAGCGCTTCCATCTGCATGATGACCGGCACTTTGACAGGTCTTTGCGCCAAAAAACGTCCCTCCCTAATTCAACAGAAAATCGATGGGGCGAACCGATTCCGTTACAATGGAAACGTCAATAAAAGCGCCATCGGCAACATCCTTGGCGCTGGTTACGGTAATGGGTACGTTCCACTGTGATAATTCCATTACGTGCGCGGCATAATCGCCCGGAAGCTGTTCGGTGGCTTCATCATAAGAGAGAGGCGAAGTGCCTATGGCCGATATGGTTCCGGGCGTGCCGCTTACATCAACAGACATACCAATTTTGACTTTGGCGGCTTCGGTAGTGGATACATAGGATACTAACTCTCCGCCGTTTGCGATAAACAGCTTGGTAATGGTGGTGGGAATCGAGCCTGATATGCTCCATATAAAGGCGCATATCAGTAAAATACCCACCGCGCCAAGAACCATCCATACGCTCGGGTTGGTTACGTGGATATAATCATCCAGTTTATCGGGAGACGCCATTTTCTGTACGCTTTGTTCGCGAAAAATGGGTTGTGTTACTGCCATGGGTTATACCCCCTGTGCATGCATAGCATCCGATGTTTTTCTGTTCTGTTATTGAATTGATATTGATCAAAATTTTACTGCATATATAATTCCGAATAATTTTGATGTAACCATTCATTTGGAGCCCTGATTCTATCAAAAAACATTATAAATTAAGGAATGAATACGATTTGCTATTATTATAATACAGTTACTGCCATCTGACAACACCTGAACAGGTTACATTGTTCTTTTTTATAAGAGTTAAGAAGAAAATTGTGTAAGTAACGGATGCGATCCATTAAGCTGCTTCGTGATGGATGCATCAGTTGCGTGTTTTTCATAAAGGGCTAGCAAATCGGGCGATGGCAAAACATATGTCCGCTGAATTCATCATTCTCTTCTGAAAATGGTTACATGAAGCATGGACGAATATGGTTAGTACAGAAAATGGCAGCACAGCTGCTGCCAAATTGCCGCTTTATGGGAAAATGCATATGCGGTGATTATTCAAACAGTTTTCGACTTTGCGCAATGGCTTCGGTACGGCTGTTGACATTCAATTTGGCATATATATTCCCTGTGTGAAACTTTACAGTGCGAATAGAAATGCGCAGCGCCTGTGCAATCTCCGCGTTCTTTAGCCCTTGAATCAGCAGATGGAGCACTTGCTTCTCGGTTTGGGTAAGAGCCTGAATTGGCAGACTTGGCTGCTGCAAGTAAACTGGATAAAGCTGCGCATATCGCGCTACTTCGCGTATCAGCATCTGCCGGTAATGGTTTGCGGGTTCCGTTTCAATCGCGTTCAGCAGGGGGAGCAACGCAGCGCCTTCCTCCGCGGGCAGGCGGAGGAAACCAAAACGTTCCATGCTTGTAAGCGCCTGTTCAAGCGGCACATTCCAGCCATCCTGCTCCATGCGGTATTGCACGATAGCCAGCAGCATTTGTGCCTCCATTAGGCAATAATACTGCTCGCTCCTTTCAAAATATGGAATCATCCGCATGAGCAGCGTGATGGCTTCCAACGTTTCGTCTCTTAGAATGTAACACCTTGCCTTTACCATGTACTGGTATCGGTTCAGTAACTGGTATTGCTCAATTTCATCCGGGGCCGACTCCTGCATCCAGCGGTTGATCTCCGCTGTTTTTCCCTCCAGCAGGAAAATCCGAACCTGGAAAGCCTGTATGTTGGATAGCAGCCGGGTATTCCCTTCTGCTTGTGCTTTTTTATATACATAGTCAATGTTTTTTTGCGCGGTATGTAGATCGCCCTGCATTACGGCGAGGCGCGCAATTGTAGCGGAAGCGGCAAAATACACATCCAGCGTACCGGATTGCTCGGTTTGGTTTAAAGCGGAGGTGGCGTGCAGCATTACGCCGGTTATGCTTTTCAGCGTACAGCGCTCCAGCTTGCTTTCCGCAAGCCCGGCGTCTGCAACCCCGATACCGGCTTTACCGAGTAGCAGTTCTATCGGTTTTTTTAACATATAGTATAACGGTTCTTCCCGTCGGCTCCAATTACAAAAATCCTTCGCACCGTGCATCAGGCTGGGTAAGCCACTGGTCGGGCTGATACACTGCAGGCACTGGTCTTCGCCCTGCAATAGCTTTGTAATATCCAAAATGGTTTGCGCCATGCGTTTGCTGCCTCTGTGCGGCAGGGTAATACGCAGATAAGCCAGACGCTCTGCTGCTGTTTTCCGCTCGGTATCGCTACGGCTCTTACAGCGGCTGTATTCCTCCAGTTGGTTATACCAATATTCGCTCTCCTGTACCTGCAGGCTCATGGAATAAATCATACTAATGGAACACATGAGCTCCGGAGATTGCTCGATCAACGCCGCAGGTAGGGCAAGGTAGTATTCTTTCAATTCAAAATAGTAGGTTGTATACGGCGGCCGCCGCGTATGGCGGATGAGGAGTTCCACAAGTTTATCCCAATCGTTTACCTGCTGATAGCAATGTAGCGCCTGGGGGATGTTATCGCACGATTCATAGTAAAAACCTGCTTTGCGCCAGATGCCGGCAACCCAAGAATCCGGGCACTTTCTTTTTTGATAATGTAATAAAAAACGTTGGAAAAGAAAAGGAATAGAGTAGCATTCCGGCGCGGCAGGCACGATGCATTTACCGCGATGCGTAATCTCCTCCAATACCTGAATGATGCTGCTATCATTGCTGATCATCACCGCCATACGCAGTGTGAACGTAGAAAACTGGGCGATTTGCAATAGAAAGCTTTGCGCTTGCGGTGCAAACCGGGCAAAGACAGCTTGCTCTAAATAATCATATACCGCTTGCGTCGCTTTTTGAGCGGTGAACTGCGTGCACGGCGCGCCGCTTTGGAGCAACTCCGCAAGACAATCGATGGCAACCGGATACCCCTTGCCTTCTTTGATCAGAAAGGAGGAGTTTTCGACCGAATAGGGGATATCGGTCTGCGCCAGATAAGAATCGATCACATCGCGGTTGATTAAGAAGGCAGCCTGATCCAGCACGACGAGTTGGCCCGATAATTTGAGCGGGCAAAGCAAAGAGGGCAGGGCTGCCCTGCTGATGAGTATATACTTCTTATTGGATACTTCCGCTAATAGGGGCAATAGGTTTGTTTGCAGTTCATCGTCCGTTATATCCTGCAAATCGTCGATCACAAACAGGGCGGCTTTTTTGACGCCGTCTGTGTAAGTGAGCGTTTCTTTTGCCGTCATATACCGTGTGTTTGCCTGCTTGCGAGCCCAATCCATCAGTGCGATGGTTTTTCCCCAACCGGCATGCGCGCTGATATAAATGATTTTCCGGCTCTGTATACTTTGATTCAGTGTTTGATATAAAGAGCTGCGATCAAACAGCATTTTGCAAAATTCCATAACTACCTCCGATAGGCACCCCAACAGAATAATGCAAAATGTCTTTATTCGCAAGAGCAAACGTTTGAATAGCAAAATTTTTAACAAACATATATACAAAAAAGCCTGTGCGTTTCCGCACAGGCGTCCAGCCTTGCCCTAAAGTCCAATCTGCGTTGTCAGCTTCGGGATGGCAAGGGGCATCACTTATGGATTCGTAAGCTTAGCCCCTTGCCACCCTTGCTTGCTGGCATCTCAGGCTTTTTTGAACAGGCTGACTACATTCTTGTAAGATAGCGCTTGATTATTCCGCCATAGCAGTATCGATAGGGGACAGCGAAGAGACAATCGACTGGCCGATGGCCTTATACGCTTCATCCGAGGCGGGCGTGAAGGAGAATACATATATAGCGCCGTTGCCGTCTAAAAAGGCCATGCCGGTTACATCCTGTGCGGTAATGTCGTAGCCGACGACGCTGATGCCGTTGATGACCACCTGCGTTACACCGTCATAACCGGCGGCTGTCAGCTGTTCGGCCAACTCTTCATTGGAGGATACGCCGCTTTCATCCGAATAGCTTACCGTCATGGCATATGCACCGTCCGCAGACGTTGCAGCATAATAGGTGCCGGAAGCCAGCATTTCGTCGGTAACATCGGCGTCGATCCAATCGCTGGGGAGGTAGACCATAAAGCCGTCATCGTCAAAGGTCAGCCAATCGCCTTCAAAAGCTGCGGCGCTCTCATCAAAGGTGATTTGCGGGATAGACGCATCGGTAGCATCCGAAGCATCGGTGGTTTCTGCGTAAGCGTTCGCGCAAAAAAGCATAAGCAGGGCCAGTAAAATCGCAATTGTCCGTTTCATCGTTTGTATACTCCCTTTATTCCTTTTAGATTACAAATGACATTCACTGGACGGATGGGCTTGCATGTCGGTCTATGCAAGGCATGCTGTCCGAAGAAACACGGTTTCCATCCTCTGCGCCGTGTAAGCGGCGAATGTCATCTGCTGGCGTATTATACTATGCTGCCCCGCGCCTGTCACCGTACTAAAGTACAGTTTTGCTGTTTTTTAAAAAGAAAAATCCACAATTTCTTTAAGAATTAAAGAGTATGGTAGTAAAGGGAGATGTTCTACCCCATGCAAGTTGATGAGGGGTCAATAAGCGCAAGCAGATTCTTTGGCTGGTACGTGGATATAAATAGGGGTTGCCGTAAGCTTTGTACCTCTCTATAAAACCAACCACGGAATAATTAAAAAATCCCCCGCCAAAGCGGGGGAATCGCATCTATGGGGTTTGGTTAGTCAAGGTTTTTCGGCTGGAACACTGCGAGTGGCGATGATGTTGACGCCGGTTCCGCACACATTATGGACAATTACATCTCCCGCGTGAACGGGTGCTTTCACTTCCATTGGCTTGAGCGATAGCATACATTCTTTGATTTGTCCCTTGGGAATGGGAGCATCCGTTTTAACAGGCAGCTGATGAATATGTGCGTTTGCCAGCCGGACGGTACTGGTTACTGTGCGGGTGGGGTGGGTCAGCTCCGTTTGCGCATATTGGAGGCCGCGTTTGCACGTATAGCCTTCGATATGCAGTTCTCCCTGTGCGTCCGTCGATACCGTGAGCTGGCAACCGAGCGGGCAATTGATACATGTGAGCGTAGACATAAACGGTTAAGCCTCCTCTACAGAAATCGTGATGGACGAAACGGAAGCATGCTTTGCAAACATCGCTTTCGTAAGCGTTACGGATTCCATTTCGCCGGGTGTTAGGATACGTACTTTGCGGGAGGATTCCAGCTGCTCATCAAAATAAACGCATATCCGGTGATCGCGGTATACCTGGCCGACACGGAAGCGTATGGTTAGCGTATCATCCATATGCAGCGGGTCCACAAAAGACGGTACGGTATAGCGTACGCCGTTTTTAGGGATGATCGGAATATTGCGGCGCGCTTCCGCTTGCTTCCGCTGTATATACCGCGCTGCATTGCGGCCGGCAAGCGTGCTTTCTTCGGAAACAAAATCCACAAGATCATGCACATGCAGTACATTGCCGCAGGCGAAGATGCCCTCCGTGCTGGTTTCCAACTGTTCGTTTACCACAGCGCCTCCCGTAATGGGGGAGAGCTGAACGTCGGCAGATTTGGACAATTCATTTTCCGGCAGCAACCCCACGGAAAGCAGCAACGTATCGCAGGGAATGTACTGCTCGGTTCCGGGAATGGGCTGGCGGTTTGCATCCACCTGCGAAATCTTGACCCCTTCCAGCCTGCGCTTGCCGACGATTTCGGTAACAGTATGGCTCAACAACAGGGGGATACCATAATCGTCCAGACATTGCACAATGTTGCGCTTTAAGCCTGTGGAAAACGGCATCAATTCCACGACCGCATTTACATGTGCGCCTTCCAGCGTCATGCGTCGCGCCATAATCAGGCCGATGTCGCCCGAACCGAGCACCACAACTTCTTTTCCGGGAAGATAGCCGTTCAGGTTTACATACCGCTGCGCCGTACCGGCGGTAAAAATGCCCGTGGGGCGGCTGCCTGGTATATTCAGCGCGCCGCGCGGACGTTCCCGGCAACCCATGGCCAGAATCACCGCTTTTGCCTGCACGTGCAAAACGCCTTGCTCGTTTACCGCCGTTATTTCCCGCTGTGGTGAAATGGTAAGCACCATGGTGTTGAGCTGTATAGTGATACCCAGTTCTTCCACCTGGCGAATAAAACGTTCGGCATATTCGGGGCCTGTTAGCTCTTCTTTGAAGGTGTGCAGGCCAAACCCGTTATGGATGCATTGGTTGAGAATGCCGCCGGGCACACTGTCACGTTCAAAAATCATGATGTCCCGGACGCCTTCCTGATAAGCGCCCAGCGCAGCAGCCAGCCCAGCCGGACCGCCGCCGATAATGGCTAAATCTATCGTTTGCATGGTTCGCATCTCCTGTCTTTACAAGTCCTGCTTATCAAGGCTGCTCAGCAAGTTGGTACCGCTGCCGTTTTTGGTTACTTCATTCAACGGAATGTTTAACTCCTGTGCGATGATTTCCGGAATGCGCATCAGGCAAAAACCACCCTGGCAACGCCCCATGCCCGCACGAGTGCGCCGCTTGATTGCGTCGATATCGCGTACGCCGATGGGGCCGCGCATTGCGGCGAGAACCTCTGCTTTGGTTACCTGCTCACAGCGGCAGACCAGATGGCCGTAGTCCGGATTTGCTGCGATGGCCTGGCTGCGCTGTTCATCGCTCATATGCCGGAACCGTGGAAACGCCTTTCTTACAGGGTTGAAATGCGGGTTCTCAGAAGCGTTTGTCATTTCCCTAACCAGCCCGGCAACATACACCGCAATGGCGGGCGAACTGGTAAGGCCGGGGGATTCAATACCTGCAACATTAATCAAGTTTTCCATGTCCGTAGAGCGTCCGATAATAAAATCGTGCCGGTCGCAGGAAGCGCGCAGCCCCGCAAAAGAGGTGATGGTCTTATTAAGCGGCAGGTTTTGCACATCGCGCCGCGCGGCCTCAATCACTTCCTGCAGCCCTTCGCGGGAAGTAGTTTTCGCTTCTTTATCTTCCACTTCGTGTGATGTCGGCCCGAGCAGAAGATTGCCATCTACGGTAGGAGTGACCAGTATCCCTTTGCCCGCTTTGGTAGGCAGCTGAAACAGCGTATGATGCACCAGCTCCCCTTCGGTTTTATCCAACAGGCAATACTCGCCCTTACGCGGCGTAATCGTAAAATGGTCTTTGCTGAGCATGTTGTTAATGGTATCGGCATAAAGACCCGCCGCGTTGATCAGGATGCGAGCGGTAACCTCGCCGGCCTTCCCGGTAATATGGAAGTAACCATTCTCTTTGCGAATCTGCTCTGCCGGGAAATTCAGTTTAAATTCCACACCGTTGTCTGCTGCGTTTTCGGCATATGCAAAAGTCATCTCATAAGGGCATACGATACCGCCGGTGGGTATAGACAATGCCGCAACAACATCGTCGCTGATGTTGGGCTCCAGCGTTTGAATCTCTTCTTTCCCGATCATCTTCAGTTCGGGAACACCGTTGGTTGTGCCCTGTGCCAGCAGCTTTTCCAGCTGCGGTATCTCATCCTCATGAAAGGCAAGAACCAAAGAACCGTTGCGCTGAAAAGGAAAATCCAGCGTTTTACTCAACTTGTCGAACATTGGATTGCCCAGCACGTTAAACTTGGCCTTCAACGTGCCCGGCACGCAATCGTGGCCGCCGTGCACAATACCGCTGTTGGCTTTGGAACTGCCGGCGGCGATGTCGTTCTCCTTTTCCAAAACAACAGTCCGCAGTTGCAGGCGGGCGAGTTCGCGAGCAATGGAACAGCCAACGACGCCGCCGCCGATCACTGCAACATCATATACCATAGTATTGCCAATCCCCTTTCTATACATCCCATATCGTAAGCAAGCGTTATGAATAAATCCATATCAAAAAGCCACAGGAAAGGCAGGGCTTACAGGCCCTTGCTTTCTGTGACTCTCTCAACTCTAGTCAAATATGCAATTCGGTTGCCGCGGGTCAGGCGCTGGATAAAATATCAGCTATACCATAGCGCCTCGCAACTGGTGGATATGCCCACCGCGCCTGCCTTCAGGCTTTGGATGGTGTCGTTCTTATCCCGTATCAATCCACCGGCAATGATGGGACAATGTGTAAGCTCCGATAACTCCTTGATAATGGAGGGTATAACGCCTGGCAGTACTTCGATGGCCTCGGCGCGGGGGCCGTTAGTGGTTGTGTACTTGAGCGCGTTATCAAAACACATGGAATCCAGCATAAACATACGCTGAATGGTGTACATGCCAAACTCTTTAGCATATTTAACCAAATTGGCCTTCGTGGTTATAATGCCGTCCGGCTTTACATTTTCACTCAGGTATTTCAGCGCGTAGTAATCCTTGCCCATGCCTTCGATCAGGTCGATATGCAGCGCCAGCTTTTTATTTGCGTCATGCGCTTTGGCGACGGCCTCGCCCAGATCACAAATATTGCCTGCCAGCATGAAAATAACTTCGACAGGGGATGCAAGCGCTTTATCCATCATCTTCTGCGTTTTCACGGAAGCAATGATCGGGTTTTGCCCAAGGCGGGTATAAATGGTATCCATCGACATTCACACTTTCATGAAGAAAAAAACACAAGCCCATAACCGATTCCTGTTGGAACCGCGATATAGACTTATCTCATCTCTTCGTCTGCTATGTTATTGTTTGGGAACCATGAAGCTATATCCATTGGAAAGCCTCCGCTACACATTACCATACAGCGCAGCTGATGTCAAATATAGATTACGGTTACACCGGCCTAAAAAACATTCGATTTTACCCGGTATATACGCTGATGAGCGTTTAGCCGCTTGTACATTGCCAGTATGAAAGCATGGTGTGGTTTAGCCAGCCTGGACAAGCAAATGTGAGCCGAAATCTCAAGCATATTGCTATTGGAGGTAAGGCAGCACTTGATAGATCAGGTGTTGCGTGTGCGCACAGTTTGGATGTTCTCATTCTCGGACAGGTATTTTACAATGTCCGTATAGGATACCTTTGAGGGCAGGTGCAACGTGTACAGGTTGGTATAACTGTTCATTTCCATTTTATTGCGATCGCGGAATAATTCCACATGAAAATCGATGTCCAGAATCTTGATGTTTTCTGCTTCAAAATAGCTGTTAATATAGTCCAGCGTTTCGGCGCGATTGATAAACCGCACTTCCACCCGTTTTACCGAGTTAACGTGAATTACCTTCTGGAACAGCGTTAAAATGGTGATAATCAGCACACAGCACAGGAGTGCAATCCAGTAATACCCAAATCCAACCATCAGCCCAAGACAAGCCACATTCCATAAACTGGCGGCAGTTGTTAGCCCGGCGATTTTCTTTTGCGCAATAAAAATAGTGCCTGCACCCAGAAAGCCGATACCGCTGATCACCTGTGCAGACAGACGCGTAAGGGTGAAAGCCGCACTCCCTGCTTGATCCATAATATCCGCGTTCGCCAGAATCAAGCATTCAAGCACGGCGATCATCGCCGCTCCCAAACAGACGAGGATATGGGTACGCATACCTGCGGGGCGGTTTTTGTATTCTCGCTCAATGCCGATTGCACCGCCCACAAGGACGGCGGCCAGCATCCGCACGCCGATTTCGGTCCATGGCAGGCCGGGGTTAAGTATTGCGTTAATCGATAGTGTTGACAACATGTAACTTCACTCTTTCTGTAATTGTTCTCCCTTACGCATCATCATGCGTTGTATTGTCGTTCTTTTCTTTCCGCCCAGCGGAGAAAGGACTTTGGCAGTGTTTACATACCGAAAGTCCAATCCCGCTGGGTCAAAGTTTGATAAGCGCCGTCTCCCCCGGTCGATATTTTTACGTTGCCGTGGTAATGCGTAATAAAAACGGTAGAACCGTCCTTTAGGTATTTTTGGTATGTATTCAAATCCTCCAGCGTATCTGAGATTATCACAGCAATTTGGGGCGATACGGCTTTGCGGTACGGCTTGCAGGAGGAGGTGGAATCGCCATGGTGGTTTACTTTGAGCACATCGCAGTCCAGCTTATCCCCGTAAAGATCCACCACATCCCGTTCTGCTGCAGAATACAGGTCTCCCCCGAATAACATGGTGGATTCGCCATACGTGAATTTGAGAAGCAACGAGTGATTGTTGACGAACTGTGTGCTGGACTGCGGATAATTATCGTAGTACTCGATAGGGCTATCTGGCCAGAGTACTTCGACTTTTACGTCATCCCCAAAGGCAAACTCATCGCCCTGCGACAGATAGATATGCTTCAGGTTTTGTGCCGCAATTTCTGCCATGTATGCGTTATAGTACGAGGTGGGATACTCCAAGTAGCTTGTCATAACCTGACCGATGGTGAAAGCACGCATCACGGCGGGAAAGCCGCCGATGTGATCTACATGCGGGTGGGACGCTACCAGATAATCGATATGGGTAATGCCCATGGCCTGCAGTGCCGCTACTACCTGATCGCTCGCTTCGGGATACCCGGCGTCGATCAGCATTACCTTGCCATCGGGCGATGTTAGCACGGTGGCGTCCCCGTGCTTTTCGCCTAAATCGGTGCTCATCTCCAGAAAGCGTGCCGTAAGATTGCCTGCATCACCACTTGTATCGAACACTTCCTGGTACCGATCCTGCGCGCAGGCGACCGATACCAGACAAAGGAGTAATAAAAAACAGAGAATGCTGGTTAGAATTCTTTTCATGCTACTTCATAGCCGCCTTGCTCATACCCGTCATGATGAATTTTTGCAGGAACAGGAACAACAGGATGATCGGGATGATGGCAAGCACCGCGCCGGCCATGATCTCGTTATAGTTGGCTGTAACGATGCCTGCAAAGGTGCGCCGAAGCTGCGTAATTCCCACGGCCAAGGTGCGCCGGGTTTCCAGCGGTGCGATCATCCGCGGCCAGAAGTAGTTATTCCAACCATTGATAAAGGAAATAATGCTAATCGTAATGACGGTAGGCGCACACATGGGCACCAGCACGTTGAGAATAGTCCCGATTCTGCCCATGCCGTCGATTTTTCCGGCATCAATGTAGCTGTTATCCACCGATAAAAAGGCTTGCCGGAGCATGAAGATAAAGTAGGCGGTAACCAGATTGGGGACGACCAGACCAGCGAAGGTGTTGAGCCACCCCATCCGTGAAATCATCACATAAATGGGAACGAAGGTCACCTGAATGGGTACCATCATAGCGCCCAGTACCAGCATAAACAACGTGTTTTTGTATTTAAAGTTACCCTTGGAAAAACCGTAAGCCGCCAATACGCCAATGAAGGTTTCACCAAGCATCATCAGGAATGTGGAAACCAGCGTATTGTAGAAATACAAGCCGAAAGGCGCGCGCTGGAGTACGTTGGGATAGTTTTCCCACATAATTTGCTGCGGCCACAGCGTAGGTACCGCCAGCAACAATTCATCGCTTGATTTTAAGGAGGATACAATCATCCAGTAAAGAGGGAAGAGCATAAACAGCGTTAGCAGAATGGATACGACATACTGCGTTGCAACCCCAACCCGTTTAAGCGCTTTTTGCTTTCGAACGTCGGAATGAATGATCGGCGCAATAAAACGAAGGATGGCAAAGCCCAGCAAACATGCGACGGCGACAAATCCGCCGATCCACAGAAACGAGCGGTGGCCGCTGCTTAAGAATGTTTGCGATTGGGCCAACTCATAAGCACTGGGGTTTTCGCCCAACTTCTCCATGATCGCGTTGTTCTGTATATACCCGATGGATCCCAGCGCCAGTAAAACAACCCCGATGATGAGAAATAACAGCAGCAGGGAGAACCAGCCGGACTGGCGCATGGTAAGTAAATGTTTTCGATTCATTGTTTTTCATTCCTCCCTATGCGTCATAATTGACAGACCGGTTGGACCAGCGCATTGTCGCAATCGTACATACTAGCAAAATTAAAAAGAAAATAACGGATACCGCCGCGGCGCGCGCAACGCGGAAATCCACAAAGGACAGGTTGAACACCCATTGCACCAGTACATTGGTTGCCCTACCGGGCCCGCCGCTGGTCATAACATCCACCGACTGGAACACTTTCATGCTCGCGATGAACGTAGTAACAAACAGAAAAAGGGAAGTAGGCATTAACATGGGCAAGGTGATGTAACGAAAGCGATTCACGCTATCGGCGCCATCGATGGAGGCGGCCTCATAATAGTCTTTGGGGATGCCGATCATCGCGGAAAGATAGATCATCATCGCATAGCCCACAACGCGCCAGGCGGTGAGAAACAGGATGCCTGTCAGTGCCGTGCTGGCATTATTCAGCCAGTCCGGACCGGTGATTCCGAATACGGATAGCGCGTTGTTTAGAATACCGAAGCGCCCGTTAAGAATCCAGATAAATACAACAGCGCTTGTGGAAACGGCAATGTACTTGGGCATAAATACGATAGTGCGTATGGCATTGAATAATTTGGTAAGCCGGTTAAACAGAAGCGCCAACAATAAGCCGCCTACCAGCGTGATGAACAACTCCCAGAAAGTGTAGGTTACTGTGATCCGCAGGGATTCTAAAAAATATTTCGAGCCTGTGCCCGCAAAAAGCCATTTGAAATTCTTAAAGCCCGCGTATTCAAAGGTGGAATCACTAAGCATGCGCATATCGGTAAAACTGATACGGATCAGCTCAATGACGGGATAATAAACAAACAGCAGAAAGAAAAACAAGGCGGGTTCCACACACAGCAGGTCTTTCATGCTCTCCCACGATTGTTTTTTTAGCATGACGGCGTTAAAAATCAAGGTGCCGCCGATGAGCATAATGATGACTGCGGTATTCATGATGTTGCTGATCAGCCATGCTGAAACAGCGCCGTTCCAAAAAAGAAAGTGGTTTCCTTCACCAAACAGGAATAACTGCCCGCTGACAGAGACGCCTGCGTTCTGCGCTACCGCGCGCGCATCGTAAACCTCGTTTGCGATGGTTTGTAAACCCGGTACCTGTAAATCGCCTGTCATATACCCAAACAGACCGACAAGCATAAGGATAGCCCCGAAGACCCATAACAACCAGTAAATTATTCTCATTGCGCGTCCTTGGTGAATCACCGCCGAACGCAGCAGTACATTCTTTTCCATGTTTGTAGATCACCTCTGTAATAAACCGGGGGAGAGGACTCTCTCCCCCGGTTTTTCTGCGTTATTGATCTTCGAGCTCTTCGGTAACTTCCGCTGCCAGGTCATCCAGAATATCCTGTACAGGCGCGCCTTCCACAAAAATCTGCGCCAGTTGGTTGCGCCAGAGGTTTGCGACCGTGTCGTAAGCAGGGTTCTGGTTGCGCGGGTTGATCCACTGGGTCATCTCCATCACGTTTTTCATAGCGGGTTTGCGCTCCAGATACTCGGCTACAGCATCTGTTGCCAGCACGCTCTGACGGGTGGGGAAGTAGCCGGTGTTATCCGCCCAGTAGAGGTTGATCTCAGGGCTGGTCATGAATTGCAGGAACACCCAAGCGGCGTTCTTCTGCGCCTGTGAAGCCTTGGCGGGAATCAGAATGACGGAGCCGCCGACTTCGCTGCGGAAGCTTTCACCGTCCATGCCGCCGGGCAGCCACGCCATACCAACGGTGAAGTTGGACTGTGATACATACAAATCATACAGAGAAGAGGTGTGGAATACGCTGAACGCGCCGCCATCCCAGAACAGCTGACGCATGTTGGGGGAAGCATCGGTGCCGTACGCATAATACGCATAGCCCTTTTGAATCCATTCGTTGATCTTGGTGGTAACATATGTGGCGGCTTCTCCATTCAGGTCGGTGGTCAAGCCGTCATCGTTAATCACGTTGACGCCGTTGTTTTTATACAGCATCTCATAGTACCAATAATCCCAACCGGCGATAACGGTACCATAGCGTTTGGTAGTGCCGTCTTCGTTGAACAGGGTTGCTTTCTCCAGGAAAGCATCCATCTCATCAAAGGTTTTAGGCATCGTGATGCCTTCGGCATCCGCCGCATCCTGGTCGTAGTACATTACCTGTGTGGAAATCAGGTACGGCAGGCAGATTTGCTGCCCTGCATAGCTGGTTGCCGCAATCAGGCCTTCGCCAAAATCAGCAATATCATAGTTCGTAGCTTCAATGTAGGGATCCAGCACTTCGCAAATGCCCGCTGCGCCATAGGAAGGCGGGTACGAGGTATTGGCAGTGCAGAGCGCAGGCACTTCGCCGGAAGCGATGGCCGCGATCAACTGCGTGTTAATCTCGCCGTAGGAGCCGATGTACACCGGTTCAACCGTAATAAGCGGGTTCTCTTCTTCGAATTTTTCGATCATGTACTCAATCTGGGGGGTAAAACGGTCTTCGTGAGCATGCCACCATTGGATGGTAATGGGTTCGGTCACCTCATAGCTTTCCGCAAGGGCGACGGGAACTGCAGACAGCAGCATAATTGCCGCCAAAGCAATGGCCAGATACTTCTTCATGGGATTCATCCTTTCAATGTTTATTTACATGCCATCTGGCATGAACATTCAATTTTTTTCCCTGAACGCAAAAATAAACAACAAGAGAAAACTAGGCGTCTCTCGTTGATCTCAAATCTCAAAATGGAGAGTAAAAACAGTATGGGGTTGTCGGTTTTAACATTTGTAACTTCACCTGCATTATACAACCGCATAGCTCAATTTGCAAGACTAATACCATAAAAACTTCAATTTGTTCTGTATACAACATACAAAAAATTACAGCACAACAAAGGGGCGCGGATATGATTTTCTCCTTTCCGCCGCCAATTGGCGGCTTTTGTGGTATAATATTCCTGCCCCGCTTGGGGCAACGGAAAGGGGATGGTCATATTGACCAAACTTTTGATGATGCCCGGTTCTCGGCACATTCATGTGGCTACTGCATAGGGCGCGGCTGGCAGGCTAACACCGCCAAAGTAAGGCGTTGCTTTAAGAAGCGTTGTATAGGCATCGTGGAGAAGGAGAGAAAGCTGTTCGCACAGTCCGTTCAATAGTACATCCATCCAAAGTTTGCTACTAACGAACGGTTTAAAAAGAATCCTGCAAAGCAATCCGAGTGAAAGATGTTGGAGTGTGAATGGGCTACCTATATAACCCATTCATTCTTTTTATCTAAAAATGGATATATGTGGTACAATGTGGAAAACATGTTGGAGGAAAAAGGATTATGAGAAAATCCGTAAAGTTGTTCTGTGAACAGAATCCGATTATTAATCCATCGTGCCCCAACTGCAATAAACCCTTATCCATTAAATCTAAAGTCTTCTTTGAAAATCCAACGTATAAATGCGTCTGTCCTAATTGTAAAGCAGATCTAGTATTTGACACAAACGAATTTGTAAACGATTTTGAAAAACAGCTAAAGAAACTTGGGATATCATGGTAAAGGTTTAGTTCTTGCGAACTCTTTTCCGTTCTTATCTGATAAAATAAAAATGAACTTGAATATCTCTGGATTAATATCCCCATCTTGATCTTGAAGGCAGATACCTTGTTCTATTAAGCTATTAAGATAAAGTGAATATTCTTCTTTGTTTTTAAAATATAGCTTAATCGGTTCCATCTATTTCCTCCTTTCTGCCGCCAAATGGCGGCTTTTATGTTATAATTTGGTATACACTAATGTGATTATGATTGGAAGGGATGCGGACACTTTGTTCCAGATTAACCACTATAATTTTCCAACACCAACAACGGGGAGTATTGATTGGGTTGCGTTAGCGGTGTCTGTCCTTTCTTCTTTGACAACACTGGCGCTTGCATTCGTTACGTATAAAAGTGTAAAAGAAAATGTAGCCGATAGACGGTTGCGCGCTCAACCTAATATTGTGGTTGATTTTGAAATTTGTGAACAATATCTATTTCAACTGGTTGTTAAAAACATTAGCCCCAATCCTGCATATAAAGTTGAGATTATGATCTTCCCCACCATCGATAACCCGTTTCAATATCTAGATTCCTTGTCGCCTGGAGTGGAGATGCGCCACACAATTATTGAAATAAGAAAAAATGCAATGGAAGAGATTGCCGTTAAGCATTATACTATCTTCATAGAATACACGGATTTATATCAAAAGAAACAACCCAAAATCGAAGTAGAAAAAGATGTAACTGCTCTGTTAACAACATATAAAGATGCAAAAGCTACTCCAGAAGATGAATTACGTAATGATATTAGAAATTTGGCGAATGCAATCGATAGGTCTTTATCGTGTAAAAACTAAGAAAAGTTCTTCTTAATATTTTCCGATGCAATATCCACATATTTTATAATCTGTTCTTTGTCTATTGGAATATTCATGCTACATCCGTTATTTATAAAAAACCTAATTTCTACAGTTCCATTATATCCATTTTTAGATAGCGGGAATCTGTATTCAAGCATAGTTGGATAATCAATCATTTAATCACCTCCCTTACTTTGCGAATTGAAGATAATTGTATTTGCGTTTGACAAACGGATACAAAGTAGACTATGATGCCATCGGTATTCTTCGATACGATTTAATTAGATAGTAACCAATGCTTACTCTAAACTTTTCATGTGAAGGTGATTACGTATGCCCTGGTTTGGTTGGGTTCTTATGGGTTTCTTTATACTGGCAGCTGGTTATTTATGGTTCATTGCGCCGTCGCATACACAGCCGAAGACCAATGCGTTTCTGGGCAAGCTGTGTGCACACAGGGGATTACACGATGGTAATTTGCAAGTGTTTGAAAACAGCATGAAGGCTTTTTCGCTTGCAGTGGAAAACGGATATGGTATCGAAATGGATGTGCAGCTTACCCGGGATCATCAATTGGTGGTCCATCATGATGCAAGCACCAAACGGGTTTGCGGTACGGATAAAATCATACTAGAAACAAACTATGCCGATTTGCCACTCCTTCCGGACGGCAGCAGGATTCCACTATTTGCCGATTATCTTGCCATGGTTGCGGGCCGCGTGCCGCTGATTGTGGAAATCAAAGGCTACGGCAATCAGCAGCAAACAGCAAAGGCAACGCTGGAACACTTGCGGGCATATACAGGGCCCTACTGTATCGAATCCTTCAGCCCGCAGATTGTACGGTATTTTAAGCTGCATGCACCGGATATTATTCGCGGTCAATTGGACGGCGGCAATGCGGCATCCATACAGACAAAGGGCTTTTTTCGTTATATCATCAATAAGTATTTGTTGCATAATTACCTTGGGCGGCCTCATTTTATCGCTTATGATTGCAATCACTCGGAAAGCCTTTCTTTATGGCTGGCTAAGCATCTTTTCGGGGCGTTCCTAGTTGCTTGGACTGTTCGGGATCAGGCGTGCTTGGATAAGGCGCGTAAACGGTACAGCACATGGATTTTTGAAAAATTCACACCAAGGTAACCACTGTATTCGTTTTAATTGCGGCGAATGCTTTATTGATCAAGATTGATCAAACCGTTTTTATTGGAGCTTTAATAACACCGATCAAATGATCGGTGTTATATCTATTTTATGTTTTGATCGGTTAACGTTGGAGAAAACGAGCGTTGTATTTTGTGCCGAAAAGCTTATAATGCTATATGAACCGTGAAAAATAGAGGGCCGGCAGAACAAGCTGGGCTTTATTTGTAAAAGCTTGGAAGTGGGTGCTGGATCCACTACCACGTTTTTATAATAATGGCGAACTAACGGCTATGGTTGCCAGTTTCACAAAGAACAGATAAAGGTGGAAACAGCACATGGATCGGGGCAGGCGCTACCAAAAGACCCCCATGGTGAAAAAAGCTCCCGTTTGGAAACGGTGGGTGTTTATTTTGCTGGTGATGATTTTAATCATCAGCATTACGCAGTTAACTATTTATTTTGTCCGCTCCAACCGCAATCGGGAAATGCAGGCGCTTTTAGCGCAACAGCATCAGGAGGCGCTGGACAATGATGCGGATGAGGCGGTGCAAACGCAGACAGTTCCAGAAACGACGGTAAAACCAGCTACGACGGCTTCAAGTAGTGCTGCTATACCGACACACGGAAAGGAACTGAATTTTTTTCAGGTAATCGGGCTGACGCAGGAAGCGATGAAGCCGTTTGTAAAGAAAAATGATGATACGGTTGGCTGGATAACGATTGATGGGATTGTAGATCAGCCAATCGTATATCGCGACAATGTGTATTACCTCACCCATGATTTTTATGGCAACCGTAACGCCTGCGGCGCGATTTTTCTGGATGAAAATCATCCTTTGCATAAAGATGCGCAAAATCTGCTGTTATACGGGCATAACATGAAGGATGGAAGCATGTTTGGCCGGTTAACCAAATATACGAGCGACAATTATTTGCACAGCCATCACATTTTACAATTGGAAACCCGATTTGAAAGTTTTACGTATCTTATTTTTGCGGCAGATAAAGTGTCTACGGAATACCGCTCGAAGGATTATTTATCATTTTGGGCGCATTACACCTTTTCCAATCAAGAGGATTTCGATGCATATATTGATGACGTTTACGAACATTCACTTTATACGCGCTATTTGGATGTGGATGATGCGGATACGCTGCTGACGCTCGCCACTTGCTATGAAGATGAACGACTCGTTCTGTTCGCCCGCAGACAGCGCAGCGATGAGACGGATGCGGACATTCAAAAAGCGCTGTTAGGCTTGTACATGAAATGATTTTTATGGGAAAATTCAGCTTTTATTGCGTACTTCTCTTGTAACAATCAAAAAGTATGCTATGATGACATGGTTGATACCATCGTTTTTCGGATCGCTAGAAATCGAAGAAGGTGCCACGCAGATTGAAACTGTATTCCCGCTTGCGTATAACATGGTTTGGACTGGTTATTGGTTTGGTATTCTTTCTCCCTTTTACCGCCGTGGCCGCTACCGCCCATACGCTTACAACAATTTTTGCTCAGAATAATTATGCGTCGGGTAACATGTTCAATATTACTGTCCAATCCAAAGACCCGGTTATGATTACCGCTTTTGATGTTAATCTCAGCCGATTTTCAACGGCGCAAACTGGTATTTACATTCAGAATTATCCCTTGATATAGTGTAACTCGTATATAATAATGCCCCTCCGAAGAGGGGCTCAAAAGTTTTGGCATCATACTTGATGCAAAATCAAATGTACTAGTAGTATACTTCGTAAAAACAAGATTGTCAACTATTTTCTCTGTTCTTTCAACCTATACATACTTTTAAGGCATGTATTAACAGCATTCCAATCGTTTTCTGTCAAACTAACATATTTGCTGCTTTTCTTAAAAACAGCAAATATTCTGTTCTTATCTATGGTTCTAATCTGTTCTACAAGAACGGTACTATTAGTGCATTCCAAATCAATGTGATATGGTACAGAATCGCCCAGTCGTTGCGTTGTCAGAGGGACAACGGTACAAACAGGAGATTCTTTTGTTGTCCTTATAACCAAAGCTGGCCTATTATAACCCTGCTCTGAACCAAATGGGTTGTCCCCGAAAGAAACTTCATAGAATCCATTGTTGTTGACATATTTTACTGCCATTTTCCCCTCACAAAGCGACAATACTTTGTCTCAAAACCATATCAAACATATCGACTTCCCTATTATTATACCTAAAACAGAATTCGTCAACATATTTCTGCATATGTTTGGTAGAAATATGATGGTAAATACCATATACACCACGTTTTAACGTTGCCCAGAAACTTTCGATATTGTTGGTATGAACACCATTGTGGTCTGAAAACGCTTTAGTATGGTCGATTCTAAGATGATAGAAGTTGTTTGCACGCAACGGGTTATAGCTTCTAAATTCGTCACTGATAACCGTGTTGTTATTCTCTTGCTTGGAAACAGCTTTGAGAACGTCGATAAGCTGTTTGGCTGTGAGTTTATTGCCCTGTGTATTTGGCATTGCAATACGAGCGTAGACTTTTTTATTGTTACGGTCAATTACGCCAACAACGGGAGTTTTGCTTGTCCCACGACCGCGTTTGTTTATAGGAGCGTTGCCATCATCGTCTTTATCGTTGTTTTTACGTGGTTTTCCACCAACGTATGTTTCGTCAATCTCAACGATGGTATCAAAGAACTCTTGCTGTTCTGCATTGCCCATAGCATAACGAATCTGTTGCAACATACGCCATGCAGTTTTGTAGGTAACGCCTATTTCACGTTGTAGTTGCAAACCTGATATGCCCTTTTTACCATTCAAAAACAGGTGAATTGCAAACATCCACTTACGAAGATCGGTAGACGATTTCTCGAAAATTGTTCCCTTGAAAGGTGAGAAGGTACTACGACAATCGTTGCAACTGAATACCTTTCTACGAGCGTGTTCCTGATAAACTTTCGTAGAACCACAATGGTTGCAATGAACACCATTGGGATAACGAATTTTCAGATAATATTTGATAACGCTATCCTCTGTGGGGAACAGGTTCATCAGTTCGAGAAATGTCATACTATCCCTCCTTTAAGGCTAGTATAACATTATTAACACACTATGTAAAGGGATAATTCCGTTTACATTTATTATCGCGATGGTGGATATGAAGGGTATGAGACAGAGCCAAGCCAATGGACGTTGGCGGATTTCTCTTACGTTACCCCCGTTGGGGTCGACCAGCCAACCCATATCCCCATTGACGGTCTTGTGTTATTATCGGGCCACACCTATGGCTTTTACTTTTCAATTTCAGAGCATGATACCAACCCCATTCGAATGAACTATACACAAGGCAGCGGAGAATACGAGGATGAGAATATTCTCATCGCCTGCGGTGTTGGAACGGGATGGCCCCTATTTTCTGATGTGTTTAACCCACGGATATGGAACGGTACGGTGTATTATACTTCCAATAAAGAAGTACCGCAGACCGGCGATATGCTTGGCCATTACTTGTGGCTTTATGCTGGTGCAGCGGTGTTATCCGCAGGCGTATTGCTTTCATGGTCAATACAGCGGCATACCCGCAGGGTGCGTAAACCAAAGTAAATAGCAAAAGCCCCCGCAATTGCGGGGGCTTTTAAACGATAAACTAGCTTTGAAAAGAAATTATCATTGGAAATGGGACTGCGCCGATGCGAAAACACCTGCGTACACACCGATACACGAACAGTTATTGACGCGGTGGGAAAGAGCAATCTTACGGCGTGTATCCGCTTTCTTTACGAAGGCGGCGGATAAGGATAATCGCAATACCCGCTA
Organism: Candidatus Limiplasma sp.; assembly: GCA_963675655.1. Lineage (GTDB taxonomy): Bacteria > Bacillota > Clostridia > Christensenellales > Aristaeellaceae > CAXXOK01. The sequence goes on from OY776489.1 coordinate 2,465,135, forward strand.
CGGAGAGAACGGCCAATATCCACCAAATGAGCGTTGCGTTGCTATCCCCGGTAACAGGCACAGTGGCGGGGGACAGTGTAACCGCATAGTCGGAGCAATGATCCTGGCATACGGTTAAATATCCGCTCTGGCTGACCACAGCAGTCTGTATCAGTTCCAGATTCTTGGTATCTGTATTGTAATACAGGTATTGCATCGTCTGTCCGGCATAGGATTTACCAACGAAGAGACTGAGCTGCATGGTTCCCGGTAAAGTGCCGCTGTGGTTGAATTCCAGCATCGTCACAAAGGCATCCCCGGCTTTTGCTTGAATGGTGGTATAGTATGCCCCTGTATTCTGAGATAGCCCCATATCCAGATCGTAGCCTATACCGCTCATGCAGCCTTGCGGGAAGGTAATGGTATAATCACTGCCGCTGAGTACGATGGGCTTATCGGCGTTCAGCGCAATCAGCCGCGTTAATTGATCCGCCGAAAGAATAGTAGAATCCAGCGTCAGATCCACTGCTACATGATCTGCATGCTCTACAATGCCGGGTTCCGGTAGATAGGGGCTTTTCAACGGTACGCTGATGGTTGCTTCTTTTGTACCGGTATAATAACCATATGCTGTAATGGCTACCTCCAGTGTGGTTCCCTGATCCGCGCTTTGGATAACGTAGTTGGTGCTGGTTGCACCGGTAATGTCACTGCCGTCCCGAAGCCAGCGAACCGTGTAAGTCGCTTCCCCCGGTGTAAGAGCGGACGCGTCAAGTGCCATGGTATTACCCAGCGAAGGAACGCCCGAAATGGCGATGCTTCCGCTTAATGGGGCGCTGGCAACGGTCACGGCTGCACTTGTCAACGTGCCCATATAATTACCCGTGCCGGTGATGGCTACTGTAAAGGCGGTACCGATCGGGTCGGCGGCAAGATCGCCGACAACGTGAACGGACGTCGTTTCACCTGTAAGTAAAAGGCTGTTTCGGTACCATTGGTAGGATATTGTAGGGGTGCCAATAGCGAGCACGCCCCCGGTGTTCGCTGTCAACTGATCTCCTTGATCAAGCAAACTGGCGCTGCCTGTGCCGTTTACAACGTCGATGCTTACAGCGCCGTAAATCGTCTGCCTGGATATATTGGCTGTAGTCCCGACCGTACCGGTGACGTAATAGTTTTGCGCTTTTACTGTATCCGCCAGTATAGCGGACACAGTAACGGCGATACCGTCGCCGGCATTGGCTGTGAGAAAAACACCAGAGGCTGTGTAATCCAACCCTGGGGTTAATGTTTCGCTGCCGGCCAACCCGCTGAAGGATATGCCTGTAACAACAGCTGTGGTTGTTCCATCGTATACTTTGTTGGAAGCTGTAGCGCTTAGCAGTGTCAGTGGCGCTTGGCTGATATTAACCGAAAGATTGATCGGCTGGGACAGGGAATAGTTTTCCGCTTTGCTGCCGGTGAGGGTAATGCTTGTGGTAACGGGCTTTGCAGTTCCTACATTCGCATTTGTCATACTGCCTGTACCAAGGGTAAAACTAACTTCGGCAGCGTCTGCCGGGTCAACCCCGGATAAGGTGCCGCCTGTCAGCGCTACGGAAACAGTGCCGTTGTAAACACGGTTCACCACAGCGACCCCGGAGATGGTTATGGCGTTTTGCACAATGTTGGCTGTCGTGCTGGCCGTACTGGAGGACAACGTATAGTTGCTGGCTATAACCGTACCGGAAAGCGCCATGGTTATAGTTACCGGAATATCGTTGCCGACTGTGGCGCGCGCAAATGCGGCGCTGACCGTACAATCCACTCCGGTAGTAAGCGTTTCGCCAGATATAAGCCCGGTGTACTCGATGCCTGTTATTGTGGCGTCTGTGGTGCCGTCATACGTTTTATTGCTTACGGTTGCTGAGAAGGAGAGCGCTTTTTGGGTGATGACAACGCTAACGCTTGGCTGGCTGGAGAGTACATAATGATCCTTATCCTCGCCGGTAAGTGTGATGGCAGTATAGGATACACTTTGCGTGCCTGCGTTTTTCTGTGCTACTGTACCGGAAGTAGGATAGGAAGCAGAAACCGACTCCCCATCTACGATTCCACTCAACGCCCCGCCTGTTAGTACAACGTCTGTCGTGCCATCGTACGTGCGGCTTGTTGCGCTAAGGCCTGTAACGGAAACGGATTTTCGGGTAATGCTGGCTGTAGTATACAGGGTGCCGGAGGATAGTGTGTAATTGTTTGCGGCTGCCGTATCTTTCAGCGTAAGGGTTAGGGTGACCGGGATATTGTTTTCCACACCGGAACGGTCGAAAAGTCCGGTGGCAGTATAATCCACATCGACCGTGAAGGATTCCCCGGTGACCAACCCGCTGAAAATAATGTTCGTAACAGGCGCACTGGTGGTACCGTCATATTCTTTATTGCTGGTATCGGCGGTGACGGAGATGGATTTTTGCGCAATCACTACGCTTACAGTGGGCTGGGCGGAGAGTATATAATTATCTTTACCTGTTCCGGTAAGTGTAATGGCGGTAAAGGCTACTGCTTGTGTACCGGCGTTTTTCTGCGCTGCTGTGCCGGCTGTGGGGTATGTTGCGGAAACCGCATCGCCGTCAAGTATGCCATTTAGCGTACCGCCGGAAAGGGCAACATCCGTCGTGCCGTTATAGGCGCGGGTTGTAGCGGTAAGGCCGCTTACGGATACGGATTTTTGCTCGATTGTCATTGCACAGGCGCTGCTGGTTAGGCTGGTGAACTGGTATGTTGTTCCGCTGGGAACGTATTCTGCAGTAATGGAGGGGGAACCGGCGGCAAGAGTCTTTACGCCTGTTTCATACTGCGCCTGATTGCTGCTGAGCGTTACCGGACTGCCCAGATTCACACCGTCTGCTTTGAATTGAACGGCGCCGGATAAGGTATCCGCACAATCCAGCGCGGCGGTAAAGGTGATCTGGGTTCCGTAGGTGGCTGTATCGCCGGTTGCCGAACTGGTAATCTCCGGCAGCGGCACTGCGGTTATGCCAGGGGATGACGCACTGATGCCCAGTTCGGGTGCAAACCCGTCCACATCGGTGATAGATGCGCTGGAATCGGTAAGTGCAGAACCGATCGCCGCTGCGCCCGTATCGTCGCTGGCCAGCGTATAGCGATAGGTGATGCTATCCGTTGTGGCAGAATAATAGGCGGCATTGACGGATGCACTGCCGATGGTAAGTGGAAGGAGCGAACTTGTACCTCCCGTAACCGTACGGCTGAAATGCACGGTAAAGTCCAAAGAACTGCCTGCACCATGATACCCGGATGTCGGCGTATCAATGAATGTGATTTTGGTAGGGTCACGAACAGTAACGTCAAAGCTAGCCGTAGCGGTTTCACTGCCATCATTCAGGGTTAACGTAATGGTTACGGTGCCATTGGTAAGCGGCGTAAAAGTAACGGTCCGGTCAAACCCGGTACCGGTAACGGTGATGCCGCTGTTTGTTACGATGGATTGGTTGCTGGAAACAGCAGTAAGGGTTGCGCTTTCTGTGGTGTAATAAGCATGTGCATCCACGGTCAGTCCGCTGAAATCGGTAGACTGATCTTCAATCGCTTTGATTTTTGGGAAGTCATCAATCACTTTGAGGCTGATGTTTTTAACAATAAGCCCGGAATAGGAGCCGCCTGAAAAGGTGACCTTTACCCCCAGTGTGCCTGCGGGTATTTTTTGCTGTAAAGACCCGGGATTGCCATTCACATAATAGGAAGAACCGACAGCATTGGTACAGGCAATATCAGTATAAAACCGTACGGTTACCCGCCCGATGGTACTGGATAATTCCGCAGATAGGAGAAAATTGGTTTCGCCACCGTTAATCAACGACGAGAACTTTGATATATCTACGTTTTGAGACATATATGCACTCGAATCAAGAGACTTAAAACCATCTCCGGTTGCTGAAATGTTAACCGTATTACCGTCCCACCCGTACAACCCACTGGTGCCATTGCCATTCTCCACCAGGTTGGTATCCATTGTAATCACTTTGGACACGATGATATGGAATGTCTTTTCGGCGCTTTTCATACCATCGGACGCGGTAACGGTAATATCCGCCTCGCCTGAAAGGTTGCCTGCAGGAGTGATGGTTATCGTGCGGTTTGCTCCGCTGCCGCTAAAGGTAATGTTGGCGGCGGGGATCACATTTACGTTGCTGGAAGATGCGCTAAGGGTGACGATGTCTACGTCCCCTTCATCTGGGTCGCTGATAGTAAAGTTTGCGTTGTATGCAACGCCCGAATCCGTCGTGGCGGAAGTGGGGAAATCACTGCCAAACACAGGGGCGCTTCCAGATGCCGCTTCGACGAGCGATAACGATACCTGATCATATTGGGCATAGACACCTTTGGCAAGGGTAGCGGAAAGAAAGACCTTGAATTTCCGTGTGCCGGTTTGAAGCTGTGTGTTAATTTCGTAGGAACCCATTGCACCGGTACCGGCCGTGGTGTTTACGACCTGCGATGTATGTAAAAGATTGTCGCTGGCATCGTATTCTTCTACAATTGCTTTTACCTCGCTATCCGTAGTGGAAGCTTGATACATATCCACGCTGAGGTGGAGAGTCACATTCCCGGCGGAAATGCTGGCGAAAAGCCCGCTGCCTTCGGTGCCGGAGAGTGAAATGTTTTGCGACATCGTGCCGGATAAGGGCGTGTCCATGCTTGGGTTGTATAAATAAAAGTACTTGCTGCCTGCGGTTGGCAGCGCCCAATCGGAGAATGCGGTACCGCTATTCCAACGGCTTTGCCCGGTGTTATCCGTCCACCCTGTAATCGCATTCAACTCAGCACCGCCGTTGGTGACCAACTCGGTGCTGTAGGCTGTATCTGCGTAGGATGCAGTAATCGGCAGCGTAAACGTAAGAATAATAATCAACAGTAATACCAGCGCTGCTTTTATTTTATACATATATGAGCTTCTTTCTTGGCTTGGGTATTGTACATTGTGCGAACAACTCCAGACAGATATATTTTACCTGAAACAGCTGTTGTCCTCAATAGATGGTTAAAAGTTTAATGATTCTGCAATATACCTAGCCAACGTGATAAAATATAATGATGGAATTTATGGAAAACAGCATACATATATTGTAAAAACGCAAGACGTATTTATGACAAAAGTAAGAAGGTATGTTGTGTTATTTCAATCCGCAAGGTATTCCCTTGTGGCCATTGCTGTAACAATAGGTATGCAGGATGCTGGTAGTACCTAAAAATAAATGATCGGAATACGAAAATAGAAAACGACTCTCCATGAAATCTCCATATCCTTACAGCATACTGTGAGCAGGAAAGAGAAAGGAGGGTTTACCAGTGAGCACAAGAAGAAAAGTCACAATCGCTGTGATGAGTGTTATCGCTTTGGTTCTGCTTGGATATGGTGTGTTGAACATGACGAACGGGCTTTCGCCGCAGACGATGTGGTGGAACCGGAGCGCCGGGTATCGTACGGGTATGATGGGCACGTATGGAAATACCGGTATCTTTGGCATGATGGGTGGATATAGCGATAGCCTGAGCGGACTGAAAACCAAGACGGATGCAGAAATGCAAGCCGATATTACCGCTGCGCAGGCAGATGCCCAAGTGGATGAACAAGCCAATACTGTAACGTATACGGGCGACGAGGTAAAACTGGTGTTTGTTGGCGGACCGGAAGAAGCGGATGAGAAGTTCGTGGTGAACGGCCTTGTCAACCCGACGGTCTATATCCCCAAAGGCGCCACCGTCACATTGGAGTTTATCAATGCGGACGATGGTATGCCGCATGCGTTTGAAATTACTACTGTTGAACCGCCGTACTACTACATGGCTATGATGGGTGGAGGCGTATATCCGGGCAGCTTTATCAGCACATTGCCCGATGCGCAAAACGATGCTTACCCGTCAGTGGAGATAACCTTTGAGGCAAACATAGCAGGTACGTTCTACTACATTTGCCAGTACCCGGGTCATGCACAGGAAGGCATGTATGGAAAATTGATCATCGAGTAACCACGCCGGGCGTGGAAAGCAATCAAACAGCCCCTTCGGGACAACCGAAAGGGCTGTTTGTAACAGGAATTATACGGAGACTCTATTCCGCTTTCATAAAACGTGCGTTAATGGCAACGATGATAGTGCTAAGCGACATCAGTACAGCACCGACAGCGGGGTTGAGCACGATGTCAAGCGGATATAGAACACCTGCCGCAAGAGGCAGCGCAATAAGATTATACCCAGTTGCCCATGCAAGATTTTGTATCATTTTACGGTAGATGACCTTGGATAACCGGATGATCTTGATAACGTCCTGCGGATTGTTTTTGACCAAAATCACATCTGCGGTTTCAATGGCAATATCCGTGCCGGCGCCAATGGCGATTCCAAGGTCTGCTTTGGCTAAAGAAGGAGCGTCGTTGATGCCGTCGCCTGTCATGGCGACAATGCGTCCTTTCCGGCGCAGCGTTTCAATGGACTCGGCTTTTTGCTGGGGCAGCATTTCGGCGTATACCCGGTCGATGCCTAATGCGTTTGCAACATAGGCGGAAACCTTTTGATTGTCGCCCGTAAGCATTACCGTTTGGATGTTCATCTTTTTAGCTGTGCAACTGCATTCTTTGCGGTTTCCCGCACAATATCCGACAGGGCAATGGAACCAGCAAGAGTATGGTCGGCCAGCACAAACACAACGGTTTTCCCTTGCTGTGCTAACTGCTGGTAGTGCTCCTGGTCAAAAGAAATTTCTTCATCCTCCAGATAGCCGGGGCTGACCACCATAATCTTGTGACCGTCTACTGTACCCTGCAATCCTTTGCCCGGAAGAGTAAGAAAATCCTGAACGGGCAGCAGAGAGTACCCTCTGTTTTTCGTTTCCTGCAATATGCCTTTCCCAATCAGGTGCTCGGAGTTGACCTCCAGCGAACCGGCATATGTAAGCAGTTCTTGCGGGGTAAGGGAGGCGGAGTCAATATCCGTTACGCCAAACTGGCCTTCTGTTAACGTGCCGGTTTTATCAAATACAACTGTATTCAGGTTTCGCGCATTTTCAAAGGCGGCGCGATTACGGATGAGCAACCCCTGCTTTGCGCCAATACTGGTGGAAACCGAAGTAACCAATGGGATGGCTAAACCCAGCGCGTGCGGGCAGCAGATAACGATGACTGTTACTGCGCGCGTAATGGCAAAGGTCGCGCTATACCCCAAGAACAGCCAAACCACAAAGGTTGTGATGCCGGAGGCGAGCGCAATAAAAACAACCATTTGGCAGCGGTATCTGCCAGCCGCTGTGTTTTGGATTTGGATTCCTGTGCTTCCCGAACCAGCCGAATCACCTGCGAAAGGAAGGTGTCATTACCAATCCTGTTAACAACCATATGAAAAGCGCCTTCGCCGTTGACCGACCCGCCGATCACTTCGTCTCCCGTATGTTTCTCGGCGGGCACGGCTTCGCCGGTAATCATGGATTCGTTTACGGCCGATTGGCCTTGTGTAATTTTACCGTCAATCGGTATTTTCTCGCCGGGTTTTACCAGCAGCGTATCTCCGGCTTTTAGACTGTTTACAGGCACATCGGTTGGCTCATCCGCCTTCCCAATCAGATGCGCTGTATCCGGCATCAGCTGCGCCAGCTCCTCCAGTGCCATGGAAGCGCCCATAACCGAGCGCATCTCAATCCAATGTCCTAAAAGCATGATGACAATCAGCGTTGCTAGCTCCCAGAAAAAAGCAGTGCCAGTGATGAAAAATACAGTCAGCGTGCTATAGAGATACGATATGGAAATGGCAAAAGCGATCAGCGTCATCATAGCCGGGGATTTTTGCTTAAGCTCTCCGACAGCGCCGGTGAGAAAGGGCTTGCCACCATAAATAAACAGCATGGTAGCAAAGGCAAACAATATATATTTTCCGGCAGGAATAGAAAGGGAGAAGCCCAGCAGGTTTTGAATCATGGGGGATAAAAGCAAAATGGGCAATGTAAGCAACAGGGATATATAGAACCTGTGTTTAAAATCCTGCACCATCATGGCGTGATGAGCATGGCCTGACATACCTTCGCCGTGATTATGCCCCGGAATGTTTCCATGTCCGCCCACCAAGTGAGAAGTAGTGCTGTGTTGCATGGAAGCATCCATGGTGTGTTGATGCCCGGCAGCATGCATATTCTCCATCGTGTTACCTGCCACGGAGGCATTATGGACATGCGATGGTTTCATATGCCGATGAGGGCGGTTTGCAAAAGCATCTTCGCTTTGCTTGGTATGCTGGTGCTGCTGATGATTGTACTGCAAAACAGATTCTCCTTCTCTGTGTGAGCCGGAAGGTAAATTGATACACGATGATAGATCTGAACCATTGGATGTTCAGTATATATGCAAGTTTCATAAAAACCGTTCAAACAGTGCTGGTTTTTTATTTTCTGGGCAGGTTGATCGTAAATTCCGTTCCTGCGCCGAGTTTGCTGCTTACGCTGATGCTTCCTCCATGCGCCATAATGATGGATTTTACAATGGTTAAGCCGATACCGGCTCCTCCGGATTTCCGGCTGCGTGATTTGTCCGCCCGGTAGAAGCGTTCAAAAATATAAGGGATATCTTCCGCAGCAATCCCCGCGCCTGTATCGCTGACCTGAATCACGACGGTATCTGCATTGCCGCCGAGCGTAACCGTAACCGTATCGCCCGGCTGGGTATATTTCAGTGCGTTGGAAAGCAGGTTGACCATCACCTGACGGATTTTATCTCGGTCTGCTGATAGGCTTTGCGGAGAACTTTCAAATAGAAGGGTTTTTCCTTCTTTATCAAAATCGCCTTGCACTGCGGCAAAGGTTTCGTTCATCAGCGTATCCACAGAGAAGAGCGTTTTTTGCAGCGCTGTTTCTTTACGCTCGTATCTGGCCAGTTCCGAAAGGGTGTCCACAAGCCTGCTGATACGAAGAATTTCTTCGTAAAGTACTTTTACCCGCTCCGGATTCAGCTCCATCACACCGTCCATAATGGCTTCCAGATTACCCTGTATGGTTGCAAGCGGTGTACGCAGTTCATGGGCGATATCGCTGGAAGCCTGCGCGCTGCGTTCCTCTTGCTTTTGCAGTGTTTCGGCGAGTTTGTTGATCGTATCCACCAGACGACGGATTTCCCGGGTCTTGGTTTTATCCAAAATGGTTTCGCCGTAAGACCCTTCTGCAATGCGCTGTGCTTTAGTAATTACACGGGAAATGGGATTGCTGATCTGGCGGGACATGACCATGCCGATCGCAAGCGCCAAGATGGCTGAAAAGACGCCCGCCCAAAGAATGAGGGTGTTAATGGTATTGATAAAGGATAAATCGCTATCCGTATAAAAAAACGGGCCATAGTAGCCAATGCTTACGGTGCCTACTGTTTGATTTTTATAGGTGACAGTGTATTCCTCTTCTTCATACCCACCGGCCCAGTTGCCATAGCGGCTTTGCATGTTGCTGCCCATCTTTGTCAGTATCTGTTGGCACATGCCGCTGTGGTGCGTAGCCGCATCCCAAACTACCGTACCATCCGTATCGGTTACTTTAACGATCAATCCATTATCCAGCGCATTCATACCGATGTCTTCAATGGTTGAGGCGTTCCATTCTTCCCTGGCCGAATAACTTTGCGTAAGTAAGAGCAGTGTGTTTTGCGTTTGCTGCTGTTGCTGGCTGGTGACATAAGCGCTGAACTGACGCTCAAACACTATGTTGGATAATATTATAATAATCGAAACACAAATAAAAATAACCAATACATAGGAAATGGATAGCTTGGTTCGTAATCTGTACCGCACTTACTCGCCCCCAAACTTATACCCCATACCGTGAACGGTAAGGATATACCGGCAGTTTTTTGTGTCGGTTTCAATTTTGTGCCGAAGATTTTTGATGTGTGAATCAAGGGAACGGTCAAAACCATCGTATTCATCGCCAAGGGCATAGGTGATTAAATCGTCTCTTGTGTACGTACGGTTTGGAGTCTTGGCCATGGTGCTTAGCAGACTAAATTCAATAGGAGTCAGCTTGAGCACTTCTCCGTTCTTGGTCACTTCATGCTTGAGCGTATCAATCACTAGATCCTGATGGTTAAAGGATAGTATGCTGGAAACGCGGTAATTGCCGCCTTTCGTTCTGCGTAAAAGCGCTCCGACCCGCGCGATGAGCTGTCGCGGGCTGAAAGGCTTGGTAACATAATCATCAGCACCGATATCCAATCCTTTTAAAATCTGTTCTTCTTCCGCCTTGGCCGTCAGCATGATGACCGGTACCCGGGATACTTTCCGGATGGTTTTACAAACCTCTTCACCGCTTACGTCCGGAAGCATCAGGTCAAGAAGTATCAAGTCAATTTTATTGTGCTCAAACAGCTGCAGCGCATCGCTGCCGTTGTAGGCTTTCAGGACAGTATAGCCGCTTTTTAGAAGATAGGATTCGACAAATTCTACAATTCTCTCTTCATCGTCAACGACTAAAACAGTATAGGAATCGTTATCCATATGCATTACTCCTGTCAGCGCCGATCCGTAGGATCGTGCCTGTGGGTATCCTGACCGCAGCAGCGTGGCGGTTGGGAGCCGAACGCTTCCTGATTGGCTTGCGCCAGCCATAGCAGAAACTGGTGTATTTTTCTTCGTAAGCTTTTGAACATCATCATCACCTTCATTCTATCGTAGTCATATTATGATTGCAAATAAATATGGAGATATTATGCAGACGCTTTCCGCTTACAATCTTCTCCATAATTTCTCCATGTTACATGGGTAGGATAAAGATGAATCAAATACGAAAGGGGCTTTTCCCGATGTATGAATTTTGCAGAGGCATTTTTGGTGGTTATGGTATCAATGGTTTTAACTGGTTTGGAGGAGTAGCGATGTTGATTGGCGTTATTTTAGTTGGCGTTGTGATCTACCTTTTGGTAAGCAACAATAACCGGCATACTACGAACAGAAGCACGACGGACGCGCAGGATATTCTAAAAGAGCGGCTGGCTAAAGGTGAAATTGACGAAGAAACCTACGAAAGCCTGCTCAAGAAGATTCATAAATAAACGCGTTGGTATACTGCTGCTGGTACGATTGCTGCCATTACGGTCTGTTATGCGGCTTGGGGAAATAAAATTTCTCAATCGGAGATGCAATACGGTTCTGGTGCAGCAAGGCAAACAGTACCAAAACTGTATTCAATCGAAATCGCATACGAAGAAACCGCCGATTTATCGGCGGTTTCTTCGTATGCCCATTTTTATCGAAAACATCAATCAGCAAAAACCAAGAATGTCAACGGTTTTATGATGTTCACTATGTAGATTGCAACACAAACAATGAAAAAACAGCGAATATCTGTTGACAAGAAAAGTAGTCTTATGCTAATATGATCTTGTGATAATATCAGTGGAGAATATCAGACAAATAGTAAGGAGGGGATCCCTCTGAAACGAACAGAAAAGCCCTTGACCGGCAAAGTGTACGACTTTGTTTACGATGGGATTATCAACGGCACCATCACCAATAACGATATTCTCACCGAGAACGCGCTGGTGGAAGAACTGGGCGTCAGCAAATCGCCTGTGCGCGGGGCATTGATCCTACTATGCGAGGAAAACGTAATCCAGTCGATTCCGCGGCTGGGGTATAAAGTACTTCAAATCACGCCAGATCAGGTGCAAAAGCTGACGGAAGCGCGCTTTGCACTGGAACCATTTATGCTGGAAAAGGCATGGCCGCTGCTGCAAGAAGAACAGATGATGCAGCTTACCCAGCATTTGAGACAGTGCAAAGAAACGGAACTAAAAAATACAAGCATTCGGGAAAATTGGATACGCAACATCCAGTTCCATACGATGTTGGCAAGTTTCGCCCAAAACGAGTATCTGCTCTCATCGCTTGAGTATGTGCTAAGGAGCTGCGCGCGCGCGGCGGCGCAGTACTACCTGCATACGCGTGGCATTCCGCAGGGCGAGGCCGACTACCACGACGCGATTGTCGAAGCCATTGTACAGCATGACCTGCAAACGGCGCAGGCGATGCTGAAGCAGGATATTCAACAAATTATCTAACAATGAAGGACGTGCACGATTCATGAACAAAAAGGAACGAGTACAGGCAGCCATTGCGATGAAACCGGTGGATCATGTTCCCGCGTGTTTTTCGCTGCATTTTCCCAGCGAAATCGCCAAAGGGGACGCGGCGATAAAAGCACATTTGGATTTTTACCGTCAAACGGATTGTGATGTGCTGAAAATTATGAACGAGTACCTTGTTCCGCCGATTGGTGAGATGAACAGCGCCGCCGACTGGAACAAAGTACCGGCCTATAACCGGCATTCTCCCTTTATGCAGGCGCAGTTGGATACGATTGGCCGGATTTTACAAGGGGCGGGCGAAGATGTGTATTCGCTTGCAACCATCCATGGCATTTGCGCCAGCGCTATTCATCCGTTGGAAGCACGCTATGGCTATGTTCCGACGCGCGAAAAAATGGTGGAAACGTTCCGTGCGAATAAACGGACTGTGCTGGATGCGTTTGACCGCATTGCGGATGCAATGTGCGATTTGGCGGCCGCCAGCATTGAAGCCGGATGCAACGGTATTTATTACGCAGCGCTCGGCGGAGAGAAGCACTTCTATACTGATGAAGAATTTGCGGAATGCATAGCGCCTTTTGACTTGCGCATTATGGATGCGGCGCGGGCGGCAGGCGGCGATGTGTTCTTACATATCTGCAAGGAAAACCTGAATATGGAACGCTATCGTGACTACGGCGTACACTGCGATGTTGTGAACTGGGGTATTTATGAAGCGCCTTATACCATGCAGCAGGGCCGCGCCCTTTTCCCTGGTAAAACGATGATGGGCGGCCTTGCTAATCGCAGCGGCGTACTGGTGGAAGGAACGGATGCCCAACTGCAAGCGGAGGTTCGCGAAATTATCAATGATTTCAATGGCGAAGGATTCATCCTGGGTGCGGATTGCACTTTGCCGACAGAAATCCCATATCAACGTATAGCAACTGCAGTGCACGCGGCTGTTATAAAATAATCTATGGAGGTAAACAAACCATGAAAAGACTTCTTTCCCTGGTCCTTACACTGGTCATGGCGCTTTGCCTGGCGGCTTCCGTACCTGCGGTTGCCGAGGAACAGACGGTCTACCCCGACGGAACCGTAACCCTTTATTGCACAGGGCAACCCCAATTTTTACAAATGTACTTCGATGAATGGATCGAGCGCAATCGCGACATCGCCCCGAACGTGACGATCGAGTTTGTGCAGATTGAGAACATGGCAGCTGGCCGCCAGAAAATCTCCATGGATTATCTTGCTGGCGCTTATGAAGATATGCCGGATGCCATTTACCTGGACGCCGTTGGCGTAGTGGATTTGGCCAGCGCCAGTCTGCTGTTGGACGAGACGGATTTTTACACGCCGCTTGCCGACCAGTTTGTGGATGGCGCCGCCAACGACGGTACCATTCAGGGTACGGTGTACGGCCTGCCGGAAGCAGTACGTCCGCAAATGCTGTACTACAACACCGCGATCTTTGAAGAATACGATATCGATGTATCCCTGCTTTCTACGATGAGCGGCTATCTGGAAGCCGGCCGTCAGCTGAAAGAAAAATCCAATGGCGAAGTATACCTTTCCTATGTCGATCCCACCACCTACACCTGGCGCTATTGGGGCCGCCGTGGTTTGATGCCGCAGGCGAACGCCCGCATTTGGGATGAGAACGGCAACGTGGCCATCGGTTCGGATGAAGGCGCCAAGCTGGCGCTGGGCTTCCTGGATACGCTTTATAGCGAAGGCCTGTTGTACAAAACGACCATGATGTCGCCTCCCCTGTACGAAGCGACCGACGATGGTAAAATTGCAACCTTCTACATCGGCGCTTTCTGGGATGAGTTCCTGCGTGCCAACCTCACCAAGACTGCCGGACAGTGGCGCGCCATTAACGCGCCGGTGTTTGACGAAGTCGGCACCAACGGTGCTCCTGTGTCCAACTTCCTCTGTCTGGTAGATAACGGTACCAACGAATATGCCGGTCTGCTGGAGAAGATGTGGTTTGATTTCCATACCGATAACGATAGCCGCAAAGCGTGGGTAAGCAAAATGGTGGAAATCGGCGGCGCATACTCCAACCCCATCAACAAGGCCATGCTGGAAGATCCCTTCTGGCAGGAGACCTCCTCTTTCTACGGTGATACTTCGTTCCGTGCGGCGGAAGGTGCTGCGCTGAACAACCCCTCCGTAAATATGACGGTAACCGCGAAGGACAGCGAAGCCGACAGCATCATCTCCGCGGAGATAGAGAAGTATGTGGCCGGCGAGCAGACCATGGAAGAGGCAATTGCCAACATGGATAGCGAGCTGAAAGCCCGTATCGGTACGGTGGAGATTCCCTGAGTCAACCGGCGGTTGAATACCGCGAACGCGGGGCGTTGCCCCGCGTTCGCGGTGAAGCGATAAAGCTACGGGAGGAATGGCGATGTGGAAGACCCTGCATAAATTCCGCTGGCCTTACCTGTTTATCAGCCCTTACTTCATTTTATTTTTTATTTTCCAGTTGATTCCGCTGGTATGGACAGGCGTAATCAGCTTTGCCCAGTGGGATGGCTTGAGGGCGCTACAGTGGATTGGGCTAAAAAACTATACCATGATGGCCAGGGACTATATGTTTATGGATTCCCTGCGTAACACGTTTATTTACTGGGTGTTTACGGCTATCGGCGTAATTGCCTTTGCACTGCTTACGGCAGGGCTGCTCAACAGCAAACAAGTTACCGGTAAGCGTTTCTTTAAAACGGTTACATTTCTGCCTTACGTTTGTGCCTCGGTAGCGATGGGCCTGATTTTCAAAATGTTGTTTGAAGAAAATGCAGGGCTGATTAACGAGGTAATTGTTTCTCTGGGAGGAAACCGCGTTGCGTGGCTTACCTCCAGCCGGTGGGACCGGATACCCGTACTCATTTTGCATATTTGGCGCTTAACGCCTTGGTATACGCTGATTGTGCTCTCCGGCCTTTTGAATATTCCGGCGGAATATTACGAAGCCGCTACGGTAGACGGAGCCTCCGGGGTGCAACAGTATTTTAAAATTACGCTGCCGATGCTGGGTAATATTCTGTTTTTTTGCTTTGTTACCGTTACGGTGGATTCGTGGAAAATATTCAACGAATCCTATGTGTTGGCAGGGCCGGGCTCATCCAACATGTCGCTGTTCCAACTGCTTTACACATCGGCGTTTTCTACCTTTAAAATGGGGTATGCCTCCGCGCTGGGCGTGGTGCTGATTGTGATTTTGCTTTTCATTTCCGTGGTGCAGTTCAAAGTCCGCCGCAACCAGGGCGAACTGTGACCGAAGGAGGAGAATGCCCATGAAAACGAGAAAAACATCACTGCGGTTATTGATTTACTTTATCATGCTGGTGTTGGTAATCGCCTGCCTGTTTCCGGTATTGTGGATGTGCATTATTTCCTTTAAAACAGTAGGCGAAAGTATATCCGGGTTTAATGCGCTGCGAATTAACGCCCCTACCCTAGCAAACTATGAAAGGCTAATGCAGTTGATTCCCTTTTGGGATAATCTGTACAACAGCCTGTTTTCTACGGTCATCGGTACGGTAACAACGCTGTTTTTCTGCGCGCTGGCCGGTTTTGCATTTGCAAAGTACCGCTTTCCCGCTCGCAATGTACTGTTCTATTTTGTTATTGCCACTATGATGATCGCCCCGGAAGCCGGTTCGATTCCGCTGTTCATTATCATGCGCAAAGTCGGACTGATCAATTCGCTCTGGTCGCTCATTCTGCCGCGCATTGCCACAGCGGTCGGCATTTTCTACATGCGGCAGTACATCACCGCCGTACCGGATGAGATTGTGGAAGCTTCGCGGATCGACGGTTGTAGTGACCCCGGTATTTTCATGCGGATTATTTTGCCGATCATCAAGCCCGCGCTGGCATCATGGGCCAGTCTTACGGTCATTGCACGCTGGAACGACTTCTTCTGGCCGCTGCTGTTCCTGCGCAAGAGCAGCATGTATACGCTAATGGTATCCGTATCCATGCTACCGACAAGCGATGGTCTTTCCACGCCGTGGCAGGTGGTGCTTTCCGGAACGACCATTGTTATCGTACCGAGTATTTTACTGTATCTGCTCTTGCAGAGTTTCCAAAAATCAGGGCTTACGGCTGGAGCTGTGAAAGGGTAAGGAGATTACGATGCAAAAGAACGATCCGCGTTACGCTGCCTATGTGGCTGTGCTGCGCAGACACCTGCGCCCTGCCATGGGCTGTACCGAGCCGATTGCGATTGCGTACGCCTCGGCGGTTTGCCGCTGTGCACTGGGCTGCCTGCCGGAGACGGTGGAAGTGCAGGTAAGCGGTAATATCCTTAAAAATGCCAAGTCTGTTACCGTGCCGAATACGAATGGGAAAAAAGGGATTGATGCTGCCTGTGCAGCCGGTATTATCGCGGGCGATGCAAAAAAAGAGTTGGAGGTGATTGCCTCCGTAACTGATGAGCAACGCGCCGAACTGGACAGGTATCTACGGGAAAAGCATATTACAGTAGGGCTGATGCCTGAGGCGCGTGTTTTTGACATACGGGTGATTGCCACCTGCAACGGACATACCGCGGTAACACGCATCGCCGACAGACACACCAACGTTGTACAGGTCGAGTTGGACGGATGCGTACAGCAAAGCTGTACCTTAAGCGAGGAAAAAAGCGTTTCTGATCCCGATGAGGAACTGCTGACGATTGAAGGTATCTTCGATTTTGCCAGCACTTGTGATACGGCAGACATTGCGGAGATACTCGAGCGGCAAATTGATTACAACACCGCCATTGCCCGGGAGGGCATCAGCGGACACTGGGGCGCAGCGGTTGGACGGGTGCTGCTGGATAGTTTTGGCGACAGCAATGTACGCGTGCGTGCGCGCGCGTATGCGGCGGCTGGTTCCGACGCGCGCATGGCCGGTTGTGAACTGCCTGTGATTATCAATTCTGGAAGCGGTAATCAGGGGATTACCGTATCCCTTCCGGTTATTGAATACGCTAAGGATTTGCATGCTTCGCACGATCAGCTGCTGCGCGCACTGGCGCTGTCCAACCTTGCGGCGATCCGCGTGAAAGCGTTAATCGGCTATCTATCCGCTTTTTGCGGGGCGATCAGCGCAGGTTGTGCGGCGGGTGCGGGTATCGCCTTCCTTTCGGGCGGAGATTTATATGTGATTAATCACACGCTTGTTAACTCGCTGGCGGTGCTTTCGGGCACGATTTGCGACGGCGCTAAACCCTCCTGTGCAGCGAAAATCGCTTCGGCGGTAGATGCGGGGATCATGGGGTATCAATTAGCACTTGCGGGTAAGCAATTCCGCGACGGCGAAGGGATTATTAAAAAAGGTGTTGAGAACACCATATGCAATATCGGCCGTTTAGGCAAAGAAGGTATGCGCAATACCGATACCGAAATTTTACATATGATGACGGAATAGCAAACGAAAAGAAGTATTGCGTTTAACAGCACCGCCGCAGAAATGCGGCGGTGCTGTTATTTACGGAAAAACCATGCAGATCAATTTGTAAACAGCGGTTCGGTATACTCTTTGCTATGTGCATTACACAGGAAGAAGCTAATGCGCTGATTACCAACACGGCCCGGTACCGAGCGGAGTATTATAGATTCTACACAAACGGCAATTACTGAACCAAACCGGTAATTACAATATTACGCTGAACAGCGCACGCGTCGGCGATGAAAATTGCGTGAGGATCATCAAGGATTATCTCGCCATGAAGGATTTATGTTAATCGCACAAGCACCGTGTGCTGATGGCCGTATGGGAATACGGGATTCAGAAGAGTGGATATGGTTTGCATGTTTGGAAAATGTCTGATTGTTATAATACATGGCGCATGAAAAGCCGGGATGCATACTGTATAAAGCGATGAAGATGAAGCACGAAAAAGAAAGAGATAAGTACAATCCCTGTTGAACAGAATAAACTAAAATAGTTGAGGCTGAGGATTTTTCGTTGGATGATAACGCAGAGTCCTATGCCTTTCTTTTTTAGCAATGGATGAATCCAGATGCATGTATATACCTATAAAAGTCGGCAGGATGTGTAACCTGAAATTTATTTGGGAGCTTTCCTGCTTTGCCGCAAACAGCAGACACAGAAAGAGGCGAAGGGATGCAGGCATCAATGCCGGGAACTGCGCAGCACGTGAATTTCTTTTCATGGGTGATTGTAGTATACTATACGTATACAGAATGCACCGACCGAAAACAAAATACACCTTTAAACGTGGAACTTTTTTACAACCCATAGCGTCTAATGGTTAGAAGGCGGGAAGCACGTAAAACTATGAGCCTGTGACCAGTGCGAAGCGATCGTTGAGCAAAGATTTTAACAGATGTTTACCAACAACCTTACATACCGATAGAGACGTGAAGGGAGCTAATAAGAATGAAAGCTAAAAAATGGCTTTGTTTGCTGGTGCTGATTTTTGTAACCCTGACGATGACTTTCCCGGCGATGGGGCAGGAGACGACGAAAGAAGCCGGAACGATTAGCGCGCAGGAGTTTTATACACTCGTGCAGGCTGAGTTCCCGGATGTTGAGCCGGAGGCGGACATGGATACAGTGATTACCTATGAACAAGCACTGTATATTCTATGTGAAGAGTTGGGCTTGGAGGGACTCACAGCAGCCGACTATCTGGCTTTTGCGATTGAAAACGACCTGATGCCCGGCGTTGTGTTTATCAGCGGACAGCAGTTGACAAAGGCAGACGCACAAAAGATGGTAGTTGCTTTTGCCACCTGTCAGGATGAAAAGATACAACAGATGCAGCAGGATTTACTACGAAGTACGTACGCACTTTCCGGCAGTACGCAACAAACAGGGGCTGTGCCAAACGCTACGGAGAGCAGCATCTATATGCCGGGTGCCTACCCAACAACGGATTACAACAACTTAAATGCCGAATCTTACGGCAACAACGAAGAAAACCGCTTCTTAAACCCTATGGACAGCCCGTTTTCTACCTTTGCGCTGGATGTGGATACCGCCTCTTATGCGAACATTCGCAGGTGCCTGCTGGGTGGGTATCTGCCTGATCAGGGCGCTATCCGAATTGAGGAGATGCTGAACTACTTCGATTACGAACTGCCAGCCGCTGCGGCGGACAAGCCTGTTTCCATTACGACGGAGATGAACGTATGTCCGTGGGATCAGAACCATTTGCTGGCGATGATTGCACTCAGCAGTTATGCGCCTGCTAAGGAGGATCTGCCGGGCAGCAATCTTGTTTTTCTGGTGGATGTATCCGGTTCTATGGAGGCGTATAACCGTTTACCGCTGGCACGAAAGGCATTGAAATTGTTGGTTTCGCAGCTGGACGCCGGAGACTGCGTATCAATCGTTACGTATGCGGGTTCGGTGGGGGTTTTGCTGGATACGACTTCTGCGGACGATAAAACAGCCATTGGCAATGCTATCGACAGCATGAATGCATATGGTTCCACCAACGGCGCAGGCGGTATACAGGCTGCGTACCAGAAAGCCAAAGAAGCTTACATTGATGGCGGTAACAACAGGGTAATTCTGCTTACGGATGGCGATTTCAACGTAGGCGTTCACAGCGCTAGCGAACTGGAAGCGCTGATTGAGCAGGAAAGAGACAACGGCATCTACCTGAGCGTACTGGGGTTTGGTATGGGGAACTTGAAGGACTATGAAATGGAAACGCTTGCCGACCGCGGCAACGGTAACTATGCTTATATTGATACGCTGAAGGAAGCGAAAAAGGTGCTGGTGGATGATATGACAAGCACCATTTATACTGTTGCGAAGGATGTAAAGCTGCAAGTGGAATTTAACCCGGATAAGGTGGCCGCATACCGGCTGATCGGGTATGAGAATCGGCTGCTGGCTACGGAAGATTTTACCGATGACCAGAAAGACGCCGGGGAGATGGGCGCGGGGCATCAAATGATTGCCCTGTATGAAATCGTACCGGTTGCCAAGGGAGAGGCCACATTGCCGACGACAGAATCCCGGTATCAGGAACGGACGCTGAAAAACTCGACGGAGATGTTATACGTTTCTGTACGGTATAAGTTGCCGGACAGCATGGAAACCATAGAAACCGGAAGCGCTATTGAGGCCGCGACTCTCTTTGACGCAATGAGCGGGAATATGGCGTTTGCCGCGGCAGTTGCGGAATATGGATTGCTGCTGTCGGATTCCGAATACAAGGGGAATGCAACGCTGGACGGCGTTAGCGACCTTGCGATTGAAAACATCGGCGGGGACACATTCGGGTACCGTACAGAATTTGTACAGTTGTTAGAGCTAACCAAACTGATTGAGGCACTATAACGACTGCTTAAAACAAAGCAAGGCAGAGCCGGTATATACCGGCTCTGCCTTTTACCATGTATCGGCTGTGAAGCGCATAAAAGCTTTGCTTAATTTTACCTTTCAATGACCCTGTCTTAACAAGAAAGGAGTATGTTCTATTGGGAGCATACTACTACATGTTGAGGTGCACTGTGAGGATTGCATTTTTTACGGATACGTTTTACCCGCAGATAAACGGAGTAGCCAACACGCTTTGCTATTTCAGCCGATATTTAACGCAGCGGAATATTGACCACGTTTTTTTCGTCCCTGAATGCAAGGAGGAGACGGAAACCACAGATATATACCCGGTGGTTCGTTTTCCCTCGCTGCCGTTTGCGCTGTACCCGCAGGTACGGTTGGCAATCACGACGACTTATGCCATCCGTAAAAAACTACAGGAGTTTAAGCCTGATGTGGTGCATGTTGTAACGGAGTTCTGCATGGGGTTTGCGGGCTTAAACGCAGCGCGTCAGTTGAGCCTGCCGGTTGTTATGAGCTACCATACGAATTTTGATCAATATCTGGAGCATTATAGGCTGGAGCTGCTGGAAGAACCCCTGTGGCAGTATATGCGCTGGTTTCACAGCTATGCGCAGCTTACCCTCTGCCCATCGGAAAATACGATGCACCGCCTGACTTTTCGTAAATTTCAACAACTGGCGGTTTGGTCGCGCGGCATTGATTGCAGCCGGTTTTCACCGCGTTTTGCTTCTCTACAACTGCGTAAAGAACTTGGAGCCGAGGGGAAACTGCTGTATCTGTATGTAGGCCGTATCTCCATAGAAAAAGGCATTGATGTGTACGCGCAGAGTATACGGCAGTTTAACGCAACGCATCCGGGACGAGCGCAGTTTATATTTACGGGCGACGGACCATATTTAGAAACGCTCAAAGCAATGAATATCGAAAATATCACCTATACGGGTGCGCTGCATGGTGAAGCGCTATCGGCTGTGTATGCCAGTTGCGATGTGTTTGTGTTTCCTTCCGATAACGAAACGTTTGGCAACGTAATGCTGGAGGCGATGGCAAGCGGCGCGCCGGGAATTTGTGTGGATGCCGGGGGCTTGACGGATTTTACGATACATGGAGATAACGCATATGTATGCAGACCGCGTGATGCGGACGCGCTTACGGATGCGATGGAAGCTATGATGGACGAAGCCTTGCGTAACGCAATTCGCGCGGGCGCGCTGCAAACGGCTCATAAACGCAGCTGGGAAAGTATTTTCGATGATCTGTTGCAAAAATATCCCGTCGCTTTGCCGATTATCAGAGCCGTGTAGGCCGGAAGGAGCATTGCAATGCCAAGTTGCATGGCGCATTATCAGTTTGGGCAGGATATTCTGGGTGGCCTTAACGAGAAACTCCGGTACTTGATTGGCGACAATAAAAATGAATTTGACATCGGCTTACAAGGACCGGACATTTTCTTTTCCTATCAAATGCTCAAAGCGCCTAATCTGTTACGCTACGGTATACAATCGCATACTTGTTCTGCCAACCGTATGTTTGCGCCTCTCTTCGCACAGGAGCCGAAGAAGGCGTCTTCTTTTGCCTATGTGTTAGGACTTTTATGCCATTATTTTCTGGATAGCGCCTGTCATGCCTATGTATTTGACCATTGCCGCAATATTACCGAACATTGGCGGATGGAAGCAGCTTACGATAAAGCTATCATGAACCGCTTCGATTATGGCAAAGAGCGGTATCCCTACCTGCCGGCTACCATGCTGGACTTTGCGGGTATCGCCATGATTTGGCCTAACCTGACGGTGCGAACGGTGGAAACATCCATCCGCGCCACACATATATTGAAAAAGGCGATGGATGCCAAGAATGCTTCGTTATTGTTCTCCACCCTATACAAAGCCTATGGCATGCTATGCTTCTGGGATGACGCTGAATTGCTCACGAAAGAACAGGTGATCCACGAGAAGAAACTCGACGGCTTTTATAATCAGGCGTTGGCCGATGGTCTGGAGATGATTGAACTGCTGTTTCACAGTATAGGCAGGCCACAGAAAGAGTATGAACGGTTTAAAATCAACTTTTTCGGAGAAAAGGTAGAAGCATAGTTTTGATTAGGGTACTTAAAACACACGAGGTGTAAGCACAAAATACCGGCGTTCACTGTTGATGGCAGTGAGCGTTTTGTTGGCTTATACCCCGTGTGTGAAAGACTGTCTATAAAAGGCTGCATATAGACGGGAAGGTGATTGCTAACGCTAAACGTGTTCTGACTTTGCGAATTAGGGTACGCCGGTGCTTTTTCCTTCCAGCAAAAAAGTAACGGCCTTGGTTATGCGCGTAAATACCCGTCGATGGCTGTTGCTGCTGTCTTTCCGGCTCCCATAGCCAGAATGACCGTGGCAGCGCCGGTTACGGCGTCCCCGCCGGCGTAAACACCCTCGCGGGAGGTTAAGCCGGTCGCTTCGTCAACGATGATGCCGCCCCATTTCTGGGTATCAAGCCCTTGCGTGGTGCTCTTGATCAGCGGATTGGGCGATGTGCCCAGCGCCATGATTACGACATCCATGGGCAGGTCGAACTCGCTTCCGGAAATGGCAACCGGCCGTCTCCGCCCGGATGCGTCCGGCTCGCCAAGCTCCATTTGCTGACAATGGATGCCGGACACCCAACCCTTATCATCGCCGGTAACAGCGAGAGGATTGGTCAAGAATTTGAAAACGATGCCTTCTTCCATAGCATGCTCCACTTCTTCACGGCGGGCGGGCAGCTCTGCTTCGGTTCGGCGGTATAGCACCGTTACCTCGGCACCAAGGCGCTTAGCGCAGCGTGCGGCGTCCATGGCAACGTTACCGCCACCGACCACAGCTACATGATGCCCGTGCTGTATGGGGGTGTCGCTGCCTGCCTGGTAGGCTTTCATCAGGTTGATGCGGGTTAAGAACTCGTTGGCGGAGTATACACCCTTGAGGTTTTCGCCCGGAATGTTCATAAATTTCGGCAGTCCCGCTCCGGAACCGATGAACACGGCTTCAAAGCCATACTCGCTCTTCAGTTCGTCGATGGTAATGGTTTTGCCGATCACAACGTTGGTTTCTACCGTCACACCCAGATCTTTTAGGGTATCGATCTCTTTTTGTACAATCGCCTTGGGCAGACGGAACTCCGGTATGCCATATACCAACACGCCGCCTGCCAGATGCAGCGCTTCAAATACAGTTACCTGATACCCCTTTTTTGCTAAATCACCCGCACAGGTCAGCCCTGATGGGCCCGATCCAATGACTGCAACCTTGTGACCGTTGGAAACGGGTTTTTCCGCTTTAGCTGTGCAGTTGGCATTGTGATAGTCTGCTACAAAGCGCTCCAGCCGGCCAATGGCGACCGCTTCCCCCTTAATGCCCCGCACGCACTTGTTTTCACACTGCATTTCCTGCGGGCATACACGACCGCAAACCGCCGGAAGCGAGCTGGACCGCGTAATGACCTGATACGCCTGTTCAAAATCGCCTTCTGCAACTTTGGCGATAAACTCCGGGATGTAAATACGAACCGGGCAGCCGCCGACGCAGGGCTTGTTTTTACAATTCAAGCAACGTTTTGCCTCATCGATAGCTTGCTCTTGCGTATAGCCAAGGGCAACTTCCTTGTAATTATGGTTGCGCACTTCCGGCGCTTGCACCGGCATAGAATTCTTTTGCTTGGACATATTAGGCATGGTTATTTCACCCCTTTAAACAAGTTGCAGGTTTCTTCGTGAGCATGACGCTCACGATCGCGGTAGGCGCTGCCGCGTGCCATTGCCTCGTCAAAATCGATCTCATGACCGTCAAACTCAGGGCCGTCTACGCAGGCAAACTTCGTTTGGCCGCCTACCGTCAGGCGGCAGCCGCCGCACATCCCGGTTCCGTCGATCATAATCGGGTTCATGCTGGCGATGGTCTTTACGCCATACTCTTTCGTAAGCTGACAAACAAACTTCATCATAATCAGCGGCCCGATGGTAATGACTTCGTCATACTGCTCACCACTATCGATCAACTTGCGCAGCGCGTCTGTTACCAGACCTTTCTCACCCCAGCTGCCGTCGTCACTCACGCGTACCAGCTTGGTACTGGCGTTTTCAAACTCATCTTCCAAGATTACCAAATCCTGATTGCGGAAACCGATGATGGCATGTACCTCGCAACCCTGCTGATGCAGTTTTTTAGTAACGGGATAGGCGATTGCGCAGCCGACGCCGCCGCCAACCACGGCAACTTTCCGCAAGCCTTCGGTGTGGGTGGCGCGTCCAAGCGGGCCGACAAAATCGTGAATCTCATCACCCTGATTCAAATGGTTCAATTTTTCAGTCGTTGCGCCGACAACCTGAAAAATAATCGTTACGCTGCCTGCTTCGCGATCATAATCCGCTACTGTCAGGGGGATGCGCTCACCGTTTTCATCCACCCGCAGGATGATGAATTGCCCGGGCTCGGCTTTACGTGCCACCAGCGGCGCATCGATTCTCATCAGGGTTACGGTGGGGTTGAGTATTTTCTTTTCCAGTATCTTGTTCATGTTTATTCCTCCTGCAATGAGGTAGTTGGTTATAATGGAAGACAAGGAGAGTATTTCACTTATGCTCCTGTTTTTACCCAGATGATCCATCTGTTTTCACCCAATGGAAAACGGCTGTTGAATGGCCAACAGCCGTTTCCCACTTAGCGTATTAACCGTGTGGGATGCATAGGTAATCGCGTTAAGCTTTGCTAGGGTTTGGCACCAGATGGTGCTTAGAAATCCACATCCGTATCGTAGTAGCAGCACTTCAGCAGCTTTTCCATTTCTTCCTGGCTGGGCTGACGGGGGTTGGAACCGGTGCAGGCGTCGGCGATGGCATTTTTCGCAATTTCCGGCAAACGCTCCAGGAATACTTCTTCCGGTACAAAGCCCTTCTCGGTGGGGTAGCTATCCACACCGTAATGCTGTATGCAGTGCGGAATTTTCAAATCGTCGTTCATCTTGCGCAGGTAAGCGATCAACAGCGATACCTTTTCTTCCACCGTGGAGCCGCCCAGCTTCATATAATCGGCGATAACGGCATAGCGTTTAGCGGCGGTTTCATCCTTCGCATTGAAGGCGATTACCTTAGGCAGATACATTGCATTTGCCGCGCCGTGGATAATGTGGGAGCCGTAATCGGCAAACACAGCGCCCGTTTTATGTGCCATAGAGTGAACAATACCGAGCAGCGCGTTGGAGAACGCCATGCCAGCCAGACACTGCGCATTGTGCATGGAATCACGCTTGGCCATATCGCCCTGATAAGATGCGACCAAATCGTTTTGAACCATTTGGATGGCGAACAGCGCCAACGGGTCCGTAAAGTCGCAATTGGCGGTAGATACATACGCTTCTACCGCGTGGGTCATCGCGTCCATACCGGTATGGGCAACCAGCTTCTGGGGCATGGTTTCTGCCAAATCGGGGTCTACAATGGCAACATCCGGCGTAATTTCAAAATCGGCAATAGGATATTTAATACCCTTTTGATAGTCGGTAATAATGGAGAAAGCCGTTACTTCGGTCGCGGTGCCGGAGGTGGAGGAGATAGCGCAGAAATGAGCCTTCTTGCGCAGCTTGGGCAAGCCGAACACTTTGCACATATCTTCAAATGTTGCTTCGGGATACTCGTATTTGATCCACATGGCTTTGGCCGCATCAATAGGAGAGCCGCCGCCCATGGCGATAATCCAGTCGGGCTCAAACTTGAGCATGGCGTCGGCGCCCTTCATTACAGTTTCCACAGAAGGATCCGGCTCGATGCCACTGTAAATTTCCACTTCCATGCCCGCTTCCTTCAAATAGGAAACAGCCTTATCCAAAAAGCCGAAACGCTGCATCGAACCGCCGCCGACGCAGATCATCGCTTTTTTGCCTTCGAACGTTTTCAAGGCTTCCAAAGAGCCTTTGCCATGGTATAAATCCCGGGGTAATGTAAATCTTGCCATACGTTAAAGCCTCCGCTCCGTAGTTGTGTGCGTATACAGCCATGCTGGTTCATTTCGGCTGCGTTGTTAGTGTAACAGTATTTTTTGTGATTTTGTTATAGGAAATCGGAATATGGTTAATAATTTAACGATAAAAATTTATCGAAAATGGATTATCATCCGTAAACCCTTGAAATATGGGGGATGGCAGCGTTTCGATGCGTAGCTTTTTTGCTTTCACAGCACATGTTGTACGTTGCAATACTTGGTAAAGTGAAATGATTGTATTGAGAAAGAATTTCGGTTATAGCATAGGCTGTGCATAAAACCAGGGCGTATTTGCCGAAATATTTTCAATATGAGCAAAAAGGGAAGCGGGATGTTTCGAATATAGAAGATGGATATTTACATCGTGTATATAATAAGAAAACCATGAACAAGGGAGAAGAGACCTCAATTCCGGTGCAAACGTGTTTGGACGCATAACAGTATTGAGCGCATGAGCATCTGAACACGGATAGCCCCAAGCAGCGGGATTGCTTTTGGTCGCAATAACAGGAGGAAAAAGAAAAAGGACGGCCGCTCCATATGGAAACGGTCGCCCTGGCTGCATGTTTATTATAGTCGCAAATGGCGCTAGGGGGATATAGCAAATGGGAATATAGATATTCCAATATCGATATACCAAAAAACGGTAATCGCATACAGAAATACCATATATCGTCTGCGCTACTGTACCTGCATAAAAGCGACTTCGTTTTTTGCCGCAAAAAGTTGATCCACCAACCGGCGATCCAGTGTAGTCAATTGGTAACCAACCGGATAGACTAGCAAATCTTTAAACCGGTGGTTGGGAGCCTCGCATTTGCGCTGTATCAGGCTATACCGTTTCAGCATGCCTTCCGGTAGGGGAGAAGCCCATAAATATGCGGTAGGCAAACGCGTTAGTAATTCAAACTGATTGGCGCGGTCGTATAAGAATACGTGCTTGTCTGCCATCAGCGAATCTCGGTTTTGAATTGATTCATTGGCGGATAGATACGGAACGTAGGAATCGCCATAGACAATTTCAATCCCTTCGCGTAATTTCTCCAGCGTTACGCTGGGCGCCTGCGACAGTGGATGATGCTTGGAAAACAACGCCAGATAATCGCTTTCCCATACCAGCTCACCAACCAAACGGCGCTCTTTCAGCGCATCCAGAAAATAGGTCTCATAGGGCTGCTGGTAGCGGATTACCGCCAGCTGACACTGCCCGTTGGCGACGTTGTTGATTGCTTGTAGGGAGTTGGTTTCCTGCATGCGAATATCAATACCCTTGCTTACATCCAGCTTGGTCATAAAGCTGGCAAACCCCGCGGCCAGATAGCTACAGCGCGGCAGCGAAAATCGCAGTGCCAGCGTTTCTGCTTGATCCGGTGTGCGGATGGCTTCCATCTTCTCAAGCTCCGTTACAATGCGCCGCGCCGAAACCAATAGCTTTTCACCCTCCGGGGTTGGAATGACGCCTTTGGGACTGCGCTCAAACACAGCATACCCCAAAGAATCTTCCATTTCCCGAATGGCTTTGCTTAAGCTGGGCTGCGAGATAAACAGCCGCTCTGCCGCGCGCGATATAGAGCGCTCGCGTTCTACCACCAACACATATTGAAAGTATTGTGTATTCACAGTTTTTCTCCCCCTGTCGGGTTCAGCGTTTCTTCCAGGTGCTTGGACAGAATCGCAAGGGAAACGGCCATGTTTTCGTTTTGCACCAGCACATCATCCGGTACGGAAAGGTGAATGGGCGCAAAGTTCCAAATAGCTTTCACCCCGCCTGCAACCAGTTGATCGCATACCAGCTGCGCCTGCTGCCGGGGTACGGCAATGATGCCGATATGTACATTCATACGGCGAGCCGTATCGCTGATTTTGGCGGAGGATAGCACGGGTTTTTGGTGCAGCATCGTGCCGATCAGCGCAGGGTCATTATCAAAAGCAGCAACAATATTGAGCCCGAAATGTGTAAAACCTTCATAGTGGAGCAGCGCCTCGCCCAGCGACCCCACACCGACAAGTATGGCTTCTTTGGTGTTGCAAAACCCCAAATAGGTTTCGATACTGTTGATGAGCGCTTCAACGCTGAAGCCATATTTTGGCTTTCCGGGTGTGGTGCTGACGGCAGCAAAGTCTTTGCGTACCTGAATTTCCGTAAGCCCGAAATGGTCGGCCGTTTTGGAAGCCGATATGCTGTCGACCCCTTCTTCCTGAAGGGAATGTAAATAGTATAGATAAGCCGGCATGCGCTGGAGAGCCTGTAAAGAGATGACCGGGCCAGTATAGGGAATATGTTTAATCATGATCGATTTCCTCTTTGACTTTTAGCGTTTTATCGTTCTTCAATTATCGAAATAATATCATTTTTTACTTCGATATGCAAGATGCATGCAAAGAAACGGTAAACATTGATACATTGGTTTAGAGAACGATTCTTTTTGGGAAAGGAACACGGCTTTGGGGGCGCAATTTTCGCTCGTTGTAACCGCAGGGTGAATGTGGTACGATAAATTTGCGATGACGATGAGATGGAGAAATTTTGATGATGGGGTTATATGCCCTGCCGTATAAGCCAATTTTTATTAGGGCCGGAGGAAGTATGCGCAAAGAATATCTGGTTAAAAAGATGATTCGGTATATGGTGGTGCTGATTGTGCTGCTGTCGCTGGTGCTTGCGGTATACGCGTTTTCCTCCTATCACGTACTTAGCGATGAACTGCGCAAGGAAGAGGAGAGCATTTTACAGGTGTACGGCAGCACGCTGGAAGGGCGGCTGACGCAAATGGACGGTGTGTTGCAAAACTTACTTTTGCAGAACTATAATGAATTCAAACTGTTAAAAAGCAGCAGCGAAACCGACCGCTTTTATGCGCTGCAGGATATACATAATTATATTAGCGATGTAATCCTCAATGATAACGGCATTGGCGCGCTGGTTGTAGCGGATACGGATTACGACTTGTGCGTGGATACGCAATCTTCCACCGTAAGCTATTGGGACCGGGAGGCATTGCGGCAGTATACGTTGCAATGCGCAGCACAAAGCAACGTGCCAAAGACATGGCGCTTTATCACTTTAAATGAGCGCCCGTATTTGTTTAAAACTTATGTTTACGATGGCCGCGCTGTTGCGGCTTATACACCAACAAGTGATTTTTTAGCGAACATTCCCGGCGGTGGGGAGAGGGCGCAAACCTTAGCGCTAACGGACCCGGCTGGCGTGATTGTTGATTATATTGGCGAAGGACTTGCGGATTCTCAAATTGGTGTAGCTGTGGACGATCTGTCGGCGTTGTGGGTAAAAACCGTGGCCCATCCGCTTGCGGATGGGCAGGTAATATTGCGCTTGCACATTCAAAACGTGCTGGTATGGAACCAAACACGAATCCTCATGGCGGGTGTGTTGGCAGTGATCCTGATCACGCTGGTTTTCGGTGCGCTAATCGTGCGCTATGCGCAAAGAGAGATGGTGCGCCCCATGAACCGGATGACGGAGGCGATGCGGCGCATGGATGCGGGGGAATATACGCTGCGAATAGAGGGCGATTACGGTACGCATGAATTTACCCATTTTAAGGATACTTTTAACCGGCTGATGGATGTGATTGTGCGTTTGCGCATACAAACATATGAAAAGCGGATCGAACTTCGGGAAATGGAATTAAAGAGCATTCGTTTGCAATTGAAACCCCACTTTTTTCTAAACGCCATTTCAACCATAACAAGCCTGAGCACGCAAGGCAAAACCAAAGAAATAGCCACTTATGTGGATGCGCTGTCCAAAAATATTCGCTATATGTTTAAATCCGGGTTGCATACCGTACCCATCGTGGAGGAAATACGCCACATAGAAAATTACTTCACCATGCAGGAGTGTAAATACCCGGGCTGTATTTTTCACTTTATTGATCTGCCGCAGCGGCTGGGACATTGGCGAATTCCGCAAATGCTGATACAGACGATTATTGAAAACGAATATAAATACGCCGTATCGGTAGATAGTGTGCTGACGTTGTTGATTCATATTTCCAAGGAAACCTATCAGGGAGAGGAAATGCTTCTAATTCGCATAGAGGACGATGGCAAAGGGTACCCCGAAAATGTGCTGCAATATATGAACGGCACAGCCCCACGGCCGGAGAATGACGGTGAGCGTGTAGGGCTGTGGAGCATTAAGCGGATGATGGCGCTAATGTATGACCGGGAGAATTTAATTGCGCTGTATAATATAGAACCGCACGGTTGTGTAAACCTTATTCATGTGCCTGCGGTTGCGGTGCACGAGTATCGGGAAAAAACCAGCAGCCCCGCATAATACCCGGCGGGGAGAAAGGAGGGCTTTATGCGGCTATTGATCGTAGATGACGATGTGCCTACCGTTGAAGCCATTCAAAACACGATTGATTGGGAAGCCATCGAAATAGACCGTGTGGAAACGGCGTACAATGCCGCGCAGGCACGCCGAATTTTAAAACAGAGGCAGACGGACATTGTGATTTGCGATATCGAAATGCCGCAGGGGTCCGGGCTGGATTTGCTGGCGTGGGTACGGGAACAGAAATTGGATGTAGAGTTTTTGTTCCTTACCTGTCATGAACGGTTTGATTATGCCACAAGCGCGTTGAAAATGGACGCAGCCGAGTACCTCTCCAAGCCCTTCAATCCCAAAATCATGGCACTCTCTTTGCAAAAGACAATCGCGAAAATCAAGGAAAACCGCCGCCTGAAAGAAGGGCACCGCTATGGAACATGGCGCATGGAGAACTTGCAGCAGGAGGAACGCAATTTTTGGCTCTCGCGGTTGAACGGCGTGGGAACGCGGAACCGCGAGCACATCCGTAAGGAGATAGAAGCGCGGGGCCTGATAGTGGATGCGGATGCGAAATACCGGTTGATTGCCACCCATATTACGGAGTTTGAAATGCAGGAACAGGATTTGGGGCAGGAGTTGCTGTTTTATATTCTGGAAAATGCGCATAGCTGCCTGCTGTGCTGTGGAGAAGAAAATAAACGTACCATACGACGCTATGGAGCGAACGGGTTATGGTATTTTACTGCTGTTCCGGATGAGACGGGAGACGTGCTTAAAGAGAGGGGCCGTCAAGTGGTCGCGGCGTGTATGCAGGGGGCGCAGGTAAAGGCAACCCTGTGTATTGGCGAAGCGGTACCAATTGAGTCTCTTGCGGACGAACCTGCGAAGCTGCAGGCGTTGATCGAGCGGAATGTGGCATTTTATACACATGCCTTTACTGCGGACGAAGCCATCTCCGGCGAAGCGGAAAGCCAGGTTTTGGAGCTGGACAAGCTGGAAGGTATGCTGCAAGAGCATGATAAAATCCGGTTGCTCAATACCATCAAACAGGCACTGTCCAACCGTATGACATTAAAGACATTAAGCGAGCGTACTTTATACCTGATACAGCAGGAACTGTTGCAGGCGGTATACGCACATCTTGCGGATGCGGGTATACAGGCCACCCGCCTGTTTGCGGACGAGGATTCCGCACGGCTTTCCGACCGGGCTTGCCGCTCTACGGTGGATATGATCCGGTGGGCGAATTATCTGCTGGAGCGTACTTTCAGCTTTGAGGATGAGCTGCAAAAGTCTGTTACGCTTGTGGAGCGGATCGATACTTATATACGGGAGCATTACCGTGAAAATATTGGGCGCAATGAAATTGCTGCTGCGTTTTATCTGTCGCCGGAGTATCTGGCGAAACTGTATAAAAAGAAAACAGCCAAGTCTTTAAAAGATGCGATTTGGCAGCATCGTATGGAACAGGCAAAATTGTTGCTGCGCGATCCGACTGTTCGCATCGGGGATGTTGCCGGTGCAGTCGGCATTGATAATTTTTCGTACTTTACAACTGTGTTTAAAAAGGAAATAGGGCAAACCCCACAGGAATACCGCCGGGAAAACAGTAAGCATAACGTGTAACGCAATAGTTAAACAATTTGGCCGAATATCCACCAAAAGTGAAAAACAATCTCCTGAAATTGATAGCGACGGCTCCTGTTGCACGATACAATGAACGTAGAAAAGGAGGTCGTTACTTATGGTAAAACTGTTCAAGCTGCCTCGCATGGCGCTGGCTGCGTTGCTGATCGTATGCCTTGCGATCGGCACAACCGGTATCTCTCTGGCGGAAACGTCGTACGATAAAGTCGTGTACGCATACGCCACCTTCAACAACATCCCTTCGGACGAAACCCTTGCTACGGTGGAAGAAGCGATCAATGTCATCACGCGGGACAAAATCGGCGTGGAAGTGGAATTGATGCCGATTTCCATCTGGGACTACTCTTCTACTGTAAGCCTTGCCTTGCAGGGCGGCGAGCAGATCGACGTTTTCCAAACGCTGGGTGACCTGAACCTGGCAATCAGCACAGGGATGGCGCAGGATATTACAGATATCATGTCCACCTACGCACCGGAAACTGAAGCTTTGATTGGCGATGACTGGCTGTCGGCCTGTAGCCATGCCGGCAAGCTGTACGGCATTCCCACGTTTAAGCCGATTGCTTTAACGCCGATGCTGGTGTACCGGCAGGATATTGTTGACGCGCTGGGGCTTGACATGTCCGCGGTAAACAGCGTAGATGACATTACACCTATTTTACAGGCTGTAAAAGAAGCCTATCCCGATATTACGCCCATGGCGGCGGTTAGTACCGGCAACATTGGCCTTGGCTTGACGGTTCCGAATGTGGATTATCTGGCTGACGATTATTATTCTCCTAAAGGCGTGTTGCTAAACGATGAACTGACGGTTGTGGATTATTACGCATCCGACGCGTTTGCTAAAATCTGCAATCTGGCGCGTACGTGGTATGAAGGCAGCCTAGTGATGAAGGATGCCGCTACAACGTCCAGCACAGCTGCCGAGCTGATGTCCTCCGGTAACTACTTCTGCTATCTGGCTTCGTACAGCTATCCTGAGGAGGATACGGCCGCTAGTTTGGAAGCCCAGTGCGGCGGGTACGACCTGAGTGCTAAAATCGTTGGCAGTGCTTTCTTGGATACCACATCTATTAACGCGCTGACCTGGTGCGTGGCGTCAACATCGGCTGTGCCCGAAGCAGCGCTGAAATTCCTGAATCTTACCTTTACGGATCAGGATGTATGCAACCTGATTATCTACGGACTGGAAAACCGCGATTATGTAAAAAATGACGATGGCACCGTAAGCTACCCCGAAGGGCAGGAAGCGGCATCGGTACCCTACACATCGCAACTTTCCTGTGGTACGCTGGGTAACTTCTTCATCATGTACCCGATGGCTGGTACCGATCCGGAATCGCTGGTATGGGAGCTGGAGCAAAACCAAAATGCAAAAACCTCTATTGCCATGGGCTTCACCTTTGACAACAGCAGCGTGAAGACTGAGTATACGGCGGTTACAAACGTAATTAACCAGTATCTGCCGGGCTTGCTCTGCGGCAGTGTGGACCCGGAAACCGAAATCCCCGTGTTCCTGGAACGGCTTCAGGAAGCTGGCTTGAACGATATTATTGCAGCCAAACAAGCACAGCTAGACACCTGGGTAGCGGAAAACAAATAACAATAGATCCGGCGCGGGGTGGCTGTTGCGCCCCGCGCTTTACTTTTTGCAGATTAGATTTTTGAATTGGGGAATGCACATGAAAAAGCGTTCGAATAAACGTCTGGCGAAAACCGGGCCTCTGTTATTAATAGCCGCGCCGGGCATCATTTATCTTTTAATCAACAACTACCTACCGATGTTCGGCGTTTTTCTGGCTTTTAAGGATTTTAATTATTTTAAAGGAATTTTCGGCAGCGATTGGTGTGGGTTTGATAATTTCCGTTTCCTGTTTAAAACAAGAGATGCGTGGATCATGACCCGCAACACCCTGCTATACAATACCGCTTTTATCGTGATTGGCACGATTGCGGCTATTTTTGTTGCTATTTTAATTTATGAGCTGGGACAAAAACGCCGGGTGAAGCTGTTTCAATCCGCGCTAATGCTGCCGAATTTGTTTTCCTGGGTTGTTATTGGCTTTGTGGTGTATGCATTTTTAAATGCGGATACTGGCTTTATCAACAACACTGTCTATGAAAAACTGGGCTTGGAGCCCGTTAGCTGGTATTCTACGCCTGGTCCATGGCCGGTGATTCTGTTGCTGGTATATTTATGGAAATACACAGGCGTTGCATCTGTAGTTTATATTGCCAGTATTGCAGGTATTGACCACAGCGTGTACGAAGCTGCGCAATTGGATGGCGCAAGCAAGTGGCAGCAGATTTTTCGCATTACGGTGCCGCTGCTCAGACCTACCGTTACCATTATGGTGATGATGGCAATTGGCCGTATTTTCTTTTCAGATTTCGGCTTATTCTTTCAGGTGCCGCAAAATTCCGGACGTTTGTATGATATTACCCAAACGATCGACACCTATGTGTATCGCGGCTTGATGGAGCTAAACGATGTGGGTATGTCAGCAGCTGCCGCGCTGTACCAATCTCTCGTAGGGTTCTTGCTGGTAATGGGTGCAAACGCATTGGTACGCAAGCTGGATTCGGATAATGCGCTGTTTTAGGAGGATACCATGAAACACGGCCATAACGACGTAAAGAATTTCAGAATTTTCGCAACCATTGTGATGGCTATTATTGCGGCAATTACACTGTTGCCGGTGGTGCTGATCGTTGTTTCATCCATAACGGATGAGAACGTACTGGTTGCAAGCGGATATTCCTTTTTACCATCCAAATTGAGTTTGGATTCCTATTACTACATGGTGCGCCAAAGCGCAATGATTCTCAGGTCATACGGTATTACCATTCTGGTAACGGTGATAGGTACGCTAACCAGTGTGTTTTTAACCACTACGCTTGCCTATCCCATGTCCCGCTATGATTTTCGCTATAAGAATCTATTGGCATTCTTTGTATTTTTTACAATGCTGTTCAACGGCGGCGTTGTGTCCTCTTACATCATGTGGTCGCGGATATTCCATATTAAAAACACGATTTGGGCGTTGATCGTGCCCAATTATTTGGTAACGGCATTCAATGTTATGCTGGTACGAAACTATTATGCTAACAGCATTCCCCATGCAATGGTGGAATCCGCGCAGATTGACGGAGCGAGCGAGATTATCATTTTCATCAGGATCATGCTTCCGCTTGCGATACCCACCATTGCGACCGTCAGCTTGTTCACCAGCCTAATTTATTGGAACGACTGGGTGAATTGCCTGTACTACGTCACCGATTCCAAGCTGTTTGGCCTGCAAAACCTGCTGATTCGCATTATGAACAATATCCAATTCCTCAAAGTGAGCACAAACGCTGCGCTGCTGGGTACACAGGCGGTTGATTTGCCCGGATCCTCCGTGCGTATGGCGATGGCGGTAATCGGTATTTTGCCGATAATGGTTATCTTCCCCTTTGTACAGAAGTATTTTATCAAAGGCGTCGTATTAGGCGCTGTGAAAGGATAGTGATTGGACAATGACGGCTCGAGAAATCGTTGATGGTATCATTCGAAAAACAGGCGTGGGGCCGCTGCCGGAAGCACAAACCTGCGACCGCCTAATGGCGGGCAGCTTTGAAAACGAAGTGACCGGTATCGTCGTTACGTTTATGGCGACGGTGGATGTAATTCGGAAAGCGGCTGAAGCAGGCGCGAACCTGATTATTACCCACGAACCGACATGGTTTACGGGCAAGGACGATACAAACTGGCTGGAAGGCGACGAAGTCTATCTGGCAAAAAAGAAGCTGATCGAAGAAACGGGCGTAACCATATGGCGCTTTCACGATCATATGCACTTTGGCCCGGAGGACGGCATCTATCGCGGTTTTGATTTGGAAACCGGCTGGGGTGCTTACCGTATGCCGCCCAGTGATACATCACCGTTTTTTAAACATGGCAAGCATTTTGACGGTTGTTACCAACTGCCGCCAACCACGCTGCGCGCACTGGCAGACTTCTGCAAGCAATGCTTCTCCATGCCGGTTGTGCGTATTATCGGCGATGCCGATATGCCGGTTTCCCGCGTATCGGTATTACCCGGCGGCGGCAGCCTCGGCCTCGGGTCGGAGCATATGCCCATGGAACTGATGCGCGCCCGTGAGCTGGATGTTATCCTCTGCGGAGAAGTGACAGAGTGGACATTGCCCGCTTATGTCAGAGACGCCTGGCAATTGGGAATCTGCAAAGCAATCCTCATTCTGGGTCACGAGCGCAGTGAAGAAGCGGGCATGAAGCATCTTGGCAGCTGGCTTGCTTCTATTACCGGGGAGATACCGGTTACGTTTGTAGATTCGCGCGAACCCTTTGTTTATCTGTAAATGATTATATAAAAAGATATTGAAACGGAGGTCCTTCCCCATGGCGATTCTTACCTGTGACTTTTATTCCAAAGCAAGAGTAGGTATGCAAACTTTTACGGCTATCCTGCCGGTCGATCCTCCGCCCGCCGGCATGGAACCTATGCCTTATGCCAAAGGCCCTTGGCCGACCATCTACCTTTTACACGGGTACAGCGGCAATCAGGTGGATTGGGTGTACCGGTCCAGCATTGAAAAATGGGCGATGCAAGGCGGTTTTGCGGTTATCATGCCCAGCGGAGCTAACCGTTTTTATCTGGATAACGAGGAAACAGGCGAAAAGTATGCCGCTTATGTTGGGGAAGAACTGATTGCGGTTACGCGCAATATGTTTTCATTGTCTGATAAACGGGAGGATACGGTGATCGCCGGGCTTTCCATGGGCGGCTTTGGCGCAATTCGCAACGGTTTGTATTACAACGATACATTTGGTGCGATCATCGCGCTTTCATCCGCGTTGATTACCCGTGAAGTGGCTGCAATGACGCCGGAGAACGGTGGCAACATGATGGCACCATACGGGTATTACCGGCATACCTTTGGCGACCTTGCAAATTTGCTGGGCAGCGATAAAGACCCGGAGTGGCTGGCCAAAGAGAAGCTTACGGCAGACAATATGCCAAAATTGTTTCTTGCATGCGGTTCGGAGGATTTTCTTATCAACGAAAACACTGCCTTCCATGAGTATCTGGAGCAAATCGGCTATCCGCATCAATGGTGGGTACGCCCCGGCGTGCATGATTTTGACTTCTGGAACCAAGCCATGCCGGAAGGAATGAACTGGCTGAAACAGGCTGATGGGAAATAGACCGATAGAAAAGAAATTGGATGTTGCTATGGAACATGTGATGACGCTGCGTGTACAGGTGGGGGAGGCCCTGCCTGTCGGCAGCGTTGCGCAGGGGGAATTGAATATTATTCCCATTACAGGAGGTGCGTTTGAAGGGCCACGCCTGCGAGGGCGCGTGCTGCCTGGCGGCGCGGACTGGAATACGCGGGTAACCCCCGAGATAAGCCATGTGTGCGCACGGTACTGGATACAAACGGAAGACGGAGCGATGATCTCGGTGTATAATAAGGGTTGGCTGGATTTGCGAAATAACCCGGACACATTGTGGACAACGCCCCGCTTTCAATGTGACTTGCACGGCCCTTATGCTTTTTTAAATACGGGCTGCTATGCCGGTACTCTGCGCGGGCAGGATGAACACTGGGTGGAAATAGGCGTTTGGCGACTGAATGAATAGTGCCCTGCTGCAAGAGACGTCGGTTTGTTATCCGCTTGACAAGGCTATACCACCATGCTATGGTATTGCTAAAAATCAACATGAGGTGAACATACCTATGGCAACCCTCAGGGAAGTGGCGCAGAAAGCGGGCGTAACAGTAACCACCGTATCCAGAATGCTCAATAAACCGGATATGGTTAGCCCGGCAACCTGCAAACGTATTCGCCAGGCGATGCAGGCATTGGATTATCAGCCAAACGAAATTGCGCGCTCCCTTTCTAAAAAAACCAGTAACTTTATCGGCTTAATCGTTCCGTCGGCGCGTAACGCTTTTTTTGCGAAAGTGATTGAACGTATGGAAAAGCATATTGCGGCGAATGGGTATAAACTGCTTTTATGTGTGTCTAACCACGAGAGAAAAAAGGAAATCGAATATTTTTCCATGCTAAAAGCCAATAAAGTAGCGGGTGTTATTATCGCAAGCCATACGCAGGATATCAGTGAAAGCATCTCCATTGACGCACCGGTTATCTCCATTGACCGTATCATTTCGCCCAGCATCTCCGCTGTGTGTTCCGATAACTTTAATGGCGGGAAAATGGCAGCTGATCTGCTTGCAGCCAAAGGATGCAAGCGTATTGCCTATTTTACAGGCGGTGTAATGCTACGGGGTATGAGTGCTTCGCTTCGCCAGCAGGGCTTTGAACAAACATTACAGCAGTATGGTATACAGCCGATCATTCAGGCACATCGGGAGGATCGCTTTATCTCCATGAGATATCAGGATTTGATTGCAGAATTTTTTGAGAACCATGGTGATATTGACGGCGCTTTTTGCAGCAATGACATTTTAGCTGCCGAGATTATCCGCTACGCTTTAAAACGTGGTATTGATGTTCCCGGCCAATTAAAGGTGATCGGCTATGATGATATCGATCTGGCGGCTTTGTACACCCCTTCGATAACAACCATCCATCAGCCGGTAAACGACATCAGCCGGTATGCGGTGGAAAGCATTGTGCATTATGGCGAACGTCCGCTGCCGGCATCGACGGTTTTTCCGGTTCGGTTGATTGAACGTGAAAGTGCATGAACGTATTTGTTCTGGTTTTTATTTAACGTGTATACAGCTTGTCCGTTTACCAGAGAATGCCTTGAAGGGCATTTTTTTTCATACCTGTAAAGGGAATATCATGTTAAGCGTTTATAACGTCATTTGTTATAAAATTTCTATATAGGGAAACACATTGCCTTTGTATTCTGTATACAGAAAAATAAATATGTGAAAAACAATGTCAAGCGGTTGACATTTCAAAGATTGAAGATATAATGGCTACATAAAGTGTTCCTACGCTATGGGAACGATAAATATCATAAGGGGGAATCTTTCCATGAAACGTACCCGGTTTTTGTCGTTGCTTCTTGCACTGCTGATGGTTACCGCCCTGTTTTCTACGGGCGCGGTCGCTGAGGGCGAAGTTAAGTTAACGTATTACAGCACCTCCGCCGAGGTAAATTCCATGTTTGAGAAAATGTTTGCCCAGTACCATGAAATCAACCCCAATGTTACGATTGAGTTGATTCCTACCGGTGTTGGACAGGGACAGCAGGAGCAGCTGCAATCGCTCTATGCGTCCGGTAATGCGCCGACCTTTATGAACATTGATCCGTCAACCGTGCTGGATTATCAGGATAAGCTATATGCGTTCGATCCGAATACCGATTGGTTCCAGTATTATAACGACGGCGCATTGGAAGCAGGTAAATTCGGCGGTGAAATCTATGGCATTCCGTTCTCCACACAGGGATATGCGTTATGCTATAATAAAACGGTTGTAGAGTCGATCATTCCGAATTTTGATCCGGCTACGATTAACACGCAGGATGCGCTTCGTGCTTTCTTTGAAACGGTTGATGCCGCAGGCGTAGCGCCTACAATGATCCACGGCGCCAACTGGTCGGTTGGCTGCCACTATCTGGGCCTGATATACGCCGTGCATGGCCGTGATACCGCCAGCGGCGATGCCTTTATCGAAAGCCTGATTGACGGCAGCATGGATATTGCGCAGGACCCGCTCTTCCAGGGGTATATGGATACGTTTGATCTGTTGATGCAGTATAACTACCGTAAGGATGATCCGCTGGTAGGCGACATCAATGCGGATGATCAGGCGTTTGCAGAAGGCAAATGCGCTACGTTCTTCATGGGCGACTGGATGTGGTCCATCATCGGCGCGCTGGAGAATAAAGACCTTGCCTATGGTTTCATCCCCGTGCCGTGGAGCAATGACCCCACCGCTTATGGTAATAGCGAAGTTGTTGTATCCATGCCCAAAGTAATGTGCATTGACGCTTCCCAAAGCACGCCTGAGCAGCAGGCTGCCGCGCTGGATGTGCTGGAGTGGATGCTGACTACACAAGAAGGTCAGGAATACTTTGTAAATTCCGGCTTCTCCATGCCGATGAACAATATACGCAGTGATGCTACCTATAACGCTATGACGGAGTCCATCGCGGATTACGCGCTGGAAGGAAAAACCATCAACATCGGTTGCTTTACATACCTTGGCGGCGACGCTTGGGCAACGACCGGCGACCTGATGCTGAAGTACATGGTTGGCGTGATTGACCGCAGCGAGCTTGCCGCTGACATCAACACCTTCTGGCAGACGCAAACCAAGCACTAATGAACCCTCAATACGGCGCCGACGCGTTTGCGCCGGCGCCGTATTTGTAAACAAATAACCGTGGGGGGTATCCAGATGCGTGAAAAGAGTTTTCTAAAGCGGAGCGGGTATTTTTTGGCGTTCAACGGGCCAACGCTCTTTGCTTTTATCTGTGTTATGATTTTACCGTTCTTATACGGTTTGTACCTTACGTTTACGGATTGGAATGCTATTTCGGATACATATAGTTTCGTAGGATTTCAAAACTATGTGACGGTATTTCACGACAAGGAGTTTTTAAGGCAGTTTCTGGTTACGTTTAAATATGTGATTATCTCGGCGCTGCTGTGTAATGTGCTTGCGTTTACGCTTGCGTATTTCCTTACCAGCGGCATGCGTATGCAGAATTTTCTGCGGGGTGGATTTTTCATTCCCAATTTGATTGGCGGTATTATTCTGGGCTATATCTGGAAGTTCATTTTTGCCAATGTGCTTACCCAGGTTGGCAAAACGCTTGATATTACCTGGTTAAAAACGTCGTTCTTAACCAACCCGGATCGTGCGGTATGGGCGCTGATCATTGTTACCGTATGGCAATATGCCGGTTATCTGATGATGATTTATATTGCTGGTTTTGTTGGGATTCCCAAAGATGTACAGGAAGCTGCGGATATTGATGGCGCACACGGGTTGCGAAAGCTTTGGCGGGTAACTATTCCGATGATGATTCCATCGTTCAATATCTGTATGTTTATTACACTGTCCCGAGGGTTTATGGCGTACGATTTGAACTTATCTCTAACCAACGGCGGGCCGTATGGCTCCACAAGGCTGGCCGCCATGCACGTTTACCAAAAAGCGTTCCAGTCCAAGCAATACGGCGTTGGACAGGCAGAGGCCATTATACTGTTTATCGTTGTTGCCATTCTATCCGTAACGCAAGTGCTCCTGAATAAAAAGCGGGAGGTAGAGGTATGACGGGTAAACTGCATAAGCGGTATATCCCGCGGACAGTTTTTATCTTCGCGTTGTTAATTCTGTTTCTGGTGCCGTTTTATCTAGTGCTGAACAACTCCTTCCGTACGACGGAACTGTTTGTAAACTCTCCTTTCCAGTTTACAGACAGTCTTGATCCTAAAAACTATGTAGACGCATATCAAAAAATGAATTTCCTCAGCGCCTTTCTCAACTCGCTGCTGATTACGGTGGTTGGCGTATCGGTAATTATGCTTACGGCGTCTATGTCGGCGCACTACATGGTTCGCAACCCGGGTAAACTGAGCAATACAATATTCGGGATTATGGTTGCTTCGATGATCGTACCTTTTCAAGCGGTCATGATTCCTCTGGCTAAAATCTACGGCTCGCTAAACATGTACAACAATACATGGACGCTGGTGTTTTTCTACCTTGGCTTTGGGCAGGCCTTTGCAGCGTTTATCTTCCATGGTTTTATTAAGGGGATTCCGCTGGAATTGGAAGAAGCCGCGCTGATTGACGGATGTGGAAAGCTGAAAAACTATTTCCGCATTGTGTTGCCTAATTTGAAACCGGTTATGGCAACAGTACTGATTCTAGATGTATTATGGATATGGAACGATTACCTGTTACCCAGCATGGTGCTGCTTTCGCCAAGCCTTCGGAC
Organism: Candidatus Limiplasma sp.; assembly: GCA_963675655.1. Classification (GTDB taxonomy): domain Bacteria; phylum Bacillota; class Clostridia; order Christensenellales; family Aristaeellaceae; genus CAXXOK01. Next base: position 2,507,427 of record OY776489.1, read on the forward strand.
GTTGCCGCTGTCTACATACGGTTTTTTCACCACTTACAGCGTAGACTATGCACCACTAATGGCGGGCTTGGTATTAACCATTGTTCCGGTGATCATTCTCTATCTGCTATGCCAGAAACAAATTATCGAAGGCGTTGTGCAGGGAGCGATTAAGTAATTCCGATTCCGACTTGTTTGGGTCGGAACCGCAATAAGGAGCGATCCATATGGTATTAGAGATTACACCAACAGGGAAGGTGCCTGCATTCTTTGGCAGAACGCTTTATGATGCGCAACAGGAAGCGATGTTTTTTAATTGGACGGGTTCCGGTTTTACGCTGCGCTTTGTTGGCGACCGCTTGCAGATGGATGCAATCGCCTATGCGGATGCTTTTCCCGGGGAAGCGGAAAATCTGCCGTGGCTTGCGGTGCTTCTTGATGGGGACGAGGAACCTTGCCGCCGGATATACCTGCGGGAAGGACGGCAGACTTGTTTATTGTTTGAAAGTGACACGCCTGAGGAACATGTGCTGAAAGTGATAAAGTGTTCGGAGAATTCCAAGGGCCGTATCGGTATTTTCAATCTATCTCTAAATGGCGAACTGCGTTCGTATACACCGCCGCAGCGCAGCAGCCGTATAGAGTTTATCGGCGATTCCATTACCTGTGGTTTTGGTAATGATATGAGCGCCAGTGAAACGGAATTTACTAACAAGCGTGAGGACGGCTTGGCTGCCTATTCCGCTGTCGCAGCTCAATTGTTGAATGCGGAATACCAAAGCGTATGTATATCCGGTATACCACTTTGCTGGGCCTCCGACCCGGATTACCGTATAGAACTGCCAGAATTTCCGGGCTTTACACTGCCGGTACGCGCGATGGAAACATATTATGCGTACGCCGATCGGTATCATCAGGAAGCGATGGGCATAAAGGACGGTTTTGCACTCTGGGATTTTGAGCGCTTCAAACCGGATGCTATTGTGATCAATCTGGGTACAAACGATGCATTCCGTATCAGCGTCTCTGGTAATGACCCTTCTGAAGACAAGTATTTTAAAGAGCGTTATAAAGCGTTCTTACATCAGCTGCGCAAGCTTAACGGCCCCAAACCGGTGCTTGCCTGTACGCTGGGCCCGATGAATTATTTTGTTTTTAATACCATTGAAAAAGCGGTAGCAGATTATTGTGCGGAAACCGGAGATACGCGTGTGTTCTGTTTTAAATTTGGACAAATTGATCCGTGGGGTGAAGGATTGGGCGGTTTTGCACATCCCAACCGCATCACGCATAAGCGGATGGGAAAGGAACTGGCGGAAGTATTAAAACCCTGGCTCCTTGCAGTATGCAACCCGTAACGCCGGTATGTTTGCAGGCTTAAACACTAGTGCAACAGGAAGATCCTGTTGTGCCTTGACGGCTGCATATGTGTTTTTGTATACTTTAACCGACAACCATTATCTTCGTGCCCGGCAAACAGGGACAACCGCATTTTAAATAAGCGGAGAAGATGCGGGCAGATACTACAGGAGGTTCACGATTATGAATTCTTTACAATCGAAAAGTGCGCTCTGGTCGCCGCCGGAAGTACCGGAAAACATTCAGCATGGCGATATGCCGGGAGACAGCATCCACATAGGGGAAAACCACATACAAAAGGCCAACGTTATTTTTCCGGCATTGCTTAAGCTGCTGAATCCGGCCTATGGCAGCAATCCCCATCAGCGTGTAGTGGTTGCGGTATGCGGTGGATCCGGCGTAGGTAAATCGGAAACGGCATCATTGCTGGCGCATTACTTCCGCAGTGTGCAAGTGGGAAGCTATACCTTGTCCGGGGATAATTACCCGCACCGAATCCCGCATTATAACGATGCTGAGCGCATGCGCATTTTCCGTAAAGCCGGTATGCGCGGATTGGTACAAAACGGGCTTTATACGAAGCTGCGTGGTGAAACTGTGTGCGCGTTGCAGCGTGAAGAGCGTGATGCGGATGTTGCGCTTGTTAGCGAACATCCATGGCTTGCTGTCTATCAGCGGGAAGGCCGCACTGCGCTTGCGGGTTATTTGGGCTCGCCGCAGGAGCAGGATTTTGACGAGCTGAACGCGATCATCTCGCAGTTTAAAAACGGCGCTGACAGCATATACCTGAAAAGAATGGGACGCGATGAAAGTGCCCTGTGGTATGAAGCTGTGGATTTCAGCGATACGAACGTATTGCTGATTGAATGGACACATGGAAACAGCGACCATCTCCACGGGGTAGATGTTGCAGTACTGCTAAACAGCACACCCGCTGAAACACTGGCCTACCGTAAATCCCGCCACCGGGACGGTGGCACGGATAGCCCCTTTACGACGATGGTGCTGCATCTTGAGCAGCGCCAGCTGGAAATGCAGGCGGCAAAAGCAGGCATTATCGTATCCAAATCCGGTGAGCTCCTTTGTTATGAAGAGTATCGGAAACTGATGGCGGAGGCGTAGAAAATGGAAAACAAAACGTTGCCTGTTGTTTCAGCTGGGCCGATGCTGAACGCATATCCCGACAGTATGGGCGGAACGTTAAAAGACGTCGTGCGCTTTTTGCAGTCGCCGGATGCGCAAGGCGCTTTTTCCACGGCCTATATTTTACCCAGTTTGTTCAATACGGATTTGGACCGAGGCTTTTCGGTCATTGATTATTCGTTGAACGACTTGTATGCAGATCGTGCCGATCTGGACGCGATTAAGGCTTTGGACGTTGGGTTAAAACTGGATTTTATTCTCAACCATGCGTCTGTGCTCTCGCCGCAGTTTCAGGACATTATACAAAAGGGTGAAGCATCGCCTTACCGTGATTTTTTTATTGACTGGAACCGTTTCTGGGAAGGTCATGGGCAAATGACGCCGCAAGGGTATATACAACCGGATGAAGCGGAAATAAAAGACATGTTCTTCCGTAAACCCGGCTTGCCGCTGTTGATGGTGCGTTTCCCGGATGGCCGGAGCGTGCCGTATTGGAATACGTTTTATCAGTCGGTACAGTATCCCCGTCTGGATGCACAGGATATTATGCGGATTTCCGCGCTGCAATATGCCGCGGCAGATGCCCTGGCGGAGCGCATCAATGCGGCGTTGGATGCCGGGGAAACACCACAGCAAATCGACTTTGGCCGCTTTGCGCAGGCACGCGCTGCGGTGGTTGAACAGCTGGAAAAAAGCCGCAAGTATCTGGGCCAGATGGATTTAAACATCAACTCTCCTAAAGTGTGGGAGTTTTACGAGAACACACTGGCGACGTTGGCAGGTTACGGGGCAAAAATAATCCGGCTGGATGCGTTTGCTTATGCGCCGAAAGCACCCGGTAAGCATAACTTTTTAAACGAGCCGGATACATGGGAATTGCTGGGCAAAATAAAAACCATTGCCGATCGCTACGGTTTGACACTCCTGCCGGAGATACACGCAAGCTACGTTGAGAAAACCTATGAAAAGCTTACGGAGCAGGGGTATTTATGCTACGATTTCTTCTTGCCTGGCTTGGTAATTGATGCGCTGGATCATGCAAACGGCGCTTTTCTGAAGGCTTGGGCGAAAGAACAAAAGGATAAGGGTATTCGCACTGTAAATATGCTGGGTTGTCACGATGGCATTCCACTGCTTGACTTGAAGGGCTTTTTACCGGATGCGCAAATTGAAAAGCTGATTGATTCCGTTGTGCAGCGCGGTGGCATGGTAAAGGACCTGCATGGGCAAAAGAATGTATATTATCAGGTAAACGCAACATACTTCAGTGCGCTTGGCGGGGAGGAGCGGAAGCTGCTGCTGGCACGTGCCCTGCAAATGTTTATGCCAGGCAAGCCGCAGGTATGGTACTTGGATTTGTTTGCCGGCGAAAATGATGTGGAAGCCGTAAAGCGCGCCGGAGCAGGCGGGCATAAGGAGATAAATCGTACCAATCTGACGGCGGAACAGGTGCAAAATGCGATGGAACGCAAGATTGTAAAAGATCAGCTGGCGCTTCTTCGCTTCCGAAATGATTTTCCGGCATTCGGATTTGATGCGGAGCTTACCGTTTCTAACCAAGAAACGCACAAACTGGTGTTTTGCTGGCGGCAAAACGGCTGCAGTGCGGAACTGGAAGCCAACCTGCGTACTTGCAGCTTTACAGTAACAGGGCGGGACGAAGCGAACCATTGCGTTTTTACGTTTGCGCAGAAATAAAACCAGCTACAATCACAATGACTATACCGCAGAAGTGAATGAGAAAACAAAAAGTGGCAAACGCCACTTTTTGTTTTCTGTTTTTTTCTTTACTGTGATGGTCAACAAGCAATGCTGAAAGATTTGACATACGAAGCGTTGCCCATCGCAAAGTGTGTCGTTGCTATTAAAATACCTATTTTTGAATCGGCTTTTCGTGCTCTGCAGCGTATTGCTTTTCGCCTCCGGAAAGGTTATATACATGCTTAAAGCCTTTTCCAAGCAGTATGTTTTGCACGGCATTGCCGGTAGTGCCTTTATTGCAATAGGTAATGGTGATCGTATCCCGGTTCATATGCGCGGCCTCGGCCCGTACCTGTGCATGCGGTAGATTGACAGCGCCGGGTACGTGGCGTTTTTCATACTGCGCAGGTACACGTGTATCCAGCAGATTGTAGGGCTCCCCGGAAGCGGCAAGCGTATCCAGCGCATCGGCGGTCATCAATTCCCGACCGCGATGGATGGCATTTTCGAGGATCATACCGGTGTACATCACGGGATCTTTTGTTGTGGAAAACGGCGGCGCATAAGCTAAATCCAAATGGAATAAATCTTCCGCTTTCGCTTGAAAAGAAAGTGCGGTAACAAACACATCGATTCTTTTATCCACGCCGGAGAAGCCGACGATTTGCGCGCCCAGCAAGCGCCCGGTTTCCCGGTCTGCGATGCCTTTGATAATCATTTCCTGACCGTGCATATACGTTGGTTTATCCGGTTTAATATTGTGGCATACAACCGGCGTGTAACCCTCGGCGCGCGCCTCACGCTCGCTTAGCCCTGTTTGCGCAACCGTCATGCCGAATATTTTAAAGATGCCGGTACCCAGTATGCCGCGAAAAGTCAGGTCGCCGCCGGTCAGGCTATCGCCCGCAATACGACCTGTTTTATTAGCGGTGGAACCCAGCGGACGATAGGTGGGCTTGCCCGTAATCAGTTGTGTTTGCTCAATGCAATCCCCGCAGGCGTAAATATCGGGGGCGTTGGTACGCATTTGCGCATCCACACGGATGGCGTTTGCCACCCCAAGCTGAAGCCCCGCAGCGGCGGCTAGTTCGGTGTTGGGTTTTACGCCGGTCGAAACGAGCACCATATCGGCACGGACTATACTTCCGTCGGCGAGGGAAACAGTATCGGATTGGATAGATTCCACAGTTACTCCGGTTTTCACCGTAATGCTGTTTTTGACTAAGTGCGCCTGTACGTGCACTGCTATATCGGGGTCGAGCCCGGGCGTTACCTGCGGCAGTTTTTCCAGCAGGGTGACGGAGATGCCTAGCGCCTTGAGATTTTCGCAAACCTCCAACCCGATAAAGCCTGTGCCGATGATCGCAGCGCTTTGTGGTTTTTGCGTGGTAAGAAAGGTTTTCATTTGGCGCATATCATCAATATTACGCAAATGGAAAACATGGGGCTGGTCGATGCCTGTAATCGGGGGAATGGAGGCGCGTGCGCCGGTTGCCAGTACCAGCTTATCGTAAAAATCGGTTAGCACCACGCCAGTCGTTAGGTTCTTGACAGTAATGGCATGGGAATCTGGATCAATGGCAAGAACCTCGTGGCGGATATGAATATCAATATTATACTTGCTTTTAAAAAACAGTGGGTCACGCGGTGTGAGTTCGTCTGCATTTTCCACAAGACCGCCGAGGTAATAGGGCATACCGCAGCCGGAGTAGGAAATATCGCTGTCTTTTTCGTATACCACAATCTCCGCATCCTCGCGGTTGCGCCTGGCTTTAGCAGCTGCGGATGTACCTGCGGCGACAGCGCCGATGATGATGATTCGCATGCTTTACCCTCCGTGCTTTACGCTTTATTCTGCAATCCCAGTGAAATAGGTGTGGTGGATTTGGAGCATAGTTACTGCTTTGTGCTGGCCGGGAACCAATGTGTGGTTCGGTTAGCGATGTTGACCAGCGTCAACATCACAGGCACTTCCACCAACACGCCTACGATTGTCGCAAGCGCGACTGGGCTATCTGCCCCAAACAGGGAGATGGCAACTGCAACAGCCAGCTCAAAAAAGTTTGATGCGCCGATCATTCCGGCAGGTGCGGCAATATCGTGAGGGAGTTTTAACGCTTTACTGGTCAGGTAGGCGATAAAGAAAATTAAAAATGTTTGCAGGGTCAGCGGAACGGCAATCAGTACAATGTGCAGGGGATTTTCTAAAATTACATTCCCCTGAAAGGAAAAGATAATAACAAGGGTAAGCAGTAGCCCTGCAATGGTAACATGGTTCCATTTCGGCAGAAAAGTTTGTGTAAAATAAGCTTCTCCCTTTTTCCGAATCAAACGGGTGCGGGTAAGGATGCCGCCTGCCAGCGGAATGACCACAAACAGCACAACCGATAAAAGCAGCGTATTCCACGGTATGGTAACACCGCCAATCCCAAGGAGCAGTGCAACAATCGGCGTAAATGCGACGAGAATAATCAGGTCGTTGGTGGCTACCTGTACCACAGTATAGGCGGGGTTACCGTGCGTAAGATGGCTCCAAACAAACACCATGGCCGTGCAGGGAGCGGCACCCAGTAAAATTGCGCCTGCGAGGTAATCCCTGGCTAAATCAGCGGGAATGAACGCGCGGAATACAACATAGAAGAAAAACCAGGCAATGGCAAACATGGTAAACGGCTTGATTAGCCAGTTGGCAACCCAGGTAACAAACAAACCCTTCGGATTCTTGCCAACATCCCGGATGCTTTGAAAATCCACTTTAAGCATCATGGGGTAGATCATCAGCCAAATCAAAATGGCGATGGGAATGGAAACATTTGCGTATTGGAACTGGTTTAAAAATTGCGGCACGGAAGGGACAAATTTGCCGATGAGTACACCTGCCACCATGCACAGCGCAACCCAAAGCGAAAGGTACCGTTGGAAAAACCCAATCCCCGGTTGCTTTTCTTTCTCCATAAAGCAAACCCCATTTCCGGCTGTTTTGCAGCCTGTGATTTGTTTGGTATACGGCATTATTGTTTACTGAGCACAGCCGATATCGCGCTGCTCGCTTACCACACGGGTATATTCATCCAGCAGTTTTGCAGCTTTTGTACTGCCTTGTTTGCAGATGGAATAATAGGTCCATTTGCCTTCTTTGCGGGCAGATACTACGCCGGATTCAGTGAGGATTTTCATATGGTGCGATAGCGTCGATTGACCAATGTGAAGCGCGTCCTGCAACCGGCAGGCACACTTTTCGCCTGTACATAGCAACTGTAAAACAGCAAGCCGGTTTTCATCACAAAAGGCTTTGAATACTTTTTCGTTCAGACTGTTGTTTTGTGTCATATGCAGCACCTCACATCTATATTCTTCGATATTATTATTTAAGAAACATCGAAAAATGTCAATACGATATAGCGGCTTTACCTAAATTTAACATGGTAAAAGAGCACCGTAAATGCGGTGCCAAACTAATTGGGAAACGGTGTTTAATTATTTATCCATAGGAGCGTTAGCGATTTCAGGAGATAGTGTCGTTGCCGATATGCGAGGCGCCCACATTCGGAGTGCTTGGCATGCTTATTTGTACCGGAATGTGATTTCTGCATCGATAAAACGGCGGTAATTGCGGATGCGTTTACTTATTTTTGCCCGTTCAAAAGTAAACAGCGAAATTGCCTCCCACAGGAAAACCCAACCGCCGACAATGACGATTTCAGTCAACGTATAAACGACAATATTACTTCTGGTGCCGATGCCCAAGTATGAGGAAGTGAGCAAAATACCGGAAATGAACAGATAGATAATGGCGCTCTTCAGTAATGACCGTATTTTTTTCTTTTCCAGCTCAATATAGAAACGGTAAAAGGTTTTAAACCAGGAAATAATCACTTGTTCCCGTTCTTTATTCTGCACCTCCTGTGTTAGATACAGGCACAGATCAATGCTATATTTCATAGGTATATCATCAATGGAATCTTCCAGAAAATGCAGCAACTCGGGGTCGATATCCTTACGTTTCATGGGCGCGTGATCCCAATCATTGAAAATATCGGTATAGGTGTCAAGCGATACCTCAATGATGTAATTCCCGTTTGCCGGGTTTTTTTCGTAGATTCGCTCCAGAAGACTGCTTGTTTTGTGCATACGCGTTCATTCCTTATGATCAGTTTGGATACTTTCAACGCGTTATTTGCGGGAGGCAACGACTGCTTATATTACCGGTAAGCTGTATAATCCTGCGAACGGGAAGCAAATTGCCTGTATTGGCAGCTGTGCAACGGGTAGAACAACCGTGAGGAAAAGACACAGGAGCTGCCGAAGATGGATCATCATTAATACTTTGCTATATGCACAGCGTTTAGTAATCCACGGAATGCAAAATAGAGCACGCTTCTGTTTTCGTTTCAAGGGAATGGATAGGCAAGAGATTCGTTGCATCAGGAGAGAATTCCGGCGTATACAATATTCCGTATTTTCCGTGTGAGCGGGGGTATAACCGCATCGGCACACTGTTGCAACACAAGCAGAATCATCTCTTCCTGCGGGCAGATTGTCATATAGGTACCGCTCCAGCCATCCCAGCCGTATTCGCCAACCACACCTAACGAGTTGCCAAGCCCCGGTTCTTCCATCACCCGCATCAGGCCGCCGAACCCGTAACCGTTCATCGTTTGGAAAACGAGCCCTTCCCGCTGCTTTGCGTTCAAATGGTTATGGGTAAGCCATTGCACCGAGGCGGGGGTGATAATTTGTGTCTTCTTCAGCGCGCCGTTGCCCAGCAGCATCCTCGCAAAAGCGAGCATATCGTCAATGGTGGATACTGCGCCGCCGCCGCCGGAACGGTAGGCAAGCTTGGTAAAACGGGTAAGATCTCTGGACGGGCTTTCCGTATATGGTTGCAAAGTTCCGTTCTTTTGCTCATAAAGGGTCGCAAGACGATCCTGTTTGCTTTCCGGTACATAAAAATCAGTATCTTCCATCCCTAAAGGCGCAAAGATCGCTTTTTGCATGTATTCATCCAGCGGTTTCCCGGAAGCAACTTCAATTACAGCGCCCAGTATATCCGCCGACGTGCCGTACTGCCAACCTTCGCCCGGGTGGAACAAAAGCGGTAATTGGCCAATACGGTTAGCGATGGCATTGGTGTTGGGCGGATTGCCTGCAGCGCTTTCTTTCTCGATATTCTCAAACAGCGCGGCTGCAGCGCGTTCCGCCGGGGTTGCCTCACCCGGATAGCAAAGCCCGGACGTCATGGAGAACAAATCCCGTACCTGCACAGGCCTTTTAACGGGTTCGGTTTCTGTATCGCTCAAGGCGACACGCTGGTCTTTAAACCCTTCTAAAAAATCTGAAACAGGCGCGAGCAAATCCAGCTGGCCGCGCTCCACAAGGGTCATGGCGGCAACGGCTGTCAAAGGTTTCGTTAGCGAATAAAGCCGGAAAATGGTATCCCGGCAAATCGGCGCGTTCCGCTCAATATCGGCATAACCACTGCCACTTAAAAAGATTTCCTCATCCTTTTGCCAAAGCAGTGTCAGCACACAAGGCGCTTCTCCGCGCGCAACGGCGTCGTCCATAACACGGCTTACGTTTTTCCGCATCTTTTTCATGTGTCTTTACCTCCTGAAAGGTGGCCTTTAGATCCGTTGGAACTGGCCAAATGGTAACATCAGGAAGTGATAAAGTCAACTGCAGAATTGAGAAGTTTTTAATGGCGCAGTTGGTCGCCTTTATGGTATTTGTGTATTTATTGCTTTGGTTTCACGGCAAACCGGTTTGAAATGAGCAACAGGGTTGTTGTCAACGTGTAATAAAACTAAAAACAGATGATGCTTATATAAAATTTATGATTATATAAAGACGTACTCATTCATCGTAAAAAAAGGCAGTGCTGAATAATGATATTCCTTTTATCTATCCTCTGATTCATTGCGGTGCTGCACAAGGTTGCGTATATTTGGCAGGGAGTCTTTTATATATAATTCTATTATCTTTCCGGCTTTTGGGATGCTAAAACCTAAGGGAAGGTAACGATATAGATGTATCAAAACGAGACTTGCATTCTTAACACAGGATTAACCGGATTTACATGCAATTAAAATATCTGCGCGATAAGCTAACGGTGATGGAAATACGCCAACAGACAGAAAAAGATTCTTTTCCATCGAGGAATTGAGATATGAATTATTCTTATGTGTGGTTCGATTTGGGGCTCACGCTGGTGGGCAATCAATCTGCGGTTTTTTACCGTCAGATGCTGTGGGAATTACGTGTAGAAAAAGACGAGGCGGAAATCCGCCGTGCATTTTACCAGACCGATAAGGTTTTTATGCGGGAATATCCCCATACGCTTGGGGGCGATCCCCGCTATTTTATGCCTTGGTATTTGGGGATTCTCAATCATCACCTTGGCATCCGGCTGGATTTATCACTCTGCGCGCAAACCTATCTGGAAAAGCTTCGCATATCCCAGCGCCACTGGGAGGCTCTGCCGGAAGCGGTTGAGCTGCTTAAAACGCTTCGGAAGCGCGGCGTTGGTACGGGGCTGATCAGCAATTGGGATTTATCCTGTCGCGCTGTTTTAAGCCACAATGGGCTGGATGAGCTGTTGGATGCGGTTGTCGTCTCCAGCGAAGTTGGCTATGAAAAGCCGGACGAGCGTATTTTTCAAAAGGCGTTTGACATTGCCGGGGTACAACCGCAGCAATGCTTGTATGTAGGAGATAACTACTACGATGATGTTGTCGGCGCAGAAAAAGCAGGCATGAAATGTATTCTCATCAGTCCTTACGGCAGTTTGGGAATCGAGGAGATAACGCATCACGATTCGGTGCGCAGCATAGCGGAGGTGAGCAGATACTTTGACTGAGCAAAAGAATCTGCAAAGCGCTGCCGATTTGAGCGCGGAAGCATTGCAGGAGCGGATGAACGCTATTTTTGATAATTTACCGCCCGCCCAGCAAAAGGCGGTTATCTACATCCGTAAAAAGTGGGAACAGATTTGCCTGATGACCGCCAAGGAAGTTGGCAGAAAAGCGGATGTCAGCGAAGCAACCATTCAGCGCATATCCATCTGCCTTGGTTTTAAAAGTTTCCGCGATATGAAAATGCAAATCAAGAGCAGCATGCTTAAAAATCGGGCAGCCGCAAACTTCAGCTTGAAAGCGGAAAGCTTTCCCGAACAAACGGGATGGTTGGAAGCGCACGTAAACACGGAAATGAACAATCTGGTCCAAACCATGCGTTTGAATCCGGTTGGCACCATCGAAAATACTGCAAAGTTGCTTAACGGTGCCCAACGTATTTGGGTTATGGGGGACAAAATGGGCGCGGGCGTATCCGAGTACCTCTGTTTTACGCTGAATTATCTGATCGGGAAAACGACACGCATCAATCTGGCGAACTGCCACGAGCATCTATCCGGTATGAGTGAGACTGATACGGTCGTCGTGATCGGCTTTCAACGATATTGCAAAAAGACGCTGAAGATTGCGAAAATGGCGCAGCGGTACGGCGCGAAACTGCTGGCGTTTACCGATTGCAGCCTGTCGCCTTTTGCAAAAGCAGCCGATATCTCCCTGTTTGCGCAAACAGAGTCCGTGGTGTTTCTGGACTCGTACAGTGCGGTGCTTTCGCTTGTGCAGGCGGTAATTACCCAGGTAATCCGGCTGGAACCGCAAATTGTGAAACGGCATATTGCCCGCAACGAAGAAGCCTATAAAGCATACTAAAGGACGGAACATAGCATGACAGTAACAATCATCGGCTGCTACGGCGCTTATCCGGCTCCAGGCGAAGCGACAGCTGGATATTTGCTGGAGGATGGAGAAACCAAAGTGTTGTTGGAATGCGGCAGCGGCGTACTGACCACCCTGTCCCAGCGCCTGCCGCTATCCGAATTGGATGGCACAGTGCTTACCCATTACCATTTTGACCATTGTGCGGATTTGGGGTGTTTGCAGTATGCCGTAATGGTCGAAACACAGCTGCAAAAGCGGACAAAGCCGTTTTGTGCCTGGGGGCCTGGGGATGAGCAGCGGCTGAACTATTTACCGTATTGCCAGGGATACAGTTATATCGGAAAAGAAGAATTTCAAATTGGCCCATTTACCTTTCACACCTTTCAAACGCAGCACGATGTGCAATGTTATGCAATCAAGGTAACGGACACACGCGGGAGAACGCTGGTGTTTACGGGGGATACGGGGTACTACGAGCCACTGGCCGCGTTTGCCGCCGGAACGGACTGTTTTCTTTGCGAGGCAACTTTTTATACCGAACCTGATGGCGGACAGCGCCACCATCTTACTTCTTTACAGGCAAGTCGTTTGGCTTGCGCTGCGCATGCAAAACAATTGGTATTGACGCATCTGCCGCATTTTGGGGATGTCGGCCAGCTTGCAGAAACGGCAAGAAACGAGTACAACGGTACGGTTTTACTTGCCAGACAATGGATGCGCATCACAATCTAAACGCTTTATATACAAACAAGGATAGCTATGCACACAAAGGAGGATGAACATGAAAAAGGTACAAAATTTGCTTGCCATGGTACTGGTTGTTCTTCTGGTTTTTAGCATTGGCAGCGCAATGGCATCGCAAAGCGCTACGGAACAAGCGATGGGCGGCACGGTGAAAATCGCGCTGGGCTCCGAGCCGGATAGCCTGGACCCTATGCAGTCGGCGGCTACTGATACTTCCGCAGTGATGATGAATGTGTTTGAGGGCTTGCTCGGTTTTAACCAAAAGGGCGAGTTTGTGCCCGCGATTGCCGAATCGTATACCGTTTCGGAAGATGAACTGACCTATACTTTTACCATCAAGCAGGGTATTACTTTCCATGATGGCAACGACTGCACCGCGAAAGATGTGAAGTACACCTATGAGAAGCTGGCGGGTCTTTCCGGCGGTGACCCGCTGAGCACAACGCTCAACGAGGTGCTTGCCAAAGTGGAAACGCCGGACGATTACACAGTTGTTTTAAACCTGAACCACAAAGACGCCGGTTTTTTAACCAAAGCGATTTTATCGATCTGTGAAGAAGGCTACGATGATAATGCCAGCCTGCCCATCGGCACCGGCCCCTTCAAGTTTGTCTCCTACGAGCCCGGTCAGAAGCTGGTATTGGAAAAGAACGAAGCATACAGCACACGCGAAGACCGCATGCCTTCCATCGACCGTGCAGAGTTCGTGATTATGACGGATGAAAACGCTAAATTGATGGCGCTTAAGTCTGGCACGTTGGACATCGCGGGCATCAGCTCTTCCAACGTTGACGCACTGGGCGATAACTTTGCCATTGTGCAGGGACCGCAGAACATGGTGCAGGTGTTCGCGCTGAACAATGCGGTGGAGCCGCTGAACAATGTGTTGGTTCGTCAGGCGATTTGCTATGCGATTGATAAAGACGAAATTATTAATGCTGTGGTCAACGGTAGCGGTACCCGCGTGGATTCCTTCCTCAGTCCGTCCATGGCGGCCTACTACAATCACGATATGACCGTTTACAATCTGGATATTGCCAAGGCAAAAGAACTGCTTTTGCAGGCCGGTTATCCAAACGGGTTTACGATGAGCGTAACGGTTGCTTCCAACTATCAGGTGCATGTGGATACGGCGCAGGTAATACAAAGCCAGCTGTCCAAAATTGGCATTACGCTTGATATTAAGCTGGTGGAATGGGCACAGTGGCTGGACGGCGTATACAGCAACCGCGATTATGAATCCACCATTATCGGTCACAGCGGTAAACTGGATCCGCAGGATTTCTTGAATCGCTTTGAAACCACTTATGGCCGCAACTACTTTAACTTCTCCGATGCACATTATGACGAGCTGATCGAAGCGGCTGCTTCCACATCCGATGCGGCAACGCGCGCGGGCTATTATAAAGAGTGCCAGCAATTGCTGGTCGATCAGGCGGCGTCGGTATTCATTCAAGACCCAAGCGTGATCTATGCCGTGGCGCAGAACGTTACAGGATTGCAGATTTATCCGGTTACGTTTTTCAACCTCAGCGATCTGACCGTATCACAATAAGACCATGAAAGCGATTGCGTACATACTGAAAAAACTGCTGCTGGCGGTGACGTCGCTGGTGATTATATCGCTGCTGACATTCGCGGTTTTTCAGATTCTTCCGGGGAATCCGGTCGACATTATACTTGGAGTGGATGCAGATCCACTCCAAGTAGCGGCGATGACAAAGGAACTGGGATTAGATCAACCGCTGGGCGCGCAATATATTCACTGGGTGTCCGGCTTGATGCAGGGGAATATGGGCACCTCGCTGCGTTACCATTTGCCGGTGGCGGGTATGATTCAAAATTGCCTGCCGGTTACCATGACGCTTACATTGCTTGCTTTGCTGTTTACCATTGTACTAGTGGTGCCGCTTTCCATTTATTTAGCCAAGCATAATGGTTCGCGTTTTGCTACCGGACTTTCCGCACTGTTACAGCTGGGCATTTCCGTACCGTCTTTCTGGCTGGCGATTTTGCTGATTCTTGTATTTTCCGTTTGGCTTGGATGGTTCCCGTCTGGGGATTTCATCGCTTTTCACCAAAGCGTACGGGGGGCTATTCAATCGTTGATTTTACCCGCCATCGCTATTGCTACGGGTACAACAGCCGTGGTGATTCGCTATTTAAAAAATACATTGTTGGATGAAATGCATAAGGATTATGTGCGGACGGCTCGCAGCAAGGGGCTAAACGCCAATAAAGCGCTTTACAGGCATGTGCTGAAAAACGCATTGGTGCCTACTATTACCATTTTGGGTATGGTGGTGGTGGATATGTTGGGCGGAAGTATTATTGTTGAAAATGTGTTTAACTTGCCCGGCGTGGGAAGTTTAATTATCTCCGCTGTGGGAAACCGGGATTTTCCCTTGGTGCAGGGGTTGGTATTTTATCTTGCGCTGATGGTGGTTGCTATCAATTTTGTGGTGGATATGCTTTACACATGGGTAGACCCCCGGATTCGCCTGAATGGCTGACGGAGAAACAAAGAGGTTGCTATGCAAAAGAAGTATTTTGAGAATACAAACTTAAAAATCGGGGCGATTTTGCTGTCCATCATTTTTGCGGTGGTGCTGATCAGCCTCTTTTACACGCCGTATGATCCCAATGCAATGGATATTGCCCATAAATTTCAACTGCCGTCGCTTACCCACCTGCTGGGAACGGATAATTTTGGGAGGGATATTTTAAGCCGGGTCATGAAGGGTTCGCAGGCTGTGTTTATGGTGGGGATGACGTCGGTTGCGATCGGTTTGCTGGCGGGGTTTTTGCTGGGGTCGATTTCCGGCTATTTTTGCGGAATCATAGATGATGTTTTAATGCGGGTGATGGATGCGCAGATGGCGTTTCCCGGGATACTGCTGGCGCTGGTGTTTATTACCGTGCTGGGACCGGGAAGCATGAACACGGCGATTGCCATCGGCATTACCTCCATTCCGCGATATTTTCGTATTACGCGTGCCAGCTTCATGCAAATCAAGCAGATGGACTATGTTTTAGCGGCAAAATCGAGGGGCGCTTCTGCGCTCAGGCTGATGCTGAGCCAAATATTGCCTAATGCTGTTTCTCCATTGATCGTTACGGCTACGCTGGGTGTTTCGACTGCGATTTTAGCAGAGGCTGGACTAAGCTATCTGGGGCTTGGCATTCAGCCGCCTTTTCCCAGCTGGGGGAAAATGCTGTATGAAGCGCAGGCTTTTTTACTTACGCATTCCTGGTATGCGGTGATCCCGGGCTGCATGATTACCATGATGGTCCTCGGTTTTAACCTACTGGGGGATGGACTGCGTGATATTACCGATACGAAAATGTTATGAGGAGACAGCCATGGAACAATTGCTGGATGTGAACGGCTTAACGGTAGAAATCTTAACCCGCGGCAAGTATTATAAAGCGCTGGACCAGGTCAGTTTTCAACTACGCAAGGGCGAAATTGTCGGTTTGGTGGGAGAATCCGGGTGCGGAAAAAGCATGACGGCGCTGGCTGTGATGGGGCTGCTCCCGGAAGCGGCGCGCGTTTCAACAGGAGAGATACAGTATGGCGGCTTACCGCTTTTACCCCTTTCGGAAGCGGAAAAATGCCGCGTCCGGGGAAGGGATATCTCTATGGTGTTTCAGGAGCCAGCTACGGCGCTGAACCCGCTGCTGCCCGTGGGCGTACAAATCGCCGAAGCGCTGCTGACCCACAAGGATATAGAGCGAAATGAGGCAAAACAGCAAGCGATTGAAATGATGCGTCAGGTTGGTCTATCGCGTGCGGAATCGCTGTATTGGGAATATCCCCACCAGTTATCCGGCGGGATGAAACAGCGCATCGTCATTGCGATGGCGCTGATGAATCATCCGGGGTTGCTGATTGCGGATGAACCGACAACGGCGCTGGATGTAACCATACAGTACCAAATACTGGCGCTAATCGCGGAGTTGAACAGCTCGCTTTCCACAACCGTTTTATTTGTCTCCCATGATTTTGGCGTTGTACACGAACTGTGCGACAGGGTGATTGTGATGTATGCCGGCTATGTTGTGGAAGAAGGCGTAACGGCGGATGTGCTGGCGCATCCGGGGCACCCATATACCCGGCAATTGTTGGCTTCTATACCAACCCCGGAAAAACGAGGGCTGGACTTATACAGCATTCCCGGCATTGTGGCTCCGCTGCATAAAAGGCAGTCGGGTGTTTGCCCTTTTGCAAACCGGTGCGCACAGGCGACGGATGCATGCCTGACGCAGGTGCCGCCGCTGCGTAAGTATCGCGGCGGAAAGGTACGGTGCCTATTGGCGGGGGAGGAAGAATGTGAATAAGCAGCAGCCTTTACTGGAACTAAAAGGGCTTGAAAAGGTATACAGCAGGAATAGCAGGACAAACCCTTTCCAAAAACAATACATCCGTGCGGTACGGGGATTGGATTTGGCCATCTATCCGGGGGAGACCTTTGGGTTGGTTGGCGAGTCCGGGTGCGGAAAATCGACCACTGGGCACATGATTGCGGAACTGGTATCCCCAACGGGCGGTACAGTAGCGTATTGCGGGCAGGAACGTGGTTCCATGTCCCGTGAAACCCGCAAAGAGATGCGTAGAGACATTCAAATCGTGATGCAAGACCCGTATGCATCCCTCAACCCCAAGCATAAAATCGGCAGAATCATCCAAGAGCCGCTGATCATCCACCGCCGGGGCACGCGGAAGGAACGGACGGCGATGGTTGCGGAAGCAATGGAAACGGTAGGCTTGGATGAGAGCTATGCAGCCCGTTATCCACATGAACTTTCCGGGGGACAGCGCCAACGGGTAAGCATTGCTACGGCACTGATGCTCAACCCGTGCCTGTTGGTAGCGGATGAGGTGGTATCGGCGCTGGATGTATCCATACAGGCACAAATACTGAATTTGCTTAAGAAGCTGCAAAAAACAAAGAACCTGACATATTTGTTTATTTCGCATGATTTGAATGTCGTGCAGTATATGAGTGACCGCATTGGTGTAATGTATCTGGGACAACTGGTGGAAGTGGGAAGCGTTGAGGACGTATACGGCCACCCCGCGCACCCATATACGCAGGCGCTGTTATCCACCATGCCAACGCTGGAAAGCCAGAAACAAAAACGCATTGTGCTGCATGGCGAGGTACCCAGCCTGCTGAATTTGCCGTCGGGGTGCGCTTTTCATACCCGGTGCCGGTACGCTACGGAGGCTTGCAGGCAAAAAAGTATTCCCATGCAAGCGATTGGCGGAGGTCACGCTGTGCGTTGCTGGCGAGTACAGAATAAAGCAGGTGAGTTGATATGAAGGTAGGCTGTATTTCAGATATTCATATTGATATGAATAGGGAGTTTGATGTGCTGGGTGTGCTGGCACAGACCGCCAGAAAAAAACAGTTGGATGCGCTTGTGATTGCTGGGGACATATCCAACCATTACACAACCACGCTGGCGTTTTTAAAGCAACTGGGTGTACGCATGGAGATTCCCTGCTATTTTGTACCCGGGAATCACGATCTCTGGGATGAAAGCGGAACGTGCAGAAATACAGAAGAGATTTTCAAACAATACCAGGAGCACCCACATTGCCTGATTGGCCGCGGGATTCCGCTTGCTGGCGACTGGGTGCTGATTGGGAATACGGGATGGTACGACTACTCCTTTAGCAGCCCGAAATATCAATGGGAGGACTTTGCCAAACGCAAATTGGGGCAGCGAACGTGGATGGATAGCATCAATGTGCGCTGGGGCAAAGCAGACCGGCAGGTTCACCTGTCGATGCTTGCACAGCTGGAAGAGCAAATGGTTCGTAACCGCGGGAAAAAACTGATAGCGGTTACGCATATGCTGCCGGATGCGTATTTTACCGTGCCGGAAAGCGTACCCGAATGGGATTACTTTAATGCCTTTTTAGGCAGCCGGGACTATGGCGGGCTGTACGAACAGGAAGAAGTACAATACGCGGTCTGCGGGCATGTACATTACCGTAAGCGTTATCAAAAGCAGGGAACGAAGTATATTTGCGCCTGCTTGAACTACCATACGCAATGGGCGGTTGCCTCCTGCGAAGTGGAAATGGAACATGCGCTCACTGTGATAGAAATTGAATAATGATTGTACAGAAACTGCGTGTGAACAAGAAAACACAAAACGACACAAGTGTTAAAAAATAAGATACCAGTTGTAATGCCATATTCATGCTAACCCATATATTTCAATGGGAAAAGGCATAATAAAGCCGTTTCAACTGGTATTGTTTTTTTCGTGTTTGTATGGAAGAACCCCCTTGACGTTTTGAAAAAATGCCACTATACTGACGCTGTGACAAAGAAGTCCACAGTTCTTGTGCGGCTTCCTATTAGTGTTTATATGGAGAAGAGGTGAGATACGAGTAGACTCATTTGCTGCATCAACTGGTAATGACCACATGACATCATATCAAGAGAAGTGAGGAGTTAACGTGTTAAGGGACTGCGTACCAAAATACTATATTTTAAGACAAGAGCTGCTCAAAAAAATCGAAAGCGGCGCGTTCCCGGAGGGCGAACCCATCACGAGCGAGCGGGAATTGATTGATCGTTACAAGTTCAGCCGTACCACCGTACGTAAAGCAATTGACGAATTGGTGAACGAGGGGTATCTGTACCGGCTGCAGGGGAAAGGTACTTTTGTAAAAGGCGATACGGCCAACCAGAACTTGTATTGCTTAACCAGCTGCTCGGAAGATGTGAGGCGCATGAATAAAACACCAGCGAAAAAGACGGTTTTTGCAGAAAAAATCGCCGCTGATGTAAAACAGGCCAAGCGGTTGAACCTATCAGTGGGTGACAGCGTATATTCCTTCGGCCGGATAACCTACGCCGATGATGAACCTTTGAACTATACCATCAACTTTCTTCCCGAACAGCTGTTTCCGCAACTTGATCAGTACGATTTTGAGAAACTGTCGTTGTACAATACCATCCAGCAGGAATACGGCGTCACGATTGAAAAGGCAAGGCGGACGGTGGAGGCGGTCATCCCCAGCCCGATGGTCGCCAAATATTTGGAAATCAACCCGGATATGCCTGTAATCCTTTTTGAATGTGTAACGTACGGGAAATCCTATGGTAAGGAAGTTCCCATTGAAAGTTTCCGCTGTTATTACCGGACGGATCATTATAAATTTTTTATCGACCAGATCACAAACACCAAGCATGGTTGAAAGGAGCGGTTATTATGAAAAACTTTTTAAAGGTATCTCTGGCTTTCACATTGGCGTTGGCGATGGTTTTTGGGTGTGTATCCGCAGTGAGCGCAGAAAGCGCGGGGGCGATTGCTGCCTCTGATTTGAAGATCGCGATTGTTTGCGATGCCGCGGGCCAGAATGATAATGGTTACAACCAGTCCGCTGTGCAGGGCGCAGAAGAAATTGCCGCTGCATATGGCTGCGATTACAAAGTGGTTGAGCCTACGCAAAGCACGGGCGATACGCTTGCAACACTGGCGGAGGCCGGCTATAACCTGATTTTCTCCATGGTGTATGATTTTGATGCGTTGGTCAATGGCGAAGCGGGGTCTGAGTCGATCGCCTCTATGTATCCCGATACCACTTTCGTTGTTTTCAACGCCACTCCCAATGTAGACGAAAATGGCGAAGCCATTCATGATAACATCATTTCCATTCTCTACAATGTAAACGAGTCTTCTTACCTGGCCGGCGCTCTGTCGGTATTGGTTAACGAGAATGCTTCCACACTGTTTGGCGAAGGCTATAACTTCACCAGCACCGACGAAGCGCGTGCGCTGGGCTTTATCGGCGGCACCGATTCAGACGGCATCAAAGTGTTCTCCATTGGGTTTGTAGAAGGCGCACAGGCGATTGCCGCGGAACTGGGCGTAACGTATGATTTCTATGCCAAGTACGATGCGGGCTTTAGCGATACCGCTACCGGCAGCTCCGTTGCAGGCACCTATTACAACCAGGGTGCGAACGTTGTGTACGTTGCATCCGGTACTGTTGGCGATGGCGTGACTGCTAAAGCTAAGGAAGAAGGCAAGCTGGCTGTTCAGGTAGACTCCAATAAGGACGATCAGCAGCCGGGTTATGTGCTTACCTCCGTTATCAAGAACACCAAAGTGGTTGTTATCTCCTTGGCAGAAGCTGCTATGGACGGTAGCCTGAGCAGCGTTCCCAGCATCACCACGTATGATCTGGCCAGCGGTTCCACCACAATCACCGATCTTGCCACCATCAGCCAGTACATCCTGACCACGGATGAAGCGCAGGCCAAGTGGGCGGAGATTCAGGAAGAAGTGGCCGGCTTGCAGGCGCAGATTTCCGATGGAACCATCGTCGTAACCAACATGCAAAACGGCGATACCTTTGACGAGAGCACCTGCCCGAACATCATGTTCAAATAAGGGCAAAACCGGACAAAGGCGCATTCGATGGGCCTGTATCAAGCCAATAGCGCGTTGGTACAGGCCCATCCCTAAAGGAGATTGCCCCTATGCAGTATAAAATCCAAACCGACGGGTTAACAAAAAAATTCGGCGATTTTGTTGCCAATGATCATATTTGCCTGTCGGTACTGCCGCAGGAGATAAAATGTATTGTCGGCGAAAACGGAGCTGGAAAAACCACGCTGATGAATATGCTATACGGCTTGCTGGAGCCGACGGAAGGCAAAATATTTATCAACGGAAAAGAAACGCATATGAGAAGCCCCGTTGATGCCATCCAAAACGGTATTGGTATGGTGCATCAGCATTTTATGCTGGTACCGAGCCTAACGGTTTTTGAGAACATCATGCTGGGCACGGAACTGAAAAAGAACGGTATATTGATAGACCGGAAAAAGGAAATTGAAAAAGTAACGACACTCATAAACGACTTTCACTTTCACTTGAATCCGCTTGATAAAATTGAGGATATTTCGGTCGGCAGCCGCCAGCGTGTGGAAATATTAAAAATGCTGTACCGTAACGTAGATATATTAATACTGGACGAACCTACGGCCGTATTAACGCCGCAGGAGACCGACGAGCTGATTATCAACCTGAAAGAGCTGAAAAAGCGGGGTAAAACCATTATCATTATTACGCACAAGCTACGCGAGGTAATGGAAGCGTCCGATAGCGTTACCGTCATTAGAAGCGGCAAAGTGGTTGGCAACGTGCAAACAACGGATACCAGCGAGCAAGAGCTGGCGCAGATGATGGTAGGCCGCGACGTGGTGCTTACGGTGGAAAACGAGCACAGACAGCCGCATTGCAGTGAAATCGTGTATAAAGTGAGCAACCTGGCAACCGAGAACATTTTCGGTAAAAAGGTTGTCAACAACATTTCCTTTGATGTGTATAAAGGTGAAATCCTCGGCATTGCCGGGGTGGAAGGTAATGGGCAGTCGGAACTGGTAGCCGTGCTCAGCGGGTTGATGACGGCGTCCGGCGGCTGTGTAACATATCAGGGCAAGGAGGTTACCAATTGGTGGCCCCGGCAGATTCGCAAAGCTGGCATTGGCATCATACCGGAGGACCGGTATGCACAGGGGTTATGCCGGGAAATGAGCATTGCGGATAACTGCATTGCCGGGTATCACGATTGCGATGGCGTATGCAGCCTAAGCATTATGCAGCGTAAAAAGATCAATGCGAAACGGGATGCGATGATTCATAATTTTGATATTCGTGTCGGCAATAAGGACGAAAACGTGTCTGCGCTATCAGGCGGCAACGCGCAAAAGATTATCGTTGCACGGGAGCTTTCGCAAAACCCGGCGCTGATGATTGCCTGCCAACCCACGCGTGGCGTAGACATTGGCTCGATTGAATTTATCCATAAACGCCTGCTGGCGTACCGGGATCAGGGGAATTCCGTCATCCTGATTTCCAGCGAGTTATCCGAAATTATGAGCCTGTCGGATCGGGTAATCGTGATGTACAAAGGCGAAATTTCCGGCGAAGTAGACCCCAGAAAAACGAGCATGACGGATATTGGCCTGCTGATGGCTGGCATTCGGAAAAGCGGGGAGGTGCAGGCGGGATGAAGGGAAAAGGCAGAGCGGTTCTTAATGCGATCATCCCGGTGATCATGGCCTTTGCCGTTGGCGCGGTTGTTATAGCAGCCATTGGAGAAAACCCGCTGAACGTGTACTCCATCCTGTTTCAAAAATCATTTTTTACCAAGGTCGGCTTTCAAAACACGCTGCATTATGCAGGGCCGATGATTTTGACCGGGCTTGCGATTGCCATTACCTTTAAGGCAAACATCTACAACATGGGGGTGGAAGGCTCTCTGCTGGTGGGCGGTTTTATCGCCGGGATACTGGGTGCGCAGCTGGGCGCGATGCCCTCCGTTCCGTTGAAACTCATCTGTCTGGCTGCCGCAACGCTTTTTGGTATGGCGTATGCGTTGATTGCTGCGGTGCTCAAGGTGAAATTCCGCGCCAATGAGATGGTGATCACGCTGATGATGAACTATGCGCTGGCGAAAGTGCTGGAATACTTGACTACTTCCGTATTCCGTGATTCCGGTAACGGATATGTCTGCACTCCCATTGTATCGGACAGTGCCATGTTTGCCCGTATTTTTGGGCGTTCGCGGCTTACCGTGTTCTTTTTCATCGTCATGGCGGTGCTCTTTGTTCTCTATATAGTGATGAAGAAATCGCGGCTCGGGTACGAGATTACCGCCATGGGCAAACATTTCGAGTTTGCCGAAGCAACCGGCATGAATGTGAAAAAGACGATTATCAAAATCATGCTTATCTCCGGTGCATTGGGCGGTTTGGCTGGCGGCGGCTGGATGCTGAACGACCAATACCGCTATACGCTCACCTTCTCCGGCAGCCCCGGCATTGGGTGGGATGGTATGCTGGTGGCGTTGCTTGGCGGGCATGACCCGGTTGGCATTCTAGTCGCGGCCGTCTTCTATGCTGTGCTAAAAACCGGCGCCGATAATATTAACATGTTTACCAACGTACCTAAAGAAATTGTATCGCTGATTCAGGCGCTCATCATCCTGTTCCTGGCAGTGAAGCTGCTCCGGGAGAATAAGGGTCATATATCGGTACTGAAAACGCAAATTCTCAACCGATTCCAGAAAAACAAGCAAAGGAGCGCCGGATAATGCAGATGCTGATGAATATTCTGTATGACTGCGTGTATCACAGCGCGCCGATCATATTATGTACGCTGGGCGGCGTGTTCGCCTACAAGGCCAATGTGCTGAACATCGCGCTGGAGGGCATGATGCTCAACGGTGCGTTCGTGGCGGTGCTGGCTTATTACTCCACGCAAAGCATGATGATGGCGCTGGTTTTATCGATCGCCTCAACGCTGCTGTATGGGCTGGTGTTTTCCTACTTTGGCATTACGCTGAAAGGCAATGTTATCGTCATTGGTTTGGCGCTGAATATGGCGGCGTCGGCGATTGCGGGTTTTGTGTTGGTGCTCATGAAATCGTCCAATATCATTATACCGGATTTTAACGTGAACGATTTTAAAATCAACATCCCGCTTCTAAAGGATGTGCCTTTCCTTGGAGAAATCGTAAGCGGACATCCCACCATTACCTATGTCAGCTTTCTGTTGATTCTGGTAGCCTATGCGCTGATGTATAAAACGAAGTTCGGCGTTTATGTGCGAGTGGTGGGCGAGAACGAGGAGGCTGCCAAGTCGCTGGGAATCCGCACCAACTTTTACAAGTATATCGCCGTACTCATCGGTGCGGTTGGCTGTGCACTGGCAGGCATGAACCTTTCGCTGGAACGCATGGGAATATTTACTAATAACATGACGGCAAGCCGCGGATTTATCGCGATTGCAGCTATTTACTGCGGGCAGGGGAATCCGGCACTGTCCTCCCTGTACGCGATTCTGTTCGGGCTTGCACGTTCGCTGTCTGTCAACCTGAGCATCTACGCTGGTGAAGCTTCCGGTTTGTTCGATTGTATCCCTTACGTTGTCATGATCTGCGTTCTGTCTTTCGCGTCGTACATGAAGCATAAGAACGTGCGGGAAAGGGTGTTTAAACTCAATGAATAAAAGCGCGCTGCTGGTCATTGACATGGTACGGGATTTTACCGATCCGGACGGGTTGGTGTTCTATCCGCAAAACCGGCAAATTCTCCCGAAAATCCGGGGTGTGCTGGAAGCATGCCGTAAGCATGATTGTTTGATTGTGTTTTTACAGCACTGCAACCGAAAGGGCAAGCCGGATCACCGCATCGAGTCCATGCGCCCCAATTGCATTGAGGGCACCTGCGGCATTGAGATCGACCCTATGCTTCCGGTGG
This sequence comes from Candidatus Limiplasma sp., assembly GCA_963675655.1. Lineage (GTDB taxonomy): Bacteria > Bacillota > Clostridia > Christensenellales > Aristaeellaceae > CAXXOK01. The sequence continues at coordinate 2,532,379 of OY776489.1, forward strand.
ATGAAGAGAAGGATTATGTGATTCGCAAACGGCGGTATAGCGGTTTTTTCGGAACCGATCTGGATTTGGTTCTGCGGGAAAACCACATTAAAAATGTGATTCTGGTTGGCACCAAAACCAACTGCTGCATTCGCGCTACATTGACCGATGCTTTTTATAACGATTATAACGGCATTGTCATCGAGGATTGTGTTGCCACCAACTCCGAAGAGGTCAACCGCGTGAATCTGGAAGACATGCGCAAATACCTCGGCGAAGTGATTGATAGCAATACTCTGTTTGCCAGGCTGGAAGCAGGAGAATTATAAGCGGGTGATAAGCAACATGAAATACGATGCGTTGGTTAGCGGCTATGTAAGCATGGACCATATTATCAAGGTGGATACGCCTGTACAGGCCGGGTATACCTCGCTGATAACCAATGCCGATCACGCGAAGATTTACTACGGCGGCTGTTCGGTCAATATATCGGTTGCGCTGTGTAAACTGGGGCTTACGGCGCTGCCATTGCTGCGTGTTGGCCCGGATTATGAGCCTAACGGCTTCAAGGCGTTTCTGCAAGCGGCAAACGTACCGCTGGATGGGATTACCGTACTAGACAACGAAACCACCTCTTCCTGCTATTTGTTGCAGGATAATCAGAACAACCATATCACCATTTTTTACCCCGGCGCGATGGCGAAAAAATATGCTGCACCCGCAGCCGACGAGCTATTTGCCAATGCGCGACTCGGTATTATGACAGTTGCCAGCAAGCCGGATAATGAGTTCTTCTTACGCCAGTGCCAACAGCATCATGTACCGCTGGCTTTTGGCATGAAGGACGATTTTGACGCATTCCCGTCGGAATTTTTAACGAAGGTTCTGCGCGCCAGCCAGTTCATTTTTATGAACGAGAAGGAGCGCAGTGTAGTAGAAGACCTGTTGGGCTGCGATACGACCAAGCTGATAACGCACGGTGACGCAATCGCCATTATTACAACACTGGGCGAGTGCGGCAGCGTTTGTTATACAAAAAACGACATGGGAAGGCTCGTGAAACATGAAATCAACGTTTGCCCGGTGGATAAGGTAGTGGATGCCACTGGCGCCGGAGATGCGTATATGGCAGGTTTCCTGTACGGATACCAAAAGGGGCGCAGCATCAGGGAGTGCTGCTGCCTTGGGGCGGCGCTGTCATCCTTTGTCCTTGGCGAGATTGGATGCTGCACCGGCCTGCCGGACGCACAGGCGCTGGAAACCAAAATGAGAGAACGGTTTGAAAGGGAATGATGTATGAGTACTTTGTACATGGGTGCGGACAAGGTGGCGCGTTATGTTATATTCTCGGGAGACCCCTGGCGCGTAGAAGTAGCCAAGTCTTATCTGGACGATGCTGAGCAGGTCGCATTCCACCGGGAATTTAATACCTATAACGGCTTTTACAAAGGCGTACCAGTTACGGTTACGTCCACCGGCATCGGCGCGCCGGGGGCAGCCATTGCCATGGAAGAAATGTACGAGGCGGGTATGCAGGTAGCGGTTCGCATGGGAACCTCCATGTCTTTGCAGGATGATATGCTGGGGAAGTTTTTTATTCCCATCGCATCCATGCGCAGGGAAGCAACCAGCGCAACGTATGTGGAAACCGCGTATCCGGCTGTGGCGGATTTGGACCTGGTAAATTCCATGAATGAAACTGTTGTGCAGATGGGCGGCGAGTACCGAAACGGCGTCAGCTGCACCATGGACGGGTTTTACAGCCAAATGCACGATTCCCGTTTTTCCAAAGAGTTCGGCCGGGATATGGCGCCGGTGTTTGAAGAGCTGAAAAAACTGCAGGTATATGGCATTGATATGGAATCCTCCTGTATGTTGGTGGTTGGCCGGCTCATGCAGGTGAAAACCTGCATACTAACCATGACAACCGTGCTTGAAAACCTGAAGGAGGTTCTTGCCGGGCAGGCACGGACCGACGCGGAAGACTTCCTGTGCAGGGCGGCATTGGAAGGGATTTACCAATACCACTGCAAACAAACGCAAAAGTAACAAGGGGGCATACATTATGATGAGGCCAATGAAACTGGCAGGCAGCGAGTTAATGTTCGGTGCCGGATGTCTGGCCTACTTAAAAACAGTCAAAGCAACCAAGGCATCCATCGTGATTGGCGGTTCCAGCATGGAGCGCAGCGGCATACTGGATAAGGTGCGGGCATACCTTGCCGAGGGCGGCGTACAGACGGACCTGATTACCGGGGTCGAACCCGACCCACATTTTTCCACTGTGCGCAAAGGCGTACAGGCGATGAAGAGCTTTCACCCGGATTTGATTATCGCGCTTGGCGGCGGTTCTGTTATGGACGCGGCCAAAACGATGTGGATTTATTATGAAAATGAGCAATTGACAAAACTTGCGGATATACTGCCTCCGAACGCTTTTCCCAAACTGCGGAAGAAAGCGCGGTTTTGCTGCATTCCTTCCACCAGCGGCACCGCCAGCGAAGTTTCCCGCTCGGTCGTGATTACCGATGATGATACGGGTATGAAAATCGGCCTTGGCAACATGGAAATGATGCCGGACATCGCAATTTGCGATCCAGAGGTAACGCTTTCCATGCCGCAGCGGATTACGGCTGAAACCGGCATGGATGCGCTAACGCACGCACTGGAGGCATTGGTGTCTAACCGTGCTAACTACGTCAGCAATATTCTGGCGACGAAAGCCGCGCAGGATATTATTGCTACGCTGCCGACTGCTTACCATAATGGGAACGATCTGGCAGCGCGGGAAACGATGCTGAATGCTTCAATGATTGCCGGTATGGCGTTTACCAATGTTTCGCTGGGCATTGTTCACTCCATGGCGCATACGTTGGGCAGCTATTTCCACGTGGCGCATGGGCTGGCGGACGCGATACTGCTGCCCTATATTGTGCGCTTTAACATGGCGGAAGCGTATGCAAAAGAAGCCTACGATACCTTTGCCAAGAGTATCGGCAGCGAGGATTTGGTGGCGACGATCAATGCGCTAAACCAGCAGGTAAACATACCGTTGACGCTCGGGCAGATCATCCCCGACAGGGAGAAATATTTCTCGCTGCTGGACGATATGGCTTTGGCGGCACTGGCAGACGGCTGCACCAAAACCAACCCGATCATCCCCACGGTGGAACAGCTGAAGAATTTGTATGCGGAGGTCTACGGCAACGCATGAGTAAAGCAATACCAATTATCCTGTACCTGTCCAACGGTTTTCCGACGCTTGAACACAGCATTCAAATGGCAAAGGAATATGCGGACGCTGGATGCAAAATGATGGAGATTGATTTTCCTGCCCGAAACCCCTATTTAGAAGGGGAAGTGATTGCCGACCGGATGAAAAAGGCGTTGGAAAACTGCAGCGATTACGATCGATACATGGATAGCATTGTTGCGGTACAGCAAAGCCTGCCGGATGTGAAACTGCTGGTGTTGGTTTATGAGGAGACGGTTTTCGAAATCGGCACCGATAAGTTCATCCGGTTCTGCCGGGAGCATGATCTGTTGGATGTGATTCTGGTTGGTCTTTCCTCCAGCGGCTTGAAGGAGAAAATCATCCAAAGCGGCTTGCGAGTTTCCTGCTATGTGCAGTTCCAGATGCTGGAGGAAGAAATACAATCCGCTATTGAATCCAACGGATTTGTGTATATGCAGGCTAAGGTACGGCCGGGGCAGGGATACGTGAACGAAAAATATCCTACCCTCAAGGACTGCATACAACTATTACGCGACCGGGGCATCGACCGCCCCATTTATTGCGGCGTTGGTGTGCACAGTCCGGCTGACGCCGCTGCAATCCGGGATGCTGGTGAGGACGGTATATTTGTGGGCAGCGCCGTATTCAACCTGCATAACAATATCCCGGAAATGAAGAGGCTAATACGGGCTTTTAACGACAGTACAAACTAAACGATACAGCGAAAGGGGTGCAAAATGATGGCAAAAATCAAACTTTGCGGGATGATGAAGAAAGAGGATATTCTCGCGGTAAACGAAGCCAAGCCTGACTATATCGGCTTTATCTTTGCTGATTTTGACAGGCACTATATTACGCGGGAACAGGCAGCAGTGTTGAAGGCGATGCTGGATCCCTCCATTTTGGCGGTAGGCGCGTTTGTGGACGCGCCTGTAGAGATAGTGATTGGCCTTTTGAACGATGGCATCATTGATGTTGCGCAACTGCACGGAAAAGAAGACGCCGCGTATGTGCAAAAAGTAAAAGAAGAAACCGGGAAAACCGTATTAAAGTCCATCGGGGTAACCGGGCCGGAAAGCATTGAGACGATTTTACAAAGCAACGCCGATTATATCCTGCTGGATACGCCCGGTGGCTGTACCGGAAAACAGTTTGACTGGAGCCTGATTGGCACCATCGAACGTCCGTTTTTTCTGGCGGGAGGCTTGAACACAGAAAACGTGCAGGAAGCGGTGCAGCGTTTTCACCCTTATGCGGTGGATATCAGTTCCGGTGCTGAAACCAATAAGCTGAAAGACCCTGCTAAAATCAAAAAACTGGTACAACTGGTAAGAGAACTGGATTAACAAGGCGAAGGAGAAGAGAATTATGTATTGGACAGAGGAATTATTTCACGTTAAAAAGCCGATTATTGCGATGTGCCACTTGCAGCCCTTACCCGGCGACCCCAATTATGATGCGGATGCGGGCATGGAAAAAGTGCTGGAAGCTGCGAAGTTTGATTTGGATGCGCTTCAGGCCGGCGGAGTGGACGGCATTATGTTCTCCAACGAGTTCAGCCTTCCGTATCTGACCAAACTGGAGACGGTTACGGTTGCCGCCATGGCAAATATTATCGGCGAATTGAAAAAGGATATTACGGTTCCTTATGGTGTTAACTGCCTGTGGGACCCAATTGCATCGCTGGATCTTGCGGTTGCGACGGATGCGAAATTCATTCGCGAAATCATTTCCGGCGTATACGCCAGCGATTTTGGCCTGTGGAACACCAACCCCGGCGAGACCGCAAGGCACAGAGTACGCATCGGCGCCAAAGACGTAAAGATGATTTTCAATATTGTACCGGAAGCCGCCAAATACCTTGCGGACCGCGATATAGCGGAGATTGCGAAAACGACGGAGTTCAACAACGCGCCGGACGTAATCTGCGTATCCGGGCTCACTGCGGGCAGCGAAACAGACACGCAGGTGCTCAAGCGGGTCAAGGACGCGGTAAAGCGTACGCCCGTATTCTGCAACACCGGCTGCACCAAAGACAATATTACCCGTCAGCTGTCTATCGCAGACGGCGCCATTTGCGCAACCACTTTTAAATTCGACGGTGTTTTTGAAAACGCCGTAGATGTGCAACGTGTAAAGGAGTTCATGAAAGTAGTTAACGATTACCGCTGATCTTGTATCAGCTAAGAGATCATGATGCTCAATAGCGTTTATCAGCATCGTGTATCTGTTGCGTTTAAAAGAATAAAGCGATAAACAGGGAGCAGCCTTTGTGTCTAGCGGCGGCTTCCTGTTTTTTATTCTGTAATATCCGTGTTGCGAATGGTAACGATTTGCCATGAAAGCAGCAAATAAGCGGAAACCAAGAAAGGCTTGCCGATACGACTGCTGAGGCTATTTACAAGATCGGTATATACAGGTAAAATAAGGGTAGTGATGTCAAGAATGATATAGGAATGACCGACAAGAATAGCCCAACGATAAAAAGTCTGTCGCTTGCTAATGAAAAGTGAATATACCTAACCTGCCGATGAACAGCCAATGGACGGACGTGCATGGATAAAGCGTTCTCTTGTATGGATACGGAAAGGGAGGGGAATAGGATGTCTGAGCAAGGGTCAAACGTATGGAGTAAAAAGCTGTACATATCTGTTGTTTTACTGGGATTGATATTGGTTGCGTTAATCATCGTATCGGTTTTTAGCGTTATTGATAAAAACAATGCGGTGAAGCGTAATGAAGAACTCATGGCGACTGTGGAAGCCTTGGAGACACAGGTTATGCAGGCGGCAGAGCAACAGGCGGAAGCTGACTCGCGGCTTACGGGAGCACAGACCGATCTGGAAAATACAATGGCAGAAGCCGACAAAAAACTGCAAACGCTGCAAGATACGTTTGATGCATATAAGACCGATGCAGAAGCAACCCTGGCAAACTTGCAACAGCAATATGATACGGACATTGCCGCATCCGCAGCCGCGCTGGCAGCCGCACAGCAGGAAGCAGAACAGACCCAAACAGAATTGAACGCGAAGATCGACGAGCTTACCAACACAATTGAGGATCTTGCCACGTCGACTGTAACGCCACTAGCAACACCAGCGCCTACCGCGAGCGAGGGAGAAAGTGGCGCAGCTATGCAAACGGAAAAACCAACTACTACGCAAGCAGTAATGGAAGTGCCCGATGTTGTTGAGGTATCGGACGGGGTATCACTGCTTGCGGCCATACAGCCAAACCGCACCATCCGCCTCTTACCGGGAGATTATAATATAAGTGTGGATGATATGCTGAAAATACTGCAGGATGACCAAAATACGCAGTTTCCCTATGTGTATTATAAAAGCAATATGTCTGGGAAATCGCTGAATCAAGGGGTTGTAATTGCGAATGTGGATCACCTGACCATTTTGGCGGAGCAACAACAAGAAATTTATACGCAAAAGACGACGGATACCGTGCTGAATTTTGAAGGTTGTTCCGATGTTACTATTTCCGGTATTCTGCTGGGTCACAAGCCGGAACGGGGTGATGCTTGCGTTGCAGATGTTGTCAGCACTGCGGAATGCAGAGACTTTGTTTTTAGCAACTGTGAACTGTACGGATGCGGAAACGGTGGGGTATACATTGAAAGCTCCTCATCCATTACGTTTACGGATTCCATCATCCGCGACTGTACAGATATGGCCATATATATTTATGGCGGAACGGATATATCCTTCTTCAACACGGAAATGTTTGGCATCGGTACAACAAGCAAATATATCAATTCGTTGGTGCAAATAACCAACGACAGTAAAAACGTTCTGTTCAGCGGATGCAGCATCCATGACAATGGAAACTGGGAATCGGTGTTAAAAACCGCGCTCTTCCTGGTGGACGACCAAAAGGAACTAACCTTGATGAACTGCGATGTTTACAATAACGATTATCAATACAATATCTTTTCCTACTAACCATTGGAAGAAGATGGTTAGACTATTATCATTTCGGGTATACTTACAGTAGCCCCTAATCCTCTGTATATAGGAATTCAGCCGGTGGAAGCGGCGCTTCTGCTATGTTAGATATAAGGGGGCGACGGTAAGACGAATAAACGTAAATACCCGCGCTATAGCGATTGTACGGCAACGAATGAAGCAGAAAGAGGGAAAGACGATGATTTCCAAAAAGCGTATCCATAAAATACAGGAATTGCAGGAGATACAGCGGCTTGCATCGCATTGCCCGGACGATGTTGGGCTGCACTCGGAAGACGGCACTGTGATAATTGACGCGAAAAGCTACATTGGGATGTATGCGCTGGATTTCTCCAAACCGATACTGGTCGTATCGGAGAACGAGGGTTTTCATAAGTCTATTATGGCAATCGGCGAAAATGTGTAAAGGGCGTTGTAGCTGATCCGTTTTTGTATAACAGATTGCGTTTAAACAGTAACTAATTTGAGCGCGAGAAAACGGGTTATAATGCGTTAAGTCCGATGAGAAAAAAGAAATATTAAAAACGCACCCTAATATGGGTGCGTTTTAATATCGACGGGAGATGTACTATTCAACAATAAAAGGAACGACGTCGGACAAGACGTTGCCAATATAGATACCGACGATATACGTACCGGTTATAAATCCGTTATCCGGTTGAGTCAGGCTGAAACTGACCGTCATTGTGGTATAATCGACTGTCATAGAAGCGCCGTCAAGATAGGTGTATTGCTCATCCTCCGCTATATAATACCAATCAGCACTCACGACCGTGCCGGCAGGCGCATCATTGATAATACCGGTAGCATATACAATGGGGGATTGCGGATAGAACACATTGGTCGCTTCAATCGGCAGATATTCATCATCAATCGCCGAAGCAGTTGCCAAATCGGTAAAGTATGCAGGCGTAACCGTGAAATATACAGATGTCTGATAGGTACCATCCACAGACAGTTGCACTTCATATGCACCGGAAGGAAAGCCGTTATCAGGCTGGAGGAGAGAAAAGTGGAAGGGAGAGGTGCTTTCTATGGTGGTTAGTTCAGCAGAGGCAATTAAGTAGGCCGGGTCACTATCATTATAATACCAATCGGCCTGCATGTTCGTGCCTGTTGGCGCATCATTGAGGACACCTGTAACGTAGATGATCGAAGAGGACATTAAAAACACATCCGATAAAGCAGTGGGTTCGGAGTTTTCATTAATGCTTACCGCTGTTTGTAGATCGGAAAAATAAGCGGTGGTTGAACTTTCACTTGCATAAACCGGGGCAGATACCATAAGCACAATGAAAATAAGAAAAACGGAAAGTAACCTTTTCATAACCGCGCCTCCTGCTGTTTAATCGTCGGTGTGTTTGCAGCGATGAGAAATACGCTTTGATGATAAATGTATTATATGGGCAGCAAGAAAGCACTGTCAATTGATGCTTCTATAAACATAAACATTTAGAACAGTTTTTTATATTGATCCTATTATTCTCCTATCCGTGTACATCAGGTAATGCACAATCTAGGGCGCATAGGGTATCACTGGGTGCCTGTACAATAGAGGAATGTTCCTGCGTACAAGAGAGCAGTTCATTTAAGCTTTACCCATCCTGTTATATGGATATAAAGCACTCCAGCCTTATGCATCAGGTGGTTGCAGGACTGGAGTGTGTTTGTTACGCTAGGTTTTTCAGTTTCAAAGGTTGAGCGAGTAATGCTGCCGGAGAACGCAAAGAGAACCCGCCGCTGGTATATCACAGAATGCTGAAGAGCTATATGGCTTGCAATTAAGAAACGCTGTTGGTATAGAATACGCCGTGCCAATAATAAAAATCAAGCATACTCATTGTGGCCGTTACGCCTCATCCGGCGTGAAATCGTTACGTGAAAAGGAATCGGCATTGGTACGGATGGCGCCGCCTTGCATTGGGGAAGCAGCCAACTGGGTATATACACCGAGTACCCCCTGCATATATTTGGGGGGATGATGAGGGGCTTTGGCTTTTCGTTCGGACAGGATAACATCAATTTCCTCCGAGCTTTTCCGCTCGCCCAATATACCAACGACTGCCAGCGTCCGGTTGGGAATATCCAGCTCGATCAAGTCATCTTCCTGTATATACGCAATCGGCCCGCCTTCTGCAGCTTCGGGGCTTACATGCCCGATGGCGGGCCCGCGGGTGGCTCCGGAAAAACGGCCGTCGGTAATTAATGCGATCTTGCTTCCTAAGATGGGATCGCTGGCGATAGCCTCGGTCGTATAAAACATTTCCGGCATACCACTGCCTTTTGGCCCTTCAAAACGAATAATCACCGCGTCGCCTGCCTGAATTTTCCCATGCAGCACGGCATCCAACGCATCTTCTTCCCTGTCAAACGGGCGCGCGCGCAGAACTGCATGAAACATTTCCGGCGGTACGGCGCTGTGTTTTACCACGCAGCCCTCAGGAGCAAGATTGCCGTGTAATACGGCGATAGCGCCTTCGCTGCCCAGCGGACGATCCACAGGGCGGATGACATCGGCAGCAGAAAGGCCGTATGGGGCAAGCGATTTTTCGCAGTTTGCAAAGTAGCCCTGTTCTTCCAGTACTTCTATATTCTGCGCAATGGTGCGGCCTGTAACCGTAAGTGCGTCCATATGTAGTATGGTTTTTAACTCCCGGCACAACCGGGGCACGCCGCCTGCGTAATGGAAAAATTCGGCGGGGTAACGCCCCGCGGGACGAATATTCGCCAGCCACTTTGCATGCCGGTTAACGCGATCAAAATCACCGCCATCCAGTATAAAACCAAACTCCGCAGCGATAGCAGGCAAGTGAAGCAATGCGTTCGTGCTGCCGGAAATGGCTGCGTGGAGCATAACCGCGTTCTCAAAACTCTCCCGGGTAACAATTTTCCGCGGGGTAAGGCTATCCCTTGCTAATTGCATAGCTGTTATTCCGGCCTGCGTGGCTGCTTGCTGCAACTCGTCGCCCGTTGCGGGTAAAAGTGCTGTGCCCGGAAGAGCCAAACCAAGCGCTTCGGCCATAATTTGCATCGTACAGGCAGTGCCCATAAAGCTGCATGCACCGCAGGAAGGACAGGCGGATAATTTGTATTCGTTTAGCTTTTCGGGGGTGATTTCCCCGCGCTGCGCCAGGGCTTCGTATTTACCAATCTGTTCCAGTGTCAGCAGGTCGGGGCCGGCTTTCATCACCCCGCCGGGTAAAAGAACTGCGGGTATATCCAGCCGCCCGATCGCCATGAGCTGTGCGGGTATGGACTTATCACAGCTTGCAATAAACACTGCGCCGTCAAACCCGGTTGCGCGGCCGTGAATTTCCATTAAATTGGCAAGCGTATCCCGGCTGGCTAAAGAGTAATTGATGCCGTCATGCCCCTGTGCCATGCCGTCGCAGATGTCGGTAGCAAAATAACGCGCCGCTTTGCCACCTGCGCTGTTTACAGCGAGGGTTGCCGATTGTACCAGCGTAAATAAGTGTGCGCTGCCCGGATGGCTGTCGCCAAATGTGCTTTCAATTAAAATTTGCGGTTTTTCCAAATCCTCCACACGCCAGCCCATGCCGATTCGAAGCGAATCCATTTCGGGAGAAAGAGACCGTATTTGCTGGCTGTGCAATGTATTACGATGCAATAGTAATCACTCCAATATATAGCGCATTGCAAACCTGTCTGCTGGATCAAGGCAGGAAAAGCGTCTTTGAAACCAGTATAAGCGGTATGCGGTGTGGCGGCAAGGGGATAAGCGCAAAAAATGCGGTAACATGCTGTACGCAAGGCAATATTACCGCTGTTAATAGCGTGAAAAGAGAAGAATTACGCTTCGTAGGTGGTACTGCGGTTGAACGAAAGCTGTCTGTTGTATTGACGTACCAAAGGGGCTGTTCTTTATTTACCAAGAAATCTCCTCAATATTCTCCTGCTATCAGGAATGCGAAGGCACTGATACAACCTGCGTCCGGTAGAATGTGAAGCCGGTGAATCCGGCCGTGCTGCTTTAGCGGTTGCCATCACAAAACCAGCGCCGGAAAAGGAAGTTCTTCCGGCGCTGGTTTTATTGGTTTTTCCGTACTTCCATGTTGATGGTAAAAGTTAGCGGATATAACAAGCATATCCTAGCCCATGCAGAGTGGATTACTGTATAGCAGCTAAAACGAAGAATACGATACCGGCGATTCCAACAATCCCAGCCATCACTAATGACAGAGTAAGCGCAGTCTTGTCGGTCGTCTTTTTCCCCAGCTTCATCTTGACCAGCTTAATCAACCCCGGGGATTTTTTCAGCGCCAGTCCACCAACGACCAGCATGTAAATGATACACAATAGTCCGCCAAGTGCCCAACCGTTCATAACCATACCCCTTCCTTTTATAAACTATCACAGCGCCTGTAAAGGCAGCTGTTACAACACTTTACTCCAGCCCCTTGCGGATGCGCGGCGCGGTATAGGCAAAGACCAATGCAGCGATGAGAAGCACGATTCCGCTGGTGGCTAAAAGGGAAAGCCACGTCATGGTACCGTTCAGGATGGCTATATTGCCTTTGTATATCCAGTAAAACGGCGACCAATACAGTACCCATTGCCAGTTGGCGGAAAGCAACTCGTATCCGGCGACGGACGCAGCCAATGGCAGCATAATCATCTTGGTGGATGCCATGGCGGTCATTACATCGTCGCTGTTCAGCCCTTCCATAAAACCGATCATAATACTGATAAGCGAAGCAATGAGGACGAAAACAAGTAATTGTGCAAAATTCACGTTCCCGGCGACCCCCATAATCACAATCATGGCTATGCTGCCTGCCAGTGAAATGACAATACCGATCAAACTTTTCGCGAATATCCATGCCGTGCGGGAAAGCGGCGTCACATTTATGGCGCTGACGGTATGATCCATCTTTTCATCCACAATATTTAAGGAAATCAACATTCCCGACAGCACAGTCATGAGTAAAATGCCCATATTGGCCCACAGCATTTTAACGGGAGGAACCTTTACGCCGAAATCTTTAATCACGACTGTGGAATCCGACACCTGCCGGTTATAGCGATAAAAGGAGCTTAACACCTTGGCATAGTCGACCAGCTCTTTTGACTCGTTGCCCTGCGTCAGTAAATAAGGAGTACCGGAACTGTCCCCGATACCAATGACATCGTCCCGTTTTTGCACGCGGGCTTCCAGCGCGTTATAATCGGCGACGACCTGCACTTTGGCATAATCCTCCAAATAAGCGACCATAGCGGGATTTTCGCCATCCACAAGTACCAGGCTCACCGTGGTATCCTCAATGCCTGGGGCGAGCACGTTTACGACGATCGCAAGCAGGATGGGAATCACCATCAGGAGAAGGGAAATTGAGGTACGGGTATTCACCTTGATGTCCCGCCAAAAAACCATCAGCATTTTCTTGAACATGATGGACCTCCTATACCGACAGCGTGCGTTGGTACCGCACGTTGGACCAGAGCAGCAGCAGGACGCCGGCGGTTAAATACCCAAGCGCTGCTAGAAGAACGAAGCGCATATCGCCCCGGATGATAATTTCCTTGATCCCAAAGAGAATATAGTAACTGGGGATGAACTTTATCCACAACGGGTTCCAGCCGGGCGTAAAGTAAGCCAGTATCGGCAGGCACATGCCAATCATCAGCAGGTACATAACACCGAAAGATTTAACCATATCATCGTAATATCCAGCGATGATAAGGCCCAGCCCTGAAGCGAACAAACCGGATGCGACCAGAAAAGCAATCAATGCCGCATAGTTTATCCTCAGCCCCATAACCGGGACTGTAATCACAAGCGATGTGACGATAAGGGTCGTGGTAAGCACCATTACTTTGCTAAGCAGGTATTGCCATACCGGAGAGGGGGTAATGGCATAGGCTTTGATAACCCCTTCCTTTTTATCCAGAAAAATATAAGCAGCGATGATAAAAAAGCCCATGAGCGCACCGTTAAAGGTGAGGAAAACGGGCAGCAGGTTTTCCCGGTCTGTCAGCGTTATGCTGTTGCTGCCCAAGGTGCGCACTTCCATAGTATCGGCAGCTTCGTACAGCGCAGCATCATCCGATCCGTGAATAATCATCAGCAGACGCTTTAAGCGTTCCGTTTCATTGCCCTGCAGATAATACGTGTAGTGCAGTTCTCCATCGGAAGCGTCCATTACGACAGCGGCGCCGATAGCGTGTTTGGTTTTTGCCATCAGCTCCAAATCCGCTTCGGTTTTCAGCACATAGATGCGCCGGTCGGCTGTTTCATAGAGCCTTGCGGGGATATCCCTGTTATCGGCTTTCAACGTTACATCTTCCGGTTGGTTATCCAAATCCTCGAAAGAATAGGTATACAGCGCTTCGGAAAGAATGGATGGAAAATCGAGATACAGGTATTCGTCCTCCTTGTTGTTAAACTGCTCCGGTACAACAAACAGTAGAATGAACAGCAGGATAAACGCCATCGCGATTTCGATGTAGAAGTAAAACCCCCGGGAAGCGATGACCAATTCCTTGATAAAGCTTGACCATAGCTTCATTTACATCAGCCCCCTGCCGGTAACCTGGATGAAGATTTCTTCCAGCGTGGCTTCTTTCGTATGCATGGTGACGATGTTTTCGCGTTCGATCAACGCGGCGAGTTTCTTTTTTTCGGCTTCGTCCACAGTGGAGAAAGTTTGGCTCTGCAATTGGGAATCCTTGCCGTATTCCACTTCCACAAGGCTTTTACCGTATTGCAGTTTCAAGTGCTTGGGGCTGTCGATCAGCTTAATTTCACCCTCTACAATAAACGCGACACGGTCGCACAGCTCATCGGCGATATACATATTATGGGTCGTCAGGAATACGGTAACGCCCTTCTGGTTCTCCGCGCGAATAATATCCTTGATGTTGGCGGCAATGGCCGGGTCCAGCCCGGTTGTTGGTTCGTCCAAGAACCATAATTCCGGATGATTGATCATCGAACGGGCAAAGGTGAGCCGGTGCTTCATCCCTTTGGAGAAGGCTTCGGCACGAAGATCAGCCTTGCCCTGTAAACCAACCAATTGCAGCAGTTCTTCCGGGTCGCGGGTCGGCACATCAAACAGACTGGCATAGAAACGTAGATTCTCGCGCGCCGTCATTTTGCTGTATACGTTGGATTGCTCAAAGGACATGCCGATTTGGTTAAACATTTTCCGTTCCAACTTTTCCGCATCGTAACCAGCTACGGATACGTGCCCTTTTTGCAGCTTGAGGAGCCCTGTTAATATGCCCTGTGTGGTGGATTTGCCCGCGCCGGACGGGCCCAGAAACCCGAAAACTTCCCCCTTGGGGATGTCGAAACTGACATCTTTGAGCGCATACACATCGTTATGCGTGTAGGAATGATAAAGTTGCTCCACAGTGATCATGGCGACTCCTCCTTACGTATCGTTTACCGGTAGAAAGCTTTTTTTAAAATGCTAACGTAGCTTTGCAGTTCGGCGGCAATGGCATCGTAATCCAATGGCAATTCCGGGGTGATGGAGAGGATGTTTTCTTCCGTATATTTTTCAAGCGTCCAGCGGACGATGTTGATTGCTTTGGGTATATCGGCGGGATCCTTGAACAGAGTATAATCTACATTACGGCGATAAATATCCTGATAGATTTCTTCAAAGGAGATGCCATAATTTTGGTATAAGGCCGTAACCTCCTGTATACTTCCAATCTTCTTTTCGGCCACGACGTTCTTGACAAAATCAAACATATGCGGATAGCGGCGGTTGGTTTCGATTTTCTCCATCGCTATCTGGATGAGCCGGTCGAACAGATCGGTTTCCGCCCAGTTGATCTTTTCGGTAACGGAGCGGTACACCTGGTTGATCGCGAATGCAAATAGGGAATCATACAGCTCTTTTTTACTGCCGAAATAGTGGAACAGCAACCCTTTGGATACGCCAGCGCTTTGCACAATATCGTTGGTGGACGCTTTTTCATAAGAAGAGGTTGCAAACACCGCCAATGCGGCTTTGAAAATACGGTCTCTTTTTTCCGGGTCTATGGATTTATTGCTTTCTTCCATCAATGCCACTGCTTTCTGGAAAGTCTTGTTACTTTCTGTTGTGCTTATGGACACAGTATAACACTATTGACCAAAGTGGTCAATATGGTTTCGGCAGTTTTTGGAAAAAAGAAAAAGCACGGGGAACGCTTTGTTGTTAAGCGTTCCCCGTGCTTTTCCATTTCAAATCAAAAAATTGATGCGTTGGTAACCTGCCGCAACGATATACCAACATGGTAAAACGGCGTATTGGATTTACAGCGTTTTGCTGCGCTCCAAAATGGTATGCCGGAAGTTGATCACTTCGTGATCGTACTCCTGATCCATCAACGAGGAAGAAATCATAAAATCGGCGGAGGCTCGGTTGGTGGCAATGGGAATATCGTAGACGCCCGCAATACGGAGCAGCGCTTTTACATCCGGGTCGTGCGGCTGCGCACAAAGCGGATCGGAAAAGAATACCACAAAATCGATAGCGCCTTCGACGATTTTCGCGCCGATTTGCTGGTCGCCGCCAAGCGGGCCACTGTTATACGCACGTACAGGCAACCCGGTTTTCGCAGTTATCATTGTGGCTGTCGTGCCTGTACCGCAAAGGAAATGCTGGTGCAGCAACTCTTTATTCCACTCGCACCATTCCAATAATTCTTTCTTTTTTCCGTCGTGGGCGATCAGCGCAATATTCTTCTGCTTGCCAATGGTCAGGGTAATAAATTCACTCATGTTCTTTTTCCTCCACATCAACCCGGTACGGCGCAATTGCGGCTAAATTCACGGGGTTGTCGTTATAAATTTTCAAGCGTAGAGGTTGGGTAAGGTCGAAACCAAAGATACCCATTAAGGAGCGAGCATCCAGCACATACTGGTCGGATACCAGCTCAAAGTCTCCCTGCAGCGGCACCAAATCCTTAACAAACTGCTGGACCTGCTTTGTGGATGACAGGCGAATCAATACTTCCTTCATGTGAACTCCTTTATCCTGTTGATAGACGTAATGGATACTGGGAATAACAATACATTGATTATACTATACTTTTTCCTGTTTGCGGCAGTGAATTTGCGATTTTACGGCAGAAAATACGCAGTGATTGCTTTTCTTTGGTAATATTATATTGGTAAATCATCACCATGTAAGCGTTTAAATTCCTGCGGTTAGGCAACGGCTGCAATGGAGATGTTTTATTTTCATTGTCAATCGTGGTACAATCAACAAGAAAAGCAAATCAAAAGAATACTTGGGTTGTGAACATTGCCGATTGGAGGCAGCTCCGTGGAAAAACCAAAAAACTGGATGCTGAAGAACATCATTTTTCTGGGATTAATCAGTTGCTTTGCCGACATTTCCACCGAAATGGTGTATCCGTTGATTCCGCTGTATTTGACAACCGCATTTGGCGCAACCCCTGTATTGGTTGGGATTATCGAAGGCATTGCGGAGAGCATTGCCAGTCTGCTTAGGGTATTCAGCGGCTATATCAGTGATAAATACAATCGCAAGAAACCGCTGGCTTTTTTAGGCTATGCTTCAGGACTGTTCTACAAGGTTGCGCTGCTTTTGGCAACCTCTTGGGTCGGGATTCTCGTGGCGCGGGTGATCGACCGTTTTGGGAAAGGCATCCGAACGGCACCAAGGGATGTCATGGTATCGGACAGCGCGAACGCAAGTCAGATGGGGCATGCGTTCGGTATTCACAAAGCGCTGGATATGGCGGGGTCTGCCACTGGGATATTGATTGCTTTCTTTTTACTTCGCGGGATTGGGGAGAATGCATATCAAACGGTTTTTGCCGTATCGGTTATTCCCATGATCTGTGCGTTGGTGATGTTTGCGTTTGTTAAAGAAAAGCGGGAGAAACCCGGGCAAAGAAAACGGGAGTATTTCTGGAAAAACGTACGCTATCTGGATGCTAACCTGAAGCTATACCTCGCCGTAGCCTTCGTGTTCTCGCTGGGCAACTCATCCAACACCTTTCTATTGCTTAGGGCTAACGAGATTGGCTTTGCCAGTACGGATGTGATTTTGCTATACTTTATATACAACATCGTTACCGCAGTTTTCGCCATTCCGTTTGGCAAGCGCTCCGACCGGATTGGACGCAAAAAAATACTGATTGCGGGCTATATAACATTTTCTATTGTCTATGCCGGGTTCGCCTTTGTGAATGAAAAGTGGATGATCATAGTCATGTTTATCTTGTACGGCCTCTATACCGCGATGGTAACGGGCGTGGAGCGTGCGTTTATTGCGGAGATTGCGCCGCCTGCTTTAAAGGGGACAATGCTTGGCCTGCATGCTACACTGATCGGCGTTGCGCTGCTCCCGGCCAGCATTATCGCGGGGGCGCTGTGGGATACGGTGGGTTCTTTTGCACCGTTTGCTTTGGGTGCTATTCTCTCACTTACGGCAGCTGTTTTGTTGGGACTTCTGTTCCAAACAACGAAAAAGCAATCGCCGGTATCCGAATCGTAACCGGTGTTTGCTTTCACGCTTTATTTGGATTTTTCGATTTTAACAACGGATTTGTCTGCCTGCGCAGGCGGTTGTTACTTGCGGGTCGGTACGATTTCCAGCCAGTAACCATCCGGGTCCTCAATAAAGTAGATGCCCATCCCCTTATTTTCAAAGCAGATGCAGCCCATTTCCTCATGCTTACGGTGTGCAGCTTCATAATCATCCGTTTGAAATGCCAAGTGGAATTCACATTCGCCCAGATCGTACTTTTGCGGATGGTCACGAAGCTCGGTCAGCTCTAATTCAAACGCCGATTCTCCATCGCCAATAAATACAATGGTAAAGGACTGATCCGCCGCTACCTTGCGCCGTTTCTCAGTCAATCCCAGTGCATCACGGTAAAAAGCAAGGGTACGCTCCAAATTGCTGACGTTATAGTTTTCATGCACCATTTTAAATTTCATATAAAAAACCTCCTCTATTCAGCTTGGTTCTTATTGAATTATAGCATAAAATGCTACCGACTGGTTGGTTGGCTTTTCGTTGCCTGCTGCACGCGCCAACGGGTAATATCCGCGATTAAAGCATAATCGACAGGCAAATGCAACGGAAACTGTATCGTTCCTTTTGAAGTATGGTACCCTTTTAAACGCTCCGCGAAAACCGACGTTGCTTTGCCGCCGGGGAAAATACTGATGTGTTTTTGAAACGCTGCAAAATGAATGAGATTTTCACCCTGCCAATAGGTTGGCATTCGCCAGGATATTCTCTCTTCTGCGTCGGGCGCGGCGGCGCGGATTGTATACCGGATGGTTTGCAATAAGGGCTGAACCGCGGCAGGCTGCGTTGCGATGTATTCGTCGATAGTATCGGGGATAGCTTCCTTTTGCTTTGTATGGGATGCCGGCTGTTCAGGATTTACTGCCATCCGAATGCCTCCTTTGAAAAGGGATGTAACGCATTGCGTGCTAATCGAAAAAGAGCGGTTAATTGATGGGGCAAAAATAGAACCGTTGTACTGCTATCATACACCTTACGTTACGCTTTGCCTATGGCTTTATATAGCTTTAACCAGCTTATAGAGATAAACCGTAATGCTGATGGTTGATTTGCAACAGACATTGCGGGATTGAACTGAATTTGGTAGGATAGGAGAACCATGATGGAGTACGGATATAGATGATATATACTATTGCAGGAGAGGATGTTGAATTTGATTCGAGTTGCAATTTTGGGCGCGGGCAATATTGCCCGGAAGATGGCGGATACACTGGCCGGGATGATTGTGCAGGGGAACCAATCCATCAGCATGTATGCTGTTGCGGCAAGGGATAAAGAACGAGCAGAGCAGTTTGCCAAGAAATATGGGTTTGAAAAAGCATATGGCTCTTATGAGGAAATGGTTTCGGACCCTGCTGTTGATTTGGTGTATGTTGCCACCCCGCATTCGCACCACTACGAGCATATGAAACTATACCTGTCTCACGGCAAACATGTATTATGTGAAAAGGCTTTTACAGTTAACGCAAGCCAGGCGGAAGAAGTGATAGCGCTGGCGCGGGATAAAGGGCTGTATATTGCCGAAGGGATATGGACACGCTATATGCCCTTCCGTCAAATGGTCGATCGGATGATCGCAGACGGGGCAATCGGTACACCGCATGCTTTATCTGCAAACTTTGCTTTCCCCTTAAAGCATGTGGAGCGAATACGTAACCCGGAACTTGCGGGCGGCGCACTGCTGGATTTAGGCGTTTACGCCATTACGTTTGCCTCTATGCTGTTTGGCGACGACATTGCAAGCATCAACAGCGTTGTTCAAATGATGGATACGGGTGTGGATGAGCAGGAGAGCATTACGCTGACCTATGCGGATGGGAAAATGGCGATGCTGTTCGCATCTGCCATATGCACAGGGGATGGACATGGCGTGGTATACGGCACCGAGGGGACATTGCAGATCGATACGCTCAATAACCCCAGTAAAATCACCATCACCCCCAAGCAAAACCACGAGGATGTTCGCACTTATACTGTGCCGCAGCAAATTACCGGGTTTGAGTACGAGGTACAAGCGGCGATTGACGCCATTGAGCAGGGTAAAGTGGAGTGTAAAGCGATGCCGCACAGCGAAACCATACGGATCATGCAATTGATGGATACCCTTCGTAAGCAATGGGGGCTGGTGTATCCGTTTGAATAATCCGTTCGTGTAATCTAGCCCTAATGCGGCTATATCCTTTGCTATTGTAGATGATTGGGCGTGAAAACAAGGGTTTTTACGGTTTGAGACAAGGCAAACCGGGAGCGCGGCGTACACAGACAGGCTTGCGTAAAACAACGCGTTCTGCATTTTTAAATCACAATTCGATATTGAGTGCCATCCGCGAATGGGTGGCGCTCTTTTATGTGTTTGCACAGTTGATGAGAAATGGTGGCTGATAGTAAGTGTTGCTGGGATTACTTGCTGATTTTTTAGCTGCACTGTGCTGTGCAATGCCTTATTTACGTTTGAAAGAGAAAAGGCAGAGAATCATTTAATGGTAAAACGAGGGTAAGGAACATTATACTAGTAGCACCTGCTTTAAAAAATGGATTGCAAACAAACCTGCAATGGTATGTTTGCATGAGGAGTGACACTGGAAAAAGACGGGAAAAGCAAAAAAATAGATTTTTTGATAAAAAGGATTGACAACTTGTACAAGGTAAGATAGAATAATAGCAACGCAAGCGGTTGCATAAATAAATCGAAAGGAGGCTTCAAGATGGCTTCGACCATTCACGACGTTGCCAAACTTGCCGGCGTAAACCCGTCTACGGTTTCCCGGGTCATCAACGGAAAAGCCTCCATCTCCGAGGAAACGAAGGAGAAAATATACGCCGCAATGCAGCAGCTGGATTACCACCCCAATAGTGTGGCGCGCAGTCTGGCCAGCGGCTTGAGCGGGGCGATTGGCGTGGTGATGGATGCGCACGACGCAAATGCTTTCAGTAACGAGTTTTTCAGCCGAAGCCTTTTTGCAATTGAACAGGTGGCACAAGCCAAGGGATATAATGTCATCATTGCCAATAGCGCCAAACGTATGGGCGGCGTATCCTCCATTGAAAACTTGATGTTAGAACGGAAGGTGGATGGGCTTATCCTGCCTCCGTCTACCGTTAAACCTGCGCTGCTTAAAAAGGTAGATGCTTTTCCCTACGTTGTATTGGGGCAGCCGGATATTGCACGGCAGGGAACCTGCTGGGTGGATGTAAACAACGAACAGGGCTCTGCTTTGGCGGTGGAGCATTTATACAAACAGGGATATTGTCGTATTGCCTATTTAGGGGGCGATGGGGGAACGGGCTTTGTAAAACGGCGTATCAAAGGATACCACAGCGCTTTAAAGTCGAATGATGCACCGATGATTTTCCCTACGGATGGAACCACGCAAGAGGCGGAACGAAACACGGCGGATGCTTTGCGCCTTCCACAGCCGCCAGACGCCTTTTTATGCAATGATAACATAACCGCTTTTGGCGCTTTGCAGGCGCTGAAAAAAGCCGGACGAAAAGTACCCGCGGATATTGGCGTTGCTGTTTTTGACAACTATCCTCTGGCAATGTATACAGACCCACCGCTGACTGCTGTGAATGTGGATACGGCAATGCTGGGGGAGGAGACGGCCAGATTGCTGTTTCAGAGAATCGAACGCCATATCACCAACCGGCAAACCATGCTTTCCACGTCGCTGATCGAGCGTGAATCAAGCTGTAGGATGTGAAAATATGAACCTCTCCGCTGTTATGCACTCATCAACTGTACCCTATAGGCAACCGCTTGCACGAAATCTGCTACACTTTCGGATTTTTACGGCAAAGGACGATTGCAGCTCAGTAACCCTTCATTATTGGAAACGCAGCGAACCATACCCCGAAAGCCTGCACACGATACCATTCCATATCCGCTATATGGATGGTTACCAGGCCGAATGGGTAGGCGACGCTATATTGGCAGAAGAAGCCCATTATATTAAATACTTTTTTCAACTTCAATTTGCGGATGGACAAGAACGGTATTACAGCGAGTATGGCTTCTCGCGAGAACAGCCGCAATTGGGATGCTTTGAGGTGCTGCAGGCGAACGAAACGGATGTGTTGTCTGTACCTGAATGGGCAAAGGGCAGCGTATACTACCAAATTTTCCCCGAACGGTTTGCTGCAGGGAATCATGCAAAAACCCTTCATGATTATGTAACTTGGAATGCTGTACCTACCCGGGAAAACTATTTCGGCGGGGACCTGGAAGGGATAAAAAACAAGCTGCCCTATCTGCACCAGTTAGGCGTGGAGTGCTTGTATATGACGCCGGTTTTCACTGGGGACTTTAACCATAAGTATGCAACGACCGATTATTTTCATGTCGACCCGGATTTCGGCACGGACGACGATTTGATTTCGTTGGTGGAGCAGGCGCACCACCACGGAATACGGGTTATTCTGGATGGGGTTTTTAACCATTGCGGCATTCACTTTGCCCCCTTTGCCGATGTGGTTGCAAATGGCAAAGCATCGCCGTACAGCGATTGGTTTTACTGCAAACAGTATCCGCTAAAAATCGACCCGGAGTACTATGAATGTGTTGGCGACTATCCCTATATGCCACGCTTGCGCACAGCGAATCCCAAGGTGCGGGAGTATATCGTGTCGGTGATGCTTCACTGGCTCCAGACGGCACATATAGACGGCTGGCGATTGGATGTGGCGGACGAATTGGATACCGCCACAGTGCGTTATCTGCGGGAAAGGGTAAAGGCAGCCTATCCTGATGCTTTGTTACTGGGTGAAACCTGGAGCGATGCGAGCCGTATGGTATGCGAGGGAGACCAGTTTGACAGCGCGATGAACTATTTATTCCGCGATGCGATGGTGGACTTTTTCGCTAAAGACCGGATTAACGCACAGGAGCTGCAAAATAGGCTTTCGCACATGCTGATGAAATACCCCGATGCGACAAACCTTTGTATGTATAATTGCCTGGACAGCCATGATACGGCGCGTTTTTTGACCGAAGCAAGCGGAGAAAAAGGGCGGCTGAAGCTGGCGATAGCGTTTCAAATGCTATTTCCCGGCAGCCCGGCGCTGTTTTATGGAGATGAGCTGGGATTAGCGGGCGAGAACGATCCGGATTGCAGGCGTACAATGCCATGGGAGCAGCCAGACAATGAACTGCTGCAATGGACGAAAAAAATGGTACACCTTCGCAGGCATAATACAGCTGTGCGGCTGGGGGAGTACCATATACTGCAAACCGGTATACCGGATGTGGTTGCGTTTGAACGCTGCTATAACGGGGAGCGCATCATCGCGGTTTTCAACCGTTCCGTGCTGCCCCAAACACTGGACTTCACGGACGCGGTGGGAACGGTAAACGTTCTGCCGCAGTCCGTAGAGATCATACAAATACCATAAGGAGGAAAATCTATGCGTACCTACAAAAAAATTCTGGCGATCCTGCTGGCGGCTGTCCTTTGTTTGGCGACGGGAGCAGCCTTGGCAGAATCGACAGAACCCCAGGTAACCATCAATTTCTGGCACCACTACAGTGCGCAGTCGGCGGAGAACGAGACGCTGATGAACGTCTTAATCCCCCAGTTTGAAAGCGAAAACCCCGGGATTAAGGTTAACGCCGTATCACATGAATGGTCGGAACTGCACGATAAAGTGCTGGTTAGCGCCAGCTCTGGCAGCCTGCCGGATGTAGCCCGCTGCGATATCGCATGGCTGCCGGAGTTCCAGAAGATGGGCGTGCTGGTCGCGCTGGATCAGGAAATGGAAAACTTCTCGGATGTAAGCGGCGCGCTGCTTGACAGTGCAATGTCTACCGCGAAGATTGGTGACCATTACTACGCGTTGGCGCTGAACACCAACAGCAAAATTATGTTCTACAACACCGCTATGCTGGAGGCCGCGGGCGTTGCCGTACCCACCACAATGGATGAATGGGTTAGCGCGGTTACCCAGCTTTCCGGCACAAATGAGAACGGTCAGCAGGTATGGGGCTGGAACGAGCCCGCGCTGAGCGGTTGGAACATCTGCCCCTTCATTTGGAGCTTTGGCGGCAGCCTGACCGATGACGAGCAGACCGTTGCATCCGGCTATGTCAACAGCGAAGCGACCGTGAAAGCGGTAGCAACCTTTGCCGAATTGGTGCAGGCAGGTGCGATCACCGGCTTTAACAGCGGCGATATTCCCATGACGGATGGGTTTGGTACCGGCCGTTATGCGATGATGCTTGAAGGCCCCTGGAAAGTCGCGGAACTCTCCGGCGCTTATCCCGACGTGGCGTACGGCACCGCACCGATCCCCGCGGGAGAAGGCGGAAGCGTAAGCGTACTGGGTGGCGAGGATATCGCCATGTTCAATACCGCGAATCAAGAAGCTGCATGGAAGTTCATGCAGTTTATGACCAGCGAGTACGCCGAGACCGAAATGGCAAAATGCGGCCAGATTCCGGTAAATAAAGCAGCGTTGGAAAGCGATACGGTTAAGAGTGCTTCGTATGCGCCCTTCTTGACGGCCATTGAAACCGCCAAGGCACGCCCGACAGTCGCTGCCTGGAGCGAAATGGATAACGAGCTGAACACTGCCATGACGGCTGTGGTAAGCGGCGATAAAACCGCACAGGAAGCCATGGACGAACTGGCTGTGAAGTTCGACGCACTGCTTGCTCAATAATACCCTGAATGCAGGTAAGCGTCAAGCAATAGCGGGCAACCGGCGGGAAGTTGATTCTTCCCGCCGGGTTACCGCAAAGCAACGCATCACGGACGATTACCATACTGCATAGTACCGCAAAGTAAACTTATTCCTACTGCGGGTTGGAGCACGGGCAAAGGCTTTTATAAACCGGAAGATTTTGCCCGTTCCCTAACGCCGAAGATCGATTGGATGGAGGTGCCCGAATGGAAACCAAATCACGTTTAAACCGCTTTCAGCTGGGCGTGTTGCTTTCACCTGGGTTGATGGTATTTGCGGTTTTTACCGTATATCCGATTTTTCGCCTTTTGTGGATGAGCTTTTGCGACTGGAGTTTCGGTTCCATGTTTCAACAGCCATGGATTGGGCTGGCAAATTATCGCGATGTATTATCGGATAATACGTTCTGGACGGTTTTCGGCAACAGTATGGTGTACACACTGGTTACTGTGCCAGGGCAGATGGCGATTGGCCTGTTTGTTGCGATTCTTTTAAATGGCGTAAAGCGCTTTAGCGTTGGGTTCAGGGTGATTAACTATTTGCCTGTTATCACTTCGTGGGTAATCGCGTCGCTTGTATTTCGCTACATCTTTAACACCGAAGGATTATTAAACTACTTTCTAACAAAAATCATCGGCGTTACTTCGCAAAACGTTCGCTGGCTGGACAGCCGCTGGAGCGGTTTGAGCGTTGCGATGATACTGGGTATCTGGAAAGGCATTGGCTGGAACATGGTTGTTTTTCTGGCAGCATTGCAGCAGGTTCCGGCCGATCTATACGAAGCTGCCGAAATTGACGGCTGTGGTACGTGGAAAAAGTTTATCAACGTTACCATGCCGTCCATTCGCGGTACGATCCTGTTTGCGCTCATTATGCTCACCATCGGCGGTTTCAATGTATTTACTTCCATCAAAATGATTACCGGCGGCAAACCGGCGCATCAAACAGATACCTTGCTCACATGGATGTATTATAAGGCATTCAGCACAGGGAAATTCGGGTATGCGGCTGCACTGAGCTTCATTATGGCGCTGGCGCTTGGGCTGATGGCCATATTGCAAATCAGAGCTATGAAAAACCGTGACGCGTAGGA
This sequence comes from Candidatus Limiplasma sp., assembly GCA_963675655.1. Lineage (GTDB taxonomy): Bacteria > Bacillota > Clostridia > Christensenellales > Aristaeellaceae > CAXXOK01. The sequence goes on from OY776489.1 coordinate 2,557,870, forward strand.
GGGCATGAAAATGAATCAAAAAAACAGCCTGCGCTCACGCGCGATTCGTTATTTGCTGTTGTTAGTTGGTGCGGTTATTAGCACCCTGCCGATGATATATATGATCTCGACTTCCCTGCGTCCCAATGGCGCGCTTTACGAGTACCCGCCGCGCTTCTTTCCGCAAATCAGCGCGCTAACGTTGGAGAATTATCAATACATTTTAACACAGAGCAAATTCTATTATAATTTTCTCAACAGCGTGTTTGTATCGCTGACTTCTGTTGGGCTGGCGGCGCTGGCATCCTCGGCGATGGCGTTTGTGATGGGTAAGTTTAAATTCAAAGGAAAGCAGCTGCTTTTTGCCTTTATCATTCTGACCATGATTATTCCCGGTACGACGATGATCGTGCCCCAGTTCGAATTGGCGACCTCGCTTGGGATGGTTAATAAGCTTTGGGGATTGATTCCTTTTTATGTGGCATGGGTGATTCCGTTTTCCACCTTTATGATCAAAGGATTTATGGAGAATATACCCAACGAGATTACGGAAGCGACGTATATCGACGGGGCTAGCGTAATGACGGTATATTTACGCATTGCGCTTCCACTGGCGGCTCCGGCTATTGCGTCGGTCAGCATTTTTAATTTCCTTACGGCGTGGGAGGAATACCCGTGGGCCAACACAGTAATCAATGATACGAACCTGCGTACACTGCCGATTGCCATTGCAGGCTTTTTTGGGCAACACCAATTCACCCAGTGGGGATATGTTTTTGCCATGTCTGTGCTTACGTTGGTTCCGGTTGTACTAGTGTTTATCACCTGCCAGAAATTCTTTGTGCAGGGGCTTACAGCCGGAAGCGTAAAAGGCTGATGGGCTTGCAAATACGTAGCTCGTTTGATGGGGTTACGGCAAGACTGATGGTAATTAAAAACAGGCCAATATCACTTGCAACGATTAAAAAACAAGTCGGCATCCATTGGTATAAAAATTGCCAGCGGAAGCCGGCTTTTTATTTAAAGGGCTATATATTCTTGATAAAAAATAACTTAAAGGCATGTTCACGCCGCTTAAATGAAGAGGAAATAATTGGGGAAATATTACCTGTCTACATTGCATGTATGAAAGATACGTATTATAATTAAATAATAGCGGGAAAGGGTGGGAATATGAGTTCTCAAAACAGCATAAGTCGGAAAACACTATGGATTGCATCAATGATTATAAACATCTTTATCGTAGTTATGAGCGGTATAGGTGCGTTACTTAGCTTTCAAAACAGTGGCACAGGGATTTTTAAATTTTATACGCAGGACAGCAATTTATTTGCACTATTCGCCTGTGGCGTCTGCGCCATCTTCCAAGGGAAAGGCTTGAAAGAAGGCAACCTGATGTTGCCTTATTGGGTGAAGAGCTTAAAATATATCGCTACAACCTGCCTGATGGTCACTTTTTTAATCGTGTTGTTTGTACTTTCTCCAATCGAGGAAGGCGGAGCGGCATACATGCTGTTTCATGGCTCGATGCTGTACACCCATTTTATCTGCCCGCTTTCGGCGCTGCTATCCTTTTTACTATTGGATCGTGATCCGATTTTGCAACAGAAGCATAGCTGGGTGGTACTTTTACCGACGCTGCTATACGCAATGATAACGATTTTATTGAATATAACCGGTTCGCTGGACGGCCCGTATCCGTTTCTCCGCGTAATGCATCAACCGGTTTTGGCTTCCTTGTTGTGGGCGTTTGGCATTCTGGTGGGCGCCTATATTGTCGGCTGGATTCTCGGGTTAAGTAACCGCAAATTTGCGTTGCAAAGCCGGGCATAGATGTTGTTGTGTGAGAGATATTCAACCATCTTTCCTTTTTTCTCTCCAAAAAATACCTTCCTGCGCTATTTGGGTGCAAACACGATGTGGTATTTGCAATTCCATTTTGTGTGCGCTAAACTATTGATGTCATTCACGATCGAGATGACCTCCTTTTGCTTTCGTTGCAGTTGTCAGGCCGCAACTTATGATAGCAAAAGGAGTTCCTCTGTCCTGTTCATCGGCAAAAGCCTTTTTGGAACCACTGGCCTAGCCAGTGGTTTTCTATATACAAAGAAAGCCGCCTATCAAAGGCGGCTTTTTAAAAAGTTTTAACTTCTGGGTTACAGCGCGAGGTATTTTTGAAGCGTTTTGCGAACGGCTCCAGTATAAGCAAGCTCTTCTTTTACCATTTGCAGTATTTTATCTGCCAGCCCGGCTTTAACCAGATCAACGCCAAAGATGGTTTGGTTAGATAGCATTGGAGCTACTTTCTCATCTACATCGTTAAGGCTGCCAAGCGTAATGCCCGACAGTTCGGCTTGTAGCTGTGAAAGCATGGGGTCGCTGCTGCATTCCATGGGCTTGCCGGCGTCATCCAGCGCGATTAAGTATCGTATCCACCCGGCGATTGCAAGGGGAATAAAGGTTAGCTCTTTTACATCCAGATCAGGACGTTCGATATAGGACTTAATAGTTTCCCCAAACCGGATGGAAACCTTCTGGCTGGTATCGGTAGCGATACGTTGGGGGGTATCCGGTATAAAGGGGTTTGGCAGTCGTTCCTCAATCACCTCGTGTATAAAAGCTTTCGGGGATAGAATACCAGGATCGGTTACGACGGGCATACCTTCCACATAACCGATTTTTTCGACGAGGGCTTTCAGCTCGGTATCTGCCATTTCGGAAGCAATGCTGTTGTAACCCAGCAGACAACCATATACGGCAAGCGCCGTATGCAGGGGATTGAGGCAGGTGGTTACCTTCATTTTCTCGGTCTGGTTCACGGTTTGGCGTGTGGTCATGTATACGCCCGCCTTCTCAAGCGGGGGACGACCGTTAGGAAATTGATCCTCCACAACAAGATACTGCGGGGCCTCGGCGTTGACAAAAGGCGCGATGAAGGTATTTTTCGTGGTTACAATTGGCGCCATATCTTCAACGCCAAGCTGCGTTAATGAATCTTCCACCACTTTAGCGGGTCTGGGCGTGATTTTATCAATCATGGACCAGGGGAAGGAAACCTGCTGTTCGTTTTGCACCCATTGCAGGAAACCATCATCGATAAAACCACGTTCGCGCCACTGCACGGCAACGGTTAAAACACTGTTACGCAGCTTTTCACCGTTATGTGAACAGTTATCCATGCTGACAACGGCAATAGGTGTTGCTCCGGCTTGGTAACGTTCCATCAACAGCGCAGTAACAACGCTCATAGCATGAGTGCATTTTTCCGGACCGTTTTCAAAATCCGCCAGTACAAAGGGGAAGAATTCACCCTTCGCATTTTGCAGGGCATAGCCTTTTTCTGTAATGGTGAAGCTGATCATCTGCAGCGAAGGGGCGCGGAATATCCTCTTCAGTGCCGCCATGTCGTCGCGGTATTGCACGCCGGCCTTCAGCCCTTTGGCAATGGAGGCAACAACTTCTTTCGCCATGGAACCGTCATGTTTCAGGCTCACCATCAACGTCATGGCATCAAATGGCGTGTAAATCTTATCGATAATATCAAAGTCGAAAGTTTCCGCCGCAATAATCCCTTTTTGCGCCAATTTCTGATTGATCAACTGCTGTTGCAACCGGGCGATAAAGCCACGAAAAATGTTGCCGGCGCCGAAATGCACCCATACAGGCTCTTGTAAGGTGGATTCCGACATGGCTTTCCAGTCGAAGTGCGGCAGGGCGATACCGGCGTTTTGCCATTCTTTTTGCGTTTTCAGCCCTTCATAACTTAATTTCATAAAAAGACCCCCTTGCGTCATCCGTTGGCTTTGGTAATGGCTTCCCATAAGCCGTTTAAATAAGCGATGCCCAGAGCGCGATCATAAAGGCCGTATCCAGGCCGCCCCTTTTCATCCCAGATCATCCGACCATGATCTGGCCGGATGTAAGTATCCGGGCAGGTATCGTAGATCGCTTTCATGATGGCGTACATATCCAAATCACCATCCGAGGAAAGGTGGCTTGCCTCGCGGAATCGGTGGTGACCTAAATACTTTACGTTGCGTACATGCAGGCAGCCAATCCGGTGTAACGCACCAAAATGACGGATGATGGATGGAATATCGTTATCCGGGCTGGAACCCAGCGAGCCGGTGCAAAGGCAAATAGCATTGCTGGGAGAGTCGTATAGCTGGATGATCTTATCAAAATCATTCTGACTGTGCGCAATACGCGGCAGGCCGAAAATCGGCCATGCCGGATCGTCCGGGTGGCAAGCCATTACGATACCGCAATCTTCGCAAGTGGGAATGATCCCTTCCAGAAAGTACCGATAGTTTTCTCGCAGCATATCCGGGGTAATACCGCGGTACATTTGCAGGGTCTGGTCCAGTTCCGCCAGCCGTGCGGGTTCCCAGCCCGGCAAGGTGAAGCCGTTGCTGTCTTCCGTGGTTTTTTGCACAATTTCCAGCGGCGTCATGTCGCCCAGTTCTGCTTCGTCAAAATATAAGCTGTTGGAGCCGTCGGCTTCGATGGTACGCGCCAAGTCCGTACGCAGCCAGTCAAACACGGGCATAAAATTATAAATAATGAGTTTTACGCCGTGCTTGGCCAGATTGCGAATGGTAATCTTGTAGTTTTCGATATACCGGTCACGCGTGGGAAGCCCGGCCTTAATGTCCTCGTGCACGTTTACGCTTTCGATTACTTCACACGCAAGTCCGGCGCTATGCACCTCGTCAATATACGCCTTTATTTCATCCTCGCTCCAAACCTCGCCCGCAGCTTTATCATCCAATACGCCCATAAGGCCTGTAATGCCTGGAATTTGGCGGATTTGGCGTAGCGTGATCGACTCGCTACCGGAGCCGTACCAACGAAAAGTCATTTTCATGCAACAGTTCTCTCCTTGTGATTATCCCAAAAGTGTCGGCAGGATCATACTGATCGGCTGAATAAAGGTAACCAGCAAAAGAGTAATGATCATGCAAATATAAAAGGGCATGGTGGATTTTACAACCCGCTCCATGGGCACCTTGCCAACGGCGGAGCCGATGAATAGCACAGAGCCGACTGGCGGTGTGAGTAAACCGATGGCGCAGTTTAAAATAATGATGATACCAAATTGAATGGGGTTCATCCCAATTTGCAGAGCCAACGGGAGCAGGATTGGCGTTGAGATTAAAATAATCGGCGCCATATCCATAATACAGCCCAAAATAAGCAGTATCATATTCAGCAGCAGCGCAAGGATAATCGGATTATCCGTGATGCTGGTAATTGCAGTAGCAGCCAGTGTAGGCACATGCAAAATCGTTAGGCAGTACCCAAATGCACTGGAGGTTGCAATCAAAATCAGCACGATGGACAGGGTATTGATACACTCGCCCAGTGCTTTCCATACGCCTTTCCAGGTGATGCCTTTGTAAATGAATACGCTTACGATCAAGCTGTAAAGAACAGCGATAGCGGCGGATTCCGTCGCGGTGAATACGCCGCCTACGACGCCGAATACCACAATCAATACGGCGGCAAGCGCCCAAAAGGATTTGCCGAACTGTACAGCCAAATTCCGCAAACTGAATTTATCGCCCTTGGGGTAGTTGCGCCGGACAGAGATGATGTACGAACCGACCATCAGGCTGATCGCCAGCAGAGCGCCAGGGAGGTAACCGGCCAGGAACAATGCGCCAACGGAAAGGCCGCCGGCTGTTGTGGCGTAAATAACCATGTTATGGCTGGGAGGTACCAGCAAGCCTTCACAGGAGGAGGTAATGGTAACGGCGGTGGAAAAATCATCGTCATACCCCTGTTCCACCATCATCGGAATCAAAATGGTGCCCAGCGAAGCGGTGTCGGCTGCGGCCGAACCGGAAATGCCGCCGAAGAAATAGGAGGCAACAATATTCACCATAGCCATGCCGCCGCGCATCCAGCCTACACAGGCATCCGCAAGCGCGATGAGCTTTTGCGATATGCCTCCGCTGCCCATAATAACACCCATCGTAATGAAGAACGGAACGGCCATTAAGCTGAAAGAGAAGATGCCTTTTACCATCTGTTGACAAACGGTAACGAGGTTATACCCCTGATAGAGCAGACAGAGAATTGAGGATATCGCTACCGCGTATGCGATGGGGAACCGAAGAAGGATCATCAGCAGAAAGCTGCCCAGCAAAATGATGATTGCAATGGTCGCTGTCGTCATTTTTCATCGCCGTCCTTCACAAAGAATTTTTTAATGTGGTTATAAATGGATTCGATTTCAAACAGAAGCATAGCGCAGCCAGCTAACGGCACCGGGAAATACATCCAAAATTTTGACAGGAAAGGCATGGAAATGTATGTGCCTTTACCGCCGATGCCGGATGCGTACCTTAAGCCCACCACGATCATAACGATGGCAAGGGCCGAAACAGCAAGGTCAGAAAAGATATCCAGACTATACAATAATTTTTTCGGTAAATACTTATCCAGCGCACTCATGCGGATATGTGCGCCGCGACGGATCGCCAAAGCGGCGGATAGTACTGCCATATAGGTCATCAACGTTAAAATAACTTCCTCGCTCCAGGAGGGGTCTGGGATAAAAGAAACATAACGACCTAAAACGGTGAGCGTGGTAATTGCGATGTCCGCAATTAATAATATCTTACAAATAAACAGAATTACGGTATATGCCTTGTCATACAAAGGCTTGACCCGATCGAGCTTTTCAAAAACTTTAAGCATCGCCATCGTCACCTTTCACGTATGGAAAAATCGGACGCAGGGCATTGTTAACTCCCTGCGTCCAAAAGTCATTCATTCCACAATTTCGGGTACAGAGCTTATTTCATATCAAGAATCTGCTGATACAGTTCTTCCTGACCCGCCGTGTTCGTCGCAATAACATCCGCGCAAGCAGCCGTCCAAGCGCTCTTGTCGGTAACTTCGACGATGTTCACGCCCATGGCTTTCAGCTCTTCCAGTACCTTCTGCTCTTCAGACTCGGAAAGTGCGGCGTTGAAATCCTGCGCGTAAGCGCCAGCGGCCATGATCACATTCTGCTGGTTCTCGGTAAGCTTGTTCCAGCTTGCATCGCAGATAACCACCTGAACCGCGCCAAGTGTGTGTCCGTCGAGGATCATGTTGGGAGCGACTTCGTAGAAGGCCTTGGATTTGTAATTGGCAATGGGCTGCTCGGCGCCGTCTACAACGCCGGTCTGCAACGCAGAGTACAGCTCGTTGTACGCAACAACGGTAGCGCTGGCACCCAGGCCGGAAACCATGCCGGTCATAACGGGGTCGTTGGAAACACGAAGTTTCAAACCAGCCAGGTCTTCAATGGAATTAACCGCTTCTTTGGTAAAGAAGTGACGGAAGCCCTCTTCGCCATAGAAGATGCCGCGAATGCCAAGACCCAATTCTTCCGGCTCGTTGAGGAACGCGGAAGCCAGATCGCTGTTAGCAAAGTTCCAGAAGTGCTGGCGATTGGCAAATGTATAGGGGATCGACAGCAGCTTGGATTTGTTGCAGCCGTAGCTGGTCAGCGCGAAAGCGGAAATACGAGACATATCAATCGTATCGCCGCCAGCAAGCATGGAATCCAGCACATCGTTTTCAGAGCCAAGCACACCGCTGGCCTGAATGTCGATGATGATGGAACCACCGGACAGTTCTTCCACTTTTTCTTTGAAAGCGGTTCCAGTCTGGCCAACAATAGAATCAAGCGGGTTTACCTCTGCATACGTAAGAGTTACTTGGGGATCATTGGCGACATCGCCGAAATCTGCGGTTTCAGCAACGCTGCCGACCATAGCCAGACCCAGCACCATTACCATAGCAACCAGAGCACAACACAGTTTTTTCATAGTTCTCCTCCTTAAGTGTTTTGGATATTTTGTTTAGCAACGCTAACAAATCTTATACAAATATACCAAAACTAAACAGCGCTGTCCACTGGTATGTAAGTTAAAAAATAAGCACTATATTTGTTTAATATGCACAAAATTTATTTAAATCATTGCAATTATTTGCATTAATTATACAATAAGGATACACAAGAAACCATTATAAATTGGGAGCTGAACGCATGTCCGGGACAATAGTTGTATTAAAAATTGATGTAAGAATTTCAAAAAAAATTTTCCGGAATTTTGCACTTTTTGATGCATTTTGCAGGCAAAAAAGATGGGTCTCGCCCGCGGTATTTGCCGGTATATTTTTTGCTTTTTCTTTAATCTCGTATTTAGCACGCTTTCGCAACGATCAGGCTTTGTTACTAGCGGGGGTGTTGCTCAGTGTTGGTATTGTGCTTCCATGCGTATACTTTTTCAGCTATCTACTCTCTATTAAAACACAGTCCGACAGAATGAAACTGGATAAACCGCGGCTTGCTTACTCGCTGTCCGCGGACACAAACGGATTGGGAATAACAATGGCGAAAGAGAACCAATATATTGCGTGGGAACAAATTTACGCGGTTTATCGCAGGAAAAACTGCACTTATCTTTACCTGTCTCCGGGGCAGGCTTTTTTACTGCCGCATGCGCAAATTGCAGACGGCGTAGATACGTTGTGGGCGTTATTGCGAAATGTAGTACCGGTTTCACATTTGCATGGAGATATCGGGAAATAGCCTAAAAGCGTAATAAAATAGGATTAAAAGATTGGCGTGGTTGATTAGCGGGTAATTGGATTGCGATGGGTTAGCAAGCGACCATCATATAGCCAAGCACGCAATGTGCGCTATTTAGTATCAATTGATACCGCGTAACAAGGGATATTTTCTCATGGAACGAAAGAGGTAAATCAATTAATAATATGTAAGTAATTGAGATTCTATCATCCAATCAATTGTTTATTTACCATAATCAATAACAGGTAAAGTCCAATAATGAAAGGCTGCCACGTACATTTATATACGCAGCAGCCTTTATGCGCCGAGTTTTGCCCTTTGTTCGTGTGTGATTTACAAACAATGCTTATGGGTTATCAAAGAGTAAATGTAATATGATTTTTCGGCAATGTAGGCGGCTAGAAAATCAGTTCGTTTGCGGCTTCCTTGGCTTCGCGGCGCAGCATAGCCCATTCTTCCTCTGTCATTGGCTGGGTAAAGCTGGCGTCCGCGTGTTTAAGCATGAATGAAAAATGCTCGTAATTACCCGGAGGAACCAATGTATTGGCACCTTTCAAGACTGCATATTTCATGGCCGCGACGCCAAGCGCATCGTCGCCCCAAATGGGCTGGCACCACGATTTGGGATAGCGCCGTTCTTCGCCCTCCCGCCATTGGCGGCGCACGAGGGACTTCATACCCAGCAATCCAATGCCTCTTTCTTTAACCGCTTCGGAAATACGGTCGCCCCAACCACGTTGGATTCCAAGTGCCCAGTTCAGCGGGAACAGGACGGTATCAAAATCAAACAGCGTAAGTGCGCGAAGCGCTATGTCTTCATTGTGTGCAGAGAAGCCGATATTGCGGATTTTACCGTCTTGCTTGGCCTTCAGCACGGTTTCCATAGCACCGCCCGGGCCGAAAGCCAAGTCTAAATCCTGCTCGGTTGTGAGCGCGTGCAGCTGAAACACATCAAAGTGATCGGTTTGCAGTTTGCGCAGGGAATCTTCCATTGTCTTTCGTGCGCCTTCCGCGCTGCGCTGTTCGGATTTGCAGGCTAAAAACACATCCTTACGGTAAGGCGCAAGAGCAGGGCCAAGCCTTTCTTCGGCATTGCCGTAGGTAGGGGCAACATCGAAGTAATTGACGCCCGCATCAATTGCGCTGGCGACATATTGGTTGGAGGCCTCCTGCGTTTCGTCCATGTTGATGATGCCGCCGAACACAACGGCTGAAACTTGTATACCGGTTTTACCTAACGGATGATAAAGCATCCTCTCACCTCCAGATTAGTATTATACTAGCATAAAAACACTAGCGGCTCAAGCAGGAAAAACATTGATACGGAAAGGCGTTCAGCCATAATCGATTACGTGAATGGATTGACAAAGTTTACATTTCGTTTTATACTTTGTAAAAAGGAATTTACAATAAAACAAACACACAATTGGAAAGGACGATGCCTGATGAAGAAATTTCTGGCGATCTTATTGTCCACTCTTATGGTGCTTGGTACGGCAAGCTTTGCAGCGGCTGAAGCCACTACCGACGCGGTCGATCCTGAATTGATTGCGGCTGCGCAGGCGGAAGGCGAACTAACCGTATATGCTTCCTGTGAAGAAGCTTATATGAATGTAGCCTGCGACCACTTCCAGGAGCTGTATGGCATTACCGTAAACCGTCAACGCCTTTCCACCGGTGAAGTTGCCGCAAAGATCGAGGAAGAAAACGGCAATCCCAGTGGTGATGTTTGGTTTGGCGGCACTACCGACCCTTATAACGAGAGCACTGCCAAAGGGCTGTTGGAAGCGTATGACGCGAAAAACGCCATTCACCTTACCAGCGATCTGTATCGCGATAAGGATGGCTATTGGTACGGCATCTACAAGGGTATTCTGGGCTTCATGGTGAATACCGAAGAGCTGGCCCGCCTCGGCTTGGAAGCGCCGCAGGATTGGGACGATCTGCTGAAACCTGAATATCAGGGCCTGATCTGGATGGCGAACCCCAATACATCCGGTACGGCTAAACTTGTTATCAATACCATGGTGCAGATGAAGGGCCACGATGCCGGCATGGAATATCTGGTTGCGCTGGATAAGAACATTGCCCAGTATACCAAGAGCGGTTCCGGCCCGGCGAAAATGGTCGGCCCAGGTGAATGTGTAATTGGCATCGGCTTCCTGCACGACGGCATTACGCAGATTCTGGCTGGGTATGACAACATTCAGTTGATTCTTCCGGCAAGCGGCACCAGCTACGAAGTGGGCGCTACCGCAATCTTCAAAGGCGCAAAGCATCCCAACGCCGCGAAGCTGTGGGTAGAATATGCGTTGAGCCCCGAATGCGTCAACTTGGCAAAAACCGCCGAGAGCTATCAGTTCCTGGTGATTGATAATGCCGAGCAGCCTGCCGAGGCAACGCAGTTTGGTTTGGACCCCAACAATACGATCGCATATGATTTTGAAGACGCGAAGCAGAACACCTCCAAGTATGTGGAAGAGTTCTTCGAGGCAATCGGCGCAGCGGCAGACAACCGTTTCCAGACGGAATAAGAAAACCAAAGTGACGGACGCGGAGGATGACGAGAACCGTCATCCTCCCGTTTTACATGGCGATATCCGGGTACACTGCTCCGGTATTTCGATGTGCAGTATGAAAGCTGCGACGAAAGCACTGCATTAAAGGGGGCTGTCTCTATGGTTGGAGCACCATCACAAGGGAAAAGGCTCGACCGAAAAAAGCTGTTTGGGGACCCGATCATGGTATCCACCATTGTTGTACTTTTAATCTTTTTATTGCTGTTTATTTTGTATCCGCTGGCGACCCTGCTGGTGAACAGCATTTTTAACAGTGAAACCGGTTTTACGTTGGATGTTTTTTCGCGGGTGCTCAGCTTGCAGCGCTTCCGTGTGGCATTTACCAACACGCTTGCGTTAGGCATGATTACAGGACTGGCCAGTACGTTGATCGGCTTGCTTTTTGCATATGTGGACGTATATATGAAAGTACGATCCCGTATCATGAAAAAGCTGTTCGATGTGGTTAGCTTACTGCCGGTGGTTTCGCCGCCGTTTGTGCTATCTCTGAGTATGATTCTCTTATTCGGCCGCAGCGGCTTGATTACCCGCACGCTGCTGGGTATTTACGACAGTGAAATTTATGGTCTCAAGGGCATTGCTATCGTACAGACGCTTACGTTTTTCCCTGTCTGCTACTTGATGCTCAAGGGACTTTTGCGCAATATTGATCCTTCGCTGGAGGAAGCTTCCCGGGATATGGGAGCGTCCCGCTGGAAGGTGTTTACGACCGTTACATTTCCGCTGCTATTGCCGGGGCTTGGCAATGCCTTTTTGGTAACGTTTATCGAGTCGGTTGCCGACTTTGCAAACCCTATGATAATCGGTGGCAGCTACGACACGCTGGCAACGACGATTTACCTACAGGTAACGGGGGCTTACGACAAGGAGGGCGCCGCCGCCATGGCAGTGGTGCTGTTGAGTTTAACGTTACTGCTATTCCTGATACAAAAATATTATCTGGAGAAACGAACTGTCGCCACCCTGACCGGTAAAGCCAGCCGCGCACGAATGCTGATAACCGATAACAGCGTTACGCGGCCGCTTACCCTGCTGTGCACACTGTTCAGCGGTTTTGTGGTGTTGATGTATATCAGCGTACCGTTTGGCGCACTGTTTAAGCTGTGGGGACGGAATTACTCCCTGAGCTTAGTTCATTTTGAGTATATTTTCAAATACGGCGGCGGGGCCAGAGCGTTTCGTGATTCGTTTATGTTGTCGATTATCGCCGCGCCGATTACAGCATTGTTATCGATGGTGATCAGCTATTTGGTGGTAAAAAAGAAATTCCGTTCAAAAGCGTTGATTGAGTTTGTGAGCATGCTGGCTATGGCGGTGCCCGGTACGGTACTCGGTGTTGGGTATATTCGCGGATTTGCCAACGGCATCTTTGGCAGTGGTATTTTACAGGGATTATACGGTACCGGGATGATACTGGTGATTGTGTTCATTGTGCGCAGCCTGCCGGTCGGAACGCGCAGCGGTATATCCGCCCTGCGACAAATTGACCACTCCATTGAAGAAAGCGCGTATGATTTAGGGGCAAACAGCGGCAAAGTGTTTATGTCTATCACGTTGCCACTTATCAAAGACAGCTTCTTTAGCGGATTGGTTACAACGTTCGTCCGCTCCATTACGGCAATCAGCGCGATTATTTTGTTGGTAACGCCGAAGTTCCTGCTGATTACAACACAGATTAACGAGTTTGCGGAAAAGGGAAAATTCGGCGAAGCATGCGCCTACGCGACAATCCTGATACTCATCGTGTATGGCTCGATCCTGCTGATGAACCTGTTTATTAAGTATTTCGGAACCAGCAAGAAGATCAGGGAGGCGGAGAAAAATGGCTAATATCAGTAAAGGCGTACGGCTTTCCCATATCTCCAAAATTTATAAGGACCCGAAAACGGGTAAGGATTTTTATGCTGTGCGTAATGCCGATTTGGATATTGCGCCGGGTGCCTTTGTAACCCTGCTGGGTCCGAGCGGCTGTGGCAAAACCACGACACTGCGTATGATTGCCGGATTTGAAAGCCCTGATGAAGGCGAGATTTTCTTGGGAGACGAACCCATTAACGAGCTGACGCCCAACAAGCGGGATACTGCGATGGTGTTCCAGAGTTATGCGCTTTTCCCGCACTATAATGTGTTTGATAATGTAGCGTATGGTTTGCGCCTACGGAAACTGTCCAAGGCAGAAATTGAGGAGCGCGTGCACAATATACTGAATCTGGTGGAAATGGATGGCATGGAAGCCCGCATGACCAACCAGCTTTCCGGCGGTCAGCAGCAGCGTATTGCGCTGGCACGCGCATTGGTGGTGGAGCCGGGCGTGCTGCTGTTTGATGAGCCGTTATCCAATCTGGATGCGAAGCTTCGCGTCAGCATGCGTACCGAAATTCGCCGTATACAGCAAACGTTGGGGATTACGGCGATCTATGTAACGCACGATCAAAGCGAAGCCATGTCCATCAGCGATCGGATTATCATTATGAACAAGGGCGAAATTGTGCAGGCAGGCACGCCGATGGAGATTTACTACCATCCGGTAAACGAGTTTGTAGCGGACTTTATTGGAGAGGCGAATTTTCTGCAAGGGAAGGTTTCTGGAATGGAGGGCGCGCTTTGCCGTGTGACGGTTGATGGCCATGAGGCGCTTGTAGAAACCGCACGTACAATGCAAGCGGGGCAGGATTGCAAAGTGGTGCTGCGGCCAGAAGCGGTGCTGATAGGCGATAGCGGGCTTTTACCCTGCACGGTGGAGCTAAGCTGCTTTATGGGCAGCTATCAAAACTACCATGTCCGCGCGGGGGACACGCTGGTGAAAATTGCGGATAACTGCCCTGTAAACAAAAAGATTTATAAAGTTGGCGATCAGGCATTTATTGGGTTTGATAAGGAGTGTGCGCATCTGCTGTAAAAGACCGCGTTGGGATTGTGAGGTCTATAACCAGTCGGGTTAAGGCAGTATTAACGGGCGTATTCATCGAAGGATGAAAACGCCCGTTTTTTGCGCTTTACGCCTGTTTCCATGGAAGTTTAGCCTGGTTTGGCGTATAATGTTTTTATCACTGGTGAGGGAGAAGACGCAGACAAGCAAGCGAAATTCTTTTCTCAAGAAACCAAAGAAACAGGGAGGATCATAATGACGTACATAGCGGATGAAAACCGGTATTCTGCCATGCAGTACCGCCGTTGCGGCGCCAGCGGTTTACTGTTGCCGGTATTATCACTCGGTTTATGGCATAATTTTGGTAACATTACCCCGTTTGAAACGCAACAAAGCTTGCTGCGCACAGCGTTTGACCATGGCGTTACACACTTTGACCTGGCAAACAACTACGGCCCGCCCTATGGCGAAGCGGAACGTAATTTTGGCGTACATATGCTGCGCGACTGGAAACCATACCGGGATGAATTGGTAATTTCCACCAAAGCCGGATACGACATGTGGCCGGGACCGTATGGCAATTTTGGCAGCCGAAAATACCTACTATCCAGCTTGGATCAGAGCCTGCAGCGTATGCATCTGGATTATGTGGATATTTTCTACCATCATCGGCCAGACCCCGAAACCCCGATCGAGGAAACGATGGGCGCGTTGGCGTCCGCCGTGCATAGCGGCAAGGCGCTGTATGTAGGTATCTCCAATTATAATGCGAAACAAACGGAGATAGCTGTGCAAACCATGAAAAAGCTGGGGATACCGTTGCTGATTCATCAAGCGCGGTATAACATGATGAACCGCTGGGTAGAAGATGGGCTTACGGATGTGCTTCACCGTGAGAAGGTGGGCTGTATTGCCTTTATGCCGCTTGCGGGTGGTATGCTGACCAACCGTTATTTACATGGCATCCCTGCTGATTCGCGTGCAGGCCACGACCCGCGCTATTTAAAGCCGACGGATATAACGGAGGAGAAGCTATCGGTTATCCGGCAGCTGAATGAGGTTGCCGAAGGACGAGGGCAGAGCTTGGCGCAAATGGCTTTGGCGTGGGTACTGCGGGATGAAGTGGTTACCAGTGTATTGATTGGCGCAAGTAAGCCTGCACAGATTACAGAAAATGTACAGATGCTGGAACACCTTGCCTTTACCGCCGAAGAACTGGCGATGATTGATAGGATATTACAGCCATAAAGTGGATACTGAACGTAGAAAACGAAAACAGCGGAGGATGTGGCTTTTCACATTCTCTGCTGTTTGCATATAATGATAGTCCATGACGATGATATTGTGCTTTTTATTTTGTGCCTTACGTGAAACAACGTTTACAGTTCAGTACAAATCGGACTATCTGGTTTGCGTGTATCAGTTTATAATACTGTTAAACGCACACGAGGCATAAGGAACAGTGGTTTTTTAACACTTTGTTTCATTCGCATCCGTGCCATACACTTCCCATTGCCGTAAAGCGGGAAAGGCAGAGGGTTGATTGCTTTTAACGAGATGATCCAACGTTGCCCATGTAATCGTGTGCCAACCCTCTAAATCGAAGCGTTGGGGTCCGTCGATCCCTTGGAGCGCAAAGGACTTTTGGTATCCGTCGGATAGATGAAGCGTTGCGCTGACCCAATGCGCATCGTGCGGAAAATCCGCACGTAAATACAAAACGATAGCGTTGACGCATACTTTGCGTCCGAAATCGAGGTGGATTTTAGCATCTGTACGCGCGCCGATTCCCCAGCTTTGATAGGGCCACTCGCCGTGGCCTGCCGCCGTGTGAAAGCCGTCGATCACATTCCGCGCGAAAAATACACTTTCATCGCGCGTTTCCACATTGGCGCTTGCGTGGGGGTAAGCGCCGGATGGTGCGCGTAAATCAACGGGATTACAGGCAATGTTACGGTACTCGTTTTCCGTATCCTCACATATCGTTAGTATATGATGCTCCCCCTGAAAAGCAAAAGGCGGATAGGGGAGTAATCCGTCGCCGGACAACGGCAATGGGTAGGTGAATTGTTTTTCCGGTAAAAACAGCCTTGCTGGTTGTATGGTATGGTCGATACCAACAGTAACCCGCTGTGATGTACTGGAAAAAACAAAGCTGTCTCCGGGTATATACTCCCCGTGGAAGTAAAGTTGGGCTTCTCCGGCGGCAGTGCTTTCGGCTAAAATCCGCCCCTGCCGAACGATGCGGATGGTATTCACATATATCCCCCCCTGGCGCTTTTGATTACAGATTCTCGCGTCGTCCCAGCATGACTCCGCAGCTTTCACGTACGATTAGTGCAGGTGCACGTACCAGCGTGAACGGCGGTTTGGGGGTAGACCCCTGTGAACAATTCACCAACTCGTTTACAGCGGTACGGGCGCGTTCTTCGCTATATAAATCAATGGTTGTGAGCGGCGGGGTGGTGTATTGGCTGAAAAAGGTATTATCGCAGCCGATGATCGCCACATCCTGCGGCACACGCAATCGCATGATGTTTAATTGTTTCATGGCACCCAAAGCAACCAAATCGCTAAAGGCGACAATGGCGGTTGGGCGATGGGCTTCATCAGTTTCGGAGAATAACCGTAAAACTGCAATTTCGCCGGATTCCGGGGTAAAACCACCTTCACCGTGGAAGGAGGGAATATCCATAAGTCCAAGGTCCTGAATTGCCCGCAGATAACCGCGTGTACGGGCGCCGGATTCCCGCATGTCGCGCGCACCCCCAATAAAGGCCAGCCGGCGGTGCCCAAGCATATACAGGTGCTGTACGGCGTGGTACATGGTGGTTTCCAGATCGTTATGTAAAAAAGTACAATTCACGCCGGCGATGGGTGGCGATATAGCCACCAGCGGCATGTACTCCATCAGCCGGTTTAGTGCGGCGGGCAGTTCCGGGCGCATTGCTTCCAGCACGCCGCCAGAATAGAGCGCCCCGTTTAAACGCCTGCGGATAAGCTGGTTTACAATATCATTCATGTCATAATTTTCGTTTCCGGGCAGCTGAAACAGCAGCGTTTGATACCCCAAACGGCGGGCTTCCCGGTCCGCGGCACAAAGTATCTTACCGGAATAGTGATCCGTTACTTCCGGGATAATCACGCCGATGGTTTTGTTGCTCTGGCGGGATTGCTCCAGCGCCTGTGCAGACAGGCTGGGTGTAAAATGATATTTGTTAATTATGGCCTGCACCTTTTCCCTTGTTTTTGCGCTCACGTTGGGGTGATGTGTTAAAACACGGGAAACGGTAGAGGGTGCAACCTTTGCCTCGGCAGCGATATCGTAAATGGTGATCTTCTCGGCCATCGGTTTTCTCCTTTGTACTGATAAACTTATTATAGCGGAAATACAGGTGAAATGCAATATAAAATTGGAATCGATTCCAAATAAAATACAGGAATATTGTGGAATAATTGTTGAAATAATGTTGACAATGATAAAAATCAATGCTAAAATCTACATAAATAGTGAGCGATGACAATTGAGAGGCTTCGAGCACACAAATAGTATTGGAAGCGATTCCAATTGTTCCAAGCTCTGAAGGAGGATCGTAAAAATGAAAAAATGGGCATCTCTGGCGCTGGTCGTGGTCATGCTTCTTAGTGTGTGTAGCTCCGCCGCGGCACAAGAGAAAACTGTACTGACCGTTGCATCCTGGGACACGACGACCGGCGGCTATCTTACCGCTACGGAAGAGGCTTTCGAAGCCGCTTACCCGGATATCGACCTGCAATATGTGGATGTGGCTTCGCAGGATTATGCCATTAAAACCACAACAATGCTCAGCGGCGGCGATACAACCGACGTTTTCGACGTTAAAGAGCTAAGCGACTTGCAAAACTGGATCGCACAGGGCTTTGTGCTTGATCTGGAAGCGGATGTGGCGGCGAATATTTACGACTTGAGCCACTATCTGGGGCTTGAAAACAATTATCGCGGCACCGACGGCAACCTGTATGCCTTGCCGTACCGTAGCGATTTCTGGGTGCTGTTCTACAACAAAACATTGTTCGACCAAGCCGGTATTGAATATCCCACCAATGATATGACGTGGGATCAGTACGCGGAACTGGCACGCCGGATGACCAGCGGAGAAGGCATCGACAAAATTTATGGCGCGCATTACCATACATGGCTGAGCGCTGTATGCAATTGGGCTGTCTGTGGTAGCGACTATACCCTTGCAGACGGTACCTATGAACCGCTGAAATACTTCTATAACCTGACGCTTGGGCTGGAAGACGAGGGCGTCTGCCAGGCTTATTCGGAACTTAAAGCTGCCAATTTGCATTACTCCGCAGCGTTCTATCAGGGCAACATTGCCATGTTGCCGATGGGCTATTGGTTCGCCGCTACGCTGATTAGCGAAAAAGCCAAAGGAACTTTCGATTTCGACTGGAGCTTTGTGGCTGTACCGCATATGGAAGATGTAGCCGCCGGTGCGAGTTTCGGCTCTATCACAGGTGCTTGCATCAATAAAAACACGCTGAATAAGGATGCGGCCTGGAAGTTTATCTCCTGGCGCTGTTCTGAAGAAGGCGCAAAGGCGATTGCCGCCGTTGGCACCCGCCCTGCATATGTGAGCAACGAAATCGCTGCGACCATGGCGTCCGCCGAAGGGTTCCCTGCGGATGACGCTTGCCGCGCTGCGCTGGTACCGTCTTCGATGAGTTTGGAATGGCCGATCGGTGATAAGGTAAGCGAAATAAAAACCATTGTAAACGAAGAGCATACACTGATCATGAGCCGCGAGCTCAGTGTGGATGAAGGCGTTGCTGAAATGGACAGCCGTGCTGCTGAAGTACTGGCCGAATAAGTTCAATGTTCCTGCGCCGGGGAGGAGTACTTCCTTCCCGGCTTCTTTCGTCAGGTGGTAAGCAGCGCATGCGCGCTAATAAAGGTGTACATTGCGTATTCCCAAGGAGGGCTGACAATGGACGGAAAAGCCGTTAAGCGAATGAGCAAGCTGGAAAAGCGCAATACTCTCATTGCCTATTCCTTTCTTGCTCCCAACTTTTTAGGCTTTGCAATTTTTACGCTTATACCGGTGGTGTTTTCCATTGTGCTGGCATTTTTAAACTGGAATGGCGGCGCATTAAGCTCTATCTCGTGGGCGGGACTTGAAAATTTTAAAACGATTTTTAAGAATTTTAATTTTGCCCGCAGTGATCTGGGGATTACCATTCGCAATACAACGGTTTATACGCTATTCACTGTTCCACTTACGGTGATTTCCTCGCTGGGGCTGGCGCTAGTGCTGAACAAAACCAGCAAAGGCGCAAATTTATTCCGGACGATCTTTTTCTTTCCCTACGTAGCGTCGGTTGTTGCCATTTGTGTATGCTGGAGCTTTATGCTCTTAAAATACGGCCCTGTAAACGAGTTTTTCAAGGTTTTTGGTATCAACATTAATAAATCATGGACGCAGAGCCGCGATCTGGCTATGGTATCGCTTATTATTGTCGGTGTATGGCGCAGCGCGGGTTATTATATGGTTATGTATCTGGCAGGGCTGCAAAGCGTACCCAAAGAACTGTATGAAGCCGCTACGGTGGATGGGGCGGACGCATGGCAGAAATTCCGCAAAATCACACTGCCGATGCTTACGCCGACCACGTTTTTTGTAAGTATTTTGATGACGATTACCTGCTTTAAAATTTTCGATACCGTCGCCATCATGACGGAGGGCGGCCCTGGCCGCGCCACAAAGATGCTGGTCACGTATATATTTGAGTTGAGCTTTACGCAGATTAAATACGGCGTAGCAAGCGCGGTTTCGATGATTCTGTTTATCATTGTGATCGTGATTACCGTTATCCAGTTCCGGGCAGAGAAAAAATGGGTGAACTATCTCTAAGAAAGGAGGAACCGACCATGGATATTGTAAAGCACAACGCCCATAGAAGGGCTCCTATACAAGGGAAAACTGTTGCCAAAGGCGTGTTGATTTTCTTTTTGCTGGTGTTTGCATTTTTAGCACTGATTCCGTTTGCATGGATGGTGTCCTCCTCCTTAAAACTGGATAAGGATGTATTTCGCTACCCCATGCAATGGATTCCAGCTCAGCCGCATTGGGAAAACTATGTGGTGATCTGGCAGCGTGTATCTCTGCTGATATATTTTAAGAACACTACGGTGGTTTCTGTTGCTGTAACCTTTATGCAAATCATTACTTCAACATTTGCCGCCTACGCCTTTGCCAAAATGAAATTCCGCGGCCGGGATGCATTGTTTCTGGCTTATATCGCCACCATTGCGGTTCCCTGGCAGGTGTATATGCTGCCGCAGTTCATTATGATGCGGCAAGTGGGTTTATACGATACGCTATGGGCATTGATTGTACTGCAAAGTTTTTCGGCTTTCGGTGTGTTCCTGATGCGACAATTCTACTTGAGCATCCCCAACGAGCTGAGCGAAGCGGCCCGTATCGACGGATTAAGCGAGTACGGTATCTGGTGGAAAATCATTATGCCACTGGCCAAACCCGCTATTGCGACCCTGTTGATTTTCACCTTTGTAAACACGTGGAATGATTATATGGGGCCGCTGATTTACCTGACTACCGATAGCGTAAAGACCATCCAAATTGGGTTAAAGCGCTTTATCCAGCAATTTTCTACGGATTATCATCTGATTATGGCTGCATCGCTTTGCTCGCTGGTGCCGGTAACGCTTGCTTTTTTGTTCCTGCAACGGTATTTTATTGAGGGCATTGCAACCACAGGGTTGAAAGGCTGATGATTTGGTTTGTTGCTTGAAGCGCTTCCGGAAGGTAAAATAGACGACTTACTTGTGCCTCGCGAAGAACGCGTGCCTTATCCGCGCGTATCGCAGCGGCAGGCGTGGGAAAATCTGGACGATCGGGAGTCCTTAATCGCTGAAGGCTGTGTTGCCCTGCAGGGATACCCCCAGCTGTCGGCAACAGCATACCTGAAGTATGCTTCCCACGGGGACCGCAGAACGTATGAAGAGCCTTATTTTAAGCGGCGTAGTTTGCTGATTCGTGCGGTATTGGCTGAATGCGCGGAAGATAAGGGCACTTTTCTGAATGCTATTATTGATGGAATATGGGCGATTTGCGAAGAATCTACATGGGTCATTCCAGCTCATAACGGTGCTGCCAACGGCTTGCCCGGTCACGAAAAATGGACGCCTTTGCCGGATGTGCGTACACAAGGCTTGGATTTATTTGCGGCGCAAACCGGGGCAACGCTCGCTTATGCGGTTTTTTTGCTAGGGGAGAGGCTGGACGCTGTTACCCCAATGGTGCGGAACCGCGTACAGCTTGCGCTTGAAAAGCGGATTTTTACCCCGTTTATGCAGCGGGATGATTTTTGGTGGATGGGTTTCGTGCGCAAGAACCTGAACAACTGGACGCCGTGGATACTATCCAATGTGATGGATTCCTTTTTACTGGCGGAGGAAGACGACGCCCGCATTGCTGCTGCGCTGACCCGCGCGCTGGCGATGCTGGATCGCTATCTGGTAAGCCAACCGGAGGACGGGGGCTGCGACGAAGGCGTTGCTTATTGGAATATGGCTGGCGCCAGTTTGCTGGATTGTCTGGAAACATTGCGGGTGGCAACAGGCGGAGCACTAGACTATTATCACGATCCGCTTGTTCGCAACATTGCTACTTTTCCAGTCAAAGCACACGTAAGCGGAGAATGGTTTTTAAACTTTGCGGATTGTGATGCCAAGCCGCTTTTGGATGGAGAAAGGCTATACACATTTGGCATCCGCACGCAAAACACGGCTATGATGGCGCTGGGTAATGAAATTTGCAAACGCACAGGTTATCAGCCGATGCGGGATACACCCCAGATGCGCAGGGTTATGGATGCGTTGTTTACCCGCCGTAATCCGGTGGGTGTTGCACAAAAGCGTGATGGTTCACTGTCACTGCCCGCGCTGCAACTGTACGCCCTTGAACGCAATGGATTTTATGCCGCCATTAAAGGCGGCAATAATGGTGAAAGCCATAACCATAATGACGTGGGATCGGTGGTTATTTATTGCGATGGCAAACCGGTATTCGTCGATGCGGGGAATATGGTGTATACTGCCAAAACATTTTCCAGCGAACGGTATACCCTATGGAATACAAGGGCGGCATACCATAACCTGCCGTTGATTGGCGGCGTGGAACAGCAGGCTGGCGCGCAGTATAAAACGGATCAGATAGCAGCAGACGGTAATATGGTTACGATGGAATTACAGGCGGCTTATCCGCCGGAAGCGGGGCTGCTGGGATACCGCCGTACGCTTGTGGTTACGGAAGAAGTCAAGATAGAGGATGAAATACAGCTGAAACAGGCTGCGCAGGTGTGCTGGATATGGATGGCAAGAGAAAAACCTGTGATACTTGAAAAAGATGAAACAGGGCAAGTGCATCTGGGGAAAGTGATTCTACTGTTCGATTCTGCGCTATCCTTTGACTTTGAAGAGATACCGGTTACCGACGCAAGAATGGCGCGCAGCTACGAGGGCAGCTTATACCGGATATTCCTTTCTGCTAAAACAGCGAGAAAGCACCATTATCATTTTATATTGCAAAGGGGTTGAAACCGATGGACAACGTCGTTCAAAATAACCCACTATTAACACGCGAAGATGTAGAGCGTGCGGCTGCCGATATGATCAAACCGCTGTTGCCGCTGCTTAGTCTGGGGCACGCCCGGCTGCATTTGGGCGAAACCGGGGCTGTCTATTCAACCGCGATTGCTGAAATGGAAGCCTTTGCTAGACCGCTTTGGGCGATTATTCCTATGCTGATAGGCGACTGCCCCGCCGTAGCGCCGCTTTGGGAAGCATGGCGCAAAGGCATCATCAACGGGGTGAATCCTGCGCATACCGAGTATTGGGGTGCGGTGGAGGATTATGACCAACGGCTGGTTGAAATGGCGGTTTTCGGTATGGGCATGGCACTTGCACCACAGCAGTTCTTTTTCTCACTGCCGGATGAAACGCGCAAGCAGCTATACCAATGGCTTGATCAGATTAACCATCATGATATGCCAAAGAACAATTGGATTTTCTTTCGCGTACTGGTGAACATCGGCTTTCGTGTATGTGGGCTTGCCTACTCGCAAGCGCAACTTGAGGAGGATATTGCACAGATTGAAACCCATTATGAAGGTGATGGGTGGTATTTTGATTACCCAAATCAACGGGATTACTATACCCTGTGGGCATTCCATTATTATAGCCTGGTGTATGCCGTTGTAATGAAAGAGGCCGATCCGGAACGGGCGAAGCGGTACCGGGAACGCGCTGCGCTGATCGCCGGCGATTTTGCCTGTTGGTTTGATGAAAATGGAAGTGCGCTGCCATATGGACGCAGCTTGACGTACCGTTTTGCGCAAAGTGCCTTTTTCGCCATGGCGGCAGTCGCGGGGGTAACGACCGAAGCGGTGGATTATGGGGTGATGAAACACCTGCTTTTACAAAACTTGCGGCAATGGTTTCATAAACCGATTTTTACACGGGATGGGGTATTAACCATCGGTTACGAATATCCAAATTTGCTGATGGCGGAGGGTTACAACGGGCCGGGGTCGCCCTACTGGGCGATGAAAACATTCGCCTGCTTAGCACTGCCAAAGAATCACCCGTTTTGGATGGCGCAGGAAAAACCATTTGCAGGACCAGCCCGAAAATGCCTTCCCCACGCGCGTATGGTGATTACCCGCAACCGTAAGGGCGACCATGTGATCGGTTATACGGCGGGCAACCACGCCCATGAGCACGCACACGACGAAGCGAAATACGAAAAGTTCGCCTATTCAACCGTATTCGGCTTCAGCGTACCCAAAGCGGGTAAACTGCTGAAAGACGGCGCATTTGACAGTGTGTTGGCAGTTAGCTTGGATGGGGATACCTATCATCCCAGATATGGCTGTTCTTCCTATGAAGTAACAGAGGGAAGAATCGAGTCCGCGTGGTCGCCTTTTCCGCAGGTACGGATACAAACGACAATTATCCCACTGGCGGATCAGTGGCATTTGCGGATACACCATTTGCAATGCGATTGTCCGGTATGGATCGCAGAAGGCGGCTTTGCACTTGCACGTGAAGGCAATGGTACGGTGAAAAAGATGGAAGACGATCAAAAAGCAGAGGCAAAAGCGCCGTGGGGCGTAAGTGTAATCCGCGCGTTGCAGGGGTATGAACGAGGAACAGTGATTACACCGGAGCCCAACACCAACCTAATGTCGCCGCGTACAGCATTGCCAACGTTGCTGGCAAAATTGCCTGCGGGGAAAACTATGCTGGCTTGCGCAGTGTACGCGTCTCCTAGAAGCGATGCAGCAATGATACTCCCCAAGGAGGCTAACCAATATGCAAAGTTGGGCTGAAACGACTCTCCATAAAATGGCACAAAAGTATAAAAAGATGATGCCTAACGCTGCCGACCGCAACATGATACCCTATGGGGGCGGAGATGGCGGTTGGCAGGCAGCGCCTTATGACGGCAACAGCTGGTGGACGGGTGGCTTTTGGCCGGGTATCATGTGGCTGTTTTTTCACGCTACCGGGGAGGAACAGTTCCGCACCGAAGCCCGGCGCGTAGGCGCGTTGCTGGGGAAGGAACTATCTACTTTTACATTACTCAACCACGATGTTGGCTTTATGTATTTACTTTCAACCGGCGCGGACTATCAGCTGCACGGAAGCAAGCAATCGGCTGCGGACACGCTGCATGCTGCGACAATACTGGCAGGACGCTATAATCCGAACGGATTTATCCGCGCATGGAACGATCACCGTGCCGGATGGGCGATTATTGATACCATGATGAATCTTTGCCTGCTGTATTGGGCAAGCCGCTATACGGACGATTCGCGCTTCGCCCAAATTGCATGCCTGCATGCCGATACGACAAAGCGGGAGTTTGTACGTGAGGATGGCAGTTGCTGCCATATTGTTATTTTCGATCCGGACGACGGGAGAGCGCTGGATAAGCCTGCCGGGCAGGGGTATGCGGTAGGCTCCAGCTGGAGCCGCGGGCAAGCATGGGCGCTGTATGGATTTGTCCTAACCTATATGGCAACCCAAAAGGTAGAGTACTTGCACACCGCGCAAAAAATAGCCGACTATTTTATTGCGCACATCCGGGCCGATGGACTGACGGACTCCGACTTTTGTCAGCCTGCGGAGGTATACCGCATCGATAATATTGCAGGCGCATGTGCCGCTTGCGGATTGTTGGAGCTGGAAAAACTAGTGGACACGGCGGCAGCAGCACGTTACCATGCTGTTGCAGAAAAAATGCTGGTTGCATTGGCAGAGCAAAGCGCAGACTGGTCGGATGCGAAATATGGCGTATTGCAGCAATGTACGGCATCCTACCATGATGATGGCGCGGGCAGGCATGTGAATATTGTTTATGGGGATTACTTCTTTGCTGAAGCGCTTGCAAAACTCTGCGGTAAAGACCCTATGTTCTGGCTTTCCTAAAACGCTTAATTGAATAGGAAAATACAACAGTTACGGGGCAATTTTTAAAGATAACGAGCAATAAGGATAAGGCGGATGAGCCCTGCACAACCAATACGCAGCTGTAAGAATGCGATGCATTGAAAGCGTAAAAACATCTCCTATGCAGGCCGTTTCAGGCGGCACAGAAGATGCTTTTTCATGGGGGTTACGGTAACGTTATTATACATATGCTGGTTTATTGAAAACTAACGATTTTCTTGCCGCCGGTATTACAAGCCATCCATAAGGATACGAGCAGGATCGTTGTAAAACGCTTGGGCTTATGCGTTGATAATGCAGACGGGGGAAGGGATGCTAACGGTACTTAGGCATACGCTCAAATCACCCGTTTCCGGATGGATGGCAAACAGGCGCACTTCGTTTGCGTTCTGGTCGGCCACCAGCAGGTAGGCTCCTTTTGTGTTGATGCAAAAATTTCGCACCGCGCTTGCACCGCAAGGGGTAAACGTTCTGCCGGACAATGTGCCGTCGTCGTTTACTGCAAAACGGATCAGATGAGGTGTGCCGCGTACGGATGCATACAGATACTTTGTATTCGGCGTAAGGTGAATATCGGCAGCAGTGCTGTTTTCTGGTTCGCTGCCATCCAGTAGATCGTAGGATTCCTGCAAGGCAAGCATTCCATTTTCTGCATCGTAATCAAAAAACAGCACACGGCATAGCAACTCGGTAACCAGATAAGCGTACCGTCCGTTTGGATGGAATATAAAATGCCGCGGCCCTTCTCCAGCCGGGACGGAAATATCGGCATGCGGCAGTAACACGCCATCGCCTGCTATAAAAATTCGCAGCTGATCAATCCCCAGATCCGCTTCGATCATGAAACGCCCCGCGGCATCAGCGGTAAGCGAGTGAACGTGTGCCTGCTCCTGGCGGACGGGGTTTACACCGTGCCCGGAATTGGGAAGCCATTGGGTTATGGCGGTAAGCACGCCGCTATCATCCGTTGCGCAGGTAAGGGCGCCGCTGCCGGAGTAACTGGCAAAAGACACCGCATTTTGCTTTGGCCAAATACAAACATGACACAATCCGGGATAAGGGGCGTCCAGTCTGGCTGTGGGCGTAAGCGTGCCATCCGGCGCAGCGTGGTAGGATACCACAGCGCCGCCATTGGGGCGTTCGCTTACGGAGTACAAACAATCGCCCCGAAGCGCAAGAAAGCTAGGATCAATGCACCCGGTATAGATAGGACCAATTTTGAGCGTTTCATGCTCGCGATCAAGCCAGAGTGTAAAAATATCCCCTTCGCTTTTGGAGTAGGTACCGACAAAAAAACGTTGTTGTGCATCCATGCCTGTAAGCCTCCTGTGTGTCTTTATCAAACGAATACATAGCATACAAAATTTATTTATTTCCGCTTTCTGCAGTGTTGCTGGAATAGCGGGAAAGCACAGCGAAACAGGTTGTTTCGTATTTGTATAGGTTTGTTTATTTCCCGCTTATTATACCATGGACTTAGTCATTTTGTTGACATGCTTATGAAAGGATTGCTCTTACCCGATGAAAATGATACGATGACTGTATTCAAATTAAAAATTGTCCAAGTATAAGTGGGTACACTGGGTAATAGAGATTAATGACGTAATGAATGTGATCGTACATTACAGGAAAGGAAAGATACAATGAAGCTGGATGGGTTTGGCATTTTTGTAACCGATATGGCGGCAATGATTCGCTTTTACCGGGATGTATTACAGTTTGAAATACAGGAGGATGAAGATACCTCTAACGTATTTCTGAAGAAGGATGGAACGCTGTTTCTGCTGTACCGCCGATCCGACTTTGAGAAGATGACAAAACGTACCTATCATTATGCCGAAGGGATACAGGGTCATTATGAAATCGCGCTGCGTGTGGATAATTATGCAGCTGTGGATAACGCGTTCAAGGACGTGGTTGCCAAAGGCGCGGCTCCAGTGCTTGAGCCGGTTACCGAGCCGTGGGGGCAGCGCACCTGCTATATTGCTGATCCAGAAGGAAACCTGGTGGAGATCGGATCGTTTACTCCGTAACGAAATAGTTATCATTTACTGGGCTGATCGCAGAGAAATAACGTTCATATGGAGGCATACATGCTTTGCAAAGAGTTTGGCGCAAAGGACGCACCTAGTATTGTTTTACTGCATGGGGGTGGACTATCGTGGTGGTCGTGGCTGCCGGTGATTCGGCTGTTAGAAAACGATTATCGCGTACTTGTGCCTGTGATTGATGGATACGGTGAAGCATACGGCAAAACGTTTATCAGCATTGAGCATTATGCGCAGGAAATGCTTGCGTATCTGCAAGACGCTTGTGGTGGCAAGGTGTATGCGCTTGCTGGACTATCTATCGGTGCGCAAATTGTTGTAGAAATGTTATCACAGCAAGCTGACATTGCGGAGTATGCCGTTATCGAAAGTGCGCTGGTCTACCCGATGCGGAGCGTTAAACTGCTTGCGCCTCTCATGGTCGGGCTTAGCTATCCATTGATTCGTATGCGGTGGTTTGCCAAACTGCAAGCAAGAGAATTATGTGTGCCGCAGGCGCAGTTTAAGCGTTATTATACCGACAGTCAAAAAATCAGCAAAGCATCACTTCAAAACACAATGCTCAGCAATAGTACGTATTTGCTCAAAGAAACGCTTGGGAAAACAACAGCTAATACACTGATTATCGTTGGGGAAAAGGAAATGAGTGTGATGAAAAAATCGGCACGGAAGCTGCAAAGCAGCATTGCCGGCAGCCAACTCTACATAGCACCCAACCTGAAACATGGCGAGCTGAGCCTTGCTCATCCGGCTGAATATATAAAACGTTTAAAAGCGCTTTTCGAAAATCCAGAGGCGTTGTTGTAATTACTCACGGCGCTATTACGATAATGAATAGAATTTCATGTGAATTACAGCGGGAAGCGACCGATATTCTACAGTGAGGTTGCTTGTAGAAATGGCGCATATTGAGGCTTGAAGAGCATATTGCGTAGTTGAAATCGAGTACTAAATCAATGGATGTCTATTCATGTATATACAAATACCACAGGAATAACATCCTGTGGTATTTGTTACGCATAGAACATCCGCATACTTTTCTGTAAGAAGCGGATGCGCTCATCGGACCGGATATGAGAGTTTGTTATTACATAGCGTCACCATCGACGGTGATATAATACGGGCAAATCGCCTCATAATGCCCATCTTTCATACGGAAGCCGCCGGGAATTGTACCCAGCTTTATAAAACCAAGACGCTCATACAAATGCCGTGCGTGCAAATTGGTTGCCACAACTGCGTTAAATTGTAAAACGCGGAACCCATGCGCCTTGGCTTGTACAAGACAATCCTTCACCAAAGCTTCGCCGATGTGCAGCCCTCGGCTGTTTGCACTTACCGCATAGCTTGCATTGCATATGTGACCGCACCGGCCGATGTTGTTCGGGTGCAGAATATACAAACCCAGTATAGTATGCGTACCCCGATCCTCTGCTATGGCGCAGTAGGTTTGCCCCCTAAAAAAAGCAGCCCCGGTTTTTTCGGTTAAAAACTCCTCTTGTGGAAAGGCGATACCGGCATCGACAATTTCATTCCAAATGCCGATCATAGTGCAAATATCGTTCTGTTGAAAAGCACGGATTTGAATATCCACTTTATCTGCTCCCTTGCCGGTAGGACATGGGTTTTTTACTGTATGCATTAGTCCCGGTTTTAACCGCATCAACGGAAAACCGAAGTAAAGTTAGTCGCTTGTCTGTCAACCATCATTCTTTAATGGAAAGGGCTTTTATTGGTGCTTCCATTTGCATTTGTACCGCGTGCCGATTTAATAGCGCGCAGCTCATCCAGCGGAATTTCTGTTACTTCCGTTATGGGAACCGGCAATAAAAGCGCCTGTGCAATAGCATGATCGGTAGAGTAGAGAATGTGGGGACGTCCGTTTAACGCAGAAACAGCTGCTTCGTGCGCATCGTCGCGAACAAGCACCAGTGGTATGCTGTTTAAATTGGTTAAAGAAAGAAACCATTCTCCGCGGTAACCGCTGTCAACGATGCCGCAGCGCTGCGAAATACCAAGGTTGCCGGTTGAGCCGCGCTCCGCAATATGAAAATAATATTCCTTGGGAAAAGCGCTGGCAATGCCGGTTGGTATTCTCTGCGTCTGATGCGGCTCAAAGATTAAATAATCGTCTTCCAGACAGGTAAAAATGTCGTAGCCTGCGTCCTCATCCCGTTTATGGGGCAGAATTGCGGCGGGTCTTGTTTTTGCAAAATAAACTTGTACCGGAGGCAAAGCAATCACTCCTATGGAATAAAATGATCAAGCATATCTCCATGCGGAAACAATGTACCCAGTATACCGTACAAAGCGATATTCGGCAATCTACGGTAAATGAATCGTGCGTTAATCGCAGGATAAAGAATCATGAAAAAGAAAAAGACCGTTAGAAACCTCTTACGGCCTTTTGCAGAGCAATAGCCACGGCAAATGAAATGTCGTATAAAAATATAACGAATGTACTGTATTTATGCGGTTCGCTTATGCCTGAATATCTGCATAATCCACCATCTGGTTTCGCCCGGCATCTTTTGCCTGGTAGAGGGCTTTATCCGCAATCAACATTAAACCATACAAATCCTGCTGGGGATGCTGCTGGCGGGCAACGCCGACACTCATGGTCATCGTGTATGTCTTACCCTGATCGGTATAGCTTTGCTCGGCAACAAAACGGATGAACTGCTTTACTGTGTGTGTAACCTGTTCTTGCGTAAAGCCCGACAGTAAAACGCCGAATTCTTCGCCGCCCAATCTTGCAATTAGGCTGCTCTTGGGAAAGCTTACCCTAAGCATACTGCCAATCCGTTTAATGGCGTTATCGCCGACTTGGTGACCATAGGTATCGTTGATGCGTTTAAAATGGTCCAGATCCATCATCAACAAATATACGTCCTGGTTGTTCTGAAAGGCCTGAAAAATGAATTCGTTGCCTTTCTGTACAAAGGCACGGCGATTGTGCAGATTGCTAAGCTCATCCATCATCGCCTGCCGTAATAGATTCTGGTTTAACTTATAAGCCTCAGTTATATCACGAATGGTTTTAATGCTGACTTGGTTGAGGCTTTGCTTGCCAACCCAGCGTGTGCTGATTTCGTAATAATGGCTTTCTTGTTCCAGCGGCAAATGAATCACAGTGGATTCTTCCTGCTGTAATTTTTCCAGCAACTCAGGCTGATCCGCAAACAATTTTGCCAGATTGGAGTTGCTTAAATCAATACCGATCTGGGCAAACAACACCTGTGCTGCTTTATTATAATCGATCACCCGGGAACGTCGGCTGATCAGCAGTAATGCGTCCTGATTGGAATCGAAGGATTTACTGCGTGCCAGCGCTTTGACGTCTAAAAAGTCATATCGCACAATGGCGATAATCACCATCAGGCAGGAATAGGGCAAGCATATGGCCATGTAATCGATAATTAAACCGAAAGGGTGCGTAAAGGCGAGTATTAAACCGGCGACGGCAGCAGCAGATGCAATCGCAATTAGCTTAATTTTTCCCTGAATGACTTCCTGATGAAAGTACAATTCCCGGATGAATAAACCAAACGAGGCAAAAATCATCAGCATGGAATGAAATGTTTGCACATACATCCAAAAGCCATAGGTGCGTACCAACAGCAACCGGTCCTGAAAGGGAACGAAACGGATTGCAGCAAAATAGAGATGGTGCCAGTCGTTAGTGAACCGAAGCACCATGGTGATAATGGGAATCACAAAAATGAATGGTATCAACAGCTTTTTGTGCTTTTTAAAATGACCCGTATACAGAAG
Source organism: Candidatus Limiplasma sp. (assembly GCA_963675655.1). Taxonomy (GTDB): domain Bacteria; phylum Bacillota; class Clostridia; order Christensenellales; family Aristaeellaceae; genus CAXXOK01. Next base: position 2,589,236 of record OY776489.1, read on the forward strand.
GCTTACGGTAAACCAAAGCGCCGAGACGTAGGGAATGCCGAGGTATTCAAAGTGGTTCCAAAAGAGGATTCGCTCCGTAGTACCGGAGTTTAACTCCATCGCATACCCGAAAATATAAATGCAAATCACCAGACTAAGTATATACGCGATTTGCGTATAGCCTGAATGATTTAAAGATTTGACCACTGACGCCCAATAAACAACGGCAAGAATCATAATAAAGAAATAAATGCTGATAATATCGTATACAATCATCTGTTGCATCCCCTACGCGTAAAATCCCATAACCATTAACATGTGAGACCAAAACGATCCGAACGGCGAAGAAAAATGATGGGATTTTTTCACCTGAACAGTAACGTATCAAAAACCGGATTGCCTGTCAAGAAAGAATGGGAAATATTAGGATAAGAAACGGTAAAAATACAGTTTATCTTACTGCATGCTATGTTGTAAACATTCATGAAGAAAGTGGAAAGCCTTACACAGTGTGTTTTACTAAACTGCCGGGCTGAATGAAAACAACCCATTCAGCCCGGAGGTGCAGCATTACCTTGCACGCTTGGTAACAGTATCCACCGCTTCCGCAGGGCACATCTCCTGGCAGCAGAAACAGGAAATACAGCCCTTGCGCGCGATTACAGCGGTTTGATCTACAATATCAATTATGTGTTTCGGGCAGGATTCGGCACAACGCCCACAACCGATACAGCGATCTTTCAAAATGGCGGGATATGTGTGATTTTGCCCGAACAAACGATGGAATAAACCGTTAATGGAAAAGATGCGCTCGCCTTTGGTGTAGGTATCCGGCAGTGCAAACGGAGGATTCGCAGGGATTAGCGCATCACCGGTCAATTGCAGATTGTCTGGATGACTCAAGCCGTACTTGCGCCCTTGGCGGATTATCGGCGCAATCGATGTGGGATGCAGGCCCATCAGCATCGCGCCTGCTTCATCCAGATCGTAAATGGAGCGGGAAGCCAGCGTATAGCCCATGTGCCGTACCTTTCCGCCGCCGGGACCGTTGCCCTCCATGCAATCGACAGCGTCCATCAGTGTTAGCTGTACAGGAACGGTTTGGGATAATTTGATCAGCATTTCCGTGAAGGATTCAATTGTGGGGTTTTTATAGTGCTGTTCAGGCTTCAGCAAGCCCGGCATGCAACCGAACAGGTTTTTTACGGCGGCGCTCATAACGGTGAGGCCATGGGTTTTTAGTTTTGGGCAATTGATAACATAGTCAGCATCCAGTACAGGCCGGATGATCGAAAACCCGTTTTGTACAGTAGATGTGGTATCGGTATTGAGGGTAAGCACATCCGTAAGGGTATCATACCCGCAGGCACGGTATGCCCGTTCCAGTGAAGCTGCCGTATATATGCCGCCGGGGCTGTCCGCGAGGAGGATTTGCCTAACGCCTAGCTCCCGCAGCCGTCTAGCGATAGCCCGTAAAAAAGCGGGGTGCGTGGTAACGGACAGTTCCGGCGCACGGCCGGAGAGAATATTAGGCTTGAGCAAAACACGGGTATCCGGGGTTACATCCGCGGATACATGCAACGCGTCAAAATGCCTGCATACAGCCTGATAAAGAAGTTCATCATTATAGGACTCCGTATGGGTAACAGAAACAAGCGCCATGTCGTACACCTCTTTGCAAAATTACTTATAAAATATCAGGCTTTTCCAGCCGAACCAAACAGCATCATTTTCCGTTCGGTCGCAACTTGTATCGCCTCAATTTGATATAGCGTCAGATCGGTTACGCTGTCCTTGCCTTCGCTAAGGCCTTTACGAATACCGTCGGCTCCGGCGCGGTTGATATCCGTAAAAATATTGACCTTGCTGATGCCGCTTTGAATGGCAGTGCGAAAATCCACGTCGGTAAGCCCGCTGCCGCCGTGCAGCACCAGCGGTGTTGGGAGGAGAGCCGCAATAGCCTCAATTCGTGAAAAATCAAGCTTGGGTGGCAATTTATATGCACCGTGCGCCGTACCAACGGCAATCGCCAGCGCATCTACGCCGGTAAGCGTTACAAACTCTTTCGCCTGCGCGGGGTCGGTGTAAAGCGCTTCCAAATTATCTGGTTCGGCGTTATCTACGCCTTCGGCATTGCCCACATGGCCAAGCTCCGCCTCCACGGTTGCGCCAAAAGTATGAGCAATAGCGGTAATTTTTTTTACACTGCGCACATTATCCTCGTATCCGGCGGTGGAACAATCGTACATAATAGAGGAAAACCCATATTTCAGCGCAAGCAGGCATTGCTCAAACGTGAGCCCATGATCGTAATGTACGACCACCGGTACCGTAGCGCGCTGCGCCATGGGTATAAGCAAGTCTGCAAGCTCCTGCAAAGGGCCGTAAGGTAAAAGCACCTCGGCAGTGCCAATGATGACCGGGGAACGCAGTTTTTCAGCGGCAGCCAAAACGCCGCGAGCCATTTCCAGATTGACGGTATTAAAGAGCCCGACTCCATAATGTGCTTTGCGGGCAGGGATAAGTACATCGTTCAGCGTTGCAAGCATGGATGATCCTCCTTTATAAAGCGATCGATAAGCTGGACAAGGTAAAGCTAATCAACGGTAGTTTCCCAACCCTCTGTAATTCGTCTATCCAGTGCGGGAAAGGGCAGGAGTCCGCTGGTCGCGTCATACTGTTCTACACAGCAGGCACCGGTTGCGGCGGCACGTTTGAGGCATACATCAGGCGGCAACCCGGCTAAAAGCGATGCGAGGAAAGCTGCGATGCTGGTATCGCCCGCGCCTGTTGCGCTGACAACTTTCTGTGGGATAAACGCGGGTTGGTATATTGCCCGGTTGACCCATACAGTTGCGGGCATACCTTCAGAAACGCGGCTGCAATCCTTTGCGGTACGCAGGTATAAGCCTCTTGCACCGCATTTGATTACCGCAAGTTGAACACCCATATCCAGCAAGCGTTCCGCCAGCGGCGCTATATCAGTTTGGATGTTTAAAATTTCTGCTATGTCTCTGCCCTGTGCGCGTATCTGCCAGTTATTGTAGCGAGGCTTATCCAGCATAAAGCAGAGTTCTTCGGCGCTGGGTAAAAAGCAATCCGTATGGGGGAGTACGTCGGCCAGCAACGCTTGCCAATCTGTCTGCGCGGCTTGCGATGATGGATCAATCGCGGCCATATCCAGCGATGTGATCAGCCCCAGTGTTTTTGCGCGGGAAAACAGCGATGTAAGCGGAGCGCCGTTATGTTCGTACATGCCGGGCATTAAAGGCGGATACCCAAAATGCAGTAATTTGGCGCCAAGTAACAGTGAATCCGCTACATCGGTTTGTACAAAATGCTCGTTTGCACCCGCATGATGGATGAAAATGCGATCCACACCCGGCGGCGCGAGTACGACCGAATAGGAGGTGGAACCTTGTTCTTCCCGAATGAGCGCATGGTCGGCGCCGGAGGCGTTGAGAAGCCGGATGAGGATATCACCAAACGCATCCGCGCCGATACGCGCGATCAACCGGGTTTGCACCCCCAGTTTTTGCAGCGCCAGCCCGGTATTGGCGACACAACCGCCCGTATGCACATCCGCAGCGCCGGAGCGTATCAGTTTACCAGGTTTAAAAAGGGTGGAAAGCGGTTGTCCGCTTTGCCGGCGTAAATCAGGCGTAATATCCAAACAAATATGCCCGGCGACAACCACGGCAGCTGCGGAACCATCAGCGCGCATGGCAACCCCTCCAAACGTATGATCAACCAAAATCCTCCGGTGTGTCGGAGGCATAGCATGAATAAACAATACTATTCGTGAAATGATAGCTTATTTCCTTGCCCAATTGTAAAATGATGCCTGCCGGACATGAAAACAAAGCGATATGGACTTGTTATCCATATCGCTTTGCCAGCCAGCCCAAAAGGCTCAATCTACGTTGTCAGCAGCGGGGTGGCCTGGAAAATCACTTACGAACGCATCTCCAACTTTAAACAGGCTGTTATCGTGTAAAAAACGGCTTCACTTTTCTTCCCGGCCTGGATAGCGGCATTGCGCCAATGCGGAAGCGATGGTTTTTTCGTAGGCTTGTTTGCCGTATTTGTCTACTTCGCCTTTATCTTTAACGCCGTGCGTAAGACAGCCTGCACCGCCGATGCAGCCGCCTACACAGGCCATTCCCTCAATAAAGTTTTCCGGCAGTACATTCTTACTCTTTTTAAGCAGTGCAATACGGCACTCTTCAATGCCGTCACATGCAATGGCCTTCAGGGGAAAATCACTTTTATTTTCCTGTAGGGCTTCCGCTACCGCATCGCTTAAACCGCCACTGCGGGCGAAAATGCGGCCAAAGAAAGAAGCGTTATCCAGTACATCCTCCGGCAGACCAGCGATATCAAAATCGCGGCTGTCAATCCACGCCTGCAGTTCTTCAAAGGTGAGTACGCAATCCACATACGGCGACACATCGGGATTCTGCTGTTCCAGCTTTTTAGCAGTGCAGGGGCCGATGAAGATTGTTTTAGCGGCGGGATCGGTAGATTTGATGAATCGTGCCAGTTCCGCCATAGGCGAAGGGGTTGAACTGATATGCTGCGCAAGTGTCGGGAAGTTCTTTTGCACGTAATCCACAAAGGCGGGGCAGCAGGAGGAGGTAAGAAAGCCTTTGTCCTCTAATTCTTTTGCTTCCCGGCTGGCGACCATATCTGCACCGAGCGCAACCTCGATCACGCTGAAGAAGCCCAGTCGTTTCAGCGCCGTTACCACCTGCCCCAGTTTTGCATAGCCAAACTGGCTGCTGATGGAAGGTGCAACAATGGCATACACTTTATAATTTTGATTCTCATCGCTTTGCCGCAGCAAGTCAATGGCGTTAAGCAGAAAAGACTTATCCTGAATCGCGCCAAACGGGCATTGATACACGCAAGCACCGCACCCGATGCACTTTTCCTGCTCGATGGTAGCGCACTGGTCGTCACCCATATGGATAGCCTTGACTTTGCAGGCGTTTTCGCAGGGGCGGCGGTGGTTGGAGATGGCGCTGTACGGGCAGGCAGCCGCACACTTGCCGCAGCCAATGCACTTGGCGGGGTCAATATGTGCGTGCCGGTTTTCATCCAGCGATATAGCATCCTTTGGGCAAGCGGCCATGCAGCGGTGTGCAATGCAGCCGCGACAATCCCGCCCTACCTGATAACCGCTAATCGGGCATTCATCGCACGCGATGCCAATAACCTCCACGATGTTTGGATTACTCTTGTCGCCACCCATTGCCATACGGACACGCTCGGTCAGGATTGCGCGCTCCTTGTAAACGCAGCAGCGCATGGTGGATTTGGGCCCAGGGGCAAGCTGCTTGGGAATATCCACATAACAATCGGTCAGGTTATCGTGATAGGCGTGGCGGGCAACCTCCCGAAGAACCTCATATTTTAATTTTTGGACGTCTGTATCAAATAAACGCATATTATTCCTCCTAAAAGTAGGACAAGCGGATGTGTTTGCCCATTTGCTCCAGATGCTGGGCCAACGACTGAATCAGCTGCTGCTTAACACTGAAGGTAATGGGTAAATCTGGGTTCTGGTGGGCAGGGTTGACAGCCAAACCGATGAAAAAGTTTATGTCGGTCGCGTTTTCAAACAGTTCACGGGCAATCAGGCTTGCGCCATCCTTGCCTATGGCCCAGTCAGGCGCCAGCTTGGCGCTTTGTAGAAAGTCCTTGGCATAGGTAAGTACTTTAGAAAGCGTAACCACGCCCTCCGTAACCAAATCCACTCCGGCGATGGTGCTGATGGGCGGTACGTCCGGATCGGGATAATCCAGTGAGGGAAGGAGCGGTTGATGCAGGTAGTCCGCAGCCAAATGACTGGTCGTGCCGCCGCAGACGATTTTCGCGCCTTCTTTGGCAAAAAACAGGTTCATCATTTTCATATCCTGTTCTTTTTCGGCGGGCGGGCCGACTACCAGATTGACGGGATGCCGTCTGCGTACGCGTAAAACAGCAATCGTGGTGTCGTCCCCCGGCGCGCCACCATAGAGGCGGCTGCACTCATCGGCAATCAGACCTGCGGTGGTTTTAGCGGAGTTTTCCGGCAGGTAATTGGCGCTGGCAAAACGGGCGATGCTATCGCGCGTCCAGCCGAAATTGAAAGCACGGCCAACACCGGCATATTCCGCACCGTCGCTCATGGAAATGAACATATCGCCGCATTGTACGGGGAAACTGCTTTCCCAAATGGATTTACCCGCAATGACACGGGTAATAACCGGATAATCCAGTACTTCTCCGTCCCGTAAAACGATGGTCGCGGGATTATCAAATTGGATAATCTGCGCCATGCTGTTATGGGTGATGCGGATAATGGTAAATGTGGAGTATGCAACTTGCCGTACGCTGCAAACCGGCAGGGTACTGGCAATGGTAGATACACATTCCTCAATTGGCATTCCGCCGCTGAGAAGCGTACAAACAATTTTACTGGTGAGCGTAGCCAGAATACTGGCTTTAACGCCGCTGCCCAGTCCGTCCGCCAAAACCAGCGTCACATCCTCCTCGCCGCCGCCCGCGACTTCTACGCGGTCACCGCACAAGGTTTCGCCCTGCTTGTTGAGGCTTACGTAACCCGTTTCGGTCCATAGATCATTCACGGTTCATCGCATCCTTTAACTTGGAGAGCGCAAGCTTCGTTTCGGCAGTGGTTTCGCCCAGCAGTGAAGCAATTTCCTGAACGACGCGCATTTGCTTGTCGATTACGCGATCCGCGGTTTCCACGGTTTGGTTGCGTAGAAGATGATCTTTATCGCGCATGGTTTCCCGTTCGGTTACATCGCGTAAAATTGCAATCACAACATGGTATTGCCGGTCATAAAGAATCGTTTCCTCAACATACAGCCCGTATTCCGCAAGGAACCTGCTGACCCCGACGGTGTTATGCGCGCCGATGACCACATCGCGGTATGGCTCGGGATTTAAGATGCGAATCACATGCTCATGTAAAATATCGCTTTCACCGGTCAACCGGAACAGCTTCACCGCGGCGCGGTTAATCTGCTGTACGACCAGATTTTCATCCATTACCAAAACAGCATTGGGTGTGTTGTTGATAATCGTATCGCTGAAGCTTTCCGCCTTCTCTTTTAAGAAGGGCAGGCACATGTCGATTTCCGCTTTGCCCTGTAAAATGGCAATCGCTTTTTCCCGGCAGGTGGGATACCCGCAGGAGCCGCAGTTCAGTTCTTTTTCCGGTGTGGTTTTTCCCATCTTTTGCAGCATGGCGGCGATGGCCTCGTTGCCGAAGGAGACGGTTTTGCCGCCGATGAAACGGAAGCTGCGATCAATCGGCTCCGCTTTTGAATCAACGGCAAAGCGGTCTTCGCCTGCGTAGGTATCCACGCGCAGCGCGCCTTTGACCCGGCGCTCCTGATGCTCGCGTATACAGGGGCCGTTGATGCAACTGCCTTCACAGGCGCTCATTTCAATAAACACATCGTGAATATTGCCACGCTCGATCTCATCAAATACCATACGGCAGTTATCCACACCGTCAATAGCTACGCGCCGGTAACCGGGTACATTCTCCGTCGCCTTGAGAATGCCGCCCGTAGCAGGGTAGAAACGCGCCCGTTTGCCAGCATCTTCGTCCGCGGGGGCGTAATCGGGAATTTCTACATTGCTTTGCGAAAGCCAGGAGCGAAGTTCGTCATAGGTAAGCGCAACATCGATATAGGTGCTGTTATCTGCTTCTTCCTTTTTGGCGATGCAGGGGCCGATAAAGACGGTAAAGCTATCCGGGTCTGCCGCTTTGATCAATTTGCAGTGCGCCTGGGCGGGCGTGAGAATTTTTGCCAGATAAGGCAGCATGGTTGGGTAGTATTTTTGCACCAATAGGTTAATGCAGGGGCAGCAGCTGGAAATAAGTACGCTTTGTTTGTGCGCCCGCATATCGGCGGCATATGCGTCACTTACCAGCTGCGCGCCAATAGCCGTCTCCTGAACATCCGAAAACCCAAGCGTTTGCAGCGCGGCTGACATACCGGAAATATCGTGTGTGGGAAAATCCGCAATAAAGGACGGCGCAAGGCTGCACACTACATGCTTGCCTGCGGAGATGGCAGATTTTACAAGTTGTACATCGCTGCGGATTTCTTTGGCTTTTTGCGGACAAACCACAAAACAACTGCCGCACAGGATACATTCGTCCGGTAAAATCTGCGCTTGGTTATTGGCAAAGCTGATGGCTTTTACCGAGCAAGTGCGTATACATTTGTAGCAATCTTTGCAGTTGTTTTCTTTCAAACGCAGAATATCCTGCATGGGGGAAATCACGCTCCTTAGCGAAAATACGACTGGATTAAAGGGTGAAACGGCATGGCGTGCAACGGCGGGATAGGCAGACAGGGTTTAGGTGGTATGAAAGATACCGGTTCCATAATATCCGATTTCTCGTTTGGTTGCAAGTCTGCGCGTTAGCGAATCTTCGGTAGTATCTGCTCTTCAAAGAACTGCTTAGTATCGGCCGGTTTCAGCGAAAAGCTTTCATCGTCCACGGTGACGCAAACGCCGTTTTGGCAATTGCCCATGCAGAACTGCCCGGCAAGTTCCACATTCTCTTTTACGTTGTGGGAAGATACCAGACGCTGCAATTCTTCCACGATCTGGCGGGAACCTTTCAGATGGCAGCTGCTGCCGATGCAGATGGTAACATTAACCATATGGCTTCCATTCCTTTCATAGCGCATAGATCAATTAGAGCAGGGGCTTTGCAAAGAACAGAAACGCTTTCATGCGCCGGTATCATCCTCGGGGCAACAGCCTTGTGCAGACTGCCGGTACACACAAAACAAAATTGAACCGAGGATGGTACCGGCGCACGGAGCGCACCTGTGTCAATGCATCACCCTACCAATGGGAAGGCCTCACAGCCTGAAAAGTTGGCTGTGAGGTGATTTCCCATTGAAGGGGTCGATGATCTATGCCGTTTATTCGTAGTCCATAACATTCGCCCAACGAAGCAGGAATTCTCGTTCTTCGGGCTTGCCTTTCACAATCTGGCTGGCTGCAACAATGGGAATCCATTTCTGCACGTATTGGCGGGCGGTATCGCTTTTACGACAAAACAGATCCAGATACGCTTCCGCACTGTTCATATTGCCGTCCAGCCAGAACAGCAGGTACGTGCGGGCCGCATCCGCCGAAGCGTTGCCCTGCGTAGCATGCGCCCAGTCCAGTATATAGGCAGTGCCGTCATCTTTCAAGATGATGTTTTTGGGGTTGAAATCGCCATGGCAAAGCTTGTTATGCTTCGGCATGCCTTCCAGCCGGGTATGAAGCTCATACCGGGTGGTGGCATCCAGACCGCTCTGGCGAATTTTACGGTGCATTTTGTCCCGCAGCAGCGTCATCAGCGGTGCATTCTGCGCGTGCACCTGTAATTGCAAATCCACAAACAGGTTCAAGTACTCGTCCATTTTGCCGGGATTTTCCTCCATCAGCTGCGCAAGCGTTTTGCCCTGTATAAACTCGCTGACGATGGCCCATTTCCCGTCCAGCTTGGTTACTTCCTGCAAGGCGGGCACACGCAGGTCGGTTTCCTCAGCGCGCGCCTGATTGAGCGCTTCGTTGAGAATATCGGCTTTGCTGTAATCATCGTCAAACACTTTGATAGCCAGGTCGCCGTCACGATAGACGGTTTTATTGGTACGTACCGCAATCACCTTATCCAGCTTCATCGTAATCCCTCCCGGTCGTTATTGCTTTTCGCCGTAGTAGGCGTTTAAATACATCTGCTTAATTTCCTTCATCAGCGGATAACGCGGGTTGGCGCCGGTGCACTGGTCATCAAAGGCCAGCTCTGTCATCGCATCCAAACGGTCAAGGAAATCTTTCTCGTCAATGCCATAGTCGCGGATGGTCTTTTTAATGCCGATCTTGGCTTTCAATTCATCCAGCGCGGCAATGAGTTTTTCCAGCTTTTCTTCATCCGTCTTGCCGCCCAGCTTCAGGGCGTCGGCGACCATTGCGTAGCGGGCCAGCGTATGGGGATGATCGTACTGCGGAAAGGTACCCATTTTCACCGGAACTTCTGCGGCGTTATAGCGCAGTACCTCGTTGATCAACAGGGCATTGGCGACGCCGTGCGGCAGATGGTGGAAAGCACCGAGTTTATGCGCCATGCTGTGGCACACGCCCAGGAATGCGTTGGCAAAAGCCATACCGGCAATGGTAGCGGCGTTGGCCATCTTTTCACGGGCTAGTGCATCGTTGGGGCCATCGTCGTAGGCGCGGGGCAGGTATTCAAAGATCATTTTCAGGCTCTGCAAAGCAAGGCCGTCGGTGTAATCGGTCGCCAGCATGCTGGCAATTGCTTCAAGGTTGTGGGTAACAGCGTCGATACCGCTGGCGGCGGTAAGCCCTTTGGGCGCGTTCATCATCATATCCGCATCCACAATGGCCATGTTAGGGAGCAGCTCGTAATCGGCAAGCGCATATTTTACGCTGGTTGTTTCATCGGTGATAATGGTAAACGGTGTAACCTCGCTGCCGGTACCCGCCGTGGTCGGTACAGCGATAAAGTAGGCTTTTTGACCCATCTTGGGGAAGGTGTAAATGCGTTTGCGAATATCGCTGAAACGCATCGCCATATCCATAAAGTCTACTTCGGGATGCTCATACAACACCCACATAATTTTCGCGGCGTCCATGGCGCTGCCACCGCCGATGGCGATGATGCAATCCGGCTGGAAGGCGTTCATGGCCTTTACGCCTTCATGGGCGCAGGCAAGCGTGGGGTCGGGCGCGACATCAAAGAAGCAGGTATGCTGAATGCCCATTTCGTCCAGACGGTCGGTGACGGCTTTGGTGTAGCCGTTTTGGAAGAGGAACGAATCCGTAACGATGAACACTTTCTTTTTGTCCATCACGTCTTTCAGCTCCCGCAGCGCTACGGGCAGGCAACCCTTCTTAATATACACCTTTTGCGGCGCGCGGAACCAAAGCATATTCTCTCTCCTCTCGGCAACGGTTTTAATATTCAGAAGCTGCTTTACACCTACGTTCTCGCTGACCGAGTTACCGCCCCAGGAGCCGCAGCCCAGTGTGAGCGAAGGCATCAGCTTGAAGTTGTACAGGTCGCCGATGCCACCGTGCGAAGAAGGCGTGTTGACGATGATGCGGCAGGTTTCCATTTTCTCGGCAAAGCGATTCAGCTTTTCACGCTGGGTATGTGCGTTGAGGTAAACACTCGCGGTATGGCCGTGGCCGCCGTCTTCAATCAGGCGTTCAGCCTTCGCCATGGCGTCGTTAAAATCCTTGGCTTTATACATCGCCAGTACGGGGGAGAGCTTTTCATGGGCGAATTCTTCGCTCATTTCTACGCTCTGCACCTCTCCAATCAAGATTTTCGCGGTTTCCGGTACGGTTACACCTGCCAGCGCGGCAATGGTAGGCGCGCTCTGACCGACGATTTTGGCGTTCAGCGCGCCGTTGATCAGGATGGTCTTACGAACCTTATCCAGTTCGTCGCCCTTGAGGAAATAGCAGCCGCGGCGGGCAAACTCATCCTTCACCTTTTTATAAATGGTTTCCAGCACGATAACGCTTTGCTCGCTGGCGCAGATCATACCGTTATCAAAGGTCTTGGAATGGATTACAGAGTTAACGGCCAAGAGGATATCGGCACTTTCGTCAATAATAGCGGGCACGTTGCCGGGGCCAACGCCCAGCGCGGGTTTACCGCTGGAATAAGCTGCGCGCACCATGCCGGGGCCGCCGGTAGCAAGGATGCAATCGCATTCCTTCATAACAAGATTCGTCATCTCAAGGCTGGGCACATCAATCCACTGGATGATGTTTTCCGGCGCGCCTGCGGCAACAGCCGCTTCCAATACAACTTTTGCAGCGGCAATGGTGCAATCCTTCGCACGCGGATGCGGCGAGATGATGATGCCGTTGCGTGTTTTCAGCGAAATCAGCGTTTTAAAAATTGCGGTGGAGGTTGGGTTGGTGGTTGGGATAACCGCGGCGATAACGCCAAGCGGTTCGGCAATTTTGGTAATGCCATACGCTTCGTCGCGTTCGACGATTCCGCAGGTTTTCATATCACGGCAGGCATTGTAAATATATTCGGAAGCGAAGTGATTCTTAATCACCTTATCCTCCACAATGCCCATACCGGTTTCGGCAACGGCCATCTTTGCCAGCGGAATACGCTCGCGGTTCGCAGCCATGGCGGCGGCGAAGAAAATTTTATCTACTTGTTCCTGCGTGAATTCGGCATACGCTTTTTGCGCGGCGCGCACCTGTGTAAGGGCTTGCTCCAGGCTTTCGACGCTATCGATGATTTTGCGGGTGTCACTCATAAATTTCCCTCCCCTTTCTGGTTCGTTAAAAGTTTAACATAGTGGAGGGGGAAAACACAATTCATCATTCGTATGAGCTCATATCTCAAATGATATGTGAAATAATTAACAATAAGGACAATATAGAAGTAAATCCAAGCATAGTAACAAATATCAGGGTAGGGAAGTAAATAACAGGAGAAAAATAATGTAAATTATGGCATTAAAAAAGACATGATTATAGGGTGTATGGCAACAATTCGCTTTGAATTTGCGCAAGCTGATCTAAAAACAGTTCGTCCATCGGCGAAAGCATATACTGTTTCCGGTAGATCAATACATCTTTATAGCGCGAGGCATAATCGGCGCAAGGGCGCAGCGTAACGTTGTAGCGCGCAAGCATGTCCCGCGGGATGGGCGAGACCCATGCGTAGGCACGGGGCAGCGTTGCAACCAGCTCGTATTGGCTGGTACGGTCATACAGCCGTATGGTGCGGATTTCCGATTCCACCGCCGCCAGATTGTTCTTGGGGAGCGATGGCACATACATATCTCCCTGCCCTACGGCCACGCTACCGGACAAATCCCGCATTGTAATCATCGCTTTCCGAGCGGCGGGATGTTCTACCCGCAACATGGCTAAATAGCGGAATGTCCACAACTCTCGGTATTGCAGGCCTTTTTCGCGAAACGTGTTTAAAAAGTATTTTTCATAATCCGTCTGATAACGCACAATACCCAAATCGTAGCCATCTTCCGCTACATTACGGATAGAGCGCAATGCGTTAGTTTCTTTATAATCCAGCGTCAGGCCAGGATCGGCAAATTGGGCGAATCGCTCAAACGCGGCGGCAATATAGCTAGCCCTAGGTACCGATAGTTTCAGTGTGCCTCCGCCTGCCTGTTGTTTTTGGTAGTGATCTGTCATTTCGTCAAACTGTGCCAGTATACTGCGCGCGTAATGTAAAAATTCTTCACCCTGTGCGGTAGGTACAATCCCTTTTGGAGTCCGGTCAAAAATGGTAATCCCCAGAAGGTTTTCCAACTCACGAATAGCGCGGGAAAGATTGGGTTGACTCATAAACAGATTCTCGGCAGCTTCGGTGATGGAACGTGTTTTTTCCACTTCAACGGCGTAACGCAGATGTTGTATATTCATAACAACCTCCTTATTTCCCATCCCGTATTATACCGAAAAGCAAGGAAAATGAAAAGCGTGTGCTAATAAGGGCACAGTGCAGACCCTTCTGAATTGGGAATTGCAATTTGCCGCGAAAAAAGGTATCATAAAGCAAGAAATTTATACGTGAAAGGCGGCGTATCGCTTTGGAACGGAATGAAAGTTTCGCGGCAGCCAATCTGAACGATCTGGCTATTCGCCTGGCATGGGCGCAGGTGGAAATATTTGCGGACGATATCGACCGTGTGCAGGTGCTTGCAGCAGGAGATGAAAACTCTGTTCGTGATCTGCGCATTGAAACAGATGGACAAGTACTGATTGTGGAACAACCGCAATACGGGCTTTCGCTTAATATCACCGAAAGCCATTGGATGCAGGTATGCGTGCGTATGCCCAAAAGCTGGAATCAGCAAATTCACGTAACTACGGTAAGCGGGCTGCTGAACGCCCGTAAGCTCAGCGGCAGCTATCTGGAGCTGGATACGGTTTCCGGGGATGTGCATGTATCCCGGATAACGGCAAAAGAGATTAAGATGAAAACCGTAAGCGGAGATATACGCGCGGACGAGTTGACGGCGGAGCGCCTTTCGGCGCGTTCGCTCAGCGGGCAGATCGTCTTATCCGATGTTTCCGCGAAGTATTATAAATGCTCCACGGTCAACGGGGAACAGCGCATTAGCCAGAAAACGGGCTTTGAGCAAATGGAGCTGCGCTCGGTATCCGGTGATATTACGCTGAAAACCGCTGTGGAAAAAGTGGGCGTTTCCATGCGCTCGGTCAACGGGCGCGTACAAACCGAAGGCGTGCAGCTCACGGATGCGGCGGGAGACCCGCAGGTACGCATTACAGGTGTATCGGCAGATGTGAAGCTGATTTATGCAAAACAAGAGTAATAGGAGGACGAACAACAATGGGTAAAAGACAATTTGGCGGCTTCGGCGGCCAGGGCGGATATGGCGGCGGCAATATGCAGCAGCTGATGCGGCAGGCGCAGAAATTGCAGGAGCAAATGGCGAAAACGCAGGAAGATTTAGATTCCCGCGAGTTTACCGCGCAGGCGGGCGGCGGCATGGTGACTGTGGTTGTAACGGGAAAACGCGAAGTGAAATCCATCGACATCAAACCGGAATGCGTCGATCCGGAAGATGTGGAAATGCTGCAGGATATGGTTTTAGCCGCTACGAACGAAGCGCTGCGCAGTGCTGAAGAGGCACGCGAGGCGGAAATGTCCAAACTGACGCCCGGTATGGGAGGAATGCTGTAAGGTATGGCCCAGCAACTGGAACCTATTGCACGGATGGTGGCGCAATTAACCAAACTGCCCAGTATTGGGCAAAAAAGCGCGCAACGGCTGGCATACCATATTATCGGTATGCCGCTGGAGGATGTGCGGGAATTGGCGTCAGCGATTTATCAGGGTCGTAAAGCTATCCGCTATTGCAACGTCTGCGGGAACTACGCAACTGGGGATCTGTGCACGATATGCGCCGATTCGGCCAGAGAAAATGGACAGATTTGTGTGGTGCGCGACCCGCGAGACGTAGCCGCCATTGAGCGGATGCGCGATTTTAACGGCGCGTACCATGTGCTGCACGGTACGCTTTCCCCTATGGAAGGGATCGGGCCGGATGACATTCGTATTCGCGAATTGCTGGCTCGGTTAGCCGACGGTAAGGTGACAGAGGTGATTTTGGCCACGAACCCGGATATAGAGGGAGAAGCGACCGCGAGTTACATTGCGCGGCTAATCAAACCCATGGGGGTCATGGTTACGCGAATCGCCCATGGTGTTCCGGTGGGCAGCGATTTGGAATATGCGGATGAAATCACGCTGGCAAAAGCCATGGAAGGTCGCCGTCAAATGTAAGCGGCGGCTTTTTCAATGGAAGGAGTAAGTATGTTGAATCTGGAGATATGGCAATGGGCCGCGCTGGGAGCGCTCGGGTTGATGCTCGTGCTGCTGGTGGTGATTCTGGCGATTGTGAGCAGGCGCAACCATATGGAGCAGCGGAAGCTGGCGGAACTTGCCGATGATTTATACGATACGCTCCGTAACCTGCAAGCGGACAACGCACAGCAAAGCCTCGGCCAGCGGGAAGAGCAGCTGAGAATGCTGCAATCCATTGGCGATAGTCTGGCAAGCTTGCTCAACCGGGGCGCAGAACAGCAGGGGCAGCAGTTTTCCCTTTGGCAGCAAAACGCTTATGAACATGACCACGCGATGGATGGCCGACAGGCACGTATGTACCAGATGGTGGAAGAAAGCCTGGGCAAGTTTGAACTGCGTATGAAAACGGTGGATGGTACGCTGGAACAGCGTTTGCAGCAAAACGAGATGCGGCTGGAGCGGATGCGGGAAACGCTGGAAAAATCGCTGTCGGAGCTGCGCATGGAAAACACCCGCAAGCTGGATGAGATGCGCAGTGTTGTGGATGAAAAATTGCAGGATACCCTCAATAAGCGCCTTTCGCAAAGCTTTGCGCAGGTCAGCGAACGGCTGGAGCAGGTATATCGCTCGCTGGGCGAAGTGCATCGGCTGGCGGAAGGCGTAGGCGATTTGAAACGGGTGCTGAGCAATGTGAAAAAGCGCGGCATCTGGGGCGAAATCCAACTGGGCAGTTTGCTTGCCGAAGCGTTGACGGCTACGCAGTACGCGCAAAACGTGCAGGTTAAGCCGGATGCTGCCGAGAGGGTGGAGTTTGCGGTTTGCCTGCCCGGAAAAGAAGAAGGTGCACCGATCTATCTGCCCATTGACAGTAAATTTCCACAGGAAGACTATGCACGCCTGGCGGAAGCCAGCGAACGCGGCGATGCAGCCCAAACCGAGGCGGCGCGCAGGGCACTGGTAAACGCCGTAAAGGTGGAGGCAAAACGGATTGCTGGGAAATACATAGAGCCGCCGTACACGACCGATTTTGCCATTATGTTTTTACCGTTGGAAAGCCTGTATGCCGAAGTGGTACGGGATGCTGCGCTGATCGAGCAAATCCAACGGGAACAGCGTGTGGTGGTTGCGGGACCGAGTACGCTGTTAGCAATGCTCAACAGCCTGCAAATGGGCTTTCGCACGTTGGCGATTGAGAAGCGTTCGGCGGAACTATGGAAGCTGCTTGGCGCGGTGCGAACCGATTTTGGTAATTTCTCTCAAGTGCTGCAAAAAACACAGGAGAAGCTGCGGCAGGCCACCGATAGCATTGATACGGCCTTTGTGCGTACCCGCAGCATCGAACGCAGGCTGAGAGGCGTAGAAGCACTTGAAAAGGCGGAAGCTGAGCATATCCTTGGTACACTGGATGTGGACGGAAACGATGACGATGCTGTGCGGGACGAAGTGGAGTAAGCACAGCCATGCGTTTGTTGCAGTTGTAACAGCATTTTGCTTTAGGACACAACAAGCGCGAAAACGCTTATGAAATAAGGCATAGCGGGAAATGGGCCGGTGTGCGACGCACAGGCCGCCCGCTATTGCTATTTTGATAAAACAATGTTTTAATGATAGGGAATTTGAACCAGAAGCCTGAAACATATGGATTATTCACGATTCATTAGCAATGATTGCGGTGTTAATAACCGGACCGATAGGAAGAATAGGGGAGTGCCCTTTGGAAATACAATGGTATCCTGGCCATATGGCCAAAGCAAAACGGACGCTGATACAGCAATTATCCAAAGTAAATCTGGCGGTGGAACTGTGTGATGCGCGTTTGCCGCTATCCAGCCGGAACCCCGATTTGGATCGGCTGCTAAACGCGAAGCGCCGTGTTTTACTGCTGTGCAAAGCGGATTTGGCAGAGCCGCAAGCTACCAACCGCTGGCTTGCGTATTTTGCTTCGCAGGGAATCGACGCAATGGCATATGATACCAGCCCGAAAAAAACCAAGCAAGCGCGCGCGATGATCGACCGCGCCGCACAGCAGATTATTCAGCGTGGTTTAGACCGTGGCCTGCGTAAAACCATACGAGCGATGGTGGTCGGCGTACCTAATGTGGGAAAGAGCACGTTTATTAACCGCCTATACGGAGGTTCCATCGCCAGTGTTGGCGACCGGCCCGGGGTAACACGTTCCAACCAATGGGTAAAGGTTGGCCCCTATCTGGAAGTGCTGGATACGCCGGGTATGCTATGGCCGAAATTGTCGGACAAGCTGGCTGCGACAAGACTTGCGTATATCGGTACTATCCGGGATGCGGTATTCGATCAGCAAGAGTTGTGCATTCGGCTTTTGCAGGATTTGCTTACCGTGCGCAACGAAGAAACTTGCCAACGCTATAAAATAAAAGACCCGCAGGCGCAGGGCGCCGCGCTGCTTGAAGAAGTGGGGCGTGGCCGGGGCTTTTTGCTAAAGGGCGGCGTAGTGGATACCGACCGTGTTTGCGCTGTGGTGCTGGATGAATTCCGTGCTGGCAAGGTGGGGCGTATTACGCTGGAATACCCGCCTGCGGCGGAGCAAAGAGACAGCCAGACGCAGGAGGAACGTACCGATGGCGAAGCCTAATGCAAAGCGGGTCGCCCGCTTACAGGCGTTGGCTGGGCATGATCAAACATACCCGACCTTTGGCGTATCGCTTGCCGGTATGGACGAGGCAGGCCGCGGGCCGTTGCTTGGCCCGGCGGTAGCCGCGTGTGTGATTATGCCGCCGAACCCGCTGCTGCCATGGGTAGATGACAGTAAAAAGCTATCCGAAAAACGGCGGGAAGAAGTTTACGACCAGATATTGGCTTGTGCGCTGTATGTAGGCGTGGGCGAATCCAGTGCGCAGGAAATTGACGATATCAATATTTTACAGGCAACCAAGCTGGCGATGCGGCGCGCTGCCAAGGCCGCACCCGCTACGCTTTGCCTGGTGGATGCGGTAACCGGGCTTACACTGCCGTTTCCGACAGAGGCGATTGTGCATG
Source organism: Candidatus Limiplasma sp. (assembly GCA_963675655.1). Classification (GTDB taxonomy): domain Bacteria; phylum Bacillota; class Clostridia; order Christensenellales; family Aristaeellaceae; genus CAXXOK01. The sequence continues at coordinate 2,607,615 of OY776489.1, forward strand.
GGGATGCGGTTAGCTATTCCATTGCTGCAGCTAGCATTGTGGCGAAAGTGACGCGGGACCGTCAATTGGCCGAAATGGCGCAACTATACCCCGTATACGGACTGGAGCGTAACAAGGGGTATGGTACCGCAGAGCATATACAGGCGATCAAACAATTTGGCGCATGCCCGCAGCATCGCCGTTCCTTTATCGGCAAATGGATTGATTAGACGGGTGGGGTGGATGATGAAAAAGCTGATTTGTGCTTTAATGATCATGGTTTCGTTGCTTGGCGTCAGTTATGGCGGCGCGCTGGCAGATGGCGATAACCTGTTAAAGAACGGCGGTTTTGAAAGCATCAACGCTTCCGGTGAACCGCGGGACTGGTATACTAGCGCTTACCGTACGCAAGAGGGGTATACCCGTTTTGAAATTACCGATGAACAGGTGCATTCCGGTTCATACAGCGCAAAAATTACGAATGCCAACACGAATGACGCACGTTATGTGTGCTCCGTAGCCGTACAGCCCGAAACATATTATCGTGTTTCGGGCTATATCCTTGTGGAGACTATGGAAGACGAAGGCAATGGGGCAAACTTCGCCATTGAGGATGTGTACGCTTTTTCCCAGCGTGTCTACGATACGGATGGACAATGGCAATATGTAGAGTGGTATGGTGTTACCAAGGAAGGGCAAACAGAAATCGATCTGGATGTGCGCATCGGCGGTTACGGCGCGGAAAGTCAAGGCATTGCCTACTTTGACGATATTTCGGTTGAACAGGTGGATTCTGTGCCGGATGGCATAACAGTGAGCCCGCTGTATTCGGTGGAGTATACCAACGCTGCTGCAACGACGCAGAAAAGCGATACCCCGCAAAAAAGCACGCTGTTGTTTGTACTACTGGCGATGGCATTTGCTCTGCTGGCAACCGTTATGGGGCGGTATCTGCTTAACGGTCAACCCGGCATAACACCGAAAAACAACTGGACGATTCTGATTTATTTCGTGCTGCTGATTCTGGCGTTTGCCGCGCGGATTGTTCTGGGGGCAAACGTACAGGGCTATCAGGTGGATATGAACTGTTTCTCTGCGTGGAGTATACGCATGGCGGATGTAGGGCCGACCGGGTTTTATGCTGCGGACTATTTTTGTGATTATCCGCCGGGATACATGCTGCTGCTGTGGCCCGTCGGGTGGGTGATTCATGCCATAGGTTTTGCGAGTTCACCGGGTATCCGGCTTATTGTAAAGGCGATTCCCATCCTTTGTGATATGGTTGCGGCCATAGTGCTGTTTGTATATGCCAAAAAACGGATTCCGCTGAAAGCGGCGGTGTTTGTATCCCTGCTGTTTGCGCTCAATCCCGCTGCATTGGTGAACGGTGCGGCGTGGGGGCAGGTGGATACGGTGCTGGGTCTGCTTTTGCTGTTTACTACGATGACGGCGATGGAGCGGGATTGGCGCGCAGCGCTTCCGCTTTTTGTTGTAGCGGCACTGATGAAGCCGCAGGCGCTGCTGTTTGCGCCTGTTGGCGGTATATGGTTGATTTTATCGCTCTACCGCGCAACAAAGGAAGAACGTAAACAACAGTGGAAGCATATTGGGCTGGGCACGGCGATTGCGGCAGGCTGTGCTGTGGCTGTGATTGTACCTTTTTCCATCGGGCAGGATGATCCATGGTGGCTGGTTCACTTATACAGTGATACGCTTTCTTCCTATAACTATGCTACGTTGAACACAGCAAACTTGATGTATTTGCTCGGGGGTAACTGGTCGAAACTTTCAACGGGAACCGGGGATACCATTGCCGCATTTTTTGCGAACCTGCTGAATGGGAACTGGTCGCAGCTTTCGACGGAGGATGGCAGCACTGTTACTACCCTGTCTTCTATGATTCCGGCCGTGACCGGCGCGCTGCTGCTGGGTGCGGGCATCGCTACACAGCGCTTGTATGAAGGGCTAGGTACGCTGAAAACTCACCTTTTGGAAATGAAGGCCAGCTTGCGCGAGCGTAAGGGCTTTGGGGATACCGGGCGCAAAGTTATGCTGTCGCTTTTGCTGCTGCTGTTCGGTTTCATCTTCGTTATATCGGCATTCTTCCGCTATACATTCTTAACATACGGTACGACGATGATGGTATTGGTGTACTTATTTGCGTTTATCTTCCTGATTACGCAAAAAAAAGCGGATGCGCTCCCGTTTGCGATGGCGCTGATGCTGATCGGTATTTACGTTTTAGGTTTGAAGGTGCATGAGCGCTACTTGTTTACGGCGCTGATGCTGTTACCGCTTGCCTATGTGCATACACGGGACAAACGACTGCTATGGCTGTGTGTGGGACTATCGGTAACGACGTTTATCAATACCGCTATTGTACTGGATAATTCCATTCTGTATGGGTCGTCCATGGGGCACTTAAATCAAGATACCTACGCTCTTAACATGACGCTGGGCATCATTAACGTATTGCTTTGCCTCTATGCAGGGGTAATCGCTTATACGGGGCTTGCCCCCCAACTGGAGACTGTGAAGGAGAAGGCATCCACCTACGCCCGAACAAACGCATGCTACCGGAACGATTTACTTGCTCCGCGGGATGCACGCCTGCGCCTGGGTAAACGGGATTGGATCATCATGTGCATTACAGTTGTTGTATACAGCTTTATTACGTTTACCAATTTAGGCAGCATAAAAGCGCCGCAAACGGCATGGGTCGCCACAAGCGCGACCGAGCAGGTGGTTTTTAAGCTGGATGAGCAGCAGACGTTTAAACTGCTGTACTATGCGGGTGTCAGCTATAATAATTTTTCCGTATCCGTAAGTGACGATGGGGAAAACTGGTCGGACGCCTATCCCTGCGAAATGCGGGAGGGGCTTTGCTACCGTTGGAATTATGCCATAACCAGCAAAACTGACAACGGCGGTAACGTTACGTTTAACAATACGGATGAAGACAATATACTCTGGCTTACCGGCAAGTATCTTCGTGTCAACGCGGAAACGGCGGGGCTTAACCTTTGGGAAATCATTCTGCGGGATCAGGCGGGCGAACAACTGCCGCTGACGCTGGTATCCCACACTGGTGCGAAGGACGTGCTCAGCGCCGAAAGACCCCCGGAAAACTTGATTGACGAGCAGGATACGCTGGAAGGGGAGCCGGGCTGGTTTAACGGAACCTACTTTGACGAGATATACCATGCCCGTACAGCCTATGAGCATTTGCACGGCATAGCACCCTACGAAACGACACATCCTCCGCTTGGGAAGCTTATGATGGCGGTTGGTATTGCCATCTTTGGCATGACGCCGTTTGGTTGGCGCTTTGCGGGTGCGTTGATCGGCGTACTGATGCTGCCGTCGTTGTACTTATTAGCCAAACAATTAACCAAGCGGCGTGATATGGCTGCGTTTGCCATGCTGCTTTTTACCTTTGACTTAATGCACTTTACGCAAACGCGCATTGCGACAATTGATAGTTTTCCGGTGTTCTTTATCATCCTATCCGTGTTATGCATGATCCGCTACCTGCAAACGGATGTGTTTGCCGTACCGGGAACCATAACCATGGAGAGTAAACCGCGTGTGTTGACCAAGACGTATCTTCGTACGCTGATACCGCTGGGGTTAAGCGGTCTGTTTATGGGCCTTTCCATCGCCAGTAAGTGGATCGGGCTGTACTCTGCTGTTGGCTTGGCGGTACTGTTCTTCATCGGCGCATATCGGCAGGCACGCACCGGCTTTGTTGCCTATGACGTGGATATCAACAGCGGAGAGCTGTCCGAGCTGCAAAAACTGCGTGTACGATGGGCGAGGGATATTACACTCCGCCGTATTTTGGTAACCTGTGCGTTATGCCTGTTGTTCTTCATTGCGGTTCCGGCGGTCATTTATTACCTCAGCTATATCCCATACCTGTCGCCGACAGGCCCGGTAACGGTAAAGCGGATCATCAGCGCGCAAATCGGCATGTACAATTACCACTCCACGCCCGGATTAGGCATGGATCATCCCTTCTATTCTCCGTGGTGGCAGTGGCCATTGATTTTGAAACCCATGTGGTTTGCACAGGACAAGTTTGAACCTGCAGGCTGGGCCAGCACGATTATGTGCATGGGCAATCCCCTGATTTTCTATGTGGGCGCGCTGTGCATGGTAATCGTTTTTGGCCTGTTGGTGCAAAAATATGTTTCCTTCCGGGATGGTTTGCGGATTAAGCAGGGGGACGGTAACCTGCACCTTGTAGTGCTTACCGTCGGCTTTCTGGCGCAGTATCTGCCGTGGGTACTGGTGCCACGTTCCATGTATATTTATCATTATTTCGCCAGCGTTCCCTTTATTATACTAGCGACGATGACGGTGTTCGGTCTGTTGCCGGATAACCGCTGGCGCAGACGTGCGATGATTGCTTACGTTATATTGGCTGCGGGTTTCTTTGTAATGTTTTTCCCGTACGCCTCAGGACTGATGACGCCAACCTGGTATATGGATTGGTTAAAATGGTTCCCGAAGCTCTACTATTGACATTTTCTTATCGTTTTTGGTACGCTATCAGCTGTACGTGTCTCAAAGAAGCGGCATAAGCGTATAACACGAGCAGATTTTGCGCTTTTTTGGCGCTGAAAACGGGGGGTTTTTCTTTGTTGGCAAAAGTGGTATCCGGCGGGCTGGAAGGCGTGAACGGCTTTCTGGTCGATGTGGAAGCCTGCATCAGCAACGGGCTGATTGGCTTTGATATTGTCGGTTTACCCAGCGTTGCCGTAAAAGAGAGCCGTGATCGTATTCGTGCAGCGTCGATCAACAGCGGTTATCCTTGGCCGATGAAAAAACTAACGGTTAACTTGGCTCCGGCTGATGTGCGCAAAGAAGGCACCAGTCTGGAACTTGCTATCGCTGTTTCCCTTTTGGCGGCGCAAAAACCAGAGAATTTTCATGGCTTACAGGAAACGCTGCTGCTTGGGGAGCTGACGCTTCATGGCGAATTGATGCCGATTCGCGGCGTGCTTTCTATGGTGTTGGCTGCGCGCGCTGCTGGTATGCGCAGTGTGGTGCTGCCTGCCGGAAACGCCCATGAGGTGGAATGCCTGGGCGATATTACCGTATTCCCGGCAAGCACGCTAACCGAGGCGATCCATCATTTGACAGGGCAGGAACCCATCGCCCCGCAAGCGCAAATTTCGTATGAACAGCTCACCAGTATGAATACGCTGGAAAATGATTTAAAGTATGTTAAGGGGCAGAAAATTGCACGGAAAGCGCTGGAAGTAGCGGCGGCCGGCGGGCATAATCTGTTAATGGTCGGTGTTCCGGGCAGCGGTAAAACCATGCTGGCTCGTTGTCTACCGGGTATATTACCGCCTCTTTCGTATGAAGAAGCATTGGAAACCACCTGTATTCACTCGGCTGCGGGCGAGCTGGAGAAGGACGCAGGATTGATGACGCAGCGTCCCTATCGCGCGCCGCACCATAACGCATCGCTACCAGCTGTTATCGGCGGCGGCACCAAAGCGCGCCCAGGTGAGGTATCGCTGGCACACAACGGCGTGTTGTTTCTGGATGAACTGCCTCAATATAACCGCCAAACACTAGAGGCGCTCAGACAGCCGCTTGAGGATGGGTACGTGAATATTACCCGCATCAGCGGACAGGCGCGTTACCAAAGCCGCTGTATGTTGGTAGCAGGCATGAACCCTTGCCCCTGTGGCAACCATGGCAGTAAAACCCGTCCCTGCCGCTGCAAACCGTACGAAATTCAACGGTACTTAAGCCGTATCAGCGGCCCAATGCTGGATCGCATTGATATACAGGTTGAAATGGATGCCGTTTCCATTGATGAGATTGAACAAAACGAGCCGCAGGAGAACAGCGAAACAGTGCGGCGCCGGGTACAAGCCGCGCGGGAGCGCCAGTTGAAACGGTACCGGAAAGACGCGTTTTTCTGCAACGCGAATTTACCCCAGCAGGGTGTGGAAAAATATTGCGTTATGTCTCCCGATGCCGCGGCGCTGTTGCACCGTGCTGTTACGCAGTTTGGCATCAGCATGCGCGCATACGGTCGCATCCGCAAGGTGGCGCGCACGGTTGCCGACTTGGCTGGACATGACGAATTGCAACTGCCGGACGTTGCGTTAGCGATACAGCTGCGCAATCTGGACGGGCAGTATTGGAGGTAGCAATGACCTTTACACAGCAGCAGCGCCGATTATTATGGCTATCGGCGGCGGAGATTTCGGCGGACAGACTGCGCAAGCTATTGCTGCAATGCGGCAGTGTAGATGCGCTGTGGGAAGATTTCGGCAGGGGAATTTCCTTTACAGCCAGCGCTGAAGCCCGGCGGGTTTTACAGCGGTATCATAGTGAAATTGCTCTGGATGCGCTGTGCGAAAGACTCGAGAAAAAAGGCATTACCACGATATTTCAGGAAAATTTAACCTATCCGCCGCTGCTGGCGTGTATTGACGATCCGCCTTATGTGCTGTACGCTATGGGCGATGCTTCCGTGCTCAGCCAACCGGCTGTGGCAGTGGTAGGCACGCGCTACCCCAGCGGATATGGCCGCAACATGGCGCAGAGTATTGCCTTTGGGCTGTGCGAAGCAGGCATAACGGTTGTCAGTGGGATGGCGCGGGGAATCGACGGCTGTGCGCACGATGGCGCACTAAATGCCGCTGGCAAGACGGTTGCGGTACTGGGCAGCGGAGTCAACGTGCCCTACCCCGTGGAGAACATTGGCGTATACCGTAAGATTCTTGGGCAGGGCGGTGCGGTTATCAGCGAATACCCGCTGGATGCTACGCCCCAAACCTATCACTTTCCCAACCGTAACCGCATCATTAGCGGACTATGCTACGCAGTCGTGTTTGTGGAAGGGCGCATTAAAAGCGGCGGTATGATTACTGTGGATAAGGCGCTCAATCAGGGGCGCGATGTATTCGCGGTTCCGGGCTGTGTAGGGCAAGCCGGTGCGGAAGGGCCGCTGACGATTCTGCGGGAAGGCGCAAGGCTGGCGACTTCGGCTGCGGATATTCTGATGGATTTAGGGCTAACGCCGAAGAACGATTTGACCGCCCCCACCCCGGAACTACCGGGTACGGGCGATAGCCCTGTACGGCAGTCAATATTGAAGGTACTGCTGACCGAACCCTTGGGGCTGGACGATCTTAGCGCCCGGACTCATCTGGGTACGGATGAACTAATGACAGAACTGACCATTATGGAGATAACCGGACAGATCCGGCGGGAAAGCGGCAATATTTTTGCCCTCGCTATCGGCGTAACCCCGAAAGAGTAGGAGGCACTGGAATGGCAACAGCGACCAAGCCAAAACTGGTGATTGTGGAATCACCCGCGAAAGCAAAGACAATTGAAAAATTTCTGGGGAAAGGGTATAAAGTGGAAGCTTCACAGGGTCACGTGCGCGATCTGCCAAAGTCACAACTGGGCGTGGATCCGGCTAATGACTTTGAGATGAAATATATCACGATTCGCGGACGCGGTTCTATACTGGCGAAGATTAAGAAAGACGCTAAAGCGGCGTCCAAAGTCTATCTGGCTACTGACCCTGATCGCGAAGGGGAAGCGATCTCCTGGCATTTGGCGCAGTCGCTGGATATTGATCCAACGAAACCCTGCCGTATTGAGTTTCACGAGATCACGAAAAAAGCGGTAAAAGAGGCCATCGACCATGTACGCGCGGTGGATATGGATCGCGTGGATGCGCAGCAGGCTCGCCGTGCGCTGGATAGATTGGTGGGCTATAAAATCAGCCCGCTTTTATGGGCCAAAGTGAAGAAAGGGCTCTCTGCGGGGCGTGTGCAAAGCGTTGCCACCAAGCTGGTGGTGCAGCGCGAAGAAGAGATAGATAATTTCATTCCCGAAGAATATTGGGATGTTCAGGCCGATGTAAATGCCGCCACCGGCCGTAATAAAAAAACTACATTGCCGTGCAAGCTAACGATGCTGGACGGGAAGAAAGCGGTTATCCGCAACGAAGACGAGGCAAAGACTGCGAAGAAAAGAATCCTCGCAGGCGTGTTTTCCGTAGCTTTGGTTAAAAGCGGACAGAAGCTGCGCCGTGCACAGCCGCCATTTACTACTTCCAGCCTGCAACAGGAAGCCAGCCGGAAGCTGAATTTTTCCACAGCTAGAACTATGCAGGTCGTACAGCAATTGTACGAAGGTGTGGATGTGGGGCATGGTACGGTGGGTTTAGTTACCTATATCCGTACCGATAGCGTTCGCGTCAGTGCGGAAGCGGTTACGGCGGTACGCGAAAAAATCAACGTGAATTATGGTGCTGAGTTTTGCCCGGAAAAGCCCAATGAATATAAGGGCCGGAAAAACGCACAGGACGCTCACGAGGCCATTCGCCCGACCGACATTGGCTTGGAACCGGATGCAATCAAGGCGAAGCTGTCTCGCGAGCAATACAACCTGTATAAGCTGATTTACACGCGCTTTATCGCCAGCCAGATGAAACCCGCTGTATTTGAAACGGTTACGCTGGAGTTTGAGAGCGAAAACCAGAATACGAATGATAAAACCGGCGTAGTGCAGCTGCGCTACTATGGTGAACACATGACCTTTGCGGGGTATCGTGCCGTATACATCGAAAGTGAGGACGATGAAGCGGAAGCGCCCAAAACGCTGATGCCGAAGCTGGAAACGGGTGACGCGGTAAACGTGTCCAATGTGGAAACGCTGCAGCATTTCACCCAGCCGCCTGCGCGCTATACAGAAGCGTCGCTGGTAAAAACGCTGGAGGAAAAAGGCATAGGCCGACCAAGTACCTACGCACCGACCATTACCACCATTATCAGCCGCGGCTATGTATCGCGGGAGAAAAAGCGTCTCTATCCAACGGAACTGGGCAAAATGGTAACGGCAATGATGCTGGACTATTTTGCGCCGATCGTGGATACCGAGTTTACCGCTTCGCTGGAAGATAAGCTGGATTCTGTGGAAGAAGGCAAGGCGCAGTGGCGTACGATTTTAGAAGACTTCTACCCGCCTTTTGAAAAAATGCTGAACGTTGCCGAGCAGCAAATCGAAAAAGTGGAAGTAAAGGACGAGGTTAGCGATATTCCCTGCGATAAATGCGGGGCGATGATGGTTTATAAAATGGGTCGTTTCGGCCGGTTCCTCGCTTGCCCGAACTTCCCCGAGTGCCGCAACACCAAACCGATCATTACCTATATCGAAGCACCCTGTCCCAAGTGCGGCGCACGGCTGATGGAAAAAACCAGCCGGAAAAATCGCAAGTTCTATGGCTGCGAAAAATACCCGGACTGTGATTTCGTCAGCTGGGAAAAGCCGGTAAAAGAAAAATGTCCGCATTGCGGCGGCTATATGGTTGAGAAACGGACAAAAAAAGGCGAGCGGGTATTGCTTTGTGCTAATGAAAAATGCCGCTATAAAGAAGTGAAAAAGGAAAAAGAGGATCAAGACGAATGAACGCAACGGTAATCGGCGGCGGTTTGGCCGGGTGCGAAGCCGCATGGCAGCTGGCAAAACGCGGCGTTCAGGTAACGCTGTGGGAGATGAAACCGCAGCAGAAAACACCGGCGCAGTCGCTGAATACAATGGCGGAGCTGGTGTGCAGCAACAGCCTCCGCTCCGACCGGCTTACCAATGCGGTGGGACTGCTGAAGGAAGAGATGCGAAGGTTGGATTCGCTCATCCTGCGCATTGCGGATGAGACGCGCGTACCAGCTGGGGGCGCGCTGGCAGTGGACAGAGAAGGGTTTTCACAGGGCGTTGATCAAGCGGTACGCAATCACCCGAACATCACCATTGTTGCGCAGGAAGCTGCCGAGATTCCACAGGGGGATGTGATTATCGCATCGGGGCCGCTAACCAGCGATGCGTTAAGTGAAGCGATTCAGGGACTGGACGGATTGAGCACATTGCATTTTTACGATGCCGCCGCGCCGATCGTTACGTTGGATTCGCTGGATATGTCCAAGGTGTTTGAGATGTCGCGGTATGACCGCGGATCGGATTACCTGAATTGCCCCATGAATGAAGCAGAATACATGGCGTTTACCCATGCGTTGCAAACCGCGGAAACCGTACCGGTGAAGGGGTTTGAAGAAAAATCAGTCTTTGAGGGCTGTATGCCGATCGAGAGTATGGCAAAACGCGGAGATATGGTAATGGCGTTTGGCCCGCTGAAACCTGTGGGACTGAACGATCCGCGCACAGGGAAAGCGCCGTTTGCCGTGGTGCAGCTGCGACGGGACAATTTTGCCGGAACGCTGTATAACCTGGTCGGCTTTCAAACACGTCTAACGTTCCCGGAGCAGCGCCGCGTTTTCGGCATGATACCGGGACTGGAAAAAGCGGAATTTGCTCGTTTTGGGGTGATGCACCGCAACACCTTTGTAAACAGCCCCGGTTTTCTGGATGAAACCTATCGGGTGCAAAACAATCCGCATCTGTACTTTGCCGGGCAAATGACCGGCGTGGAAGGATATGTGGAAAGCGCCGCCAGCGGTCTCGTTGCCGGCCTGAGCATGGCATACCGACTGCATGGCGAGCAACCGCCGCAATTTACAGGGAAAACGGCGATTGGCGCTATGGGCCGCTATATCGCAACACCAAACCGGCATTTTCAGCCTATGAACTGCGCTTTTGGGTTGATCGACCCGTATGCGTATGCGCCGGGCGAGAAAAAAATACGAAACAAACAGCAACGGTATGAGCGCATTTCAGAACGCGCTTTGGCGGAAATCGATACGCTATGCCGACAAATGGGACAACAGGAGGCGCGTTGGTAACGCATCCGTAGTATACTGACCTTTATGGAGGGTAACGATGAAGAAGTATTTCGCCTTAATGCTGGCTGTGATTCTGCTTTTAACGGGGATCCCGGTTTCGACTTTGGCGGCAGCCAAACAAATGCGCGACGGTGTACCGGTTTGGACGGAAGATACAGTAAAAGAATACGCAATGGATTTTATCAACGGCGTGGATGTAGACCGGCTGTATGGCTATTATGATTTGCAAATCCGCCGCTATATGCCTATGTATACGTATACCGGCATGCTGACCGAGATTGCCTGGATGACAGGCAGCTTTGTCGCATTCGGCACCTATGAGTCGTTCGCAGAGCCGGAGCAGCAAACCAAAACCCACGTGTTGCACCTGTGTATGGAGAAACAGGATCTGGACCTGTATTTTACCCACAAGGATAAAGAGGATGACTGGGAGGTCATGGCCGTAGAGTTTGTGCCGGCTAAAAAGCAGGCGGTGAACCCGGCAGCGCAGGCTAGCGCGCAGGAGGCAGTTGCCAAAGCGCAATACAGCTATACGGAAATGAACGTACAGGTTGGTGCGGAGCCCTATCTGCTCTCTGGTATTTTAACCTTGCCCGAAGACGCAAGCGCTGAGAATACGGTACCTGCGGTTGTTTTGGTGCACGATGCAGGCGCACTGGATATGGATGAGACGGTGGGGCAAACGACGCTGTTTGCAGATATTGCGCATATCTTTGCGAGAATGGGCGTAGCTACCTTGCGGTATGATAAACGCACCTACACTTACCCGGAAATCGTAACCGATGATTTGACTGTGGAAGAAGATACCATACAGGATGCGATCTCTGCCGGTACTATTTTAGCTGGATACGAGCAAATCAACAAAGACTGCATTGTCTTAATGGGACATGGATTAGGGGCATCCCTTACGCCGCGTATCATGTCCGAAGCCGATGGTATTTTCAGCGCGATGGTGTTGATTGCCGGTTCGCCGGATAGCCCGCTGGAAATTATGCTGGCCAGGCAGCAAGCTGCGCTGGAATCTCTTTCGGGGGATGAACTTGCTGCTGCACAGGAACAGGTGGATGTGCTCGGCGAACAGATCAGCATGCTGAAGAAAGCGAAAAAAGCAGAGGACGTTAAAGACATTACCGTAAATGGTATGAATGGATACTATTATTGGGAAATGATGCAAACGGACGCGGCAAAACTCATTAAAAGAATGAAAAAGCTCATCTACATTGTGCAGGGAAACGTGGACTTTGAAACGCCGCTGGATAACGGCATCCCTGCGTTTGTTGATGAAATCGGATACGGTTACACTTTTATAGATTATAAAATGTTCCGTAGCCTGAATCATATGATGATGATTTATGACGGACCATCTGAAAATGCCGGAACCATGGCTGAATACGATACCCCTGAAACATTGGATCAACAGGCCGGTTTGTATCTGGCCGACTGGGTATTAAGCCTGATAGACGAGGAGTGAACTTATCATGGAAATGCGTGGAACCACCATCTGCGCCGTGCGGCGCGGCAAACAGGTTGCCATTGCGGGCGATGGGCAAGTGACCATTGGCGAGACAACGGTATTCAAATCTTCCGCTCGAAAAGTGCGGAGATTGTATAAAGGCAAAGTCATCAGCGGATTTGCCGGATCCGTAGCAGACGCGTTTGCCCTGTGCGAACGGTTTGAAGAAAAATTGACACAATGCGGCGGTAATCTGGAACGTGCAGCGGTGAACCTGGCACAGGATTGGCGCGGGGACACCGCTATGCGCAAGCTGGAATCGATGCTGATCGTGGCGGATAAAGACGCGATGCTGATTTTAAGCGGCAACGGTGAAGTGATCGACCCGGATGACGGCGTCGCAGCAATTGGTTCTGGTGGAAATTTTGCGCTTGCAGCCGCCCGCGCACTGGTGCAAAACACTGAACTGACCGCAGAGGAAGTAGCTGTGAAGGCGCTTGAGATCGCGGCGTCGATCTGCGTATATACCAATGACCATATTACCGTGGAAACGATTGGAGGCTGAAAGCATGAAAGAGCTGACGCCAAGAGAGATTATGCGTGAACTGGACCGGTTCATTATCGGTCAGGACGAGGCGAAGCGCGCGGTATCCATCGCGCTGCGTAACCGCTATCGCCGCGCTCAATTAACGGATGAGATACGCGCGGAGATCAACCCCCGCAACATTCTTATGATTGGCCCTACCGGCGTAGGCAAAACAGAGATTGCGCGCCGCTTGGCTAAGCTGGTTAAAGCGCCGTTTGTTAAAGTGGAAGCAACCAAGTTTACCGAGGTTGGTTACGTTGGGCGGGACGTGGAAAGCATCGTGCGTGATCTTGTGGAGAATGCCGTACGAATGGTGCGTGAGGAGTACGAAGCAAAGGTGGAAACGCGTGCAACCGTACTTGCGGAAGACCGGCTGGTATCGCTGCTGATTCACCCGCCTAAAAAGAGCAGCGGTAATCCGTTTGACCTTTTCCTGAACCCAAGCAAGAAAGAGCCGGATGTACCTGCGGAAGAACAGCAGCGCATTGCCGGCAAGCGCGAAGAAATTCGCAATCAGCTTCGTAGCGGCGAACTGGAAGACCACGAAATTGAGGTTGAAGTTGAAGAAAGTTCGCCCCAGCTGGAGGTTGGAGGCAGCAGCATCAATATTGGCGATATGATGGGCGGCATGATGCCCAAGAAAACGAAGATTCGCCGCGTAAAGGTGAAAGACGCCCGTAAAATTCTGCTGAAAGAAGAAGCCGATAAGCTGATTGACGATGACGATGTTCACGAAGAAGCGGTGCGCCGTGCGGAACAGCACGGAATCGTATTTATTGATGAAATCGATAAAATCGCAGGGCGTTCCAGCGGAGGCCACGGACCGGATGTAAGCCGCGAAGGGGTGCAGCGTGATATTCTCCCCATTGTGGAAGGTTCGACCGTAAGCACCAAGTATGGAGCTGTACGCACGGACTTTATCCTGTTTATTGCGGCAGGCGCATTCCATGTTGCCAAGGTATCCGACTTGATTCCGGAATTGCAGGGTCGTTTTCCGGTACGCGTAACGCTCAAGAGCCTTACGCAGGATGATTTCCGTGCTATTCTGACCCAGCCGGAAAACGCGCTGACAAGGCAATACGAGGCGCTGCTGGCGGTAGATAAGGTTTTCCTCTCGTTTGAAGATTCTGCAATCGATGCTATTGCGCAAGCCGCGTATGTGATGAACGAAACGCGGGAAGATATCGGTGCGCGCCGGTTGCATGCGGTTTTTGAGAAGTTGCTGGAGGATATATCCTTCAATGCTGGCGGCGATGAAATGCCCAATGTCTACTTAAACATTAATGAAGATTATGTGGTGGAGCATCTGGGAAAAGAGGACGCAGCCTTTGATACCAAACGGTATATTCTATAATCGAAGCAAAACGGCTTATGGCTCGTCCATAAGCCGTTTTGCTATAGCGCCGCAATGAAAAACAAAACGCTATCCTTTCCGCCCTGATGATTGCAAAATTGCAGGGCTTTTATTTACCAAATAATGGATGCGTAGTATAATGCTCGTAGAGCCGAAAGGAGGATAAAAAATGAGAAAGAAATGCTTTGGTATTCTTTGCGTTCTAGTTCTACTGTTATCCCCGATGCTTTCACAAGCTGAAAACCAAACAGTTGCGGAGCAATTACTGGAGGCGGCGCAAGCTGCTCAATCAGCTGCTGATGCTGCACAGACCGCCGCCGAAGCGGCGCAAGAAGCCGCAGATGCAGCCCAATTAGCTGCCGACTATGCTGCACAATTGGCAGGTGTCGTATTCGCAGAGGATGCAACTGTGCAGACAGGGCAGGTAAATACAACGGATACGGATAATGACGCTCAAAGTATGTTGCCTTATGCACTGCTGAAAGAACCCAACAATCCGTTTTACTGGATGAGCTGGCTGGATCAGTATACGGTTGTTGGCGCCGAAATCCGAAAGGATAGTGCAAGCACTTACCATCTCAATATAATTGCAGAAGATACGGCTGAGAATGTGCTTACCTCTGTCGGTGCGTTTTTGGAAGTTGACATGGAAGACAGCATGAACTATTTAAACAGGGATCATCACGTGGAAATGAGAAGCGTTGTGAAAGGGTTCCCGAATGTCGTTGTTGTTCAGGTTGAACCTGTTTCACAGGACGATGTTGCCGATTATGGGGAAGGATATTGGGTTTCAATATCGACGGAAGTAGAAAACCCGGATGAATATTATAATGATTTCAATGCAAATTTTAATGAAAAAGCAGTGCATGAAGCTTTGGCAATTGTAGATATTTCAACCGCCGACAGCATCAGTTTGGAAGTGGACACAGTAAAAGGGTATGTGAAAGAAGAACGCGGCTATGTGGTGAATCATACACAGGAGACGTGGAACTGGTTATGTAGTACCTATGCAGATAATTATTCAGAGCAGTATCATAACATCAGGTTTGATCAGGGCGAGCTATGCGTGTATATCTATGAAAATAATGGGCAGATATTCATTTCGCAGAAGCTTCAACGGGTGGATACGGCAATAAAAGACTATATCACTCAATATACACTTGAACAACTCGGCTTTTGGGATTTACGGGATGACAGCGTTAAATGCGTCTATAAAGATGAAGAAGCCGGAATCAATGTAATGATCAGTAAAGATGAGTGGGGCGAAAACCCCTATGTCGGAGAACGTAACGCCATCACCTTTAGTATGGACTTGGATACGGGAAGTATGATGATCTTCTATTACCCTGATTCAGGCGACTACCACATCTTTATAAGCGATGGAACAACGGACGCAGAATATAGCTACAACAGTTTTACCAATTCTTATACCGATGCCTATGGAGGCGATGCGCTTACACAAGCAAAAGGTGTTGCGGAAAAGCTGTTTCAAAAGCCGGGTACGGATTTAATATTACAGGATGCGTGGGTTACCTTTGAACAGGTATTGGATGATATGTTTGGTATGAACGCGGATGCCTTGTACCGGTTGGAGTATTGACGGTGGAGGCTTTTATTGTATTCTCTGTGCATTTCATTTTACGCTGGGTGTGAAAATATTGCTTTTTCGTGGATGCCATTGTATAATAGTCAGGCCGTGTGCATAATGAAGGTTGAGTCCTGTGCGATTTCATGGCGTGAACCCTGTCAGGACCGGAAGGTAGCAGCAGTAAGCGCTTTTTGGAATGTGCTGCGGGGGCGCTCGGCCTGAGTGCACGCGGTTTTTTTATTGCGATGCTCATACAGCCGCGCAACCTGTGATGTAAGGTATATGCGCAGAAGGCGCTTGCGAAATAGCAGGCGGTACACAAAGGATAGGGGGATAAAACATTGAATTACACCCATGTTATGCAATCCGATCCCGAACTGTTTGCAGCCATTGAAGCAGAAGTAGAACGCCAGCGTGCCCATATCGAGCTGATTGCGTCGGAAAACTTTGTTACTCCTGCTGTGATGGAAGCGATGGGTTCACCCCTGACCAATAAATATGCCGAAGGGTATCCCGCACACCGTTATTATGGCGGCTGCCAATGCGTGGATGTTGCCGAGAACCTTGCTCGCGATCGCGCCAAAGAGATTTTTGGCGCTGAACACGCCAACGTACAGCCGCATAGTGGCGCGCAAGCGAACACCGCCGTTTACTTTGCCATGCTCAAGCCCGGAGATACGGTGCTGGGCATGAACCTTTCTCACGGCGGCCACCTGACTCACGGCAGCAAGGTAAACATCAGCGGCAAGTATTTTAACTTTGTTGCTTACGGTGTAGACGAGCAAACCGGCCGTATTGATTATGACGAACTGATGAAACTGGCTAAAGAACATCAGCCGAAGATGTTGGTGGCCGGCGCTTCGGCGTATCCGCGCGCGATTGATTTTGAGCGGCTGCGCGCTATCTGCGACGAAGTAAACTGCCTGATGATGGTGGATATTGCACATATCGCGGGTCTGGTGGCAGCGGGATTGCACCAAAATCCCGTTCCGTATGCCGATTTTGTAACCACCACAACCCATAAAACACTGCGCGGTCCGCGCGGCGGCATGATCCTTTGCAAGGAACAATATGCCAAGGCGATTGATAAAGCCATTTTCCCCGGGACACAGGGGGGTCCGCTGATGCACGTGATCGCAGCAAAAGCGGTGTGCTTTCATGAAGCGCTGCAGCCGGAGTTTAAAGTATACCAACAGCAGATTATTGACAATGCCAAGGCGCTGGAAAACGCGTTGCGTAAAAACAGCGTCAGCATGGTATCAGACGGCACGGATAACCACCTGCTGCTGCTCGACCTGACCAGCATCAACCGTACCGGTAAGGAAATGGAAGAACTGCTGGGGCTGTGCAATATTACAGTGAATAAGAACACCATCCCCGGCGAGAAGCTTAGCCCCATGGTTGCCAGCGGTATTCGCATCGGCACCCCGGCTGTGACCACACGTGGCATGGTAGAAAGCGATATGGTAATCATCGCAGATTTCATTAAGCGGGTAGCCGAAGGCGGCGAAGCGGCCTGTGCGGGCGTGAAGACCGACGTGGAAACGATGATGAACCGTTTCCCGCTGTATGAGAACTTCCCCAATGCCTGAGCGGACATACGAAAAAGGCATCGCGGGAGAAAACCGCGCAATTACATATTTACAACAAAGGGGAATGGTATTGCTTTGCAGGCGATACCGTTCCCCTTTTGGTGAAATTGATATTGTGATGCTGGATAGCGATACCTTGGTATTTATTGAGGTAAAGGCAAGAGTGACAGGCCGTGAAGGTGCGGGTCTGATGGCGGTAAACGGGGCGAAACAAAAAAAGATTATCAAAACAGCAATGCAGTATCTGGCGCAAAATAATTGGGCAGGCACAGTACGTTTTGATGTGATCGAGCTAACCCAAGACGGCATACAGCATATTGCAAACGCGTTTGAAGCTACAGAATTTTAAAGTGGCGGTGCTCGATTTTGGCACCTAATGGGCTACAATGCAAAACACGCTTCCTGCGCAGCAGGAAGCGTGTTTTCTCTAATCCTTACGGATCGTATGTATAGCGGGCGATCAGCCATGGCACGCTGTTATACATGCCATACGCATCCGCATACAGGCGATATTCCTGCCCTTCGTTCCATGTGGTTTGTGTGGAATTTTCAATATAAACAGTTACGGTGCCGTTGCTTGTGGTGCATTCCATATAGGCGCGCTGCGGCTTCGTGGTCTCAATGGAAATGATTTTACCAATGCACACGTAAATTTGGTTGTTGGCTTTTCGAAGATCAATATTATTGAGCAATTCATCATACTGGGTAACGATGTCCCATGCTTTCCGGCTGTAAATATCGATAGAGGGCACATAGTATACGGTATATTCTACCTTTGTCTGTTTTTTACCAGGATAATCGGCAGTAATGACGATGGTGTTATCGCCCATTTCCTCGAAAATCGCTTTAAAGGTAAAGGAGCCGTCCGTGTCGGTCTTGGTAATATCTAAATCGGTATAAGGTGACAGCACGTTTACCACTGCGCCCGGTAAGGTTGTGGCGCGTATGGTCATTACATTGTCTGTGCTGCGGTTGCTGATGTCGGAAGATAAATCCAGCGGGATTTCCTGCTTCTCGCGGTACAGCGTAACAGAGATGGAATTCTCGCGGCAATACTGGCTACGCACGGAGATATCAAACACATTTTCGCCCACCGGTTGCACGGTTGCGTTGTAGCTCACCTTGCCATCGTCCGAGTCTACCAAATCGGAATAATCCGTGCCGTTAATGGTTACGGTACTACCGTCGCTTACGTAAAATACAATGGTATAAAGCGCGGTACTCACAACGGTATACGGTGAATCCGGGGTAACCAGATCGATCGGGGAAAGCGGAATATCAATGTCATAGGTTATGGTGTCAAGCGGCGTTTGTTTTCCGGTATCGGTAATCAGGTAGGGGGTCAGCGTAACGGTCATGGATTCTTGCAGAAAATCCTCATAATCGTCATACCAAATATGGTCCGGGATATCAAAGGTCGCGATGCCGCCGGTAACAATGGCGGATGTGCGCAACTCCCGTATGGAAATCCGCTCCCCATCTTCGCCGGGGATGGTGATGGTATGGGCGGCAAGGTCGTCGCGAATGGTAGGCAGAACGATCGCTTCGCCACGGGTATTGCTCTGACTGCCGTTCAACATCGGCAGTACGACGGTAATACCAACCCAGCCAATTACCAGTACAGAGCTGATAATAAGCAAAGTAAGCAATATACTGCGTACACCTACGCGGCGTGGTGACCAGTTTTTCGTGTTGTGCATATTGGCATGCCGGTCGTACTTGCTGCTGTGCTGATAATCCGGTAGGTATTCACTGGTGTCCAAAAAGCCGTCGTATACCTGCTGTTCTTCCCCCGATACACCTAAGGCAGGGGCGCGGCGGGAACTGTCAAAAACGCCGGGGTTTCGCTCGCGCGTACGGGTGACGCGCTGGCGCGTGCTGCGAAAAGTAGCACTGTATAGATGCTCGGCATCAAGCGGAATTTCGTTGTCCTCTTCTACCAAATCTGGGTCAACAGGGCGAAGTGTCGCATCGGGATCATCCGGCATGGAGGAGAAAAACGTGCTGCGGTTGCTGGTGGTTCGCACGGTACGACCGGAAGGGGCGTACCCTCTTACGGCGGATTCGGCGCGCAATTCACGCTGGCGTTTTTCTCCCTCGCGCTTGCGCTTACTCAAGTTTACCATCTCGTCGGCCAATTCATCGCGATAGTCGCGCGAAGCTTCTGCATCGCCGCCTTCATCCACCAAAATAAAAGTGTTGGGTTGATCCTTTAGCTGGCTTTGCCAGGCCGGTGAGGCGGCGGTGTAAAAGCCGTCGTTTGTATCAAGCGGAGTACCGCAGTATTTACAATGGGGTAGGGACGCGGCATTCCACTTTCCACACGAGGGGCATTTCACGCCGATCGCCTCCTTTCAAAAAAACATAACTAAATATATTTCGCCGAAGAATACGTTTCTCCTGCCGAAACGAAACAAGGACGTATAGTCACAGGTCTTCGCTGTACTCCTCCACCAACTGTAAGAAGGCGTCTATGAGCTGTGTATATAGCAAATCGCGCTCTGCATCGCAAGGGTGTTGTGATAAAAAACGTTGAAGAATCGCTTCGAGCACGTCGTCTTCATCACAATCCGCATCCATCTCGTTGCCATCTTCATCAATCATTTGCAGTTCCAGTAAAGCGGCGATAAAGTAATCGCATAGCTGACGAATATCTTCATCCAGCTCATCGGCAATCGGCTGAAATAGCTTCCGGTCTATATGTTGGTGTACATAGGCGGCTGTTGACGATTTCCAATCTTCAAACATTGTAATGCCCTCCTTTACAGGCTACTGGTCATGTTCCTTGCGCCATTTACGGCGCAGCAGTTTGGCACGCAACTGGAAAAACCGAAGAGAAGCGCCCTCTTTGCCCAGGCGAACCATGTCGTGAAAAGCATCTTTCATGGTCCATGCGCCTTCCTCGGAAATGTGGGGGATCAGGAAAAGAACGACAAGCACACGCAGCAAGATGGTCGCAATAAACATATAGCGTGTCGCGTTCATCGGCATTCCAAACAATACATAGTTCTTCGCTGCCAGCGCGCTGAACGGTAATTGCATCAGCCAGCCGCCAACTGTGTTGGAAAGCGCTACCCCAAACAGGCTTACACACGCTAAAAATACGGCGATATACATAGAGCGGTGCTTTTGCGGGGAATGGCTGAGGTAAAGGTTTTGCTGGCATAGATCGCTGACCGGCCATGAAGCACCGCCCATTACGTTGCTAAAGAGCACAAACGCAGTTGAGGATGGAGTGGCAAACAGCCAAGGGAGCGGGGAAATGGCCATTATGATCGTCGCCATCTGCAAGATCGGCTTATTGCCGTACCGATCGACCAACCGTCCCCAGCGGGAGATGACCAGTACAGAAGTGACGTTGGAAATGATTTGCGTATACAGTGATATTTGCGTAAAGCTCATTTGTAGTTCTTCCAACATATATACATTCCAAAAAGGCCCTGCTATGTTGGCGGAGAAAATCCATACAGAATAAATGACGATTAGTTTGACAAACGGTTTATTGGCCAGTACTTCCCGCAACATGGCAAGCAGAGAGGGCCGCTTTGTGCTGGTTTCCAGCATGGGGGGCCATTTAATGAAGAAAAAGCAAAGAATGTCTACTAATTGCGAAATGCCTGCCAGTACAAGCGCGATGGAGTACCCGACGATGCCGACATGGTCGATCATGAAGGAGATCAACAGGCCCGCGATGACGCCGGAAGCAAGACTAACCATTTGGCGGGAGCTGAAATAGGAACCGCGAATGCGAATCGGGACAAGATCGCCCATTAGGCTACCGAAACCAATATTTACAAAGCTATTGCCACCGTATACCATGGCGACAAATGTAATGACCAGCCAAATACGCAGGTCAACATTGAAGGATGAGAACAGAAAAGGCACCAAGCCGATGATGATCCAAAACGAACGACCCAACAGCCCAAAAAACAGAAACAGAAACCGGCGATTATGCCGCCGTTCGATAATATAGCTGGAAAGAATCTGGATAGCGGATACGGCAAAGGGAATAGCCGAGATTAAACCCAGTTGAAAATCGTTCGCGCCCAGAACCTGCCGCTGAAAAGCGCTCCAAACAGCGCCGGTGGTTACAACCGTGCCCAGCATGCCGGCGGTAACCGCCCAAATGACCCAGTACAGGTTTTTACGAAGTTCGGTAGACATGCCGGTTTCATCGAACAAATGGAGGCGGGAAGCGAAACGGGGATTGCGTGTTTTCATGCGTGACCTCCATGGCGAAAGATGTCGTACCCCTGCATGATATACCAAGCTGCAAGCTATTCTAGCGTATCCTATCCTAAGATGCAATAGAATTTGGTATATTGTTCAAACGGTTTACATCAGTTACGGGGATTTACGCGCATAAAACATGTAAGCAGCATGTGCATGACTGCATAACAGCCTGGGATAGAAAGATTCGGCAAAATCACCAAGATATTGCGCACCATGGATTTGCAAACGGCTGCATGCCTGCTTTGCCGCTGTACGCAGCGCCGCTTTCGCCTGCGCAGGGGGGAGTGCGGCGATTTGAGTCATTATATCGTTTGCTTGTGAAATCGTAAGATCCAGCAGGGTTTCTCCGCCGCCCAAACAGGAATGCCCGATCACAACCGCGGCAACAGGCTCGTATAAGCCCATCAGTAATTCCCTATAATCGGGGGAGGCACGGTTGAGCAGCGCGACGACACGGGGCTTGGAAAAGCGGCAAAGCAACTCGTTTTCAATTAACAGGCGTTGTAAATAAGCGTGGATGTATATTGTACCGCGCATATGCTCCGAAACAGGGAAACAGAGCTGATAGTCGATCGATGCCGGTATATGCTGCGCGTACATACGGTAATCGTATTGTTGAAAGAAAATGCCGATTCCGGCGAGCGTATCCATAAGCGCCTGATTACCAAAAGTATCTACATTGCGCATGGCAGCGCGGTAGAGTGCCTCCGTCTGTGTATAACAGTTGTATAGCGTGCCCTGTGCCTCCTTAAACAGGCTGGGCAGATCACAGGAGAGCAACGTACGCTGGGGTAGTTGGCAGTGGTTCAGGTGATACTGGAGGGTAAATACAATCGAATCCAGTAGCTCTGCCGCATCTTCCTCACGCAGGGAGGAATGATCTCCCTGTGTTTTTAGCTTAACCTGCTTATGTAAAATCGCCCATAGCCTGTTTTGGAGAATGGCAGTTTCCTGCGAAGAAAAGGGCTCCTCCCCGTAAGGCGGGCATATGGGCGCAAGCGAAGAGATTTCAGGGTTAATCATCATCTTCTTCTCCATATTTCTCCGGGAAAGCGGCATGCGCCAGCTCGCTGTTCGTAACATTTTCCAAGTATTCCAGCGAGCCCTGCGCTTTGCCGTTATAAAGATGCTGCATAGCATCCAGCAACTCATCATCACTCAATGCGTCGCCCAGTTCGTTTTGATAGGTGTAGAACAAATCCTGTAAAGCAAGCAGTGTATCAAAATAGTTATTTTGGTCGATGTAGGGAGAATCGCAGAAGGTATAAATCAAACGAGGTAAGATCCCTTCGCCAAACTCTATGCGGCCTGTCTCCCGCAGCGTTGCCGATTGTGCGGTAATCAAGGAGTGAATTTGCACGTCGGACAGGGAAAGCCCATAACGAAGAGTAAGTTCGTTACGGTTGTGCAACTTTTGGGTCAGAGCCGTTGTACGCGCCTCTTGCAGAGATAAAAACAAGGGATTTTGCATTCCACACACCTCCGTCACCGTACCTTACACCATGCCGCAAATAAAGACAAGACTTGACTTTTCAGGAGATTTGTGGTATTCTGATACCAGTGAAAAGCAGTTAAATTCCTTATTCTCAAGAGCAAGCGAACAGCAAGCTTTTTTATTGCCTATCTTTTCGTTTTCGGTGAATGCTGGAGAAAAACTGAATATTAAAGCTCCCAACGCAATCGTTGGGAGCGAAAGGAACACAAGCGGTTTTTAATGCAGTGGCCGGATAAGAATCAGCGGTGTTAATTCATCGCCCTGCCCACTGGGGTTATCGGCCATGGCGTCTTGCAACTGCTCATCCGTCAGTGGCATATCGCTGCTTTTACCCAGCTGGTCGCGCTGAATATCGTTTGCATCCATCAGTACAACGGGGATGCCGGTTTCTTTGCTCAACTCTTCACATAATTCCGGGCCGTTGCTGGGGTTGATTAGCGCCAACTCATGGTACCGCTGGAAGCTGGAGCGGAAATAGAAACCGTCAATACCGCCTACGCCTTTGCCGCATACTTTATAGAAAACACCATGTACGCCAAAGGGTTTGGTAACGGCACTCAGGAACGCCGCAAATAAAACGCGCGGCAGACCGACAATATCGATGACCAATTGAAGTTTATACGGCTCATGCATGCCCACGCCGGTGGAGTTGATACCGGCGAAACGCCATAAACGGTTTGCCCAGAAACCAGGCTTTACCTGGTCGCGGGTGCGTACGGTTTCAACGCACATGCACATCACTTTGGCACCAAAGGAGAGTACATCACCCGGCTGATATAAAGGCCGTACGTATTTTTCAACCAATTCTTTCTGACTTTCGCCAACCTCAACAAAATGCGTTTGTATAGCCATGCGCTGATATTGTTTGCCATCCTTGCCCGTAATCACACCGCGGTCGAAATAGGTGACTCCGTTTACTTCTTTACGTTGCTCATCCAAATTGCGGGACATGATCGGTCGCCTCCGTTTTACATGTTCTCAAAGAAGGGTTTGCCTTCTTCGGTAATGAGAATGCCCATTTCATTAAATTTCAGGGGAACGGGGTTGGCTTTAATATATTTGAGTATCGCGTCCAGCCGTACGCTTTCAGTGTAGGTAAGCAGAGTAAAAGCGACACCCTGCTTTTTAGCGCGGCCAGTACGGCCAATGCGATGCAGGTAATACTCATTTTCATTTGGCAAATCGTAATTGATAACAGCCTCAACATCGTCTACATCAATGCCGCGGGCTGCAACATCGGTTGCCAGTAAAATCTGGAACCGCCCTTTACGATAAGCATCCATCACCTGCGTACGGGCGCTCTGGCGCATATCGCCATGCAGGCACTCCGCCGGATAACCTGCATCCTGCAAGCGTTTAGTCAGGCGCTGGGTCATGCTTTTTGTATTCACAAAAACCATTACACGCTGGAACTGATCGCTGTCCAGCAAATACAGCAAGTGTTCATACTTTTGCTCGCGCGTGGTTTCGATGACATACTGCGTAATCTGGGGTCGGTTCTCCTTGGTTGCCTGTATCACAACTTCCACAGGATCCTGCTGGTATTTCCATGCGATGGTGAGAACATCCTGATTGGTGGTGGCGGAGTACAGCACCAACTGGCGCTGTGGGGGCGTTGCCTCAATAATCTTGGTAACATCTTTAACAAAGCCCATATTGAGCATTTCATCCGCTTCGTCAAGCACCATGGTATGTACGTTGTCCAACCGGATATTGCCGCGGTTCATATGATCCAACAAACGGCCCGGGGTAGCGATGATAATCTGAGGGTTGCGCTTGAGCTGTGTAATTTGTTTGGCGATTGGCTGGCCGCCGTATAAAACGACAATACGCAAACCGTCAATACAATGGGAAAGCGTGCGCAACTCTTCGGCAATTTGCAGGCTCAACTCACGCGTCGGCGCCAGTACTAATTCCTGCACGCGGTTATCCTTCAGGTTAACGTACTCCAGCATGGGGATGCCGAAAGCAAGCGTCTTGCCGGTGCCGGTAGGCGCAATTGCGATTACATCGCGGCCTTCCATCATCAATGGAAGCGTTTTTTGCTGTACAGGGGTCATTGTTTCGATCCCCATTTTATCAATGGCCTGCAGCACTTCTTTGCTGATATCGGCTTGGGTGAATTTCATTATTTCCGGGTTTGATTCTGTTGCCAATTCGTTAGGCTCCTCACTTCGTATTCTTGTGGGACAGGCTTGCTAGACGGAGACAACCCGAAAAACACAGCCTGTATTCGGCGATTTGAAGAGCGTGACTCCTTAAGCTGCGCCCTTTGGGAAGGCAAATAAATAGCCTGGCCACATGCAAATTACACCAAATATTATATATTCGACGTATAAGCCGTGTTTCCTGCCAAATACGGGCTTGGAACAAAAAGGGTTTATGGTATAATAGGTTCAGGTTGAAAAGAGTGGGAGGAACGAACATGAGCCGACTGGGAGATTTGCTGCGCACCGAGCGCATGCGGAGAAATATGACGCTAAAAGCGGTCGCCAAAGCGGGCGGGGTAAGCGAAAAATACCTTAAAGAAGTTGAAGATGGAAAGCGTATCATTGCGGATGACCAAGCAAGGCGTATCCTCAAGAAAATTGGCCTCAATGAGCATAACGAGCCGGATTTTACACTGGATGATATTGCGGCTGCCGTGGACCTGCAAACGGTAACCCCTGCTGCAGCAAAAGCTGTGAAGCCGCAGCGTTCAGCTGAAACAGAAGTGGCTTACCGGGATACAAATGAGAAGAACAGTGATTCTCATGGCGGCGTATGGCTGGAAGCCCTCAGCAGCGTTTTAAAACACGTGCCGGTATATAACGCGGTGATGAAAGAAGTGGATCATCGGCTTTTACCGGTACTGGATGGCCGCATTGAAGGGGCAGCGCCTGATAAAGTGTTTTATTATAGCGTATCGGATGACAGCATGAGGGGATTTCGCATTCTACGGGATGATTTATGCCTTGTTGTGCCTTCTAGCAGCCCTATTGACGATGCGGTGATGTTGGTGGAACAAGGAGGCCGGAGGATGCTTCGTAAAATTAAAAAAATGGATGCTTTAACGGTGTTATTGCAGAGTTACGACCGTGAATACGCTGCCGAAGCCTGCGCCTTGCCGGACTTGGCTTTTGTCGGGCGTGTCGTGCGTGTGGAGTTTTCGCTATAATATAGCAAAATGGAGTGGAAGTCTATGAAACCGGATGCTTTGCTGGTGGTTGATATGCAAACAGCGCTGGTACAGGAGAATCCTTGGCATGTGGATGCTTTGATCCATAACATACAACAGTTGCTTATGGTATGCCGCAAGCGGAGCATTCCTGTGATATATGTGCGCCATCATGAGACGGAGGGCGACTTAATGAGCGGCAGCGAGGGCTGGATAATTGATAAAGCGGTTGCGCCGTTACCAGGAGAAGCGATAGTCGAGAAGGTTTATAACAGCGCGTTTCGGCAAACCGGCTTACAAGAGCATCTGCAGTCGATCGGAGTGCACCACTTGTTGATTTGCGGTATGCAAACGGAATACTGTATCGATACGACCGTTAAAGTCGCCTTTGAACTTGGCTATCAGGTTACGGTGCCTGCCGGCGCTACCAGTACGTTTGATAACCATGGCTGCAAAGCGGAGGATATAGTAGCTTTTTATGAAAACGCTATCTGGAAAGACCGCTTTGCGAAGGTTGTTACAGTCGATACCCTTATAAATATAATATAACAGGTTTTATGAGAATCGCGCCAAGAAAAGATATGCCAAGTTTAAAAAATCTGCTTGACAATATAACCATCTTGTTGTATTATTATCACCGTTGTGAGGGCTTCCGCCTGTTGATGGATGATTGTTGACCCAGGCAACATAAGCGTCCTTCGGTTAAGCCTAATCGCCTCACTTACGGGTGAGAATTGTGCGGGCGTGGCGGAATGGCAGACGCGCCGGATTTAGGTTCCGGTGCCTAACGGCGTAAGAGTTCAAGTCTCTTCGTCCGCACCATTGTCTTTTTCAGCAGAAGAACCTGTGGAACGTGCGGTAGTAGCTCAGTGGTAGAGTGCCACCTTGCCAAGGTGGATGTCGCGAGTCCGAATCTCGTCTACCGCTCCACTTTTCTTCATATGGACGTGTGACAATGATCGGATTCCGGCGGCGCTTGCGGGCGGGTGTAGCTCAATGGCAGAGCTCCAGCCTTCCAAGCTGGTCACGTGGGTTCGATTCCCATCACCCGCTCCAGAAACAGGACGGCAACAACTCGCCGTCCTGTTTGTAACTTTCCCCTTACTACAGACCATATATGGGTGGATAAGAGCTGTTGTATTTATGGGAAAGAACACGTAAATACCTGTATAAATAGTATTGACACAGGTTTTAATTGATGGTATGATGCTTAACGTGCTCAAAATGAACTGACTGGGTGTGGCGCAGTTTGGTAGCGTGCTTGAATGGGGTTCAAGAGGCCGGAGGTTCGAATCCTCTCACCCAGACCACTATAAACCGCTTGAAATAACGTGTTTCGGGCGGTTTTTGTTTATTTTGGGTTTGGTATATTTCGCCTAAAATTATCATTTTAGCACCTTTTTGACCTTTTCAGAGGGTCAAAATGAGGGTCAATTATTAAGTGCTTTTTGCTCTGATTTTGTATATTTGTTTTTTACAATATACGTTCTGCACCTGCTTTGCACCTACTGATACGGTGCAAAATAAGGTGCAGGTTTTTTATACTTATGCTTCATGAATTATTCAGATAGATACAAAAAAGCCCCGCTACGCGCAGGGCTTTTGCTTTCAAGTGTTTATCCTGATCTTTAGATAGTGTCAAGGCAAGTTCGCAATTTCGAGGTACTCCACCCATGTATTAAGCCGCTTGAGGCAACGGGGTACGAATGAATTCTTTGCTGAGATTGGCTATGAAAACCGACCAGTCTTCTGCATATTCCATGAGAAACGTGGTGACCAAGCGCAGGTTAGGTGTTTGGGTTAGGGAAGATTCCGACAACACTTGTTCGCCGCCGTATCTCCTTGTTGAGCCGCTCCAACATGTTGGTTGAGGCGATCTTGCAGGTATCCAGCTTTGGAAATGCGTAGAAGGAAAGGGAGTCCTCCAGCCCTTCTTCCAATGTTTCAATAGCCTTGGGGTATTTGGCCGCATACTTCTCACCCAGCGCCGCAGCGCGCGCCCTTGCCCCCTCCGCGGAGGGGGCAAGCCAAATCTCCTTAAGTTGCCCGGCAAACTCCGCCTTGTCGCGGTGTGGGATATGCGCGAGGATGTTTCGCATGAAATGCACCTTGCACCGTTGCCACGATGCTCCGATAAAACTCGTCCGAATGGCTGCAATCAACCCCTTATGCACGTCCGAGACGACCAACGAAGGCATCTGTAATCCTCGCTCCTTCAAGCCCTCAAACAGCCGCTGATAGGTGTCCTTGGATTCTTCCAGCATGGGTTCGACCGCCAATACTTCACGATGCCCCTGGGCGTTTACACCGCAAACGATCTGAATGGCCATGCCGACAACACGGCCTCCATAGCGCACTTTTCATACAGCACGTCAACCCAGAGCACGGGATATACTTCATCCGTCAGGGATCGTTCCCTGAACGACTGTACCTGCTCGTTGCGTCCTTTGGTCCTCTCACTCACCTGGCTGCAAGACGGGTTCTCGATGCCCAGACTCTTGGCGAGTTTATCCATCTTGCGCGTGGATACCCCTTGTACGAAAGCTTCCTGTACTGCCTGAATCAAGACTGCCTCGCTGCGCTTGCGCTCGGTTACGAAGAAGGGGATGTAGCCGCCGTTTCTGACTTTGGGGATCAGCAGGTACATGGTACCCATCCTGGTATCGTAGCGACGTGGACAATACCCACTTCGGCTACTGATTCGATCGTCGCAACGCTCGTTCTTCTCCGCTCCCAACTTGTTTGAAACCTCCGCTTCCATCAACTGAGCGCAGAGCCACGCCAGCATGCTGAGCATCGGATCCGCTTCTCCCATACAACGCAGTAGCAACTCCATGAGATTTGTGGTATCGTTTTCTTGGCCATTGGATCGCTACTCCTTTTTGAATGTCTCGACACCATTCATTCTAGCGGAGTACCAATGGCTTTGCCATTACTTTTAAAAATTGCGAACTTAATTATACTCGACCTATTTAGGGCGTGTATCAAATAAGAATTGATGTGAAAGATGTGTAATTATCAAAATTTAAAAATCAAGCAGCAATAAATCTGTCTCTGTTTCTTAAACATCTATCTCACTTAAGAAGCTTGACTAAAATTATATCAATTTTCAGTATAAAGCGCTTCCATCGATTTGATAATCTGGGTTATTACTGTGTTTCGTGGCGTATCGATATTATATTGCGCACCCATCTTTACGACGGCGCCATTCAGGCTGTCAATTTCTGTGGGGATTTTACGTTTAATGTCTTGTAATGTCGAGGAGAGGTGCCGATAGGTGGGGGGGAGAATTTTCTCGAAGAAGTCGTTTTCATACGATTCTGCGTTTTTCCAGAATGTTTCGTGGCTGGATGCGTGCATGACTGCGAAAATCTCGGAAATAATTTCCTTCATCAGAGAAACGGAATCTTCGCATTTTATAAGCCCGCCATAGTTGGTTCCTAATATCGCACTTAGCGGATTCAGCGTGCAGTTGTATAAGAGCTTTGCCCACAGGGTTTTATCGATCTCGTTGGTTGTAGCGCAGGGAATACCGCCCTGATTGATTGCATCGGAGAGCTCTGTGCATGCGCCGGCTGGTTCGCCGAAGATACTCCCGATGGATATCGGCGCAGTCATAACGGTTACTTCGCTGATATTTCGTTTTGGACGTCTAAATCCAATTGCAAAGCTCGCGTGATATATCTGATGCTTATGAAATATGGACATAAATGCAAGTTCGTTTCCATAGCCATTCTGGCTGAGCACTATGCGCCCACCGGAATTCAGAATATCGCCTCCCCTGCGTGCGAGACTTTTAGCAATATCGGCGTTACCGGTTGATTTAGCACTGTTGATGATGAAGTCATAGCTGTCTTGCGTGTTCTCGATTTTGTCAAACAGGCGTATTTTCTCAGGTACAATGACGACGTTCCCAAATAAACCGCAGCGCTCGATACCGTTTTTCATGATGGCTTCCGCGGTTTCTCCCCTTGCCACAAGGTCGACTTCCACTTTGGATGTATAGAGTGCGGATGCGAGAGAAAGCCCGACGGCACCACACCCAACAATGAGTACTTTCATTATATTGCAATCTCCTTTTTGTTAGCTTTGCCAACGGGATTATACCATAAACCTCCCGTGAGATAAACGCAAATTCTGTTATATAAACAATGGTGAAAATGAAAACGGGCGTTTAAAAGCATATTTTCCAGAAATTCGCATCGCGTAGGTGATGAACAAATTAAATCCACCGGCGTAGCCGGTGGATACTCATTAATTTAATAGCAGATATCCAATCGTTACAAACAGTCCAAGGCATACCATAAGCAGCCCGAAACTGATGGACCGCGTGAGACGACGGATTTGGCGGTTGGCTTCCTCATTACCAGCAGCCAGCGCACAGACGAAATGCGGTTGCGCTGGCGCCTTGCGCCATAAGGTATAGTTGAGTACCTTGACGAAGAAATCCAGCAGCGAACCGATAGCGTAGGTGAAACGATTACTGCCGGGCAAGGGTGTACGCTCCTTCACCGGGAGAAGCAGGATGTGCCGTGCGGTGGCAAGCAACGTATCGGTGGATTTTTCCAGGGCGCGGGCCAAAATCAGACCCAAAAATGTAAGCAAGCGCAGCAGCGGGCGATAAACCATGTTTTCCAAATCGAGCCAGCGGGGTTTGCTGTCCGGGTACTCGTGGTAGCCATCACTGGTCAAAATAGACAGTAAAGGCCGCACGATAACTATATAGACAAGTGAGCCGATTACGAAAGACTTTACTGCGCCGACAATGTTTTCTGCAATAAAAATATCCTTAAATCCTCGGTAATGTACGCCGAAAAAGTCTTGCGTCAGTTTGCCGATGCCGCCCATCAGTGTTTCCGGCATGATGCCCAACAGCAACGGCAGCAAACCGCATAGCAGTAGAAGCAATTTGGATACGGGGGAGAGATAGCGCTTCATCCCATCATACTCTGCCTGACGTGTTGGATTAAGTTGCCAGAAAACGCATACATATACTTTCAGCATATAGGCGAGCGTCAGCCCGCCGCCGATAACAAACAGCGTTTCCGCTGTGGCATAAGCGCCCGGGTTGCCGTTTTCCAGTGTTAGATGGTGAATATATTCATTCAGGCTCTCATGTAGCAGCGATTTGCTGACGAACCCACTGAAAAACGGTAAACCGCTGATGCCAAGAAGTGCCGATAAAAATACGATATGCAGTATGGGTTTGCTGCGTCCAAAGCCGCGAATATCGCTTAAAGTCGTTGTGTGAGCGTTAATCATCACAGCACCTGCGCACAGGAATAACAATAGTTTGAAAAGCGAATGGTTAACCATGTGTCCAATTGTTCCCCAGGCGGCAGGGCCACTCTCGCCGGCAAGCAGCGTGGTTAAGCCCACGCCAATGAGAATAAACCCGATCTGACTCATGCTGGAGCAAGCCAGAACGCGCTTTAAATCGTTGCTTAATAATGCCAGCAGCGCACCAACGGCCATGGTTACAATGCCAAGCCAGAAGATCAGCTCCCCCCAGGAAAGATTTTTTGGCATCAATTTTATGCTCAATACCATGATGCCAAAAACACCGGCCTTGCTGAGCATACCGGATAGTAGTGCACTTGCGGGCGCTGGTGCTGCCGGATAAGCCTGCGGCATCCATACATGCAGCGGGAAGGCGCCCGCTTTTGCGCCAAAACCGATCAACAGCAACAATGCAGGCAGCCAAAGCACAGTAAAATCTATCCGACGGGTGAGGGTAGCAAACGTATCAAAGGGTGCGATAACAAGCGATTGCGGCAGAAGCAATAAGCCCATAAGCATACATAACCCGCCGATAATCGCAATATATATATAACTGTCGGCTGCGCGCAGAGCCTGTGCCGTTTCACGGTGAGCGACCCAAGGATAACTGCAAAGAGACATAATTTCAAAAAAGAGGTAAAGCGTGAATAGATCGTCCGATAGAATAACCCCAAGCGTTGCACCAAGCGTCATGAGCGTGAAGAACGCATAACGCGGCAGGTTGCGCATGTCTTTTGAAAAGTCAAAGGAGTAAATGGACGTTATCAGCCACATTACGCTCGCAATCAGTGCATACAACGCGCGGAAACCATCGGTACGAAAGGCAATACCGAAGGAGCATATGCCTTCTACGGCAATATAATTTCTATTTCCTTGCTGGATGGTATTGAGCAGCACCGAGAAGGAAGCAACGGAAACGGCCGAAATCAGCGTTAATACCCATACGGCACTGGCTTTGCGCCAATGTCCCAGGGCATAGGCAAGCGGCGCAGCCGCGATGGGTAATAAAATGGTGAGCAGTAGTTGTAAATCGCCTTGCATACCGCGCCTCCTTTACAGTTTTCCGCCGGCAACCAGCGTCAGGTATTGTACCAGCGGTTTGGATGCGAACGCAAGCACCAGCATGAGAATGCATAAAATTGCTAACGGCAGTTTCATCTGCCATCCGGGATCGTTGCGTGTTGTGGGGGCATTTTCGTCGTTCTGCGGCAATGCAAACGCCGTCACTGTCGGTACGAGCAGGTAGATGGCTGTAAGTACCGCGGAAATAATCAGGACGCCTACACCAATAAAGCCAACGACTGTGCCGCTACCAAGCCCGGCTGTCGCCAGTGCCCATTTACTTTGAAATCCGATGTATGGGGGAATGCCGATCAGTTCAATTGCGCAAAAAGCAAATACTGTGAAAATAAACGGCATCCGCCGCCCAACGCCGCGCAAATCCTGCACGTACTCTTTACCGGTACGGATCATCCATGCGCCGACACAACTGAAGAGGGATATTTTAATCATTGCGTGAAAAACCAGATGCATCAGCCCCGCCGTAAAACCCTGCGGCGTCATCAGCAGAATGCCGAACAGTACATAGCTCAGGTTGGATATGGTAGAATATGCCAGCCTGCGTTTTACGTGCTGTTCCCGTACCGCCATGGTACTGCCAAACAGGATGGTAATCAGCGCGATACCGATACACAGGGTTTGTGCCCACGTGCCACTAAGCAGGCGCGTTCCATAAACAAAATACGTAAGGCGGGCAACGGAGAAAACCCCGGCCTTGACTACAGCAACTGCATGCAGCAGCGCTGTTACCGGTGTCGGTGCTACGGTGGCGGTTGGCAGCCATCCATGCAGTGGGAATATAGCGGCTTTTACGCCAAAGCCCAAGAAGCCCAGCACAAACAACGTTAGCAGAGTAGGTAACGGCGCATTGTGTAAAGAGGCTATGCCGCCGTAGGTAAAATCCGTCGTGCCGCCATAATGGAGCGCACCGATCATTGCAATAAAAGCCAGTGCCGCACCGCCAAGGGAATAGTAGATGTACTTACGTCCGGCATACATACTGCGTGCGCTCAACCCATGAGCCACCAGAAACAGGGTAGAGAACGTCAGCAGCTCATAAAAGATGTATAAGGTAAACAGGTTTCCGGAAGCGGCAATGGCCATAGTTACCCCAAAGCTGAGCAGGTAGAAGCCGAAAAATGGGTATTCGCGCTCTTCATGCTGCATATACTCAAAGGCGTACAGCGTGGCAAACGGCCATAGAAAAGCGACTAGCCCCATGAAAACCCGGGCAAGACCGTCTAAATGGAAGGATAATGAAAGGCTTTGCGAAAAAGTGACAAGCGTAAAACTGCTGTCTGGAGCTAGGATGGAAAACAACGCACAAATCGAAGCCGCCAGTGTAAAGGCAAAGGCGAGCCAGTTACGAATGGCGCGGTTTTTCGGGTGGAGTGCAAATAACAGCGCGCTGCCTGCGAACGGTAGGAAAATTGCAATCGGTAACATAGTTCGCCTCCTTTACAGCAGAGTAGAAGTAATTGCGCCAATCATGCTTTGCAGCGGGACAGGCCAAATACCAAGTACGATGATGAGCAGCGCCAGTAGCAACAGCGGGATAAGCATAACGGGTTTTAACTCTCCCTTTGGATAGGCGGCTGCAAGCGCGTTTTGGGATGCTCCCGGGAAGAAGGCCGTAATACTGACTGGGAGCAGATAACCTGCGGTCAGCAATGCGCTGATTAACAGTACCACGGGACCCAACCAGCTGAAAATGCCTATATTGCTTGCAAGCGCGCCGCTGGCTAAATTCCACTTGCTGATAAACCCAGTTAAGGGTGGAATACCAACAAGGCCAACACCGGCCAGTGTGAAGCTCCATAGCGTTGCGGGCATCCGTTTCCCAATGCCGCGCATTTCATCCACACGGGTTTTTCCGGTTTGCAGAATCATCGCACCGGCGCAAAGGAAGAGCGTGGTTTTCATAATGCTATGGAACCATACATGCAGTAATGCACCATTAAATGCCGTTTCGTTGCAAACAAACAGTCCGAATAAAATATAGCTGATTTGAGAAACCGTAGAATATGCCAGCCGCTTTTTCAAGCTTTTCTCCGCCAGGGCGAGCATGGAACCCATAAAAACGGTTACCAACGAGAGAGACAGTAACACAGTTTGTACCCATGTCCCGTTAAATATCCGTGCGCCAACTGCATAGTACAGTACACGGATAATACACAGTACGCCCGCTTTTACAATAACACCGGATAGCACAGCGCTTGCCGGACCGGGTGCGACCGGATGGGCAGTTGGCAGCCACCCGTGCATAGGAAACATACCCGCCTTGGTGCCAAACCCAACAACCGTAATTAAAATCACCCATAAAAGCGTTTCACTCTGCTGGCTGATTACGCTGTTGTTTAGCATACCGCCTGCCGTAAATAATACGCTGCTGGAATGAACAGTAAGGAAAAAGATGCCGAAAAGCCCCATCATTGCGCCCGCGATGGAATACACCAGATACTTGATGCCTGCTGCGACTGCTTCCCGCGTTTGGTTGTGCAATACTAACGGAAGCGAGCACAAGGTCATAGTTTCAAAGCAAATGTACATAGTGACCAGCGTACCTGCAAAACACAGCGCAAGCAAAGCGGCTTCCGTAAGCAGGTAGAAGGCAAAATAGCGCTGCGCTTTCGCATCGTGTGCAAAATAACCGAAGGAGAAAACACCTGCAATCAACCACATACCCGAAATCAGCAGGGCAAAGAAGCGGCTGATGGAATCACTCTTAGCTACGATTGGCAAACTGCCCATCAGCGTAAAGAGCGTGCGCATACCATCCCCGGAAAGGCACAGCATCAGCGTAACGCCAAAGGAAGCCGTAAGCGTAAGGCTAACCAGCGTGTTTCGAAGCCATTGCCTGCGAAAAAGGGGAAGAAAACAAAGCAGCGCACACGCCGCGGGCAAAAGGGGCACAAGGATAAACAGAGTTGCTTGCATGCCGCTGAGTCGCCTCCAGAAAATCATTTACTGTGGGAATACGAGAGAGCCTGCAATGAAAACAGGATCAATACCCGGTTTATGAGAAAACGGATAGGCCTTGTTGAATCACCAGAATGATCGGCTGAATGATGAAGCCTACGCATGCGTTCATCGCGAACAGCGCCCATAGCGATACGGTCGTCAGCCTAGATTTGGTAAAAGGCTGCGCAATAAAGCCATGCTTCGGCTGGCGGTACAGGGTCATTACGGTGTGCATAAAGTAGAAAGCGTTCAGCAGGGTGCTGACCGCCAGTGCGCTTAGCATAATCCACATACTGGCGCCGCCTACCGCAAACGCAGCATTGGCGAAGTACACCTTGCTGAAAAAACCGCCCAGCACCGGCACGCCGACCATGCTCATGGCACCGATGGTAAACGCTGCTCCGGCTGCCGGATAGCGGTAGCCTGCACCACGAAGATCTTCAAAGCGTTTGCTGTCGCCCGATGCGTCTGAAAGCCCATGCGCGGAGAGGAACAGCATGCTCTTTCCCAGCGAATGCGTAATCAGGTGCAGCAGCGCCGCAACCATACCGGCGGCCGTGCCCAGACCGATACCCGCGTAAATATAGCCGATCTGTGCTACGGAGCTAAAGGCGATCATCCGGCGCAAATCATGGCTGCGAATCGCTGACAGACTGCCGAAAATCATCCCCAGAATGCCAAAGGCGAATAGCAGATTCAACGCGTGGTTAGCCATAACGACTTCAATCCCGATTACGCGGTAAAACACTTTTAGAAGCAGGAAGATATAGCCTTTACTGATTAAGCTGGATAATACTGCGCTTGCCGCGGGTGTAGAATATCCGTAAGCATCCGGCAGCCATGGATGAAAGGGATACATGGCGCTCTTAATGCCAAGGCTGACGCAAAACAGACCGATTATAACTGTAATGGGGAGTTCATACGCACCGGTTTTAACTAGCTCGGTCATGGAGGAATGGATATTTTCCATCAGCAGATGACCGGTCAGGTCGTACACCAGCGATATAGCCAGCAGTAACAAACCGGAACCCAACAGGCTCATGATCATATACCGCATCGCGGCGACCATGGAATGGCCAACCTGCCTTGCCATGATCAGCGTGCAGGAAGTCAGCGTAAGGATTTCGATGAATACATAAGCGGTAAATAAATCGTTGGTGTAAATCAGCGCCATCAACGCCGCCAGCGATAGATCCAGCATTACATAAAACAGATGCTGCTTTTGTTTGTCCACCTGCTGCTGTAGTTTGCTGATGCCGCCCAGTACGGAGAACAGCATCACAAAACTAAGTGCAACAGCCATAAGCGCCTCCAGCGAACCGGCGCGTAACTCGTTGCCCCAGGGTGCGGGATAATGCCCCATCATGTAGGTATAGCTTTTCCCGTAGGAAACCAGAAAGGTCAGCAGCCATAAGTTGAGCCCCAGCACGACGATGCTCAATCCTACCGTGATCCCTTTGGCGGCGCGGCGTGGCAGCATGGCGGAAACGATGCCGCTTATCATGGAAAGCATGATGCTGAAAAAGGGTACATTCTGCACGAATTCCATCAATCGCCTTCCCCCTTCATACGCAGGGTGATGCGGTCAATATCTAGCGTGTGGTAGCGGCGGTACAGCCGGATGGTGAGGGAGAGCATAACAGCCGTAACACTTACGGATACAACAATGCCGGTAAGCACTAAGCCGCTGGGTACCGGGTTAACATAGGCGGCGGAGGTTGCCGCAACGCCTGCAGTTGTAATCGGTGCAGTACGGCCGGTGATGAAGCCCTGTGCGGTTAAAAACAGGTATACGGCGGTATCCATGATGTTT
Source organism: Candidatus Limiplasma sp. (assembly GCA_963675655.1). Taxonomy (GTDB): domain Bacteria; phylum Bacillota; class Clostridia; order Christensenellales; family Aristaeellaceae; genus CAXXOK01. Next base: position 2,644,946 of record OY776489.1, read on the forward strand.
AAACCGATAATTTTTTTAATCAGGTTCCCGTGCAGAAGCAGCGTGGTGAACCCGATGCCAAACAGCAGAATGGCAACAACCAAATCCAGATGTTCCCAGACATTTTCCAGCATCTTATATGCCCCCCTTACGAAACAGGGTGTAAAACGCGTACATGGTACACATAACGATCAAACCGACGCACAGATTCAACGGCAGAATAAACCCGGCAGAGAAAATTGCACCCGGTGTACCGGCGGAGATTCCGCTTTCTATATGGTTAGCACCTGTATAAAAAGAATAGCTTTTTAGCCCAGCATAAGTTAGCAGCGAGAAGAACGTAATCCAGCGAAAAATAGTATAGGTCATAAACCGCCCTGCGCGGGCAAAGCCGTAGGCGTTCAGGTAGAGGATCAATCCAGCTCCCATGATGGCACCTCCGCTGAAACCGCCGCCGGGGCTGAGGTGGCCGTTGACGATTACATAAAGGCCAAACAGCATAATCACGGGTACGAGCATGCGGGCTGCGGCTTGCAAAATCAAATCATTCTTCGGTTCGTGATGGCGGTCGTCATATTCCGCTTCCAGCCACGTCTTGCTGGGCTTGCCAAGAGGGCAATCATTCAGCTTGAGTAGCAAAAGCACCGCGCATGCAGCTGTAAATAATACGGTAGATTCGCCAAAGGTGTCAAAAGCGCGGTAATCTAAAATCATACCGGTTACCATGTTCAGCGCGCCGGTTTCGGCAGGACCGTCTTGCAGATAACGGGCAGAAACCTCATTATTCAGCGGGTTATCGGCTTCACCCAGCGGAGGGAGCGCGCTTACGGTAATCAACAGCGAGAGGATGATGCCAAGCAGTACCAACACCGCAAGATACCGGTAAAGATGCCGAAGCAGTTTTAAACCGGAGGTAAAGGACCATTCATGTACACGTTGGTACAGTTTACGTTCCAGATCCCGCTGCTCCCGTTGTTTTTGTTCATATAAAGCTTCACGTGTTGAAAACGCTTCGGCGCTGTGCTCGCGACGGTGTCGCGTTTCAGCGCCAAGCGCACTGATTTCCGCATTATCCAGCGGGTTTTCACTGCTATACAGCCACCGGAGAAATTTATTTTTGCCGGTCATCTTCTTCATCCCCTCTGATCGCGTGAATTTTTTTGAGTGTGATAAAGAATAGAATGCTCGTTACACCCGCGCCGACCGCCGCTTCGGTGATGGCTAAGTCCGGTGATTGCAGTAAAATCCACATGATGCTCATCAACAGGCTGTATGCCATGAAAATGACAATGCTGGTAAGCAGGTTTCGGCTTAAGCTGGTTGCGATGGCGCAAACCAGCAAGGAAAGAAGAACGATGATGGTAAACAGATTCACAGTTTTCGCACCTCCATCCAATCTTCCAGATGCGGGTCGGTAGTAACTTCCAAACGGGCAATCAGATGACTGCCTGTCGGGCTGGTTACCCACAGGAAAAGAACGGTCAGCAGCATTTTCAAAATCATCCATCCATCATTGCTGCTGATACACAAACCGGTGATAACCAGTAATAACCCCAAAGAATCCCCCATGGAGGCGGCATGCATGCGGTTGAGTACATAGCGGAAGCGAAACTGGCCCACGATGCCGACGGCAAGCACAAAAAGACCCAGCAATAGCAGAATGGCCGTCATCACAAAACGAATCCAGTCAAGCATGTGTTTCTCCCCCTGCCGCGTTTTGTTCCTGCGCCGGTTGCGCCTGCTGCTCGCGGTGTTCCAGCGCGACACCCATGTACACTTTACACAGCACCACAACAGCCAGAAAACCAATCATTGCGTATACCAACCCAACGTCGATCAAATACCCTTCGCCAAGCATCAACGCTAAAATACAGATCATGGCAAGGGTGAGCGTGGTAATCATGTTGATGGCAACAACCCGGTCCGCAATGCGTGGGCCGCGAATAGCGCGTACCAGACATAAAATCGTCATCGCGCTGAGCAGCACCAAAGCCGTAATATATAACCAGTGATAGGCGGTATCAAGCATCATCGATTTCCTCCATAGCAAGCAGTCTGCGCTGAAAATCCAAATCGTCAATCCCCTGCGCAAAAGCGGAGTCCAGACAATGGACGGTCAATTCATCCTGCTTTAAATAGACGGTAATGGTGCCTGGGGTAAGCGTAATGGAGTTTGCCAGCAGCGTACGGCCGGATGGCTTTTGTAATGGCGTGCGAAAAGTGACCAGCTTAGGGTGAATATCCTTTTTATGGCTCAGCACGATACGGGAAAGCTGGATGTTTGCTTTTATAATTTCGCGGATAAGCGTAACCAGATAGAGCAATCCTCTGGGTGCTTTTTTAAGAAAGCGTATTTCTTTTCTCGGTGTGAAGCCAAGAAATTTCCAACAAAAAGCGTATAATGCTGCTGAAATGACCACTCCGACCAATGCTACATCAAGTGTAATACGACCATTAAAGACGACCCATAATGAAAAAAAGACTATAAACATTGATATTCTCCCGATGATCTGCGGCAAACCATTCTTTGTATATGGAGCGCCGTTTGTATAAATTGATTCCTTGAAGGGCAAACTCGTTATCACTCCTGCTTATTGTAAGGAATGTAAAGATAGTTGTCAATTCATCGTATATGAATTTACGCCGTGGAATTATGCAGTGCAAAGGGCAGATAGATAATTATGTAGTAAAACCTATTGATTGACATTTTTAACAATCAATATATAATGAGAATATGATGGAATTATATACCAGCAAAGACATATGTTCAGAAATTATTTTTGTTCTATTGTATATTTTCTCCCGAAAAGCGAAAAAGACCGGATGCATAATTGTAAGGAAGGCTCAGCAACATCGATGATAGCATGCGATTATCGGCAACAGACAATTTTGTTACGTTGATGCTGCGAGGAGAATCGATTTATGAAAAAACGTCGAAAATCAATTGTTAGTCATATCGTGAAACCGCTGATCCTAATGGCGATTATTCAAACCTTGCTGATGACGACCATGTTCTCTGCAAAGGGAATATACCAACAGATTTATGAAAATGCCCTAGTGATGTTGGAAGAACGAACCCAGAACAAACACCAGAACCTGATGATGGATATGACGGTCAACTGGTCCTACCTTACGAGCACAAAAAATAGCATCACCAGTACCATTGAACATATATTGGTTGACAAGGAGTACGATTATACCGATATTGCCACCAATGCGGAATTGAATAAGACACTGGTTGAAGCAGTTGCCGCTGATTTACTGGCTCGCTTGCGCAGCAATGGTACAACGGGCGTTTTCTTGGTTTTAAACGGGGCGGGCAGTACGAATGATGAGAATACATATGCAGGTCTTTATCTGCGTGATGATCGTCCGGATGAAGAAACGGATGATAACCATGATGTAACTTTATTACGCGGCTCGTTAGGCTTGAAGAATGCGTTGAAAGTCAAACAGAGCGAGGATTGGCATGAAACCTTTATTTTTTCAGGAGGAGCTGGGAATACTGCAAATAATTACTTCTATCAACCTTTGATCGCTGCATTGAGCGGGAGACTGACAGACACGGAACACAATGGTTACTGGGGCCCGCTATTTCAACTGGATCAACATGAATACAGAAAGGCGATTACCTATTCAGAACCTATTTTTACCCGAGACGGTAACGTAATCGGCGTTCTTGGCGTTGAATTGAGCGAAGATTTTTTAAGCAATTATCTGGGCCGCGGCGTTTTTGCCAATTCGGGAAAAGGGTGTTATTACCTTGGCGTATCGGAGAATGGGGGACAAAGCTATCAAAAAATGGTTGTAGGCGGCGAAAAATATCAACAATTTTTCAGAGATGAAACCACTTCGCTTACACCAGTGGCAGAAGCAGATAACGGCAGAGTGCAAATTGATAGTACAGCAGTACGCGGGGAAACCATGTACGGCAGCGTTCAAAAGCTTTCGCTCTACCCTTTGAATAGTGTGTTTGCCAATCAAGAGTGGGTGCTGATCGGGATGGTAGATTCGGCAACGCTGTTGATTTTTCCAAATACAGTGCGCAATATTGTGATCCTTGCGGCGTCCATGGCGATAGTGCTGGGCATATTTATTGCATGGATTGCCGGATCGAAAATCGTGCAACCGATCATTCGGTTGGTGAACAGCATGAAAAATAGCGATCCTAACCGCCCGCTTGTATTGGAGCCGACTTATATTAGCGAGATAGACAGCCTGAGCGATGCTATAACTACGTTGAACCGGGATGTAGTTGAATCTGCGACTCGGCTGACAAAAATACTGAAGATAGCAGGCATGTCCATCGGGGTATTTGAAATTCGCAAAGATGGAGAAGTGGCTTACTGCTCGGATGATATTTTCTCTCTTCTAGATTATGAAAATCATAATGAAAAGAACAATTGGATTCCCAAAGCTGTGTGCATTGATATAATACGCAAAGCGATGGCAAATCGCGTAGAACCTTCTATTTACCGTGTCAGTGAGGGGAAAGGCACCCGCTTTTTGCGTATTCTAAAGATGCAGGATGAACAGGGCGTCATCGGTACGGTGATGGATGTTACTACTGAAATGGAAAACAGACGTAAGATTGAAAAAGAACGCGACTACGATATGCTCACTGGAATTTTAAACCGAAGAGCGTTTGAAAAACTGGCGAGAGAGCTGTTTTTAAAAGATGGGGATACGCTGGGCGTTGCAGCAATGATCATGCTGGATTTGGACAATTTAAAGTATGTAAACGATACGCATGGGCACGATTGCGGGGATGGGTATATACGTACCTTTGCCGAGACCCTGAAGCTGTTCAATGGTAAGAATTCGCTGATAGCACGGCGCTCGGGAGATGAGTTTCTGGTGTTTTTATATGGAGGCGCCAGCAAACAGGAGCTGTGGGAACGTATTCAAACAGCATGGAGTCGTCTTTTAGCCAGCGATTATCAGCTGCCGGATGGTACGGCATACCGTATCCGCGTTTCCGCGGGGGTGGCGTGGTATCCGCAGGACACCCGTTCGCTTTCGCAGTTGATACATTTTGCAGATTATGCGATGTACAGGGTTAAACGTAACGCGAAAGGCACATTGCTGGAGTTTGACGCACGGGACTATGGCGAATATACACTCTATGCAAGCGGTACAGAGGCGTTGGAAAGAATCATCAGCGAACAACAGATCCATTTTGCCATGCAGCCGGTTTTTAAAGTGGTAAATGGTGAGATTATAGGGTACTCATTACTAATGCGTACGAACGACCCGGATCTGCCTAACCCTCAGGCTATCATTACCATTGCCCGAAAGACAAACAAACTTGCGCTTGTGGAACGGCTTGTATGTTTTAAAGGGATAGAAGCGGCACAAGCTTTTGCACAGGCGGCAGAAAAGACTTCGCTGTTTTTTCTCAATCCAATTGCGGATCAAACGCTATGCCAGCAAGATGAGAATACTATTGTTAGCCAGTATGGTGCGCTACTTCCAAACATTGTGGTAGAGTTAGCGCGCAGCGATGTTGAGGTTGAGGAACAGAGCAAACGAAAAATACAGTTGGTGCACTCATGCGGCGGAAAAATCGCATGGATTGCCAGAGCTGATAACTACCGCGGAATGAATGCGCATCATTTTGGGGACATTGATTTTATTATATTGAGTATAGAGATAACACATGGCATCGACCACTTGCAGGAAAAACAAGCAATGGCGGTTGCCTGCATTGCATATGCCCGAAAACACGACGCACAAGTGATTGCAGAAGGTATAGAAACACACGGTGAGTTGCGTAAGCTAATCCAGCTTGGCGTGGAGTATGTGCAGGGGTATCACTTTGGACAGCCACAGTACAAACCGGCACCGACGGATGAGTTGGTTGCAGAAGAGATAAGATTACTGTATTTAGAAAAAACAAAGGTTTGAATAGACATGTAATAATAGATAATATAAAAAAGCAGCGTCCCCAACCGGAGAACGCTGCTTTTCGTTTTGCTTATTTTTCGTTTTGCAAACGGGCTTCAATGGTGTTGATAACGGTTTGCAGTACCTTTAACCGTGCGTATTGTTTGTTGTTTCCGGCTACGACAGTCCAAGGGGCAAACGCCGTATTTGTTTTTTGCAGCATGTCGTTTACCGCTTCTTCATACAACGGCCACTTTTCACGATTACGCCAATCTTCATCGGTAATTTTCCATTGCTTTTCAGGGTCGGCTTCCCGGTCGCGGAAACGTGCAAGCTGTGTCTCCATGTCAATATGCAGCCAGAATTTGCATATCAGCACGCCGTGGGCAACAAGCTCTGATTCAAAGCGATTAATCTCTTCATAGGCGCGCTTCCACTGGGCTGTTGTACACAAGTTTTCAATCCGCTCCACCATTACGCGGCCATACCAGGTGCGATCAAAAATAGCGATATGCCCGTTGCGCGGCACCTCGCGCCAGAATCGCCATAGATAATGATGGCTCTTTTCCAGCGTTGTCGGTGCAGCAATGGGTACTACGTCAAAACCACGCGCGTCTAAAGCCGATGTAAGACGGCGAATAGCTCCGCCTTTTCCGGCTGCATCCCAACCCTCAAAGCCAATCGTCATTGGAATACCCCGGCGGTACAGCTCGTTTTGTAGTTTCCGTAATCTCTTTTGCGCCTTATCGATTGCGGGTTTATAGGGATCGTTTAGCGCCTGATCCGGATCGAACATGTCCAATTGCGGAAAGGGCTGCAAGTTGATGCCATCCAAATGAGGCAGGAAAGGCAAATCCCAGACGGGTTGGTTGTGTGCGCGTTCAGCCAGAGCGGTTTCAAAGGCTTCAGTAACTGTATCAAAGATCTGTTTCATGCAAGCGCGCTTACTGTCGCTGCGAATTACATGCCATAGCGACCGGTCAAAATGTGTGCGGGCAATCATCGCGTCGTATAAGCGGAGGTATTCTTCGTAGTGTGCATTTTGTTCCCAGTCGTCTTTGGAAACGCGCCAACTGGTACTCTTTTTACTGTCCAGCTTTTTAAGTCTCTTTTTTTGTTCTTTGCGTGGTATGTGAAGGAAGAACTTGATCATAATCACGCCGTCGCACACCAGCTGGCTTTCCAGATTGATAATGTGGTTGTAACTTTGCTGTATGTGTTTCCGGGCTATTTTATCTTCAAAGCAGGCGTTGGCAACCTCCCGATACCAGCTGCCACAATAAATGGAGATGTTCCCTTGCTTGGGCGTGCTGGTCCAATACCGATGCATTTGCGGGAATTGACTATGCTCTTCGCTGGGCTTTCGGATAGGGTAGACCTGATACCCTCTGGGGTCCAACCCCTCAATCAATTTGGAAACCAAAGTGCCTTTTCCGGCGGTATCCCAACCTTCAAAGACGATAACAACCGGAATGTTTGCCACTTGTATTTCATGCTGCAACGCCATTAGCTTGATGCGAATCTGGTTAAAATCGATATCCTCGTCTGCCTCGTCCTCATCTTCATCCTCATCGCTTAGGGCGGGAGCTTCTTCGCATTCTTTTTCCGCAGAAGAATCCTCTTCATCGGCGGAGGCGTCTTCTGCCCAGTCGGAAGGATCGTTGGAAATGCTTGCGGATACACCCCGATCATCAGCGTCAGCTTCGTTGATTGTGTGCTTTGGCTCGATTACGGAATCAGGCAGAAATTCTGATTCGAGGGTTGCTTCCTCTGCGGATTCGATTGTCTCCGACAATAATGCTTCCGCTTCTTCGGTGGAAGAAGAACCATCCGGTTCAGTGCTTCCAGGGTTGTTATCGATGGTAACGTCGGAAGAAGCGTTGGTTTGTTCATCGGAAGCATCGGATGCAGGCTGCACATCAATGGATTCGTCTGTTTCTGCCTTAAAGAGTGTTTCGCTGCTTTCATCCTTTGTTTCATATGCGTTAGAATCGATATTTTGTTCGGATGTATCTAAAGATACCTCTTGATCGGGAACTTCATCATTCTCAGACGGTACATCAATAGATGCCTTTGCTTCTTCAGAAGAATTCTTATCGTTAATTTCACTGCTCGTATTATTAACGTCGGAATCGTGATTGTTTCCATAAGCATCAGAAGGTGTTTCTGCTTCAGGAGCCGGATCAGCCGCTGCTATGTTTTTATCTTTGGTTTCTGCCGCCGCTGCATTGACTTCAGTATCGTTACAGACTGAATCGGCTTGAATTTCCCACGGTTTATTGTCTGTCATTTTGATTGCCTCCATTAATTGCGCATAGGCGCGTTTCTTTTTGGAAAAGTAAATATACCACAACAGCAGCCTGAGGAAAGTCGTTTCGGGGAGGTTGCGGTCATGGCCAAATTGTATAGTTACCTTATTGAGTACAATTCTTGCAGAAACATTTAAATCCTGCTGAATAACGTTGATTTTACATGATTTAACCGCTTGCTATGACATGTGCAGCGTGGTACAATGCTACTACACCTTTTTTGTACGTGGCAACAGACGGAAAAATTACTTCAATATTATGCAATGAATAAGCGGTGTTATTTCTATACAGAGAATAGCCAAACAGGAGGAATAGAAGAACATGAAAGCGCTATTTATCGGCGGGACGGGAACGATCAGCACAGCGATCTCTGCCTTATGCGTACAGCAAGGCTGGGAACTATATTTGCTCAATCGCGGGCAGCACAAGCAGCATATGCCGCAGGGGGCACATTCCATCAAGGCAGATATTAACGATCTTGCAGATGTGGAGTCTAAACTGGAAGGCATGTCGTTTGACGTGGTCGCAGATTTTATTGCTTTCGTTCCGGAGCAGGTAGAACGCGACGTGAAACTGTTCCGCGGCAGAACCAAGCAATATTTCTTTATCAGTTCTGCGTCGGCCTATCAAAAGCCGTTGGCAAAACCCTTTATTACGGAGAGCACACCGCTTGCTAATTCGTTTTGGCAATACAGCCGGGATAAAATTGCGTGTGAAGAGCTTTTAATGAAGGAATATCGCGCGACGGGGTTCCCGGTAACGATTATCCGGCCCAGCCATACCTATGGCGATACTAGTGTACCGGTTGCGATTCACGGCCACAACGGTAGCTTTACTGTGATTGACCGTATCCGCCAGGGAAAAAAGGTGATTGTGCCCGGCGATGGGTTATCCCTTTGGACGCTCACGCATAATACGGACTTTGCCAAAGCGTTTTGCGGGTTGATGGGCAACCTGCATGCAATAGGGGAAACATACCAGATAACGGGGGATGAAAGCCTGACTTGGAATCAGGTGTATCAGGCGATCGCAGATGTATTCCAGACAGAAGCAAAACTGGTTCATATTGCAAGTGAAACGCTCGCGTTGCAAAATCGCGGGTACAGCGGGGAATTGATTGGAGATAAAAGCAACTCTGTTGTGTTTGATAATCACAAGATTAAACAGGCGGTGCCGGGCTTTGCAGCTACGATGCGGTTTGATCAGGGGGTACGCCGTACGATAGAGTATATTTACAGCCATCCTGAAACACAGACGCCTGATCCGGAATTCGACAGCTGGATGGATAAAACCATCGCAGCATATGAAACGCTTGCAGATTCACTGCCTAAACTGTATGAATAAAGGGTTTCAGACGCATTGTGAAAAAAACGTGAAGAAAATGAAAAATAGTTGTTGACACAGCACCGATCCAGTGGTATTATAGACAAGCTCGCTTGAGAGCGCCGAACCTTGAAAACGATACAGAGCAAAGAGAAAGAAACGCAAAGCGCAGTCAATAAATTGAGTATTAAGTACTTGATCTCTGGCTGAGAAGTCAGAGAACGAATCAAGAGCTAAAGGATTAAATGTGAGAGTTTGATCCTGGCTCAGGACGAACGCTGGCGGCGTGCCTAACACATGCAAGTCGAGCGGGGACATATATTGGAAGTTTTCGGATGGAAGAGATATGTTCTAGCGGCGGACGGGTGAGTAACGCGTGAGCAACCTGTCCCAAACAGGGGGATAACGAACCGAAAGGTTCACTAATACCGCATAAGACCACAACGTCACATGGCGAAGGGGTCAAAGGAGAAATCCGGTTTGGGGTGGGCTCGCGTCTGATTAGCTAGTTGGTGGGGTAACGGCCTACCAAGGCAACGATCAGTAGCCGACCTGAGAGGGTGATCGGCCACATTGGAACTGAGACACGGTCCAAACTCCTACGGGAGGCAGCAGTGGGGAATATTGGGCAATGGGCGAAAGCCTGACCCAGCAACGCCGCGTGAAGGAAGAAGGTTTTCGGATCGTAAACTTCTATCCTTGGTGAAGATAATGACGGTAGCCAAGAAGGAAGCCCCGGCTAACTACGTGCCAGCAGCCGCGGTAATACGTAGGGGGCAAGCGTTGTCCGGAATGATTGGGCGTAAAGGGCGCGTAGGCGGCCCGGTAAGTCTGGAGTGAAAGTCCTGCTTTTAAGGTGGGAATTGCTTTGGATACTGTCGGGCTTGAGTGCAGGAGAGGTAAGCGGAATTCCCGGTGTAGCGGTGAAATGCGTAGAGATCGGGAGGAACACCAGTGGCGAAGGCGGCTTACTGGACTGTAACTGACGCTGAGGCGCGAAAGTGTGGGGAGCAAACAGGATTAGATACCCTGGTAGTCCACACTGTAAACGATGAATGCTAGGTGTAGGGGGTATCGACCCCTTCTGTGCCGGAGTAAACACAATAAGCATTCCGCCTGGGGAGTACGGCCGCAAGGTTGAAACTCAAAGGAATTGACGGGGGCCCGCACAAGCAGCGGAGCATGTGGTTTAATTCGAAGCAACGCGAAGAACCTTACCAGGTCTTGACATCCAGTAAAAACTGTAGAGATACAGTGTGAGCTTGCTCATACTGAGACAGGTGGTGCATGGTTGTCGTCAGCTCGTGTCGTGAGATGTTGGGTTAAGTCCCGCAACGAGCGCAACCCTTGTGATCAGTTACTAACGCGTAGAGGCGAGGACTCTGATAAGACTGCCGGGGACAACTCGGAGGAAGGTGGGGACGACGTCAAATCATCATGCCCCTTATGACCTGGGCTACACACGTGCTACAATGGCCACTACAGAGAGCAGCGAGATCGTAAGGTGGAGCTAATCTCATAAAAGTGGTCCCAGTTCGGATTGTGGGCTGCAACCCGCCCACATGAAGTCGGAGTTGCTAGTAATCGCGGATCAGCATGCCGCGGTGAATACGTTCCCGGGCCTTGTACACACCGCCCGTCACACCATGGGAGTTGATAGCACCCGAAGTCGGTGAGGTAACCGTAAGGAACCAGCCGCCGAAGGTGAGATCAATGACTGGGGTGAAGTCGTAACAAGGTAGCCGTATCGGAAGGTGCGGCTGGATCACCTCCTTTCTAGGGAGTAAACCGGAAGAGAAATCGGACGGTTGAATCTCAGGTCGATACTGTTTCCATCCGGAAGCAGTGTGAAGGAACTAACAAGTTCCATTTGAAATGCGTTTGCGTAATATCTTGCTCTGTATCGTTTTCAGGGTTCGTGCTATCGTGCGAGCCCGGGCGAAAGCCCACGCACCTTGACAACTGTATAGGAAGGACGAGAGAAGCGATTTTACAAGAGATTGTAGAATCGAAGATCAGATCATTTTTGTTCAGTCCGGTGAGAGATCACTGGAAGCGAAGAAATAGATTGGTCTTAGGAGAAATCGACGAAATCAAGCGAATAAGAGCACAGGGCGGATGCCAAGGCACCATACGCCGAAGAAGGACGTGGCAAGCTGCGAAAAGTTACGGGGAGCCGCAAGCAGGCATTGATCCGTAAATATCCGAATGGGGAAACCCGACCGGAGTAATGTCCGGTCATCCTGAGATGAATACATAGTCTCAGCGAAGGGCACCCGGGGAACTGAAACATCTAAGTACCCGGAGGAAAAGAAAGAAACATCGATTTCCTGAGTAGCGGCGAGCGAAAGGGAAAGAGGCCAAACCAGAGAGCATGCTTTCTGGGGTTGTGGACCAGCATACGACATTGAGGTAAGGTAGTGGAAGCGCGTTGGAAAGCGTCTCCAAAGAGGGTGAGAGACCCGTACACGAAACCTGAAGACAGTCAGCTGGCACCAGAGTACCGCAGGACACGAGGAATCCGGCGGGAAGCCGGGGGGACCACCCTCCAAGCCTAAATACGATATGGTGACCGATAGCGCATAGTACCGTGAGGGAAAGGTGAAAAGAACCCCGGGAGGGGAGTGAAAGAGAACCTGAAACCCTGTGTTTACAAGCAGAGGAAGCACGATAGATGTGCGACCTTGTACTTTTTGTAGAACGGACCGGCGAGTTACGTTATGTTGCGAGGTTAAGGTCTAGAGGACTGAAGCCGAAGCGAAAGCGAGTCTGAATAGGGCGAATAGTAACATGACGTAGACCCGAAACCGGGTGACCTATCCATGGCCAGGTTGAAGTTAGAGTAAAATCTGATGGAGGACCGAACCAGACGTCTGTTGAAAAAGGCGGGGATGAGCTGTGGATAGCGGAGAAATTCCAATCGAACCCGGAGATAGCTGGTTCTCCTCGAAATAGCTTTAGGGCTAGCCTCGTATTAGATTATCGGAGGTAGAGCACTGAATGGGCTAGGGGGTCCAAAGCTTACCGAACCCTATCAAACTTCGAATGCCGATTAATTGATGTACGGGAGTCAGTCCGCGAGAGATAAGTTCCGCGGGCAAAAGGGGAACACCCCAGACCTGCCGCTAAGGTCCCGAAGTTCACGTTAAGTGGAGAAGGATGTGTGATTGCACAGACAACCAGGATGTTGGCTCAGAAGCAGCCATACATTTAAAGAGTGCGTAATAGCTCACTGGTCGAGTGGTCATGCGCCGAAGATGTACCGGGGCTCAAACGTGACACCGAAGCGCAGGATTCGCAGCAATGCGAGTGGTAGAGGAGCATTGTGTATGGATTGAAGCCAGATCGTGAGGACTGGTGGACTGTACACAAGAGAGAATGCCGGTATGAGTAGCGAGAGGCATGCGAGAAACATGCCCGTCGAAAGCCTAAGGTTTCCTGGGGAAGGTTCATCCGCCCAGGGTTAGTCGGGACCTAAGCCGAGGACGGAAGTCGTAGGCGATGGACAGCAGGTGGAGATTCCTGCACCGCCAAGAGAATGAAGCAATGACACAGAAGGATACCGTGAGCCGGGTGATGGTCAACCCGGTTGTCAAACGAGGCTGGGAGTTAGTGAAGTACGGCTCCTGTGAAGGCTGAGTGAAGACGAGAGCGAAATCAGAGTAGCGAAACACGAGATTTCACGCTGGCGAGAAAAGTTGCTGGTATATTGAAATGGCGCCCGTACCGCAAACCGACGCAGGTAGGCGAGGTGAGAATCCTAAGACGAACGGGAGAATCCCTGTTAAGGAACTCGGCAAAATGACCCCGTAACTTCGGGAGAAGGGGTGCCGATGGAGACATCGGTCGCAGAGAATAGGCTCAAGCGACTGTTTAGCAAAAACACAGGTATCTGCGAAAGCGAGAGCTGACGTATAGGTGCTGACACCTGCCCGGTGCTGGAAGGTTAAGGGGAAATGTCATCGCAAGAGAAGCATAGAACCGAAGCCCCAGTAAACGGCGGCCGTAACTATAACGGTCCTAAGGTAGCGAAATTCCTTGTCGGGTAAGTTCCGACCCGCACGAATGGTGTAACGACTTGAGCGCTGTCTCAACAGGGAGCCCGGTGAAATTGAAGTATGGGTGAAGATGCCCATTACCCGCGACTGGACGGAAAGACCCCGTAGAGCTTGACTGTAGCCTGATATTGGATTTCGGTAACGGATGCACAGGATAGGTGGGAGGCTAGGAAGCGAGAACCCCGGTTTTCGTGGAGCCATTGTTGGGATACCACTCTTCTGTTATTGAAACTCTAACATAAGTCCGTAAGCCGGACGATGGACAGTGTCAGGTGGGCAGTTTGACTGGGGCGGTCGCCTCCGAAAGAGTAACGGAGGCGCCCAAAGGTACCCTCAGAATGGATGGAAACCATTCAAAGAGTGTAAAGGCAAAAGGGTGCTTGACTGCGAGAGTGACAATTCGAGCAGAGACGAAAGTCGGGCTTAGTGATCCGGCGGTATGAGAGTGGAATTGCCGTCGCTTAACGGATAAAAGCTACCTCGGGGATAACAGGCTGATCTCCCCCAAGAGTCCACATCGACGGGGAGGTTTGGCACCTCGATGTCGGCTCGTCGCATCCTGGGGCTGAAGCAGGTCCCAAGGGTTTGGCTGTTCGCCAATTAAAGCGGCACGCGAGCTGGGTTCAGAACGTCGTGAGACAGTTCGGTCCCTATCCATCGTGGGCGTAGGAATCATGAGAGGAGCTGTTCCTAGTACGAGAGGACCGGAATGGACGCACCTCTGGTGCAACTGTTGTCGTGCCAACGGCATAGCAGGGAAGCGAAGTGCGGAAGGGATAAACGCTGAAGGCATCTAAGCGTGAAGCCCCCCTTAAGAAGAAGATTCCAAGCGCGCAAGCGCGAGAGACCCCTTGAAGACTACAAGGTGATAGGTCATCGGTGGAAGTGCGGTAACGTATGTAGCTTGATGATACTAATCGGTCGATAGCTTGATTTCAAGCCTAAGGCCAAGAGAACAAACAAGAATGTGTCCTTCCTATACGGTTGTCAGTGTGCGCGGTAAACGCACCTGAATAAACTTGTTCACCCTTTGCGGCAACAGAAGCGAGCGTGCACCCAGCGGGTGCCTGGGCAAGCCCAGCGCGAACTGAAGTTGAAAGGTTTCACAGAGCACAGCGACCCGGCAGGGAGCTGGGCGACCATGAAACCGACCGGAGGCAATGGCCTCGGTAAACGCAAAGCTCCAAACTTGTTCACCCTTTGCGGTGGCAATGGCCTGAGGGTTCCACCTGTTCCCATCCCGAACACAGCAGTTAAGCCTCAGCACGTCGATGGTACTTGGCTGGTAACGGCTCGGAAGAGTAGATCGCCGCCGCATTCCATTCATACAAAACAGCATCCGTCACGCGGATGCTGTTTTGCTATACCCATAGATAAGTATGAAGAAAGAAAATTTCATTATTAGATAGCAGAGAGCACAATAATAGGAAATGTTGTAATTGCGAATGATCAATGTTATCATAATTGCGATTCATCAGGTTTAAGATGATAGGGTAAAGAGAGCATGAAAAATAGAGCGCTGTACATGGCACTGATCACAACGCTGTTGTGGTCTGGCTCCTATATTGTCAACAAAATTGCATTTCAAGATGATATTGGTCCGCTCACCTTATCGGGTCTGCGGTATTTACTAGCTTCCGTTATCTTGCTATGTTTGCCTCGAAAAAAGAGAAAAGAGAAAGCGCCATCACTTTCACTACACATGATTATTGTACTGGGAATTGCCGGATATGCAATAGCACAGGGCTTACAATATGTTGGACAATCCTACCTCACACCTACGCAATCTTCATTGTTTCTGAGCGTTGGAAACACGACTATTGTAGTTTTTATCGACAGAATATGGCTTAAAGAGCACCAGAGCAATCGAGATATCATCAAGCTTTTGTTGCTTGTACTCGGTATAATGATGTATTATTTTCCTTTTTCGATGGGAAGTGCATCATTTACTGGAATGTTTTTTATGCTGATGTCCTCTGTTGGTTATGCTGTTAACCTGACGCTAAACCGAAACATATTAAAAAAGAATCAGGCGGACACATTTATGCTGGTTGCAAAACCTATGCTGGTTGGTGCAATGATACTGTTGATTGCAGGGTTCTGCTTTGAGGGTGTACCAATCGTAACAGGCCGTCTGCTCCTAATTTTGATATATCTCAGCGGAGCCAGCGGCGCATTAGGTTTCTACTTATGGACGGCAAGCCAAAAGGAACTGACGGCCTTCCAGAGCAGTAGCATCAATAATCTGATGCTGATTGAGATCGCAATAATGGATTTGCTGTTCTTTGGAAGATCATTTACCCTATTGCAGATAGTCGGAATCATAATCGTATTTACTGCGATTATTTCGATCCAACACCATCAAGCTATAAAAGATTGAATAAGATACTGATGTATGACTATAATAACGTTGAGACAATCAGATTGGTATTAAAAAGGCATATATGTGAGGATTTATCATAAAGTAGTAAGTAGTAAGCAGAAACCACCTGTGAAATATAGCAGCAAAAAGAAAAACAGGTATAAAATATGATAATAAAACAGGATGTATGGATTTCTCCAAACATCCTGTTTTATTACGTAGGTTGCTAAAGAGCAGGTTTACTGTTGCACATTATCCAGAATTGCCAGAGACACGGTTACATCCATGTATTGACCATCCTGAAGGTCATCAATGCTCTGCGCTTCAGTAATTCCTTCCGAGCGGTACAGCTTAATCATAACGGTATCGCCTGCGTTCTTCGCCTGAAGAATGGAGATTAACTGAGATGTAGAGGAAATGACGGTGCCATCGGCTTCCACAATAATGTCGCCTTCCTGAATACCAGCCTGATCTGCGGGAGATCCGCTTTCCACGTTGGTAACATAAGCACCACTAGGAATGAGCCCTTCTTCTACAGCATAGCTGGAGAAATTGGAAGAGTTGGTTACCGTTACGCCAATGCGGGGCTTCGTGCTGCTGGAGCTGGAAGAACCGGTGATCGTAGTGCTGCTCTCCGTGTTGCTGTTACTGGTGACTTTGCCGGAGAGTACATCGTTGATCAGCGGCTTGGCAACATTGATCGGGATTGCCATACCGATGCCTTCAACCGAGGTGGTAGCGTAGTAGGAACCAGTATATTTCATACTCGGAATTCCGACCAGTTCGCCTGCTATGTTGAACATACCGCCGCCGCTGTTACCGGCGTTAATGGCAGCATCAGTCTGGATCATGTAATTAGATACGTCTTCACGTAAACCGTACTGATCGTACGAATCGCTTGTGGTTACTTCGCGGTTCAGCGCAGAGATAATACCCACGGTGGTTGTGCCGTCAAAGGAAAGCGGATTGCCGATACAAATCGCCCAATCACCGACGTTCAACAAATCACTGTCGCCCAAGGTTACGGGAGCGATATCCAGATTTTCCACTTTCAAAACTGCAAGATCCAGGTCCTCGTCATAACCGGCTACGGCTGTCGCATAGGTTTTATCGCCGGAGGTGATCTCAAGCGAAGTAGCGTCTTTAACAACATGGTAATTGGTCAGCACATAGCCTTCCGCTACCACAACGCCACTGCCGCTGCTTTGTAAAACCTCACGGCTGCTGTCGCTGTTATTATCGTTGTTGTCGTCGCCATATCCATTACCGAAGCCAAAGCTGTAACCGTAATAGCTATTGTTACGGGAAACGGTAGTGTAATTGTTTACGCCTACCACACTCGCTTTAACATTCGCTACAGCCTCCGTAAAGGGGCTGCTCACCACGGTTGCACTCTCGGCAACCGTAACGGCTGCCTCAGCGGACGCTTCGCTGTTTCCCTGCGTCAGAATCATCGTACTGCCTGCGACCAACATAACCGCCAAAGCAATTGCAATATACCCGAAGGTTTTCTTTTTTGTAGTATTCATCATAGTTGCATCCCTCCTTACTACGTGGTTATGATACCACCTATTTTTGTCCGCATCATGAACGAGTGGTAAAGAAAATTAATCTTATTTGCAAACGCAAATATTCGTTCCGTTCATAAACAAGGCGGGGGATCAATGGTCCCTTTTTTATCGTTGTTAATATTATTTTCCTGTTCGATCGCATAGATCGCCATTGCGCATTCCAAACGCTTGCGCTCAATTTGGCATTCCATATCGTATGGTTTGCCAATATCCCCATTAAAAGCATGCGCATTGGCAGCGCAACCGCCGCTGCAATAGAAACGCGCCCAGCAATCATGGCACTTTTCTTTTGTGAGCACAGTGTTTCGCTGGAAGGTGTGCTGAATATCGGTGTCAAATCCACCTTCCAATACAGAGCCCATGCGCATCCCCTCCCGGCCAACAAACTGGTGACAGGGGTAAATTTCACCTTCCGGGGTTACAGCCACGTATTCGTTGCCGGCGCCGCAGCCGGTCAGCCTGCGCCGCAGACAAGGCCCCCCGGTCAGATCCACTGTAAAGTGGAAAAAACTGAACCAACGGCCATCGGCTCGGCGTTTGAGATATTCTTTCCCCAGCCGTTCATATTCGTCGTAAATGCGAGGTAAATCTTCCTCGCGGATGGCGTAGGGCTTATCCGACGAAGTTACGACGGGTTCAATGGAAAGCTGTTCAAAACCTTCATCCGCAAGATGTAAAACATCATTGGCAAAATCAAGATTATAGCGGGTGTATGTACCGCGGATATAGTACTGTTTCTGCTCGCGAAGCTGCGCAAATTTCTTGGCTTTGTCGATGATCAGATCATAACTGCCCTTATTATTGGGGGTAGGGCGCATCCGATCGTGTACTTCTTTACGGCCGTCAATGGAAATAACAACGTTGTCCATCTCGCGGTTAAAAAAGTCCATCATCTCATCCGTCATATTCACGGCATTGGTGGTGGTGGTGAATTTGAAATGCTTGTTATGCTTCTTTTCCAATTCACGACCGTATTCCACTACTTCTTTCACGACCGGAAAATTCAGCAGCGGCTCGCCGCCAAAAAAGTCCACTTCAAGGTTATAACGATTGCCGCTTTTAGCGATTAACCACTCAAGCGCTTTTTTACCGGTATCTGTGGAAAGCAGGGAACGGTTGCGCATGTGGTATTCGCCGGTGTCGGCAAAGCAGTATTTGCAGCGCAGATTGCAATCGTGCGCGGCGTGCAGGCACATGGATTTGATTACGTCGGTATCCGCCAGCGCAAGCGAATCATAGTTATCCGGCGTATCTAAAAAACCAAGCGCGATCATCTCCCGAATTTCGGCCAGCGTTTCTGCTGCTTCTTTTTCAGGATAGCTTGATGACATGGCAGCAACGATCTGCGGATCGGTTGCCTGGTCGTGCTCCTGCATATAAGTAAGAGTATCAAACGCAATATCGTCCAGCGCATGAACGGCGCCGCTGCCAACGTCCAGCACCATAGGCCTGTTCAATGCGCGGAAAAGGTGAATCATTTTGTTTCCTCCTTAGTATTTACCGCTGTGGTAAGAATGTGCCAAAAATAGCGATGGATTCTCGCGGAAAACAGCAAAATACCGCGGCGAGGTAACCCGTCGCGGTCGTTATAATATCCATGCTTGCACATACGGTTTTCATTTCGTTTTATGGTTAAACCGATTGTGGCTTGCGATTATTTGCCGGCAGCGTGGTTGGTTTTTCCGTCGCGGCCCGCAATCGCCTGCTGTTCACGGCTGGCGCAGCTCTGGTTGCCAACGGTGCAGCTGGTTTTACAAGCGCTCTGGCAGGAGCTCTGGCATTCGCCGCAGCCGCCATAAGCGAGCGACTGGCGCAGGCAGGGTTCGGCGACGGTTTTAATATGTTTCATATGGATGTACCTCCCTATCGTTTTCTTTAGCGCGTTTATTATACTACATTGGCTTATGTATTTCAATGGCGGTGTATAACTTTCAAGATCACAATACCAATATAAAAAGCCCTTGCCGGTCTACACCGGAAAGGGCGCAAAAGTCTATGCTGTTTGAAAACCGGTTAGTTCAGCACTTCCGTGTCATTCTCAACAGGCACGTCTTCTACCTGACGGATCGCCCAGCGGGCCATCATCAGCTTTACGTTGTCCTTACCTACGCTCAGCTCGATCGTTTCGTCTTTAATCATGGTGATGGTGCCGTAGATGCCGCCGATGGTGCTGATGCGGTCTCCGACCTTCAACGCCGAGAGCATATCCTTCACCTTTTTGTCTTTCTTGCGCTGCGGACGAATCAGCAAGAAATAGAAGACCGCAAACATCAGTACCATAGGTATGATGAGTGTGAAAATTTCACCGCCTGCGGCAGCCGTGGTGGCGTCTGTAGCGGCATCCGTAGCCGCACTCTCGGCTAAACCGAGAAGAATTTGCGCTAAATTCATAAGTATTGTACCCCTTTCCGAATTTCGACCATCTCAATATATAATTATATCAAAGCACTCTCCAATAAGCAAGACATTCATATGAACGGTTTGAAAACCTTCTGCCTGCTTAGGCTTTTGTGCCGGATATTCCATAATAAAAAACACGCCGCTTACGGCGACGTACATCACCTAAGCGGCGGTCTGGCTGGGGTAGCAGGATTTGAACCTACGAATGCGGGAGTCAAAGTCCCGTGCCTTACCGCTTGGCGATACCCCAAAGTAAGGAAAAAATGGGGTGAGTAGTGGGGCTCGAACCCACGACTTCCAGAGCCACAATCTGGCGCTCTACCACTGAACTATACCCACCATATACCTGGCGCGCCTGAAGGGATTCGAACCCCTGACCCACGGCTTAGAAGGCCGTTGCTCTATCCAACTGAGCTACAGGCGCAGGCCCGCCATCATCCTTTTGGCGCATCTGCGGTTATCCGCTGACGATTAGGAATTTTACCATATCAGCAGGGGGCTGTCAAGCCTGAAAAACAGGTATTTATGCTTTCCGGAAGCGGAATTTTATATCATGGCTATTTGGCAACTGTAATTTTTACTGGTAAAGGGGATAGACTATGCAAATGACGTGTAATGTGCTATAATAAAGTTTAATCTCATCAATACGATGGTGTACGGAGGGATGCGGATGCTCAGCATGACGGGATACGGCCGAAGCCGTGTGAGCCGTGACGGACGGGAAATACTGCTGGAGCTAAAAACCGTTAACCACCGTTTTTTAGATGTTAGTTTCAGAATGCCCAAGGCGCTGTCCTTTTTGGAAGAACCGTTGAGAGCTAGGACAGCTGAAGGTGCGTTAAAACGCGGGCATGTGGAGCTATCCTTAAATTATCAAAATAACCGGCCGGATGTTAATAGCCTACGGATCGATCAACCCCTGGTAATGCAAAGCGCCAAAGAAACTGCTGCACTTGCGCAGACTCTACATCTACCGGTACCGAGTATATATGAATTAATCAACATGAGCAATGCGGCCACTGTTACTCAGGCGGATGAAGATACGCAAGCCGTAACAGAACTGGCAGTGGAAGCTTATGATTCTGCATTTTCTCAATTGCAGGCGATGCGTACACGCGAAGGCGAAGCGTTGGCAAGCGACCTACGGCAAAATTTGCATAATGCACAAGAATTGGTTGGGCGGATAGCACAACGTGCGCCGGATGTACCACGGGCATGCCGCGCACGACTGGAGGCGCGTCTGGCAGAATGGAACGTGCAGCCGGTAGATCCACAGCGCATTGCGCAGGAAATCGCTTTTATTGCCGATAAATGTGCAATCGATGAGGAACTGTCCCGGCTGGATAGCCACTTTCAGCAGTTTGCCGCATGCCTGGCAGCGGGAGGGGAAGTCGGCCGCCGAATGGATTTTCTGTTGCAGGAAATGAATCGGGAAACCAATACAATTGGTTCCAAAGCGGCCGATGCGCAGATTGCGGGCTTTGTAGTGGAGATTAAATGTCTGCTGGAAAAGTTGCGTGAACAGGTTCAAAACGTCGTGTGACGGGAGGTTTGCCATGAAACTGATCAATATCGGCTTTGGTAATATGATTGCCGCCGAGCGCATCGTGGCTGTTGTCAGCCCGGATAGCGCACCGGTGAAGCGGCTGGTACAAGAAGCGCGCGACGGCAAAAAAATTGTGGATGCGACACAGGGCCGTCGCACACGCGCCGTGATCGTTACCGACAGCGAACACATTGTGCTTTCCGCTATTCAACCGGAGACCGTTGCCAGCCGTGCAGGCGGTAGGGAAACGGCACAAACGGAAGAGAAGGAGATTTAGCATGGGTGTGATCGTCAAACGGGTGGGAATGCTATTGATTATTTCCGGTCCTTCGGGGACCGGCAAGGGTACGCTGGTGAAGCGACTCATGGAAAGCGATCCGAGTATTGCGTTTTCCTGCAGCGTTACAACGCGGGCGCCCCGGGTAGGAGAGATAGAGGGCATTCATTACCATTTCGTAGACGAAGCGGAATACGACCATATGTTGGAAAATGATGAGTTTTTAGAACACGCCACCGTGCATGGACACCGCTACGGAACCCCCCGCAAGCAGGTGGAACAGCTGATTGCACAGGGGAAAAACGTACTGCTGGATATCGATCCGCAGGGCGCGCTTGCCGTAATGGCCAATGCGAAGGATTATGTCAGCATTTTCATTTTACCGCCAAGTTTCAGTGCGTTGCGGGTTCGCCTGCATACGCGCAACACGGATGATCCTGTGGAAATTGAAAGGCGGCTGCGCAATGCGCGCAAGGAAGTGCTGAACATTTCCAAATATCAATACGCGGTTATTAACGATGATCTGGAACTGGCTGTATTTCAACTGCAAAACATCGTGAATGCCGAAAAACAACGCACAAACCGGTTTTTGCCGACAATACTGGAAGACTGAGGAGGAACCCTGATGGCTATTGTTAATCCCACAATCGTAGAACTTTCCGAAAAGGTAGACTGCCGTTACACACTGGTAGTGGAAGCGAGCAAACGCGCACGGCAGTTAGTAGGCGGTTCGCAGCCCCTGATTGATGCCAAGGAAATGAAACCCCTGGAAGTTGCGGTGGAGGAGATCAACCGTGGTTTGTTGACCTATTCCCGCGACCCGGATATGGAGGAATAAGTGGACGCGAAGATCGTCGTTGGCGTTACGGGCGGCATTGCAGCGTATAAAGCGGCGGAAGTTGTATCCCGCTTGAAAAAGCTGGGCGCTACCGTAAACGTGATTATGACGCCGAATGCCACGCGTTTTGTATCCCCCGATACCTTTGAGGCGATCAGCCAAAATCCGGTTCGGGTAGATACGTTCGACCAGAAAGAAAAAGGCGAAATTGGGCACATTTCGCTGGCACAGCACCATGATTTTTTACTGGTTACGCCGGTTACAGCCAATACCCTTGGCAAAATGGCAAACGGCATAGCGGATAACATGCTCACATCAACGCTGATTGCCGCCAGCGAGCCGGTGCTGCTGGCTCCTTCTATGAATACCGTTATGTGGCTTTCGGAAGCGACACAAGCCAATGTACGCACTTTAAAAGAGCGCGGAATTCATTTTGTGGGTCCGGCACAGGGTAACCTTGCTTGCGGCACGGTTGGCACAGGGCGTATGAGCGAACCGGAAGAGATTGTTGCCGAAGCGGTACGGCTGCTTACCATAAAAAAGGACTTGGCAGGGCTGCGTGTATTGGTCACCGCCGGCCCAACACGCGAAAAGATTGACCCTGTGCGGTATTTAAGCAATCTATCTTCCGGCAAAATGGGGTTTGCACTTGCAAACGCCGCGCGGCAGCGGGGCGCGGCAGTAACGCTGGTTGCGGGGCCGACGACCGAACCATTGCCCGCGGACGTAAACGTAACGCGTGTTGAAACTACGATGGATTTGCTTGCCGCCATGGAAAAATTATGCAGCCAGCAGGATGTTGTGATCCAAGCAGCTGCACCGGCGGATTACCGTTTCGCCAATCCCAGCGACCAGAAGTTAAAGAAAGACCATGGTACGCCGCTCACATTGGAACTCGTAGAAAACCCGGATGTGGCAAAAGCAGTTGCCGCCCGCAGGCAACCCGGCCAGACATTGGTTGGTTTTGCCGCAGAAACGAATGATACGCTGGCAAACGCACGGGGCAAGCTGCGAAGCAAAGGGCTGGATATGATTGTTGCCAACGACGTTACCATGGAAGGCGCTGGGTTTGGCACAGATACCAATATTGCAACGCTCATTACGCCGCTGGGTGAAACCGAATGCGAGCTGATGAGCAAAGATGCTTTAGCCCAGCGGATATTAGACGAGATTCTCACGTTGCGTAAGGGCGGGGACGAATAACCCCGCCCGGGTTTTCACGTTTTTCTATGTAAGGCTTCTAGGTATATAGGAGTATCAATGTTCCGCGGTGTTTTCGTCCTGTAAAATCCAAGTGCGATTTTTTTGAAAATTGTCGATTTTTGTTCTTGACAAAACATCGAAAGCGGGTTATGATATATCACGTCGCCGCGCTGAAAACCAAGCGGCATGGAGCTTTAGAGCTTGACGGAATCCAAGGGAGCATAGCTCAGTTGGGAGAGCATCTGCCTTACAAGCAGAGGGTCACAGGTTCGAGCCCTGTTGTTCCCACCAAAATGGCCAAGTAGTTCAGTTGGTTAGAATGCCAGCCTGTCACGCTGGAGGTCGAGGGTTCGAGCCCCTTCTTGGTCGCCATTTGCCTTGGTAGCTCAGTCGGTAGAGCAGGAGACTGAAAATCTCCGTGTCGGTGGTTCGATTCCGCCCCAAGGCACCATAGTGTGCGGTAGTAGCTCAGTGGTAGAGTGCCACCTTGCCAAGGTGGATGTCGCGAGTCCGAATCTCGTCTACCGCTCCACACGGTGCCATAGCCAAGCGGTAAGGCGAAGGTCTGCAAAACCTTTATTCCCCGGTTCAAATCCGGGTGGCACCTCCAAGTAGTTTTTAACTCCTTTGGGGAAAGGGATTGTAGCCCTCAGCCAATATGCTGGCAGGCGTGATTGTGAAAGATCATCCCTGATAGCGGGAGTCAGCGCAATTACATGAAGAACGCTTTTCTCTTACAGGAGAAGAGCGTTTTTTATATCCTTTTGGAGAAGGAGCTTTTTGATGGAGTTACAAAGTTTCTTTTTGAATGAGAGAAGTGAAGCGATGGATATCTATAGTTGGAATATTGATTTGAATATTTTAGAAAGTATTGTTGCGTTTATTAAAGAGGATTCCAGCTGGCAGGCTTTCCTTAAAACCTTTTGCGTAGTGTAAATAAGATATAAAAAAAGAACAAGCCGCTGGCGCAGTCAGCGACTTGTTACTTGTTACTAACTATGAGAAGGCATCGATTGAAAAGTTATTCATTGTCCGCATCTTCTGCAATCGCGGCTTGAAGTGCGCGGGATGCCTCCCCGTAGCCATAACCGCGGCGCTGCATAGCAGCCAGCGACTTGCGAATAGCGTCTTTCGGGGCCTCGTTCCGGTAGCGCTTTAATAGCTTCTGTGCTAAAGCTGCTGCGGGGGAGACAAACGCCTCTTGATCTAACTCGGCAATTGCGCTTTGGGCAATCTCCTCGGGTACACCTTTTACACGCAATTCCTGTAAAATGCGCGCTTTCCCAAGCTGTTTGGCGGTTCTGGCATGCACCCAGGCACGCGCGAACGCATCGTCGTCCAGCAGGGCTTCCTTTTGAAGCTTGTTAATCACCGTATCAATGGTTTCAGGCAGGTAACCACGTTCTGTTAGCTTGCGCTGTACCTCACTGCGGCTGCGCGCACGCACCGCCAAATAGCCAACGGCATGGTTAAGCGCAGCCGGATACTGTTGCTTATGCAGCTTCTCGCGGTATGCAGCCCAATTCAGCGTTTCACCTTCCCGCAGGGGTAAGGCGCGAAAATCCGCATAGGGAAGGAAAACGGATTCTGTTTCATTCACTTCCAGGCGGTAGCCGCCGCGCTGCTCCCGCAGCGATGTTACAATATCATGCATTGTCGTGCCTCGCGATACAGATGCGGATGAGATCCCGATTTAAGCAACTCAGATGACCCTGCCGCAGCTCGGAAGCTCCGCTGTTTAGTGATACAAAGCCATCGCCGTCTTCGTTAAAAAACAAGCCGTTTACAGCGCCGTATGCGATTCCCTGATGCCCATATAGCTTGCCTGGGTAGAGGGAAGGATGCTCCAGCGTGAACAAGCCCATGCCATGGCGCATGGAGATAGTATTATCCGGCCATGCTGAAAGCGGTGTTTGCATTTGCAAAAGGGAATCGGGAGAGAGAAAAGGCTTACCCTGATACTTGCCGTTTTGCATAAGCGGAATCAACAGGCTTGCTAAATCTTTTGTCGTCAGGAACAGACTGCCGGAGGCGAGCAGGTAGTGCCGCTGCGGATCGGCAGTTTGCAGGGAGGCAGCGTTATGCATCCTTGCCGGTGCGTTAAAAGCCGGAACGGGTGATGATGGAATAATACGGTAACTGTTTGCCACCTGTTTATGTGCAAGTGTAGCCAGGTCAAAGGTGGCATCCACACCCAGCGGGGCAAACAACTTCCGCTGGATGAGAGACTCCAGCGACTCGCCAAAACGGTATTCCAGCAGGCACCCGATTAAACCAGCCGCAAAATTACTGTATTGAAATTTTGCAAACGGCAAACGTGTAGAAAAACAGCCTGCATCGCTCCAAATTTCATCCACAGTCAACGATTGTGTAAAAGACTGATAGTAACGGGGCGAGTCGATCAACCCCGATGTATGGCTTAATAGGGCGCTTAGGGGGATGGGGATTTCCGGGTGATGCGGATTACGGAGGGGATGTGGCCAAAAGGAAGATATATCCTCGGTTACGTCCAGCTTTCCCAGCGTTTGCAGCCGCATTACCAACATGGCGCAGGCTGTTTTAGCGATGGATGCGGTACGAAAGATGGTGTTTTGATCCACTGCGGTCTTGGGAGAAAGCGAAGCGTTGCCCGCATAGTAGCATTCCGCTGGTAACCCATTACGGATGCGTTGCACACATCCGCCAACCACATGGTTATGCTTGAATACTCTGGTTATCTGTAAACTAATATCATCAGGCGTGTCTCCGCTTTTCGCTGCTGTGCGCCAGTGGCAGCGCCTGCCGATGAGCGGCAGTAAAGCGGCATACAACTGGTTTTTTCTAACTCCAACCGGCAATTATTCCACTTCCTTTGCTGCTGTATCGATTTGCATGGGTAGACGGCCGTATAAAACCGCCAGATACGGGGGAATGGAGAGCCCGGCGTAAACAAAGTAAGGAGACTGCCACCAACCGGCATGGCCGCTTGCAAGTAAAATAACGTAGATTATCAAGTCTACAACAACCCAGAGGATAGCATAGCGGGAGATGGATTTCGTAAGCCATAGACTTATTAAGCTAGTAATAAACAATATTATCGTTATAAGAATGCCGATAG
Organism: Candidatus Limiplasma sp.; assembly: GCA_963675655.1. Classification (GTDB taxonomy): domain Bacteria; phylum Bacillota; class Clostridia; order Christensenellales; family Aristaeellaceae; genus CAXXOK01. Next base: position 2,671,795 of record OY776489.1, read on the forward strand.
TGCTTTGCGCCAGCAACGGCCTTGCGAAAGCAAGCAGAAACACAGAACATGCCGGTAAAATGGCAATGCCTCTATTTTGTCGGATAAACCGTGCTAAAAACACAGCGGCAACGGCTATAACAATTAACAAACTAACATACTGGCTTACACGCAAACCCAGTAAATACAAGCTGTCCATACGCAGCTGCTCCACAAGGAACCGTCCGCAGCCATACAGTGCCATATACCATAAAAACAAATCACCACGGCGCTTTACCCGTTTGCGCATACTCCACAACGCCAGAAAAACGCCAAGGTCCCATATGGATTCATAAAAGAAGGTAGCAACATGCCATACTTCGGCGCCATTTTGCGATATCTGTACACCAAACGGAAAGAATTGCAAAGCTGTGCTGGTAATCACTGGCCCATATGCTTCGCGGTTGAAGTAATTTCCCCAGCGGCCGATCGCCTGCGCCAACACTAGCCCCGGTGCGGTAATATCCATCAGGGAAGCGAAACTGCGCTTACGGAAACGGCAATATAGAAAAACGCCCAAAGCACCGCCGATAATGGACCCATAAACGGCAATGCCACCCTCCCAGATGTAGAGGATCGAAATAGGGTTTTGGGAAAACTGCGCCCAGGTCATCGCGACATAATAAAGCCGGGCGCCGATAATGCCACTAGGCACGGCGACCAGCACCATATCCAGCATAGAGTCACGCGGAAGCCCGATACGTTTTTCCTCGCGTGTTCCCAGCAGAAAAGCAATAAAGATACCGGATACCATCAGCACACTATACCAGGGCAGCGACCCGATGAGATAACGGCTGTAGGGAATGGACAAAATGATTGCCCTCCTTGTTCAATACGCAAAATATAGATGGATAGCGACGATGATTCTTCCTGATTATAGGCTTTCAAAAGATGGAATGTCAAGGTTTGCGGGGTTTACAGACCGTTTGTTAAAGCCAGTTGACTGGGATGAAAACACAGCAGTTGGATAAAAATGGAATGATAAACTGCTAATATGAATACTTTACATCAGGAATAAAACGGCTGAAACCAAAAAATCCCGGGGCAGTATTGCGAATTGTCCCCAATCCATGTATAATCAATAGGATGTAAGTAGGATCAGAGCAGAGAAACTGTGACTGTCCTCAAAACCAATGAGGGGGAAAACAAATCCATGACAAAGTATGTGTACCTATTCAAAGAGGGTAACGCCAACATGCGCGAGCTGTTGGGCGGCAAAGGCGCAAACCTTGCTGAGATGACCAATATCGGTCTGCCAGTACCGCAGGGCTTCACCGTATCGACCGAAGCCTGCACCCGCTACTATGAGGACGATCAGAAAATTGCCGATGATATTCTGGCGCAGATTAACGATGCATTAGTTGAGACAGAGAAGATTTGCGGCAAGAAGTTTGGCGATTTGGAAAATCCGTTTTTGGTATCCGTTCGTTCCGGTGCGCGCGCTTCCATGCCCGGTATGATGGATACCATTCTTAATCTGGGCTTGAATGATGTGGCTGTGCAAGGCCTGACCAACCAGACCGGCAACGAGCGTTTCGCATACGACAGCTACCGCCGCTTTATCCAGATGTTCTCCGACGTGGTTATGGAAATCAAAAAGAGCAATTTCGAAGCTGCGCTGGACGAAGTGAAAAAAGCCAAGGGCGCGAAGTTCGATACCGATTTGACCGCCGACGACCTCAAAGAGGTTGTTGCAAAGTTCAAAGCTATTTACCTGCGCGAAAAGGGTGAAGAATTCCCGCAGGATCCCCGCACGCAGCTGATGGAAGCCATTAAGGCTGTTTTCCGCAGCTGGGATAACCCCCGCGCGATTTACTACCGCCGCATGAACGACATCCCCGGCGACTGGGGCACTGCCGTTAACGTGCAGAGCATGGTATTCGGCAACATGGGCGATGACAGCGGCACGGGCGTTGCTTTCACCCGCAGCCCCTCCAACGGTGAGAAGAAGCTGTACGGCGAGTTCCTGATGAACGCACAGGGCGAAGACGTTGTGGCTGGTATCCGTACCCCGCAGCCGATTTCCGCGTTGGAACAGACCCAGCCGGAAGTATACGCGCAGTTTGTGAAAATTGCCGAAACCCTTGAAAACCACTATCGCGATATGCAGGATATGGAGTTTACCATTGAGCATGGCAAGCTGTACATGCTGCAGACCCGTAACGGTAAACGTACCGCCGCCGCTGCGTTGAAAATCGCCGTGGACCTGGTGGACGAGAAGATGCTGACTACCGAAGAAGCGGTAATGAAGGTTGAGCCCAAACAGCTGGATACCTTGCTGCACCCCAACTTCGATCCCGCTGTGCTGAAGAAAGCGATCCCCGTTGCTAAGGGCTTGCCCGCCTCTCCCGGCGCTGCTACCGGTAAGATTTACTTCACCGCTGAAAGTGCTGCTGTTGCCGGCCGTGCCGGTATTGCGGTTGTGCTGGTTCGTGAAGAAACCACGCCGGAAGATATCGAAGGCATGGATCAGTCCAAGGGCATCCTCACCTGCCGTGGCGGTATGACCAGCCATGCGGCCGTTGTGGCCCGCGGCATGGGCCGTGCTGCTGTTGTAGGTTGCGGCGAGCTTCAGATCAGCGAAGCGGCCAAGACCCTGACGATCGGCGATAAAGTATTTAACGAAGGCGACGATATCTCCATTGATGGCACCACCGGTAATGTATACGGCGAGAAGCTGGCGACCGTTGAAGCTGCGATGACCGGCGATTTCGCCCGCCTGATGGCGTGGGCAGACGCTGCTCGTACCCTGAAGGTGCGCACCAATGCCGATACGCCCCGGGATACCAAACAGGCTGTTGAATTCGGTGCCGAGGGCATTGGCCTTTGCCGTACCGAGCACATGTTCTTCGATTCCGACCGTATCGCCGCTGTGCGCGAGATGATTCTGGCGGATACCGTTGCACAGCGTGAAGTTGCGTTGGCGAAGATTCTGCCGATGCAGCAGGGTGACTTTGAAGCCATGTACAAAGCGTTGGAAGGCCGCCCGATGACGGTTCGTTACCTCGATCCGCCGTTGCACGAGTTCCTCCCGCAGAAGAACATGACCGAGGAAATTGCTGCACTAGCCAAAGAGCTGAACACGACAGCCGAGAAGATCATCCAGAAGATCGATGCGCTGCATGAGTTCAACCCCATGATGGGCCATCGTGGCTGCCGTCTGGCGGTTACGTATCCTGAAATTGCCCGTATGCAGACCCGCGCTGTTATTCAGGCGGCAATTAAGGTTAAGCAGGAAATGGGTTATGATATCATCCCCGAAATCATGATCCCGCTGGTCTGCGAAGTCAAAGAACTGGCATTCGTAAAGAAGATCGTTGTGGAAACCGCCGAAAAAGTGTTTGCCGAGCAGGGCGTAACGCTGGAATACCACATCGGCACCATGATCGAGATTCCGCGTGCAGCTGTAACGGCTGATGAAATTGCGCAGCAGGCCGAGTTCTTCTCCTTCGGCACCAACGACTTGACCCAGATGACGTTCGGCTTCAGCCGTGACGACGCCGGCAAGTTCCTCAACAGCTACTACGAGAACAAGATCTTTGAAAGCGATCCGTTCGCGAGACTGGATCAGGGTGGCGTTGGCAAGCTGGTGCAGATGGCTGCGAAACTGGGCCGCGAGACCCGTCCGGAGATCAAGCTGGGCATCTGCGGTGAGCATGGCGGCGATCCGAGCACCATCGAGTTCTGCCACAACACCGGCCTGAACTACGTAAGCTGCTCTCCGTTCCGTGTGCCGATCGCTCGTCTGGCTGCTGCTCAGGCTGCGATCAAAGCGAAATAAGGAAGCAAACCCAATCGATATACGGCAGGCTGCTAGTGATGATTCACCGGCAGCCTGTTTTATCGTGATAAAGCACGATTTGGAGTGAATGCAATTGGTTTTATTCAAAATTTGCATTGTAGCAAAGGGCATACGCTATATTGATGAATCGAGTGTCTTTCTGTGTTACAGGATGTACTGAATACATACTTGCAGTATTTCGTGCTACACAGCTTGAAAGCTATTTTCTACATTATAAAAATGCATTTATACTATTGGTGCATTTTTTTGAGCGAAGGCTAAAGTCATCGGTTCGGAAGGTGGCGTGCTAGCGGTATAACGGAAAAAACCGAAGCTGCCAGATAGGACAGCTTCGATTCATTCATGTATCAATGGCACTCTTTACAGCGTGAGCTCGTACTGCCGATATACCCGGTAGCGCTTGGCACCGGTACGTTCCGTAGCCAGAATGCTGGGCAGATTCGTCTCATCAATGGTGGAGGCTTCCACTTCTTCGATCCCTAGCGATTGCGCGCGCGCATAAGCGGCAAGCGTCATAGCAACATTCACAGCTTTGTTTTGGAAATCCGGCGTTACAAACATCATGCTGCAGCGCACGGCGCGTACTTTGCCAAACAGCAGCTTCATCCATCCAAAGGGAAATAGACGCCCGTTGCTGCCCTTGAGCAGACGGTTATAATCCGGGAAACAAACCAGAATGCCAATAGGGCGCTTTTCTGAATAAGCCATCACAATTAAATCCGCCTTTGTATAGCGGAAAAGCGCGCGCATTTCATCCAGAATATCGCTCGGGGTAGGGGGCATAAGTTCCCATTCGTCCGGGAAAGCATCGTCGATGACCTGCGCGACTTCACGGGCAAGCTTTTTAGCGTTGGAACGCCGCAAATCCACGTGCTTCACTTGAAACTTAAAGCGTTTCTGGGCCATGACGCTCAAATTGTCGTAATCGCCAGCTGGAAAATCTTCCAACCGCAGATGGTAAGCATAATGGTCCCGGTATTTCCGAAAGCCGTATGCGACAAAAAAGTCGTTATAGTAAGAAGGGTTATAAGGATTAAATAACATAGGAGAACCGTCAAAACCTTCAAAAAGAAAGCCCTTGCTAAAATCATCAAATCCGGGGTTGTTCGGACCGACGATACGGGTCATGCCAAGATTTTTCAGGAATGCAACAGCAGTATCCAGTACGGCGCGCGCGTATTCCAGCTCGTTTTCGCTTTCAAATAAGCTGATAAACCCGCGTTTCTCACCAATGCGTTCGTTTAGGCGCTCATCTACCCCGGCCAATACACGTGCTACAGGGCGGTCGTCATCATAAGCCATAAAAAAGGCATGGTCACCGGTTAGAACCGGGTTATTTTCGCCAAGCAACATGCGCATCTGCATGCTGTACATGGGTGGTATCCAATTCGGGTCGGATTGGTACAACCGCCGCGGAAGCTCCATAAAATCGTGGATACCTTGTTTGGTCTTAGCGAGCGTTTCCACATGGATCACGCGGAACCCCCCTTTTTTGATCTGCTGTTATCGCTATGGAAGAAAAACCGGTTTCTACCGGCTTTCTTCTTCGCTTGACTGGCCTTGCGCTGTATTGATTGTACCACATTGCGCGTACGTACTCAACGCCGGAGCCATGATTGATTCAATTTTTTCTAGCAATTCTTCTTTGCCAAAACCGTTTGCAGAAGAAAAGAGCATGATTTCCCATGGTTGTACCAGCATGGCGCGGCAGATGGGCGCTAATTGCTTGCTGCGCGCACCGCGGCTGATTTTATCCGCCTTGGTAGCGATGACGGTGAAGGGGATGCCCATTTCCCGCAAAAAGCGGTTCATGGTGATATCGTCGTCAGTTGGCTCATGCCGAATATCCACGAGCTGCAAGACATGCGTCAGCAATGTGCTGTCGTTGAAATACGCCTCCATCATTTTACCCCAGCGCTGCTTCTCGGCTTTATCCACCTTTGCGAAACCAAAACCTGGTAAATCCACAAGGTGAAACTCGTTATTGATCAAGAAAATATTGATTAAGCGGGTTTTCCCTGGGGTAGAACTGGTTTTGCACAGCTTCTTTCGGTTGCAAAGCGTATTGATTAAAGAGCTTTTACCAACGTTACTCTTGCCGACAACAGCCAACTGCGGCAATTGAATCGGTGGTTCTTGCGAATACTGCGCCATACTGGTGACGAAGGATGCGTTTTTTATTTCCATGTTTATAACCCCTGGCAAGCGGTATGGGTGGTTTGCTGCAACGGGACCCCAAGCGCTGCGATATCAGCAGCTTCCGCTATGGGGGCGGGAAGAGGGGAGAGAAGGGCGTGTTTTAACACATCCTCCGTATTTTCCACCGGCACTACGGTAACCCGCTCCAGTACGACCTTGGGAATGTCCTCCAGATCCTTCTTGTTCTCTTTGGGAACCAGTGCAATGGTTAAACCGGCGCGGTAAGCGGCCAGCAGCTTCTCCTTCAAACCGCCGATGGGTAATATGCGGCCCCGAAGGGTGATTTCGCCTGTCATCGCAACCGTTTGGCGAACGGGTATGTTGGTAAGTGCGCTTACCAATGCCGTTACCATTGCAACGCCCGCAGAAGGGCCATCCTTCGGCACGGCGCCTTCCGGAACGTGGATATGGATATCATGACTTTTATAGTATTCAACCGGGATGCCCCAAGCTTCGCTGTGAGCGCGCACCCAGCTGAGGGCCGCCTTTGCACTTTCCTGCATTACGTCGCCCAGCTTTCCGGTAAGTTGCAGCGCGCCGGTGCCCTTCATAATGGTGCATTCCACCATTAGCGTTTCCCCGCCGACCGCTGTAACGGCAAGCCCGTTCACTACGCCGACCAGGCTTTTTTGCTCCACAGGCTCACGTTGATATTGTACTACGCCCAGATAATCCGATAGCTTGGCGGAAGTGATAGTAACCGATGCCGTATGCTTTTCCAGCATCTCAACAGCAGCCTTACGCACAACCCGAGCAATGGTGCGTTCCAATGTACGCACACCAGCTTCACGGGTATAGCCTTCGATCATCTCCCGCATAACCTTATCGCTGATGCTTACGCTACCCGCTTTCAAACCGTGCGCCTTCACCTGCTTTGGTAACAGATGCTTGCGGCCAATTGCCAGCTTATCCATATCGGTATAGCTGGGCACTTCGATAATTTCCATACGGTCCAGCAATGCGGGCGGTATGGTATCTACCGTATTGGCAGTCGTAATGAACATAACATGGCTCAAGTCAAAAGGCAGTTCCATATAATGATCGCGGAAAGCATGGTTTTGCTCCGCGTCGAGCACTTCCAGCAAAGCGGAAGCGGGATCGCCGCGAAAATCGCTGCTCATTTTATCGATTTCATCAAACAGGAAGACGGGGTTGATCGAGCCTGCCCGCTTAATACCGGAAATAATACGGCCCGGAATTGCCCCTACATAGGTGCGGCGGTGACCGCGGATTTCTGCTTCGTCCCGTACACCGCCAAGCGACATTTGTACAAACTCGCGTCCAACGGCTTCGGCAATGGCGCGTACGATGCTGGTTTTACCAACGCCCGGAGGGCCAACGAAACACAGAATAGGGCCTTTCATGTCTTGCTTGATCTGTAAAACCGCAAGATACTCGATGATTCTCTCTTTAACTTTCTTTAGACCGTAATGATCGCGATCCAATACACGCGCGGCACGTTTGAGATTCAAGTTATCCTTGGTACTTTTGCCCCAGGGTAAATCCAAAATCCATTCTACATATGTGCGGCTAACGCCGATTTCCGGCGTGCCCGGCGCCATATGGGATAATCTTTCGATTTCCCGCTCCGCCTTTTGGCGCGCTTCATCATTCAGCGGCGTATTTTGCAGTTTCTCGCGCAATTCATCAACGTCGCCTGCTTCTTTTTCACCAAGCTCCGTCTGGATTGCTTTAATCTGTTCGCGCAGATAATAGTCCTTCTGGTTTTTCTCTATCTGCTGTTTTACACGAGATTGTACATTCTTCTCCAGTTCCGCCAAACGGGTTTCCCGCAGTAAAATGGCGCACAGAGCTTCCAAACGCTCGGTGACGTTGATTTTTTCCAGTATGGTTTGCCGGTCCTCCAGCTGAATGAGCACGTTGGCGGCAATGGTATCGGCGATCAAGTCCGGCTTTTGCAGGTTCATCACCGAACGCAGGGTTTCCTGAGAAGCCCGCATACTGGATTTGCTGTATTCCGCAAAGTATTCCTGCGTAGCGCGGACAAGTGCTTTCATATTATCGGTCATTCTGGGGGATACGCGGCGCACGGGGCGTACATCTGCCAGCATAAACGGATCGTCGCTGATGATCGTTTCCAGCGTGGCGCGGCGTTCGCCTTCTACCAAAACACGGATGCTGTCTCCCGGGAGATTAAGCACCTGCTTGACTTGCGCGATGGTACCAACGCGATATAAATCGGCGATGGTCGGGTCTTCTACTTCTGCGTCCCGTTGGGCAACCAAAAAAATCTTTTGGTCATCCAGCATTGCTTTTTCAAGCGCGGATACACTTTTTACGCGGCCAACATCAAAATGCAGTACCATATGCGGAAAAACCATCATGCCCCGCATTGGCAAAACTGGGATGCGGGTCAGCGGGACTTTTCGCGTGGTCTGTGGCATGGTCGTCCTCCTTATGGGGTATGGCGGTATAACCCACCTTTTTAGAAATTTAATTATATAGGCTTATGCAGGGAAAAGCAAGCACAGGGGAACAACACGCCGCATCCAAATAGATGCGGCGTGTGAGATGTTAACCCACGTTGTTTTGCTTCACCTTGGTGGAAGGGCTTCTGGGTGTTCGTGGTTTACGAACAGGCGCATCGCTCATCACAAGCTTTGGAGGCTCTTCTCCATCAACACACTTCATCGTGATAATACACTGCTCAACATCGCTGCGGCTGGGCAGATCAAACATCGTATCCAGCATCAGTTTTTCGATAATAGCACGCAGGCCGCGGGCGCCGCTCTTGCGGTCAATTGCCTGCTTGGCAATTTTCCGAAGGGCATCCGGCTCGAACAACAGCTCCACACCATCCAAATCCATCAGGTAAACATATTGCTTTACCAGTGCATTCTTCGGCTCGGTCAGGATGCGAACCAGTTCTTCCTCGCCCAGCAGATCGAGCGTGACCACAATGGGCAAACGGCCGACAAATTCGGGAATCAACCCAAATTTAATCAAATCTTCAGGGCGAAGGTGTTTAAAGATTGCATTGACGTTTTCGTCCTTTTTGCTCTTTACCTCCGCACCGAAGCCCAACGACTTTTTGCCGATGCGCTGTTCGATGATCGGGGCGATGCCGTCAAAAGCGCCGCCGCAGATGAACAGAATATTGGTCGTGTCGATTTGTAAAAACTCCTGATGCGGATGCTTGCGGCCGCCTTGCGGCGGCACGCTGGCAACCGTACCTTCCAGAATTTTCAGCAGCGTTTGCTGCACACCCTCGCCACTAACGTCGCGGGTAATGGAGGGGTTCTCGCTTTTGCGGGCAATTTTATCGATTTCGTCGATATAAATAATACCGCGCTGCGCAAGCTGGATATCGTAGTCCGCATTTTGAATCAAGCGGAGCAAGATGTTTTCCACATCTTCGCCAACATAGCCTGCTTCCGTCAAGCTGGTTGCATCGGCAATGGCGAAGGGAACCTGTAAAATCTTTGCCATCGTCTGGGCAAGAAAGGTTTTACCGGAACCGGTAGGACCAAGCATGAGAATATTGCTCTTTTGCAGCTCTACATCGCCTTTGACAGCGGGAGCGTCAATCCGCTTATAATGGTTGTAAACGGCTACGCTCAGCGCGCGCTTTGCCATCTCCTGACCAACAACGTACTGATCCAGCACCTCTTTGATCTCTTTGGGGCGCGGCACATCCACAGGTGTGATCTCTTCGTTTGCGGCGAAATCGTCATTAATAATCTCCTGACAGAGCATAATGCACTCGTCGCAAATATGTACGTTGGGGCCTGCTACCAACCGCCGCACCTGTTCGCTGGTTTTGCCGCAGAAACTGCAGCGCTTGAGCTTGGGGATGCGGGGATTCATGTTATCCGTCATATTTTTACTCCCTTATTTGGCGGTTCTGGGATGATATATTTCGTCGATAATGCCGTACTTCAACGCTTCTTCCGCGCTCATAAAATGATCGCGTTCCACATCCTGCTCGACTTTCTCCAGCTTTTGACCAGTCATATCGGCAATCAAGCGGTTCATTTTATGCTTGGTTTTAAGCAGCCATTCAGCGCGAATCTGTACATCCGTCGCCTGACCGCTTGCGCCGCCAAGCGGTTGGTGAATCATCACTTCGCTGTTGGGCAGGGCAAGACGTTTGCCTTTTTCGCCCGCCATAAGCAAGAAAGCGCCCATGGAGGCCGCCATGCCAATGCACACCGTGCGCACGTTTGGCTTAATGTAATTCATGGTGTCAAAAATCGCCATGCCAGCGGTGACGCTGCCACCAGGGCTGTTAATGTACAGGGATATGTCCGCGTCGGGATTTTCCATCTCTAAAAATAACAGCTGCGCAACAATCACATTAGCTACGTCATCATCAACCTCGCCGCCTAAAAAAACAATACGGTCTTTCAGCAAGCGGGAATAAATATCAAAGGAACGTTCGCCGCGGTTGGTCTGCTCAATAACCATTGGGATTAAGCTACTCATCGTTTTCACTCCTGTCTTTGCAGGCTATGCCGTTTAGTGGCTGCCCACGTTGTTTATCGTTTGATTGGAAAAAGCGGCGGACGCGCGTAATCAATTTCGCGAGCCGCCGCCAAGGCACGCTCCGCTAGTAGCATGAGCGATAGGGTAAATCACCGTTGGCTTATTCCTCTTCGGTTTCAGCCTTTTTTGCGGTGGTTTTTTTGGTTGTGGAAGCTTTGGGCTTTTTAGGCTTGGATTCCTCTTTAGCTTCGTCTTCGTCGGCATCTTTCGCTTTTTTCGCGTTGGATTCCGTTTTCTTGGCGGGAGCCTTTTTAGCTTTTTCTTCCTTCTTGGCGGGTTCGGCGGGTTTTTCCGCTTCGCTGGTGACTTTAGCAGCATCCCATAGCATATCTAACAAGGCATTGATCTTGGAACGATGCTCAAAATAGTTCATTTGCGCTTCGCCAAACTCTTCTTTGAGTGCATCAGCGGTTTTGCCCGTTGCTTTGGCGTATTCTTCGATCATCTTATCGACGTCTTCCTGGTTGGGCTGTACATCCTCAGCTTTGATCACTTCTTCAAGAACCAGTTCGGTCTTGAGGTTGTTAAGCGCTTCGGGGCGGTACATATCGCGCATCTGGGCTTCGGTCTGGCCGGTTAGCTGCATGTACTTATTCATATCAAAGCCTTGCTGCTGCATGCGCCAGTTCATTTCGCCAAGCATATCGTTAAGCTTATCTTCCACCATCGGCGCGGGAATATCCACTTCGGCGTTGTCCACAACAGCCTGAATAAGGCTCTGACGGGCCGCTTCATCAGCTTTGGCGTCAGCTGTTTTTTGCAGGGTGGCGCGAATATCCTCAGTATACTCCGTAAGAGTATCAAAATCGCTAACCTCGCTGGCAAACTCGTCGTCCAGTTCTGGCAATTCCTCGCGGTTAACGCCGTTCACCTTCACGTGGAAAACAACGTCTTTGCCCTTGAGCTCTTCGGCATGATATTCGGCGGGGAAGGTGACGTTGATGTCTTTCTCCTGACCGATTTCCATACCGATCATCTGCTCTTCAAAACCGGGAATAAAAGAACCGGAGCCGATCAGCAGTTTCTGGTCTTCGGCGGTTCCGCCTTCAAAAGCTACACCATCCAGCGTGCCTGCATAATCCAGATTCACCTCGTCGCCATTTTCCACGGCACGGTCGGTTACCTCAAGGCTGCGGGCTACACGCTTTTGTTCCTGCGCAAGACGCTCGTCGATCTCGCTTTGCTCCACGGTGTGCAGCGTGCGGGTGACTTCAATACCCTTGTATTCGCCCAGCTTCACTTCCGGCTGTACGTATACTTCGCAGGTGAAAGCTACATCCTGCCCCTTTTCAATGTTTTCCACATTGACTTCGGGCTGGCTTACGGGGTGCAAATCTTCTTTTTCAACAGCTTCCCTGTACGCATCGGGGAAAAGCATTTCCAGCGCGTCATCGTAAAAGATCGCTTCACCATACATACGCTCAATCAGCTTGCGGGGCGCTTTGCCCTTGCGGAAACCGGGAACAGCGATGCGGTTCCGGTTTTTGAGGTATGCTTTGCCCACTGCTTGTTCAAAATCAGCTGCAGGCGCTTTGAAGGCAATTTTTACTTTATTGCCGGACAGTTTTTCCACGGTATATTCCATGTGTTTACCTCCCGGGCGCGGCTTTTTCAGGCAACCAACGCCGTAATTTCAAAGGACACCATTTGTTAGTATACCATTAATAGCAGCCGTGTGCAAGGTTTCCGTAAGCTACATAAAAAAGAATATCCAGTTTTTCGTGCTTTGAATCAATTTTCTCATCATACCGATAGAACGATTAGTAAGAAAGATATGTATAAAAAGTAATATGATTTAGCAGGTAGCTATTTCACATGCCCAACCGTATAAGATAAAAAATAAATGGAAAAGCACACTTATACACTGAGAGCAAAATTTTAAAGGAATATTTGTAAACGGATAGAAGCGCAAAACACGCAAAAATCAAGTGACAGTTTGACGATGAATAAGATTCATTGCTCTTGTTATGTGATATACTATATCTAAAGGGAAAGCAACCGCAACAAATATCAGATTTCATGCTATGCATATGTTTACCGTATAGGAGGAACAGAATATGAAACCGGCCGTTTTACTTTGCTACAATCTAACAGGGGAAAAGAACCGTAAAATCAAGGTACTTGCGATGCGACACGCTATCCGAATCCGGGCAGTCAAACCGGAAGAATATGGCGAAACACTGGCGGCGCTTTGCGGGCAGGAAGCTCTACAGCAAAAGCCACAACCAAACGAAGCCTTTACGGATGAAATGCTAGTGCTTGCGCATTTTACACCTGATTTACTGAATCAGTTTTTATACGGATTTCGCAAGAACGGAATAGCCCCGGTCGCACTGAAGGCCATGCTGACCGATACGAATGCCAAATGGGATTCTGTTGAGCTCCACAAAGAACTTTCGATGGAGCATGAAGCGATGGCTAACGGCGCTAAGCCTGCACACCCGGAAGCGGGGAAAAGCGAGTAAGTTTCTCGTTAGGGTGCCATAATACATAAGGAATACAACCTAACGATTATCAGATGATGAAGTGAACAGATGGCGCAGGTAACATCCTTTACGCCGCAGTCATTTATACATTGAGCATGTGAACACGCTCAAATAAAAATTAGTTTACTATATATATATAATATAAAAAGAACGCGCCGCAGCCTGCGGCGCGTTCTTTTAGCAAGTTATTGATGTGCTTTGCCTGTCATTTGTTCTACGGTGAGTTTTAAAACGGTAACGTTATCCAGTTCACGCTGGGAAAACGCAGCCGTCGAAGAACCGCCATAATGCTCGACAATCGCCGCAAGCGCTATATTTTTTTCGGCATGATCCGTTACCTCTGCCACGCTGCCTGTACCGATAACACTACGGTAAAGGAATGTAAAGTCACATGCCTTTTCACCGCGCACGACCGAATGGCCGGTATCCAATTCAAACCCTACAAGTGAATGCTGCTTTAATAAATCCAGCTTTTTTCCTTCCTTGGCGCTGTGAAAATAGAAAGTGTTTTGACCAGCTACGCTTTGGTAACCAAAATTTAACGGAACAATATAAACGCCTTCGCCATCCTGCATGCCGATGCGGCAGCAATCGCTGGCTTGAATGATTTCGTTGAGCATTTTTACATCTGTAATTTCCCGATCTTTCCGCCTCATACGATCTTCCTTTCCGTTGTTGCTATTTCAACCTGCCTTTTCAGAAATACCACCTGATGGAACCGCTGATACAGTAGACAGGTCAAACCGTAAGCTCCCAATATCCGCGTATATTTGTTATTCCGGTGAGTTGGATCTACCCGATTGATAAGCGAACCTACCTTTTTACGATTTAAAAAAGGATACGCTGATTATAGCACGGCCTATCCGAGCATGGAAGGATTTAGAGGTTATCGTTGGCCCGCCGGCTGGAAATAAAAATCAGCCGCGTTTGCTTATGAAACGCAGCTGATAAATGCTGTTTTACGGCGCAGGGGTTGCTGTAGCTTCGGATTCCAGCGAACCAAGTGATTCGATGGGCGCGCCACACTTCAAACAGGGCAGCAGTGAACTATAGGGCGGATTGTCCAGTTCACTGTATAAGAAGGCCGTCATCGGCAGGTATTTGGAGTTGACAGCGGAGCAGTTGGGATCGGCATGATAGTACGAACCGCCGTCCGGATTATAATACAGCTTGGTATCCGCCGCAGGCACTGGCGTTACAGTCATACGCGGGGCGAGTGATTGTGAAATGGTGGAAACGCCGGGCTCCGGTGTAGCCGTCGCCTCCTCCTGATCGTTTGTAGCCAGCGAGTTGGGGTCTACGTACCATTCGCCGTCCTCTTTCACCATCAGGATCATAAAACGGTATCGCGTCGGATCGCTGCCGTTGTTCTTATCAATGTAAGCGCTCATCGTAATCGTACGGGAAGAGTCCCCGGAAGAGCCGGAAATGCTCTCGATGGTGTATTCCTGCGGCGTACGGTTGCATACAACGGTAAAGAGGGTTGCGGCGGCGTTATCCTGTTTATTTACCCAACTGGGTTCCACCAGGTTGACCATCGCTTCGATGTTGTTATTCTGCCACAGATCCATAAAGGTCGATAGCCGCGCTTCCGCTTCCACTGCGCTTTCGTCGGATTCGGGGGTGGGGGTGGCTTGCGCTGCAAGGGCGGAGGCGGTTACCTCGGCAGCGGGTTCGCTGGTGGATTGGTTCGTGCTTTGGCTTGTCGAACGGTTTGTTGTTTTGGTATCGTTAATCCCGCCAACCATCATAGCAATGACAATAATGCTCATCGCCAGATACACCACAGATATGGTGGTGCGGATGCCGGAGGAAAAGGATTGACGGTACCAAAGCACGCTGAGTGTAATGATGGTAAGAATAATAAACGCATAACGCAGAAAATCAAACGTATGGGTAATAAAGATGCAGGGGATAAAAAGCACCGGCAAAACGCCGTATAAAAGTATCTTCAGCCATTTATCCGCATCAAAAGGCGGCTTGGGCGTAGGCATGGCAGGCGTACCGCCGCCCATACCCGGATAGGGCTGCGTATGAAAGGAAGGCATATTGCCCGGCTGATTCGCAAAGGGTTGCTGAAAAGCACCGTTATTTTGAAAGGGCGGAACGCCGCCGCCGACAGAAGCAGTGTTCATGCCGCCTTGTGGATACGGTTGGGTATTCATCGGGCTCAGAGGCATCCCATTCATAGCGCCGGGCACCATGCCGGGCGACGTATAGCCATTCAACTGCGGCGGTACAGGCGCGGCGGTATTGCCCATATCGCCACGTACAATATTCGGCGGCACAGCTTGGCCGCCGTTTGAAAAATCAGGCGGCACAAACCCTTGCGCACGGGGCGTGAATCCCTGATCGGTAATTGGAGGAACACGGTTACCTAAAGGCTGCTGGTTTTGCATGGGTGTTGAAATATTTTGTGGAAATCCGGGAGCCATATTCATACCGCCGGGCGCTGCAAAAGAATTGTTTCCCGGCATAGGGTAGTTGTTGCCCATAAACACGGGGCCGCCGACTGTCTGCTGAACACCCGGCACTACCATGGCCGGGTTTTGCATCAGGGGCGCTCCAGCCGGCGGAAATTGCGAACCGGCAACGGATGGCTGTACAGGAAAAGACATCGCGGGTGGCGTAATATCACCAGCAGGCTGCTGGGTAAAGTCGGGTGTAGGCGTCGGCTGTGAAGCCGCCTGCTTTTTAGCATAGTTACGCTTTTGCATGCCGTAAGTGGGCGTGCTGGCGTATTTGGTGCGATTATTATTCATGCTGCATCTCCTGTGCCAAGTCTTAAAAACATCATGCGGCAAAAAGAAGCGCGCATTCTTACATATTATAGCACAGATTATGTCTTTGTAAATCGAAATCCCTGATACGCAGACGCGGCAAGAAAATGTTAAGGGTAGGCGGTTGCGAAAACTTGTGGTATCATGTATAATCATCATGACCTGTTATGCGGTTTTGCATACGGGTCATCATTGCCGGTGATGCGTCCATTGTTGCAAGGAGGCATGTACAATATGGAATGTAAAATCAAGAACGACATTGGCACGGTCTACATAGCGGAAGACGTAATGTTAAAGGTGGTAGGCTATGCCGCGCTGGAATGCTACGGCATCGTTGCGATGTCCAGCAAGAGGGCGAAGGACGGTCTTGTTCAATGGCTGGGGCGGGAGAACCTCACCAAAGGCGTGCAGCTCAAACAAGTGGATGACATGCTCGATGTGGACCTGTTCATTATCGTAGAGTATGGCATTTCCATCGCGGAAGTCTGCAAGACGATCGTGGAAACCGTTCGTTATAAGCTTGAAAGCATGACGGGCATTAAGGTTCGCCGCGTGAATATCTCTGTTGAAGGTGTTCGCGTCTAAAAATCCCTCAGGAGGAAAAACCTTTGTCAAAGATGATAGACGGTCTTTTATTGCGCGATATGGTTTTGGCCGGCGCGGCGTTGTTGGAGAAAAACCGCGAGAAGGTTGATGCCCTGAACGTTTTTCCCGTTCCGGACGGGGATACGGGCACAAATATGTCGCTAACAATGGCGTCTGCGACCAAAGAACTAAGCCAAAAAGAATATCTTAACGCGGGCGAGGCGGCTGCGGCGATGGCCAAAGGCGCTTTGCGGGGTGCACGCGGCAACAGCGGCGTCATTACCTCGCAGTTGTACCGCGGTTTTTCGCGCGCTTTGGATGGGGTAGATAAGATTTCTCCCCAGCAATTTGCCGCCGCGCTGAAAAGCGGATCGGAAACCGCGTACAAAGCGATGATGAAGCCCAAAGAAGGCACCATTCTCACCGTGGCGCGCGTGATTGCCGAAGAAGCGGTAAAGCAAGCCGAGAGCACACCGGATGATTATGAGGCGTTATTTGATAACATTCTCACAACCGGCGAAGCAATTTTAAAGAAAACCCAGCAAATGCTGCCTGCTCTTACGCAGGCGGGCGTGGTGGATGCAGGCGGCCGTGGGCTGCTGCTGATCTACATGGGGTACGCTGCGGCATTCCGGGGCGAAGAAATTACCACCGATCACGTAGATATGGCTGCCGATGGGCAAGCCGTATTTCAGGATGATCATGATTCGTTGGCTGAAATCAAATTCGCCTATTGCACGGAGTTCTTAATCCAGAATCTGCAAAGTCATGTGACCGAAGAGGATATAGATACCTTCCGCCGCCGCTTGAACCGCATTGGCGATTGCGTACTGGTCGTGGGCGATTTATCGCTGGTCAAGGTGCACGTACATACCAATAACCCCGGAAGAGCACTGGAATATGCGTTAGGGCTGGGTGAGCTGGTGAATCTGAAAATCGAAAACATGGTGCAGCAGCGCCGTGACAATATGGCAAAAGAAAACACAGAGCAGGGCGAAGCACAGCCGCCTAAGGATTTTGGCATGGTAGCCGTCTCCCTTGGCGAAGGGTTTAACCAAATCTTTAAAGATTTGGCGGTCGACCAGATTGTAGAGGGCGGCCAGACGATGAACCCGAGTATTGAGGACCTCAGTGCGGCAATTGCGAAAGTCAATGCGAAATGCGTTTTCATTTTGCCTAACAACGGTAATGTGATTCTGGCCGCGCATCAGGCGGCGGAATTGACCGAAGATAAACAAGTATTGGTAATTCCTACGAAAAACGTTGCCATGGGTATCGCGGCAGCTGTTGCCTTCCAGGGCGAAGTAAGCGCGGAAGATAACGCCAAGCGTATGGATGAGTCTGCCCAGCGCGTTCGTACCGGTACGGTGACATATGCCGTACGCGATAGTGAATTTGAAGACCTGCATATTAAGCAGGGCGATATTATCGGCCTGTACAACGGCAAAATTGTGGTGGCAGGCAGCAATATACACGATGTGGCTTATGATTTGATGCAGCAGATTGTGACTGAGGACGATGAATTGATCACTGTTTATTTCGGTAAAGAGATTAAGCAGGATGATGCCCAGCAGCTTACAGATCAAATTGCCGATCGCTACGACGAATGCGATGTGGAGATGCATGATGGAGGGCAGCCGCTGTACTATTACCTGATCTCGGTGGAATAGTTATGGAGCTGGACGACCTACAAGGCATAGGCAAAGCAAGAAAAACGGCATTACACGCAGCGGGTATCGACTCGTTGCGTGATCTTTTATATGCCGTGCCTTTTCAGTATAAAGATTTGGGCAGCCCGGTTCCGGTTTGCGAACTTCGATCTGGAATCAAGCAAACAGTAGCGGTGCAGCGCATTGCAGAGCCGAAAATTGCACGGTATGGTAAGCGCTGTCGCGTGACTTGCCTGTTTCAGGATGACAGCGGGGAAATGCGCTGCGTATGGTTTAACCAACCATGGATGAAAGATGCGCTGATGAAGCGTCAGCGTTTCCTGTTTTTCGGAAAAGCGGATAGGACAGGGCGAACCCCGATTTTACTGAATCCTTCCATTGAGGAAGAACTGCGTATTGTACCGATCTATAAGCCGATAGACGGTCTACCGCAAAAAACACATTTGCATTTGGTAGCACAAGCGCTGCCGGATGCAAACCAAATATGCAGGGAAACGCTGCCCTGCGAATTGCTTTTGCAGTATAACCTGATGCCTGCCGCGGAAGCGATTACTGTGCTTCATGAGCCGAAAACCATGGCGGAAGTACAACTGGCGCAGCGCCGCTTCGCCTTTGAACAATTGCTGCTATACCAAATCGCAGTCCGTGAGATGAAAGGGCTGCGCAGGGCAGGCCGCGCGCTGCCGGTAACAGTGCAAGCTGCCGCTGCTTACTGGCAACAGCTGCCATTCACTCCGACGGCTGCGCAGGTACGAACCCTCAAAGAGATTGTAACAGATTTACAAAAGCCTGCGGCAATGGCGCGTATGGTGCAGGGGGATGTAGGGTGCGGTAAAACGGCGATTGCGTTTGGTGCTATGCTGCTGTGCGCGCAGGCAAACAGACAGGCGGTGCTCATGGCACCAACCGAGATACTCGCCCGGCAGCACTACGAAAACGCGTTGCAAGTACTGGCGCCAATGGGAATACGCTGCGGATTGTTTATCGGGGGAATTCCCGCGGCAGAGCGCCGGAAGGCGTTGGAAGAGATTGCGTCGGGAGCATGGCAGGTGATCATCGGTACCCATGCGCTGATTGGGGATGATGTAAAGTATCAAAACCTAAGCCTGTGCGTTACGGACGAGCAGCACCGCTTCGGCGTGGCGCAGCGAACGCGTTTGCTGGGAAAAGGCGCACACGCTGCTCCGCATCTGCTGGTAATGAGCGCGACCCCCATTCCGCGTTCATTAGCGCTAGCGATGTTTGGGGATTTGGACGTGTCGGTAGTCGATCAACTTCCGCCGGGGCGCATGCCCGTACACACCCGCATTGTACCGGATGGGAAAAATCTGGATATGTACCGCTTTGTGCGGGATAAGCTGATAAGCGGACAGCAGGCTTACATCGTATGCCCTCTGGTGGAGGAGGATGAAGCCGACGACCAGCGTAAAGCGGTTGAAAGCCATTTTGCAGCGCTCTGCCGCGGCCCGCTGAAAGGGATTCCCATTGGGCTTACGCATGGCAGGCAACCCTCAGCTGAAAAAGCGGCGGTGTTGGATGCTTTTTCCCGCGGAGAGCTGGCGGCGCTGGTAGCGACGACGGTGATTGAGGTAGGTGTAAACGTACCCAACGCCACCATTATGGTCGTGGAAAATGCCGAGCGCTATGGACTGGCGCAATTGCATCAGCTGCGCGGCCGTGTTGGGCGTGGCAGGGGTGAAAGCTGGTGCTTTCTTGTTGCGAAGGAAAACGAGCGGCTCCGTACGCTGGTGCAGACCAATGATGGTTTTGAAGTTGCCAAAAAGGATTTGGAATTACGCGGGCCCGGCGAACTGTTGGGCACGCGGCAACATGGCATTGCGCTGCTGCCAGGCGGGGTAGAACTGGGTAATTTGAAGCTTCTAACGGAAGCGGCAGCGTGCGCGCAGGCATTGTGCGATCAGGGAGAGGGCAGCGCCGCGTACACAGCCGTACGTATGCAGGCGCTGCAAATGATGCAAAAAACAATGGGGGATGTTTCCGTAAGCTGACGGAATGAACCCACTGCTTTCAGCGGCGGTTACCTGCCGTAGAGGTTGAAAAACAAAGGGGTTGGTTGTACAATACCCCTAAAGGAGGAATCTACATGCACATTGTGCTGCTCAACCCGGAAATACCGCAGAACACAGGCAATATTGCCCGTACCTGCGCGGCTACGGGGATGACGCTTCATTTAATTAAGCCGCTCGGTTTTTCACTGGAGGATAAATACCTGAAACGCGCCGGGCTGGATTACTGGGGTATGATGACATATCATGTGTATGATGATTTTGATGCACTGCTTAAGGCCTATCCAAATGCGACAATGCACTTTCTTTCTACAAAAGCGCCGCGCAGCTATACCGACGCACACTATCAGCCGGATGATTTTTTGGTGTTTGGCTGTGAGACGCGCGGATTGCCGGAAAGCCTTTTAAATAAAGTTTATAACCGTTGTGTACGAATCCCCATGGTAGAAAGCGCCCGCAGCCTGAACCTGAGCAACTCCGTCGCGATTGTTGCTTACGAGGCGCTTCGCCAGCAAGATTTTGCTGGCATGAAGCAAGCTGGGGAACTCACGGGGCGTGAGGATGAAAGCCAGCCTTGGATGGATTATGTATAACCCGAAGCGCAAGGAGGAATCTTCGTGAGAAGACGCCGGAACGCTGATGATCCGTATTATACAGACGAACCCGGACAGGAACAGCAGCAGGAAGAGCCGGGCTATGATATGGACTATGACGTGGACTATATTGATTATTCCCGGCCGGGGTTTGAAGAACCGGATTATATGGATGAAGACGACGAGTTAGATAATGCGCATCGCTTTCACATTGCGATGAATATTTTTGATGTAATCAGTATTCTGGCAGGACTAGCGCTGATTCTGGTGCTGGTTGCCATTCTGATCAGTCTGGTTACGTGGCTGCAAAGCGATCTTTCGCAATCGTTCACGTTGCTTACATCAGGATTACAGTAACGGGAATGGAGGCGTTGACATGCGCACATCGTGGGCGCAGCTCTCAAAGGATATATCGCAGTGTACCAACTGTCCGCTATGCGAAACCTGCAATCAGAAAGTACCGGGGCAGGGTGATCCGCATGCGCCGCTTATGCTCATCGGCGAAGGCCCGGGGCAGCAGGAGGACGAGCAGGGGCTTGTTTTTGTCGGCCCGGCCGGACAATTGCTCACCAAAATGCTGGCGGCGATTCAGCTGCCGCGCGATCGTGTCTATATCTGTAATATTGTAAAATGCAGACCGCCTAACAATCGTACGCCGCAACCGTCCGAAATGGAAGCCTGCCGTTCTTATCTACTGGCGCAATGGTCGCTGGTGCAGCCTAAAGTGGTTCTTTTACTGGGCTCAACGGCAGTACGCGGTGTGCTGGGAGATAACTACCGTGTTACGCGGGCCCGCGGACAATGGTACGAGCGTGGGGGTGTGCCTGTATTGGCTACCTATCACCCTTCGGCGCTGCTACGTGACCAAAGTAAAAAAAGAGAAGCATGGGCGGATCTAAAAATGGTACATCGTAAATTACTTTCGTTGCAGCAGTACCCTGATCTGCTGCAGGAGGAGCTTTGATGCGAACAGATGCGCTGGAAAAATGGCAGGAGGAATGCAAGCGCAGTTACCGGCAACGCTGGCCGGAACAGGCGGAACGGCTGGTGTTTGGGGATGGCAATACCAACCGACCCAGACTGATGTTGATTGGCGAAGCGCCCGGCGCGCAGGAAGCACTGCAAGGCAAACCGTTTGTCGGCAAAGCAGGCAAGAATCTGACGGAGTTTTTAACAGCTGTGGGGCTATTACGCAGCGATTTATATATTTCTAACGTTGTCAAATTTCGCCCAACGAAAATAAGTCCGGCGGGGCGTTTAGTCAACAGACCCCCGACCCGAAAAGAAATAAACTGGTTTTCGCCCTGGCTATATCAGGAGATTTCCATTATCCGGCCAGATGCGCTGGTTACATTAGGCAATGTGCCGTTGAGCGTGTTTGTACCGGGCGTTACGATTGGTGATACCCATGGAGTATGGCGAAAAATAGACGTGACTGGTCAAAATACAGGTACGTTTTCGCTTCCGCTTTTTGCGCTGTATCATCCTGCATCGGTGATTTATAATCGCTCACTGGCAGCTGTGTACCAACAGGATTTGCGCGCTTTAGGCGAAACGCTTGTATCCTTCGGCACCGGTACGGACACTTGAGCGCAAAAACGGCGGGTTTCGCCCGTGAAACCCGGACAAAATAACACCATTATGATAGGATTGGCTCATACAGAGAGGAGGCTTGCAAGATGGTTGATTTTTTATCGGCAAATCTGGCAATAATCTTATTCTTTTTTGTGGGCGTAGGCTTGCTGGTTGTTGAAGTTTTTATGCCCGGTTTTGGGGTTGCCGGTATTTCCGGTATTCTCTCGGAAATTGTGGCAGTGGTGCTTACCTATCTCCAATATGGGGGATTGGCAGCACTGGGGCTGACAATCGTCATTTTGGCTGTGATGGGAATATCCATCTCTATGTCGCTGCGGTCGGTTACGAAGGGACGGCTTTCCAAATCACCGATTGTGCTGCAAAACAGCGAAACGGCGGAAGCCGGATTCAGCGCTGTTGCGGATATGGATGTTTTTCTGGGCAAAGAAGGCGAAACAGTTACGGTGCTACGGCCCACTGGCATGGCGGAGTTTGACGGCGTTAAACTGAACGTAGTTTCCGATGGGGAATATATCCCCAAAGGCACACAGATACGGGTAAACCGTGTGGAAGGTTCGCGCGTAGTCGTACAGGCCATAAAATCTGTTAAAACAGACTCCGGCGCTGTTTAACCCCATGATACAACGGTTGACACTTCGTATTACATAAGGAGGTTTTAAATATGATTGGTTCTCTCTTAGCGGCATTATCCGCGTCCAGCTATGGTTATTCCGCTGCGTCTTCCTCGCTGATTTGGATTGTGATTGCTGCAATTGTTGCACTTATTCTGATTCTCGTTTTCCTGCGGTTTGTGCCGCTGGGCTTGTGGATTACCTCGCTGGCAGCCGGCGTACATGTAAAAATCAGTTCGTTGATTGGTATGCGTTTGCGCCGGATTCAGCCCAAGCGATTGGTAGACCCGCTGATTAAAGCCCGTAAAGCCGGTTTGGATATGACGCTTCCTAAACTGGAAACGCACTATCTGGCAGGTGGTAATGTAGACCGTGTTATTAACGCTTTGATTGCGGCGCAACGCTCCAATATTGAAATGCCGTTTGAAAAAGCCAGCGCAATTGACCTTGCGGGTCGTGATGTGCTTCAGGCCGTACAGATGAGCGTTACCCCGAAAGTGATTGAAACGCCTGTAGTTGCCGCTATTGCGAAAGACGGTATTGAGCTTCGCGCTAAAGCGCGCGTTACCGTACGTACGAATATCGAGCGTTTGGTTGGCGGCTCCGGCGAAGAAACTATTATCGCTCGTGTTGGCGAAGGTATCGTAACCACCGTAGGTTCCGCGGAAACCCATAAGCAAGTGCTGGAAAATCCGGATTTGATCAGCCAGACGGTGCTGAATAAAGGCTTGGATGCCGGTACCGCGTTTGAAATCCTATCCATTGATATTGCCGATGTGGATGTGGGCCGTAACGTTGGCGCACAGCTGCAGATGGATCAGGCGGAAGCCGACCGGCATATTGCGCAGGCGCGCGCAGAAGAACGTCGCGCTATGGCTGTTGCCCATGAGCAGGAGATGAAAGCATCCGTACAGGAAATGCGCGCTCGCGTGGTAGAAGCGGAAGCTGAAGTGCCCAAAGCGTTGGCAAGTGCTTTGCGTGAAGGTAGAATAGGCGTAATGGATTATTACCAGATGAAAAACATAATTGCGGATACCGATATGCGGGATGGTATTGCCAAGGCAGCCGTACCGCCCACGAATCCTGTTGATCCCGCAAAGGGAAAGAAATAACGAAGAAAAACGGATGGCGGCAGACAGCGTGTAAAAAAGCGTTGTCCGCCGTCCGCCCTCACGGGAGGTGAAAAAAGTGGATGGCATTATTATCCTTGTAATTATCTACTTTATTTTTCGCGCAATCGTCAAGCGGGTGCGTATGCCGATGGGTAAGACAACGCAGCCGGTTGACGGGACAAACGTACAACAGTCTGCTAAAAAAGCGGATGATGATATTCGGTGGTCGCAGACTCGTAAAAAAACGAAAACGACGACCCCACCGTCTGTCAATAATACAATGTCCAGACCGCCGCTGAAACCGATTGAACCCTATCAGCCGATTCAATCTTCCCTGCAAAGAGATATGATGGCCAACCGCTATACCGGAAGCCTAGGTTCGCTCAATGGCGAAGGCAGTATTTCGTATGAAGGCATTCCCTCTTCCGAAGGGTACTTTTCCACGGAAGGCACTGTTTCACTGGAAGGCGGAGAAGTGTTTACGCAGGATGTTCTGTATGCCGCGCAGCCTGAGCAGGCAATGAAACCTGCACAGGTGCTGCCCACGGCATGGAACCGTAATGCATTGGTGCAGGCGGTGGTAATGAATGAGATTCTTACCAGACCACGCTCACGGAGAGGATACCATGGATGAGATAAAAGTACTGGTAGCGGACGATGATACAGCGATGCGGGGTATTATGAAGCGCATCGTAAACAAGGTAGACGGGTTTACACTGGTAGGGGAAGCAGCGGATGGAGAAGAGACGCTGGAGACGATTGATAAGGTGCATCCAGACGTTGTATTTTTGGATGTGGATATGCCTAAAATCAACGGCGTTGAATGTGCCCGCACCATACAGGATGTAAATCCGTCTACGATCATCATCTTTGCAACGGCTTTTGACGGTTACATGAGCGATGCGTTTGAAGTGTATGCTTTTGATTATCTGGTAAAACCTTTTAAAGTTGAACGTGCCGTGCAAACTCTGGAAAGAATCCGGGCGATGTATAACGGCCGCAAGAACGGGGATATGGAAGCGCCAAAAGCGATTACAGCCGACCGGAGGATGATCGACGGCCGGTTAATGCTGCGTCACCGCGAGGGTGTCAGCTTTGTGGATTTGAACGATATACTTCTAGTGCAGCGCGAAGACCGCTCGACCGTTTTATATACCCGGGGTGATGGCCGTTTTGTAACGGGGGATTCACTCGCGGAGATGGAGGAACGGTTGCCTAATAACGTATTCTTCCGCTGCCATAAAAGCTATATCATCAACCTGAACCACATTAAGGACATTACGCCATACGGGCGATGGACATATGTGGTACGTTTGGAAGATACAAAGCACGACGCGCTGATCACCCATGAAAAATATGATGAACTGGAGCAAATGTTCCGGTAATTAAAAACCGCTTGAAGCCATTTGGTAACAAGCGGTTTTTCTATGTTGATATGGCAGTTCTGCTTTATGCAAAATAGAGAGGATCAGGGCTGGACAGAGAAAAAGGCACTTCTGCAATCGGCAGGTAACGCAGTACGCCATCAACACGGGTACTATGGTAAAGCGTTAAGCGGTCGACCCAAAAGGGATAGTTAAAATGAATGGGGGCTAAAGAAGCAGGCTCAATTTTCGCCTTCTTTGCCAGTGTAATATGGGGGCGAAAGGGCTTATCATCAAAAGTTTGGTTTGCATTTTGCAATACATTGCAAAGGTTACGGTTAAGAATTGTAAGCGGATCGGCAGGGAGAATGGCGGCATATAGAATAGCATTTTTCTCGCCCCCGAAATACTCCAACCGATTCGGTGAAAGCATAAAAGGAGAAACAGTTTTTGCCGCCTCCTGCATCAAGGAAACGATAGCGTCGATGGCCTCCGGCTCTCGCTGGCCGAGGAATGCAAGGGTAATGTGATAATTCTCCGGAAAGGTCACCTTTGCAGAATTTAAATTCGGAAGCGTACTGATTGCTTTGCTTAGAAGTATGCGGCTATCTTCCGGCATAGAAAGGCCAATGAATAATCGCATACAGTCACCTCCATATGAATCCAATCATCCAAATGATTATATCATAGAGATGTGCGCAAATGAAAAAGCTCCGCCAACAAGCGGAGCTTTTTCATTTCGGAATAGGCAATGGGTTTCGTTGCTTTACCGCACAACGCCTTTCATAGCGTTGCCACGTTCGCGGCGCGCAATGCCTGCAAACAGGCGGTTAATAACATAATAGATCATTGCAACCAGTAGATACAGCAGCAAAATATCTTCTGCTGTTACAATCGACCGATGCGCTGCAACAATTTTACTGGTGAAGGAAAGCTCGTACGTACCAACCACCGCACAGAAGGAAGTATCCTTAATGGTGGTTACAAACTGCGAGATGAGCGGAGAGCGGATACGGCGAAGCGCCTGTGGAATGATTACGTGCCACATGGTTTGGATACGGTTGAAGCCCTGCGATGTAGCCGCTTCCCATTGACCTTTGCCGATGGAGTTCAGCCCGCCGCGGACAATTTCTGCCACGATAGCGGAAGTAAATACCGTCATGGCGGCAATGCCGCTCTCCAGTGGGGGTAATTTCGTCATAAAACGCATGGAGATAATGAAAAGCGTAAGCGGTATATTGCGGACAATCTCAATATAAACCGTTGCGATACCGCGAACCAGCCGCTCCTGCATGTTGCGCATGAGACCAAGAATCGTACCAAAAACGAGACTCAAGACGATGGAAACTGCTGCTATATACAGCGTGTTTAACAAGCCCTGTCCCAGAAATAGCAATATTTTTGAGGTGAAAACCACGGAAAAGGCATCCGTCCAACGATCAAGCATTACGGACACTCCTTTTCTCCATCCAGCGGGCCAGCAGCGAAATCGGCAGGCAAATTGCCAGATACAATACGCCTGTCATTACAAAAGTCGGGCCGTAGATCAGGTTACTGCCGCTCCAGCTATCGGCGCAGTACATCAACTCGCCTCCGGCAATAACCGCCAGAACAGATGAGTTTTTAATCAGGTTCACCGCCTGATTGGTCATCGGTGGCAGGCCGATTTTAATTGCCTGAGGAATAATAATATGATACATGGCTTGCAGATAGTTAAATCCCTGGCTATGAGCGGCTTCCATTTGTCCCGTTGGCACAGCTTTAATTGCGCTGCGCACAATATCGGCGGCATAGGCGCCGGTATACAGCGCTAACCCTAAGACGCCGATTGCCACTACGCCCAAACGGATACCCAATTTGGGTAATACATTATAATAAATGAAAATCTGTATTACCAGCGGAGTGTTTTGAAAAAAAGACATATAGCCTTTACAAATCGAAATGATCACCCGGTTGTGCCCACAAAGCAGGATGCCGACGATCAGGCCGATAACCAATGTGAAAAGCAGACCCAGCAATGAGATGTATAGCGTGCGAAGGAAGCCTTCAGCAAAAAAGGTCCAATCACTGAACCACGTTTGCCAGTTATGGATTGAAAACGGCCCTGACACAATTTCACATCCTTACACGAGCACGGGAGCGGAGGCTTTCGCAAGCCCCCGCTCCGCGCTGCAATTTGATTTTCGTTTCTTATTCGGCAGCAAGAGCAGCCGCATCTACCCACAGGCTGTCGTAGGCGTCCACTTCGGACCAGTCTACAGTAGCCAGATTGTTGGCGGCGACCATTTCATCCAAGGTGCCGTCGGCACGCAGGGTAGCGATAGTGTCGTTCACGATCGTCAGCAGGCCTTCGTTGCCCTTTTTCAGCGCAACGCCATAGGGTTGTGCGGCAAAGCTGTCGGCCAGCAAAGTGGTGCTGTCGTCCAGATAGCCCATCAAAATCGCTTTATCCACGGAGAAGCAAGCGACACGGCCGCTTTCCAGCGCAGCTTTGATGTCCGGGTAGGTGGGGAACTCGGCGAAATCTACGGTCATGCCAGCGGCATCCGCGGCAGCCTGTAACGCATCCCGTGTGGTAGCGGACTGCGCAACGCCAATGGTCTGGCCAGCCAGATCGGCAAAGCTTCCAATGCCGCTATCTTTCATAACCAGCAGGCCGATCGCGTCGACAAAGTAAGGTTTAGAGAAATCGTACTGAATAATACGATCGGGCTTAATGGTGAAGGTTGCAATCACCATATCCAACTCGCCGGTATCCAGCAGCGGGCCGCGTGTTTTTGCGGTAACAGCGGTGAACTCAACGGCATTGGCATCGCCCAAAATGACTTCCGCCATCTTTTTAGCCAGATCGATTTCCAAGCCTTCATAATCGCCGCCCAATTCCTGATAACCGAATCCGGGCACGTCGGCCTTTACGCCAACCAGCAGTTTACCACGTTCCTTAATCGCGGATACCTCAGCCGAATCTTCCGCAAGCGCGGGAACGAAGGTGACCAACGCCATGGTCAGAACCAGTACGAAACTCAGCAGTTTCTTCATTCGTCCATCCTCCTGTTTTTAGTGTAATATTTTCCCAAGGAACGCTGTTGTGCGCTCACTCTTGGGATGATGAAACACCTGCTCGGGTGTGCCATCCTCTAGAATAATGCCGCCGTCTAAAAATAAAATGCGGTCGGCGATGTGCTCGGCAAACTTCATCTCATGAGTTACGAACAGCATGGTGATTTCGGTTTCTTTGGCTACGCGCTCCATAATGTCCAGCACTTCCTGTATCATTTCCGGATCCAGTGCGCTGGTAGGTTCGTCAAATAGCATTATTTTCGGGCGCATGGTAAGCGCGCGGGCAATGGCTACACGCTGCTGCTGGCCGCCGGAGAGCTGGCTGGGGTAGGAATCTGCTTTTTCAGCAATATTCACCTCGCGCAGGTTACTCATCGCGCGCTCAATTACTTCTTCTTTTTTCTCGTGCTTTAATACGATCGGCGCCATCGTTAAGTTCTCAAGCACCGTTTTATGCGGATATAAATTGAAGTTTTGAAATACCATACCGATATCCTGCCGCGCCTGACAAAGCATGCGATTGGTCATGCTGGAGATGGAAACACCGTCGATAAATACTTCGCCCTTTTTGGGACGTTCAAACATGTTAATAGTACGCAGCAATGTGCTTTTCCCGCTGCCGCTTGGACCAATGATGACAGTCTTGGAACCGCTTGCGATTTCCAAACTGATTCCCTTTAACACATCCAAATCGCCAAAGCTTACATACACATCGTCAAAAACAATCAACGGTAATCCCCCTATCGAATAAAGAAAAGCACGACGGAACGTGCGGACATCATTGCCCGGCAGTGTGCATCGCGTTGTGAATACAAGTATTGTAAAACATGAAAATGCATCGTGTCAACCGAACAAATGCAAAGTACAGTACAAATACATTTTTATAAGCCAGTAAATGAATTTTAGGAATATAAGAAATGCATTTATATCTATTTAAAACATGACACCTGGTGGCATGTTTGTGATATACTATCAATACCAGTGGGAGGTGGTCACAGTGAAAAATGATCGGTTTTTTCAACTGGTATATTTACTGTTGGAAAAGGGCATGGTAAGCGCCCCGCAACTGGCGGAGAAACTTGGGGTGTCGGTGCGAACCATTTACCGGGATGTTGAAGCGCTTTCCGAAGCGGGCGTGCCGGTATATGCCGCCAATGGGCGCGGCGGCGGGATCGCCCTGATGCCCGGCTACACGTTTTCTAAGGCGTTGCTGTCCGACGAGGAGCAAAGCGAGCTGCTTACGGCAATCCACGCAGTGCGTGCTGCGGGAAGCCATTCCGATACGTTGCTGACCAAGCTGGGCGGTTTATTCCAAAAGCAGGCAGTTAACTGGATTGAGGTGGATTTTTCTCGCTGGGACCCTGTAAAGCCGGAACAACCTTATTTTGAAACCATGAAAACTGCGATTCTGGAAAAGCATGTACTCAGCATCTTATACTGCAATACAGCCGGAGAGACTGCGCAAAGGAACGTAAAACCGGTGAAGCTGGTATTTAAAGATAAAAGCTGGTATCTTCAGGCATACTGCTTAAAGGCGGAAGCCTACCGGTTATTTAAAATCAGTAGAATTGTGGAAATGAAAATGGAACCGCAGGTGTTTACGGATACATTTTTAGATGCGCCCGCCATTGAATTTACAATGGATGAGAATGTACCGACAATACAAGCAAAGCTGCTATTTAAAAGAGAAATTGCCTACCGGGCGTATGATGAGTTTGAACACTCTCATATTCAAAAACAAGCAGATGGAACCTTGCTGGTATCCGCTGTATTACCACTGGAAAAATGGGTGGCGGAGTATCTGCTCTCATATGGGGCGGGGATTACGGTGCTATCTCCCGCACGGCTTCGCAGAGAACTGGGCGATTTGGCAAAAAAAGTCTGGGAGAAATATAAAACCTGACATACAGATGGCATATTTATTGTGTTATGATGCATATGAGCAATAGATCAAGCCATGAATCATAAGGAGGAAGCACCGTGCAGGAAAAGTATTGCCAAAGCTGTGGAATGCCAATGGGAGAAACCGACGAGTTGTACGGCACCGAGAAAGACGGCAGCAAGAGTGCAGACTACTGCCAATATTGCTATAAGGACGGGGCATTTGTATCCGACATTACCATGGAACAAATGATTGACTTTTGTGTACAGCCGATGATGGAAAACGATCCGGCGATGACGGAAGCAAACGCTCGCGCGATTATGAAAGCTGTGTTTCCAAAGCTGAAACGCTGGCAGTCTGCTTGAACTGTGAACGATAACTGTATAACAAAGAAGGAGAGCCGGTGCATTGTGGCACCGGCTTTTCGTGTAAAAAGGAAAAATATGGTCCTTTGTAGAAATAAATAGGGTAGAAAATAATGCTATCATTGCGATAAAAGTGAATGACAACGATTCAATACTTTACATTGCGGGTACTTACTAGATGCGGGATAAAAACTGGATTGTAGAAAGTAACTTTATTCCCTCGGACGCTCTCAGGAGCAGGAGGAAGACATATGAAAAAAAAGATCATCACATTTTTCGATACTAAGCCTTATGATCGAGAATGGTTTGATAAAGCTAATACGAAGTACGAGATTCGCTATCTGGAAAGCAAGCTGACGCCCGCAACCGTAAAGCTGGCTGCCGGCAGCGATGCCGTTTGTGCTTTTGTAAACGATACGGTCAACGCTGAAGTAATCGATGCGTTATCTGATATGGGCGTAAAGGTGCTGGCCATGCGCTGCGCTGGTTATAGCAATGTTGATTTTAAAGAAGCTTATGGAAAAATCAACGTTGTACGGGTTCCGGCATACTCTCCTTATGCTGTTGCGGAACATGCCATGGCGCTCCTGCTTACGGTAAACCGTAAACTGCACCGCGCCTATAACCGTACACGCGATTTTAATTTCAGCATTGTCGGACTTACGGGTGTAGATCTGCATGGGAAAACGGCAGGTGTGATCGGCACAGGTAAAATTGGCCGGGCGTTTATTGACATTGCAAAGGGTTTTGGAATGAAGGTTGTAGCATACGACGCTTTCCCGGCTCAAAACAGCGACATTGAATATGTAACGCTGGATGAACTGTTTAAGCAGAGCGACGTTATTTCGCTGCATTGCCCGCTTACGGAACAAACCAGGCATATGTTGAATGCCGATGCGTTTGCAAAGATGAAAAATGGCGTTTTCATTGTAAACACATCCCGTGGCGCTTTAATCGATACGGAAGCGCTATTGGATGCGCTGAACAGTGGCAAAGTCCGCGGCGCGGGGCTGGATGTATACGAAGAAGAAGCAGAATTATTCTTTGAGGATAACTCAGGGAATATTATTAAGGACGATGTACTGGCACTGCTGGTTTCCCGTCCTAATGTGGTGCTCACTTCGCATCAGGCATTTTTAACGGAAGAAGCCCTGCAGAATATTGCGAAAACAACGCTGGATAATCTGGATGAATTTTTTAGCGGTGCGAACTTAACCAATGAAGTATGTTACCAGTGCGAGCTGGGAAAAGTTGTGGAGAATTGCCGCAAAACGCGCAAAGAACGCTGCTTCTAGTTGCGTGAAGCAGTGGTAGTAAATATAGTACATTGTAAATCAATGAGAGGAGAATCAGTATGAACGTATCCGTTCAAAACAAAGGGCTGAAAATTGGTATTCTACTGGCTTACGTTGTCATGGTAACCGTTAACGCGCTGGCAACACTGTTGCCGATAAACGGTGTGGATACCGCGCAGGTATCCGCACAGTACGATACGCTGTTTACCCCTGCAGGATACGCGTTCTCCATTTGGGGAGCAATTTATCTGCTGTTGGGTATATACGTCGTATTCCAGCTGTTGCCTGTTCGTGAGGCGATTGACCCTGAAAGGCAAAGCACGCTAAACTTAGTCGGTATCTGGTTTATCGTTTCGTCGATGCTGAATTCGGCATGGATCTTCACATGGCATTATCAACAATTGTCGCTTTCCGTAATTGTTATGCTGCTATTGCTGTTAAGCTTGATCCGGATTGGATGGCTGCTCCGCAGGCCGCACTGCAAAGCACGTGAGGAACTGGCATTACGGGCGCCGTTCGGCTTATACTTTGGTTGGATTACCGTAGCAACGATTGCCAATATCTCTGTATGGCTGGTTAGCCGCTCATGGAATGGATTCGGGATTGCGCCGCAAACGTGGACGATTATTCTGCTATCGGCTGGCGTACTGATTGCCGGGTTTACGATGATTCGTACGTGCAATTTCTACTATGGCCTATCCGTTACATGGGCATATGCCGCTATCTTGGTAAGGCATCTATCCGCTGATGGCTATGCGAGCCAGTATCCAATGATAATTACGTTTACTGCGATTGCGCTGTGCGCATTGGTGGCACTGTTAATTGTAGCAGCTATCCATACCAGAAAAGTTGCCGCATGTAAAGTACCGTAAGTTTTTTACACAAACAAGCCGCCGGGTTAACCGGCGGCTTGTTTGTGTGTTGCGGTATGTTTGATTATTGACAATAAATAGTACTATATAGTACAATCCTATATAGAAGGAGGTGGCGTATCTGATTACAGAATCAAACGGAGGATTCTTAATCGGTAAAATAAAGCAAATACAAGGACGAGTGTTTGCAAAATTACTCTCACAGCACGGCATTGACCAGTTTAACGGTGCGCAGGGCCGAATATTGTTTGTGCTGTGGGCGCGGGACAGCATCCCCATTTGCGAGCTGGCGGAAAAAACCGGACTTGCAAAAACGTCGCTTACGAGCATGTTGGATCGATTGGAAACGGCCGGCTTGGTAGAACGCGTTTTTGATGCACAAGACCGACGAAAGATTAATGTACGGCTTACCCAGAAAACCCGGAATATGAAAGCGCAATATGATGAAGTATCTGCGCAAATGAATACAATATTCTATCAAGGTTTTACGGATGAAGAAATTGTGCAATTTGAAGATGGTTTATCCCGGGTGCTGGGCAATTTATCAGCACAGGGGAGTGCAGCATGCCGAAAGGAGTAGCAAAGGCAGCGGCAGAATAACCGCGCGGCTATTTGCTGATGGTAATTCAGTATGGAACAGATTACAAATGAATCCATGTGCTTTTTTACCCAACAGGTTTTTCTGATTGGCACGTATAACGAGGATGGAACGACTAATTTCGCCCCGATATCATGGATTAGTTTCACAGCAGGGCCGCCTTGCTGCTTGGTGATCAGTATATACGGTAAAAATGGCAAGAAGCACACGACGCAAAACATTCTGCGAACCGGCGTTTTATCCGCCACGGTGGTAACACCGGATTTGCTGCCCTTTGCAGAGCAGCATAACGCGGCGACGCAACAGGATCATATTGCGCTTCCACAAACATTTACGCGCGGCCGCGTTCTGGATGTGCCCTTGATAGAAAATACGAAGTGGTCTTATGAATGTGAGGTCATTCAATCGGTAACCATCGGGGATTGCGATACGTTTTTTGCGCAGTTCAGGCAGGTAAACGTACGGGAAGATGTGCAAGAGATGGATTTTTTCGATCTGCGTAAAATACAGCCAGTAGTCTATTCACCCGCTCATTACTTTTCAATAGGGGAGCACTTGGGACGTATTGGGGATTATGCAGGGCCGGTATAAACTGGCATATAAATAGTATCTGGTGCATATGAGAGTTTAAATGCAATTTAAAGCAAAAGGAAAAGGAGATTTATATGTACGACATTATTTCAACCGTTTATTTTTCGCCGACAGGGAACACCAAAAAAAGTGTAGAGGCTATGGCGGACGCACTCGGTAAAACGACCACTGGTTATGATGTAACAGTGAAACCGGCAAGCAATCAATACGTTTTTGGGTCGGCGGATTTTGTTATCTTTGGCGCACCAGTATATGGGGGACGTATCCCGAAAATTGCGGCGGAACGGTTTGCAAACTTCCGTGGAAACCAAACGCCCTGTATTGTGGCGGTTACCTATGGGAACCGGCATTACGATGACGCGCTGCTGGAACTGAGCGATCTGGCAACGGCGCAGGGATTTACGGTGAAAGGCGCTGCAGCATTGGTTGGACGCCATACCTTTGGAGAAATACAAGTGGAACGGCCGGATGAGCAGGATTTAGATGAGAACCGGAAATTTGCCCTGCAAGCACTGCAAAATGGGAAGGACACAATCAACATTAGCGGTAACCGGCCTTATAAAGACGGGGGAAACGGAGGCAAA
Source organism: Candidatus Limiplasma sp. (assembly GCA_963675655.1). GTDB lineage: Bacteria > Bacillota > Clostridia > Christensenellales > Aristaeellaceae > CAXXOK01. The sequence goes on from OY776489.1 coordinate 2,706,391, forward strand.
TTCAGACCGCTGACCGATGTGGATACTTGTACAGCATGCGGTTTATGCGTGCGTAGCTGCCCCATGCAGGCGATTGATGCAGACTGTAAAACCATTGGCAGCCAGTGTATATCCTGCTTCCGGTGTATTCGTATTTGCCCGGTTGGCGCAAAAAATATGAATACGGACAGTTATAATACCTTTGCAAAGGATTTTTCCGCAAAACTGTCGGAAAAAAGAGCAAACGAGTACTTCCTATAGGATGTATATGTGCTTCGGGCATGCGAGACAGTATACCCGAAGCCATTTTTGGTAATACGTTATCACGAGGTGAACAGTATGAAAGTAGCGTTACTGCAAATGATGCCTGGTAAAACCTTGCAAGAGAATCTACATAAAGGGTTGGATGCTTGCAGACAGGCAAAGGCGACGAGAGCCGACCTCGCACTTTTCCCGGAAATGTGGAGCACGGGATACAGGATACCTAAGGAACCTGAACATTTACAGGCGCTTGCCATCAGCCGTGAAGATGCATTCTTTACGGCGTTTTCGCAATTGGCGAAAGAACTAAATATGGCCATCGGGCTTACGTATTTGGAAACCTTTGTACCATCACCCAGAAATACAATAACGGTAATTGACAGGCACGGTAAAAATGTACTGACGTATGCTAAAGTGCATACCTGTGATTTTGGGGAGGAGCAAGCCCTTACACCCGGGGATGATTTTCAGGTTGCAGAGCTGGATACAGAGCAGGGAAAGGTGAAAATTGGCGCTATGATCTGCTACGACCGCGAATTTCCCGAAAGCGCCAGAATCCTGATGCTGAAAGGTGCGGAAGTGATTCTCACCCCAAATGCCTGCCCGATGGAAATCAACCGCCTGTCCCAGCTTCGTGCACGGGCGTATGAGAATATGCTAGGAATTGCGACGGTGAATTACCCCAGCGGACAGCCGGATTGTAACGGCCATTCCTCTGCTTTTGACGGGGTTGCTTATCTTGAGCGTTCACCCGGTACTTTTGAAGGGCGGGACACGCTGGTAATAGAAGCCGGAGAAGCGGAAGGAATCTACTGTGCAACATTTCCGCTCCGGGAAATGCGTGCCTATCGTAAGCGGGAAGTGCATGGCAACGCATACAGGCACCCGGATAAATACCACTTATTAATTTCACCTGAGATCAAGGAACCGTTCTGCCGCAAAGACTACCGGAAATGAATGGAGGATATACGGATGACGATACGGCTTATGGAAGCTGCGGATTATGAAGCGGTCTATGCCCTTTGGACGTCTACACCGGGTATGGGATTAAACGATGTGGATGATTCAAAAGCGGGTATTGCAAAGTTTTTATCCCGTAATCCGCATACCTGCTTTATTGCCGAGGAGCCAAACGGCATTGCAGGGGTGATATTAGCTGGGCATGACGGACGGCGCGGGTATATTTACCATACTGCTGTTGCGGTAGAACAACGCAAGCAGGGGATTGGATCGGCGCTGGTGGAGCGCGTTTGCCAGGCAATGAAGGATGAGGGGATCACCAAGGTCGCGTTGGTTGTGTTTACAAAAAACACTTCCGGTAGTGCTTTTTGGGAGAAGTGTGGTTTCACAAAGCGGGACGATTTGCAATACCGTAACAAAGCATTACAGGCGTTGGTTCGTATGGACACGGAATAGACAGGCAAGTATAAATGTAAACAGGCAAGTAAAGCTTGCCTGTTTACTTTTATATTTCATCTGGTATTATGGTTGAATGGATACAAACCCACTGCGATCATGAAAGGATATACTTATGGGATTGACGTTTAGAATGGCGGAAAAAAAGGACGCGGGCTTAATTCTGCAATTGATAAGGGAACTGGCCTCGTATGAAAACATGCCCGATGCGGTATCGACTACCGAAGAAACCCTTGTAGAAGGATTATTCAGGCAAAAACGGGCGGAGGTACTGTTTGTACTAGCGGATGGAAAAGAAATCGGCTATGTACTGTATTTTTTCAACTTTCCTTCGTTCTTTGGTACGGCAGGTATGTATATGGAGGATATTTTTATCAAACCCGAATACCGGGGGATGGGGTATGGAAAAGCCATCCTGCGTCAGCTGACGCAAATTGCGCTTGCGCACGACTGTTGCAAGATGGAATGGCAATGTTTGAACTGGAACCAACCCAGTATTAACTTTTATCTGTCCATGGGTGCGAAACCCAGCAAGGAGTGGACTGTGTACCGGTTGGACCGGCAAGCAATGACTGCCCTGGCACAAACGGAATAGTTGTTATTCTGTTTCGCCAGGAAAGCGTAAATCCCAAGATTCACGAATGGCATCCATGGTGGTTAGCACAGTCAGCGTGTCCTGCTCGCGCAGAATATCGCTGGTATTCATACCGAGCTTTACACAACGGTTGACCTCGCGAATTTCATATTCAAACCCATTGATATCAAAAGGCATTTCTACGGTGCGAGCCGTACCGTCGTTATGCTGAATCGTCATGGTTTGCGCCATCTGGAAATCCGGCAGTGTAATTTCGCCCTTGCTGCCGAAGATGGTAGCATTGCGGTGCATCACCATGCCAATGGAAGTAGCGACGGCGGCGGAACGCCCATCCGGATACTCCAGCAAGATCGCGCTGAAATCATCCGTACCATACTCGTCTTTACGGACAGTGGAGGAGAAGCGTACAGGCGCGGCATCCATCACCATATGCGCAAAACCAAGATTGTAAATGCCAATATCCATCAGCGCTCCTGCGCCGAGAGATACGCTTAGTTTACGCTCTTTTAAGCTCTCAGTAGGAATAAAGCCATAATCGCTGTGCATATGTGTAACCGAGCCGATTTCACCGGCGGCGATCACCTTACGCATCTGCGCAAGCAGTGGTAGAAAGCGAATCCAAAACGCTTCCATAATGAACAAGCCTTTTTCGCGGGCGAGAGCATACAGCTCCTGGGCTTGTGTGGCATTTAAGGTAAAGGGCTTTTCGCACAACACATGTTTGCCTGCAAGCAGCGCCATTTTTGCATTGTCAAAGTGTAACGTGTTTGGGGTGGCAATATAGATAGCGTCGATTGCTTCATCGCCCATCATGGCCTCGTAGGAGCCATAGGCGCGCAGTGCGCTGTATGTATCTGCGAAAACTTGTGCTTTCTCCTCGCTGCGAGACGCAACGGCAATGAGTCGCTCACCCTCGGCGCGCATTTGCCAAACGGTGGAAGCAAACTTCTTTGCGATAGTTCCAGCACCGATGATACCCCATTTCATGCACAATCAACTCCTTTTTTGTAGCTATAATGTTCAGGAAACGAGCGCCTTGCCGATGAATACAGCTGCAACGCCCAACAGGATACTGAGGGAGATGTAGGCAATGCCGGTCCACATTTTGCCGGAACCAAACAACGATGTGGTTTCCAGCGCAAAAGTGGAAAACGTGGTAAAGCCACCGCAAAAACCAACCTGTAAAAAGGTAAACCAATCCGAATGGATGTGGGTAAACCGCTGCGCCAGCCCTACGATAACACCTAAAAGCATCGCGCCCAGAATGTTAATAATCAACGTAGCCATCGGAAAGCCGTGGTTATTGTTTAATGGCAATAAGGATAATAAATAGCGACAAACACTACCGAAAAAGCCGCCCAAGCCGGCAGCAAGAACCGTACGCATGACAACACCGCTTTCGGATGGCATAGATAAAGCGCCACGCCATCCTGTACTTAAAAATAAGGAAGTGAAGTACTTCCTACGCCATTATAATCGTTGCAAGAATAAATGGCAAGTATGGGAAGAGGCGGAAAACGGATGTATGGTAATAATGGGTAAATGTTTTGTAAAATAAAAAAAGTGAGCCATCTGCACTAAGCTAGACAACCCACTGTGGCAGGGGCAGAAGGACTCGAACCCTCAACAAAGGTTTTGGAGACCCACGTGTTACCATTACACCATGCCCCTTCAGAACACGAATGCAAGTATAAATGATTTCGGCTTGAATGTCAAGCCTGAAAATGGCGTTTTCCCGGTATTTGCGGGAAAATATACTTGGTTTGATGTCCCCAAAAACGAAATGAGTTGTATGCAAAAAGCGCCGGGTATACCCGACGCTTTGCTTTGCTTATTCCTGTACGGGAGCGCCCACCGGGCAAACATCCGCGCAAGCGCCGCATTCGATGCACTTATCGGCATCAATTTCGTACTTGCTATCGCCTTCGGAAATCGCGTCTACCGGGCATTCGGATGCACAAGCACCGCAGCTGATGCAATCGTCGGTAATCTTGTATGCCAAGGTTTGTCACCTCCATTGGTTTTTAGCATTATTCGATAATCGAACAAGGCAAGGCAATCATAACACGCAAAACTTGAATTTGCAATACTAACACTTGTTAATCCGACGCGTTTTTCAAGGCGTCCTGTACTGCTTTTTGCCAGCTGGAAATAGAGTTGTCCGGCTCCAGCTCTTCGGAAAGCGGTTCATGCTCGTATACGGTGTCATCCGCCGTACTAGTGGTATCGTCTTTTGCGGAAACATCTTCCGTAGCGGTACCCTCTTCTGGATAAGTGTCTGCACTGGAAGTGCTTTCTTCTGGGGCTTCGGCAGCGACACGGCTATCCTTACGGGGTTGCTTGCGCTGCGGTTTTTCACTCTCTTTCGGCTGCTTTGGCGCGGCAGGCTGCGGGGGACGGAACCAGCTGATTTCGGCAACCGGCCAAATCTTCAGCTCGGAGTTATCCCCTTTGCGGATGCGAACGGTAACGGTTTCTTTGAGCACATTTAAATCAATTACCGTGCCGAAACCTTCGGGTGTTTCAACTTCTTTACCGATTTTTGGCATGCTCTTGCGGGTTTGCTCGTAATGCTCTTCCTCAAATTTAAGACAGCACATCAAACGCCCGCATACGCCGGATATTTTGGTGGGGTTGAGCGATAGGTTTTGTTCCTTCGCCATTTTAATGGACACGGGCTGGAAATCGCCCAGGAAGGTACCGCAGCACAATGGACGGCCGCAAGGACCCAGACCACCGAGCATTTTTGCTTCATCGCGAACGCCAATCTGGCGCAGCTCGATGCGCGTGCGGAAAACCGAAGCGAGATCCTTAACCAGCGAACGAAAATCTACCCGCCCATTAGCGGTAAAGTAGAACAGAAGTTTTGCATTATCAAACGTCTGTTCAACGCCTACCAGCTTCATATCCAGCTTGTGATCCTCAATTTTCCGCAAACAGATCTGGTAAGCTTCCTTTTCGTAAGCTTCGTTTTCAACGGCATGTTTTGCGTCGTGCTCATCTGCAATCCGTAAGATGGTTTTTAGTGGTGGGGTAATCATGTCGTCGCTCACTTCGCGAACGCCTGTAATTACCTCGCCATATTCCATGCCGCGTGCTGTTTCCACAATAACGAAATCGCCGGGCTGCGGCCACAGGGAGCCCGGATCGAAGTAGTATAGTTTTCCGGCGTTCTTAAAGCGAACGCCTATTATTGTTGCCATCTGGTTTTTGCCTCCAAGATTGTTATTAACAGGTGGTCGATGCCCGCCTGCCAGTTCACCTGACTTTGGCGGCGCTTGCGCGTATCGAACACGGCCTGAATAAGCGTTGTTAGTTCCTGTGCGGAGCTATGCTCGCACCAGCTGCGTATAGCGCTGCTGCGAATGGTTTGAGCACCCAGCAAACCGGTTTGTGCCATCAGCGCCTGATGAAATGCGTTTTCCAATGCGGTTAGCGTTTGGGTAGCGCCGTCGCGGTTATCCTTGAGTGCTGTGCTCAGGCTTACGGCGTCCGCATCCTTGTTACAGGAGAGTATGCGATCGATCATGCTTTGCAGCTCGCTTTGACCAGCTTCATCGTCCAGCATGGCTACAGCCGAGCCGATAACGCCGCCTGCTTGCGGCAATACGGCATGGATCGCCTCGCTTGTGTACCGCATTGCTTGCAGCGTGCTTTCGATCTTCTCATCCGCCCAGGGTGCAAGGCGGATGTTTGCACAGCGTGAGGCAATCGTGCCCAATAAAGCGGAGGGCTCGTGTGCGCATAATAAGAATAACACATCTGCGGGCGGTTCTTCCAGTGATTTGAGCAGACAATTCTGCGCGGCGGGCGTTAGCTTTTCCACCGGTTCAATTAGCACTACTCGACCGCCGATACCAAATGAATGGCGTGAAATCTGCGCAATCGTATCCCGGATTAAATCGATCGGGATGGGTTTGCTGTTCTGGGAAAATACCTCAATCAAATCCGGTTCATTTCCGGAATAGACACGGCGGCAACTGTCGCATTGCCCACAGGGCGCTGCAGAAGATTCGCAAAAACGCATGGCTGCTATGGTACGTGCAAACGTGGCTTTACCAACACCAGCAGGGCCTGCCAATAAAATAGCGTGGGTCATGGTCCCAGTTTGCGCCAATTGCCAAAGCAGCGCGTAGCCGCCGCCAAGTGCCGGATAATCCATAAACGCGGGCAATACGCCCGCGTTATTGCTATTGGCTTGCAATTTGAAATCCCTTTCCGCTCATTACAGTTTCAGGAATTGATCTACGGTCAGCACGAAGATGGTAGCGCCGCCGACCACGACCTCAATGGGGTAGGGCGTATAAGCGCCGGGTACGCCAACCATTGAAACGGGTGAGGCGGCAATCTGCTTGCGGCTCTTGCAAACGGCTTCAATTACATCCATCGCGGCCTGAAAGCGATCATCTTCAACGCCTGCCAGCAGCGTGGTGTTGCCTGCGCGCAGAAAGCCGCCGGTCGTTGCCAGTTTGGTTACGCTGAACCCGGCCGTCATCAGTTCCTCGATCAATCGGGATGAATCCTCGTCCTGCACAATCGCGATAATAAGCTTCATATGCTCGTCCTCCCTTCTTTGTTCTCTCATCCATATTTTACAGCAAACAGTATGAAAAAGCAATTCAAACGTTGTATGCTTCTATGATTCATAAACATTACGCGGAGAGATTCCCGTATGAAAATTGTGGGCAGGAACAATAAAATGTCCGAATATTCAGCAAAAAGCTTGCGCTTCACCGGAAATGTTGATATAATCTTTAATTGGCACATCCTTGCGCTGCACAAGTATGCTGCGGCGCCATAAGTCCAAGAGGAGGTGAAAGGAATGAACAGATACGAACTCACTTACATCATCAACGTTTCGTTGGAAGATGCTGCCCGTAAGGAACTGGTTGAAAAGTTCACTGAGCTGATCAAGCAAAACGGCAACGAAATCGAAAAGGTTGATGAGAGCTGGGGAAAACGCCGCCTTGCCTACGCGATCGACGATATGTGGGAAGGTTGGTACGTGCAGGTGACCTTTAAAGGCACCGGCGAACAGAACAAGGAGATCGAGCGTAATCTGCAGATTAACGACAAGATTCTTCGCTACCTGAACATCAAGCTGGAGGAGAAGAAGCAGAGCGTTAAGCCGCGCCCCGTGCGCCCCGTCGCTCCCGTTGCCGCTCCGGCACCTGTTGTTGCTCCGGCCCCCGTTGCTGCGCCAGCCCCTGCTGCCGCACCGGCTCCTGCCGTAGAGGCTACAGAAACACCCGCTGAATAAGGGGGAACAGGTAGATGAACAAACTTACAATTATCGGCAATCTCACGCGCGACCCCGAAACTCGCACGGTAACCAGCGGAAGCACCGTATGCTCCTTTACCGTTGCGGTTAATCGCCGTCGCTCGTCCCAAAACGCAAATCAACCCGAAGCTGATTTTTTCCGTGTTTCGGCATGGAATAAGCTGGGCGATATATGCCAGCGCTATCTTGCCAAAGGCCGTAAAGTGGCTGTGGTCGGCCCCGTGTCGGTTAGCAGTTACGAGGCTAAAGATGGCAGCGGCACCCGTTTTTCACTGGATGTCACCGCAGAGGATGTAGAGTTTCTCTCCAGCCGTGCGGATGATCAGGCAGGTACGGTCGACGGTATGAATAACGGCGCCGGAAATACTGCCAGTAAAAAGGAAACCGGGTTTGCGGAAGTGGACGATGACGATTTGCCCTTCTAAAGCTCAGTAAAGGAGGTACAGCTCATGCCAGATGATCGTGGAGAAAGACGGCCTCGTCCCCGCGGACGCAAGCCTCGCCGTAAGGTGTGCAGCTTCTGTGTGGATAAGATCGAATACATTGATTATAAAGATGTAAACCGCCTTCGCCGTTTCGTGAACGAACGTGGCAAGATTATGCCCCGTCGTATGAGCGGCAATTGCGCCAAACATCAGCGTCAGCTTTCCGAAGCCATCAAGCGCGCGCGTGCCATCGCGCTGATGCCCTATTCGGTAGAGTAGATCAGCAATCAAAAGCGCGGAACGAAAGTTCCGCGCTTTTTGCATATTTTTTACAGGATTATGATATGAAGTGAATCTATCTATCACTTACCGGCCTTGCCAGGGGAGAGAATATCTGTTTCATTCTTTTCAATCAGCTGCATGTTGTAGTGCCTTTGATAAGAAAGGAATCACCTGATCCGACGCGCTTGTAATCACATGCGCGCCTTCGCGCAGGGTAATGGTAGCGTGTGGCACGAGGCTGGAGAGCCGATGCGCTGCCTTTTTAGTATCCATTGTTACATCCTTGGTTCCTGCAATGTAAAGTACCGGCATGGTTAGCAAGTGCATCTGTTCATCCGTAAGAACCGGCAGGGGAGCTGTGATTGGGTTGAAATTCTCCATTACAAGATGCATAAAGGCAAGCACTTCCTTGGGAATAGCAGTATCGCCTACAACCGCATTCGTAACGGACTGTGCATTGTCTGCATTAACGGCAATATCTTCGGTTTGCGTAATAAATGACTGGTTGGGCGGTATAATGCCGGACGGAGCAAGCAGCACCAACGCGGCTGTGTTGTTAGGATAGGTGGCAGAAAAATGCAGAGCCAACCAGCCGCCCATTGAATTACCAATAACGATAGCTTTCTTAATTGTAAGTGCATCCAACGCTTCCTTCAGCCAGTGGGAATATTCATTTGTCTGGATATTCAGGCGGTTAGCTGCGCTGTTACCAGGTTCGCCCGGAATATCAATGGCAAACACATGATATTGCTCGACGAGAGCAGCGATATCACCCAGCCATGCAGCGCTGTTGCTGCAGGAACCATGCAAAAGGATCATAGCGGGGTTTCTCTTGTTTCCTGCTTCCAGTACAAAGGTTTGACCATAGGATGTGTCTATATACCTTTGCTCAAGTGGGAAAAAGTTTAGAATGTTCTGATAGTACCCGCGTATTTTCTCCTGTCCTTCTTTGGATTTAAAGACATTCATATATTTTCCTCCCCTTGTTGTGTGAACACTTCGATAGCGCCAAGAACCGCTGAAAGGAACTGAAGATTACCCCATAGCGTAATGCGCACAATATGATCCGGTTCCAGATATTGTGCGTGCATTGAGGCCTGGCCATATTCCGGCGGTTTGAAATTCATGGCGGCGTTCAGAGAATTTATAATACGACTTGCCCTCTCTTGGCTGCGAATGCCAACATCAACTACAGCAGAGGCACGAATGCACACCGCTTCCAAATCATCTTTTTGTGTATCGCCATCGGCAACGCGGTTTTCTTCGGTGAACCGGCTTAGATCATGGCCGGCAATCCGCCAGCTTTTTCCAATTTTAGTTGCGCTTAGCTTCCCTTCCCGAATGTAACGCTGAATTGTTTTTGGGTGCATGCGCAGTATTTGTGCGATTTGCTCGACGGTATAGTATGTCTCGTCCATATAAATACTCCTTAAAATTACTAATAAAGCAATAATAAGGAATAATAAGGAATATGTCAATAGGTGAATGAGGAATTCATGAAGAAAAATCAAAAGATCGCATTGGGACGAAAAAATTTCAAATTGTTACGAAGAATATAGTATAAAAACAACAGGAAAACTTTCCCGAAACTTGAATTGCTGTTATAATTATTATGTTTATCCTATCGGTTCGTGAGCGCGTAAAGCGTGAATCGGCATGAGCGATAGGGTTTGTTTATAGGATAAACTGTAACATTGTTTGTATTGCGCCTGTTTGCATGTTTTTGTAAACAGGCAGGATGTAAGGAGTAACAGGGATGGAGAAGAAGAATCTGATTCAAGCGCAGGAAAGGGATAACGTGCAGGAGGAGATCCGCCTGATGCTGGGCAATGAAGCGGTCGCCAGAGGCGCATGGGAAGCGGGCGTAAAGGTTGTAAGCAGCTACCCGGGTACGCCCAGTACCGAGATAACCGAGGCAATCGCTACGTACCCTGAAGTGAATGTACAGTGGGCGCCGAATGAAAAAGTGGCCGCTGAAGTTGCATTCGGCGCTGCGATGGCGGGTGCTCGCGCTATGACCTGTATGAAGCATGTAGGCGTAAACGTTGCGGCCGACCCAATTTTTACGGCGGCCTATACCGGCGTTAACGGCGGTATGGTGCTCTGCGTAGCGGATGATCCGGCAATGCACTCCAGCCAGAATGAGCAAGATAGCCGTTATTATGCACGCGCAGCGCATATACCCATGTTGGAGCCCTCCGACAGCCAGGAATGCAAGGACTTTACCAAGCTGGCTTTCCAGATGAGCGAAGAGCTGGATACGCCTATTTTTATCCGCCTTACCACACGTATCTCCCATGCTCGCAGTGCTGTTGCGCTGGAAGCGCGGGACGAGATTGGCACAAAGCCTTACCAGAAAGACCCCATGAAATATGTAATGATGCCCGGCATGGCAAGGAAGCGTCATTTACAAGTTGAAAAACGGGAGGAGTTTTTGGCGGAGGCGGCCAATAGCCTACCGGTCAACGTAATTAAATACCGGGATACGTCCATCGGCGTTGTTACCAGCGGTGTGAGTTACGAGTACGTGCGCGATGCAATGCCCAATGCCAGCACGCTCAAGCTGGGCATGGTCTATCCGTTGCCGATCAAGTTGATCCAGTCCTTTGCGGAGAAAGTGGATCAGCTGATTGTGATCGAGGAGCTGGAAGGGCTTATCGAGAAGGATATGAAAGCAGCGGGGATCGCGTGTGAAGGCAAAAAGTTTACCGGCATTCAGAGTGAGCTAAGCGTTGAGCGTGTTAAAAACGCTGTTTTAAACGTCGCTATGCCGGAGGATCATACGGCTGAACTGCCCGCAAGGCCGCCGGTGCTTTGCCCCGGCTGTCCGCACCGTGGTGTGTTTTATGATATTAACCGGCTGGGTTTGCGCGTGATGGGCGATATCGGCTGTTATACGCTGGCTGCGCTGCCGCCGCTTTCCGCGATGGATGCGTGCCTGTGCATGGGGGCCAGTATCGGTATGGCAGGCGGAGCAGAACGTGCGCAAGGAAAAGAGTTTTCAAAAAACACGGTAGCCGTATTGGGCGACAGTACGTTTATCCACAGCGGCATTACCTCGTTGGTAGACGCGGTTTATAACCAGGAAGCGATTACAGTCCTCATTTTGGATAACCGCATTACTGGTATGACTGGGCATCAGCAAAACCCGGCTTCCGGCAAAGAGATACACGGCAATCCCGCGCCTGCTGTTAATTTGGAAAAATTATGCGAAAGCTGCGGCGTCAAGCACATCCGCGTCGTGGATCCCTTTAACCTGAAAGAGACGGAACAGGCACTGCGGGAAGAGACAGCGCGCGACGAAGTCAGCGTGATTATCGCCCGCCGTCCCTGCGCTCTGCTGGATAAAACGGTGAAACCGCCGTATGTAATCGACGGCTGTAAAAACTGCGGCGCTTGCATGAAGCTTTCCTGCCCGGCTATTGAGCGCAGGGAAAAGCAAGTGGTCATCAATCCGGCACTGTGCATCGGGTGCGGCATGTGTGCGCAGGTTTGTCCCTTTAACGCGATTCAGGAAGGGGTGCAGGCGAAATGAGCAAACCGAATTTTGATTTAGTGATTGTTGGTGTGGGTGGACAGGGTACGCTGCTGGCCAGCAAAATTATCGGCCGTTTGGCGCTTAACGAACAATGCGGTGTTAAAGTGAGCGAGGTTCACGGTATGAGCCAGCGTGGCGGCAGCGTTATTACCCATGTACGTGTTGGCGATAAGGTACATGCGCCGCTGGTTGCACTGGCAAACGCAGACTATTTACTTAGCTTTGAGGCGTTGGAAGCGGCGCGCGCTGCTGCCTATTTAAAGCCAAACGGCGTGCTGATCGTGAATACCCAGCGTATTTCGCCAATGCCGGTCATCACCGGAGCTACGCAGTACCCGGAGGAGCCGCTTGATAATCAGGGGCTTGCAAATAACAAGGTGGAAGCGGTAGATGCCTTGCAGCTGGCTGTGGAAGCCGGTAACCAGAGAGCGGTAAACCTGGTACTGTTGGGCATGCTTAGCCGTCACCTGCCGTTTTCGGACGAAGCTTGGCGGGATGCGATTACGCAGTCCGTACCGGCAAAAACGTTGGCAACCAACTTGCGCGCCTTTGAAGCCGGCCGCGCTGTGATGGAACCACAGGAAGTTTAACAAACCGAGGGGGAACCGGCGATGGAGCATATCATTTGGAATCGTACTATGGAATGTATGCCGCGGGAACAGCTGCGCGCCTTGCAGGATGAGCGCCTGAAGGACCTTGTGCGCAGGGTTTATGAAAGCGTTCCTTTTTACCGCGATAAAATGCAGGCTTTGGGGATTACCCCTGCCGATATCCGGGGCGTTTGCGATATAGAACTGCTGCCGTTTACGGAAAAACAGGACTTGCGCGATCACTATCCGTTTGGACTGTTTGCCGTACCGCAAAGCGAGATTGTACGCATTCACGCCAGCAGCGGTACTACGGGCAAACCCACGGTAGTAGGGTACACCAGCGGCGACATTGACCGCTGGTCCGAGCTGATGGCGCGCAGCATGTACTGCGCCAATGTCAGTAAGAGTGATATTGTACAGGTCGCTTACGGCTATGGCTTGTTTACCGGCGGCCTTGGCGCGCATTACGGTGCGGAGCGTATCGGCGCATCGGTCATACCGATCAGCGGCGGTAATACGACACGCCAGCTGATGCTGATGAAGGATTTTGGCTCCACAGCGATCTGCTGCACGCCTTCCTATGCGCTGAATTTGGCGGAGGCACTGCAAGCGGAAGGCATTGACCCGTCGACGCTGAAGCTGAAAAGCGGTATCTTCGGTGCTGAACCATGGACCGAGGCGATGCGTGTAAAGATTGAAGAACTGCTGGGCATTGATGCGCTAAACATTTATGGACTAAGCGAAGTCATGGGGCCGGGCGTCTCAATGGAATGCATGTGCAAAGACGGTATGCATATCTGGGAGGATCATTTCCTGCCGGAGATCATCGGGGAAGACGGAAAAGGACTGCCGTATGGGGAGCAGGGCGATCTGGTGTTTACTACGCTGACCAAGCATGGTATGCCGCTGCTGCGGTACCGTACGCATGATTTATGCACGTTGACCGATAAACCCTGTGCCTGCGGCCGCACCCATGTGCGTATGGGCCGCATCATGGGCCGTACGGACGATATGCTCATCATCCGCGGCGTAAACGTGTTCCCCTCGCAGGTAGAGCATGCGCTACTGCAAGTGGAAGGCATTGTACCGCAGTATCAAATCGTAGTGGAGCGGCACGGCACGTTGGATTCGATGCAGGTGCAGGTGGAGTTGTCACCGGAGTTTATGAGTGATACCGTAAGGGATATGGAAGCACTGGAACAGAAAATTGTTAACTCCATAGCGGCTCACGCACTGGTCCACGCCAGCGTAAAACTGTGTCAACCCGGCACCATACCGCGCAGCGATGGTAAAGCCAAGCGTGTTATCGACAACCGTAAATTATAAAACCATATATACCACAGGGCATGTCCCTGTGGTATACTGTATAAAAGCGTGTGGAGGTGCACAGACATGTATGTGAAACAGCTTTCCGTATTTATCGAAAACACACCTGGCCGACTGGCGGGTTTTACGCAGGTATTGGCGGAGAATAACATAGACATCGTATCCCTGTCGATTGCCGATACGACCAATTTCGGTATCTTGCGCGGCATCGTCGCCGAACCGGAAGTGGCCTATCAGGTTTTGCTGGATCATGGATATTCCGTCAAAATGACCGATGTGCTCGCCGTTTGTGTGCCGGATCATCCCGGCGGACTCAATGCGATACTCGGTAAACTGGCGGAAGCGAATATCGCGCTGGAATATTTGTACAGCTTTGTCCGCACTAACGGTGATCAGGCGCTGATCATTATCCGGGTGGATAAACTGGATGAGGCGGTTACCGTGTTAACTGGCGCCGGGGTGCAGTTGCTTTCCCAAAACGACGTACGAGCGCTGTAAGATACGCCGGATACCTGAGGTTTTTTATTCGAAAGGCTCTGCGGGCAAGCGCCCCCAGCGCCTTTCCGTGTTTTGGTAAAGGGCAAGCGTTTTTGCCTGAAAGGATGATGGAATATGATTCGTCAAAACCGTATCGTTATTGATTTGGATGCGATTAAACATAATTATGAGTTGATGAAGCAGCAGGTCGGTCCGAATGTGCGTGTGATGGCTGCGGTCAAGGCCAATGCCTATGGACATGGTATTGTGGAGGTATCACGCACGGTTACTGCGGCTGGTTGCAACGATTTAGCAGTTGCGCTGGCGGAAGAAGGTGTACTGCTGCGTGAAAACGGCATTACAGCGAACATTCTCATTTTAGGCGCGGCAACGGAAATTGCGACGGAAACGGCGATTGTGCAAAACCTAATCCAGACGGTTTTTGAACCGGAAATGGTAGCTTATATTGAAGAAGAGGCTGTACGGCTGGGTAAGACCGCTTATGTGCATATTAAGCTGGATACCGGCATGGGTCGTATCGGCTTGCGCACAGAGGGTGAAGCCGATGCACTGGCGCTTGCGCTGAAAGATGCGCCGCATGTAAAGGCAACGGGTATTTATACACATTTTGCCGATGCCGATCATCTGGAAGGCGACGGTGCAATGGGCGAGTATACACAAAAGCAGCTGAAACGGTTTCATCAGCTACGCGAGCATTTTGACGCTTCTATACCCATGCATGTTTCCAACAGTGCAATGAGCTTAGTAGCGCCGGAAGTGAACTATGCGATGATCCGGGAAGGCATATCCCTGTACGGCTATCCGCCGGTAAAGACCGATTTGCCTTTTCAGCCCGCACTACGCTGGGAAACCGAGATCGTCTTTATCAAACAGGTTGATGCAGGCCAAAGCATCAGCTATGGCTGCACCTTTACAGCCGAAAAACCGATGCGTATCGCAACGGTTGCGGTTGGCTATGGTGATGGGTACCACCGCTTGATGAGTAACCGCGGTTATATGCTAGTTGGCGGAAAACGGGCAAAGATTGTGGGACGTATCTGCATGGATCAGACCATGATCGACATAACGGATATACCAGATGTAAACGCAGGTTCTCAAGTTGTGCTAATCGGCACGCAGGGGGATGAAACTATTGATGCGGAAGAACTGGCTGCGTGGGCGGAAACCATTAGTTACGAAGTGCTGCTGGCCATTACTACCCGTGTACCGCGTACTTATTTACCGGTAAAGTAACGCCACATTGCGCGTATATCGTATTTTTAGTATAATAAAGAATAGTATGAATCGTTGTGATAACGGTGCAAAATCGGTACAGTGACCGGGAGCACCGTAAGAGAGGGATGGGAGACATGCAAAAAGCAAAAAGCCCTGTAAAAGAAGTTGTAAAGCCGGTTTTAACGGGGTCCTGGCATGGCAGGGACGCAAAGAAGCAGGGCTTTAAACTGATGCTGAATATTTTGTTCGTCACGGTGATCTACTTAATTTTAAGTATGCTGCTAACCTTCGATTCTTTGGTACTGCGCGTGGCAACCAGCCTAGTGCTGATCACTGCGGCTGTGGCTTACCTGTATGCCAACGGTGCGCAGGTTGGACAGGGGGATGCGGCGTATGGTGAAATTATGTATACCCGGCAGCAGGAGGGAAAACCGATTTCCAAGGCCGATCAGGAACGCTGCTTTCATCCGTATAAAGGCTTCTACGCAGTGTTGATTGGCGCTGTGCCTTATCTGGTGATCACCATCGTGTTTGCCTGTATCGCTAAGGAATCCACCTACTCGTTGGGTGTTTTGCCAACTTGGCTTACCCGGTATACCCGGCAAAGCGGGGTGGGCGATGCGCTAGCGTTTTATCAGGTGCATGATGGGGTAGCGCTGCAAACCATTTTGCGAATCATAAGCCGTAGCATGACGATGCCGTTTATCAACATTGCGGTTAAACTGGGGAGCACAGCCACCTTGTGGGCGGAGCGCCTGACGCCGCTGTGGGTGTTAGTCGCGCCGATGGGCTATGCGTTTGGATACCGACAGGGTATTCATATGCGTACGAAGATCAATACCGGCATTGCGATTGGCGAAAAGAAAAAGCGCCGTAAAGCGCGCAAAGAGCGCCGTGACCGTGACCGCGCGAAGAGCCATAAGCCGGAACAATTGATTTAACTTGCTTATTAAGGAGAAAGATCATTGCGCATAATAGCGGGCAGCGCCCGCGGACGTACCATTATAGCTCCGAAAGGGCAGGATACACGCCCCACGCAGGATTACGTACGGGAATCGCTTTTTAATATTTTACAGCAAATTGTACCACAAGCCTATGTGCTGGACTTATTTTCCGGCAGCGGCGCGCTGGCGCTGGAAGCCATCAGCCGGGGAGCGGAGTTTGCCGCGCTTGTTGATCTGGCGCCACAAGCGATTACATGTATCCGTAAGAATGTGCAATCGCTGGGGTTTGAAGAGCAAACGGCAGTATTGCAGTGTAAATGGCAAGCGGCAATTGCGCGCTTGGCTGGAAAGCAACATTCCTTTACCCTTGTATTTTTAGATCCGCCATATCGCATGACAGAAACAGGAGAAATTTGTGCAGAGATGGCGGAGCGTGGTATACTGGAAAACGACGCGATGATCGTAATCGAGCATCGGAAAGGGTGCGATCCAACGCTGGATGATCGCTTTACCTGTAAGGATTCCAGACGCTATGGCGATACGGTCATCCATTTTTATGTGTATCATAGAGAGGATGTGAAACATGCCTAAAGGTGTTTGCGTATACCCCGGCAGCTTTGATCCGGTTACACTGGGGCATATCGATATTATTGAGCGTGCCGCAAAGCTTTTTCCCAAATTGGTTGTGGCGGTTTTAAACAACCCGGACAAGAAAAACATTTTTACTGTCGAACACCGGATTGATATGCTTGCTAAAGCCTGTGCGCATCTGCCAAATGTGTGCATCGACAGTTTCGGGGGATTGCTGGTGGATTATATGAGCAGTATTGATGCGGAAATCGTACTGCGTGGCTTGCGCGCTGTAACGGATTTTGAAAATGAATTTCAAATGGCGCAGGTAAACCGCCAGATTGCCCCCAAAATTGAAACCCTGTTTTTAATGACGTCTCCTGATTACGCCTATATCAGTTCCAGCGCCGTACGGCAAATTGCTTCTTTCGGCGGTGATATATCTACGCTGGTTCCCGGCTGCATCAAGCAGGAGATTTATCAGGTGTATCAGGCAACAGCTAGAGAGGAATGAGAATAATGCCGGAAACGCCTTCCGTTATGTATTTGGACGAACTGGATAATCATATTTCTATGGGAAAACGTGTGCCGCTGAGCAATTTGGTAATGGTGGACCGTGACCGCTGCAGGCAATTGGTGGATGAAATCCGCACACGTTTGCCCGCAGATATTACCGCGGCTGAAAGCGTGATCGAGAATCAAAAGAGCATTATCACCGAAGCGCGGAATATGGCTGAGCAAACGCGTAATGAAGCGAACATGCGCGCTTCTCGCGCGGTGAACGAGGCGAATGCCCAGGCGCAGGGAACCATTGCAAATGCAAACAAGCAGGCGCAGGACATGATGCGTAAAGCGCAGGAGCAGGCGCAAGCCATGATGAGCGATGCGCAGCAGAAGGCGGCGCAGTTGGTTGCCGATGCCGAAGCACACGCCGCGCAGTTGATCAGCGAGCAGGAAATTGTAGCCCGCGCACGCATGGAAGTAGAAGAGATACGGCAGAACACGCAAGAAGAAGTCGAAAAACTGTACCAGGACGTGTATAAGCATATCGATGATGTTTTAGCACAGTTGGATCGCTCCATCAGTGAAAAACTAACAGATATCCGAATAACGCGTCAACAGATTGATCAAAGCATGCCAATGCGGTAGGCCTAAGGCAAAGGAAAGCAGCGCCATGATAGCGCTGCTTTCCTTTTATGCGGTTACAGGGCGGGGATTGCAATCACAAAGTCCTTGCTTTATCCTTTTAATCGACAATTTCTAAACCAAGCAGGGTACAAAACAATAAACCCTGTACCGGAGATACCCGCATACCGCGTAAATCGTGCGGATCAATCTGTATATCGGATAAGGTACAGGTTGTCATATCCTGCCCGGTCATTGGCATGTAGCGTATTTGGGCGGCGGTGAAATCACAGTTGCGGAAAGCGGAGGCTTTCAACGTTACCGATTGCCACAGACTTTCCCGTAATTGGCAGTTTTCCCAAACAACATGTGTGCATTTACTGTCGGAGAGCGCAAAATAATCACATGTACACTCGTGAAAAGTAACGTTCATAAGCGACGCGTTTAAAAACTCCGTACCGGTAAGGCGGCAGGCGGAAAAGCGAACACGCTGGAAAGTAACGTTTTCCAGCCGCAAACCGCTGATATCACAATGATCCAGAACGCAATCTACAAAAGCGACTCGCTTGCATTCCCAATCGGCAAAGGTGCAGCGCTCAAACCGGCAGCTGGAAAACTCCAGTGCGGTACCGTATATATGGTCTGCATAATCACTAGAAAAACAAGCGTCGGTTATATCGCACTGTTGGGCGGCTGCATCATGCAGCGTTTCTGCCAAAGGCAGCTCACGCAGGGTCCCGGCGAGCACAGGGATTGCAACGGATGGTAGTTCTTGTTGTGAAGTTTTGGGATTGTTTTTCATGGGTTCTCCTCCGGTTTTTGGTTTGACAGGGAAGAAGGGGATCGTTATAATCAGCATATTATGAAAACTACGTGTCGATAGGCCGTATATTTTCAAAATGGACTCGTTGTGAGTAACACAACGATGATAACACTGTTGGAGTGATTTTTTTTGCAACTGGTACTAATCGCAATTGGGCTTTCAATGGATGCATTTGCTGTGTCCTTATGCAAAGGACTATGCATGAAAACGATCCGCTACGGACAAGCGACGATCATCGCCTTGTTTTTTGGTGGATTTCAGTTGATGATGCCACTGGTCGGCTGGGCGCTGGGCAAGCAGTTTCAGGGCTACATTACAGCGGTAGATCACTGGATTGCTTTTGGGCTTTTAGCGTACATCGGTGGAAAAATGATATGGGAAGCGTTTCGTGATCAATCGGATGAAGTTTGCCCAATAGACGGTAAGCTAAATTATAATGAATTGCTGGTGCTGTCGGTCGCTACCAGCATTGATGCGCTGGCGGTCGGCATTACTTTTGCGTTCTTGCAAACGCCGATTATTCCGGCTGTTGTGGAAATAGGCGTCATTACTTTTGCCCTCTCCTTTATCGGAGTGATGATCGGTCATCGTTTTGGCACAAAGATGAAGCAAAAAGCTGAGGTGGCCGGGGGAATTGTATTAATTGCCATCGGGCTTAAAATTTTGATGGAGCATCTGGAGGTTCTGGGGTAAGCGGTTGGCTGGACGACGGTTCGTCCTCAGGAGCACCATCGAACATGGGCGTAAACCATTCCGTGGTACGCAGCTTTTCCAGATCTTCGCGCGTTATCGCCGAGCCGGTGCCTAAGCAGGCGTTGCAGCGGTAGCCGCAATTTGGGCATACACAGGCGCTTTGGCTTTCTTCTTCCTGAATCATAAATGTATCGCAATGCGGGCAACCACAACGCATAAAATCGCTTCCTTCTTAAATAGCATCTGTAGTTTATTTTACTTGCCCTTACCGTTTAGGTGTTGGGCAAGTTTTTCCTTTACGGCGCTGAGCGCAGCGGGGTTACGCAGGGAACGTAAATGGGGAAACGCTCGCAAGGTACGCCGATGCTCGTGGCTTAACCGCTCTACCACATGGGTATATTTATCTTTTAACTCATCACGGCGCGCCCGTAATTCCGCCACTGTTTTTGGATTGCTTTCCAACAATGCGCTATACGCACGTTGGCTTGTGGCGTGCAGTTCATCACGTGCATAATTATCGGCTTCTTTGATCAGCAATGCGCCATCCGCCATAGTTTCGCCCAGCTTATCGGATAGCACGCGCAAGGCAGCTGAAAGCTCATCTATCTGCGTTAGACGGCGATCCAGCTTGAATGCTTTCGCAACGGCCAAAACAACGTCAAGCAGAAATACGACAGAAAATAAATACAGCAGTAGCACGTGCCATGGTGCAGGAATGATGCCCACCAAACCGCTGATGATGGGGTGGAGCACAGTGATGATCATTACACAGGCGGCGCCCCAGATGAGTGAAAACGGCAGACATACATAACCGCCAATGTTCAGTGGCATCTTGCTGTAATCCCACCAACGCTGGTGAAACAACTTAGACATTAAATAGCCGGTTATCAGTTCTAAAACGGTTGTAACGATGACGGAACCAAGATACAGCAGCCATATATTATGCTGCGCAGGCGTAAGAATAGCCAACACGCCAACAAGACCAAACCCATAAATGGGGCACAACGGGCCGCTGAGAAAGCCACGATTAATAAATCGCCCATTCTTGATGGCAGCAAAGACCACCTCGGTGCACCAGCCTAAAAAAGCATAGGCGAAGAAATACCAAACCCAGTTTTCCATACGTCCACTCCCTGTTGAGATGATGGGAATACTTACGGATTCAGCTTTTGAAGTAATTCTTCTTCGCTGAGGACCGGAATGCCAAGTGATTGCGCTTTGGTAAGCTTGCTCCCTGCTTTTTCACCCGCCAGAACAAAGCTCGTTTTTTTGCTTACACTGCCGGCAGCGCGGCCGCCGTGCGATGCGATCAGCGCTTCGGCCTGTTCTCGGCTTAAGGTGGGCAGCGTGCCGGTAACAACAATGGTTTGTCCTGCAAGGATGTCTGAAACGGCTGTTTTTTGCTGCAGCGGGGATACGCCCGCACGCAGCAGCCGGTCAATCATTTCCTGATTTTCTGGAAAACTGAAGAACTCCACAATACTAGCCGCGACAATTCCGCCAATTTCCGGAATGGCGGTTAATTGTTCTTCTGTGGCAGCGGAAAGCGCATCCAGCGAGCCATATGCCGCAGCTAAATCACGGGCGGTTTTGCGGCCGATGTTGGGGATGCCAATGCCGAATAAGAAAGCGTCTAGCGTGCAATGCTTGCTATTCTCCAGCGCTTGCAACAGATTATCTACCCGTTTTTGTTGGAAACCCTCTAGTGGCAGCAATGCCTCTGCATTTAGATGGTATAAATCAGCAGGGTCCCGTACGTTTAGTTGATCATAGAGCAATTCAGCCGTTTTTTCGGAAAAACCCTCAATATCCATTGCGTTTCGTCCTGCAAAATGTGCAATTCTTGCAACGGCTTGCGGCTTACAGCTCTTTCGATTCATGCAAAACAGATTGGCGCCGCGTTCGATGACGGGTTCGCCGCAAGCGGGGCAACGGGCGGGAGGGACAATGGGCGTTTCAGTTGGCTTGGGATCACCCATACGGCCCATAATTTCCGGAATAACGTCGTTGCTGCGGCGAATCCATACATCACAACCGATCGCCACTTGTTTACGCTGTATATCGCCATAGTTATTCAGCGTCGCGCGCTGCACGGTAACGCCACCAATTTCCGTAGGGGTCAGATGAGCCAGTGGGGTCAGCTTGCCGGTTCTGCCTAACTGCCATACGACATCCAGCAGCGTTGCGATATTTTCTTCGGCGGCAAATTTATACGCGACAGCCCAACGCGGGAACTTGTCGGTGTTGCCCATTGCTTCACGCGTAGAGAGAGTAACGACTTTGACAACGGCTCCATCTATCAGATAATCCAGCGTCTCCCGTTGTGATTCCACAGTATCGATTGCGGCAGAAATTTCCTCATAGGTAGAGGCAAATTGAAAATAGGGGCTGGTGGGGAACCCGTTGCTTTTTAAGAATTGTAGCATACCCGGTTGATCACTAAAAGGTGCGTCCTCAATGGTGCCGACTTGATAAAAAAACGCGTCCAGTTTCCGGGCAGCTGTTACAGCCGGGTCTAAATTACGCAGCGCACCCGCGGCGGCGTTACGGGCGTTTTTTAAGGGCTCGTCCGCTGTTTTATTGTAGGCTTCCAGTGTGCTCAACCGCATAATACATTCGCCCTGTATCTCCAGTAACCCCTGATAAGGAATCGAAAGCGGGATACTTTGGATGGTACGTACCTGCGGTAAAATCCCTTCGCCAACTTCGCCGTTCCCGCGTGTTGCAGCTTGCGTAAGCTGACCGTTGCGATACGTAAGGTTGATGGTAAGGCCGTCCAGTTTATATTCGACTGCATACCGCAGCGGAGGCGGTGCAACGGGCATGGATTCGCACAATTGAGCATATATTTTTTCGCAGCGCTGTAGCCATGCTTGTAACTCTGCCTTGCTTTGCACTTTATCCATGCTCCACAGCCGGTGAAGATGCCTGTGCTGTATAAAAGTTTTTAGCGGTTCCGCGCCAACGCGCTGCGTAGGCGAGTCCGTAAGGATGGTACCAGACTCTTTTTCCAACGTAGCCAATTCATCGTAAAACGCATCCCATTGTGCATCGCTCAGGGGACTTTCACCAAGCGAATAATATTGCCGACTGGCGGCGTTTAACGTATCAACCAGTTCGCGCATACGTCCTTCGAGTTGTGCCATGGTTGGGTCTCCTCCAATCTGAAAAAAGGGACGCAACAAGTTGCGTCCAAATGAATAGAAATCTGCAAAAGGGAAAGGGATAGTATCGCCAAATGGATGCTACCGGTTGACTTTTACAATGGGCGCAATACTTAGCGCAAACTCTTTTTGTCCGTATGCGGCAAAAGAAATGACGATGCGCGCATCGGCGCCCTTGCCGCGAATTTCCATTACATCACCTTCGCCAAACTTACGGTGCATTACGCGGTCACCAACAGCGAACAGAGATGCTATCGCGCCGGAGGGGACATTGGCAGCAGCGGAAGGTGTAAAGCCTTTTTGTACGCCAGGAATACCCAATGCTGAGCTACGGCTGCCCACGCCTGCGCCGCGCGTAATGATCTTAGGAACGCCAAAAGTAAGCGAAGCGCTTTCTTCTGTTTTCACAGCGTTGCGACGGGAAGGCTGACGCGTATGCGTTTCCGTATAACCGGGGAAACTGCGTTTGCGCTTGCGAATCCACTCATCATCTACCAACCGGTCTGGAATTTCGCTAATAAAGCGGCTGGCTTCGTTATAGTTGAGCTGGTTATAGATGAGCCGCTGTGTGGCATAGCTCATATACAGGTTTTTCTTGGCACGTGTGATGGCGACATAGCATAAGCGACGTTCTTCTTCCAGCTTTTCTTCATCCAGCGTATTGCGACCGCTGGGGAAAATGCCTTCTTCCAGACCCGAAATGAAAACGGTGGGGAACTCCAAGCCTTTGGCGCTGTGCACAGTCATCATAGTTACGTACTGTGAACTGGTTTCTGACGAATCCAAATCGGTAATCAACGCGACATTTTCCAGATAGTTTTCCAGTGTGGGGTCATCCGAAGCCTGTTCAAACTCACCGACAGCGCCAATAAACTCGTCCATATTCTCCAACCGGTTTTTAGCTTCCTCGGACAAGTCTTTCTCGTATTGCTTGCGCAGCCCTGTACGTTCGATCAAGTGCTCTACAAATTCTGTGAGGCCCATTTCTTCGGACTCCAGCACCAACTGGTTCATCATATCGCCAAACTCATGTACACATTTACGCGGGCGGGCGGAAAGCGTTTTGGGCAAGTCCATCAAAGCGCTGTACAGGGGAATTTCTTTTTCCGTAGCGTAGCGGACAAGTTCCTGAATTGTGCTTTCGCCGATTGCGCGCTTAGGCTGGTTGATAATACGGCGCAGGCTGACATCGTCGCTGGGGTTTACAATACAGCGAAGATAAGCGACAATATCCTTGACTTCCTTACGATCATAGAAGCGGAGACCGCCGTAAATGCGGTAAGGAATACCAGCGCGCATGAGCATTTCTTCCAAAACGCGGCTCTGTGCATTGGTACGGTATAGAATCGCCATACTGCCGTACGACTCGCCGCTAAGTTTTAATTGCTGCATCCGGTCGCAAATCCAAGCGGCTTCTTCGCGTTCGTCTCCAGCGCAAAATAGCTTAATAGGTTCCCCGGCTGGTTCGGTGGTCCAAAGTGCTTTGTCCTTACGGCTTTCATTGTGAGCGATAACTTGGTTGGCTGCGTCCAGTATATTGGCCGTACTGCGGTAGTTCTGTTCCAGCTTGATTACTTTTGCATCGGGGAAATCTTTTTCAAAATCCAGAATATTGCGCACGTCGGCGCCGCGCCAGCCGTAAATAGACTGGTCGTCATCGCCAACCACACATAGATTCCGGCTTTTTTGCGTAAGTAATTTTACCAGCGAGTATTGTGCAAAGTTGGTGTCCTGATATTCGTCTACCATTACATAGGAAAAGCGCTGACGATAGCTTTCCAACACAGGGGGATGATCGGCAAACAGCTCCAGCGTGCGCATAAGCAGGTCGTCAAAATCAAGCGCGTTTGCACCTTTCAGGTGTAGCTCGTACTGCGTATAAATATCGTGAATCTGTTGGCTGTGGAAATCCTTTGGCGACTGGGCAAACCACTCATCCGGTGAAAGCAATTTGTTTTTCGCATCGCCAATCTTCCACTTTAGCTCGCGCAAGGTTAGTGCTTTATCATCTATGTTTAAATGCTTGAGAGCTTCTTTTAACACGCTGGATTGATCATCGTCATCATAGATCGTGAAAGAACGCTTATATCCCAGCTTTTCGATATCCCGGCGCAGAATTTTCGCGCACATGGCATGAAAAGTACTTACCCATACTTCATCTGCAAGGTCGCCAACCAGCGCAGAAATGCGCTGTTTCATCTCTTTAGCTGCTTTGTTGGTAAAAGTTATGGCTAAAATACGCCATGGTTCAATACCGTGATCCACCAAATTGGCGACACGGTAGGTAAGCGCACGCGTTTTACCACTGCCGGCGCCTGCCAAAATAAGCACAGGGCCTTCAAGCGTTTCTGCTGCCAAGCGTTGTTGTTCGTTGAGCATATCAAGATTCATGACTTACCCTCATTCTTGTTCGTTCGGTAATGGTAACAGTTTCCATCAGGTTTTATCAATCTCCCGCAGCACATGCGTGTATCCATCTGCGCCGTAGAGCAGCGAACGGTTAACACGGCTAATGGTTGCGGTGCTTGCGCCGGTCTTTTTGGCGATTTCCTGATAGGTTACCTTATGCTTGAGCATTACAGCTACTTCAAGCCGCTGTGTAATGCTTTTGATCTCCTTTACGGTTAGCACGTCCTCGCAGAAACGGTATGCCTCCTCCATGCTTTGCAGCGATAAAAGCGCTTTCATCAGCAAATCGGTCTGCTCGTTCTGAATCTTAGGCGTGTACATCGGATAAACCCCCGATTCTCGCAAAGTGATCCATGCTGTAGACATGGTTTTTTACATGTCTCTTGCCTGTCTGTGCAGGACAGGACGACCCATGATTAGTATTATTATATCACAGACGGCGGGAGAAAGAAAGGTGGTAAGGGCGGCTGGACGAAGCGGCAATAGGGAGAATGCCAATGGAAATATATTGTATGGAGGGCTATGATAAATTATCCTTCTGAAAGCGCGATAAATTGTTGACAAAAACCTAGATAGATGCTAGAATATCATTCGTTGTCCGACTTTTAATTATGGGTGTTGCCGGAGGATGATCCATTAGCTCAGTTGGTAGAGCACCTGACTTTTAATCAGGGTGTCCGGAGTTCGAGTCTCCGATGGATCACCAAAAAAAAGAGCTTGAATTGATTGATTCAAGCTCTTTTGTATATAGAAAACCACTGGCTAGGCCAGTGGTTCCAAAAAGGCTTTTGCCGATGAACAGGACAGAGGAACTCCTTTTGCTATAATAAGTTGCGGCCTGACAACTGCAACGAAAGCAAAAGGAGGTCATCACGAGCGTGAATGACATCAATAGTTTAGCGCACACAAAATGGAATTGCAAATACCACATCGTGTTTGCACCCAAATATCGCAGGAAGGTATTTTTTGGAGAGAAAAAAAGGGAAATAGGAGAGATACTCAGGCAATTATGTAATTGGAAAAACATAAAAATAGTGGAAGCAGAGATATGCCCGGATCATGTACATATGCTATTGGAGATACCACCCAAGGTAGCAGTATCAAGTTTCATGGGATACTTGAAGGGAAAGAGCAGCTTGATGATCTACGAAAAGTATCCGGCACTGCAATTCAAGTATCGAAACAGAGAATTCTGGTGCCGTGGCTATTATGTTGATACGGTGGGTAAAAATGCAAAGAAAATCGAGGAGTACATAAGAGACCAACTGAAGGAAGATCAAGCAGGAGAACAGCTAACGATGATAACCCGTTAACGGGTAGCCAGTAACAAGCCCCATGCAAATGTCAGGCCGTACCAACGCCGCATGAGGCGTGGCTGGTAACCTAGGGCTATGCCCGCATATGAAAAACCACCGGCTAGGCCGGTGGATGCTTATTATATACGTTAAGGGCAAACCATCGTATGGTTTGCCTCTTAAATCCCATATCCCTATCCATGATGCTTCATTTTGCCAAACATAAAAGCATAGGAGCTTTTCGCTCCTATGCCTGAACGTTTTCTTTCGGCTCTTGCGTTAGCCTATTCAAGTTGAGGTATACGTTCAACCCTTTTGAGCTCCATCAAGTATTGCATCTTGAAACAATACTTGCTTCCACGCTCCAGATGCGCTCGAGCATCATCTTGTATGTGTATAATACACCATAATTTGTTTAATGTCAACATAAATATCGAAAGTTATTTATTTAACATGCACTGTTTTATGGCTTGCAATGGCAACTACTATAGCTAGTACCCCGGCGGCTCCCGTACACAAAGGGCAGTATGTTTTGCCATACTTGTCAACTTCCCAACAGGTTAAATAGGGTTTGTGGATGCATATGTTTCTTGTTTAGAAATAAGGTAAGTGTGGTAAGTAATAGGAAGGGTTATACGGTAACCGTATACCTATCCCAAGAATAGCAATAGTTTTACATGACTGCAGAAAGAAGGCGGTTGGGTTGTTCCGACAGATGTGTGATAAAGAAAAGACTTACTGCAATCTGATGGATGGTCAATGGGTCGAAGGTACTTCCGGTCAATATGACGAGGTATTTTCACCGGTGGACGGTTCTTTTGTGGGTCGTGTACCTGCGATGAACCATGAGGATGTTGACAAAGCGATTGAAAACGCAAGGGCAAGCTTTGCTTCCTGGGCAGAGACACCCATCCATGAACGCGCCAGTATATTCTATAAAGCCGCCGATTTGCTGGAAGCAAATGTAGATGAAATCGCGAATGTGTTGATGATGGAGATTGCAAAGGATAAACAATCTTCGCATTTTGAAGTGCTTCGTACAGCCGATTTGCTTCGTTATACGGCGGATGCAGGTAAAAGTATGGCTGGCGAGGCTATCGGAGGCGATAATTTTCCGGGTGGCAGTAAAAATAAAATTTCTTACGTAAGCCGCGTACCACTGGGTACTGTATTAGCCATATCACCATTTAACTATCCAATTAACCTGTCGGCTTCTAAGCTGGCGCCGGCGCTGATCAGCGGAAATACCGTACTGCTCAAACCGGCCAGTCAAGGCGCGATCAGTGCACTTTATCTGGCGGCTGTTTTTCAGGCGGCGGGGCTTCCGCATGGTGTGCTGAATACCATAACCGGGCGCGGCAGCGAGATTGGGGATTATCTGGTCACGCATACCGGAATTGATTTTATCAACTTTACCGGCAGCACAGCCGTAGGGAAACGGATCGCCAAACAAGTTGGGATGATTCCCCTGATGTTGGAGCTGGGCGGAAAGGATGCGGCGATTGTTCTTCCGGATGCGGATTTGGATTTTGCAGCCAAGAACATCGTTTCAGGAGCTTATTCATATGCAGGGCAACGCTGTACGGCAGTTAAACGTATTTTGGTGGACGATAATACAGCGCAACAACTCATTCCCAAGCTGCTACCGCAGATTGCTGCATTAAAAACCGGAGATCCACGGGAAAATGCAACCATTGTGCCGCTTATTAACACCAAAGCTGCTGATTTTGTGATGAGTTTGCTTGAGGATGCAGTAGCCAAAGGCGCCAAGGTGCTGATAGGGGGTAAACGCCAAGGGAATGTGATTCAACCGACATTGGTGGATCATGTAACCGCCAATATGCGTTTGGCATGGGAAGAACCTTTTGGCCCTGTACTGCCGATTATGCGGATTCAGGGTATTGACGAAGCAATCGAAATTGCAAACCACTCGGAATATGGCCTGCAATCTTCTGTTTTCACCAAAAACATACACGATGCGTTTTACATTGCTAACCATCTGGAAGTGGGTACTGTGCAGATTAACAACAAAACGGAGCGCGGACCGGATCATTTTCCTTTCTTGGGCGTTAAGGCGTCC
Source organism: Candidatus Limiplasma sp. (assembly GCA_963675655.1). GTDB lineage: Bacteria > Bacillota > Clostridia > Christensenellales > Aristaeellaceae > CAXXOK01. The sequence goes on from OY776489.1 coordinate 2,734,900, forward strand.
GGGATGGGTACACAAGGCGTGAAATATGCTATTGAAGCGATGACACGGCCCAAAGCGATTGTATTTAATCTGGCAGAAGGAGCTAATCGGTAATATTCGGTGTTAAGCTTTAAAGGAGCAGACTGTCGACGGAATATAATATGACAAAAAGCATGGCGGGCATGATTAAATTATGCCCGCCATTTTGAATAGTTGAGGTTTGAAAATACATACGCGTAAAGTCTACTTCTCTGCGTTGCCCATTTGTGCTACCTTTGCAGCAGCTTCTCGAAATACTTCGCTATGTCGGTTTTAGCGGAAGAGCCGCTCACTGTCTTCTTTGTAATTTCCTTCACAGCTTCTGATTCTGCCACGAGCGTTGTGCCAAATTGAAAGATGGTCAGTCTGTTATGGTTTATAGAAATTGATTTGTTAATAGGAAAAGGAGAAAACATCATTTGAAATACCAGATATTAGTAAAAACGTTTGCCAACGGTTAATAATCTATATAAAATAATATCACAACTGTTTTTATAACAGTCGAATCATGGCTGGAAAGACGAATGATACGATGACAAAGAGAACCAAAACGACCACGTTACTCATCCTCTTTTTACTATGTTTGTGGATTGAACCGGGCTCCACGCTGGCAGAAAAACAATCATTGACAACGATATATAATGCCGACAGTCATGCGGAGGGCATTATGTTTGATGTGAAGGTGCTTAGCGATACGGATTGGGTCATCGATTCTTTTGATATCAATTTGACAAGCGATCTTTCTTCAACAACGGTCTATGTATATTACCGAGAAGGCGGATATAAAGGCTACGAGCATGCTGCCGGGTCCTGGATGCTTGCTGGCTCTGCTACTGTCAATGCGCAAGGGAAAAATGCGATTACACATTTACCGATTGGCAATATACCACTTGCCGCTGGAGTGACTTATGGTATTTATATGGCAGTCAATAGCGGATATAATCGTTACTTTCGGTATACGAATCAGGACATAGAAAAGTCATACGAAGATGATAATATAAGAATTATAACCGGAACAGCGCAAAATGATCCACAATTCAGCGGTGGGTTAATATATCCCCGAATCTGGAATGGCACCATTTATTATTCTTTAAAAGCGAACCATGTAACAAATATACCGCAAACAGGAGACCGCGCAGGGGACTGGTTAGTTGTTTGGGCGTTGCTGGCTTTTGGTTCAATAGCAACCATACTCATTCTTCGCAGCCGATTCTCGAAATAATATCTGGTTTTAAGAGCTGCTATTGACCGGTTAAGATAAGGACTAAAGTTGAAACTTCAATATGGAATTTGTTATATAGTATTGCAATAGAATGCAGTGTTGCTTACCAATCGTTTTATGGTTTGGATGGCATGGAAATGAGGTCACGCTGTGAAAAATATTTTAGGGTTTGCGCAACTGCTGGAAAACTCTTTTGAGGGAGCCTATATTGTTGATAAGAATAGAAAAATTCTTTTTTGGAACGAACAAGCGGAGCTAATGTCCGGGTACAAAAAGGAAGAAGTAATTGGGCAATATTGTCAAGATAATATTTTACTGCATACGGATGATTGCGGTAATCAGTTGTGTATTCATGGTTGTCCGCTTCAAAGAACCATCAACGAGAACAGTATGGTCTGTGCTTCTGTTTATTTGAAACATAAAAATGGATACAGGGTACCAATTTCGGTTCGTACGGTTCCAATAGAGGTTGATGGTAACATTGTTGGCGCGCTGGAATTTTTTCAGGTTCAACATGAGAAGATAGAAAAAATGTACAATCTGGATCAACTGCGGTTTTTAGCACTAACAGATCATTTAACGGGGTTACCAAACCGCTATTATATTGAAAATTTTCTTACATCCAAAATGAATGAGTATCCGGTTTTTTCGGTTGGCTTTGGTGTTTTTTTGATCGATGTTGATAATTTCAAACAATTAAATGATGATTATGGTCATGATGCAGGGGATGCAGTACTTAAAAACCTGTCGGAAACGTTTTTAAATAATCTGAGAAGCGCAGACCGCATTGGCCGTTGGGGTGGCGATGAGTTTTTAGGCGTATGTTTGGCTTCTGATCGAGAAGCGTTATGGCAAACGGCAGAAAAATTGAGAATATTAGCGGAAAATACACAAACGAAGATAAAGGATATCGCAATTCAAACGAGTATCACAATTGGCGCGACTATTTACAAGCCTGGGGATACGCTGAAACGCTTGCTAAACCGAGCGGACGAACAGCTGTATAAAAGCAAGCGGGCAGGTCGAAATTGTGTATCCATAGATGGTAAAGATATATAAAAGCCGATATTTCTGATCGTTAATGCAACGCATTGATTTGGAAGAGTCAATAACGATGCGGCCTGCAAACGAAAATGATCATGAGAAATGCTGCTCGTTTCCTGTTTTGCCGAACATAGGACAAGAATGAAGTACCCAGCAGGGGATCATGCAGCAGGTCGTGATATGTTAAGAATGGACAATCCTATAGCAACTACACTTACCTTCCGCTTGAACGGGAGGTTTTTTACAATAGTAGAGTTTGACAATGGCAGAAATTAGCAATACAATTTAAATAGATATAAGCTGTATGAGGACGACTGTTTACCTTTATAGCTATTTTCCTGTTCATATTGTTATCAACAATCGACTGATCTGTAAGATTGAAAAAGTGAACGGTTCGATTAAATTTCTTTTGGCCAAGAGGACGATTGGGATGCTCAGAAGCGGCAACGCGGCTGAGCTGTCGCGGCCACAAGCGAAAGGAGTGGGCTTGATGCGTTGCGTGAAAAGTATTCTGCGGCTTTTTATGCTGTTACTTGTAACAGCAGCGATTTTATTTACCAGCACAGCAGCATTGGCCGGACCTGATGATTGGTGTTTACCATGGCAATATGAATGCAGGGATCTCAATCATTGTTGGAGATAACGATATTGGACAGACTGTGGATTATTTGGATGAGTCGGTAACAAAATATACAGGCTATCACCATAAACTGCATGTAACAATTAGAGACAAAAACAATCTGGCAAGCTATCTGTTCCTGTATGCTCCAGCGGATGGTTTCATTCTGGATAATTCTGATACGGGCGATCAAAAGGGAATCGCTATGCAAACACTATATGGAGAGCTGCTTTATTTGCAAGGCTTTGAAAGCACCAACCAAGACTTGGCAGCCGGTGACTACGTATCGACAGGGGATAGGCTGGGTTCTCTGAACATGTACTACGGCGCCAGATTGTATATTGAATATGTGATACCCAATGAATCAACAACTCTGTTTGGTATCGATAGATCCAATTTTACGCTCGGAACGGATTTAACTACATTAGGGCAGGGCAATGTGTGCTCGCAGTGAGTCCTAATGGGGGAGAATGAATCATTCACAGAGCAAGCATTTTACAGACGGGATGACGAATGCTGCGCTGCTGAAACGGATTTGAGGTACATTCGTTGGTAATCGACTTCTCTTTTAGATGTGGATAACATAAACAATAGAATATCAGCTTTCAGGCAGCTTGATGAGCAGCAGCCATAAACGATATACCTTGCAGCTTCTTTCATCCTCTTGCTGGTTAGGACAAGAGGGTGATTGTTGTTTGTGGCTTTATCGTCATCTCACCACCAGCAGAGCTGGTGAGAGAGAGAAACTTGAGATGCAAGAAACCTCCTTTGCTATACAGGAAACGGTTTATCAACCGTAACGAAAGCAAAGGAGGTTTGCCCTTTTTAGCAAATGACAATCAACGTTTATCACACAGAAAATGGAGATGTAAATACCCTATTGTATTTGCACCCAAATACCGACGGCAGGAAGTGTTTGGATAAGTCAAAAACAGGCATAGGGAAGATACACGGCAATTGTATGAAATGAAGAAGGTCGAGATATATAGAGGCCGAACCTGTGCTGAGCATATCCATAGGCGGGTGAGTATACCGCCACATAGGAACGTGTCACAGTTTATGGGGTATTAAAAAGAGAAGAATTCCCTGATGGTATTCAATCGGCATGCGATCCAGAAGCACAAATATGGAATCGACATTGCTGGTTTAGAGGATACTATGTTGACACCGCAGGCGTGAACAAGGAAGCTGTTGCAAGATACATCCAAAATCAATTACAAGAAGATGTAATGGCAGACCAGTTATCGTTTAAAGAGTATCTGGACCCGTTTACGGGCAGCAAGAACCCAATGCATAAGAAGAGCTGCTTTAGCGGCAGCCTGAGTAAAAATATGCGGTTGTCAGATTGTTCAAAGCATCTTTGGATGCAGCGAGTAGATGCGTCTTGAAGGCGCGGTGCATACCACCAGCTTTGCCGGCGGTATTGATTGCGTGTTTCAGCCATGTATACAGAAGAAAAACGATCAATGTAAACACATGTTGCCCCGACATCACTAACAATGGAAATATGAAAGCGGGACCTGTGACATCGGGAATATGTAAGTATGAGGCAATTATAGATGTAGTTTTCACACAATATGCAGTTCGGGTTCACACATTTTTCGTGTACGGGCATTATGGTGTAGCTGTAACACAGACCGACTATATGGATAAAGCATAAGGAGGATGATTTGATGCTACATTCCAAAACAATGTCCTGGGAAAAGAGAGCGACAGTGTTTTTTGCGCTGATATTGGCGGCAATACTGCCGGTGACCGCCTTCGCTGCAGATGCTACGGCAGGCGCTACCGCTACGGTTTCGAGGGCAATGCCTGCACAAGGTCAAATGGGCGGCAACAGGGGAAATCAAATCAATGGCATGGTAAATGTCGACAGTACGACTGCATTAACAGAAGAGCAACAGGCAGTCTATAATGATGCATTAGCGCTTTATAGAGGCGTGGAGGTCGAAGTGCTAAAGGATCTGGTTACTGCCGGGGTTATTGCGCAGCAGGACATGGATGACTATGTTACCCGGTGTGAGGCGCAAGCGTCAATGGACGAATTAGACACGAGTAACTGGACTGCTGCCCAGTATAAGGCATATTATGAAGCGGTTCAAGAAACCGGGGATGCGTTAACCGAAGCCTTGCAGGCATTGGTGGACGCGGGGCAGTTAACACAGGCACAGGCGGATGTGCTGGCGAGCCGGAACAGCACGAACCTTTGGATAAAAATTCGGCAAAACGCGAATACTAATTCTTCGATTCAAACAGCATTGACGACCATGCAACAGGCGCTTGTAACTTTCCGCTCTACTTTGCAAAACGCCGGTATTACAGGCATGAGTACTGTATATGGCTTGGGGCAGATGGGCGGAGGCCGGATGGATACACAGCAAGACGGTACCAATGATAACCGAAAAAATAATACCCAACGTGATGGTACGCAGGGGGCAATCTGGCAGTAGCAGCCAATCCAGCGGTAGCACATAGGGCGAACAAACACAGAGCTACGACACTACCATGTAAACAACTCCTATCCTATTAAAACAGGAGAAGCAGGCGTTATACGCCTGCTTTTCCTTATGGTAAAATAAACATTTCAATATGAAGCAGCAATATGCTATGCTTGATAAATAGTGAAAAACCAGAGAGCACCGGCTTTTAAACGCCCGAAGCGTTTGGCTTGCCCGCATTGCGAAGGCGGCATGGAACATGGTATAATGCACTCATCAACAAACGGCGAAGCCGAAGGAGGAGCGCATATGAATCTGCTCAATACTGTTTTGATTTATATGACGATGGTTTTCGTTTCATCGGTGCAAGCGGGGCCGGAACCAACGGCAATCCCTGTTACCCCAACGCCTTCGCCTACGATGATTTCAATTTTGGCTACCCCTTCGCCCACGCCTTCGCCTACGCCAACCGCTGTGCCGACACCGGATATTACACCGAATAACGCATATGGCACTTTACAGCTGGGGGATAAAGGGGAAGAAGTGACCCAAATGCAAACCCGTTTGGGAGCGTTGGGCTTTTACACAGGCGATATCGACGGAGTGTTTGGATACCAGACTTTGAAGGCTGTGCAGCAATTCCAGTACTATCAGGGTCTTTCGGTGGATGGAATCGCCGGCAAACGCACGCTGACTGTGCTTTACGAAAGCGAAAAGGTAGTACCTGCGCCTACCGAAGCAGCCGCAACTCCAGAGCCAACCGAAACAGCGTCGATAACCCCGGCGCCAGCCATCACAACACCACCTGTTACGGATACCCCCGCACCTACGTTTGCACCCACGCCGACCGCTTCGCCCACCGATACGCCTGGGCCTATACAAGAGGCAGCTGAAGAGACTATATCGACCGGGATAACTGCGGCAGCTCTTTCGGCTGAACCGGTGCTGATGAGTGAGCAAACCTTTGTCCTTTTAGGCAATGACACACCCCTTGCGCTGCTTGCCGATGTGGAAGCGGGGGCGGAGGAGCCTGCGCTGCTGCACCCGTTGGAATATAGCGATACGGTGTATGTACCGTTGATTGAATTAGTCCGCGATATAGGCAGTATAGTACTACCCGGCGCGGATGGCGCGCAACGCGAAGTGGCGTTTACATTGAACGATGAGCTTTTTCAGATCAATTTTGAATTGGATGAAAACAACAGCATTACGCAGCTGGAAATTTTAAAACAACAGGAAGCTGCCGTTGTTCCAGATCGAAGCGGATTTGAAATAGATAATGTTTTGTATCTGGCAACGCAGACGGTTACCGATGTAACGGGGCTTACCTTTACTTATGATGAGGCAACCGCACAGTATACAGTTGAGTTACCTGGCGGGGATGCGGAGCAAACCAATTAAGAAACTGCTGTTGTATTCCCCGAATTGCTTGACAGACGCCGGATAGAGCCTATAATAACACTAAGCGTCTTGCAAGCGCTTTCGAAGCATAGAAGAACGAGGGGTGGAGAGAGGAATGTACGAGATCAAAGTTACCAAGGCGACTCAACTCAAGCAGAAACCCGCGGATGAAAACAAATTGGGTTTCGGGAAAATTTTCAGCGATCATATGTTGCTGATCGATTATGATGAGGGTCAGGGCTGGCATGATGCACGCGTGGTGCCATACGGCAACCTGTCGCTAGACCCGGCAGCTTGCGTACTGCATTACAGCCAGGAGATTTTCGAGGGTGCAAAGTGCTACCGCACAGCTGAAGGCTTTAACCTGTTCCGCATTCGCGACAATTTCGCTCGTATGAACCGATCGGCAGAGCGTATGGGAATGCCGCAGATACCCATTGAGCTTTATATGGAAAGCCTGCTCAAACTGCTGGAAGTGGATCGGGAATGGACGCCGCACCAAACGGGTACGTCGTTGTACATTCGTCCCACGATGATCGCGACAGAAGCGGGGCTTGGCGTTTCGGCAGCAAAAAAATACCTGTACTATGTATTGCTTTCGCCAAGCGGCGCATATTACGCCACCGGGCTTGCACCGGTAGGCATTTATGTAGAAGACCAGCTGGTGCGCGCCGTACGCGGCGGTGTTGGCTGCGCGAAAACCGGCGGCAACTATGCAGCCAGCATTCTTGCCGGCAGCAAGGCGAAGAAAAAGGGATATGCGCAGGTGCTTTGGCTGGACGGCGTAGAACAGCGCTACATTGAAGAAGTTGGCGCTATGAACATGATGTTTGTGTATGAGGATAAAAAGATCGTAACGCCCGCGCTTAACGGCAGCATCCTGCCTGGCATCACGCGCGACAGCATCATTAAGCTGGCGGCGGAGCTGGGTTATGAAGTTGAGGAAAAACGCCTGGCGATTGACGATATCATGGCCGACGCAAAAAGCGGTAAACTGACCGAAGCCTTTGGAACCGGTACAGCTGCTGTAGTATCGCCGGTTAATAAAATTGCTTACTGTGATGATACGGTATCCATCGGTGATGGCGGGATCGGCAAGATCACCCAGAAACTGTACGATACGCTGACCGGCATTCAGTACGGCAAGGTAGCCGATCCATTTCACTGGATCACGAAATTATAAGTATTGACCCACGCAGGGAGGAGCGAACATGCTCAGAGAAGCAAGCATGGCACATGAGTCGGACTGGGGAGAAAAAACCATGAGCATGCTGCGGGAAAAACAGTATGAAGCTTGTGAACGCCGATTATCCAGTTTTCCCTCTGTCAACCTGTTTTCCCCTGACGCGAATGATATTTTCGCACAGGATATACTGGAAGCTTCGTTTTTTGCAAACGAGCCCGGTAATGATGGCCTCGCTACAATCGCTACGCTGCGGGATAAGGTGCTGGCAATGCTTCCTACGGAAGTGTTGTACCTGTCCCGCGGTGAGAGCGATTTATTAGAACGGCTATTGGTTTCCAACGGCCAGATCACCTCTGGCAACTGGGATGTGATCGATGCGGCGGAAGCATTGATGCGGCGGTTGTGGTGCTCGTTTACCGATCAGGATGAAAAATGGACGCTTACCATTGCCCAGCCGCTGATTGATCCGTTGATCAAAGCCCTGCATAATCCGCAGATACAAGAGATTAAATCCAGGCTGTTCCGTTATAACGCTACAATGCATGGGTTGCTTTATATTGCAGGATTTTTACCAGCCGAGCAACCGGTAAGCTTTTTTATACAGGATGTAATCGATCGCCAGGATACGCTGGCTGTGAATATTGCAAACCGCTACATAAAAGCTTCTTTTGAGTATACCGATGATGAAAACGGCGGGCTTGTGATAATGCACCCAGGATTAGCTGACCCGGATAAGCTAATTACCATGATCGGACTGAGTGGCGATTTAACCTTGTCGCTTTCGGAAGAGACTCTGGCAGGCGGCATGAATGGTATACTGCCGGAAGAAGAACCGTTGCAGCGCCAAATGGCTGCCGCGCTGGAAGGACTTGTCCGTCCAGAATGCGACGCGGATGAAACCGCGGAGGATTTGCGTTTGCTTGCCAAACAGGGCGTTTCCCTTACGCAGATGGAAGCGGTGCTGGCGGCGACGATCAGTGTGCTTCCTACCCCCGCAATGAAAGATGCTGTGCGCCAGATGTATGACCGTACGCCCCATTGGATTGGTATGGCGGCAAACCTGCAACACTAATCGGGGTCATATATACAATGATATTACAAACCTTTATCGTTCCCAAACGGCTTGCAGGTGAAAACCTGTATAGCGTTGTTGGTAAAATGCTGCCGCATGTGCCGGATAGATGCATTCGCAGTGCTTTTTCCAAAAGGGATGTGAAAATGAACGGCGTGCGGGAAATGCGGGATACCGCGGCCATTGCGGATGCGAAGGTAAAGGTATACCTGCAGCCGGATTGTCCGTTGCAATTGCCGGAGATACTGTATCAGGATCAACACATTTTGATCGTGTATAAACCGGTTGGCATTTCCTGTGATACGGATGCGCACGGGGGGCCAACTATCAGTGAATGGGTGTATCAAAACGCTACCGCTAAGCTGGCATCGGTACCGATGGCGTGCCATCGGCTGGATAACCAGACCGACGGCTTGCTGGTTCTTGCCCTTGATGAGGATACACGCAGCCAGATGGAACAGGCTTTTCGGGAGCATCGCATTCATAAGGAATATACTTGTTTGGTAAAGGGCGCGCCAACTCCGCCACAAGCAACCATGAATGCATGGCTTAGGAAGAATGCGACAGCGGCAACGGTAAAAATATTGGATCAGCCACGCAAGGATGCACTACCGATATGCACAGAGTATCGCACCATACAGGCTGGTGAAGTTTCCCGCTTGCTGGTTACGCTACACACAGGGCGAACGCATCAGATTCGCGCACATCTGGCGCATATCGGGCATCCCCTGCTGGGCGATGATAAATATGGCGATCGGGACTGGAACCATAGGCATAAAGCAAAACGGCTGATGCTTACAGCAACGGCACTGCGGTTTGACTTAGTGGATGAATTGGCGTATTTGAACGATCAGGCATTCACGTTGGAACCGCGTTTCTGACGCCGCTGGACAGGAGTTAAAACCTACGCTTACATACAAACAGGAGGAGCATGAAACCAATACGTTTAATTGCCATGGACATGGATGGCACCTTGCTAAATCAAAAGCAGCAAATTTCGGCAGAGAACCTGCAGGCGCTGCGGGAAGCGGTTGCTAAAGGGGTACACATTGCTATTTGCAGTGGCCGCACAGCTGCGGATGTAAGCTTTTTTGCAACCGACGGCGGGCTGGAACAATGCGGGGTTATCGCGCTAAACGGGGCTTGCTGCCTGCCCGCACCGCACCAAAAACCGTATGCGGTGCATTATATTGTGCCAGAAACGGTTGATCGTACGCTTGATGTACTGCTGAAACACCGGATTACGTTTGCAGCATTTCAAAAAGAGCGTGTGATTGTTTTGCAAAACGACCCAGATGTGATGAAGCCGAACTGGGGCACACATGTAAACCGGGAAAACCCGGAAGCCTACGTATACGGTGAACAGGAATTGCAGGCATACAAAGGGGAAGGCATTTGCAAGATTGTTTATATTGACAAGGCGAACGCTCCCCGGATTGCGCAGATTCAGCAAGAACTGACGCCGCTGCCGGAACTGGTAGTCACATCTTCCTGGAATGATAATCTCGAACTGATGCCGACAAATGTAAATAAAGGCACGGCGCTGAAAGAACTGGCGGAGAGATTGGGTTTACAGGCGGAACAAGTGATGGCAATCGGCGATTATGATAACGACTTGGATATGCTGGCGTATGCCGGTTTAGGCGTGGCGATGGGGAATGCTTCCGATAATGTAATGCGTGCAGCAAACGTAGTAACAAAAACCAACCGGGAGCATGGCGTTGCCGAGGCGATTCGCCGTTATGTGCTTGCCGAAGCAATATGCTAAATAGCAGAAAAACAGGCAGCTTTCCCGAATGTGGAAAGCTGCCTGTTTTTTTGCTGTATGGATTGTATCTATCGGCACATAAATAACATATGGCTTTATTTCGAGCATATCAATTCTTTGTCGCAGGAAGCCTAAGTAAGGTATTAAGTGAAAGATATGCCGTGAACCAGCGATGATGGCGTTTGTTTTATAAAGTTACCTGCTCTCAAGCTCGAATGCTACTGTTTATCCGTATATCCCAGCATTTGCAGGTCCCCGGAGCGGTTGCGCCAATCTTCCCGAATTTTAACCCATAATTTCAAATTCACATGCGTATCCAGCAGTGCTTCTATATCCTGCCGTGCTTCAGCGCCAATGCGCTTGAGCATCGCGCCTTGTTTACCGATGATAATTCCTTTATGAGAGGCACGCTCGCAATAGATAGTTGCGTTAATCTCTGTCAGGCGGTCGCTTAGTTTTTTCAGACTCAACACTTCCACGCCGATACCATGGGGGACCTCATCCTTTAAATGCAACAATGCTTTTTCACGGACGATTTCGCCACAGAGGAAACGCTCTGGCTGATCGGTAAGGGTATCCTCCGGGAAATAGCGCGGACCTTCCGGCAGCAGCGAAACAAGGAGGCTGCGCAACGCTTCAATACCATCGCCGGTCTTTGCGCTAATGGGAATAAGCTCATCGTACCCTTTATCGGCAAACCGCTGTATTAAGCTTAATAGTTGCTCCTTTGGAATCAGGTCGATTTTATTGAAAACGAGTACCTTTTTACACTTCTGTCCGGCCATTTCGGTGACCAGTAATTCATCCTGCCGGGTTACCTGTGTTGCATCAATGACAGCAACCAAAGCATCTATGCCTTGCAATGCTTCATTCACAGAACGCATCATATACTCGCCCAGCCGGGTGCGCGGGGTATGCACGCCCGGCGTATCCAAAAAGACCATTTGACTGTCCGCCTGTGTATATACGCCTAAAATCCGGTTTCGCGTCGTTTGCGGCCGATCGCTGACAATCGCAATTTTTTCCTTTAACAGTGCGTTGAGCAAAGTACTTTTACCGACGTTAGGACGGCCGACAATCGCAATAAAACCGGAATGGAAAGGTTGTTGATTTGGCATAATAGCTCCTTATTGTTTGATAATGAAATGTAAATTTGTATTTACGGCAAATCCTTCGGGCCAAAACCATGGGGGAGCAACGCGGATAACGGTGCTTGCTCTACTTTACCATCCTCCCATGTAACAAGAACCCGGATGCCGGGGGCAAACTCGTTTAGCACCTGACGGCATGCACCGCACGGCCAGGGGGCGGCGTGTTCGGCTGCGATGGCAATGGTGGTAAACTCCATCGCCCCTTCGCTGATCGCTTTAAATACAGCGGTTCGCTCGGCGCAGTTGGTAAGGCCGAAAGATGCGTTTTCAATATTGCAGCCTTCAAACAAGCGACCATCTGTGCTGAGCAGGCAAGCGCCGACTTTAAAATGACTATATGGGCTATAAGACCGCGCCATTGCTTCCCGCGCTAATGCGAGAAGCTGTTCATCCGCTGGGACGGCTGTTTGCGCTTCATCGCGTGTAATCCCTGCAAGATTTAATGATTTCTCTTCCATGGTTCGCATCTCCTTTTGCTCATCGGGCAACATATGGTCGTAACCACAAAGGTGAAAAAAGCCGTGCGCCAATAAATAGCATAATTCCCGTTGAAAAGAATGGCCGTACTGTCGCGCCTGTGCAACGGCATGCTCGCAGGAGATGAGCACATCGCCCAAAAAACAGGCATTAACTTCCGGGTCATACTCGCGGCGCAGGGAATGGGGGGATGTCCGTGCGGTATGCCCTGCTGCGTAGCGAACTGTCGGAAACGAGAGCACGTCGGTCGGCGCATCAATACCGCGTTGGTCGCGGTTGACTGCGCGGATATGCTCGTCATCCGTTAACAACACGTGTATCGCGCATGGGCAGGGCAACTGCTCCGTAATAGCACAGCAATCTGCTGTCAACGACAGTAAGGCGGAATCCCATGCAGTTAAAGGTACAGAAATACCTGGCTCCTGCTCCCACTCAAGCTTCATTTTTTTGCTCGTCCTTTATCGGTGTAGGTTCTGCGGTTTCAGCAGGGGGTACGACGTCCGGTTCGGTTGTGGTTATCTTAACCTCATCCCCAGCTTTATCAGTGTCTACATCTGTTTCGGTGGCAGATACTTCCGGTTCCTCATTCGCTTCAGGCAATGGCGCCGCATCGACTGGCGTTGAAGCTTCTGGAGCATAAATCACTTCGGCGGGTCCATCGTTCTGACTACTCTCGCTTTTTTCGGCTTCAACATCGGCTTTTTTAACCAATTCTTTCGCCTCTACGGCGCTTTCATCAGAGGGAGATTGCGACTGTGGTTGGGCAGGCGGAAGATTTTGACGCTTGAGCTGCTCCATGGAGATTGCCGGATACTCGATGCGTTCATGGAACACGCCGTTGAGAACGGCGGAGAAGGCTTCGCAGATACGGTCAATATCCGACAGGGTTACAGGCGCATGGCTAAGCTGTCCGTCTTCCAACTTATCGCGTACAAGGCGCTCAATAAATTCTTCAATCGCTTTGGGAGTAGGCTCGGGCATTGATCGTACAGCGGCTTCCACTGTATCCGCCAGCATGATAATCGCGCTTTCTTTCATATGCGGTCTGCGGCCGTCGTAACGGAAATCGGCAATATCTACCGGCTGGCCGTTGGACTGCTGCAAAGCTTTATGGTAAAAGTACATCACCGGCGTATCGCCGTGGTGCTCGATAATGATGTCCTGTATCTCTTCCGGCAGGTGGTTTTGCTGTGCCATCATCTGCCCATCGCGCGTGTGCGCGGTAAGGATAGCAGCGGATACATAAGCATTGGTGTGTTCGTGCGGGTTTTCACCAATTTGGTTTTCTTTAAAGTACAACGGGCGTTTCAGCTTGCCGATGTCATGGTAATAAGCGCCAGCGCGCGCAAGCAGCGGATTGGCGCCGATGGCCTCGGCGGCGGCTTCGGCAAGATTAGCAACAATAATGCTATGGTGATAGGTGCCGGGTGCTTCCATGAGCAGCCTGCGCAACAACGGTTGATTCGGGTTGCTAAGCTCTAGCAGCTTGCTTTGTGTAGCTAGGTGGAAAAGCGATTCCATAATCGGATCCAGCCCGACGCATAGCAAGGAAGCGCTTAATGCGCCTGCTGCACTCCAGAGAGCATTGGTAAATACCTCGTTTAGCGATGTATTGGTCATAAAGCCGATCGTGAGAATAATGCCGATATTGGATAGCGCTGTTGCGACGCCAGCAAGTAATACCTGCTGGCGGTTTGGCTTATGGCGGATGATGAGAATTGCCAGAAAACCGCTGATGATGGACGTAAGCAGCAGATTCACCATTTCGGTACCGTAAGTGCTGTTACCGCCTGCGATCAGGGAACTGACGATAATGGCAAGCGTTACCGTGGCAGCTGCGCCGCTGGTAACCCCTAGCAAGCCTGTGAGCATCATAGTACCCAGCAATACGGGCGGCAAATAAAGATCGATCAATTTGGCCCCGATGGATAAAGCAAGGGTAACATTTAAAATGATCATCTGAATTGCCAGCTTTTTGGGGCTGCGCAGATAATGCACATTAAAGAGCAGCAATGTCATGACGTAGGAAAGCATGGCGAACAAAACCAGCAGCGCCCCGCCAAGATACATGGCAAGGTCAAAACTTTCATCATCCAAAAGGCCGAGGCTGCGAAGCATCTCTAACTGATTGGCGGTTACACGCTCGCGGGAAACGACGATGTTTTGCCCCTGCTTATAAATAACAGGATCAACCGCATCACGCGCCTGCTGTTGCAGCTTCTCGGTCGCTTCCTGATCGATCACCATATTAGGCTCAACCACTTTGCGAAGAATCGGCGTAACGACATTCTGCAATAGATCCATATCGGTTTTGTAGCCGATGATTTGTTGCAAGTATTGTATGGTTTCGCTTAAATACCCTTCGCGGATGGTCGTATTCATGGTGTTTTCAACGGCGGTGGTGATGTTGTCGTTCAAATCCAGCATATCCTGATCAGATGCCCGCATCAGCGTATCAATCTGGTAGCTGGCAAGCGTCAACAGCGGAATTAACGCCTTGGCATATTCTAACTCGGCATCCGTAAAATCGTATGCTTTTTGCGCTGCTGCATCCCCCGGGGCGTGCTGTTCCAGCGTTTTTTGGCCGTACTGCTGTACGGTGTTGGCTTGTGTAAGTACTGATGTAAGATTTTGCAATACTTCAGCGGTAACGCCCTCTTTGTATAAATAGCTGGGTTCCACCGCGTCGGCAGCGGCTTGCCGGTTTTTTTCGGTGGCTATTTCATCCACAACGTCTTTGGAGGCGGTAATGGTGGTATAGGCAATATCGCCAACTTGCAGGTCATAACGTTCCGGCGTGATGGCAAAAGCAAATAAGGCGATCATAAAAATTGTGCCTACTAACAACACATACCAGCTTTTTGCCTGTACGGTACGAAGCTTCTTAATAATAGCTTCCAATGAAGCGGAACTTTTTTTATTGTGAGTGGAAGCCGTGCGCTTTTTAGGCGTCATGTTTCGGACTCCTCCCCGCTTGATTCTGTTCATAAGCCTCATAGGCTTTCACGACGGTTTGCACCAGATCATGGCGAACCACATCGGAATGGGATAGTGTAACAATTGCGATTTCCGGTATATTTTTCAATACATGTACGGCCTGCAATAAACCGGATTGCTTACCGGAGGGCAAATCGGTTTGGGTTGCATCGCCTGTAATCACAACGCGTGAGCCTGATCCAAAGCGAGTCAGGAACATCTTCATCTGCTCCGGGGTGGTGTTTTGCGCTTCGTCCAGAATAATAAAACTGTCGGAAAGCGTACGCCCGCGCATATATGCCAGCGGAGCTACTTCCAGCACGCCGCGCTCCTGCAAACGCGTATAGGATTCCGGACCCATCATTTCATAAAGCGCATCATAAAGGGGGCGTAAATACGGGTCTACCTTCTGGCTCAAATCGCCCGGTAAAAAACCAAGCTTCTCCCCAGCTTCCACCGCGGGGCGGGTGAGGACGATACGCTCAATCTCCTTGTTGCGCAGGGCAACGACGGCCAGCGCCATGGCAAGGTAGGTCTTGCCTGTACCAGCGGGGCCAAGGGCAAAAGTGAGTTCGTGAGAACGGATGGCGTTTACATATTGGTATTGCCCCAGTGTTTTACAACGAATCGGACGCCCGCGATGGGTGATTGCCACGACTTCAAAAGCAATGTCGTCCAGCCGATCCAATTCGCCTTTGCGCACCAGTGATACTGCGTACCGAAGCGTAGTGCGGTCAATTTGCGCGTGTCTGAGTACAAGAGATTTTAGCTTTTCTACAACTTGTTGTGCCATGGCTACGTTTTCTTCGGAGCCGGTAATTTTCAGTTCGGAGCCGCGCACGCTGAGCGTAACGCGCAATTCATTTTCCAACAGCGGTACATTTCGATCGTTTGCGCCAAAGAGAGACAAATAACTATCCAAACTTTCCAGCGAAAGTACAGCCGTTGTGTTTTGTGCCAAACAAAAAGCCTCCGTTCATAGCGGTTAGTGTTCCGCTTATGATATACGGCCGTCAAGAAACGATAGTATATCAATCTATATGATACAATAATCTATTCTTTTGTCAATCGTTTCCCTAGCATCAAGCTTGTTTCCTATTGTGTTTTCTTAGTATGTAGCGTAGAAGTGGCGATACATAATGTGCTTGATCAAAGCAATGTAAGAGGAAATTATCAAAGCAGGAGTTGACAAAGTGAAAAGCGAACATATATTCGAACAGATTGTTGTGCTTGTAAACGGGAATGATCGAAAGGTAAGACAATAACGCGTAGAAAATTGATTTATAACAGGAGAATCAAGATGAAAAGAGAACTGGGAATCGCACGTTGTGGACTGGCATGTTGTTTATGCGCGGAGAATGATGAATGCGCAGGATGTGAAAAGGGAGAGTGCGCGCAAAGCAATATGTGCATTAACCGCGCCTGCTCCATTGGCAAAGGGATTGCCGGCTGTTATGCGTGTACGGACGTTTGCGCAAGCTGGACGGTTCATTCCATGCGAATTCAAGCCTTTCGTACTTTTATTATACGCTATGGGATCAATCACTTGCTGGACTGTTTGGAACGAAACGAGCAGCTGGGAATTGTGTATCATCGAAATGGCTTTTTAGGTGATTATGACGGCTTTGAAAGTGAAGAGGAAATCGTCCGCTATATTCAAACAGGAACAAGAAAATAGTATTAGTATTTGCCAAAATGGATTGGTATGCAAAACAAACCTTACTTTTAATAAGTAACGAATAAGTGTTACTATTATGGTAGACAAGTTGACTTACTGATGTACGACACGAAAAATGCAGTGGGAAATGAGGTTAACAGTTGTATATTTGTATGCAATCCTTTATTGCGATAACGCGAAAAAACATTGTATACATTGGGCTTGCTGGATATTAGAACATTGAAAATACAAATTTATGCATAAAAGTGCTAGACAACGTGAACTGGTTGTATTATCATAAATACATCTTCCGGTCCTGTTTGTTCCGCTTCAAAAATCAAGGAAGAAATAATGGAATTAAGGAGAAAGTACACATGAAAATCAAGGCATCTAAGCTTATCTCGCTTGTGCTTTGCCTGACCCTCGTGTTGACTGTCGGCAGCTTTGCTTCCGCTACAGCCGAAGGCGAGCAGGTATTGAAAGTACAAATTGAAACCGAGGTCCAGTCGCTGGATCCGCAGGTAGCGACGGACGGAACGTCCTTTGAGGTCATCGCTGACTTCACGGACGGTCTTTACCAGATGGACGCCAGCGGCGCTTCCGTGCCCGCACTGGCTGCCGAGACGACCGTAAGCGACGATGGTCTCACCTACACCTTCAAAATCCGTGACGATGCGTTCTGGACCAACGGGGATCCCGTGACGGCCGACGACTTCGTATTCGGCTGGCAGCGCGCTTGCGATCCCGAATTCGCCAGCGAGTATTCTTACATGATCACTGATATTGCTCTGGTGAAAAACAGTGCTGCTGTTAACAGCGGCGAAATGGCACTGGACGAACTGGGCGTAAAGGCACTGGACGAAAAGACCTTCCAGGTTGAACTGGAAAGCCCTGTAAGCTTCTTCGTCGGCCTGATGTATTTCCCGACCTTCTACCCGGTAAACCGCGCGTTCTGCGAAAGCTGCGGCGATAACTACGCCACCAGCCCCGAGACCGTGCTGTCCAACGGTGCTTTTATGCTGACGAGCTACGAGCCCGCCGCTACGAGCTTCACGCTGGTGAAGAACCCTGACTACTACGATGCTGCTCGTGTGCAGTTGGACGGCTTGACTTATCAGGTAATCAAAGACAGCCAGACCGCTCTGCTGAGCTATCAGAACGGCGATCTGGACGTGGTTACGCTGTCGGGCGATCAGGTTGAACTGGTTGAAGACGATCCCGAGTTCATCTCCGTAAATGCGGGCTATCTGTGGTACATCACCGTCAACCAGGCCGACGTGCCCGAGCTGGCGAATGTGAACTTCCGCAAGGCGCTTGCTGCGGCGTATGACCGTAACGCGATCTGCGCTTCCATCATCAAAGACGGTTCCACGCCCGCTACCTTCGCGGTTCCCGAGCAGCTGGCTACCGGCCCCGATGGTTTGGATTTCCGTGCCACCGCTACCACCTACGAAGGCTTTGATAAAGAATCCGCCGCCGCCTTCTACGCTGCTGCGTGCGAAGAACTGGGCCAGAGCGAATTCAACCTGACCCTGCTTGTGGAAGATGATGCGACTGCGCAGAACATCGCCGCCTTCATCCAGCAGGAATGGCAGAGCACCTTGCCCGGCGTAACGGTTGAGCTGAAGGTAGAAACCAAAAAACAGCGCATTCAGGACATTCAGAACGGCGATTACAGCACCTGCCTCACCCGCTGGGGCCCGGACTACGCCGATCCGATGACCTATCTGGGCATGTGGATTACCGACAACAGCAATAACTATGGTCTGTGGAGCGATGCTGAGTACGATGCGATCATCGAAAGCTGCGTAAGCGGCGACTTGGCAATGGATGCTTCCGCCCGTTGGACGGCACTGCA
The DNA here is from genome assembly GCA_963675655.1 of Candidatus Limiplasma sp. Taxonomy (GTDB): domain Bacteria; phylum Bacillota; class Clostridia; order Christensenellales; family Aristaeellaceae; genus CAXXOK01. Next base: position 2,753,787 of record OY776489.1, read on the forward strand.
TCAGGCTGAGGATATCATCATGAACAACATGGTTATCCTGCCGGTGTACCAGAAGTGCAACGCGATGATGGTAAAGAGCACTGTGCAGAATCTCCAGTGCCACTCTATTGCCCTCAACCGTGTGTTCAAGGACACCACAATCGACTAACCTGAAACAAGGCGAGGTTTCATACCGCGTAGCGTCCATCGTTGGCCGCTGCGCGGTATTTTTCCCAGCCTGGTGAATAAAAGCCGCCGCACGAGAGGAGCGAGGGCTGCATGCGACGTTACATTATAAAAAGACTACTCATATCCATCGGCACTATATTCGTTGTTATTCTTCTATTATTTGTTCTCTTACAATTTATGCCGGGTTCTCCCTTTAACGATGAAAAATTATCGGCAGACCAGCGCGCTATACTTTATGAAAAGTATGGGCTGGATCAACCGATTATCGTACAGTTTTTTAAGTATGTTGTGAACATGCTGAAAGGTGATTTTGGCGTTAGTTATACCATCAGTAAAAATACGCCAATTGCTCAATTATTACAAACGCGATTACCGGTTAGCCTGCGTATTGGCGGGCAAGCTGTTTTATTGGGCGCTGTGATCGGCTTGATTCTTGGCATCGTGGCTGCGATATGGCATGGCACCTTATGGGATACCATTGCCACCATTATATCCGTTATCGGCGTCAGCGTACCATCCTACGTATTTGCACTGGCATTGGCATATGTGTTTGGGTACGAGTTAAGTTGGTTCCCGCTATTGTATAATTTGGAACTGCCCTTTAAGTCCTCGGTGTTACCGAGTATTGCGCTATGTATGTTTACCATCGCTTCCATAGCGCGTTTTACCCGAAGTGAAATGCTGGAGGTATTAGGGAGCGATTATGTTTTACTGGCGGAAAGCAAGGGCGTTTACGGCCCCAGGCTGATTATCCGCCATGTGCTGCGTAATGCGTTGATTCCGATTGTTACCGTCCTCGCGCCGTTGATCGTCGGCTTGATGACGGGCAGCCTGGTCGTGGAGAAAATATTCTCCATTCCCGGCATCGGCAGTTTGCTGGTTACGGCGATCCAATCCAACGATTACAACGTTATTATTGTGCTCAGCTTTATCTACAGCGCCATGTATATCGGCATCATGCTGGTGGTGGATATTTTATATGGCGTTATCGATCCGCGAATCCGACTGAGTAAGGAGGGAGCGCATGAATAGCGAAGAAATGCTGGCGAACATCACCTTTGAGCCTGACGACTTTGAACTAAAGGGTGCGGATAAAACCCGGCTGGATACCAACTTCGCAAGCCAGCGCTTCTGGAAGGATGCATATCTGCGATTCAAGCAGAATAAAGGAGCCGTATTTAGTCTGATCGTCATATTGTTAATTATCCTGCTGGCGATATTCGGACCGATGATTTCCCCGTATACTTACCAGCAGCAAAACATTACCGAAACCAATATGGCGCCGCGCGTTCCCGGATTGGAAAACTTGGGCATCTTTACCGGGGATGAGACGCTGAAAACGTCAACCGGTGCAAAACTGAAGAATGCCTATGTCGTGAATAAAGAAACCGGCGAGAAATCGGATACCTATTATTGGTTTGGGTCCGATGCGCTCGGGCGTGATATTTGGACGCGAACCTGGACGGGTACGCGGGTGAGCCTTTACATCGCCTTTGTCGCGGTGCTGATCGATATGCTCATTGGTATGAGCTATGGTTTGATATCCGGATACTTTGGCGGCAAGGTGGATTCAGCGATGCAGCGGTTTGCAGAGATAATCAACAGCATACCGACGCTGGTTATTGTTACACTGTTGATGCTGATACTCAAACCAGGCTTGCTAACCATTACCATTGCGTTGATGATTACCGGCTGGATTGGCATGAGCCGTATTGCACGTGCGCAAATGCTGAAACTGAAAGAACAGGAGTTTGTACTGGCCAGCCATACGCTGGGCGCTTCTAATATCCGCGTCATTTTCAGCGAAATTCTACCAAATATTATCGGTCAGTTGATAACCAATACCATGTTCTCCATCCCGAACGCAATCTTCACCGAAGCATTCCTGAGCTTTGTCGGCCTTGGCATACCGGAGCCGATGTGCTCTTTGGGGTCTCTAATCAGCTATGCGTTTAAAAGCTTTACGACCCATCCGTTCCAGATTGTGCCGCCGGTGATTGTATTGGCGCTGCTCATGCTTTGCTTTAACATGCTTGCCGATGGCCTTCGCGATGCGTTCGACCCGAAAATGAAGGAGATGTGAGGCAGCGATGGAAGAAAGAGAAATAATTTTATCCGTACGCAATCTCGACATCAGCTTTCGTACTAATAATGGAGATGTACATGCTATTCGCGGCGTAGACCTTGACTTGTATAAAGGCGAAACCGTTGCGATCGTAGGGGAAAGTGGATCGGGGAAAAGTGTATCCATGAAAGCTGTTATGGGGATACTAGATAAAAACGGCGTCATCAACAGCGGTGAAATCGAGTTCCATTACGAAGATAAGGGAACACCTAAAACCGTGGATATTCTGCAAATGAGCAGAAAAGCGATACGCCATACCATTAATGGCAGGCACATCGCGATGGTGTTTCAGGATCCGATGACTTCGCTGGACCCGACGATGTCGATTGGCAAGCAGATTATGGAAGGTATGCTGCTGCACGAGCATATCAGCCGAAAAGAAGCACACCGTAAGGCAGTGATGCTGCTGGAAAAGGTGGGTATACCGGAGCCGGAAAAACGCATGAAGAATTATCCGCATCAACTATCCGGCGGCATGCGGCAGCGTGTTGTTATCGCCATTGCGCTTGCGTGCGATCCAGATGTGCTGATTTGTGATGAACCGACAACAGCGCTGGATGTAACGATTCAAGCTAAAATATTGGAACTGATCAAAAGCATTCAATCAGAGTTGGGCATCAGCGTTATTTATATTACACATGATTTAGGCGTTGTGGCAAAAGTTGCAGACTATGTAAACGTTATGTATGCGGGTAATATTGTAGAAAAAGGCTTAATTGATGAGATTTTCTACGATCCCCGTCATCCATATACCTGGGGTCTGCTTTCGGCTATGCCCGACTTGGATACGAACGACGAGCGGCTGTATGCCATTCCCGGAAGCCCGCCGAACCTGATGCATGAAAAGCCGGGCGATGCTTTTGCACCCCGCAATATTTTCGCGTTGAACATTGACAGTCGTGTTATGCCGCCTATGTTCAAGGTGACGGATACGCATTACGCCGCAACATGGCTGCTGCATGAGAACGCGCCTAAAGTAGAAATGCCGATGGAGTTGAAAGCACGTATTGAGCGGATGCGGAAGGAGGCAGGGAAATGAGTGCGCCTCTTTTAAGGGTGGAAGGGTTAAAGCAGTATTTTCGGATTAATAAACACTTTACCGTAAAGGCTGTTAATGGGGTGGATTTTGAAATTTATCCCGGAGAGACGTATGGGCTGGTCGGGGAAAGCGGCTCCGGGAAAAGCACTATCGGCCGCAGTGTAATCCGTTTGTATGAGCCGACAAAAGGCAGCATTACTTTTGACGGGCAGGATATCAGCGGGAAGATGAATAAAAGCGTGGAGCGTGAGCTGCGCATAGGAATGCAGATGATTTTTCAGGATCCGATGGCCTGCCTGAACCCACGCAAAAAAGTTAGCGATATTATCGGGCAGGGCTTGGATATTCACCACCTGTACCGCAACAACCGCGAACGGCATGAAAAAATTGCAAGCATACTGGAGCAGGTAGGTTTGGCGCCGGAGCATGCCAACCGCTATCCACACCAGTTTTCCGGCGGACAGCGGCAACGTGTGGGAATTGCGCGGGCGTTGATTATGCGGCCGAAGCTAATTATCGCCGATGAGTGCATCAGTGCGTTGGATGTGAGCATACAGGCGCAGGTTGTCAACTTGATGAAAGACATTCAGCAGAATACGGGCTGTGCCTACCTGTTTATCGCTCATGATCTTAGCATGGTAAAGTATATTAGCGACCGGATCGGGGTGCTTCATTTGGGGCATCTGGTGGAAACCGGTACAAAGGATGAGATTTTTTCCAATCCGATTCATCCTTATACACAAAGCCTGCTTTCGGCGATACCGCATCCCAATCCTGTTGTCGAAAAGAAACGGATTGCCATGGAATACGACTATCAGAAATTCGGAGTGGATTACAGCAAAGGTACCGAGCATTTAGTGGAGGGTACACACCGCGTGCTGGCAACGGAAGAAGAATTCTCCAAGTGGACAGCACACATGGCGCGCTGAAAACAAAGAAAATGAATAGATGAAAAATCCTCCCAAACGGGAGGATTTTTCATTTGTATGTTTGGCACGAGTAGCCAAGCTGGATTGAGATTAATGCCCGCACTCGTCGGCGTGCTGATGCTCGTGGCATACAGAGCCAGTGCTTTTCAAATCGCCATTTAAATAGGCGGCAACAGCAGCTCGCGCATCTCCGGCAGCGCCCACGATGACTTCAATGTTGCGCTCGTTGAAAATTTCAACAGCGCCGCCGCCCATTCCACCGGCAATGATGACCTCTACCCCTAAATCTCCCAGAAAATTCGGTAAAAATCCGGGACGATGGCCGGGATTGACAATGTTCGTTTCCGTGGTAATAGTTCCATTTTCCGTGGTAAACACTCGGAAACTTTCACAGTGGCCAAAGTGTTGCGCTACCTCGGTACCCATACATGCTACAGCAATTTTCATTATGTTCTTCTCCTTCTTTTCGCCATTCTATACGGCGTGTTTGCTCAACAAGGTTATGTTATTGTAATACGCTGGCCGCTGGCCAGGTAGTCGAGCCTGTCTTTTAAGATACTTTTTAGGTATTGGTAGGGTTCCAAACCTGTACAGTGGCAGGTAAAGTACTTCGCCGGATACTGCATCAACACATGCGCGGCCTCGTCGAGCACCTCGCGTTCCGGGCTGTTCGGGTTAATATTCATAAAATGGAACCCGCCGATCAGGTAATCCGGAGCAAGCCAATTCATGATGTTCAGCACACCCTTATGCGAACAACCGCTGATAACGATGCGTTGGCCGTTTTCCGTAATGGTTAGGTACTGCTCGTGGTAGAAAGCATCGGGGCCTAAAACACCGTTGTGTTCCGCGTTCAAGCCGTAGCTGCCCATAAGGTAGGGCCTTGGCCAATCGTTGCAGGCGCATAGGGAGAGAGCTGAATCAATTTCCAGTTTATCCTCCACCAGTATCACTTGCGGGTGCGATGCCAATTCGGGGTTAATGCCAATGCTGCGGTCCGCACCGTGAAAGTGCGGCTCAAAAGCATATTGGTTGATGTAAACGTGCGCGTGATGATTCAAGCGTAGAAACGCGTCTAACCCACCGCCGTGATCATAGTGACCATGGGAGAGAATGGCAATATCTACCGAATCCAAATCGACACCCAATGCCTGTGCATTGGTAATAAAACCGTCGGACTGACCCATGTCAAACAGAATATGGTGATCGTCTGTTTCAATATAGATGCTTAAGCCATGTTCGGCTAAAAAGCCATCCGCATAGGGAGTGTTTTCCATCAACATTGTAATGTTCAAACCGGTTCGCCTCCCAACAGTTTTACGGTAAATGTATAAACAGCCTGCAGGGCTTTCTTCGCTGGGCAATCGATATCTGCGATGGTTGAACCAGCATTGATTGCCTGCGATACATGCGAGTCATAGGGGATGAGACCCGCAAAGGGGATACCCTGCTGTTCACAATAGGTTTGTATCGCTTGCGTGTTTTCCGGGCTTATATCATACTTGTTTATGCAAACTGCAGCCTGTACACCGAAGATAGCGGTTGTTTTCAGGATGCGCTGCATATCGCTGAAACCGGAAAGCGACGGTTCGGCAACGACCAATACCAAATCAACGCCACTAACGGAAGCGATGACCGGACAACCGATTCCAGGAGAACCATCAATGATGGCGAATGGCTCCTGTGCGGCTTCACGGAACAACGCTTTTTTTACTTCGCTTACCAGCTTGCCGGAATTACCACGCCCCATGCGTAGTGTTGCGGTGGAAAAAACCGGTTTCCCGCGATAGAGCGTCAACTCTCCGGCAATATCATCTATAAGCGTTGCGGCATTTGCGGGGCACACTGCCTGACATACGCCACAACCCTCACAAGCAAATTCATCAACATGGTAGTGGTTGCCTTCACGCGTGATGGCTCCAAAGCGGCAAGCACGCTGACAGCGCCCGCAGCCTGCACACAAGCTGGCATCAATCTGTGCTTTTTGGGAACCGTAAAAATCAGTTTGATCCGGTTTCGTTGTCAATTTCGTGACCAAGTGCAGGTTTGGTGCGTCTACATCACAATCCGCAAAGGCATTTGCACCGGAAAAGCGAATAAAGGCAGCTGCGGTGGTGGTTTTTCCGGTTCCGCCTTTGCCGCTTAGAATCAGCAGTTTTTTCATGCTTCCACCTCCGTGCGCAGCGTGGACAAGAGAGTGGCAAACTGTTGCTTTGAGGATTCGTCTTTTTCGCAGGCAACATCTGCCTTGGCGTTAAGCGCTGCAATGTCTGTACGATAGGGGAAGGAAGCTAGAATGCGTAAGTCATGCTGATGACAAAAATCAAGTAGGGGCTGGTAATCACCCCTAGCTTTATTGATGATGATGCCACAGGGTTTTTGCAACAGTTGTACCAACTCCTGCACCATAGCAAGGTTATGCAACCCAAAGGCGGTTGGTTCGGCGACCAGTATGCAATAATCTGCTTCCCGGACACTTTCCATTACGGCACAGCCGCTGCCTGGCGGGCAATCGATAAAGACATCTTTATCCGTCTGCACGCCATTAGCAAGCGCCGCTCGGATTACAGGCGTAGCAGAGGCTTCGCCCAACGCCATTTTTCCGGTGACGACGGTAACGTTGTTACGGACACCGCATTCCAGCGCGCCTACCGGCCGCGGTGTTTCGGTAACGGCGCCGGTTGGGCATACCAGCATACAACCGCCGCAGGAATGACAAATATCGCTGAATACCTTTGGCTTCTGTTTAATATAGACCAGTGCATTAAAACGGCAAAAATCTACACATTTTCGGCAGCCAATGCATTTGTCCTCGCTGAATATCGGCAACGGCGTTGTTACAGGAGTGGTTTGCACTTTATCCGGCTGTAAAAACAAATAGCCGTTGGGTTCTTCTACATCACAATCAATATAAACGGCCTGTTGATCGATAACCGCCAAGTTTACCGCAACGAACGTTTTACCTGCGCCGCCTTTTCCACTCAATACTGCAATTTTCATGCTTTACCATGGAAACCGGCGTGGAAATGATCAAGCCGGCTTAACTTTCCCTGATGATACGCGCTTAAATTTTCATTTACAGTGCCGTTTATCGCTTTCCAAATATCCAAATTCGCATCTGTGAGCACTTCGGCGGCATTTTCGCCTGCGCGCACCGTAATTAATGCTTTGGCTCCCCGATCTACAATGAACTGCGCTGCCTTTACACCTGCGCCGCCCGAGGCTACTGCTGCCGGATTTTCTGCAAAAACTGTCTCCCCATTTTCTGTGTTATAGAATAGAAAATAGGGGGCGCGTCCAAAGGAAACACATACATTCACACTTGCATTATTTTCATCTGTAGGTACAGCAACAATCATCCATCATTCTCCTCTCTGTTTTGTCCATGGCATCCATGCCGTCTGCCGCAGCATCCGCGGCCTATATGGCGTCCGCTTCCATCGCATAACCGGTAATCGCCGCCTTCAATACGCAGGATCAAGCCTTCCACTAATGCGCGAGCAATCTTTTTTCGCGCATTATTGTAGATTTGCTGCACCGTTGTGCGCGCAATATTCATATACTCGCCGCACTCTTCCTGCGATAGGTCTTCATTATCAATTAAACGAACCGCTTCGTACTCATCTACGGTCATGATAATTGTTTCCTGATTAGGCTCTTGCAAACGTCCCGGTATAAACTCGTTTACGCGCGGAAGACCACAGACCATTCGGCACTTTCTGGGTCTTGGCATGGTTACCCTCCTTTCAATGGATGGCTAAAGCGTCCTTTAGCCATCCGCAATGTCGGCATATTACAGTGACTTAAGCTTCTGTTCCACATCTGCAAGACGTGCGTTGAGCCACTCTTTTTGCGCAGTCAGACCTTCACGGTCAGTTTCAGCAGCCATGCGGCAGCCGCCAAAGCCATACGCAAAACCTGCGCCGCGCTGGGCGCCGAAACCGTGCATATGTCGGCCTGCATGCCGACAGCCGTAAGAACGTGCGTTTTCGTGCTGCCAACGGGGACCTGTACCATCCATAAACGGCATTGCTTTTCACCTCCCATGTTTTTGACATATGTCATTTACAGTCTTAGGATAACAGCATTAATAGCATATGTCAATAACTATTGTAATATTTTTTGCAAAAAATAACGGTTTGCACAAAACATTCGTAAAAGTTAGACACGGTTTGCGCAGCAACATCCGGATATGCTATAATCAGAACGTTTTAAAGCATGTGGGGCCACAGCCCCGTATAAGGAGGAAACCCTGCAATGCCTGCACAAACCAAACGAAAGACCAACCGCAGAAATAGAATCAACCGTGTTATTGCGCTTACATTGGCAATAGTGCTGCTGGGCAGCGTATTGCTGGCAGCGGCGGTTAGTAATTTTTTCTAATATGAGTATAGCAAAACAGGAGCGTCTCCTTACCGGGACGCTCCTGTTTTTTTATGATAATGTATTTCCTTATTCTATCGTGTCATCCGCATCTTCCTGTAATACTCCGGGCTGGGATACAATCGTTTCAATGTTCAACGTAAACCAGAATGTTGTTCCACTCCCAATGGTGCTGGTGACGCCATAGTCCAGATGGTGTGCATCAAAGATGCCCTGAACGATGCTCAATCCCAATCCCGTACCAACAGCAGCCCGTTTGTGCGGTTTCTGCCCCCGATAATACCGACCCCAAATATTGGGTAAATCCTCCTGTGGTATGCCCTCGCCGGTATCGATAATCTCCACGCGCACTTGCGAGCCCTCTACAATTTGCCGTACAATTACTAGCTTGTCTTCCCCGGTATAGGTAAGTGCGTTGTTAATCAGATTATACACTACCTGACCGATGCGCATTTCATCGGCATATACCCATACTGTGTCGGAATGATCAAACTGTACGGTGTACCCTTCCAGCCCGGTTAGTTTCTGATATCGGGTCAATATGCGCTGGATACTACGGGTGAGGTTGAAGCGCTGCGGATCGATTGGGGTAAGCCCTCGCTTGCCTGCGGTGTAATCCAAAACCGCGTTTACCAAACTGGAAAGCCTGCGTGTTTCATCAATGATGACTTGCATATTCTCCGGTGTGCTCTCGCCGGGGAGATCGCGCATCGCTTCAGCGTATCCTTCGATCAGCGTTAAGGGTGTGCGTAAATCGTGGGAGATATTTGCAATCAGCTCGCGCTGCATTTCATCTACCCGTCGCAAGTCTTTTGCAGCTTTTATCAGCGTAGCGTTCAACTGCTGGATTTCCCGGTAACTTACACTGGTTTTAGCGGGTTTAAAGTTCCCTTCGGATAAGCCGATAGCGGCTTCGCTCGTATCAATGATTGGCAGCGCGATTCTGCGGGAAAGTACGAGCGAAAGCAGGAAAGATAATACGATCATGAAAACGGCAATAAATAAAAATTGACTTTGCAGCGTTTGAACCGTCGAATCAACAGGGGTAATGATTGTACTTACGAAGATATACTGTGTATCCCCACTGTCGGTAACAACAGACCGAATGGCGACCATGCTGCGGGAAAAACCATCGTCTTCACGGGGCACGGGTCCGCTGAAACGATTTTCATTATAATCGCTCTTGTGACCCTCAGAAAGATCAAAGATGCGGTAAAGCGTTGTGTCGCTATTCTGCGCCAGCGTAATATAACGGTTCACATCATAACCGGACATACGGGCAATAATACTTTCTGAATTCATTTCGGAGGAAATTTGCTTTTCGGCATATTCATTTACGATGAGGATGCTGATATCATTAGTTTCTGCAATACGATCTACCAACAACTGCAAACCTTCATTATTAATGTTGTTTTCAATCACATCCAGATTCGCAGTGAGCATATTGGTTTTTTGCAAACGATAAAAATCCGATAATAACGCTATTTGGAACACCCAGAGAAGCGCAAGCAGCGTTATAGTAAACCCTAAAAAATAGATAAAAATCCTACCTCGTACCCCCAGACGGCTGAAAGGGGTAAACAAATGCGAAAAGAAATGACGAATGTGTATGCTCTTTTGTTTGTGATTAAGGTTTACAGGTGCGGCCATTTCATGCTTTTTCAAAACGGTATCCCACTCCTCGGAGCGTTACAATATATTTGGCATAATCGCCTAACTGACGGCGCAATAGTTTAATATGTGTGTCCAGCGTACGGTCATCTCCAAAGAAATCATATCCCCATACTTCGGAAATCAGCTTATCGCGCGTCAGCGCAATACCACGGTTGCGGACTAAAAAGAACAACAGATCGTATTCTTTGGGAGAAAGATCGATTTCTTCATCCTGAATGGTGACTTTACGGGCGGTATAATCCACCACCATTTGATCAATCACGGTAGTTTGATGCTCGTTCTCGTTCTGGCTAACGCCGCGTGCACGCCGCAGCACGGCACCGACGCGCAGCATAAGCTCCTTGGGCGAAAACGGTTTGACGACATAATCGTCAATACCCAGTTCAAAGCCGTGTATTTTATCGTATTCTTCGCCCCTGGCGGAGAGCAAGATGATGGGCAGGTTCGGTTCGGTCTTTCGTATTTCGCGCGCAGCCGAGAACCCATCCAATTCCGGCATCATAATATCCAGAATAATGAGGTCAAAGGTCTCTTTCCGGGCGATTTCCACCGCTTCCATGCCGTTTTCCGCTTCCGAATACTCATAGCCTTCAAAAGCGGCGTATTTGGCGATCAACGCTCTAATTTTTTGTTCGTCATCCACAATCAACAGCTTCATGCCGATCCCTCTTCCCTATGTTGCGATTCCCATTATGCACAGTATACCAAACAAACTTGCGAGACTCAATCATTCTCCATATTGGCGGGGCTAAGGCAACACGGCATACTGTACCAGCAAAATGGCAACGGTAAACCCTACACCTAAAATTTTGAGGATCAGCGAAATCATTCTCGTCCACAATGTATTCACCCGCCATTCACCTCGTCCGTAGGATTGCGCTTACAGGAAGATTATCCCTTTAGTGCGTGAAACATATATGAACATCCCTTGAACTTTCCCTGAAAGCGTAGGGAGGAATTGGCAGGTATAGAGAGGTGTGATATAATCAACCGACAGAGTGGAGGATGGAAACAGATGCAGACGCAAACGGTTACAGCCAAACGTTTACCGCAGCTGGGCGGCAATACGGATACCGGATGGTTAAAGGCTGTCGCGCTGGTTTTTATGATGATCGACCATCTGGGCGTGGCGGTTTTCCCAAATATTCCAGAGATGCGGGTTCTCGGGCGTATCGCTATGCCTATTTACGTATGGTGTCTGGTGGTCGGTGCGGAGTATACGCATAACATTTTCCGATATGCGTTCCGTTTGCTCATCCTTGCGGTTATCTCTCAACCCATTAATATGATTGCACTGGATAATCCGTGGACTAAGCTAAACATACTGTTTTTACTGTTTTTAGGTGTTGTGGCAATCGGCGGAATACAGAAAAAATGGTATGGAAGCCAGTTCTGGGCTCCAATCCTTTGCTACTTGTTTCTTGGCTTTGTACAGGTGGATTATGGCTGGAAGGGACTCACGTTTATCCTGCTGATGTATGCGGCGCGGAAAAGCACAGGCGGGCTGGCTGCTGTGTTTTTAGCATTTGCGATGTATTGGGGCGGAAGCGGACGGCAAGTTACATCCTTTGGGGGTGTGCCGTTTACTTTTTTATCCTGGCCAGGCATCGGCAATGTACTCTCGCCATTATTCCGAATACAGGCGATGATGTGGATGGCCTTGCCTTTACTCCTTGTTCCGTCACATATTCACCTGAAAATGCCGAAATGGCTGGGATACGGTTTGTACCCATTACATTTGTTAGTCATTATTGGAATTCGGCTACTAATGGGGGATACGTTGGCTAGCTTACTTTCCGTACTGTCGCAGTTTTAGCCGGCGAGTGAAAAAGCAAGGAACGATCTAAGCCTGATAAAGATTATGCTTTGCTGCAAAGGTCGCGTTTATCCTATTGCACGAATGAATGCGTATGAGTTTTTCAACGTTTTTGTTTAGTATATACTTCGTTTTCTGACATAATTGGCATATTATACGCTGCATAGTTAAGAATAGACAGCAAAGAGCGGATTGCGATAGCAGCAATCCGCTCGGATCGTTATATTGTTTATTGATGTTACGCCATCATGGTTTGCAGGGTTTCGGCAATGGCGGAAAGGAAATCTTCGGTGTTGAGCGCCTGCGCCTTGCCAGAGAAGAGCAGCACAAGGTCTTTGGTCATCTTTCCGCTTTCGATCGTCGAAATGGTTGCCTTTTCAAGCTTTGCGGCAAATTCGCTCAACGCGGTAAGACCGTCCAGTTCGCCGCGCTTGCTGAGCGCACCGGTCCAAGCGAAAATGGTTGCAACTGGGTTGGTGCTTGTTTCTTCGCCTTTTAGATGACGGTAATAATGCCGCGTAACCGTGCCGTGCGCCGCTTCGTATTCAAACTGGCCGTGCGGAGAAACCAGTACGCTGGTCATCATTGCCAGGCTGCTGAACGCGGTAGCAAGCATATCGCTCATAACATCGCCGTCGTAGTTTTTCATCGCCCAGATAAAGCCGCCTTCGCTGCGGATGACACGAGCCACAGCATCGTCAATCAAGGTATAGAAATAGCTGATGCCGGCTTTTTCAAAATCTGCTTTATAGGTGTTTTCATACAGATCGTTGAAAACATCTTTAAAGTGATGATCATATGTTTTTGAAATGGTATCCTTAGTGGAAAACCACAGGTCCTGTTTTACTTCCAAAGCATACTGGAAGCAGGAATGTGCAAAGCTTTCGATGCTGCTGTCGGTGTTGTGCATGCCGCGAATAACGCCGGGACCATCAAACTGGTGAATCGGCAGGCGAACTTCTTTGCCGCTTTCATCGGTAAAGCACATTTCCGCCAACCCTTTACCGGGTACACGGTATTCAACGTTCTTATACAAGTCGCCATAAGCGTGGCGGGCGATGATAATAGGCTTTTTCCAATTGATAACGCAAGGGTGGATGCCCTCTACCAGCACGGGTGCACGAAAAACGGTACCATCCAGAATCGCGCGGATGGTGCCGTTAGGGCTTTTCCACATCTGTTTCAAATCATACTCTTTCACCCGCTGTGCGTTGGGGGTGATGGTTGCACATTTTACGGCTACGCCCAGCCGTTTGGTGGCCAGTGCGCTGTCTTCAGTTACTTGGTCGTCGGTCTCATCCCTGTGCTTGAGACCTAGATCATAATACTCCGTTTTCAGATCCACGTAGGGCAAAATCAACTGATCTTTGATTTTTTGCCACAATACGCGCGTCATTTCGTCGCCGTCCATTTCGACGAGCGGCGTCGTCATTTTGATTTTCTCCATTACGTTATCCCTTTCTGAAAATTCCCACAGTATGGGATTCTATTGTATTGTATCGGCTTTGCATACTGTTTTCAAGGGACGAACAGGAAAAATACAAGGAGGAGTGCAACGTATAAACAAGCATATTGTTTTGCTATTATAAAAGAACTTATCCATAATTAAACCGACGGATTGATTCCAACTGCTTGATTATGGATAAACTATTGAATCGGTATTTCCGCTTCCTGCGCCGTTTGGTACAGATATTGCTGAAAGGCGGTCGTAAAGCCGTTGATGATTTTTTGCGAAAACTCGCCATCTTTCTTGCCGAGTTCACGAATCAGCGCATCCCGTATCGTCTTTCGGGTGCTTTCGCTGCGTAGGCGTTTTTCAACGTTTGCCATGCGCAGGATACGCGGCAGTTTAGCGCGCATCAACATGCTGCTGACAGCAGGCCAGCCGAAGGCCGCGATGACGGCTCCGACAGCAGCGCCCGCCAACAAACCCAACGGACCTGTCGCAATCAAAGCCACACCGCCGCCGCCACAAAGCAGCGCACCGACAACACTGAGGCTAACGCCGACCAGCGCACCGATAAGCGGGAAGCCCATCAGTTCCTTTGCACCCAGCTTTAGCGTTGCAGAATCGCCGCTCGGGGCAAAGACGAGCTTCATTTCTTCCCGGGGAACCTGATACCGATCACAAATGGGATCGATCATGGCTTGCAATGTGCTGGTCAACCCACCCATCCATTGCGAAAGTATGGGGGAGAGAGACTCCACGGCCATGGGGGAAGCGAGTACACGTTCGATACGGCGCTGCATCTGGTCGTTCATTTGCTCCAGCGTATCAATATCTCCGTTTTGCCATGCGGCTGCAATGGGTATCGCGGCCTCGGCAAGGGTTAATTCCGTTAGTGCTCCGGCAACACCCGGCATTAATTCCGGCAGTGCATTTCTCGCGACATTGCCGATTCTCTCGGGGGTGACTTCCTCCTGTATCGCTTTGCGAAACGCGCGTAGGTTATCATCCACCCAGCCTGCATAAGCTAAACCCTTGGCAATAGAGAATTCCGGTTCCGGGCACAGTACTATCACTGCATCGGAAAATAAATCGTGGCACTGCTTTTGCACGATCGGCATCCGCGATGCGCCGCCGGTAAGCAGTACCAGCTTTGGCGGATGATCCATCGTAACTATTTTGGCGTTTTCCAACGATAGCTGAAGCGCACGGGAAAAACTAATGCCATTGAGTGATTCCAATACTTCGTTTTCAATGGCTTCCGCCTCTGAAGCATCCATAGTAAGCGTTATTTTTTGTACACCGTCATAATAAATGCGCAGGCTCTTGCTGATAGAAGGGGCGGTCTCCTGTGAAAGCGCGTTATAATATTGCTCCTTTACCTTTCGAGCTGCCAGTTCGCAATAGCTATACCAACTGCGGCTTTTCATAAAAACAGCTTCAATAGCCTGACTATCCCGGCTGCGTTCCACGGCACGCTGTAGAATTGCCGCATCCAGCAAACCGCCACCTAAATGCGTATCGCCAAAAGTGCCGACTCCGGTTTCCCGTCCGTCGACAATATACGCAAAATCCAGCGTTGAACTGCCCAAATCGATAACTAATGCACTTTGCCGCAGAAGATCCAAATCAAGCGCAATGGTTTTTGCATACTTAGCGTATAGAAATGCTGCACGGGATTCGGAGATAACCTGCGGAGCACGTACACCCGCCCTGACGAGCAAATCCGCATAACGGGCGCGCGCTGCGGCATTCCACCCGGCCGGACACCCGACGACAACGCGGTCGTCATCCTGGTAGGCATCCGTATCGCGAAGCGCTTGCAAAATGCCCTTCACAAAGCGGACGATCGTATCATAGCTGTGCGGGTCGTCGGTGAAGCGGCTTTTAAAACGTACGCTTAAATCATCCGCCATGACACTGGTATAGGCTTGCTCACCAATGACGATCTCGCCATTGAGCAAACCCACAGCGGAGATGATGCTTTTACTGCCGACAATCGGCTGAATAATCGGCTCAATGGCTGAGCCCTGTTGAAAAAGTGCAACAGCGCTCTCTCCGTCGCCTAAGTCAAAACCAATATATCGCATGTTCTGCTCCTTATCACAGTTGAACGGTGCATGTTGTTTTTGAGGAAGAAAGCTTCTTATTGTGACGCTTCCTGCACGGCGGCGGTACCCCGAAAAAGTAGAGAACCGTCTTTTTGCGAAACCAGCGCTGGTACCAGCGTACGTGTTTTGTTTAAACTGGGTAAAATGGTAAAATTGCCTGCAATCTCCGCATTATAGGCTTCCGCGCGCACCCCGCGGCCTGCCAGCAGTAACCTTGCTGCGGCAACTGCATCTTCGCCGGATTCACCCTCGCATTCGCAAACAGCTTGCATCAGCTCCGCAAGCAAAGCGATGTCCTGCGTCTCCGGTGATGCGCTGCGCAGGGCGATCTGCTCGTTTAAATAAGCAAAATCGTTCGCAAAGCGGTCTATTGCTTTCATTTGTGCATCAATAGCCTGCAATAGTCTATCCCTATCGGGGGTGATTGTTACTTTAACACGATCCTGCGGAAGCTGCGGGGCGTGGGAACGGTGCGATTGCAGCCATCCGATGATTGTTGCAATCAGCGCGCCGGCTAACGGAATCCATAGCAATGGTTCGCCTTTTACATAGGCGAAAACACCTACGGCTGCCTGCACCGCACAAGCGGGTAGTAAAAAGCGCGCCGTATTCCGCTTCTGCTTTGGTTTTTCAGAAGCGGCAAGCGGCTGTGCAACCCAGGTGCTTGTGCTCATGGGCACTTCCAATAGCGTCAGCGAGGTTTTGATACACGAAAATAAAATCCCCACCTGCTGGCGCAGAGAATCGTCCTGCTGCTCGGACATGGTGATTTGCTCTACTTGCGCCAGCGCACGGCGAATAAGGTAGACTGTAGCCGAGACTTCCTGCGACGCCTGCAGACTGGCTTGTAACTGTTCTTTTTGGGTAAGCCAACATTGATATGCACTCATATATACCTCCTGTGGCGGTATGCTGTACGCAACAGGTTGCATTTATCCATAGAAAAATGCAGCTTCAATATGGAATGATTCTTATTATAGCTTTTGTAAGGAACTTATTTCTTCGGGCGTCAGTTCCCGCCACATACCGCGGGGCAAATCGCCCAATTTGAGTGGACCGAAACGGATGCGCCGGAGCATAACGACTTGATGGCCGATCGCAGCAACCATTTTACGTACCTGCCGGTTGCGCCCTTCATGAATGGTGACGATCATATCGGTATACAGCGGAGTAACGTTGAGTATACGTACTTTAGCCGGGCTGGTTTTCCGGCCGTCGATTACAACGCCGCGCTCCAATAGGCTCGCCTCCGGCGAGGATACCTGTTGGCTAACCCGTGCCAAGTAAGCCTTATCCACTTCACGGGAGGGATGTAAAAGCCGCTCGGTCAGATCACCATCATTGGTCATCAGCAGCAAACCTTCACTATCGTAATCCAACCGGCCGACGGGGTATAACCTTACGGGGAAATCGCGAAATTTATCCAGCACAGTGGCGCGCCCCTTGGGATCGGTAACAGTAGTGACTTCACCGGCGGGTTTATGGTAAAGAACATAATGCTTTTCCGCCTCGGGAAGTACAGGCTTGCCATCCACGGTAACCTGCTGACCCGCTTCAACGGAAACACCCATAACAGTCACGGGCTGGCCGTCTACGCTTACACGACCTTCTTGTATCATTTTCTCCGCTGTGCGGCGGGAAGCAACTCCGCATTGAGCCAGATATTTTTGCAGACGCATGGATGTTCCTCCATTATATATTCATGATTGGTCAAATGAACGGGGTAAACATTGGTTCTTATGGAAATGGTAATTAACTATTATAGTCAAGGGTACATTGACGATAGGACGATTGCGTAAGTTTATTGGGGAGTTAACAGGCAGTAATATCGTCCATCCTTCTGCGGTTTGCCCCCAAACTAAGGAAAAACCTTGATTATACAGAGCTGTCCTATGACACCGAAAGCATATCAAAAAAAGGGAAACCTGACAAGCAGGGTTTTTCATGGGAAAAGATCGTAACGACAGGGTTACGTAAGCGGAGCAGGCGTTACCGGCACTACAGATTGCAGCGAAGTTAAAGGCATTTCAACCTGATAACCGATTTTACCAGCGCTGAAAATAATCATATCCATAGCTTGCGCGCTGGCGTCTATAAAGGTAGGAAACCCCTTTTTCATACCGATAGGCGAACAACCTCCGTGCACATAACCAGTCAGCGGAAGCAGCTCGCGTGCTTTAATCATCGTTATCGCTTTTTCGTTCGCTGCTTTAGCGGCGCTTTTCAGGTTCAGTTCCGATGCAACGGGAATCATAAACACATAGTGCTGTCCGCTTTTCCCAACGGTTACCAGCGTTTTAAACACACTCTCCCGTGGAAGCCCTAAATAATCGGCCATCTCTACGCCGCTGAGCGCCTGTTTAGTAGATAATTCATAACGCTGATATGGGATTTGCTTGCTTTCCAGCACTCGCATAACATTTGTTTTCACATCCATAGGGGTTCATCTCCAATTCTTTAGGAAACGGTGTTCATTATAGCAAATACAGTCCTATGGCGCAATCGCGCTTGATATAGAGAGAATAACAAAGTGTGGTTGTTTATATAAAATGGATTGTCAAGCGTTGACCCTTCCCCAAGGTTGTGCTATGCTTCATTAAACATATAGCACGAAAGGAGAAGAGCAAGACGCAGAAATTATTTCGCAAGACCGATACGGATATGACACAGGGAGTGATTTGGCGGCACTTGATGGAATACGCGATCCCCATGGCGATAGGATTGTTATTTCAACAGTTGTATAATCTGGTTGACACCATTATTGTCGGCCGCTTTGTAGGGAAAGAAGCGCTGGCGGCTGTAGGCAGCACGGGAAGCATCATCAATATGCTGGTCGGTTTTTGTGCAGGGCTTGGCGTTGGGGCAAGCGTGGTTATATCGCAGCGATACGGTGCGCATGACCACCAAAAACTGCGCGACGCCGTGCATACAACCATTATCGTTGCGCTGGCGTTATGCGTAGTGATGACGTTGCTGGGACTGTTAATTGTGGATACGGCTCTTCGCCTGATGGGTACACCGGAAGATGTATTCCCTCTTTCCAGTCAATACCTGACAATTTACTTTGCCGGACTATCGGGCGTGCTTTTATATAACTTGGGCGCCAGCGTATTGCAAGCGGTTGGGGATACGCGCAGGCCGTTATATTTTTTATGTATATCAGCCATCACCAATACGGTTTTGGACTTAATTTTTATCGTACTCTTCCAAATGGGCGTTGCCGGAGCGGCACTGGCTACGATCATAGCGCAGCTCGTTTCGGCTGCTTTGGTGTTGATTTCCCTTACGCAGGAAGACGCGCCCTATGGAATCCGGTGGAAACGGATGCGGTTTTCCATGGAGATGTTCAGGCAGATTGTCCGCATTGGTATACCTTCCGCGATTCAACAGGCTGTTACTTCATTTTCAAATGTTTTCGTGCAAGGATACATCAATGGGTTTGGTTCGGCTTGTATGGCCGGTTGGGCCAGTTACAGTAAGCTGGATGGGCTGATACTGATACCGGTACAGAGCATCGGTATGGCATCTACAACGTTTGTCGGACAAAACTATGGCGCGGGAGATTTGCGCCGCGCCAGACAGGGCGCTAATCAGGCGTTGAAGATGTCGCTTATCATTACTGCGATATTGAGCATCATCGTAATGAGCTTTTCCCGGACATTACTGACAATGTTTACGCAGGAAGAGGATGTGCTGGAATACGGCCGCAGGTTTATAATGATCATTTCTCCATTTTACCTTTTGTTGTGCTTTAACCAGATATTTGCAGGGGCATTACGCGGCATTGGTATAGCGCGGGCACCGGTGATTGTAATGCTTGGTTCATTTGTTTTCTTTCGGCAACTATATTTATATGTAAACATGCTGCTGGGCAATGCGTTTATACCGGTTGCGTTAGCGTACCCGGTAGGCTGGGGAGTATGCAGCCTACTATTAACCATACTCTATATGCGCTCGGAGCTGAACCGGCCCAAAAAACAACAAAACGAAAGCACGCCTCAACCGCAGTAAACGGAGGAGACGTGCTTTTATACTAGATAAAGATTGTGATTATTCGTTGCCATCCAGTTTTTTGTGGACGAGCTTGAATTTGCCCGCGTTCAGATCCGACATGGTGTGGCCGTGCCCGTACAGCTTATATTTATAAGTGCAAAGACCTTCCAGCCCCATGGGGCCGCGGGCATGGATTTTTCCGGTGGCGATGCCGACTTCGGCGCCAAAACCAAACATGAATCCATCTGAAAAGCGAGTGGAACAGTTGGCGAATACATCTGCGCTGTCCACCAATGTCATAAAGGTTTCGATGGCCGCAGTATCCTTAGACAGGATGCTATCGGTATGCCGGGAACCGTAGGTATTGATATGGTCAATAGCAGCTTCCAAGTCCTTCACGACTTTAATAGAAATAATAGCGTCCAGATATTCCGTGTGCCAGTCTTCCTCAGTTGCGGGATCACAGGAGATGATTTTCTGTGTACGCTCATCTCCACGTAAGGTAATGCCTTTTGCACGCAAACCCTCGGCCACTTTCGGCAGGAAACTATCAGCAATTGCCTGGTGTACCAGTAAAGTTTCAGCCGCGTTGCATACGGATAGGTTTTGCGCCTTGCTGTCAACCGCAATAGCTACAGCCTGCGCTTCATCCACGTGCTGATCGACATAAACATGGCAGATGCCTTCGGAGTGTCCCAGTACCGGTATAGCGCTGTTTTGCATGATGTGGTGAACAAATGCGTTGCTGCCGCGGGGAATAATGAGGTCGATACAATCATCCTGCTTAAGCATCTCGTCTACATCCTGCCGTGAATGCAGCAAATGGCTCCAGCCTTCCGGCAAACCGGCTTTACGAGAGCCTTCCAAAATGGCTTCCTGCAAAGCTTCGTTAGTCTCCATAGCTTCACGCCCGCCCTTAAGCAGTACGGCGTTTCCGCTTTTTAAACACAACGAGCTAATTTGTACCAATGCATCGGGCCGGCTTTCAAAAATAATACCGATTACGCCGATGGGGCAGGATACGCGGTATAATTTCAGCCCGTCAGCCAGTTCGTTGGCATACTGCACATGTCCAAGAGGATCGGGCAACTGCGCCAATGCCTGTAAACCTTCTATTACACGTTCCGCTTTCTCCTGCCCAAAATGCAGACGTTTAATCAGTGGAGCACTCAGGCTTTCGGCAGTTGCTTTTGCAACATCCCGTTGGTTGGCGGAAAAAATAGCGGGCAGATGCCGCCGAATGGCTTCCCCGATGGATAATAATGCTTGATTTCGCTGCTCAATGGATGCGGCACTGAGGGCTAGGCTCGCTTTGCGTGCCTCGGATGCTTTAGCGCGAATGGAATCGGCGGGCATGTGAATCCCCCTTCATTACTGTGATGCCTCATTATAAAGCACTTTCTTTCTCTTTGCAACCGAGTATAAATATGGTATAATAAATTGCGCGCATCCTGCGGATGCGCGTGTTGAACGCTAAGGAGGGGGCAACGTGCCGCGCCAGCAAGGCATTAAAATTGTCGCGCAGAATAAAAAAGCCTACCATGAGTATTTCGTGGAGGAATCCTACGAGTGCGGCATCAGTTTGCTGGGCACCGAGGTAAAAAGCATTCGCGCAGGCCGTGTAAACCTGAAAGAAAGCTTTGCCATGGTACGCGGCAACGAAATCTTTATTGAAGGAATGCACATAAGTCCCTATGAGCAAGGAAATCTATTTAACCATGATCCATTGCGGGCAAAAAAGCTACTGCTACACAAGAACGAAATTCGCAAGTTAGCAGGATTAGTCAGCAGGCAAGGCTTTGCACTGATTCCACTCAAAATTTATCTGAAAAATGGGAGAATGAAAGTGGAATTAGGTGTATGCAAAGGAAAGCAGTTGCATGATAAGCGCAACACGGCAGCAGAACGCGATGCGAAACGGGAAATGGAACGAGCTTTTAACCGCAAGCGGGACGAGTAGCTTAAACACATGGGGGTGTACCGGTTTCGACGGGAGTTGATGAAGGCCGGGTAAGCGAGCCGCGGCCCCTGTACCGCGCAACAACGGGGAAAAACAATAACTGACACTAACGATTTAGCGTTCGCGGCGTAATGCCGCACGTCGAACCGAACTGCCCACGGATTCGGAGCTCGGCGTCATTAACGTGGGGAACGAGCCTGCCAAAGCTTTGAGGTAAAGCCCGTAATATGAAGCTACCGTAAGCGCAAGCCTGTCAAGAGGCGTGCGCCGAGGGGAATCCTAAATTCTTGACTGCGCTCGGAGAAGACTCGATCGGCATGCTTTCGGACAGGGGTTCAACTCCCCTCACCTCCACCACGAAAAAGCACTGTATCTACAAGATATGGTGCTTTTATCTATATGACAACGCTGTATATAGTATACATATCAAGACCAATTTCTATGGGTAGAAATGGTTGTAGAAATAGTCAGAAGAATATGGTATAATATGGTCGTGGGTAGAAACGCCCATAGAGCAGGAGGGTAGAAAAAATGGCTAAGCAGAAAACAGAAAGCAAAGGGAATCGCGTTGTGGTTGAGGGATTGAAAAACATAGCATACGACAAGGCGAAGAAGAAATTCTATGCTACCTTCTATTATGGGAAGGATGAAAACGGCAAAGCCACAAAGAAGGTAGTGCCATTTAATACCAAAGATGAAGCTGTAATTGCTTTAAAAGTTTTTGAGGGCAATCGTGCAAAAGGTGAAGTTGTGCTACCTGTAACCGATACACTAGCATCATGGCTTACTTACTGGCTGGAAGAGATAGTTAAGCCGAACAGAGAAGCAACCACGGCTTACGGCTACGAGGGAATTATCAAAAGATATATTATCCCGAACCTTGGTGATATCAAACTGCAAAAACTAAATCCTGAAATGATAACCAGATATTATAATAAGATGATTCGTGAAAAGAATCTTTCCAGTAATACAGTTCATAAGCATCACGATTTGTTGAAGTGTGCTTTGAGGGTTGCGGTTAATCAAGATAAAATTCTTCGCAATCCAGTAGATAGAGTTGAACCGCCAGCTATTGTAGAGAATGAAAAACGTTTCTACAATCAAGAGCAGTTAGCGGCGCTTATGGATGCTGCCGCTGGTCACAGGTTAGAAATTGTGATTCTTCTTGCTGGATATTGTGGCTTGCGCAGAGAAGAAATTGTTGGTTTGAAATGGGATAACGTTGATCTGGATAAGCGAATACTATCCATAGCAGAAGTGCGCACATCCGCAGGCAACAAAATTATCACAAAGCGTCCAAAAACAAAAACAAGTTTACGAACCGAGCATATTTGCGATGATCTGTTTGAAGTACTCAAACGGTTGAAAAAAGAGTACTTAGAGAACAAGCTGTTCTTTGGGAATACCTTTGAAGATAGTGGGCTAATTGTTACTTTCCCAGATGGCAAACCTTACCGCCCTAATTACATTAGCGAATTAGTTACCAAGTTCATCATAAAAAATGGGTTCCCTCCGCTTCATCTTCATGAACTACGTCACACATTTGCATCTATTGCTAATGATCTCGGGATTCCATTATATAATATTGGTCGTGTGCTTGGTCACGCATCTACTAGCGTAACTTCAAAAGTTTATACGCACTTGATTGATACCGATCATGAAAGTACAATGACTACCGTTAGTGATAGCATCAGTAAATTTAGAAAGACAGCAAAGTGAGTTGACTTTTGCTCTATTTATACTTCTTCTTGTTGTCAGAATAGAATCTGCTAGCGGGTTAGAAAACCAAGCAAACCGTTGATGTATCTTGGATTCACGGCTTTGCGTTATTTGTACATTATTGATTAGGATAAGTAATAGAGAATCTTGTCCACAGTTAGAAAACACAGCAAACCGTTGATGTATAAGGGCTTCACAGCTTTGCGTGTTTTATGTATTTGTGGATAGAGAAGGTAAAAATGAAATGTAATCAGTTAGGAAATCCAGCAAACCGTTTTTGTATAAGGGCTGCATGATTTTGCGTGTTTTGTGTATTTGTGGTAAGGATAAGTAAGAAGGACGCCTTACGGAGCATTCTACACTTCATGAATGATTCGCTCTGTGGACACTTAGAAAATCTTGCAAACCCTTTATTTGAAATGCTTCACGACTTTGCATGTTTTGTGTATTTGTGGATAGAGAAGTTGAAATATATGACTTTACCATTTAGAAAACCCTGCAAACCGTTAATGTGTAAGGGCTGCATGACTTAGCGATATTTGTACATTATTGATAAGGAAATTGAAAGATTATAACTATTAAATTTCAAACAGACAATCGTTTTGTGAAAAATGTTGGAAAGAAAAAGAGAAGGAAATAAAAAGAAATTGTTGGAACAACAATAAAGGAAAATATAGAAATACTGCTAGAAGTTTAGAAAATCCAGCAAACCGTTGATTTATAATGGCTGCATAATTATGCGTTATTTGTACATTATTGATAAGGAAGTTACGTGTGAAAAATTGCATATATGAGATTAGTAAGAAGCGTATATGAAAAACGGGAGCATGTAATCAGTTAGAAAATCTAGCAAACCGTTGATATGCAATGGCTGCATGATTCTGCGTTATTTGTATATTATTGATAAGGATAAAAATTAAGACAGTTTAGAAAACGCAGCAAACCGTTGATATATAAGGGATGCGTAAGTTTGCATGTTTTGTGTATTTGTGGATAGAGAAGTTGAAATAAATGACTATCCGTGTTTAGAAAATCTAGCAAACCCCTTATTTGAAATGGCTTCACGACTTTGCATGTTTTGTGTATTTGTGGATAGAGAAGTTGAAATATATGACTTTACCATTTAGAAAACCCTGCAAACCGTTAATGTGTAAGGGCTGCATGACTTAGCGTTATTTGTACATTATTGATAAGGAAATTGAAAGATTATAACTATTAAATTTCAAACAGACAATCGTTTTGTGAAAAATGTTGGGAAGAAGTAAATCGAGAACAGACAAGAAGTCGCGTTGAGAAATTTAGGAATAAATGTAACGGTTTAGAAAATCCAGCAAACCGTTGATTTATAATGGCTGCATAATTATGCGTTATTTGTACATTATTGATAAGGAAGTTACGTGTGAAAAATTGCATATATGAGATTAGTAAGAAGCGTATATGAAAAACGGGAGCATGTAATCAGTTAGAAAATCTAGCAAACCGTTGATATGCAATGGCTGCATGATTCTGCGTTATTTGTATATTATTGATAAGGATAAAAATTAAGACAGTTTAGAAAACGCAGCAAACCGTTGATATATAAGGGATGCGTAAGTTTGCATGTTTTGTGTATTTGTGGATAGAGAAGTTGAAATAAATGACTATCCGTGTTTAGAAAATCTAGCAAACCCCTTATTTGAAATGGCTTCACAGCTTCGCGTTATTTGTACATTATTGATATGGGAAAGTATCACAAATTCTTATCGAGTATTCCACGCCACAGAGGTGATCGACTATGTAACGGTTTAAGAAATTCAGAAAACCGTTGATGTATCTTGGATTCACGGCTTTGCGTGTTTTGTGTATTAATGGTAAGGGATAGTGTAGTAAATTTTCCGTGTTTAGAAAACACCATAAGTCCTTGATGTATAAGGGCTACATGATTCTGCGTGTTTTGTGTGTTTGTGGTAAGAGAATGATTATTATCGGAGGTTCGTTTCAGTTTGTAGTATATTGCTGCAAATTGAAACGTGCCCCCGTTGGCACGCGATGCTTTTGCCATAAGCATGGTATGGGTCTTGCTGCTTCTTCCTTGCAGTTCAAACCTGCATTCCTCCAAGAAAAACAAAGAAGCAGTACTCTTCTCGATTGCTTTAGAAGAATGAATTATCCAGATAAAGCAATCAAAATTCACGGTTCGCAAATGTAGGTTTCACAACTAACTATCGGGCTTGCCCGCTGTAACTATCATAGGGACATATGGGCAGGAACAATAAAATTTAGGAGGTTCAAACAAATGGATGAAATTCAGGAGAAATACTATACCCAAAAAGAAGCGGATGCTCTAATTCAATCAGAGTGCGACAAAGTAAGGACACAGTATTCAAAGAAGGTTAAAGAACTTGAAGAAGAAATCAAAGGGCTGAAACCAACGGAGAAGAGTGAAGCGGAAATCACACTTGAAAAGCGTATTGCAGAAGTAGAAGCACAGGAGCGCAGTTTGGCAGTAAAGGCAAAGCAACTTGACCTAACTTCAAAGCTTACCGCTTTGGGGCTGGATAAGGGGCTTTCTGATTATCTAAATCCCGAAGCTGATCTTGACCAACTTGCAAACATGTTGCAAAAGCAAACCGCCTTTGTACCAATACAGCATACACCAACACAAGAATTATCAAAAAATGAATTTGAAAATCTGACCTATTCCGAAAGAGTGAAATTTAAAGATACTAACCCGTCGCTATTTGAACGACTATTTCAATCAAAATAATTAAGGAGATGTTTTCACATGGCTTTATTTGTACCAGAGATTTTTTCCAATTCCGTTCTTGTTCCTTTCCGAAAAAACTTAATTTGGGGTAAGTTGGCTACCAATGTAACCAATGAAGTTTTTGGAATCCGTGAATATGGTGAAACCATTAACTTCCCCAAATTCACCAGAACTATCACAGCAAAGACAGTCACAAAAGGTACTGCTTTTGTGCCTGACGATGTGGACATGAGCAATGAATCTGCCACGGTTTTACATATCGCCGCTGGTGGTAAATTCTACAAACGTGATGCACTTTCCAGCCCAGGAAGTTTTCAAGATATTGTTGTTTCCCAAATCGGTATCGCATTAGCCGAGAATTTTGATATCAACATTGCGGCTGAAGCAATTGGAAATACTACTCTTGCACAAGCTACGGCAGCAAAAGAAGTTATTACTGCTGCTGAACTAATTAACGGAATTGCAAAGTTTGGCGATCAACTCAAAACTAATACCTTCGCTGGTATTGTCGTCAATCCGAAACTTTATCCAACTCTTGTTGCTATGGATGAATTTACTTCCACCAACCTAACATATCAGACAGCCGGAAACGGTATGATGGGCGATAACGGACTTATCGGCTATTTTATCGGCATTCCAGTATATCTCACCTCAATTGGAACATACGATACTGTAAACAGCCAGTGCGTGACCACTATTCTCAAGAAAGATGCTCTGGGCTACATGTTCAAGGAAGATATTACTCTGAATGAAGATTACAACATGAATCTATTCCAGTATAGCTTTGTTGCTGATACCATTCATGCAGTGCATACCATGGACGATTACGGCGTTTGCATCCTTAAAAACTCCTAATTGTGAGGACTAGAAAAGACGATCAACACAATTTGTAATATCTGGGCAGGGGTTTCCGCTCCTGCCCTTCTCTTTATTTATAAAAAGCAAACAAGAGTGCTGAAAATCCTTACACTATAAGGGTTTTATTATTTTTACATGAAAGGAGATAAGGCAAATGCTAACGGCTTCACAGCTTAAAAACCTAAGACGTGATTATAAACTAACAGCAAAAGAAGTTAAAGAACTTGGTGGATATCCATATTCAGTTCAATACTACGGGCAAATCGAAAACGAACAGCGACCTATAACCCCTGATGCTTATAAATTAATGCGCGACTGCCTAATAAATGCCTACTTCAAAAAGTGTCAGCAATGTATGAATGGCATTGATGAACTTAAGAAATGAACGTACTAAAGCAAACAAAAAAGATGAAAGAAGAGGAGATTTATAATGAGAATTTTCTTGTTTAGAAGGTTCCGAGCAGAATTGGAGTGTTTCTATAAATGTCATATATCAAAAACTGGGTTAATGACCCGGAGAAAAAATGGAGTGTGGATTTAGATTCTAGCAAGTATTATCTTGTGCTAACAAACGATATGGATAGCTATTTATCCTGTCTAATCCTAAGAAACAAATTCGGTGTTCAAATTGGTGGCTTTTATAACTTTCACGGCTTGTATATAAATCCTGAAATTACAACGGGTAAAGAACCGATATATGTTGATTGTGATCTTGTGGAAGGAAAATGCTTTGGAAACCACTATCAACACATTAATAACCCACAAGCTATTAATCTAAATGCTGGTGTTGAGAAATATACAGATAAATACGCCGGAAGCACGCTGCTTATGGTGTGTTCGCTGTATGACGTTGATATCAAAAAGTATCCAAAAGAAATAGCAATGTTTTTAGTTTTAATTGATGCTTGGTATACACAATACTACAATTTTCGTCAACAGTGGCTTGACTGGGCAAAAAAGCTGAAGTTGGACTGGCTTGAACATATCCTCATTAATACAAGTAGAAGTCAGTGTAACGAAATGTCAAAAAAGTACAGTACATTCGCAAAGATAAGTATACAAAAAGATGGGTATCTGCAAACAGATTTTAACTTCGATAAAATAGCCAAAGAATTGAGCTTTCACATAACGCCACTAAGTCAACTTTACTTTCCAGTACAAACAAAGTGGTTTCAGACAAAGCAAGAGGAAAGCAACAAAGTTAGCGTCCCACAAAACAAGATGTTTTCAGCCGTAAACCCTATGCTAACACAGTAACCTATTCATACTAAGGAGATATAAAAATGAAAAGAGCAAAACTGGTTTTTTCCCCGAAGGTTGCCCGCTTCCTGCTAAAAAATGGAATGCAGATTATTGATATTAAACCTGACAAGAACGATAAAGAAAAGACAATCTTCGTTTTTGATGAAACCGAAGAATTTCAAGGCATTATGGAATTGTATAAAACCGAGAAGGGAGAATATGTACATGAGTAATACCCCTAATTTGAACTCAACAATATTTGTCAATAATTTTTCCGTGGCAAACAATTTATTCGACTTGGGCTTTCATTGTAGCAAGATTACCAATAACAAGGGAAAGCATAAGGTTTACTTTGAAAAAACCCCTGAACTTGAAAAGGCAATCGAAGTTGTTCAACGTTTACACAATATGTATGTTCAAGAGATTCAGAAGCGAAAGGAACAACAAAAACCTGTTGTAACGGCAAATGAAGTTGCTCCTAATACTGAAACCGTATCGGTGGATTGCATTATTGATGATGATTTGTGTCTACTAGAAGGAATTGACTTATAAATATTGTTGTCCGGCAAGGTATGGAATGGTCTGCACCTTGCCTATTATGGAGGAAGTGAGCTAATGGCAAACCAATATGAAGAAACCAACGATGGATATGTATCATATCCACCGAAAATTCAAAACAACAAACCACGCTATCATGAAGAAATTGCACAAAAGGCATGTAAGAATATTAAACTTCCAAAGCGAGAACGCAATTTGTTCTTATACTACGAGTCCTGTTCCGCTGGCTTTAAACCTGCGTTATCCTTAGTTGAGAATAAGACAAATATAGCAAGAAACAAAATATCTGAAATAAGGAAGCGGCTGCACGATAAATGCCTAATCTGCTATAGTAGAGAGAAAAAAATCATTACAATTCAATGGGATGTTATAAAAAGTTACGCATCTGGTTTAACTTTTAATCATAAACGGTACTATTCTCCTGCTGAATATGAATACTATTTTAAGAAGATCAAGGATTGTAAGCCAAAATATAAATATAAAAATAAATGCAGAGAACTCACAAAAACAGAATCAAAGTTTTTTACCTACTTTGAGAATCTCACTGCCTTTGAATATGACAGCTTTCTACAATCAATTCCAGAACGTGACGGTTTGGTGTTTAGGAAAGTAAAAGTCATTGATATCGAAGCTGATCTTGAACAAGAGAGAAAGTTACTATTTAGTTCATTTTTTGATGAGGCAAAAGAGCAAACCCTATATAATCCAACGTTTCCAGAATATGATGAAGTACTGCCGTTTTAAAAATGGGGTATATAATATATAGTAATGCGCATTTATTGTTTTGGCTGAAACTATGTTTCAGCAATAAGCAATTATGCTTCCATACTATCTGATAACATATCCAGAACAGATAAAGATAAAAACAAACCAAAGAAAGAAGGAAGTTCAATGCTTATTTTAGTCATTTACTTTATTTCTATTGCTGCATTTGCTGATTATCTATCCAGCACAATTAAAGGAGGTATGCAATCATGCGCGATATTTTTTCAAAAGGTTCTAACGCAAAAGAAGATACATTAATGGTTCAACTCAAGAAACTGATTCCTGAATATAAAGTAATTTACTTGCTCTGGATATACGCCAAGGAGCTTTTACCAGACCATAATAACATTTCATGTTTTGAACAGCTAAAGGATAAATTCAAGATGATTCCCAATGCAACAACTGAAGAATCTGCAAGTAGATGGTTACTAGAAGAGCGTGTACAGGCGGCAACCAAGTATCTTCTTAAACGCCTGCATAATCGACGTTTAGTCGATCTGTATAATTTGTATTTTGAGAAAGCCAAAGAAGATGTAGCTTCATTCCGAGCTTTTACTGATTTTAGCGAAAAGTTTTTTGCCGATGAAAGCCAGACAGAGCTTCAGAAGATTATTGCTAATATTGTGATTGATGAAGAAAGCGGGGATGATTCTGAATGAAACTCAAGCAATATAGACCGCTACTTAAAACATACCAAGATGCAATAGCCGAACTTCGTATATTAGTCAACGATGGTGTTTTTGATCTGGAAAATTATAATTATTATTTATCTTATGAACTCAAAGGCAAGGTAAAATCTACCTCCGTTGTATCCGTAGAATTGACAGAATTCAATGTATTTGTTTTTAACGGAACTCTGATTGTTCATGCTCTGGATATTGTGGATTTCCAAAAAGTGAAGAATATTAACGGTGAATTTGCATCGCTGACTAATGAAGAGTTGCGGAAAGCAGTGTTCTATTGACGGATGCTCAGCGGCTTGCAACCGTAATTAAATCCTTTCCCCTGTATACTTTGAACTTTATGAGAATTGCCAACAAAGAGGGAAGGGAAGTCCCATTTCTACTTAATCCACAACAGAAGGAGCTATTTACCAATCTACCCAAGTTTTCTATTGTGCTTAAAAGCCGCCAGCTTGGTATCAGTTCTGCCGCCTGTGCCTATGCAATTTACATGGCAATCAACAAACCCAACTCAGCTTGCTTACTGGTTAGCTACAGCAACGATAGTGCAACAGCAATTTTTGATAAGTTGAAGCAACTTTACAATAGTATTCCAGCGGTTTTAAAGCCAGAGCTTATTGCTAATAACCGTAAAGAACTGAAGTTCACTAATGGTAGTAAGATCACCTGTGCTACGGCAGGAACCAAGGAAATAAGCCGTGGGGCTACACTATCATATGTACATCTATCTGAATTGGCGTTCTGGAAAGAAAATGTTGTCCAAAAGCAACTGATTGCCATTGAACAAGCCCTTACACCAAGCGGGAAACTATGTATAGAATCTACCGCCAATGGTTTAAATAGCTTTTCTGAATTGTATAATCACGCTACCAATGGAGAGAATCTTTATACGCCCTACTTCTTTGGCTGGATAGATGATAAGTTGATGTTCTCTCAGGAATACAAGCTCTATACTGAAAAATATCTGGCGACACATGACCACCTTCTTAAAGAGAATGAACTTGATGAAATTGAGCGCGACTACTACAGAATCGGAGCGACCATTGAACAGCTTGTTTGGCGAAGAATAAAAATCAAGAATACAAGTGTTGAAGCGTTCCAGCAAGAATTTCCAACCACGCCTACCGAAGCATTTATCACCACAGGGAGTAACATCTTCAATTCTGAAATGATACATCGCTACTTGCTCGCCGTAGCAAAAGAAAAGCCCCTTGCTGAAGTTGCTTCGTTGCCAGAAGAATTACAACCACATTTAAACCGGGCTTATAAAGTTTGGGAAGAACCTCAACCGTTTGCTAAATACTATATTGGTGTTGATTGTTCTGAAGGGTTGGGCGGTATAAATGATTATAACGCCTTAATCGTTCTGGATAAAGATTTGAAACAGGTTGCACAGTTTCACAGCAACACCATCAAACCTTATCAATTTGCAGGGATTGTAAATGCTGTTGGCCACTACTATAACAAAGCATTACTCGTTGTTGAAAAGGCAAGCGCAGGTAGTGCTGTTCTGGAAAAACTATATAACGACTTTAAATATCGTAACATTTATAAACATAAAGAATTTGACCAACGAGGAAAAATCATTAAGAAAATTGGCTTTGTAACGAGTGCAAAGAGCAAACCCATACTCATTAATGATGCTGTTGAATACTTTGAAAATGGCGACGTTTTCATTCAAAGCATAGAATTACTTGAGGAAATGAAGCTGTACACCTACTCCGAAGGAAAAATGAACGCTGCTCGTGGAGCGCATGATGATTTGGTAATTGCGCTGTGCCTGGCTATACATGGTTTCAAAGAGGGCATTAATTATGCCGCATAACGGAAAGAAGGTTTTAGTTTGAATATAAACGATATTATAAATGACCCAGAGCAAAGAAAGCGAATCAATGAAATTCTCAATATTTCCAGCTACCTTGAAGGTGCTCATAAAGTATTGCAGCGGAAGAACTTTCAATTCAAAGGAACAGAGTTTATCACGGCAAAGATCATTTTTCAAACAATAAAATCCATTTTGGATTTTCACTGTTCATACTCGGTTGGCAATCCTGTTAGCATTATTGGCGATAATGCCATTGCAACGGATTTTCAGAAGATTTATAAAAAAGCCAACTATGCACGCCTTGACTACGATATCTACAAAGATATCTTCACTTATGGAAACGCTTTCGAGTATGTGTTTCTGGATAAATCCGGCAACGCCAAAAGTAAACTGATTAATAACGCTGATTCTTATCCCGTCTATGATACGGCTGGTAACTATACCGCCTTTATCGAGTACTGGCTTGATGCACTAACTAACATAGCGCACTATATAATTTATTATCCAGACAAGGTGGAAACATACAGTGATGTATCTGGTAAGCTTGTGCTCATTAGTAGCCATACAAACCTAACAGGGCTACCCATTCACTATAAAAGCGGATGGTCAGATGATTTCGGGCTGTTTGATGTGGGTATCGTTCATGATCTGCTTCCCATTGTGGATGAGATTGAAGCCCTGCTTTCTAAGATGAGCGATAGCATAACAACACTATCACTTAACCCAATTGGGGTAAGCATCGCTGATAGGGTAGACACAGCAACGGTTGACAAAGATGTGGTTGGTACTGTGCTTAACCTAGAAAGCGGTGGTGATTTCAAATACGCCAATGCTATACTTGATAGCAACAGTATCAAGCTCCTGCTGGATACCCTCATTAGTCAGCTATACACCGTGGCACAAGTGCCCGCCGTTGTGTTCGGGCAGAGTAACATTGCCAACGTAAGCGAGGTTTCACTAAAGCTGCTCTATTCCTTGATTGATAACGTTGCAAAGAGAACAGCAATCTACTTCAAAGAAGGGGTAGCACAACGCTTCGCCTATATACGGAAGATCATCAACGCCCACTTCACCGATGAACTGTTTGACACGCTCGCCATTAACATGAACTACAATCGCCCGGTGGATACCTCCAGCTTGCTTGATGATCTCAAGACGCAGTATGATATGGGCGCTATCTCTAAGCAGACCATTATTGAACAATCGCCCTATACTGAAGTAGGCGTTGAACTGGATAGGATGAATGTTGAAATGCAGGATAATTATCCACTTGAAAAAGAGTATGTTACAGATGGTGATGTTAAGTAAAGCATTATATTGATAATAAATTAACAATATGTATAACAAGATAAGCACATAGCTTAACTAGCGAGATACAGCATCCGTTGTACTTGCACTGATTGAAACATCTACCAAATACAAATGAGAACATCATACGATTTATTGCGAAAGATAATTACAATCATTATCATGGGACTATATCAATAGTCATATGTTTCTACAACTTTTCTACCTGACGTTTGAAACGCTTATATATCAAGGGTTACAAGAGATGTACGGGAGTAAAACACCTATCAAAAAGTGGATATTTGGTGATAATCATAGCCATGGCAGGTAAAACAAGGCATATTCATTCCCCCTGTTGGGGAATATGCCCTGTAGCAAGTCCATTTTTTCCCCACAGAAAATCCAGAATCACCACATCAGAAGATGACTTTGACACAAAAAGGAAATAGTGGTAAATTGAAAGCAGAGTTATAAACAACAATGAGGGGCGATAATTATAAGTGATCGCAGATGGGCCTATGTAGATAAGCAGGTGTTATGTAATCCAAAGTACCGTGAAAAAAAAGAGGCATTCTTAAAAGGCAACAACCCTGATTGGGAAAAGCAAATTGAACAGATGAGAAATTTTATCGCCCAAAAGCATCACGATTATTCTATAACTTTTGAATATATTGGTGTACCCAACGCGAAAACTTACACTAGGATTGCTGTGAAATCTATTGAATATGATCGGGAAAGCGACGAAATGATAGTAACGCTGTGGGAACAGGGAAAAGAAAAAATAGTCAGATTGATTGAGCTAGAAGTATGGAATTTTTATGATACTTATTTCCCGCCTGTATCACCAGAAGAGATGGCTAAAGTTAGTTGCCGGTAACAGAAGAAGTTACGAGAAGATACCCATTTTGAAAAACATCAAAATGCAGCAAAGTGAAAGCAATATCACTTTGCATCAATTCTACGGTCGAAAATTGAAAAGTTACTTTTTTAGTGCTCTCAAACCCTTATGAATCAACGGTTACAAACCACCATTTTTTGTCATTTTCAAAAATACAAAATGAAATTGCTTTATTGAAAAGTTGGTATATTTGTACACCCTTGCGAAAAAATGCAAATCAAGTTGAAAAAGGTACAATAAAAACAGTTGACTAGGATACTTATATACACTTCCTGTTAGCGTAAGGTTTACAGAATAATTCTTTCTTAATTTTGGCGACATTTATGATCTCGTAAGTGCTCATTCTAACCAATGCTATTGGTTGCGTTGGATATATTTTTGTTGTTGATTGCATAATTAAGCAGGCCGCAGAAATCTTTGGCGGCAAGAAATGCTTGCTTGTATTTTTCATCACTTCGTGCAATTTCTGATGTAATAAAATTTAGTATGATCTCTGGTCGAGTGATATTATTAACTTGCATTCTAACCTGCATAAGTGTGCATTTCCCACTAGAACCCATTGATAACCCAACTAATGCTCCAATTCCTCCAAATAATACACCACCAGCGATAGCACCACCGATACTGCCATGTGACCCTCCGTCGCCATTATCTACAAACTCTACATTGATAATTTCGATATAGCTGATAATAATTGGGCTTGACGAGTCATGGGTTTTAATTGCAATGTAGTGATGCTGATCATCAATATATAAGGCAATATCCTCAAAGATAGCTTTATTATCTATTTTAAATCCTTTTTCCTGCAACACATTATCAACGTGTTCATACGATTCTCGGCGAGCACGCTTTTTCTCTCTTCCGTTAACAATCTGAGCTACTATAACAACGGGAATAGCCATTAATGCAATAATACAACCAGTACTTGTGGAATCCATACGAGACCTCCATATGACTATTTTTGTTATTATACATCCCACAACCTTAAAAGTAAACATTTGGAATCGAGGAGTTGATTTTTTGACGAACCTAGAACGCCTTAAACTTGAGCTTAACAATAAAGAATACTATATAGATGCCCTTTATTCCGAATTTCTGGCAGAAAATGGGCTTGTATCAGACGCAACCTATTCTAAAACTGAATCTGAAATGAACCTGCTGCAAGCGGTTATTTCTGTTCTGGAAACACTTTCAAACGACATTGATGTATTCCGCAAGGTAAGTACCGAGTTTGCCACTACAACCGATGCTTATAAATTCCTGCGTCAACGTATCAGTGATATTCAACGGCGTATTACTTGGCTAAATGACAAGAATACAGCGGGGAATACAAGCAATGTTACCTTCATGTATCACACTTGACGGGCGGTGATCTAATGTATAATCCAACCGCTGCCATGTTTAAACAGACATTATCCAGAGAGGGCAAGGAAATCACCTGTAACGGGCAAGCAATCCCTTGCTTTTTCAGGAAACGTAATGATGATCTTTTACCAAAGGAAACCGCTTATCTATTTACAGCGTCAAACGCACAACTTCAAATGGGTGACGTATTCATATATTCTGGAAAACAATATCTGGTGATGAGCAAAGAACAGGAAGAAAATTCCGAATATAAAAAGTATTCCGTTCTGCAAACAAATTACTCAATAAAGATTATGATACCATGGGTAAGTGATAGTAGCAAAGCCGATCTATATCAATTTCCTTGCTTTGTCGATGATATCAATTTACTGCTTCACAAAACAACGGTCATTACAATAGATAGCCGCATCACCATTATTACACCAGATAATGGAGTTAGTAGAAGAATCGGTCTTAATATGAGATTCTTCGCTTGTGGTACTACAATGGCTTTCAAAGTAACAGATATATATTATGTAAACGGATTTTGCACAATATATGCCGAAAGAAATGAAATTTCATCGCTAGATGATATAGAAAATGAGATTGCAAACCGCTGGAGCTATGAAAGCAAGGATACCTATACGATAAACGTTTCGATTGCTAATGTACCCTTGTTTGTAGGAGATACGTCAGCGATCATAACAACGATAACGAAAAATGGTGCTGCATACACGCCCGTTAGTGGAGAATTAACGTTTTCAGCAGACAATACAAGCGTAGTTCAAATAGAAGAAAGTACAATCACCGCAATTGCAGCAGGAACGAGCACAATAACAGCGACCATTGCGGGAATTTCTGCGTTTTGTACAATCGAAGTGCAGGAGGTTGTTCAAACCATAATAACCAACGTTAATGCAACCAATGCAGAACTACAGGGTACGGTGTGGAGAATTTGTGAAGATGATACGGCTGTTTTTACACTATCAAAAACACAAGGTGGAACAACAATATCTTCTGGATTTACCTTTGCCGATCAAACCGGAATGACCAGCGCAAGCACATATTATACTTTCACGGTGCTGGATAGCAATCGATTCTCAATTCTAAATAAGAAATACAACCTGAATAAGCAACTCTTAATCGCTTATACAGACAATGAAACACACGAAATAGGTACAATCAATGCACTACTAATAGCTTGGTAATAAAAAATGAAAATGAATATAAATTCCCCAGCCATTTTATACCGGCTGGGGTTTCTTAATGGAGGAATAAATTAATATGGCAGAGCAAGAAAAAATTGTTTATACTGTTGCAGAAATTCAAAAGCTCTTAGGAATTGGCAAGAATCAAGCATATGAATTGGTCAATAGTGGGGCTTTCCCAGTAAAAACAGTTGGCAAGAAATTGATAATTTCTAAGGTTGGGTTTCAAAATTGGCTGAATGGATGATTTATACTAGATTTATGTCATAATCTAAAAGTGATACAAAACGAGTACAGATGTAGATTTCAAAATCAAAATCTGATATAATTGTAAATAAAAGGAGGAGATCGGAATGCGTAAATTAATTGCAATAATCTTTGTGCTAATGATTGTATGCACCAACTCGACAGGTTTTTGTGAAGAACAGCAAGAATCTCATGACTACAGAAATTGCAATTGGGGTATGACGTTAAATGAAGTAAAAGAAGCAGAAGGGGACGTTGTTTGGGAGATCAACGATAGCACTCAAAACGCTGATGGTTATATTGCTACAATTGGGACTATTGAATGTTTGATTGTTTTTAACTTTGATAGCGAAGGAAAACTAAACATTGGAACAATTATGGATAACAGCGTTTATAGTAACTATATGTTCTATATTAGCAGTTTTGAAACATTTGAAACCGCACTAACAAAGAAATATGGAAAACCGAAAGAAGCAAATGACATTTGGTTAAATGATCCTTTTGGATATTACAAAGATAATAAGAGCGAATGGGGAAATGCAATTGCAACTGGAAGATTATTTCGTCTCTATACGTGGGCAACAAATGACACTCAAATTCAACTAATGCTAGGTTTGCAGGGTAACGAAATAGTTCATGCAATTCAATATGTGGATAAGAATAACATGCCTTCAAATGAAGTATCAGGATTATGAAGCTTATAGCGTAGTTATCTTGAAAACAGGGTTTCACAAATGGTCAATCCAGTAAAAAAATATCTACTCCTTGGCTTTATCAATTATGGGTTTGATTGCTGAGTAGAACTTCAATTCAACTTCGGTTTCTAGTAATTCTTGTGAGGCAGTTATTTTCGCTTCTTCGATGCTTTGTATTTTTGAAGCTTTATAATCTTCGGAAACTCCTTGTATGTTTAAAGATACTGTTGCTTCATGGATCGCAAAAATCATTGAATCGAAAAATGCCACCCTGTCCTGTAGTTCTTTCTTCTTGGCTTCAAGAGATGTAATTTTGGCGACAAGCATTTCCATTGTGCAGATTTCGAACATAGCGCCTACCCCCTTCAAAACTTGTTTCAATACTATTATTCTAGAAAATGGCAAATTTTCCTTCTGTGAATAATAAGTGATAATAAGTGACATGGAAAACGGGGGGTAAAGTTGGTGGAAACATTGTAGAAAAAGGGTTGATTTTCGAACTATATACCACATAACAACTTTCTATTTCATAATTCTCATTAATACTAAGAAAGCTTATAAATCAACGATTGCAGAATACTATTGGTGACGGTAGGGGAAAACAAAAGAAATACATTAGAATTGTTCAACTCCCCTCACCTCCACCAGACAGCACGAAATACGACCCTTCATTTATTTTCGTCAATGGATTGTTCGGGATGATCGTGCAAAGGGATAAGGCTTAACGCCTCAAAACTAACCGGATAATCATTTATGATTATCCGGTTAGTTTTGATTCATGCGCCCCTTAAGGGGCGGCAAAAGTGTCAACGGCAATAGGCTTGAACATAGTGAAAGCCAGCGCCTTTAGACGCTGGCCGGTACCATTAGGCTTTTAGCCTTAGTGCAAACCACCCGTTTGACGGGTGGTTGTGATTTTTGGGGCAATGTATTTGCCATAATGGTACATTTGTAAATTCGTTTGCCCGGATGCTGGGAAAGCAAGGCGGCGTATGGTGTTAGAGGCTACTGGCAAATTTAACACAATAACCCGTTATGACAAATTCGGGAAGGTAAGTTGTAAACGTTGGAGAATGGTAAACAATGGATATTGAATTATAATTGAAAAGCAGTATTGAGAATATGAAAAGCACTATGGTTCAACCTACCCAAGAAGAATTAATCCAATATTTCCTTGATGATTCGATTGGAAGAAATAATGATACTTTTGATTTGTTGACTTTGCTATCTTCAATAGATGGATACTATTCAATTGCACTGGACGGATGCTGGGGAAGTGGAAAAACAGTTTTCGTAAAACAGGCAAAGTTGATCATTAATGCAATCAACGAATTTGCAGTAGATGAAATAGAGGAGATTGATAGAGATATAATAAAAGCAGAAGTGCAAAAGCGTTCTTTTGATTACGATGCACTAACGCAAATTTCTGCGGTTTACTATGATGCATGGGCAAATGATAATGATATTGATCCGATTGTGTCAATGCTGTTAAGCATTGCATCAACAACAAATAACAAAGCGAATAAGCAAAAAGAAAGAGATACTTTAGATATTATTGCGAAAACTGCGGATGTGATAACAGGACGTAATGTAAGTGAGTTGGTCAAGGCATTACGAGGTGAAAAAAAGATAGATGCCTCGAAGGATATTACGGATAAGATGCAGGCAAGCATTTTGGAATTACTCGAAAATATATTAGTTGAACACGCAGAAAGGCTAGTACTTTTTATTGATGAACTGGACCGCTGCAGGCCGTCATATGCAATGAAACTATTAGAACAAATTGAGCATTACTTTCATTCCGACAGGATAACCTTTGTTTTTTCAACAAATATTGAACAACTTCAACACACAGTTAAAAATTACTATGGTGAAGCATTTGATGGTGCTAGATACCTTAACAGGTTTTTTGATATGGTAGTACTAATGCCTGATGTAAATATAGAAAAGTGTTTTAAAAACATGGGATTCAAACAAACAAATTTTCGAATGGATATTATATGTGAAATGATGTTGCGCGCCCGGATGCCAAGCTTACGTGACAAAGCTAAGTTCGTACAATCAGTAAGTAGAATTTATAATTGGGAGAGCAAGCAACAATGGGAAGTGGCCTCCCAAGATCTTCTTATGGAGGGCGTTGCATACCACTTTGCAGTGCTCATGGTTATCCCTATTATTATTGGTTTACGCATTGTAAGCACAGAGGCTGCTGACAAGTTTATCAATGGCGAAGATTATCCAACGTTTCTTGAGTTTTTTGGCGACATGGAAACACTTGGATACTATGCAAAAAACCTTCTGAGTAATACAGAAACATACGATGCAGATGTGGCAAAGGAGCATACAGGACAAGTGCTTTTAACGACTTATGAGAATAAATTAGAAGCTTTATACAAAGCCTTATTCGTAACAAAATATGATGATGGGCATCCTCGTTCTATGATTGGAGCATTTAAAATTGATAACGAGCTAAGAAGTTTTATTCTGGAGAAATCCAATCCAATACACACTCTATACAAATCGGGAGGCAGACAATGAACACCATTGAACCCATCTGAAATAAAGAGCAAATAGAGCTTATTAAACAGCTGGAGCCGGATAAAAGAAACCGGCTCCTTTTTATTTTGGGAATTAACATTGGCTTACGCATCAGCGACCTAGTGGGATTGAAAGTGAAAGACCTATCCGGGAAAGATCGCATTGTGAAGCGAGAGCAGAAAACCGGCAAGGAAACCAGCATCCTGCTGAACGCTGCCTCCGGCACGATATACGCGAGCTGATGGCCGGACGCAGCGGCGATGAATATGTATTTCAAAGCCGGTGCCGCGACCGTGTAACTAAGCAATATAAGCCTATGACGCGGCAGCGCGCGTACCAGATTGTAAACACTATGTGCAGGCGCGCCGGTGTGGGCGGGAAGATCGGCAACCATACGCTGCGGAAAACCTTTGGGTACTGGCATTACCAGCAATTCCGGGATGTGGTGTTTTTATGCGGCACTTTAACCACAGCGACCAGCCATAACACTGCGGTACATCGGCATTGTGCAGGATGAAATGAATGCGCATATGAGGAGGTTTAAGCTGTGAGAAATCAAACTAAGCTGAATATCTTAAATTGGTTTTTAAAAGCTCAAATAAAATAACCCCGGCAGGCACAAGCTTGTCGGGGTTCAGTTCGCTATTTATGATATCTCGAGTGAATTGAGGTCTGCTTTCGTATTAGTATCAATAATGCACAGATGGATACAACGATCATCAGGATGTAAAACCATATGTTGTCACCTGACGTATCGCCAGTTTGTGGTAGTGTCGGTTCTGGTACTGGGGCGTTAACATTGATGAAAACATACATGAATCTACTACCGTACCCGGCATTGCGTGTATCATACTCGTACTTAACGGTAATGGGAAGCGACGCATAGGTTACAATCCCTGTGGAGGTGTTTAATATACCGCCGTCCATCATAAACACGCGGGTCATATCAATAAGACTGCTGTGCGGAAGGTCATTAAGATCTACTAGAAAGGTTCCGCCGGATTGGCTATAGACAAGAGAAGGCGGAAATTGAGGGCTGGTGGTTGTGACCATTAAATGCGTGTGGCTTGACAAATCGAGCGATGACAGCTGATTGTACCCACAAAGAAAGGTAATCAGTCCGGGATTAAAAGCCAAATTCAGCGTTGTTAAATTGTTTTCCGAACAGCTTAGGGTGGTAAGCGAAGGATTGTTGGATAGATCCAATGTCGTTATTTTGTTTGTGCCGCATGCTAATAAATTTAATGCGTTATTACTGGATACATCTAGCGATGTTAATAAGTTATTGGCACAGTAAAGCTGCATAAGTGCGGTATAATACTCTATACCGGTTAAGTCGGTAATACTCTTTCCGCTTACATTGATGAATGACACACTTTCATCTACATTTCCGCTGCCGTCGCTGTAGCTGGCGAGTACTGCAGTACGAAAGTTTGTATCTGGAAACGTGGTTGCATTGATAGGAACAACTGCAACAGCGATGCACGGTAATCCTAATAGGAGGGTGACTATCAAAAACCAGAATATAGCTCTACGCATCAATCTTATTCCTTTGTCCTGGGGGTTACGGTTTACAGGACTGATATGGAATTCTGGTAAAAAGTGCCTTTGGACAACAGAAGTAGCGATTCCAAATGACTTATTGCATAAATCTTATCATAATTATTAAAAAGATGTCAATATAGATGCAACAATATCTTAAAATGGTTTTTGCCTGCTTGAAGGACGGGATGAATAAGCGGCGCAGATATTCTATATTGTAATTAGTATTATTCATTCTTCTCGAGCATAGATGCAACCAAACAACCCATTTATAAAGATGAAATGCGGTTCGAATATAAAAGCTAATGCTCCACCACACGTAACGCGTATGAAATAACGATCTCATGGGCGTTTACTTATCTCATCCCGCACTTTGTCCAGCATTATTAATATCCATATAAATTACTTGAAAGCTATTACAGCAGAATTACCAATAGTTTTCTATTAACAAAAACGGAGAACTGGTTTTTTCAGTCCCCCTAGAGACTTGAACACTCAAGTCTGCATGGGATACGCTGGCAGATGAGTTTTGTGCAATGCTTCAACAAATGTTTAATTCTTTGCAAGCTGCAATACACAAACTGCTCCCTATAAAATGAGCGGCAAAAAAAGAAGAGCAAGCAAAAAGAAACAAAAAAGCACCTGCTTCGCTGCAACAATTCAAAAACATACTAAACCACAACGATGCTGTTGTGTTTACTTTCTATGAAAAAGAAGAAGAAACGCTGGAAAATACGCTTAGCAACGATGCTGAAATTGTTATATTGCAAATGCAGAACTTTGATTTCTCCGGTGTGCTGGAAACATTGAAGAAGAAGGGGTTATAGCAATGATTGCAGATTGATCTATGTTGTTACCTTCAAAAGCAAAGAAAATGAGCGTATATAAGAAAATATATAGTGATGTTCACTGTATAACGCGCTATTGGAAACCCATGAGTTGCCTGTATCTATTGACAGTGGGTTATAGGATTAGTATGATCATAATAGGAGTATGAAAACAATGACCGTGTTCATCGGGACGAATTACCGCTCACAACGCCTTTTCC
The DNA here is from genome assembly GCA_963675655.1 of Candidatus Limiplasma sp. Classification (GTDB taxonomy): domain Bacteria; phylum Bacillota; class Clostridia; order Christensenellales; family Aristaeellaceae; genus CAXXOK01. The sequence goes on from OY776489.1 coordinate 2,796,634, forward strand.
AAATCAAGAACGTATAAAATGATATAACGGGGAACTACATTACGTCTCCAACGAACAGAAAAGAACGTGACGATTGACCCGGCAAACATGCAGCATCTCATAAAAATGGAGAGGCATTGCACTTTCCATAACGGGCACTATTAAACGCCAAACACTTCATTTGAAAGCACTCTGTACGAACGATGTAACAAATAGTGACTGCGGCTTTGGGTAAGGAGTGAATCACATGAAAAAGTTAATAGCAATAACGGTTACGCTCATTTTATTGATGACGGCAGGCTTTGCCATACAACCAGCATTTGCGGCGCCAACCCCAACCCCGGTAGTGTACCCTGCCAGTTCGCTGCAATCCCTTTCACACAACTGCCCCAATACCGGGGTTATGGTACCTTCCTCGTTTGATCCGTTAGTTACCAGCTATATCCTCACGGTTGCAAGTTGGGTAAATCGCGTTACCGTTACGCCTGTCAGCATGGATAGCAGTGCCGCGATCTATGTAAACGGGCAATACATCGTATCCGGTCATCAATCACAGGAATTCGTGATGACCGATAAACCACAGGCGGTTACCATATCGGTTAGCAATTACAGCGGAACCACGGTATATACCGTTTTCCTGCAACGCAGACCCAGCGAGGCACGCACGCGCGTATCCCTTGGATACCTGAAAGATTTTTACCAAAGCAGCGGAAAATGGTATGCAAAGTTGGATTTGGTTACAGTAACGTATGCTAACGGTTATACCAATCAGGTTGCTTCTTTTTCAAATCAATCCACCTATTTGTATAAGCATCAAATTGTTGTCAACTGCCTTTTATACTCCGGTAACTATAATTATCCGCAAAGACAGGCAACCCCGGCAGCTTTCCGTAGCGCGATTAGCTTGGATGGTACAGAAATGTTCCATGTAGTTTATTTGGAAGATGAAATTGTCTCGTTGACTCCGTATTCTCCGTGACTACCGACTGGAAGGATTGAATAGGTTGAGGCATCGTTACCGACCAGTCAGTTCTCCTTAAAAATATTTGTATAGTAGCGCAATACGAACGTGTACTGTAAGACAATGATAACAGCCAGACATAAGGAACGAGATTACAGATGACAAAGATACAAAAAGCGATTGCTTGCTTTTCCATTGCTGTGCTGACGGTTTTCATCTTCTTTGCGCAAAATAGTACAGGCGTTCTATCCGTCTCGGTGGCGGAGGACGCCTATTTAGTACAGGATGAGGCTGCTTCTGATGCCGCTGCGGCGGAGGACGATGCAAATGACGCTGATTATTCATTTACGGTGTACCCGTCTGTATCCCTGCGTGAATTAGTATTGGATGATGAAGGGTTCGCAGTTAATGGCGAGTATGTGTATATTAATTCTACAACCGGGGAGTATCGCTACATCAGCCCAACACTGAATATCCACATCATTCGCCATCAGGATACATCGCCTAAAGTGGTATGGCATGAGGCGCAAATTTACGCGAGAGACGGAACACTGTTTCACGCATATCCATACGATAAAACCAACTGGATGAAAAAAGGAGCGCATCAGAATGTGATAGCGCAAAAAAACCACTTGGTATTTGCGGTGAACAGTGATTTTTCGCATCTGCGTATTGGTTGGAAAGCTACTGTCGGGTTATTGATTCGTGATGGTAACATACTCTCCAGCAAAACCTTCACAAAGAAAGCAAAGAAATACCCGAATCTGGATAATCTGGCGCTGCTTACAGACGGTTCTATGGTGGCGCTGGGAAGAAACGAGCTGACAATCGACGATTACATAGCCATGGGAGCGTATGATTTGTTGGCGTTTGGCCCGGTTCTGATACATGAAGGGGTAGTGAATACGCCTGCTTTTGGTAAGTACGGCTGGGAGAGGGCTCCACGTACGGCCGTTGGTATGGTTACCCCCGGCCATTATGTAGCGATCATGGTAGAGGGCAGGCATGATGACAGCCGCGGTTGGTCAACTACACATTTGGCGGAGCATATGGCGGAATTGGGCGCAACCGAGGCGCTAAACCTGGACGGTGGACAAAGTGCAACGATGATCTTTATGGGGCAACAGATTATCCGTGTCGGACAAAGCAAGAGCTTAACAGCAAAACCGCGTAAAGCAACGGAGGTGCTGGGCATCGGGCAGACGCTGCTTGTGCAGTTGCCGGACGAATAGACCACCGAGTCTACTATTAAACGAATGAACGATATTGAAAACGGAGAGGCAATGTGCCTCTCCGTTTTACCATAGGTTACTGGTAAATCTCCAATATTTTTCCACTATTGGCGTAATCCTTTTTAACGGGTGGTGCGCTCCTGAATAATCCGCTTGAATACATTTACAGTATCCTGTGTTTCCGCCAACTCGGTTTTCAACAAAGCGTTTTCTGCTTCCAGCGCCATAATGCGCGGAGATTCCTGCACATCCCGACGCGAGCGTGTAAGGGTTCCAATCGATGCGGGGGTATAGGTGGATTTCTCTTCCGGGTTCTGCTGGTAATCTACCACGAACACTTCATCGGTTTTTTCATTATACAGGCCGCGTTGTGTATAATGCGTGTGAAGCAGCTCATGGGATAGTGCCCCGTTTGGTTTCCCTAAGAAATCCTGATAGATTTTTTGAATCACAGGGTTTTCATGCGATTTACGCATGGCTTTGCTCTCATCTTCATCATAAAGCGCACGCATCCGTTTGGCGCGAATATCCTTATCGTCGCTTCTGGGTTGCCCGCCCCCGGTGATGCAGCCGCCCGGGCAGCCCATAATTTCAATGAAGTGGTACGGAGAGGTGCCGTTCTCGATTTGATCCATCAGTTGCTTAGCGCCGGCAAAACCGCTGGTAACCGCTATGTTCACATCGACTCCTTGCAGGAAAGCATAGTCCGGTAAGGGGTTTTCAATGCGGATTGTTGCGGTCTTCACCTGATTAAGCCCCACGATGGGCGTAACATGCAGCTTATCAAACGGCAATTCGCGTCCGGTAACCAACTCATATACCGTACGCAACGCCGCTTCCATTACACCGCCAGTGACGCCGAAGATATCCGCCGCACCGGAGGATATCCCCAGCGGATTGTGAAATGTGCTGTCTTTTAACTCGTTAAAGTCGATGCCCGCACTATGGATCATTTCGGCTAGTTCGCGTGTGGTTAGCACAGCGTCTACATTCTGGTGACCGCCGTTTTGCATTTCGTGACGGTCAATTTCAAACTTTTTCGCGGTGCATGGCATGACAGAGACGACAAACATGTCCTTAGGGTCAATATTTTGTATGTTGGCGTAGTAACTTTTCACAATCGCGCCCATCATGGTATGCGGCGATTTGCAACTGGATAGATGCGCCAATTGCTCCGGATAATGATGCTCAATGTACTTAATCCAGCCCGGACTGCAACTGGTAATCATCGGCAGTGTGGCCGAACCGCCAGTCAGCACATTTTTCACCCGGCCCAGGAACTCGGTACCTTCTTCCATAATGGTCAGGTCGGCAGCCCAATTGGTATCAAAAACATCGTCAAAGCCCAATTCCTTAAGCGCTGAGGCCAGTCTACCCGTACAGCGGCTGCCGGCTTCCAAGCCAAATTCTTCACCGATGGCAACACGTACAGCCGGGGCGACCTGTACCACCGTGCGACGGGTTGGGTCGTTCAGTGCGGCCCAAACGCGCTCGGTGGAGCTGGTTTCTTTCAACGCTCCGACAGGGCAAACGACAGTGCACTGCCCACAGAAGGTGCAGCTTACCGCGCCCAGCGGTAGGTTCATAGCTGGGCTGATTTCCGTTTTGAAACCGCGGTTTTGCGCATTCAGGATGCCGGTTTGCTGTATGTTGTTGCATACGGATACGCAGCGGCGACACAGAATACACTTGCTTAGGTCGCGCGTGATGGATACGGAGGTGTCTACTTTGCGGGTGGAGCGCTCACCTTCAAAGCGGGAGCGTTCCACGCCCAGTTGAATTCCCAGCTTTTGCAACTCGCAGGATTGGTTACGCTTACAGAACAGACAATCTTTATCGTGATCGGATAAAATCAGCTCGTAAAGTACCTTGCGAGAGTGGCGGACAATACGGGAGTTGGTATAAACCTGCATACCTTCGGCTGCTTTTGTGATGCAGGAAGCCTGTAAGGTTTTTGCGCCTTTTACTTCTACAACACAGATACGACAAGAGCCGATTGCGTTAATATCCTTGAGGTAGCACAAAGAAGGGATGTCGATATGGTTCATCCGTGCTGCTTCCAGTATGGTGGTTCCCTCGGGTACTTCAATGGGTTTATCATTAATCGTCAAATGCAACATTCTCGTCACCTCCGGTCACAGTGCAAGCACCGCATAGATTCGGCAATCGCGTTAAGCTTATGGTAACCCAGCAGCACTTCGCTGAATGCTTTGGTTCTGGTTTCCACAGGTAAACAATCCTGCGGGAAACGATTGTGAATCAGCACTTCATCTTCATCCGTTGTCTCCGGTATATCGATTACGCGGCCCTTGTTCAACCTGCCGGAGCCGCCGCAGAACAGATCAATGGAGACTGCCGCGGTTTTTCCATCGGCAATCGCGCGGATTACCTCATCCGGTCCCCGGGCAACATCGCCGCCGGCAAACACACCTTGCATTGTAGTCATTTTGGTCTGCGGATCGGTGATGAACGTACCCCAGTTGGTTACGCCGATGTCTGTTTTTTTAATGAAGGGGAGGTCGGCGTACTGGCTCACCGCGGGGATTATGATATCGACATTGATGATGAAGTTGGAGCCTTCAATATGCGCGGTGTTGCGGCGGCCGCTGTGATCGAAGTTGGACATCTTCCGCCGTACACATTCGATCATGGCTACATGGCCGCTGGCATCCGGCAGGATGCGTACGGGGCTTACCAACTCTACCAGCTCCACACCCTCTTCCAAAGCCTCTTCAACCTCGATATCGTAGGCAGGCATCGCTTCACGGGTACGGCGATACAGCAGTAGCACCTTAGCAGCGCCCAGCCGGATAGCGGTGCGGGCAGAATCGATGGCGGTATTACCGCCGCCGACAACTGCAACCACTTGCCCGGTGAGATCAACGCTGTGATAGAGCTTGACATTTTTTAAGAACTCGATGCCCGGCAAAACGCCTTCCAACTCCTCACCGGGGATGTTCATTTTCTGCGGCAGTTGCGTACCGGTGGCTACATAAACGGCATCCGTTTCGCTGCGCAGTTGTTCAAAGGATATATCCCGCCCTATTTCGGTGTTCAGGTGGATATTAAAACCTGAAAGCCGCATATGGTCGATTTCCCGCTCCAGTATTTCCGAAGGCAAGCGGTATTCCGGTATGCCGTAAGCTAATACGCCGCCTGCGACAGGCTCCCTTTCATACACATCCACTTCGTACCCAATTCGGCTTAAGTAATACGCGCAGGTTAGCCCCGACGCACCGGCACCGATAATGGCGATCGATTTTCCATTGCGGGGGAGTACAATATCCTGATCGTATTGCTTTTGATTTTTATAAGCATAATCGGCCACGAAGCGTTTCAGGCTGCAAATGGATACGGATTCATCCACGGTGCTGCGCCTGCATTTACTTTCGCATGGGCGTGTACAGATCCGGCCGCAAACCGACGGAAGTGGGTTTTCCTGACAGATTAGATCATATGCATCCAGGAAGCGTCCGGCGGAAATTAAAGCAAGATAACCGGGAATGTTCACATGCGCGGGACAGGTGTTTTCACACGGAGAGATGAACAGATCACTACATACGCCCGCGCGGCAGTGCTTATCCTGAATATGTTCCTCATATTCATCCCGGAAGTATTTGATGGTGGAAAGCACGGGATTAGGAGCGGTTTTACCCAGCTCGCACATGGCGGTTTGCTTGATGACCGCGCCTAATTCTTCTAATAGTTCTATATCGCCCTTACGCCCTTCGCCGCGCGTGATGCGCTCCAGTATGGCCAGCATCCGCTTTGTACCGATACGGCAAGCGACGCATTTACCACAGGATTCTTCCTGAATAAAATCCATGAAGTATCGGGCTGTATCCACCATGCAGGTATCTTCATCCATAGAGATCAATCCACCGGAACCCATAATAGCGCCCAACTTGGCAATAGATTCATAATCCGTCGGCGTGTTCAGGTTATCTTTTGTGACACACCCGCCTGATGGACCGCCGATTTGCGCGGCTTTGAACTGTTTTTTATTGGCGATGCCACCACCGATACGGAAGAGAATTTCTCCCAGCGGAGTGCCGATGGGTACTTCTACAATACCGGCGTTTACAATATCGCCTGCTAATGCGAAAACCTTGGTGCCTTTGGATTTGTCGGTGCCGTATTGCGTGTACCATTCTGCGCCGTTCAGAACAATCTGGGGAATCGCGGCCAATGTTTCCACGTTGTTAATGATGGTGGGCTTGCCGTATAACCCTTTCTGGAACGGATACGGCGGCTTTTGCACCGGCTCGCCGCGATTCCCCTCGATGGAGGCCATTAGCGCAGTTTCTTCACCGCAGACAAAAGCGCCTGCGCCAATGCGTATTTCAATATCAAAGGAGAAATCGGTGCCGAGGATATTTTCACCCAACAAACCGTATTCCCGTGCCTGCTCGATGGCGGCGGTAAGGCGCTCAATGGCAAGCGGGTACTCAGCACGGATATAAACATACCCCTGCTTTGCGCCGATTGCGTAGCCACCCAACATGATCCCTTCAAGCACCGCGTGCGGATCCCCTTCGATAATGCTGCGGTCCATGAAAGCGCCGGGGTCGCCTTCATCCGCATTGCAAACCATAAACTTTTCATCGCTAACGGCTTTATGCCCGGCGTCCCACTTGATTCCGGTGGGGAACCCCGCGCCGCCACGGCCGCGAATACCGGACGCCATAACGGTGCTTACAATATCCTCCGGCTTACGACCGGTAATACTCTTGGCAATGGCCATGTAGCCGTCCCGCGCAATGTAGGCGTCAATACTGCCATAGGCGATTGTACCGCAGTTATGCAGCGCGATTTTTACCTGCTCCTTGAAAAAATCAATATCATCAATACAGGGGATATGCTTGTTAAGCGTTTGATGGAAAAATGTATGCTTCTCCAAAATTTTATGCTCCAAAATATGCGCCTTTATAATGTTGCGCACATTTTGAGGATCGAGTTTAATATAGAAAGTACGATCCGGTAACACAATCATTACCGGGCCTACGGCACAGATACCCATACATCCGGTTTCGATAACGCCGACTTCCTTTTCCAAATCCATCTCTTTTAAGGTGTCTATTGCTGCGTCCCGTACCTTACCGCACGCAGCGGATACGCAGCCCGCACCAGAGCAAATGAGCAGTTGGTATCGGTAATCTGCCTGTGCATCCAAATAAGCTTGCTTGATCTGCAATAAATCATCCAATGTTCGTAGCGTTTTTTTCATCTCTGCTCACCTCCTACTGAAATGTTGCCAGCAACGAATCTACTTTGCTGGGTGACATTTGCCGGTAAACCACATCGTCGATCATCAATGCCGGGGCAAGACCGCAGGCGCCGATGCAGCGTGCGATTTCAAACGTAAACTTACGGTCTGCGGTTGTTCCGCCAACCTCAATACCGAGTTTTTTTGTTAAATGATCGATGATTTTCTTGCCGCCCCGTACATAACAGGCAGTACCCAAACAAACCCGTATGGTATGTTCTCCCCGCGGATTGACGGAGAAAAAGGAATAAAAGGTTACAACGCCAGACACTTCGGATAAAGGCATATCCATTTTATCTGCAATGAATTGCTGTAATTCCAGCGGTAAATACCCGTAAAGCCCTTGCGCGGTATGCAGTACTTGAATCAGACTGCCGCGCTTCCCCTTGAAATACAGATCGATTAGATCTCCGATTTCGTGAAAGTCCGTAAGTTTTTGCTCGATAACCAATGCTTGTTTGTCCGACATGTTCCACGATCTCCTTTTTACTGTCAGTAGTTATGTGTGCGGGTCATGCAGGCATCGGACGCTCCGGGAAGTGACAACGCTTCTCAGCTAATCGCTTACTGTTCCGTTTTTATTAAAAGAGTGAATCAGGTTGATAAATAGTTGGTGGTTTGCCGCGTAACAAAAGGAAACACAAAAAGACTTTTTCGTACCGGTAAAACCGTTGACTGCCCTTAGACGAAAAGACAGCATTGAAAAAGTGAATAACAAAAAAGCCTTATGATCCCGAAACGCTGCAACGATGGTTTGTAAGCGGTCGTGCAATTCTTAACTACAGATCGTCGTTGTCGTGGAAGAAGCAAGGAACGGTCGGTCGGCATTTGTGTTTATAATGTTGTATAGTTAACCATTATGGATATTGTAGGGCGAATTGATCGGTTTGTCAAGAATCTAACAATATGATTATAAAATTTGATGATGGCTTTTTAATAATATGATATATAATATTTTTAATAGCAATAAAAAAGTGGCAACGCTACCGGGTGCCACTTTTTTGCTACCTGTTGGACTGTATAATACGAGAAAGAACAATGTTATATTCATGATCGATGAGTAACTGTGCTTAAGAGAAAGGAAAAAACATCCGCTGCAAGCCAAAATAAAGTTGAGGGGAGGAAGATAGAATATAATCCCGTTCGTTTTCAAAAATCATGGATAATCCAAGGAAAATAGAAGAAACCAGCATTAGAATCAGCAGAAGATTCAGTATTTTTTGATGTTTGGTCTTACCCTGTGTATGCATGGAGAGTATATACATGATGCCGGTGAATGTGAAAAAAATCCGAAAATCATATGTATACCGGAGCGTAACACCGCCTATACCATAAGATATAAGCATAATGGGAATGCTAACGATAAGCGGAAACCAGTAAACCCAGCGGCTTTCCTTATGAAACGAGCATAGGTTATTCTTCTTGTTTGTGGTTAAAAGTGGACCTATTACAATAGCCCATATGGCAGGATAAATGAACATGCCGGCGCAGGATAACAGGAAGACATAATGCCCGGTGGTTGAGATCGTATGTCTTACAATCGAAATATAGGGGAACTGCTGCGTAAAGTTTATCGGTTCAAAAAGATAATGGTATAAAGCGACGGGGAAATCCGCTAAATTGACTTGACGGAAATGAACATCCGTAGCTGTTAACTGGTGGAGCGCTCCAAAATCGAAAACTGAACCAAAACGGGCGGCGTTGTACCACATAACGATACCAACGCCCAACAGCGCGGGGAGTAAAAAGGATGCTGCCTCCAAAAAGCGAGCGCGTTTGCGAATCAGTTCTCCAATAAAGACGGGCGCTAGAAAGGCAACCAATAAAAGAGTAGCGTTGGGGCGGCTCATCAATACAAGAGCAAAACAGATACCGGAAAAGACATATAACAGGCGGGAAAGCCATCGCCTCTTTTGCTGCGCTCCTCTCAATCCAAAAGCAATGGCTCCGGCGCTATAGCAAACAAAGCTAAGCTCCGCAAGGTAGTAAAAATCCGCCGAAGCCAGCAGCACAATCACACCGGATGTAAACACGGCTGTTACGCAAGCAAGAGATAGCATAAACACGTTCACAGTTTGCAAATAACGGTCAGCCATGGAGCATACAGCCAAGCCTATGAAAACAATAGAGAGCCAGGCAAGCAATAATGCAGCATCCCGGCTGTCCGGTACCCTACCTGTTAAAAAATGATAAGGCGCATAAACAGTTATCACAGGCGCAAGCCCAAAATATACATAGTATTGACCGTTATAGAGAGAATAATCGAAAAAGTAATCGACCTCCTCTGCTGTGCGTTCGCTAGGATCATAAGGGTTTCCTAACATTAAAAGCGCTTCGGAGGGCAGGGTTTCCAGCGACAATCGCCCCTGCCGTAGCGTTTCAAAAAGCACCGCATAGGAATCATTTGTGATGTTTAGTGCTTTTTCATCTGTCATGCCGGTAAAAGGAGCCGTTTCGGGAGCAATCCATACAGAAACACCATAAGCAAGAACCATCATAAACACGAGTGGCAGAACAATTATTATACGATGAACCGGATTGCGCCTGTTGTAATGAATATGCGACCATTTTAAAAATATGATGCATAACAAAAGCAAAGAGGTGAAAAACGAAAGCGCCATACGTACCGGCTGCCATAAGAAGGGCAATGGCGTGTTAATACGTACGGAGTTTACCGTAAAATCGGCTCCGACCGTGCCATCCAAACGGATAGTAAGTTCGCTGGCTTCTCCAGCACTTTGTACATAGGCATTGCAGAAGCGTAGTGCGGGATCGTCCGCTACACAAAAGATACTATATAGGGTTTGATTGTTATAGTAACTGGATTCATCTTTTACAATAATGGAAACATGTACCGGCCCGTGGCCTTGAAGCTCCACAATCACGGAGTGTAATTCCGTATCCAAACCATAGTAAATCAAATCAACATCATCTTGCTCATGTAAAACAATATGGGCGCCATCCTCGTTAATTGCCACTGAATCATCAAAGCAAGTAAAGTCTTCCATATAGAGCGTTTCGCAAGAATACCCAGCGCTGATAAACGCCGGATAATTGCTGCCTAGCTCAATGAGTAACATTATGATAACTGCCGCGATTGTAAGCAAGATGAATTTTACCGCCGTAGACAAGTTGCCCCAGAAACGCTTGATCGACATTATCTTTCACGTCCTTATCAATCTGGGTCTATCTTATGAAAAATACCAGTTGCTGTCAATGATGAATAGTACACATTTATTGCTATAATACTTGATAACGGATGTAAGAGCAGTCCTGATTACGTTTGTCATGTTTTTAAGAAAAAACATGACCGTAATGCGAAACGGCAACAAACAATGTTAGAAGAATATCAATATCTGTGACACCTTGACAGGAAGCGAAATCGACCGTAAGCTGTTAGCAAACAGAGCCCATTACATGATCAAGGAGCGAGGATATGATTACGACAGTTTGTATGAATCCTTCGTTTGATAAAACAGCTTCGGTAACGAAGCTGGAGTTTGGCAGCGTAAACCGTTTGCAGGAAGTGCGTTATGATATCGGCGGAAAAGGCTTGAATGTAGCCATCGTTTTAAAACGCCTTCAAATGGAAGTCTCTTGCGTAGGCTGCCTTGGAAAAACTGATGAAAAAGAGTTCATGGATATGGTGAACGCCGAAGGACTGGACTTTTTCTATCAATTGCTGCCCGGAAAAACGCGAACCAACTTGAAAATACATGATTTGCATACCAATAGTGTAACGGAGCTTAACGAACCGGGCTTGCATATGGATGTACCGCAACTGGAACAGTTTATGCAACTACTACAAGAAAAGAGCAAAGAAAGCCGCTTTGTGGTCCTCAGCGGGCGTTTGCCCACAGGATGCGCAGATGATACCTACCGCCGCTGTATGGCAGCATTACGGGGGAAAGACTGCGTATTGGATACAGCTGGAGAGGCATTGCTGTCCGGCCTTGCGGAACAGCCGTTTTTAATTAAACCGAACCTACCTGAACTGGAAGGGATGATGAAGCAGGAGCTGAAAACCCTGCGTTCCATCCGTGATGCTGCGCTATCGCTGATCGATAAAGGCGCGCGGAATGTTATCGTATCCATGGGTAAATATGGCGCTATTTTCACAGATGGCACGCATACGCTTTTTGCCCCGGCCATTCAAGTAGAGGCGCGCTCAACCGTAGGCGCGGGCGACGCAATGGTTGGCGGTGTGCTGATGGGACTGGAAAAAGGCGAAGCATTGGAAGCTTCGCTGCGGTACGGCGTAGCCGCCGGAAGCGCCAGTGTAATGACGCATGGAACACAATTGATGAAAGTAAGTGACTTTGAGGCGATTTTGCCGAAAGTTACCCTGCAGGAGTTATGAAAAGTGAAATGATCCGGACATTTATCCGGCTGGGCCGAGCAGGCGAAGCCATGTTTACGGGGAATGAAATAGCGCTTGTCCCCTGCGAATATGCAGGAAGAAACAGACAAATCGGTTGTGAATGTACTTTTAAGTTTCATATACGCCATAAAGCTACCGGAAGCACTGCCGGACAAATCAGCTTGCGGGTGGGGGACAGCGCCGAGCAGTTTTACCTTGGCCATATCGGTTACCATGTACGGCCGCTGTTTCGCGGGCATGGCTATGCTGCAGATGCCTGCCGTTTGCTTACGCCCGTACTTGCGGCTTTTGGCATGCGTTCGGTTATCATCACCACGGACCCGACAAACGCACCAAGCATCCGCACCTGCGAACGCTTGCATTGCTACCTGGAATCTACCGTGACAGTGCCCATAGAAATACGCGAAAAAGTAGATATATCCAGTGTGAAACGCCGCTATATTTGGAGACCGGCAGAGTTGTAAGACGGGAAAATAAATCTGGCATATATGCATTGGACGGGTGTGAAATTCTTAATAGGCAGTAGGTAAAAATGGCTGAATTTAAGCGTTTTCACAAACGGCCTTTTCTTTTTTTTCGTAATGGGGTAAAATACTTTGGGCTGTACCTGGAAAGGTGGTGCCGAATTGCTAGCGAACATTAACGGATGCCAACTATATTACGAGGTCAGGCGCAACCCATCGCAGGATGTGCCATGCGTGCTGTTGCTGCATGGCTGGGGCTGTGACCATAGCATTTTCGCCTTCATTGAAAATGAGCTTGCTACTTCCGCAACGGTAATCACACTGGATTTTCCCGGCCATGGGCAAAGCGGTGAGCCTTCGTCGCCATGGGACGTCGGGGAATATACGAAACAAGTGGCGGCTTTGCTGGAACAGTTGCAGCTTGCTCCGGTGCAGATTATTAGCCACTCCTTTGGCGGGCGCGTTGCATTGAAACTGGCAGCAACCCGGCCTGAATTGGTGGATAAGCTGGTCATCACTGGTGGTGCAGGTCTTAAAAAGCCGGAAACGGAAAAATCCAGAAAGCGTACTGCACAGTACAAACGGTATAGCGCTCTCCTGCGGCGAATGAAAGCCATATCCCCGTTAAAGCCTATGGTGGAAAAGTTGCAAACGAAACTGCGTAACCGTTATGGTTCGGCTGATTATGTAAAGCTGAGCGAAGGAATGCGAAAAACCTTCGTTAAAGTGATCTCGGAAGATTTGCAGCCGCTGCTTCCGAAAGTACAGGCTTCCACCCTGCTCATTTGGGGAGATAACGATTCGGAAACGCCGTTGTGGATGGGGCAAACGATGGAACGGGAAATACCGGATGCGGGTCTGGTCGTTTTTGAGGGCGGATCGCACTATGCTTTTTTAGAACAAATAAAACGGTTTTTAGTAATCGTGAAACAATTTATCGTGGAGGAAAAAGCTTGATGACAGTTGATGGGCTCCAATGGCTGCTGCCGTTTTTCCCGGTGTGCGCCTCACTGCTTGCCGCCAAGGGAATCTACCATTATTTCCAACTGGAAAGCTATCAGTTTCCGGGCTTTTTCCGCACGTTAAAACGCAACCGTGTACACGCATGGCTCCCGGGTCTGTACACTGCCGCGGTATGCGTGCTGCTATATTATGGGTATGATTTAATCGTACGGACGGTAGCTTCTGAATGGGTGGGAAGCATACTGACCATTCTTTTATTAGTGCTTTCTGGTCTGGCAGGCTATGTAATCGGCAGCGTGTTCAGTGAAAAGAAAGCCAAAAAGAAGTTCGTATTCACCGGACGTGTAAAAAGGCTGTATACCGTATCGGTGCTTGTAATGAGCGCTATATCGCTACTGATTGCGCAAAGCCCGGTTGCCATTTTGCCGGCTTTTTGGCCGTTGCTTTTGCCTTTTGTCGTAGCTTTATCAGGACTGTTGGCATGGCCGGTTGAAAAATTGATCAGCGAATTATACTTCCGTGATGCGCGGCGCAAGCTGCTTAAAAATCCGAGGCTTATTCGTATTGGTGTTACCGGTAGCTACGGTAAAACATCGGTCAAGCATATTATTGGGGCAATCTTGACGGAAAAATATCCTACGTTGATTACACCAGCGAGTTTTAATACGCCTATGGGTGTTTCCCGCGCGATCCGGGAACGGCTAACGCCATCGCATCAGGTTTTTGTTGCGGAGATGGGCGCACGCCATGTAGGCGATATAAAGGAACTGTGCAGGCTGGTTAAACCGACGATTGGGGTGCTCACCTCGGTGGGGCCGCAGCATTTGGAAACGTTTAAAACGATCGAGCGTGTGGCCAAGACGAAGTATGAACTGATCGATGCGCTGCCGCAAGACTCGCACAGCTATTTTTGCGATGACCACGCTATTTGCAAGCAATTGTATGACAAAACGGAAAAACCTAAAACGCTCATCAGCTTGAACGCAGGGGAAGCGGACGTGTGGAGCGAGAACATCACTGTTTCACCAGAAGGCAGCGCATTTGATTTGTGTATCCGTGGCAAGGGCACTATTCGCTGCCAGACCCGTCTGCTTGGTGAGCACAGCATTTTAAATATCTTGATCGCTGCTGCTGTGGCATCGGATTTGAGCCTTACGTTGAAACAGATTGCCAATGGCGTTGGGAAATTGCAACCGGTCACCAGCCGCTTGGAACTCATTACTGCTCCAGGCCGGTTTACCGTGATTAACGATGCTTTTAACTCCAATCCGGTTGGGGCAAAAGCTGCACTGCGCGTGTTAAAACAGTTCCCCGGCAGAAGAATCATTATTACTCCGGGTATGGTGGAGCTTGGTGAACACGAAGCGGAATACAACAAGGAGTTTGGCCGCGCGATTGCTGATGCGGCAGATATTGCCGTTGTGGTAGGGAAGAAGCGCGTTAAGCCAATTATTGAGGGATTGCTGGAAGCAGGCTTTGCGAAAGAAAACATACATCAGGTGGATAGCCTGAACGATTCAACTGCATTGCTTACTACAATCGCAAGACCGGAAGATACCGTGCTTTACGAAAACGATCTTCCCGATCACTATCAGGAAGCTTGATCTACCATTTCTACCAAACGCTTTATAATGCGTGCTGGTATTGACAATACGGGAGGAATAACATGGATAAAAAGCAATTAGGGGTCATCTTCGGCAGCCGTAGTTCCGAGCATGAGGTGTCCATCGTAAGCGCTGTACAGCTGATGCATGCGGTTGATAAGCAGAAATATGATGTAATACCTGTCTATATCAGCATGCAGGGCGTATGGTATACCGGCGAACCGCTGAAGGATATACATACGTATGCCGGGTTTGACGAAAATAAAAAAGGCGTTTATAAAGTACAGTTAGACGTTACTGCCGGTTCCGGCGTGTTAACGACCGTTGATCACGCCAAAGGCCTTTTCGGGCATGAGCAGATCAGGATGATTGCCAAACTGGATTGTGTAATTCCCGTACTGCACGGCATACATGGCGAGGACGGAACATTGCAGGGTATGCTGGAAATGTGCAATATTCCTTACACCAGCTCCAACGTGGTGGCATCCGCCGTCGGCATGGATAAAGTGTACATGAAACAGTATTTTCAAGGGGGGGGATTCCCGGTGTTGCCGGGCATCAGCTGTCTGCGGGAAGATTATGAGAAAATACCGCATGAAGTGTTGGATCGCATTGAAGCGGCTATTGCATACCCCGTATTTGTGAAACCTGCGATGCTGGGTTCCTCCATTGGCGTAAGCAAAGCGAAAGACCGGCGCGCGTTGACAAAAGCGCTGGATCTGGCATTTGAGTTTGATCGCAAAGTCATGGTGGAAAAAGGACTGGATAATCCACTGGAGCTCAATTGCTCCGTGTTGGGTTATGGCAGTCAGGTGCGCGCTTCCGAAATCGAAATGCCGGTAACCGGAGGCGATTTGCTCAGCTTTATGGATAAATACATACAGGGTGATGCTTCCGCCAAAGGGATGGCATCGCTGAAACGGGTTCTGCCTGCGCCGATTGAGCCTGAACTGCGCGACCGTATTAAAACGCTATCTGTGGATATTTTCAAGAACATGGATTGCAAGGGTGTTGTACGGATCGATTACATGTTTGACACAAACGAGAATGAATTGTATATTACCGAGATCAACACGATTCCGGGCTCGCTCGCTTTCTATCTGTGGGAGCCATGCGGCGTTGCCTATTCTCAGTTGATCGATGAAATGGTTGCATGTGCTATGCGCGCTTATGAGGAAAAGAACAATAGCAATTATGCTTTCACTTCCGATATACTGACCAACCTCACGCTGGGCGGTAAAGCCGGCGCGAAATTCGGCGCAAAGAACGCCTAAGGAGCATCGCATTGAAACTTTCGGAAATCAATCAGCCGGACGATATACGGCATTTATCCCTGGGCGAGTGTGAACAGCTGGCCGAGGAAATACGAGAGACCATTATACAAACTGTTTCCTGCAACGGGGGGCATTTATCCTCCAATTTGGGTGCGGTGGAGATCACGCTTGCGCTGCACCGTGTGTTTCACACGCCGCAGGATAAGTTTGTGTTCGATGTCGGGCACCAGGCCTATACGCACAAACTGCTAACCGGGCGTGCCTGCCGGTTTGATACCCTGCGTAAGTATGGGGGCCTTTCCGGTTTCCCAAAATGCGCTGAGAGCGAACACGATTGCTTTGAAACCGGGCATGCAAGCACCGCGATTTCTGCGGCGGTTGGCTTAGCCAGAGCGCGCGATTTGGCAGGGGATCATGACCACGTAGTCGCGGTTGTCGGCGACGGTGCTTTAACCGGCGGTATGTGTTACGAAGCGTTGAACGACTGCGGCAACCGGAAAACCAAGCTGATTATTGTACTGAACGATAACCAAATGTCGATTGCAAAAAACGTCGGCGCGCTCAATGAATATTTTTCACAACTGCGTTCCAGCTGGGGTTGGAATACGACCAAGAAAAAAGTGAAAAACCGGATTCTCCGCATTCCGCTGATTGGTACGCCGCTGGAACGCTTCATTCATGCTATTAAAAAATCGCTGAAAGCGATCTTTGTAGACGAGAGCTTTTTCAACGCCTTAGGGTTTAAGTATCTTGGACCGATTGACGGCCACGATATTCGCGCTATGGAGAAGATATTTAAAAGGGCGAAAGCGCTGGACGAACCAGTCGTCATTCACTGTTGCACAAAAAAAGGAAACGGATACCGGAAAGCGGAAAAAAGCCCGGAGCGTTTCCATGGTACGCCGCCGTTTTTCATCGAAAGCGGCACTACGCAGAAACGCAGCCGCCGCTTGTATGGCGAAACGGCCGCGGATACGCTGATCAGCCTTGCCAAACGGGATGAGCGTATTGTCGCCGTTACCGCAGCAATGCCGCTTGGAACGGCGTCAGTAAAGTTTAAAGAGCATTACCCGGAGCGCTTTTTTGACGTCGGCATTGCAGAAGAACATGCTGTTACCATGTGCGCAGGCATGGCAAAAGGCGGCATGCGTCCTTTCTTTTTTGTATACTCCACCTTTTTACAGCGTGGGTATGATCAGGTGGTGCACGATGTTTGCATGCAGCAGCTTCCCGTTACCTTTCTGCTGGACAGGGCGGGACTGGGCAACGAAGACGGACAATCGCATCAGGGTCTGTTTGATATTGCGTACCTGCGGCATATTCCCAATATTACGCTGCTTGCACCGGCGGATTCGGACGAGCTGGCGGATATGATACGGGCTACGCTGGAGCAGAACGGGCCTTGCGCGATCCGGTATCCTAAAACAGCGGTGACCCCGAATGCTTCATATCCGACACGTCCCTTTATGATTGGGCGCTGGCGGACGTTGCTGAACGGTTCGGATGCAACGGTGCTCGCTGTTGGCAGCATGGTAGGCGCCGCAATTAATGTTGCCCAGCGTTTGAAGGATGAGGGTATTGAGCTGGAAGTGGTGAATGCTTCCACGATAAAGCCGTTGGATGGCTTATGCCTTTCCAGACTACAAAATAGGAAAAAGCTGGTTTTTACGCTGGAGGAACACGTGCTGCAAGGTGGCTTTGGCAGTGCTGTAATGGAATATAACACACTGCACGGCAATCCATTGCCTTTATACCCTATTGCGGTGGAAGACCGCTTTATTTCGCAGGGCGATCACCAAAGCCTGTTAAAAGAAACCCATATGGATGAACATGGATTGTACACACGTATCCGTGAAGTGCTTGATAACGGAGGCAAAGCGGATGAGCGATAAAGTACGGGTGGACGTGGCGATGGTGCAGCGCGGCTTGGCGGATAGCCGTGAAAAAGCGCAGGCTTTGATTATGAGTGGAAACGTCTACATCCGGCAGGTGAAGGTGCTGAAACCCAGCGAGAAGGTGACGGATGCAGACGAACTGATCGTCAAAGCGCCGGCGCATCCTTATGTGGGTCGGGGCGCGCTGAAACTGGAAAAAGCGTTGTCGGTTTTTCAAGTAGATGTGAAAGATATAGTAGCGCTGGATATTGGCGCGGCTACCGGCGGCTTTACGGACGTATTGCTGCAAAATGGTGCAAAGCATGTTTTTGCCGTAGATGTTGGCTATGGGCAACTGGATTGGAAAATCCGCAACGATCCTCGCGTAACCGTGATGGAGCGTACCAACGCACGCTATTTAACCCAAGAACAGTTAAACGGAGAAATTCCGACACTGACCGTCATGGATGTATCCTTTATTTCTGTAAAGTTGATTCTGCCTGTTGCGGCAGAACGTATGGATGGGAAAGGGTCTTTCTGCATCTTAATCAAGCCGCAGTTTGAAGCCGGGCGGGAAAATGTGGGGAAAAAGGGCGTAGTGCGCGATCCTGCCATACACGAAGCCGTAGTGTGCAACATACGGGATTTTGCGCCAAGCATCCATTATGCGTTGACAATGCTGGATTATTCACCCATCAAAGGGCCTGAAGGTAATATTGAGTATATTGCGCGCCTTTTACCAGCCGTGGACGGGAAAGACAGCATTACAGACGAGCAGATCAAAGCGGTGGTTACGCAGGCGCATGCGGCACTTGACTAATGACGAAATATCTGGGAAAACAGAAAAAGAATACAGGCTTGATGCGGAAACGATGATTGTATGAATATACAAAATATGATAAAATATAAACTGAGCTGATCGGAAATTCCCTGCAATCCATAGCAATTTTTCATGAAAGGCGGCACGTATATATGCAAAACATCTACCTCATGATGCACCAGCGGCTGACCGATGAAAAAGCGGTCGTTACCAAGGTGGCATCTGCACTGCGCGCAGAGGGTATGACCGTTTGCATGGAGCCGTGGCTGGCCAAAGTAACGGGAGAAGAAGATGCTTGCAACGCTCACGACTTTCCCATGGAAGCGGTTGTGTCGGTAGGGGGAGATGGAACGCTGCTAAGAGCGACACAGACGGCGATAGAGCATAGTGTTCCGCTGCTGGGTATCAATCTGGGCAGAATCGGTTTTTTGGTGGAAAGTGAAATCGATGGGCTGGCGCAGGCGTGCTATAAGCTGCGGCGGAATGAATTTACACTGGAGAGCCGGATGATGCTGGATGTTTGTTTGCCGGATGGCAGCATTAAGACGGCGCTGAACGATGTAGTCGTAAGCCGCGGCGGGTATGCGCGCTTGATTGCTGTACGGGCATCGGTGGGAGAAGAGCTGATTGGCCGGTATGTAGCCGACGGCTTGATTATTTCCACGCCAACAGGCTCTACCGGGTATTCACTGTCTGCAGGCGGGCCGATTATCTGCCCGGAAGTGGAATGCGTCGTACTCTCGCCAATTTGTCCGCATTCGCTTCAGCACCGGCCTGTGGTAGCAAACGCAACGCAAACCATCACCCTCGCGTTGGATTGTGCGCCGGAGCAGACGGCTCAATTAGATGTGGACGGGCGCATGGTGGGCACCTTAACCGGCAAGGAAGTGGTAACCATCAGCCGTTCCCAAACCGAAGCAAAATTGATTCGTTTCGGCACACATAGTTTTTTTCATCGTATTCGTGCAAAACTGACCGAATGGAGCTGCTAAGCAGGAGGACTGACCATGAAATCCACCAGACAAAACGCTATTTTGGAAATCATTCGCGAAAAAGATGTGGACACACAGGAAGAATTAGCGGATGAACTGCGAAAACACGGTTTTACCGTAACCCAGGCTACCGTATCCCGTGATATTCGGGAGCTACGGCTGCTGAAAGTGCTAACAGCAGGCGGCTCCTATAAGTACGCCACAGCTGATAAGCCGGAAAGTGGGCTGAGCGAGCGGTTTCACCGTATTTTCAGCGAGTCGGTACTTAGCATTACACACAGCTATAATCAGGTAGTGATTCGTACACTGCCCGGCAGTGCGAATGTCGCCGCAGAGATGATTGATAATTTGCGCTGGCCGGAAATACTGGGTACGCTGGCGGGAGACAATACAATTCTCATGCTTGTTCGCACAGTGGAAGAAGTAGATGTAGTACTACACCGGATTGATGAAATGCTGAAATAAGATTATGTTTGAAAACGCAAGGCAAAGGAAGTGCTGACGCGATGCTTGTATCCATGACGGTGCGCAATATTGCGCTTATCGAGAAGTTAGACGTGCAGTTTCACCATGGCTTGCACGTGCTGACCGGCGAAACCGGCGCGGGTAAATCCATCGTAGTGGATGCGATCAACCTGATTCTGGGGGAACGGGCCGACCGCGGGTTAATTCGTACTGGCTGTGAAAAAGCCGTTGTCGAAGCGATATTTGATATTACCGATAGCCCCGAAGTACGTGCATTATTGGAAGAGCAGGCTTTGGAAACAGACGGTAATATACTGCCGGTTATGCGCGAAATCAGCGTAGGCGACCGCAATGTATGCCGTGTTTGCGGCGTAATTGTGCCGCTGTCGCTGCTCAGGCAAATTTCCGGCTATCTTGTGGATATTCACGGGCAGCATGAGCACCAAAGCTTGCTGGACGAAAAGAATCATCGTGATTTTTTAGATTCTTTCGGAGATGATGCGCATCAGACGCTGATTGCCGATGTTAAAAAGAAATATAATATATGGCGGAAGGTAAGTGTCGATTTTAGCGCGCTGCGAAAAGAAAACGCCAAGCGCGAAGAACGTATGCGCCAAATTTCCAGCCAGTGTAAAGAGCTGGATGCGGCCGCGCTAACCATTGGCGAAGAGGCAATGCTTACACAGCAGCGTATAAAGCTGGCAGACGCGGAAAAAATCAGTTCTGCGATTGAAGAGGCATACAGCGCGATTGCACAAGCGGATGGCGAACGCATTGGCGTTACGGCACTGCTGAAGGAAGCTTCAGAAAATCTAGCAAAAATAGCCCAGTACGATCCCCGTTTCGCTGCATTGGCGGAGCGCATCAACAGTGTCTATTACGAAACGGATGAAATCGGTATAGAACTACGGGATTTAAGTGAAAGTGAGAATTTCGATCCTGAAACAAACGAAAAAGTACTTGCACGGCTGGATACCTATCGGCGGCTGGAAAAACGTTATGGCATGAATGCCGACGAGTTGGTAAACTACGCCGAAAGCCTCAAGGACGAAATGAAATCCCTGGTATCGATGGATGATCGCCTGCGGGAAGCGGAAGCTACTTTTAAAGCGCGTTTGGCGCAATACCGTGAAGCGGCGGCGCTGCTGACGGCTTCGCGGCAGGCACTGGCCAAGCACGTAGAAAGCATGATGGAAGCGCAGCTAAGCGAACTGGGCATGGGAAATACGCGCTTTGCCTGTGTTTTTCAGCAACATGCGGCCGATCAAAAGCGCGTGCCCTCTGAGAACGGCGAAGACCATATTGTATTTCATATCGCCGCGAACGTCGGCGAGCCGCTTAAGTCACTGGCGAAAACCGCTTCCGGCGGCGAGTTAAGCAGAATTATGCTGGCGATGAAGGCGGCAGCGGCAGATCGAACGATGATACCGACCATGATTTTTGATGAAATCGATACCGGTATCAGCGGTAGGATTGCCAGCGTGGTTGCAGAGAAGATGGATGATATTGCAAGGTATCATCAGGTTATTTGCGTTACACACTTGGCACAGATTGCGTGTATGGCGGATATACAATACCGTGTTCAAAAAAGCGTAGTAGGGGAGCGTACGATTACAAACGTTACAGAGCTTTCACCGGAAGAACGCATCACGGAAATTGCCCGTTTGGTTGGCGCGGATCAGCACCATGGCGAGAGCGGGCTTGCGCATGCGCGGGATTTACTGGCGGCGGCAGGCGAACGGAAGCGCGCAACGCGTTTGTAACCGCCTTGTATGAACAGTTTTCGGCGCGTGTGGTTCAAAACGATACCAGATAAGGGTTTGCACCTTCATATCGTTAAAAATTTACCATAAAAACACCCGAAAAGCAGGCGATTTTTGCTTGCTTTTTGTGTTTTTGTGCTATACTATTTGGGATGGCATCGAAATATGCCTATTTGTATGCGAAACGCTGGCACAACAGTGATATATGGATCGTGTAGTAGCGGCATGTTTCTGCCGCAACCATCCTGTAATGAACTGATGTGCCCGAAAATAGGAAGGATAGAGGTTCATGAGTCGATTTCACGTGTTTCCCGGGGGAATCCACCCCCACGAGGGAATAAACGGGAAAGCGGTAACAGCAAAGCTTCCGATAGAAGAATTGCCGCAGCCTTCCCGTGTGATTATTCCATTGCAGCAGCACATAGGCGCGCCCTGCAAACCCTTGGTTGCTAAAGGCGACCATGTAAAGATGGGTATGATGATCGGTCAGCCTGTCGGTTTTGTCAGCGCGGCGGTGCATGCCAGCGTATCCGGCAAGGTGGTGGACATTCAGCCTTGCATTATGGCAAACGGTTTGCAGCAGCCCTGTGTGATTATCGACAATGATTTTAAAGATGAATGGGTGGAGCTTACGCCGGTAGCGGAGCCTGAGAAAATGGATGGCAAAGCATTGGCTGATTTGGCGCGTAACGCCGGTTTAGTCGGCCTTGGCGGCGCAACGTTCCCGCATGCGGTTAAATTCTCATTGCCGCCGGATAAACCGGTGGATACATTGATTTTGAATGGCGCCGAGTGTGAGCCGTACCTTTCTGCCGATCACCAGTTGATGCAGGAAAAGGCGAAAGAAATCGTTGCCGGTACGAAGGTTATCCTTTCAGCGCTGAAAATCGAAAAAGCGATTGTTGGCATTGAGAATAACAAACTGGATGCAATTGCGGCGATGCAAAAAGCTTGCGAGAGCGATGACAGCATCTCGGTCGTCGGTTTGCCGGTACATTACCCGCAAGGCGGTGAAAAGCAGCTTGTGTATGCGCTTACGGGCCGTACGGTAAAGGCGGGCGGTTTACCGCTGGACAGTGGCGTGATCGTTGCCAACGTAGGCAGCTGCTATGCGCTGTACCGCGCGGTATTTGAAGGCCGGCCTATTGTAGACCGTGTCGTAACCGTCAGCGGATGCGTACATAAACCGGCCAATTATCTGGCGCGTATCGGAACGCCTATCGAATGGCTGCTGGATACTTCGGGCGGCTTGACCCCGAAAGCAAAAGTGTTGCTTTACGGCGGTCCGATGATGGGTATGGCGATCAGCCGGTTAGATATACCCGTTACCAAAGGCTGTTCTGGCATTACGGCACTTGAAAAAGCATCGGCGCAGGAAGACGAAAGCAACTGCATTCGCTGTGGCCGCTGCTCGTCGGTATGCCCGATGAAACTTGTACCGTCTGTGCTGGATAAGCTAATGCGAAAAAGTATGTTTGACGAGGCGGAGCGGCAGGGCGTAATGAACTGCATTGAATGTGGTGCCTGTACGTGGAGCTGCCCCGCAAAACGGCAGTTGACACAGAGCTGCCGCACCAGTAAAAAGATTATCACCCAACGCCGCCGTGCAGAGGCGGCCAAGCAGAAAGCGGAAGCCGCAAAAAGGGAAGCCGAAGCGGCTCAGAAAGCCGCCGAGGCGGAAAAGAAAGAGGAGGTAAAGTAGCATGCAGCGCAAACTGGTTGTATCCTCCTCGCCTCACCTGCGAAACGAAGCGGTATCTACCCAGCGTTTGATGCTGGAAGTGATTATTGCACTCTTGCCTACGGCTATTGCAAGCGTTATCTTTTTTGGCGGGAATGCCCTTCGGTTGATCATTGTAGCTGTAATTACAGCGGTAGCAGCCGAATATGCGTACCAAAAAAACACCAAGCAAAAAGTAGCCGTTGGTGATTTAAGCGCTGTGGTAACCGGCCTACTGCTGGCATTTAACCTTCCGGCCAGCGCGCCGTGGTGGATTGCCATGGTCGGTTCTTTAATCGCTATTGTTGTAGTAAAACAAATGTTTGGCGGAATGGGCCAAAACTTCATGAACCCGGCGCTGGCAGCACGAACCATTATGATGCTGTCCTGGACGTCGCTAATGGCAGCCAATGTACTGCCACACGCGGGGCAATGGCTGGCTAGCAGTACTGTTGACGCGGTTGCTTCGGCCACACCGCTGGGGGAGAGCCCGGCTAATTATACGCTTTGGCAGCTGTTTGCCGGCGATATACCCGGTATGCTGGGTGAAACCTGTAAATTAACGCTGATACTGGGCGGCGTGTACCTGATGATTCGCAAGGTCATCGACTGGCGCATTCCGGTAGCGTTTATCGGTACGGCCTTTGTGCTGTTCTGGATTCAGACCGGCACCATCTACTCTGCCGAAAGCGGCACGCAAAACGTAATGTATCAGCTGCTCAGCGGCGGTTTGATGCTGGGTGCGTTCTTCATGGCGACCGATTATGTGACCAGCCCTGTGAATCCATGGGGGCGCGTAATCATGGGTGTTGGGTGTGCAGTGATTCTGTTTGTGATTCGTGTTTATAACGGGTCCTATCCTGAAGGCTGCTCCTTCGCGATCCTGTTTATGAACGTGCTCACCCCGTTGATTGATAAGCTGACCACACCCAAACCGTTTGGCTATGTGAAACCGGCCAAATCCCGGGAGGTGTAAGCATGAAAGAAAAGAAAAGTTTGCGCACCGTTTTTATGAACGGCATTCTGCAGGAAAACCCTATCTTCCGGCTGCTGCTGGGTATGTGCCCCACACTGGCTGTTTCCACAGCCGTCTCGCAGGGCATCGGTATGGGGCTTGCGACGACCTTTGTATTGGTGTTCAGCAATCTGGTTATTTCGCTGCTTCGCAACATTATACCTGAAAAAGTCCGTATTCCTTCGTTCGTCGTGGTTATTGCGACGTTTGTAACCATCGTGGATTTGATGCTGAAAGCATTTATTCCTTCGCTAAGCGAATCGCTTGGTTTGTACATTCCTTTGATCGTGGTAAACTGCATCATCTTTGCCCGTGCGGAAGCTTTTGCCTCCAAGAATACGCCGATTCGTGCACTGGCGGACGGCTTTGGCATGGGAATTGGCTTTACACTCTCGATCACACTGCTGTCCGCAGCGCGTGAGGTGATTGGCAGCGGTACGTTCCTGGGTGTACAGGTGATGCCCGCCAGTTACCATCCAATGGCGATTATCATTCGCCCTCCGGGTGGCTTTATCATGCTGGGTGTTCTGCTGCTTGCTGTGAATGCCGTTGTAAAGATGGTTCAAAAGCATAAAATCGCGAAGGCGAAGGAGGAGATCGCATGAGCAACTTGCTGTTAATCGTTGTTGCCGGCGTGCTGGTCAACAACTTCGTAATGTCTCAGTTTCTGGGCATTTGCCCGTTCCTGGGTGTTTCTAAAAAAACGGAAACCGCACTGGGCATGGGTATGGCCGTAACGTTTGTTATGGCAATCGCATCACTTTTCACGTACTTTGTGCAGCATTATCTGTTGATTCCGCTAAACTTGGAATATATGCAGACGATCGCGTTCATCCTGATCATCGCTGTATTGGTGCAGACGGTAGAAATTGTACTCAAAAAAATCAGCCGTTCACTGTATCAGGCGCTGGGTGTATATCTGCCGCTGATTACCACGAACTGTGCGGTACTTGGCGCTGCGATTAACAACACAACGGCTGTGGATGGCGGTTATAACCTGATCCAGTCGGTTGTAAACGGTACGGCAGGCGCACTGGGTTTTACGCTGGCGATTGTCGCTTTTGCGGCGATTCGGGAACGACTTGCTATTAACAATATGCCCAAATGGATGGATGGTTTCCCCGGCGCATTGATTGCTGCGGGTTTAATGTCTATCGCATTTCAGGGCTTTTCCGGAATGATTCGCTGAGGAGGGCATACAGATGACCGGTATTCTAATTGGTACGGGCATATTGGCGGCAGTCGCGCTGGTATTCGGGTTGCTGCTGACGCTCGTAAACAAGGTTTTTGCGGTGCCTTCCGATCCGCGTCGGGATCAGATTCGTGAAGCGCTGCCCGGTGCAAACTGCGGTGGCTGCGGTTATGCGGGCTGCGACGCGCTGGCGGACGCCATCGCGGCAGGGAAAGCCCCGGCAAACGCCTGCCCCGTTGGGGGAATGGCAACCACCCAGATGATTGCGGAAATCATTGGCGCCGATGCTGGCGAAGAAGAAGTGCGCAAGGTGGCAACTGTCGTGTGCCAGGGCACGATTGATCGCTGCAAGACGAAATTTACATATCATGGTATTGAGGATTGCGTCGCAGCTACGCTGGTAAACGACGGCAACCGCGCGTGCCAATACGCTTGTCTTGGCTTGGGCACCTGCGTACGGGCTTGTAAATTTGATGCGATCCATATTGATGAACACAGCAAAATTGCCGTAGTAGACACGGATAAATGTACCGCATGCGGCGCTTGCGTAGCCGCCTGCCCTAAAAAAGTACTGGATCTGCAGCCTGTTACACTGCCTGTGCGCGTATTGTGCCGCGCGGCGGAAGAGGGCGTATTGGTTAGTGATAACTGTAAAATCGGCTGCATTGGTTGTGAACTATGCAAAGATGCCTGCAAGTTTGATGCGATTACGATGGAAAATCATCTGCCGATCATCAACCGCGACAAGTGCGTCGGTTGCATGATGTGTGCGGAAGTCTGCCCAACGGCTGCGATGTGGGGCGATTTTGACAACCGTCATATCGCTTTAATTGATCGCGATCTATGTATTGGCTGCGGTATCTGCAAGAAAATTTGCCAGTTTGAAGCCATCTCCGGTGAACGCAAGAGTGTGCACGAGATTAATGAAGCTTGTACCGGATGCGGCCAGTGCGTACCCAAGTGTCCCAAGAAAGCGATTACGCTGCCGGTTCGGGAGCATGTGCGTGATGCAAACGCGAAAGTAGGCACGTCGGAAGGCGTTGCTGCGATTCCGAAAGTATCCCAGCAACAGCCTGCCGCTGTAAAAGCGGAAGAAAAGGCGGCGGTAAAAGCCGAAACGCCTGCCAAGCCGGAATAACCCAACAACAGTGGGGGGCTACAGTTATGAAACTCGGTTTTATCGGCGCCGGTAATATGGCGACTGCCATCTTAAAAGGTATCCTCAGCAGCAAGTTTATCCAGCCGGAAGATGTTGTGGTATATGATGTTGATGCTGCGCAAAGCGAACGCTTTGCGGGTGGCTTGCCTGTGATGATTGTTAAAACGCAGGAGGAATTGGTAAAGGCGTCGGACCGTATCCTGCTGGCAGTCAAGCCGGTGTACTTAAAGGATGTACTGGAAAAGGCAAAGCCGTTTGCTGCGGGTAAGGATTTTATCTCCATTGCTGCAGGGTGGACCTTTGCAATGCTCACCAATATTCTGGATGAAGCAAGCGGCGCGCGTGTATTGCGGGTAATGCCCAATACGCCTGCAATGGTTGGTGCGGGTTTTACCGCTTTATGCGAGCAGACCACGCTTTCAGCAGAATCGTCTGCATGGGCGAAAGACTTATTTGCCACCTTGGGTGAAGTCGCGGTATTACCGGAGCGTTTGTTTGATGCGATTGTTGCTCTTACGGGCAGCAGCCCCGCCTATGTGTTTGTATTTATCGAGGCGATGGCGGATGCGGCTGTTGCACTGGGAATTCCCAGAGCATTGGCGTATAAAGCGGCAGCACAGGCTGTAATGGGCTCTGCAAAAATGGTATTGGAAACGAATGAGCATCCCGCAAAGCTGAAGGATATGGTATGTTCACCGGCAGGAACAACGATTGAGGCGGTTGCTTCGCTGGAACGCGATGGATTCCGCAGTGCGGTAATTGATGCTATGATCGCCTGTGCGGAGAAAAGCTGCGCGATGGGGAAAGCCAAGTAAAACAAGCCATCCGTAAAAATCGAAAGCCTGAGGAAGTATATGACACAAACATCCGATAAACCGCTCAAACATATTTTGCTGTATACCGACGGCGCTTGCTCCGGTAACCCCGGACCGGGTGGTTGGGGCGCAATATTAAACTATAACGGCAAGGTGAAAGAACTGTCGGGTCATATGTCCGGCACAACCAACAACCGTATGGAATTGTTTGCAATCATCAGCGGCCTGGGGGCGTTAAAAGAGCCATGCGTTGTGGATGTGTATTCCGATTCTGCTTACGCCGTCAATGCTTTTAACCAGCATTGGATTGATAATTGGCAGAAAAATGGTTGGAAAACCAGCGATAAAAAGCCGGTTGAGAATACCGATTTATGGAAATTGCTTTTGCAGATTATGAAAATGAAGAAGCATCAAGTGACATTCCATAAAGTGAAAGGGCATTCGGATGATCCGCTGAACAACCGCTGCGACGAATTAGCGCGAGCCGCTATACAGGAATATCGCAGGATGAATGGCCAGACAGAAGATACAGCCAAAGAGGCTACTCCTGACACTATGGAGAAGAAGTAGTTAATAGAATAAACAAACAGCACGCGATAAGCGTGCTGTTTGTTTATTCTATTAGGAATATCAGCCATTCCCTTCGTAAAAATCACTTACTGGCATATAACCTGCTAAGCCATTGGAGCAAAGTACGTAGTACCAGCCCTCGTCAATATCACCGATGATATGAAAATCAAAACTGTTTATTTTCTCTTTGGGAACAACGCCGCTGATATCAGCTGATGCGTCAGCTCGAAGATAAAGTGTCGCCCCATCCGTGTACAGCTCTTCCTGCATGACGAGTGCGGGAAAAGCGATCGTCACATTAAGCATATCGATATCAAAGGCAATATATTCCTTTAGCATGTAACCTTCTAAATCGGCCACGCGTACTTTAATCCATTCACCCATATCCTCCAATACATATACCGGGGTACCGTTATAAAACTTGCCTTTGGATACGGAGGTAATACTGGGCTTGGTACGCAAGTTGAGCTGATCTTGCGGGCTGGGATTACTGACCATACCGCAATGATCCGTATCGGCTAACGAAACAGCTTCAGCAAAATCTGCCGGAAAGGCTGAAGGGTCAAATTGTGAAAGAGAAGCAGTGGAAGTGTTCGTATAAATCCAGCTTCGCTTCGTTCCATGCTCACTGCCGGACTTCAGGTAATAGGCATCGCAAGTATACGAATCAGCTCCTTGCACGGCGCTTAGCCGCCACTCGCCGGCTGCATCCTGTGTAAAGGTGTATCCTAAAAAGTCCCCAAAGAAAAGATGCAGTGCATTTGGGTCGGAGCCGCCAATGTCGGGGAAAGTACCATCAATATCAGAAAGCGGCTGGCTTTGCGCGGCCAGTTCATAGCCGCTATCTGCCATTTGAAAAACACTGACTACATATTCGACACTATCGTTTCTCGTCAGCACAAAAAGATTACCGTTTCCGCCATAGGCAGTACAAAAAATATTGGCATCCATACTAGTTATGGATTCCTGTACGGTATTGGGCAGTGAAGCAACCGAAAAATACGTATCGCTGGATGACCAAGCGAATGCGGGCTGCAGGGCCACCAGCAGTAAAAAACAAAGGAATCGGGATAGCCAACGTTTCATGCGTCGTTCCTCCAATAAAATCTTAGACTTCATTATATAGAATAAACGGGAAAGAATCCGGATTTCTTGCCCGTTATACTTGTAAAAGGTTGGAGTCTAAATGGTTACACCATTATAGACATTTGCAGCTTTGTATGATACAATCAAAAAAATTACGAAAGTGTTAACGAATGCGGGAGGCAGGCATGAAGAAAGAGGCCCACAACGCTTTCCAAAAGGTATCCGGGGTAATTATTGCCCTGTGTTTGGCGTTGCACCCTTTTCTTTCAGCACTGGCGACAACCGTTGGCAGCACAACTGTAGAATCTGCGCCCATCACCACCGCATCAACAGCGGTGGATGGTATGGTGCGCGTTTATTTAAGCTCGCTTGGTAGCCCAACTTCGCTCACATTAACAGTACAGGGTAATTATTCACTTAGTACTGGGGCAACGCTTACAAGCGGAGAAACACTTTATGTTGGTTTCAGCAGCTCGACGGGTGCCATTACACTGACCCGCAATGGTACAAAAAGCAATATGGGCACCTATTTTGCTCTTCGCAGGCATAGCGCAACCGGGGCAAACGGTATACTCATATCGCAGGCGAGGCAGCCCAGCAATCCTTATCCCGGGGATATTTCATTCCAGGCTGTGTACCAAAGCGGCGGATATTATAAACTATATACCGTTGCCCATATCTATATCGAAAATTATTTATATGGCGTTTTGCCTTATGAAATGGGTAACAGCGCGGCCATCGAAGCACTGAAAGCGCAGGCGGTTGCCGCGCGTACCTATACGGTACGGATGATGGCCAACCGTTCATCCGGTTATTACGACGTAGTCGATACAACGGGCGACCAAACCTACAACGGCACGCCTTCCGGCTATACAGCTTGTGAAACAGCGGTTGAAAGCACCAAAGGAATCATCTTGAAAAACGGCAGTTCTTACACTGCGACTTATTATTCCGCCTCCAACGGCGGGCAAACCGAATCCATCTATAACATCTGGCGTTCGAGCGGTTACAGCTATCTAGACGTTCACGATGACCCGTTTGATTATGCCAATCCAAATAGCGTGGTTAAAAAAACAACGGTATATGCCGATTGCAACAGCTCATCCAATAATACCTCCCTGATGTCTTTGCTAAAAGCCAAAGCGGTTACTGCGCTGGCTGCCGCGGGGTACAGTGCTACCAGCAGCAACACGACGCTGGGCACCATTACGAATATCATTGCTCATACGCCTAAATACAGTTCGCCAAGTCGATTGTATACTAAAATGGATTTTACCCTGACTGCCAGCACACGTAACACTTACGGAACACTGGTTACGGCGACGACAACGGTTACCTGCGATATTTTTTCAGAGCTGGAAAGGCTGCTTTCCATGAGCATCCAATCCAGCAGCAACGAACTATGGACAGTCACCAAAAGCAGTTCTATCTATACGCTGGAAGCGCGCCGCTATGGGCACGGGCTGGGCTTAAGCCAGCGTGGTGCCATGTATATGGGAACGCTTGGCTATACGTACGACGAGATTCTGGGTTTCTATTACCCGGATTGTACCCGTGTACGCACTACGTTTACCAATACCATACTAGCGGCAAATTCAACAGAAGAAATCACCACTGAGGAAGAAGCCGCAACGATCGAAGATGCGGACGAAGACGCTTGCTCAGCTGTTGTTACGCTGATTTCCAGTAGTTCATCACTGGCAATACGGGCCAGCAAATCTACCTCCGGTACAATGCTGGGTGTTGTAGCCGGCAGTTCTCCGGTTACTGTATATGCTAATGATGGTACATGGTGCTTAATCAAGTTTGGTTCCATTATTGGCTACGTACCGACAAACGCATTAACCATCAGCGGCACAGCACCGGAGACGTCTGAGGAAGAAGTAATCACTATTGATGGATTCGCTACGGTTACCGCAAGCAGCTACCTCAATTTACGGTCGTCAGGCAGCTACTCCGCAAGCATTGTCAGTACAGCGCCGAGTGGAGCGATTTTAACGGTCTTAAACAAAGGTTCCTCCTGGTCTTACATCCAGTATGGCGCGATTGTTGCTTATGCCTGTTCGGATTACTTATCCTTTTCCAGTAGTTACGGCGGGGCTGTTGTCAGCTCCGGCGTAAGCACGGCAACGGTAACAACGGCCGATGGCGGCGCAACCTATTTAAGAGCGACCGCCAGCACAGCCGGTACGGTTTTAGCGCAAGTCGCCAGCGGCAGTACGGTTTCCGTATCCAGCGATGATGGATCATGGGCGGTTGTTGCTTACAACGGGATTACCGGTTATATTCTTTCCAGCTTGCTGGCAATGGATGATGATACGGATGTATCCACAGGTACGGATACAGGGACAAGTGATGATCTTGCCGATGACGAGTTTTATGCAACCGTTGCGGATGCTACGGCAAATCTGCTGGAAAATAAGGATGAAGCAGCAAACGTAATCACGGAAATCGCCATGGGACAAAGCGTAGTCGTAACCGATCAGGGTGATACCTGGTGTATGGTGCGTTACGAAGGCGAAACGGGCTATATGCTCACTACAAGCCTGACAATAGAAGAAGCGACAACGGAGACCAGCTTAACGGCCATTGTTGCTACGGAAAGCGGTTCGCTGAATATGCGCATGGAGGGGCGTGCGGGAAGCACAATCCTGACGACGATTCCAAAAGGCGCAACCGTAATGGTTACCAACCGGGGCGATACATGGTGCGGTGCTACCTACGGCGGCTATTCCGGTTATGTGATGACGGTATACCTGCAATTTACCGATGGAAGCGAAACCAGTGACGAAAGCGTAGCCTCCGGTACGACTGCAACGGTGACCACGGAATCGGGTTCGCTCAATTTACGGCAACTACCTAAAATCGGCAGTACGATACTTACTACAATTCCCAGATTGGGTACACTTACCGTAAACACTTACGGCAGCGATTGGTGCTATATAACATATAACGGTATCACCGGTTATGTGATGACGGTGTTTTTAACCATGGACAGCGAAGAAGATGACGAGACCGCTGTGGATGATACAGACAGCGAAGAAGATGATGGAACCACGACGGACAATACAGATAGTGAAGATACGGCGGATGATGGTACCGCCGCGGAGGATGGGGACGATACTACCGACAATGAAACCACGCAGGACGACACTGCAGCAAGCGATACGGAAATAGATGACACACAAACGGATAATAGTGCCATTACTGCGATTGTAACCACTTCTTCCGGCTCGCTTAACCTTCGTGCCGATATGCTGCCTGGAAGCCGAATCCTTACCCGCATTCCCAACAAAACAACGATAACGGTACTGGAAAAATATGCGGCATGGTCGCAAACCAGCTATAATGGATACACGGGTTATGTGATGAATAGCTACCTTACGTTTGTAACCGATACGGAAACGACCGATGCTTCGGCGACCACAGCAATGGTAATGACGGCGTCCGGCTCGCTGAATCTCCGGGCTGAGCCATACGGCACGGTGCTTACTACCATACCGCAATACGAAACGGTATCCATTTTGCAACGTGGGAGCACGTGGTGCTATTTGCAATATGCAGGTACATACGGGTACTCCATGACAGTTTACCTTTCTTTTGCAACGGAAAATGATACGGCTACAGACGATGGTACAGCAACGGAAGACGAAGACACCCAAGAGGATACGACTGCGGACAGTGAAACGGAAGACACTACATCGGCAACAGAAACGACAGCCTATGTTAATACATCGTCCGGATCGCTGAACCTGCGTTTGGGTGCTTCCACAGGATCCAGTATTCTTACCACAATTCCACGGCTAACGGTAATTACAGTTCTGGAAACCGGGGATACGTGGTGCAAAGTTACGTATAGCAGCTATACTGGCTATGTACAAACGACATACCTGCAATTTGTCGCGGGTACGGAGGAAAGCACAAGCGGTACGGTAACTGCATGGGTATATACATCGTCTGGATCGCTAAACCTGCGTGCGTCGGCATCTACTTCAGCATCGGTGATAACGACCATACCACGGCTTGCCGAGGTGGCATTGCTCACACAGGGTGATACATGGTGCAAAACAATGTATGGTACATATGTAGGGTATGCAATGACGAACTACCTGACAACAACGAAGCCAGACGAACTTTCTTCTTCGCAAGCAGATGATGAAAGCGAATCGGATGGCAGCGATGCGAGTGATAGCGCCGGTACGGATGCGGAAGATACTACGGCAGAGGATAGTGCTGGCATGGATGAAAGTGATGCAGACACGGGAGATGTGGAAACGGCAGACGAGACGGATACGGGAAGCGATGAAGCAGCTTTAGCGGAAGCTGCCGCAGCGGAAGAAACGGGTGACACGACCGAAGGGGATTCTACGGATGGAGAGACTACGGACGAAGTAGCAGAAGACCCGACATTGACCGCGCCGGATACTACGCTGTATGCAACGGTAACACCGGTAAACAACGCTGTTGCCTTGACCTTATGGGAAAGCTGCACTAACCAAACCGGATGGCTGCTGGATATGGCTGCTGGCAAACAAGTGCAGGTAATCCGTAGTGGGGATACCTGGTGCGAAGTACGTTATTTAAATACGCAGGGCTTCTGCCTGACCGAAGGATTGACGATGATTGAATAAGGATTGCCTTTTGGAAGATGAACAGTTGGACGACCTGCAAAACAATGGATTAAAGATTCTGCAAAAGAAAAACGGATTTCGTTTTGGCATGGATGCAATTTTACTGAAGAGCTTCACGCGCCTGCGCCCGCGGGATCAAGTGGCGGATATGGGAACCGGAACGGGTATCTTACCGATTCTGATGAGCGCGCTATGTCCAACCGCACGGTTTCATGCGTTTGAATGGCAAGCGGATATGGCGGATATGGCGCGGCGAAGCACCGCGTTAAACGGACTAACGGGTCGCATCACTATATATGCGGAGGATATGCGAAACGCAGTAAAAATAGTAGGACCGGAGAGCATGGATGCGGTTGTTTGCAACCCGCCCTACGGTAAACGCGGCGGTACGATACCCAGCCGTACAGATGCGCGCCTTTTAGCTTGCCACGAAACAGATTGCGGTTTGCAGGAGGTTTGCGATGCAGCCGCTGCTATCCTAAAAAATCAGGGAAGGTTATGGCTTTGCTTTCCTGCGCCGCGCGCATTGGAATTGATGGATGCGCTACGAAAATGCCGGCTGGAACCGAAAAGGCTGCGTATGGTTTGTGCCAAAGCTAGTAAACCGCCTTATTTATTGCTTGTAGAAGCCGTAAAAAACGCTAAGCCATCATTGCTATGGCTTCCCCCTTTGATCGTCTATCACGAAGATGGTACCGAGACGGAGGAACTACTGGATATTTACGGACGTAAATCGCATGAAAACGAGTAAGCATCCGGCTGGGGTAGATAAACTCATAACGTTAATCAATAAATATTGTTTTGCCAATTACATTACGCCGCTGGTTTGTGCAGGCACACAAACCAGCGGCGTGATACGTTTGGAGCATTTCGTTGCATTAGCATATAAAATCCTGTATAATGCCTCCAAAAGGAGGCGAAAGCCTTGAACAAATGGGATATTCGTTTTATGAAAATGGCACGGTTAATTTCCGAATGGTCCAGTTGTTACCGTGCGGGGCGCTCAGTGGGCGCGGTGATCGTGAAAGACAAGCGGATTATGACCACAGGGTATAATGGGGCGCCTGCGGGGCTGAAAACCTGCCGGGAACGCGGTGAATGTATGCGGGACTGCCTGAATATACCTTCCGGCACACGTACGGAAATGTGCTACGCCATCCATGCCGAGCAAAACGCCATCATACAGGCGGCGAAACTGGGCATTTCGATTGACGGTGCAACCATTTACTGCACGCATCAGCCCTGCTCCGTTTGCGCAAAAATGATTGTAAACGTCGGCATTAAGCGCGTCATTTTTGAGCAGGCTTATCCGGATGCTTTTGCGCTGGAAGTGTTTGAAGAAGCAAATGTTGCGCTGGAACATTTCACCGAAGAGATCGATTAAGCAGTTTTCAGCCTTTGGAAGACAAATTACTTTTTCCGCGGGTAGGGGCTACTGCCGACGCACCAGCCACGTAAACGGTTGATGGCGCGCTCAGTAGCGGTTTTACTGTCATTCCAGGGTAAATCCTGATGGCGATAGTCAAATTTGCGGGCAAACCACGCTAAATCCTGCTGATCATTCTCCAGCTGAGCAACCAACGCATCCAGCGCTTCGGCTGCAAATTCGCTTTGCTGCTTGGCGCTTAGAAACTGCT
Source organism: Candidatus Limiplasma sp. (assembly GCA_963675655.1). Taxonomy (GTDB): domain Bacteria; phylum Bacillota; class Clostridia; order Christensenellales; family Aristaeellaceae; genus CAXXOK01. The sequence continues at coordinate 2,832,497 of OY776489.1, forward strand.
GCGAGGATTCAAAAAGGGCAATTGTGTGTGCAAGACAAACACCATTGGAAGCTTTCCATGCTTTACGGAAATCTTCGTTTGTTTTCCATAAATGTAAAAAGGTATAGCGATATCGGGCCATATGTGTGGCTACTGCGTCGCAAACCACGCATTTTTCATTCATCTGGCGCAGTTTATCCAGCGTTGGCTGCAACGGAGATGCTTTTTTCAGCAATGCGCTTTTTACCTTTGCGCCGGAAGATACTTGCTTTTTAATTTTTTTCAATTCGTCCAGCCGTTCTAATACGTGGGAATCCATCAGTAAAGCGTGCCCGAGACGGTTTTGCTCTACAAACAGCATTTTCTGGTGTTCCGGGCATACACCGGTATGGTTGAAGCGAATGCGCACATCCGGCTCCATAACGCTTGCGCCTAGGGTGCGTTCAATCTCATCTTTTTCTGTTTTTTTCTCTAAAGCACATAGCGGGCATTGTGTCTTCCACTCCATTGCTTCCCAAACCGGTATTGTATCCAGGTGGTATTGCATCTTGCGCCTCCTGAAAGGTATAATAAACGGGTACCATCGTATCATTTTTAAACCGGAGCTTCAAGGGAAATCAGGGAATCAAGAGTAACATTTCTTTTTTACGGTATTACCTGATGGCCGCCATACCCACGGAATGAAGTATAGGAGGACTTAGGCATGACAATTTCGGAAATCATCAAGATTCTGGATGCGCGCGTGCTGTGCGGGGAGGAAGCAGAGCTAGAGCAGGAAGTTAGCACTGCTTGTGGATCCGACCTGATGAGCGACGTATTGGCTTTTGTGAAGAATAAAACGGTGCTGATTACCGGGCTTACCAATGTGCATGTCATTCGCACTGCTGAAATGCTGGATATTCATTGCATCGTTTTTGCCCGCGGCAAGGTGCCAGCGGACGAAGTTTTAGATGAGGCAAGGGAAGTTGGCATTGTTGTGCTGACGACGAAACATACGACGTATACAACCTGTGGTCTTTTATATCAAGCGGGTATCCGGGGTAATAATGATTGCGCGCCGCTTGCGGAATAAGCGCATGGATAAATGGGGTATATGATGGAGCAACATACGATTGCAGACAGCTATACAGTGCATGCACAGGAATACGCTACAGCAGGAGATGCATCGGCAACAATCAAGCGGAAGCTTAAGCAGCTTGGCGTAAATAGCGCTGTGCTGCGCCGTATCGCCGTAGCCAGTTACGAAGCGGAGCTGAACCTGATTATACACAGTGAAGGCGGAACGTTGTCCATGCACATGACGCCGGAAAAAATAGTTCTGATCTCCGAAGATATAGGGCCTGGGATTCCCGATATACAACAGGCGTTAAAAGAAGGCTATTCCACAGCAAGCGAGGAAGCCCGCAACCTTGGCTTTGGCGCAGGCATGGGACTGCCGAATATGAAACGTAACGCGGATGAGTTTACCATTGAAAGCCAGGTTGGTAAGGGTACGCGTATCCGCATGGGTTTTAACTTACAATAGGTTTTGGTTTGGGGGCGGCATTTAAAATGAATGGCAACCCTGAGGAAGCGAGGTTCCCGGAATGGAAGACAAACGGTTTCACTCCGTGCGGCTGGACAAGGATAAGTGTAAAGGCTGCACAAACTGTCTGAAGCGATGCCCGACCGAAGCAATTCGCGTACGCGGCGGACGAGCGCACATTATCGACGAGCGCTGTATTGACTGTGGTGAATGTATCCGGGTATGTGAATACCACGCAAAATATGCGCAGACAGACCCGCTGGCTACGATTAACCGATTTAGATATAAGATTGCGCTGCCTGCACCTTCGCTATATGGCCAGTTTAAGCAACTGGTCAGCCCTTCACAAATACTTGAGGGCTTATTGCACATGGGTTTTGACGATGTGTTTGAAGTCGCTGCCGGCGCAGATATTGTAACCCGCGCTATTCGCGAACGGATGCGCAGTATGAGTCCGGAACGTTTCCCGGTCATTTCTTCAGCCTGTCCCGCTATCACAAGGCTAATACAGGTGCGGTTTCCGGAGCTGATCCCGCACATTATTGATATGCGCCAGCCGATGGAAGTCGCCGCTATGGTGGCAAAACGTGAATTCTGCCAAAAGAATGATGTAAAACCGGAAGAGGTTGGATGCTTTTTCATTACACCGTGTGCAGCGAAAATGACGGCAATCCGCAACCCGATCGGGCAGGAAAAGTCCGCTGTGGATGGAGCCATCAGTATGCTGGAGATTTATGGCTTGTTATCCGGTCACATCAAGAATTATCCAAACGAACTTGCGCTTTCCCGTGCCACATCATACGGTGTAGGTTGGGCAAATAATGGGGGCGAAGCCAGCGCGGTTTGCCCGGACAACAGCATGGCGGTTGACGGAATTGAAAATGTTATCCATGTTTTGGAAGAAATTGAGAACAATAAACTACGGGACTTGGTGTTCTTTGAAGGCGCCGCGTGTACCGGCGGGTGCGTCGGCGGGCCGCTCACCTTTGAAAATGGATATATTGCCCGAAACGCGATACGCAGTTTAATGAAAGGCTGCGATATTCGCCACCCGGATGAGGTAGTGAAGACCTCTTATCTTACCAAGTATCCATTGCAATCCACAAAGAAAATTACACCGAACAGCGTTATGAAGCTGGACGATGATATTGCCGAAGCAATGCGGAAAATGGAACAGATGGAAGAGATTGAGAAGTCGTTGCCGGGCTACGACTGCGGCAGCTGCGGCAGCCCGACTTGCCGCACGTTTGCAGAAGATATTGTCCGCGGGCATGCAAGCAAAATGGACTGCATACATATTTTAAAAGATCAGCTCAAGATTATGGCGCAGAAAATGGTACAGTTGGCGAAAACCACCAGAGAATAGGGGATAAAAACATGACGATCAGCGAATTAGCAAAATTGTTGGATGCAACCTGTGTAACCAAAGCAGAAGATTGCACCGGCAAGGTGACTTGTGGATATGCCTGCGATTTACTTAGCTGGGTATTGGCACATGGGCAGCATGGCATGGCGTGGACAACCGTACAAACCCACGTGAATGTTATTGCAATTGCGGTATTAATGGAAATGTCCTGTGTGATTCTGGCGGAAGGAAACCATATTGAACCGGCATCGCTGCAGAAAGCGAACGAGGAAGGGCTGGCTGTGCTGGAAACAGAGAAAACCGCATATGAAATTTGCGGGCTCATGGCGGCGGCGAGCATTCCTGCATCCGCGGAATAAAATGCGTGCTTATTGTGATTTGCATATCCACAGCTGCTTATCTCCTTGCGGCAGCGATGAAATGACGCCGTGGAATCTGGTTGGTATGGCCAAGGTGAAAGGTCTGGATGTAATAGCGCTAACAGATCATAACACAGCGCTGAATATTCCCGCGGTGCTAGCAGCCGGGAAAGAATACGGCGTCGCGGTAATACCCGGGATGGAAGTAACCACAAAAGAAGAAGTGCATGTGCTGGCATATTTTATCGATGCTGAAAATGCGTTGGCTTTTGGGGAAGAGATTTACTGCCATCTGCCTGATATCCAAAATGTTGAAGGACTTTTCGGAAACCAGATCATTGTTGGGGAGGACGACCAACCCACCGGAAAGATGGATAAGCTGCTTTTGAACGCTACTGATTTAACGTTGGAACAAGTGGCGGACTTAATTTATAAACACGGTGGGTTAATGATACCGGCGCATATCAACCGAGGGGCAAACGGCATGATCGGCGCTTTGGGCATTATGCCTTCGCTGCCGGAATACCCGGTTGTGGAAGTAGCGCCGCGAATTGCATGTCCGCAGCAGGTGCTGGAAGGACGGTTTGTACTGCATTCATCGGATGCCCATTACATGGAGCATATTGCAGAAAGAGATTTTGCGCTGGAAGTAGCAGAGCCAACAGTACAAGCCGTATTTACCATGCTAAAAGAGCAACAGATAAAACGGCAATAAGTATTTAATATACCTCGTTGCCGGATCAACTGAAACGATCGGCAGGGGGGTTACCATTTTTACAGTTCGTAACGGTTTGGGCGATTCAACAAGTGTTTTTATGTCCATATCCGTTTCTGGTGTTTTTAAAGCCATAATATCAACATATGGTATAATTCGCTAAATATTTAACAAATTTATAGGGTAGGTTTAGAATTTCCTGTTTTCATTCTGTACATTTGGTGTAAAATTGTCAAAAAAATCACATTTGAAGAGTTGCTATGCGTGCATTTCTCAATGTGGTATGATAAAATATATATCGCTGCGTAATGTTTACGCAGCTTTACGGCGTACCAATGATTTGAGGAGGTCTAAGGCTGCCATGACCGAAGAAAAGGCAAAGTTCGAGACGCTGCAAAAAGCGATCGACGAACACAAGGATCAAAAAGGGGCGTTAATGCCTGTGCTGCAAAAAGCCCAGGAAATTTTCGGCTGTGTTCCCATGGATGTACAGGAATACATTGCCGATGCCCTGAACACCACACTTAGCGAAGTGTATGGTGTCGCTACCTTCTACTCCCAGTTCTCGCTGCAACCCAAAGGCAAATACGTTGTTGGCGTATGCATGGGAACGGCGTGTTACGTTCGGGGTTCCCAGAAGGTATTGGACCGTATCGAAAAGGAACTGGAAATCAAAGTAGGCGAAACAACGGAAAACGGCGTTTTTACCTTGCAAGCCACCCGTTGCCTAGGTGCCTGCGGACTTGCCCCTGTAATGATGATTAACGACGAAGTTTACGGCCGTTTGACAGATGCAGAAGTACCGGCGATTTTGGAAAAGTATAAAGACTGACAATGCGGGATCTATCAATGCATGTTTTGGATATTGCCCAAAACAGCGTGAAAGCAAACGCAAAACGGCTGACAATAACATTTTGTATTGACGTACGCAATTGGTTGACCATCGTATTTGAAGATGATGGCACAGGCATGTCGCCCGAGCTGCTTGAAAAGGTGACAGACCCATTTACCACGACGCGTACAACCCGGAAGGTTGGACTGGGTATACCACTGTTAAAAGAGAACGCGCAGCTTACCGGCGGCGACGTAATGATCAACAGTAAGCAAGGCGTAGGCACAAAGCTGACGGTCACCTTTGACCTGAACCATATCGATTGTCCCCCAATGGGCGATATATGTGACACGCTGATAACGTTAGTACTACTCAATCCAGACACGCCTGAATTTGTATTCCATGCCTCCCGGCAAACGCTTGAAGCCAGCTTTGATACCAGAGTGCTGCGAAAAGCGCTGGATGGCGTGGCACTGAACGAACCGGAAGTATCCCAATGGATACGAGAATCGATCAACGAAGAATTCAAACCCATTTTGGAGGTGTAATATCGTGAAATCCATTGCTGAATTGGAAGCAATCCGCCAAAAAACACTGGAGCGCGTTTCTTATCGTAAGGACGCCGCTACCGATATCCGTATTGTCGTCGGCATGGCGACCTGTGGTATTGCCGCAGGCGCACGCCCTGTAATGCTGGCTTTCATGGATGAAATCAGTAAACGTAATCTGCAAAACGTAACCGTATCGCAGACAGGCTGCATCGGCATGTGCAGGCTTGAGCCCATGGTAGACGTTATCGTACCCGGACAGGATAAGGTAACCTACGTAAAGCTCAATCCCAATATGGTGCCGCGCATAGTAACCGAGCACATCGTTAACGGCAACCCTGTGATGGAGTACACCATCGGCGCCGCGGAAGATAAATAACAGCTCACCTAAGGAGGAAAGACCATGGATTTTTATCGCGCACAGGTGCTTTGCTGCGGCGGCACCGGCTGTACTTCTTCGGGTTCCAACGAGATTATTAAACGCTTTGAAGAACAGGTTGCCAAATACGGCCTGGACAAGGAAATTAAAATCGTCCGGACAGGCTGCTTCGGCCTTTGCGCCGCCGGCCCGGTAGTGATCGTCTACCCGGAAGGCACCTTCTACTCTCACGTTCGCGCGGAAGATGTGGACGAGATTGTAAGCGAGCACCTGTTGAAGGGCCGTATTGTACAGCATTTGGTTTACAAAGAAAAGAGCGACGACGAAGAAAAGCATATGTCGCTTGAGACTATTGAGTTTTATAAGAAGCAAAAACGTATTGCCCTGCGTAACTGCGGCGTGATCGACCCGGAAAACATTGATGAGTACATTGCCTTTGACGGTTATAAAGCGCTGGAAAAAGTGCTTACGACCATGAAGCCGGACGAAGTCATCAATACGATTTTGGATAGCGGCCTGCGCGGCCGCGGCGGGGCGGGTTTCCCCACGGGCCTCAAGTGGAAGTTTGCTTCGGCCTCCAAGGCAGATCAGAAGTACATGGTCTGCAATGCCGACGAAGGCGACCCCGGCGCGTTTATGGACCGTTCCGTTTTGGAAGGCGACCCGCACGCTGTGTTGGAAGCGATGACCATCGGTGGGTATGCCATTGGCGCAACGGAAGGTTACATTTACGTGCGTGCGGAGTATCCCATCGCGGTAAAGCGCCTGCAGATCGCAATCGATCAGGCTCGTGAATACGGGCTGCTTGGTAAGAATATTTTTGACTCCGGCTTTGACTTTGACATCTCCATCCGTTTAGGCGCCGGTGCTTTCGTATGCGGCGAAGAAACCGCGTTGATGGCCTCCATCGAAGGCTGCCGCGGCGAGCCCCGGCCCAAGCCCCCGTTCCCGGCGGTAAAGGGTCTGTTTGAAAAGCCCACCAACATCAACAACGTTGAAACGTTTGCCAACATTCCGCAGATTATCCTGAACGGATCAGAATGGTTCAAATCCATCGGCACGGAAAAGTCCACCGGCACGAAGGTATTCGCGCTGGGCGGCAAGATCAATAACACCGGCCTTGTGGAAATTCCCATGGGCACGACGCTGCGCGAGATTATTTACGATATCGGCGGCGGCATCCCCAACGGCAAGAAGTTCAAGGCTGTGCAGACGGGCGGACCTTCCGGCGGCTGCATCCCGGTGGAGCATTTGGACATTCCCATTGAGTACGATACGCTCACACAAATCGGCTCCATGATGGGCTCCGGCGGTATGATCGTTATGGATGAAGACAACTGCATGGTGGATATTGCCCGCTTCTTCCTAGATTTCACCGTGGACGAGAGCTGCGGCAAGTGCACCCCGTGCCGTATCGGCACCCGCCGGATGCTGGAGATTCTGGAACGCATCGTGAATGGCCGCGGCGAGGAAGGCGATATTGAGAAGCTGGAAGCGTTGGCCAAGAATATCAAGGCGACTGCACTTTGCGGCCTTGGCCAGACTGCGCCTAACCCCGTGCTTTCCACCCTGAAGTATTTCCGTGACGAATACGAGGCTCATATTAAAGAAAAACGCTGCCCCGCGCATCATTGCCAGGCGCTGCTGAACTATGTTATTACCGATAAGTGCCGCGGTTGCACCGCTTGCACCAAGGTATGCCCGGTTGGCGCTATTTCCGGCGTGGTGAAAGAGAAACACGTGATTGACACGGATAAGTGCATCAAGTGTGGCAGCTGTATCGAAAAGTGCCGCTTTGGCGCGATCGAAAAGAGATAACAAGGAGGAACAACCATGGAACAGATGATTCCGCTTACAATTGATGGCGTGCATGTGGAGGTTCCTGCCGGTACGACCGTGCTTGAGGCTTCTCGTAAAGCGGGTGTGAAAATCCCTACGCTTTGCTATTTGAAGGATATCAGCCAATCCGGCAGCTGCCGTATGTGTGTGGTGGATACCGGCGCCCGCGCCTTTCAGGCGGCTTGCGTATTGCCCGTAACCAAGGATATGGTGGTTAAAACCAATACTCCCGCGTTGCGCGAAGCGCGTAAAACTGTGCTTGAACTGATTTTGAGCAACCACGATAAAAAGTGCCTCACTTGTGTGCGTAGCCAGAGCTGCGAACTGCAAAAGCTGTGCCTTGAACTGGGTGTGGAAGACGGGGACCGCTTTGCGGGCTCACAGAACGAGTATGACATTGACGACGTATCGCCCTCTATCGTACGCGATAACAACAAGTGCATCCTGTGCCGCCGTTGTGTATCCGCCTGCGAAAAAGTACAGGAAGTGGGCGTAATTGGCCCCACAAAGCGCGGCTTTAAAACCGAAATTGCTTCCCCGTGGGATATGAAACTGTCCGAAATGGCTTGTATTGCCTGCGGCCAGTGCATTACGGTCTGCCCGGTGGGCGCGCTGCATGAAAAAGACGATACCGATTTGGTATGGCAGTATCTGAACGATCCCGACAAGCATGTGGTTGTGCAAACGGCACCAGCCGTACGCGCCGCGCTGGGAGAAGAGTTTGGGCTACCGATGGGTACCAGTGTAACCGGCAAAATGGCGGCCGCGCTGCGCCGCATGGGCTTTGACAAAGTGTTTGATACAGACTTTGCCGCTGACCTTACCATTATGGAAGAGGGCACCGAACTGGTAGAGCGCGTAACCAACGGTGGTGTACTGCCGATGATTACCAGCTGTTCTCCCGGCTGGATTAAGTATTGCGAACACTACTACCCCGAGTTCATCCCCAACCTGTCCAGCTGCAAGAGCCCTCACGAAATGGAAGGCGCGATGGTGAAGAGCTATTACGCCGAGAAAGAAAACATCGACCCCAAGGATATTATCGTCGTATCCGTGATGCCCTGCACGGCCAAGAAGTTTGAAGCTAAACGGCCTGAGCTGAGCGTAAACGGTCATCAGGACGTGGATGTGGTCATCACGACCCGTGAGTTGGCTCGGATGATCAAAGCGGCCAATATCGACTTTAATAAGCTGCCGGATGAGGATTTCGACAGCATGCTGGGTGAGAGCACCGGCGCGAGCGTCATCTTTGGTGCGACCGGCGGTGTTATGGAAGCAGCGCTGCGTACCGCCTACACTCTCATTACTGGCGAGGAGCTAGAGGATGTTAACTTCTGCGCGGTTCGCGGCGTGGATGGCATCAAAGAAGCGACTGTTAAGATCGGCGATATGGATGTTAGCGTTGCAGTTGCAAGCAGCACCGCTAAAGCTTCGGAACTGCTTGAAGCGGTTAAGAAGGGCGAAAAGAACTACGCGTTTATCGAGATCATGGGCTGCCCTGGCGGCTGTGTAAACGGCGGCGGTCAACCGATCGTGGATTCTTCGGTACGGGCGGAAGTAGATATTCGTTCCGAGCGTGCAAAAGCGTTGTATAACGAAGATGCGGCCAAGACTTACCGCAAGAGCCACCAGAACCCGATGATCAAGAAGATCTACGACGAGTATCTTGAGAAGCCCAACAGCCACAAAGCACATAAACTGCTGCACACCACGTACACCAAACGGCCTAAGTACAGTAAGTAAGCCTTAACTGGTAAATGTTCTTAAAACGGTTCCGGCATATGCCGGAACCGTTTTGTGTAATGAAGATAAGGATAAACTTATACTTGTTTGTTTGCGTATATCGATGAGAAAGTAAAAACTTGTTTTTCCATAATAGCGGTTCTATACAGCTTCGCTTTGTAAGCAGATGATTGAACCATAAGCACTGTGAAGTGAATGAAAATAAAGTGGAGTTAAATTATGGGGGTAAAGCCCGTGTTAGTTAGGGCAGAAGATATTATAATATTCTAGATGGTTTATTTGGCTGATTGTGTTAACTACTTTTTTACGGTCATGATAATGGGGGTGAATATTTTATTGAAATAACTTGCATAGGTTGGGAAACACCAAATTGGTATTTTGTTGATATTCAATATAATCCGTTGTATAGCGCTTAGCCAAATATTGTTCTTCCACCCGAATCAATAAACGAAAGACAACATAAAGAAACAGGGGAACCGTGAGCAGCAGCCAGGAACGGAACAGCAGTATAATCCCCGGCGCGATAAAGAAGATGAACGAGGCGTAGAGCGGGTGACGGCAAAGGCGGTAAACCCCTTTTGTATATAATTGATCCTGTTGATATACTGCTCTAATGGTTGTGGCTGAAATAATGAGAAAGGGAATGCCGATGCAAAGCAATAGGGCAGATAGTAACCATATCAGAGTGATAGGGACCTGAGAAAGGGTAAAAATACTGGGGAAAGAATAATGAAACGCCAACAATATTCCGGTATAGAGCAGTGTTATAACGGCCATCTTCGGGCCGATACCCCAAAAGGAAAGACGCTTTATAAACCTGTCTCCTCTACAAATCGTTTTATGAAATAGCGGGCGGAAAATAAAGTAAATCTGCAATAAAGAGATAATGCAATACCCCCGCACTTCTTGCGAAATACGGGGGTATTGCACGGAACCATCGCTTACACGCGGCTCGCTTCCTTGATCTTCGCAGCTTTGCCCTGCAAGCCACGGAGATAATACAGCTTTGCTCTGCGCACTTTACCGCGGCGTACCACATCAATATGGTCTACACGCGGAGAATGCAGCGGGAACGTACGCTCAACGCCAATGCCATAGCTGACGCGGCGTACAGTAAACGTTTCACGGATGCTGCCGTTGCGGCGCGCAATCACGGTGCCTTCAAAAGCCTGAAGACGCTCGCGGTCGCCCTCGACAACCTTTACCCATACACGTACGGTGTCGCCGATATTGAACGCAGGCAGATCGGAACGAAGCTGTGCTTTTTCAATGGAACGAATGATATCACTCATTTCATATGCCTCCTTCCCTCATAGACGTTCGTGCCTTCAGGCTTTTGCCTGGGTAGAGGACCGTCCGTTTGTCACAGCGAAAAGTATATCATGAATCAGGCAGTGAACGCAAGTATTTTGTTAATTTTTCATACGCTACGGCAGAAGTAAGCACCTGTATGAAAATCACTACTCCTTTTTGTGTAAAATTATATATAATACAAATACAATCGTAACAATCTTGCAACATACTATTAAATGCTGTATACTTATGGGTACGAAGGAGGGAACCAGTATGAATAAATGTATGCGTAACAACTTGAAAAAAGGTATTGCTTTTATCCTCTGCTGGTTCTTATTGTTGCCCGGTGTTTCTGCTTTTGCCAGTGAGGTGGTAACACAGGAACAGCAAGCGGTAATCATCTCTACTGTTTCTACTACAATCGGGGAAAACTCCATAGAGTATCCGCAATTAGAAGGTATGTCGGACACATTGGTACAGCAGACGATTAACAATACAATTGTGGAAAAGGCGAAAATAGCCCAGCGTATGGTTACACTCAGCATGCTGCAAAGTGGCGGAGAGGGTTTGACGCTAAACTATCAGGCTTATATGGGCGGCGATTTATTCTCTACGGTTATCAATGCTGTGGGAATTATGGAAAACGGGAGAAGCGGACAGGAATATACCGCCTTATGCTTCTCACTTTCAACTGGCAAACCAGTAACGTTGTCGGAGTTGTTTAGCGATCCGGATGCGGCGGTAGCCTATATGGAACAAACGCTGGAAGATACATATTGGGACGAGTTATCAGCTTATTTAGTCTATGCGGCGCTCTCCCCATTGCCAGTGGATCAATTTACGCTGGATGAAAACGGAATCACCTTTTATTATCCATCCGAACAGTTTTCCTTACTCAGTGGTTATAGTGGCGCGGCGCAGTTCCATTTTGACGAGCTTTCGGAGTATTGGATCACCGACCCAGAAGGGTATCCGGCAAAATTAGGCGCTCTACCGCAGGCCTTAAGCGATGCAGAGATGAAAACAAAAATTATTGATGCGGTAACCAACGGGAAATTGCCGGATATACCGGTAACCTTGGGGATGAGCATGCTGGAGTTGGTATCGGCTTTTCGCCTGCTTCGCACCCCGGATCAATACCCGGGCGGAAGATACTTTCAATTGGAAGCACCGATGTTCAGGCAGGTGTTAGTACTCTCGGATGCCCTTACCTCGACCTATGATAACTCCGTTGCCGAAGGCATCATGAGTTTTCGCACGGACTTGTATGGCTTAAAAACAGGGGAAACGAAACGGGAACGGTGGCTTTCTGTATTGGGTGACCCCAAGAGCACTGTAGTATTTGATGAGGATTTGGCGTATGATTATGGCTTGCCGCTGGGCACAGCCGACTATTATTCATTTGGCGGCCGTCAACTGCTGCTTTATGCAGATGAGAACGACACGTTATACGCTATCCGGATTACAAGATCATAACGTTATTATCATTTCGGAGGCAATATGCAAAGAACGAAAAAGGGCAGAGCCAAAACTTACAATTCGGATTCATTAATGATCAGAAGTGTAACGGGCATTCTGCTGATTGCGATAGGAATTTTATCGCTCATCTCCGTTGTCGGCGGCGTGAGCGGAAGTGTCTTTCTGATCATCAAACGCGCAACACAGGGGTTAGGCGGCGCATTGTGCCTGGGAATTCCCATTTTGTTTATTTGGGGCGGCGCTTTGATTGCTTTTTCTGCACAACGCAGGGTACCCGTACGAGCTTTTTTATTACTCAGCTTACTGTATATCTGTGTGCTGGGTATTTTTAACCTGCTCAGTAAAATTGGTACACTTACGTTTATGGAGTATGCAGCGGCATATAAAAATGGAGCTTCGGCGATAACTTCCACAAACGGCTACGGTGGATTTCTATCTGCCGGGTATCAAATTTGCGCTGCCAACGGAACCTTTGGCGGAGCGGTTGGAATGCTTACCGCGTGGCCTTTATGGACGTTCGTGGGCTCCATTGGTGGAACGGCGATTTTAGCGGCAATTGGACTGATGTGCGTACTTTTCGTCTCGAAGTTTGATGTAATCGGCGTGATCCGTCAGTATCGTGAAAATGCGCAGCAGCGCACGGAAGCACGCGAGGCAAAAATGGAGCGGCATGCCTACGAAAAAGAGCTGAAAAAACAACAACGTAAGCAAGGATACGAAAATACGGATGAAACCGCTCATGATAATGTAGTTCCTGTACAAACAAAAATACAAGCCATGCAGCAAGCAGCAAAACAAGAAACGATGCAGATAGCCGGCCAGCAAGGTTTTTCCGGATTCACCGGAGGCATACCCGCATGGCCGCAGAACAATGCTTCTGTACAGATGGGGCAGCAGACACAGGATGCGCAGCAGAATATGTTTGTACCCGGGCAGCAAGTCACTTTATATGATGAGATGATCGTGCCGGAATCCCCTTCCAACACCAATGCGCCCACGTGGAAATTAAAGAATATTTTTAATCGGAAAGAAGCTGCTGCTCCGGTAGAAGCAGCGGTTGCAGCACCGACAACAACGTTTGCTCCTACAGGAGATAAAGACCGGGAAGTAAACCGGGTGCTGGAGAAGATGGAGGAGAACCGCAAACGCAAGCAGGAAATCGAACAGCGCATTGGGCAAGCCAGCGGCGCAGGTATCAATACACCTGTCACACCAACAGCGCAAACAGTATTGTCCAAGGCGGCAAAGAAGACACAACCGAACCGGAATATGACCCAGCGTCAAATCGACTATGCAAACCAGACGGCTGCCTACCAACCGCCGGAGCGCCCGCAAACAACGCAACCGGTTGAAAGCCCAGTGAAAACAGCGCAGCAGGATTTATTTGCTGCCTATAAAAAACCGGATACTACCGATAGGACGCATCCCATGAGCGGCCAAAGGCTTGATCATCCATCACTCAAATTGCCAGAAAAACGGAAAACCGAAATAAAAGAAAGTACCCAAATAAAGAAACATACGGATTATCCATATCCGATGATCGAACTGCTCAATCTACAAACACAATCGATCCCGGATACGCGTGAGCAGGATGAAACCAGCGCGCGGCGACTGGAAAAAACGCTGGAGAGCTTCTCCATCCCCGCCCGTGTAAAACGCGTAACTCACGGCCCGGCGGTAACCCGGTTTGAACTGGGGCTTATTTCCAGCGGTATCAACGTAAAGCGAATCCTGAACATCGCTGATAATATTGCGCTGGATATGGCCGCAAACGGTGGCGTGCGTATCGAGGTGCCGATTCCCGGTACAAATCTGTTTGGGGTAGAAGTGCCAAATAAAGAGATTATTGGCGTGTCGCTGGCGGAAGTTTTGACCAGCCCGGAAATGACGAACGCAAAATCGCCGCTTTCGGTAGCGCTGGGTAAAGATATTGCCGGTCGTCCCGTAATTTGTGATTTGGCGAAGATGCCGCACTTGCTGATTGCAGGCCAAACCGGCAGCGGTAAATCCGTTTGTATTAATGCTATTATCAATAGCCTTCTGTACCGTTCCACGCCGGAAGAAGTACGTATGATTATGATCGATCCTAAAGTGGTTGAATTGCAAGGATACAACAAAGTGCCGCACTTGCTGATTCCGGTTGTAAGCGACCCGCACAAAGCCTCCGGTGCGCTGGCTTGGGCGGTACAGGAAATGCTGGACCGCTACCATAAAATGCAAAGCAAAGGCGTGCGCGAAATAACCGGATATAACGCCCGTGTAACCGGAGACGAGCCGAAGCTGCCGCGAATTGTCATTATCATCGACGAACTTTCCGATTTGATGCTCGCTTGCAAAAAAGAAGTGGAGGAGAGCATCATCCGCTTGGCGCAGCTGGCCCGTGCGGCGGGCATCCATGTTGTTGTAGCAACGCAGCGCCCGACGGTAAACGTAATTACGGGCTTGATTAAAGCCAATATTCCATCCCGTATTGCCTTTGCCGTAGCATCCAGCACAGACAGCCGAACCATTTTGGATATGAACGCAGCCGAGAAGCTACTGGGACGTGGCGATATGTTCTATTATCCAACGGGAGCCAAAGCGCCGCTGCGTGTGCAGGGCTGCTTTGTCAGCGATGCGGAAATTGCCAATGTGGTGGACTATATTGGTAAAAACTCTGAGCCGGATTACGATGAAACCATCAATGAGATTATGGAAAGCACACAAGACGGGGATGAGGATGACGCCGATACCGATAATGCAAGCGATACGGACGAGCGCCTGCAAGAAGCGATTGAAATGGTGCTGACCGATGGACAGGCTTCCATTAGTATGTTGCAGCGGCGCATGAAAATTGGCTATGCACGCGCGGGCAGGTTGATAGATACGATGGCGACACGCGGGGTTGTCAGTAAAAGCGCAGGCAGTAAGCCAAGAGAAATATTAATGTCATATGAGCAGTACGAGCAGCAGCAGGAGCGGTTGCTGCGGTAACCATTTTCCGAATGGGAACGTACATTCTGCCTCTGGTGTTGCAGTTATAACCCAGAGGTTTTTCGCTATCTGTGTGAAAACGACGTAAACATGCGACTTTCCTTGACAATGCAAAGACAGCGCGTGTATAATCCACAATGACCGTAGCGATTGAGGTGAAAAACATGTTGACCAGGATTCCCAAAGGTACCAAGGATATTTTACCCCCTGAAAGCACGCGCTATCAGGCGATGGAAGCCATGATGCGTGAGAAAGCCAGACTGGCGGGATATCAGGAAATCCGTACGCCTGTATTTGAACATACAGAACTGTTTTTACGTTCGGTGGGCGCATCCAGCGATGTCGTACGTAAAGAAATGTATACTTTTAAGGATAAAGGCGACCGTTCCATTACCCTGAAGCCGGAAACGACGGCTGGAACTGTACGCGCTTTTATTGAATCCAGTCTGTATGCGCAGGCGCTGCCCATGAAGTTTTATTATATTTTCGCTCCTCATTTCCGCTACGAATCGCCCCAGTCAGGGCGCCTGCGTGAGCATCACCAATTTGGAATGGAATGCTTTGGCGCAAAAGAAGCGTCTGCGGATGCAGAGCTTATTTTAATAGCGATGGATGTTTTAAACAGCGTTGGCTTGCAAGGCATTGCCCTGCGGATCAACTCCATCGGCTGCCCTAAGTGCCGCCCCGCTTATCAGGAAAAGCTGAAAGCGTACCTGAAAGGCAAACAGGAAAAACTGTGTAAGGATTGTGTTGAACGTATTGATATTAATCCGCTGCGCGTGCTGGATTGTAAAAACCCGGCATGTCAGGCGGAATTGACGGATGCGCCTCGGATGATCGACGCCCTATGCAATGAGTGCCACGATCACTTTGAGGATTTGCAAAGCTATCTGCGTGCGGCAAACGTGGAATACGTTGTGGATTCAGGCATTGTTCGCGGGTTGGATTACTACACTAAAACCGTGTTTGAGCTGACCGCGGAAACCCCCAGCGGAACCATGACCGCTTGCGGCGGTGGCCGCTACGATAAATTGGTAGAAGAAATCGGCGGGCCGGATATTCCAGCTGTCGGTTTCGGTATGGGGATGGAGCGTGTATTGCTGCTGCTGGATTTGATGCCGCCTGAAATGCATAAGCTGAAAATGGAAAGCAACGCCCCGGATATATACGTTGCCAGTTTGAACCGCAATCTTGCGGCAAATGCGTTTCCGTTAATGCTTGCGTTCCGTGCGGCAGGCTTGAAAGCGGATATGGACCATGCGGGCCGTAGCCTGAAGGCGCAGTTTAAATACGCGGATAAGCTGGGCGCTGCTTACGTAACGGTGCTGGGCGAAGATGAAATACAAAAAGGTATGATTACGCTGCGTAACATGAGCACGCGGGAAGAAACGGAAGTTTCCCTGACGGAAGCACCGGAAAAGCTGGCCGCGATGATCAGCAAGCGAAGCGAGGAGGAATAACCCATGGCAATCACAAAGCGAACGCATATGTGCGGTAAGATACTACCGGGCGAAGTAGGTAAACAGGTATTGCTGAAAGGCTGGGTGCAGCGTGCACGTAATCTGGGCGGGTTAATTTTCGTATGGCTGCGTGATCGTTCGGGCATTGTGCAGGTCGTAATGGATTCCACCTCGCTGGATGAGGAGACGTTCGCATTGGCCGAAAGCCTGCGCAGCGAATTTGTAATTGAAGTTACGGGCGAAGTGCGCAACCGCGCGCCGGAAGCTGTGAATGAAAAAATGGCTACCGGTGCGGTTGAAGTGCTGGCAAAGAGTTTGTTGGTGCTCAACGTCAGTAAAACACCGCCGATCTATGTGGAAGACGACAGCAACGAAGCGGAATCGCTTCGGCTGAAGTATCGCTATATTGACCTGCGCCGCCCGACGATGCAGCATATGCTGCAATTCCGTCACCGTATTATCAAATGCCTGCGGGACTATATCGACGATCAGGGCTTTATTGAGGTGGAAACGCCAATTTTGACCAAATCCACCCCTGAAGGTGCACGCGATTACCTGGTACCGTACCGTCAGAAGCCGGGTCTTTTCTACGCGCTTCCGCAAAGCCCGCAGATTTATAAACAGCTGTTGATGTTGGCAGGCTTGGATAAGTACTACCAAATTGCACGCTGCTTCCGCGATGAGGACGGCCGCGCCGACCGTCAACCTGAATTTACGCAGTTTGATATGGAAATGAGCTTTATCGAGCCGGAAGATATCCAAAACGTCGTTGAAGGCGCATACCAGCAGCTGTTTAAAAAGGTAATGGGGCTTGAGGTTCAATTACCGCTGAAGCGACTGACGTGGCGTGACGCGATGGCGCGCTATGGTAGCGACAAGCCGGATACACGTTTCGGTATGGAGATCAGCGATGTAAGCGAAACAGTGCGTGGATGCGGCTTTGTTGTGTTTGAAAATGCGTTGGCTGATGGGCAAACCGTATGCGCGATTTGTGCGAAGGGCGCAGGCGGCATGAGCCGTAAAGAGCTGGACGCGTTGGGCGAATATGCAAAAACCTACCATGTAAAAGGCCTTGCCTGGGCTGTGCCTAACGCGGATGGTACAATTCGCAGCAGTTTTGCCAAGGCTATGCAGGGCGATAGTATGCAGCGGCTGCTTGCGCAGATGGATTGCCAGGCGGGGGATGCATTGTTTGTGATCGCAGATCAAAAAATCAAGGCTTTAACCGCAATGGGACAGGTACGTTTGCGCTTGGGTCACCAGCTGGATTTGATCGATCAAACACGTTATGATTTGCTGTGGATTACCGAGTTCCCGCTCGTGTCATGGGACGAAGAGGACCAACGCTTTGTGGCGGAGCATCATCCGTTTACGGCCGTGATGGAAGAAGACGTTAACTTGATGGAGACAGACCCTGCATCGGTTCGCGCTCAATCTTACGATCTGGTGATGAATGGCGTTGAAATGGGCAGCGGGTCCATTCGTATCCATCAGAGCGAACTGCAGGCAAAAATGTTCTCGCTCATTGGTCTATCGCCGGAAGAAGCCAAGGAGAAATTTGGTTTCTTGTTGGAGGCTTTCCAATATGGCACGCCCCCGCACGGCGGTTTTGCCTTCGGTATTGACCGTTTGGTGATGATTTTGAACGGTTCCGAAAGCTTGCGCGATGTGCTGGCGTTCCCAAAAATTCAAAATGGCGTATGCCCGATGATGGAAACACCGGCAACCGTAAATCCCCAGCAGTTGGACATGCTAAAAATCAAAGTGGAGCAATAAATAGCTGCTTAGTTCTACACGGGATAATTTACGATAGCGGCGTTGTCAATTGCTGCAAAATCTGTTATACTACGCTTTGGAAAGCATGAACCATAGGAGGTGTGTAGCATGGCTGCAAGGAAAGATAACTTGCCCTTGAGTTTGCATAATGATGAGGATACAACGGGGACCATCACCTATGCCAACGAGGTCATCGCGATCATTGCAGGCGTAGCCGCCAACGAAGTAGAAGGTATTGCCGGCATGTGCACCAGCGGTGGCATCACCGAAGTATTTGGGCGCTATCGCAACATTACCAGAGGCGTAAAAGTTGAGATAGGCTCGGAAGAAGCTTCCGTGGATCTGTTTGTTATCGTTGAATATGGCACGCCGATACAGACGGCTGCGGCCAACGTACAGGAAAATGTGCGCAAGGCGATCGAATCCATGACCGGGCTGCACGTGGTGCGTGTGGATGTACACGTGCAGGGTGTCAGCTTTGAAAAAGAAAACAAAGAAGTTTTAGAGAGCTTGGAAAACGCGGAACTTGAAAAAGTAACCGAAGGCGTGCATGCAAGCGTTACCGAAGTAAGCGAAGCACAACCGGAAGAAGAAAAAGAACCGGACGAGCCCGAAACAGAAAACACAGAAACAGAGGCTGAAACGGAGAGCGAGCCGAAGGTTGAACCTTCAGTTGAGCAAACCGAGCCGCAGGCCGAACCGGAAACACAGGCATAAACGATGCCCCAAAAGACCGGTAAGGCCTTTTGGGGTTTGCTTTGTATCAACCGAGTCGGCAGGGAGGAATGGATTGTGAGATTAAAGGTAATAGACCGTATTTTGGCGGCGTTCACCGGTCTTTTTATTTTGGTGATTGGAATTGGGTTGTTTGTTTTTAGCGCGGGCATTTTTCCCTTTACGCTAGATCTTTCGTTTGTAACGCAAACCTTTTTGCTTTGGCAGCGCGCGGTTATGGTTGCCGCCGCCATTGCTTTGTGCTTTTTGGGGCTTCACAGCGTTTCCATGCTGTTTCGCTCTTCCAAAGAGAAAGGCTTTTTTGTACAGCATACAGAATACGGCGATTTGAGCATTTCAATGTCTGCAATGGAGAACATGGTCAAGAAATGCGTTGCAACGCATGACGAATTAAAAGTCAGCAATACGCGCATTCATCATGTACGAGACGGGGTTGTTATCAGCATCCGCATCGCATTGGCCAACGGGGTCAACATCCCGATTACCGTAAGCGTTTTGCAAAAGCAGATTAAGCAATACATTACTTCTTGCTCCGGTATAGATGTAAAAGAGGTACGTGTTTTGGTGGAAACCAGCAATGGTACGGCCGCCGCATGCCCGGCGCCGGAGAAAACCATGGTGGAAGATGCCTACTCGGCCGTACAGAATACTGCCGTAGTTGGAACCAGTCAAGCAGTACCGCAAACATCTGCACCAAGCGAAGCGCCGGTACTGGCAGAAGAGGATGCAAAAAAGCCTCTGCATCAGCGCTTGTTCAAGCGGGATGAGAAACCGCAGATCATTCCGCAGCCACCGCAGGAAAGCGAAGCTGACTCAAGCGCTGCAATAGAGAAGGATGTTCAGTCCTCTGCACAAGCAAGCGTGGCGGATGAAACAGCACCAGCGGATGCTTATCAGGATGAGCCTGCCGGCGAACAGGACACAGCAGTTGAAACAACTGTGGATACGGAAGAATCCTTTGCGGGTGAAACCAAAGAGGAAGAAACCGAAGACGCGCTTGAAAAGCGCGATACAAATCAGGAATAACGGCTGGGGAATAAGGAGGACGTACTATGGATCATCAAAACGGCGGCTGGTTTACCATCGGCACAAAGCAATGTGGGCTGTTGCTTGGCGCGGGCGGCGCAGCAATCGCTTTCATGCTTATTTTCCTCGGCTTTTTCAAAACGCTGTTGGTGTGTTTTCTGTTCGGCGTTGGCTATTGGCTTGGTGCCCGCTCAGACAAGACAAATTTCATCAAGCGTTCCATTAATAAACTGTTCCCGCCCAAAGGTGAATAAGACCGTTAATTGTGCTGTGCTTCCAAAGACGTGATACGCCTTTGGCGAAACAGCACATTTCACAGGTAATGAGACGAAACGGAGTGTAGTGCATGGCTCGATCAGTGGCCAGACAGGCTGCAATGCAACTGCTTTACGAGCGGATGTCTGGCGGCGAGGCCGACGAGGATACCTTGTTGTTGGCTTATGAACAACTTGCCGAAGAAGGCGAAGAAGCGGCGAAACCCTCATCCGATGAAAAAGCATATATTCACGATGTGCTTGCGGGTGTACGCGAGCATCAGCAGGAGTTGGATGAATTAATCGCAGCGAATAGTAACGGCGACTGGTCGCTGGAACGCGTGGCATGCGTTGATTTAAGCATTTTACGACTGTCGACGTACGAATTGTGCTATCGTAAGGATGTACCGGCCAATGTTTCGGTTAGCGAAGCGATGGAGCTAGCCGATAAGTACAGCGAACCAAAAAGTGGACGTTACATTAACGGCGTATTGGGCGCAATTGCCCGAGAAAAGCGGAAGGACTGAACCCGGCATGAAAGTCGTAATCGGCTTTGATACGAGCTGTTACACCACATCGGTAGCGGCTGTGGATTGTAGCGGCACCGTCATTGCAAGCCGGAGGATGCTTTTACCGGTAAAAAGCGGGCAGCGCGGCCTTCGCCAAAGCGAGGCCGTTTTTGCGCATGTTAAGCAAATGCCGCCACTGTCAGAGCAGTTGCAAAAAGAGCTGCAAAATGCAGAAATCATTGCAGTCGCCGCGTCCAACGCGCCGCGCAACCAGGAAGACAGCTATATGCCGGTGTTTACTGTGGGTACGGGGCATGCCCGCGCGCTGGCTGCCATGCTCAATGTACCGGTATATCTGTTTTCACATCAGCAAGGGCATATTGCTGCCGGGCAGATCGATAGTAACGCGATTCCGGAGCGATTTTTAGCTCTTCACCTGAGCGGCGGCACAACTGAGCTGCTGCTTTCGCAAAAGAACGAGCTTACGCTGCTGGGTGGAACGCTGGATTTACACGCAGGGCAGCTAATAGACCGCATTGGCGTGAAAATGGGTTTACCCTTTCCTGCAGGACCGTCGCTGGAAGCACTGGCGCTAAGAAATACGGGGCCTGTACAGGCGCTTTTACCTGTAAGCATGGAGCAGGGAGATTTGCATTGCCACTTCTCAGGTGCGGAAACGCAGTGTATGCGCTGGCTGGAACAAGGCACATATACTCAGGAGAGAATAGCGGCTGAAGTATTTGATGTATTGGCGCGTACCGTAGCAAGGCTGCTGAAGGCGGCAAGCGTACAAACGGGAGCCTCGCAGGCACTCATTGTCGGAGGCGTTGCATCCTCCACACTGCTTAGGGAACTAGTAGCAAAACGGCTGGAACGCATATGCGATATGGCTTTGCATTTTGGCAAGCCGGAATACAGCGGGGATAACGCAGCCGGTATCGCCTGGCTGGGTATGCGAAAGGCGATGGCATCGCAAAGCGATACGGCAAACGCAGCAATGTAACACAAGAGGAACCGGCTCTCGCCGAGGAGGAGGAACGATGGCAGCACAGATTTTGGATGGTAAAGCACTTTCCGCACAAGTGGAAAAAGAACTAAAGGTGCGTGTCGACGCATTGATTGCAAAGGGTATAGTACCGGGTTTGTGCGTCATTTTAGTGGGAGACGACCCGGCAAGCCAACTGTATGTTGGCAATAAAGAAAAGGCGTGTGAGCGTTTGGGCATCGCCTCTATGACGGTTCGGATGCCGGCTGACAGTACGCAGGAGCAGCTGGAAGCGGAAATACGCAAAGCAAACAACGACCCAAAAATCCATGGTCTTTTAGTGCAGCTGCCGCTGCCGAAACACTTGAATGCCAATCAGGCATTGGCGTTGATCGTACCGGAGAAAGACGCGGATGGTTTCCACGATATCAATACAGGCAAGATGATGCGCGGCGAACCTGCACCGATTGCCTGCACGCCTAAAGGCGCCCTATACATGCTTAAATCTGCTGGAATTCCCATTGAAGGAAAGGATGCGGTTGTAGTTGGCCGCAGTAATATCGTCGGCCGCCCTATGGCGATGCTGCTGATGCAGGAAAACGCGACCGTTACCATCTGCCACAGCCGTACGAAAAACCTTGCGGAGCACACACGCAGAGCCGATATTCTGGTCGCTGCAATCGGGAAACCGCGCTTTATTACAGCGGATATGATTAAAGAAGGCGCAGCTGTTATCGATGTGGGGATGAACCGTGTGGATGGCAAGTTTTGCGGTGATGTGGAATTTGATGCTGCCAAAGAAAAAGCGTCGTATATCACCCCCGTACCAGGCGGCGTTGGCCGCATGACCGTTGCTATGCTGATGAGCAATACCGTAGAAGCAGCCGAGAGGGCTTTATAAACAAAATGAATGTACCTGCCCTTACCGTTGAAGAGCTGAATGAATATGTCCGGCGCAGCCTGGCGAGTGACCCGATGCTGCACGGCATCCGCCTGCGCGGTGAAATCAGCAATTTTAAGCGTCATGTGTCCGGACACTGGTATTTCTCGCTGAAGGATGCGCAAAGCGCGATTGCCTGCGTCATGTTTCGCTCCGCGGCCGGAAGCGTTCATTTCGCCCCAAAGGACGGTATGCGGGTTGTACTGCGGGGAAGCGTCGGGCTGTATGCTAAAACAGGCTCCTACCAGTTCTATGCAGATGGGATGGAACAGGATGGGATTGGAGAGTTGTACCTGCGCATGGAAGCGCTGAAAAACACACTTTCCAAAGAAGGGCTGTTTGATGCATCGCTGAAAAAGCCGTTACCGCTTCTGCCCAAAGGAATCGGGATTGCCACAAGCGGAACCGGTGCGGTCATCCACGATATTTCGCGTGTGGCATGGCGGCGGCATCCGGGAATGCCGCTATACTTATACCCCGTAGCGGTACAGGGCGAAGGCGCGGCGCAGCAAATTGCACAGGCGCTTCGTGTGCTGGATACGCTGGAACAGGTTGACGTGATCATCGTCGGGCGCGGCGGCGGCAGCATGGAAGACTTGTGGCCGTTTAACGAAGAAGTGGTGGCAAGGAGTATTGCAGCTTGCCATAAACCGGTGATTAGTGCGGTTGGACATGAAACCGATTTTACGATTGCCGATTTTGTATCAGATGTACGCGCCCCTACTCCGTCCGCAGCGGCGGAACTGGCGGTTCCGCAGGTGGAAGCGTTGCAGGAGGGTGTTGAATCGATGCGGAGACGGATCAAGCGCGCGACAGATGCGATAATCGCAGAAAAGACGGCGGTATTAAGCCAACTGCAACGCCGCATAGCAGAACAGGCACCGGCAAATCAACTGCAGGCAATAACGGAACGGGTTTTATCGCTAAACAGCCGTATTGGAATGATAGCACAGGTGCAAATTAATGCCATGTCGCATCGGGCTACGCAGGCGGCTATTCGACTTTCAGCATCCGGGCCAAAGGCAACGCTGCAACGCGGGTATGCACTGGTTACGCAAAATGGGCATATCATCCCCAGCGTACAGAAGCTGAAACCGAATAATGACTTTACCGTTACCTTAAAAGACGGTAAAATTGATGCGAAGGCAATTTCGGTTCGGAAGGAGGACGAATCATGACTGCGAAGAAAAAGAGCAATGAACCTTCTTTTGAGGACGAGTTAACCCATTTGGAAGCGCTGGCAGACCGCATGGAACAGGGGAATCTGCCGCTGGATGAACTCATGACAGCGTATGAAGAGGGCGAGAAACTCTCACAAGCGCTTATGAAAAAGCTCGCTGCGGCAAAAGCTCGGTTAAGCGAAGTGAAAACGGGGAAAAACGGAGAGACGGAGATCGTACCCAGCGACATTGCCACACAGGTTTCCATGCTGGACGATTCCGCTTCCGAAGCGTAGAATAGAAGATGAAATAAGTAAAAGGAAGGCGGAAGGTTTTGGAGCAAACGTTGATGGATTATGTCACCGATATCGATGCTGCGCTGGAAGCGCTGCCGCTTCTCAAACCCGCCTCCGGGCTTGCGACTTCGCCCAGCAACGCACCGAAGGACACTGCGATACCGGAACCGTTGGTAAGCGCCATGCGCTATAGCCTTACGCTTCCAGGTAAAAGGTTACGACCTGCCTTGCTGCTAGCTGCTTATCATCTTTTTACGCCGGATTGGATGGCGGCAATGCCATTTGCGCTGGCGCTGGAAATGATACATGCCTACTCCTTGATTCATGATGATTTGCCGGCACTGGATAATGATGATCTTCGCCGTGGCAAACCGACGAACCATAAGGTATTTGGCGAGAATATTGCCATTTTAGCCGGAGACGGACTATACTCGTTCGCATTTGAAACCATGCTGGATGCAGCGGTTACGTGGCCGCATCCCAACAGGGCTATCGCTGCAATGGAGGAGATCGCACGCCGGGCAGGTGTGCGGGGCATGATAGCGGGACAAACGCTGGATGTATCTTTGGAAAATACCAAACCCGATGAGCAGTTTGTCGCGTATATCCACCGGCATAAAACAGCGGACCTGATTACGGCGGGCGTTATGGCTGGAATGCTGCTGGGCGGCGCGGATGAAGCGCAACTGACTGCGGGACAAACCTACGGCCAATCGCTGGGTATGGCGTTTCAAATTGTGGATGATCTGTTGGATGTATCGGGGAATGTGACGACGCTTGGCAAACAAACCGGGAAAGATCAGGAACTGGGGAAAATGACCTGGCCGGAAGTATATGGGGTAAACGCTTCGCGTGAAGCAGCGAAAGCCTATATTCGAAAGGCGGAAGAAGCGATTGGTATTTTTGGGGATGACGCTTCATTTTTCATCATGCTCGCACGCCAGATGCTCACACGCGTAAGCTGATCAGCGGCGCCAACGAGGAGGAACACTTTTGCACTCCATAAATGAAATTTTTAGCAATCATACGGCAATCACGGCATTAATCGCGTGGTTTTTAGCGCAGGCGCTCAAGGTGCCGCTCTATTATATGGTGGAACATGTGTGGGACTGGAAGCGCTTTGTCGGTTCAGGCGGGATGCCAAGTTCCCATACGGCTATGGTCATATCGCTGGCAATATCGGTTGGGATGCAGCAAGGCTTTAATACGCCAATTTTCGCCATGTGTTTGGTACTGGCGGTGATTGTAATGTACGATGCTACCGGCGTCCGCCGAGAAACCGGCACACAGGCGACTGTTATCAATCAGATTTTAAAAGATGTGTTGATTAACGGAAAGCGTATTTCGGATGAGCAGTTGAAAGAGCTGGTAGGGCATACGCCCTTTGAAGTAATGGGCGGCTTTTTGATTGGCTTGGTAACGGCGCTTGTGTACTACTGGGTAGTATTGCAGTAATTAGCATAACAATGCGATTATACGTATAAAGATATGGAGGGCACAACATGGATCATTTTCTGGAAGAAATCGTAATCCGCAGAAACCGAATGGGGTATGAGATGCTGTACTATCTGGCGACCGTCGCCATGGTGCTGTTTGCTCTTATCGGGTTTTGGTCGCTTTCAATGATATTCAGCGCGTTTTCGGTGATTACGCTGGCGATTACAGTTATCTTTTGTGGTATTGCCGTACTGCTGTTTCTTTTTAAAGATCGTCTTCGCACAGAGTATGAGTATACGTTTACCAATGGCGAATTGGATTATGCCAAGGTGTTTAACAACCAAAAACGCAAGAATCTGGGCACGATGCGCGTAAAGAACGTAGAAGCTTTCGGCCCGGTAAACAGCGAAAACTTCCGTAAGCTCATTAACATGCCCGGCATGAAGCGTAAGAATTGGTTTTTAAATCGCGGCGCGGTCTTGTACTATTTTTACTATCAAAAGGATAGCAACCGCACCATGATCGTGATGGAACCATCTGATGAAATGGTAAGTATGATTAAAAAATATCTGCCGCATGGCGTTTTCCATGCTTGAACCCGAGGTGCAAGCCTATCTGGATAACAGCGCAACGACCAAGCCCTGCCAGGCAGCGGTTGATGCTGTTGTGCGCAGCATGGAGACCGGATATTATAATCCGTCTGCACTATACGGGCAAGCTGTGGAAGCAGAACGCAGCGTAGCGGCTGCGCGTAAAACCGTAGCGAGCGCTGTGGACGCGGAAGCTGAACGTGTTATTTTCACATCCGGCGGTACAGAAAGCGATAATCTGGCGATATTGGGCCATCTGGCTACTGCGCGTGGGCCGGGCAGCATACTGTACACCGCGGCGGAACACCCAGCGGTGAAAAATGCCTGCCTTGAGGCGGAAATGCGTTTTGGGTTCAAAGCCAGCAGTATCCCGCTTCAGCAGGATGGGACGCTGGATATGATCGCTCTGCGGGGGATGCTTTCACCAGAAGTTAAGCTGATCTGCGTTATGCAGGTATGCAACGAAACCGGCGTAATCATGCCGGTTGAAGCTATAGCAGCTCTTCGGGATGAATTGGCGCCGCAAGCAGCGATTCATGTAGATGGTGTACAGGGTTATTTGCGCGTACCTTTTTCAATGCGAAAAGTCCGCGTGCAAAGCTATGCCATAAGTGCGCATAAGTTTCATGGGCCAAAAGGCGTCGGTGCGCTGATCTTTGCAAAGAACCACCGGATAAAACCTATCCTTTTCGGTGGTGGTCAGCAGCAGAATTTGCGCTCCGGCACGGAAAACACGCCGGGGATTGCAGGCCTTGCAGCCGCAGTGGAAGCATATCCCCAGTATAATGAGACGGCTGAACTTTTACGCTCGTTAAAAAAAGCCGCCATTTCGGTGCTTTCTTCGCAGATCGAAAGCCTGCGGATACTGGGCCCCGACCCGGAAAGCGATGCTTCTGCGCCACACATATTGTATGTTTCTATCCCGCCGGTTCGTGCCGAGACGATGGTACACGCGCTGGAAGCCAAAGGGGTTATGGTGGGCACCGGGTCAGCCTGTTCCAGCCACAAGAGCCGCCGTTCGGAGGTGCTGACGGCGATGGGAATTTCTCCGCGTGAGATCGACAGTTCCATCCGCCTTAGTTTTTCTGTGCACAATACAGTGGAAGAAGTAACGTATGCGGCGGAGCAAATCGTGCAGCAATACCGATTGCTTTCTGCCTTTACCAGACGGTAAACGACTGTACTGTAGATATTGCGTTATATGTGCCAATAAATATGATACCAATAGTGAAGGAGAACGATTATTTTGCGTGAAGTGCTTCAGGTGCGCTTTTCTGAAATCTACCTAAAAGGTTTGAACCGTCCTTACTTTCTGCGGATGCTCGTGGAAAGGGTAAAGAACGCGGCGAAAAGCGTCGGCGGCAAAGTATGGCTCAGCGACAGCCGTGTATACGTAAGCGATGTTACCGATACAGACTTAGCTATGCAAAAGCTAACCAAAGTATTTGGTGTACATAGCGTATGCAGAGCGATTGAAATGCCGAAAGATGATTTTCAGGCAATCCAGGATGAAGCGGTAGCACTGATGCGTGGAGTAACCGGAACCTTCAAGGTAGAGGCGCGGCGCAGTGATAAACGCTACCCGATGGACTCTCCAATGATCAATGCGCAAATCGGTGGCTATCTATTGGAGCATTTACCGGATTTAAAAGTAGATGTACATAAACCGGAGACAGTGCTTAGCGTGGAAATCAGGGGGTTGGCATACCTGTATACCAAGCCGGTGCTTGCTGTTGGCGGTATGCCGGTAGGCACGAACGGACGCGCGACATTTTTGCTCTCTGGCGGCATCGACAGCCCGGTTGCAGGATGGATGATCGCCAAACGTGGTGTTACTATGAGTGCGGTACACTTTCTGTCTCCACCATATACCAGTGAACGCGCTAAGGATAAAGTGCTCAAGCTCGGCAGCTTGCTTAGCGAAAGCCTGTGTGGACTGCGCGTGCACTTAGTGCCGTTTACCGAGATTCAAATGCAGATTCACGAAAAGTGCCATCCCGATTATACAACGGTTATCATGCGACGGTATATGATGCGTCTGGCAAATAAAGTTGCGTACGCGGAGCGTGCGCAGGCGTTAGTAACGGGAGAAAGCATCGGTCAGGTCGCAAGCCAAACCATGCACGCGTTACAGTGCACAGACGCCGTTGCAGAACTTCCTGTTTTCCGCCCGCTGATCGGGTTTGACAAGCAGGAAATTATCGACCGCGCGATACAAATCGGCACGTTTGAAACCTCGTCGCTGCCGTTTGAAGACTGCTGCACTATTTTTACGCCGCGACATCCGGCCACAAAGCCGAAAATGGAGATTATTTTGGATGGCGAAGCGAAACTGGATACCGAGGCGTTAATGGAACGGGCGTTGGCGGAACAGGAAATCGTACAGCTATAAATTTTGCAACATTCCACTGTAAAATATTCAAATTGGGAATCCGTCGTAAGTGATTGCGACGGATTCCCAATTTGCCTATATATATACGAATTATGTTATATTATAAGGTACAGAGTCGGCTTTCATTCATGGATTGGGTAAAATCTACCCTAAAATATTGTTAAGAAATTGTCAAAACAGGGATTGCATGACGGATATAAATGCGGTATAATTCCATGTGGGATGAAATTCGTCCATGCGGGTCAAATCTCGTCCCGTACAGAGGAGAGGAACGATGCAGGACGATTACTTTTCGCTGATGCAGAAAATTGCGCCCGATCTGGCACAGGAGATCGAGCGGCGCGCGCTAGTGTTGGAGCGGATAGACGCTTTACAGCCGGTCGGCAGGCGGCAGCTTGCTATGCGCCTGAATCTGCCGGAACGCGAAGTGAGAACAGTGGCGGCTTTACTTAAAGAGCGCGGCTTGGTAGAATTAGATGCCGCAGGGATGAGTCTGACGCCGGAGGCTGCCGGGATACTGCCGCAAGCAAGGCGTTTCAGCCGGGATCTGCGGGGACTAACCAAGCTGGAAACCGCATTAAGTAAACTATTGGATGTGCCGCGGGTATATGTGACCCCGGGAGATTACGACGAGGACCCGCATGTGCTGCACGAGGTTGGCCGGATTGCTGCCGGACGTTTACGTTCCTTCCTGCATAGCGGAGCGACGTTGGCGGTTACGGGAGGACAAACCATACACGAAGTGGCGCAAGCGCTAACCACAGGGACACCTATGAATGTAATGGTTGTTCCGGCACGCGGCGGTATCGGCAGGGCGCTGGAAACACAAGCTAATACCATTGCATCGGAGATCGCAAAACGGTTAGGCGGGCACCATAGGCTAATGCATCTGCCGGATCAGTTGGACGAACAGGCATTGGCTGAGCTTCGCAAATTAAGCGAGGTAACCGAAACGCTGGAACTTCTGCAGCGCGCTGATGTAGTGCTATACGGTATTGGCCGTGCAGACGATATGGGCCAAAAACGGCAGCTACCATCCGATGTGCTGGCAAGCGTTCTGCGCCAGGGTGCGGTAGCGGAAGCGTATGGCTGCTATTTTGACAACGATGGTCACGTTGTGTTTTCAGCATCAAGCGTTGCGCATGATTTGGGCAAGCTGAAACCGGATTGTGCGATGCTCGCGGTTGCCGCAGGGAAACGTAAAGCAACGGCTATCCGAGCGGTCATGAAGAACCGCCCGCAGGCAATGTTGGTAACAGACGAGGGCGCGGCAAGAGCCATGCTCGGTATTGAGTGATTGCACTAGTCCTCAAGGGACTTGGCAATAAATTTGCAGGAAATGCGACTGGAATCTGCTTGTGTTAAGCGGAATGTCGCGGTCAAATGTTTCCGAAAAGAAATGATTCACTAAGGAGTGTGCAGTATGGCGAAGAAAACCATTGAGGACATCCAGGTAAAAGGGAAAAAAGTGCTCGTGCGCTGCGACTTTAACGTACCGCTGGATGAAAACCGGGTCATTACGGATGAAAACCGAATCCGCGGAGCGCTGCCGACCATTCAATACCTGATGGAGCATGGCGCCCGTGTCATTCTGTGCTCCCATTTGGGCCGTCCCAAGAACGGCTTTGATATGAAATACTCCCTCAAACCGGTAGTGGAGCGGTTAAGTCAACTGCTGGGTAAAGAAGTACCGCTTGCTAAAGATGTAGTTGGCCCGGACGCCCATAAACTGGCAGACGAGCTGAAGGATGGCGACGTTATGGTAATTGAAAACGTCCGCTTCCATCCTGAAGAAGAGAAAAACGATCCCGAATTTGCCAAGCAGCTTGCTTCGCTGGCCGAAGTTTATGTGAACGACGCTTTTGGCACGGCGCACCGCGCGCATGCTTCCACAGAAGGCGTTGCGCACCTGCTGCATCCCGCCGTTGCCGGTTTCCTGATCGGCAAAGAGCTTTCCATTATGGGCAAGGCGCTGGAAGATCCCGCGCGTCCTTTTGTGGCTATCCTTGGCGGCGCTAAGGTGAGCGACAAGATCGGCGTTATTACCAATTTACTGGAGAAGGTAGATACGCTGATTATTGGCGGCGGCATGAGCTACACCTTCCAAAAAGCGATGGGCGGCCGCATCGGCAAGAGCTTGCTGGAAGCAGACAAGATTGATCTTGCAAAGGAACTTTTAGAGAAAGCAAAAGAAAAAGGCGTTAAGCTTCTACTGCCGATCGATAATATTGCTGGTGACGATTTTAGCAACGATGCCATGCGTATTACCGTGCATAGCAAGGAAATTCCCGATGGCTTTGAGGGCATGGATATCGGCCCCAAAACGCAGGTGATTTTCTCCAACGAAATCGTAAACGCAGGGACAGTGGTTTGGAATGGCCCGATGGGCGTTTTCGAATTTGAGAACTTTGCCGAGGGCACGCGTGCGATTGCCAAGGCAATGGCAGAATGCAATGGCGTTACCATCATCGGCGGCGGCGACAGCGCGGCGGCAGTGGAACAGATGGGGTACGCCGATAAGATGACCCACGTTTCTACCGGCGGCGGCGCAAGCCTTGAATTCCTCGAAGGAAAAACCCTCCCCGGTGTTGCGGCGTTGGATGACAAGTAATATAATAACAACTGGAGAACGCAGACGGAGAAATTTCTCCGTCTGCGTCGGCATGCTCTGAGATATTTTGCTGAAAAAGTGTTTCAGCGGGAAGTAGAAAGGGCATGTTCACTGAGTAATTACCAGATAAGGAGCGAAACATCATGCGTAAACCCTTTATTGCCGGAAACTGGAAGATGAATAAAACCCCCGCCGAGGCTGCGGAATTGGTAAAAGAACTGGTACCGATCGTAAAAGACGCCGATTGTGATATCGCCGTTTGTGTACCCGCTGTTTGCTTTGACGCCGTGCAAAAGATCGTCGCAGGTACAAACGTCCACTTGGGCGCGCAGAATGTGCACTTTGCCCACAGCGGCGCATACACCGGTGAATTGAGCGTTGATATGCTCAAAGCCTGCGGCGTGGAATATGTTGTGATCGGCCACAGCGAGCGTCGGCAATATTTTGGTGAAACCGATAAAACGGTTAACCAGCGCGTTAAGGCTGCCGTAGCCGGTGGTTTGATTCCCATTTTGTGTGTCGGCGAGATGAAGGACGAGCGTGAGAACGGCTATAC
The DNA here is from genome assembly GCA_963675655.1 of Candidatus Limiplasma sp. Lineage (GTDB taxonomy): Bacteria > Bacillota > Clostridia > Christensenellales > Aristaeellaceae > CAXXOK01. Next base: position 2,864,254 of record OY776489.1, read on the forward strand.
CGACGCTATTGTGGAATATCAAACCCGCATGGCATTGACCGGTTTGACGGCCGAAGAAGTGAAGGACATCGTCATTGCATACGAACCTGTTTGGGCAATCGGCACCGGTTTAACCGCTACCGATGAGCAGGCCAACGAAACCATCGGCGTCATCCGCAGCGCGCTGGAGCGTCAATATGGCAAAGCGGTGGCGGATGCAGTACGCATCCAGTACGGCGGAAGCATGAAACCCAACAATGTAAAGGGCTTAATGGCGCAGCCGGAAATCGACGGCGGGTTAATCGGCGGCGCTTCGCTGAAAGCGGAAGATTTTGCTGCTATCGTGCTGTATAACAAGTAAACTGCAAACACTGTAACGGACAAGCATAAGGAGTATCGTGAATGGATAAAACCATGACGGCGCTGATCATCATGGACGGGTTTGGCATCAATCCCGCCCATGAAGGCAACGCTATTTTTCAGGCGGGAACCCCGCATTTAGACGAGCTGATGAAAACCTACCCTCACACGCAAATCGGCGCGAGTGGAATGGATGTCGGTTTGCCGGATGGCCAGATGGGCAACAGTGAAGTCGGCCATTTGAATATTGGCGCCGGACGCATTGTATACCAGGAATTAACCCGCATTACCAAGGATATTCAAGATGGCGTTTTCTTCGAAAAGAAGCCGCTTTGCGACGTGATGGATCAGGCGCGCAAACAGGGCAAAGCAATCCATTTGATGGGTTTGCTGAGCGATGGCGGCGTGCACAGCCATAACAGCCATCTGTATGCGCTGCTGGACATGTGCAAAAAGCGCGGCGTTGAAAATGTATACGTGCATTGCTTCTTGGATGGCCGTGATGTACCGCCCTCCAGCGGGATTCACTACGTTAAAGAGCTGGAAGCGAAATTACAGGAAATTGGTGTTGGTAAAATAGCCACGGTCATGGGCCGCTATTGGGCAATGGACCGCGACAACCTGTGGGATCGCGTACAAAAGGCATATGATGCGATGGTATACGGCGAAGGTAAAACTGCCGACAGTGCTGTTGCGGCTGTTGAACAGAGCTACGCGATTGGGGAAAAGGGATACGATGAGTTCGTGTTACCGACGGTTGTACTTGCTAATGGCAAACCGACGGGCGTTATCGCACCTGAAGACGGCGTGATTTTCTTTAACTTCCGTCCGGACCGTGCCCGTCAGCTGACACGCACCTTTATTCAGCCTGATTTTACCGGATTTACCCGTAAAAACGGTTATTTCCACGTAAACTTCGTCAGCATGACACAGTATGATGAAACGTTTACCGGTCTTTCCGTTGTGAATCCGCCGGTAAAACTCATGAACACGCTGGGTGAGTACTTGGCCAGCGTGGATAAAACACAACTGCGCATTGCGGAAACGCAGAAATACGCGCATGTAACCTTCTTCTTCAACGGCGGCGTAGAGAAGCCGAACGAAGGAGAGGACCGCATTCTTGTGCCGTCTTCAAAAGTTGCGACATTTGATATGAGTCCGGAAATGAGCGCATTTGAAGTGGCCGGTAAGGCGATTGAAGAGATTAACGCGAAAAAGTATGATGTGATGATCCTCAATTTCGCCAATTGTGATATGGTTGGTCATACCGGCGTGATGGAAGCGGCAGAAGAGGCTGTACTGGCAGTTGATGATTGCGTTTGGGCTGTTGTGCGCGCAATTTTGCGTAATGGCGGCCGTGCCTTTGTTACAGCTGACCATGGCAATGCCGATCAGATGGTCGATCCTGAAACGCATGAACCCTTTACCGCGCATACAACTAATCCTGTTCCGTTTATTGCAATCGGGCCGGAGATGATCGGGCGGAAACTGCGCGATGGCGGAAGACTTTCTGATATTGCGCCGACTATGCTTTCCAGTATGGGGGTTGAAATCCCCGCAGAAATGACCGGAAAGAGCTTGCTGGCGTAAACACAGCAAAGGAATAGTATGTAAACGTATAAGCCCGGAGCTGTTACGGCTCCGGGTTTTGCGTACATAAAATTAATAAGATGCGATATAGCAAAGGGGATGTATGCACACATGATAATTTGGCAGCTGTATTTGCTTGAAGTATCGCGGTATAAATATGGCTGCTTAACAAGCCACTATATACAGGTTTGCGCGCCGACGAAAAATCAACATGATGTAAGATTCCTGTTCGCAAAATTTAAGAAATAGAAACAAACTTACTGTAGTAAATATTGTCAATTTCATATCATAATCGCGGAAGCGTTGTATTTTCAATGTACTAATGCCGGGAAATGATACGTATAAATGAAATCATCATGGGAATCCTGTAACAATTTACTTGATTTTTTCGTTAATTCGCTTTACAATATTGTTAAACGTGGCGATTTTATCTTTCATAGTCGACACGATCTTGCTGATTCGACACGAAAGGATGTAGCCTATGGCAAAGCGAATTTTGCTTGTTGATGATGAACCTTTGATTATCAAAGGCCTTAAATATACATTGGAACAGGAAGGCTTTGAAACGGATTCCGCCGCTGATGGCGAAGAAGCGCTGGCAAAGTTCTTTTCCGGCAATTATGATTTTATTCTGCTGGACGTAATGCTGCCCAAATTGGACGGCATTACCGTTTGCCAGCGCATACGCGAGCACAGCAACGTGCCGATCATTATGCTGACGGCCAAAGGCGAGCATATTGATAAGATACTCGGCCTAGAGTATGGCGCCGACGATTACATGACCAAACCTTTTAACATACTGGAGGTTAAGGCCAGAATCAAAACCATTATGCGCCGCGCGAATGGCGCCCAGCAAAACGAAGTGAAAAAAGTCATTCGCGTACACGATATGGAAATTAACTCCGTGAACCGCGCAGTTACACTGGGCGGTAAGGATGTACGACTGACGGCGAAAGAATTTGACCTGTTGCAAATGTTTGTGAATAACCGCGGCAAAGTATTCAGCCGCGAGGCAATGCTTGAGACCGTTTGGAAATACGATTATACCGGCGATGCCCGCACGGTGGATGTACATATCCGACGCCTGCGGGAGAAAATTGAACGTAACCCCGCTCAACCGGAGTTTATCTTTACCAAGTGGGGAGTGGGCTACTATTTCACCGATAAAGATTAAGAATCCGTTTGCCTCCATCCGTTGGAAAATCGTACTCGCCTTCCTGCTGGTCGTTGGTGTGAGCTACTATGCGGTTGCCACATCGTTGATAGGCTTGGTGGGCGATTATCTATTCGCGGATCGGCGCACACAGGATCAAGCAAATACGGAGAAATTGGCGGTGGAAGCAGCGCCGCTATTTGCTGATGCACAAATGGACGAACTGCAAACCCTGCTTACCACATCCGGCGGCGAACTGGGCGGCCGCTTGATGGTACTGGATGTAAACGGAAAAGTGCAGGCCGACAGCTATTCCGAGCTAAATGGCTCGCGGATAGAATTGCCGGAAGTGATTACGATTCTCAACCAGGAAAAAATGGTTGATTATGGCGTGCATCAGCTGGGATCGCAGCAAACGGTGACAATCCTTTCTTTTTTAACGCCGCTGGATGAAAACGCACAGTGGGTAGGGTACTGTACGGCGGCAATGGTACAAAACGGAACGACGATTGGCATTATGCTTTTTTCATCACAAATACAGGATATGATGCAGCGGTTAATTGTGCTGCAAAATCGCATGGCGATGTATTTCATCATTGCGGCTGTTATCGCTATGCTGATTGCCCTGATCATTTCGCGTGTCATTACCAAACCGATCATTACGCTAACACGCGGCATTCAGCGTATGGGTCACGGCGATTTATCCGTGCGGGTGCCGGCGAAAGGCAGTGGAGAACTGCGGAAATTGGCGGATACATTTAACATTATGTCGGAAAAGCTGGAATTGTTGGATAAAAGTCGTAACCAGTTCGTATCCAATGCCAGCCATGAATTGAAAACGCCTTTGGCAACGATGAAGATTCTGCTGGAGAACATCATCTACCAACCGGATATGGATGCAGAGGTACGCACCGAATTCCTCTCGGATGTGAACCGGGAGATTAACCGCTTGAATCTGATTATCAGTGACCTGTTAACGCTGGTCAGCATGGATAGCAAGAGTATGCGGCTGCAAAGAGAAACATTCAAGTTTGCGGATGTCGTGTCCGACGTTACCCATCGTTTGGCGATGGTGGCAGAGAAGCGGCATCAGGACATTAAACTGCATATCTCGGACAACTGCGAAATGTATGCCGACTGTGCAAAACTAACACAAGTGGTCTACAACATTATGGACAATGCAATAAAGTATACACCGGAGGGCGGCTTAATCCGTGTACGGTTGATCCGTTCCGGTCGTGACGCCATCCTGAGCGTAACCGATAATGGCCCGGGAATCCCCAAAGAAGATCAACCGCACATCTTTGACCGTTTTTACCGGGTGGATAAAGCCCGCAGCCGTGATACCGGCGGAACGGGACTTGGGCTTAGTATCGTCAACCAGCTCGTGCTGATGCATGGGGGTACGATTTCAGTGCAGAGCGAAGAAGGAAAAGGGTCTACCTTCACTGTTGAATTGCCGATTCATCAAGGCTAAGGGGGAAGAGCATGAAGCGAAGAATACCGGCTATCCTATTGCTGTGCGCAATGCTTTTTCTCGTTAGCGGCTGTGTATCGCAAACGGCGGACCCATTACTCAAAAATGAAGCGACCGCTGTACCGGGACTGGCGATGAATGTTACTGCGGCATCGGCAGACCAAAACAATGCAAATGTGATCACGGTAACGCTGTATTTTCGGTATCTGGATGAACCCATGCTTGCGCCGGAAATGCGTACACTGACGGTTCCGCAGGATGAAAGTCTGGAATATGCGATTGTGCAGGCGCTTGTAGATGGCCCCAGTGCGGGTCATACGGACCTGCGCAGGCTGCTGCCTGCCGCCACACAGGTAGAGAGTGTGGTTTCCCCGGACGACATTTTATTTGTTACGCTCAATGAAGATTTTCTGTATGACGATATCCCGGATGGTTGGGCTGAAAATGAGAATTGGGTTGACGAAGCACCCATTCTTAGAAAATTAATTGTGCAGAGCATTGTTGCATCCGTAACGGAAAACAATCCCTATACAGGCGTGCAGATGATGATTCATAAAAGCAATGAAGTTCAGGCGAGCCTGCGCCTTGATAACAGTTATTTTCTCAATGGTTCGACTGGGTTGAGCGACCCGATCGTACGTGACGAGAGTCTGCTGCTTACTCCGGCTAATACTGCAAGAAGAATCCTAACGGCGTGGCAGGAGCATGATTATGAAACCTTATATCTCTATATGGCGCTGGAGGAGAGGCCTTCACAAGCCTCTTTTGCGGAAACACTATCGTTGGCGGCAGCCTTAAACACCTTTTCGATCAGCAGCGGCAGCGTGGCAAACAACGGACAAGCGGCTACGATCACTGCCGGCTTAAAATTACTGTCGGCAGACGGCTCCAAAGAAATTGAGGCGTATCCTATGCTGCTTATTCGTGAGAATGGTGTCTGGAAGCTGAGCTACACTCGACTGCAGGAAATGATGATGCGATGATGCGGAATAAGAAAAACCAAGTGGTTGTAAGCCAAATAAAAAGCAAACGGGTAGCGCTGGCCTGTATGCTTTGCGCAGCGCTCCTCGTATTTACCGCCTGCACGGATAGCGGTGTTCCCCTTCGGGGAGAGAGCGGCTCTGCGCTTCCGGAAGTTGCTGTTGCAGAAGTGGCGCCTATTGGGGATGCGATGCTGGAATTCACCCAAGACGCCACGTTTTACCTGCCTCGTTTTGACGGCAGCAGTCTGGTATCGCTCACAGCTTCCGTAAACTGTTCGGCAGCCCGGCTTGATACGGAAAGCATTATACGCAGCCTGTTAAACCATACCGGTAACGGCGTGGCAAGCGCGATGGGTGGCGATGTAAAACTGTCGCTGTATGGGGCAAACCCGGTGGAGATCAGCGGAGATGTGGCAACTGTCAACCTCGCTGCATCCGCATTGCAGCTGAGCCGTAAAGAACTGTATATTTGCGGACAGGCAATCGCCAATACCCTTACGGAGCTTGGGAATATCCATTATGTTAATATACTCGTTATGGACCGCCCAATGGGGCTGGACATTGGCTCCACCCTTCCTGCAGGATCGTTAACTAGAAGCATGGTTAGCGACATTGGCGCAATATTTGAACAGAAATTGTCCCAAAGAGTGGAAGCAGGCGACGATCCTGTTGAGAAAAAGTTAAGCGCGACCGTTACGTTGTATTTTCCGCTGTCGGATATCAATGGAATGATGGCTGAAGCAAGAAATATAACATTTCCAAGTCAGCGTCCATCCGACATGGTTATTAAAATTTTAGATGAGCTATCGGAAGGCTCGGTGATGGTAGCTGGTTCGCCAACGCTGCCGCTTCTTTCTGGATTGCTTGTAGAAACGCCCCGTGTTGAAGAACCGGAAAATGGCGACGGTAAAATGATTACGCTCCATTTTGACGCATCATTGGATGATATGCTTAGAACAATGGGTGTTTCACGCGCCAGCTGTTTAGGAGCAATCGCCTATTCGTTAAGTACCTTTATACCAAACGTTACAGGTGTAGAGACCTATATTGGAGATGAACGTGTCGAGCATGTTATGCTTGGCGCTACATCGGGCATTATGTTTGAAAACGGCATTCAGCGGCGTGCAAACTACGCTTCGTTGCTGATGGATGAGTGTACCTTATACTTTGCCAATAGCGATAATACAGCGCTTGTTCGCGTACAGCGGCCAATTCCTTATTACCAAAGAACAAACCCACGCGCGCTGCTGCTGGAGCTATTTCAAGGGCCAAGTGAGGAAGACAGCGTGACCAAGACAAATCAGGTGCTGCCGGAAGGCTTGCTATCTGATGCTGATATTTTAGGTGTATCCCTGCAAAACAAGACGCTCGCAATCAATCTGTCCGATTTATTTATACAGGCGGGGGAAGGTATTACGTCGCAACAGGATCGCCTGCTTGCCTATGCAATGGTGAATACTCTTCTTTGCGATGAGAGGGCGACCAAAATATGTTTCTTTGTAAATGGAAACCCGTTGGATGCTTTCACCGGCGAGGTGTATTGGTCGGGATATTTTTACCGCAATGAAGGACTGGTACATGCAAAGTAAAAAAGTGGATTGACTTTACAGTTTTTATCATCCTATTTTGCCGGATCAAGCGGTATTCGCATGATTCGGCATTTTCATATTAGCGATGATCGGTAGAAAAAACATTTGTTTTTCAAAATTCTCTTGCGTGTGTAATGTAACCGTAGTATAATCACAGCCTGTGGAGAGTGTAACCGTTACGGTAAAACGGATAGGCCCGCGTATGCTTTATATTTTAACATTTCTGTAAAGCAGCATTTAGGCCTGTCGTCTCTGTTTTTCGTTGCGTCGTGGCAGTGGCACATCCCAACGTGTAGATGATCCGTTTGTCGAGAAAGGCAAAGCCACAAAGGCATTCCCTTCAGGAAGCCGCGTCGCTCGTTTTTACAACCGACGGAACGCCACGAATTAAGGAAGGATCCGGGAAGGGAGTTCTTTCATATGAAGCTTGTTAAATGTCCGCGTTGCGAGCTGAATTACATTCAGGAAGGCGAAAGATACTGTAAGGTTTGTTTCCGGGAGTTGAAAGGCGAGCAGAACCAAGAGGATATGGAATTGTGCTCGGTGTGTAACGCTGCGCCGGCGTTACCGGGGAAAGATGTATGCCTGAGCTGCTGGAAAGAGATGCAGCACACCACATCCGAAGATGATTCGGATGATGATGATCATGAAACGGTGGATGAAAGTGCAATTGAGCTCAACTCTGTGAGCACGATGGACGAAATAATTCCACAGGAACACGAAGACATTCCGGAAAATGAATATGGTGAGATTGAAAGTGAGTTATCGTTGGAAAGCGTTATTGAAGACGAGCAAAACGACGACGATGATGATGAGAATGACGAACAAAGCCGCTGACGGGCGGTTTATGGCAGAACGGATTCAATGAGCAATACGTAATATATGCTGGATATAGAGAGCGAGGTATCCAATGGCGGTTTTTGCAATCGGCGACCTGCATTTGCCCGGGAACAGCGAAAAACCAATGGATGTCTTTGGCAGCCACTGGGAACGCCATATGGATATTATCAGCGACCATTGGCTATCTTCCATCCAACCGGAAGATACGGTATTGATTCCGGGGGATATTAGTTGGGCAATGCAGTTTGAGGATGCAAAGACAGATTTGCGTACGATCGCACAATTGCCTGGTCAAAAGGTGCTGCTGCGTGGCAACCATGATTATTGGTGGAGTTCTATTTCCAAATTACGTTCGTTTTTACCGGCGGGTATGTATGCGCTGCAGAACGATTCGATTACGCTTGGCGGCGTAGCAATTTGCGGTACACGCAGTTGGACGTTTCCAACGGAACAAAACCCGTTGGATGCAAATGAATTAAAAATCTACCGCCGGGAATTGATGCGTCTGCAGATGGCGCTGGAAAGCGCGGTAAAGCATGAGCAACCGATTATTGCCATGACGCATTTCCCGCCTATGTTGTCCGATTATCCAGATACGGAAATGTCTGCTCTGTTGGAAGAGTATAAAGTTACGATGTGTGTATACGGTCATCTGCACGGCGCTGGAATACGCAGCGGGTTTTCGGGCAAACGCAACGGAGTTTTATACAGATTGGTTTCCTGTGATGCTATTGGATTTTCACCCGTGAAAATATGGGATGATCATGGCCCGGTAGTTGATATGAATTAAATTTCCATAGCTATAGTAACAACGAAAAGCGGATTGCATTTGCAATCCGCTTTTCGTTGTTTATTTGGAAACGAGATAATAACTTCTCATTTCCATAATTCTACGCATTTGTTGAAAAAAAGTTCCAAATAGAATATATGTTTGCTTGACGACGTGGAGGGAAGTGGAACATAATGGTTTTATAAACCATAGAGTGGTGGAAAGTGGAGATGGGAGGGGAAGAACTTGGATGGTTCCGATAATACGAAAAGTTCTTCTATGCCTACCCTCGCTGATAAACCAAAGTTTGCTTTTTTTGGAAGCTACGCTCATTCGATTGATGCAAAAGGCAGGATTATCATACCGACGGCTTATCGTGATGCGCTGGGAGAGACCTTTACGCTGGGTCCAACCCGAGATTTTAACGGAATTGCACTCTACCCGGATGAAGTGTTTGACACGATTCTGGAAGAGTTGAGCGCCATGAACCAACGGAAACCACTGGTGCAAAACTATACGATGCAGTTTTACAAACTCAGTTACCGCTCTATGCAGGCGGATACGCAAGGTCGCTTGCTATTGCCACCGAAATTACGCCAACGTATGCTGCAAGATGCAAAAGAGCTGGAAATCAGCGGCGGATATAATCACGTACGCATTGTGGATGTAGTGAAGGCCGATGAAGCTGATCTTGAGTTTATGGCTAAGAAAGACGAGTTGCTGGAAGAGATGGGCAATGAGCTTAGCGACTCTTAGCGGCAATCCCGGATAAAGGAGGGTTTTGGAACATGTCACAAGCCGGAATGGTTTACCCGTCCAATCAAGAATATCTATATCAGAATTTTCAACCGACGGATCGATTTCATGTCCGCTCTTCGGTTTATCTACCCGGCGGCGATGTAGACCCGGATACCGGTATGCTGCGCAGCGACGGTCGCAGGGCGGGACGGACACAAGCAATGCGTATGGAAGCGCAGCGCCTTGACCTTGAATTTGCTAAAATGCATGCTGCAGTACAAGCGCGTAAAGATGAAAAAGGGATTTGGATGCAGCTGCGCTATGCGGTATTGCTGGCCTTCTCGGTTGCGATGTTTTTTGCACTGGTTTTACTGGTGCAGCAGGGCATGCTGACCCAACGCCTTCGTAACTTGCAGGAGATGCAGCAAACCATTACAAGCATTCAAACGGAAAACACGGGCATCCAAGCCCAGATTGATGAGGCATCCGACTCCGCAACTATTTGTTATGCAGCCGCGCAGGACTTGGGTATGATCCCCGCAAACTCCACGCAGGCGATCCATTTAACCGCTGTTGATACACGGCCAAGTGAAAGCGGTACGTTTGTGAGCGCTTCTGCCGATGTAAAAAACGAATATACCGCCGGGACGGAATAGACAAAAGGAAGAAAGTGGAAACAAGCGCCGTTTCTAATGGGAACTGGACAAATTGAAGGGGATGTGCTACTTTATATAAGCCGTAAAAGTAACAAACAGCATTGGAAACGGTTATCTTCCGGCGAAGCCAGCGCTGTTCGGAAGCGGTTTTTCTCATTTAACGGCGTAAACTCCGCAAAGACGTATTGTTACTTGGCGGGGTGCAAAGGAGAGCGTGGGTATTTCCGGTGGATTGACCCGCAATACCCATAGCATTCTATTTGGAGGCTGGCTTTATGTTGCTCGGAGAACTCCTTAAAGACATTCCAGGGATCGTTTCTACCCAAGGCGACATGGATGTGGAAATTGGCTCGTTGATTCTTAACAGCCGTGAAAAATCGGATAAAGGCCTGTTCTTTTGCATATCCGGTGCGAAATTTGATGCGCATGCTTTTGCAGGACAGGCTTTGGAAAACGGGTGTGTAGCACTGGTTGTCTCACATCCCTTATCGCAATATACCGTACCGCAGGTTGTGGTGCAAAATGTGCGTTCCGCTATGGCGTACCTTGCCGGTGCGTTTTTTGGCCATCCTGCTCGCCAGCTGAAATTGATTGGCGTTTCCGGCACCAAGGGGAAAACAACAACCAGCTATCTTGTGAAGGCTATTATGGAAAAGGCCGGTTATAAAATGGGGCTGATCGGCACTACCGGCAATATGATCGGCGATGAGCACCTGCACAGCAACCTGACAACACCGGACCCGATTGACCTTCACCGTTGTTTCCGCCAGATGGTGGATGCCGGGGTACAGGCTGTCAGTATGGAAGTCAGCGCACACGCGATTGATATGTGCCGGCTGGATGGCCTTACGTTTGAAGCAGCATGTTATACCAACCTTTCGCAGGATCATCTGGACTATTTCCATACAATGGAAAACTATTTTGAAACAAAAAAACGTTTCTTTATCGAAGGGCAGGTTCTCAACGCAGCGCTCAATGCTGATGAAGATACAACCGTAGCAATATTGGATGATTTAAAGGTGCCTTATCTAACCTATGGCATCAGTGCCAATGCAGATTTGTTTGCGCGAGATATCGAAATCAGCGAAAATGGCGTGGATTTTTCCATTCAGCTGCGCGGTGTAGAAGAAATGGATATTCACATGCAGATGACCGGTATGTTTAACGTGTATAACGCGCTGGCTGCAGCTTCACTCGCAATGATCGAGGGCATTGATAAAGAAGCGATCCGTGAAGGCTTAAGCAGCGTCAAGGCTGTCCCTGGCCGTATTGAAATGCTGGAAACAGGCACCGTTTATAAGGTGATTCTGGATTACTCGCATTCACCCGATGCATTGGAAAATATTCTAAAAACCGTGCGCACCTTTACGAAAAAAAGGGTTATCGTACTGTTTGGCTGCGGCGGCGACCGGGATCATGGCAAACGACCCATGATGGGTGAGATTGGCGGACGGCTGGCGGATTTTTCTATTCTAACAAGCGATAATCCGCGTACAGAAAATCCTGACGCCATTTTGGAAGCCATTGAAGAGGGTATGAAGCCGACGCATGGGAAATATACCATTATCGAAAATCGCCGGGAAGCCATACGCTACGCGCTTAAAATGGGACGCGAAGGTGATGTGATTATTCTGGCGGGGAAAGGACATGAAACCTATCAGGATGTGATGGGCGTGAAACGACCTTTTGATGAGAAAGTGGTTGTTAGCGAGCTGCTTATGGAATTGCGAGAGGCTCATGAAATCCAATAATATTCGTTACGGGGTGTGCTGTAAATGCTCAGGCTGATATTTGCTTTACTGTTGTCCATTATCGCGATGCTGGTGATAACACCGCTTGTGCTGCCGATTCTTCACCGGCTGCGCATCGGGCAAACGGTATATGAATTGGGACCGGAAACCCATCAGGTCAAACAGGGGACGCCCACAATGGGCGGATTGATTTTTGCGGTTGTGACAACGGTGATTGCGCTGGCGCTGCATCTGGTATGGTATGCGGATGTTGATTTCGGCCTGGCAATCATCGTATTTGCGCTTTTAAGCATGCTCATTGGCTTTGCTGATGATTATATTAAAGTCGTGAAAAGACGCAACCTGGGCTTGATTTGGTGGCAAAAAGTGGTGGCGCAGGTGTTGATCGGAGGGCTATTCTCTCTGTTCTGCGCATTGAGCCCCTCTATTGGAACGAAAATCATTATACCCTTTGCGGATACAACCTGGGACTTGGGCATTTGGTATGTGCCGGTGATGACAATGGTAATCATGTTTATCATCAACAGCGCCAATCTTCAGGATGGGCTGGATGGACTGTTGGCCAGCGTAGCATCGGTAGGCGCTTTTGCATGGGCGGTTCTGGCACTGCTTGCGGCTGTAACAGCGGGAACGGTTATGTTTCCTTCCGAAGCCGGTAATTATGCAAATGTAGCGCTAGTATCCCTTACGCTGGCCGGTTCCTGTATCGGCTTTCTGTGGTTTAATTTTCATCCGGCCAAAGTGTTTATGGGCGATACCGGCAGCATGTTTATCGGCGGGGCAACTGTCGCCATTGCAATGATTATGCGCATGCCGTTATTGCTGATTCCAATTGCCTTTACCATGATTGCAAGTTCCCTGTCCGTGATTATCCAACGCATGCATTTTAAAATAACGCATGGGAAACGGATCTTCAAAATGTCACCGATTCATCATCATTTTGAAATGAGTGGCATGACGGAACCTCAAATTGTAGCTATGTATACTGCTGTGACGGGAATTCTTTCCGTCGTCGCAATCTTATCACTTATCCAGTAATCCGATATATTTGGACGCTGGGAGGCGTTAATAATGAAAGTTGAAAAGAAGCGCGTACTGATCATCGGCATGGCGCGCAGTGGAATAGCGGCTGCTGAGCTGTTGCTCAGCCACGGCGCGATTCCTTTACTATATGATAGTAAAAATGAGCAAGCCTTTGAAGACCAATTAGGAATGCTTAAAAATACGGCATGCCAGTTCCATTTTGGAGAAAATCCGTTGGAATTGCTGGATGAAAGCGATCTTGTTGTTATCAGCCCGGGCGTACCGATTGATGCGCCGATCGTACTTGCTGCTAAAGGCAAAGGAATCCCGTTGATAGGGGAATTGGAGCTGGGGTATGCGCTGGCTCAGGGCGAAGTGCTGGCGGTATCCGGCACAAATGGTAAAACGACAACGGTTACATTACTTGGGAAAATGTTTCAAAATGCGGGCCGTATTGCACATGTTGCAGGTAATATTGGCTATCCGCTGTCAGCCGTTGCACTGAACAGTAAAAAAGATGATGTAATTGTTACCGAGGTATCCAGCTTTCAGCTGGAAAGTATCAAAACATTTCATCCGTGCGCGGCAGCGCTATTAAACATTACGGAAGATCACCTGAACCGGCATGGCACAATGGAACAATACATCCGCTTAAAACAGCGCATCTTTGAGAACCAAACAGAAAAAGATGTTGCGGTGCTGAACATGGACGATCCGGTACTATTTAAGATGGCAGATAAGCTAAAAGCACGCGTTGCTTTTTTCTCAAGAACACAGCCGGTGGAAAATGGCGCATGTGTTGATAACGGGAAAATTGTTTGGCGCTGGGATGGTAATACGAAGGTTGTTTGCGGAGCGGATGAAATACTCATTCCCGGGCCGCATAACCTTGAAAACGCATTGGCTGCAACAGCCCTGGCATCATGCCGCGGTGTACCGGCAGCAGTAATACGCCACACATTGCTGTCTTTTACCGGGGTGGAACATCGGATTGAAAAAGTGCGGAATTTACAGGGCGTTACCTACATCAACGACAGCAAGGGAACCAATGTGGATAGTACCATTAAAGCGGTGCAAAGCATGCAGGTTCAAACAGTGCTGATACTGGGCGGCTATGATAAGCATACCGATTTCACCCCTTTATGCGAGGAAATTGTGAAGTCTGGAAACATCGCGCATGTTATTGTCATCGGGCAAACAGCAGAGCAAATTGCCCAGACATTGCAAAAGGTTGGGTATCATGCAATCGAAAAGGCAGATACGCTGGCAAGCGCCGTGCAAAAAGCGCGCTCACTTTCCAACCCCGGTGGGAATGTCTTACTGTCGCCTGCCTGCGCCAGTTTTGATATGTTCAGTGATTATGAACAGCGGGGGAAAGCCTTTAAGGAAATCGTTAACAACTTGGAGTCATAATCTGTTTTATCAAATCAAATCTGTCTTTCCATACGCGAAGGGGTGAACGTATGAAACGAAAAGTAGACCGGGAAGAGGCCGAGCGTTTTGTTGCATACGATTCATATACGTACGCGTACGATCATCCTGACGAACAAAAGCGGCATAAAAAGCAAGAAGAGCAGGATGAGCCGGATTTTGAGTCGGCGCAATGGTCACAGGAAGAGATACCCTTAACAGATGCAGAACGTCAACGCCGGGCACGAGAACGCGCCCAGGCGCATTCGCGTGCGCTAACAACGCGGCTGATCATCGTTTTAGCTGTATTGGTTGTTATCATTATTTTGCTGCAAAAAGTTGTATTCAGCTTAACAACAGTCTACATTGTCGGTAACGATAAAATACCCGCCCAGCAAGTTGCGGCTGCTTCGGGGCTGGTAAAAGGGCTGAATATGTTTGCCATCAATGAAGAAGAAATTAAAGATAATTTAGATTCCGACCACAACATTGTCTTTTTAGGCATGCAAAAAGTATATCCCAGTACCATTTACCTGTATATCGACGAACGGGAAGCCGTAGCGTCGATCCAGTGGCTTGGTTTGCTGTACACGCTGGATGATGCCGGTATGGTGATGGATGAAGCCAATTCAACCGATTTACCGCAAGGAATGCCATCTCTAACGGGTATGGAGATCAGCAGCATTAATGTTGGACAGACGCTAGAAGTACGCAACCAGGCGCAGCTAAACGCGTATATCAGCATTATATCCGAATTGGAGTTGCAGTATTATTTGGACCAGGTCACTGAAATGAACCTATCGGATACAAGCGATCTTTTTTTACAAACAGCGAGCGGTATATCGGTTCGGCTTGGAACGGCAAAATATATGAGGGCTAAGATTGGTGCTATCCGCACAGATTTACCCTTTTTACAGCAATTGGGCAAGACTTCCGGTGTGTTGGATGTTTCCATACCGGAGGATGCGAAGTATAGCCCGGATAGCTGACAGGCTGTTTTTATGCGTTTAATAAGGCTTTACACGGCATGAAAGAAAAATTATTGATTTCGGTAAAAAACCTGTTGACAGCGTATGAAGTTTATAGTATTATTATGACCGTCGCTTGTGCGAATTGACGCGGGGTAGAGCAGTTTGGTAGCTCGTCGGGCTCATAACCCGGAGGTCGCAGGTTCAAGTCCTGCCCCCGCAACCATATGGCGGCGTAGCTCAGTTGGCTAGAGCATTCGGTTCATACCCGGAGTGTCGAGAGTTCAAGTCTCCCCGCCGCTACCAAAATTTTTACTGAAAAGCCTTCCTTCATCGGAAGGCTTTTTTGTTGCACAGTTGCCACAATCAGAGCAGGTATGGTAAAATTAGTCATGCGATTCGGATAAGGCTGTTTTTTACAATGAAAAGAGAGCAAAAAGCAGTTTCGTAAAGATTTCGTAAGCACATCCGGTAATTGCTAATTCAGCTAAAAGAGGCGGTTTTTTGTTGTAATTGCAAAAAAAGTGGCGAAAAAGGGACTTCTCTCTTGCGTATAACACATAAAAAGGTTACAATAAATGATGATATTTTGGGTTTGTGTGACTTTAGCAGGTTTCGACCTGTAAAGCGAATGCAACTGGAATATACCGCGACGCAATCCGTATGTGGGTTGCGGTTGATTCCTTAGGAACAGGGGTATGTCAAACCATGAAATCAACAATCGCAGCAATTGATTTTGGAACGAGTAAAATAGTGACACTGGTGTCGGAAACCAGCGGAGCGCAGCGATGTGATATCATCGGTGCGGGTATTGCCGTATACGATGGTTTCTTAGAAGGGGAATGGAATAACCCTGCCTTGCTGAACGAAGCGATCGGTAAATCCATTATGGAAGCCGAGCAGCAGGCAAAGCGTAAAATCCGCGAGATCAATGTGGGCGTACCGGGCGAATTCTCCCGGGTGTATGCAGTGGAGACCACTGTGACCATTCAGGGCACAGATCCACGCGTAACGCCGCGCCACGTTGAGAAGATCTTCGCCAATGCGGATAAGCAGCTTTCTCCGGTGCGGGGCGTTGTAGTACACCGCAGCCCGGCGTGGTTTATGGTAGACGGAGGTAAAAAGACGCTGGAGCCCGTTGGATTAAAAGGTACGGAGCTTAAAGCACTGGTCTCTTTTGTGGTTGCCGATACGTTTTTTCTGGACGACGTAATGGCAAGGCTGAGAGACATGAACATTACCATCAGCGGATTTTTCAGCACTTCCACCGGCGAAGCGATGCTGTATCTGCTGGAGGAAGACCGTGACCGTACTGCAATCTTGATTGATATTGGGTACTTGAGCACCGATGTAATGGCCGTAGAAGGCGATGCGTTGATTTTCCAAAAGACGCTTCCGGTAGGCGGTGGGCATATCGCAGCTGATATCGCCGAAGGGCTGTCCATTCCGCTGGCGGCGGCAGAACAAATAAAGCGTGACTATGTATACGGTATATCAACGATAAAGCAGGAGTATTCGGTCTCTGGCGGCGATGGCATCAAGAGCGAGACGTTTACACAGGAACAGGTTTCCGAAGTACTGGAACCGCGCGTAGATGAAATTGCTGATATGATTAAAGAGTGCATCAGTGACAGCGGCATTAAGCTGGGCAACTGGTCTACCGTATATTTAACGGGCGGTGGATTGTGTTTGAACCGGGGCGGCCGCGATTACCTCGCAGGCAAGCTGAACCGACCGGTACGCGAAACCATCAAGCGTACAATCAAGCTATCCAGTCCGATCTATGCAAGCGCAATGGGCCTGATGGATTTGATTATTGATACTATCGAATCACGCAATGCCCCTGCAAACGGCGTGGCTGGCGGCATGAAGGAATTTTTCAAGAGCTTGCTGGGCAGCTAAACAGGGCGCCAAGCGGGAATGTTAAACGCAGACTAGGGGGATGAGCTGTGCTCGAATTTCAGATTGAAGACCAACAGAACTTTGCTACCATCAAGGTAATTGGTTGTGGCGGCGCAGGTAACAATGCCGTTAATCGTATGGTGGATGCTGGTCTGAAGGGCGTTGAGTTTATTGCCATTAATACGGATCGTCAAGCTTTGGCGATGAGTAAGGCAAGCACGACGATTCAGATTGGTGAGAAGCTAACCAAAGGCCTTGGTGCAGGCTCCGTGCCCGAAGTGGGCCGCAGAGCTGCCGAAGAAAGCCGTGAAGAGATCGCACAAGCCATTAAAGGCGCCGACCTTGTTTTTGTTACGGCCGGCATGGGCGGTGGCACCGGCACGGGCGCAGCGCCTATTGTGGCAGAAATTGCCCGTGATTTGAATTGCCTTACCATTGCGGTTGTTACCAAGCCTTTTCAGTTTGAAGGCAAACAGCGCATGAAAAACGCCGAAATGGGCGTAATTGACCTGAAGCAGCGCGTGGATACGCTGGTAGTCATCCCTAACGACCGCCTGTTGCAGGTGGTTTCCAAGGGGACTACCATGCTGGAAGCATTCCGCATTGCGGATGACGTACTGCGCCAAGGCATTCAGGGCATCAGTGATTTAATCGCTGTACCTGCGCTGATCAACCTGGACTTTGCAGACGTAAAGACGGTTATGGAATCCGGCGGACTGGCCCATATGGGTATTGGCGTTGGCAAAGGCGAAAACCGCATGGTGGAAGCCGCCAAGAACGCTATTTCAAGCCCGCTGCTGGAAACCAGCATTGATGGCGCTCGTGCCGTGCTGATTAACATCACCGGCGGCGAAGATATGAGTATCATTGATATTAATGAAGCCGCCAATCTGGTAATGCAGGCAGCCGACGGTGAAGCCAATATCATTTTCGGTGCGGGTATCGATAATGAAATGGACGACCAGGTTCGCATTACAGTAATCGCAACCGGATTTGAGAAAACGCCATTTCCGACGCGGGAAAAAGGGAAGGGCCTTGGCGCAGATCGGGATTGGACGCGTGCAGCTGCCGGGCAGGAGAGCACCACGACCTACCATCCCACGCCGCTGATTCAGCAGGATTATCCTACACCGTCTTACGAGGACATGAGCTTCGATATGGGCGGTGAGGAGGATTACCAAAGTGGTTACGGCACCGGTATGGGAAATATCCCCACACCTGCAGCTATGCCACCGATGATGCAGGGCGGACAGGGGATGTATCAGGGCGGCTATAATCAAGGCTATCAGCAGAGCTATGGTCAGCCTATGAATAACGATTATAACAATATGATGGGGGCGCAGATGCCTTATCAGGGCATGCAACAGATACCCCAGCAGATGGAATATGGCCAAAGCTATAGCGCGGGGATGCAACCCCAACCCCAGCAGCAGATGCCGGAGCAGCAAGCCCCACAGGAGCAGCCTGCGCCGTTTACCAGCGCCCCGTCTGCGCCGACCGAAAAACCAGCAGAACAACCAATGAATAACGCTTCTGTTGAACGTGATGATCTCGGTGTACCGGCTTTCCTGCGTCGTCCCTCAAAGAAGTAAATAATGTCTTTTGCACCGCTCCGTTGAAAGAGATATACGGAGCGGTGTTTTTTTATGGCACTACGTCTATGATCGATAATCCTCAGCGATGATGATGGAATTAAAATGCGTTGGACTCAAGATAATAAATTGCATTCATATTGTTATGAAATAAATAAATGTAACATCACTTGATTACAGTCGATGGGTTTAGTATACAATCGAAATACTTTTTATGGATTCCAAAAGATGACTCATTAGCTTATTTTACAGGTATATAAGTATTCGTGTATGAACAGGACAACGATTAGAAAGCAAATTGAAGCAACGAGAATAAGCCAATATCATGTATTTGTTTTACCAAAATTGGTCTCTACCACGCTTTTAAAACAAACATGCTAGCATCAACCTCAAGGTGTGCTGAAAGGTCTTTCAATCGCAAACTGTGCCCCGAATATCGTAAATAAGCGTCGTTTCATTCATATATCAATGGCAAACATGTATTTATCATTTTTTACTCTTTGGGTTGAAACTTTAAGCTTCTTTAATTCCACCAACGCAGTTGGCGGTTGTATAACGTTAAAGCTGTACATTGGAAAAGGCCGAGTCATTAAGACTCGGCCTTTGATAGATGGTTTGCGTTGGCTTAGTACATGCCGCCCATACCGCCGGGCGCTGCGGGCGCTGCGGGTTCGGGAGCGGGAATGTCGGTAACAAGGCTTTCGGTGGTCAGAACCATCGCAGCAATGCTGCTGGCGTTCTGCAGGGCAGAACGGGTGACCTTCGTCGGATCGATAATGCCGCGTTCGATCATGTCTACGTATTCGCCCTTGAGAGCATCGTAACCATAGCCCTGCTTGTGGCTGTTCTTGATGTTCTCTACGATAACGCTACCGTCAATACCAGCATTGATGGAAATCTGGCGCAGGGGCTCTTCCAGTGCGCGCAGGATGATCTGTACGCCCGTCTTGGCATCGCCGGCAAACTTGGAAAGCTCGCCCTGTACATCCGCCAAAACATTCAGCAGCGCAATGCCACCGCCCGGCACGATGCCTTCTTCCACAGCAGCGCGGGTCGCGGCCAGCGCATCCTCAATGCGCAGCTTGCGCTCTTTCATTTCTACTTCGGTAGCAGCACCAACGGAGATAACCGCAACGCCGCCAGCCAGTTTAGCCAGACGTTCCTGCAGCTTTTCACGGTCGTAATCGCTGGTGGTATCGTCAATCTGCTTGCGGATGCTGCTTACGCGGGCTTCAATATCCTCTTTGGAACCGGCGCCTTCTACGATGGTGGTGTTCTCTTTATCCACCTTCACCTGACGGGCGGTACCCAGCATATCCAAAGTGGTTTCTTTCAGGTCCAAACCGAGTTCTTCGGTGATTACCTGGCCACCGGTAAGGGTAGCGATATCGCGGAGCATATCCTTACGGCGATCGCCAAAGCCGGGGGCTTTCACGGCGACGCAGGTAAAGGTGCCGCGCAGCTTATTGAGTACCAGCGTAGCAAGCGCTTCGCCTTCTACATCCTCGGCAATAATCAGCATCTTCTTGCCGGACTGTACGACCTGCTCAAGCACAGGAAGAATTTCCTGAATGTTGCTGATCTTTTTATCCGTGATGAGGATCATCGGATTATCCAAAACAGCTTCCATCTTCTCGGAGTCGGTTACCATGTACGCGCTGGCATAGCCGCGGTCAAACTGCATGCCTTCTACGGTGCTCAGTTCGGTCTTCATGGTCTTGCTTTCTTCAACAGTGATAACCCCGTCCTTGCCTACGGTGTCCATCGCGTCGGAAATCAGCTTGCCGATCTCTTCATCGCCAGCGGAAATGCTAGCAACCTGCGTGATCGCCTGCTTGCCGTTGATGGGCTGACTGAGCTTGCGCAGGCCTTCCACAGCGGCGTTAACAGCGGATTCCAAACCGCGTTTCAGCACCATAGGGTTGGCGCCTGCAGCCAGATTGCGAAGACCTTCGCGCACAATCGCCTGTGCGAGCACCGTAGCGGTGGTGGTGCCGTCGCCGGCAACATCATTGGTCTTAGTGGCTACTTCTTTCACCAGCTGGGCGCCCATGTTTTCAAACGGGTCTTCCAGCTCAATTTCTTTGGCAATGGTAACGCCGTCATTGGTAATCAGCGGCGCGCCAAATTTCTTATCCAGCACTACGTTGCGGCCTTTAGGGCCCAGCGTGATTTTAACGGTATTAGCAAGCGCGTCTACGCCCTTTTGCAGCGCTTGACGTGCGTCCTCGCTATACTTAATCTGCTTAGCCATATCGATAACCTCCTAATGTTATACTCTTTGTGTTATTCAACAGTCGCCAAAATGTCGCTTTGACGTACGATGATCATCTCTTCGCCGTCCAGTTTTACTTCGGTGCCGGCATATTTGCTGTAGATGACCTTATCGCCGGTTTTGACATTCATGGTCACTTCTTTACCATCGACCATGCCACCGGGGCCAACAGCAAGCACTTCCGCCATCTGGGGCTTCTCCTTGGAGCCGCTCGTGAGCAAAATGCCACTTTTTGTGGTTTCTTCCGCCTCGATGTTTTTAATAACGACACGGTCGCCTAACGGCTTTACATTCATGATAGTTCCTCCCTATCCGTTATTAATGTTTCTTCTGTTAGCACTCACTTATACCGAGTGCTAACAACGTTGTTAGTTTACGTCATTTTGCTATAATAAGCAACACCAACAACAACTTGGGAGGGCCGAATATGTGCTGGAAAGTCGCAGAATAAGCGAAAAACTAGCATTTACTCTGGATTAATCCATATTACGCCTATATCCTTAATTATTCATACAAACACATCATGAAAAATGATTACAATTATGGTACAATCGACTCTGAGAAGGTGATGGACTTGGTAAGCCCTCCCGTATGGAGCCTTGATTTAATCAATTGGTACCGGCGCTGTAAGCGCGACCTACCCTGGCGTAGAACCAAAGACCCGTATGCCATTTGGGTATCGGAGATTATGTTGCAGCAAACTCGCGTTGAAGCCGTAAAAGGGTACTATTCTCGTTTTTTAGAGCGCTTTCCCAATATAGAAGCGCTTGCCACAGCTAATGAAGCAGAGGTGCTTAAACTGTGGGAGGGGCTGGGGTATTACAGCCGTGCAAGGAACCTGCAAAAAGCTGCAAAGCTGATAGAGGATGAATATGAAGGTGCTATGCCTGTAAATTATGATGAACTGCTTCATCTGCCGGGCATTGGCGATTATACTGCCGGAGCCATTGCCAGCATAGCACACGGTGAAGCGGTGCCTGCTATTGATGGAAACGTGAAAAGAGTTACCGCTAGAATTTTCGGTATTCGGGAGAGCGTAGACAGACCGGATATTATCAAGCAAATACGTAAGTTGCTGCAAAATGCCATACCGCAAGATCATCCCGCGGATTTCAATCAGGCAATGATGGAGCTTGGCGCAACGGTTTGCGTGCCGAGAATGCCGAAATGTGATCTTTGTCCAATACAATCCTTTTGTGACGGATATACACAGGGAGATGCGGACAGTTTACCCATACATGAGAAGAAAGCCCCTGGTAAAACAGTTGATATGGCGGTCATCTTATTGACATGGGAAAATCAGGTCTGTGTTTTTAAAAGGCAGGAAAGGCTTTTACATGGTATGTATGTATTTTCCCTGCTGGAAGATGAAACGGATCCCCAGCAGATTGCATCAATGTATAAGCAGGATGGAATCTACGCGGAATACAAAGCGGATTTGGGAAATGCAACACATGTATTTACCCACAGAATTTGGAAAATGAAGATATTCCATTTTGCGCTTCAATCAATGCCGGATCAGCAATGGTTGAACAAGCGGCAGGGTGTAATGGCAACGACTGAAATGCTGGAAAGCTTGCCCATTCCAGCTGCCATGAAAGCTGCGCGTAAAGAAGCGATGAAATTAATGGCTGAATAAACTGCTTATAAGGAGGGTTAAAACGATGATCGAACATCAACCTTGGATGGACGACCGTTTATTATCCGCCCAAAATGGCACGAATCCCACAGTGATCATGAAAATGAAAAGCGGATATTTAGTGCTGGGGGACTATCAGCATCTGCCGGGATACTGCGTTCTCATTGGTGAACCGTTTTCTCCATCGTTAAACGCCCTGCCACTTGCCAAACGCACGCAATTTACGTTGGATATGACGTTGGCAGGAGATGCGTTAGTAAAAGCATTACAGGCGAATAAGGTGAATTATGCCGTAATGGGGAATTTGGATATGCTGTTGCATGCCCATATTTGGGCTCGATATACGTGGGAGCCAAAGGAGTACCGCTTTGGACCCGCGTGGAGCTACACGCAGGAAGAGCGCGGCAATGAAAGCTGCTACTTCACCAATCATCTGGAACTCATTCCTAAAATACAAAAAGCCCTCCAGTCTATTCTGGAGGACGCTGCCTACTGGCAAGATGCTTAAAAACCGAAACGCTATACTATTTTGTATCTTCACGCTGGTAAAGCACAGCTTCTGCACGCTCTCGTTTGGTAAGCGAGGCAAGGGCACGCGCATAGCTATGGTCGATCATTTCCAATAATATGGCGTCGGGTACGGTTCCATCCAATGTGATGGTGTTATTGTATGGGTGTTGTGGCGGTGGACAGTGGTACCCTCTTCGTACGGTGCCAGGGTATTGGCTGCGGGTCATCTCTCCATAGATTGGATCGCATTTTAAGGTGATCCATGGCCGCACCATAGAAATTTCCGCGAAGATACGCTTGCCAATTCTGGCACATAAAACATCCGGTCCAAACGGCATATTGGTATATGCGCCGGGTTTGGTGAGGCAATAATCTGTAATTTGCTGCGTACTAAGCATTGATTTTTCGGGCTACCCCGCTGGCGATTGCCGCATTCGCAACGGCTTTGGCTACGGCTGGACCAACGCGGTGGTCAAAGGCTTCCGGCAATATATAATGCGCGTTTAAACGGTCTTCTGTTACCAATGACGCAATGGCCAACGAAGCGGCAATTTTCATTTCTTCGTTGATGCATGAGGCGCGCACATCCAACGCGCCGCGGAAAATACCGGGGAACGCCAGCACATTGTTGATCTGATTTTCAAAATCGCTGCGGCCGGTTCCAACTACGGCAGCGCCTGCGTCAATCGCTTCATTCGGCATAATCTCCGGTACGGGATTTGCCATGGGAAAAACGATAGGAGATTCGGCCATGGTACGTACCATATCAGCAGAAAGTACGTTAGGGGCTGATACGCCGATGAAAATATCCGCACCTGCAATTGCTTCGGCGAGGCCACCGTGTAGCTGGCGTTTATTGGTTACCGCACACATGGCTTGCTGTGCGGCGTTCATTTTGGCGCGTCCGTTTACCACAATCCCGTGAAGGCTTACCAGAATAATATCCTTAATACCGAATTGCAGTAAATGCTTGGCAATGGCGATCCCGGCGGAGCCTGCGCCGTTAATAACGCAGGTAGTCTGATCCATGCTTTTGCCGACAACTTTCAGTGCGTTTATCAAAGCGGCAGCGACCACCACAGCCGTTCCGTGCTGATCATCGTGGAAAACAGGAATGTCGCACATTTCCTGCAAACGGCGTTCAACTTCAAAGCATCGCGGTGCGCTGATATCCTCAAGGTTGATGCCGCCAAAGCTGCCGGAAAGTAAATAGATGGTGCGAACCAACTCGTCGGTATCTTTTGTTTTCAGGCAAAGCGGAAAAGCATCGACGCCGCCAAACTCTTTCATCAGCACGCATTTACCTTCCATAACCGGCATGCCTGCTTCAGGCCCGATATCGCCAAGCCCTAATACAGCGGTGCCATCGGTAATCACGGCAACTAAATTGTGCCTGCGCGTAAGCAAAAAGCTCTTTTGTACATCTTGCTGTATAGCAAGGCAGGGTTCCGCTACGCCCGGTGTATAGGCTAGCGATAAATCTTTTCGGTTTTTGATTGGCACACGGGATGTGATTTCCAGCTTTCCCTGCCATTCATAATGCTTTTGCAATGCTTCCGCCCTAATATCCATATCGCCACGCTCCGATCGATTCTGGTTCGAGCTATTGTACCATGTTTAGCAGGTGTAAGCAATGTAAGTAACAGCTGTACGTTAAAATGTATACAAATTGTACCAAGTGGCCCGCAATCGGTTTGCAAAGCAGTAGCGCTGTGGTATAATTGCTGCGAACACTGGGAAGGGTGAGGGATAGTTATGGATAAAATGATTCGTCAACCGATTACACTGGATGTCAATCATATGATGAGCGATATCATTGGTTTTCAATATGGTATCGACGCCAGCGAGATTGACGCTATGAGCGATGCGGCGGAAGCGGCGCAGGCTGCGGTGGAAAAAAGCCGCGGTACCGGCTGGCTTGGTTGGATGGAACTGCCGTATAACCAGAATGAAATTGTTGCCTCGATTGAAGAAGTGGCTGCAAATGTACGCAAGAACTTTAGAAATTTTGTGGTTCTTGGCATCGGCGGCAGTGCGCTGGGCCCCATTGCGGTACAACAGGCGCTGAATCACCTGCACTGGAACGAACTGCCAGATGAAAAACGTGGCGGGCCCAAGTTTTATGTGGAAGATAATATCGACCCTGAGCGGATGGCTTCCCTGCTGGATATTATCGACGTACGGGAAACCTGCTTTAATGTGATTACCAAGAGCGGCGCGACGGCTGAAACCATGAGCCAGTACCTGATTATTTCCGAATTGTTGAAAAAGACGATTGGAGATGGCTGGCAGAAGCACATTATCGCGACAACGGATCATGAAAAAGGCAATTTGATTAAGCTGGCCAAACAGGAAGGCTTTTCGCTGTTCTATATTCCGGATGGCGTAGGTGGCCGTTTCAGCGAATTAAGCCCGGTTGGTTTATTGCCTGCCGCCGTATGCGGCATTGATATTCGCGCGATACTGGAAGGTGCAGCAGCGATGGATAAGCGCTGCAAGAGCGGCAATGTATGGGATAACCCGGCTTTGCTGGAAGCGGTGCTGCAATACCTGGCCATGGAAGAGCGGCATTCCAATGTGCAGGTTGTTATGCCGTATGCAGACAGCCTGAAATACATGGCAGACTGGTTTTGCCAGCTTTGGGCGGAAAGCCTTGGGAAAAATAAAACCCGTAAAGGCATGGCCGTAAACTGCGGACAAACGCCGACAAAAGCACTGGGGGTTACCGACCAGCACAGCCAATTGCAGCTGTACACCGAAGGTCCCTACGATAAAGTGATCACGTTCCTGAAAGTTGGACAATTCCGCAGTGAAGTAGAAATTGCCAATGGCTGTGAAGAATTCCCGGATGTGCATTTCCTGAGTGGGAAAACATTGAATCAGCTAATTGGCGCTGAACTTCACGGTACCGAGTATGCATTGTACAGCGCAGGGCGGATGAGCCAAACGATTACGATTCCGCAGGTGAACGCTTATACGATCGGGCAGCTTATCTGTTTCTTTGAAATGGCAACCGCATACAGCGGCGAGCTATTGGATGTTGACGCGTTTAACCAGCCGGGCGTTGAAGGCAGCAAGCTGGCCAGTTACGCGGTACTGGGTAATACCAGCGAGAAGTACCTGAACAAAGCGGAAGAAATGAAAGGCAGGCCGGAACTGCTGAAGCAGTACGTGCTGTAATCATCTTCCACCCATGGCGCAGGCGCGAATACGCTTGCGCCGCTTTTTGTTTTTACGGATTTCAATGCGAGTGGTTGCAACTAACTGCGGTTTCCTGTACAATACAGACGATTCATATCACTTGATAGGCTTGTGTGTTTTTGCCGCACAGTAGAAGGAGGCGCTTACTTATGAAGAAAGTACGTTTTACGCCGCTTTGGATGTCGTATGCAGGTGTTTTGGTTGCACTGCAAATTGTTTTAGGCAGTCTGGTACAGATTGCTATTGTTGGAAAGCAGATGAATCTGGGTTTTCTACCTATTGCAGTTGCAGGCTACATGCTTGGACCCATTGGCGGTATGCTGGTCGCAGGGCTAGGTGATGTACTGGGCACGCTTATATTTGGCACTGGCGCTTACTTCCCCGGCTTTACCGTAACTGCACTTATCGTTGGATTTCTGTATGGATTGATGATGTCGCCTCACTACCAGAAATGGATCACTAATTACCTGCGCAATCGGTATGCTGAGTTCACGGCACGTGGGTTTTTTGGTGCGACGCTTGCGGCTGCTGTGTTCATCTTTCTGAACAGCTATTGGGTCACCTACTTTGTTCCCAAAGGCTATTGGGTTTTATTGATCGGACGCTTGCCTTTCAACCTTCTGGAAATACCAATCTTTACGATTTTAATTGCGCTTACCTGTGCTGCGCTGGATCGCCTGCCCATGTCGCTTTTACCGGAGGAAATTCGTGAACTGCGGCATTATAAGGCAGAGCAAGCCGCCGAAGACAAAACCAAAGCGTAAAAGGAAAGGGCTTCATGGCAAGTACTGCAATCCAAAAGAGGATTTTAAGGAAATTGCGGGATTTGTATCCCCACCCAAGACCAGAACTGCATTTTACCAATCCCTATCAAACGCTGATTGCCGTAATGCTGTCGGCGCAAAGCACCGATGTGCAGGTAAATAAAGTAACGCCGGTATTATTTACACGCTATCCCACCGTAGAGGCGCTGGCTGCGGCAAAGGTGGAAGATGTATTTGCCATTGTAAAGAGCTGCGGCTTTAAAAGCAAAGCAAGCAATATTGTGAAAGCCAGCCAGCTCATTATGCTTCATCACGGGGGTGAAGTGCCTGCCGATATGCAAGCGCTTACCGCGCTGCCGGGGGTGGGGCGAAAAACGGCTAATGTTGTTTTGGCAAATGCGTTTGGCGTACCGACGATTGCAGTGGATACCCATGTGTTTCGCGTGAGTAATCGGCTCGGACTGGCGAGCGCGAAGAACGTGGAATTAACCGAAAAGCAGTTAATGCAAGTGATTCCAAAGAAGGACTGGATCGATGCGCACCACTGGTTGATTTTTCATGGCAGGCGCGTATGCCACGCAAGAAACCCTGCATGCAGCAGCTGCACATTACAGCCGGAGTGCCGGTATATGCACCCGGAAAGAGACGCGCAGGCTGAGACATCAAACGCGTAAATTACTGATTCGCAAGGCGCTTAATAAAGCGCTCTATCGAATATCATTATCAGGAGGAACTATGTCAGCTTTTGTAGATCGGGTTCGTGTAACTATCAAGGCGGGTAATGGGGGAAACGGCTGCGTTTCTTTCCACCGCGAAAAATTTGTGCAAAACGGCGGTCCGGACGGTGGAGACGGCGGAGACGGCGGTAATGTAGTTGTTCTAGCCGACCCGAACATGCACACGCTGCTGGATTTTCGTTTTGTACGCAAGTATTTCGCCGAGAACGGAATGGATGGCAGCGCAGCACGCTGCCATGGAAAAAACGGAGCCGATTTGCTGATTAAAGTACCAGTTGGCACCTTGTTTTTACGTGATTCGGATGGCGCGGTTTTAGCAGACATGCATGAACCGGGGCAGAAGAAGGTACTGCTGAAAGGCGGTCGCGGTGGGTTTGGTAACGCTCATTTTGCAACGCCGACCCGGCAGGCGCCTAATTTTGCGAAACCGGGACTGAAAAACGAACCGATCATTTTTCGGTTGGAATTAAAGACCATTGCGGATGTTGGCCTTGTCGGCTTCCCAAACGTAGGTAAGAGTACCATACTGGCATCGCTCACAGCAGCAAAACCCAAAATCGCTAACTACCACTTTACAACGCTTACGCCAAACTTGGGCATTGTGAAACGGTATGATACGGACTTTGTGCTTGCTGATATTCCAGGCTTGGTGGAAGGCGCAAGCGACGGCGTTGGCCTCGGCCATGATTTCTTGCGGCACGTGGAACGTACCCGTTTGCTGTTGCATGTTGTAGATGCCGCGGGCAGTGAAGGCCGTGACCCCTTAGATGATTTTGCGATCATTAATCGTGAATTATCCGCTTATGGCGACGCCATTAAAAAGCCGCAGCTGGTTGTGCTGAACAAATGCGATCTCATTGCGGATGAAAGCGATATTCAGCAATTGGTGGATCAATTTGCAGCCTTGGGATATAAAGCATTCCCGGTTAGCGCTGCGACGATGACGGGTTTTGATACGCTGCTTAACGAAGTGATTTCGCTGCTTCCCTCCCTGCCGCCGCCGGTTGTATTCAGCGAGCAAATGGTTGAACCGGAAATTCCGAACGATCCCTTTACCATCAGCCGTGAAGGGGCAACGTACGTTGTAGAAGGCAGAGCGATGCAGCGGCTGCTCGACAGTGTAAACTTCGGCGACGAGGAGAGCCTCAACTGGTTTCACCGTATGCTTCGCGACCGCGGCGTAATAGAAGCGCTGCGGGAAGCTGGCGCAGGGGAAGGCAGCACTGTACGGATAGACAATATGGAATTTGACTTTATTGAATAGGAGATTGGGGTAAAAACATGAACAGTAAACAACGTGCCAAACTGCGTGCAATGGCAAATACGATGGAGACGATCCTTTATATTGGCAAAGAAGGCGTTACCGATGCCTCTGTAAAAGAGGCATACGATGCGCTGGAAGCGCGCGAACTCATTAAATGCGCAGTTCAAAACGGCTGCGATTTAACCGCGCGTGAAGCATGCACCATCATGTGCGAACGTACGCACGCCGAGCCGGTACAGTGCATCGGACGCCGGTTTGTAATCTACCGGGAAAGCCGCGAAAACAAGAAAATTTCGTTGGATGACTAAATTGCAAGGGAGGCTGTCATTGTGACCGATGCTGTAATAGACGCATTGTGCGCTATGCGGCCGCCATTTGCGCTTTATGAAGCCGATCTCCACCGGATGGTAGGGGATCGGCTTTCCGAATGTGGTTTTATCTTTCAGCACGAAGCGCCAATTGCCAAGGGCTGCCGGATCGATTACCTGGTAGGTACGGTGGGTGTGGAGATTAAGAAGGGAAAGCCGCAGGCTGCAGGGCTTACAAAACAACTGCTTAGATATGCAATGAGCGATTGTGTGCAGAGCTTTGTGGTTGTCAGCTGGCAACGCGTTACTTTGCCGCGTGCAATCGCTGGGAAACCGGTTAAAGTTATTGTGCTTTCCCAGCTATGGGGGGTTAGCCTGCCATGAATCCACAGCAAACATTACCGCCTTATTTGGTGCAGGACAGCGCTGCGTTACCGGTACTGCGTACGTACGGCATGCTAAGTTACAACCGAAAGCGGAACTGCTGGGTTGTGAAGGCGGAACCGCAGGTAACAGAGCTTTGTAAGCGTTTATTTCCAGGTACGGTAACAAACCGACGCGGCGAAGCGCGTTTCAGTGCGCACAGACGTATCATCGGCGATTTAAACTGGCTGATGATGCGGTATCCGTTAGTCATTAAACCGCAAGACGAGAAACGCTGGGGAGAAGCGTTGGAAGGCGCGCGCGCGTATGTACGCAAGCGGGATGAAGCCCTGCGCCTTCCGCAGCGTGTCAATCCATCCGAATCCGTGTTTACAGGGCAACTGACACCGTTCCAGCAGGAGGGGCTGGGGTTTTTACTGCGTACAGATAGATGCCTGCTGGCAGACGAAATGGGCCTTGGGAAAACGGTACAGGCACTGGCACTGCTCGCACAGCTTTCTGCATACCCGGCCATCATCATTGCACCGGCTCACCTTCTGTGCAATTGGGAGCAGGAAATAGCAAGGTTTATTCACAAGCCGGATGGCACGCCGGTAACCATCCATATAGTCAAGGGGCTAAAGCCCTACGCTCTGCCCCCTGCGGATATCTACCTGATGCACTATCTGCTGCTGCGTGGCTGGAAAGAAGCGTTGTCGCAGAGCGGTTTACAATATGTGATTTTTGATGAAATTCAAGAGCTTAGGCACAGCGGAACCGAGAAATACTCCGCAGCGAGCTTGCTGGCGGAATCCGCCAATCGTGTGATCGGCTTAAGCGGAACACCCATTTACAACCGCGGCGCCGAAATATGGAACGTTATCAATACACTTGATTTTCATTTTTTAGGCGATTATGAGAGCTTTACCCGGGAATGGTGCTATGGCTATGGCAACCAGATTGTAGCAAAACCTGAACTGCTCGGTGAGCATTTGCGCAGCGAAGGTATATTGCTGCGCAGAAGAAAGCAGGATGTACTTAGCGATTTGCCACCCAAGCGCAGGCTGGTTATCTCCATCGACAGTGATGACGGACTGTACCGGAAACTCATGCTTCCTGTAGCGGAAAAATTAAAAACACTTAAGCATGATGATACTCTCACAGCGTCCCAGCGGGCATTGATGTCACTGGAAGTTGAGCAGGGAGAGCGGCAGGCGACCGGGCTTGCAAAAGCGCCTTACGTCGTTCAGTTCGTCCGTGCATTGCTTGATGGCGGGGAGAAGGTTCTATTATTTGCCCATCATCATCAGGTAATGGATACTTACCGTCACGATTTACGCGCTTTCTCTCCGGCATTTATTACCGGGCGGGAAAGCGCCCAGCAAAAAGCACAGGCCGTGGAGCGGTTTATGCTGGGGCGTACCAACCTGTGCTGTATATCGCTTCGTGCTGCCGCGGGGCTGAATCTGCAGCGTGCCAGCTGCGTTGTTTTCGGGGAACTGGACTGGTCGCCCGCAGTGCACAGCCAGGCGGAAGACCGGGCGCACCGTATGGGGCAGACAGATTCAATTTTATGTTATTACCTGGTATCCCAGGCGGGGAGCGATCAGGATATTCAGGATGCGCTAGGGCTGAAAGTGAGTCAATTTGTCGCGCTGATGGGCGATCAGTTGCTGGATCAGAACGAACTTAACGAAAATACGCAGTATGCAAGGCAGTATGCCGAACGGTTGGTGCAGCGACTGCTGACAGATATGGACTGAAAGGAAACCCGTAATGCCACTGATGAGTTACTGTAAAAAGTGCAAAGTGGAAGTGCCGCCACAAAGCCTGTGCCCGCATTGCGGCGGTAAGCTTACCAAGAGCGCGCAAAGGCTTTCATGGATGTATGAGCGCCGGCCGGTAACGGATTGGTTTGCGTGGAATGGGGTATTGCGCATCGCGATACCGGTGTTTTTATTGGTCTTTGCAGCCACTGTACTTGCGGAAGCGGCAGCTGACGGTGCGGCAGGCGTGATCCTGATTTTTACACAGGGCTTCTTTTGGCAGATGATGCAGTTGCTGGGTGTATTATTATTGGCAACGTTATTGGTATTATGGCTGCAGGGGAAAGAAGCTTTATACTACGTAATCGATAGTAAAGGCGTTTCCCGGTATACATACTTATATCATCCAAGCCGTTTGCAGCTTTATGCCCACTTTATGTCGGGTCAGCAAATGGAAGCACTGCAAAGCAAGTTACCACAACCGACACCGGAAGGCGCCGTATGTGTACAGTTTTATGCGCTGAACTGGCAGGATGCGGAACGCGCGAAATACTGGCCCGAAACACATACACTCCTGCTTTATAAACCGTTTTGGTGGCAAGCAATCTGTTTGCATTGCGCCGAAACAGAATACACAGAAGCGGAAACAATGATACGAACCAAACTCTCCCGTAAGAAGCGAAAAACCCGTAAAAAGAAGCGAAAACCATAGATGTTACGCAAATATGAATAATCAACTTGACATGCTTCATATTCTAACCTACAATAATGCTGTTAATATGTATGCATTCTAAAGAAATTCGATCATCCGAAGTTGGAGGATTTATTGATGAAAAAACGCTTTATGCACGGGTTGACTATGGTGCTGGCACTTGCGCTGGTGCTGTCGGCCTGTATGTCCGCCGCGGCAACAACGTATCCATATGATACGGTTTCAGGCGACAGCGTAAAATTGCGTAAATATGCCAGCACCTCATCGGTTGTACTGGCCACCATTAATGCTGGCGATACGGTCACCATTTTGGCGAAATCCGGCAGCTTCTATAAAGTAGAGTACAACGGGTACAGCGGGTATGCCATGTGCGAGTTTATTGATGCCTTATATGAAGACACCGTACCCACTACGACCCAGGACCCGCTTACGGGTGTAAGCAGCTACCCCTACGATACAACCACCATTGCACGCGTAAAATTGCGAAAATCAGCCAGTACTGCCTCAAAATCGCTGCTGGTTATACCAGAATACGATATCATTACGGTTTACGATGTTACATCCAACGGTTTTGCGAAAGTGAAGTATAACGGAAAAAGCGGATACGTAATGACCGATTATATCGTATTGGCAAGCATTCCTACGCCTACGCCTGTGCCTACGGTAACGGTTAATCCAAACGCAGTAAAATATACCACCCTTTCCACCAACGCGACGGGTTCGCAGGTTCGTGCCTTGCAGGAAGCGCTAACGGAATTGGGTTATTATAGCTATACGATTGATTCCAAGTATGGCGCGGGCACGAAAGCCGCTGTAATGACGTTTGAAAAGCGTAATGGCCTTACGCAGGACGGCATAGCCGATCAAGAATTGCAGTACCTGATTTTTGAAGGGAAACCGAAGAATTATAAAGGGTATCGCAAGGTTATTAAAGCGCTGCCAATGGTTGCGAATGTAACGATTTCATCCGGCAATACCGGCGAAGTTGTTGAGAAAATGCAAACACGCCTGCAAGAATTAGGTTATTATACCGGAGAGATCAACGGTGTTTGCGACAAAGCAACCGTTACGGCGCTGAAAGCGTTTCAAACTAAAATGAGCATTTCAGCCGACGGCGTAGCTACGCCGGATGTTCTGATGATTTTATATGGGGCAACCGCCAGATCCAACGGCGAATCGGTTAATCCGACTGCGACCCCGACGCTTACCCCGCCAGAAGATACGGTACGCAGCGGCGATACGGGTACAGATGTAGAGAATATACAACAGTTGCTTGCCAATATGGGGTATTATTCGGGCTCAATAGACGGTAAATACGGTAATGCGACGATTACAGCGGTAAAAGCATTTCAGGCGAAAAACGGGCTGACGCAGGACGGCGTATGCGGAGCAAAAACGGTTGCAGCCCTCTTTAGCAGCAGCGCTGTATATGCGGTTGCTACGCCGACGCCCGCACCGGGCACAAGCGTAACGATTACAGAAGACAACGTTGTGGTTATCCGTTCCGGCTCGCGCAACACAGCCGTATTGAATTTACAGAAACGTTTGGTAGCGTTGAATTACTATTCCTCAAGACTGGATGGCGTGTATCTGGAAGATGATATCGCGGCCGTCAAATCGTTCCAAAAGAAGAACAACCTCACGGCAGACGGCGTTGCAGGGTATGAAACGCAATCCCTGCTGTTCAGCGAAGATGCCATCAGAGGCGATGTTGGCACAACGACGCTAAGCTCCACACTTCGTTATGGAGACAGCGGAAACGACGTATTAACACTACAAAACCGGTTAATCGAGATTGGGTATCTTACCGGCTCCGCAGACGGCGTATACGGCGTGAGCACTAAAAAAGCGGTTGTTGCATTCCAGAAAGCCAACAGTCTGGTGCGCGATGGCGTTACGGGCACAAAGACGCAGGCGATCCTATTCTCAACAAGCGCTATCTCCAATACAGTCAGCACAAGCAAGACGCTGAAAGAAGGCAGTATAAGCGATGCAGTTGCGGACTTGCAGGAACGTTTAATTACGCTTGGATATCTTAACGGCAATGCCGACGGCATTTTCGGAACCAAAACAGCACTTGCGCTGATCAATTTCCAAAAACAAAATGGATTATCAGCTGATGGTATTGCCGGCACCAGAACCATTAAAAAGATCAATAGTCTGACGGCAGTTACTGCTGACGGCGCTTCCTCGACAGTAGCAATGGTCAGTTCGCCTACGCTTAGTACGGCGCCTAGCGCATCATCCGTACGATATGCGAATTGGTATACCGAAGTTAAGGCGCGCTGCAAACTCTATCCCTACGCGACAGTATATGACTTTACCACCGGTATCAGCTGGCAGGTGCATATGTTCAGTTTTGGCGCACATGCCGATGCAGAGCCCCTTACAGCGGAAGATACTGCAAATATGGTAAAAGCCTTTGGCGGGGTAAATACATGGACGCCGAAAGCTGTATGGGTAGTGTTCAGCGATGGGCGGGTATATATGGCATCGACGCATGATATGCCCCATGAAGTACAGCATATTACCACCAACAACTTTGCTGGACACCTTTGCATTCACTTCCCGCGTACGGCATCGCAGGTTGCATCCATCGGGCCGTATGCGACATCCCACCAAAAGGCAATTGATTTAGGCTGGACGGCAACACTTGCCATGGCCAGTAAATAAACCATTATCAAAATAAGCATCCACCGGCTACGCCGATGGATGCTTATTTTCGTGCCAATTACTATACATTCAATTTTGCCGTCATCAATGTTTTTTCAATCAACTGCACCGGTTTTAGTTGCGTTTTTGCATTGCGCAGATTTTCCAGCCCCATATCTTCCTCTCTGTTAATAAACTCAAACGGGGCGAGGGAATAGGCGTATTGCGCATAAGATTGAATAATCATCGCATATGCGCCGGTATACTGTGGCAGCGCCTTTTCCGCTACAATACCCAGCAACTCCCGGCGCGGATGGGTACCGATGGCAAACGCAGCTGGCTGTCCGTCTGCAAACAGGATGCCACCACTTTGCCCGTAATCGCCTTCCAGCAAAGCCATCCGGTGGATTGCGTTACGCTCTGCATTGACCATATCACCGGAATGTTCGCAAGCCCATGCGTTGGTAATAGCAAATACAGCGTCGCGGTTGCCGGCGCCGATTGGCTCAAACGACCAATCATATTTACGTTTAAACTGCGCAATCTGGTTGCGCTTAGCTGCATAAGCCCGCCCACGGAACTCCGTAAGATCCTGTGCGCGGTAAAGATAATCGTATAAGTCTCTGCGTGGTGTGGCTTTAAACGTATCCGGAAATAAAGAAGCATCGCGCTGCACATTTAAAAAACGAAATGTACTACCTCCAAGGCTTTTTTCATATTCCATCAACGTTGTCAGGAGCGCTTGGAAATCCTCCGTCTCATATGGCGCGATGTACAGAGGCTTGTTATCCACCATACAGCGAAGTGCAAACTGATTGCGCCAAAATGCGATCTGCGAATGGTCCAACTGTTGCCAAACGTAGAGGCGGAATGCATCAAACTCGCTGCTTAGCGCGTGTAAATTCTGCTGCCGTTTCCATAATTCTGGTAAAAGTTCGGTGGTAAGCGGTTGAAACAAAAAAACATCTTCTTTCTGCTCGGTAAAGCGGCATTGGGCAAAATCTAAACCTTTCATAGTATACCCCAGAATGCATGTTTTGAAGCGAAAAAAACGACCTCTTTTCATATCTTTCTATGGGCTAAGACTTTAAAAAACAAAAAATGGCAAGCGTTTATAAAGTAATATATGGGAGAAAAAAATTAATATCGACAAGCAATCGCTTCTGTGCTAGAATCGTTCCGCCCTGATATCAATAACCAATGGGGCAAACCGATGTCCGCCGATTTTTATGCAGCAAAACAAGAAGGGAGCTGTCCTCTTTGGACACAGATGAGCTGTTATATCAGTATGTTACGGAAGGCATCATTCGGAATCAAAAGCACCATGTTGGCGTTGAACTGGAATATCCATTAGTACCGTTACACGGGAAGGCGTTTGATCCAGCGGTAGCGCCAAAACTGATGTCTGCAATGGAATCACTGGGTTACCGTCCCTCCCGCATTGGGCAAAACGAAGCGGTGTTAGGCGTGAAAGACGAACAGGGGAATGTACTCACTTTTGATACTTGTCTTGAGAATGTAGAATTTGCATCTGCAAGCGCTCCGTCTTTATGGCCGTTATATCATCGCTTCCGGGAAACGTTGCAAAAAGAACAGGAAGTATTGCAACAAAATGGGCATGCTTTACTTGGGGTTGGATTTAACCCCTTTTTATCTAAAACCGCCAATCCCCATTTAATTGAAAGTGATCTTACCCTTGCCATTGCGGAATATTTTCAGCATTACCGTATGAAACGACGATATTATAAAGATTTTTATTGCGTTATTTCTTCCGAGCAAGTACACTTCAATACCACGGTTGACGAACTACCGCGCATATTTGAACTGTTTACCCGGTTGGATTGGATGAATATCCTTTTGTTTGCCAACTCGCCAGCCAGAATCGAAGGCAGACAGTACTTGTGTGTACGAAATGAACTATACATGCGTTCGTCGTTTAAACGAATCGGTTTGGTTGGCGCACAACCGCTTGGTTTAACAACAGCGGAGGATATAGCGCGGAGTTATGCGGATGCCTGTTTGTTCATGCGCAGGCGCAATGGCAGAACCCAAGTGTTTTCTCCAACACAGGTGCGTAATTACTTTATGCAGCCGGATGCATTACCGGAGGATATCCATTGTCTGGATTTGGAACGTAATATTGTTACTACTTCATATGGCACGGTAGAATACCGTATATTATGCTCCCAGCCGTTTGGACAGGCTTTTGCCCCGTCAGCTTTCAACCTTGGTTTACGTACCGTGGTGGATGAGGCGTTAGAGCTTGCCAGAGATTTTGATGTGCATCACCCGATGCCCGCGCCCAATGAGCGTAACCGGCAAGCCTCGCTGGCTTGTTGCGCATTTACGAATACGACGGATACGCTGCACTATGCCAGAGAACTATTGCGGCTTGCTAAAAAAGGGCTTATTGCACGAGGCTATGGGGAAGAGATTTTACTAACGCCGCTGGAAAACCGACCGACGCTATTGGTATCGCCCGGCGCTGCATTGGTGAACGCTGCGAAAGAACATGGCGAGCAACAGGCTTTTCTTGCCCGTGCAGCGCTGGGCGAAACTCTGCACTGTCCAGCGCTTGTTTAAAGCATGATGACTTTTGTTTCAAATATATAGATAATTTGCCGCCGTAAAGGCGGCTTACGTTTTAAGCCGTTTTGTAAGCCTTTTTCCGCACAATGGTTGAAAAAGCGAGCCGGTCATGTTACATTATGCAGGGAGCCTACACAAACAGGCGCGGCGAGAGTCGCGCGTTTGTCTGCCCCGAACGGAGGAAAAATATGCAAGCGCGTATCGAACGCCTGTTACAACGGGTGGAAAAGCCTGCCCGCTATACCGGCAGCGAAATGAATGCCACGGCCAAACCCTTTAACGACGCAGAAATCTCTTTTGCTTTTTGCTTTCCGGATACATATGAAGTCGCAATGTCCCACTTGGGAATGAAGATTCTCTACAGTATCATCAACAACCTGCCTTATGCTGTTTGCGAACGGGCCTGTATGCCGTGGGTGGATATGCTGGAAGGGATGAAGGCGGAAAATATTCCGCTGTTTTCACTGGAAAGCCGCACGCCGCTATCCAACTTTGATATTGTCGGTTTTACCCTGCAATATGAGATGAGCTATACCAATATACTGGAAATGCTTAGCCTGAGTGAAATCCCGGTAAAAGCGAAGCAGCGCGGAGAAAGCGATCCCATTGTCGTCGCCGGTGGGCCTTGCGCATCAAACCCTGAGCCTTTATTTGCGTTTTTTGATGCGTTTATGATGGGAGATGGGGAAGAAGTAATCATCGAAGTGGTGGAGCTTCTGAACGAGTGCAAAAAGCAGCGTTTACCCAGACAGGAGCGCCTTCGGAAACTGGCACAAATTAAAGGCGTATACGTACCCGCACTATACCAGGCGGAGTATAATGAAGACGGGACCTTGCAAAGCTTCACGCCGATTGATGCCGCTGCGCCAGCGACTGTGAAGAAGCGCTTTGTTACCGACATGGACGCCGCATACTACCCCGAAACGATGATCGTGCCATATACACAGATCGTGCATGATCGTATCATGTTGGAAATCATGCGCGGCTGCACGCGTGGTTGCCGTTTTTGTCAGGCTGGTATGCTATACCGTCCCGTGCGGGAAAGAAGCATGGAAAAGCTGATGGAATTATCAAAAAAGCTGGTGGATAGCACCGGTTATGAAGAAATCTCACTTTCCTCGCTCTCCAGCGGCGACTATTCTCAATTGCCTACGCTATGTGAAGGGCTAATGGAGGAATTCGCTGATAAACGCGTAAGCATTTCGCTGCCATCACTACGGATAGACAGCTTTCTAAAAGATACTTTAGCGCAAACCCAACGGGTGAAAAAGTCCAGCCTTACCTTTGCACCCGAAGCGGGAACACAGCGGTTGCGCGATGTAATTAATAAAGGCGTTACGCAAGAAGATTTACTTGGTAAGTTGAAAGATGCTTTTGAAGGCGGATGGAGCAGCGTAAAACTCTACTTTATGATGGGCTTACCCACCGAAACGCAAGAGGATTTGGCTGGCATTGCGGAGCTTGCTAAGGCGGCGGTAGCGGCGTACTATGCCGTGCCGAAGGGACAGAGAGCCAAGGGGCTGCGCATTACTTGCAGCGCGGCGGTCTTTGTGCCCAAACCTTTTACTCCGTTCCAATGGTGCCCGCAGGATACGCTGGATGTTGTAAGACAAAAGCAACAGGAACTGCGTAAGCTTTTATCAATACGCGGCGTTACGTTCCACTGGCACGATCCTTCCATCAGTTTTCTGGAAGCTTGCTTTGCTGTAGGAGACCGGAGACTTGCAGATGTACTGTACCGCGCGTGGGAATTGGGCTGTAAGCTGGATGGCTGGAACGATCAGTTTCACTTTGACTTATGGATGCAGGCCTTTACAGATTGCGGCGTCGACCCTGCCTTTTATGCTAATCGCAGCCGCGGAATGGATGAATTGCTTCCTTGGGACTTCATCGATATTGGCGTTACAAAACAATTTCTTCGCCGTGAGTACGAACGCGCGTTAAAGGCGCAGACCACCAGAGACTGCCGCTTGGGCTGTAACGGATGTGGAATTGAAAAGATCGAGGGGCTTTGCAAACTATGCGGATGATTGTCGTTTTTCAAAAAAGCCTCGCACTTCGGCATATCGGCCATTTGGATTTAATGCGTGCTATGCAGCGGGCGCTTCGGCGCAGCAACTTGCCTATCTGTTATAGCAAGGGTTTTAACCCGCATATCAATCTCAGCTTTGCATCCCCCCTATCCGTCGGGGTGGTAGGTATGCACGAGATTATGGATGTTCCGGTAAACCAATCCTGTGAAGCAGAAGATTTTCGCAAAGCGCTTTCTAATGCATTACCGCCCGCGCTTCCGATAATCTCGGTGCGTGCGGTGGGAGACGATTTTCCGACACTCATGGCTTTGGTTGCTGGTTCCCAGCTGCGTATGTGTTTTCAAACAAGTGAAGCTGCCGATAAGGTTGCGCTGGCGCTGGACCGCTTTATGCTTACGGATGAGTGCATTACCTTGCGGCGCACGAAAAGCGGAGAGAACATGACCAACATCCGCCCTTTCGTTGCCACAGCAAGCTGTGAAAAAACTGAGGGCGAATACACCATACGCTGCGAAATTCGCAACCGGCCGGAAGGATCATTAAAACCCGCCGTACTCATGCAGGCGCTTTGTGAAATGGCTGATGTTGAACCCATATACTACCTTGCCTATCGAGACCGTATCCTGACGAGCAATAAGGACGGAACGATGATCCCTCTGGAGGCGTATGAAAATGCCTGATTCGCTTAGTATATTGGTTAAAGCCAAACAGCAGCACCGCGAAACAGCTGTATCGGAAAAAGGAAAACTGGTGGAGTATTATGCGGAACACGAGGACGAAACCTCGTTGGTCGGCGCAATCTTCCTTGGCGTGGTAGAAAATGTCGTACCGGCTATGAAGGCGGCGTTTATTAACATCGGGCAGAAGCAAAACGGCTTCTTGCCGCTTCAAGAAATGCAAAGCTTTACGGAGCAGGGCAAAGGTGAGACGCTTGTTTCAGGGCGGGAAGTGCTGGTGCAAGTGAAAAAGGATGCGCGTGATGAAAAAGGCGCTTATCTCACTAGAGATATTGCCTTGCCCGGGCAGCACCTGATTTATATGCCGATGAATCAATATATCGGCGTCAGTAAACGTGTGCAAAGCGAAAGCGACAGGGAAAAATTGGTGCAGCAGGGGAAAGAGTTAAGCGGCGGCAATTTTGGGCTGATCATGCGCTACGGTGCGCTGCATGCCCGGTATGAAGCGGTACAGGCGGAAGTGTCTGAAATGGCTGAACACTGGGAAGCCCTTGAGGCTAAAGTCAAGCATGCTAAACCACCGGCGATGTTATACCGTGAACCCTCCGCGCTAGCCGCCCTAATCAGAGATTATTCACCGCGTTATCGCATCAACGTTACCTGCAACGATGCGGTGAACCGTATGCCGTCGCCGCCCGTAGGACTTATGTGGGAGCAGTTGAATGGTGTGGAGATGGAAGCCGCTTGGCATGCCGCACATGTACAGGAGCAGCTCCAGGAGGCGCTGAATCGCACGGTGCCGCTACCTGGTGGGGGCTCGCTGGTGATCGATCAGCGGGAGGCGCTCACGACGATTGATGTTAACTCTGGAAAATTCATAAGCCATTCTGACCGCCCATTGGCACTGCGACAGAATTTACTGGCGTGTGCGCCCATTGCCCGGCAGATCCGGCTGCGTAATTTGGGCGGTATCATCCTGATCGATTTTATTGACATGGCAGAAGAAGACGAGCGCATGCAGGTCATTGCCCTACTGGAAGCGGAATTGGCGCGGGAACGCGGTAAAAACGTACTGCACGGATTTACCAGCCTGGGTCTATTGGAAATGACACGTAAACGTACCGGACTTTCTTTGCGGGATATGGTGCAAGCCCCCTGCAAAGTATGCGGCGGTACAGGTTATACCATGGGAAGGGAACAAGAAACGTGAGCAGAACCCCTGTATTTGTTACTAAGGCCGAGCAACAGCAGCAGGAAGACGCAATAGAGCGTATTGCAGCGCTTCCGAATCGGCCAGCAAGCTACCATATTGTTACGTACGGCTGTCAAATGAACGCGCATGACAGCGAAAAACTTTCCGGCATGTTGGATGCAATGGGTATGAACGAAGCGGAAGACCGCACCCATGCGGATTTGGTGTTGTTCAACACCTGCTGTATCCGGGATAACGCAGAGCGCCGTGCGCTTGGTAACGTGTATTGGCTCAAAGAGATTAAAAAGAATAAACCAGATTTGCTCATCGGTGTATGCGGCTGTATGGTACAGCAGCCGGAAATGGCCGAACGGATTTTAAAGCAATATCCCTTTATCGATTTGGCTTTTGGCACGCATAATCTGCATCAACTGCCGACGCTGTTAGAATCGCTATTAACAAAGCACGAGCGGGTCGTTAGCGTTACCGGGCAGGAAACGCTGATTGCCGAAGGTGTGCCAACAAAGCGCTTATCGGATTACAAGGCGTATATCACCATCATGTATGGCTGTGATAATTATTGCTCTTATTGCATCGTGCCTTATGTGCGCGGCCGGGAGCGCAGCCGGAAAATGGATGATATTCTGCGGGAAGCGGAAACGCTTGTGCAAAACGGCGCGCAGGAAATCATGCTGCTGGGGCAGAATGTGAACAGCTATGGCGATGGCGCGGTGGAAAGCTTCCCCGAGCTTCTGCATCAGCTGGACATACTCGGTGTACCGCGCATCCGTTTTATGACATCCCATCCCAAGGATTTATCCGACGAATTAATCGATGTTATGGCAAACGGGAAACATATCTGCAATCACCTTCATTTGCCAATTCAAAGCGGTAATAATGAAATTCTGGCCGCGATGAACCGCCGCTATACCCGTGAAAGCTATCTGCAAAAAGTATCCGCCCTGCGAAAAGCCATACCGGACATTGGGCTGACGACGGATTTCATCGTCGGATTTCCTGGGGAGACCGAAGCGCAGTTTATGGATACGGTTTCATTGGTGCGTGAAGTTGGGTATGATTCTGCATTCACCTTTATCTACAGCCCGCGTAAAGGCACGGCTGCGGCAAAGCTGCCGGGGCAGATTGAAGAAGCTGTAACGAAAGACAGAATTCAGCGTCTGATCGCTGCAGTGGAAGAAAACACAGTCGCCATGCATCAGCCATTGATTGGCCGGGATGAGCAGGTACTGGTGGAGAATATTAGCAAACGGGACCCAAGTAAAGTATCCGGGAAAGGTACCCGCGCAATGACCATTACTTTTGATGGGAGCGCGGAGGATATCGGGAAAATTATTCCGGTTACGATAACATCTGCGGCAGCAAACACGCTGCGCGCAACCAGAAAGTAAAGGAGAATCACAACCATGGAAAATGTACTTAACCAAGCAGAACAGCTCGCGGAAGCGATTTTGGAGAGCGAAGAATTTATCAAAATGCGTTTAGCCGAACAAGCGGCTATGCGCGATGAAGGCGCTATCCAGTTGATAGAAGCGTATTCCAGCCAGCGCCAGGAAGTGGAAAACCTGCTTGCCTCAAGCGATATGGATCACGACGCTCTAGCGCAGGCCGGCACCAAGCTGGAAGATGCACAAAAGGCGATGGATGAAAATTCGCTGATTCAAAACATGCGCAGTGCAAACGACACCTTCAACAATATGATGCAGCAGGTGAATAAAATCATCAAATTTGTGGTAACCGGCGAAAGCGATGAAGAGGACAGCTGCTCCGGCTCCTGCTCCAGCTGCGGCGGAAGTTGCCACTGCAACTAAGAAATACACTTTGCATGGTTCCGGGTGCTTTTTTATAGCGTTGTTCCGCTTTAGGCGCAGTGAAAGTTTTTTTAACTTACTTCACAGCACATAGCAGCGGCGAAATACGTAATATTCTCACCCGGAGCCTGCATTCTTAAACGTGAAAGGAACGACCGCTATGCCCGTAACGCCTATGATGCAGCAGTATTTGGATGTAAAACAAAGGCATCCGGACTGCATCGTTTTTTTTCGTCTCGGTGATTTTTACGAGATGTTCTTTGAGGACGCCAAACTCGTTTCCCGGGAATTGGAATTAACGTTAACCGGCAAGGATTGCGGGCTCAGCGAGCGTGCGCCGATGTGCGGCATTCCCTATCACGCTGCGGCTACGTATGTATCCCGCTTGATTGAGCGGGGGTATAAAGTGGCGATCTGCGAGCAGCTGTCGGACCCAGCGTTTAGCAAGGGGCTTGTGGAGCGAGATGTGGTACGCATCATCACCCCCGGCACGGTAGTCGATCCGGCGATGCTGGACGAAAAAAGCAATAGCTATATTCTCTGCGTCGCCTTCCATAATAAGGAAGCGACGCTTGCCTATACGGATGTGAGCACAGGTGAATTTGTAATTCATTTGCTTACGAATGCCTCTGTTCAACTGCGTGATGAGCTTACGCGTATTCGCCCTCACGAGGTGTTAACCAACGACGAGCGAATGCTTGCTGAGTATTTGGAGGATACAGTTGCCGTAGCGCAGCTACCCGCGGCTGCGTTTGAACGTAAAAGCGCCGTAGAGCAGGTACTTAAACATTTCCATATCACATCTGTTACGGCGCTTGGGTTGGAAAGTCGGGATAA
Organism: Candidatus Limiplasma sp.; assembly: GCA_963675655.1. GTDB lineage: Bacteria > Bacillota > Clostridia > Christensenellales > Aristaeellaceae > CAXXOK01. The sequence continues at coordinate 2,908,382 of OY776489.1, forward strand.
GCGCATTACTGCGGCAGGCGCACTGCTGCGGTATTTGAATGAGACGCAGAAAAATTCGCTGGAGCATATTACGCAGATTACACCGTATCAAAGCGGAGATACGATGTATCTGGATCGAATGACCCGGCGGAATCTGGAGCTTACGCAAAGCATGCACAGCGGCGAAAGGCGCGGATCCTTACTGTGGCTGCTGGATCAAACCAGTACGGCCATGGGTGCCAGACTGCTGAAAACATGGGTGGAAGAACCGCTGATTAATCTTTCCCGTATCGAAGCACGCTTATCCGCTGTTGAGGCGTTAAAAGACGATTATATGACAGCGGATGAATTGACGGAAGAACTTGCAAATATCGCTGATTTGGAGCGGCTGCTTGGCAAAATCAGCTATGGAAGCCTGAATGCGAGGGATTGTTTGGCGTTGCAACGCTCGCTGACTGCAATTACGCCGATAAAAACGCTCCTTTCCGGGTTTACGGTTCCGGCTGTATCCGCGCTGGGACACACGTTGTCTCCCTTAACCTCATTATGCGAGTTGCTGACAAAGGCCATTCATCCGGATGCGCCGCCTACGCTCACAGACGGCGGCATCATCGCAGACGGATACAATACTGAATTAGACGAATACCGCGAAGCATCTATTAACGGCAAACAATGGATACTGGATCTGGAAACAACAGAACGGCAGGAAACCGGTATTAAAAACCTGCGCATCCAATATAACAAGGTTTTTGGCTATTTTATCGAGGTAACCAAGAGCAATCTTGCTAATGTACCGCTTCGGTATACCCGTAAACAGACGTTGACGAACTGCGAGCGCTTTATCACCCCGGAACTAAACGAGATCGAGCGTAAAATCACCGGTGCCCAACAAGCCGCTTTGGCACTGGAAATGCAGTTGTTTGCAGAAATTCGCGATGCGATTGCAAAAGAAATTCCGGCAATCCAGCAGAATGCGCAAGCGATTAAGACGCTGGATGCTTTATTATCCCTTGCTAAGGTGGCGCGGGAATTTGGCTACGTAAAACCCTTGATGACGCAGGATGGGCAGATACATATACAGTCAAGCAGACACCCACTCGTGGAGCGGATGCAAAACGATACGCCGTTCGTACCTAACGACGTATTGCTGGATGATAATGAAAACCGTATGCTGATTATTACCGGACCCAATATGGCAGGGAAAAGCACTTATATGCGCCAGGTTGCACAGATTGTGGTCATGGCGCATATTGGCAGCTTTGTACCGGCGGAAAGTGCGCAAATCAGCTTGTGCGATCGTGTATTTACCCGCATCGGCGCATCGGATGATCTGGCTGGCGGTCAGAGCACCTTTATGGTGGAAATGAGCGAGACAGCCAACATTCTTCGAAACGCAACGCCGCAGTCGCTGGTGATACTGGACGAAATTGGCCGCGGTACCAGCACCTTTGACGGCCTCAGCATCGCGTGGGCAGTCGTGGAATATATACTGGATCAAAAGAAGTGTGGCGCGAAAACGCTGTTTGCGACCCACTATCATGAATTGAGCGAGCTGGAAGGGCGCTTCGCCGGGGTAAAAAACTATTGCATCACTGTAATGGAACATGGCGAGGATGTTATTTTTCTTCGTAAAATACAGCCCGGCGGTGCTGATAAAAGCTACGGTGTGCATGTGGCACGACTGGCGGGGATACCCGCGTCGGTTGTCGCGCGTGCACACGAAATACAGGCGCGGCTGGAAGTCAGCGATATAAATCAAGAGACCATAAGCCAAAATATACTGGAAAAGAAGAAAAAAGCGCAACGGCAGACGGATTTGTTCCATTTGGAGCAAGATCAACTAGTGGAAGAATTAAAAGAGCTGGACGTGTTATCCATTACACCAATGGATGCGCTTAACACCCTTTTCCGTTTGCGGGAAAAAGCACGGCGCATGAACTGAAGTTGATGATTTAGCAGATAACGATAAAAAGGAGCGAAGCATGGAATACCAACCGATCCTGAAACTGTCCGATGAAGTGATCGGACAGATTGCTGCCGGCGAAGTGGTAGAGCGCCCGGCTGCCGCTGTAAAAGAGCTGGTTGAAAACAGCATCGATGCAGGCGCAACTGCGGTAACGGTGGAACTGACCGACGGCGGGATTACCGCTATTCGTGTAAGTGATAACGGCAGGGGAATACCGGCTTCGCAAATGAAAATGGCATTTGAGCGCCATGCCACAAGCAAACTGATTACGGCAGACGATTTATACAGTGTTCAAACGCTGGGTTTTCGCGGAGAGGCGTTGGCGAGTATAGCGGCTGTCAGTAAAGTCAGTTGTATTTCTCGTATCAAAGACGCTTCCTTTGGCATCAAGGCGCAGGTGGAAGCAGGAGCAATAACTGGGATTACGGAATCCGCCAGCCCTGTTGGCACCAGCGTGACGGTTAAAGAGCTATTTTATAACGTGCCGGTGCGATTGAAGTTTTTAAAAAAACCTGCAGCCGAAGCGGCATATGTATCGGATTATATTATGCGGTTGATACTCAGCCGACCGGACGTAGCTTTCCGTTTCGTAAATCAGGGAAAAACAATATATCGCAGTGCTGGAGACGGTACATTGGAATCCGCTATTTATTGTGTCTACGGCAAGGATGCGCTGCGTGGAATGCGGCATGTTTCGGGTACGCAATCAGGGCTGCTTCTGGATGGCTATATTGGTGTTGGCGAATTTTCCCGCGGGAATCGCAACCACCAAAGCTTTTTTATTAATGGACGTTTTTTCCGGGATGAGCGAATCAGCCGGGCGTTGGAAACCGGCTGTGAAGGCTTTGTAATGGTTGGGAGATACCCGATCTGCGCGCTGGCGCTGCAATTGCCCTATCGGCAAGTGGATGTAAATGTGCATCCTAATAAGCTGGAAGTACGCTTTCAAAACGCTGAGGCCGTGCTGACTGCTATTGAAAGTTTAACCAAGCAGGCGCTTCACTTGGATACCGTACAACAAAAGATAGCGGGGGAACCGAGTGCGCAGCCGTTGCGTATGGAGAGCCCGATTCAAGTGATTCCGCTTAAAGACGAAGATTTAAAAAGCAGTGTTCCTCAAGCTATGCCGGAAAGCGTGCAGAATGTGACGATACCGTCACTACGGGAGCCTCCAACGGAGCTCACCCAGACGATTGAAGCATTGCAGCAGGAAACCGATCAATTTGATAGACCGCAAGCAAAAGAAGAGCGAGTTACTAACGTAGTCGCTCCCGATGCTTCCGTGGTACGGATTGAAGAAGTGCATACGGTATCGCAGGAACAGCAGACAGTTAATCCACCGACACATCCGGAAACTACTGCTGTTTATAAGGCTTTTCAACCGGAAATTTCCCTGCAGGAACCGGTACAAGAGCGAATGGCACAGACAGAACCGCAGGAAGCGCTGCGCTATATTGGGGCTGTCTTTAAAACGTTTTTATTGTTTGAAATCGGTGAGCGGCTCTTGATGGTTGACCAGCACGCAGCGCATGAACGGGTACTGTATGATCGGTATATAGCACGCTATCAAGGTGTAATGGTTTCACAAAGGCTCATCGCGCCGCAAATGGTACGCTTAACCGCACAGGATGTGCAGCGGCTTTCAGAAATCAATGATGAGCTGTCGGACATTGGTTTTGATGTAGAGGCTTTTGACGAAACGACGGTTGCAGTACGGGCCATTCCGGTCATACTGGGGCAGAATGAACCGGTTCGGGATTGGCTTGTGGATTTTCTGGATGAAACGAGAACCAATCGCGGGGCTGTAACCCACGACCGTTTGCGCTCACAAGTCGCACAAATGGCTTGTAAGCATGCCATTAAAGGCGGAGATGTTCTGACTGATGCCGACGTGGAAGAGATACTGGCGCAAATGCTGGAAACCGGCACCCAGCCGACATGCCCGCACGGACGGCCTATTGTAACGGAATGGTCGCGCCGTGACCTGGAAAAACGCTTTAAGCGGATACCATAGGAGAAGGCACATGCAAAAAACACCCGTATTGTGCGTGGTAGGGCCGACAGCCAGCGGTAAATCGGCGCTGGCTATAAAACTGGCTCAAGCTTTTGATGGTGAAATTATCAATATGGATAGCATGCAGATATACCGTGGCATGGATATCGGCACAGCGAAACCAACGCTGGAAGAAAGATGCGGGATACCTCATCATCTACTGGATATTGTCTCGCCTTTTGCTTCTTTTTCCGTCGCCCAATATGCGGCCTTGGCGGAAGAAACACTGCACGCGGTATACGCAAGGTATAAGCTACCGATTTTAGTTGGCGGTACTGGGTTTTACCTTCGTGCACTGACAGATGGGTTGGCTCTGGGCGGTATACCAAGCGATCCGGAACTGCGCGAGCAGATTAAGGCCGCAGCTTCTACAGAAGAGGGTAAACAGGCGCTCTATGCGAAGCTTATGGAAGCGGACCCGATAACAGCAGCAAAATTGCATCCAAACGATCTGGTACGTGTATCCCGCGCGATGGAGGTTTATCACCTTACCGGCAAGCCGCTTTCTGCGCAAAACACAACACCTGTACAGGAGCGACCCTTTTTGTTTTGCATGTTGGGAACAACGCTCAAGCGCGATAAGCTTTATCAAAAGGTGGAGAAACGTATAGACAGTATGATGGAAAGCGGGCTATTGGAAGAAGTAAAAAAACTGTTGGCACAGGGTGTTCCTCCCGAAGCACAAGCAATGCAGGGCATTGGGTATAAGGAATTGGTGCCGGTATTGCAAGGGCATCAACCGCTGGATACGGCAATTGCTTTGCTGAAACGCAACACCAGAAGATACGCTAAACGGCAGTGGACGTGGTTTAACGCTGAAAGCCGCGTGCACTGGCTGGATATGGATTCACCGGAAAGCACGCATACAGCTTTACAGATCGCAAAGGAGTTTTGGAGTAACAATGATGATGACGCAAAAGGTGGAAGAAGCTCAGAAACGTTGTGCTAACGCTTTTGAAAGAATTGAAGATATTTCCCTGCAAAACACGGCCAAAGTACTGGATAGCTTTCAGAAGCATCAGGTAGCGGCGCGCCATTTTGCCCCAACAACGGGTTATGGATATGATGATATTGGGCGGGATACGCTGGAAAAAATCTATGCGGATTTGTTTGACACGGAGATGGCCATTGTTCGCCCACAGATTGCCAGCGGTACACACGCTTTGTCTCTTTGCCTGTTTGGTCTGCTTTTACCGGGCGACGAGCTGCTCAGCGCATCCGGCGCACCCTATGATACGATGAATGGGATTATCGGCATTGGCAAACCATCCGTTGGTTCTTTAGCTGAAATGGGTGTAACCTATGCCCAAGTTGAACTAAACGCGCAAGGGATGTTGGATTTACCTGCGATTCGTGCCGCCATGAAGCCGAATACGCGGGTTGTTACCATACAGCGCAGCAGGGGATATTCTTCTCGCCGCTCGCTGCTGCCGCAGGAAATTGAACCGCTCGCAAATATGCTGCATAATGAATTCCCTCACGCAAGTCTGATGGTGGATAATTGCTACGGCGAATTTGTCTGCCTAGAAGAGCCAAGCCATTATGGCGCGGATGTATGCGTAGGAAGCCTCATAAAAAATCCGGGCGGCGGGCTGGCCCCGACGGGTGGTTATATTGTCGGGCGTGAAGAGTTGGTAACCAGAATTAGCTACCGGCTTACCGCACCTTCTGTCGGCACAGAAATTGGCAGCTATGCAGCCAGCTATCAACCCTTCTACCAGGGGTTATTTATGGCGCCGCATACCGTTGCGCAGGCGGTGAAAACCGCTACGCTGGCGGCTGCAATGTTTGAAGCTATGTCTATGAAAACTACACCGTCTGTGGATGAACCGCGTACCGACATTATTCAAGCGTTGGAACTAGGCTCTCCGGAGCGTTTAATTGCTTTTTGCCAGGGAATCCAAATGTCCTCGCCGGTAGACAGTATGGCGCTTCCGGAGCCATGGGATATGCCCGGCTATCAAGAACAGGTAATTATGGCGGCTGGTACATTTGTATCGGGTGCCAGCATAGAGCTAAGCGCGGATGCGCCCATGCGGCAGCCATATACCGCATATTTACAGGGCGGTTTAAGCTATAGCCACGGCAAATTGGCGTTGATGCGTACGCTTGAATATATGGAGCAAAAAGGCTGCCTGTAAACCATGCAAAGGCATGAAAACAGTATCAATATTGACATTCCAACTGGTTTGGTGTAGCATAATAAAAAGTAATATTCTGTAAAAACGCATCAATAAAATGACTAATTGTACTTTGTGCTACATCAATCTGCATGCGCTAATCAGCCATGGGAGGTATATTGTGGAAAATACCAAACTGAAGCTCATTACGGATGCCTTGCTGCAGCAAATGCCGGTGGGTGTAGTTCTCTCAGATGAAAAAGGAAATATAGTTTATGCGAACCGGGCAATAGGGGAATTGCGCCATGTTGATCGCCATGAAATCATCGGCCAAAAATTGATTAATTGCTGCAAACCGGATTCGCGTTCAGGTGTACAGCGCGCAATGGATTTATTGTTGCAAAATAAAAGTAAGACCTTCAACCGTCTTGTGGAAGACAAGGCGCATAAACAATTTTATATGGATAGTTATTCCCGCATAGAGGATGGTAACGGACAAACAATGGGCGTAGCCCTTTTTTCAGAAGATATTACCCAGAAACGGGAGTTGGAACTGAAACGCGCTACCGCGTACCGTATGCTGCAAGAGTCCGATGAGAACATGCGTAAACGTTACCATGAACTGTTGCTGGCTTCGCTTGAGACAATCATGAAGGTGTTAGAAAAACGGGATTCCTATACCAGCGACCATTCTTCACACGTATGCGATTATGCCCTTAAAATGTACGAACGCAGATTCGGCATCGGCGTAGATTTTGAAACACTGCGTACAGCAGCCATTTTACATGATATCGGTAAAATCGGCATCCCAGATGAAATACTGCATAAAGAAGGCAAGTTAACTGAGCAAGAGAAAGATGTTATCCGTCAGCATAGCTTAATTGCAGAGGAAATTTTAAAGCCGCTGGATACAGGCAGCAACCTATCCTCGGTTGTGCGTCACCATCACGAGCATTTCGATGGCAGCGGTTACCCGGACGGCTTAAAAGGGGAAGAGATACCAATGCTTTCCCGCATTATCGCCATTGCGGATGCGTATGACGCGATGCTGTCCACCCGTCCATATCGTGATGCGATGTCCTACCAGGCGGCGATTAACGAAATCATCACCCATATCGGTAAACAGTTTGACCCGGAATGGGTAAAAATATTCATGGATTTAGCTAATACAGGAAGCATCTAGCTTGTCAAACCGACCCAAAAGGCATTCCTACGGGAATGCCTTTTGGTTACGCTTATAGCTGGAAAACGACGCCCGCAATAGCACCGGCGGCAATATACAGTATGGGATGCACTTTACGTAACGCTTTGAGCTGGGTAAGTGTGAACAAGACAACAAATAAAAGCAACGCACTCCATTGCAATAAAATTATACCGCCTATACTTTTTACGAGTGATGCCTGCAATACAGTGAACCCGGCAGCGGCTATCAATCCGGTTACCGCAGGCCGGAGCCCTTCCAGCCCGGCATTAATCAGACGGTTTTTCTGGTAGCGATCCAAGATTCGTACGATAAGCATAATAATGATAAAACTGGGTAAAACCAACGACAGGGTCGCGATGAGGGCTCCGCCTAAACCGCCGACATGGTAACCAACATAGCTGGCCATATTGATGCCAATTGGGCCGGGGGTAGATTCCGATATCGCCACCATGTTCATCAGTTCATCCATAGAAAACCACTCTGGATGCGTCTGGGACATTTCCATCAGATAGGGTAATGTAACTAATCCGCCACCGATAGCGAATAATCCCGTTTTAAAAAATTCGAATGCAAGTAAAAGATATGTCACGCTGTTAGCCTCCCCTTAAACACGAATACACCCAAAACTGCAAAGAAAACAGTAGGATAAATAGGGGAAAGCCCAACAAACGCAACACTGGCGAAAGCGATCAATGTAAACAGTATCTTCAGCCATGTATTGGAATTGCGTTTAAATAGTTTAACAACAGTAGAAGCGATTAGCGCGCATACTGCAATCCGCACGCCGGAAAAAGCGTGTTGTATCCATGCAATTTGCATAAAATTGCTTAAAAACATTGCAATCAATACAATAATGATCAGAGAAGGCGCGATCATCCCGAGTGTGGCGGCGATGGCTCCCTTCACGCCGCGCCTGCGAATGCCGATAAAGGTTGCGGTATTAATAGCAATGATACCCGGAGTACACTGCCCAATAGCAAAATAGTCGAGCAATTCTTCCTCGGTTGTCCAATGTCTTTTTTCGACAATTTCCCGTGTTAAAATTGGAAGCATGGCGTAACCACCGCCAAAAGTCATGCTGCCAACCAGAGCAAATGTTGTAAAAAGTTCAAACAGTTCCCGCACAAGTCCTCTCTTTCCAGCCGCATGCAGCGCAGCAAAACAGATATTTTTAAGATGGGAATGACTAAAGATAGAGATTCGTTTTAAAATGCGCTAAATCCTGCCGGTGTTTCACACACGCAATTACAGGGTAGTAAATGCATGAATACAAGGTAGCTTATATACCAGTATTCAAAAGATGCAACAGGAAAAATCGTTTGGAGGCGAGTAAAATGCAAAAGACGATTCACATCGAAGGAATGAGCTGTAACCATTGCAAAATGCACGTTGAGAAGGCTCTAGCAGCTGTGGATGGCGTAACCGAGGCAGTTGTCAGCTTAGAGAATAAAGATGCATCCGTTACCTTGAATAAGGATGTTGACAATCTACAGTTGCAAAAGGCAGTTGAAAACGCCGGGTATCAGGTAACAGGGTTTCAATAAACCCTAATATTGCAAGCACCCCGCGGATGCGAAAACATCCACGGGGTGCTTGCGTTTTGTTAAAGAATTAAGCGCTCTTAATCTCCAACCACATTGCATTGTAGATTTCAATAAAATCCTGAATATCGCTGAAAAATTCGCAACGGTCGATGATATCCTGCGTCGGATTCATCGTCAGGTTGCTGCTATATTCTTCGCCCATCAATGTAATAGCTTCGGTATTGGGTGTAGAATACCAGATCTCTTCACAGTTCATAACGGCAATGTCCGGGCGGCACATAAAATCAATAAATTTTTCGGCGTTTTCTTTGTTCTTCGCCGCTTTCGGGATAACCATGCCGTCTACCCAAATGTTGCTGCCTTCATCAGGCACAACATAGGCTAAATCGGGGTTCAAGTCGATTGCATATTGCGCGTCGCCGCTCCAAACCAACGCAAGTGCACCTTCGCCCGCGACCATCTTATCCTTGGTTTCGTCCACCTGATACGCTTTCACTATGCCATCTTTCTTCTGCTGTATCAACAGCTCTTTGGCAGCGTTCAATTCCAAAGGATCGCGCGTATTCATGGAGTAACCAAGATATTTTAAGGTAACGCCCAGACAATCGCGAATGGAATCCAGCATGAATACATCATTTTGATAGGCGGGGTCAAATATAACGGACCAGCTGGTTACCGGCTCGGTAACCATGGTTGTGTTATACAGGATGCCGACCGTACCCCACATATACGGTACGCTGTATGCGCCGCTCGGGTCATACGTTGGATTTTTCAAGCTGCTTTCAATGTACTGGAAATTGGGAACATTGGCAAAATCGATCGTAGCCAACAGATCCTCGGCAATCATCCGCTCAATCATGTAGTCCGAGGGGAAAATCACGTCAAAGGAGGAAGGAGAATTGCGAACTTTCACAATCATATCCTCGTTGGTTGTGAAGTTCATCATGTTTACGGTAATGCCGGTTTCCTCGGTAAACGCGTCCAGCGCATCTTGGCTAATGTAATCTTCCCAGTTGTAAACGTTCACAACTTCTTCGGCCAAAGAAGCAAGGGGGAGCAGGAGAACAAGAACCACAAGAAGCACGCAAATCAAGCTTTTACGCATGGTCGATATCCCTCCATAAAAAGAATATAATAAACGCAATTGCGTTTATGACTGGGTTTGGGTGGCGCTGCCAGAGCGGCGGTTTACGATCAACAGCAACACCAAAAGCGCAAGGAACATTAACGCGCTAAGTGCGTTCAACGTCGGTTCAATACCGATACGCGCTTTGGAGTAGATAAGGGTAGACAGGTTTTGCACCATAGGGCTGGTGGTAAAGTAGCTAATGACAAAATCGTCCAGCGAGAGGGTAAAAGCCAGCAGGCAGCCGGTAATCACGCCCGCGGATATTTCTGGCAGAATCACATGAATTAAAGCGTAGGACGGCGAAGCGCCTAGATCCAGCGCCGCTTCATACGTGTGCTTGTTCATCTGCTTTAGCTTTGGCAGCACCGATAAAATCACGTAGGGTGTATTAAATGTGATATGCGCCAGCAACATCGTAACATAACCACGTTCAATACGGCAAAACGTAAACAGAATCATCAGTGAAATACCGGTTACGATATCCGGCATTGTCATTGGAAGGTTGGTAATGGTCATCATGACTCCCTGCGGGCGTTTACGCATCGCGTGAATCCCAATAGCAGCCAATGTGCCCAGCACCGTTGCGATCAGAGCGGCGATAACGGCGATGGAGAGCGTTACATATAACGCTTTCATAATCGCCTGATCTTGAAATAGTTCTGCGTACCACCGGAAAGAAAAACCTTCCCACTTGGCGCGGCTTTTACCCGCGTTAAAGCTTTGAAAAATCAGAACGGCAATGGGAGTATAGAGGAACAGCAGCATCAACGCAAGATAGGCGCGCTTGCCAAATTGCTTCATACTATACCGCCTCCTTCCCCTTCGGGATCGGCTTTACGTAATATGCTCAAACTGATGAGAATCAACACCATCATGATCAAGCTTAACGCGCTGCCAAGGTTCCAGTTGCCCTCGGTCAGGAAGCGGTTTTCGATAAGGTCACCAAACATCATGGTATTACCGCCGCCAAGGATACGCGGGATGAAAAAGGTAGTCACGGATGGCATAAACACCATGGTAATGCCGGAGATAACGCCTGGAAGGCTAAGCGGCGCCGTTACCCGGCTGAAGGTGCGAAAATGGTTCGCTCCCAAATCCTGCGCGGCTTCCAACAGCTTGTTATCCATTTTAGAAAGGGATGTATAAATGGGAAACACCATAAACGGAAGAAAATTATATACCATGCCAAGCAACACAGCGCCATCGTTATACATCAGCTGTGCGGCGGGTAAACCCATAAGCCTTAGCAGCGTATTAATAAGCCCCTGATCTTCCAGCAGCGTCATCCAGGCGATGGTACGCAGCAAGAAGTTCATCCACATGGGAATAATGAACAAAACCACCAGCGTAGAGCCGATTTTCATTTGCCGGTCAGCCATAAAGTAAGCGGCAGGGTAGCCAAACGCCAGACAGATCACAGTGCAGAGTACAGCCATCCAAAGCGAATAAATAAGCGTACCGATATTTACAGTGCCACGCTGGATTAATACAGCATAATCCGGTCCCATTTGCTCATATATTTGGTTGACGGAGTAATTGCTGTCCCAAAAATTCTTGAAGTTATCCAGTGTAAAAGCACCGCTCGCATCGGTGAAGGCATAGTAAGCGATCAACACACAGGGGAGGAGTGTGAAAAGCACCATCCAAACCATGTAGGGAGAAGCAAAAAAGGAACGCTTGATGCCGTTGTTCCGGCGAACGGAAATAAAGCCGAATACGAAGAATGCCAGAATGAATATGACGAACATCCATAGCATCCAAGGCGGGAAACTAAGGCTTTGGCTCATTCTTCCTCTGCGCCCCCCTCCGGCAGCATAGGCTTCATAATATGGATGTTGTACGGTACAATATTCAAGCCCACGCGAGAACCCTGCGGCTGCATAATGGTAGAATGCACCTTAAATACGGTTTCGCCGGTATTGATCATCATTTCATAATGAACGCCTTTAAAAAGGACGCTTTGCACCACGCCCGTAATCTGGCCGATATCCTCGCCAACAATCATAATATCTTCTGGCCGGACAACGACATCGACCGGCTGATTTTTTCCAAAGCCGTCGTCAACACATGGAAAATCAAAACCGGAAAAGCGCACGAGCTCATCGTGAAGCATTTCGCCGCGCATAATATTGCTTTCGCCAATAAAATCCGCGACAAAAGCATTAGCAGGCTCATCGTATACTGTTTTCGGATCGCCGATTTGCAGTATGCGACCGTCACGCATGACTACGACGGTATCGCTCATCGTCAGCGCTTCTTCCTGATCATGGGTTACATATAGAAAAGTGATACCCAATGCCTGCTGCATACGCTTTAATTCCAACTGCATATCCTTACGCAGCTTCAAATCCAGCGCGCCAAGCGGTTCATCCAGCAACAACACTTCCGGCTCATTAACCAATGCGCGGGCGATAGCAACGCGCTGCTGCTGACCGCCGGAAAGTTGATCCACACTGCGCTTACTATATCCGCGCATGTTCACAAGTTCCAGCATTTTATCGACTTTACGGGTTATTTCCCCTTTGGTCATTTTGCGAATTTTAAGGCCGAAGGCAATATTGTCCTGCACATTTAAATGGGGGAAGAGCGCATATTTTTGAAATATTGTATTCACACGGCGTTTATACGGCGGTAAAACAGATAGATCTTTGCCTTCAAATAGGAGCGTGCCGCTGCTGGGATATTCAAACCCGCCGATGATACGCAAAGTTGTTGTTTTTCCACAGCCGCTGGGCCCCAGTAAAGTGACAAACTCCTTTTTACGGATATACAGGTTAATATCCTGCAAAACGGCCGTACCGTCAAACTCTTTATAAATGTGCTGAAGATCAATCAAATGCTGCTTTTCAACCATGGCAGGTGCTCCTTTACCAGAAAAATTAAAAGCTGGGTGGTGTGCTGACCCAAATCACTTTTGCGCGTGTTTTTCCTGTGTTTTGCAAACTATGGGCAGCGCCGGGGTGAATAGAAAAGCTGCCGCCTGTTTTTACAGGGTATTGCCGATTTCCGAGGTTTAATACGATACGGCCGGTAAGGACATACCCGAATTCCTCACCCTCGTGAGGGGGCATCTCCGCCGTTATGCCGCCGGGTTGCAGTTCCAGCAATATCGGTTCCATCCTGTTTTTTTGCGCCGTAGGCACAAGCCAGGTAATTTTGCCGTGCAGAGCGTCGTCATCCGGCTTTTCAAATAAATCAGCAGGCGAAAAGGTGACTTTTTCGATGCTTTCTTCCGTAAAAAAGGTTTGTAAATCACTGCCTAAACACTCCAACAGATTCATTAGCGTCGCAATGGAGGGAGATGCAAGATCGCGCTCTACCTGTGAAATAAAACCCTTGCTCAACTCACATCGGTCCGCCAGTTCACCCTGCGTTAAACTCCGCTGTAACCTTAGCTGCCGGATTTTTTCGCCGATTTGCACGTTTTTGCCTCCCGCTCGGATAATGTACATGAAAGTTTAGTGAAGCTAAACTCTGAAACAGGCACAATTTAACCATAAACATTGTATACTGTCAATAGGTTATACATAATAGCTGTATTGAATTTATATAAATATTGGTTTGACAGCTGCGTTTTCTGGTAAAGGGCACAATTCGGATGATGATAATGCTTTTAAAGCTTACACTCTAATTGGCAATCACAGGGTTCGGCAATAACATGCTCATCATTGTACACTTCGGCCTCCACACAACCCATCGCACGGTAGAAAGCCTGACTCTCGACCGACGAATGTGCTGAAATGTATATATGCTTTGCGCCATGTTCCTTTGCCCATTGCTTTGCCTGTAAAAACAAAGCTTTACCGATGCCCTGTCCGCGAAAATCTGCTGAAACATGCAGACAGGGGAGATCCAAGTATGCTTTATGGCCTCCAAATAACGTTGATTCCATAGCAATAAAGCCTTTAAGCTCTTTTCCATAAAAAGCGCCTATCATCATTCCATTGCGTTCCAATGTACCTTGCAGGCAGACAAGCAGCGTCTGATACTCCTCCGCCGACCAATCGTCTATGAAGGGAATATCCCGTATTGCCCACTGGCTCTTCTGTTTTCTCCAGCACCTGGTAACAACCTGCCGCCGCTGGAATTGAGCAAAGAGTTGAAGATTCAATTCATTATTAGTTATATAAGCATATTTCATCTGTTCACCTTTATCCTGCTAGTACTCATTTGAATATAGCAGCAATCTACCTTTTTGACAATCAACGAATTGATTCATTTCATGGTTATGTATCATTTACCTAGGCATATCAGGCAACTGATAGCAGATTGAGTAAGTACTGTTATTATTTTGTAGGATATATAGAAATTACTTTTCCTTTCGGTTTACCTGTAAAGAGTAACGAAAAACGCCCCTTGAAAGAGACGTTTTTATATTCGCTTAAATAAATAGTATCTATAGATTACAGGGTGGCTAAAATCTCATTTACCTTATCCTTGGTGGCAAAATTGAGCGGCGAAAACCGGCCTTGCAGCGCGGTTTGCAGTTTGGTCTTTGCGGCGTCTTTTTCGCCCGCTTCCAAGTCGTAATGAGCAAGGAAGAAAAGTGTATCGATTTGTCCGGGCTTAATATCCAAAGCCTTTAAAAAATACTCTTTTGCTTTTTCTTTATCGTCCATCAACCGATAATAGGTTTGGCCAAGGTTATCCAGGGTGATGGGGTCTTCGTCGTCATACTCCATCGCTTCTTGATTGAACTGCAACGCTTTTTCTTTATCGCCCGCTTCAATGTACAGGTAACCAAGCGTTTCATAAATCAAACCGCTGGGTTCTTTGGCGTGCTGACTTTCCAATACGGAAATGCCCTTTTCCAAATCGCCCATTTTATAAACACACGCGGCGTAGTTTACAAAAAGTTGTTTGCGGCTGTCAGCCGAAAGGTTGGGATTTTTTTGGTGTTTTACTAGCAACTCGCGTGCTTTTTCGTATTCGCCTTCCCGGATCAGCAGCACCGAATAGCTGAGAATATAACGCGGGTCATTCAAACCATCGGCGACTGCCTGTTCATATAATTTTTTGGCTTCCGCCTGGTTGCCTTTTCCTAGTTTTGCAGCAGCGCTGCGGGCCTTGATAGTTGCCAGTATGCTCATGCTGTATCCTCCTGTGGTTGCGCTCAGGTCGCAATTTTGCGGCGCAAACGCGTATAACGGTATTGTAGCGCATTTCTTTGTGATTGTACAGCTTCGCTGCCTTTCAGGCTGGGTTCGCTAAGCAGTAACAAGGCTTGCCGCGTATATACCAAGGCTTGCTGCGGATCGTGAAGCTGATGTTCATATAGTTTCGCCAGCCCAATACAGGCGGAAACGGGATTATCGCCACGGGTTAGCATCGCGGAATATAGCTTGATGGCACGTTGCGCATTCCCTTCTCTTTTCTCCTGTTCGGCCAGAGCGCTAAAAGCGATGTCACGGTGATTGCTCTGCGCAGCAAGGCGGAAGCACTTTTTTGCTTTTGCGGTATCACCGCGGCGCTGTACCGCTTTAGCCAGCGAAACAAGATCATCCGGCTCAACAGCGGATTCCGGTTGGTCAAAGAGCCTGCATAGAAAGAATAGCAACTGTGCAAGGCTGACAACGTCCTGCCGGTTATGCTCCAGTATTTTTTCTATAGGTGCAAAATCACCGTTTTGCAGAAAACGGAAAAAAGTTTGCGGTACCAACGCGCCTGGCAAATCATCCTCACGGGATACGCCGAGGATGGCATTTTCCAAGCGTTGCAGCGTGCAACTACCAAGCCGCAGTTTCCAAACTCTGCGGGAAGCGTGCAGCACATCCGCATGGACGGAGGGCATAGCACGGCTTGAGATACGCTGCATAATATAGCGGCTTTCCAGTAAAGGCGCGTCAAATGTGCGTCCGTTAAACGTAACCAATACCGGGAAACGGCCGGTAAAGCGGGAGACGGCTTCCAGCATAACTGCTTCTTCGGGGTAATCCCGCAGCATAAACTGCTCGACCACGAAATGATCGCCGCTGATATATCCAAGGCCAACTTCAAAAGCGATTGTGCCCGCGCCGCCAGATAAACCGGTTGTTTCCGTATCCAGAAACAACAAGTCCTCCGGTTTCACCCCGGCGGGAAAATCGACGCCGAATATTTGGCTTAACACAGATGTACGCATATGGCGAAAAGCGGAAAAAGAAGACAGCGGAAACCGATCGCTGCGATGGTAACACGACGATGTTGCGGGTTTTTCTGGATCGTTTTTCGGAAGCGTATTTTGAGGAGCAGCATCGATCATGCGCAGTTTGTCCATTAGTCCCGGCATGAAGCAATCAACTCCCTGAGGATTTGCATAGCGCCGCTTTTTCCGTTTATGCCAACCTGACTTTCCGGCCCGACGCAGCTTGGACAGCCATTCTTGCATTCGCATTTTTCTACAATGGCAAGGGCATGCTCAAGCAATAGTTCCTGCATTTCATATGCTTTTTCCGCCAAGCCGACGCCGCCCGGAAATTGATCGTACAGGAACAGGGTCGGCAAGTCCGTTTGCGGAGCTTTTACCTGATAAATAATTTTAATATCCCGCGGCGCGCACATCAGATAGATTGGCGCAACAATTGCCAGCAAATTCGCTACGCCGACAAGCGCACCCTGTAAGTCATCATTACGGTATGTAGACGAAATTGCTGCGGGCACTGTCCACCACATGCCTACTGTGTGCATATCGGTTTCCGGTAAACGTACGGGTCCAAACCCCAAATTTTCGTGTGTATCCAATTTCATTTTTTTAAAGATTTTCACCAGTGTGGTAATTTTTAACTCGCCCAGCGTAACGGATACGTTGTTTTCCAATTCCTTCGTTTTCAGCTCATCCAGCACCGAAAGGCTGATGTTCAAGTCCGCATCAGTATAATAATCTACATCAACCGCGCGCAGGAACGCTTTACAAGTATCAAAATCCAGCTTCTCTACCTGATACTGCCGCCCCTCATGCATATAGATGGCATTCTCATGCAGTAGCATAGGTACAGTGTAGCGGTCCATTTCGCCGATGACGCGATGATGCGATGCGTTGGAAATGTCGATAATCACAAAGTTTTCCGATGCGGCGGAACGCAGGCTGATCTCGCTGGCCGGGAAATCTTCCGCCGACCAATGGTACTTGCCGCCAACATGGCGGAGGATGCCGCTTTCCGAAAGATAATCTAAAAACTGCTCCGTATCCTTAACATTTCCGAATTGTTCTCCATCGGTAAACGGCAGTTCGTAGGCAGCGCACTTGATATGCGAAAGGAGGATGTATAAATTATCCGGGTATAAAAGCGCATGCTCCGGGGACTGGGATAAAAAATACTCCGGATGGCTTACCATATACTGATCAATGGGGGCAGAGGACGCAACAAAAACGGTAAGCGCCGTATCCTTACGCCTTCCGGCGCGACCGGCCTGCTGCCATGTGCTGGCGATGGTGCCCGGATAACCGCATAAAACGCAGGCGGTAAGCGAGCCAATATCGATGCCTAGTTCCAGCGCATTGGTTGAGATGACCATATCAATTTCGCCCGCGCGTAAACCTTTTTCAATCGCGCGGCGCTCGCTGGGTAAATAGCCGCCGCGATAGCCGCGCACCCTGCCGGAAAAGCCATAAGGATCGCGTGCCTGCTCTTTCATATAGCGGGTAAGCACCTCTACCTGTACGCGGCTCTTGGCAAAAACGATGGTTGGGATGGCGTTTGCAAGCAAAATACTTGCAATATCGCGGGATTCGCCAAGCGCGCCTTTGCGGATGCCTAATTGCCGGTTAATCACAGGCGGATTATAGAATACAAAATGACGTTCGCCCATCGGCGCGCCATTATTGGTAATGGTGCAAATATCGCGGCCTGTAAGCGTATGAGCAAGTTCCGCAGGGTTTGCAATTGTGGCGCTGCAAAGAATAAAGCGGGGGTGACTGCCGTAAAAAGCACATAGTCGTAATAGCCTGCGGAGTACATTGGCAAGATTGCTGCCAAAAACGCCGCGGTATGTATGGATTTCGTCAATCACGATGTATTCCAGATTTTCAAACAATTTAACCCACTTGGTATGATTGGGTAAAATATTGCTGTGCAGCATATCCGGGTTAGTAACAACAATATGCCCGGCCTGCCGTATTCCCTTGCGTGCCGCCGCTTGTGTATCGCCATCGTACGTGTACGCCTTCACATCAACGCCCAGCGCTTCGATCAACTCGTATAATTCACTGGCTTGATCGGCGGACAGCGCTTTGGTCGGGAATAGATAGAGCGCCCGTGCATCTGGGTTTTTTAAAATTGCGGAAAGAACGGGCAGATTGTAACACATCGTTTTTCCGCTGGCAGTTGGGGTGACGACCACAAAATCCTTTTTTTCACCGGCAGCTTGAAAACTCTCCGCCTGATGGGTATACAGGCGGTGGATGCCGCGACCTGCTAACACATTGCGAATTCTCACATCAAGTGTAGCAGGGAAATCAACATATTTCCCATCGGACGCGGGCAGCGTTTGCCACGCGGAGACATTATCCATAAAGGCGGGATCGGCTTTCAAGCGGGTTATCAGTTGATCAACGTTCACGAGTCCATCCTCCCAAACCGCCAAAAGCCGCACAGCGGCGGCTTTGGCAGAAATAAGGTTTACTGTATGGTAAGCTGTGTGTTTTTGGGCGCAACCAAACCCTCTTTGTTGAAGGCAATTTTCCCTTTGCGGATGTTCAGGCGCACCGAATCGCCCAGTGCAATACGGCCTGCAATGATCTCCTCGCTAAGCGCATCCTCAACGCTGCGCTGAATGGTGCGGCGAAGCGGCCGCGCGCCATAATTGGCATCGTATCCTTCGGTCGCAAGGTATTTAACAACCTTATCGTTGTAGTGCAGGTGAATACCGTGCTCCTCCAGCCGTTTTACGACGTTTTCCAGCATTAACCCGGCGATCTTCTGTATATCGTCCGGCTCCAACGCGTGGAACACAATGAGATCATCCACACGGTTGATAAACTCGGGGCGGAAGACATCCTTCACCTCAGCCATCACGCGTTCCTTCATGGATTCGTAATCGCGTACGGTTTCTACATTGCCGCCAAAACCAAGCGAGCGTGAATTGGTAATGCTATGCGCCCCTGCGTTGCTGGTCATCACGATGATCGTGTTTTTAAAGTTCACCACTCGGCCGTCACTGTCAGTCAGGCGGCCATCCTCCAGAATCTGCAAGAGAATATTAAATACGTCTGGATGAGCTTTTTCGACTTCGTCAAACAAAACGACACTGTACGGCTTCTGTCGAACTTTTTGAGTCAATTGGCCACCTTCTTCGTAGCCGACATAGCCCGGAGGCGAACCCACAAGGCGGGATACGCTGAATTTCTCCATATACTCACTCATATCAATACGGATGACCGCATTTTCATCAGCAAACATCGCTTCGCCAAGTGCACGGCACAGCTCGGTTTTACCTACGCCGGTCGGGCCAAGGAAAATGAACGAGCCGATTGGCCGTTTGGGGTCTTGCAAGCCCGCGCGGGCGCGGCGCAGCGCACGGCTGACGGCGTTAATGGCCTCATCCTGCCCAACGACGCGCTTATGGAGAATTTCCTCCATGTGCAAAAGCCGCTGGCTTTCATCCTCGGTCATCTTTTTCACAGGCACGCCGGTCCAGCTTGCCACGATTTGCGCAATATCCTCGTCCGTAACAGTATCATGCGTCGTGTTTTTGCACTGTTCCCACGCCGCACGTTTTTCATTGATTTGCTCGCGCAGTTTATGCTCTTCATCGCGAAGGGAAGCAGCCTTTTCAAAATCCTGATGTGTTACAGCTTCTTCCTTTTCCACTTTAAGCGCTTTTAAACGATCTTCCTGCTCCTTTACGTCCGGTGGAGCGGTAAAGCTACGCAGACGCACGCGGGAAGCGGCTTCGTCCATCAAGTCGATGGCTTTGTCCGGCAGGAAACGGTCGCTGATGTAGCGGTCGCTAAGCGATACGGCGGCTTCCAGCGCATCATCGGTAATTTCTACCTTGTGATGGGCTTCATAGCGGTCACGCAGGCCTTTTAAGATTTCCAGCGCTTCTTCCGGACTGGGTTCGCCAACCTTGACCGGTTGAAAGCGCCGCTCTAGCGCGGCATCTTTCTCGATGTTCTTGCGGTATTCATCTATCGTTGTTGCGCCGATGCACTGCAATTCTCCGCGGGCCAAAGCCGGCTTGAGAATGTTAGCGGCGTCCATGCTGCCTTCTGCCTTACCGGCGCCGATGAGCGTATGAAACTCATCAATAAACAGGATGACGTTGCCAGCTTTATGCACCTCTTTAATGGTGTCTTTTAAACGCTCCTCAAATTCACCGCGGTACTTGCTGCCCGCAATCATGCTGCCCAGATCCAGCGAAAGTAAGCGCTTGCCCATCAGGGTTTCCGGCACCTTACCGGAAGCAATCAACTGTGCCAGCCCTTCGGCTACGGCACTTTTACCAACGCCGGGTTCGCCGATTAGCACCGGATTGTTCTTCGTGCGACGGCTCAAAATTTGAATGATGCGCTCAATTTCTGTACTGCGTCCAATTACAGGGTCCAGCTCGCCATCCTGCGCAGCATGAGTTAAATCGCGGGTGTATTTCTCCATAACGGATTCGCCATTTTGCGCGTTCGGGCGTTTAATTTCCTGTACGCTGGATTCCTCAATGCCGTCCGGCTGATTATTTTTCAGCGCTTCCACCAAACTATCGGCAAGGCTATCGGTATCGACCTGCATTTCGCGCAGCAAGCTAACGGCAACGCCTTCGCCTTCATGCAGTAATGCAAGCCAGAAATGTTCTGTACCCACAAAAGCATGCTTGAACTTTTTGCTTTCAGCAATGCTGCCTTCCAGTATTTTTTTACTGCGGGGGGTCAGTTCCAGCATGCCGCTGACGGGCTTATCGCCTTCGCCAACCAGTTCGCGCACTTTTTCCAAAACGGTATCGTAAGTAAAATCCTCCGGCAGCAAATCCTGCATCACCGGGCCAGGCTCCTTGAGCAACCCCAATAAAATGTGTTCCGTACCTACATAATGCTGTTTCAGCGTAACGGCTGCCTGCTGCGCAAATGCCACAGCCTGTTGTGCCCGCTGTGTAAAACGTCCAAAAATCGCCATATTAATCCTCCTTGGCGGAAAGTTTGTCCTGAATGATCACGCAGCGCGCCTGATCAGTCGAGAGAAGGGAATCATGCGAGTGCATAAATTTCTCGGCATGCGCATTTTGCGCCAACGTAAGCAAATCGTCTACAGTCTCCAGCGAAATTGGTAACATATCCAGTGCCGCACCAAGCCGCAGGTTGCTCCAGTGCTCCATAAATTCCCCAGTATCCATCTGCCGTGCGTATTGCAATGCGCCATAGCTGCGCCACACGCCGTCTTCCAGCGAAAGCCGCTCGCTACCATCGCGCTTGCGCAGGGCATTCTCCATACCTATAAGCTGTTTGCCCACGGCAGTTACCGCCTCGATAATTTCATTCTCGGTACGGCCAAGCGTTACCTGGTTGCTCACCTGATACAGGTCGCCCAGCGCCTCGCTGCCCTCTCCGTAAATACCGCGGATTGTGAGCCCCAGCTTCGCAACGGATTGGGTTACGTTGCCCATCTGCTTACAACGCGTAAGCATTGGCAAATGGAGCATCAGGGAGGCGCGCATGCCCGTACCGGTATTCGTGGGGCAGGCTGTAAGATAACCGAGTTGATTATCAAAAGAGAAATCACATACCGCCGCCAGTTGGTCTTCCGCGTTAAACGCCAGCTTTGCGGCAGCCGGCAAAGACAGCCCAGCCAGCATCGCCTGAATACGTAAATGATCTTCTTCGTTAACCATCACGCTAATGTGGCGGTCGTCGCGAATCAACGCGGCGCCGACCTCGCTATGCTGGAGCAAATCACGACTAATCAGGTGCTGCTCCATCAGTGAAAGCTGGTCTTCTTTATTCATGTCCTGAAGTTTAAAAAGTGAAAACGTATCATGCTCCATAGTATCATCAACAACTTCAAGCGCCTTTTGAGCGCGCGTGATGCACAGGGCGGCATTTTCTGGGTGATCTACGGTTGAGAACGGTAAGTCAAAATAATTTCTTGCCAGTCTAACCCGGCAGGATACGACGATACCGCCGCTTTTTGGCGTCATTACGGATTCACCTCCGCATCCTTCTGGTCGGTCAATATGCGAATCTCATCACGTAGGGTTGCGGCCTGCTCAAAATCTTCCCGGGCGACCGCGTCATCCATGCGGCTTTTCAGCTGCGAGATACACTGCTCCAGTTCACGTTCGTGCTTTCGGTTTTCCGGCACACGTCCCGCGTGTTGGTTACGCCCGTGCACGCGAAGCAGCATTGGTTTCAGCTGCTCTGCAAAAGCTGTGTAGCAATGGGTGCAACCCAGTTTACCGGTACGTAAAAATTCGCTATACGTTAGCCCGCACTGGTCGCAGGTAAGACTCTCTTCTTGCTTGGGTTCGTGGGAAAGGAGCGACAGGATAGAGGAAAGAAAGCTGGATAGCTCGCCTTTGGCAAAACTGCTCTCCATTTTCTCCATACAGGATTTACAAAGGTGTCGCGTGGTTGTGCCGTTACCGCTCATAACGGTGATGACGACAGACGCGGGATTCTGGTTGCATTCTTCGCATAACATGGCAATCGCTCCTTTCAAGCATCGGAGAATTTGCTTTTATGGGCAATCTCCAGCAATATCGATTTGAGAATGCGGGCGCGCAGAGCGTCCTTTAGCGTTGCGGGGATTGGAAGGGTGTAACAGTTTTCACAAACGGCAGCTTTCATAATAGCTGCTTCGTCCGACGTCACAATTTCCCGCTCCTTTAGCTGGGAGACCAAATGCTCAGCCTCAAGCGAAGAAATGGTTTCGCCAACCCGTTCGTGTAAAAGGTACAGCAATTGCTCGCTCGTGTCCTGCTCCATCCGGAATATACGTATATAGCCGCCGCCGCCGCGCCGACTTTCGATGATATAGCCATGGTCAGGTGTGAAGCGGGTGGCGAGTACGTAATTGATCTGGGAAGGAGCGCAGTTGAAATACTGTGCTAATTCGTTTCGTTTTAACTCTACTTCCTGTTCATCCTGCGTGAGCATGGTCTTGATAAATTGTTCGATTGCGTCGCTCAGTCGCATGGGGATAACCTCCTTGCCAAAGAAAATTGACCATCTTTGACCATCAAATTGTACCATGCTTAATGCAAAAAAGCAATCAATACAGCTTGGATTCACAGAAAATTCATTACCAAGAATTCTATATATGCTCATTTCTTCCTGCTTTAACGAAAAAATGAGCAAGATAGGGGAGCGCGGCATAGAAAAGCGCCGCCGCGGCAATGCCGCGACGGCGTGATACAGTAATTAAAAAGGTAAGTTATTCCTGCGTGGGTGTTGTATTAAGGGCAAATTTTAGCAGATCGCTCCACAGTGGGTGGTTTTGATCAAGCACCAGTGTGGTTTTATCTGTCATCGAATCCTTTAGCGCCTGCAGCGAACGCCAGTAGCTATAAAACTCTTCGTCCTGCCCATAGGATTCCGCATAGATTTTCATAGCCTCCGACTCGGCTTCTGCGCGTACCTGCCCGGCTTCGGTAATCGCATCCGCTTCGATTTGTTTGGCTTCCAGATCGGCGGAGGCTACCGCTTTGCGGTACTCTTCGTCACCTTCACTGCGCAGCTGCTGCGCTACTTTGGCACGATCCGCCTGCATACGGGCGTATGTGCTTTCAAGGTTCGCGGTCGGCAAAATCGTGCGGTGTACTTGAATGTCCTTCACTTCAATGCCGCGGGGTGCCATATCCTCGTTTACCGTGGTCAAGCCCTTTGCGAGCGCAGCGTTCAAAGCGTCCTTATTGCTTACAAAGTCCTCTGCGGACAGGCGATTAATCGCCTGTACAATTACCGGATGAATCAGATTATCCAGCTGATTCTCCGCGCTGATCATGTTGCCCAGCTTGAGGCTGAACAGAGCAGGATCGGCAATATACCACTGTGCGTATGTCTGCACATAGTACTGCTTTTTCTCGGCGGTATTTACTACTTCACTGTCGCTGATATACGTGTACAGGCGAGAGGAGAAGGTTTCCACCCTATCGATAAACGGTACTTTAAAATGCAAACCGCTGCCATAACTGATTTTCACCTCGCCGGAACTGGTAATCTCATCCAGCAGCAATGCTTGATACTGCTCATGAAAATCATTTTGGTTATTGATGATGATGCGTTTGATGACGCCAAAGCGGCTGACGACGCTCTGTTCGGCTTCGCCGACAATAAACATGCTTTGTCCGGCCAGAATAATTAGCGCAATCAAAATGACCAGTGTCATAATCAAATTCTTCTTGTTGCGGTTGAAGCCCTCCCGGAGGACAGAGCTGGTGTAATTAATCGGGCGTTCGTTATTCATCGATCCGTTCACTGCGCGTCGCCTCCTTCCAGCGTGCTTTCCACTGCCGCGGTGGTTTCGGTGAGCGAGCCGGTTTCATCCAGGCTCAATACCTTCACCAATTCGCTGCTGTCATCCGCCACAACAATTCTGCCGCTGTTTTGCAAAACGCTTTCCAGTGTCTCAATCAGCAGCCTGCGGCGGGTAATCTCCGGCGCGGCCTGATATTCAAAATAGACAGCATTGAAAACAGCAACGTCGCTCTTGGCTTGCGCAATCGCTTCGGCTTTATAGGCTTCCGCCTTTTTTACCGTTTCGTATGCGCTGCTGCGCGCTTTGGGAAGCACTTCGTTTTCGTACTTTTCCGACTCGTCCAGCCGCTTGGTTTTTTCATTCTTGGCGTTATTCACATCTTCGTACGCGGAAGATACATCCGCGGGTACGGTGATGTTTTGAATGCGCACATCGTTGATTTTTACGCCCATGTCATAGGTGTCGATCAACGCCTGAAAATCCGGCAATACCTGCTGTTCAATTTCTTCTTTGTTCAGCAGCGCGTCATCCAGCGGCCGGTTTTGAATGTTGCGGCGGATCACCGCTTCAAAAGCAAGCTGCAGGGTTCCTTCCGGATCGTCAATGTCGTAATAATACGCTTTCACGTCACGGATGGTGTACTGATAAATTGCCTCCAGCGATACAATGCTGTTGTCGTTGGTCAGCATCACGCCCTCGTTGGACTCATCCACGTACTGCGCGGCTTTTCCGGCCGTGCCTTGCTGCGTCGTGCGGAAACCATATTCCATAGTATGGATGGTCGTTACGCTTTCGCTGACAATTTGCTGTACAAACGGGATTTTCCAGTAAAGGCCGGGACCGTTCACATCGGTTACGCTACCTAGTGTTACCACCAATGCCTCCTCGCCCTGCCCAACACGGTAAAAACTGGTTGCACTGATCAGCACCACGATTACGAGTAGAATCAGGATAATCGTAGTTGAAAATTTTAATCTCTTTGCCATGTGTCGTCTCCTTCCTGGTTGCCGGTTCAAACCATGAGATTAGCATATCACAATTGTAAATCTACGTACAGAATTATGGCTAAAAAGCGGAGGGATATGCACCAAAACCGCATTTCAGCGCACGTAGCAGGGTAAATAGGAAAACGAAAAGCGTTTAATCCAGTTTTTTAACTGGGAGAACCACACGGAACGTCGTACCGGCGCCTTCTTTGCTGCGCACACTCATCCTACCGCCGTGAGCGACAACGATAATACGGGCAATCGAAAGCCCTAACCCATGCCCGCTGGATTGGGCCACACGGGCTTTTTCGCTGCGGTAAAATCGGTCAAAAATGCGCGGCAGTTCTTCCGCACTCATGCCTTGCCCGGTATCCTTAACCGATAAAACACACTCGTTGCCCGCCTTTTGCATACCAAGGGTGATGCTTCCTCCGGCAGGGGTATACTTAATGGCGTTATCCACTAAGATGCGCATCAGCTGTTTTAACATACCTTTATCGCCGTTCACCAAACAGTGCTGCAATGGGGCAAGCGCAAAGGTATGCGTGGAAGAAAGCAAACGGGCGTCTCGCAGTACTGCGCTCATGATTTCGGCTGGATCGAAGATCTCCATTTCCAACATCAGCGTTTTTTTATCATGCCGCGCAAGGAACAGCAGACGCTCAACGAGCTCTTTCATAGCGGCTGTTTCCTGTGAAATGGCGATAATCGCCTCGTCTAGCACTTCTTTATCGGTTTTACCCCAACGTTCCAGCATACTGGTATACCCCTGAATGACAGCGATGGGGGTGCGAAGCTCATGTGATGCATCGCTGACGAATTGTTTTTGGCTGTTATAACTGCGTTCAATACGATCCAGCATGTTATTGATAACAGTAGCCAAATCCTTCAGCTCGTTTTTTGTTCCTGCTATATTTATGCGGTTGCTCAGATTGTTGGCACTTAGCGCGGCAGCCGCATCGGTAATCTCGGAAATCGGCTTCAGCACAACCCGGTTGAGCCTGTATTGCCCACGCAGGAATGAAAGGACGCGAAGCACATCACACCCGATCAATGTCCAAATCAAAATGTTATATACATAAAGAATGTAGCGCAACGAAAAAGCGGCAACCAGGCCACCCTGCACGGTATTGCGGTAAATGAGCAATTGTTTGCCTTGCGGCGAATCCAGATCGGACAAGGAAAGCTGCATATTTTTTACCATACCAGCAACGCCATCCGGGAAGGGTTCATCCAGTATATAGGCGCTGTTCAGCGGTAAGCCGATCAACTGTTGCTGGCTGTAGCTATTTCCGCTTTCTGGCGGCATGGTAGCCAGTGTATCCAGTGTGGTATTGATTGTCGGGATTTGGGCAACGATAAACAATACCGTTACAACCAGCAGCACCATGAAGGTTGTTTTCAACAATTGTAAACAATAATGAATCGCAATACGTAAGGAGAGCGAAAAACGTAGATTGCTAAAAATAGACAGCAACATATGCCCGATGCAACCCAGCATTCCCCGAATACGCTTCAAGGGATGTACATTTCCTTTGGCGTTGTCGGTTGCGGGTTGTTCGGGATTTGCCTTTACTTGTTTTCGCTCCGCGTGCTTTTTTGCGCGTTCGGCTTTCTTTACTTTTTGCTCTTCGATGTTCTTATTCTTCATAGTTAAACATATAGCCTACTGCACGTATGGTATGGATGGTTTTAATCCGGAAAGGATCATCGATTTTTTGGCGCAGATAACGGATATACACATCGACGATGTTCGTATCTCCGGCAAAATCGTAGCCCCAAACGTTCATCAGCAGTTCGTCGCGGGAAATGGCAGTGTGTTCATGCTGCCACAAATAATGCAGTAAATCGAATTCCTTCTTGGTTAACGCAATGGCTTTACTATTAAAGCTGACGGAGTAACTGGCCGGTTCCATGCGTAATTGTCCAACCGCCAGTGCGGCGCTATCATCAATGCGGTCCAGCCTGTGCTTTTTTAAGTTTACTCGGATACGCGCGAGCAGTTCTTCGATGGCAAAAGGTTTTGTCATATAATCATCCGCGCCCATATCCAGACCCATTACCTTATCGCTTACATCGTCTTTTGCCGTCAGCATGATGATGGGTATATCACTTTGTTGACGAAGACGGCGGCAGACTTCAATACCGCTCAGTTCCGGAAGCATCAAATCCAGTATCAACAAGTCTGGCTGCCAGCTTAAGCTAAGCGCAAGACCGCTGCGGCCGTCAAAAGCCGTTTGCACCTCATACCCTTCATGTTTTAGCTCCAGCTCAACAAAACGGGCAATTTTGGCTTCATCTTCAATGATTAGTATTTTGTTCATCATAATGCCTCCGATCTTGAACCAGTATAGCAGAAAATTCCTTTCGGCAACAGTATGTGTCGAAAGGAACTCTGCGATTATCCATTACTGGATATTGGCTTCGTGATACCCATCCTCATCTTCCGTAATCCGAATGTTGCCGTCTTCTGAAAATTGTACGTTTACAGGAGTAGTTCCGCTTACCGGGGATTCGGTACGAATTTCGGGTTCTTCCGCCTGCGGCGTTTCCGGTTGTTCCTTTTTGGGGGTATCGCTCATCGCGCCCAAATTTTTTGCAACGGTAAACGCAGTATTGCGGATGTTACTGCCGGCGTGTTTTAGCATATCCTCCAGCGAATCCTGGCCAATTTCTCCAGCATCCCGTTCCACTTTAAAGCGATAACCCATCAGCAATGCGGCCAGCGCGCTTAGAATAACAAGCCAGAAAGCCAGCAAGAAGGAGAAAATGGTAAACAACACCGAGATGTTGATGATCGGAATATCCCCTTTAAACACCTTAACACGCAGTTTGAAGAGCATATTCCAGAAATGGTGACGGCTCTTATGCCCCGGTTTACCGGCGGAAGGGCGGGTGTGACTATCCAGCAGACGGCCGTTCCGTTCCAAGTCCACCAATGCGCGTGCCAGACTGCCGTTATGGTATTCCAGCAGGTTTACCGCTTCTTCGTAGGATATATCACTTTTTTGCCGGAGGATTTCAATATCCTCCACAGTATATTGCGCCATTTGACGAGCCTCCTTAATTGATCGTTGTTCTTGGTACGCACTTATCATAGCATACGCCCGTAGTGTTTGCTTGAGAATGCGCTAACGCTTTGATGAGAATTTCATGAGAGTTATCTAAATGTTCTGCTGTTTGATAAAAACGGAAAACAGCTTGGAAAGTGCCATTTTCGTTGACGAATAATGAAGGTTTTGGTATTATACTGTTCGTATTTTATAAAATCCTGTGTATAAGGAGGATACTGCCATGTCTTTTTGGATTGTCACGGATGCGTGTTGTGACTTACCGGCAGATTATATTAAAAAGCAAAAAGACCTATACATTGTACCCATGTCTTATCAGATTGAGGGTAAAATACACGAGATTCAGCTTACGGATCCGGAACTGCCCAAGCAAAACAAGCTTTTTTATGACCAGCTACGAAATGGCGCGGTGGCCACAACGTTTCAGGTTACGCAAAATGAATGGGCGGAGCACGTAACGCCGCTGCTGGAGCAGGGCAACGATGTGCTGATGCTCGTTTTCTCCAGCAGCTTAAGCGGTATGTACCTGACTGCTAAAGCTGCCGAAGCGGAATTGAAGGAGAAATACCCAGATCGTAAAATTTTCGCCTTTGATACCCGCTGCGCCAGCATGGGCGAAGGAATGCTAGTACACTATGCGCTGCAATACCGGGATGAAGGGCATAGCTTTGATGAGACCCTGCAATGGGTAACCGATAACGCACTGCGTTTTATTCACTGGTTTACCGTTACGGATTTGCACTTTCTGCACCGCGGCGGCCGCTTGTCCGCAACCAGCGCATACCTGGGCACGATTCTCAAAATCAAACCGGTATTGAACGTAGACCCGATTGGCCGGCTGGTGCCGCGTGTGAAGGTGCAGGGCCGGAAACGCAGCTTAAAAGAATTGTACGAAAAAACAGAGCAAGACGCGCTGAACCCGACGCAGCAGACCATGTTCATCAGTCATGGTGACTGCGAAGATGAAGCGATGTGGCTGGCGGACCGCCTGAAAAGCAAACTGGGCGTCCCGGAGGTAATGGTATCGACAATCGGGCCGATTGTCGGTTCGCATGCGGGCCCCGGTACGGTAGCGGTATTCTTTCTTGATAAGGATGGTGCCGCACGGCTGGATGTGCCGGAAGCGAAATAAACTTCAGCCTCAACATACGAGCATTAACAACGTTTCATAGTATGGCTTAATAAGCATCCACCGGCCTAGCCGGTGGTTTTTCATATGCGGGCATAGCCCTAGGTTACCAGCCACGCCTCATGCGGCGTTGGTACGGCCTGACATTTGCATGGGGCTTGTTACTGGCTACCCGTTAACGGGTTATCATCGTTAGCTGTTCTCCTGCTTGATCTTCCTTCAGTTGGTCTCTTATGTACTCCTCGATTTTCTTTGCATTTTTACCCACCGTATCAACATAATAGCCACGGCACCAGAATTCTCTGTTTCGATACTTGAATTGCAGTGCCGGATACTTTTCGTAGATCATCAAGCTGCTCTTTCCCTTCAAGTATCCCATGAAACTTGATACTGCTACCTTGGGTGGTATCTCCAATAGCATATGTACATGATCCGGGCATATCTCTGCTTCCACTATTTTTATGTTTTTCCAATTACATAATTGCCTGAGTATCTCTCCTATTTCCCTTTTTTTCTCTCCAAAAAATACCTTCCTGCGATATTTGGGTGCAAACACGATGTGGTATTTGCAATTCCATTTTGTGTGCGCTAAACTATTGATGTCATTCACGCTCGTGATGACCTCCTTTTGCTTTCGTTGCAGTTGTCAGGCCGCAACTTATTATAGCAAAAGGAGTTCCTCTGTCCTGTTCATCGGCAAAAGCCTTTTTGGAACCACTGGCCTAGCCAGTGGTTTTCTATATACAAAAAGCCCGGCATCAGTAATTGATGCCGGGCTTTATGCGTATACTTTTCGTCCGTTTTTACAGCGTGTGGGTAACGGAATCCCGCACTGTTACCTCGTCACCGCAGAGCGTTAACGAAAGCGGATCGCCAGATATTAAAGTTATGGTAACCTGACCTCGCTTAACTTCCACATGCAGCAAACGCTTGCGATAGGTAAACTGGAACGCGTAGCTTTCCCACGCATCCGGCAGGAAAGGAGAAAGCTGCAAACCGTTTACGGTGCGCATGCCTGCAAAGCCCTGTGCAATACTAAGCCAACTCCCAGCCATGCTGGTAATGTGTAAACCATCGTCCGTGTCGTTGTTAATATTGTCCAAATCCAGCCTTGCAGTGCGCGCATACATTTCCGTAGCTTTTTCGTAGTAACCCAGTTCGGCTGCCAGAATGCTGTGCACGCAGGGGGATAAACTGCTTTCATGTACGGTCAGCGGTTCATAAAAATCGAAGTTGCGCTTCAGGTTTTCCGTATCGTACAGGTGATCCAGGAAATACAAACCTTGCAACACATCCGCCTGCTTAATATAACAGGAACGCAGAATCTTATCCCAGGACCAGTGCTGGTTAATGGGGCGCTGGTTGGCAGGCAGTGTATCGGCAGGGCTTAAATCCTTATCCATAAAGGTGTCCTGCTGGATAAAAACACCGGTTTCCGCATCAACAGGATAGTACATATTCTCCGTCACGTCATGCATATGAGCCAACTCGCCCGCGGTGATCTGCAATTTAGACTTGCGATCTTCACTGACCATGTCGCACACATCGCAGAAATACTGGATACTCCAAGCGGCGATGCGGTTGGTGTACCAGTTATTGTTTACATTATTTTCGTACTCGTTGGGACCGGTCACACCGTGAATCATATACTTGCCCGCGCGCTTGCTGAAATGGACACGGTCGGTGTAAAAACGGGCGATTCCGCACAGTACATCCAATCCTTCGGCGTAGAGGTATGAATCATCGCCGGTATACGTAACATAGTTAAAGATGGCATAGGCGATTGCGCCGTTACGATGGATCTCCTCAAAGGTGATTTCCCATTCGTTATGGCACTCCACACCCGTAAAGGTGACCATGGGATAGAGCGCGCCCTTAAGACCCTGCATTTTCGCATTATGGTAAGCGCCTTCCAACTGCATATGCCTATACAACAGCAGTTGTTTTGCTACATCCTGTCCGGCAATCGCCATATAGACCGGCAAGCAGTATGCCTCGGTATCCCAATAGGTTGCACCGCCGTACTTTTCCCCGGTAAAACCCTTCGGACCGATGTTAAGGCGTGCATCATCGCCGGAGTAGGTACTCAGTAATTGGAACAGATTAAAACGGATGCCTTGCTGCGCGCGATCGTCGCCAACAATTTGCACATCGCAGGCATGCCAACGCGCTCTCCACGCCGAGGCATGATCCTGATACAAAGCATCAAAACCCATTTCCCGCGCACGGGAAGCCGATTTAAGCGCCATAGTCATGAGCATATTTTCCGCATAATCTCGACTGGTAAAGCATAATGCGAATTTCTCCAGCAATGCTGTTTCGCCGGGCTGTACATAGCCAATGTAGGTCTGCTCAACATACCCTTCTTCGCGCAGTTTTGCCTCCAGCTCCAATCCGTCCGCCCAGCAGCTCATGGCGGCTGCGACTGCAAAACGCGGCGTATCAAAAGGATTGACTTTTGTCTTGGTTAAAAGGCCCAGTGCATCTTCGGTTTCCTCTTCCTCCAGCATATCCCAGAATGTTTCCTGATAATTGCTGTCAAGGTTATGCACCCGCGCGTCCAAATAGGGGCGCACTTCTACCTCAGTGCCAAAATTCGGCGTAACGGCGTAAGATACCGCCAGCAGCTCTTTCTGCGCCAGAGATACAAAGCGTTTTACGTTTACACGCACCTTGCCATGGGGGAGGGAGACGGTAAAATTACGTAGCACAATACCGGTTTGCATATCAAGCTCACGATAATACTCGGTAACATCGCACTTATTAAGGTCGATGGTTTCTCCATCCACTTTTACATGCACACCCATAAGGCGTACCGCATTAATGGATTTACCAAAGTACTGCGGGTAGCCGTTTTTCCACCAGCCGACACGTGTTTTATCTGGAAACCAAACGCCGCCGATATAGGTGCCGATATGGGTATCGCCGGTATAATCCTCTTCAAAGTTACCCCGCATGCCCATATAACCATTGCCAATAGATGTTATACTTTCACCAAGACGTATATTCTCTTTGTCCAGGCTGGTTTCTACCACTTTCCAGGGATGTACGCCAAACGCCATGTAAACCCCTCCCGTTTAATGCGCAATCGTTTGCAATGCTAACTTCATCATATGTAAAATTATCGTGACTGTCAAGTGGCATTTTAAAAATCGTAACAAAGCTATCTGCGTTGCCGCCGATGATGAATAATGTTATAATAAAGCAAATGACAAAATGGCCACAAGGAGGCTACCGCAATGCGTACACGGATTATTCACACCGTATTGACACCCGGAACCACTGGTGAGGGACACATTCCGTTCATCCGGGAAGCCGAGGTACAAATAGATGGAAACCGGATTGTTTACGCGGGTGAGATGGAAAATGCGCCTGTTTTTGACGCACAGGAGACGATAAATGCAGCTGGCTGCCTGTGCATGCCGGGGCTTGTTAACCTGCATACGCACACGCCTATGACCTTCTTACGCAGTGTGGGTGCGGACCTTGCCCTGGACGATTGGTTGCATAAAGCCATTTTCCCGCTGGAAAAGCAATGGGATGCGGACTTGATACGAACAGCGACGGATTTAGGCTGTATGGAAATGCTGCGCTTTGGTACGACTACTTTTAACGACATGTATTTCTATACCGATACGGTTGCGGATGCGGTGCTGAAAAACGGCATGCGTGCGACCCTCGGCCATGGCATCATAGATTTTGACGAGAGCTGTGCCGATATGGTCGAAGGGGTGGAGATGGCGGAAAAATGGAACCATGCCGCAGATGACCGCATCCGGTTTTCGCTGGCGCCGCATTCCGAAGGGGCAACCACCACAAAACTACTTACAAAGGTAGTGGCGGAAGCCAAGCGGCTGAATGTGCCCATCCACGTACACGTCAGTGAAACAGATTTCGATGTAAAAGGCTGCTGGAAAAGGCATGGGGTAACGCCTCCTGTTTATCTGGAGCAGCTTGGTGTATTCGACGTTCCTACGATTGCGGCTCATTGCGTATGGTGCAATGATCACGATATTGCTATTCTTGAAAAGCATGGCGTCACCGTAGCGCATAACCCGATCAGCAACCTGAAGCTGGCCAGCGGCGTTGCCCCTGTTGCTAAAATGCTGAAAACTGGGTGTAAAGTCGGGCTGGGTACGGACGGCGTTGCCAGTAATAATAATCTGAATCTCTGGGAAGAATTAAAGCTGATGCCCTTGCTGCAAAAAGGGGTAACCTTGGACCCGATGGTGGTTACACCTGCGCAAACACTGGCTGCCGCTACTGTGGTTGGTGCAAAAGCCTTGGGATATGACGATGTTGGGCTTATTAAACCCGGTTATCGGGCGGATATGATACTGGTAAACCTGAAAACGCCGCACATGACGCCGGAGATCGATCTGGAAGCCAACCTAATCTACGCAGCGCAAGGCAGCGATGTACGTATGACCATGGTAGACGGGCAGGTACTGTACAGCGACGGTGTTTATACCACAATGGATAAGAAAACGTTGCTGAAAAAAGCGCGTGATGGTGCGGAAACCATGCGCCGGAAGCTGGATAACGCTTGATGCGTTTGCGGAGTATGGAATGAAAATACTCGTCGTTTGCCAGCATTACTGGCCTGAACCGTTTCGCGTAACCGAGATATGCGAGTCTCTGGCAGCACACGGACATGAGGTAACTGCTATCGTAGGATTACCCAATTACCCAACGGGAGTCGTTCCCCAGGAATACCGCCATATCCGCCGCCGCAAGGAGGAGCGAAACGGCGTACACATCCGGCGCTGTTTTGAAATTGGTCGTAAAAATACCAAGATCGGTTTAGCTGTCAATTACATCAGCTATATGCTTTCCGCCTGTCACCGCGTACTATGGATGAAGCGGGATTTTGATATAATTTATGCGTTTTCCACTTCGCCGGTGCTCATGTCGCTGCCCGCGGCATTTCTACGGCTTATCAGTGGGAAAAAGCTACTCATCTATGTGTTGGATATTTGGCCGGCATGTCTTGCAGCCATGAATGTGTATGAAGGCTCGCTACTGTATGCCATCATGAAACGGGTCAGCCGCAGCATCTATAAACGTGCTGATATACTGGCGTACTCTTCGATGCGCTTTCAAGCCTATCTGCAAAACGTACACCGTATCGCCGTGCCGGATGCTTGGTATCTGCCACAATTTGCCGACGGATTATTTGATTCGCTTCCAGAAAAACCCAAGGCGCAGGGCTGGAATTTTGTTTTTGCAGGCAATATTGGCAAGGTGCAGGGGGTAGAGACGCTAATAGCAGCAGCCGATTTGCTTCGGGATTTACCTATACACTGGCATATTCTCGGGGATGGTTCCAATTACAGCACATGTAAGACGCTTGCAAAAGAAAAGATGCTGGATGGGATCGTTACTTTTTACGGACGTAAACCTTTGGAGGAGATGCCGGCTTTTTATGCAATGGCGGACGCGATGCTGGTAAGCATGCGAAACGATATTAGTGTAAACGATACGTTGCCAGGAAAGGTACAAACCTACATGGCCGCCGGAAAACCAATACTAGGGTCCATCGCTGGAGAAACCCCATATATTGTTTCGCAGGCTAATTGCGGTTTGTGCGCACCACCGGACAATGCGGAAGCATTTGCCAAAACGGTGCAATCCTTTATTGCCCGTAACGACCAGAAAACCATGGGGGAGAATGCCCGCAAATATTATCAGGATCACTTCACCAAGGAAGGACATATGGCGCAATTGGAGCAGATGCTTCAGTCGCTATTGGACGATGCGGTATGAAGATATTTGAATTAAACACCTTTTGCGGCAATGGCAGCACTGGTCGAATTGCTGTAGAGATCGCCGAGCAGGCTGCTAAAGACGGGTATGAGACTATTATCGGTTTTGGCGCCGGTACGCCGCCTGCGGACGCAGAATGCTACGCGCTGCGCATCGGCGGAAAGATCGGACGGAAATGGCACGGGGCCATTCGTAAATTACTGGATGCCGAAGGATATGGCAGTGCGCATGCCACGCGAGAACTGATTGCTTTTATAAAGAATTACAAGCCGGATGTAATCCATTTGCATAATCTTCACGGTTGCTATCTCAACCTGCGAATATTGTTCCGGTACTTACGCAAGGCGGGCATTCCCGTCATTTGGACGCTGCATGATTGCTGGGCTTTTACTGGCCATTGCGCATACTTTGATTGGGCAAACTGCGATCGCTGGAAAACGCAGTGTTTTGCCTGCCCGCAAAAACGCAGTTATCCTGCTTGTATCGGTATCGGCGGAAGCAAACGCAACTATATGCAAAAGAAAAAGTGGTTTTCGGGCATCCCAAATCTTACCATCGTTACTCCCTGTGTTTGGCTTAAAAACCTTTTGCCAGCTTCCTATTTGGCGTCGTATCCGGTACGTGTACTGTATAACGGCGTTGATCGCAGCGTTTTTTTCCCGGCGCAGCGTGATATACGCGCAGATTATCATATCGAGTGCCGCTATGTTGTTTTGGCGGTGGCAAGCGAATGGGAGCAGCGTAAGGGGATCACTTACTTACCAGCACTTGCGGATGCACTGGGCAGCGATTATCAGCTCGTTGTGATCGGACTTACACCTACGCAGATTGAGCAACTGCCAGACAACATTATCGGTATCTGCCGCACCGAAAGCAGAATGGAATTGGTGGCATGGTATTCTACCGCCGACTGCGTTGTGAATCCAACTATGGAAGATAACATGCCGCTGGTGAATCTGGAAGCGCTGGCCTGTGGTACGCCGGTCGCTGCTTTTGCAACGGGAGGCTGCCCGGAAGCGATCAATGACCTGTGTGGAGCTATTGTGCCAAAAGGGGACGTTCCCGCTCTTTCCGGTGCAGTTATGCGGTTAGCTCCGCATAAACCCGAATTGAAGGATGCATGTCTTGCGCAGGCAGCCCGGTTTGACAGCACTTCATGTACAAAGGCATACGTACAGCTATATCATGAGGTGGCGCAGTGAATACACTTTTTATGACGCTTGCGTATCATCCGGAAGAAATAAAAACAGTAGCTAAATACTCATGTGACGGGCTTCAGAACCAGATCGACGCGTACCAATGGGCGTTTATCGAAGGTCTGCAAAAGAATTTGGGAAAAGGTGAAACCCTAACTATCCTTAACGCCCTACCGGTTGGGGTTTATCCACTGCACTACCGTAAGCTGTGGCTTGCGCGTAAGCAGTTTGGTTCTAACTTTACTCAAATCGCCAGCCTGAATCTTCCCTGGTGTAAACAAAAGATGCGTGCTCTTTTTGCCAAGCGGGCGTTGCTACGCTGGATACGGTCCTCACCGGACAATCGCGGCATTTTACTCTACTCACTGTATCTACCCTTTATGCAGGCGGTGCAGGAAGTGAAAAAACAGTATCCAGATATCAAAGCAAGTATTATCATTACAGATTTGCCAAACGAACTGGGCATCGCCTCCGGCCGCACTGGTTTTTTAAAGCGAATCGAATACAAAATTGGAACGCGGCGTATTGCGCTATGCAATGCGTTTGATGGGTTCATTTTACTGACAGAGCCTATGAAAGAGGCGCTTCCGGTGGGGGAGAAGCCGTGGATGGTTCTGGAGGGGCTTATTTCCCAGGAGAATATACCTTCTGTATCGATCTCTCTACCGCAGGATGCACGCCCGGCCGTATTGTATACTGGAACCATAAACCGGGAACTGGGCATTAATATTCTGCTGGACGCATTTAACAAGCTGAAAGATGTGCAGCTTTGGCTGTGTGGCAAGGGCGACATGCAAAACGAAGTAGAGCAGGCGGCTATAACAAATGACAATATTCACTATTTTGGGTTGGTATCCCGTGCGGAAGCGATGACTTTACAAAGTAATGCAACCGCTTTAATTAACCCGCGCACAGCACAAGGCGTATTTACACGCTATTCCTTTCCTTCTAAGACGATGGAGTACATGAAGAGCGGAAGGCCGGTGCTCTGCTGTAAACTGGAAGGAATTCCAGATGAATACGATGCTTATGTGCGCTATATACAACCACAAACGGCAGATGGCATACGCCATGCAGTGGTAGAGCTGCTTGCGCTGCCGCAAGAGCAGCTTGCATCCATAGGCCAGAAAGCACGTGCCTTTGTACTAACGAATAAAAACAGCACTGTACAGTGTGCAAAATTACTCAAGTTTATGCATTCTCTGTAAGAGAACACAAAGATAAAACGCCACATGCAAATATATGCTTGCATGTGGCGTTTTCCTGTGGCGAAAAGTGGAATTTTACAACTTGCAAAGGGCAATGGCGATCTGCGCGCCGAGTTTTGCGTTGTTCAGCACCAATTTAATATTGGTTTCCAGCGAGCGGCCTTCTGTAAGTGTTTTAATACGATCCAACAAAAAGGGAGTAATATCTTTGCCTTTGACGCCTTGCTCGTTGGCTTGCGCGATTGCTAGGCTGATGGTTTCATCCATCACTTTCTCGTCCATGGCGTATTCTTTAGGAACAGGGTTGGTAATCAGCATTCCGCCCTTTAAACCGGCTTCGTCCTTTGCGTGAATTGCTGCTGCAATCTGTTCTGGCGTATCCAAGCGATAATCGACGGGGAATCCGCTTTTACGGCAATAAAAAGCGGGCAGTTCTTCGGTTTGGTAGCCGATCACGGGAACACCTTTCGTTTCGAGGTATTCCAGCGTCAAACCAAGATCCAAAATAGATTTTGCACCCGCGCAAATGACATTTACATCAGTTTGCGACATTTCTTCCAAATCGGCAGAAATATCCATCGTGTTTTCAGCTCCCCGATGGACGCCGCCGATGCCGCCGGTTGCAAAAACACGGATCCCTGCCATTTTGGCAGCAATCATTGTAGTGGTTACGGTTGTTGCTCCATCCTCTCCGCGGGAAAGCAGCACAGGCAAGTCACGGCGGCTGGCTTTGTGAACTGCTAACCCCTTTTTGCCTAAATATTCAATTTGTTCCTTGGTAATGCCCACGCAAAGTTTGCCCTGCAAGATCGCAATCGTTGCGGGAACAGCGCCGTTATCACGAACGGTTTTTTCTACCAATAACGCGGTTTCGACATTTTGTGGGTAAGGCATTCCGTGAGATATAATGGTAGATTCCAACGCAACTACCGGTTGATTGGTTTGAATCGCATTCTGCACTTCCGCAGAAACCCATAGGGTTGAGTTCATAAAACTGCCTCCTCTTTTTGTGCAGCAAGAATGGTATCCGTCAGTTTTTGCCAGGAAAGCTGGTCAGATACCGCATAATTTGTTTGGCTGGTCACAGCAGCAGCGGCTAACCCCGCTTGTAAAACCTGATGTAGATTTTGCTGCTCTAGTGTGGCAATCGTGGTCGCCGCTGTAAAAGCGTCCCCGCAGCCTGTGGTGTTCACGACCTGCATCGCATAGGGTGGGCCGCAAACCCGTGTTTTGTTATCCGATGCCATAGCACCTTTGCTTCCCAATGTAGCAAAAAGATAGTGAACACCCATACGATGCAGTTTGTTGATTGCGTCTATCATTGAATACTCGTTTGTAATCGTAATGCCGGAAAGCATTTCAATTTCAATTCGATTTGCTTTGAGTGCAAAGAGGCGGGGGAGGATGCTGATTAAGCGATCTACTTTTTTAGCTGAAACAGCGTCGGCAAAAATGGGCGGCGTACAATGTAAAGCGATGGCTTCCAGCGTTTCCGTGCTCAAATTGGCATCGACAATAATGGCTTCTGCCGCATTAAGCTCATCCAATTTGGATAGTATATACTCCGGCGTAATACAGTTACAAAGCGCCATGTCGTTGATTGCAACCGTCATATCGCCATCATCGTTGTTGATACATACATAGACGCAGCCGGAGGTGTTCGGCATTTGGAGCGAGCTTTGAATATTGATACCGGTTTTTTCAGCGTGATCCATAAGATGCTTGGAAAACTCATCATCTCCAAAAACGGTTAAAAAGCGGACATCCTGGCCAAGTCTGGCCAGATTCTCCGCTATATTGCGGCCGACACCGCCAAAGCCGATATATACATTGCCCGGGTTTGAATCGCCCATAACAATGCCGTTTTTTGAAGTGGCGTTTATATCCATATTGTTGCCGCCAACGACAACAATGCGATGTCGGTTCATAACAGTGCCTCCCGGTTACTTATACGCGCAATATAATTGAATCAAACGCGCATGAACGATGCTGTAAACATCAATAAATACGATAGAGCGAAACGACCTTCCCTAAGATCGAAACCTCCGGTACGATGATTGGCTTCATCGTGGAGTTTTCGGGTTGCAAACGGAAAACACCATTCTCGCGATAGAAACGTTTTACGGTTGCTTCGTCCTCAATCATAGCAACGACAATATCGCCGTTTAGCGCATTGGGTTGTTTGCGTACGACTACATAATCGCCGTCCATAATGCCTGCTTCGATCATACTTTCGCCGCTTACGTTTAAAATATAGTGTTCGCCGTCTCCAAGCATTGCTTGCGGAAGGCTGACAAATTCTTCGATATTTTCGGTTGCCAAAATCGGCATTCCTGCCGTAACACAGCCCACGATCGGAATGGAAACCATGTCGGAGCGTTCTTCTTCCGTAGCATAACGATCGTTGGAAATGCTGATGGCGCGGGGTTTCATGGAATCGCGGGAAATGAGCCCCTTCTTTTCCAGACGGATCAGGTGCCCATGCACGGTAGAGGTGGATTTTAAACCTGTTGCATCGCAAATTTCCCGTACCGAAGGCGGATACCCCTTGGCACGGGTGGTTTTCTCAATATATTCAAGGATTCTGGCTTGACTGTCGCCACGCGGATTGCCCATAGGCTCACATCCCTTGCAAACATTTGTTCCATTTGCAATAGCATATCATAACACTGTGTCTTTTGCAAGCTTCGCCGCGATATAACGATCAAATGTTCGCATAAAAATGAAAAATGCACGTTATCCATAGGGGAGGGGTTCAATTACAGGATCATCTCTGCTCCGTTTGTTTTTATGCTGCCATACCGGATGGTAAGAAGTTTGGAAAATGATATTCAGTAGATGTCTATCGATCATTTAAAGACGCTTATAGGAGCTTGACATTCCAGTGGCGGGGTGTACAATATATATAAACTATTCGCTAAAGAATACTTTAACGAAGAAATAGATATATAATGACGAATGCAAGATACTATACAAGGAGCTGATTCTTTATGCCGGATATTTCGTACCGCGAATTGTTGGACCAGAAACGCATGGAATCGATCCGACAAATGCTGCTATCCCTCCCGCGCTCCTGTGCTGATTTTATTCGCAGCTTGCTTAGTACCACCAGCACACTAACCCGCTTGGCCTATACGATCGATTTAGGAACGTTTTTTGACTTCGCTATGAAGGAACTCACCTGCTTCACGTCCGAAAATGCCTCTGAAGTGACCGACACGGAAATTGCTAGCCTTACCCCGCGCGATATTGAAATATACGCAGAGTACCTTACGCTTTACTATAAGCAATCCGGCGACGAAGAAGAAAACCAGAAGCTGCTAAAAAACCATACCTATGGTGTTATGCGAAAGCTATCCTCCTTGCGCTCCTTTTTTAATTACCTGTTTCGTACGCAACGAATTCCTGCCAACATCGCATCGCTTGTTCCGCTGCCAAAGAAACATGAAAAACCAATCTTGTTGCTGGAACGCAGCGAAATGCAAAAACTCATCCAAACCGTCTCGTCCGGTGAAAACCTGACCCCGCGACAAGCTGCTTTCCATAAGCTTACTCGCAACCGGGACTATGCAATCATCATGTTATTCTTGGGCACAGGTATCCGTGTCAGCGAATGTATCGGCATCAATGTAGAAGATATTGATTTTCGCGCCAATGCTCTGTTAGTTACCCGTAAAGGCGGGAACCAAACCATTCTTTATTTCCCGCGGGAAGTAGCTACGGCTCTAAAGTCATATATGGCTGAAAGAGACACCATAACGCCCGAACATGGACATGAACATGCTTTCTTTTTATCGCTGCAAAAACGCCGCATTACACAGCGCGCCGTAGAACAGATGGTAAAAAAATATGCCATGTTAGTAGTTCCCCTTAAAAAACGCATGAGTCCTCATAAGCTGCGCAGCACCTACGCAACAAATCTCTATCAAGAAACAGAGGATATTTATTTGGTTGCGGAAGCGTTAGGCCATTCGGATGTAAACACGACACGGAAACATTACGCCAGCATGAGCGACGCACGTATGCGACAGGCAGCTGCCCATACGCATCTTAACGAAGAGCCAGTATTAACAACGAATGAAGATGCTGATCGCGCGCCACGCGAGCCTGAAAAAATTTGATAAATCAAAACCACCGGCTAAGCTGGTGGTATGCACCGCGCCTTCAAGGCGAATTTACCGGCCGCGTCTCAAGACGCACTGAACGATCTATCAATTGCAATGATTGCACTACTGCTCGTAAACGAGCCATCATCCATGCGTTTATGTTTTGGACGGCATACAACTTGTCATTCGCTTCGCCCTACGTCTGAAAGATAAAGCAATTCATTCTCACCAGCTCAGCTGGTGGATTTATTACGCTAAAGCTTGCATTCAAAAAACACGGCGGGTTTCCCTTACCGCGTTTTTTGTATTTTATAATCTACGGATCAATTAGTTATCGCTGTCACTCGTAGTAACGGTTACACTTGCTGTGTTAGCATCACTTGCAAAAATAATATCATCCCGAAGACGATACAAAGTGGCGCCTCTTTTTTTATGGCAAAATGCATCCACGAACCAATCAATGTCCTTTTCAGCGTCAAACTGTACAAGACCGTAGCGGATGCCGTTCTTTTTTTGACCCTTCATGTTGGAATCCGTCCAGCGTACTGTTTGGTTTTCGGGATCATAGTTGGCGATAAAAACCAGACTATGTGCGCCTACGCCGTAATAATAATCCGCAGACATCTGGAAATAGTCGCCTCGCTCAACTTGCATCATAAACTGGCGCGCATATACTTTATTCTCATCCATACTGATGGAATCATCGTACCGGAAAGTGGCT
This sequence comes from Candidatus Limiplasma sp., assembly GCA_963675655.1. Taxonomy (GTDB): domain Bacteria; phylum Bacillota; class Clostridia; order Christensenellales; family Aristaeellaceae; genus CAXXOK01. The sequence continues at coordinate 2,950,941 of OY776489.1, forward strand.
GCAACCTCAAACGGATTCCCCTCTGCGGCGGAAACATCTTTCCATTCCAGACCATACGCATAGGTAGTGCATTCGCTGGATGGTAAATTATCCGGAATCACCAATTCTACATTTGGATATTGCGCCATGCGAAAATCATCGCGGTTCTGGCGGAACAAATAGACAGTATAGTTTTTGCATACATAAATGTCGCCGGCATACTGCGCCCGCTGCAACTTTCCGTTTGCTTTGTTATACGTATCTTCAGCTGTAGCAATAATCTGATTAATGAAAGCCTCTCTGGCGGTGCTCTCTGCAATAGCCGTGGTCATGCATCCGGCGCAAAGCGCAATGGTCAGCAGCAAACTAATGAATCTTCTCATATAAGCCTCCCCCACTTTTCAGGCATGCGCCGGGTAAAAATGATAACAGACAATTTATTCAAACCCTTCAAACCGCCTGCACCAGGTATATTTGGATATTGCGCTGTTTTGTGCGCTATGCACATAGGTGCATAGCAAATCACGGATAAACGGCGGCATCATACGGTTGAATTTTACTTCCAAAATCATCTCATCGTGGTCAAACGGCGAAATCGTCGGTACGTAAGGATTGAATAGATCATGCGAAAGCAAGCCGGTGTGCAATTGCTTATCAAAAGTGATGCGCACCTCTTCCGCAGGATGGAGGTATGCTTCCCGTACATAGTCTACCAATACAACCGGGCGCAGCAAATTCACCGTCATTTCCCGGAAAACATCCTGTAAAAGCCCGCTGCGTGTGCGCTCCAGTCCCGTTGGATCTCCTGCGATCAATTGATCCGCAAGCAAGCGGGGTATGGCAACAGAGCGTTTGGAGATGAGATTGCCAACCTTGGTTTTACATTCCATGCGAATCAGCTTGTCGGAAAAATTATAGATACGAATCCGGTATTTATCCCGGTTTTTAATACCACTGATTTTATCCATCATCGCATCGTTACGGATGGTATCAAAATACAGTGACCGAATATGGTACTCGTTATTTTCTTCATCACCATTTGGGTCTCTCTCCAGTACGCGATCCAGCGCATTGGAAAGTAAATGATACTCCATCGGTGATATATAATACTTCAGCTCATGGCGAAGTGGTACGGCAACGGGCACGACGGCGCCTCCTTTATCCGGGTTGGGCGTGAAAACAAGCGTCTGTCGCTCCCCTATGCGCCTACTTCGCTTTGGCAGGCAACCAGCGTAGCATCGTGCACGCCTTCAATATCAAGCATACGGGTAACAATTTCGTGGCGTTCACCCAGTCGCACTTCGTACGTCATTTCTGCGCCTGCACGCGTCAACGATTTGCTGCGCAGTTTAAAGCCTTTCACGGAACGGCGAAGTTCTGCGCTGATCGCCTGCTCGCAATACTCGTCATAATGCACTACCAGCAGGTATGAATTTGGCGAGCTAAAGCGCACAAAGGTGAGAATAAACATCAGCACCGCAATGCACAGTACTACGATTACAGCAATCAGGTGTAGCCCTGCGCCAAGTAAGATACCCGACGTTAGCGCCCAAAACATATAGGCGGTATCCATTGGGTCCTTTACTGCAGTACGGAAACGTACAATAGATAATGCGCCAACCATGCCCATGGACAGCGCTATATCGCTTTTAATGCACATAACCACCGGCGTAGTGATAAGCGTAAGCATAATCAGTGTAACAGCAAAAGATGGACTGTACAGCACGCCACGATATGTCTTTTTATATACGATGGCGATGATGGAGCCAACCACAAAGCCAAGCCCAAGCGCCAGAAACAGGTCGCTGGGAACAATGGACTTGAATTCGGCAGCCAAACCCGTAGCAGAGATAATGCTCGCAGTGCTTGTTGCCAGTAGTAGTGCCGAGAACGTCATATCAGATACTCCTCCTTGTAATTGGGATTATCATAGCCGGATGCATATTCTTTGTCAAGCCGCGGAATAACCGTAAGGCAGTTGATACCAGGATATGCAATCATTTTGCGATGAGTGCTAGCGGTATACATCAGCCCCACTTCTTCCCCTCCGTTACGATGGCGTCGTCCGGTAATTGCGGCTTTTCGCCAAAGTAATGCAGCATTTGCTCATCCGATAGTTTAAGGCGTTCCTGCACCATCTCGTAAAAATAGGTCGGCCTCTTTTTTAATACATTTCGGGTATAATCCAGTCTCGTGTACCAGTAGCGCAGCGCGCCTTCCGGTGTCGTCGGTGAATCCACGTTGATTGCCTTGTCATTCTTTTCAGCCCAGCGGTTGAAATGAACCGTCATTTCAGGCTCTAATTCAGCGGCCATCGAATTGAAAATTTCAAGCATTTTATCCGACGTGAAGTACTGATAAATCTCGCCGAGACGGGTTAAAAACTTATCCATCATCTCATCGTTTTCCAGCAGCTTTACAATCAGCGTATTGTCTATTTTTTGTTGACCGGCGCCGGAATCTTTAAGATACGAAGTTACGCTGTCAAAACCGCTACGGAAAAGGCCGTAATCCGCATCGTAGAAAAGCCATTTCCACTTACTGCCTTCCTTTTTCAGTTTATAGAAGCGTATGTTACCGGGGTCAGAGTTGCCAAAAAACATTTCAAAGGCCATATAGTCAAAATAGTTATCAATATCAATATTATCCAGTATGTACTGTAAATCATCCGCATTAGTACCAGGAGAACTTTTTTTAACCTTGGCTATCATAGCTTTATACTCGCTGCTGGAACCGTAAACGAGTTTACCACTGGCCTCTAACACATCCAGTTGATCCGCCTGGCTTAAATCCAGCCCTTCATGCTGAACAATGAAGTAGCGATCCGCACGCTCGCGCATGTTATAATGGCCCCAGTATTGTCCGTTGATGTATACCACAACCGGGTTCCATGCCTGATGGATAACCGTGGAAGGCGTGGAAGCATTATTATTGAAAGCGTCTATCAACCGGCTTTGGAAGCCGTCGTTAAAGCGCGTCCAAACGCAGTCGTTGCCGCTGTTACGCAGCACCAGGCCTTTGTACTGCGTAAAAACTCTGTCTTCAAATAAAGCAGCTTCAAAATATTTCGCACCGTATTTCGCCTTGGCTTTTACTTTAAACGACTTTTGCGGCATATCCAAGCTATATTGCCCCTGTAAGCTAAACTCCATTCCCTGGTTCAGCAATTGTGTACCATCTTTAAGGTACATTTCAATATAACCTTCCCGCGGGATCTTGCCAAATTCGCGGTATACTGCGTTTTTAAAAGGGATACCCTTGCTTTTATCTACGTTATCGCCAACAGTCAGCATGCCGTTTTCTGCGTTCCATAAATCATTCGGATCGCAAACTACGCTTACAATCGGGAAAGCATGATAAACATTGGGTAAATAGGTTTGGGTAATGACTTCGCTGGGCTGCAGAAGGCCGCTTTCGTCAAAAGCGCGGGCACGCAGCGCCGTAGAGCGCGTAATCTCTAAAACATCACCGTAATTATATAATGTTGAATCCTCCGTGGGGATGGCTCCGTTTGTGGTGTAATACACCTTCGTGTTTTCAGGAATTGTGATGGTAACCTGTGCGGAACCTGTATATTCGCCGCCGCGTTGTGAAAACGACGGGTTGCTTGCATAGCCATAGTATCCCGTGCCGTTAGCAGCGCCGGGCGTCGGTTCGTTATAATAATAAAAACCCGCATAGCCGGAGGAGCGGCCATAACTGTGATCTGTCGGTAACACAGAAAGCGGGATGCGGTCCAGTACTTTTCCGTTGGGATCACAAAAACTGACGGTGTCCCCGCCATTCCTAGAAAGTGTGAAATTGGTATGAGGTTCGTAATAGGTATTTAGCGTCGCATCACCATCAAGATAAACAATCAGGTATGAACCCGGCGCAATGGTCGTGCCCTGCGAAAATTGCCATTTCCGCGGCCGTTTTAACGTATTGCTTAGACCATAATAACTTAAATCGACCGTTTCGCTTGTGGAATTATACAATTCTAGAAAATCACACGTAAGCCCAAGGGTTCCCAAGGCTATGGTATCGTTAGATGCCATAACCTCGGTAATATAAACCCCAGAGCTGTTATAGGCGCGAATCAACTGGTCGGTTTTGCTTTGCCCGTCGGCGTCATTCGGGCTGCCCGGTGTTGCCAGCGAATAGAAAGTCCACGCGCCGGTAAGGTTGCGCCCTACCGAATAATCCTCCGGAACATTTTCGATGGATACACGATCTACCAGTTGGCCGTTGCTGTTGCTTAAAATGATTGTCTCGCGCTCGGCACTGATGCTGAAATTAGTATGTGGTACGCCGTTTGCCTGCAACTTGTCTTTTCCGCTGCAATAGACAAGATAATATCCGTTAGCAGGGATATAAGCCGAATCGGGGAACCGCCACTCAAGCGGTTTATTCTCCTTATCGCTTAAGCAGTACCCGGCAAGCGAAATCGGCTGATCGGTCGTGTTGCGCAGTTCCAGCCAATCCACGATTTCCCCGTCTTCATCCGGAATGCCCACCTTGGGATCGGGACATACTTCGTTAATAATCAAAGCACCGGTTTGAATAGCGTTTTCCGAGCGGTATGCGGTAAAGCCGGCCTCGGTGTTTTCATACCCCGGGCTGTAGTAATCCGTCAGTTCATATTGCGCATTTCCATTTTCATCCGTACCGGTCCAAATATAGCTTTGATCCGCGGTCATCGTAGGCGTTTCTACCTGATCGATCAAGTACATATCCGGATCATATAAGTACAATGTTTCGCCTACGGACGAAATTTTAAACTTGCCATGGAACGGCGCACTCGTATCCAACTGGTATTGATTGTCAGCGAAAATAACAACATATTCGCCTGCTTTCAATACATAGGACGGAAACGGGAATGTGATGCGGTCTGTACGATTGGTCAGCATTACGCCTTCCATGTTCACATCGTTGCCGGTGCCGTTGTAGATTTCAAGCCAATCGCTGAACGATCCGTTCTCATCCGGCACGGCGGATGAATTGGCTGCCATTACCTCGCTGATGACAAGTCCGTCATATACACTGCTGCCTACATGCTTGCCTGCATCTTTGGGGAAGATGAAGTACATTAGCGCGATACACGCTAAAAACAACAACATTAACGGTATTACCGCCGCTGCGCGGGTTTTGCGCTTTCTAGGCGCATAGCTTTTCGTTGGCCTGCGGTTTCGCGGCGAACTGTGCTGCATTCCGGCTGTCCCCCCTTATCTTGGTTTCTGTCGCAACCGTTACAAAATTATAACACAATCCCTACGGGATGCAAACGGCTAATCCCAATTGTTGGTTGAAAATAGCCGCCTGAAATGTAAAAATGCTTCAGGGCAAAGCGCCCAGAAGCAGTAAACAGGCTCAATATTTCGTGCTGGAACGCTTAGGATACAGACTGATTACCTTTCTTTGCAGCGTGTAAAAGCGCTGTGAATAGCGGGTGGGGACGCAGTGGCCGGGACTGATACTCCGGATGATAAATCACCGCGGCATAAAACGGGTGCCCTTCCAGTTCAAAGGCTTCCGGATACCCTGTTTCTACGCTTGCGCCCACCATACGCAGCCCTTTATCCGCCAAACCAGCCAAATAGCGCTGGTCTATCTCATAACGGTTGCTATGCCGCTCGTGGATGACTTCGGCGTCGTATAGCGTTTTGAGCATGCCATCAAACAGCTTAATATCGCTGCCGCCCATACGCGCTGCCGAACGGCTGTCGTTTTGGCATACACGGTCTAGCGGAATCTTTACGACAGGTTCGGTCGTTTCCGCGTCTGCCTCGGTTGTATTTGCGCTTTCTAAGCCGAGCAGGTGACGTACCGCTTCTACAATCGTCAGTTGCATACCAAATCCAATTCCCAGATAGGGTAATTGATTCTCCCGCGCATACTGCGCTGCAAGGATGATACCTTGGGTGCCGCGAATTCCATATCCTCCCGGGGCAACAACAGCATCGGCGTTATGCAGCAGCGCTTGTACATTATTGGGGGTGATTTCGGCGCTGTTGATGGTGTTTACGGCCACATTAACCCCTTCAGCCAGGCCAGCATGCCGTAAAGCTTCTTTTACAGACAGGTATGCGTCCGGTACGGATACATATTTGCCGACCAACGCAACCTGTAGCGTGTGGGTCAGTTCTTTATAGCGCTGTAGCATATTCTTCCAATCATCCAGATACGCCGGTTTATTCTCTAAACCCAATTCGGCCAAAACCGCCTTGGGTAGTCCCTCTTTCTCCAGCATAAGCGGAACATCATATAGGTCCTGTGTATCTCTGTTTTGAATAACATTGGTTGATTTTACGTTGCAAAATAAAGCAATTTTATCCTTGGTTTCCGTAGTCATGGGAACCTCCGTGCGGCAAACGATCACGTCCGGCTGAATTCCCATGGAGCGTAAAACCTTCACGCTGTTTTGCGTTGGCTTTGTTTTTAATTCTCCTGCTGTAACAATAAACGGCATTAACGTCATGTGAATATAGCAGCAATCATTTGCGTTTTCACATTCCCAACGCATCTGTCGTATCGCTTCTAGATAAACAGAGGCTTCCATATCCCCCACCGTGCCGCCGATTTCCACCAATTGTATCTCCGAGCCTGCATTTTCGGCAGCCTCGCGGATCACCTGCTTGATCTCGTTAGCTACGTGTGGAATTGCCTGCACGGTTCCGCCATGAAACTCTCCGTGTAGTTCCCTCTCAATCAGCCTGCGATGGACTCTACCTGTGGTGGATGTAGCGTCGCCGGAAAGCGTTACATCCACAAAACGTTCATAATGGCCAATATCTAAATCAGCGGCTGTGCCATCCTCCGTAATAAAAGCTTCTCCGTGCTCCAACGGACTAAGTAAGCCCGGCTCGACGTTATAGAATAAATCCAGCTTCTGCAAGCTGACGCGATACCCGCGTGCTGAGAGTAGTTTGCCCAAGGACGCCGCGGTGATACCCTTCCCCAATGAAGAAACCACACCACCGGTAATGAAAACGTATTTCAATTCCGTCCCCTCCTTATATGATTCATGCGATAGATGTGCTTGACGGATATCCTCTATTTCGATTCACGATCCGTGATGGAAAGCATCATTACCGGTGGCCGCTGATTCAAATCTCCGCTGGTAAAACGGATGAGCGGCATGGGGTCGGGGTTTACTTTCAGCAATTCGAAAAATGGCTGTACGGTCTGTATGGGCATTGATTCATTGTAGCGGGTACGGTAGTGCATAGGAATAGATACACGTGGTTCTAATAAATGAATATTTTCTATGGCAGCTTTTGCATCCGTAGTGTAATAACCGCCTACGGGCAACAACAGTATATCGGGTTTACCAATCGCGTGGCGTTGCCGGTCGTTGATCACGTGGCCAATATCGCCCATATGCACAATTTTCAGTCCTTCAGCCATGATCACAAAAATCAGGTTGTCCCCGCGCTGCGCGCCGTTTTGTGTGTCGTGTTTGCTGGGTACACCGGTAATAATTAATTCGGCGTTTGGCGAAAACACGCCTGCGGTATCAATAACCAGCGGATCCCCTTCTACCATGGTTACTGCATCGTGATCGTGATGGTGGTGGCTGACGGTGATGATATCTGCCTTGATGGTGCGTTTGGGATAATTATAAAAATCCCCATATGGATCAGTTAAAAGCGTCGTGCCGTTTTCAAAAGCCATGGTAAACAGAGAATGGCCGTAGTACTGTAAAATCATACTAATGCTCCTTTTCCGCTTTTAGCATTGCTTCGTTCAGCAATCCGGCAGCTTCGGATGGAAGCGGTTGGTGCTTACGCAGTAAGATGGCGCACTGCGCAATCCATTGCGGAGCGGCCTGGATGGCGGCGGAGGAACTGCCGCTTTGCTTTAGCATTTCGCGAAGCATATTGCGCGGCTGTCTGTGCCAGGGGCCAGGATGCAGCGCTAATAACCGGATGAGCGTATAAATATCTATCAATACAGGATCATCTGGAAAAGCAGGCAGTTTATCCATGCGGAATCGATTAAAAATCTGCTGGTAACGTAGATCTGTGATGTCAATTTGCCATAAGCTATTTTCCTGTTCGGTACAGGTAAATCCATTTTGAATGAGTATGCTTTGCTTTTGCCGGAGCGTGTTTTGATCAAAGCGTCTTGGCGCATCGGTGATGAATAGTGCGTTATGACCATCCATTCTGCGCAGGAAACAGCCTTCGCCCAATAAAGCAGCCAGTTCCTTTTGCGGCAGCGCTTCCATTAGGTAGCCTTCTTCCGTATCCAGTGCAAACGCATATCGTGTACTGCAGCGTACTGCCCGCCAAGATCCAGCTGGTATAACAGTGCGACCTCTCCACCGTCCTGATTGTTGGAAAAATCAGCTTTTATGCAGTACAAAGCCATATCCAACACGCCATATGGCGTATGGTACTGGCTCTCATACCGCTTCCCTTTTTGAAAAACCATATCGGCTTTGATCGTTCCGTTGCGGCTCATTGTAATGCCGTCGTTTCGCAGTGCCAGTTCAATTTGCTGGGGTGGTTCATTCTCATCCAGATTCTCTTCATAACGGATGATGGTTTCGTCCTTCTTCTCGACCAGCTCTCCCGAAGTAATCATGCGCATCACGTCTTCAGGCTGTCCATCTGCGGCGGATTTTGCATCCAGCGATATCAAAATGGGAATGCCTTCTTTACGTGCCGTCATGATATTCCTCCCTTGGTTGCTGAAAAAAGAAAACCTGCTATAATAAGTAAATATAGCACAAGAAGGGGCTGTATGCAATGCTTAGGGTACTTGCACGCGCAAAAATCAACTGGTCGCTGGATATTCTGGGGACGCGGCCTGATGGATACCATGTAATGGATATGTTGATGAGCAGCGTCGACCTCGCGGATGATATTACCTTGGAACCTGCCGATACACTTTCGTTATCAGTAAGCGGAAATGATGCAATTTCCAATACTGACAATTTAGTATTAAAAGCAGCGCGCGCGCTGCAAACGAAAACAAAATGCGCAAAAGGCGCGGATATTACGCTGAAAAAGCATGTTCCGGCAGGCGCTGGAATGGGTGGCGGCAGCGCGGATGCGGCAGCTGCATTGATAGGCTTAAACGAACTTTGGCAAACCGGCTTATCGATGGCACAACTATTATCGTTGGGCATTACAATCGGCGCCGATGTTCCCTTTATGCTGCTAGGCGGCTTTACGCGGGTTGGCGGTATCGGCGAAGAATTACAGGCGCTACAACCCGCGCCCAGGGTACCATTGGTTATCATTCAGCCTTGTAAGCCCCTGTCGACGTCGGATGTTTTCCGCTTGTACGATTCGCTCGCGCGTATAAATCACCCTAAAACAGATGAGGCGCTCCTTGCGCTGCAAACAAAAGACTTTGCCAAACTTTCCGCCTCTGCTGGAAATGTGCTGCAGCAAGCTGTGCAAGCAGCTCGACCACAAATTGCAGAAGCGATTGCTGCGCTTTCCGCCTGCGGAGCACAATTTGCGATGATGACCGGCAGTGGGTCTGCTGTATACGGCGCATTTGATAATGAAAATGAAGCCAAGGCTGCCTATCGTACGCTGCGCAAACGGTGGCGCAAAACCTATTTTACCCATACGGCGCAGCATGGAATTGATTTGTTGCCGTAACCCTGTTTTTATCGTAGCCAAGCAACGGTATCACGATAATTACGGGTAAAATATAGTCAAACATGTATCGTACGACTGGTGTCATATCTCAATGTTATGATGATTTTTCAATAAAATAAAAGCGCAAGTCCGGAATCCTTCTTCCAATCTTGCGATTTTCTGCGGTTATAGGCTTTTGAATTTTCAGGTTTTCGTGTTACGGGGTTGACGCCAAACCACGTCCCTCTGCTTATCAAGTCGATTTCGTGCTTCTTCTTTTTCGTAAGCTTGTCATAACAGATGTGCTTTTTCATGTGAATACCACCTTTCCTATATCGAGTGATAGATATAAAGAAAGCCCTTGATCTCTCAAGGGCTTTTGGTGGTCTGTACTGGACTCGAACCAGTGACCCCATCGATGTGAACGATGTGCTCTACCAACTGAGCCAACAGACCACAGTTTCGCCGAACGATTATGCGTTACCACAACAGGCTTTGCGCGTTCATTGGCGACCTAAATATAATAGCACACACGTGCTTGACTGTCAATATACACACCCGTATTTTTCAGGGATTTTCTTAATATGTCTATTTAAGTATAAACAAGTTTTTCGCATGAGCATTGACAATCATTTGGTTTCTGCTATGATGGGTACGTAATTTTAACTCCAACGAGGTGTAGGTATGCTTATCAACGCGAATCCCAGTTTATTTAGCCTTGCATTTGATGCGGCGCCGTGTGCCGTGGATGATACAGCCCTTCTGTTTCAAAAAGACAACGTTTGGCTTAAAAGCACGCCGGATGGTTACATGTTGCCAAGCCGACATGATTATATCGAAACGCCCGTTACAGCAACGCTCTTGCATGCGCTAACGCTTGGAAAGCGTCGCATTTGCATTGCGCAGACCGATTCCCATTTTTCAGCTCCAAAAGGGTTAGAACTAAAACCCGTTCGCATTTTTCGCCAGCTTTCACCAGCGGAGGACGGATTTTTACTCAATACAGCCTATCATCTTTCTGTTTGGTACGCTCATAACCGCTTTTGCGGCGTTTGTGGCAGCCATATGAGCCCTGCCGCAGAAGAGCGCGCGCTATTATGCCCAAACTGCGGTAATGTTGAGTATCCCAACATTCATCCGGCTGTGATCGTCGCCATTACGGATGGCGACCGATTATTGCTGGCCCGTAATGCACGCAGTCAGTTCCCCCACTACACCCTGATCGCCGGATATGTTGAGGCTGGAGAAACAGCTGAGCAGACCGTTCACCGGGAGATCTTAGAAGAAGTCGGTTTACGAGTGAAAAATGTCCGTTATATAGCAAGTCAACCCTGGGGACTCAGCCAAAGCCTAATGCTGGGTTTCCATGCCGAGCTGGACGGATCACCTGAGATCACTTTGCAAACCAGCGAGCTTTCAGAAGCGAAATGGTTTCCCCGATTAGAACTTCCTAAGCATATGGGCCCCGCGAGTATCGCGTTTGATTTGATGGAGCGATTCCGTAACGGTACGCTTGTGTAAGCGGCTAAGTAAATTTGTATTAACCCAAAGGAGAAATACATGGCTCATCAGTCTTATCGTCCGCCCATGTGCCGCCCGGCCCGGCAACCATCTGTATTTCGGGACTATATTCTGCTTACACTCGGTTCCATCCTCATCGCAGTGGGCGTATACTTTTTTAAATTTCCCAACCATTTTTCTACCGGTGGCGTTAGCGGCTTATCAATTATCCTCAATCACTATTACCCGGTAATCAGCCAGGCTTCATATATGTTTGTCATCAACCAATTACTGTTGGTTGTTGGCTTTTTTGTGTTTGGCCGTAGCTTTGGCGTTCGCACTGTGTACTGCAGTCTGGTAATGTCTGGCGCTGCATGGTTATTTGAATATTACATTCCCCTCTCGTCTCCGCTCACGAATCAACCGCTTTTAGAGCTTGTTTTCGCCGTTACATTGCCCGCTATTGGCAGTGCCATTCTCTTTAACCTGCAATCCTCCAGCGGCGGTACCGATGTAATCGCGATGATTCTGCGTCGGTATACATCGCTGAATATCGGCATTAGCTTATTGTTTGTGGATATCATCATTACCGCGATGGCCGGGGTTGCTTTTGGCATTGAAACCGGGTTGTTCAGCGTACTTGGCTTAATGATTAAAGCGGTTGTAGTCGATATGGTGCTAGAAAATATTAATGTGCATAAGTGCTTTCAAATTATTACTGCAAAACCGGAGCCGATGATTCAGTTCATTGTGAACCAGCTCCATCGCGGGGCAACGGAATTACACGGTGAGGGCGCTTATACGCATGAGAATAAAACCATTATCCTTACCGTACTCAACCGCCAACAAGCTGTAAGCCTGCGGCATTATGCCCGGGAAATTGATCCTTGCTGCTTTATATTAATCACTAATACAGGGGAAATTGTCGGCAAAGGCTTTCGTGGATCAATTTAAAGGAACTGAATTAATTTTGCATAGGGTAAAGCTGTGATACTGTAAATAGTGATTTACCCCCATGCATTATTAGGCATAGCAATACCACGCATTCCTACTATATGGTTCGGGGGCGATGTGATGAGTTGGGCAGTGAGATTGGCAAACGTAGAGGATGCAGACAGAATATGTTTCATCAACCGGGATGCTTTGGGATATAATTTTCCAATTGACCGCACGCGCGAACGGTTAGCATATATATTAAAACGGGATACCGAGCGAATTTTTGTTGCTTATCGCTTGGAAGACGACTATGTAGGCGGTTATCTGCACGCTGCTGATTATGAAAACACGTATGCCGAGAGCATGAAGAACATACTCTCGCTGGCAGTAGAGCAATCCCTACAAGGGTATGGATTAGGCCGTATGCTGTTAAACGCCGTGGAAGCATGGGCGCAGGAATGCAATTGTGTTTCTGTACGACTTATATCAGGCTTTAACCGCGTAAAAGCACATGAATTCTATTTGCATTGCGGGTATTGGCTGCGCAAAGATGAAAAGAACTTTATCAAGTCCATACCCACAAACGAAAACACAGCAGAATAAGCGACAAATTAAAACAGCACCGTAGCTTGCGTATAACTACGGTGCTGTTTTGTTGATTCAATTAATTTTTTAAGCTGTGCAAAGGCGCCGGTATCCGGCCGCCGCGCTCAATAAACGCATCGTTGCCGAAGGGATTCACCTTCATAATCGGGGCAAAGCCAAACAATCCGCCAAAGTTAACTGTATCCCCCGCCTTTTTCCCATAAGCAGGAATTACACGTACGGCAGTGGTTTTATTGTTTACCATGCCGATGGCGGCTTCGTCCGCAATAATACCGGAGATGGCATTAGCGCTTGTATCGCCAGGAATAGCGATCATATCCAGACCGACGGAACAAACACAGGTCATGGCTTCCAGTTTTTCGATGTTCAAGCAACCGGCGGTAGCGGCTTCGATCATACCAATATCCTCGCTCACCGGGATAAACGCTCCGCTTAAGCCGCCTACATGGCTGGATGCCATTACACCGCCCTTTTTCACCATATCGTTCAGCATGGCAAGGGCTGCTGTTGTACCGGGCGCGCCGGCCATTTCCAGCCCCATCTCCTGCAAGATATAAGCAACGCTGTCGCCACGGGCTGGTGTAGGTGCAAGGGACAAGTCCACAATGCCAAACGGCACGTTGAGCCGCTTTCCGGCTTCCTGTGCTACCAATTCTCCAACACGGGTAATTTTAAAAGCAGTGCGCTTAATGGTTTCCGCCACCACGTCGAACGTTGCCCCGCGCACTTCTTCCAGTGCGCGCTGCACAACACCCGGGCCGCTGACACCGACGTTTATCACGCATTCTGCTTCTCCCGGGCCATGAAATGCACCGGCCATAAAGGGATTATCCTCAACAGCATTTGCAAATACAACGATCTTAGCACACCCGAAGCTCTCCTGATCTTTGGTCAGTTCCGCTGTGCGTTTTACAATCGCGCCCATCTTGCGAACGGCGTCCATATTAATTCCGCTGCGAGTACTGCCTACATTTACGCTGCCACAAAGCCGCTGGGTGCTTGCAAACACTTCCGGCATGCTTTCCAGCAGTGTATATTCCGCATTTGTGCCACCTTTGTGCATCAACGCGCCATACCCGCCGATCAGGTTGACCCCTACGTCTCCCGCTGCTTTATCCAGCGCAACAGCGATTTTGGTAGGATCCGAGCCGGAAATCATGCTGACGGGTGTTACGCTCAAGCGCTTATTTACAATCGGTACGCCAAGTTCGCTTTCCAGTTCGCAGCCAACTTTTACCAAATTGCCAGCCAGTTTAACAATTTTCTCGTATACACATTCGGCTGTTTCTGCATCTGTGTTTTTACGGCAGTCCAGCAAATTGATACCCATTGTGATCGTTCTGATATCAAAATGCTGTTGCTGGATCATATGTATCGTTTGAAGGATTTCGCTGGATTCTATCATCAGTGTCCCTCCATTAAATGCGGTGCATTGCCGCGAACAATTCCATACGCTGAATATTGATAACCAGACCTATTTCCTGTCCAACATCGGCAAGCATTTTTGCGATCTGTTCAAAAGTGCCTTTTGCTTTAGATAAATCTACCACCATTAACATTGTAAAACAACCATCTAAAATGGTTTGAGAAATCTCCGTAATATTGATATTCTGTTCGCACAATGTTGTGCTAACCTTTGCAATAATCCCAACTTTATCCTGTCCTGTTACGGAAACCAGCGCCTTTTGCATAACCATTCCTCCCTGTATACAACTGATAGCTACGATACCTTACGAAAGCCTTGCTGTCAATGCCCGCTTGCTTTTTTTTCGTTTTCGTGTATGATGGGGACTGACGAAACGGAGGCAATTTTCATGCAGAAACGCGCGTTAGCCATTCACGATATTTCTTGTGTGGGCCGTTGCTCGCTTACGGTTGCACTGCCGATTCTTTCTGCGGCCGGCATCAATACTTCGGTTATACCCACAGCGCTGCTTAGCACCCATACAGGTGAATTTACCGGCTATACGCACCTTGATCTGACCGATCAGTTGATGCCCATATCTCGGCACATCGCTACGCTGGGGCTGCACTTCGATGCGTTTTATACCGGTTATTTAGCTTCGGTACACCAGATAGAGCTGGTGTCCAGCATGATAGAACAGCTTTGCGATTCGAAAACGCATATTTTTGTTGATCCCGCTTTTGCAGATAATGGCAAGCTCTACGCACTGATGGATAAAGCCATGCCGGAAAAGATGCGTGCTCTTTGCGCAAAAGCCGATACCATCATTCCCAATCTTACAGAAGCCGCTTTGCTGCTTGGTGTTCCGTATTGCGCTTCTGGGTATGATGAAAGCTATATATTGCAGCTGGCACGGGGTTTATCTGCTCTTGGCCCTGCACAAATCGTAATTACCGGTGTTTCTTTTAACGACGCACAAATTGGCGTGGCCGTATACAACCGCAAGGACGATACATTACAGTTGCTTTTCCGTCCCAAGTTTGCAGGTGTTTTCCATGGTACTGGCGATGTGATGGCCAGCTTTCTCTTATCAGCTTTATTAAGCGATTTACCATTGAACCAAGCTGCTTCAATTGCGCTGAACTGCACATATGAAAGCATTCGCCTTACCCTTGATGGCGGCGAACCGCTGCGGTACGGAGTACAGTTTGAACGTGTTTTGCCAAAATTGATTTCAGAATTGCATACTCATTAAGCAATTTTAAATGAACCATGCTGTCTGCTTTTATTAGATGTATGGTGTTTAACAATACAGGCAACAACCGGTTCGTTCAAAAGTATAGGCGCGCGATATTACTCGAACAAAATCAGTACTAGCAGATTACCGCTAATTCTGCTATCGACTAGCTACTTAAATTAAGCAATTGGCTTTGCCATAGCCTTAATTCTATTAGATTCCTATGTTCAGGTTACATTTTTTAAAAATTTTTAGCATGCGAGCGTAAAATATTAACAGTTAATTATTTTGAAGATATATTTTAACATATATACCATAAATTATGTGGTGTGCAAAATACAAAAAGGATTTGGCTTTCTACTGGTAATCTTTTTCTTGGTTTCTGTCACCTATTACGCTTCCGCAGGTACATCTATCGGTGCAAGCCAATCTACGAAAACAGATATTCCCGAATTCTTATTCTACAAATTCAAGGATAGTATCGGATGCGGAACATGCCCTGTATATACTGCCTCTCTTTAGATGCATATCGGTGTAATGACGGAAAGGCTGCTTATGTTACCAATAGCTCCTTATACATCGGTGGTTTGAATGCGGAAGTGTGGTTAATGGTTTGATTTGATACCACCAACGGTGGAACTCGAGTTGCAAATATTCCCCCCCCAAGTTATGTAAAGAGCTTTAAAAACATGGCATAAGCGCAATTTCTTATAAGTAAAGACGACTGCTGATACAACATTATATGTTACAGACAATCCACTGGGTAATTACTCAGCCTGTGCCACATTAGATACTATCGAAACTTATTATATTCTTGGAGATTACAATTACCATGGCGATTGGTGGTATATACAATGTACAGTAGACGGAAAAATTGCTCGCGGTTTATTGAAAAATTGAACGACCGTTTTCTGTTATAGCAAAGCTGATTCATTCGTTCCTCTATCTATAAAACCCCTGTCCAATTTAGAATTGAACAGGGGTTTCTTTTTTATGTTTTTCCCGTCTATAAAATGCTGATCACTTCCGTTGAAGGGGCAATATTACAGCTAAGCGGCTTCGCCAAAAATTTCTGCTATGTGCTCCGCTGAATATGCAGTTTTCTGCGTCAATTTGCTGACGACCGGTACGATGATCAAGCCGCTGAGCATCGCAGCAGCGCCGCTCATGGGTGCCAGCGACATCGTCCCAGTAACAAGCGGCGGCAGCAACGAGATTAACGCGCCGCAAATCACACCGGCAAAAGCGCCGGCTTTGGTAACGCCTTTCCAGAGAAGCCCGTATAGGAACGGCGCCAGGAATGCGCCTGCAATCGTGCCCCACGAAAGCGACATCAGCGATACGATCGGGGTATTCTGCATCAAAAAGTTTACAATTAAAGAGAATGCGACAAAGGCAATACAAAGGGCACGCATCGTCCAAACGGTTGTTTTTGGCTTCATTTTGGGCGCTATTACGCCCAGTAGATCGACGGAGATAACCGAGGAGGAGGAAAGCACCAACGCGGTTAACGTGGAAATACTGGCGGATAACAGCAGTACGACGAATAGTCCCAGCATTGCATCCGGAATGCCGACGACAGTCGTATCGGTTAGCATGGTCGGCATAATCTGATCCATTGCCATTTGCCCGCTCTTTACCAGCGCAGCCATCGTGGTGGTACCATCCGCAGAAGCAATTTTACTAAGCACAACACGCCCGAAGCTGCCGGCGAAGTATGCACCGCCCGCAACGATAAACGCAAAAACAGTCGAAATAACCGTTGCGCGGGTTACGCTTTTTTCATCCTTAATCGCAAAGAATTTATGAATCATCTGTGGCATACCCAGTACGCCCACAGAGGTAAGAATTACGTTACTGAGCAGCCAAAGTTCTTTCCCTTTCGGCGGCATAAGCGTATTCATGTTCTGTCCGCCTATTTCTTCCGTACCCAGCAGATTCAGCGCTGTTGCAGTGCCCCCTGCAGCCTTTACAATATAAACAACAATGGCTGTGATGCCCACCAGCATAATCAGTCCTTGAATAAAATCCGTAATCGCCGTGGCTTTGTATCCGCCCGCAAACAGATAAATGGAAGCAAGCAAGGCAATACCGATTACGCACCATGTATAATCAAAGCCAAACGCTTTGCTGAACATATTGCCAAGTCCTTTATATACGCTTGCGCTATAAGGCAGCAGGAAGATGAAAATCATCAGGCTTGCTAATACCTTTAATGTTTTGCTCTGGTAGCGCTTCTCAAAGAAGCTGGGCAGTGTGGCTACTTGTAGGCGTTCCCCCATGCGACGCGTTGGCCGCGCCAACAACGCCCACGCCAATAGGCTGCCGATCAGCGCATTACCGATTCCCAGCCAGATAGCCGATAAACCGGCATTCCAGCCCATGGAACCTGCATAGCCAACGATGATAACGGCAGAAAAATAACTGGCCCCATAGCTGAGTGCGCTCATCCATGGGCCAACGCTTCTGCCTCCTAAGAGGAAGCCGCTTAATGTCAGGTTTTTTCGTGCTGTGAAGAAGATAACAACAATCAACATGATTGCATAAGCTACCAATACTACTAACTTCATCGTGTAATACCGCCTTCCATACTACTTTGTTTCTGTATGCACAGAAACACTACAACTAGCATTATACCTGATTTGGCGAAAAATGCAACAGAAAAAGACAAGTCCAACCTGCTAAATGCTTGTCTTTTCTGTTGAAAGATCTGATATATGCTTGCTATCAGATATTGCGAAAACCGAACTCGAAAAATCAGCCTTTATCGTCTTTTTCAATAAAAAGGGTTTGCGTCGGATAGGCAAAATCAAACCCGGAATCGTCAAATTGCTGTTTGATTTTCAGGTTTACTTCCTGCTGCCTGTCCATAAATAAATTATAATCCGAGCTAAGGATGAAGTACACAATTTCAAAATTCAGGCTGGAATCGCCAAAGGAAGAAAAATGTACGCGTCCAAACGTCGTATCCGGTACGGAATCAATGATCTCTTTTAATATGCCTGGAATTTTTTTCAATTCCTCTGCAGTGGTCTGATAGGTAACCCCTATATGAAATAGTACGCGGCGTTTCTCAAGCGTTTTATAATTTTGAATACGGGAACTTGTTAAATCTTTATTGGACATTATCAACTGTTCCCCATCCAATGTACGAAGTCGCGTGGTTTTCACCCCAATGTGCTCAACCGTGCCGGACTGATCGCCAACAACAATATAATCCCCAATTTCGAATGGACGGTCAAAGAAAATCGTGAAATAGCAAAAAATGTCTTCCAGCACAACTTGTGCGGCAAAGGCAACCGCCAATCCGCTAATACCAAGCCCGGCGATCAGTGCATCGATTTTTACACCGATGTTTTGCAGGAAGAGGATAACGATGATGCTCCACATCAGGAACTTCACGATGCCAACAACCCATTGCACGGCAACTTTGCTGTCTCCGGCTGTTTTTTGTTGCCGCCAATATTGCTTGATCGCAAACGTGGCAATATGGGAGAAAAATAAGCCGCCAACGATCGTAGCAAATACACGGATCGCGATATTAAGCATCGTGGTAAGGGCTGCTGAAAGAGTCAGCATCCTCGCGCAAAGTACAAGCACTGTAAAGTACAATACCGGGATAATGTACTTTTTCACACTGTGAATCAGCATCCCGACGATAGGTTTTTTGGATTTTTCCCAAATTGCCTGCAAACGCTTCATCCCCGCTTTGGTAACCAACCGAAGGATAAGCAAGCTCCCCAGCAGCGTTGCAATGAAGATCAGGTATTGCTGTATGGTATTTTGAAAAATAACATAATTTAAAACGACTGTCACAACAGGCCTCCTCTCGCAGAAGTTATTTATAATGTAATGCTTTCTTTACGCCTGCTCCAGGTATGCGATAATCTCCCCAGCATTTAAATCCGGTTTAACCTTTGCGTAGATCTTTTCAATCTTACCTTCTTCATCAATCAGGTATGTGGTGCGCACAACTCCAAAAGAGGTTTTCCCGTATAACTTTTTCTCCTGCCATACTTCATACGCTTTTATCGCATCCAAATCTGGGTCTGACAGAAGAATGAAAGGTAAACCATATTTTTCTTTAAATTTAGTATGAGAGTTTTGACTGTCTTTGCTTACACCAATCACTTCCACGCCATGGGATTGCAGCACATCATATGCCATTTTAAAGGCCTGTGCTTCGCGCGTACAACCCGGCGTATTATCACGCGGATAAAAATACAGTACAACTTTTTTCCCGATAAAATCAGTCAGACTATGGTGAATCCCTTTTTCGTCCGGCAAGGTAAATGCCGGCGCCTTTTGACCTTCCATTAACAAAGTAACTTCTCCTCGCTTTCTTTTTTTGGCGGTGTGCCGATTTATCATTGCTATACATTACAAATAGTATACCATAAACGACTGTTGGGGTTAAGCGTCTTGAGGATTTTATAATGAGGTTTTAGCGATAGAGAAAGAAATTTAAATACTCAAATAGTGCTTTGATTCCCTAAAGCTTTGCTATATTTTACTGAATAACTTTACAAAGAAATCATAGCAGCGGTTCACGTTTACAATGCTGATACATTCGTTTGCCCCGTGTATTTTTGATAAATCATCATTTTCAATTAAATATGGTGTAAAACGGTAAATATGATCGCAAACCGTTTCATACTTTCGGGCATCTGTCCCCGCCATCACCAGATATGGCGCAACAATTGCGTTGGGGCATACCTCGTGTATCTGCTCCGCTACAAAGCGATAAGCATCGCAATCTGTCGGAGAAATCGCGGAAGGATCGTCCAGTACGATCGGTTCCAGCATAACAGGCAACTTCCTCAGCACTTTACGGATATGGGCAAGAAGATCATTACCATTTTCGCCGGGCAATATCCTGCAATTGATATAAGCATTGGATTGTTGTGGTACCACATTGGGTGCCTGGCTGCCTTGCGCCATAGTCACGGCTACGGTTGTACGCAATAGTGCGCTGCCGGTTTTTGTTCTCGAAAAAACAGCGATAAACAACGGTTGAAACAGCCATAGATTTGCAAGAATCACACGATCCAACCCCTGCATGTAAGGGCCTAACTGGTATAAAAAGGCTCGCGTTGCATCTGTAAGGCGAGGACGGAACGGATGCGCTTCCAACTTGCATAGTGCTTTGGCTAAAATGCCCAGCGATGTATGGCGTGCAGGCATGGAGGCGTGACCACCGTCTTGATTCACCGTCAAGCGAATATTGGCAAATCCTTTTTCGCCTATCCCTACCATTGCAATCGGTTCTTGAATCCCATCCAGCACATTACGGACAATGCATCCGCCTTCATCCAGTACAAATTCAAATTGCAGATGCTTTTCCTGCAAGTACTTTACAATTTGCATTGCACCGGCTTCGCCGTTAATTTCTTCATCATGCCCAAAGGCGAAGTATACATCACGCTTCAGCACATTTCCTGATTGGAGGATGTTTTCCAGCGCTTCCATAGCGGCGATGAAATGCGTTTTAGTATCCAATGTACCGCGGCCCCACACATAGCCTTCCTGAATATCGCCGCTAAAGGGTGGATAACGCCATTCATTCGCGCTGTTCGGTTCGATGGGGACGACATCCATATGCGCAGTAATGAGAATTGGCTTTTTATCTGCCTGTGAGTTGGGCGATGCATAATGATAAAGCAAGCTATATTGATTAATAACGGTTTTTTCGCATTGCTGATGCACCAATGGAAACATCGTTTCCAAAAGTGCATGAAGCTGTAAAAATGCTTCACCGTCTGTTTGCTTTCCATCCATCTTAGATATCGTTGCAATACGAACAGCCCTTGCCAGTTTTTCCGCAACCGGCATAGCGTTAGATTCTGGATAGCTTTGACCTTGCTGCTGAACTGCGGGTTTAAAGTGAATGGTACGAAGGGCAACAATGATTGCTAAGATAAGAAGCATTACGATGAAAATAATAATAGGCACTTTAGCACCGGCTTTCTGCTTTGGTTATTAAAAGGGACCGTATTGAATTGCGACGCCAATCAACAGAAATACACAAGCGAGTACCAGTGAAAATAACTGTAGCTTAATCGTCCACTTCATCCACTTGGTGTATGTTACTACGGTTAATCCCAGGCAGATGAGCAATACAGGGTTTGTCGGGTAAATGATATTGGAAAATCCGTCACCAAAGCAAAATGCAAGCACTGATGTTTGCCGGGTGATTCCTACTAAATCGGATAACGGCGCGATCAGCGGCATAACTAAGAAAGCTTTCGCGGACGAGGAACCAACAAACAATTCCAGCAGCAGAATAAGCGCGTATACCAGCAAAATGGCGACATACGGGGATGTAGTCATAATCGCATTCGCTGTATAATACAAAATAGTATCCATGATTCCGCCTTCACTGATGATGTATTTAACGCTCATCGCCAGTAGAATCAGCACAATACCAGGAGCAATGCCTAAAGCTGCTTTCCAAAGGATGGCCAGTCTTTCCAAAAGGGGTATTTTTACAATTTTAGCGGCAACCAGTCCCCCAACCAGCAATAAAATACCTAAGAGGGGTAAAATCAAATCCGAAAGCAGCGGCACAAAAGACGCTGCGATAATCAGAAGTAAGATGACAATAACAAATACAGTAAAAGTGATAGCGGCACGGCGAATCCGGGAATATTGCTCCGGCGTTTTTTCGCTCAGCATCATCTGCACGCTGTCTATATCCCGGTATTTTTCGCGCAGGTGAACATCGTCACCGTATATTAATGATTTTGTCGGCTCCTTCTCGATTCTCTTTGCATATCGATACAGAAAGAAGAATACAACGCCGTAATAGATGAGGAAGATGATTAACCTGTACCCAAAACCGGAATACAATGGTAAATCGGCAATTTCTTGCGTGATGGCGATTGAAAAAGGGTTGGATATTGCGGCCGTAAAGCCAAAACAGGAAGCGAGTAAGCTCATACCGAGCCCAACCAGCGAATCCCAGCCAAGGCAATACGCCAGCGCGATAATCATCGGGACTAAAGCTATATTTTCTTCAAACGTGCCTAAAACAGCGCCCATCAGCATAAAGAAAAATACAATGATCGCCATCAGCAGATATTTATAATTGCTGAAGCGATTCACAATTTTGATGATGAACAGCGACATAATATTGCTCTTTTCCAGCAGTGAAAATGCCATGCTCACCGCTAAAAGAAAAAAGATAATCACGGCAATAACGGCGCCATCCGTGCTGAACAGTACTTCAAACGGTGCGGTAAACCAGCGGTATACCGGCAGCCTTACAGCGCTTGTGAATTGAAAAGAGCCTTGTATCAATACCTCTTTTCCATTGACTGTGTCCCGTTGATAGCTTCCAGTAGGGATGATTTGCGTGAGAATTCCAACAGCGATAATAAGACAAAATAAAATAGAAAAAGCAATGAGAAATGTTCTCTTGCCAATTTTAAGCGACGCTTCTTCATGTGACTGCATAAACGATTGCGTCCTCCCTTTTCCAGTTCATTATTTGGCATATTCATACAGAATAGCTGCTTTAATAGCGCGTATAATCATGCCAATGAAACAACAAGCCATTGACAATACATACATAAAGCCGTCTGCACTACATGGATAATTATTCAATTATATGTATTATATCGATTCAAATTTCACACGTCAATATAAATTGAATATGAAAACAAAACAAATACGAAAAGCGAAACTATTCTTTAGTTAGGAAGCAAGCAGAAAGTATCGCATACGTCTCCGCTTTCATTATTCAGCTTCTCAATACAATAGATAAACGCTTCCACCGCTTCGGGATCGAACTGTGTCCCGCTGCAGCGTTCCAACTCAATCAGCGCCTGTTTAAACGTCTTGGTTTTCTGATAAGGGCGAAGCGAGGTCATCGCGTCAAAAGAGTCGACAACAGCCAGAAGCCTGGCAAGATAATGAATATTCTCGCCTTTCAGCCCCAGCGGATACCCCTTGCCGTCATAACGCTCATGGTGCTGCAATATAATCGGCCGTATTTCTTCCATGGCTTCATTATTCTTAATAATATCCACAGCGTATTGAGGGTGATTCTTTAAAATCTCCCATTCCTCATTGGTAAGGGGTTCGGTTTTATTCAATATCTCTTCCTTGATATTGATTTTACCAATATCATGCAGATAAGCGGAATAAACCAGTTTACGCTTTTCGTCAGGGCTGATATTCAGCTTATCCGCTAAAAGATTCGAATAGAATACGACGCGTTCTACATGCCGGTAGGTATACTTGTCCTTCGCGTTAATTACAGCGATGAGTGTTTTGATTTGGGTAATCACTTCCGGCGCAAAGTGGAATTCATCCAAAATAGAGAAGTATAATTCTACGCGATTTTTGCACAGGAATTTTGCGCGGTAACAAGCATCATCTGCGCTCTTAATCAGCTCTGCGTCCGTTTTCACCTTGCTGGGGAAAGAGGATACACCTACGGACACCGTAAGATTGCCGCCTGGTAAATTTTCCTGCCCATCAAACGGATATTCCTGAACAGCACGGCGTAATTTTTCCGCCTCCGCAAAAGCTTGCTCCTCATCATAATAGCTGAGCAAGACGGCAAATTCTTCCCCTCCATATCGGGCGATGAACGTTTCTTTAGCGAAGGTTGCCTTCATAATCAAAGCGATAGACCGCAGTACATCGTCGCCTTTTTGATGGCCATACAGGTCATTGTAGTACTTGAAATTATCAATATCAATAAAAAGCAGAGAAACCGGAAAATGCTTTTCTTCCGCTTCGCGTATCTGACTTGAAAGGTACTCATAGAAATATCGATGGTTATACAGTTCGGTAAGCCCATCGATATTGGCGATTTCCTTCAAGTAATCGATGTGCTTTTTACGAATGTCGTCATAGTATCCCACGGTCCAGGAAATAATCAAAAATACGCAAGCCAGAATAATATCGCTTTCAAAGTAAGTATTGACTGCCCCTCTGGGAGCAAATATTAAATCTACTCCTAAAACTATAGTAGCGGAAAGACCTGCTACAGTCATACTTGTTTTTTGGCTGCATTCAATACTGGTAAATAAAATTACAAATATAAATAAAAATTTGTAGCTGCTTTCATAAGAGCCTGTCATAACCACAGAAACCAATGCAATTGACATGGATACAACTGGATCAATTAATTTTCGCGTTACTGATTTATTCGCAATTTTCGATTGCAGATAAATCCACAGCATATAAATAACCAGAATGATCAGGAGAATGGAAATTGTTAAGACCCCGTGCGTGACATAGGATAAAAAGCCGGGCATCTTTGAATAGTATTGCAAAAACGCGATCGCTGGGAAAGCAAGCGACGATATTTTGATAATATTCAGTATTTGTTGAATTTGTTCTTTATTATCCTTTTCCAAGATCGTCACATCGCCTTCCAAGATCGTGAATAGGTAAAGGAAGATGGGAGGCGACGCTATCGCCCCCCACTGCGTCTGCTTACTTGTTGCGCAGAGACGCGGGCTCCTGCGGCTGGTAGAAGAACCAGTAGCAGGCAGAGGAAGCGACCAGCGCCGCAACAACGGTGCTGACAGCGGCGATAACGCCATAGAACTTCTTCATAGATGTGCCTCCTTCCTGAAGAATTTAGGTAAATCATTCAGCTTATTGAGCAGAATGGCACCCAACGGTGTGAGCGTAAGGGATTGCCAAGCCGTACCCAATAAAAGGCTGGTCCCATAAGAATGAAATGCCGGGTACCGGCTTGCAAAATAGTAGAAAACAAGCTGCAAGGCAAAATACACAGACACAATAATTGTACTGCCTTTGCGCATGCGCTTGATTTTGTCTTTATTGGTTATCGGTTTATTCGGTGAATCAATTGGTACATAGCGATAAATGATCCAGTACGTAAGCATATAGCAAATGATCATCACAATGAGTACAAGAACAGGATCGATAATCGTAGCTAATATACGCGATGCTAACGCCGCAACTGTACAGTAAATAACGCTGACCACTGTACAGAAATCAGCATCATATGCGTGTGCGCCTCCGCTGTATTTTCGAAAGATGCTAACCGCAAAACATACGATCATTGCTTCTACAGGCGCACCGACAATAAAACCAAAAATCAATGCAAGTATAATGGTAATTCCTATTTGGACAATTGCCAATAAACCATAAGCTACAACCGCTTCGCGTTCCTCATCATATCCTAGAGAAACAGCAATTTTATTGGCCAGCCTCCTTACCATTTTCTCCACTTTTTTCTACCTTCTTTTTATTGATTGCTTTAGAAATATAATATCCTGAGACTACAAAAATAGCCAAGAATATCGTTGAGGGTATCGCATAGAGGGCTTGTTCAAGCGGTTTTGCTGACTTGACAAGTAAATATGCCTGCTCCTTACCATACATCACATTAAGCAGTAAGGAATTAAGTATTTCTGAGACAGAATTAAATACAAGAATGATAACTGCAGCAATTACCTCTCGAGGCATTTTTGATAATTCAATATGGTACATTCTTTGAAAACTGAATATCATCACAAATAATGATAAAACAGTATTAATCCCAAGCGTGATGGGTAAAAAACGGATTAAATATGTAATGACGATATAAAGTGAGCTGAGTAATAAATACTTTTTCTTGTCAACAGGGATCCCCACCAGAATATGCATAGCCCACGCTATTAAAAAACCTTCCGGAATACCCTTGAGTAAAAACATATGTAGAGTAACCGCAATGCTGTTCATCGTGCTTTCCTCCTAAAATATTATTGCTTTTGTCGGTCCGTAAAACGTAAATTTACCGCACGAATCATTGAGTAAAGCATAATACATACGAACAAGTGTATTAGTACATCCCCCGCACTCAGAATACAGTAGCCATAGTCGATAAAATCTGTTAAGAATTTCAGCTTGGTTTCCGGTCCGCCTAAAGTGTGCATCGTGTCTGCTGTGGAAACCATCTCCGGCGTAACATACCCTGTCAGATAAGATAGTGATGGGAAAACAGGCATTTGTCCATTGTTTTGCGCAATGGCCAGCTTGTTGAGCAATGTACCGGCGCCAATACATACAGAACCTGCAATCGCTGGTTTATACAATTTAAAAACAAATATTGCAAATAAAAATGAAAGTATAACAGCAGGTTCGGTGTACGGTACCAGTTGCACAAACATATAATTCCTAAGAAAAATACTTGCCTGAAAAACGACCAGCACGCACTGCATGATTAACACCGGATAAAAGGTCCATGTTTTGAAGAGATATTTCAGTTTGTAATGCTTTAACTTTGCGATTATGCATACCAGAATGATTTCGACAACCATGGTATGCACCTCCTGCCTGCGTGTTTTACGTCAACAAATCTAGCATACCAAATACATTCTGAAAAAACAACCTGTATATCCGGTATGTTTTCATGCCATTTTGATGTGTATTAATAGAACACATTTCTGATAATGAATTATTCAGTGACTTTAGGTATTATTATACCATATTATCCCGATTATAATGTTGTATTATTTGATTTGGTTCAAATGCGAACCATGCGTATGTTATAAAAACAGAAAAAATCCATCATACCAAATTATGATATGATGGAAAACTGTAAATGTGCTGTTATTTGTATAACATCATTTTAACACGCTACCCAATGCTGCGAATTGATAAGGATCGTCCTGATACTTCCTCTCCATTTCGCTCAGGTAGATATCCAATGCAGCTGCTGTATAGATGCTATTATCAGACATGTGCATAACCAGTACTGCACCGCTCTTTGTATACTTTTTCAGGTTGCTTGCCAGTTTATCTGCGCTGGAGGCTTTATAATCCTGACTTGAATAACTGCCGGATACTGAGAACAGATAGCCACAATCAAACACCTTTGTTAAGCCGCTTTTACTTACAGCCAGCGTTGGCGGGCGGAACAAACGTACCAATGCAGGTTGTCCACCCACGGATACATCCCCGATAATGGCTTGAAGTGCGTCGTAGGAGTTAATCAATTCGCCTTCCAGCTCATCCAATTGTTCGTTGCTAAGTTCTGTAAACTTCTTTCCTGTGCCGACGTCGTTTGAAAGCTGGAAATGCGAATACGTATGGCTTGCTACATTGTGCCCCGCAATCGCAATGGAACGCAGCAAATTTGGATTATACTGCACATTCTTTGCCACGACAAAGAATGTGGCCTTAGCGTTATGAGCTTTCAATACATCCAGTATCTTTGTGATGGTTTCATCCGTTCCCCAGTCATCAAAGGTTAAAAAGACCATATTCTGATCGTTGGGTACAAGCCCGGTTTTATCCAGGCGCTTAATCTCATCCTTCGTAAACCCCGGCAGGAAATTGGACGAACTGACCCAATCTACGCCGATATAGCGTGTTGCAATCGCCGTCATCACATCGCCGGTAAGCTGCCCCGGATATATTTTATCCTTTACCGCAGAGAGAATAGAACTATCCGCCAAAGGGTACTGATACGTATATTCACTGTTGTTAGCAATCGCCGTAAGGGATTTCAGGCTATAGATATTACGGTTTTTCGCAATCAGACCGATCAGTTCACCTAGCAACTGATTGCTTTTTTGGTACTGGTTCATCTGAAAATGAATGATTTCGCCCCGCTGTAACATACCTTGATTTTCCGGCAGCAGGTCTTCCAGTATCGCTTCCGCATCCGTTGCGCGAATATCATTGGTACGTACGGCGTTTACCATCGAGGATGCAAGCATATAACCGCCTGCACCGCAAGCGCGTTTGAGCAAACTGTTCGCGTTGCCATACACAGGCCGTACCGCCATATCATCCGTGTAAGTATATAAAGTACGTATAGTTTCTTCGGTTTTCATGATCTGCAGCAGCATTGCCTCGGCATTTGAATAAAGAGAAGGCTGTATAGCGATACCCAGACTTTGTCCCGCGTCTAAAATCTGCTGTATTTCATCTGTATAGCGGGTTGCTTCATCCAACGTAACAAAGAAGGTTCCGGTACCTTTTACGGTTTTTAATGTTTGCAAAACACCGCTTAACTCCGCTTGATTGCCAAGTCCGGAAAAGGTGAACGCAACGGCTCTTTCTGTTGTGTACACCCTTATCATCGCATCAGCTGAATCATCGTTTTCCTGCAAAAGTGCTTCAGAACTCGCGCCTAAATCGGTTGAGGCTAATGCAGAACATATTGCAGAAACCGCTGTGGATGCGCCGGCTTCTTTTGCAGTAAGCTCTACACAGAGAATAGAACCTCTAACTAGGCCATCCACAGTTTTTTTAGCTATTGTACTTGTTGGAATATCGGCAAGCGTAATGGTTTTTGTCGGTACAACCACCGTATCCATAGAGCTGGCGTATGCAGCGGCTAAAAGCTCGTCATTTGCCGATTGCGGTGATAAGACCTGCGAAGGCCATAGCCCCACCTCGTTTTGTA
The DNA here is from genome assembly GCA_963675655.1 of Candidatus Limiplasma sp. Classification (GTDB taxonomy): domain Bacteria; phylum Bacillota; class Clostridia; order Christensenellales; family Aristaeellaceae; genus CAXXOK01. Next base: position 2,979,566 of record OY776489.1, read on the forward strand.
TTGTACCGCCTGAGCGGACAAAATCAGACACAATGCTCTCGACCGATGCGGATGTTACCGTAGATCCGTTTCCTTCGTACACAACGCCGACTACATAACCGGCATTGGCAATCATCCCAAGGCTCTCCTTATACTCGGATGCATCTTGCCCAGAGATGAAGAAAGAGGCGATAACATCGTTGCTTTCCATGGCATTGATCAGATTTTGTGTGGTTTGGGAATCGCTTAAACCTTTAAAAACCAGTTCAACCTTTTGCGACGTATCGTCACTTGCGGTTGTTCTTAGTAAAGCGATATCATCCTCGCCACGGTTTTGGTAATTCGTGACCGCTTCATTGATGCGAATAATGGTTTGCTCTGATTGAGAAACGGGTACGATCGCACGCTGATCATCCGATCGGTACATTTTTACCGCTAAAAAGCAGCCGGCGATTACCAGGAGAAAGAATACGGTATGCCGTAATTGTTTTTTCCACATGGTGCAATTCATTCCTCCTGTTTTCATATGAAATGCGTCGTTATAGACTTTACATGGTGTTGATTTAATAAAGCGTAATGGGAAAAGCATGGTTGAGTAGGATCACTATTAGTATAGCTGTTTTTACCAGAAACTACAACGCATCATTCAAGCCAATAAACTGATAAGGCTCTTCAGCGTTTTCCGCTTCCATCACCGTCAGGTATAAATCCAGCGCTTCTGCGGTATACTGACTGGTGTCCGACATATGCATTAAAAGAATCGCGCCGCTTTTTGTATTCTTCTCCAAACTGGCGGCTAATTTCTCTGCGCTGACAGCATCATAGTCGTGGCTGGAATAGCTACCGGATATGGAGAAAGTAAAACCACAATCCAACACCGCTTCTATCCCTCTTTTACTTACCGCTAAAGTCGGCGGCCGAAACAACAGAGATAGCGATGGTTTATCCCCAGACTTTACATCACCGACAATATGCTGTAATACATTATAAGATGTCGTCAATTCCGCCTGCAATTCCGTCACCTGCTGCGAGGTTAAATCAGTATACTTTAGCTTGCTACTCTTTGTGTCCACATTTGCCAATGGTGTATGTAAATGGGAATGGCATCCTATTGTATGGCCCTCAACTGCAATGGCACGAAGTAAGTTGGGATTATACTTCACTTTCCCGGTAAGGATAAAGAAGGTTGCTTTTGCGTGATGCGCCTTAAGCACATCCAGTATAGCCGTTATCGTTTGGTCTGTGCCCCAGTCGTCAAACGTAAGAAATACCCTGTTAAAATTATTCACGATGAGTCCCGTTTTATCAAGCCGTTTAATCTCATCCTTGGTAAAACCGGGTAAATACTGCGAAACCGATACCCAATCCGTGCCAATGTATCTTAACTCAATCGAAAGCTCGGTATCACCGGTCATTTGCCCTGGATAGATTTTATCCAATACTTCGGGCAGAATATCGCTGTCTGCGAGGGGATACTGATATACGTAATCCGTGTTATTCACGATCGCCAAGATGGGCTTTATGCTATAAATATTCCGCTCTGTAGCAATGAGCAGTACCAATTGGCCAAGCAATTCATCACTTTTTTGATACTGATTCATGAGGAAATGGACAATTTCTCCTCGCTGCAACACACCGGCGGCTTTTGGAAGAATACTTTCGACAATCGCTTGAGCATCGGTAGCGCGGGTATCATCGCTACGTACTGCATTTACCATAGCAGAAACCAGCGTGAAGCCTCCTGCACCACAGGCTTGCTTAAGCATCTGGGTAGCATAGCCGTAAATCGTACGCACAGGCAACGCATCTGTATAGTGAAAAATGCAAGACAGGTTTTCCTGTATGCTTAGCATTTCTTCCAGCAGCGTAGCGGCATCTTTGCTTTCTGTGGTTTGTACTGCAATCCCCAAACTATGCCCATACAACAATACTTGTGATATTTCTTCCGGGTGATGGTTAATGTCATCCTGCGATACAAAGAACGTCGCTTTCCCGCTCACTGCATCCAATGCTTCTAAAACGCTTTGCAATTCAGCATCATTGCCCAAACCATAAAAGGTAAATGCTACTGCCCGTTCTGTGGTATATACCTGCGTAATCGGCTCATTTGCCTGTGTCTCTCTTGCTAATAGTTCTTTGGTATAAGCCTGCAGATCTGTATTCGCCAGTGTCAGGCAGAAAGCGGAAAAACCGTTTGTATTCCAGTTGGCATCTGTCTGGTTAGGCAACTCGATACATACAATTTCTTCGCGTTTCAGGGCCGCAACTTGCGTTTCTGCATCCTTTTGGGTGTCTATTGCATCCAATTGCAGCGTTGTACTTGGTATAACAATCGTATCCATATTGCAGGCAAACGCGATTGTTGCCAATGCTGTATCTTTAGTTGACTGTGCCATGATTTTTGCAGGCCAAATGCCGGTTAGCTGCTGTATTTGCTCTCCGGTCTGCACCAGCTGGGTAATCAGGCCCTCAGCTGTTTCATCATCCGTCACCGTACCTTGATCGATCGCAATGCCGATAGAATACCCAGATTCTACAATTTGCGATAAACTTGCGGGATATGCCTCAACATCACTCGCCGATACAAAAAAAGATGCGGTTAAACCATTTTGCGCAATGATGCTTAACATACTTCGCGTCGTGCGAATATCGCTTAATCCCCGCATGACGATTTCGGCTTTCTCGCGGATGTTCTCTCCGGCTTTTTTCCGTAATATTGCCGTATCGCCAATACCATGCTGATGATATCGCTCAATCGCCGTGCTAATTTGCTCGGTCAGCTGTTGCTCCGGTGAAGGTGTCGCCTCAGTATCGCGCTGCTCTGATGGGAACACTTCCGCCGCATATAAGCTGCCCGCAATCGCCAGCATCACGATAACAGCGAAAATAAGCTGCTTTTTCCACGCCAAGTTAATATTCTCCCTTTATATCAGGCGTAATAAGCTCACTTTTCCAGTCGTTTACATCGTTGCCGCCCAATCTGAAGAAATCAAACGAAGAAAAACCGTTTTGCACGCACGTGTCGCGCCATATCGCGAGCGTTTCCGCATCTGCATACCAAACTTCGTGCGTTTCCCCATCAAAATCATAAATTGCGCACAACGCGCCGCTGTCGGCATCCCGTATGGGCATTGCATCTGCTTCGCACAGGTTCTCTTCGGCTTGCTGCTGTGTTAGCGAAGTGATCTCATCCCCGTGCCAATCAAATCCCCCGGTTGCAAACGCCATACTTACATTGGGCAAAAGCGACTGGTAATAAGCACAGGTCTCATCTAAAAAGGCAATGTCAGCTTTGGGCCCCGGGCCGCTGTGATACCCAAACAGGTTATAACACATTACACTGTATTCCGGTCCCTGCGGTAAATCAACATAGTTAGGAGCATTCCACGGCAGTACAATACGTAATTGAATACCATCGCGCTCGCAAACTGACCATGCCTGTTGAATAAAGGTTGCGTATTGTTGCCAAAGTTCCGTATCTGTGCGTATATTCTCATAATCCAGTTCAATCCCAGTAAGACTATATCGATCAATCAGGCTTATGAGTGCTTCCAGATGTAACGCCATAGATTCTTCATCTGCAAAGAGACGGCGAAGCAAGTCGGCATTTTTATTATCATAAACGTTGGTCTCGATTTCGATATCATTTACCACAGATAGGTAAACATCCGTACCGGTATCCATGCAGTCTTTTTGAAGCGCGCGCAGCATGGTTTCGGTTTCATCCAGCATCAACAAATCGTCATTCGCATCGAAGATACACGCAAAAGCGATCACTTTATCCAGCTTATCCGTAAGTGAATTCAATTCCAGTATAGAATCGTCATACTCCCAATAAGGCATCCATGCGCCGTATTGATAATTCTCCGCTATTGCGCCGGAGTACACCCCCGCCAGCAGTATAAGAACTGCAAATAGGCAAAGTTTCTTCTTCACGCATGATCCTCCTTGGACGTGTATATTTCGCCATCACAAGACTATTGGTTCAAACGCCATGCATATTGATCGTATAATGCAGATTAGAAGTGATCCACAAAGAACTGGGTAATCGACTTAAACCAACCGGTAACAATGGAGTTGATCGTTCTTCTTTCTGCGAGGTTATAGGAGTATAACACTTTATTCGCATCCTGCGCGTCATAGATGACAATATCTTTAAAGACCGCATCGTAGACATCGTCGAAAATATAGCGCTGTGTATATTGCTCTTCCGTATTTTCATACACTTTCGCTGCCAGGGATATCGCACCTAACTGCGTACCGGATACCTTTAGCTGGCTTACGATTGGTTTATCATCGACCCATACACTCAATCGGCTGCCTACCAAACGAATCCGCAGTTTACGCTCTTCCCGTGTGGAAGTATCGTTAACCGGATAATATGGGGTTCCGCCATCCTCCAGTGTAAGTACAGGGGTTAAATACAATTCCTGCAACTTTCGCGTTGCTTCCGCGATCCGCTGCGGATCAGTATCGTATTGAATGATGGCCTGCTGAAGCGCAATTAAACCATTATGCTCATCTTCCTGCGTAGAAATATAGGGACCGCCGTCAAATTCAAACAGGTTTTGGAAGAACAACTGCTCTTCGTCGTCGCCGACATCCCAAATCTCAAAATTATTATCTTCCAGGCGAATTTCGATACCATGATCCCATTCGCGATCCGTACGAAGGCATATACTTTGCCGACCAACTAGATTACCCCGTACATAAACTGTCATATCCAAATCGGAGAACAGCTGTGTATTCATTGTTATCTGGCCACGTCCTGCCGGTTCGGAGGTGACAATGATTTGGTTTCCTTTATACTCTGCTACGCCTTCATCCGAATACCAATGCGAAGCTTCATCTTCATCACCGGTTACAAATTGTAGGGTATCGCCCGTATCGTCCCATATCCGCATCAGCATATGATTGGTTGAAAAATAGCTTTGCACTTGCAAACGTGTAAGGTCATAAATGGATGAATCCAGTGTGTTTAAACAGGATCCTTCTCGATTATAGTTCATAGTGTACAAGTTCGTAATCCATTTCCGGTTCGCCTCGCTGGCAATTGCATCCGTACCGAAAGCGCCGGTATTGGCGTGCATTAGCACATACATTTCAGGTACATAGCCAATGGCATTGGTATACTCGGTACTCATCCCTTCATAATCTGCTTGAATCCGTTTTTCCAGTTCTTCGACGCTTTCAACCCGCAGCCGATCCTCATCACGGATAAAATCCATCAAATAATGGTTGTAGTCGCGCCACAGGTATTGACGGACGTCCAGAAACTCTTTTGCGTTCAACTGATCAAAGAAGTTATTATAACGGTCAAACACATTGATATAGGACAGTCGATAACCATTGCTGCCGAGTTCCCAATATGCGTTATTAATCTGCGTCTTAATATCGTCGGCCGTTATGTAATCGCTCTCTTCATCATCCAGATTATCAGCATACGTACACTCGGTCGCGCTGTAACCATGTTTTTTCAGCGTGTCAATCGCATAATCGGTTGTTTTTTTAATGCCGTCTTCAAAAAAGAGGAAGAGCGATTTTTCCGGCAGTGTACTGTACCGCAAGTAAAAATCAGCAATATCCTGTTGTGTAATCGTTACATAACCGGATGCATGCAAAGCTTCAATCTGTTCTTTAAATGTTTCCAGATTAACAATTTTGCTTTCCAGGCTCGTAGACGTAGTTAATCCCGGATAAGATATGGCGATAAAGCGCCGGTCTGCTCCCGCGTCCGATTGTACGGAGGGGCCGTCGCTATTGAAACTGGTATTGCTTTTACTGGTAGGGCCGCCGCTTGCCGATGTTTGAATGGAATGTACAATAGAATAGACGCCAACACCAACCGCAACGACAATTAAAACAATCTCAATAATAGATCGCAGTAATTTTTTGCGGTTCGAGCGCTGCAAGCGTGCCTTGGATGCTCTAAAATCTTTATTGGGGTCATTTGATTCGGTCATCTGTATCTGCTTCTCCTTCCGGATGGCAATGATTGGTCTTTATCAGTTCGGTTGATACTAAGTATAGGCAAGTATAATCTGTATGCAGTAATCCTGCTTTACCATAACGATTAACCATTATGTTCCGCTGGCAGTCTTTTGTTTTTTCTTTTTCTTCTTGTTGCCGCGTGTACCCCAATCCGATACCCAGAAGGTGAACCAGGCATACGGCATTTGCCATAGTAAGATGGCTTCATAGTAGATTACAAACCATAAACCATAAATCCAAAGATTGCTCTTTTTGAGTCGAAGCTGTGCCAGGCTCATCAGCATGGCCATCATCAAGATACCCAACAAGAATGTCGTTGGGAAGATATGCTTTGTTATTGGAACGATGATCAGGTTGTACACCATAATTAACGGCGCAATCAACGGTATTAATAGCCCCATATAAAACGACATAGACATCAACGGTTCTTTACGCCACATAAAAGAGCCGGCTTTCAGGCTTTCACGCAGCCAAGAACGCTTCCAACGCATCTGCTGCTTCAAAAATACCTTTTGGCTCTTGGGAACCAGCGTAGAACAGATAGCCGTATCCTGATAGGATGTACGGTAGTTTTTCACAACAAAGTTCGTCAAGCTGCGGTCATCACCAAAGGTTGCTTTCCGTCCAAGGAAGGTTTGGTTAACCCAGGGCTCCAATACTTCTTTTACGGCAGACAGCCGATAGCAGGACAGCGGACCGGACAGGCAGGTAACAGCATTGAAATAGGCTTCTGCTGCTTTAATAATACGGAAACTGATGTAATAACGTACGCATTGCATCTTTGTCAGGTGGTTAGTATACGTGTTTACAACGTCTGTACGGCCGGATACACCACCCATTTTTGGATCAAACATCGGTTGTACGAGGTTGCGAATGGCATCCGGCTCCAAAAAGCTATCTGAATCCACAAAACCAATTAATTCCGTAGTTGCGTTTTTAATACCGAGTGCCATCGCCTCGCGTTTGCCCTGATTATGCTTTTGAATGAAGACGCGAATTCTGTTTTTAGTTTGGAATCGTTCATCCAAATTCCACAGCTTTGTTATGGTATCTTTTATCACTTCCACTGAACGATCCGAAGAGCCGTCGTCTACAACAATGATCTCAAGCTTATCCAGAGGATAATCCTGATCGATACAGCTCATAATCGTACGGGCGATATATTCCTCTTCGTTAAAGCAGGGAATAACAATGGTAATGGATGGCGTATAGTTTGGATCCACCGGCACAGGTTTATACATGGAACCAAATAAATAACGCGATAACAGGAACGATGCCGTCGCGATGGAGTATGCGTATAAAATGCTGTTTTGGTTGAAGTACATTACACTTTCCGTGCGCATCAGTACAATAACCAAGGTAACTAAAAACAAGAAGAAGATGGATATCGAAGAAAGCGCCGTATCTTTCTTTCTGCGGCGGGATATATACAACGGTTGATCAAACTGTACGGCAAAACTCTGTTTCTCAGGTGAATAGCGGACTACTTTACCTTTCACACGGTAATGATCTTCCGTACCTTCGTGCAATACGCCCGGTAAAAGCGAAAAGTCCAGCGTAAGGGACTCGTCCATTTCTAATGCTTTGGCAAGTGCTGTTCGCGGCAACTTCATCTGTATGCCGGTTTGGGAAATATCCATACAGCGTGCAGGAAAACGCCGCCGCCCGTTTGAAGTAACAAGCACTTTAAAATTGGCAAAATAACGCTGCCCCGCATAATTTGCATACTGCGGTTTAGATTTATCCTGATGCAGATTATTACGCCGGTCCTCGGGCGCACGAATACTTGCCGGGTCGGGAACGTGAGACAGCAGCCTGCGATCCCGGCGCGGTTGAAGCATTACGTCTGTAAGGGTTGAATATTTCTTAGCCATGACTTAAAACCTCTTCGCTCGTTGCGTGCGGTCAGTTGGTAACATAGTTACGAATAAAATCAATCCACTTCTCGCAACCTTCGTCACTGATATGAAACCCATATGTTTCCGTATCCAAACAAAAATTCTCCGTTAGATCTCCTTTTGCATTTCGTAGCGGATACGCAACGTCTAAAAATGGAATGTCATACTGTAAACAGAATTTGTACATTGCAAGATTGTAGCTGAATATTTTGCCGTTGTTTGGTTTGGTATAGCGATCTTCAATACCGGGCGGAACAGACTCCAGCCAAATGGTGATATCCGGGTTCGCCTGGCGAATTTCATAAACCAACAGCTTGAGATTGTCAATAAACTGCTCTGGTGAATAGCCGCTTATATCCGTTTGCCCCGGCATAATAATTGCATTCTTCGCGCCAAGCTGCTTCAGCCCTTGCGCAACTGTTACGCTTTCCCCATTAATTGTCGGATGTTCGACGTTGCTGTTTACCGGCAGCAAAGACAGCCCAATACTGAAGTTATTGGTAGTCAGGAATTGCGTATCTCCCAGATATTCCGGCTGTGTTAAACGGCGCCACTCTACATAATCCTGCAAGCCCATGGTAATCGAATCGCCGATAAACACGACATTTTGCGCTAGCTTTCCATCTACGACGGCTGTTTCGTCTGCTGTTGCTTCGGGGTCTGCGGTTACTTGCGGTTGTTTGGGTATATTCATCAAGGCACTGTCTGTAACCGGAAGGGTATAGTTATCCGCATCCAGCATCGCCAGTGTATCAGCATCCAGTTCGGCAGGATTGTCAAACATGGTAATATGTTCCCGTTGTAAACGCTGCGGCGTAACAATGGTGTAATCCATCTCGTCCAGTGCCTGCAGCAGCCAGCCAACCACATTGGTTACATTGGCGTATGTATTGGCAATGGTGTCTTCCATCCGGTCGGATAACATCGGCGGCGGGTCTATCGCACGGTTGTCCATAATGTCCTCAATACCTTGATATTCATCTGCATCCAGCGCCTGACCCAGTTTGATGGTAATAATAGACCCACGAACCAGTTTTTGTACCCAGGCCAGCGCATCTTCATACGTGCCAAAGCTTGCATGGTTTAAAAACACGTTTGGTTGAACGCCTGCCTCCAAGCCGGTATAAGATGCTGCCTGCATAACCTCTTGCGTATATTCGGTTCCGTTACAGCGGAACAGGGTTGGCAGCTTACCGATTGCCTTTGAAATCAGCTCCTGTCCACGTTGAAACTGGTGTATATTCGTTAGAACATCATTGTCCTGCATATCTTTTTCGCCGTTCAAGCCGTAATTGCCAACCGTAAAGCCCTGACTGGCAATCTGCTTAACCGTCTCAGCATGCTCATCCGCAACAATGCCACTGATAAAGAATATAGCAGTTGCATTTTCTCTTTTCATTTCACTTGCAACAGTCTGCACCGTGTTATCGTCAATATAGCCTTCCAATATAATGCTGACGACACGTTTGTTGGTGATTACGTTCCCATACAACACGGCAGGTTCGTTTACCAGTGTTGGCGCTGGCGTCAGCGAAGCGTGAATCAGCTCCGGTGTAGCCGATTGGCTTATGGTATATCCTTGTTCCTGTGTACATCCGCTCAGAAACAACATACTGCCGCAAAGAAGAACCAGTATTAAATAGCGAAAGATTTTCAATGAAAATATCCGTTTCTTCATGACAATACTTCCCCCGACTCCTCATGGGTCGCAGAGGGGTCTGCAACGCGGTTCAGCGACATGTGCGAATTATCAATCTGTTGCAGCACATCGATAGAAGCGTCCAATTCTCTTTCCATACCGCGGAATTGCTCGGCAAGGTCTTTTTTAAACTGCAAAGCGCTGTAGTAAGCTGCTCGGCAAGCAGAAACCAGTTGCCTGCGCTGTTCATTGGCCTGCTGCATCATCCGCTCACTGTCCATATTAGCCCGGGCAACAATTTGATCTGCCCGTTGCACAGCTTGCGCCACTACATCTTCAGCACTCTGTTTTTCCAGATAAGCAATTTGCTCGTTCATATGGTCGATCCGGTTTTGCAGGCGTGCCACCTCTGCGTTCAGCTGAGTGATATGCTCGCTTTGCGCAGTATTTTCTCCGCTGGCTTGGGTAAGCTCATCACCAATCGCAGCTAGCTTATGCTGTTGATTGGTGATGATGCTTTCCTGCTGCTTTGTTTTTTCGCGCAGGGAAACAAGCATCGCTTCCTGGCTTTTATTTGTATTAAGCAGTTGCTGGTATTGCGTTTCTAACTTTAACTGCTTGCTACGTTCAATTTCTGCTTCATCCGCCAGATCGTTCAAGTGGCGGTCAACCTCGTCAACCAGATAATATTTTCGCCGCTTTACTGTAAATCCGTAATCTGCGTAATCATCAATCGTCTTGTTCATCTGGTGGATCGCCTCCTTGTTTGATTAGAATAGCTTAGGAAGTAAGCCAAATTTGTATAATGCATAAGCTACGGAAATAATAGCGGCAATCATTAATATGCCGTTTAGCAGCGTGAAGAGCAAAACGGGTTTCCCAGAGTCCTTCTGCTTCCACTGTGAGTTGGGAGCCTGGATATAATCGTCCCATCTTGAGGCGCGTTTTTCGCCAGCATTCTCGACCGTTTCGGTTGCAGATGATTTGTTGTTTTTATCCATGTCAGGCGTCCACATATCTGTTTCTTCCGGATTATAATCCACTTTGTCAACGGCAGTGTCTTCTGCACTGCGGACCGCCTGTTTTACCTGCTGTGTATACGTTGTGGGTACGAACTGCTGTATATTCTCTTTTGCTACGTCGGATGATACCGTTACGCTCTCCATAGAAGGTGACGGACCGGAAAATTGGATTGTTACCGTTGTTTGCGGCTGAACCGTTCCCGGTACAGAAACTGGTTGTACCGGCACAGCTACCGTGTTGCGCTGTTCCTGTATAACCACAGTTTCTTCTGCCTTTGGCGCTTCCTGTATGGCAGATGCTACACTCTGCTGCTGCGGTACGTTTACCACTGTGTTATTTACAGGCTGTGGCGGCTGTGTATACACAGGCTGATTGATCTGCGTAGCCGCAACGGGAACAGACTGCTGCCGCGTTATCGGTTGCGCCTGCAACGGACTATTTTGCCTTGGCAAACGGTTGCCGGCAACAGAGGTTGCCACAGGCTGCGCTACTCGGCGTTTGCTTTCATAACCACCCGTTGTAACCTGCTGTTTTACTGTTTGTACTTGTGTGTTTTGTGTATGACTATTCAGCTGCGCAAATAGTAAATTTACTTGTGCCGCTAAATACATATCGCAATTTTTTGATAGGGTTCTATTGTGCGAATGCTCTCCAATATTTGAAAATACCTGTGCAGCGATACGGTGCGCTTCATTTGGTGAGTTTGTCAACTCCAATGCAGTTGAATAGACAAACAAATAATGTTCTTTTCGAAAGCGCTCCAATGCTTCGGGTGTATCTATGTGTATCAACCCATCTCCATTCATGGGCTGTCCTCCTTCCTTCCCGGTGCCTGCTACTACAAATTGCTGCTTTGGGAAACAATGTTTTCCCGCCTACGCTTACACTTTTTGCATAACATTATTTACTCTGCAAAAAGTATAAAACTCCCGGTATCTCTTACGTGACAGAAGGAAAAGTTATGGCCGAACAACCTACCTGTTTATAAGCGAATAAACCCCCGCTGATAATGCCATATACATATACTCGGTGCGCTTCGTTCATTGATTGCAACAGACTGTATCCATATACAACCAAATCATTATAAACCGAATTGTCTGGCCTTTCGCCTCCTATACCGGCACGCTGATAAGCCTTGTTCTTCAATTTGTATTATAGTTCAAACAATGGTACTTTGACAAGGGTTTCCATGCTATAAGCCCTCTCTGTAGCGATAAAACTGGTTATTTTTGAGTTCTATCTCAACATATTGTAGTGTTATCTTCCAGAAAATCAATAGATTTATCAAATAGTTACTTTCTAAGATTCTCTGCTTCAGCATTACATGAACAGTTGATAATCATCATGTTCATGTAACGTTGATTGGCTTCGGGGTGTATAGTATTTCGCCGTCTATGCGCAATCCCTTATACCGTCTTGATCAGCTGCCATATACATACTATAAACGAATATTATTTATATGAAACGTGTTGTTAATGCGGGTAAAATTCCATGAGTATCGCTCTAAAAAAGCGGTAGGTAATAAAATTATTCAGCATTCTTTGAAAATTCATTTTTAAAAGAAGCAAAGTTTTATATACCATATATTGATGTTTGGCATGTAACCGTTAAATATTATCTCCATATGCATCCAATATCTATTTTACTAAATATAACCATCGCAATTTGCTTTGTTTTTCTTTGTTGCAATAATTTTACCCAGTAACTATTTTTAGCATCAAGACATCGGTTAATAACAGAAGAAGAAGGTATTTTTATTTTAGTGTCAAACACATACTTCGCATACGTTTTTAATGCCCGTTTGACAAAAAGGGATTTTTCCAGTCAACGCAATGATAGATGTTGTTATTATACGGCAAGCCCTGTTGGGAATACCGTCATTTTATGGTAAAGGACGACGAAGATGAAAGAAACCTTCAGTTTATGCGGCACATGGACGCTGGAAGAAGCAGCAGGTCAAAAAAACATTCCCGCTACGGTACCCGGCTCTGTCTTAAGCGATTTATTAAAGAACGGGTTGATAGAAGATCCTTTTTGGCGGGAAAATGAGTATGAAACACTTCGCTTGTTTGACCGGGATTATTGTTATACGCACACCTTTGATACACCACCTTCCCTGCTGGCCCGCGAAAATATTAACATGGTGTTTTACGGCCTTGATACGCTTGCCGACGTTTCACTCAACGGTACGCATATTCTGTATGCAAACAATATGCACCGTACATGGCGTGTGAATGTGAAACCTTATCTGCTGCCCACGCAAAACAAGATCAGCATCCTTTTTCATTCACCAAACCGGTTCATTGCTGAAGCAGCACAAAACAACCCCGATGTTACTTACGACGGCACAGGAACAATGCAAGGAACCAGTTTTATCCGCAAAGCACATTGCATGTTTGGATGGGACTGGGGCCCGCAGTTGCCGGATGCCGGTATATGGCGCCCCTGTGAGCTGGAAGGCTATGATGTATTGGGGATTCGCACTGTAGTTATTGAACAGCATCACGACAGCGGTAAAGTATGCTTGCATATCAAGGTAATTACCGAAGGTACTGTGCCTGCTGCGATGCGTGTATCGGTTGCCGATCCCGAAGGTAATGTTATCGAAAAGCAAGGCAATACCAATACAATGGACATATCCATTGATCATCCCCAACTATGGCAGCCAAACGGGTGGGGGCAGCAGCCACTCTATACGGTAACAGCTACCTGCATCGACGATACGGGTTATACACTGGATAGCTGCCAGCGCCGTATTGGTTTGCGTACGATTCATATTTCCCGTGATAAAGATGAATACGGCGAAGAGTTTTGCTTAAAGGTAAATGGCAACAAATTGTTTGCCATGGGCGCCGACTACATCCCGGAAGATAATGTGCTCAGCCGAACATCGCCGGAACGTACATACCAGTTACTGGCCGATTGCGCAAAAAGTAATTTTAATACAGTTCGCGTTTGGGGCGGCGGATATTATCCGGAAGATTGGTTTTTTGATCAGTGCGACGAGTTAGGCTTGATCGTTTGGCTGGATCTTATGTATGCCTGCAATGTTTATAAGCTGACCGACGATTTCGAGCAAAACATTGTTGCAGAAACCCGCGATAATCTGGAGCGGATTCGGCATCATGCTTGTATTGGTTTGATTTGCGGCAATAACGAGATGGAGACTGCCTGGACGGATTGGCCGGCTGTCGCAAACCACAGCAAGGCGCTGCGGGCGGACTATATTAAGCAGTTTGAATATGTGCTTCGTAAAGAATGCGCGTCATTTGCACCGCAAATTGACTATTGGCCGTCCTCCCCTTCTTCCGGCGGATGTTTTGATGACCCCAACAGCTACAACCGGGGCGATGTGCATTACTGGGATGTATGGCATGGGCTCAAACCGTTTTCTGATTATCAGCAGCAATTCCCCCGTTTTTGCAGTGAGTTTGGTTTTGAATCCTTCCCATCGTTGAAAACAGTAAAAAGCTATACGCTTCCTGAAGATCGCAATGTTTTTTCACGTGTGATGGAGAGCCACCAGAAATGCGTTGGCGGCAACGGGAAGATACTCTACTACATTTCACAGAACTATCAGTATCCGCTTACGTTTGAGCATCTGCTCTATACTTCCCAGTTATTGCAGGCTGAAGCCATGCGAGCCGGGGTAGAGCACTGGCGGCGCTACCGCGGCCGCTGTATGGGCGCAATTTACTGGCAGTTAAACGACTGTTGGCCGGTAGCAAGTTGGGCCAGTATCGATAGCTGTGGCCGGTGGAAACAATTGCAGTATGCGGCCCGTAAATTCTTCGCGCCGCAAAGCATCAGCTGCGAACGGAATGGTTTCTCCGTTAAAGCCAACGTGGTAAACGATACTCTCTCCACTTTAAACGGCAAAGCCACGCTGCGCCTAGTCGATGCAAAGGGGCAAACCGTGTCTGTGCGGGAAGTTGATATCTCAGTGCCTGCATTAACCGCGCAGTGGATTTGGCATGAGGATTTTTCTATGCAGGCAGCAGCCTTCCACGCGGAGGATAATTTGGCGTATGTAATGACGTTGCAAGACGATCAGGGTCAAATACTGTCAGAAAACTGCGAGCTTTTCAGCCCACCCAAGTTTTTCCGCTTTTGCAAGCCCAAGATGCGGTTTGCTGTAAAACAGCAGGGTGGCGATTGCGAAATCACCATTACCAGCGATGTGTTTGCTTGGGGCGTATGGTTGGAAACACAAGAAAAGGACAGTATTTTCAGCGATAACGGACTTTTTCTGCTACCGGGAGTAGGAAAGACCATCATCGTTTATCAAATGCAAAAAGATATGCTGGAGGCAGAGCTTACCGTTACCAGCGTAGCGGATATCGGACGGTAAAAATCAAACCACGCAACCGCTTTGGTATATCCCCGGCGGCTGCGTGATTCTTTATCTGGTTTATTCAACTGTGATAACTGCATAAGATTATTATTCTTCGTGCATAAGAGTATGTATTCTGCATATTCTGTTGCGTTAGTTTATGCTTCTACCCACTGCATAATACCCAGCGCAATTTTGGTAATCAATCCCGCAATTTCATCAATCGACTCTTTCATGCCGCTTTGAATCCATTGGTTTACAATGCTGCTAATTACTGCGGTACGAATTGTGTTCAGATAAGCCCGCAATCTCTTCTCCAACTTTACGGCAGGGAAAATCCCCTCGATCACCCGTTGGTTGACCAATTCTCCAATTTTGGTAAAAAACAAAGGGTCGCTGCTATCCTTCATTGAGAGATTAAAGAAACGCTGATGCTCCTGCACATACAAAAGGATTTCTACAATGTGCGGAAAAGGTCGCTTATTATTCTTGCTTTGCAGAATCGATTCTTCTGTTACGGCGCCGAGTAAATCGTCAATATCATCCAACACTTCATTTTCGAGGCTTTTCAGCAACGCCCGCTTGTCCTGATAGTGCAGGTAAAATGTTGCGCGATTGATTTTCGCGTGATTGGCAATATTGCTGATCGTGATTTTTTCAAATCCATATGTTTCTACCAAATCAAAAAAGGCATCCCTAATCAGCTTTCTGGTTTTAATTACACGCAGATCGTTTTGATTTCCCATTTTCTCCCCCCTGGTCAATCAACATATTTAAAATATTGTCGATTAAAATACACTACAACCCATCTTGATGATTGAGAATTCCTACAAATGTATTATAATAGTCACTTGTAGAATAATCAACAGTTACCAACTTACCCGACGATATACATATCGAGGTGCCTTGCGTTTTTATGAAAGAGATTCAAGTTTTTAACACGGTGAACCGGGATGTTTTCAGACTGGGTATTGATATTGGCTCAACAACGGTAAAACTTGTTCTGCTCAACGGGCAGGGCGACATGGTTTACTCACGTTATGAGCGGCACATGTCCAGCGTATTTCAAAAAGTCGGAGAATTGATGACCGATTTAGCCTCAGCTTTTCCGCAGATTACGGTTGCAGCCTGTATAACCGGCTCCGGCGGTCTGGCGCTCTCCAAAACACTGGATTTACCCTTTGAGCAGGAAGTAATCGCCTGTTCCACCGCAATTGAAACGCTGATCCCCGCGACCGATGTTTCCATAGAACTTGGCGGAGAAGACGCAAAAATCACCTTTTATGGTGCTGCCCTGGAGCAACGCATGAACGGTACCTGCGCTGGTGGAACCGGTGCTTTTATCGACCAGATGGCTATTTTACTCAACACCGATGCTGAGGGTTTAAACGAAGCCGCCAAGCATTATTCGACAATTTACCCTATCGCCGCCCGCTGCGGTGTTTTCGCCAAGAGCGATATTCAACCGTTAATCAACCAAGGCGCTTTGACCAGCGATTTGGCGGCGTCTATCTTTCAATCTGTCGTAAACCAAACTATCACCGGTTTAGCCTGCGGACGCACTATTAGCGGGAATGTCGCTTTCTTGGGCGGGCCGCTATACTTCCTTTCCGAATTGAGAAAGCGCTTTGCTGAAACACTAAACTTAAGTGATAATGAGATACTTTTCCCCGAGAATTCGCAATATTTTGTTGCCATCGGCGCAGCCCTGACAGCCAAACTTCAGTCGGGGATGTTACTCAGCGAAATTATTACAAGGTTACAATCGGTAAAATCATCAGCGCTATCTGAGACAAAGCATATCAATTCACTCTTTGCTTCCGAAGAAGATTATACCGCGTTTATTAACCGCCACGCTAAGCACATTGCTGAAAAAGTGAATATCATGCAGGCACAGGGACCTGTGTATTTAGGTATCGACGCCGGATCAACCACTACAAAAGCCGTGTTGATTGATTCTCATAAAAAAATACTGTACTCATTCTATCGCGGGAATGAAGGCAATCCTATTGCGACGGTTCGTACCATGCTGCGGGAATTGTACGATGCATTACCGCCGAACGCGTATATTGCCCATTCTGCTGTTACCGGTTATGGCGAAGAACTGATCCAAGCCGGCTTTGGTGTGGATGTTGGCGAAATTGAAACAATCGCGCATTTCAAAGCCGCGAATGAGTTTTTACCAGGAGTAGACTTTATACTGGATATTGGCGGCCAGGATATGAAATGCATGAAGGTGCGCGACGGAGCCATCTACAGCATTATGCTGAACGAGGCTTGCTCGTCCGGCTGTGGATCTTTCATCGAAACTTATGCAAAGTCGGTCAATATGAATGTGGAAGCCTTTGCTCAAGAGGGTTTGTTTGCCAAACAGCCTGTAGATTTGGGCACGCGCTGTACGGTTTTTATGAATTCCCGTGTAAAACAAGCGCAAAAAGAAGGCGCGACCATCGGTGATATCAGCGCCGGTTTATCCTATTCGATTATTAAAAACGCTTTATATAAGGTCATCAAACTTCGCAACCCGGAAGATGCAGGCGAAAAAATCGTCGTACAAGGCGGAACTTTTTTAAACGATGCCGTCTTGCGCGCGATAGAAACCATTTTAGGCCGGGATGTAGTGCGCCCGGATATTTCCGGACATATGGGCGCATTTGGCGCGGCGCTGATAGCGCTGGAGCAATCAACATCGCAATCCCGTTCCGGTTTGCTCCCGGCTACCATGCTCGACCGTTTTCAGGTTGAAAGCTCCCACCGTAGGTGCCACGGGTGCGAAAACCAATGCCTGCTAACCATCAACCGCTTTGGTAACGGGCAAAAACATATTACCGGAAACCGTTGTGAGAAAGGAATTGGCTACACCGGCTTAAAACAAAAAGTCCCTAATATATTTGCGGAGAAGTATGCCCGTTTATTTTCATACCAGCCGTTAGATGCAAAAGACGCCCCGCGCGGTGTAATCGGCATTCCCAGAGTACTGAATATGTATGAAAACTACCCCTTCTGGTTCACTTTCTTTACGGAACTTGGGTTTTCCGTGCTGCTTTCCCCTACATCCACAAAAGCAATTTATGAGCTGGGTATGTCCGCAATTACATCGGACACAGTTTGCTATCCGGCAAAACTGGTGCATGGCCATATTCAATGGCTTGCGGAAAACGGTGCGCCCTATATTTTCTACCCATCCATCAACTATGAACGGGTGGAAGATAAAACCGCGAACAACCATTACAATTGCCCCATTGTTGCCACGTATCCCGAGGTAATTGGCGGCAATATGGATTTACTATTTCAAAAGCATCGTGTCACTTTTCTTCATCCATTTTTGCCCTATGACGACGATCAGCGCCTGACGAAGCGGCTTTTAGAGGAATTATCCGCATTAGCATTGCCTGCCGCAGAAATTATAAGAGCGGTCAAAGCTGCCCGCAAGGAGGACGAACGCTTCCATAATGACGTAAAGGTTATGGGGCATGCCGCATTGCAGGCGATACGCATGCAAAAACTCCCTGCAGTGGTTTTAGCGGGGAGACCCTATCACCTCGACCCGGAAATAAACCATGGTATCGATACGCTTATTACCTCCTTTGGTATTGCTGTACTCACGGAAGACAGCATTTCCGACCGCGCAGCTGTTTCTAGACCCACGCGTGTGCTGGATCAATGGATGTACCACAGCCGCCTTTACCGGGCAGCGGAGTTCGTAGGAAAATACAATAATATCGAAATGGTGCAGCTTAACTCCTTTGGCTGCGGTTTGGATGCTGTAACGACCGATCAGGTTGAAGAGATTTTGCGCACGAAAAATAAACTATATACGGTTTTAAAGATTGACGAAGGCGCCAACTTGGGCGCAGCCAAAATCCGTCTGCGATCTTTAAAAGCCGCCATGGAGGAGCGGGCGCGCAGCGGTATTTTATCGAAGGATACTCCCTACCGCTTTACTCGCAAGATTTTCACAAAAGAAATGAAACCTACCTATACGATCCTGATTCCTCAAATGTCTCCTATTCATTTTAATATGATTCAAGCCGCCATCGCGGCCAGCGGTTACCGCGTAAAACTGCTGCCAAAAGCGGATGTGCATGCCATTGACGAGGGTTTGAAATATATTAATAACGATGCATGCTACCCCACCATGATTACGCTGGGACAAATTATATCCTATCTTAAATCCGGCGAGTGTGACCTTGCGCATACAGCCATATTTATGTCGCAAACCGGCGGTGGTTGCCGAGCCAGCAATTACATATCCTTATTACGTAAAGCATTAAAAGAGCTTGGCATGGAGCATATCCCTGTTATTTCTTTCAGCTCTGCGGGGCTGGAAGCCAACTCCGGTTTTCGTATTACCGCGATGATGGCACGCAGGCTGGTATTTGCCGCTATTCTTGGCGATGTGTTGATGCGCGTCTTGTATGCGACCAGGCCATATGAAGTGGAGAAAGGCGCGGCAGATGATCTGGCGGATCGCTGGACGCAACAGCTTGTGTATGAACTGCCCCATATGAGTTTTTCCAAATATCGCAAGTGTCTTCGTCAAATGGTAGCAGATTTTGACCGTCTTCCCATACAACAAATGCAAAAGCCCAAAGTGGGCGTTGTCGGCGAGATTCTTGTAAAGTATCATCCTAATGCAAACAACAACATTGTTGAAATCATCGAATCCGAAGGCGGAGAAGCCGTCGTGCCGGACTTGATCGACTTTTTCCTGTTTGCCATGTATAACAAGGATTACAATTTTCACTATTTGGCAGGTACGCAGAAATCCATGCTAATTAACCATTTAGGGATATGTGCGATCGAGTTCTTCCGCAAACCGGCCAGAAATGCGCTGGCAAAAAGCAAACGCTTTCATGCGCCCCTTTTCATTCAGCAAATTGCAAATAAGGCAAAGCGATTTGTCTCCCTTGGCAATCAGTATGGAGAAGGATGGCTGTTAACCGGTGAAATGGCGGAATTAATCGACAGCGGCGTACCAAACATTGTATGCCTCCAGCCATTTGCCTGCCTACCAAACCATGTGACCGGCAAAGGAATGCTGGGGCCTTTGCGTAAGCATAATCCGCTGGCAAACATTGTCGCAATCGATTATGATCCAGGCGCGAGCAATGTGAACCAGCTGAACCGTATCAAGCTGATGATGGCA
This sequence comes from Candidatus Limiplasma sp., assembly GCA_963675655.1. Classification (GTDB taxonomy): domain Bacteria; phylum Bacillota; class Clostridia; order Christensenellales; family Aristaeellaceae; genus CAXXOK01. The sequence goes on from OY776489.1 coordinate 2,999,578, forward strand.
AACGCCAGAAAGAACATGGAACATGCTAAAAACACCGGAGAGCATGGTTGATAAACTTTAATCCGCCGTCGTCATTTACAAGTAGCCCAATGTAAGCTTAAGCACTGTCCCGTATAATATACTATGGTTTCCCAAGGTTAGCTTCTCTTTTACCCGCTATAGGATGCTGCGTAAGGCGTTCCATGGCGGGTGTTTTTTATCCCTATGTACTTTTTTAATATAAAAATGCAATTATATTGTCTGTGCATACTTGACACATATACAAGATTGTTTTACCATAGCGACGATTTATTTTGTACGAAGAAAGCAGTTTAAAATTTAAACATGATCATCGCAAACTGCTTGAATTATAACATATAGTTTATTATCCAATCGTTTACCATGACAATGCTAGTTTCTTTGCCCGATTACCGGAAGACACTTCATTGGGAATGTGCTATCTATGATAAAGTATCTGTATAACGTCATTGATGTTTATTGTAGAATGCTGAGAATGATTCGCATCAACGAACAAAAACGTATGATGTATAAAATAAAGGTGGTATTTCATGGCGATTATTGAAGTATCGGGTTTGGCAAAAACATTCGAGTATACAAAAAAGGAAGAGGGCATGAAAGCCTCTCTGCAAAGTCTTTTTCATCGTGAAAAACTATATAAGGAAGCAGTAAAAGGAATCGATTTTTCGCTGGAGAAAGGAGATATGGTCGGTTTTCTGGGGCCCAACGGCGCCGGAAAAACAACTACGCTCAAAATGCTTTCCGGTATCCTGTTTCCTACCGCTGGGAAAGCAACTGTAATGGGGTATACTCCATGGGAACGTAAAAAAGAATTTAAGATGCGCTTTGCGATTGTTATGGGCCAAAAAAGCCAGTTGTGGTGGGATTTGCCGGCAGTCGAATCCTTCTCGCTCAATCGTCACATCTATGAAATTGACGAAGCGCAATACCGCCACACGTTAGGCGAGCTTGTCGAACTGTTGGACGTGAAAGATCTAATGGGCGTACAAGTACGCAGGCTGTCACTAGGCGAGCGTATGAAAATGGAACTGATCGCATCGCTATTGCACAAACCGGATGTAATGTTTTTGGATGAGCCTACCATCGGGCTTGATATTATTTCTCAGAGGCGTATTCGCGAGTTTTTACGCCAGTATAACCGGGAGATGCAAACTACGGTACTACTGACAAGTCATTCGATCGCTGATATTGAGGATTTGTGCCGTCGCACCATTATCGTAGCCGATGGAGCCATCGCCTATGACGGAGAATTGAAGAAAATCAACAGTTTGTTTGGGGATCGCAAACGCATCCAAGTCACCTTTGAAACCGAAGAGGCAGCCCAGATGGATTTAAGCCGTTTTGGTGAATTGTGCAGCTGCGACGGTATACAGGCGGTAATCGAAGTGGACCGCAATCAGGTACGGGACGTTTCCAAAATGATGCTGGATACGCTGCCCGTAACCGATTTTAACATTGAAGACATCCCTGTGGAAGAGGGGATCGCCCAACTATACGCAAGGGGGAATGGTCAGTGATTCCTCCCAAGTATCAATATGCGCTTGGTTTAGGCGTTAAGGAAACCATGGCATACCGGGCTGATTTCTGGATTGGTTTGGCCAGCGCCGCATTCCCGATCTGTATCCAGTTTTTCATGTGGCAGGCGCTCTATGGCGGTTCCAACAGCACTACCCTTTTTGGACGGGATTATCAGCAAATGCTGGCCTATTCCGTAGCTGCGGCAATACTATGGCGGCTGCTTCGCACCAATTTTGAATACGAGATCAACGAAGATATTAAAAATGGCGGGCTGAGTAAATATGTGATCCGCCCGATTGGTTATTTGCCCTATCGTATGAGTTGCTTTTTAGGGCAGAAGATCGGGGTTCTATTTGGTGGTTTATCACTGATGGCGCTGGGGTTGGCTGGCGTGGGGCTTTACTTTCAAACGGCACCGGTTACTTTGAACGGTATTTTACTGTTTCTGCCAACCCTGCTGGGAGCATTGGTATTGAACTTTCTTATCTTCTTTTGCGTGGGAATGTGGGCTTTTTGGTTGTCTGAGATCGGTTTTTTATTTGAAGCGGTACGGATTATAATCGTTGTACTAAGCGGCGGCATTTTCCCATTGGAGATTTTCGGCGATGGAATATGCCGGTTCTTGAATTATTTACCCTTTGCTTATGCGGTAGGATTCCCTGTGGATGTGCTGCTGGGCACCGTTGCCGGCGCGACCATTATAAAGGGACTGCTATCGCAGCTACTCTGGATCGGAATTCTCCTGGTTGTTAGTACCTTTCTATGGAGAATAGGGTCGAAAAAGTTCTTGGCGGCGGGAGGTTGAGGCGATGAAAGCAATTCGAAAGCATCTGGCTCTATGGGGCATTTTGATGCGCAATAGCTTGATGAGTCAGCTGGAATACCGTATGAATTTTATAACCGGCATTGCCATGGAATTGGGATATTTTCTGGCGAAAATTGTGTACCTGATTGTCGTATACAAAACAAGCGTGCCTGTAAACGGCCTCACCCCGGATGAAGTGTTGGTATTCTTTGGCACTTATATGATTGCGACCGGCCCGTATGCTGGATTATACATGATGAATCTGTTTGATATTGGCCGTCAGGTACAAACCGGCGAACTTGATTTGTTGCTGGTAAAACCCGTATCGCTGCAATTCATGCTGACGTTGAAACGAAGCGATATGGCAATTTTCACAGTCGACATCGTTCTAGGTATTGCTGCGGTTATTGTTGGGTTGGTTCGCATGTCTATTCCTGTTGGCTTTCTAACGGTTCTGGGGTATCTTGGTTATCTCATTACCGGGTCTCTCATTGCATATTCGATGTTCCTGCTGCCGCAGGTGTTGGCATTTAAACTCGTTAAAACAAGTTCTCTTGCCGGCTTGGTCGATTCATCCTGGGACTTTAACAATATGCCGATGGGAATTTACAACCGCTTCATCCAGCAAATCGGTGTATTTGTCCTCCCCATTTTTGTGATTACTAATTTTCCCGCACTTTTCCTGCTGCGAAAAATGGATCCGCTTTATGCCGTGTGGGGAATCGTCGGCCCATTCCTTTGGCTGTTTATTTCCAGCTTCTTATTCCATAAAGGGCTAAAGCATTATCAAAGCGCAAGCAGCTAACTCCGTTTTACAATGTTTCAAACTTTGGTGCTGCTCTCATTTCCCAAATCATGTGTAACATAAAACAGAGCGACATAATCTTACGACGCTCCGTTTTATGTTACCTTTTATTAAATTCTGTACGTTTGCTTTACTGTGCAGTGATCCGCCGTTCTTCTCTTTGCCTTCTCACTTCTTCGGGTGATTGATCCGGCAAACGCGCCGCGCCGCGATAATCCTTCCGGGTTGGAATCAATGTGCTGCTTTGCATCCGCTCTTTCGCCTTCTCGATCTCTGTGGCATACTGCGGCAGCCATTCCGCTTGTGCTATTAGCATCTCATCCGCCATTTGCCATATTTCCGGCGGATTGCAAACCGCGCCGGTCAGCGGGTCCATCATCATTGCCTGCTTCAGCAGGGTTGCATTCCCATTTACCGCTGCCTCTACCGACAAGCGCTGCACCTGTATAGATTGACTGCAAACCGCCGCGCAGCCCAGCGGTAAATCCCCCACCTGCGGTACGGCAACACCATTGCCATCCACATAACAAGGCACTTCTACAACGCAATCATCCGGCAGGTTGGTAATGCAGCCATGATTGATAACATTAAAATGTCCCCGGTACGGCCTGCGCGTTTCCAGCGCCTCAATAATATAACTTCCATGTTCACCGCCGCGGTTGCTGCCATCGTACTTCATGGGTGGTTCTGCCATTAATTTGGGAAAATCCGTTTCAAACCAGTTGCGGTCTTCGCGTGTCACGCGCAGGTACCCACCTGTTTCACCGTGAATCCAAACAGATAGGTCAATCCAGTCTTTAATCTCATCCGGCCGTTTCCGGTACCATGCAACGTATTCGGATAAGTGCCCATTAGATTCGGTGGAGTAGTAACCAAAACGTCGCAGCATATCGATTCGTACTTTTTCTGTTTGGCTGTATACGGGATGCTTCTCATAAGCTGCCAGAAGCCTATCCAGCATCGACTCTCCATTATGATTTATTTGTATATACCATGTCTGGTGGTTAATCCCAGCACAAATAAAATCCAATTCCTTTCTGGGGATGCCAAGCACTTCGGCAATTTGCTCTTCTCCATGGATTTCGCCATGGCAAAGCCCCAGCGTTCGCACGCCGCCATATTTGTTGCATGCCCACGTTGCCATGGCGTTTGGGTTGGAATAATTCAGCATAATTGCGTTTGGATTGGATACTTCACGAATATCCTTGCAGAAATCCAGCATCTGTGCAATTACGCGCTGTCCATACATGATACCGCCAACACACAGCGTATCACCGACGCATTGATCCACCCCATAAGCAAGTGGTATTTCAATATCCTTTTCAAATGCTTCAATTCCGCCGATACGCACGCAATTGATGATATAGTCAGCATTTTTAAGCGCTTCCCGGCGGTTTAACGTAGATTGTATCCGGAGCGGTAAACTGTTTGCATCAATATCCCTTTGGCATAAAGCGGTAACGTGTTTCAAGTTCTGCTCATTGATATCGGTAAAGGCAATCTCCGTTTTTTGCAGCTCCGGCACGCTAAGTATATCCGTAATCAATGTTCTGCAAAAAATAAGGCTGCCCGCGCCGATCACCGTAACTTTCATCTTGCTGTCTCCTATCTTATTTCTATTATTTTCTATCGTCTTTTCAAGCAAGGTAATAGGCAATCATTCTACTCCCTGCCCTGCTGTTTTAACGGCTATTTTCTTACGTGCATATTGTACTTCTCTTATTACAGCCATAGAATCGCATAGTAAAAACGATGTGATGGTAAGAATATACTATATACTACAGTATCTAAACTTATCTTCGCTAGATTGCACAAAACTCCTGGTTCTATCGTTTCATTATTTCAATTTATGAATTATGTATTTAATAATCTATATGTATTTCTGTGATGCAAGGCTTCGCAATCAATGACTTACACACAATTAAGTATTTCGTTCCTCTTACCATCCTTTCGTTAACTGGGTCGAAATTTTTAAATATCGCAAGCTCTTACATTCGTGAATTTACTATAATAAGTATCGTATTAGCTTCCCTAGCATTTAAGCATATGCACGCTATGATAAACTCTCTTTTTCCCATAGTTCTTTGTTATTTTAGTACAGAAGTGCATGTTGACGCAAATATATCCATAAAAAAGTTTGGCTGTAAAGGATGTTTTATATTTCAATACTTATTTCAATTAGTGAAATATAACAGATGAATGCAAGTATGGTCAACAGTTCTCCGCTGTAATTAATCGTTTACAGGCAAAATTTTTACCATTATGTAAAAATTCCTATTGACATTGTAATGCCTGAATGCTATATTGATGTAAACGATTACTGATTGAAACAGCCGGATAAATCCTAAAGCGTACTGATTACGAACAAATAAGTCCTCATACTTATGTTCTTTTATATTTTCAGGCTTTTACGATAGGATGTTATACCGGCTCACTCACGGAAGGAAGTTTACGCGATGGCAACCATGATTGAAGTGGCAAACCGCGCGAATGTATCTATTGCTACCGTATCCCGCGTATTGAACGGTCAAAGCTGTGTTGCTCCCGACTTGGTTAAGCGTGTACAAGATGCTGTAAAGGAATTGCATTACGAGCCAAACTTCACTGCCCGCAACCTGCGCCGTAACGAAAGCCGTACGCTGGTCATTTTAACGCCGAACATTACCAACCCCTATTACGCCAATATTATCGCGGGTATCGCGCAAGGCGCACAGGAGCACGGTTACAGCTATTTTCTCTTTAACACCGAAGGAAAACGCGAGCTGGACGAGCAGATATTGGATCGCTTAAAAAAACATCAAGCGGATGGCGCAATCTTACTGGCTGCCGAACTGGGTGCGGACTGGATATATGATTATGCCAAAGAATATCCCGTTGTACAATGTTCGGAGTTTGACCCGCAATTTGAAATCCCCCATGTGAGCATTGATAACTATCAAGCCACTCGTGATGTGATGGATTATCTGATTTCTAACGGACATACTCGGATTGGAACCATCAGCATCGATAACCGGTTCTATTCTACGTCGGAACGTCTTCGGGCTTATCGGGACGCTTTGCGGGAAGCAGGTTTACCCGTGGAGGAAGATTATATTCGGTATGCTACGGGTGAATATACTTTTAAAATGGGTTTCAAATCCGCGCATTCCCTACTGGCGCAGGAAAACCGGCCAACGGCATTGTTCTGCATTTCCGATATGCTGGCGCTAGGCGCAATTGCCGGAGCTAAGGAAATGGGGTTCCGCGTACCGGAGGATGTAACGGTGATCGGTTTTGATGATGTTGAGTATACTACAATGTTCCATCCCTATGTTACAACCATTGTGCAGCCATGTTTTGATATTGGGCATACGGCGCTGGAGCTGGTTTGTAATAAGATACAACACCAGCAGGTTCCAACCAATGTACTGCTGCCGCACCGCCTCGTACTTCGGGAATCCGCCGCCCCCTACGAAGGGAATATTGCGAAATTCACATCCTGTGTAACAGGATGATGATAAAATGAATGGGAGGGCTTTATCCATGAAGAAACTGCTTGCTCTGGTTCTATCGTTGGCCCTGATACTTGCCTCTACCGCTGCTTTGGCGGACGGCATCAAACTGGGCATCGTCACACCGGATGCGGACCACGGCTTTACAGGCGAAAGCGTTGCGCACGCCCGTGCGGAAGCGGAAGCTTTAAAGGCTGCCGGCGTCATCGAGGATTACATGATGGGTGTTGGCGGAGAAGCATCCAAGCAAATCCAGGCGATTGACGACATCCTCACTTGGGGTCCCGATGTTATCATGCTTTGGCCGCTTGAGGGCGATCAGCTCCGCAACGCCGCTCAGACGGTTGTTGACGAAGGCGTGCCGCTGATTATTTATGACCGCCTGATTGAAAACTTCACCGGCATGGCCGCCGAAATCATGGGCGACAATGAAAAAATCGGTAACATGATGGGCGAATACCTGCTCAACTATTTCGCCGATCAGCTCGCTGCTGGCGAAACCATCACCTACTTGCTGTTCATCGGCGATAGCTCCACCGTTTCCAAACAGCGTACCGACGGCATGACCAGCGTTCTGGATGCCTCCGAGTACAAAGATCAGTTTAAACTGGTTACCGATGCTTTCCAGACGGATTGGTCCAACGCCAAATCCCAGGAATTCATGGAGAACTGGCTGAGCACCGCCGATGCCGATACCATCGCGGATCTGGACTTCATCTGCACACATGACGATGAAATTGTAGACGGCATTATGACCGTGATCAACAATAACACCGCGTTGTCCAGCCTGAAGATCATCACCTCCGTTGGTGGCCGCCGCGAAACGCTTTCTACCTTTAAAAACATCGAAACGCCCGAGCTGCTTACCTACTACTTCAGCCCCTCCTATATTCGCGAAGCTATCCGCTTGGCCGTTGCTGCCGCTAAAGGCGAAGAGTATCAGGGCCAGAAGATCGAAGGACAGCTGTTCTTGATCCCGACTATTGAGATCGACAAGACTACCGTTGCGGATTACGAAGCCAGCCAGGAATATGCTGATCGTTACAGCATTGACTAAGCTTACGTAACACTTGTCAGGAGCCACACTACGAGGGCCGGCCGGTGTCATGCTGGTCGGCCCTCCCGTGTACGTAAATAAAGGAGGAAACTACCTTTGCTCACTGAAATGAAAGGGATCGTGATGGATTTCGGCCCCGTTCGCGCAGTGAACCATGTTGATTTCACCGTGAAACCAGGTGAGATTGTTGGTTTGCTTGGCGAAAACGGCGCAGGGAAATCCACGCTGATGAACGTACTTGCAGGCACGTTTCCCCCAACCGCAGGTGAAATACTGCTTAATGGTGAAAAAGTGCGCATGTCAAGTTCCATGCATGCCATGAAACTCGGTATTCGCTTTATCCATCAGGAGTTGAATCTCTGCAACGATTTAAACGTGTTTGAAAACCTGTATCTAGCCCAGGAAATGGTTGGTAAATCCCGTTTATTGAATAAAAAAGAGATGGCCGATCGTACGCAAGAAGTATTGAAGCGTATGCATGTCAATATCGACCCTTGGGCTATGGTGGGTTCTTTACAGCCTGCGGAAAAACAGATTGTTGAAATTGCAAGAGCGCTGCTCTTTAAATGTGACTTGATTATCATGGATGAGCCGACTACTGCACTTTCCAACCGGGAAATTCAAAACCTGTTTGTGATTATGCGGCAATTAAAGGCGGAAGGCGTATCCTTTATCTATATTTCCCACAAGATGCCGGAGATATTTGAAATATGTGAATCTTACTATGTTTTACGGGATGGCGAATTGATCGGCAAAGGGAATATTGCCGATACCAACGAAAGTACAATAACAGAAATGATGATTGGCCGCGCGCTTGCGGAAGATGATTTTACCCATAAGGAATATTACGGAACAGAGCAGATTGCACTGGAAGCCGACCACTTAAGCGGCGATAGCTTTCAGGATATAACTTTTCAGCTTCATAAAGGTGAAATTATCGCCTTTACAGGGCTGCAAAGCTCTGGCCGTGATATGCTGGCTGATGCGCTGTTTGGCATTATTCCACATGAAGGCCGTTTGATCATTAAAGGGAAATCAATGGCAAGACGTTCCATTCGTAGTTTTATGCGCAACGGCGTGGCAATGGTACCCCGTTCCCGTAAAGAGCGCGGTATTCATAATGATTTGAGTATCGTTGATAATAATTCAATGGGTTTTTATAATACACTGTTCCATCGTTTACTGATTAACCCCAAAGAAGAGAAGAAGCGCTTCCTGCGGGTAAAAGATGAACTTTCAATTAAATCGGCCAATCCGAAAAATCCCATTACATCCCTATCCGGCGGGAATCAGCAAAAGGTCATCCTGGGGCGCTGGCTGGAAACCAATGCAGATGTACTCATTTTTGATAATCCAACACAGGGCATTGACGTTGGCACCAAGTTTGAAATTTATCATCTTATTTTGGAATTAGCTCGCAATGGGAAAGCCGTTTTGGTTTTTTCGGCTGAATTTCCGGAGATTTATAAGGTGGCAGATTCTTGTGTGGTTATGTATAAGGGGCAGGTAAACGCCGTCCTTTCCCGCGACCAGCTGACAGAAAAAAATATGATGTATTACTCCACAGGATCGAATTTGGAGGGCATGAAGCATGAGCAAACCAACCAGGCGCAGTAATGGTGCGCTAATCGTCCATCCGGGGTCTGTACTAAAACGGCTGTTTTCTGATTATAGCTACATGGTTTCCTTTATTCTGATCGTATCCATCGCCGTTTCTGTAAACCCCAACTTTTTTAAGTGGCGTAATATTACCAACATCTTCGTGCAATCCTCCGTAATTGGCGTAATTGCCTTAGGCATGACCATGGTCATCTGCGCGGGGCAAATTGATATTTCCGTTGGTGCACAGGTTGCTATTATTTCCGGTTTTGGCATCGAAGTATTGAATTTCACACATAGCGTACTGATCACGTTGCTGTTTTGCATGGTTTTTGGCGCGCTGATTGGTGCGCTTAACGGCGTATTGATCGCAAAAGGCCATATGCCTGCCATGATTGCTACCCTGGCAATCCAAACCTCCTGTCGCGCGATTATCAACCACTTTGGGCAGGGCGGCCCGTTTACGGTGGCTAACGGCATCTCAACAGAGCCATTTTATGAGGCTTTTCGGCAGGTTGCCAACGGCTCCATCAATGTTTTCGGCGTTAAATTTCCTTACCCTATGTTGATGTTTATTGCAGTTTCTCTCCTTTTTGGTGTGATCATGCAGCGTACGCGGCTTGGTAAGCATATTTATGCCGTTGGCAGCAACGAAGTATCCGCGCGTCTTTCCGGCGTAAACGTAGACCTTACCAAGATTGCGGTTTTTGCCATTACCGGTCTTATGTGCGGTTTTGGCAGCTGGATCTATGCTTCCCGTCTGATGGCCGTCGCCGCCGCCAGTGCAGGCAGCCTGTTTGAGATGGACGCCATCGCAGCCGTCGCTATCGGTGGTACAGCCATGAGTGGTGGCCGCGGTAAAATCATCGGCACTTTCCTTGGTGTTATCATGTTCAAAATCATCAACAATATTCTGGTAGCGGCACAGGTGCCCACCTTCCTCAACGGCGCCATCAGCGGCGCAATCATTATTCTCGCTGTGCTTCTGCAAAATGTACGGGGCGATAAAAAGTAAGGAGGCCTTCACATGTTGCGCATTGGTATCATCGGTTGCGGTAAAATCACACAGGTACGGCACGCACCTGAATATGCGGAAAATCCGCAATGCCAGCTGACTGCTTTTTATGACTTTTTACCCCAGCGTGCTGCCGATATGGCAAAGCAATATGGTGGTAAAGCATATGATAGCGTGGAGGCTTTATTGGACAGCGGTTTAGACGCCGTAAGCGTATGCGTTGCCAATGCCGATCATGCCGCCGTAACATTAAAGGCACTTGCCAAGGGTTTACATGTGCTTTGCGAAAAACCCATGGCAACAACACTGGCGGATTGTGAAGCGATGGCGAAAGCCGCGGCTGAACATGGCCGTATTCTTATGCTGGGGCATAATCAACGACTAACCAAAGCGCATATGGAAGCGCGCAAACGGGTCGAGGCTGGCGAAATCGGAGATATCATCAGTTTCCATACCACTTTTGGCCATCCTGGTCCGGAAAGCTGGACAGGGCAAAAGAACTCCTGGTTTTTTGATAAATCCCGCGCCGCATTTGGCGCGCTTGCGGATTTGGGCATTCACAAAACCGATTTGCTGCATTACCTTCTGGGAGAATCCATCGTATCGGTCAAAGCCACCTTCCGCACGCTGGATAAAAAGTACCCGGACGGCTCCCCCATTGATGTGGACGACAATGCCTTTTGCATTTACCGCACAAGAAGCGGCGCTACGGGGCAGATGCATGTAAGCTGGACCTTTTACGGCCCAGAAGACAATTCCACCGTACTGTATGGCACCAAAGGCATCCTGCGCTGCTATGCTGACCCGCAGTATTCGCTGATCATCGAACATGCGGACGGACAAACGGATAAATTAGCATTGGATGAGATGACATCCAATGAAAAACAAACCACCGGCGGGCGTACCAGTACCGGTGTTATCGATACCTTTGTTAATAGTGTGGTTACCGGCGAAAAATCCATCTGTGATGCACAGGAAGCCATTAAATCGATGCGGGTAATCTTTGCGGCCGAACGCTCCGCGCAGGAAGACCGCGAAATCGCGATTGATCAATAAGGAGGCGTTAGGCTTAATGAAACGACTAGTTACCATTTGCTCCGCGCAATTCGGCGATCTCTCAACCGAAGAGCTTTTTCGTACAATGCACGAAATTGGGTATGATGGTTTGGAGATTGCTACGCAATCACACATGGACGTTGACAGAATCATATCCGACAAGGAATATTTAAAGCAATATCAGGCGTTACTAAAAAAGTATGATCTGCACATCGGCGCGCTTTCCGGCCACTTGGCCGGCCAGTGCGTCGGCGACCGTTATGATCCCCGGCTTGATAACTTCGTACCAACCAAAGTGAAAGGCGATCCCGCTGGAATCGTAGCATGGGCGGTAGAACGAATGAAAACAATCGCCAAAGCCGCTCAATTATTGGACGTTAAAGTTGTTACGTGCTTTTTAGGCAGCCCGATATGGGCATTTTGGTATTCCTTTCCCCAAACCACGCCGGAGATGGTGGAGGATGGTTTCCAAACCATTAAAAAACGCTGGTCCCCTATTTTCGATGTGTATGACCAGTGCGGTGTGAAATTGGCATTGGAAGTACACCCTACCGAAATCGCCTTCGACTACTATTCCACTAAAAGGCTGCTGGAAACACTGGAATATCGCCCGACACTGGGGATCAACTTCGATCCAAGTCATTTGCTATGGCAGGGGGTAAATCCTACTGTATTCCTGCAAGACTTCAGCAAACAGGTATACCACGTCCATCTCAAAGATGTACGCATCAACCGAGATGACCGCGCCGGTGTGCTTGGATCGCATATCGAGTTCGGGGATACACGCCGCGGTTGGAATTTCGTCTCGCTCGGGCATGGCGACGTCGATTTTGAAGGGATTATTCGCGAGCTGAATCAAATGCGTTATAACGGTCCGTTATGCGTAGAGTGGGAAGACAGCGGCATGGAGCGTATACACGGGGCAACCGAAGCTTTGGCTTTCGCACGCGGAATCAACTTCCAGCCTTCCGCCTTCAGCTTTGACGCAGCGCTTAAGATGGACTAGTCAGCGCTTCCTCCAGCGCACGCTGCACCGCAATGGTTGCGGCAGCGCTCAAGTTAAGCGGTGTTTCCTCCAGTAAACGGATACGAACGGCATGTTTTTGCGTAAAGATGGATTTGGAATATAGTGAATCCAGCATCCAAAAAAACAATGCGCGTTGCCCTTTCAACCATGTGCAGAATATGAGTAATTCCTGCGGATCGTAGGTCATAATCATCGTTGTCGTCGTATCCACCAAGTAGCCTATGGCTTGCGAAATCACCCGGTTAGCAGCTGCATCCCCGTTTTGAGCTAATTCCAACACTTCAGCTACCGTCTTCTTTTTGGCATTGGTTTGCGCGTTGTATTGCCGCACAATACCGATATCGGAGCAGTATAATTCCAGGCATCCGGTATTCCCGCACGGGCACGGAATTCCATCTTTTCGCACGGTGAGATGGCCAATTTCTCCCGCCAGACTATTACAGCCGCGGAACACTTTACCATTAATCATCACGGCCGACCCAATACCTTCGCAAATGGATAGATACGCGCAATTTTCAGTGTTTTGTAGCTCACCCGTCTGTACCAGCAGTTCAAGTGCAGCATACACGTCTTTATCCACCACAACCGGGCAGTGAAAAGTTTGCTGTAGCCGATCTGCCACAGGAAACTGCTGCCACTTGGGTGCAGAACATAGCTCTTGCACTACTCCGGTTTGAAAATCAATCGGTCCTGGCAGCGTTACACCAATACCCAATAACTTCTCCCGTGGATAGTCGATCTGGCTAATGCAGCTTTCCAGCAGCTGTGCTGCTTGGCCTGTATACGTCTCCGGTCCAACATCCGCCATGGATAGCGGTGTCTCGGCATGCGCTAGTTGGTTCAGGGACAGATCAAATATTCCTGCTTCCAAATGATTCAGGCGCATACTTAAGCTGCCAACAAAGCCGATATCCGGCGCAATCCTGTATTGCCCTGCACGCCTGCCTCCGCTGGATTCGGCCATGCCCCTGCATACGATAAGCTTATCATCCAGTAACCTGGCTACCGCACCATGGACGGTTGAGGGCATCAAACCAGTTTGTTCGCACATTTCCGGTTTGGAAATTCCCGGTCTGCGATGAATCAGTTCCAACAGGGAATTCAAATGAGCCCATTTTACCGGAGTCTTTTGTGTCTTTGTAGGCGCCATTTTTTTCAACAGCTTTCATCAAACTTATTTCCATATTAGAATGAAGTTGCCTTATTGTAGCAAGCCACCATGATCTTGTCAAGGCAGAATGGAGGATTCATGTATTGGGAAACACTGCATCCCTGGGCGCGAAGCACCGATTTCCGTTATGCGGTACTGGATTTTGACGGAACCTTAAGCCTCGTCCGTGAAGGATGGCAAAAAATCATGATCGGGTATTTTACCGAGGAGTTATATAACACCCCGCAAGGAAAGCTAACCGATGTTACCGCTTTGGAAACGCAGGCACGCGAAATGATCTTTTTACATACCGGGCAGCAAACAATATACCAATGTATCGCTTTAGCCGAACACATAGCTCATATGGGCGGTACTCCCCTATCGCCACAGGATTATAAGGATGAGTACCTCCGGCGCCTGCTCCACACAATTGACAATCGGCTAACGGGGCTACGCAGCGGCTCTATCGACCCTGAAACGCTCACTGTACCTGGCACTTACCACCTGCTTTCTTTACTAAAGCAAAAAGGAATCACCTTATATCTCGCCAGCGGTACCGATGAAGACCATGTGCGTAACGAAGTAGCATTGCTGGGCTTATCCCAATACTTTGGTTCTCATGTCTATGGTGCACAGCTGGATTATAAAACCTTCTCAAAGAAAATGGTAATACAAAAACTCATTACACAAAACCATCTCAATGGTGCAGAGCTGCTGGGTTTTGGAGACGGTTATGTGGAAATTGAAAACGTGAAAGAAGCAGGAGGCTTTGCCGTTGGCGTAGCTTCCAACGAATCACAGCGGCAAGGTATTGATGCATGGAAGAGGGAGCGATTGATCCGTGCCGGCGCGGATGCAATTATCCCTGATTATCGTGAAATAGCTATACTGGAAGATCATCTGTTCTAATCATGTAAAGGAGGATAACCATGCCTTTTCAGCAATTTGACCGCTCCAAATTGAACCTATTACCCATCAAGCAGCGGGAACACGATCTGGATTTAAGCATTATGCTGGATCCGCTGGCAAAAACGGAGTATTCTCATCCAACTATTGATATTCTGGCAGACCGTATTCGAAAAGCACGTAAAGCAGGCGCACCGGTAATGATGATGATGGGAGCGCATGTCATACGCGCAGGTACGGCACCCATCCTGATCCGCTTGCTGGAGGAAGGGTGGATAACACACTTCGCATTCAATGGTGCGGGTGGTATTCATGATTTTGAATTTGCCATGATCGGCGCCACAACCGAAAGCGTTGCAAAGTACATCAGCGAAGGACAATTCGGCTTATGGCGGGAGGATGCCCGGTATAATGAGGCGATCAATCAGGGTGTTAAAGATGGCCTCGGATTTGGCGAGGCTTTGGGTAAGTATATCTGGGAAAACAACTTTCCGTACCGTGATTACAGTTTGCTGGCGGCCGGGTATCGAAATCAGGTACCCATGACGGTACATGTTGGCATTGGTTGTGATATTGTACATGAGCAACCTAACGCAGATGGGGCTGCCATCGGCGAAGCAACCTACCGTGATTTTTTGATCTATTGCCACACGATAGACCAACTTGAAAACGGCGTTTTTCTTAACTTCGGTTCCGCAGTAATCGGTCCGGAAGTATACTTGAAAACACTTTCCATGTGTCGCAACGTCGCCAAGCAGGAGGGTCGTACCATCAGCCATTTTACAACCGCAGTATTTGATCTTTTACCGTTGGAAGGTAAAAACGTATTCGAAACACCGCCAAAAGAAGACCCCCGCTATTATTTCCGGCCTTGGAAAACGATTATGGCGCGCACGGTAGCGGATGGCGGTGAAAGCTATTACGTACAAGGTCGTCACCGGGATACGGTACGTTATTTAGCCAGTTTGCTGCACAAGGAGGAATAACGTATGACGGAAGCACGTTTGGCGGAGTTGCTGGGACGCTTTCAACAATTAAAAATCGTAGTCGTTGGCGACTTGTTTCTGGATCAATGGTTTGATATTGACCCAGCGCTTGATGAGCCTTCCGTTGAAACAGGATTAACCGCTTGGCAGGTAACCAATATGTCTGCCAGCCCCGGCGCAGCTGGTACGGTAATCAATAATCTATATGCAATGGGCGTTGGGCAATTGGATGTTGTATCTTTTATCGGCGCCGACGGCAACGGATGGCATCTACGTTATTTGCTGGAGAAACAAAAAATTCGCACCAAAGCCTTATTTACTGTGCCGGAGCGGATGACTCCGGCGTACCTGAAACCCATGTTCCATCGTAACGGAAAACGGGAAGAGGGGCATCGGCTGGACATTAAAAACCGCAAGACCACCCCCGTTTGGGTTGAAAATCAACTATTGGATGCACTTGATGCGCTGGCAGCAAACGCCGACGCCATTATGATTCTAGATCAATTAACAGAAGCGGATACCGGTGTTATTACAGCGCGTATACGCAACCATTTGGCAATGCTTGGCGAACGTTACCCGAATCTCATTTTATATGCGGATTCACGGGAGCGCATCTCCCAGTTTCGGAATGTTATCATCAAGTGTAATCATCTAGAAGCAGCAAAAGCACTGGACAGAGATGTACCCGTACTGCAAGCATTGGAGCAACTGCGCGAGGTTACGCATCGCCCCGTGTTTATCACACTGGGAAAAGACGGCATTGCAACCCCAGAGGGTATTGTTCCTGCCGCCAAGCAAACAGGGCCCATTGATGTATGTGGTGCGGGCGACTCCACAAGCGCTGCGCTAGTAAGCGCGCTTTGCTGCGGCGCCTCTCTAAAAGAAGCCGCATTGATGGGCAATCTATCCGCCGGCGTAACCGTGCGCAAACTCGGCACAACCGGCACTGCATCTCCAGCGGAGATGACGGCGCTGTATCACGAACAGTTTAAGGAGTCATTATGATCGCGTTATGCTTTGATATCGGCGGTTCCAAGTACATGGTAGGTCTTGTGACAGATCAAGGGGAAATACTGTGCACCCAGCGCCGGGAATGGGACATGCTGACGCCGGAAAGGGTGATTGCAGCACTGATTGCATCCGGCAGAGAAATGCTCAGCAACCACCCGGAATACCAGCCGGAAGTGATCGGCGTCACCATACCCGGCCTTGCCAAAGCCGAGGAAGGATTATGGGTTGAAGCTAGTTTTAGCGGTATACGCAACTTTCCCATCGCAAAACACTTGCAGGAAGCTTTTGGACTTCCTGTGTATGGAGAAAACGATGCAAAGGCATGCGCGCTGGCCGAAAAACTATTTGGGCAAGCCAAACAAACAGAACACTTTCTCTATATTACGGTTTCAAACGGCATCGGCGGCGCCGTCTTCTCCGACGGACGGTTGCTTTATGGTGCGGGTACAGCCGGAGAGTGCGGCCATATTACAGTCGTGGAGGACGGCCGTCCCTGCAAATGCGGAAAAAAAGGCTGTTTGGAAGCCTATGCCGCGGGTCCTGGCCTCTCGCAGACGTATCTGGAATTGACCGGGCAAACCGCACTGGGAGAAGATATAGCAGACAAAGCTAGAAAAGGTGATACTGCCGCGCGGGAAGTGTTTCACCGTGAAGGTATCTATTTAGGGCGGATGATCGGTATGGCCGTGAACCTGCTTAGCCCGGAATTGGTTATCATCGGCGGCGGACTGTCGCTTGCCTTTGATTTATACCAGCAAGAATTGGAAAGCACCCTTGCAAGCCACGTATATCAAGCGGCCAACCCAAACTTGCGGGTTATACCAACTCCCCTTGGTTATCAAGGCGGGCTACTGGGTGCGGCAGCATTAACAGTTTGTGGTGTACATCAATTGTATGGTTATCATGGAAAGGCGGTATAAACATGAGTATGCAGGAAACAATGCGTATATATCAGGCAGAACTGATAAGTGCAATTCAGTCTATCGATGCAGCGGAGATGGATAAGGCGATGTCGCTTCTCCTTACCGCCTATCAAAATGACCGGCAGGTTTTTATCTTTGGAAACGGCGGCAGCGCTGCAACTGCAAACCACTTTGTGTGTGATTTTGGTAAAAACGCCGTACAAGGCGATAAACGCCGCTTCCGCATACTTTCCCTAAGCGATAATATCGAAAAAATTACAGCACTTGGCAATGATATTGCATATGCTGAAGTGTTTCGCGAGCAAATGAAAAACCTGATGCGACCGGGAGACGTTGCAATCGCCGTTAGTGCAAGCGGCAATTCCCCCAATGTATTCAACGCATGTGAATATGCAAGGCAACTAGGCGCCAAAATCATCATACTGTCTGGTTTCTCTGGTGGTAAAATCGCACCGATGGCGGATGCAGCACTGATAGCGCATATGAACAGTTACGAAAGGGTTGAAGATATCCACCTGATTATTTTGCATATGCTTGTGTGCTACTGCAAGGAGCATCAGGAGTTTTTTGCGTAATATCTAGTAATGAAAACACAAAGCGGGCGAACTATTTTTGTAGTTCACCCGCTTTGTGTTTTCATTATTGTCTACCGGTATCCATAATCGTAGTATCCATCGTCATAATACCCGTCATCGTAATTGTCCTCATAATCGCTATTATATTCATCGTCATAACCATCGCTGTATCCAGCGTCTTCATACCCGCTGCCATCGCTATCATCATAAACATAAATATCGCCGTCTTCATATTCCATAATTACGGTGTCCGAATAGGACTCGCGGCCAAAAACATCCGTTACGATGTACTGATACAGGTATTCGCCGTTGATAAGATTACTTTCTTCCATAACAACATCGCCATTGACGGTGAATTGATCCATCTCGTAGGTGTATGTTTCATTGGTATCCCAATTGATCGCATCAAACAGCAGTGTGACCACGTCGCCATCTTGCAGCTGTACAATATCGCGAGCGCTCATACCTGTATCGCTGTCGATACCGTCCCATGCACCGTATACTTCAAAGTGGCCGTCCTCTTCGCTGTCCCAAATAAAAGCAGTGCGCAGGTACGTTTGCTCGCCATTCAGTAAAATCGGAATGGTGTATAGGTTATAATCATCCGTTTCTGAAAGCAGTGTCGGCTCACAGTAGCAACCGTTCAGCGTAGGCCAAACGCCGCGGAAATTATCCTCGAAATAACCGTTTTCCCAGTCGCCAATAATATCGTTATCAATGCCCAGCAACACATATTCATTATAATCATAATCCAGATAATAGATCGCAAACGTGACGGAGACAACAGAATCCATGTCTCCCCCGACTTCCAGCGCATAATACCCGTCATCTGTGATGTAGGTATCCAGTTGCACAGCATAATCATCTTCCTGCACAACGGAGGTTACCACCGGCGCTTCATCCGCCGTTCCCTGCGGCACTTCCCAATCCACATTGGATATTGCCTGAATAAACCGCAGATAATTGCCGCTTGTCGATGCGGTATCGGCATATACTGTAAGCTCGTCATTATCAAAGGCGAGCGGATAATATACGGACAAACCATTGGCTTCGGAACGGCTGACACCTTTCACGTTATACTTCACCGCTGCAAATAAAGAGTCTAGCAGGGTTAAAGCCGTATCACTGAGCACATTTTCAGTATTGATGGCCAAATCGCCCAGATCAACCATGTTGGTATATCCTTCATATGCGTTGTTACCGCCATAGTTTTCTGCCTTCTTTACGCCCTGCACAAAAGTTTGGTAGGTGGTAATGTCAGCCGTAACGCCGGTCATTTCCGCTGCCATGAAGTCAAATTTCGCAGACAAATCTTCAATCGCAGATAAATCGGTTACAGAGAGGGTTGCCATCTCCCCTTCGCCTTCACGGTTGCATTTTGTCATATAGCTATCGCAAATCTCTTTGCCAAGGGCAAGTCCATCTGCATCTGGATTACTGGCCAGATACTTCAGCCATGCGGTATAGTCCCATCCTCCGCCCGGCTCCGTCTCTTCAGAAGCAACCATATAATTGCCATATGGTGCAATCGCCGCTGCATTTTCCAGCGTAGCCATCAGGCATGTGTCAAAGCCGATTACTTCGAATGTTGCATCTGCCATACCAAGTCCTTCGGAAAGTTCCTTAATGGAAAGGCTATCGTCGTTGAACAATTCATCGAAAGCAAGGCCGGATGCCGATCCGCCCCCGTGGTTCCAAAACACCACCATATAATGGTCGGCAGGGTATTGCTGCACACCCCAAGACAGAAAGTCACCCAGTGTTTGGGCTGCGCCCATGCTGGCGAGTTTAGCGCTATCGGCCAGTGAAAGGCCACTGCTTGTAACTTCCCAGCGTTGCAGCTTTTTAGAATCTATACCGCTTGTTTGCCACTGGGACGTACCGCCCGTTTCAACAATCACGCGGATGGAATCCGGCAGGTTGACGGCCATCATTTCCTGCAAATTATCGGTTGCCGCGCCATCTTCGGATTCCAAATCCGTTCCGCACAGATATACAAAAACCGACCAAGTGTCTTGCTGGCTTGAAGCCAGCGCGTTATTTCCAAACAGAGAAATTACAATCAGCATTCCCAATAGTGTTGCCAGCAGCTTATCGCCCATCCGTTTCATATAATTGTCCCCCTCAACCCTGTGGTTGCACCACAAGAAACTATTACTGTAAGTATAATAAATTGCCCTTTGTTGAAATGAGTCCTTATGCATAGTATAGCATTTCTGGGTCTATTTGTCGCTGTTTCTTGACAAGATCATTTCAAAACATTACATTTACGCATTGATACTATTTGCGCTTATTTATACACTTATCGTTTTAAATTGGCAGCGTTACTCCTTATCCGGTCATCCTGCTTGGATGGGTCTATTCCATAGAAGAGATACGGCATTTACGTACAGCTTCGCACAGTTAAGTATAACGAGAAAGAGAGTCATTGTTTAAGTTGCTACTTTCCTACTCAATACTCGTTTTCAGGAAAACCTGCCATCGTGTTGATTTATGCTTCCCGTTATTATATGGAGATTAAAAAGTTATTGATCGTCTGCTTCAATGATACAGTTTGCATACATTTATCGCCTTATTTTTATCTCAAGAAACCAAGCGATACAGATAACAGCTGTTTTAATAGCTGCTATGGCATATCGCACCAAATTTGCGCCTCAATATACCGCTCGGGTCCATATTCGCCTGTTTAATTCCAAACCTGTGGTAGGCCATACCGTTGAATAATCGTTATAATCTCCAATAAACATTCCAAGATGATTTACGGCTTTACTTATCTCCCAGTATCGTGCCCAGCACATCCCCCAGCATATCCGCTACCGTATCTCCAGTTGTGCTGGATGGCTTTTGCACCTCTCCAAGAATTGTGCTTAAAATGTTTGTGTTTTCCCCTTTCAGCACTTTGATCGCCGCTTTTTTCGTTTGGCTATCCGCTAAGCGATAATATTGAATCATCTTCTTTTCGGTTGCGGTTACGCGCATACTGATTCCCGCGTTTGATGGGATTTTTGGTGTTTTGTTCTTCGCTTTGTCCGATGTTTTATTTGTTGTGCTCTTCCCCTTGGCAGCGTTTAAAAGCGATGCTTGTGTTACGCCGGTAACAATAGCAATTTTCTTTAACGTCGCCTGTGTAAGGTCCTTTTCTCCCCGCTCCGCTTTGCTAATATCCTCTGCCGTTATCTTTCCGCCAACTTTCTTTGCCAGCTTCTCTTGCGTTAAACCTGCACCGGTTCTCGCTTCTTTAATGAGCGTACCAACTTTTTTAGCCATTTGTATCTCCTCCTGTATATATAATACCGGTAATTCTGTTTAACCTCAGTAGAATGATTATCATTACGCTGGTTTACCAAAGTTACTGTAAACTGTTCATATGGTTCTACTTGATCTTACTTTTACGCACCCACATACCGGTGTCGCCATATTGATATTGCAGCGTCCGAAAAATAACCATTCGTTGCGTATTAACGGGGAAAGCCCGATGATCCAGCATCAAATCACATAAAGTAATCATATCTGATATACTTTGCATGTGCAAGGGTTGCCCTTGCGGATTATCATCCGTTGGAAATGTATTCGTCCTATGTCCGCCTAGCATTTGAAAATCAACGTATTGATTCAGCTTGCCTTGTAATGCAATCAAATTGTTTCGATAGGAACCAATAGGCAAACTTCCAGGTAGCCACATCCAAGCGGATGCGCCACCGTTTCCAACCGCATCCCCCATGAACAGACATTGATGTTTTTCGTCAATAAAAATGCTTGAACCCGGCGTGTGGCCGGCGGCGTTGAGTATGCGAATCGCGTTACCGCCAAGATCAATGCTATCGCCCTCTGTAACCGGAGTATACCGTGCTGTGTGAAACTTACGGTAAGGAACGTGAAACATTTGAAAGCCCGCCAGCATTAATACGCGAAGAATGCCTTTTCGCCAAGCTTCAATATCTGCCTCGTGTAAATAAACAGTTGCAAATTCAGGTGCGTGATACATATGGTCGATATGTGCATGTGTCAATGCTAGTTCTATGGGTTTATCCGTTAAGGACTTTAACATTGGCATAATATCATCCCGCATCAATCCGGTATCAATTAAAAGCGCTTTTTCTTCGCCAACAATTAAATACAAAGAGTCTCCATTTTCATCATCCATTGCAAACAGACCCGGTTTAAGTTCTTCTATTGTATAATGCTCAAATTCCAATGTTTTGCTCCTTCGCTGTGTAAATTGATCATTGTAGCAATTGTTACCGCGGAATTGTGATGCCGTATGACAAGAGAAACCCATCTATTGTTAAACAGGGATTCCCATGTATTCCAATATTCTCACATCACAAGGTAATCCCTTCTACATCCAGCATAAAAGTAATCGAATATATACTGATTTTATTTCGCCAAAACGTCAGAAAAACAGAGCAGCACTGCCCTGTTTTTTTGATAATACAAATGGATGTTCTGTTGTACTCCTAACTCAAAGCATTAGAAACCGTGCAATTGTATAAGTAAGGTTTTTCATTGCATCAAGATAGTTGCCTTTGCTGCGTGTTTAATCCAAACGCAGTATTAGTTTTAGCAGCCGTTCTACACTCCGGTCTACATCTGCATGATTTAAGAGGCCTTCATTCATCATTTGCAAAGTGTGTTCCGGCATACCACAGCCCATTTTAATATCGTTGCCTGCGGCAATTTCCCTGTATTGCTCGCCAAAAGTATACCAATCCGTTGTTACAATGCCATCAAAGCCCCATTCATTACGAAGAATACTGGTAAGCAGATCCTTGTTTTCCGAAGCGCGTACGCCGTTTATCAGATTGTAGGAGCTCATTACCGTCCATGGTTTAGCATTTTTAACGCACAGTTCAAACCCTTTCAGGTAAATCTCACGAAGCGCTCTTTCGGATACGCGGGAATCTGCATTGCGGCGATTTGTCTCCTTGTTGTTACAGGCAAAATGCTTCAATGAACAAGCAATACCTTCACTTTGAATACCGCGAATCATTTCGGTCGCCATTTTACCTGTTAACAACGGGTCTTCCGAATAATATTCGAAATTTCTACCGCATAGCGGACTGCGGTGAATATTGATAGCCGGCGTTAGCCATACACCGATTCCATTTTCCTTTACCTCTTTTGCTCCGGCTTTACCCACCTCGTAAACCAAGCATGTATCCCACGTGCAGCAAAGCAATGTAGCGCAAGGGAAGGCTGTGGTTGTAACGCCGCATTGCGGTCTGATCCGTAAACCAGCAGGGCCGTCAGCAGTCATCACATTGGGAATTCCGTACATCAGCAAATTACCAAACCCGAATGTATTAGCGACTCCGCGGTTAGGTTGTCCACACAGCAAACGAACTTTTTGCTCGTCACTTAGCAAGCTTATCAGGCTTGCCAGCTTTATTTTGCCCGTATAAACATCCATAAGCTGCGGCAGCGTCGGTTCGCCCCATGCGGTAAACGGTTCTGTAAAAGGGCTTTCTGTGGGATGCTGCCCATCAAAAGGTAAAATATCATCATTTTGCGCAAAACGTTCCGGCACAGGGCGTTTCGGGAGTGCTTCATAACTGCCATCTGCGAGCATGCGTTCCGGCAATTGGGACGGTACACACTGCGGGGATAGTTGACAGAGCACGCGATCTTTCTCAACCGTCCAGGTAAGCGGCAGCGGTTCGATTTCTCTTACATTTTCGCCCGCGAAGAAAGTATATTGTCCCGCTTCTAATACCCATGCGGACGCTTGAATTTTCCCCAAGTCGTCATAGCTGGCAAAATCCATTTGGGTGAAGTCAATAGATAGCTTTTGGCTTTCGCCCGGTTTCAACGTGTTCGTCTTGCCAAATCCCACTAACACACTTTTAGGTTTACCCAATTTCCCCTGCGGTGGTTTGCAATATACCTGCACAACCTGTTTCCCCGCGCATTTGCCGGTATTGGTTACGGTAACGCATGCTAAAAAACCATTCTCCTGCTCGGTGCATTGCAGGTTTTCCATTGCAAACGTGGTATAACTCAAACCAAAACCAAAAGGATAGCATACTTTCTCTGCTGCGCCGGGTATGGTTTCAAAATATCGATACCCAACATAAATATCATCATTGTATTCAATGTATTCTTCCGATTGGTTAAAGGTAGCCGAGGATGGGTACGCATCAAAATTGACAGCAAATGTATCGCTTAAACGGCCGGAAGGGCATACATCACCGCAGAGTAAGTCTGCCATGGCAAGACCGCCTTCCATTCCGCCCTGCCAAGCCAGTAGCGCCGCGCCTACGTGGTCATCCTCACGAATCCAACGGGTATCCATCATACCACCTGTGTTAAGTACTACCACAATGCGATTGAAAGCATCCCGCACTTGCCGCACCATTGCCGCTTCTTCTCTGCTGAGGAAGAAATCACCGTCGTACGGTTCTCCGGTACGATCCCACGATTCACCGGAAAACCTGCAAATGCTGATGATTGCAACATCCGTATACGCCCTTGCCTGCTCAAGAAGAGCCGCCGGCAGTGTAGGTTCTTTTGTCTGCCCGGGCAGGCACCCATCTGCATATTGGGCAGTAATATTTTCCTGATAATAATCAGAAACAGGCGTAAAAAGAGATAGCCGTCCTTCAGCTTCTTTCTCTTTCAAGCCATCCAATAAGCTGAGGGTATAGGCAACCGTGGTATCGCCGCTGCCGCCGCCGCCCTTTACATAATCTGCTTGTGCCTTTCCGAAGACAGCCAATTTACTGCCATTGCAAAAAGGAAGCAGTTCATTTTTATTTTTCAGTAATACCGCGCCTTCTCTGGCTGCCCGGCGAGATAATGAAATATGTTCTTTGCACCCTGTTACGCGCTGCCCGTTGGCTCCCAGCGTCGTAGTCGGCATATACCGTATGCGCTGCCATTTTTGCTGATCTTTCATATAAATACATCTTACCTTCCCGATTAAATTGTATACGCACAAAGCATTTCGTTGGTTAGTATATCACTCACTTTTTCGATGATGCAAGCGAATATTTGTTTTATTAAAACCTTTTTATATATTACTACCTGTATGTGGAATAATTATACTTTCGGTTGCATTTAATCTCTTGAAAATAGCCTGATTTTGATGCAGATCTGGATTAACACTTACAAAGCAAAAATAATTTAAAGGATGATCTGGTGTTTTGCTCCGCCTTATTCTCGTGAATAACCTGATGATCTTAGTGACGGTGAAACTGCACCGTGTATTATGTGTTGCAATCCGGCGACAGAAAAACCTGCCGAAGCTATACTTCGGCAGGTTTTTCTTAAAGTCAAAGTACTTTTATGGCGCAGACATTTTCGTAGTATAAATCAGCTCGTTACGCTGGTAAACCCATTCAATCGTTTCACCGCTGGCAATTTCCGCAAGTCCATACTCGACAGCGTATACATTTTCCGTCGGCTTCATGCCATTTACAAACAAGATGAGATCGCCGGCTTGCAGTCCCGCTGCTTCCGCCATAGAATCCGGTGTGACACTGGTAATCCACTCGCCGCCTTGATTCATGCCATAGTAGGCGGCATTGTAGTCATCCAGCAGGTAATACCGGTAACCAAGGTTTATAGTGTTGCAAAGGTTGTACACCGCATTAGACGGTTCCGTATAATAGGAACGGTGGTACTCCGGCACTACGGTAACCGATCCCGGCAAAATCCACAGCCATTCACTTTCCGGAATCAAGATATATTCACCATTATACTGGTGATAATAGCGAACCGCTACCGCAATGCCTACAGCCCCGCCGTAGTCGGAAAATACATCCTCCGTTTTATAGGTATCGCCGGGTTTGATTACCTCATCAGGTGTATAGTACCAATTGCTCTCCTCTTGGATATACCCTTCCTGTGTGTTTGTGTTTGAATATACCTGCGTCCCATCGTTGTTATAAAACGCAAGGGCAATGCCGAATTCATCGATGCTGATATTGCCATCGTTTTGAAACGTCATGCGCATCACAACATTGCGCGGTTCTACCGATACGTTCAGGTACGTAATTTGCAGAGCCTCCGGGTCGATCACAGTGGTTTGGCGGGGAACGGACTGTGCTAGGGCAGCCATGGGTGCCGCACAAAAACTGACGAGCAATACCATTGTTATGATGATTCTGACGATGCGTTTCATCAGCCATTCCTCCTTATCTGTTTGTATGTTCGATCCTGCGTCTTTATCATGTAACTTTATTATACCATGCTCTATCAACGCCTACAAGCGGTTGCTTATGGGGGTGTGTATATTCTATCACCCGGTAAATGTTATGCTGTCTTGGTTTTACTGTTCAAGCGCCATAGCGTAACCGCGGAAATCCTCGATTGGCAGAAACTGTCGATCAGAATCCGTTTTTCGGAAAACATAGATGGTATTGCAGAAACTGTGGATTTACAAACATATGGTTACCCGATAAACTTTGGGTAGATGATTAAGCTTAATCATAGAACCGTTCACAAAGGCGTGAACATGTCGTTGCATTTCCGGTAGTGCAGCGCCAAGTTCGGATCAGGTAAATCCGTACTGATATGGATAAAGGAGGAACCTCAATGCGCAGACTTATATCAATTCTGCTGGCTGTATTGATGCTTGTTGGCATAACAAACTTCGCAGCCGCCGAAGAAGATGGAGCCATCCTTAATCAGGAAGCTTACGATTTGTATCTTGCTGCGGAAGATAACACACTACCCATTTGCGACCCAGGTGAAATCACCCTGACTATTTATGTTGAATTGGACGAGTATGCGGCCAATTTTATGCAATCCTACGATGAACACCCGGTCGTGAAAAAGGTGGAAGAACTCACCGGTGTAAACCTGGAGTTCATTCATCCCCCTACAGGTGACGACGGTACTTTCTTCAATATGACGATCGCTTCCGGCGATTATCCCGATATTTTCATCACCTCCAGTTTCAGCGATAGCTATCCCGGCGGTATCGAAGGCGCCATTCAGGACGGCGTTCTTGCGGATAACGATGAGCTGATCCGTAAATACGCGAAAAACTTCCTGTATTCCATGGCCCAGTCGGATGTTAACACCTACCGTAACACCGTGGATGACGAAGGTAACCTAACACTGGGCACCTGCTTCATGTGCGACTACCTGCTGGGCATCAACAATATGGGCTTTATCGCCCGCAAGGATATTCTGGATCAATATGGTCTGGAAGTACCTAAAACAGTTGATGCGTTGACTGCTGTGCTTCGCACCCTGAAAGAAAACGGTATTGAAGTACCGATGGCTTTGGGAACGCTGGACGACTTCCGTTATACCTGCAGCAATTTCCTCTCTGGTCCTTTTGGCGTCGTTATGAACGGTTACCAGCTGGATGAAAACGGCAAAGTTTTCTACAGCCGCGCCAATGATGGCTATAAGGCTTATCTGGAGCAGATGGCTGCTTGGTACGCCGAAGGCTTGATCGACCGTGACTTTGTAAACCGTGATGTAAGCGACGCGTTAAAGATGTTCTACAACGACCGTACTGCTTTTTGCATCATCGGCAACTGGCAGACGACAGAAGTAATGTCGCTTGGCCAGGCGGAAAACGCAGACTTTGAAATCTACCCTGTTCGTGTACAGCGCTTGACCGATACGGAAGAAGCATTCCACCTCGGCGATCCGCTGACGCAGGGGGGCGTTGGCGATATGCTGATCTCCGCCACCTGTAAAAACCCGGATGCCGCCGCAAAGGTATTGGATTACCTTTACAATATGGATATGGCACAGCTGGCTTACTACGGCGTAGGCGAGCTGGAAGATGGTACGAGCACCTATGTAATCAATGATGAGGGCGAGCTGGAATATGGCACTGCGATCTTGGCTAATCCCGATTGGCCGTATGAGACCATCCGCCATAAGTACACCCTTCAAATCTTCCAACGTCAGTTGCTGGAAGGCCCGGAAAGCTTTGAATACGCAAATCCGATGTGCCAGACCTGTTGGGATGAGTGGGGCTATAAAACCGACCGCTCCGGCCGTTTGCCTGATTCGATCTCCAGAACCGTTGATGAGGATACGATTTACACCACCAATCAGGTGGATATCGAAACCTACAGCGATGAGATGATCTACAAGTTCATCACCGGCACCCTGAGCATCGAGGAAAATTGGGACGAATTCGTTTCCACGATGTACGATATGGGTCTGGCTGAGAATGAGCAGATTCAGCAGGCAGCTTACGAACGCTGGTTGCAGCGCTAATCCCCCTTTGCCGCCACATCCGGCTGTGTCCCCCGCGCCATTGCTCAGCACACGGCACATGGCGTTACCATAACCGGAACCGGCAGGCGATCCCATAAACCGGCCGGAGGCGAGAGGTGTCCTCTTCCCTCCGGCTTTTTCTTTGAAAACATTGCCGCAGGCAGTCGGTTTACCTGCCGGCGAAAGGAGATTGCAATCATGGTTGCAGCAACCGGTCGGAAATCCGCTAAACCCAAGCGTATCGGATATACTAAAAATATAGCACAAAATCCGATACTATATCTCATGGCGATTCCCGTAATTGCCTATTATATTATCTTTTGTTATTTGCCGATGTATGGCGTCGTGATCGCTTTTCAGGATTATGTCCCCGCCCGTGGGATTCTCAATAGCAATTGGGTTGGTTTGAAACACTTTGCCAGTTTCTTTACCAGCACGTATTTCCCGCGTTTGGTTCGTAATACGCTGGAAATAAACATTAAGGAGCTGGTATTCTCCTTCCCTGTACCAATTCTGTTCGCACTGTTACTCAACGAAGTTCGCAGTACCCGCTTTCGCAGAATTTCGCAATCCATCACTTATATGCCACATTTTATCTCCACAGTCGTTATCTGTGGTTTGTTGGTGGACTTTACCAAAAGCTCTGGCGTACTTACCAACTTGTTTGTCGCTCTTGGTATGGACCGTGTAAACATGCTCTCCGTGCCGGAGTACTTTCAAGGTTTGTTTATTGGTAGCATCGTATGGCAATCTTTCGGCTGGGATTCGATTATCTATTTTGCCGCGCTTACAGGGATCGATCCCATGTTGTATGACGCGGCGCGTGTGGACGGCGCCGGGCGTTTCCGGCAAGCCCTGCACGTTACGTTGCCCGGCATAGCCCCGACCATCGTTATTTTAATGCTGCTTCGTATCGGCTCTATGATGAGCGTTTCCTGGGATCGTATCATTCTGTTATACAACCCGCTTACGTATGAAACTGCCGACGTGCTGAGCAGCTATGTATACCGCATCGGCTTAACCAAAATGCAATACAGTTTCGCAACTGCCGTTGGTTTATTCAACTCGGTCGTTAATATTTTTCTGCTGGTCAGCGCCAATAAAATTTCCAGCCGCGTCAGCGATAACAGCTTATGGTAAGGGGGGAAAACAAATGAACGCAAGTATCAGTTCACGTAAACATCGAAAAGAAGACAATCGCAGCATGGGAGAAAGGGTCTTTAGTGTCGTCAATATTATATTCATTATTCTTTTAGTGCTGGTCACAGTATATCCGCTGCTCTATACGGTTTTTGCTTCCTTCAGCGACGCCCGTGCGCTGCTGAAACACGAAGGTATGCTGCTGGCTCCTCTTGGCCCCTATACCTTGCAAGGGTATACCATGACCTTTGCAAACCCCAACATCCTCCAAGGATTCATCAACACCAGCTTTATGGTCGTCAGCGGTACGGTGATCGGCGTTGTTATGACCATGCTGGGCGCTTATGTTGTGACCCGGAAAAAATTTAAGCTGCGTGGCATTATGATGAAAGCCATTATCGTTACCATGTTCTTTAACGGCGGCATCATTCCAACGTTTTTCGTTGTGCGTAACGTTGGGCTTTACAACAGCTTTTGGTCAATGATTATTCCTACCGCGCTGAACACCTATAACCTCATCATTCTGCGCACATTCTTTTTAAGCGTTCCAGACAGTCTGGAAGAGTCCGCTCTGCTGGATGGTGCAAATGACGTGCAAATCCTGTTTCGCATCTTTTTGCCGCTTTCATTGCCTGCCATTGCGGTGATCACCCTGTATTACGCGGTGGATTATTGGAACTCGTGGTATCCAGCGCTTTTATACATCCGGGATCGAAAGTTGTATCCGCTACAAATGTTCATGCGCGAATTATTAATACAAAACGAAAGTGTAGAATCGCAAAGCGGGAAGCAGTTGGTTTCCGAAGTCTATACGCGCGAGTTGGTTAAATATTGCACGGTTGTCGTATCCACCGTGCCAATACTGATCCTCTATCCGTTCTTGCAAAAATACTTCGTTAAAGGCGTTATGATCGGCGCTGTAAAGGGGTAGAAAAGGAGCTTCGTATGATGCGAAAAGTAGTGGAAATTCAGCAGGCACTGCAAATTACACAAGCTGTGTACGATGCGTTTTTACAAGCTGCAAAACCCGGCGCTACGGAATATGAGCTGGAGGCTTCCGTACGGCATGCCGCGCAAGGGCACAAGATCAATTTTGATTTACTTACAGGCCCTCGAACAGCCGGGATCGAAGGCGGCGCAACAGAACGGACGTTGGCGGTAGGCGATCCCTTGCTACTGGATCTTTGCTTGCAGTTTGGCGACCATTGGTGTGATGTTTGCCGCACTTATTTTATCGGCTCACCGTCCGAAGAAGCGGCAGATTTATACCGTAAAGTACTTACTTGCAAAAAGATCATCGCAGATCAGTTGCGTCCCGGCATGGAGGCTGGGCAGTTGTACGAAACTACTCGCCAGTTCTTCGCGCAGCACCAAATGGACGGAATGCTAAGGCATCACACTGGGCATGGTATTGGGCTTACGCCATTTGAAGCACCCGTTGCAGTTTCCGGTTCCAAGGATATTCTGCACGAAGGTGATGTGGTAACTGTAGAAATCGGGGCATATATCGACGGTCAATACGGTATCCGGTTGGAAGATGATTATTTGCTTACGTCCAGCGGCGCAACAGCACTGTGGCAATACCCCATTGAGCAGCAGAATTTACCCGTAGAATAAGCAAAGGAACGATAGCGATGAAGGCAATGTTATGGGAGGGGCACGACCGATTAAAATTAATCGAGTTACCCGAACCCGTATGTAATACCAACGAATTAAAAATAAAAGTACGTAGTGCAGGGGTTTGTGCAACGGATGCGCACATCATTCACGGCACCTTCTGGAATGGCGATCCCCCGCATGTGCTGGGTCATGAAATCTCCGGCGAAGTGGTTGCGTCAGGCTCCGATACGCTAACTCACTGGGTTGGAAAACGCATTGTCGTAGAAACCGCGATAGGCTGCGGCGTCTGTGAACAGTGCCGCAGCGGCAACAAGCATTTATGCGCACAGGGGGGCGAAATTGGCTTCCCTCCCTTTCAAGGCGGCTATGCCCAGTATGTTTGCATCCCGTGGACCTGTGCGCATGTTATGCCCGATTCCATGACCTATGATGAGGGCGGCATACTGGAGGCCGTGGCTTGCCCGGTAGGTGCAATACGCCGCATCGGTCTTTCTTTTAGTCAAACTGTATTGGTACAAGGCATGGGGATTGCAGGCCTATCCTTTTTACAGGGAGTTCGCGCCGCGTCCGCAGGTAAGGTGATCGCGACCATCACACGCGAGAATAAGCGTTCTCAGGCACATCATTTTGGCGCGGATGTCGTTATCAATGTCAAAACCGAAAACCTCCATCAGCGTGTTATGGAAGAAACCAGCGGCATGGGCGTAGATTTGTCCATTGACGCCGTTGGGGCTACCCGTACGCTGACGGACGCGGTCGAGCTATGCGCGCCGCGTGGCCGGGTGTTGCTGTATGGTTTGCCGGATGAAAGCAGCTTGCCCCCGTTCCCGGCAACTAGAATCATTATGAAGCAGCTAACTGTACTAGGCGTTACCAATAATGAGCTGGTATGGGACCCGTTGCTGGAAATGGCTGCACGCGGCGTTATCAATATTCGGGATTTGATTACGAACCGATACCCGCTTGCCGCGCTTCCCGAAGCAATTGAAACCGTATCCAGACGTCCGGATGGGTTTATCAAAGCGGTAGTGCACCCCTGGGAAGAAGCAAACGGCTAATTAACACATGAAAGAAGTGGATTTTCATTGAAAATTACCGATGTACAAGCCTATATTGTCCGTCAACCGGAAATATCGCTGATTGGAGACGGTACGCAGGATTCCGTAATCATCCGTATTGATACCGACGAGGGTATATACGGTGTGGCGGAGGTGGACTCCGCGCCGTATCTGGTGAAACAGGCAATCGATATGCCGGATTCCCACAGCGCACAGCGTGGTATGCGTAATATATTGACGGGATTGGATCCGATGGAAACCGAAGTGATCTGGGATCAGCTTTATACCAGCGCCTATTACTACGCACGCGGCGGCGCCGGTATGCATGCCATCAGCGGGATTGACATGGCTCTTTGGGACATTCGCGGTAAAGCGCTGGATGTGCCGGTATATACGTTGCTTGGCGGCGCGTACCAACGCCGCATTCCAGCCTATATCAGCATCCTGATGCCTTCTACCGAGGATGAAGTTAAGCAATTGGTGGATTACCATATGGTCAAAGGGTATTCCGGTATAAAGTTTGGCTGGGGCAACCTTGGCGATGATATGGCGCACGATTTAAAGCTCATCCGTGCAGCACGCAAGGCATTAGGACCGGATAAACTGCTAATGATCGACATTGCCATGAACTGGCAGGAGTATAAGCCTGCGTTGGATGCCTGCCACTCGTATGAACAGGAAGGTGTGTATTGGGTAGAAGAGCCTTTCCGTGTTGAGCAACCGGAGGATTTTGCCCGCTTGCGGCAAGCAACATCGCTAAACATCACCGCCGGAGAGGAGCTTAGCGCGCTCAGTGAGTTTGAAGCTTATCTGCGCAAAGGCTGTGTGGATATTTTGCAGCCCGACTTGAGCCGCTGTGGAGGAATTACCATTGGCAAGAAGATACTGGAGCTTGCAAAAATGCACCAAGTGCCGATTATACCCCATAACTTTAAAAGCGGTTTGCTCATGTCCGCAACGCTGCAATACATTGCGGCTCTGCCCCATGCCAAGCATCTGGAATACTGCGGTCAGGAAACGGTCTTAAGCCGCAGCCTGGTAAAAGAGCCTGTCACCGTTACCGATGGATTTGTGGATATTCCTGATCGGCCGGGTCTGGGCGTAGAGCTCAACATGGAAACGGTGACTCGTTACCGCGTACAATAACCAACGGAAACCAATTTGCACATAACGTCCCTTGCAGGTTTATACCGTACAATAATGGAACACCAATCTGCTAAAGCAGGTGGGTGTTCCCTTTGTTGTTACCACATTGAAAGCCTAGCTTTTTCTGCTTGTT
The DNA here is from genome assembly GCA_963675655.1 of Candidatus Limiplasma sp. GTDB lineage: Bacteria > Bacillota > Clostridia > Christensenellales > Aristaeellaceae > CAXXOK01. Next base: position 3,032,805 of record OY776489.1, read on the forward strand.
CTTCGTATGGATAACTGCTTGCGCTTCCGTTTTATATCATTCCTGATGTTAAATGCGGGAATATAAAAGGATATGACCCTATTAAACGGCATACCCTTTACAATGAAAGTTTGTGTCGCTTATCTTGCTCTGCGCTCCAGCACACCCGGAAACTGTTGAAACGGATTATGCGGTTCCTGCTGATACCAGTATGCCACGGAAGATATGTCATCCTGCCGTTCTTTAAGCCCTCTTTCGTCCCCGCCGATTTGCTGCAACGTCACCCGCAAATCCTGATCGAACAAGATCGGGTCCGGAATATGGAACCTGTACAATGCACGCATCGGCGGGCATTCGCTCATGAAAAATTCGTTTTTAATACCCGTATCGCGGCTGTAAAACGGATAGCCCATATACGGCGTTTGAAATGTCTGCTCCCGCATATTTCCTTCCGCATCCATACCGCCAAAAGACCAGGCGCCGCCAAAATAGTCTTCCATCCCGGTTCCGCATATGGTGGGGTATTCTGTATCCCCATCCAGATAGAATTTCATTTCGCCTTCGCCCCACCAGCCGCGTTCCAGTGATTGCAGCGCAATGAAAGTGCCAACGTAATGCCCTTTGCCTTTAACCCCGTCTAAAAGCACATAATCCTTTTGCAGCTTCGTTACCGGTTCGCGCCGCCATTGCGCATGGAAAGACCCCATATCCTTTGGCGGTTCGTCCAATTCGATATAATCAATCTGGTAAAAAAGGCCCGGTACGTCTCCGCCATGCTGGTTTTCAACCGTAATTCTCGCTCCGCTCATGAACGGCATGGGAAAATAGCAGTTCATTCCCTGTTTGGGGTTAACAACCACCGGCTGCGAGTTGATTGCGTAACCGCGCCCAAACCCATTGAGAAAGAAATCCCCCAACGGGGTTTCTACCGACGGGGAAGTTTCTCCGTCCCAATACATGCGCAAAATCAAATCTCGAAAAACATAGCGACCGGCATCGGTACGATCCGGTACCGTCATCCAGATATGGTTAATGATGCCCGGCCCCTCAATCGTCGCCAACGTTGCCGTTTCTCCCTGCGGTATTACGCGTATGCAGGGCGCACCTTTTCGGGACGGCCCCAGCTCTCCGGCTGTTTTCCCGCCGCAGCCCTTTTGCCCTGTAGGGTTTTCCTGTGTAATCGCGCGGGAACGGCCTTTGCGCAGTGCGGCCAGACCGTTCATAGTGAATGATGTAAACAAAGAAATACCTCCTGTTTAGAAAGAGTAAAAGGATAAAACCACCTCTGTGGTGATGGTTTCAAACGGTTTAAGCACCGGCAGGCGATTTTCCGTCTTCGCTTGCAACCGCCCGTTCACATGGTTATTGGTGGGTTCCAACCCCAACACATAATCCCCGCTGCGCAGGCAGCGCCATTGTTGCAAATACGGCAGGGTATCCACTCTATACCGTATTCCCATACCGATGTGGAGCGTTTCATTCTCGGCATACAAGCGGCAATAGCCATCCTCTGCCGGCAATTGATGACGATAATCCTGCTCTATAAAACCCGGTTCCGGCGCGGTAAAGCGCGTAAGCTTATCCATTTGGAGCCGTGCATCCTCTGTCGCAGGTTGGGTTTGCGTTCCCGGCGGTAGTTGCAATTTTAGATGCTCATCCAGAAACGGATACCCTAAATTGATATGATACAGCAGCATCCACTCCTGTTCATAGGGCGTCTGGTTTGTGATGGTATCCCGAATGTTAATTTCCGCCTGCCCTAAATTAAATTCCAGCTTACGGTTTAGCAATAGATTTTCGCCAAACAGTGCCGCCTCCCGCATTTCACCTTCCAGCACCAACGCTTCCCTGTTATTGTAAACACTGTGCATGCCTGCCGACTGCATGTGAATGCGTCCATGCGTTGGCTGTGTTTTATCTCCCGGGCCAACATTCAGCAATCCGCAGGTATATAGCATACCGCCGGAAAAACGGCTTGGAAACGGCATAGCCAAATCGTTTCGGTCTTCCCCTTTTCCAAGATAGGCAAGGGGAATACCCCGGTAGTTAAGCCTTGCAATATCCATGCAACGATCCCAAACAACCGTAGCAGATAGTTGATTGGGCAGCGAAATTTTTTGGCATGTTATCGTGCGTCCATTCCCCTGCCTTATGCTGATTTCTTCATTTTCGATCAGTTGCTCCGGCCTTGCGATATAACCATGGTGCATCGCATCGCGAACGTTATTTATTTCCAAACCCGACTACTCTCCTTTTTTCCGGTATCTTCCCGGCGTCGTCCCTTCAATTCGTTTAAAAGAGCGAATAAAGGAATCGGCGCCAAAGTACCCAACGCGCTGTGAAATTTGTACAATCGAAAGATTGGGTTGATTCATCAATAGTTCTTTTGCTGCTTTGATCCGCATATGATGAATATAATCCAGCAAGCCTATCGTAGTTGTCTGCTTGAAAACGCGCGATATATAATCCACATTTTTCCCCAGCTTATCGGCAATCGCGCTGACGTTAAGCATGGGGTTGGGATACTCGTTTTTCACAATTTCCAGTATATCGCGCTTAATACGCATTTCCGTACTTTCTCCTTCGTAGGTGTCAACCTCTTTTTCCGAATTGGATTGATATTCGCTGAAGGTATCCACCTGTTCGGTTAACTGTTTCATCAGTTTGCCGGTTTCATCCGTTGCTCCACGCAAACAGGCGTGCATTAGACGATTCATGGTATGTTCGACCGAGATTTGCATTACCTTGTCTACCGCTTGCGTGGAATAGAACAGAATAGATTCCCCTTCCGCCGGACTTTCCGCAGCAATACGCGCTTGCGCAATCAGTTCGGATAATGCCTGCCCGTTTAATACCGGCAGTTTGTGAATAGCGCTGACGGCAATCTGGCAGTCGATTGAAAAACTACTGCGTAGCATATGCAGTAAATTGGTGAAGGAATTGCGCAGATACGCCAGATGCTGCAACTCTTCCGAAGGAAGGTTAATCAATACCAGCAATTCCTTATCGTTATAAAGCGGCAGTGCCGTGTAGAATTGCGAGCCAATAGTGCTAAACGATTCGTGAAGCTGTGTCATCGTATGCTGGTAAGACGTTTGCGTATCAATATCGTCATCCGAAAAATCCACCAGCGTAACTACGCTAAAAACCCATGCCGTACCGACCATTGCCAGTTCTTCGCGTTGCATCCTGCGCTCCAGCAATGCTTGGTTACCAGCTTTGAGTATATTGCGAACTAAAGTTTGGTCGTCCAGAACCTGCCTTGCATATTTTGCGTGATCCATACGCAGCTTCTTTTCATCACTGGCTTCCATCAAAGAAAGCTTTAAGCGTGTAAATTCGTCTATATCGGGATCGTTTGTATCCGGCTGCGCCAGCGTGCTTAAGTACGCAATCGGTTTAAAGTTACGCACTGTCGTCAAATATGTAATGATAGTACAGATTAAAAATGAAATTAACAGCACCGCAATGGAGAGATTGCCGGGTGCTCGCAGCGCATTGTTGATGTTGGCCAGCGGCATTACACTGAAATAATAGCTTTTCGTCAGCATGGAATGAAAATAGGTATACAGCATATTGTTTTGCATAATGTTACCGCTGTCCTCCAATGAACTGGATAGATCAAAAGCAGGAGTTACGGTGTGTGGAGAATAAATCACGTCGCCTGCTTCATCCACCATGCCGATCCATTCATTGTCATTTAGCCCGCTTTCGTTAAAAACATCCTTGAGGTAAGCAGGGCTTACCGCAATCATCAGGTTGCATGTATCGTTATCAAAAGCGGATGGAAGGGTTTGAATGTAGTATAAAATAGTCTCCCCTTTTTGGTTCGTAATGCTAAGCCATTGGCTTGTATATGTCTGGGTAAGCATCGCCTGCCATTGTTCCTCATCCCGCGGCATCAAACCGGCATCCTTAAGTGTATACAAGGCATCCTCAACAGGCAGTGCCCTTACCGCATCCACATACAGGCCGTTTGTCGGCATGTATAAAAAAATACGCGACACAACAGCAGAATCTACCGCAAAACTACTAAGCACGCCGCGAAGGCTCATCAGGTGCAGTGCATCGGAAGACGTAAGCTCATCGTACGTTTTTTTACGAACACTGTTTAAAATGGAATTGTTAAGCAGCGTCGCAGAAAAAGTGCGATAGCGGGAAAATTCAAAATCCATCGTACGGCGCACATAGTTTGCCGTCGTCTCCTGAATGTCATATATTTCTCTGGTCAGCAACTCACGGTTTGTATACTCCAGGTAGCCGAAAACTAGTGTAAGCGGAATAACGAAAGCCGCTAAAAAGGAAAGCAGGAATCTTCGAAAAACGGGGCTTCGAAAAAAGAAAAACATCGATTTCAAGGCAATCCCCTCCCTTGCGCAAACTGGTCATGGTGCTGGCTTGAATAGACTATTTGAAAATGGGTCGCGCTATCCCTAACGGTCTCCTTTGGCCATTCCTTTTTCACTTGGCAGCTGTTCAGTTTTACGTTGGCTTCATTTTCTTTGTGTTCCATTCTTCCTTTCTATTATACATGCAACCATCATCGACAGCCATAGATGAAATCTTACCAGCTGCGTTTTACGGGTGCTTCTGCAAAAATCGTCGATAAACTACGGAAATTGCTTGCCGCAACCGCTGAAAAACACGATGGTAAACGACCATATTTGTTTGACTCTCCTTGCGTGTTTTCGCTATGCTTTTTCCAGAACAATCGAAAGGAAGGAAACAATATGAGTACAGACGTACGTTACTTTGACCCCATCCGGTATGCTCGTATCCGTGCCTATAACGAGGCAACCGGTCGAGACATGAAAGCAACGCCCATCGTACGCGACGAATTGGGAGGATGGGCCTGTGCCCCAGCTTCAAACGACAGATGGCAAATTGGATTTGAATGGGATCAGCCCCGCGATATCCTTGGGTTGCAGCTCACCTTTACGCAAGGCTCTCCCCTGCCTGTGGATTGGCATGTGGAGTATTGGCACTATTCCTGGCCCAACGAGCAAAAGGATAGACGCGTCGGCGCACATAAGGGATGGTTGCTTACAGACGACGCCTTTCACGGTCAGTGGCTGGCTGCATACGGCGAGCAAACCTCGGATAAAAATGGTTGCTCGATTTCATTTGATCACATCGATGTAAACGAAGTTCTCTGTTTGGGCGGCGACTACCCGCAGAATTTGTTTTTATCCGACGATTATAACGCGATGTTCCGGCGCGCATTAAAATTCCGCATTGTGTTTGAGGGAGCAGCCGCACCGCATATTCAAAGCATTGCCCTAAAAGGAGATGCCACCATTAAAACGGCAGCATGCAACGTTTATCCCCATGCAACCGGTAAAGCTGTTGCTTGCGGCGCCGTACAGGCGGAGTCTATTTGGAATGGTAAGTTTTTATCCGGGCAGGGCGTGATTACCGCCCCTTCACAAATCACTTACCAGCGTACAATTGGCGCGAAAACGGATGCGGATCAAACCATTCTCACTTTCCGGGCCTGCTCTACCAGTTTTGGCGTGCGGGCGGAAGATATTGACCATGGTGTATACATGGAAGATTTTGATTTGCTCATTGCGCCCGATGAGCTGGGCAATGATCCGCTTCAAATTGTAAAGCAGCTCACCGAAGGTAAAAAGTCCATCTTCAGCCGGGTGTTGGAACACCCGGAGCAATCTATTGCCAATGCGATGGCGGAGATACCGGCTATGCAAAAGAATATGCAGCCGAAATACGGCCGCTATGTATTGATGGGTTGGAAAGGCGTGCGGCAGAAGTTCGCTCTTCGGTATAACGGGGATATTTTTGCCAATAAGATCGATCAAAAAGTGTCCGCGCGCGATACTGCCAAAACACATTGGGCGGGAAATGAAATCCATTTCCGCTTAGCCAGCGGCGATCCGCCGTGCCGTCATGAGATAAATGACGATACGACGCAATCCATGCCGGACGCACGCGTACCTGTATATATTACAGAGTGGCTGGATCGTGATGTAAGCTATAAACAGACTACTTTTGCAACACTGATGGATGAAGAACCGAGAACTATTATCGGTGATGAAGATATTCTGGTAATGAACCGAGTTGAGATTCGCAACGCGTCTTCCGAAGCGCGTACGGCGCATTTACTGATTGAGTCCTATCCCGGCGAAGAATTACACTTACACGGCGATGTGCTTGTTGCGTGCGGCCGCGTACGCCCCGGTGATACGCCTGTTGTAGGCTGGACTGTGCAACCCTACCCGAAGGAATACCTGCGTATGCAAATACAGCCCAATAACAAAGGCAATCTGCGGTGTATTCCATATTCGGCCGCTGGAAACACATCCCTGTCCATGCAGCCTCAATTCGGTTTTGAAGGGTACGATCGCAATCCGGTACGCCAACCGCCTTCATCCTGCGTGTCGACCACTTTACTCTACGAGGTAACGCTTGCAGCGTATGAAACCCATACGATCGATTTTGTTCTCCCCTACCCATCTTTGGCAGATGAAGCAGATTGGCAGCGCCTACGCTCCCGTTCTTTTGATATAGAGCTGGAACGTGTACGAAGTTTCTGGCTTGGTTTTGCCAAGCAGGGTGCGCAGGTTGCGTTACCGGACGAAGATAAGCTAAACGCTTTTGCGCAGGCGGTGCCGTGGCATGTTGCGCTTACAGCCATGCGCGATCTGCGCACAGGGCTTTACATGGTGCCTGCCGGTACGTATGGGTATGGCGCCTGTGGCAATGAAGCCTCGTTGCAAATACGGATGCTGGATTATCTGGGATATCATGCGGATGCGGAAAAATATCTGGAAACCTTTATCGTCAGCCAGGGAACCGGCAGTATGGATGGAAACTTCGCCTCTAACGATGGCGCACTGGTTGCAAACAATTACGGTGGTTATACGGATAATACAACTTCATTATTTGCATACAATCTGGATCACGGCTATATTCTCTCCTGTTTGGTGGATCATTACCGGCTTACCGGTAATCAGGATTGGCTTAAACGCATCTCCGGCACGCTGGTTAAAGCCTGTGATTATATTTTTACCGAACGGAAAGCCACGAAGCTGCTGGACGATAACGGCGAAAAGGTAAGCTACTACGGCCTCATGCCGCATGGGCATTTGGAAGATAATCCCGAATGGCGCTGCTGGTTTGCCGTTAATGCACAGGCATACGGCGGGATTCAGGCGGCAATCGGCGCACTAAAGACGATTGGGCATCCAGAGGCAGACCGTATTCGGCAAGAAAACGATAACTATTTTACCGATATTCGCGATTGCGCAGCCCGTGCGATGGCAGGCTCTCCTGCCGTGCCGACTGGTAACGGCGGATATATGCCGCATATGCCTACGCAAGCGGAAATTCGCGGCCGTGATTGGGGATGGTTCCGCGAAGTGGCATATGGTTCGCTTCACCTTTCATCCTGCGGCGTGTACCCGCCGGAGGATGATGTAACCACCTGGATATTGCACGATCAGGAAGACAACCTGTTCCTCTCCCGTGATTACGGCCGCGCTGTAGACCGGGAGCGGTATTGGTTCAGCCGCGGCGGCATGACGATCCAATCCAACCTGCTGTTCAATGACCAGTTGTTTTTACAGCGGGGCGAAAGCGAGCGGGCCATTCGTACGCTGTTTAATAACTTTGCACAAAACCTGTACCGGGATGTAAATTGCTTTACCGAGCACCCCATTACAGATTTCGGACTTGGTTTCGGCCCCTTCTTCAAAACGCCAGATGAAGCGCAGTTCATCGTTAATTTGCGCAACCATCTACTGCGGGAGGAAAATAAAAGCCTCCATCTACTGCAAGGCGCTCCGCGGGCTTGGTTTGCCAACGGGAAAACCATCCGCTTTACCGGTATGGCAACTTACTTTGGTAAAGTAAGCTGCACATTAACCGCCGGTAAAGAAAATGATACACTTGCCGTAGATGCGCAATGGCGAAATGCACCGGATGAAATTGCAATTTATATTCGTAAACCTCTGCCAAAAGCAGCTATCGGCATGACAATGAACGATGTTGATCTGCCGCTTAGTGTACTGGAGGGCGAAACCATACGGCTGAAGAATCCGCCAGAGTCCTTCACGCTGCATGTGCAATACTAAGAAAATAACAAGCCATGTCGCAGCCGCCAACAATTATTGGCGGCTGCTTCTTGCTGTTTACTACGTTTCTTTGCCGATTCATTTTAAGTATTTTTAATCTGATAGGTACGCACTTTGCTCTATATATAGAAGGTTTTCATTCTTTTATGCGTTGATGTTTCTCCACTACTACCACTGCATTAAACGTTCATCTTTTTTCAATAGCTACTTTACTTTACCTTTTACGCCACAACTGTATCCTATATGTTTACCTCTCTGCTATAATTGTATATTTGTAGTTCACACGCAAGTATCACAAACACGCCACTGCCTATAAAGCAGTGGCGTGTTTGGTATGTTAAGTTTTCTTATTTCACTACGAAGTTGGCTTTGAATACTCTGCATCCATGGGCAGGTATCTCAAGCGGATAATGATCGGTATGAATACCTGCATCCTCACCGCTCATGGCGTCCGTTAAATGCAACTGTATGCCCGATGTATACGGCAGCCCCATATCGGTAAAAATGCAATCCACCTCGTCTTCTTCCTCAGTCAGGTTTATATATACCAGAGCGACTGTATGATCGCTCAAGTGTTTTAAAAAGCTGAATTTTGCACCCTCATGATAGATCATGTACGGAGGTCTGCACTCTTCATCCTGATTAATGGCGATCAACGCTTCGTTTTGCAGCAAATTCCGCATTTCATCCGATAATGCGCGCACATCTGCACCCAATATTAACGCCGTTCCCAGGCAGGACCACAACACGAACTGGGTAATGTAATCCTGCGCCGTGCAGGCGCTTTCCGCCTTGTTGTTCGGGTCCTCCAGTCCAACGTGACCTTTGCCGTACATACCTACGGTCAGCATATCCATATCGTTAAAACACGGCGCAGCGCTGCAATGCAGCAAATGTAATTGGCTTTCGGCTATAGTTGCTGCAGATTGAAAATTATCCAGTATATCGGCTGTAGAGCGGAAACTGTTTGCGCCCACAGAGCGCATCCATGTTTGTGGCTCTTCTACCCCCCAGTTACACGCCGCAAAATAGATATCCCGGCCACTTGCCCTAAGCGCCATCGACATGGTTTGGTAGCGCTGGCGGCAATCAGCGCTTTTGGGAAAATTACAAAAATCGTATTTTAAATAATCAACCTCCCACTGGGCAAATTGCTTTGCATCACTGAACTCGTGATCGAACGAACCCGGATAGCGCCCACAGGTACGGGTACCGGCGCAGGAGTAAATACCCAGCTTTAACCCTTTACTATGCACATAATCTGCCAGCGCGCGAATGCCATATGGAAATTTTGCCGGATCAGCGACAAACAAACCGTTTTCATCGCGTTCCATCAGCATCCAACCATCGTCTATGATTACGTACTCATATCCGGCATCCCGGTATCCAAGAGCTACCATCATATCCGCAGTTTCGCGAATTAGCGCATCCGTGGGTTGCAGGCCAAAAGTATTCCAAGAGTTCCATCCCATGGGTGGTGTTTTTGTGTACATGTACATTCTCCTTTTCTTGTCATGTAGTATATCTTCAATCGCCGCGCAGCGTATTGACTCAGGGTACTTTTATGATTGAACATCCCGCTAGTATAGTGTTACGCCCGCAATACTAAGCAACCGGCAACGGAATCGGATTTGTCCATGCGCTTTTTCCTTTGCGATCAATAATCTGGCAACGTACATATGTCTCGCCGCTTTGCGTATGCAGATTATAAACACTTTGCGTCAGGTTGCGGCCTGTGCGGCATCTGCCCGCTACCCAGCTGATGTTACTGTAAAAAACAATCATGTTTACGGGAGAACACTCAATTCTTATTTGGGATTTTTCTACCGTAAGTTGATTTATCTTCGGGCCTTGCGTGGAATAGAAACGTTTTTCCTCCAGCGCGCACAATATATCCGCTTGGGTTAACGATGCTGCTTGAACCATAATGTAGCTGTTGCAATGCTCGCCCTCGTAAAAATGTGCGTCGTCTACCGCCACCAGCGGCAGTATACTGCCATGTGCAGCGGCAACATCCAACACAGCTGATGCATCCGCACGCAGGCAGTTGCGCGGAGCCGTAGACATGGCATTATATATCTCCGCCGCTGAAAGCCCCCGCAGTGCGGAAATCGTACCGGGCGTCAGCATTGACCATGCCGGGTGCGCCAGAATTGCCTTCCCGCCGCTTTTACAGATGGTATCAATTGCTGCTTGCGGCCCAAGCCGTATATCCACTTGCTTTTCCATTTCTCGTGGAATACCGATGCCGACAATATGCATTTCTTCCGCGGGAAGTTCAAAAGCAAGTTCGATTCCAGATAACACCAGCAGTCCGTTTTCCAAATGCGTTTCGCACCCCACCGTATCATGGTCGGTCATCGCGATAAAACTGTATCCGTTAGCTCGATATATTCTTGCTGCCTCTTGCGGCGTTTGCCGTCCATCACTTCGGGTTGTGTGCATATGCAAATTACCCTTCCAAAATGGAAGCGCCTCTGAGAAAACTTTCATTCGTTATTCCTCCCCGCGTGAGCTGAAAAGTGCGCATCCCATCGCGCGATATTCTGAAATTTTAAGCGCGATTACTGTTTCCGGCACGCCCAAACGTTTGGCAAGGCACGAAGTGCAATAAAAATGGGTCAGTCCTCTGCTTACCAATCGTTTGGAAATACCAACATCATCACGTTTCAGTACTGCGCCGCAATCGACGCAACTTTGATTGGGTATAGACCCAACGCATACGGGACGTTTCAACCAGCTTCACTCCCGGCTTATTGTTATTCAATTTTATTATAGTGGGTGCTGGCAGGAATACAATTTTCGGTTTCCTACATTGCATCGGGAATTTTTGACCGTATCCAATAGCAAGCAGGTTTCTCGGGTTTTACTACCCCTATGTCGGAAATAGCCGCTTGTTTTACGCGCCTGTTTTTTTATACTGAAGATAGGAACTTTAAACCCATCGAAAGGGAGATTCACATTGAAAGATTTACATGGCGCGATTGGCGTTACGGTAACCCCGTTTGATCGAAACTGGCAAGTAGATTTAGAATCAGTTCACAAACAGGCGGAACATCTTGCCGCAAGTTCCATTACTGGTGTTTTCCCCTGTGCATCCACAGGCGAGTTCCCACATCTTTCGTTTAAGCAGCAGCGGGAGATCTATCAAGCAACCAAAGATGGGTTAGGCGGGCAAAAAGCGCTTATTGCCGGAGCCTGTGCACCAAACCTGCAACAGGCTGTGGCGTATGCTCAAATGGCATTTGAACTTGGTTACGATGCCTGTGTTGCCTGCCCGCCTTATTACTATCCGCTTACACAGAATGAGATTTATTATTTTTACCGCGAACTGGCGCAGTCATCCCCCTTGCCGATTATTATGTATCATGTGCCGTTCTTCACCAGCGGTATTGAGATAGCTACCATTGAGAAGTTACTGCAGATTACTAATATCATTGGGCTTAAGGATTCCTCAGCAAATTTAAAGCGCATTTCTCATCTTTGTCAGTTGCATTCAACGCGAGATGATTTCATATTGTATACTGGTACGGATGACTGCCTGTTGCCCGCGCTTACCGCTGGGGTTGACGGCAGCATGACTGCTTTTGCCGCCGCAATGCCAAAGCTGGTTTGCGGCGTCTACCAAGCGTATAGCCATGCCGAAATGAAAACCGCCAAAGCGTATCAACAAGCGATGATGCCGCTTTTATCCGTAGCGGATGCGCTGCCTTTTCCACTGGGCTATAAGCTAGTAGCACAAGTGAGCCATGCTTTGCCTATGGCAAAGCAGTACCATCAGATGGCATCACAGACGGCCGTTAATGAAGCGCTGCAAAAGATAACGACTTTCGTAGCCGAAATTAACACCCGTTTTTAATAAAGTCATTTCAACTTCTGTGCTTATTTACTGAAATATTTCATCTCAATATGGTTCTATGTCTGCCTTTACTATCGCATACTTTCATGATACGATACTTAATATCCATAAGCCACATACTTGGTTTTCCAATCATGGAGGGAATAAACGATGACCGAGCAAGCATTGGATCTTAACGAGTATATCGAAATCAAGGAAGGCGTATATTGGGTTGGTTACGCGGATTCGGATGCCGGGCTGCATTGCAATCCCTATTTAATTGTCGATCATGATGAAGCAGTGCTACTGGACAGCGGTAGCCGTATTGATTTCAGCACCGTAATGCTGAAAGTTCTACGTACCGGCGTCAATCCAAACAACATTCAAAGGCTGGTCTACCAACATTATGATCCGGATTTATGCAGTAATATACCGCATATGGAAGCATTGATACAAAACCCAAACCTTAAAATTATTTCTCATATGGAAAATAATATTTTCATTAATTATTACTCTGCACAATCCCCAAAAGTTTGTATTGAGCAGATTGGTTTTCGTTACCATTTCTCCAGCGGCCGTGAATTACAGTTCATTTTAACGCCCTATGCGCATTCACCGGGCAGCTTTATAACATACGATACGAAGACCAAAATATTGTTCAGCAGTGATATTTTCGGTAGTTATGATCATAATTGGTCGCTGTATACCTCACTCTCCGATAGTTGCGCGAAGTGTGAACCAACACTTTTATGCCCTGTTACCGGTAAAAAGTGTCCACTGTATGGCATTCAAGATTTTCATTGCCGTATTATGACCAGTCGAAAAGCGCTAATGTATGCGCTGGATCGCATTGAGGAGTTGGATATCTCCGTTATCGCACCACAGCATGGGAGTATTTTGCATACACCACAGGCACAAAAAACTGTGATAGAACATTTGCGTAAGCTACCCAATGTCGGCATAGACCATTTTTTGGAGGGGAAGCGTTATGAAAACATCGCAAAGCACTCCTCTTAATTTGGATGCGCAATTGCAGCAAACCCAGCATTCCGATGATTATTTTCTTTTGCTTTTCAATCATTTTGCTGAACATGTCGATAATGATATACAAAATGAATTGTACGCCAAATTAATGAACCGTTATGCCTGTGTTTCACAAGAGCTTGAGGCCACGGTTAAACAGTTGGCGCGTAGTGATACGCTTCGAAAACAAGCAGAACACATCGCAATGCTTGGAAATTGGATTGTCGATCCGAAAACGAACAAAATCGAATGGTCGGACACGATGTACACCATCGCCGGGTATCCGCGGGAACACGAACCGGATTTGGAGGAATATTATAAGTGTGTTCATCCCGATGATTTACCGGCGGCGCAGAAAGCCGGAGATCAACTGCTCAAGGGAATTCTGCCCGAGGATCTTACTTATCGTTTGCAAATGTCGGATGGCAGTATTAAGTGGGTGCATTCGCAGCATATTATTGAACGTAATGCAGATGGAGAAATCGAAACTATTTACGGGACGCTGCAAGATGTAAGCGAGGCAAAATTTACGGAGCAGAAATTGCAGCAGTATAACGACCATTTGGAAGACCTTGTGCAGCAAAAGGCAAATGAGATTTTCGCCTCTCAATTAGCAACCATCCGCGCACTGGTAAAGCTGGCCGAATCCCGGGACGATGATACAGGCGAACACATTGAACGGATGTCCAAGTATAGCCGTCTTTTTGCAGAAATTATCCAAGCCGGAAGCCCATATGCCAAGCAGGTTAACGATGCGTTTATCCGTAATATCGCTATGGCCAGTCCCCTGCATGACATTGGTAAAGTCGGTATCCCTGATCGTATATTATTAAAGCCCGGTAAACTAACACCGGATGAATTTATGATTATGAAGACACATGTAGCCATTGGCTACGAAACGCTGGCCAGTGTCCATAAAAGCTATCCTGGCAACGGATACCTGAAAATGGGCATGGATATAGCCAGATACCATCACGAAAAATGGGACGGCGGCGGATATATGCAGGGTTTAAAAGGCGAGGCCATTCCGCTTGCAGCTCGTATCTTGAGTCTGTGCGATGTATATGATGCCTTACGCAGCCGTCGCGTTTACAAAGAACCCTATCCCCACGAAAAGAGCAAAGAGATTATCCGCGATGGAAGCGGCATCCATTTTGACCCTGTGCTTGTATACCTCTTTCTAGAACACGATGCAGATTTCCAGCAAATTTTCGATCACCATTCGCATGCGTAACAAGACAAAGCACCCTTAACGGCAGCAATGCTTCTTAATTTGAAATTGCAGTCTTAAGGGTGCTATATCTATATTCAAAATTTCGTACTGTTCACAAAATAAAATATATCTATTTAACCGTGTATCCTCACATACGGTTTAGCAACTGAGCGCTTCCATTAAGGCAAAAGCAAGAAAACCTGCGCAGGTGGCAAACGCTTCGCCCGTCTCACAAGCGCCTGTTTGCGCGTTCACACTTTCACAGGCGATGCCGTTATCCATCTGTGTCAGTCGGAGATGGTGAAGCGCCGACTGGCTATAACCGCACAGCAAGCTGTTGCAAATGGATAAAATCCATGGATGTGGCGCGTGTTTACAGCCGATTTCTGCAATCGGCTCACCGGCGAATGATAACGGGTATTCGCAATCCCGGATCATATGTACCGTATTTTGCCAAACTTCGTCATCCGGCGTACAGAAACCATAAAACAGCAATAATTGGAGGCTTCCCGGCGGCTCGTCGTATATATCATAATGTCCATTTCCATCAACAGACCACGCAAAGAATGTTTTATCATTTTGCTTTTGTACACAGTGCGTATAGATTGCCGCTCGTACTGCCTGCGCTCTATCCGCTAGCGAGGGACGATTCAATAACACGGATAACGCATGGTACGCATACCAAACCAAAACATTATCATACGTAAGGTATGGGTAGTTGTGCAAATCATCCGTTGGTTGTAAAAAGGTTTCATATAAATCGATTGTGGCATGTTTTTTCGTTTCCAGTATTTTGAGTATGTGGTTTAAATCGGTTTGAATAAATACCTCGTTCAATATACTGTGGTCCTGCGTTGCCGTTACATACCGCTGTAATGCTATAACAGGGGCGCACAGTTCATCCAGTTCAAAGCCGGGTTCCAGCACCGTGCCATCGATATAGCGGCTATGCACGCCAAAATTTCGCGCCTGCCGTGTAAACACATATTCTAAAATTTCACGTGCATATCCAGGGTCTACCGCGATCATGGACGGGAACGCCCAAAGCAAGCTATCCCTATCCCAGTAAGCGGCGCTTACATAGTATCGCGGGCTGCGTGAAGTCATCAAACACAGTTCTTCTGTGTCGATGCTCCGGCCTGAAGCATAAAAAAACGAAAAAAACAAATTTGTATTTAAAATGGTATTGATACGCTCATCCGGCGTATATCTTTCCCGGCTGGCCAGCCAGTCTGTTGTTTTTGCTAAAAGCGCACTATAACCTTGCCGCAACAATTCTTTGGCGCTTGTTGCCGCAGCTACGCTTTCATAACCGATACCAAAGTAAATGTTGAGCGTTTCGGATTGCTGTGGCTTGAGCGTAACTTGTTTGTGGATTCGGTAGGAAAAGCCGTCTTGCTCCCACGCCGCACCCTGATCTATCTCGCTGAACGGCTGTGCATCCGACGTGCAAGGCGCAAACGCAAAAAGAGGCAATCCGGGTTTTTGCGACCATATAAACATTTGGTTCCAGTTTGAACGGAGGACTTCCCGCCCCTGTGAAAGCTCCGTCGTCTCATTGATTTCGTGAAGCGTCCGGTCCCAGCTCCCCTCAACGCCAAAATCGGTTTGCAACTCTTTTGTACCTGTGTTATTCAGCGTAAGCCTTATTACAAAAGCCCGTTCATTAATCGGAGTCAGGTATGTACAGGAAAGCTGGGTTCCATCCTGTGATGACGTAAAAGTAGGTATCCAATAATGTTCGCGTCTCCATTCCAGGGTAAGCGCTTGCTTTTTTCCGTTCAGCGACAAAAAAGGGCAAATCAAACCATCGTCGCCGCGAATTTCCAGCAAGCCTTTTAATTGCATGTACAGAAATGTAACGCCTTCCACCGCGCCATCCTCTTGGCGAATTGTCGGGAGCGAAAGGTATTCATTCCCCGTTACCTGATACTGGGTCATCACAGAGCCTTCCTTTCCAAAAGAAGCCGTGGAAGAGGCACGCCCCCTTCCACGGCTTTTAGCAAATGATTGTATTGCTTACAGCAAGTCGGCGTCTTCCAGTTCCATCTGAATTTCGTCCAACGCTTCCTGCGCGGTCATATCGTTCGCTTCCAACGTGCTCAGAACGTTATTGATAATCTCGCTGGCAGCGCTGGCTTCGATCAACGCAGGCGGCGCAGATGCATAGTTCATGCTATCAAACACGGCGGCACGGTTGGCGGGAGGCGTAATCTCCAGATACTGGCTCAGCAAGCTCTGATCCGCAATGGTCGGAAGTTCCCAGCTTGCATCCAGACGGAGCTGTACAATGTCGGGATCGGAACCCATCGCGTCGATGAATTTCGCAGCGGCTTCTTTGTTTTCGGAGCTGGGTGATACGCAGTTCACATTGGCAAAGAAGAAGGTCGCTTTGCTGGCATAGCCGGGTTCTACAACGATGTCCCAATCGAAATCGCATTTTTCGGTAAAGGTGCTAAAGCCCCAGATACCGGTGATGATCATGCCCAGTTTACCTTCGGTAAACAGGTCCCAATCGCCGCGGCCAGCCAGCTCTTCGGTGGTGGGCATCACGTGGTTTTCACCGCGTAAGCGAGCGATCATCGCATCCAATACTGCAACATTTTCTGGTGTGTTTACAGTAAATGCAGTGTAATCGTCGTTCAGCAGGCTACCGCCGTTACCAGCGATGGACTTATAGAACTCGTTGTACGTAATCGGCTGATAGTAGCCCCAGATGTCGTCGCCCAACGCGGCGATTTTCTCCGCGGCAGCCTGTGCATCGGCCCAAGTCCAATCATCGGTCGGGTAGCTGATGCCGGCCTGGTCGAACAACGCTTTGTTGTAGAACAGTACGCAGGTGGAGAAGCTCATCGGCACCGCATACAGCTTACCATTGCTGGAAACCGCAGAGAGCGTGCCTTCGGAATAGTTAGCCGTATCAATGCCCATATCCGTCAGGTCTGCGCAAGCACCGCGCAGCATGTAGGCCAGATAGTTTTCCATGTTCATTTCAAACACGTCGGGGGCATTGCCGCCGCCAATTTTAGTAGCGAGGCTATCAAAGTAGTCGCTGTAACCAGTAATTTGAAGGTCAATTTTGATGTCCGGGTTTTTGCTTTCAAAAACCTCGATCATCTTTTTCAAGGTCTCTTCCTGTGCGCCGGAACCAGAGAAGTGCGTATAGGTAAGGGTGGTTACTTCTGCGCTAGCGGTAGAAACTACCGACATCAGCAAAAGCATAGCAAGAACGAGTGCCAACAGTTTTTTCATGGGATTTCCTCCTTTTATTTGATAACGCTTAACACGTTATTTCTATTTCAGCCCGCCCAGCGCAATACCACTGTCCACTTTGCGCTGCGTAAGCAGATAGACGAAGAGTATCGGCAATATGGTCAATACCGCGCCGGCCATCAATACATGCTCGTTGTTTTTATACATTCCGTTCATATTTCCCAGTACAACCTGCAAAGTTTGTTTATCGGTACTGGAAAGCACAATCAACGGCCAAAGGTAACTGTTCCAACTGCCCATGAACGCAAGCAGTACCATCGTAGCCAGCGTGGGCGCAACCATTGGTAAAACAATGATAAAGAAGATGCGGTATAAGGATGCACCGTCCAGCATCGCTGATTCCAGATAGCTGTCGTTTAGCGTCATCATGGACTGCCGCATCAGGAATACGCCAAATGCATTAGCCAGCGATGGTAG
This sequence comes from Candidatus Limiplasma sp., assembly GCA_963675655.1. Taxonomy (GTDB): domain Bacteria; phylum Bacillota; class Clostridia; order Christensenellales; family Aristaeellaceae; genus CAXXOK01. The sequence continues at coordinate 3,050,641 of OY776489.1, forward strand.
TATCAGTCCGGTAAATGTATCCAGCAAACCAAACATCCGCAGGATAATATAGTTAGGCACCATGGTTACAGTACCGGGAATCATCATCGTCAGCAGATAAAGCCCAAAAATCTTGTTAGAGCCTCTAAACGGCAGCTTTGTGAACACGAACGCTGCCATACAGGCACTCATTACCTGCACAAAGGTGCATGCTATCGAGAGGTATAGGCTGTTAAACGTCGCTCGCGCAAACGAGAATCCCTGCATGTTGAAAACCTGCTTGTACCCATCCAACGAGGGATGCTCCGGTATCCACCGGATCGGAATGGTACGGATGGCTTCGCTGCTTTTAAAGGAGGAAGACAGCATCCATAAAAACGGGAGCATGGTAAACAGCGCCATCGCTGTTAAGATGATATAGAATAACGTTTTGGAAAGAATAGCCCTCTGTTTTTTACGCATCGTAATTCACCCACTTTTTCTGCAGCTTGAACTGTACGACGGTAAAAATTAAGATCAAGACAAACAATATCCAAGAATACGCGGATGCCATGCCCATTTTGTATTGCCGAAACGCGTATTTGTAGATCCTTTCTAAAAATACGGTTGTCGCGCCTCCCGGGCCGCCATCCGTCATTATCAGTACGGATTCAAACACCTGCAAGCCGTAAATTACATTGATAACAACCAGTAAAAACAGCGTTGGAGAAAGCAGCGGCAGCGTGATGCCAAAAAACTTGCGCATTCCACCGGCGCCGTCTATTGCGGCAGCTTCGTAATAACTTGGATCGATAGATTTGAGGGCCGCAAGCACCATCAGCGCGTAATACCCCGTATCTTTCCATACAGCAGCCAACACAATACCCGGCATCGCCCATTGCCTGCTGCTTAGCCATGCCGGCCCTGTAATACCAATGGAACTAAGCATTTGGTTGAGCATACCGTATTTTCCGCTTAAAACCCACGTCCATACAACGGCAGCAGCCACCCACGATGTGATCACCGGTGTGTAGAATATCGCCCGATATACGCCGCGACCGCGAAAAGACTGGTTCAGCACAATTGCCTGCACGACGGATGTAATCAAGATCAGGGGCAGGTAAATTCCCAGGTACGTCATTGTATGGGTAAGTACTCTGGGAAATTCATTGCCCGATAGGATGCGGGTGAAGTTTTTCAGCCCAATCCATTCTTTGCTGTTGGCCAGCAAATCGTAATCCATGAAGCTGTAAACCAGCGACATAACAATGGGCACAAGGCAGAAGACAATGAGCCCGATGATGGAAGGGAGCAGAAAAACCGTTGTAGCGATTTTCCGGTCCGATGTTTTAGGAAGATACATGGCAACTACTCCTCTCCAATGGTCTGGCTTATAGGATCAACATGGATTTTCAGTCGTTTCCCGCGATGGTAAACATGGAAGGTTAGGCTTTGAATGCTTGGCGGCAAGCAAGGCTCTAAGCTGATTTCTCCATTTTCTGCCCAAAGCCCGGCTGCGCCAAAAACCATTGCCTGCCATGCCGCGCCGCACGCGCCGACATGGACGCCTTCGTTTCCCGTGTTCCCCATCACGTTTTGTAGATCAAGGTATAACCCTTTGTGCAGATATTGCTCCGCTTTCTCCCAAAGCTTCAACCGGAACGCCAGTTGCGCGTGCACGGCAAAGCTCAAGGTAGAATCATGCAAGGTAATAGGCTCATACGTTTCAAAAATCACACGCTTTTGCTGCGGTGTAAACGCGAAGGGAAAGAGGGTGATCAATAAGACTAAATCTGCCTGTTTCAGCGCGCGATAACGCTGCATCCGGTCAAAACATACGCTTTTATACGAGGGCGTATCGTCATCTTTGATAAAAGGCGGCAAACGGTCCAGCGTTTCATCCTGCAAATACAAATCGCGTTTTTCATCGTATAAAAGTTTAATGCGATCTGCTACATTTTGCATTTGTTTCTGTTCCTGTGCGCTCAATCCACCTTTTTCAATCGCCAATTGTAAATTGTAACGAGCCATGTAATTGGTAAACGTATTATTATTGGCGGCTCCACAGTATTCATCCGGCCCTTTAACGAAAAAGGAACTGTAGCAATCCTGCGCAGGCTCATGCGTAAGGCGCGAGCACCAATAGCGCGCCGTTTCCCGGTATAGTTCAGCGGCATGGTTTTGCAGAAACCCTTTATCATCCGTTACTTCTATGTAGCGCTCTGCCGCATAAGCAATATCGGCGGTAATATGTACTTCACAAAGTCCGATGTCCCAGCTCTCGCATTGCTCTGCGCCTGTATCCGCACACATCCACGGAAAGCGCGCGCCATCAAGATTTTGCTTTTTAGCTAATTCTTTTGCGTCTGCCAATTTATCGGTACGGTAGCACAAAAGGTTTCGGGCGGCTTGCGGCCTTGTCCACAAATAAAACGGAAGCATAAAAACATCCGTATCCCAAAAGGTGTTGCCTTTGTACCGTCCGTGTGTCAACCCCCGCGCGCCGATAGATACCCTGCGGTCCTGTGACGCATTATTACACAAGAGCTGAAAAATGTTGTACCGCAGTGCGCCCTGCATATCCGGATCACTGGCTTCCACACGAATGTCGCAGTCCTGCCACAGCTCGTCCCATGCGGTTGCGTTTGCTTGCCACGGATTCTCTTGTGTTTGGGTTGAAGGTTCGTCCTCTGCCTGAATCCTAACCCATTTTTCCACCGTAAAGCACTCGCCCTGCGCAAGAGATGCTTTGATCGTCGTAATAACCCGGCTCCCATCCACAGCTGTTGTACGCTCCGCTTCCTGCGGATGTTTAAGTTCCCAGGAAAGCAACACACGTTTCCCTTCGTTGCGTGTATGCAACAGCAGGTGATCACCCGCTATTTCATCCGGCTCCAGAATTTTTGTTAACTCCGTTGCGATTATGGTTTGGTCATCATGAATCGGCAGGTTGGCTACGTCGGCATCCGCAATAGCTTGAATCAAATATTCCCCCGTCTGCTTTGCCGTCACACTGAGCGTTTGTAAAATCAACTGTTCATCCGCCATACATGCACAGCGTTTCATCTCCAGCGACGCCCGTTGTGTCTCCCAGCTGTGGGCAACAACGCCCGTTCGCATATCCAGCGTCTGTGTTACTGCTGTTGGCGGCTCACCCACCGGGATGAGCGTGAGTACATCTGGCAATTGCACCATATCGGTGATGCCAGGCTTAATGCTGCTAAACAACCCGGCGCGAAATACAGTATGATCCTGCGGACTTTTTTTATCGCTCCATGCGCCAAAACCGCGTATGCCGAGCCGGCCGTTACCAACGGTAAAAATGGTTTGGCAATAGTCGTTAATCGGTGATAGGTGCGTAATCTGCCATGGTTTGATGGTTACATTGCTCATGGGGTCATCTCCTTATGAAAAACGGGTATGCGATCCCAAGGGCAATCGATTTGCACTTCGCATGGTCCCTGATAATACTCTTTGGTAAAATATTCCTGCCACACTCCCTTTGGCAGATAAACGATGCGGCTGTTTTGTCCCGGCTGCACAACCGGCGCTACCAGCATGTTCCGACCCAGCATATACGCGTCGTGTACAGTCCATGCACGCTCATCTTCAGGATAATCAAGGCAAAGATGCGCCATCATGGGTCTACCGTTTTGCGCGCAGTATTGCGCCTCCTGCCAAAGATAGGGCTTTAATTGTTCTCGCAGCTGTGCAAATTGACAGCTGATGGTCAGAATGCGTTCATCCTGATCATACTCCGCCAGATTCCAGGGGCTCCGATCGTTATTCTGCACCTGCTCGCCGCCAAATTGACCGCCGCGGGGCTCGGCATGCCACTGCATAACCGGGCAGAAACATCCCATTGCTGTAGCACGCAGGTATAGCTCCGCGTTCGGCATTTCGCCTGCAAAACCGCCAATATCAAAGCTCCAGAACAGCACGCCGGATAGCCCTGCCGATAGCCCTGCGTTGAGCTGCGCCTGTAACTCGCACCATTCGCTTTTCTGATCACCTGCCCAGTGGATAGGCTGTGTTTGCGCACCGGTATAGCCCGCACGGCTAAACATAACGCCCTCTACATTGTTAGAACGCATAAAATCATGATAAGCGCCGATATATTGAACCGGGTATGCATTATGTGCAGCCAGCCCGCTCATACCATTGGACAAACGAGCCGTCTTTTCAAATAGAAACTCGCCGCCGTCCGTTTTAAACCCTTCCACACCCATGTCCAGTAAATACTTACGTTTACCAAACCACCATTTACAGGCGTCTGGATTGGTAAAGTCAGGCAGCATGCTGTGATGAAACCAATTCTCCGTAATATGGTACGGTTCTCCGCTTTCACTGCGTACAACATAACCATTTTCAACCGCTTCTCGGATATCCTGTTCCAAGGCTTTCCCGCTATCGCCGTCCCACTCGTGTTTGATTACCGGAATCTGCCATAATACCAGGTGCAGTCCGGCATCCCGCACGCGTTTGACCATCTGCGCAGGGTCCGACCAGTTATGCTCATGCCATCGGTAAAAGGTACGCTCATCACTCCACTGTTCCAGCACAAGTACACTAGCAGGATAATCGTACTGCTGTAAGGCTTTAAGCTGCGCATCCACTTCCGCATCGCAATTCCAGCCGTTTCCACTGATCCATATGCCAAACGACCACTCCGGCGGAAGTACAGGTTGGCCGGTTGCCTGTAAATATGATTGCAATACTTCTGTTGGGCTGCCAAAATAGATTTGATCCGTGGTTAGCGTTTCCCCTTCTGTTTCCTGTGTAATAGTTGCTGTATCTAAAAAATTCATTTCTGCCGGAATATTACTGTTCCGGTACCATCCAAGTCCTTTTTCGGTAAAGAAAAACGGAATCGGCAGGTAGGTCTGGTCTTGCTGATGCGTAAACTTTTCCACAACCCGGCCATTGCTGGAAAGCCCCTGTAAATCCACAGCGTGGAACCGCTCGCCTGTTCCCATAATATGCTTGCCGGACAACGCCATCTCTTGCGTTACTTTACGTACTTTCCCGTTTACATCACGGTAAAGAACATAGGCATTCAACTGTACCAACGGATTGCTTAACCGTTTAAGTAACCAAATACAATCCGAATCCAACATTATGGAGGCACCACCCAGCATTTCATACACCTTTTTTGAATAAAGCGTACCTTGAGCGGGTCTTTGCATCAGTTGAATGGATGCATCCTTATTGATACACAGGGCAATATCATCCGCCAGCGCTATTTCCAAATGATCGTTCGCAGTCAGCACAGCAACCGGCTTTGTAATCCGCTGTATAGTCAACACATCGCATGTATACCAAGGGGTTTGCTCCTGTGCGGTTACGAACTGATAGGAGAACGTAACCGATTCTTTAAAAGCGCCCAGAGAAAACGAATAAAAATTATTCTCTGTCTTTATACCTGTTATGGTTCGTTCTTTTGTTCCCACGCGAAGCGTAAGCGATGGAACCGCATCGGTATGATCCATCCGGCAGCAGACCGTTACCGGTTCGCCGGCAAGCGGCATCTCCGGGTATCTGGCAAAACCGCAATCCTGAAAAGGAACCAAGCCTTCCGCGATATGCTTAATCATTCTGGCTCTCCTTAATTTGCTCATCTATCCGCCGTACGGAATCCCGTATGACCAAATGAATCGGCATGATGTTTTCTTGCTTTTCGGGGTGCCCACCTATTGCATCCATGATGATTTGTACGGCGGCCTTCCCTTTTTCGCTTATATCTTGCCCAATGGTCGTCAGCGAAGGTACGCTGATCTGCGCTAAATCCAAATCGTCAAAACCGACAACGGAAATGTCTTCCGGTATCCGTACTCCCAAGCGGTGTAAGCCCTTGATCAGCCCCACACCGAGAATATCGGCTGCTGCGAAAGCGGCGGTTTCACGGTTTCCGTTGCGTTGCATTTCCTTCGCTACTTCCTCTGCATAGTCAAAGGCAACATTTCCCGGATATAGATAATCATTATTTAAAGGAATACCCGCTTTTTTCAAAGCGTCCTGATATCCCTGAAAACGCTTTTGCATAACGCCCTGCTCGCTTACGTCGCCAGAGATAAAAGCGATCCTGCGATGACCGTTTTCAATCAGGTATGTAGTGGCTAATTCGCCGCCCAAACGATCATCGTTCCCGATGGTATGAAATACGGGGTCTTTTACGTAGGTATCAATCAGTACAACCGGAACCGAAAGTTGGTGCAACTCCTCCAACTGCTTGGACGGGTAAGAACCGACGATAATAATGCCATCCACATTGCGGTTACGGGCAATATTCGTATAGCTCTGGTTGGATTGAGGGCCGGACAACAATAAGTGATATCCGTTTTTCCGCGCGGTGTACTCAATGGCGGAAAGCAATTCGCCATAAAACGGATTGGCAAACATGAAAGCTTTTCCCGGTTCGGTTTGCGGTATCACAACGCCGATCAGGTTCGTTTTATGGCTGGATAAGCTGCGTGCATTTAGGTTGGGAACGTAATTCAACCGTTCCACAGCCTGCATTACTCTTTGTGTGGTTTCTGGGCTGATGGTTTCGGTCGCTTTTTGGTTGAGCACATAGCTAACCGTAGACGCCGAAACACCAGCCTCTTTGGCCACATCTTTAATGCTTACACGCTTCACGTGTGCACCTCGCTTCATCACTTAAACGTTTCAGTAACCATACTATACGACATCCAATCAGTATTGTCAACCCCTTTTTGCGAAATTTTTCGTTGCTTATCCCGTTGTAATTATGCAGGTCGAAAACCTATGCTATGAACCATACAGAGTCATGGAACCATCTGTAAACTAGGTTTTCTTTTATTCAGCTCCATCACCCTGGTATAAATTGTTTAGCTTCAAAACCGTCTTCCAGTTCCGTACTGTGGCGTCTTGAAAGATTTTATTGAGTCGTATTGCCATTTTGGAGATACGAATACTCTGTCTGCAAAGCAGATAGATTTCCCTCTCCCCCAGATAACACATATCGCCCTGACTATCTTCATACCCCATAACTATATCCATTTCTTCCCTCGTTGGCTTGGAAGACAGGAAATAGACATACAGGTGCTCCGCCTGCGGTAACGCCGCTTGTGCGGTGTTCATTTGCTCTTGCGTAAAAGGAAGCTGATCAATCAATGTCAGCAATTCTGTTTGATTGCGAATAATAATATCGCTGGGAAATCCGAAACTTTTAGAAAATTCCTCACCAATCGCGGCCCGTAAAGAAGCTTCTTCCCAATTCGATTCCAATACGACATTTCCACTTTGAATGTAAGTTTTCACTCCGGTAAAACCCATTTCTGTAAATAACGCTTTCAGCTCCTGAATTTTCACAATGTGTTTACCGCCTACGTTGATGCCTCTGAATAAAATAATATATTTCATGTGCGTGTGCCTCTTTTCGTAAATATCAGTATTTATTGTTCGTAGAGTAATACACTATGATAAAAAATATTGTACCAATCACTCTATGGTAAAGCTGTTGTAACAACATAGATCAATATTTATTTTCTCGGGAAGCAATTAAAATCTGTGTACAGTTTGTTTGCCCTAAAAATTGAGCTACTGAAGCCGTTTATCACGTATTACATAAAAACCGGTAGCATAAACGGCCTTTCCGTTATGCGGAAAGGCCGTAAAATGATACGCCAAAGTATACTTAATCTTCTTCCTCGTCTTCGTGCTTGGCGCTCTCGATGATCTTCTGCGCAACGTTGGCAGGTACTTCTTCATACCGTTCAAACTTCATGGAGAAGGAACCACGTGCCTGCGTCATCGACCGCAAGTCTGTCGCATATTTGAACATTTCAGCCAGCGGTGCTTCCGCTTCCAGCTTCTGCATACCATCTACCTGATTCATGCCCATGATGCGGCCACGGCGTTTATTCATATCGCCCATAATATCGCCCATGTACTCATCCGGCACAAAGACTTCCACATGCATAATCGGCTCCAGCAGTGCCGGTCCAGCATCCATACAGCCTTTCTTGTAGGCAATTCGGGCTGCGGTTTTAAATGCCATTTCAGAAGAATCTACCGGGTGGTAGGAGCCATCGTACAGTTTGGCATGTAAGCCCACCATGGGGTAGCCGGCTAAAACACCTTTAACAATGTTCTCCCGCAAACCTTTTTCTACGGAAGGAATGAAGTTACGTGGTACGGAACCGCCGACAACCGCATCTTCAAACTCAAAGTCGATGTTTGTATCCGCGCTGGGTGAGAATTCGATCCACACATCACCAAACTGGCCATGTCCGCCGGATTGTTTTTTATGGCGGCCTTGCACCTTTACCGTCTTCTTAATCGTTTCGCGGTATGGAATGCGTGGGTCTTCCAAATTGGCTTTCGCACCGAATTTAGTTGCCAGCTTATTGCGGATAACATCCATATGCAGTTCGCCCTGGCCAGAGAGCAACGTTTCGCCCGTCTCCACGTTTTTCTCTACCGTGATGGAGGGGTCCTCTTCCTGCAAACGTGCCAATCCACTGAATACCTTATCTTCTTCGCCTTGCTTTGTGGCGAAAATCGCTTTGCTGATACAGGGAGCAGGGAACTCAATCTTCGGGTATACAATCGGTTTGGCCTGATCGCTCAGCGTATCGCCAGTATTGGTAAATTGCAATTTAGCAAGCGCACCCATATCGCCGGCGTTCAGCATCTGCGTAGAGATCTGCTTCTTTCCGCGCAATACGTACAAGCCGGATGTTTTTTCGCTCTTCTCCGTCGTGGAATTGTAAATAGCAGTGCTCGGGGTCAGCGAGCCGCTCATCACCTTAAACAGGGACAGCTTGCCCACAAACGGGTCTGCAATGGTTTTATACACAAGGGCAGAAAAGGGTTCGTCGCTCTTGCAAGCACGTTGTATCTCCTCGCCTGTTTTCGGATCGGTGCCTTTGTACACAGCACGTTTGGGCGAAGGCAGGAAGTCCGACATAACGTCCAACAGTTTGGTTACACCCACACCGGTTACTGCCGAGCAAGGAACAACCGGTGAAATTTGTCCGGAGAACATACCCATTTTAAAACCTTCCAGAATCTCTTCATGGGTAAGCGTTTCGCCCTCCAGATACTTCATCATCAATTCATCGTCCGAAGCTGCGGATGCTTCTGTAATCTCTTCCAGCGCCTTGGCAATTTGATCGTCCATACCGCTGGGAATCGGAATTTCCTTGAAGCTCTTATTTTCGTATGTAAAGGCTTTGTTTTCAAGCACATCAATAACGCCTTTATACTCCGAACCGTTGCCGATAGGCAACAGAATGGATACAACACTGTTGCCAAACATATCGCGCAGCTGCGTTACCACTTTGGCAAAATCAGCATGATCGCGATCCATCTGGTTGACAACAAACATTTTCGCAACATTATTTTTGGAGGCATAATACCATGCTTTTTCAGCGCCAACATTAACGCCGCTGACCGCGTTTACTAGAATCGCCGCGGTTTCTGCCACGCGCAGCGGTCCCATCATTTCGCCGATAAAATCAAAGTAACCCGGTACGTCGATGACGTTAAGCATTTTTTCTTTCCAGTCGATCGGCGCAATCGCCGCGCTTATGGAAATGCCACGCTTAACCTCTTCCGGATCAAAGTCGGTCACAGTGGAGCCGTCCTCCACTTTTCCCTGACGGTCGGTTACGCCGGCAGCGAAGAGCAGTGCTTCCATCAGCGTCGTTTTGCCTTCGCTGCCATGTCCCATGAGGGCAACGTTACGGATGTTCTTAGTATCATAGCTAGCCATAAATTGATCCCCCTTATTTTCATTGGCGACCAAAAGCCTATATCCCGGTATGCAAATAGCATAGTCCGGGAATAACGTGCAGCTTTGGGCGCTATCGAACGATATAAAGCTTTTTTATTGTATCAGATTTGTAAAGAAAAAGAAAGAATAAAATGAAATTCCTTTGCTATATAGCTGAATTTTACATTCAATTGTATTACGTTTAGCATCTCACTTGTTACGCATGGGGTTGTTGTACATCCTTATCGCTGCACATATAACGCATAAGCTTATGCCATATCGCCTGCGTTTGCATAAATTGCTCGTAATGCTTCTCCACATCCCGGTCATATGCATCCAGCTCTTGAATTATTTTGTTAAAATCCCGCATGTGGAAATACGCAGCCACCTTGGGCAGCACCCATTGTAATTTTTCTCGCATTTCATGAATTAACGCCGGATATTCCTCACGGCGGGTAATATAAAGCAGTAGCGGCTTATAACGTACCCAGCCAATACATGCTTTATAAAAACGCGTCACCGCCGCGCGGGATTTTGCTGTAATCGGCGATAACGCGGTTGGCAATACGCCGCTGAGCAGGTAATTGTAAATCGAAAAGCCGTTATGGAAAGCATAGCAGGGAATGCGCAGCACGCTGCGCTCGCTTAGGCATGTACTCAAAAAGGTATCTTCCCCGCGCGCACCAGGCGGATTATAAAATGGAAACACACGCTCCGGCCGTGTTAAATTAAGACACAGATTGGAACCCGAAATAAATTTACAGTGGTGTATTTCTGGCACATCCGTAACTACTTTATCTTTTAAGATTTCAGTATCGGCATAGGTTACGCCGCCTTGTTTCATCACACCGGATATGGTTTCCCAGTTGATAATATCGTTGCTGATTGCTTCAACAAACAGGCGAAAATCTGCTTCGGACAGTTGTTCGTTAAACTGTATACAGGGAATAGGCGAAATGTATCCGCAGTGATGCCCGTTCGTAATATCTGCATCACGGATGTAGCGTAAATGCTCCGCCAGCACCTGTTGCCCGCTCCACAGCGCAACATCCCCCGCTTTGGTAACAGACAAGGGATACTCATCATCATCCAAAAACAGCAGATAATCCATATGGTTTTTTACCGCTGTGTACAACACAGCGTTACGCATTGCAGCATAGCCTGATGAGAAAAATAAATCGGCTTCTTCTTGGTTAATCACATCATGACGCACCAGACGCCCTGCCTGCCAATTTACATATTCAATATCTACAAAATCAATGCTGTCAACTTTTTCAGACAAACTCCTGCTGATACGTGTAAAATCTGTTTCTTTCGCATTGTTATACTTCAGATCATACGCGATAAAAAGATGGATCCGAACACGATCAATATCGGTCAGTCCACTCTCTTTCCAGTTATAAATATAGGTTTTTAATACTTTTAGAAAATTTCTCCGCCCTGTAGCGAAGCCTATTCCAACGTGGATGGTAGGTTCCTTGTTCATAAACCCTCGCTTTCTTCCTAAGTTACAATATGCCACCAGACAGCAAATCAATAACCATCCATTCAGCATTAACCGGTTGCTTTATTATACTAAATCATCAAGGAAAAAGCAAACGGCCCGTTTCCAGATCATTCTTTCAACGGGTCGTTTACTCATCTGTTACTCTATTGGGGTAAAAGGTACTTCATTTTCAAATACCCTTCAAGATTCCCATATTCCGAAACCGTGATCCGCTCAATGGCAAGCTGTTCCATACAACAAGCAAGAATAGCAAGTCCGTGTACAATAATATCAGCCCGTTGCGGTTGTAGACCCGGTAAAGCCATACGTGCCTTCATCGGCATCGGCGCGAGCATTTCCATTATCGTAAGCACCTGTTTTTGAATCACCGCGTAACCGTGAATCCTATCACGATCCTCCCAATGAATATTTTGGGTCAAGGCAGCTGTTGTGGTAAAAGTTCCCCCAACCCCAAACCACTCATCCGGCTTTGGCAATGCAAGAATATGCGATTTATGCCGTGCAAGTATCTTTGACGCGATTTCCATTACGTCGTATGCTTCCTGTACAGTTGCGATAGGCGCCATTCTATGCAAGCGTACCGCACCCATTTGCAGGCTGTCTGCAAATTCCAACGCGATACCCTGCCCGATTACAATTTCTGTCGAGCCTCCGCCAATATCAATCATTCCAGCGCGTCCGTCTTTGGTAGCGCCTAAAAAAGAAAGCCTGGCTTCCACCTCGCCGGTACACACTTCCAGTGTCAATCCGGTAGCTTTCAGCAAGCTTTCTGCAAATTCAGTTTGATTCGCAGCATCCCGTACTGCGCTTGTTGCGAACAAGTGAATGATATCCACCCCATATTCCCGTGCGCTGCGTGCCATTGCTGCAACAGAATCGCACGCCTGTTGAATCATGGCCGTATCAATATTCCCGTTTGCATCCATAGCGGCAAAAACGCGCAGCCCCTCCCGGTCCCGCAAGACACGGTTGAGCTGTGCGTTTTGAATGTCCGCAATTAACATACGCAAAGAATTGGATCCGATCCCAATAGCGGCAGCTCTCAAACCCTTCACTCCCTGCCATCACCAATATCGGATGTGCTATTCATCGCCGGCAGCATTTTCATCTGTGCCGTAAAGCGCTTCCGGATTGGTGATGATGATACGGATTTCATCTTGTTTCATATAATCGTACAAGTCACGTGCTTGACTCTCGATAAAAGCATCGCTGTTGACGGTCTCCAGTTTCTCTTTCAGATCATTCTGTGTGTTTTGAAGCGTATTACTTCTGGCTACCGCTTCCTGATACAGTTGATCCGCCTCGCCGATCTTTTGATCCAGCTTGGAAGAGTACCATAAAAACGCAATCGAAATACATACAAGCACGATGACGATCGGCAGCACTTTAACTCTTTTGTGCATATCCCATCGCTCCCCTGTTGTCATGTCCCAAAGCATATTACGTATTTATATAGAATTCTACGCTTTTTTAATATTTCCTTCTCTTTTACATGAAAAACAAGCTGATAAGCGAAAATTGTTATGCCGCCGCTCCAGCGCTTCGATGCTGCCGTATTTTTTCGATTCCCGAAAAAACAAGAAATGCCACAATATTCGCCACAACAACACTCGCGCCCGTCGGTGTATTATACAAATATGAGCTTAGCAGCCCGACTAAAAAGCATACGATCGATATAATCGCCGAGCAAATGGTTACACCATGGAAGCTTTTACATAGCCGCATTGCGGTAATTGCTGGAAACAGAATAAGGCTGGAAATCAGCATTGCGCCCATCATCCGCATCCCAAGTACAATAGTAACAGCCGTCAGTATCGCCAGCAGCATGTTGTAAAATCCTGCCGAAACGCCAGTTGCTCTTGCAAAGGTTTCGTCAAACGTAATGGCAAATAACTTGCGATATAAGAAAGCAAACATAATCAACACAAGCGCAGCCAAAACGCTGCTTAACCAAACATCGCTTTCACTCATCGCAAGAATGCTGCCGAACAGATAATTATTAATATCGGTTGTCATCCCCTTACTAAGCGATAAAACCATAACGCCTACCGCAAGGGCCCCAGTCGCAATCATGCCAATCGCAGCGTCGCCTTTAATTTTACTGCGCTCGCTGACGCGAAGAAGCAAAAAAGCTGAACCTACTACCACCGGAACCGCAACGGAAAGGGGCGCAAGCCCCAGCGCCGTGGCGATGGCTAACGCGCCAAACCCAACGTGGCTTAAGCCGTCACCAATCATCGAATACCGCTTTAATACCAGGCTTATCCCTAAAAGCGCGGAGCAAAGCGATACCATCAGGCCAACAATCAATGCCCGTACCATAAAACTATAGGAGAACATTTCGCCAATTGTTTTAAGCATCCATCTGTCCCCCTGTTGTAAAAGTATGGCACAGTTCGCTGGCTGCATAATCTTCCGCTGTTCCGAAAAAGAGCGGTTCATGCCGCAGATGCAGAATGTGTGTTGCATACCGCGCAGCGGCGGCAACATCATGAGAAATCATAATTATGGTTACGCCGCAGTTTTGATGCAGATTGGTAATCATATCATACATTTCCCGTGTTGCCAGCGGGTCCAGCCCCGCAACAGGTTCGTCCAGCAGCAACAATTTTCTTGTGGCGCATAAAGCCCTTGCCAACAGCACACGCTGCTGCTGGCCTCCGGACAGTTCCATCATGCTGCTTTTTCGTATGGATTCGATATGCAAAAGCCGCATGTTTTCTTCAGCGGTTTTACGCTGATTGCTGTTTAAAAATAAAGATTTTGCCGCAAACCCGGATGAAACCACCTCCCACACGGAAGCTGGGAAGTCCCTTTGCAGGGGGTTCTTCTGCGGTAGATAGCCGATTTCATCTTTGCGGAGTCCATCGCCGTAAATTATAGTGCCATGTGCAGGTTCAAGCAAACCTAGCATGCCTTTTACAAGTGTAGACTTACCAGACCCGTTTTCTCCTACGATACATAAATAATCGCCTTCGTTTACCGCAAGATTAATCCCCGATGCGACAATCTTCCCTTCGTATGCGAAGGCGGTATCTTTGCAGGTTAATAACGCCATTTATTTAGTGGCTCCTTCCTTTTTGGACGGATTCTTTTTTGCTTTGCGCTTTTCTTCGCATTTTTCGCAGCGGCCATAGAGCATGGTTTTCCCTTCGTCCAGTAAAAAGCCATGTTTGCCTAATAAATGGCGGGCGAAATCATTCAAAACATCGCAGCGGAGATGCTCCATTTCACCACAATCCACACAACGAATATGCATATGGCTGCCCTCGCAGGGGTTGAGTTGGTACTGCGCTGCGCCACCCGCGCTTTGCGGCATATAGCGGCGTAAAATTCCTTCCTCACACAAGCGGGTAACCGCTCGGTAAACGGTCGTCATGCCAACATTCGCGCCCAGCTTTGCATGTATCTCCTCTGCCGTAACGCAGGCGTCCGGATGCGCACGGAAATAATCGACAATTACTTCTTTTTGTTTGGTTTGATACGCTCCTCGCGTCGCCATGCATCCCACCTCCGTTAAATCAGTTACAAATGAAATTGGTAACTGTTTTCATATTATAGAATCTTGAATACCCGTTTGTCAACCGTTCTTTTCCAGTATTTTCAAGGGTTTTACTCACTTTTTTCCATTGACAACCGCCATAGGGACTTTTATAATGCTTTATGTTAATGATAAATCATGATAATCCAAAATTGAATGCAATGAGAAATGGTAGGGCCTAAATGTATGTCAGAAGATTTGTTCGTAACTATTAAATCCCATTACAATACCTTTACCCGAGCGGAGCGTAACATTGCCGATTATATTCTTACCCAGTCCAAAGATGTTTTATACATGACCATTACAGAGCTGGCAGACGCTTGTAAGGTCGGCGATACAAGTGTTTTTCGCTTTTGCCGGCATCTAGGTAAAAACGGTTATCAGGATTTTAAAGTTGATCTCGCCCAAGCGATCAGCGATGCGCACACCATGCCTGTATTGACTAATTGTATCGTATCCGGTTCTGATTCCACGGAAATTATGCTGCAAAAGGTACTAAACAATAACATTGCAGCCTTGAAAGAAACATATAAGCTTATCGACCCGATAACGGTGAAAACAACCACCGAGTGGTTAACCAACGCACAGCATATCTGTTTTTTCGGGGTTGGTGCTTCCTCTATTTCCGCCCAGGAAGCTAACAATCGTTTCTTGCGTGTTTGCCCAAAGACAGAATGCTTGCAGGATTCCCGTATGCAAATTGTCCGCGCTTCTTTAATGGCGCCCAATGACGTTGCTGTTTTCTTTTCGTATTCTGGTTCCACCAGCGAAACCGTTGCCATTGCAAAAACGGCGCGGGATGCCGGTGCGCACACCATCTGCATTTCCCGGTTTGCCAAATCTCCGCTTGCGGAAGTTTGCGATCTTCTATTTTTATGCGGCGGAAACGAAGGCCCTCTGCAAAGCGGCAATTTAAGTGTAAAAGCGGCACAGTCTTTGTTGCTGGAAGTGCTATATATCGCTTATTATCAAGCCAATCCGGAACAGTGCAATCATTATTGCCAAATATCCGCGGCACTTATGCGGCAGGATAAATTATAAACTAGCAATAATCGTTTTTCTTACTATAAATTCTACTTTTCAAAATCTTGAAATGATTTACACATGAATTTAACTTGCCTTTGGATTCTGGTTTGTGCTGGGATTCCTTTTATTTATGGACTGTTTCTGCCATTAGCGAACTTTTTGCTTAACTTGCCAAAAGGAATACGGGATGATACAATCCATGCGTATACAGAGTAACAGGAGGTGCAGTTATGCCTGAAAAACATCGTATCGTCGTCATAGGCGCAGGTGCCATCGGCGGTATTACGGCGGCGTTGCTGAAAAAAGCAAAACATGATGTAACGCTCGTTTGCAAGCATCAGGATATAGCCACACTGGTTTCCGGGCGTGGTTTGCATATTACCGGCGTTCTGGGCGATATGCATGTTGCGGTTCACACCGTTGCGGCAATTGAAGAGTTAAAGGGAAAATTTGATATAGCGTTAATCGCGACCAAAGCTTACGACATGCCGGAAGCGGCACGGCACCTGTTGCCGTTTCTTACGGATCAATCCATGGTGCTAAGCTTACAAAACGGTATATGCACCGACGCGCTCGCTACGGTAGTCGGCCGCGAACGTACGGTTGGCTGCGTAATCGGTTGGGGAGCAACAATGCTTGCACTCGGCGAACTGGAGATGACCAGTACCGGCGATTTTATTATCGGGCGTATCGAAGGCGATCAAAATGCGCTGGAACCGGTAAAAACGATCTTAAGCGATGTTGTGCCAACCATCGTCAGTACAAACATCTTGGCGGAGCTGTATAGCAAATTGATCATCAACAGCTGCATTACATCGCTGGGAGCAATTTGCGGCTTGAAGCTTGGCGAAATGATGAAACGCAGGCAGGCACGCAAGATTTTTTTAGCGATCATTGCCGAAGCGATGGCTGTGTCCAAAGCCATGCATCTCACTGTACCGCCCTTTGGCGGAAAGTTAGATTATAACCGTTTAATGCGCGGGAAGACCATATTTTCCTCACTTCGGCGGCATCTTACCATTCTCGTTGTCGGCATTAAATACCGCAACCTCACCAGCTCTAGTTTACAATCGCTGCGCCGTGGACGACCAACCGAGATTGATTACTTTAATGGTTATATCGCCGCCAAAGGGCAGGAATTGGGCGTTCCCTGCCCCATTAACCAGCGTTTAACCGAAATGGTAAAGGCTATCGAGGGGCATAAACGCAGCATTAAGGAAGAGAATTTGTTTGATCCTGCTTTTATAGCGATATAATTTAGCCGCACACGCAACCGCCTTCCCGTGTTATCGGGAAGGCGGCTTTTCTTTTATAAAATCCTTGCATTATTCTACTGTTTTAGTCGCAATTACATCTACGCCGGTACCGCATACGTTAGGGCACAGTACTTCGCCCATTTGTACCGGCGGCTGTACTTGCAGGCTTTCTATTGCCTGCATACAGGCAAATATTTTATCTTTGGGGATTGGTGTACGTGTTTTCACACTAACAGGCATCTTCCGGCCTTGCACGGCAACAACAGCTGTAACCATACGCTTGGGTGCGATGCTCTCCTGCGTAGCATACTCGATGCCGCGTTTGCAGCTATTTCCGGTTATGCTGACTACTTTTCCATTTTCAATACTCACCGTCATGCGGCAGCCAATCGGGCAATTGATGCAGGTAATTACTTTTTCCAAGCGCACACCTCCTCAGCCGCGTCTATCTGCACTGTAATTTCGCTCCCGGTCAATGCCGCTACCAGCTCCGGTTTTAACGTAATATCCGCCATCTCGCCGGGTGCCAATATCCGCTTCTTCACTTTGTAGATCTCCGTATTGCCATCCAGCACGCAAATGGTCGCATTTTCATAAACACAGGAAGGGCGAAACATAACTTGAATCGCTTCCGCATCATCCCGGCTCTCGGGCAGGCGGATACTTTGCGGCACAACACCCCGCACGCCCGCCCCATCTCGAACGGATGCGCTGCGTGCGCCCCTGCGAATCCCCCTAACATATTTTGCCGCCGCTTTTCCTGCTTTAATGCTTTCAGTGCTGACAAAATCGACCAGATCATGTACATGCAATACGTTTCCGCAGGCAAAAATACCCGGTTGATCCGTTTGCAGCGAATCATCCACAACCGCGCCCTGTGTTGCCGGGCTTAACGTGACGCCCGCCAGCTTGCTTAACTCATTTTCAGGTATCAACCCCACGGATAATAGCAGCGTATCACATGCAAACTGTATCTCTGTCCCGGCAATCGGCTGCTTATTTTCGTCCACTTTGGCAACCTTTACGCCCGTCAAGCGTTCACAGCCCTGAATATCAATTACGGTATGGTTGAGCAGTAAAGGTATATCATAATCATGCAGGCATTGCACAATATTCCGGTTCAGTCCGCTGGAGTAAGGCATAATTTCCACACAGGCCAGCACTTTCGCCCCTTGCAGCGTCATCCGGCGTGCCATGATCAGCCCGATATCGCCGCTGCCTAAAATGACGACCTTTTTACCGGGCATATATCCTTCCAGATTCACAAATTTCTGTGCCGTTCCCGCCGAGAAAATACCCGCGCAGCGTGTACCAGGAATTGCCAATGCTCCGCGCGGCCGCTCGCGGCAGCCCATAGCCAGTATGACCGCTCCGGCTTGATATACCTGCACGCCTGCTTCTTTGCTGATAACAGTCACCTTACGGTCTGGGGTCACTGACAGTACCGTTGTGTTGCATCGCACATCGATTGCAAGCGCCTTTACGCGGTCAATATCCCGCTGGGCGTACTCCGGACCCGTCAATTCCTCCTTAAAGCGATGTAAACCAAATCCGTTATGGATACATTGTTTCAATATACCGCCCATTTCCGGTTCGCGCTCAAGCACCAGCAGGCTATCAACACCTGCTTCTTTTACAGCGATGGCAGCCGCCAACCCTGCCGGACCGGCTCCGATGATTAAAACATCTACCTTTTGTTCCCGCAATTGTATTTGCACGTCAGGTATCCCCCTTTCGTGCGAACTTTGCCAGTGAACCTGCCAGTACATACCCTTCGCCGCCGTCTTTGGTAATAGCCGTTGGCGACAAACCTAATTCCTCGCTCAGTATTTCCAACACATGAGGGCTGCAAAAACCGCCCTGACAGCGCCCCATACCTGCCCGCGTACGCCGCTTTACCGCATCGATTGTCCGCGCGCCTACCGGCCTGCGAATCGCCGCGCGTACCTCTGCCTCGGTCACTTGCTCGCAACGGCAAACAAGATTTCCATACGCAGGGTCTTGTTCATACGCAGCCTGTTTTTCTGCTTCCGTCATGGAAGAGAAAGCTTTGGGATGTTCAGGGGCGGGTTTCCACTCAGGTTTAAGTTGCAAAGTAAAATCACCGGCGATTTGCGCACATAACGCTTTTGCTATTGCTGGCGCTGCTGTTAAGCCGGGGCTTTCTATACCGACTGCTTCGTATGCACCCGGTGCATCCGGTACTGCGCCGACAATAAAATCGTCTCCCACTTCGTGAGCGCGCATACCGGCAAAAGTAGTAATTACATTACGCAGGCTCTCCGCTGGCCACGTCAGCGCAGCTTTATCACGAACCAGCTGTAAGGCTTCGGCGGTTGTACTTACATCAAACGGATCTTCCACGTTGGTTGCAGAAGGGCCTAATAACATGGTTTGATGTGCGGTAGGCGATACTAAAACACCCTTGCCCATTGCTGTTGGGGTTTGAAACATTGTGCGCGAAAACATTGGTTTCACATCATGATCCAATAAATAATACTCGCCTTTGCGCGGAATAATCGTTTGCTTATAATGGCTGATTTGATTATGCAGTTCGGCGGACTTTACCCCGGCACAATTTACGATTCCTTTAGCGACAAAATCACCTTGATTGGTGCTTACCGTGTAACCTTCATCTGCTTTGGCAATGGTAATCGCTTCGGTATTCAGAAAGAAGGTTACACCGTTTATCGCCGCGTGATCGGCCAACGCGCAGGTTAATTCATAGGGGCTGGTCAATGCGCTGGTTTGTGCAAGCAGCGCACATTCCACATCCGGGTTGGTATTCGGCTCCAAGGCCAGCGCTTGTTCGCGCTCAATGATGGATAATCCTTCTACGCCGTTTTCAATTCCCTGCCTGTACAGTGCTTTAATATGCTCCCGTTGCAGCGCATCAAACGCTAAAACAAGCGCGCCGGAGCGCACATAGGGCGCATGCACCTCTTGGCAATACGCTTCAAACATACGGCTGCCCTGTACGTTGTACAGTGCCTTAGCCGTTCCCGCTTTTGCATCAAAACCAGCATGTACAATACCGCTATTGGCTTTGCTGGCTCCTGACGCTACATCCGGCCCCCGTTCCAGCAAAGCAATTTTTAAATTGTAAGCGCTGAGTTCCCGCGCCACAGCACAACCCACAACGCCCCCGCCGATAATCAGCAAATCCCAATCCATTTGCGTATCCCCCTATGCATGATACACGTTCTCTATTGTTACTCCAATATCATTCGTATTGCTTCGTATGCCAAATACAGCCCGCCAACGGAAGGTACATATGGCAAAGACCCGGTTACCGGCCTTTCTTCGCCGGGTTTCCCGTTATCTTTACGAATGAAGGGCGGTTCAACCGAGTATACGCATTTCAATTGTCCCACACCGCATTTACGCAGCTCTTTACGCATGATTCGGCAAAGTGGGTCCCCAGAGGTGGCAAATAAATCCCCGATTCTGATCTGCGTAGGATCAAAACGGTTCCCCATTCCCATGCAAGAAACTATAGGTAGCTTTCTCTGCCAACAAGTATGCGTTAAATGGATCTTGGCGGATACTGTATCGATCGCATCCAGTACTACAGTCACATCTTCCGGTATTTCAACCGGACTATCCGGCAGATAGAATGCTTGCACCCCATTTATATCTGCTTCGGGGTTAATATCCATAAGACGTGCTAAAACCACGTCTACCTTCTTTTTTCCCAGCGTCGAGCTCAGCGCGCACAGCTGCCGGTTGCAATTACTTTCAGCAACGGCATCGGCATCCACAAGAGTTATCTTACCAACCCCTGCGCGCGCCAATGCTTCGGCCGCATAACTGCCTACGCCGCCCAAGCCAAACAGCATTGCATGCGCTTTTGTCAGACGCTGCATCTGACGCTGTGTTAACATGAGCGCAGTTCTGGCAGAACGTTTTTCCCAAACCCCGTTTGCCTGTGTCATTGCGTAATCCTTTCAATCCCCGTCTATATCGCGTTCTCCACAGGTATAGGCGATACACCCAGCGCCGGCAACACCCGCTCCCAAAACTCTGATTGTGTAAATACTAGCGTTGCCGTGTTATCACAGGGGTGAAACGCAATATACTGCGTATCCTTCACTGCCGTCTCGTAACATAATGTAATTTCATGCTCTTTATCAAAAAATAGTCCAAACGGGCTTACAGAACCGGAGGTGAGCCGCAGCATACGAGAAAGTGCATCCTCCGGGGCAAAGCTCAGCCGGGATACGCCCAACGCTTTGCTAACAATACCGGAGCGAAAAGGTGTTTCCGGTGAAAGCAGCATTAAAAAGAACGCGCTCTTCTTCCGGTTGCACAAAAATACATTCTTACACACAGTAATATTATCGTTAATAAAAGACATTTTCAAACTTTCCGCGATAGTATCTGCTTGCGGATGTTCAAAAAACTGATACTTCACTTGGTGTTCTTCCAGCCACTGCATGATGATCTCCCGAACCTTCCGTTTCTCGTGCATCCATTTCCCCTCTTTACTACACTTGCTTCCCGGATCCCGTGCACTATCATACCGCACCAGCACGTTTTTGTATATCCTTTCAGGCGGGATAAACAAAAGGTAAACAGTCAAGGTGTCCACGATTTCAGGTTTTCTACCCCGCATCGTTGCGGAAGTGTAAAATTTCATGATATAATTAACGCAACAGAAAGAAGGGATGATATTATGAAGCGTAGAATTGGCATCCTCACCAGCGGGGGCGATTGTCCCGGCTTGAACGCGGCGATTCGCGGTGTGGCACGAGCTTCTTATGAGCTTTTTGATGCAGAAATCATTGGTATTCGTAATGGGTACGGCGGTTTGATTGCCAACGAGTGTCAGGAAATGAGCAAAAAACAGTTTTCAGGCATTCTTACCCTTGGTGGAACCATTTTAGGCACCAGCCGTCAGCCTTTCCGCCAAATGCAGGTGATCGATGAAAACACCGGCATCGATAAAGTTGCCGCGATGAAAAAAACATATCGCGACCTAAAGTTGGATTGTCTTGTTACGTTAGGTGGTAACGGCACGCATAAAACAGCCAATCTGCTTTCAAATGAAGGGCTTAATGTTATCGGTTTGCCGAAAACGATTGATAACGATTTATTCGGCACCGATTTTACCTTTGGCTTCCATACTGCTATGGAAATCGGCACCGAGGTAATCGACCGCATTCACACCACCGCGACCAGCCACGGCCGCTGTATGGTGATTGAGATTATGGGAAATAAAACCGGCTGGCTCACGCTTTATTCGGGCATTGCGGGCGGTGCGGATGTAATCGCCATCCCAGAAATCCCCTACGATATTAAAAAGATTGCGGAAACGGTGGAGACGCGCGCCAAGAGCCGAAAAGCGTTTTCCATCATTGCCGTTGCCGAAGGTGCTATGAGTCTTGACGAAGCCAAGATGAAGAAAAAAGAGCGTGAGGCTTACCGTGCATCGCTGCCCTATGATTGCATCAGCAAGCGCATCGCAAAGCAGCTGGAGGAGCTGGTTGGTGTAGAATCGCGCAGCGTTGTGCCGGGACACATCCAACGCGGCGGCAGCCCGTGCGCATATGATCGCGTGCTGGCTACACAGTTTGGCGTACATGCTGCCGAGTTAATCCGCGACGAAATTTACGGCGTCACGGTAGCCTTGAGCGGCAATAGTATCATCCATAATAAGCTCTCCGATATTGCAGGCGTATCTAAACCCGTTCCCAAAGATGATAATATGGTTTTAACTGCACGCCATATGGGCATCTCTATGGGCGATTAAAAACTTACATAAAAGCCTTCTGCAAGGAAGGCTTTTTTCATATGCATGCAGCGATCTCCTTACCAAACCAATATATACTGCTGAATGCTCTTCTGTGGTGCATTAGGGTGATAAATGGAATTATATCCCTTGTTACTGATATTCCAGCTGTTTTTTTCTAAAAAGTAACATGCCAATCCCATTATAGGGCACTGTCGCCCACTTACAACCATGATGTAGAGGCAAGTAAAAAACCGTATCCCAAAACAGTGGGAAGTAGAAGACTATGCTCCCACTTCCCACTGTTATCTATTACAATCTCATTTGGTTTACGCAAATGGATTTTCGTTGGGGTACAGCACACCTGCCGGCTGATTGTAATCGATGTCTTTTACACCCAGCAGTTTAAGCGCCTCGAAGAGCACCTTGCCAGTTTTCCCAAATGCAACCGCGCCGTGGTGGGGATAATTCTTCTGCACCAACACATGGCGGTAGAAACGCGCCATTTCAGGGATTGCAAAGATACCAATACCACCGAAAGAGCCTGTCGGCACCGGTAAAATCTCACCCTGTGCAATGTAGCTGTGCAGCGTTGCATCCGCAGCGCCCTGCAGGCGGAAGAATGTAATATCGCCGGGCTTCAAATCGCCCTCCAGCGTGCCGCGTGTAATGTTCGGTTCGGTATCCGGTTCCAACGAGCGCTTCATGATCAACTGGTACTTCATTTCCCCATGCGAGAGGTGGCACATGGGCGTGTTGCCGCAATGGAAGCCCATAAAGGTATCTTCCAACTTATAGGGATACTTGCCTTTTATTGCATCCTCATACAGATCGGCAGGCACGGTATTGTTAATATCCAGTATCGTCGGCGCATCGCCCATAGCACAGGCGATCATATACTCACTTAGCCCGCCGTAAATATCCACTTCGCAGCTGATGGGCATCAGTCTTGCAGCAAAACGGCTGTTGACGTAGCAGGGGACAAAACCAAACTCCGTCTGGAATGCCGGCCAGCATTTATTAGCCATAAATGTATACTTGGCAGCACCCAGATTTTTTTCTACCCAATCCAGCAGCGTTGCTTCATACTGCGCCAGGCGGGGCAGAATTCCGGGCATTTTATTCCCCGTGCCCAGTTCCTTTTCCATATCCTTAATAATTTCAGGAATCCGCTTATCGTCCGCATGCGCCTTAAAGGCAGCAAACAAGTCCAACTCGCTGTTTTCCTGCACATTAACTACACCAAGATCATACAGGGGCTTGATCGGCGCGTTGCATGCCAAAAAATCATACGGACGCGGCCCGAAGGTGATGACTTTCAGGTTATGCACGCCGATTACTACACGGGCAATGCCACAAAAGTCATTCAGCATCTCGGCAATTTCATCTGCACAACCTACCGGATATTCAGGAATATATACCTTCAAACCACGCAGACCGATATTATAACTGGCGTTTAGCATACCGCAATACGCGTCTCCACGGTCACTTTTAATGGTCTCCCGGCTTTCTTCGGCTGCTGCGGCAAACATTACCGGTCCGTCGAACTGCTGGGCAAGCAGGGTTTCAGGGCCTTCCGGGCCAAAATTACCCAGATAAACCAATAAAGCATTTACATCCTTCGCTTTCAGTTCCGCAAGCGCCGGTGCAATGTTGAGTTCATTTTCAATAATGGTTTCAACCTCGACAATTTGACCGTACTTTTTAGTATAGGCTGCTACAACAGCAGCACGACGCTGGCGGGAAAGTTGAATAGGAAAACAATCGCGGCTAACAGCAACGATACCAAGCTTTATGCTGGGTATATTGGACATAAAAACTCCTCCTTCACGGTATAACTTCTATCCCCTATTGTAACTTTTCTTGGCATACTGTCAAGCTATTCGTATGAAAAATCCATCATTTATATTGTGAATGTTCCGATTGTTCGTACATTTTATGAATCATATAATGCTAGAATTATTAATAAGCATTTTCGGAAATAAAGGAGCACAGTCCTATAATGAATTTTAATCATAAAAACGCCACTTTCCAATGATATTCTATTCCTGCGTGATACATAAAAAAACTTTATGAAGCATCCTTTTTGAATACCCGTTTCATAACGCTGCATTCTTTCAAAGTGCAATAAACATCCCCTGTCTAAGCTAAGCGGACAAAGCACTAGGTTACCAGCCACGCCTCACGTGGCATTTGTACGGTCTAACATTTGCATGAGGCTTGTTACCGGCTACCCGTTAACGAGTTATCATCGTTAGCTGTTCTCCTGCTTGGTCTTCCTTTCGTTGGTTTCTACTGTACCCCTCTATTTTCTTAGCATTTTTACCCACCGTATCAACATAATAGCTACGGTACCAAAATGCTCTGTTTCGATACTTGTATTGTGACGCCGAATACTTTTCATAGATCATCAGGCTGTTCTTTCCCTTCAAGTATCCCATGAAGCTTGATACCGATACTTTTAGGGGTATCTCTAGTAGCATATGCACAAGATCTTAGCATATCTCAGCCTCCACCATCTTGATACTCATCCAATCGCATAATTGCCTGCGTATCTCTCCTATTTCCCTTTTCTTCTCTCCCAAAAATACCTTCCTGCGATACTTGGGCGCAAACACGATGTGGTATTTGCCATTCCATTTTGTGTGTGATAAACTTTGATTGTCATTTGTCATAAATGACAAACCTCCTTTGCTTTGTTGCGGTTGCCAGACCAGCATCATTATAGCAAAGGAGGTTTCTTGTATCTTAAGTTCTTCATCCTCACCAGCTCCGCTGGTGGTTAATTCTCGCTAAAGCGCACAAAAACAACCGTCCCGGGCTTCCGGGGCGGTTGTGGGTACTGATTGTTGTTTTAGTTATTTGGCGCTTTCGGACATCGCCTGCAATACACTCTCAGGCAGGTTCGCCATCATGCTATACACAACCGTCATGGCGCTTGTCTCCAAACCGGAGGTATACGTTTCCAAATCCGAATCGCTCATTTGCATGATCTGAACCGAAGTTTCCGCCGTAGCATCCGCAAGGGAAGTAAAGTAGCCGCTATCGTCCTGCACGACAGTGTTTACCTTTAACGTACCAAGCAGCGCTGTATCGGGGTTGGCCGCAATCGCCTCGACCGTATCAGCGTAGGACAGGCCAATTGACGTATCCACTGTGTTCTCGGTTACTTGCTGGGCAGATGCCAGCTCAACAGCATAGGAAGTATCACCATCAAATACGGTAACGGAGAGTTTGCCCGTCACATTTGCTGGATCTGCTTTATCTTCTACTAACGCAAGTGTAAGAACTGGATCACTGTTCACTGTCATCGTCAGGTTTCCAGTGACAGCCGCATCACTCAAGCTCACGTCGCCATTGAGTGTCATGACCTCTTCATCATTTTCCGCCATATCCATCGTCATGGTATATACTTTCGCATCCGCCACGGTTTTACGAATAATTTTCATATTCATATCAATCTTGGACGGATCCTGCGCTACCGTTTCCGTGGTGGCATCGGCATCTTCAGCCGCAGCAGTCATTTCACCGTTGAATGCGTCCTCATAGAACACGCCGCTCATGTTCATCTGCATGGCGACCAACTCATCTTCACCGATGGTATACTCAACCACAGGAATGGAAAATTCGGACTTTTCCATTACGGCTTTCATTTCCGCAATCGCTTCGTCCACCTGCGCGGCAGCGTCGTCGTCGGACAGCGAAGAATCGCTCGTTTGCAGACTCCTCTTGATCATGTCCTTCATGTACTGCGTTTCGTACAGAGCAACCATGTCTTCTTTGGTAATGGTGACTTCCGTCTTGGTATCAGCGACATCGCTGTCTTCCAGCGTGAAGCTGCCATTGGTGACGACCATTTTCGCTTCTATGCCATTCACCCATTCCATCAGGCTTTCATCGCCGCCCATGGCTTCCAGCATCTTCTGCTTGAGCTCTTCTTTGCTCAGATTCTCAACATCGCTGCTTTCAGTAATCGTACCGACCGCAGCCATTTGCTCTATGCTGGTGGAGAAGCCTTCCATCATCGCGGAGATCTCATCCTCACTCATACCGCTGGATTTGAGGCCGTCCGCCATAGCGGTTTCCAGATCCGCCCAAGAGAAATACAGGGTATCATCGCCCAGTAATTCGCTTTGTGCATAAAGCCCATCTTCTTCAACGCGGATTTTAGCACTTACCATTTCTTCGCCGTTAAGCAGTATAGCCATCGAGCCATATCCGTCCGATAATCCACGGAAGGTGAGCGCTGTTGCATCGCACATATCTGCAACCATCTGATCGGCCGCCAACATGGCGCCCGGTTCAAAAGTAACCGTGCTTACGATTTCTTTCCCATCTTCTTTGGCTTGGCTCAATACATCATACGCAGCGCCCTGCGCCATGGCGCCAAGCGGCAGAATTAATGCGATGATGATGCTTACAAGTTTAATCCAACCTTTGCTTTTCATCATATTTCCTCCTCTTCACTTTCGGGTCATTCCCGATGGTTCCATTATACAGATGTACGGTCGTACTGTCACCTTTTTCCTACCCTATTATGAGAATTTAATCTTTAACCGTCGTTTTTACCCGTTGAAAGCGGATTTTTTAACCAAACGGTTTCATTTACAATCGGGGTATAGCTCTGTATTAATTTTACGACTTTCACACTTACATTTGTATCCGTATAATCCTGGGGCATGGCACGTGGCTCATCGTTCTGTTGCATGGCAATGGCAAGCTGCGTCCCTTGCATTACGCTTTCGGTTGAGATTCCCCCAATCACCACGGTTCCCTTGTCCAAGACCTCCGGTCGCTCTGTAGAGGTGCGAATCAGCACGCCGCAAAAGCCCAGCATTGCGCTTTCTTCGCTGAGTGTGCCGCTGTCGGAAAGCACAACAAGGCTGTTCTGCTGTAATTTGTTATAATCCATAAAGCCAAGAGGCTTTACGTTTTGCACTAATGGATGGAACTTAAAATCCCGTTTTTGGATGAATTTCATCGAGCGCGGATGGGTGCTGTAAATTACCGGCACCTGATAAGCCTGTGCTATATCATTGATTGCATTCATCAGAGAGATAAAGTTTGGCTCCAGGTCGATGTTCTCTTCCCGGTGGGCGGAAACAAGGATATATTTTCCTTTCTCCAGCCCCATTCGCTCTAAAACGTCGCTTTTCTCTATTTCCGGTAAAGCGTTTGTAAGCACTTCACGCATGGGTGAACCAGTTACAAATATTGTTTTTCCATCAATGCCTTCGTTTAGCAGGTATCTTCGGCTATGCTCTGTGTACGGAAGGTTAATATCGCTGATATGATCGACGATTTTCCGGTTGATCATCTCGCTGACGTTCCAATCCCAGCAGCGATTGCCTGCCTCCATGTGAAAGATGGGTATTTTCAGCCGTTTAGCAGATATAGCGGCTAATGCGCTGTTTGTATCCCCTAAGATCAGTACGGCATCCGGTTTTTCACGCTGCATAACCTGGTAGCTTTTCGCGATAATTGCGCCCATCGTTTCTCCCAGGTCAGCGCCAACCGCCTCCAGATAATAATCCGGATTGCGTAGTTTCAAATCGCGAAAGAATACATCGTTTAGTTCCGGGGCATAGTTTTGGCCCGTATGCACCATAATATGGTCAAAATAGCGGTCTGCACATTGCATAACCGCCGATAAGCGAATGATTTCCGGTCTGGTACCAAGCACCGTCATCAGTTTCAGCTTTTTCATGGTTTCACCCTCTCGCTTGGGTCTTCCTCTACCGGTAAAAAAAATGTATCCGGCCTGCTTGGATCAAATACTTCACTGGCCCACATCAGCGTAACCATGTCGGTATCACCCATGTTTTCGATGTTATGTGTGTATCCGGGAGGAATATCGACGATGGTTGGCGTTTGCCCATCCACCATATAGGTGATCACTTCACTTCCATATACACTGCGCAGCCGTATCACTCCGCAGCCTGCAACAACGATGAATTTTTCGTGTTTGGTATGGTGCCAATGCTCTCCTTTGCGAATATGAGGCTTTTGCACATTTACGCTCATTTGCCCGTACCCGCCAGCATGCAGCAGCTCCGTAAACGATCCGCGGGCGTCCGCATGGTTTACCGGTTGGTATGCAAATTCATTCTGCGGCAGGAAGCTTTGATAGGTTGCAAACAACTTGCGTACGAATGCATCCTGCTGGTCTGGCAAATCAAGTGTTTCCCGACTTTGATGAAAGCGTTCGATCAGGTGAATGATTTGCCCAAGCGTTGCTTCATGCTCCGGCAACACATGGCAGAATCCATCCTCACCCATTGTCGGAGATCCATCCAGCGCGCGTATAAATTCTGCAACAATATCGTCAATATAATTCAGGTGCATCATGTGAGCAGGGTCGCTCACCGTAACCGGAAGGTTCCGCGCAATATGATGACAAAACGTGGCGACCGCACTATTATAATTCGGCCTGCTCCATTTACCAAAGGCATTTGTAAGCCGGTACAAGTATACCGGCGTACCAGTTTCCCGGCTATACGTCCGCAGCAGTTCTTCCGCTGCTCGTTTACTGCGTCCATAGGGATTATCCAGTTCGGCCTGTACCGATCCGCTCATCAGTACCGGCGGTCTTTTTCCATTTTTTAATCGTTGCAGCAGTGTTTCTGTGAAATCAGCATTGCCAGTTTGAAATTCCGCTTCCTGTTTCGGTCGGTTGACCCCGGCCAAATGGAAAACAAAATCCGCTTCTGTTGTCATTTCATCCAGCGTTTCCACAGTAGTATCTACATCGACCAGCAACAAGCGATCCTCGCGCTGGGAAAGTGTGGCGCAAAGGTTTTTCCCCATGAATCCATTGGCTCCGGTTATGAGGAGATTCATCCTTTATTCTCCTTTCGCCGCTAGCAAACATAGCCAAACTTGCTTGCGACAGAAAACGGTATTTGGGTTTGTTGGACGCAACTAGTTCTAAGCTTTGCTAAGCATTGCTGCAGCTTCATCCTCGGTAGCGGTGAAGAACACATGCCCACCATGGTTGCTTTCGTAAATAAAGTCCTTTAACGGCTTGCTGGTATACCGTGAAAAATCGCCAAAGATAGCGAGTTTCACCCCATAATTTACGAACTTTTGAAGTATTTCCCCTGCAAGCCCTGTGCTGAGAATAAAGAAATCTTCCGCCACTGCTTTTTTATGGATGGCTATTCGGTTTACATTCAGCTGATACTGCGTGTTTACCATCAGGTCTAATGCGGATTGAACGTCTTTCAATACGACTTTGTTACTATGGATGAGTGCATAAGCTGTCGCATTGTTTGTTCGTTTTTCCAGTTGCATGGCCAGACTCCTTTCTTACCTACTTCCATATGGTCCTCGTTTGATCTATGATCAATTATACTCCACTGTGCGCTGATATGCCTTATATGTAGAAGTATGAAGAAGCGTTCGCTTCGTCTCTTGCCCGTTTACATACCAAACTTGATAGGTTTCTACAACATAACCCGTACGTGCTTTAACGGTTTCTTTGCTTGTACCGACAGCCAATTCAGCATTTTGCACATACAAAACATTGCTGGGAGGATCAATAGTTCTTGTAATCTTGGAATCTAAATCAATACTGACGCCTTCACCTAACGTCATCCCCCATATTTCTGCGGAACACTCCCGGTTTTTGTAGTACATAATCACAAAAACCGGAGTATCTTTATTATTTTTAAATTGAAAATCGAGGTTCGGCCAGTCGACCGTTGCATCCTCGCCAATGGTTACATAGGTGCTGGGCCAAGCATGCGGACTCCGGCTGATCACCTCCAGATCGGCACGTGCAACCGCGTTAAACAGCGTAGTGCTCACTTGGCACACGCCGCCGCCTACCTGCTGTACGGTCTCGCCGCCGGAGATAGCTCCCGCTTCTTTATATCCCTTATTCCGTGTACGTTCTCCGGTTGTGCTATTAAAGCTGAACGTTTCGCCCGGCATCAATACCGTACCGTTTATAGCTTGACAAGCCAAGTCAATATTTGTATTACGGTTGCTGGAACTCGTCGTTTTGGTCGTAAAGGCAGAAACCATTGTAAAATTGGATTCCAGTTTTTCCTTGGTTACCGTAGCCTCTGTAAGAACGGGGTCAACCGTTATGGTTTCATTCTGTGCTCCCGCATCGAGCCGTTCAATTACCTTGGCATATAATGCGTCACCGTCAATGCTGACACCAACCTGGTCTTCCGTAAAAGAAAATGATCGCGTGTTAAAATCAAACGTATTGATCTGCGCATCTACCGGGTCGCGGTTGACATAGGTAACGATATCTTCAACCATTACACGCACCGCATCATGATCGTACGTTGTATCGCTTTTTAAATAAACATAATGATCCAGCAAATCCAGAACCGTATCCACGCGCTGGCGGAACGGTGTACGATTTGTACCGATAATATCAGTCGTGTTTTGGCGGCCAATCGCGTAGGCTGCTTGCAATGTTGCATCCAGTGTACGCGTAGCTGCTACGTTGCTTTGGTCAATCGTCCACAATTTATTACCAATACTGATGGTAACAGAAAATGGGTTTACCGCACTGCTGCCGTTTCCGCCCAGCATCTCACTTGCTTTGGCGATGCTTTGCCCGCCAACATAGGTATTATCCACAAAAATACCCTGATAGATCATATCTTGCTGCAAATAATCCCGGTATTGTTTATAATTGTCAACAATATCTTTATCGTAGCGTAGAATCTCGCCGTTTATAAAAGCGTAATTATCTAAATCTTTCCAAAAATACCCCGCCATTTGGGGCATCATCATCACGGCAAGGAAGCCCAAAGCCGACATACAGATGATAATAACCGTCGCATATAAAACAGGCCTGCCATGCGTGTACCAGCGGGGCAACTTATGCGGTTTCTGCGGAGCCGGTGCTTTTTTACGCACCGGCTCACGACGTTTTGCATATGGATTGTCTGTTTCTCCCTTTGCCCGTACAGCCGATTTACGCTCATCGTTGGGCAATTCTGCCAACGGTTCGTTCCACGCCTCGTCTCCGTCGAACAAATAATCGTTCTGTACAGGCGGTTTGGCAACGGGCCGCGTATTAAGCTGCTTTTGCAATTCCTGCGTTCCTGACGCACGTTCCACATGTGGTCTATCACGTGGTGTATATAGCGAAGGATCGTTTACATCAAGATCGTTGCGCGCCACGCCTGCACACCTCCTGCCGCGCGTGTCAAAATCAGGTATTATCCTGATGCTTCATCTTGAAAGAAAGAATTTCCAATCCCTCTTCCAAATGAACGTTGACAACTTTAACTTCCGGCGCCAGCTTTAAATCTACCGGAACAAAGTTCCATACTGCATGGACGCCGTTATCACAAAGACATTCTGCCGTCTGTTGTGCCGTTTCAAGCGGTACAGCCAGCACTGCGATATCTACAGGATTATTTTTTAGAAAGGATGCGATTGTCTCCATATCCTTTACATCAATACCCCCGATACGGGTACCGATTTTTTGCTTATCCGTATCAAAAAGCGCAATCGTGCAAAAATTGTTAGCAGGGAAAGAATCGGACAGCGCCACAGCACGGCCAATATTACCTGCGCCAACAATGATCATATTATGCACTTTATTCAGCCCTAATATTTCACCGATATGTTCGCGCAGTTCCGGTACGCTGTACCCATAGCCTTGACGGCCAAAACCGCCGAAACAGTTAATATCCTGCCGAATCTGGGAAGCCGTAAGGCTCATCCTTTCGCCAAGACCTTGTGAAGAAATTTGTTTGACGCCTTCGTTCTCCAACTCTTTTAAGTGACGGTAGTAACCGGGCAAGCGCCGTATAACCGCCTCAGAAACATAGCCTGCCATGCAATTTTCTCCCTTCCGACGCAGCTGTGCTATTCATAAATAGGCATTTTACTGATAATAGTATAACATATTACTGTTTTATTAACAACATAAGAAAAAACGTCGCCGTATTACTGCGGCGACGCTAAAAAACAGCGATTATTTAAGCGTAATGACCACATGACGATTAGGTTCGTCGCCTTCGCTATGGGTAGTTACTGCGTTATTCTGCTGTAATGCACTGTGTAAAATCCGGCGTTCATAAGGATTCATGGGCTCCATCACAACCTTACGGCCTGTTTTTACAGCACGATTCGCCATGCGATTCGCCAGACGAGTAAGCGCTTCTTCCCGTTTCGCACGGTAATTTTCCGTATCCAACGTAACGCGGATGTAGTTATCTTGACCACGGTTCACATTTAAGCTGGTCAAATATTGCAGTGCATCCAGCGTTTCGCCGCGACGGCCGATGAGAATGCCCAGCGTATCGCCATGCATATCAACGCGGACATTTCCTTCAGCGTCCGTCTTCGCATTCACCGATACGCTGACATTCATCAGACGAGTAACTTCCATTAAAAACTGCTGTGCTTTCCCGGCTGGCGTAGCAGGATCCAGCAGTTCCACTTCTTCAGAAGCTGTCACTTCGGAAGTCGCTTGCTGCTTTTTCACAGGCACATCTTTTTTCGCTTTTTCACTCTTCTGAACAGGCACATCAACTTTATCCTGCTTTTTAGCAGAAGCTTTTTCCTTCTTTACAGGTTTTGCTTTCTTAGCGCTGTCTTTTTGCTCAATCTGGCATTGCAACGTGAGGGAGGAGAGAATATCGCCGTCCTCATCATTATCTTTCAGCGTAAGCCGTACGCGAGCCGGTTTGCCGCCCAGCAATCCGAATAATCCTTTTGAGCCTTCATCCAAAATATCAATCTTGACATCGCCAAGCGAAACACCCATTTTTTCCAAACCCTGGCTTACCGCTTCTTCTATGGTTTTTGCGGAGCATTCTATGCTGCTCATCTCATGCTCTCCTCTCCAACAATCTCGGTCGACTGGCTGTTGTGTTCCTGTGCTTCAAAGATTTTGTTTAACACAAGGCCCTGCGCCCAAGAAATCAAGTTGGCCATCACCCAATAAATGGAGAAGCCTGCATTGTACGTGGAGCAGATATACAGTGAGAAGATCGGGAAGAACCATTTCATAAACTTGTTGGTACCCGAAGCCGGATTGGACGGGTCTGCCGACGGTGTTGTTTGTGGCTGCGTCAGCGTCATCAAATACTGTGTTACCGCCGCAAGCACCGGTAAAATGAAATAGCCGTTGTTATGGGCAAAAATCGTAACCTGTGTTAGCATAAGATTGATTTGGGGCATTGTGCTCCAGGCAATCATTTCGTTTGTATAGGCTGCTGTCGCCTGCAATGCAGCAAAAATGGTTTCACCGTTAATGGTATCGGCTGTAATTTGTAAGTTCGCAAGCGTCGCCAGTTGATCCGGCGACAATGATTGAAACACACTGGACCAAATATCAGGCGGTATCAACTTCAAGCTGCTTTCACTTGCAAGCGCAGTTGTAAAGGGGCTATCCGGCATCCATAAGTTATGAACCCAAAGCCAGCTTTCACTGTTCTGGGTTCCTAGCGTAATCAAATCTACCGCCTGCTTTGCCAACTCTGTATTGGCTACCATGCGCATAGCAGCAAACATGGCAAATAACACAGGGAGAGACACCAGCATCGGCAGACATCCGCTAAGCGGATTGATATGCTCTTTACGGTATAGTTCAGCTGTTTTTTGGTTCAGCTTATCTTTGTCGTTTGCATATTTCTTTTGCAGCTTGGTAATCTGCGGCTGCAAATTGGACATGCGGCGCATGCTTTTACGGCTCTTTAAATCCAGCGGGAACAGCACCAGTTTGATAAGAACGGTAAAGGCAACAATGGACCAACCATAGTTGCCAATGAATGAATTGATTCCGCTCAGTATACCGGCTAAAAACGTATTGATCACACTCATATGGGCGTTAATTCCTCCTTATGGTTACGGTAGGGTCTTCCGGCACAGGATCGTAACCGCCTTTGCCAATGGGATTGCAACGTAAAACGCGCCAAATTGCTAAACGTCCGCCTTTTAAGACGCCAAAGCGTTCTATTGCGGTTTGCGCATACTGCGAGCATGTCGGCTGAAAACGGCATGAGGGGGGCGTGTGCGGACTAATGTGTCTGCGGTAAAAACGGATACACGCCAAAAGGATTTTTTTCATCTCTACGTTTATGGGGTCTTCTTGTTTTGGAGTACGACCAGCTTTTGCAGCATGTTCTGCATGCTTTGCTCAAGCTGTGCGTATGAGCGCTCTGCAGCGCTCGGGTGGGCTACTACTACATACAAGCCGCGTTTTAACTGCGGCAGCCACGGCCGTACGCATTCCCGTAATCTTCGCTTTACCGTATTGCGGGTTACTGCGCCGCCTACCTTTTTGCTTACCGAAAAACCAATGCGTTTTTGCTGGCTTTTTACGTATAGCAACGTCACATCCCGACAGGATGCCCTTGCACCGCGTCGATATACGTAACGAAACTGGCTGTTACGGTTCAAGCGATGCTGTTTTTGCAATGCAATCCCTCATTCTGCGCCCTTCTACAGCTGTTCAGAGCTTCCCGGATACCGTAAAAGCCCGTACCCACTTCACCCGAAATCAAGGATCATGGGAGCGGGCTCAACCGGCAGGCGAAGTATACATGCCTCAGGCGCTGAGAACCTTACGTCCACGGCGACGGCGGGCCGACAGTACGCGGCGGCCATTTTTGGTAGACATACGGGCACGGAAACCATGCACCTTGCTACGCTGGATTTTCTTAGGCTGGTAAGTGCGGAACATTCGAAAACAACTCCTTGCAGTTTACAATATGTATGGTTTCGCACGCTAGTAAAAGCGTGCCGTATACCACAAAGCAACTATTATATTATAATGGCGGCCCAATTGGCTGTCAAGCATGAATTTAACATAAGTATACAAACGTAAGACGATGATACTCATTATTACCTGTTTGCAACTCTATCTTGTGCTTCAGGGTAGATAATGGACGCTTCATTGCATGCACCTGCAAAGTGGGCTATAATGATACCACGATCACGGTTTTACTGGATTAGAAAGGATTGCATATGCAGCAAACCGACCTTTATACCTTACAGGTAATCGCAACGATACACAATGCATTTCCCACAAAGTTTGGTTTACCACGGCAAAGTGGGCTGGTGGAAACATTGGAATCCGAGATTATTTTCACCCCTGAATACCGCCTGCCCGCAGCCTTTCGTGGTCTGGATGGGTATAGCCACCTCTGGCTTATCTGGGGGTTTTCGCAGGCGCAGCGCCCACAATGGTCTCCCACCGTTCGCCCGCCCCGCCTTGGCGGTAATACACGTATGGGTGTTTTCGCCACACGCTCACCCTATCGCCCGAACCCTATTGGGTTATCCTGCGTAAAGTTGCTGGCAATCGATGATACCCCTGCACAAGGTCCGGTATTGAAGATTGCCGGCGCCGATTTGATGGATGGCACACCGATTTTCGACATCAAACCGTATTTACCATATGCAGATTGTAAGCCCAGCGCAATCGGAGGCTTTGCTTCCACCCGGCCGGATACAGCTTTACAAGTTATTTTTCCTGATAATTTGCGCGCGATGCTACCTGAAAGCCAGTTACCTACGCTGATTTCCGTTCTCCAAAGCGACCCGCGCCCTGCTTATCAAAACGACCCTGCTCGTGTGTACGGCTTTAATTATGCCAAGTTTGATATCCGCTTCATCGTAAAGGATGATGTTTTAACGGTATGCGAGGTTGTCCCGATATAACGGATAAAATAATACTCTGAAAACGCTTATGAAAAGATTCGTTGCAGATGCAGCCTGTACGTTATATCAGGAAACCTTTCAACAGCATATGCTAATAAGCTGTTTTTTAGCAAAAAATTATAAAGCAAGATGGCTATTTTGCTGCTTATACTGATTGTTCCGTACCACCTTTTATCGCCTCGTCTCGGACAACGTAACTCGGGCTTAGGAGATAGACTAAAACCGGCTGCATTTACAGCCGGTTTTAATATTGTTTATTGTGCTTCACTTTCTGCAAAGGTCTCTAAAGGCTTCCATCCTATGCAAACCCCATTGAAAAGATCGGTCGATTCCCAAGTCACTTGGGTACAACCAAGATTATCCATCAGCTGCATCATCTTCTCCCGAATGCGGGGTTTCATCATATCATTTTCAACATCGCTGTGGCCGAGGCCTATCAGCTGACGAATGGGCGCGGGAACGGTTTTCAGCCCCATCAACAACTGGCCACCTGGCTTTAACACACGCAACGCTTCGGTAATCGCCTGTTCTGTCGCCGGAGAAGAAACCAACTTGAGAAAAACACAGTCAAACGTATTTTGTTTCCATGGGATATCATCGCGCGTGGCATACATAATATCCGCGCTCTGTAATCTCGAACGGGAATGGCGTACTTGCTCCATATCCGCCGACATACCGCAGATTTCGCACTCCATGTTACGGTGTAGGTATTCAAGCATTGTACCATTTCCGACCTGAACATCCAGCACTTTATCGCCGCGCTCTGCCATGGACCAGCGTATCATGCCCTTTTCCATGGTTGTTAGCCGCTGCGGCTGGGTAAAGGCAGCATCAGGCGCATAGCGCTTGCTTTGTACCTTTGTAATCATGCCATGCACTCCTCAAATCATCCATTTCCTTGCTATTGTATCACATTTATTTGAAGATTGCACGCACATTCGTAACATTTCAGTAATTATTTCAACATTTCCTGTAAAATATAGGTCTGTGCTGTTTTTCCAATCAATCGTTTATACAACAGCAAATCCGCAACTAAGGCAACGGCGCTGAGTAACAACAGACCCATATTATATCCTATTCCAAGGGTTGTCAGCCAGTAGTATAGGAATCCACAGGCGGCCAGAAAGCCGATCGAGCCAAACATAGACAGCGCAGCAAGCCCGTTTTGTTTAATCGCTTCTGTTTCATTTTTCCATCCAAATTTCGGATGGGCAGCATCAACCATCAACCCGAACATCGAAAAGCCAGTGGTAAACAGCAGCGAAATGATAAACCCGATAATAATCGAGGTACGGAAATCACCAAACAGCACTAAAGCGATTACTGCCATCGGTACGGTCATTAGCAAATTCAACGTAAGTCCCATCGACAATTTTGCCAGTAACTGCGTTTGTGGCGTCACCGGTAATGTGCGGAAGAATTCATGCCGGACGCCCTCGCGGGATACCGCAGTACTCACCGCCATGTTCATACTTGCAGTCATTGCAAAAAGTGCTGCCGCAAACGCTGTAATCAGCGAAGCCGGTACCAGCTTAACCAATTCACTAATCGCCGTCATATTGCTGCCTTCAGACCCGGCGCTAAAGTATACAATCAAGAAAACAACCGGAAACATAATACCTGTTGCTAAACAGTTCATTGCATAAGACGGACTGGAAAAGATTTCGCGAACTTCCCGGCGATACAAAGCTTGAAACGGAGAGCGCATTCCATGTCGATCGGCACGTTTGCGTGTTGTCGCATTCAAATGGGTCAACGTTTCATTTTGCCGAACCGCCAGTCGTTGATAGCTTCCGCCCAGTAGCGCAATCACCGCTGCAATCGCCGCAACATTCAACCCTGCAAATCCAAACCAGTTCCCTACTGCAAGCAAGCCATTCCATGAAAGTGCATGCGAGAACCATTGGATAGGCGGATACAAACCAGCAAACATATCCAGCATACTGCGCTGACGGATTACGATTTGTGCGACAGCCGCGCTCATGTTATCATCCTGCGCAGACATGGATAGTTTCATTTCGCCCCACATCACCGCAACTAGAAACAGCATGCTTACAATCACTGTCATTGTCTCACGCCGTTTCCACAGAACAGATACGCGGATCAATGCAAAGGCTAGCAAAGTCACTATGCTTAGTGGCACAAGCGGTAAAAACGGAATCAACAAGAGCGCTTTTACATAATATAAAACACCCATTGCCTGATTAATGCCATACAATATGGAAACCGGCAGGCAAATCAGCCATGCGATTCCAATTTCGCCTAGCCAGATGCGAATCAACTTGGCTGTAAGCAGTTCACGCGAAGTAATAGGCAGGGAGGAAACAAACGAAACGTCTTTGGAGAAGAACAGCTCGCTTACGATATAGAAAAATCCTGTAATAACGGTAAGCGTTACACACATAATGCCGGTAAGCGCCAGCATTGTTTCCGGCTCCCCCAGCTGTGAAAATGCGGAGTACATGTAATACTCTATCATCACTAGCATACCGTATAAAGAAACCATACCAACAATAAACGCAATCACGCCAAACATTGCGCTTACCTTTGATTTTCTGGAACCAAACATGTTTCTAGGTTTCCACGCCTCAATACGCTGCCGGATGAGAATACGCAGATAAGGCAACATATCTTATGCCTCCTTTCCCGTTAAATTCAGGAAGAGGTCTTCCAACGTTGTTACGCGGTCATCTTTCATCAGTTCATCCGGTGCTCCCTGGGCGATCAGCTTACCTTTGCGGATAATGCCGATTTCATCGCATAACCGCTCGGCCACATCCAGCACATGGGTAGAAAAGAAAACCGTTTTTCCGCTTTCGCAGTATTCCCGCATTTCCTGTTTTAAAGCGTGCATACTGGCCGGATCCAAGCCTACCATTGGCTCATCCAATATCCAGATACGGGGCTGGTGGATTAACGAACCGATGATTTGCAGTTTCTGTTTCATGCCATGGGAAAAGCTGCGAATCGGCTGGTTGATCGCATTTTCCAGTTCGTACAGCGGCAAGTATTTATCCAAATGCGCTTTACGCTGCGCATCGTTTACCTGATACAAATCGGCAAGAAATTGAAGATATTCCATGCCGGAAAGCCGTTCAAACATCTCAAAGCTGTCCGGTACAAAGCCGAATGTACGCTTTGCTTCTATCGGATTTTTAGTAATATCAATATCCTCCAGCAGAATTGATCCCGTATCCAGATTCAGACTGCCGGTCATCATTTTAATTGTGGTTGTTTTTCCTGCGCCGTTCGGGCCTAAAAAGCCAAAAACCTTACCGTTTTCTACTTTCATGGTCAGTTCATCCACCGCTTTTACGGTGCCGCCGGCATACGATTTAGTTACGTTTTCGAAGCGAATCATAATTGCCTCCCTATATCACTCTTATTTATTGATAGTACCTTTTCATCGGTGCCTATCGTAGGGTATCACTACAGCATAAAAAAAGGAAGTGGATTTGCTCCACTTCCCCGACTTTTTGGTTGAAATCAGCCATTTTGTGCCCGTTCCTGTATCATGTCCTTTACCTTCATCAAGCGGGTCAGGCTGCCGCGCTCGTTCTCATCCAGCTTCATGGTGATAAAACGGATGGTATCGGTAAATTGTGGAATCATTACATATTCCAGCGCATTCACGCGGCGGCGGGTTTTTTCGATTTCATCCGCTAGTAGATTACAAGTTTTTTCCACTTCGGCCAGATGGATCAACTTTGGCAACAGCGAAGCCAGGCTCTCAATGGCGCCGTCCAGCTGCGCGGATGTTTCCGCAAGGCCGTAGCTGAGCGTCGTTTGCTGATTATCGTCCTGCATGGTCAGCACCGGCACCCGTACGCTAAGCACGCTACGAATACCCATATTCACACCAATGCTGCGTGCAGGGCACAGCAACGCCTCCTCGATTAGCTCCGGCTCCGTCACCGCACGTGCCATCGCAAAGTCGCCGAGTGCAAGCGTTAACTCTGCTTCAACTTCCTGCCGCAGTTTGTAGTTTTCCCTGATTAGCATGATGAACTGTCGCACCATCTCGTCCAGCTTGTCCTTCAGCAGCTTATGGCCGCGTTTTGCCGTAACAAGCCTGCGTTTGATGCGTGTCAGTTCCATCCGCGTCGGGTTTACACGCAAAGTGGCAGCCATTATTCCTCCACCTCGCCGGAATCATCGTCATCCTCAATGGTGTTGTCGTGCAGATATTTATCCAGCATGTCATCGCGAATACGCTTCAATTCGTTACGCGGCAGCATCGCCAGAAGACCCCAGCCGATATTGAGCGTTTCCTCGATAGGTCGGTTCGCTTGATAGCCCTGCGATACATAATCCTTCTCAAATGCATCAGCAAAAGCGGCGTACTTTTTATCAATGTCCGTTAGTGCAGCGTCGCCTAGAATGACCGCCAGTTCCTTTGCATCCTTACCACGAGAATAAGCGGCAAACAACTGGTTCATGGTGGCGGCGTGATCTTCGCGGGTTTTTCCTTTACCGATACCTTTATCCTTCAAGCGGCTGAGCGACGGCATTACGTCAATCGGCGGCTGAATTCCTTTACGGTATAGCTCGCGGCTCAGGATAATCTGCCCTTCGGTGATATACCCTGTCAAGTCGGGAATCGGGTGGGTTTTATCATCTTCCGGCATGGTCAGAATCGGTATCTGTGTTATGGAGCCTTTTTTGCCGATTACACGGCCTGCTCTTTCGTAAATGCTGGCAAGGTCGGTATACAGGTAGCCCGGATAGCCACGGCGGCCCGGCACTTCTTTTCGGGCAGCGGATACTTCGCGAAGCGCTTCCGCATAGTTGGTAATATCGGTTAGGATAACCAACACGTGCATATCCTTTTCATAAGCCAGATACTCGGCAGCCGTCAGCGCCATACGCGGTGTTGCAATACGCTCGATAGCTGGGTCGTTGGCTAGGTTCATAAACAGTACCGCGCGTTCAATAGCGCCGGTACGCCGGAAATCGCTGATGAAGTATTCCGCTTCTTCAAACGTAATACCGATTGCGCCAAACACAACAGCGAACTTTTCATTTGCGCCCAGCACCTTCGCCTGTCTCGCAATCTGCGTAGCCAGCTGTGCATGCGGCAGACCGTTACCGGAGAATACCGGCAGCTTCTGACCGCGAACCAGTGTATTCAAACCGTCGATCGCGCTGATGCCGGTTTGAATAAACTCGTTGGGGTAATCGCGCGCGGCCGGGTTCAGTGGCTCGCCATTAATATCCATCCGTTTTTCAGGTATCAGCGCAGGGCCGTTATCTCTGGGAGTGCCCATACCGTCAAACACGCGACCCAGCATATCAATGCTTACGCCCAGTTCGATGGAATGCCCCAGAAAGCGGGCGGATGAGTTAGAGATCTGCAGACCGTTGCTGCTTTCAAAAAGCTGCACCAGCGCCTGATTTCCGTTTACCTCCAGCACTTTACCACGCCGGATTTCGCCATTTTGCTGGCGTATTTCCACCAGTTCGTTGTATGTTACGCCTTCCACCTGATCCACAAGCATCAGGGGGCCGACGACCTCTTTGATAGTGTGGTATTCTTTCAGCATCGCTTAAAGTTCCCCTTTCTCAGAGATCGCGGCGATCTGTCCGGCCAGCTCATTTTCGATTTGTGTGAACTGGTCCTTTTGATCCTCAGGTATATACTTGCTGCGGCCAATCCGCTCGCGTACCGGCAACTCAATCACATCGGACAGATTAGCACCGGCGTCCAGCGCCTGACGACCCAGACGATAATAATCCAGAATCAAGCGCAGCATCAGGTATTGTTTATCCAGCGATGTAAAGGTATCCACATCGTCAAATGCGTTTTGGTGCAGATAATCTTCGCGGATGGAGCGCGCCACTTCCATAGTCAGGCGATCCTTCCAGCTCAAGGCATCCATGCCTACCAGCTGCACGATTTCCTGCAGTTCGCTTTCTTCCTGTAAAACCAGCATCGCTTTTGCGCGCAGTTCGTTCCATTCAGGAGAGACATGGTTATTAAACCAATCCTCCAAATGATCGGTGTATAACGAATAGCTCTGCAGCCAGTCAATTGCCGGGAAATGACGTTTATAAGCCAACTGGGCGCTTAAGCCCCAGAACACCTTAACAATACGCAGCGTAGACTGAGAAACCGGCTCGGAGATATCGCCGCCCGGAGGGGAAACCGCGCCAATCGCGCTAATACTGCCCTGCCTGCCATCCTGTCCCAAACACTGCACCACGCCCGCACGCTCATAGAACTCGGCAATTCGTGAGGACAGATAAGCGGGATAGCCTTCGTCGCCGGGCATTTCTTCCAGTCGGCCGCTCATCTCGCGAAGCGCTTCGGCCCAACGGCTGGTGGAATCGGCCATGATAGCGACTTTGTAACCCATGTCACGGAAATATTCGGCGATTGTGATACCGGTATAAATAGAAGCCTCGCGGGCTGCCACCGGCATATCCGACGTGTTGGCAATTAATACGGTACGCTTCATAAGGCTTTCTCCGGTACGCGGATCATGCAATTCCGGAAATTCCATCAAAACGTCCGTCATTTCGTTACCGCGCTCGCCGCAGCCTACATACACAATGATGTCCGCGTCCGCCCACTTTGCCAGCTGGTGCTGCACAACTGTTTTACCAGAGCCAAAAGGCCCGGGTACCGCAGCTACGCCGCCACTGGCTATGGGGAAAAACGTATCAATAACGCGCTGCCCAGTAACCATGGGCACCGTTGGGGACATCTTTTCGATATACGGGCGTCCGCGGCGTACCGGCCACTTCTGCATCATGGTCAGCTCGTGGGCGTTACCCTGCTCATCAACCACTGTGCAAATGTTTTCGGTAATGCTGTGTTCGCCTGTTGCAATGGTTTTAACCTCGCCGGAAATGCCGCTGGGCACCATAATACGGTGCTCCACCACATTGTTTTCCTGAACGATACCTATGATCGTGCCTGATACTACATTGTCACCCACGACGACGCGCGGCTCAAAATTCCAGAGCTTATCACGGTCCAGCGAAGGCACTTCCACCCCGCGGGTGATGCGCTCGCCCACTTTTTCACGTATTTTGGTCAACGGACGTTGAATACCGTCGAAAATGGATTCTATCAGCCCAGGTCCCAATTCTACCGACAGCGGAGCCCCGGTGCTTTCCACCGGTTCGCCATAGCCAAGGCCGCTGGTTTCTTCGTATACCTGTATGCTGGCACGGTCGCCGCGCAATTCGATGATCTCTCCGACCAAGCGGTTTTTACTGACGCGCACCACGTCATACATGCGCGCATCGCCCATGTTTTCCGCTACAATCAAAGGGCCCGCGACCTTGACGATGGTTCCTTGTGCCATGCTTTACCCTTCTTTCTGACTGTTGTTGCTACTAAACAGGATATCCGCGCCGATGGCTTTTTCTACATTCGCCTTAATGCGCGACATTGCATATCCGCTTGCGCCCGTACTGCCCGGTATGGGAATAATGGCGATCTGCGGGTCATTCTGGTATCGTTGCAGCGCTTCAGTTGCCTGCTTTGCCGCATGTTCCGTAATAAAAATTACGCGTACGCCCTGCCGGGTCAGCGTAAACAGCGCCTTGGTGGTCTCCTCCGGTGTTTCGGTAGGCACCACATGCATGCCGATGGCTTTAAAACAGAGCACGGCATCGCGTTCTCCAACGGCACCCATGGTGATGTTAGCCATTCAGTTCACGCATCCTTTCCGCCACTGCTTCCGGCTTGAAACCATTCAGCTTGCCCGCCATAATCAGGCGTACATCCGTAGCTTCCCGTTGCTTTTGCAATAGAAAGGAGATTAACACTTCAATAGATGCCGCATCATAACGGTGCGGCCGAAGCAAGCTATACAGGTAATCATCCGCTACTTTTTCCAGATACGGCAGTTTGGAAAAGTCCACAGCAGCTTCCGTAGCCGCTTGATATACCTCCACACTGTAACGACGCAGCGGACGCGCAAAACGTTCGCTTTCGGAGAAATCAATTGCAAACGCCGACGGTTTTACATTACCGCCAGGTAACGCAATGTTTTCAAAGAACGCCGCATCCTTCCCTATCGCTTTTAAGCGTAACAGCATAATCGCATTTTGCAGATCGGCTTTCGCCTGAAAATAGCGTACTGCTACATCGCC
Source organism: Candidatus Limiplasma sp. (assembly GCA_963675655.1). GTDB lineage: Bacteria > Bacillota > Clostridia > Christensenellales > Aristaeellaceae > CAXXOK01. The sequence goes on from OY776489.1 coordinate 3,095,152, forward strand.
CTGCTTGGAGAGAGCCAGATTCTCAAATATTTGCTGGTACATCGCTTTATCCAGTTGCGTATCGATCAGCATCGGGTCAAACGCAACAGCATTCTGCTTTTCCAGCACATTCATTGCGTCTTTGATCGCTTTGGGTAATAAAGCGTAGGTATGATCAGCTACGCAATGGCGCAGCTTATCTGGAGATATCGTTCCACAGGCGGATAAAAACTGGGGTTGCTGCGCTAAAAAACGGGATTTCAGCAGCACTTTTAAATTGTGCACATCATAGCGCAGAAAAAAGCAGTCCGTTACAAGCGGATCGGGTGTTACGGCGCGTATCAATTGGCATGCCTTTAATACGTGCTGATCCACCGCTGATTGAAAATCCACATTGTCGGCCGCGGCAAAGCCGATGTCGCTTAGCGTGCGATTTGCTTCTTCATAACTGCGGGTAGACAGCAAGCGTTCCAGCTGCGCTTTATGCAGCGCGGTACGCCCAAGCGCACCTACCCGTCCGCAGGCATAGTTAATACTGGGTTGCGGCATTGCCGGACCTCCTTTCTATTGATACCTTACCAAAACGAATGGCATATAATTTGTAGTGATTCATCAAGCTTTCCCAAACAGGGTTTCCGCTACCTGTTGTTCCATTTCCGCGCGCACTTCATCTAAAAGCGCGGCAAATGTACATTTAATTTCCGCGCCGCCGCTGACCAAAATAACCCCCGCACTATCCGTACGCCGTTCTTGCGCAAGTGTTAATGCGGCTGTTTTTCCAGCTTTTGAGAGTGCTGCGTTCGCATCCGTAATGAATCCTTCGTCAAACCAGTCCGCATCATTCGCGCCAATCACGAGGGTTTCATTTCCGTTTGCATAATCAGTAACCGTCTGTAAGAAGAAAGCACGTTTCTTCTCCGCCGGTGCATTTTTCAGTTTTTCGCCCGCCATGGCAAACGCCTCGTCAATCAGAGCGCGCTTCATGCCGAGTAAATCCTTGCGATCATCCAACTCTGCCATGCGCAGCAACCGCTGTTCCAGCGATTCGCTGTCCTTACCGGCCTGCGAAAGCATGGTCTTGTGCATCGCTTCGATCTTTTCGCGGGACGCAGCTTTCAGCGCTTCCGCCTTCGCCTGCGCATCAGCGCGCAGCTGCCCGGCGGACTCGCGTGCATCCTGTTCGATCTTGCTTACAATGGCCTGTGCGTTCATCTGTCGCTCCTTACAGCTGAATGGCGTTAACGACCAGGAAGCTAACCAGCAGCGCAAGCACAGCGTAGGTTTCAACCATAACGCACATTGTAATACCTTTACCGCTCATTTCGGGACGCTGGCCGGTCATGATCATGGCGGCCGCTGCTACTTTACCCTGCTTGAGGCCGGAGAAATAACCGACAAAGCCGATCGGCAGGCATCCCATTAAAATACCAAGCCCCTGATACAGATCGACCATCTTCATCGCGCCGCCCAGCACATTCGTGTTGATCAGCACAATAACCGCAATCAGGAAGCCGTAGATACCCTGTGTAGCGGGAAGGAGCTGTAAAACCAGCAGTTTACTGTTCACTTCAGGATTTTCCGTGGATACCCCCGCAGAGGTTTCGCCGGCGATACCTACGCCTGCGCTGGATCCCATACCGGCGCCGATGACAGCGATGGCTGCGCCAAGAAGAGCTAAAATCTGACCGATAGACATAATTGGGTACCTCCTACATCATAGATGTTGCATGTTTTTATTTGAATATGATTTCCAAGCTTCCCTATGGCTAAAACCATTTTTCCGAGATGTTTCCATTGCTTATTGTGTAGAATACCGCTGGAAAAACAGCCGTTTACCTGATAGGTCAGGATCAAAAATCATATCGCATCAGGTTCGCGGTTGCGTTTCCGTAATGTAAACATATCGGTTGGTTGCTTTTAAAGGATTAAACGGTTTCCCGCCGTCCTCGTAAAACTTGCCGAAGAATTCGATATACTGCAGACGGCAGGAGTGTACATACGCGCCCAACGTGTTAATCGCCAAGTTGAATAAATGTCCGCCGACGAACAGCCCGGCGCCTAAAATCCAGCCAATAGGCCCGGAGGAAAACACCATGCCGACCAGTATATTAATAACCATACCGATTACGCCCGTTGCCAGGCCCATGCCGAAAAGGCGCATGTAACTTAGTAAATCGCTGACCCAGCTGGTTACGCCGTATAGTGCGCCAAGGCCGCTGATGAGGCGCTTGAAGGGGTTTTTGCTTTTCTCGCGTCCAGCTGTTACCAAAACAATACCAGCGCCAACCAAAGCCATCCACTTGCCAATAGACGGCATGAAGATCATCAATACCAGCCCCACTACCAGCAGGAACCAGCTTAACTGGTCTGCTACCGCATCCAACGGTTTGCCGCGTTTAATGTTCATATACGCCGCTACGCCCAGACCCGCAAACAGATGCACCGCGCCGAGCGCAATGCAGGCGCCCATAACAGGAATCGCGTTGTTCATCGGGTCGAATACCGTCGGCATCGGCGAGAAGCCAAACCAACTGTTATACATCGTACCCCAGAATACCGTAGCGATGCCGCCGGCCATTAGCAGCCACAGCAACCGCCGGGTTCCCGGCGCAGGCTTGAGAAACTTAATCAACAGCGGCATCATGATCGCCATCATCACGCCGTACCCGGCATCGGAAATCATCATACCCATAAAATTGACGAAGAACGGCATCATGATCGCCGTGGGATCGATCCCGCCGGGAGCCGGTAGCGCATAACCGGATACGACCGATTCAAATGGCTGAACGATTGCTGGATTTTGCAGGTGCACCGGAGGCTCTTCATCCTTCTGCGGGTCATAAAACTCCAGCGCAACCGTAGGCGCCACTTTTTTCAACCTTTTCTCGATTGTTTTTTCCATTGTTGCCGGAGCCCAACCCTGTAAAAAAAAGGTGCGCTGGGATACGGAGAAGTTCTTCGCAGCCAATAGACGCGCCCGCTTGGAATTGAGGATATCATACAATTGTTTAATGGTGGGCAGATCTGATACAAGTTCGGCTTCCGCCTGCACAATCACCTGTTGTTTGGCTTCAACCTCTTTTTGTTCGTTTCCAAGCGCCTTAAGTTGTTCATCTGCCGTTAAATTGGACGGCGGAAGCACAACAATATTAAACCCAATTTCTTTCAGCTTACTCTGTATGCTGTTTTGGCATGATCTGTGATAGAGAACATAAATATAGGCTTGATCCCGCTGTGTGGAAACTTGCTCTAAATTGCACAGTTCATTAAGCGGCTGCTCCGCAAGCCATGCTTCCAGTGCCATTTTCGGCACCGTACCAAGCATTGCAACAGTATTGCGTGTACTTACAATTTCATCCGGCGCCAGCGAAAAACCGCTCCACGGTATAAGCTGTTCGCGCATCGCGTCATTTCGTGCCATTTGGCCGCGCAAATCGCCGGCGTTCCGCTCCAAATCTTCCAGCTTTGCAACCGTATCCATTAAAGCAGCCTGCTTATCTAATACGGCTTGCGCTTCTGACTCATCAATCGTGGGATTATCCGCCATCATCGGCCGTTTGGTCGTATCATAACGGTTCAATTTTCCGATTGCCCAGGCAAGGCGGGTTAATGTTTCTTCCAACGTAGGCAGTTCCGCATCGCCGGATGCTTTGTTAAACGTAACATCCTCCGAATCCGACGGAAGCATTTGAAAACAGCCCAGTTTCTGGATTTCGTAAAGCAGTGCCTGCTTATCCGCATCCATGGCCAGCATGTTTACATGCTTCATCTCAACGATTGCCATCGTTCCATACCCTTTCAACAATCTGCTCCGCAGCCTGTGCAAGCTGGCCGCGTGCATCCGCAAGGATCGCTTCGTGTTTGGTTCTCACTGCCGCTTTCCCCGCTTGTATCTGTACCTGTACGCTTTCGCGTTTTTCATCCAATATGCTTTGATACATCGCGCGATGCTCCATTACAACGGAACGTTCGTTGGCCGCAATTTCCGCCTGCGTGGATTTAATCAATTCGCGCGCATCCCGATGGGCTTCTTGCAGAAACTGATCTGCCTTGTTTTCGGCGGTTTGCACCGCTTGGAACACTTCACGTGCCATGCGTTTATTATCCTTCCTTGGGCTTGTTTACCCGTTGCTTATTTTGTACCAAACAGGCGGTCGCCCGCATCGCCAAGCCCGGGGACAATATAGCCGTGCTCGTTTAGCTTTTCGTCACAAGCCGCTACATAAATATCCACATCGGGATGATCCTGCTGGATACGCTTAATGCCTTCCGGTGCGGCAATCAAGTTAACCAAGCGGATATATTTGCAGTTACGCTGCTTGATATAGCTTATGGCCGCCGAAGCGCTGCCGCCAGTAGCCAGCATGGGATCAAGCACCAGTAGCTCCCGGTTTTCACTGTCTGCGGGAAGCTTGCAATAGTACTCCACCGGCTGTAAAGACACCGGGTCACGGTACAAACCGATGTGCCCGATACGCGCTGCCGGAATCAGCTTGGTTACACCATCCACCATACCCAGCCCTGCACGTAAAATCGGCACAATGCCGATCTTCTTGCCGCTTAACATGCGTGTTTTGGTTTTGCAAATCGGTGTTTCTACCTCAACTTCTTCGGTGGGCAGATCACGCGTTACCTCATAGACCATGAGCATAGAGATTTCTTCCAAAAGCTCGCGAAACTCTTTCGCGCCCGTTTCTTTATTTCGCATGATGCTGAGCTTGTGCTGTATCAGAGGATGATCCAAAATATGGACTTTGCTCAAGATTGCGACCTCCTTCAATACGGGAAAGGCAGGTCTTACCAAGCACGGCTTGCGTGCGTTGCCTATATCCTATCCCAAATTCATTCTAACCTATTCTATACTAGTTGACGGGGCTTGGCAACCCTCATTTTTGTGATTTCGTTCACAATCTTAAGCGTACTAAACGGCTAAACAGTAATTGTCACCTCAAATTCCGGAAACGCTTCCACACTATACAGCGAATCACTTTTCTGTTTTTCATTTGTATTTTGGCAGAAAACGCCTATGTTTTCGTTTCTTTTTTGTCCATATTACTCCCAAAAGCGACACACGAACAAATGCAATTCTCATTTTTCCATTTGCATCCGCTTCCTCTCTGTCCTTTCCCATTATATTTTCCCAAGTCTGTATTTAATCATTTAATATCAGTAGTCGGTGCGCTGTGATTATACATTTTACAAATATATCCTTGACATGCGTCCATATCGATGTATAATTCATGTGTACTATCACCCATAGTACGGATAGAAAGGATAAGCACCATGTTTCAGATTGATCGTTTCGGAAGACAACCCATTTATGAGCAGGTGATCGATCAAGTGGAACGGCATGTCGCATCCGGCGCACTCCGTCCCGGCGATCTGCTCCCGAGCGTGCGGACGCTGAGCCAAACGCTCTCGGTAAACCCAAATACGCTGCAAAAGGCTTATACAGAGCTGGAAAGGCGCGGCGTTACCACAAGCGTGCCCGGCAGCGGCCGCTACATCAGCCAGGAGGCTCCACAGCTCATCACCAAAAGCATGGAGAGTTTGCTGGACGAAATCACAGCGCTGTGCCGGAAGCTTCATCTTGCCAAAATCTCCAAGGATCGCGTTTTGGCAGCCATTGAGAAGGCATATACAGACACGCCCGCTACCGCAGCAGGCAACCCGTAACATAGCCACGCCCCTACAACAAACGATGTACCGAAAACCCAGTACATATGGAAAGGAAGCAAAGTTGTGATTATTGCAAACAATCTCACCAAGCGCTTCGCGGACACCACCGCGCTGGATAACCTCAACTGCCATATTCAAGATGGTTGCGTATATGGCCTTGTTGGCGCAAACGGTGCGGGAAAATCTACCTTCCTGCGATTAGCCAGCGGCGTATACCAGCCGGATGAAGGCAGCATTAAACTTGGGGATGCCAGCATCTATGAAAACGAGTCCATCAAAAACCGGTTCGCTTTCGTATCGGACGAATTCTACATGCTGCCGCAAAGCTCCATGGAGCGCATGGCCGCACTCTACCGCAGCGCGTATTCCGCTTTCGACCTTAAAAAGATGCACGCTCTGGCCAGAGAATTCGGGCTTGATAGCAGCAAACCGCTATCTACCTTCAGCAAAGGTATGCGCAGACAGGCCGCTACGATACTGGCGCTTTCTACTGGCGCAGATTACTATTTCTTCGATGAAACATTCGATGGGTTGGACCCTGTAATGCGCAATCTGGTTAAACAAAAGCTGTATGCCGAGGTATTTGACCGCGGCGCTACGGTCATTATTACCAGCCATTCACTTCGGGAACTGGAAGACACCTGCGATCAGCTGGCATTGCTGTATAAAGGCGGTATTGTGCTGGAAAGTGACGTAGCCGATTTGAAAACTTCGCTCTTCAAATTGCAGGTTGCCTTTTCGCAGGAATATGACCAGAGCCTCTTTGCCGGACTAAACGTACTGGCACATCACCGGCAAGGTAGCGTTTCGACGCTCATTATTCGTGGTGATAAGGCTGAAACGCAAGCATTCATCGCGGTACATCAGCCGTTGATTATGGAAGTACTGCCCGTAACGCTGGAAGAAGTGTTCATCTACGAAATGGAAGCGTTGGGCTATGCATTCAACGCTGCCGAGGGAGGAGAACAAGCATGAAAATGTATAAAGAAACGATGCGTCGCCTTGCACCCGTTGGGATTCCGCTGGCGATAGCCACGCTCTTATACACAGTCATTACCACCGGGCAAAATTGCTTTGGTGTCTATACCATTTCCACATCCACATCCGCCATTGGGCTCACGCCAGTATTGGTTTATTATGTGTTCTCGGCAATTGTGTTTGCCTTCTATGGTTTTTCCTATCTGTTCAAACGCTCTGCGAGTGATTTGTACCACAGTCTGCCAGTATCCCGGATGAGCCTATACCTTTCGGTCAGTCTGTCGACGGCGACATGGATGGGCTTTACAATTGTGCTGAACATGCTGGTAACCCTGTTTATGTATTTGGTCAGCGGCTGTCCGTTTGTTCCGTTGTACATTCCGCTCTTAATTCTGTTCTACTTTGTTGCAGCTATGTTGGTTTTTGCGGCATCCGCTATCGGCTGTGCACTCTCTGGCACGTACATCACAGCGCTTGCTTCAACCGGCTTGGTGTTGTTTCTGCCCCGCTTTGTACAGTTCATCATTGCGCACGGGCTGATTAACAATGTTCCCATTGTTGGCTGGACTGATCTTGGCGCTTGGTTAAGCCCGGATACGAACATTGCCACCGGACTGATCGTGATGCAGTCGCGCAACATGTTCATAACCCACATTGTTACAATGCCGCACATTCTGTACTCGCTTCTGCTGGCGGCTATTGAGTTGGTCATCGCCGCATGGTTGTTCATCCGCCGTCCCAGCGAAGTGGCGGATAAGAGCGCCAAACGAATTGTTTGGCCGATCATTACGGCTAGCCTACTGGCTTTTACGCTGCTCATTTTGATTACGCTGTACGACCGCAAGCTCATATCTGTATACGGCATCGCTATCGTTGCAATTGCCTTGCTGCTTTTCGTGCTGTATGCATTGCTTTCCCTGCGTAATTACCGTAAAGTGCTCAAAGCGCTACCGGCTTTCGCTATTGCAGCAGTGCTTGCCTTTGGCGTATCATGGGGCATTCACAACCTCGAAAATAATGCGCTTAATGTTACCCCCAGCGCAGATGAAATCGCCTCCGTTACTTTCCGCGGTCATGACAGCAGCAGCGGAAACAGCGAATACACATCCCTGTTACTTAAGGACATTGCCTTTACATCCGACGATGTGAAGCAATATGTTGCCGAAAGCCTGTCCCTCGCCGTAGAGCAGATCCGCGATCCGGAAAACTACTACCAATACGGTGGTTATGATAGTTATCAGTATCAGGTTATCGAGCCCATTGCACTGAAGTTGACGAACGGTAAAACCTATTACCGTACCATTGAGTTTATCAATGTGGATACCTTAAATGATCTTCGTTCTGAAAACGCCGATTATGCTGCTGCCATTCGTGCTTTCCCGCCGGAAAGCGGCGTACAGTATGTAAGCACCTATAATCCGCTGTCCGATGAAGAAGATAGGGCTCTTTGGGATAGCTATCAAGCGGAGATGCAAGCAAAAGGGCTGGTTCCCAACGATTACTACCATACCCGAGCATCCACAGCCAGTGATGACGGCTACCTGTACACCCTTGGCGATGAGCAATCGCTCTCCGGCTTCATTGTAGCTGGCTATGTCGGCACACAGCGCTACTACGATTACCTTAATATCCAGTTAAATACCCCGGAAACGGTATCCTTGATGATGCGTACGATCAATAGTCATGCGTTGCCCGATACCATTGACAGGCTTTCAGAAGCCGTAGATCACATTATTTCTCCCTTGGCACTTGAGAACGATTCGCTTAGCTTGTCACTCAATTTCTACAATGTACCGCTGGATAGCGGAGAAACCCACAGCGACAACATCAATCTCTATATCAGCGGTTATTCCAAAGTAAACAGTCCCTATGCTGATACTTATCTTGATTACACTAAAAAAATCACTGCTATTCTGAAACGTGCTAAAACCACGAGTGATGTAGACGGTATGTTTGCTTGTTTGAATTGGTATGAGTATGACGGCTCAAACAACATTCCCAACGACGAGCCGTCCGTATACTTAAACTTTACAGATGAAGACTCACTCGCACTGATTGAACTGCTGCAAGAGTGGCGTCAATCCGTGGTCTACATGTACTAACACGCAAAATAAGTCTTCGCCCCCGTGCTTCAGTGTGAAGTACGGGGGCTTCGTTGTATTACAATACATTGATGGTTTATGCCCATATTACGGCTATAACTATCGTCATATGCTTTAATTCCTTCCATAATCAAGGATGAAGTATAAGACTGTCTGGTATACCTTTTACCCGCACACGATTTTTATCAGATAACGCAAGCCGTAAGCGCTGTATCCCTTAGGCTTCACATTGCGGCAGAATCGGATAATGATGGATTGAGCATGTTTGGTGCCTGCGGGTTTTGCGGGTTACTGTTCGGGCTCGCGCTACTGTCCGGCAACATCTTCATGGAATTTTCAGGAGGAGGATTATCAAATACGGTTGAAGCGCTACCCGGAGCATTATTCACTTTCGGGTTTTCGCTGCCGGGCTTTCATTATTCCTTTCATCCGGCTCCGGCAGTGTTCCTTTGTTTTATGTTACATCCATTAGTTCGCCAACCGCTCTTTCAGCTATTCGCGCGTCGTTATCGTTTCACTTTGCGTATCAGGTATCCGCATCACAAGCGCCTTTCGGCCGACCGTTGTTTGGTAGATCTTTGCCTGGTCCAGAATATCCCTTTCCACCTGTACGGTCTGTGTATGCAGTTCCGTACCACTTCACTGAATCGTTTGCGTCTCCTGCAAGAGTTGCGCCAGTTCCGTTACATGCTTAAACCCATAGGAAGCAACGGCAGAGTACAAAACCGCGTACACGTTATAAACATCGAAAAACTTATAATCATGAGCTTCTTCATTTTCAAAGCATCCTCTCGTTTGTCATGCACCGGATTAGGTTCGTTCGAACACTTACTACATACGTAATATTTTCTTAAAAATTTCTGTATCAGAAATTCTTTTCTGGAAAAATGATTGTTTTCAAGTAAAACAGTATAGACGCTAGTTTAAAAACAAATATGACTACGTTTCTTACCGCGCAATAATTGTAGCTTTTTACAAACAAATAGGTAGGAAAAACGACGATCATAATGAGGGTTTACATCTTTGGCGATTGATTGCCTATACATTACGCTATAATAAGTTCGTCCTATGCGATTATTCTGCCCTCATCGTTATGGATACGCGAATAAAATTTTTTACCAAAAAAGCTCACGGTATACGTGAGCTTTTTAATGTCTCCCTATATAACGAAAACAGCGTTCTATCTATAGATAGACAGGGTTTATGTCCCCCAGTAATCCAGAAATCTTTGTCGCTTTACCTGTGTGTTCTTTCTTTGCGTTTTTCACCGCGTACATACGTTGGTCGGCCACATTCAGCATAGCATCCACCGTATTGGTATCTACCGGGTCAAAGTGCGCACACCCGGCACTGAGAGCGATTTTAAACGGCTCTTGTGTCGTCGCGTTATAAACGCTGATTTGCTGATCTATTTTCCGGATGATGTTCTCCGGTGTAAAATCGTTTCTTTCATGCCCGAGTATTAAAAATTCATCTCCACCCAATCGGGCAATAAAACAATCATGGTGTAAGCAAACACTTTTCAATATTTCCGCAATAGCAACAAGCGCACGGTCACCGCTCGTGTGCCCATAACGGTCATTTATTCCTTTGAAACCGTCAGCATCCATCATAATTAAAAACATAGACGCATCTGCTTCGTTGGAGTTGATTTTCATGCCCAGATACCGATCCAGCTTCCGGCGATTATTTAAACCCGTTAATGGGTCGGTTAAAATTTGGCGGCTCAATACATTGGTGTAAACAAGGATGATTGAAAGCACGACGCTTAGCCAAATGAGTGAAACACCATAATACCGCCATTGCAGCGCGCCCCCGATGAGCGGCGGAACAATGAACATCGCCATATAACGATACTCTGTACGTTCCATCGACGAGGTACGCTGCATTGCCTTGCTTATCACCATAAAAAGGGAGATGATCCCATATATATACATAAGCATCATGTAGACAAAGAATAAGTCGCCGCGATGATACACATTTAAAGAATCAATACTGTATACCAACGGGGTATGTATATTGAACAGCAATAAGAAAATGTTCAACAAAATCGGCAGTAAATACAGCGGTGTCCTTTTCCGGAAGCCACGTTCGTCCATGTTGACGCGAAGATCGCAATACATTACCCACAAGCAGGTGATCATCGGCGCAATCGCATAGCCCAGTGAATAGCTAAGCTGTTGTAATATATGGCTGCCGGGAAAGCTTACGCCATCTAGCGCCCATTGGCCGATATCCATTAATTGTTCTAATATGGCAGAGAGCAGAATGCCGTTAAATATTTTATCGTCCAGCGATAAATTCCCAGCTCTTTTTTGGTTGAACAGGAAAAAAAGAAGCAGAATGATGCCGAAGATGTTCATTTGTATATAAGAAAACACACACATTCACCCTCACCTCATTTCCTGCAAGTTTACATCGTTTTTTTCAATTGTATTGCTCAATTCACTGTCTATTCGCAAGTTGGCATACTCCCCTTTAGCGCACCGAAGGAATACAATTTGCTTCATATATTTAGATGGCAGAAATTTTTTCTTGTCAACAATTATCATATCAGAATCCGCTTTTAGGTACAAGTTTATTTTTCGTATTCCTGTCACACGGTGCATTTTCAATTTCGTTCCTATTGTATAGCATTGTTATGTTCACTTACGGCTACAAAAAGGACAATCCTATATAACTTTCCTTCTTATAAATTCGCTTGACACGTAATCGCTTTTTACATACGATAGTTTTACCAATTCTTTATCGGTTTCATCACTATCGCCTTTTATCATACGGATTATTTTATTACAAACGATGATTATGGGGGTAAATTATGGCTGATAACCAGATTGTAGAAGAATTCATACCGGCAACAGCGGATACCCATGGAGATATCCAAGAAGATGGACAAGGTAACTATCATTGGACATACCGCATGAATATACTCACAAATCCGATTATCGCCATTACAATACTGAAGATTTTTCTGGCGATTCTTCTTGGCCTTGGACTATTTCTCTTTTTACTGTCCCTTGGTGATGGTTTTGCATCCGCTGCTTCCGTATTTGTACGCATAATCGGATATGGCTTTATAGTTTCCCTCATACTGCTTGCCGCAGGTCTGTTGCTGACAACCCTTATCCTTGGCGGTTCTTATACCGTCGCATTTACAATGAATCAAAAAGGGATTGAGCATAAGCAACTTACGCCTCAGTATCGGCGCGCTAAAACTGCAGCGCACATCACTGCTTTTTTAGGGACGCTCGCAGGGAAACCTTCTGTTGCCGGTGCAGGTTTACTGGCCGGGCAGAAACAAGTATCTTACAGCCGATTTCAAAATGTAAAAACAATCAAAACCAAACGGCGTTTTCACACCATCCTTATCAGCGAGGCGCTGGAACACAATCAAGTATACGTATCCTCGGCGCAATATGATTTTGTACTAGCATATATTATTATGCACTGCCCGAATGTGAAGCACAAACCGTCTGTTTAAAGACGTTAATCTTTCGCTTTTTAGCTTACAGTATAAGTGAATCATCTTGATTGCCGCACTCATCCTTTTTGATTATAAATTTGTCCGTTATCAAGCATATTATAGGTGAAATTTCTTCCATTTTAAATACAATTTATATATATGTCCGTACATCATTTATCATTTTCCCTGTATATGTATTGACAAAGTTTTTTTGCCATGCTAGAATGAGGCAACAAATGAGTAAACGTTTACTCATGAATTCCTGTTAAATAAGGAGGATCCATCTATGAAAAAAACCCTCGCATTGCTTTTGGCGCTTGTTATGATGCTGACCAGCATCAGCTTTGCCACAGCAGAGGAAACCGAAACCATCCAGGTCGCCTATCTGTTGGCTATGAACGCCGCCGAACAAAAACAAATGGTACAGGACGCCGTCAATGATTTACTTGCGGAGGAAGGCTACAATTTTAAAATCGAATTCGTATGCATCGATTTTGCTTCCTGGTCAACACAAATTAATCTAATGCTGACCGATGGTAGCATCGATCTATTTAACGCGGCATTTATGCCTAGCATTTCCGTTCTGGCAGATAACGGTTCCATCGCCCCGGTCGATGAACTGTTTGATACCTATGGCCAAGGCATTGAAGAAGCCCTTGGCGATTACATTGACTGTGCGCGCGTCGACGGTGTGCTGTATGGAGCGCCAAAAGTAAACGCATTCTCCTCTGCGCTGATGTTTGTTATGCGTAAGGATATCTGCGATGAACTAGGCATTGATCCCGAAACCATCACCGATTTTAACACCCTTACCGCCGCGCTGCAAACCGTAAAGGCTGCTTACCCGGATATGACCATGATTTCCAACGGCAACGGCGGCGCTTACATGGACGCTTACGCAGCCGATCTGCTTGGCACCGAATACCCTCTTGGCTGCCTGCTGCTGGGTGAATACCCGGATAGCCTTGCCGTACAAAACTATTACACCAGCGATACCTTTAAAACCTTGCTGGCCAATGCAAAAACCTGGTCTGACAACGGCTTTTTCATGAAAGACCCGCTGAATGCTCAGGATGGTTCCATGGCCTACATTTCCAACGGTCAGGCTTTCGGCTCCTTTGTATCGTATAGCGACGAAGATACTGCCGTTAGCGTGCAGCAGAAGGCACTCGGTCAGGAGATTTACGCTGCGCAGATCACCACCCCTTCATGGGCCACGAGCAGTAACGTAAACGGCATGACCTGGTGCATCGCGGCACTAAGCGAACATCAGGTTGCGGCAACGTTATTCCTGAATGAACTGTTCACCAATGCCAAGCTCTCTAATTTGGTTTGCAACGGCATCGAAGGCGTGCATTATGTAATAACTGATGAAGGCAACATTACTTTTGCCGACGGCCTGGATGCGGTAAGCACCGGTTGGCCTTCCGGTATGGGTACCTTCTGGCCGAACATCTGCATTACGCATCCTTGGGCGCCCGATCCGGCAAACGAGTATGAGAACTGGCTGGCTTCCAATGAAACCTGCAGTAAATCCCCCGCATTAGGCTTCACCTTTGATTCTTCTGTGGTTTCCGACGAAGTCTCCGCTTGCTCCACTATCGTTGATAAATACGTCACCGCATTACTCCTGAACATCGGCGATACCGACGCTCTCTATCAATCCTTCCTGAGCGAATTGGATGCCGCTGGTATTAACGACATCATTGCGGCCAAACAGGCACAGCTTGATGCCTGGTCGGCGGGCAAATAATATCATCAACACGATAGCCCCGGGGCGGCGTGCCGCGCTGCCTCGGGGCTTTTCCGGGAAAGGATGCAATATGCAGTCTGTACATAAGAGTTTCTTCCGGAAACTGAAACGTTTTTTACCGCTTTATATGATGATGCTTCCCGGTTTGATATACATCATCATCAATAACTATATGCCATTGTCCGGTTTACAGCTAGCCTTTAAAAAGTTTAAATACACGCTTGGTATTTGGGGCAGCAACTGGAACGGCGTGAAGAACTTTACCTACTTATTTAAAACCGGCGATGCTTGGGTCATTATCCGCAATACGCTTGGATATAATCTCATTTTCATTATTTTGGGTACCCTGCTGGCGATTCTGGTTGCGATATTACTGAATGAGATTCAGCGCAAACGGCAACAGCAGACTTATCAAACCATTATATTGATTCCCCACTTAATATCGTATGTTATTGTGAGTTACATTGTTTATGCATTGCTGGGCGAAAGCAACGGAATGGTGAATAACTCCATTTTAATCCCATTGGGCCTAGAACCTGCCGCATGGTATACGGATGCAAAGTACTGGCCGTATATCCTCTCGTTTGTGCAGCTATGGAAGACCTTTGGCTACTCTTCTATTATCTATTTTGCCAGCATCCTTGGGATCGATAAATCTTATTATGAAGCAGCTGTTGTAGACGGTGCAAGTACATGGAAGCAGATTACACACATCACCCTTCCAATGCTCAAGCCCGTCATCATCACCCTTACGCTGCTATCCATCGGCCGAATTTTCTATTCGGACTTCGGGCTGTTTTACCAGGTGCCCATGAATACGGGCCTGTTATACAGCGCTACCAGCACCATTGATACCTATGTATACAGGGGGCTGCTGGAGACAAATGATATTGGCCGCGCTTCGGCCGCAGGCTTTATACAGTCGGTGCTGGGCTTCTTACTGGTGCTTGGCACCAATGCCGCGGTACGCGCTGTAGAAAAGGAACAGGCGCTGTTCTAAGTACAGGAGGAACTATGAGCTTTTACGGAAAACGTTTCTCAATATTTGCCAATGTAGTGTTGATTATACTATCGCTTACCTGCGTACTTCCGCTTATTTTGCTGGTAACATCCTCGCTTACTTCAGAAAACGCGCTGACGCATTATGGCTATGCATTTTGGCCCAGGGAGTTTAGCCTGGAATCATACAAATACCTATGGTATAGCCGTACGCAGATACTCACGGCATATAAAATGACCATTCTGGCAACGACCGTAGGTACTTTGTCCAACCTTACCATAACAACACTTATGGCCTACCCGCTCTCCCGCAAAGGGTTACCGGGACGGAATTTTTTCTCCTTTGCGGTGTTCTTTACACTGCTGTTTAACGGCGGTATGATCCCTTCTTACCTCATGTGGGTACAGGTATTTCATATCAAGGATACTTTTTGGGCGCTCATTTTGCCCAATTTACTAATGAACGGGTTTGGCGTTATCGTTATGCGCACATTTTTCAGCACCAATATTCCGGAAGAAGTGTTGGAAGCCGCCCGTATTGACGGTGCGGGCGAAATGCGCACGCTGCTGACCATCGTTCTTCCGCTTTCCACACCTATTCTTTCCACCATCGCACTGCTATCCGGCCTTGCATACTGGAACGACTGGATCAACGGCCTTTATTATCTGGTAAAGCGTACCGATTATTATACCATTCAGAATCTTCTGAACCGGTTGATTGCAAGTGCGGATTTCATCAGCAATAACGCTGCCAATTCCGCAATCACTTCGGGTATTACAGTTCCCAGCGTAGGGATTCGTATGGCGATTGCCGTAATCGCTTTGATTCCGATTATGATTATTTACCCCTTCCTGCAAAAAGGCTTTGTAAAGGGTATCGTAATCGGTAGTGTAAAAGGCTGAACAGAAAGGGGAACTCATGACACAACTCAACAACCAGGCTGTGTTTGCAACAGCGCAACCAGAAGCCGTAGGTATACCCTCCGGTGCAATCTTACGCTTTTTGCAGGCTCTTGATGCACATCCCTATCGTCTGCATGCGTTTATGCTTATGCGTCACGGACGCTTATGCTTTTCAGGGGCTGCCGCCCCCTATACGCTCAATACGCAGCACCGGGTTTTCTCTGCAGGCAAATCAATTCTGGCGCTCAGTGTTTTAATTGCGATGCAGGAAGGCCATATAAAGGCAAGTGATTTCATTGCGGACTATTTCCGGGATATCCTCGGAAACGATCACCGTTTTGATGCAATCACCGTAAACGACTTGCTAACCATGCGCTCCGGACAGGAAGAAGATCCTTTCCCTGCCATGCTGTCTGATTTAGATGCGGATTTAATACGTCTATTTTTTACTGCACCGCCGATCGAAGCACCCGGCACGACTTTCCGTTATAACAATACCATTCCGCATGTGGTTTATGCGCTGGTCGAGAAGGCTACCGGCATTCCATTTGCACGCTATCAGCAGGAGCATTTGCTCAATCCGTTAAACGCCCCTGTATACGCGCCCACTAATTCCAAGGGGCAATATAACCCTGTCGTTATGGCGATGTCCGCTGTTTCGCTGATGAAGTTTGCCATGTTATATTTACAGGAAGGCAATTGGAATGGTGAACAATTAATAGATCCCAAATTCATTCAAGAAAGCGTTAAGCAGCATACGTCTACCGGCATGGATGGCAATGCCGCCGGTTACGGCTGGCAGATATGGCGTAATACCTTTGGCGGATATCGTATGGATGGCGGTTGGGGGCAATATGCCATTATGATGCCGCAAGAAGACCTTACCGCTGTCATTCTGTCGGACATGCCGGATTCATCTTTTGCTCTGGAAGTCTTTGCTACCGAGATACTCCCCCATCTATCACAAGATCGTTTGTCGGATGATTTGGATACGCAGGCAAAACTGAAAGACTTTAGCGCCCATATGACTTTAGCGCCGAAGGGTGGGCACGCGCATTCTCCAAACGAGAAACAATGGTTTGCAAAGCAATACTGCTTCCAGAATCCAGATTATAAATTCACTTTCACTTCTATGCAGGATTCGTTGCAGATTACACTGATTGAGAAGAGTATAGCATTACAATTTTCGTGCGGGTTAAATGGCACATGGCTGCCCAACCCTCAGCACCTGTTGGTAACGCCTGAGCAAACGGTAGACAACGGCGTTTATGGTATGGATCGGGATGCGTGCTTCTTAACCGCTGTGTGGCGCAACAGCAGCACGCTGGAAATATCCGCAAAAAGCCTTGGCGCACAGGGCGAGTATGTATATCACTTTACTTTCTCGCCACAAGGCGTTACCCTTGCATACCCACCCCGGCCCTGCCGCGGCGGGCCCACGTTGGAAAGCGCCATCATCCTTACCGGGAAGGGAGCCAATATCTGATGAACTCTACTCCCGGCGAAGAGCGTTTGCTCAACCATGCTTACTTATCTCTATTTCTGATTAATCTGATTGTATCTGCCAGTTTTTACATGGTATCTACCACCATTTCTCTATATGTAACCGGGTTTGGTGCAACCGCTGCGGTTGCCGGTACGATTGTCGGCGCGCTATCCATTGCTTCTATGTGTATCCGCCCTTTTAGCGGTATTCTCAGCGATCAGCTCAACCGGAGGAGGTTGCTTACACTATCTCTATCGGGTATCAGCATCGCGATGGCTGGCTGCGGCTTAACGACATCGATTCCATTGTTGATTGGTTTTCGCGTACTGCATGGCCTCTCTTTCTCTATAGCGACTACGGTAATTATGGCGCTGGTTGCAGGCGCTGTACCGCACACCAAGATGACACAGGGGCTTGGTTACTTTGCGGTTGGGCAAACCATTACCTCCGCCTTTGCCCCTTCGCTTGGCATTTGGCTTGGGGAGAGTTTCGGTTTTTCCGCCACATTCTTAAGCGCCGCAATCTTAGTGCTGCTGGCAGCCGGATTGGCGGGATTAATCGTTCCCTCTCAGGGGAAAAAGCATTTTCATCTGGATCATCGTCTTACTGTTGAAGATTTTATCTCCCGCGAAGCGCTTCCCTTTGGTATTCTTGCCATTGTCGTAGCCGGAGCAACCGGTGTGGAAAACGGCTTTGTCGCTTTATATGGACAGCAGTTATCGCTTGGTAACGTGGGCTGGTACTTCACGCTTGGCGCCGTCGCGTTGTTTATTTCCCGCTTAGGCAGCGGAAAGCTTGCCGATAAGCACGTTGCCCCTGTCATGATTACAGGTTTGGGTATGATTACCGTCGCATTTATGCTGCTTGGCTTTGCAGGTGTTGGCAGCGCTGTGGCTTTCTTTGCAGGCGCAGCGATGCTTAAAGCACTTGGACTTGGAGCCGTGCAGCCCACCTTACAAGCTGGAAGTTTGAAATCCGTCCCTGTTGAAAGGCGCGGTGCAGCATCCTGTACCTATTATCTGGGTACGGATATTGGACAGGCATTTGCCCCAATCCTCGGCGGTATGATTGCCAGCGCGAAAGGATACGGAACTATGTTCATGCTTTTTGCCGTACCACAACTGCTGGGTATTGCCTTTTATATATGGTTTGCACATCGTAGGCATAACTGATCGTTATAGATAGAAAGGACGGGTCCCTATGAAAGAACTTTTGCGTGTAACACCGGAAAGCGTTGGCGTCTCCAGCCGTGATATGCTTGCCATGGTGAAAGAAATTGAACATTGTGGCACCGAGCCGCATGGATTGATGATTGCCCGGCACGGTAAAGTGTTTCTGGAGTGCTGGTGGGCGCCTTATACGTCCAGCGTTACCCACATCTGCCATTCGTTTGGAAAATCCTACGTCGCAACAGCCGTAGGAGCGGCTTGCACGGATGGGCTTCTGTCGGTAGATGATCGAATCGCGGATATTTTCAGCGATGATCTGGCTGCGCTGGGTGTGGAAGACAAAGGCAATCTCGCCAAGCTTAAGGTTAAGCATGTGCTAACCATGACCAATGGGATGAGCGTGCATGCGCCAAGCGGCGAACACCTTGTCCGTAATTACTTGACTACCGATGTCGATTTGGAACCGGGCAGCGTGTTTATGTATAATACTACCGGCTCCTGCATGCTTGGGGAAATTGTCCGCCGAGTGACCGGGCAAAGCCTGCTGCTGTTTTTAAAACGCCGGGTCTTTGAAAAAATTGGTCTTGATACCAAGCACCTTTTCTGGATGACGTTCAAAAACGGTTTACATGCTGCACCCGGCGTATCCGCCAATACCGAAAACAACCTCCGACTGGGATTGCTCTATCTGCAAAACGGTCGTTGGGACGGCGAGCAGATCATTGATGAAAACTGGATTACAAATGCAACAAAGAAGCAGATTGACAACGAAGCAGGCGGCTACGGCTATCAGCTTTGGATGCATCGTTTGCCGGGTGTATTCCGTTTCTGCGGTGGTCATGGGCAGGATTGTGTAATGAGCCGCCCGCTGGATTTGGCCTATTCCATACAGCAAGCTGCCTCCGAACCGCACGACACTGAAGCTTATGGCGAAGTAATGAATAAGTATCTGCTCAATAACACGCTTTCTGATTCCTTACTGGAAGATCCTGAAGGGTTTGCCGAATTGCAAAATTACCTTGCAAGCCGCAGCCTGCCGGATTGTGAAAGCAAGCCCGTGCACGCATTTGCAAATGGTTGGGATGGCGAGTATAATGTCACCAGCGGTCGTTTCCACGTCTATCCGGAACTGATTCCCTTTGGCGATAACAATGTATACCGTGATTTTTACGATACTGATGATGAGTACGTCAAACAGGTTTGTATCCGCTGCACACAGGAGTGGGTGGAAATTACGCTGAATGGGAAAACTGAGCTACGCGCCAGGTTGGATGGAAAACGTATCCCACACCGTACCTATTGCGCTATGCCCGCTTATCCCAACGAATGCAGCAGTGCTGTATTTGACAAAGATCAGTTAATTATTGATACGTGGTTTTTCCAAACCTGTTTTAAAACCCGGATGTGGTTTACGCGCGAGGGAAAAAATCTACGCCTTTTAGTACGAAAAGAGCGCCTGCATGATGATGTTCCCTACATCTGGTATCGCGATGTTGTTTTGACTGCAAAGTCCTGAAAGGGATGGGGTGTGCTTGAGTAAAGACCAGCGGGTATCCATGCGGGAAGTATCCCGCCTATCGGGAGTGTCTATTGCAACGGTTTCACGGGTTATTCATAAAAGCGGACGCTTCTCACCGGAAACAGAAAAGCGTGTGCGGCAGGTAATGGAACAGTTAAACTACGTTCCAGACGTTGTCGCGCAAGGCATGCGTATGCACTCCATGCCAATTGTAGGCATTATTGTGCCGGATATTATGGATGAAAACTATGCCCTTATGGTTCGCACAATGCAAACGGAGCTTTATGCCAATGGTTATTCTGTCTCCATTTTTAATACCAATGAGGATAGCGCGCTAGCCAGCCATTTCGTTGGAATGCTGAAAACCCAGCGAGCCAGCGGCCTTGTGTATGTGCCGGATCGAAACGGTGATGATATTGACCCGCAGGGGATTCCGCTAATCTATTTCGATCGCAGACCGAAGCATGAACAGCCGGAAAACAGCGCAATTGTAGAATGTGATAATTTCGGCGGTGCTTTTACGGCTGTCTCCCGGTTAATCAAAGACGGCAAGCGAAACATAGCCCTTCTATCCGAGAAAAAAGAAATCTCCTCTCATCGGGATCGTATGCGAGGGTATCGCGTTGCGTTGGAGAAAGCCGGACTTACCCCAGGACCTTCCTTCTTAGTCAATTCCCAACGCACGACAGAAGCCATTTCCGCGCTAGAAGGGGTATTTACCAGCCGTTCACCGTTTGATGCCATTTTTTGCACCTCTACCCGTATGACGATTGGCGCTTTAACAGCGCTGCATAACGCGGGTATATCCCAGCAAACCGTTGTTGTATTGGGTTTTGGCGAGCACCGGTTACATCGTTATGGATTGCTTCCCTATCTGGCGATACGCGAACCGGTAATGGATATGGCGGTTACCGCTGCCAACGAGCTTCTATTGCTGATGAACGGACAGCCTCCCCTATCGCCATTCACAACAATGCCAATCACTGACCCGACCGATAAGTAATCGTTATAAAAATGACGCCGCCCTGCCGTATGGTTTTATCTACAGCAGGGCGGCGTCGTTTTTGCGATAAGATTTGTGTATCACCTCAATAGGGCGTTCGTTTAGTGCTTCATACGCGATTCATCTCATTTTGTTATTATACAAGTAAAAAACCTTGCAGACATCCACACGCTGAAGTATAGCCCCATCATCACTTTGCATCGGCCTTGCACAGTGTATAGGATGGATGCTTCAGGCCGGTAGGCGTATAAAAACGATCGCCGATAGAAGTAAAACCAAGCCTTAACAGCAGTTTTTTCGAGGCGGCATTTTGCGGATGGTGCCCCGCATAAATCTTTTCTGCATTCAAGGTATCAAATGCATATTTAATGACCATATGAGCCGCTTCAGCAGCAAATCCCCTGCCCCAAAATGCCTTTCGCAGGTGAAAACCAATTTCGTATGCTTTATTCTCCTTTGGAAAAGGCCGCAACCCGCAGCAACCGATTAGCTCGCCTGTTGAGCGTTCAAAAATCGGCCAATATTGCACTTGGTATTGCGCTGCGTTCTCAATCTCCGTATTGAGCCGGCTCATTATATCCCGCTTTGTAAAGCTGCCGGTCGCGCATATATAACGGGTTACATCCTTATCGCCCCATACTTGCCGTGCAAGAGGCAAATCCGAATCCATCCATTTGGAAAATCCAATTCGCTCCGATTCCATAAAGTATTCTCGCATCTTATTCATCTCCGCACACTGTTGTTGTGATTGAGATTAAGGTTTATGTTTACGCAACAGTTCAACCATAAAAATAAATATGCTTACCCCTTTGATATGTCCATCCGGGGCGTTATGTATTTCTAGCCAGATACACAAGTTGATACTATCTTCAAAAAATGACTCCACGTATCAGCTAAAATGCCAGATTGGTGATAATATTCATTTTCAATGTTTTCATCAAGAATCAATATTTAACAAGCAAAACATAACTCGTTTGGGGGGATATACACGCATTTCCTTGGAAAATAACACTAAAAATTCTCTTTCATGGATGCATACGGTTTGCCGGTTTTATTACTATCCCGTATCGTGTTTTGCCTCCCGCCCCGCTCTCCGGCATCCCGGCAAACACAATCAGTGTACCTCAACTGGTAGATATTATTCAAGCCTCACAGCTAACAACGAAAGCTGATTAGGTCTCTCAATATCCTGCCAGCTATACTTAAGAAAAAGAACCAACAGCATAATGCTAGCCGTTGATTCTTTAATAAAAAAGATAGATGATCCGTTTTTTACTTCAGGCAAACAGAAAAACTCATGGATTAATTGCGCTTTGTTATACGGTGCAGTATAGCTTAACCCGTGTCACGTTGAATCGCCGTATGTGAATTCACCAAGCTTTATGTTTGTTTGTTTGTTCGCCTGTATTGTGTGAGTCGAAGTATACTTTCGTTTTATATCAGTGCGCAGCTAAAAAGGTTTCCATTTCTGCTTTCACCGGTATGGATGGCGCAGCGCCCGCGCGTGAAACCGCAATCGCCGCTGCCGCTCCAGCCTGTGCCAGGCAGCGGTCGATCGTTTCTCTGTTGCATAGCCCGGCTAAAAAATAGCCGCAAAATGTATCGCCCGCTGCGGTTGTGTCCACAACGTTCACCCGGAATCCCGGATGGGTATAGGTATGTCCGCTATATAGGCATACCACGCCATCGCCCCCTAGCGTAAGCACAACAGAAGCGTTTGGGTACAGATGTTGTAATGCCTGCAATATCTGCTCCGGTTCAGTACCTTCAGTAAGATTAGCCAATTGTGCACCTTCCGCGGCATTCACCAAAAACAAATCAACACTTGTCAGCGGCAATACAGCGAGGTCTTTGGGCATCGGCGAGGGATTCCACGCCACCAGTAATTCACGTTCATGCGCACGTTTTATAATGGTGGCAATAGCATTGGTTTCATTTTGCAAAAGCACAATATCCCCAGGCTTTGCTTTGTTCAGCATCGTTTCAATGTAATCTTCCGTCAGCTGCTGGTTTGCGCCGCCATAGACAATAATCGAATTCTGCCCTGCTTTACTTACCTGAATCACCGCATGGCCGCTGGATTCATTGGTATGTAATATTCCGATTGTATCCGCACCCGCTTCCGCTAATACCGCTTCTAAAAAAGCGCCGTCTTCGCCAATGGCTCCTGCATGAATTACCTGTGCACCTGCGCGCGCTGCTGCAACAGACTGGTTTAATCCTTTTCCACCGGGGTAAAACTGCAGGTTACGAGCAGAAATCGTTTCGCCGGGTTTTACAAATTGTTCCACATCATAGACACGGTCGATGTTCAGCGAGCCAAAATTCAGAATCTTCATGGTTTTCCCTTCCGTGCGTTCGTTTTAAACGATTTATAAAACCTACTCTTTGGTGATAGCTATCATTCGCCGCGCACTTACTGAGGTGCTTTTTGCAATTTAGCAAACATATCGCCAAAAATAGCATCCCGGTATGCGAAGTTGCAAAGGCGCATCAGGGGGCGCTGTGAATCCTGCCGCCAATGGATGTCGTCGGTAAGCCACGGCGTTGGGACAAGCGTTGAGGGTACCCAATTGGGATTAGCGGCATACGCAACAGTGGAAATATCCCAAATAATACGTGAAGGGGATAAAACCACATCGGTACAGGGGGTTTGCTGGGCTCCGTAATCATCCAGTCCAAAATTGTAGGTTTTGTTAATTAAATTCAACCAGCGGTTCCCCATTTCCTGCGTAAGCTGCCGTATAACCGTATCCGAAAGGTATGTACCAACCTTGCTTTTCCCTTTTAAGCGAGCCTCCAGCTCTGGCGCAGTTACCGTTAAGTTGGAGGCAACCGTCATACAAGGCACCAAAACCAAAGGTACGCCAGAATCCAGTATCGTTTGCGATGCCAGTACATCCTGTCCGATGTTAAACTCAACAGCATGCGGCCAATAAAGCGGTTGCCCCGCCAGCCAGATCACAACGATTTTCCGTATAATGCCGGGGTCCATTAAAATAGCAGATGCAATGTTGGTAATTTCACCAATCGCCAATACATACAGCAGGTCTTTACTTTCATTGGCACGCCGCACTAGGTCGCGGGCCGCCTCGCTTTCCACCGGCACACCCGGCAATTGCATATACTGCGTCGACCCGCGAAACACCCGGTTTTCCGGTGAAACATTCAGCAGTTGATGAAGCCGTAGAATCTCCTGATAGCTCTGCTCCATTCCTTCTGCAACATCACTGGTCATGGGCAGCGCTTTTTCTTCGGAATCCAGCAGCTTTAAAAAGAAGCCGGCGGAAAATGGAGCGGCGTATACCGCCTCTACCGTCATCTGCTCCTGCGACATCATCGCATAGGAGATTGCAAACTGGTCGTCTACTTCGTTGTAGGTATCACTGTCAATCACCACCCGAATGGTTCCTTTTGGCGGCGCCAGCCGGGCTAACCGTTCTTCCGGTGTAAGCATAGGAAACTTCATGCAGCGGATCCTCCTTTAACCATGTTACGAGCTTCTTTTATCTTTTCCACCCATGCTTGCATCCGTTCCGCATTTTGGAAAAAGATCATCACAATCAATAAAAACGCACCTAACACAACGTTTTGGAATGTATCCGGCATACCGATAGCAATCAAGCCAATAAAAATGATATTAAAAGTCAATTGGCTGATAAAAATACCGACGGTTAAATTGCAAAGCCGTTGTAATACAATCGCCAACAAAATGCTGATTAACGGTTTAAACACAATGGTCACGCTTCCAAGACTTGTCTGCGCGCCTACCGAGCCCGATTGGCTGAGCGTGAGAATGGCGGCTACCGCAATAAAAACACCGCCATAGAGGAAGGATTTAAATTTCACCATACCAACAGGAATCCCCGCGTTACGGGCAATTGCCTCGTTGCTGCCAATAGCGCGCATGTGAAAACTAAACTTCGTATTATTGAATAAAAAAGAAAATAGCGCTGCGGATAAAGCAAACACCACCAGTATATTGGGCGAAGCGCCTAAAAAGGTATACTGGTTATCAATCTGCACAAATCCAAATCGACCCGCCAGTTGCTTGCCGACAATCTCAAACACCATGGTAAGGCCCATTGTCAACACCAGCGAGGGTATCCGCAGCGCCCAGTTCAGCGCTCCCGTAACCGCCGAAGCCAGTAGACTGGCTGCCAGTGCGCCGATGATCATACCCGGCATTCCATATTGAGCAGCCATCAGGCCGCCAACTACGCCGCTGATAATGACCCGCGCGCCGATCGTAAAATCAAAAATGCCGCAAATATAACCGTACGCTACAGCATAAGCCGTAATCGTAGGGATGATAGACTGGATCAGAATCGTGTAAACACAGTTCCAATTCCCAAAACGTGTCGGACTGAGCAATAAAAATATACCATAAACAATTACCGGAAGCGACATCGTTCCTGCAATTTTTGTAATCATCCTTTTCATGGTTTACAACCACACCTTACTCCCGGTTCGATCCGGGCGTTTGTAAACGCCGCAGGACACGTGCTGCCCTGCGGCGCGTTATACCAGTTACTTGTGGCGAGAAACAACATCCGCGATGGAGAACGTGGCAATTAAATCGTCCATGTATGCGTGGTCAATTTCGGAGTTGTAGAACTTGATCATAGAAGCCTGAATTTCTTCGGCGGTGTAAACAGGGGTATCACCCAGGAAGTAGTTGGTAAAGTCGGTGGCTTCCTGTGCAGAAGTCAGCTCCAGGTAAGGCGTAATCAGGATCGTCGGACCTTCTTCATCAATCGGGGTACCAATCACCTTATTCACAAGAACTACTGCGGACATCAACGGGTCAATTTGCTGCTGGCCGCCGTAAGAAACATGGAAAGAACCGGCTTGCAGGTATTCCCCCATCGTAGCGTCAAAGTCGATACGGCCAACTTTCACTTCACCGGCTTTACCGTGATCGGAAAGTGCTTTTTCAATAGTGGGCAGCGCCGCTTCACAGTAAGTACCCAGCAGCAGAATGCCGTCCATTTCAGGATACGCTGCAATGTAGCTTTCGATCGTCTTGGTCATGTCGGTTGTAATCGTGATACCATAGGTGGTGTTCAGCAGGTTAATGCCCGCCTCCGCTACACCGCGGGAAGCACCTTTATCGCGCAGGTCGGAAGAAGTGTCGCCTTTGGCAATGTTGATGCAGCAAAGGTTTTGTACACCCATATTTGCCATCGCATTTACAATGCTGGCTGCGCAGGCTTCGTCATCCTCGTTGCAGCCGCCAGCGAACCATTCGGAGGCGTAAATCTGATCCCGGATTTCGGAATCGCTGATGGTACGGAACATGGTGCCCCAGTATACGCCGGCCTCCGCGCACATCGCATCTACGGTCGGCAACATGGAATCGGAAGCGGGCATCAATAAAATGCCGTCTACGCCACGGCTGATGAGTTCGCTCACGTTGTTGATCAAACCGTCCGCAGAAAGGTCGGTTTCTACTGTAATCAGTTCTCCACCTGCCGCTTCCACAGCAGCCCTTACGTTATTCGTAATGGAAATCCATACAGGGTCGGTAGAGGCAGTATCCCAAGGGAAGCCGATGGTAAAAGACGCAGGTTCTTGCGCAACGGCGGTGCTTGCGGTCAAACCAATCACCATCATCAGGCACAGGAGCAGGGCAACGATTTTTTTCATGGTTAAAAAATCCTCCATTCTATATTATTTACAGACAACCGTCTGCAAACATCACATGTCACTGAATCACAGCTGTGTTTCTACGGTCGAAGGACAACGCCACTACCGCGATAAGGATAATGCCTTTTATAATCTGCTGTGTCAACCCATTGATGCCGGTAAGCGACATTCCACTTTTAAGCACCGCCATGGCGACACTACCGATTACAGCAGCTCTGAACTTAACCGGCCAGCCGCCAGAGAGCGGCATGCCGCCAAATAACACGGCTAACAACACGTCAAATTCAAAAGAGTTACCGGTACTGGATGAAGCTGTACAAGCGCGTACCAATGTAAAAAATCCTACCAGTCCGCACATAATACCGGAAATCATAAACGCTGTCATTCGCGTTCGCTTCACTTTCACGCCCGATTGCTGCGCAGCCAGCTTAGATGCGCCTACCGCCCGGCATTGCTTGCCGTACGCACAATGCTCGTAAAGTATATACAGCGCTACAAGCAGCACCGCAAATGTAGCCAGTTTTACGCCATTGGCATCAAAAGCGCGCATGGCAATGGGTACACCGACCGATCCATTAAGAAACCAAGTCGTAAGACCCCGTACTACAAAGGACATGGCAAGCGTGCCAATAAAGGATTCTACTTTCAAATGGGCTATCGCCGTACCATTCAGGCTGCCTATTAAAAGCCCTGTCATCAGGGAGGCCGGCAGCACCAACCATAGACTCATCTTGGCAGCAAACGCCCCCATTGCAGCAGAGAGGCCCACAATCGCGCCTACTGATAAATCCAGTTCTTCCAATGCCATAATGAAGGCAAATCCCATAGCACTGAGACTAATGTTAAAAAAATTGTTGAAAATATTCATCAGGTTCCGGCTGCCCAGCAGTTTCCCCTCGGTCAGCAATTCAAACAGTGCTACTACCGCTACCAAGCCAATAAATGAGAAATTACTTAGCAGTATTGCTTTTAGCCTTTGTTTACGCCTGTCTACAGCCATTGTAACGGAATTTTCCATGCTTACACCTCAAATGATTTTATGGATCAGCTTCGTTTCGCTTAGCCCGTCCTTCCGGTGGAATTCCCCGGATACAGCCCCGTCTTTCAGCAATAGCATCCGGTCGGACATACCGATAAGCTCGGGAAGCTCTTCTGAAATTAGCAGGATGGATTTTCCCTCATGCTTCAACTTCTCAATCAGCTGATAAATTGCCGCCTTCGTACCCACATCGATGCCACGGGTTGGGCAATCCAGTATCAAAATATCGGCGCCTTTGCCCAGCCATTTTGCCAGCACTACTTTTTGCTTGTTGCCGCCACTTAGGGTATTGCAAAGCGTTGTAATGCTGTCCGCCTTCACTTCCATCTGCTGGAACCATGTTTCTGCCAGCCTTCGTTGCTTCCGGGGGGATATCGGCCCCACCGGGTTCAGATCTTTCAGTGAAGGCAAACAGATATTATCCCGTATCGTGCAAACTGGCATTAGCGATTCCTGGTCCCTGTTTTTAGATACATAAGCGATATTGTTCTGCACAGCCCATGCGGCGCTCTTCACGGTTTGCGTACCACGCAGCTTGATCGTGCCGCTTTGCGGCTGCACCAAACCATACATTACCTTGCCCAGCTCGTGCATACCGCAGTCGCTCAACCCGCCGATACCGAGTATTTCCCCCTTATGAAGCTGCAGCGTCACATCCCGCAATTCATCTGTATAGACATTCCTTGCTTCTAATACTACATCTTCGAAATCCGCTTCCCCATTATCATCACGATAGTAATGCCCTGTCAATTCTCTGCCGATCATCAATTGGCGGATGCTGTTGGGTTCAAACTCTTCTTTTGCAAGGTTAGCAGTTAATACGCCATCCCGCAGAATGGTTAGCGAATCGCATTTTTCCATAATCTCGTCGATATCGTGAGAGATAAACAGCACCGATCCTCCGTTATCCCGTACTCTATTCATCAAACTGTAAAGTATTTCGCGCCCCGATATGGTCAGCGCGGTTGTGGTTTCATCCACAATCCAGAGCTTGGGCATCACATACAATGCACGCGCTAATTCCACCAATTTGCGGTCCTCAAAGGATAGTCTGTCGATCAGCATACCGGGGTCAATATCCGTTACGCCGATGTTTTGCAGCGCTTCCCGCGCCGCCTGATTCATCCGGTTTACCCGCAAAGCGCCGCGGCTTACAAACATTTCTTCTTTACCAAAGAAAATATTAGCCGCCACCGTAATCTTACCGATCGTACCCTGCTCCTGTACAACCATGCTGACACCTTTGGCCATAGCATCCACAGTGCCGGTGGGCCTATACTCCTGCCCCGCCAAAACCATTTTCCCACTATCTGCCTTTTGCATACCGGCTACGATTGAGGAAAAAGTCGATTTTCCCGAACCGTTTTCGCCCACCAGCCCGCGGATTTCTCCACTACGGATTGCAATATCTAGCCCGGCCAGCGCCCGGACTGTTTCAAAGGATTTGCCAACCCCAGTGGCTTGAAAAAGGATCGTATTTTCTGTGGACATCAAGTACACCTCATACATGCCGTATTCGTTCACAAATTATCTTCGGTTTGATTATACGGTCTGATCTGGTTGAATAACAGATGAAAAACTTCATCTTTTGTTCAATTTTTTGAGATTTAGATGCAGAAAGCACACGACAACGCTATACTGAAACCACCCGGCAAGGATAGTTTTAACCCGTGAAAACAAGCGCCTGTTTTTCATGCTATAATGAATTATTTTTCCAAGATTACATGCTATTAGGCGTATGCCTGCCGCAAAGCGGGCGAAAGGAACCCATGAAAGAGAAAATTCCCGTTATGATTGTGGATGATGAAAAACTGGCGCTGGAAGATTTCAGCACCCTTGTGGACTGGGAAGCCCTTGGTTTTCACATCATAGCAAAAGCATTCAACGGCAAGCAGGCGCTGGCACGGTATCAACAATACCATCCGCGGATTGTGTTTACTGATATTAAGATGCCGATTATCGACGGCATTGTGCTTTGCCAGGAGCTGCGAAAGCTCAATACGGATGTAACGCTGCTGCTGCTTACCGCATACGAAGATTTTTCCTATGCCAAGGCCGCCATTAGCCTTGGCGTTACGGATTATATTATTAAAAGTGAAATCAATCGCCAAACCCTAACCTCTAAACTGATGGCGCTGCGGGAACAGATTGAGCGGCAAAATCAGAACCAAAATATACTCGTGGATAAGCTGGTAGAAAATTATCTAGCGGATCGTGTTACCGATGCCGAAGGCCCGGTGCTGTTCCAAAAGCACTTCAGTTTCTTATTGATTGAGCAGGCATTACCGCTAAACCTCAGCGGAGAACCATGGCCTGCGGGATTTACTATTTCTCAGGGAAATGTGATCAACTGCATCAGCCGGGAAACGTTAGCTCCTTTCCAGCGTGTCGCCGCATGCCAAACAGATGGGCAACGTGTGTTAATTGCGCTGGAAATGCAGGAAGCGTCGCTGAGCAATGTTCGCCAGCAATTACAGCAACTGGCTGCATCTCTATCGCAGACATTACAGGATGCGTTTTCCCGCCGGTTCATCGTATATTGGAGCAGCCGCCCCCAAAGCCTGCAGCATTGGAAAGAAAGTGTACGCGCTTGCCAGTCGTTGTTTAGCCGCCGTTATTTTATTGAAGGGGACCGCCGCATTTCGCGGCTAGAGCCGCCAACGACGCCGCAGATGGAAACCGCCGCCATTACGCTCAATGGAGAATTACTGCAAGAAATGCTCGCCGCAAAGGACGAAGATAAGCTTACGGATTACATACGCGGTTTATATACCTCGCTTTGCGAAGTTAAAAATCAGCAAAACCTCAATCGTGTTTCCAGAGAATTACTGGCGTTATTGCGCAGCAAAATCGAACCGCTTCCTGCCGAAAGCAATACACCGGACTTGAGTTTGAAAGGTAATCTGGTGCATTGGGCTACAGCCTGGTCGATCTGCGAATGGATGCTTGCTTGTTTGCAATGGATCATACACGCACAACAGCAGCAGGACGAGCAACGCTACTCCCCTGCCGTAACCATGGCAAAGAAGTATATTCACAAACACTATCATGAAGCCGAGCTTTCCCTATCCGACGTAGCCCAAAGCGTTAATATAAGTGTGGGATATTTATGCGCTCAGTTTAAACAGGAAACAGGCACAACACTTCGCCGTTATATTAGCAATGTGCGGATTGACGCGGCAAAAAAACTGCTTGGAAAAGGGAACCTAAAGGTAAACGAGGTTTACAAAGCGGTGGGCTATTCTTCCAGCCAGTATTTCAGCCAGGCATTTTATAAAATTGCGGGCGTTTACCCCAACGAGTATAAAAAGGGCGAGGTGCCGCAGAAATGAAAGGGCGTTCCATCCGTAAAAAGCTGCTGTTTCAAATTATCTGGATCGGTCTTATTACCTTTATCGTGTCGCTGCTGCTATCCTTTGTTATCTTTGTTCCGCATTTACGGCGAGAGGCAGTTGCTGCTGCCGAAAAAAGCAATGATGAGATCATCCGCCAGCTAGAGGATGTAACCAGCTATGTGGAAGATTTTACGGAATCACTGGCACTTTCGGTAGAGCAGAACAACGCCGTACAACAGTATTGGGAAGAACCAAACGCACATAACGAGGGGCTTGCCTCTCTTGCGCTAAACGCGCTTACCAGTTACGAGGGTGTCGTACGGGCCATTTTAGTAGAATCCGATGGCGCTGCGCCGCTGGATTCCATCAGCAAAACTACCGAAACTGATTTGGCGCTTTTGCAGTCGCCATGGTATAAACGTATTCACGAGGCACAATTCGGGCGGTCTTTTTCATCGGTTTATCAGGTTGTTATCAACCACCAAACGTATTACACGGTTGCCTATGTGCGCAACTTTTACCAGCATAACCGCTGGTGTACATTCACCGTACTGGTAACGCTCAACGATGAGCTATTTGACGCTGCCTCTATCGGGGAACGGAATTTAGATTACTTTATGCTGCTGGATGCCGATGATCAGCCTTTTTATCGTTCTGGTGACGAAACATGGGCAGACAGCTTAGCCACGATACAACCAGCAGGTAAATCCGATACGGTTGAACTGGCAGGCAAAGGCATCGCCTTTACACAAAAATCAGTACGCAACAACTGGAGTGTAGTATCCTTTGTGTCCAATAAAACGATTGTGAATACATTGGTGCCTTATATGATTGAGTTGTTGATTGTGATGCTCTTCTTTCTGGTGCTAACCATGCTGGCAGCTTCTACCACCATCGATTCTATCGCGCGTCCGGTGATCTCTCTTTCCAAGCAGATGGACCGTGCTGCAAAAGGTGACTTGAGCTGCCGGGTAGCCTTCAACCGCGATGACGAAATCGGGATGCTCGGTACTGCCTATAATAAAATGCTGGACGATATGAAGCAGTATATTAAGACCAATGCGCAAAAAGAAAAACAGAAGCAGCGCATTCTGTTCAGTTTGCTGGTCAGCCAGATTGATCCGCATTTCATTTTTAATACCATAACCAGCATCAACTATCTGGCTCGAAAAAACCGCTGCGAAGATGTGATTGCCGTCAACA
Source organism: Candidatus Limiplasma sp. (assembly GCA_963675655.1). Lineage (GTDB taxonomy): Bacteria > Bacillota > Clostridia > Christensenellales > Aristaeellaceae > CAXXOK01. Next base: position 3,127,411 of record OY776489.1, read on the forward strand.
CAGCGCTGATGGCTATTTTACGCGATCGCCTTAGGGTAAACGATATCCAAAACACTGATACCATCGCAAAAGAAATGGCCGTGGTGGATCAGTACATTATTATTCAAAAATACATGTACGACGGCGATTTAACGTTTCGCTGGGAAGTAGAGGATGCACTACTGGAAGAACAGATACCAAAAAATATGATTGAGCCGTTGGTGGAAAACAGTTTGCTGCACGGACTGATCAACGAGGACACGGGCGAAATCACCGGTGAAATTGTTGTACGCATTTTCCGGGATGGCGAAGATATTGTTGTTAAAGTATCGGATAACGGTCACGGCATGGATGAAGCGCAATTGCAAAAGCTAACTGCGTTTACCCCCGTAGGAGAAGAACGCGGCAAGCGCATTGGCCTTACCAATGTGAGAGGCCGTTTGTACTTTTTATATGGAAAATACGATTGTCTGCAAATCGATAGCGAACTTGGGAAAGGCACCGTCGTTACACTCCGGTTCCTAAGTAAAGCCAACAGCTGATGACGATATACGGGTTATATTGAAATCAACAGGCAATATACCTGCTTTCTTTCACGTTTCCATACAATCTCGATTCTCTTTGTAGAGCCAATATTTCTTCGTTTTGTGTTAACAGCTTTGATAGCGTTTCTATGTCTGCTAATATGAATTATAATCTAACTCAAACGCCTGATTTATGCATATTGGGTGACTTTTACACCATGTGGTTTGCCTGGTTGTGGTACTCGCCCTATGCAGTAAGCTACATCTATTAGTAGCCAATCAATGCAAATCGTTACGTGTAGTTTGCCTTTTTCGCAAGTATCGTATCATCGTTTCGGCTGTTTCGCGCCAATCGGCTACAACGCCATAATCCGCATAATCAAAGATGGGTGCCAAACGATCGTTGTTGATGGCGATCACCGTTTCTGCTCCGTTCATGCCCGCAATGTGCTGCACCATACCACTGATGCCAAAAGCAAGGTATAGCTTTGGCCTTACCGCAACGCCCGTTTGCCCAACCTGATGGGCATAGGAAGCCCACCCCGCATCCACCGCGCCACGGGAAGCGCCCAGCGTTCCCCCCAATAGCTCCGCAAGTTCTACGAGGATTGCAAAACCTTCCTTTCCACCCACACCCTTTCCCCCGGCTACGATCATTTTCGCATTTTGCAGGGGTACTCGTTCCTCTGAAGGAGCAAAGGAAAGAAAGGTTAATAGTTCTGAAACTTTCGCTTGTTTAATTGCTTGTGCGGGCAAATGAACATCGCAAGCAACAGGATCAGACTGTTTGAATATTCCCGGGCGTATGCTTGCCATTTGCGGACGGTGATTTTTACACAGAATTTGTGCAATCAAATTTCCGCCAAAAGCCGGACGGGTTTGCAGCAAATTGGCGTCATCCGTAAGCGAAATATCTGTGCAGTCCGCGGTCAGCCCTGTTTGCAGTTTGGCTGCTGCCCATGCGGATAAAAACCGCCCCTGTACTGTTGCCGGAAACAATACCGCATCCGGCTGAAGCTGTTCAAGCGCGTTGGCAATCTGCGTGCCTTGTGCGCAATAATCCACACACAGGGAAACCGTGGCGATTTCGTTTGCGCCACAGGCATAATATTGCTTTGTTTCCCTATCTTTTTTATCACACAGCGCGATGACCCGCACCTGTTGTGAAAGGCTATGCGCTTTCCCGATCAGTTCCGTTGCAGAAGGCGCAATACAGACAACCACAATGGTCATGGCAGCACCTCCAACACTTCCTCTGCGGTTAACTTTTTACAGGTACGAAGCCCCATCGGTTTAGCGCTGACGTGAATCACTCGCGTTGGCGAGCCTTGCAAACCGCAGTCCGGCTTCTCCAGCCCTATATCCGTATGCGTCAGCACTTGTATCTGCGCCCGTCCGGCGGTGCGTAAACCCAGCAGCGTTGGCAGACGAAGTCTGTGGCTCCATTCGCACAGCGTTACCAATGCAGGCAGCTCACACCGCCAAGTGATGATGCCGTTTTCCAATAGCTGCTCAATTTCTATGTTTAATTTGAGATTGCTCGTTTCTATTACGCGTATATCGGTAGCATTGCTTACACAGGGAAGGTTGCTAAGCGCAGCAAGCATCGGTCCCACCTGACCGGTTTCTCCATCTGTCGCGCGGCGGCCGCAAAGAATCAGGTCGAACCCGCCCAATGTTTCACTGGCTGCTTTCAGCGTTCTTGCTGTTGCCAGTGTATCTGCTCCGGCAAAGGCAGTATCGCACAATAAAACCCCTGCGTCCGCGCCGCGGGAAAGTATTTCCCGTAGCATCCCTTTTGCGCTTTCAGGGCCCATCGTCAAGGCAGTTACCGTGCCCCCGAAGCGTTCCCGCAGGGAAAGCCCCAGTTCCAAAGCCGATTCATCCGCCGGGTTAATGACTTTCGCCACTAACTCACGCTGTAGTGTGTAATCTGCGCCCAGTTTCACTTCGGTCGTCTCCGGCACTTGTTTTACGCAAACCAAAATTTTCATGCGCGTTACCCCTATAGCTTATGGTAAATTGGCGCAAGCGCCGCCTGAATTTCCCGGTAGATCGGAAAATGCTCCGCATAGTATGCCGCACCTTCGGGGTTTGGTTTCGTTTCGCCGCCGATACGTACACAGCGCATAACAGCATCTGCATGGCTCTGGAAAACCCCGGTTGCAACCCCAGCCAACATAGCGCTGCCCAGTGATGAGTCCACATTTTCTACCGTCGTCAGTGGGATATTCAGCATATCCGCCAGTATTTGCCGCCATAAATCGCTTTTTGCTCCGCCGCCAATGGCAACGGCGCGTTCCGGCGCGGCATTCATGCTCCGTAGGGTTTCAAAGCAATCCTTCATGGAATAAGCTACGCCTTCCAATACGGCACGGTTAAAATGTGCCTTGGTGTGGTAGCCTGCCGCGCCTGTGAAGCTGGCACGGAGTTTATCATCCAAATACGGGGTGATTTCGCCTTGCAGATAGGGGTGGAAGTACAATCCTTCCGCACCGCGCGGCACTTCCGCCGCTGCTGCGCTCATCTCCCTGAACGTACCACCGAACACATCGCGGTACCAGCGGTTTGACGCCGCGCAGGATTTTGTTGCTGTGCCGGGATACCATAGCCCATCCACCACATGCTTGTAGGTAACCAATCGCGGGTCTACTAGCGGATGATCCGTAATCGGGCAAATGCGTCCCGCTGTCGCCAATTTTACTGTCGCTTGTCCGACCGCTACCGCTCCGGCGGCATAAACCTCCATTACGGTATCTGTCGCCCCGGCGATTACAATGGTGGAGGCGGCAAGCCCTGTATCCGCCTGCGCCTGCTTGGTCAATTGGGACAGTTTTGCCATCGGGTTCACAATCGGCGGCAGGATCGACGGATCAATGCATGCCAGTGCGCACAGGAACGATGACCACTCGTTTTTCTCTACATCCAGCAGCAGATTCCCCATTGCCTCAATCGTGTCGGTAACATAATCACCTGTCAGCCGAAAACGCACGTAATCCTTCATCGCCATTATTTTACGTGTCTTTTGCAACGCTTCAGGCTCATTTTCTCGTAGCCACACCAATTGTGGAAGTGTCCACAGGCTGGAAACGCTGTTATAACAAAGATGCATGATTTTTTCGCCATAGGTTTCTTTTAATTTGGCTGCCTGCTGTGCAGCACGCGCATCCGTCCAGTAGATCGCTCTGCGAACGGGTTTATCATCCGCCCCCAGCAGCACCGCCGTGTGGGTCGCCGCATCCAGCGCCAGCGCGGTGACTTCTTGCGGCTTAACCCCGCTGGTTTTGAAGATTGCGCGTATGTTCGTAACCAATGCTTGATAACTATCTTCCGGGTCTTGCTCCGCCCAACCGTTTTGCGGATAATAGGTCGGATACTCGCTGCTCGCAGTAGCGTATACCACGCCATTCTCACCCAGCAACGTCGCCTTGGATGAGCTTCCGCCAAAATCGATCCCCAACAGATAGTTCATATGCGCTCCTCCTGTTTTGCCCTTGCAGTTAGCCAAACATCGGCGATCATTGTACTACTACGCCTACTCCATCCGGAATCACGACGACAGAGGCACTCTGCCCTAATTGTTTCGTAGCCTCAGCAAGCGCTGTGTTCACATCTGGTTCCCAGTGCATGTGCATGCGCCGGATTAAATTACGGTTCTCAATACCGGTTACGAAGAAAACAGTTGCTTTGCATAGCACCCGCGCCAGAATCTGCGCTTCCCATTGATCCATACAAGTTTCTTCCGGTGGAATCCCCGCTATCTCCCGTGCTACCGTCTGCGGGCTTTCTCTGTCCGCAAACCAGCGATGGAACGCCTCTCCGCCGTGCCCATCCCCCAGCGCCGAGCACATGATAATCACGCCGCCTGGACGCACACAGCTTTCCGCCGCTGTCATGCCCTTCACGGACTGGTACACATTCTGATCCAACGGATACCCGCCATTGGAGGTGATAACAATATCCGCTTCGATTTTTGTAACCTGTGTACGCTTCAGGCAGGTTTCGCAGCCAGCTACATGCGCCGCTTCCGGATCCCCCGCATAAGCCGCGATAATTCGCTTGTTTTCATCGATTAACACATTCAAAATAAATTGGAGTCCCGCCGTTTGTGCAGCAAAGAGCATGTCCCTGTGTAACGGGTTGCCCTTTAGATTTCCCTGCGTTGCCAGCGGATTTTCCAGAAAACGTGCATTGTGATTGTAAAGTACTGTTTCGCGTGCTGCAATGCCTGGCAGTATGCTCTTTCTCCCGCCGGAAAACCCGGCAAAAAAGTGCGGCTCGATAAACCCTTCCGCTACAATTAATTCGGCCCATGTGACCAGTTTATTCAGCTTCAGCACACCGCCGGAAGGCAGCGTACCCAGCGAAACCATGTCCGCATCCTTCTCGGCTTCGTGCACCACAATTGTTTCCTGCTCCACAATGGCATTGCCCATCTTGGCGCGCAGTTCTGCCTGTGTAGTTATGCGATGCATCCCCGTGGCAATCAGGATTTTAATTTCCGCATCAGGGTTCCCTTTGCGAATTTCCATAAGCAACAGTGGCATCGTAATACGGCTTGGTACCGGCCGGGTGTGGTCGCTTGTGATCACTAACACGCGCTGTTTTCCGCTTGCCAGTTCACACAGGCGCGAAGAAGCCACAGGGCATTGCAACGCTTCGCGGACAATTTCTTCTTCCTTTTGGTTGGATACTTCCGGTTCGGCAGGCCTTAACACGCCCCGTAAACGTTTTTCCGGCAGCGTCAGGATTTGGACGCCCTTACCATAGGGAATGGATATACTGGTCATGGCTGTCCTCCAATGGTTAAATATAGAAAATCGCTAGGTATAACCACGAACAAAGCGTTTATGCAGCAACCTCTACATAACTTTCTAAATAATGAAAATAAGTAAGTGTTGCCTATACCACCTTCCCGGGATTTAAAATCCCGTTTGGGTCAAACACCTGCTTAATGCCTTGCATCAGGCGGATTTGGGTGCCGCCCAGCGACTGGCGCAGAAAGTCCCGCTTGGCATGGCCTACGCCGTGCTCGCCGCTTACCTCGCCGCTCAGCTGCTGGGCGGAGGTGTACAGCTCGTCCATCACGGTTTGTACCTTTGTTTGCCAGTCCGCATCCGTCAGACCGTCCCGGCAGGCGTAGATGTGCAGGTTGCCGTCCCCCGCATGCCCGAAGGAGCAGATGCGCACGCCCTGCTCTTTGCCGATCTGCATGCTCTTTTCCACAAACGCGGCAATCCGGTCGCGGGGCACGACTACGTCGCACTCGTCCATACCGGTCGTGCCGTTCTTGATCGCCTCCAGAAACGCGCCGCGCGCATTCCAGATGCTCTCCTTGCGCTCGTCGGTGTCCGCCAGCAGCACATCCTGCGCGCCTACGGACAGGCACAGCTCCGTTAAAGTGTCTACGGCGGGCTGCAAGGCTTCGGCGCTGGCGCCGTCCAGCCGCACCAGCAGGTACGCGTCCGCGCTGGTATCCGGGAATTGCTTGCCAAGGTAGGTTTCCGAGGCGGCGATCACCGCGCGCTCCATAAACTCCACAGCCGTCGGCTCGCATCCGCAGCCCAGCACCGCGGGCACCGCCTCGATGCACTTGTCCAGATCGTCAAAGGGAATCAGCAGGGAGAGGTTGGTTTTCGGCTCGGGAATCAGCTTGACGGTCAGCTTGGTTAAAAAGCCCAGCGTACCTTCGCTGCCGACCAGCAAATCTACCAGGCTATAGCCGCTGGAACACTTCACGTTCTTGCCGCCGAGGGTGAGCACCTCGCCGCTGGCCAGCACGACTTCCATGCCCAGCACATAATCCCGCGTTACGCCGTAGCGTACCGCGCGCATGCCGCCCGCGTTGGTCATGGCGTTGCCGCCCATGGTGGCGGTTTTCTCGCCGGGGTCGGGCGGGTAGAAAAGCCCCGTGCCTTCCAGCGCCTTGGGGAACTCCATCAGCAGTACGCCCGGCTCCACCGTGGCGGTCATGTTCTTCTCGTCCACTTCCAGCACTTTCTTCATCTTCTCGGTGGAGAGGATCACACCGCCCTGCGTAGCCACGCACCCGCCGCACAGGCCGGTGCCCGCCCCGCGCGGGGTTACGGCGATGTTGCGCTGGTTGCAATAGGCCAGCACTTTGGCTACATCCTCCGTGCTCAGCGCCTGCAATACCACGTCCGGCAGGAAGTGCCCGTACTCGGTCATCTCGTCATGGTCGTAATCCTCGCTGATCGCGTCCCCGGAAAACACGCGTCCGGGGAGCAGCGCCTCAAAATACGCGAGGTCGGCCGCGTCTATTTGCTTGAATGGTTTCATGCCGCGCCCTCCTTCAGTTTGGCAATTAAGCCCCGTACAATGGGGTACAAATCCCCCACGATGGCTACGTGCGCCACATCGAAAATCGGCGCTTTCACATCGGTATTGATGGCGATAATATGATCGCTGCAATTCATACAGCTGGCAAACTGGATTGCGCCGCTGACCCCGCAGGTGATGATGAGCCGCGGGCGCACCGTACGGCCGCTAAGTCCGATCTGCCGCCCATTATCCGCCCAACCTTTTTCCACCAGCGGGCGGCTGACCGCCCAGTCCCCGCCAAGCAGTGCCGCCAGCTCTTTCACCAGCTGCAAATCCGCTTCCTTTTGCAGCCCGCGGCCGCCCACCACGAGGATTTCCGCGTCGGAGATGGTTTTGCCCGCGGGCACCGGCACGGTGCGCACGTGGGTGACCGGGGAGGCGGTTACGCCTTTGGGGATTTTCCGCGTTACGATGGCGCCTGCCGCTTTCTCCTGCCTTGTCGGCGCGTCCATCACCTTATAGCGCACGGTGGCAAACTGCGGGCGAGTATTGGTGGTAACGATCTGCGCCATGATATTGCCGCCGAATGCCGGGCGGATCTGTACCAGATCGGTATTCTCCCGTAGCTCCAGACACGTGCAGTCCGCGGTGAGGCCGGTATGGAAGCGTGTAGACAGCCGCGGCGCAAGGCTGCGCCCCAGCGAGGTCGCGCCCACCAGCACCACACTGGGCTTGAGCGCTTTAATCGCGTCCTGCGCGCAGGCGGCAAACGCATCCGCGCGGAAGTAGGCAAGCTGCGGATCGTCGTAGGTATACACAGTCTGTACGCCGTAGTGGCGCAGCTCTTCGGCATCCTGCGCTATGCCGCTGCCAATGAGCACGGCGTTTACCGCAAAACCGACCGGCGCTGCCAATTGCCGCGCCTTGCCGATCAGCTCCAGACTCACGGGGTGCAGGCCGTGCGCGCCGGTTTCCGCAAACACGAGGATATCCTTCCACAGGCTTTTATCCACGCTGTCCACCTTGGTTTCCAGCCGGATGATCGCCTGTTTGGAGCAGGCTTTCACGCACACGCCGCACACCTTGCACGCGGCGTTCAACTCGGGTTTTCCGTCCTTCATATCAATCGCGCCAAAGGGGCAGGCGGCAACGCACGCACCGCAGCCGTCGCACTTGCGCTCCAGTATTGCTATTTGTGCCATGCCGTTGCCTCCCCGCCGATAAACTTCCATTTGATGAGCGTTTCATGCAGCCTTTCTGCGCAGTCTTCGCCCGTCCACACCTCTTTTTCCGCGCCGCAGGGCGGCGGGAAGATGCGCTCCACCTGCGTGGGGCTGCCGGAGAGGCCATAATGGCTGGGGTCGGTATCCGGGAAGGCATCCAGCCCGATCATATGCACGGGCTTATCCTTGACTGCTTTAGCCGCCTTGAGCGAAGGCAGGCGCGGCATGTAAATATCCTTTTCCACGGTAATCAGGCAAGGAAAGGGCATGTGCACGGTTTCCACCACGTCCTGCAACTGCTGTTCCACGTCCACGCCGCCGTCCCGCACGGTCACGCCGGACACCCACGCCGCGTGAGGGATGCCCATGTGCTCGGCGATGGCGGGGCCGACCTGTGCGGTATCCCCGTCGGTGGTTTGCTTGCCACAGAGGATGAGGTCGAAATCGCCCACGCTCTGGATGGCCTGAGAAAGCGTATAGCTGGTAGCCAGCACATCCGCGCCGCCAAGGCGCCGGTCGGAGAACACATAGCCCTCGTCCGCGCCCATCCAGTAGGCTTCTTTCACAATCGCCTGTGCCTGCGGCGGGCCCATGGTGCCTACCGTCACCGTGCCGCCGTGCAGTTCCCTAAGCCGCAGCGCCGCCTCCAGCGCGTACAGATCGTACGGGTTCATTTTGCTGGCAACACCCGCGCGCTTGAGCACCCCGGTCTGCTCGTCCACCTGTACCTTGCTTGTGGCGGGTACTTGTTTGATGCATACGAAAATATTCATGGACTCCCCCGTATTCTCCGCTGCCTGTAAAACAATAAACAGGCAGCGTAATATAATAATGCGTTATTGTTATCCCTTCTCTTTCAACTGTAACCCTTTGAAATGAGAATATTTATTCATTTACCATCATAGCGTAACCATCTTTAATCTTATCAGCGATCATTCTCAGCCGTTATGGAAAACATTGATCAAAAAAACACTTTCATGCTTCGCAAACGAAGCGAGTTTGTACCGCCACTTTTGTTAGTATGTGGTCGTAAAATCGCCAGTAGCCACATGATTCTATTTTATTGTAGTGGGCAGGTTCCAAGTATGCAATATGCCATTTCCACGATTTTATTAATATAATCTTCATATTGACAAACGATGCCCATTATGCATTCAAATGCTCTTAACACCAACGGAATTACTTATTTTGCTTGATGTATTAGCATCTTGTGTTACAATATTCATAGATCATCTCTGAAGAAAAGCTATCCTGACAACCCCTGTGATGAGGTAAAAAAATGATTTGCATCAAGTGTACTAGAATCAGCACACCTATCCAGCTTATAAGTGTATATTTCTTGGTATTCTTCTTGTTTGCTTTATTCCTGCTAGGCTTACCCTGTCGCTGCATGGCTGAAAGCGTAAACGAAGGCGAGCTGCTATATCAGCAGGCGCAGGAAGCCGAAACACAAAAAGAATATACAAAAGCGCAGCAGCTATTTGCGCAAGCAATCCCACTTTTGCTTGCGGAAGGAAAAACAAAACTGGCGGATGACTGCGACATGCGTGCACAACGGGCTTCCCTGTACCTCATTATTTATCCGTACACCTTGGAAGAACTGAAAGATCAAATCAGAAAGGCGTATCCGCAAGTCAGCGAGGAAGAAATAACCTTGTGGACCGCACCAGAAGAAACGGAACACGCTTTTTATGACGGAGAAGAGCATTATCTTGATCAGGCATTGGTTAATCTTGCGTACCGCCATATGGAACTGATGCGCATCAACGAAAAAAACATGGACACATTGTATAATTTAGTTTTAAAAGTCAACCAACTGGCTGAAAATCAGTCAGAGGAATCCTATATGCAGTATGACTCACCTGCGGTGTATCGAGGTACGCACACGATAACCATCCCGCGGGATAAATTGCCAGCGCAGGGCATGTACCGCCTTTGGCTTCCGGTTCCCATCAACACCGGGGCCCAGACAGGCGTTACCATTGAGTCCATTACACCCAAAGAGTGGGTAAAACTGCCACCGAGTATTGATGAGGATATTGGTCTTATCTATATTGAAGTTCCCTTGGCAGAACTCGCCGGGGATTTATCCATTCAGGTCGTCTTTACCTTTACACATTCTGTGCAGCGTTTTTCGATTGATCCGCAAAACATTGGCGAGTATGATCAAAGTTCAGCCCTTTACCAAATGTATACTCGTTCCTATGGTAATACCGAAATTACGCCGGCAATCCGTTTGATGGCTGAAAGTATTGCCGCAGGTGAGGATAATCCTTATCTGGCTGCGCGCAAGCTGTACGATTATATTGTTAATAATGTCACCTATGCGCTTATGCCCCACAATATTCTGTGGCCGCGGACAGCATTGAGCGAGTCCAGTTACGTACACCAATACCAGCGTGGCGATTGCGGCGCCCAATCGATGTATTTTTCCGCCATGTGCCGGGCTTTGGGTATCCCCGCCAGAACAACTGGCGGCTGGCAGTTGTTTAAAGATGAATTTGGCGGGCATTTCTGGGCGGAATTTTACCTGCCGAATTATGGTTGGGTGCCTGTTGACACATCTGTTGGGCAGTTGGCGCTAATCCCGGAAAACCTGAGCGATGAAGAACGGCAGATATTCATTGATTTTTACTTCGCGAACCAGGATTCTATGCGTTGTGTCGTTCAAAAAGATACCGATCTGCCGTTGATTCCCCCAGCCAGCAGGCAAGTATTCCTGCCGCTCGCGATTCAGTTTCCCACGGCAGAATACACGATACCTACCGGCGAATTGCCACTGGCATTTCTTACGAACAGCACCATGGAATGTGAATTGATCAGCGGACAGTAAGCGCCAAATCCGTATAAAACTTTTTAAATTTATTGTGTCATATCCTGCCCCAATTAACATTCCTACTTGAAAATCGTGCACATAGAAAGCATGTATTGCTCTAACGGGCAATCGTACCCCACGCCGGCGAAAAGGAGATAGCAACCATGATGAGATCGATTTTTGGGAGAAAAACAGTATTTGCCGCCTTACTCGTAGTTTTGCTGCTATCTCTGGTTTCTTTTGCAATGGCTGGCGATACAAACTCACTTGCGGATCAGGCACAGCAAATAGCCGGGCTGATCGTCAGCGACCATGGCGCAACCAGCGTCCAGTACGCAATGATAGATAACGGATGCATTGTTCTTTCTGGAGCCAGCGGTGTTTACAGCAAAGCAGAAAACCGGGCGATCACAAAAGATAGCATGTACGGCATCGGCTCGACAAGTAAAATGTTCGTCTCCGCCGCCGTAATGGTGCTTTATGATCAGGGGCTTATTGATATTGATACGCCCCTTACTGCCTATATCCCAGAATTTGTTATGGACGACCCACGCTATAAAGAGATAACCCCCCGCATGCTGCTTAATCACTCCTCCGGCCTATATGGTTCCACCTTTTCAAACACGTTTTTATTTGATGATAACTCTACGCAATCGCACGATACGCTTCTTGAGAAGCTGGCGGGTCAGCATCTCAAAGCTTCTCCGGGAGAAATGAGCGAGTATTGCAATGACGGTTTCACGTTACTGGAGCTTCTGGTTGAACACGTCAGCGGAATAAGTTACACGGAATTTATCGCGCAGCACTTTTCCAAACCGCTTGGCCTTTTCAATACCAAAACACCGCATGATGATTTCGATCATCAGCGCCTTGTGAAAACATATTTACCTTATTTTATAGGCGCACTGCCGACGGATACCGTCAACGTTCTGGGTACCGGCGGTCTGTATTCCACTGCGGAAGACCTGTGCAAATTTTCGCAAGTGCTCATGGGAAAGTTTCCGGGCATTCTATCAGAACAGGCTACCTTGCTCATGCAGGAGGAAGAATATAAAAGCGGGATTTGGGTCGACTATGAGGGCGACAACTTAATGGCCTTTGGCCTTGGCTGGGATACAGTGCATAGTTTTCCTTTTGGGGATTACGGAATCACGGCGCTGACCAAGGGCGGCGATACATATTTGTTCCATTCCTCATTGGTCGTTCTGCCGCAGCTTAACATCGCAATGGCGGTCGTATCCTCCGGCGGCTCCTCTTCCGTTGATTGTGCCTTTGCCTCAACAATGCTGCAAGAACTGTTGCTTGCAAAGGGAATCATTAACCAGCTTACCCCGCAGCGTGTTTTAACAGCGCCTGAAAAAGCAGAAATGCCCGTAGCGCTTGAGGCTTATTCGGGGCTTTATATCAACGTTACATCGGAAATAAACATTCGCGTGAAAGGTGGAATTTTAACCCAATCCACGCTTGATGGTAATGTAAACGTTGACTATGTTTATACAGATGATGGCACATTTGTTTCCAAGGATGGAAGTACAGCCCTACAGTTCTCGCTGCAAAGAGATGGAAACATCTATCTGCAAAGCAGCCAATATAAGGTATATCCTGGGATCGGGCATCTGACTGCAACCCTGTTTTTATACGTAAAAGCAGAACCAACAACCATTGACCCGGATGTACTTGCAACATGGAGCGAGCGTGCTGGTAAGAAATACTATATTGTAAGTGAAAAATCTTCCTCTCAAGAATACTTCGCTAATATGGGTACCAGTACAATCCAATTGAACGGCTCCTTTTCGGATGGCTTTGCCCGTGGCGCTGACTTAATCATTGATTATAACAGCGCTGTTAACGTCGTGAAATTCCGTGACACCGCAGACTTGATATTCCATATAAAAAACGGTACAGAATACATGGAAGTGAACGATCTGCTTTATATTCGTGAAGACTGCATCCCCGCCATCAACAGTGAAACCACGTCCTACACCATTCAGGAAAACGGTTATGCACAGTATTATGCTATCGATACCGCTCTTGCGGGAAAAAAAATGACCGTAACCATACCGGATGGCGCGGCTTATATTGTATATGATCAATACGACCTATGCGTTAATTACACCACCGTCAGTAAAGAAAGCGTTACCGTACTGCCCGAAAACGGTAAAATCGCTTTTATCGGCGATCCTAACGATACTTTCACCATTGTATTCCAGTGAAAAATCGCAATAATCGATTCATATTTGGATGATAAACACTTCCCACGGCTATAATCTTTTTAAAGTTCACCATAGTATCTAAAAGACACTCTAACTTTAATACTATTGGTAATACTTACCTTAGCTATATATGCAATAAGCAATGCAGGCAGTACGCCGCCATGAATTGCAGTGTTACGATATGCTGATCGTAACTGTTTGATCGCGCCGAATAAAAGGCTTGTACCGCAATTGATTCTGATCCTGCCCCCAAGCGTTGTACCAAATTGAAAGGTAGTCAATCTGGTACAACACTCGGGGGCGGGATCAATTTCTTGACCAAGAAAATGAAGCCCAACGAGGGCGAAGTGTTGAAATATTACGTGGAGAACAGCCATCCGGCGATTATCGAGCCTGCGGCCTTTGACGAGGTGCAGGTCGAGCTCGCGCGGCGCAGGCAGGCGAAATACACCGGCAAGGGTGGGTGCTTCTCCAGCCGCATCATTTGTGGCGAGTGCGGCGGTTACTTTGGCAGGAAGGTCTGGCATTCCACCGATGAATATCGCAGGGTAATATGGCAATGCAATCACAAGTACAAGGGCGATAAGGTTTGCAACACCCCGCACGTGGATGAGGAAGAAATCAAGCAGGCGTTTGTGGAAACCATCAACCTGATGATTTCGTCCAAAGATACTATCATCCAGCAGTATCGGGATATCATTAAGACACTCACCGACACCTCCGCCGTTAAACTGGAACACGCTAAGCAGCAGAATGAATACGATGTTGTCGAGGGGTTGATACGGCGACTGATCGCTGAGAATGCGCAGGTCGGGCTTGATCCCGAGGATTACGCGCGACGGGAAGAAGAGCTGCTTGCTCGGTATGACATTGCCAAATCAGCTATGACCGATATCGAAACACAAATTCAGGAGCGCAAAAACCGCCGTACCAAACTAGCGGCGTTCATTCGGGCCCTTGAAAAGCAGAATGGATTGATTGCTGATTTCGATGAGCAGTCGTGGAATGCGACGGTGGAGAGCGTGACGGTTTTCTCGAAGAATAAGGTGGAGTTTCGTTTCAGAGAAGGCATATCAACAAGATAAAGAGTTCTTATATGTTTATGCTATTGGTTTTTCCTGTCTATGCTGTGAAGAGGCAATGTGATATACTTTTGTTAATGCGACTAACAGACAATATAAAATTGTATCAGCGAAGGGGAACCAATATGAGCAAGAAAATAAGTGGTAACGAGTATGATTTAAGTGATATTTTTAGTTCAAAATTTAGATATGAGATTCCCAACTACCAACGTCCCTATGCATGGACAAAGGAGGAAACAGGCACTCTATTTGATGATTTGTACGGCTTCTATTTAAATACTCATGATGAAAATTACTTCCTTGGAAGTATCGTATTGATTAAGGAAGAAAACAAGACAAAAGCGGCTGTTATTGACGGGCAACAGCGGCTTACAACCTTAACCATTTTATTTGCTGCGTTAGCATCCTGTTTTGTTGATATCGAGAAGAAGAGATTAGTTGAAGGGTATATTAGAGAACCCGGAAATATGCTGGAAGGACGAGAAGCAAGCCCACGATTGTTACTACGCGAAAAGGATCAAGTGTTCTTTGATGAGCACATTCAATCTAAAGGAGTAGACAACATAGCAAAAGCAGAAGCCGAAAACGAGGCTCAAATACATATACAGGAGAACTGTATATTACTATTATCTAGGCTACAAAAAAAATTTAGCACTGACGAAGAACTGTTAAATTTCAGTAAATTTCTGTTGAAACAGTGCTTTATTGTTGCCGTTTCTACACCTAATCAGCAATCTGCATTTAGGGTGTTTTCTGTAATGAATAGTAGAGGCCTTGATTTACTGCCAATAGATATAATTAAAGCCGATTTACTGGGTCAGATACCTGTAACCGAACAGGATGCATATACCAAAAAGTGGGAAGCCCTAGAAGAAATGACTGGGCGCGCTAGCTTTAATGAGCTCTTTGGCCATATTCGTATGATTTTTGCAAAGGTCAAGGCTAAAAGAATGCTGTTGGAAGAGTTTAATACACAAGTATTTTCAGATAAGGATAATAAAGACCCGAAAAAATTCATTGATAGAGTTCTTAAACCATATGTTTATGCTTTTTCGGACATTAGGGGTCACAGCTTTGAGGCAGCTAAAAACGCCGAGAAGATCAATGCACTTCTGGTGTGGCTTGGCAAAATCAATAACGCGGACTGGATTCCGGTGGCAGTATATTTCATGGCAAAATACAAGAATGATTCTGATTATTTACTATGGTTCTTTTCGAGACTAGAGAGATTAGCCGCATATCTGCATATTTGTGCCAGGGGCGTGAATATAAGAATAGAGCGGTATGCGTCGATAATCAAAGAGATCGACGATAGGCCAGAATCAACACTTGAAAACCCATTAAGAATAATTGAGTTAACTGAAGAAGAAAAGAAAGCCTTTATCAGCGAGCTGGACGGAGAAGTGTATAAGCTGCTGGCTATACGTCGCAACTATACTCTCTTACGACTAGATTCATTTGTAGCAGACGGTGCTGCATCATATGATCCCAGTGTGTTGACAATAGAACATGTACTTCCACAAACAGTTGCCGAACATAGCGATTGGCAACAGAACTGGCCGTATATAGAAGATAGAGAGCAGTGGTTACATCGCATTGCTAATCTTGTGCCTTTGACGCGCAAGCATAATTCCAGCGCACAAAACTTTGATTTTGAGCGAAAGAAGAAGGAGTATTTCGCAAATAAAAACGGCACAACATCCTACGCCCTAACTTCTCAAGTGCTCCAGGAAATTACATGGACACCAATAATTGTTCAAGCTAGGCAAGCAAAATTACTTGAACATTTAAAAAGAGGATGGATATTATATTGAGGGTAAATGCGTGTTATATCAGAATAACGGGGAGACTCTAAGCAAATAAACCCTTAAACGATTCTCGGCCATCGTCCCAGAGTATCGCATTTAGGGTGCATTTTTCGGGGTTTTGTTGCAGCGGGGCATGATTGATAGAATTGACCCGTCAATCCTAATGCAGTTGGATATAGCCGCATACCACATATTACAACTAGCCCTTATATATCAACGTTTCTCGCACTTTTGAACACAAAAACAATCACCTACGCATTGTATTAATGCATAGGTGATTATATGGTGCCGAAGGCGGGACTTGAACCCGCACGTTGTCGCCAACAACGGATTTTGAGTCCGTCACGTCTGCCATTCCATCACTTCGGCGAAACAAAACGAATTATATCATCATTACAATTATTTTTCAAGAGTAAAATGCCGGTTAGGCGCAAGAAATATTATCGCTTCCATATAAAGACATTTTTGGTTTGTTCAGGTTGTTACATTGTCCAAAAACGCAATTTTTCAAGCAAATACAAGGGTTATACATTGCTATATAAGGAAAAATGCGATACAATTCAAACTAGTTGGGATGATATGCGATTTTCGTATCGTTCTATGTCATGATTAGAGCCAATAGTAAACGGAGGGTTCCGCCATGAAACGGATACTATCAATATGCTTAGTTGTATTACTTCTGGCAACAATAATTCCAGCGGTATCACTGGCAAGTACGCAATACGGCTATGTCATCGGTGGCTGGCTGCGGTTGCGCTCCGGCCCATCTTTCAGCTACAGTACCATAACGTCCTATTATACCGGCACCCGTGTAGAAATACTGGGCACATCCGGCAGCTGGTACCATGTGGAAGCGCCAGATGGTCAAACTGGCTATATGTATTCCTCCTATATTTCGCTATACAGCCCCGGAACCGGTACAGCCTACGTAACCAGTACCAATGGTTACGGCGTGCGCATGCGCTCCGGTCCCAGTACTGGATATCGCATTTTGGCCGTTTATCCGGTTGGCACCGCAGTAACCATTTTGGATGAAGGCACATACTGGGATAAAATCCAAGTCGGCACCCGTGTGGGATATATGATGAATAAATTCCTCACCACCAGCGGCGGCGGCACGCCGTCCGGGGATACTGCGACCATTTGGAGCCCGAATGGCTACGGCGTACGGCTGCGTACAGGCCCCAGCACAAGCTATTCCATCATTGGCGTATATAGCGTGGGCACTGTCGTAAGCGTGCTATCGCACGGCTCCACGTGGGATTACATTACCGTGGGCAGCCGCACTGGTTATATGATGAACTATTATTTAACCAATTACATCTATGACGATGCGGAGGCAACCAGCATCGCTATAAGCCCCGCAACCACAAGCGCCGCGCAGGGCGATACGGTTGATCTGACGACTACGGTTGACGGCACCAACCTGTCCAGCCCGGCCTATACGCTTGCTATTACCCAGAATGCTTCCATGGCATCGCTCAGCGGTGATACCCTTACCATTAACGGCTCGGCCACTATTGGCGCCGTAATCATCGTAACCGCCACCAGCGTGGATGAAAACAGCTCCGGTGACCAGATTACCGCTACTTGCGAAGTGACGGTGACCGCAAGCGATCCTCTCGCGACCAGCATCACCATCGATCCTTCTACGGATGATATTAAGCAGGGTACCGACGTTACTTTCGTCGTCACCGTTGATGGTGTTAACCTTTCCAGCCCCGCTTATACGCTTTCCATTACGCAGGGCAGCAGCCTATGCACCCTCGTTGGCGATACGCTGACTGTGGACGCTGCGGCAACTATAGGTTCCGTTATTAAAGTAACTGCACTCAGCGTTGATAATAACAGCTATGGCAACAAGATTGCTGTGATTAGCGAACTTACCGTGATTGCAGCAACCGTTCCGGATGTGCCCACTCTTAATACTGCTATCGCTGGAAACGGCGAAGTTGCACTTACTTGGACCGAGCCTGCCAGCGATGGCGGCAGTCCAATCCTCGGATATTATCTATATTACAATACTGTGGACGACTTCAGCAGCGCTTCCGTCTCCACAATTTCCGGTACATCGTCCGTAATGACCTCTACCATTTCTGGCTTATCAAATGATACAACGTATTACTTCTGGGTAGCCGCAGTGAATGCGATAGGCCTAGGCGCACACACCGACAGCCTCTCCGCTACGCCGACTGCAACGGCTTCGGCGAATGCCCCGACCGATATTACCCTCTCGGCCGACACTATTGACGAAAACAGCGCAAGCGGAACTACAGTCGGCACCTTTACTGCAACAGATGCAGATGTTGGCGACACCTTCACCTACGCATTGGTATCCGGTACAGGCGATACGGATAATGCTAGCTTCACCATTGATGCGGATGCGTTGAAGACCGCAATGGTTCCCGATTATGAAACACAATCCAGCTATAGCATCCGCGTACAGGTAACGGATTCCACCAGCAATACCTATACAGAGGTATTCACCATCACGATAAACGATGTAAACGAAGCTCCGTCCATTACATCCGGCGCCTCCAGCAGCTGTAACGAGAATCAGACTAGCACGGGCTACACTGCAACCGCTACCGATCCGGATGGCGACACGCTGTCCTATTCCATCAGCGGTACCGACAGCGCCCTGTTCACCATCGACAGCAGCAGCGGCGTGCTTACCTTCCTATCGGCTCCGGATTACGAAACTCCGGGCGATACGGGTGCGGATAATGTATACGACTTAACTGTAACCGCATCGGACGGCACGCTAAGCGACTCGCTCGCCATTGCCATTACCGTCAATGATCTTGGTGAATCAGCGCCGGTTTTCACCTCCGGTTCCACAGCCAGCTGTGATGAGAACCAAACCAGCACCGGTTATACCGCTGCTGCGACCGATGCCGACGGTGATCCGATCACCTACTCCATCAGCGGTACCGACAGCGCTTTGTTCATCATCAACAGCAGCAGCGGCGTTCTCTCCTTTGCTTCCGCGCCAAACTATGAAAGCCCTGCGGATAGCGGCGCGGATAACACCTATGATATTACGGTAACCGCATCCGACGGCGTCTTAAGCGATTCCATTGCTCTAGCAATTACGGTTAACGACGTGAACGAAGCGCCTTCCATCACGTCCGGCACCTCCAGCAGCTGTGATGAGAACCAGACCAGCACTGGCTATACCGCTAGCGCAACCGACCCGGATGGTGATACGCTTACCTACTCCATCAGCGGTACCGATAGTGCCTTGTTCACAATCGACAGCAGTAGCGGTGTGCTTTCCTTCCTCGCCGCGCCGGATTACGAAACTCCGGGCGATGCCGGCGCGAATAATGTATATGACTTAACCGTAACCGCATCGGACGGTACGCTGGATGACTCTCTTGCTATTACCATTACGGTAAACGATGTAACAGAACCATAATTGAACTCACTGCAAGTTATACTGCGGTAATGAGTATACTTACAAAGAAAACAAGTCCCGGAATGGTTTCCGGGACTTGTTTTTTCCGATTACCTTCCAATATAGCCTATTGCAACAGTGAAAAATGATTTTTATGGAAGGTGAGTGTTCCTTCATCTCTCAATTTGCCCAGTTCACTGGACATCGCGCTTCGGTCCACCGCCAAATAATCCGCCAGTTGCTGCCGATTAAAGGGTATATCAAACTCTGCGCTGCCTTTTCGGGCTGCAATCGCGGATAAGTAAGATAGTATTCTTTCCCGCGTTGTGCGGCGGGTAACATGCCGGAGTTTTTCATTAAGAAACAGGTTTTTCTGCGCAAGCATCCCAACCAGACGGCGTATCAATGAAATATGATAATCGCAAGCTTTCCCGCAAGGTGTAAGCAGCTTATGAATATAGATGTATAACACCGTCGTTTTTTCCTGGGTTACCACATCCACTTGAAGAGGCGCGCTGTTTGCACAGGCATAGCTTTCCGCAAATACTTCCCCTATACCAATTTCTGTAATGATGTTTCGGTTGCCCCAAAAATCCTCTTCAATAACGTGCGCGCTGCCGGATAGCACCATGCCGATCATCTCAGCCCTATCCCCCATTCGCATTAAATACTCGCCCTTATCATACGTTTTTTCCCAGCTATCCAGACAAGGCAATAACTGTTTAAGTTGTTCGGGTGTATAACCGGAAAACAAAACGGATGATTGCAAAATTTGAATCATTAGCATTATCCTCCATTTGTTGTAAAAACAACCGATTCTTTATGCCAAGTGTACTATAATCATCCCGTAGCGTCAAGGAGGCGATTATTATGCTCAGGAAAATTATTCAAATCGACGAAAAAAAATGTAACGGCTGTGGCGCATGCGCCGCTGCTTGCCACGAAGGAGCCATCGGTATGGTGGATGGTAAAGCCAAATTATTGCGCGATGATTATTGTGATGGTTTGGGGGATTGCTTACCCGCCTGCCCAACCGGTGCGATTACGTTTACCGAGCGGGAGGCCGCCGCGTATGATGAAGAGGCGGTCGCCGCCCATCGTACCCAGCCTGTAGCGCCGCTGGCTTGTGGCTGTCCGGGTACCCAATCCCGTACGCTGCATCCTTCTTCAGCACAGGAGAACGTAAGTACCTCTGCACCCCGTGTATCTCAGCTTGCCCAGTGGCCGGTTCAGATCAAGCTTGCGCCGGTCAATGCACCGTATTTCCAAAAAGCGAAGCTGCTGGTCGCTGCAAGCTGCTCTGCTTTTTCCTATGGCGATTTTCATGAACGTTTCATTAAAAACCACGTTACGTTGATTGGCTGCCCTAAACTGGATGGTGTAGATTATGCCGAGAAACTGTCTGCCATTCTGAAAAGCAACGATATTCAAAGCCTAACGGTTGTGCGTATGGAGGTTCCCTGTTGCGGCGGTCTTACGCAAGCTGTTGTAAAGGCGCTGCAAGCCAGCGGTAAAATGATTCCGTGGCAAGTGGTTACCCTCTCTACAGATGGCCGCATACTTGATCAATAATCAATCATAAATAACCGCACTACAGCAAACAGGGTTCAAGCATTTTAAGGCTTCCGTCTCTGTTTGCTGTTTTATTGCGTCATATCCGCTTTGTTTCGCGATACAGCAGGATATTACTTTCATGTATAGGTTTTCACCGTGTATTCTGTGTATTTGCGCGCTTTTCACAATCCGTCACTTGTGGTATACTTTCAATGGAATATTGGAAGTTTTCGCGCGAGAGGAGAAAAAGCGCATGTATATTGAAAAGCGGTATATAAAACGGATTGAAAAAATCTTCAACCAATTATCAGCGCATTTACGCTTGTTGGATTCACAGGGGAATTGTATCGTCCCGGAAATCGATCAGCAAACGCCATTACCCAATCTGGTAATGGCTGCGGGGATTTCCCACCGCATCGGCGAACTGTTCTATCGCCCGCTGGATATGAACCCCCCGCTTATTTTAGTTTGCCCTGTCGATGCGCCGGGCGCCGAGAATTTGCTGATCGTAACCGACGCTATGCTGATGAGCCTGTTTAAAAGCAGCCTATCCATCTCCAGCCATAGCGATGTGTTCCGCCGGGTGCTCAAGCAGGAGCTGACCGGGGCGGACTTGGTATCCCGCGCAGGCGAGCACCAGATCGCCCAAGATATGGAACGCTGCGTAATGCTGTTCCAAATGGAGCAAACGGAAAAGAACAGTGCTTACAGCATTCTCGGAGAGCTTATTCCCCTTTCGGACACCGATACATTAGTGGAGATGAACCGGTATACGGTTGTCTTAATTAAGGATATGAACGGTATCGACGGCATTGAGGATTTATACCAATTTGCGCAAGCCGTACAGGAAACCCTGATGGAGGAAGCCGTACAAACGGTTGAAATCGGCATTGGGGAAAGCAAGCATACCTTATCCACGCTTGGCGAAAGCTATCAGGAGGCGCGCCGCGCTATGGAAGTCGGCCGTATCTTTTCGCCGGATGAAAGCATCTTCGTATTCCGTAACCTGCTTTTAGAGCGCTTCTTAATGAACGTTTCACGCGAAGAAAGCATGCACTATCACGCGCTTCTTTTCAACCGCAAGACCGCTAAGCTTTTTAACGATGAAATGCTGCAAACCATTGAAATGTTTTTCCGTAAAGACTTGAACCTTTCGGATACAGCCCGGCAGCTCTACATTCACCGCAACACGCTTGTTTACCGTCTGGATAAAGTGCAGCGCCACACAGGGCTGGATCTGCGAAAATTCGACAATGCCGTTACGTTTAAAATTCTGTACGAATTGAAAAAATGCGGCCAGGAAAAACCCAAACAGATTTACTGAGGGGTGAGCACGTGAAATTGTTGAAATCAGTCGGGAAACTGGCGCTTATCGCAATCTTTTCGATGCTGCTGATCATTGGTTATACCGAATTGTCCGGCACCGCATCCTCCGTTAAAGGCAATGCGCTGGAGAATACCAGCTCGGAAAGTGTTACGATTTCAAAATCCGAATACGACCGTCTGGAACGGTATGCATCGCTGGATGAGATTTCACAAATGGTCGAAAATTACTTCTATATTGATCCGGATTTGGATTCCATGCTGGAAGGCGCAAAACGCGGCCTGCTGGCAGGGCTTGGCGACCCATACACCTTCTATTACAGCGCGGAAGAATTTGCCGCGATGTGGGAGGACGACGAGGGCGAGTACGCCGGTATTGGCATTCAAATTTCCGCGTCCTACGAGACCATGCTGTGCACCATTACCCGCGTTTTCAGCAACAGCCCGGCTGCCGCTGCCGGCGTAGCCAAAGGTGATGTGCTCTATAAGGTTGAAGACTTGGATGTTGATGCAACCACCCTTAACGACGCTGTGAATATTATGCGCGGTAAGGTGGGCGAAGTTGTCCATATCCAAGTATTACGTGGCGATAATCTGCTGGATTTTGATATCCCCCGCGCCGTTGTACATGTGAACTGGGTCAGTTCCTGTATGCTGGATGACGATGTCGGCTATATTTTGCTGTATGAATTCTCCGGCGACTGCGCCGAGACTTTCCAAACGCACTTAAACGGCCTGCTGAACGATGGCGCCAAAGCGTTGATCGTAGACCTCCGGGATAATCCTGGAGGCTGGATTGATGATGCGGTTGGCATTGCGGATATTTTCCTGCCCGAAGAAACGGTAACCTATTTGGAATACCGTAACGGCGACCGGGAGTATTACAACGCCACAGAAGGCGCGCTGGATATTCCCCTGATTGTTCTGATCAACGAAAATTCAGCATCCTCTTCGGAAATACTGTCTGGCGCGCTGCAAGATTATGGTCTGGCCACCATCATCGGTACGCAAAGTTATGGCAAGGGTGTCGTGCAGTTTGTGTTGCCGGTAGGTACGGATGGAGAAGGAATGCAATTAACAGCCGCGCTGTATTACACACCAAACGGCCGTAGCATTCATCAGGTTGGGATTACGCCGGACATTGAGGTGGAATTACCCGAAGGGAATACAACCCTGTATGAACTGGGCGACTTGAGCGATGCGCAACTCCAGAAGGCCTATGAGACCGCGCTGGGAATGCTGGACGGCACCTTTGTGCCACAACAGTCAGACCCCACGCAAGCCCCCTCCGATCACGATGCGGATGGAACAGCCGCAAGCAGCGTCACGGATGATTTAGCGGCTGACGATCTGTTTTCTTTTCGCGTTTCATAACCATACCGTTTGTGGTATACTGTAACTGTTACAGAGGACGATAAACCCGCGTGGGCAACCATCAGGGCGAATTGCACTCTTAACCAAGATAACCCTGTTGACGCTGATGGCACAGCCAAAAGCGAAAAGAGAGGAGGAAAATCTATGCGAATTTTTCTAGACGGCTAAACATTTTGTTTTAGTCGTCTTTTTCATGTTGTTTTCTACAAGTATGAACCAGTCATCACTTGGATATCCATGTACAGGAGGCATCAGCATGGAAGCGGAAAAACGGTTGGGATTTATCGGCATTGTTATGAACGACCGCAAGCATGCCGAGGAAGTCAACGCTATTCTTGGGCAATATTCTAACGTCATTAAAGCCCGCATTGGTGTGCCGGATGCTTCCACCCCCGCCGCCGTGATCGGTTTGATTGTGGAAGGCGATAACCAAACGCTGGGTTCTCTTACCGCAAAACTCGGTAACCTACAGGGTGTTGAAGTAAAAAGCGCCCTAACAAAAAAGACAACTCCGGCCACTTGACCGGTAACCCGAAAGGAATTGATTTTATGAGCTCTCAAAACATACGTAAAATGGTAACAACCGCTATCTTAATTGCACTTACCATTGTTTTTCAGTTGCTACGGCCGTTTTTGGGCGGCAGCAATATCATTTCGACCTACATCATCGGCAGCCTTGTTAATCTGGCGCTGATTGTTGCCGCTTGTGCCGTTGGGCTTTGGAGCGGTATTGCGGTAGCCTTGATCACGCCGATTATTGCTCTTTTGCAAGGTCACGCAACCCTCCCGCTAGTTCCGGTTATCATGGCAGGTAATGCGGTGTTGGTCATCGTATTCGCTTTGCTGGCGCAAAAAGACAAATCCTCGTTAAAAGTGCAATGGGTGCGTTGGATGATCGCAGGTATTATCGCTACGTTGCTTAAATATGTTGTGATTATGCTTGGTCAAGCGCTCGTGCTTACTTCTCCAAGCGTTAAAGGCCTTGCTTTTAACACGGCGATTGGCATTGCCGCAACCGCACAAATTGTGCAAATCATTACTGCCGGAATTGGAACCGTGTTGGGCGGCATCATCTTGCCGATGCTCCCCGCTAGCGTTGTTGGCAAATAAACCAACCACGCAGTTGCTCCTATTCTGTTCTTCAGCCGCCGGCATAATCACCGGCGGCTGATTTTTGCCTTATTTTCCAAATTTATATTCTGCTGGAATGCGTATTATCATCGTAAAAGATAGACAAACGTCCGTTTCTTTGCGCAATATTTTTTATTTGTCTGTTAGCAACATGCGTTTTTCTATCAGGCATACTACTCTTCGGTCGTCCTTTTTCACTGCTTGACGCTCCGCTGTAAAGTGCTTACAATTGAGAAAGATCTACTGACTACCATCAAAGTGAGGAACCACGATGAAAACGCTTTTGCCCATTATCGTAGCACAACTTTCCGAAGGCAACAACGTAGCTATGGCTACGGTGCTTTTTTCCAAAGGGTCTGCGCCGCGTGGCGCCGGTGCTTGTCAGCTGCTTTTAACCGATGGTTCCACGGTTGGTACGGTTGGCGGCGGTGTATTGGAACACCGTGCCTTACAGGAGTTAACCCGTTTGTTGAATAACGCTGCTCAGCTTGCTTCTGCATCTACACCTGTTGATGCAGAAGCGTCTTTCGCTTGGATTTCGCTGCCCGCTTCCAGCTCGTCTTCTGTGCAGGAATACACCTTAACGCAGGATGATGTGCAAAATCTGGGGATGGTTTGCGGCGGAAATGTATCGCTCGCCTATCAGCTGCTCACCCCATCGCTATCGCCTTTTTTCTTGGCGCTGAACAACCACTTACTGCACCGGGAGAATGTTTGGCTGCTTAGGCAGATCACCCATGGGCAGATTACTCATATCGGTTTTACGAATAGTGCAAGTAACCCAACTGCTTTGCCGGATGATCAATTGCACGCATCCCTTGGCCGTAAAGCCGTATGGCATCAACCAGATGCGGACGCTCATGCCAATGCTATTCACGGCGTTATGGTCGAACCTGTCTCCTTTATAAGCCATACCTATATTTTTGGCGGCGGTCATGTGGCCCAGCAGGTAGCACCGCTGCTTGCACAGCTCGATTTTGCACCAATTATCTACGACGACCGCCCCGAGTTTTCCAATCCGGACCTATTTCCAACCGCTGATAAAGTGATATGCGCTCCCTTTGGCGATGCTGCACAATACACGCCGGTTACTGCGGATGATGAGATCGTCATTATGACGCGCGGACACGCCAACGACCTGGCTATTCTAACATACGCCCTGCGAACGCCAGCATATTATATCGGGCTAATCGGCAGCCGTTCTAAAATTGCGCATACCAAAAACATGTTGTTGAAACAAGGATTTACACAAGATGATTTTTCACGCGTGCATACACCCATCGGCATCCCGATACTCGCCGAAACCCCTATGGAAATTGCCGTAAGCGTTGCCGCTGAAATGATACGCTGCCGGGGCGAACGGGCTAACGGAACTAAAGCTTAAAAAACCGCAAGCTGATATTTTTCAGCTTGCGGTTTTTATGTAGCCATCGCTTACTCTGCTAGAATAATCGCTTTATCCCGGCGCTGTACTACTTCTCCGATGCGTTGCGCCGAGGGCACAGCAGCCTGCAAGGCTTTATATGCTGCGTCCGCGTCTTTCGCTGCCACGGCTATTAACAAGCCTCCGGATGTTTGCGGATCAAAAAGCACATCCGTCACTTCCAGCGGCGTCGTGCCTATATCCGCGCTGGCTTGCGCAAATTCACGGTTACGGTACATCCCTTCCGGGATGATTCCCATTCGTGCCATTTCGATAGCTTCATCGATGATATCCACTTGAGACGGATGAATGATTAAACTAGTTCCACTGCCTTCAGCCATCTCCAATCCGTGCCCCATCAGCGAAAAGCCGGTAACGTCTGTACAGGCGTGAATTTCAAACGGCTTAATCGCTTCCGCCGCTGCACGGTTCAACGTTGTTGTTAGCTGAATGCAGCGCTTCTCGTTTTCCGGTGAAAGCATACCAGCTTTCAGCGCTGTCATCAAAATACCGATTCCCAGCGGTTTGGTAAGAAATAAAACGTCTCCTACTTGCGCACTGCAATTGGATAGCAGCCGATCTGGTTTCACAAACCCGGTCACCGCCAGCCCATAAACGGGTTCATCCCCGTAGATGCTGTGCCCGCCAGTGATCATGGCTCCGGCTTCATAGGCTTTGTCATACCCGCCGCGTAATATCTCGTGTACAATTTCCTTAGGCATATTTTGTGGCACAATCAGCACATTCTGCGCCAGCTTCGGTTCTCCGCCCATGGCGTAAATGTCCGACAGTGCATTAGTAGCTGCAATCTGCCCAAAGGTATACGGATCATCCACCATCGGCGGAAAAAAGTCGATCGTCTGTACCAGCGCCAAATCATCATTGATGCGATAAACCGATGCATCATCGGAGGTATCAAAGCCAACCAGCAGGTTTGGATCCCGGTGCACCTTCAAGTCGGTTAGTAGTTTGGATAATGTTCCCGCGCCAACCTTCGCTCCACATCCGGCACACTTTGCAAGTTTAGATAGTTTACAGTCCATCTTTGATTCCTCCCGATAGCATCAGCAACGCTTCCAGCACCGCGCCACCCAGTGCGCGCGCCTTATCGCTTACTGTTGCACAGTATTCCGTTACATCGCGCGGATCGACATCGCCGCTTTTCATTCCTTCGGTTACCGGCGTTCCATCCGGCAACAGTCCGCGTAAGACGCCGTTAAGCGTCGAATACACTGGCTGCCGATTTACCGTAGCGACAATCTCGCCCTGTTTAACATGCGAGCCAATGGTATAGTTCGTCTGCCATATGCCTGCGCAGGGCGCGCGCAGGATTCTTTCCTGTGTGTATCCTGCAATGTTGCCAGGCTTTCCAGTATTGGGCATAGCGCTCCCCTGCGTTAAAACCCGTCCCAGATCATGCCCACGCATCGTCTCTACTACCGCATGGCAATCCACGCCCACAGTAAACCCAGGACCAAGCGCAATCACAACCGGTGCATCCGTAATATGCGTATTGATATTCCGTTTCGCAAGCGTTGCATCTACAATGGCGTCCGGCTTTAAAGCTGCTACGCAGTCAGCATCCGGATCGACCAGCACAGCAATATCCCTTGTTTCGGAAATGGCTTGTGCTTCTACGGCATCCTTTGCCAGCTTTGCAGTCACATCCTCCACCGTCGCTTCGTTTTCCCACACCGCGCGGCAAAAGCTGACAGTACGCCGAATGGCAGTCGGGTGGGCAATCTCCGTCATAATCAGTTTTATGCCGCTGCGGCGCAACCGCACAGCGACGCCGCTGGCTAAATCGCCCGCTCCTTTGATAACCACAAGCATGTGCATTCTCCTTCTTTCGCATTTGCCCATGCAGCAAATTAACAAATTACTTCATCAATCTTTCAGCTGTTGACCGTCTTTCCAGTGTTCCGACCAATTTGGTTTCGTTTGCAAGGCTAAAAAATAAACTTCTTCCCGCATCGCTTGCGCTATTTGCCGGGCAAATAGCAATTGCGCTGGAGTATCCACTTGGTTTAACACGATTGCGAAACGTCCATGGACGCCTTTGCGCTGTCCAGCCGGATGTGTCAGCACACATGCCACAGCCTCCGGCTCAACCATATCCTCCTGCGATAAGCCGCAAAGCGCCGCATACCGCAGCGGCCGGTGAGCAGCCTCCCGGATGGTTTTTTGCATACAATCCAAGCCAGCAACCGCAATCACCATCGCCGAACCATCCGGCAATACCGGCTCGTACTCCGCAGGCGCTTTCAGCGGGTATCCGCGTGAACCATCCGCTTCGATTAGCACATAATCCGCCAATCCCTCATATTGGTTCTGAAGCGCCTGCACAGCCGTCAATTTCCCCTCTGGTGATGGATCTCCAATTGCTAGTAAGCGTTCTTCTCGTAGCGCATCTGCTATTTGTGCACGGGATGGCGAAACCAGCGTATGGCAATCCGGCGGCCAAATGTGCGTGGTCGTTGCAATCAGCACCGTATGGCACTCGCTCAATTCCTGTGCCAATCTGCGTATCAGCGTGGTTTTTCCACCGCCGCCCACGACTGCGGTAATTCCTTTCGGAATTGCCATTGCATCACTAAGGCGCATTGTTTTCCTCCACCGTTTGGTAGGTTCCATCTTCCATCGCAATAACCACACGTTCAAAATCCGCATGTATCAGTGCCCGGCAGGGGGTTGATGCGGTAAACACTACGCAAGTCCCACAATCGGCGCTAAGCGCACGCGGAACAGGCGCCATCTCTGCCGCAAGCCCTTCGTTTTGGAGCTTACGGCAGGTGCTGAGCGCTGCAAAGTGCGTATGGAAAGTTGCTATATATTCATTCATTTTTTCGTTAATGTCAGTGTTACTTCATCGCCATTTTTCGCTGCTTTCACCGCGTATCCGGCGCTGCGGGCAAAACGGGAGATATTCTCAACCGCGCAACTGGCGTCCACCAGTACTTCTGCCCCCTCCGGGCTTTCCAAAATGGCATTACGGGTCATTACTACGGGTTCCGGGCATGCACAGCCCCTTGCGTCAACAGTTTTCATGCTTTTGCTCCTTTCCGGAAATATTCATCATCGTAATGGCGATCAGAACCAGCGCACCGATACCAACGGCAATTTTTCCGTTTGCTGTAGCGCCGCTGCCGGAAGACGCCAAACTAAAGTTATGGCTTATGGCCGCTCCTACTAACATACCCAAAATGGTGATTGCTGAATCCGTATTGCCTTCGCCAGCCAGTACGGTTTGCCGCAGGGGGCAACCGCCCAGCAGTACGCTGCCCCAGCCAACCAGCGCCATGCCCAGGAAATTCCATACGCCGTCGGTATGTGCAATCGGCTGATTCGCAAAACTTAGATTGAATTTGCCTAAAATAACGTTGCCTACTATAATCACAACCAACAGCGCTACGCTGCCGGATAGTAAATGAAAATCCTTAAACAGCATCTCGTCGCGCAGGCCACCCGCCATGCAGAAGCGGCTGCGCTGTGCAAGACCACCTACCAACAGTCCGCCCACCAGCGATATGCCGATTGCCGCGTGTAGAGCGCCGGGGCCTTCAGTAGATGCAGCAAACAATGTAGGAATGAAAATAGCCAATAGCAGTAATGCCGTAACCAAGCCTGGCATCATATATCCTTCAAGCTTGTTTTGGGTGTAGGCGCGTTTTAAGGAAAAGCCATGGTTCAGCGCAACTACGCCAACCCCAACGCCGCCAGCAAAGCCGACAAGGCCCACCAGCGCATTCAAGTCTCCGCCGCCAAGGCGAATCAACATCCGAAGCGGACAGCCAAGGAATACCAGCGCACCAACCATGACGACCGCGCCTAGTACAAACCGCGTTACCGGGGATGACCCTCCACGTGGTTTAAACTCCTTGGTAAACAGCGAGATCAGGAACGAGCCCAAGATAATACCGATGATTTCCGGACGTACGTATTGTACCACAGAAGCCTGGTGCAGCTTCAAAGCCCCGGCAGTATCGCGGATGAAGCACGCAATACAGAAACCCATGTTTGCCGGATTGCCGAATGCAACTAGTAACAACGCAATTAAGCCAATTGTACCGCCTGTGATGATAACCGACAGATGTTTCTTCATTTTCATTCCCCCAAGTATATGTTATACTATTTGTATATCTACTATTATACCTATGTTATCGTGATACGCAAGAAAGGATAACGAAATGTCGATAATTTATTTAGATAATGCCGCTACCAGTTACCCCAAAGCACCCAACGTTCCGCAGGCAATGCTACGTTATCTGCAGGATTGCGGCGGTAACCCCAGCCGGGGTAGTTACCCGTCGGCAACCGCTGCGGAGACGACCATGTTACTCTTGCGTGAAGCCTTATGTGATTTTTTTGATTCTCCTGAGGCGGAAAGCTGCATCTTCACCCCCGGTGCAACCTTTGGGTTGAATTTACTGCTGAAAGGCTTTCTCCGCCCAGGCGATCATGTATTAGTAAGCTCGATGGAGCATAACGCCGTCATGCGACCGCTGCATCAATTAGCGGGAGTGCTTGTTGAAAAAGTACCCTGCGCGCCGGATGGCACATTGCACGTTTCAGATATTGAATCACGCATCCGTCCTGAAACCCGGTTAGTTTGCCTTACGCACGCTTCCAACGTATGCGGTACATTGCTGCCCGTTGCGGAAGTAGGTGCCCTGTGTAAAGCACGCGGGATTGCATATATAATTGATGCGGCGCAAAGTGCCGGACACGTGCCCGTTCATCGTAGGGCTTGCCATGCCGACGCCATTGTCGTTCCTGCCCACAAGGGATTATTGGGTCCACAGGGTATAGGCGCGGTTTTAATGTCGCATTCTTTCGCCGGTCAGGTATCCGCGCTGGTCGCGGGCGGCACCGGAAGCCGGTCCAGCATGGAGACACAGCCGAAGGATTTACCGGATAAGTTTGAAGCGGGTACGCAAAACCTGCCGGGCATCTATGGTTTATATGCAGCCATGCAATATATATCGGCTCACTGGGAAACTATTCATCAAGCCGATATGCGCCTCTGCGGCGAGTTCTTGCAAGGCGTCAGCAAACTGCCCAATGTACGTATTCTGGGTAAACAGGGGCTTGAGGGCAGGGTATCCGTTGTATCGCTGGATTTTACTGATATGGATAACGCTATGGTATCCAACCAGCTGGCGCGTAAATACGGTATTAGTACACGATGCGGTCTGCACTGTGCACCATCCGCTCACCATACATTAGGTTCGTTTCCACAGGGTTCCGTCCGGTTTGCGATTGGTTATGGCAATACACAAGCGGAAATCACAGAAACATTAACCGCCATACAAGCTATTGTAACGCAGCGCACGCTTTACGCCAGTGTATAAATCAACATTGAATTGGTTTATCTAATGACCACGATCATATCGCCTTTTTTCACCGTTCCACCAGTAAGCACAATGGTAAAAATGCCATCCGTCGGCATTACGCATTTTCCTGTCGCTTTTTGAATCGCACAGCCGTCGTTATGGCATTCTTTACCGATCTGCGTCACAGCCAGTAAACACTCTCCTACCAACAGGCGCGTCCCAACCGGCAACGCTTTTAAATCAATGCCCTCCGTGTTAATATTTTCGGCAAAAGCCCCTGGTTTAAGGGTAGCAAGACCCAAGGCGCGCATCGTATCGATGCTCTCTTCCGCTAACATGCTAATTTGCCTGTGCCAGTTGCCGGCATGCGCGTCACCCACAATACCGACGCCTAACTTAAGCTCAACGGCATCAACCTCGTGTTTGCTTTGCCCTTTTTTCTCGCTGATGTTTACGCTTACGACTGTTGCCAACGTTGTGTTCCCCCTATGTATGTTTCTGTGCTGCGATGAAAATCACCGCTTTTCCCGCCGCTTTTCATCAGCAGTCGAATGTCCGTTATTTCCATATCCCGCTGCACAGCCTTGCACATATCATAAATCGTCAGCGCGGCGACGGAGCAAGCCGTTAAGGCTTCCATCTCTACGCCTGTCTCCCCTTTGCACCGGGTAAAAGCGATGATGTGCACACCGCAAGGGTCAGTTCGGCAATCAAAGGAGATGTCCACCGCCGTTAGCGCAATCGGATGGCACATTGGCACCAACTCATGCGTACGCTTTGCTGCCATAATGCCCGCGACCTGTGCCACGGCTAAAACATCACCTTTTTTAACCCCGCCATTTTGGATTAACGCAAGCGTATCCGGCCGCATAACAACAAAGCCTTCGGCGGTCGCGCTGCGTGTTGTCGGTTCTTTTTCACTTACATCTACCATGCGTGCACGATTTTCCGCATTAAAATGCGTCAGCTGGTTCATGTCAGCCTCCGATCTGGTTCATGGTACGGTTGGTTTCGGTGCCGGTTTCATTTAAGTGATGGGTGGCAGGTTTGGCGCCAATCCCCTGCCGGATGACGGCAAGCAGCGCTTCCCCCGTAAGTCCGCGTAAGTTGATCTCTGTACTGGAATGGAGGCATGGTTTCAGCATACCATCCGCTGTTACACGGATACGGTCACAATCGCCGCAAAACGCATGGGACATGGGGCGGATTAACCCAACCGCGCCTTTCGCACCCGGTAGCCGGTAGCGCATCGCAACGCCGTTGGTATCAATCGGCATTAAATCAGGACATGTCTTAAGCACCAATTCATCGCTGATAAAACGTTCTTTCGGCCATGTTGTGCACTGCCCCATTGGCATCAGCTCAATAAACCGGACTTCTAGTGGCTCATCTTGCGTAAGTGCCACAAAGTCCGCAATTTCGTCTTCGTTTATGCCGCCCATCAGCACACAATTCACTTTGACACGTTCAAATCCGGCAGCCAACGCAGCCTGCAACCCGGCCAGCGCATCCTTTAGGTTCCCGCCGCGTGTAATATCTGCATAACGATCTGCTCGTAGGGAGTCCAGCGAGATGTTAAGCCTTGTTACACCGGCTTTACGTAGCGGCAAAGCCAATTCCGCCAAATGGGTAGCATTGGTTGTAATACACAGGGAATGAATTGCTTTCAGCGCCCCAATACGCGTGCATATTTCCACAATGTCCTTACGAACCAACGGTTCTCCGCCTGTGAGACGGATTTTATTGATGCCGCTCTGTGCCGCCGCCTGCGCAATGGCGACCAGCTCATCCGCCGTCAGCATTGCTACGTGAGAGGTTTGCCCCTGCGCAGGCATACAATATTGACAACGCAAATCACACGCCTCGGTTACCGCCAACCGCATTGCGCGTATCTCACGTCCAAAAGTATCCAGCATGGAAACATCTCACTCCCTTAAGGCTGTGCAGCACAGTCGGCTTGTCCACCGCGCAACATTTGCAGTCCATGTTCCAGTGTCGGCAGTACCGCCGCTAAATTCTCCAGCGCTGCTTTTGGGCTTCCGGGCAGGTTGATAATCAGTGTTCGGCCACGGATACCGGCAGCGGCGCGGGATAGCATCGCCCGCGGCGTGATTGCAAAAGATGCACGCCGCATCGCCTCCGGGATTCCATCCGCTCGGCGTTCGCAAACTGCCAGCGTTGCCTCCGGCGTAATATCCCTTGGGGAAAACCCCGTTCCGCCCGTAGTGACTACAAGCGCAATATCCTGCTCATCCGCCCAGGCAATCAGGATTTTCTCGATACTTGCCTGTTCATCGGGTACAATTGCAGTTTGGCGCACATCATACCCCGTGTTTTGGAGCAGTGTCCGTACCTGCGGGCCGGACGCATCCTCGCGTACGCCTGCATATGAACGGTCGCTCACGGTCAGTACTGCTGCTGTAAACAAGTGGACTCCGCCCGCCTTTCCGATAAGCGCTCAATTCCGCTTCATTTTAGGTTACTTTCCCAAAACCACAATTGGGATAGGTGCAAACTGGGCACTTCAGGCATAAACCGCCGCAGCCCAGTTGAACAACATCTTGTTTGCTGATGGTAACCCCAGCG
Source organism: Candidatus Limiplasma sp. (assembly GCA_963675655.1). Taxonomy (GTDB): domain Bacteria; phylum Bacillota; class Clostridia; order Christensenellales; family Aristaeellaceae; genus CAXXOK01. The sequence continues at coordinate 3,161,461 of OY776489.1, forward strand.
GCAATCCTCGGCAGTAAAATATCAAACACGGTTGCTTTGGCGTACATTACGCAGCCCGGCAAGCCCAATACAGGGGTGCCGTCTTCATAATACCCGACCAAAAGCATAGCACCAGGCAAAACAGGCGCGCCATAGGTAATGATTTGCGCACCGCTTTTTTTGATGGCCGCTGGAGTGCAATCATCCGGGTCTACGCTCATGCCACCTGTGCAGATGATTATATCCGGGTGATGTGCGTGCATCTCTTCAATCGCACTGCGGATGTGATCTATCTCATCATCGGTCGTTATATGCCATTGGGTTTGTATACCATAAGCAACCAGCTTTTTTTCAACCACCGGCGTGAAACGATCCTCGATTCGGCCGTTAAATACCTCGTTGCCGGTCGTAACGATAGCGGCGCTTCGCAAACGGTACGGCAGCAACGAAAGCAGCGGTACCCCAGCGCCGATTGCTTCTGCCTTTTCAATCTGGTTTTTCGCAATAACAAGCGGAATCACTCGCGTACCGCATAGCGTGTCCCCCGCTTTTACCGGGCTGTTGTTATGCCGCGTCGCAATGATAATCTCATCCAAGCTGTTAATTTCCAGCAGACGTTTTGTATCCACTGTGAACAACCCGTCCCACATCGCTGTCAATTCTAGTTTGCCTTCGCAGATTTCGCTTGCCTGCATTCCCTCATTTTGGCAAAGCGCCCCCAGGCGAAGCGCTGCGTCATTTTCATGCAGGCGGTCTTCGTCCATTTCCCATACAAATATATGGTCTTTCCCCATACTGAGCAGTATGGGGATATCTTCCTGTGTAATCACGTGCCCTTTGCGAAATTGAGCGCCCTTCCATTCCCCGGGAATAATACGTGTCATGTCATGGCACAACACATGACCGACTGCGTGAATTGTTTTGATCTGCCGCATTTCTCCGTCCCTTTCCCGCGAATGCCGCTTATATCAGTATAGCATGATTCTGCCACAAGAACAACGGCGGTACATGCTTTCAGTATGGATGAATCAGTATGTTAAACCGGTTTTCTAATACGGTTTTGCAGCGTCTCCGTGCCTTTTACCACCAGTAGGTGATAACCGATGCCAACCGCCAGATTGCCTGCGCACAGTAAAAGCCAAACAAGAATACCTGCTATCGCAAACTTCTTGGCGATCTCCACCATCCAGATATTCAGCAGGTAGATTTCAAATGAACAACGCCCCAAAAAACGGAGCGGCTTCAGCAGTGCCATCTTGCTTTCCATTTTACGCATTACCCATGCTGCGCCGATACATAAACCAGGTATGATAAGCGCAAATGGATACCAGTACATTCCATAATCGTATAATAATTCTGGATATTTAAGTGTACAAAGCAGCAAAATAGCCAGCCCCGCCAAAAATGCCAAGCCGTAACCCAAGCGTATCCAGCCATGCTTTTCGCTGCTCTTCCACGGCATGGCAAACGCCATCCCCAGTATAAACACCGGCAGCCTCGACGTACCCATGAGCTGCTTTTGCGCAATGCAACCAAGCCCAATCGCTCCGGCAAGTAACAGCAATACCAGCAGCGTCGTTTTCGGTTTTTGTGCTTTGCTAAGCAATGCATAACACAGCGGTGCAATGAGGATAAAAAAGAATTGACCATTTGCAAACCAGTTAAACACATAGGGCGTTTGCAGCCAAAATCCCGTCATTGTCAGGTTTCCGGCAACGCCTCGAATCGCTTCCGTTGTGGTTAGGCCGTAGGTTGGGTACATTATAACCATCCAAAGCAAAAGAACCGGCAAATATGCAGGTAAAATACGCCAGAGTCTTCGGGATGCGTATCCCGCCAAAGCATCACTTTTTTGCAGCGAGCGATAAAGCCCCATCCCCATTAAAAAAAAGAAGATGTCTACGCCGCCATAACCAAGCTGCCTAAGCAAGTCCCAATGCCCGGGCAGCACCAGTTGTGAATGGAAAAAGACAACCCATAAAATGGCGATTCCCTTAAGTTCGTCACGGTAACGGCTAACCAACGCCTGACGTTCCATATTTACCTCCGTTTAGCCAAAAAGCCGCCGATCAATCGGCGGTTCATTGGCATGGCAGATTTGTATAAAATAATTTTACTACAAGCGGGTTGTTTCGTCAATTCACCTTTCGCGAACTGCTCACACGCAAGCGCGTCATAGCACGCAGTAGCATCGCCTGATTCATCATATAACTCTGGCGATCCTGTTTTTGCAGCAGCGCCTCGCGCGCTTTGGCTTCGGAGCGTTCGGCGCGTACACGGTCGATATCCTCCGGCCATTCGGCTGTTTGCAGCATCATAACGGTTTCATCCTGTGTGACCGTCATAAATCCATCGGAAGCTGCCGCCCAACGCAACGTGCCGTCCGCTTCCCGTAGGGATAATTCGCCCTCAGTCAGGCTGATTACCGTAGGCGCATGCTCCGGCAATACGCACAACTCACCGTCGATTGCCGTAACGGTCAGCATTTCCACCTGACCACGGTAAAACTCATGTTCAGGGGTAAGAATGCTCAGCAGGAACGTCTTTGCCATTTATTTCGCCTCCAGTTCCTTGGCCTTTCTGCGCGCATCTTCCAAATCACCCACCATGTAGAAGGCATCCTCCGGCAGATCATCCGCTTCACCGTTGACAATCGCTTTAAACGAAGCAATCGTGTCTTCCAGCTTTACATAACGGCCGGGAATGCCGCTGAACACTTCCGCCACGAACATCGGCTGGCTCAGGAAGCGCTGCAGGCGGCGTGCGCGCAGCACGATTTTCTGGTCTTCTTCGCTTAACTCGTCCATACCCAGAATGGCGATAATATCCTGCAGCTCGCGATAGCGCTGCAAGGCTTCCTGTACCTGCATGGCAACATTATAATGCTCCTGGCCCACTACCAGCGGGTCCAGAATACGGCTGGAGCTATCCAACGGGTCTACCGCCGGATAGATGCCGATTTCCGTAATCGAGCGGCTCAGCACCGTTGTTGCATCCAAGTGCGAGAAAATCGCGCTTGGCGCAGGGTCCGTCAAGTCGTCCGCAGGTACGTAAACGGCCTGTACCGAGGTGATGGAACCGTCGTTGGTGGAAGCGATTCGCTCTTCCAGCTCGCCGATTTCAGTTGCCAACGTTGGCTGGTAACCGACCGCGCTTGGCAAACGGCCCAGCAGTGCTGATACCTCGCTGCCGGCTTGTATATAGCGGAAAATATTATCAATAAACAAAAGCATATTCTGCTTTTTAACATCCCGGAAATACTCCGCCAGCGTAAGCCCTGTCATCGCAACACGCATACGGGCTCCCGGCGGCTCATTCATTTGCCCGAACACCAGCGCTGTGTTTTTAATAACACCGGAGTTGGTCATTTCCGTCAGTAAATCATTGCCTTCACGACTGCGCTCACCTACACCAGTAAACACGCTGAATCCGCCATGCTCTGTGGCGATGTTGTGTATCAGTTCCAGTATCAATACGGTTTTACCTACGCCCGCACCGCCGAATAAACCGATTTTCCCACCGCGTGCATAAGGCGCAAGTAAATCAATTACCTTAATACCGGTTTCAAACACTTTTGCAACCGGCTGCTGTTGCATAAAGCCGGGCGCTTTACGGTGAATCGCCATATTTTGCTCGGTTTTTGGGGCTTCTTTGCCGTCGATTGGCCTGCCAAGCACGTCAATAGCGCGACCCAGCATTTCCGGGCCGACCGGGATGCTGATGGGGCTACCGGTACTTTCCACCGATAAGCCGCGCGATAAGCCTTCCGTGGCTTCCAGCGCGATACAGCGTACCGTAGTGCCCATATGTTCGTGCACTTCCGCTGCCACTTTGCGCTCCCCGTCAATAACATACACAAGAGTATTGATGGGCGGTATGGCATTGGCGCGGAAACGCACGTCAATTACAGGCCCTACGATACGGATTAATGTTCCTTTGGTCATAGTGCTTCTCCTTCCCGAAATGGGATGCGTGGCTCCCGCTGGAGGTACCACGGCTGGATCTTCGGCTTCAGTTGCATAAATGTTGTCATGAAACCGCTAGAGAGTAAAGCTGTCGGGGTTGCCGCCGATAATTTCGGTAATTTCCTGGGTTATGGCGGCCTGCCGGGCATGGTTCAGCTTTAGATGAAGCTTTTTCAGCATCTCATCCGCATTACGCGTTGCTGATTCCATGGCCGTCATCCTTGCGCGGTTTTCACTGGCAAAGCTTTGTACCAAGCAGCTATATAGCACGCCGACAACATAATGCTGCGCCATACTGTCCAAAGCGCCACGCGCATCCGGCCAGAACTGCAAACCTGCAATTGGCGTATGCATCGGCTCTACATGTTTAACCGTATGCTTGGTAATCGGCAGCACGCTCAGGCGCGTTGGCTTCATAATGCCGCCCTTTAGCATTTGCGTGTAGATGATGAAAACCTCATCAAACTCATCCCGTTTATAACGCTGGCACAAATCTGCTGCCAATATGCGCGCATGCTCCAGCGTAGGGTTTTGTACGGCGGTTAAATAACTATCATTGACCACAACGCCCTTGCGGCGGAAAAAATCCGTCGCCATATGGCCGAACGTGATCAAGTGCGTGTTCAAATGGCGTGTATCCAGCACTTCGCTGTATGCCAATTTAAGCACATCATGGTTATACCCGCCGCACATACCCTTATCTCCGGCGATGACCATGTAGCAGGCGCGCCGTCCGTTTGCCCGGTAAAAATCGCTGTGAAAATCATCGGGAGCGTTATCCAAAATAAAACGCATATTGGAACGGACAAGGCTGAAATACTGCAATGTCTGGTCGTGCGCCTGCAAAGCCTTTTTCATCTTTGCAGAAGAAATCAAGTGCATGGCACGCGTAATCTTCGCCGTTTCGGTAATGGCTTTGATGTGGTGGCGAATCTCCGCAATGGAACTCATTGTTTCTCACCCGCCGCAGATTTCGGGTCGATCGGGCAATGCGGCATGGGCGTTTCCAAATCCATATCGCCCGGGCCCTTTCCCTCTCCAGCCAACCAGTTCTCAATCGCCATACGCAATGCTGTTTCATTGGCGTGGCTTAATTCACCGGAGATATTCAGCGCCCTGTAAACCTTATGATAGTTCGTTTGGAAGTAATCCGGGAACTGCTCTTTAAAGAGTGCAAGGCTCTTCAGGCTCATGTCCTTGGGCAGCATTTCCTTTGTGGCCGCATACAGGAAAGCCACCTGCACCGCAATCGGCAGTGGGCTATTATTGCGCTGTTTGCACAGCTCGGTAAGCTGCTCTCCGTATTTCAGCTTATCCTGCGTAGCGGTGTCCATATCGCTGGCGAACTGCGCAAACACCTGCAATTCACGGTATTGCGCCAATTCCAGACGGAGCTTCCCGGCAACCTTACGGATGCTCTTGCACTGCGCAGCGCCACCCACACGGCTAACAGACAAACCACCGTTTACCGCGGGCCGGATGCCTTCGCGGAACATTTCGGTATCCAAAAAGATTTGTCCATCTGTGATGGAAATAACATTGGTCGGAATGTATGCCGAAATATCGCCCGCCTGTGTTTCGATAATCGGTAAAGCGGTCATGCTGCCGCCGCCCATATCGTCGCTCAAACATGCAGCGCGCTCTAAAAGACGGCTGTGCAGGTAGAACACATCGCCCGGATAGGCTTCACGTCCCGGCGGCCTGTGCAAAAGCAGCGACATGGCACGGTACGCGACGGCATGCTTGGTAAGATCATCATACACAATCAGCACATCACGGCCATTATTCATGTACCATTCCGCCATCGCGCAGCCTGCATACGGGGCAATATATTGCATGGTAGCGCTATCCGCTGCCGTTGCGCTAACAACGGTGGTGTACTCCATGGCTCCCGCCTCACGCAGGTGTGTAATCATCTGCGCGATGCTGGACGCCTTTTGACCGATCGCTACATAAATGCAGATGACGTTCGTCCCTTTTTGATTGAGGATCGTATCGATCGCGATACTGGTTTTTCCCGTCTGTCGATCGCCGATAATCAGCTCACGCTGACCGCGCCCGATCGGTACCATTGCATCAATTGATAAAAGGCCCGTCTGCATCGGCACGCTCACCGGTTTACGATGCAGAATCGGCGGTGCCGGAGCTTCCAGCGGCCGGTACTCGGCGGCATCCAACGTATCGTTGGTATCCAGCGGCATGCCCAGCGGGTCCACCACATGCCCGAGCATGCTGTCGCCGCAAGGGATAGACAAAACACGCCCTGTTCCGTAGGCCGCCATGCCAACGGCGATAGAATCGTCGTCGCCCAGCGCTACGGCCAGCACCATTTTTTCTTCCAAATTCATGGCAATAGCATAGCTGCCGCTTTCAATCTCTATCATCTCGCCGAACTTACATTCATTCAGTCCGTCGATATGCACAATGCCATCGCCGACAAACAGCACCTTACCGGTGCTGCGCACATCTACCGTGCGCTCATAGTCGCCCAGCCTTTCTTTCAGGTTCTGGCCGACGGATTTCCACGTCGTTTGGGTCATAGTTCCTCCTCATCATGCCGCGTGAGCATCTTCCGGACATCTGCAAGCTGACCGCGCAAAGAACCGTCATAGGAGCATCCGTCAATCTCCACACGTACTCCCGCAATCAGGTTTTTATCGATTCGGGTGCTCAGCTTCACATGGCAGCCCAGCAACGATTCAAAACGCTGCACGATGCGCTTGCGCGCCGCCACGGATAGCGGCATGCCCGTTATAAGCCTTCCACGCAGTAAAGGGATCTCGGTTTGCTCATCGTCTTCTTTTTTCGGGATATTGACAGTTTCTTCACTCACGGCTTACTTCACCTTCTCCAGAAACTCGTCCACCAGCTTGGTGTGATCCGCCTGCTGTATTTCGCGCCGAAGGATTTTCTCCGCCAGTTGCACACTCAAGTTGGCAACTTCGTTGCGCATTTCGTTACGGGCATTCTTACGCATAAATTCAGCCTCGATTCGTGCCTGCTTCATGGTAAGCTCCGCTTCGCCATGCGCCTCTTCCAGTATGCGCTGCGCTTGTTCGTGCGCCTGCGAAACACTGCCTGCGATCACTTCGGCGGCATGCTTACGGGCGGCGTCCACTTCTTCCTGCGCCTGTTGCTGCTCGTTTCTGAGCTTTTCCTGCGCATCCGAAACGTCCTGCAGATCCTTTGCAACGCCGTCCGTACGTTTGTTCATAAAACGGCGCACCGGTTTATACAGCAGGAAGTACAGCGCTACGATCAGTATCACGGCATTGACGACATGCAGCAGGATGGACAGTGGGTTAAACATACCCTCCAAGTCTCATCCCTCCTTTTTCGTTATGGAAACAGTCGTCACACCTTCGCGCCAAGAATGAACAGAATCAGGATGGCAACCAGCAACGCGTACACAGCGCAGGTCTCCATCATAATCAAACCAAACATCAGCGAAGAGTTGATTTTACCGGAGGCTTCCGGCTGGCGCGCGATGGCTTCCACCGCTTTGCCGGTTGCAGTACCCATGCCGATTGCAGCGCCCGCACCGCAGAGAGCGGCAATACCAGCACCGATTGCGATTAAACCTAATGATGTCATAAAGAATTCCTCCTTGAAATGTGATGGCAATGAACTATCGTTAATGCGCGCCTGCGCAGATAACGCTTATTCAACGGCTTCGCTGGTATAGATAATAGCCAGCATGCCGATGACGAAGGTTTGTATGGCCGCCTCAAATACGTTAAAGTACGAGGCCACAGCCGCCGGTACAATGATAGGCACAACCATGTAAATAAGATCCATGATAATGCTTCCGACTAGAATATTGGCAAAAAGTCGGATCGCCATGGAGCAGGGGGCGATCAGATCGGTTAACACCCGGATTGGGAATACAACCGCCGAGGGCTGTGCCAGCCCATGCAAGCGCCCGCGTAAACCACCGCGATACTTAAAGCCTGCGATGTTAAACGTAAAAAAAGTACATAAGCCAACAGCAAAGGTACAGTTAATATCCTCTGTCGAAGGCGGTAGCCCAAACATTTCGATAATACTGTTGAAAAACACGTATACCATCAGCGCCATAGCTACCGGCCCGACAAGGTTCGCGGCGCTCCCCACCTTGCCTTCTGCCCATTTATGCATACTGGAAACTAAAATTTCCAATACGTTTTGCGTGCCTTTCGGCACCGGCTTCATTTTGCGAACGACTGTAACGTATAGCGCAATCAGCCCGCCCAGTAATAAAGCCATAACACACCAAGAGACCACCACCGATAGCCCCACATTCAACCCAAATATGTAAAACGCTGTGGGAAACAGGCTTATCTCCAGCATGTAACGCGCCTCCTTCAGGCTTTTCGATACAGCAACGCTGTGATGATGATCATCGTTGCTGAGGCCACAACGGCAAAAACCAGCAGTAAAGGGATGGAAATCAATGCCGTGATCAGCAAAGCCACCGTCCATAGAACCAGTTTTAACACAAACAGCCCTTTTTTCGGTTTATCACCAAGTGCCGCCCGTTTCATCAACAGGCTTTGCAGCACACCGAAACCAATCGCAGCCGGTACGATCAACAAATATGCCCACCAGGCAACGCTTGCAAAATCCATATTGCCGCCTCCAGCCTATGTATCTATCTTGATATTGCAATTATAGCACATCAATCCAAATACAGAAAGAACATGCAGTCTGGTTGCTACCAGGGATGGGATCATTCCGGTTACGCTTTTCTTCGGCTAATTTATATACGGCTGCTTCTATTGGGAAGAACCGATCATTTTCTGTGCAATAAATAACTGAACCGAACGGAAATGAGTATACTCCGCGACGGGTATACCAATTGTTTCAGGGATATATGCGTTCATAGCGGTTTGTTCCGCTGCCAATTCGTCTATCTGCGGCATATCCAAATTGTCCGCCTGTATGTTCGTAGGCGGCAACATAAATCCGGTATGCTGTGCTATGCTTTTTTGCTGTGTAAAAAATTCGGCATTTTGAATATGGTAAGTAAAAGGCACTGTCAACAAAATAAGAATGCTGAGCAGTGCCAAAGCACGGAACAGGAAGGTTATCATATATACCAGAGCATGGTTTAGCCTTGTCATTTGAAATGACTTTACGCTAATCGTCATGCTAACCCTTCCCTTCCTTAAGCCGTATCACATTGATAAGTATGCAACATTGGCATCTTAGCATGATTTCTTAGGCAATGTCAAATGGATAAAGGCTTATCAACACAAAAAGCCATAATCTATCCATATTGTACATCAACCGTGAATCACAAGGCATAGAAAGAGCGGGGTCTATGCCCCGCTCCAGAATGCTAAAAGATTCTACATATACAAAAATGAAGTCAGCCTGTTCAAAAAGCCTAATTTATTGTTCCTGTGCCCATTGTTCGCAGCGTTCAATCCGTTCACCCTCGTCTTGTGTTGCAGGATCAAACGCGAATTCATGCAGTTTTTTACAAGGGAACTGCTCGCACTGTCCACAGTTTGCAAGGCCTTTTGATTCACAACAGTTTTTAATCGGGCATTTATTGCCCCAATAGGGTTTTTTAATAGCAACGCAACCAGCGCATTTCATAATCTCCCGCCATTTACATTCGCTGCATAATAACCCGCATCTGGATTCGATCACGTTCTTTGCCTCCCGGTATCCCGTTTCCCTGTGCATATGGTTACATCAGCACGCAGGATTAAGGATCAGAAATCGATTTTCTTGGCTAAATAGGCTTCCAAATCGTCAATGGTAATGCGTTCCTGCGTCATGCTGTCGCGTTCACGCACGGTAACGGTGCCATTTTCCTGTGTATCAAAGTCCACCGTAATGCAAAATGGCGTGCCTATTTCATCCTGGCGGCGGTACCGCTTGCCGATCGACCCGGACTCGTCGTAATCCACCATGAAGGATTTGCTGAGCTTCTCATGTACGCTGCTGGCAAGATCGCCAAGCTTATTTTTTTGCAGCGGTAAAACAGCCGCCTTAAACGGCGCCAGCGCCGGATGCAGGTGCATTACCACGCGGCTGTCGCCGCCTTCCAATTCCTGCTCCTCATACGCATTACACAGGAATGCAAGCGCTACGCGGTCCGCGCCCAGCGAAGGCTCGATTACATAGGGCACATAGCGCTCGTTGGTTATCGGGTCGATATATTCCATGTTCTCGCCGCTTACACGTTGGTGAGCCTTCAAGTCGTAATCCGTACGATCCGCAATACCCCAAAGCTCGCCCCAGCCAAACGGGAAATGATACTCAAAGTCCGTAGTGGCTTTGGAGTAATGGGACAGTTCTTCCGCCTTGTGGTCACGCAGGCGCAAATTTTCCTCGTTCATACCAAGACTCTTGAGCCAATCGCGGCAGAAAGCGCGCCAATAGGCAAACCACTCCAAATCCTCGCCGGGTTTGCAGAAAAACTCCAGTTCCATTTGCTCAAACTCGCGGATACGGAAGATGAAATTGCCCGGCGTAATCTCGTTACGGAAGGATTTACCTACCTGCCCGACGCCCATGGGTAATTTCTTACGCATGGAACGAACAATGCTTTTAAAGTTGACAAAGATGCCCTGTGCCGTTTCGGGGCGCAGGTACAGCTCGGCTGCGCCGTCCTCCGTTACACCCTGATGTGTCTTGAACATCAGGTTAAACTTGCGGATGCCCGTAAAATCGTGTTTGCCGCAAGTCGGGCATGGAATCTGATGCTCTTCAATAAAAGCTTCATACTGCTCGTCCGTCCAACCATCCGCTTGAATTTCCTCGCCCTGCTCTTTGCTCCAATCCTCAATCAGCTTATCAGCGCGGAAACGTTCCTTACAAGCTTTGCAGTCCATCAAAGGATCGTTAAATGTTCCCACGTGACCGCTAGCTACCCAAACGTTGCGGTTCATCAGTATCGCGCTGTCTAAGCCTACGTTATACTTGTTTTCCTGCACAAACTTACGCCACCAGGCACGCTTGATGTTGTTTTTATATTCTACGCCCAACGGCCCGTAATCCCATGAATTGGCTAAACCGCCGTAGATCTCGCTACCCGGAAAGATGAAGCCGCGCCCTTTGCACAGCGCTACCAGTTTGTCCATGGTCAAAGCCGCCATTGGTTTCCCTCCACACTTTTATAAAAAATCATTCCCTATCATATCTACGCAGCCATGCTTTGTCAAGTAAAAGCGGGTTTCCGTGGTGATTCATCCGCTTTATAGACGGTGTTACTAAGCGCTTGCCCCCCAATATGCCGGCGCGCATGCAATCGTTGACTTTACAACGCTCTTGCGCTATAATAGCATGGTTATTTGTACGCACCGTTGCCCGGCGGCAGAAACGCCACACGGCAACGGTGCCTATTCTGCGCTTCAACGCGGCTTTTCGCCAAGCGCGCATTGAGAAAGGGGTACGACCATGGCGGAACTGAAAGAGAAAAAAACCGTTCTGACCAAAGAGGGCTATAAAAAGCTTGAGGCCGAGCTGGATTATTACATTAGCGTGCGCCGCAACGAGATTGCGGAACAAATCGCTTTCGCACGCGGTTTTGGCGATTTGAGCGAAAACGCCGAATATGACGAGGCAAAAAACGAGCAAAGTCGTATTGAGGCTAAGATCGTGGAGATGGAAAACACACTGCGCAACTGTGTCGTAATCGATGACAATCAGGTGACGACCGATACCGTCGGCGTTGGAAACACCGTAAAGGTGATGAACCAAACGCTGAAGCGCGAGCAGATTTTTACCATCGTCGGCGCCAACGAAACCAACCCCAGAGAAATGAAAATCAGCAGCGAAAGCCCCATCGGCGAAACATTGCTGGGTAAAAAAGTGGGGCAGGTTGTACCGGTGGAAACGCCCAGCGGTGTAATGAAAATGAAAGTACTGGATATTTCCCGATAAACCAATGCGGTTTATCCGTTTATTTGGAATACCTAAAATGTCTTGAAAGGATTGAATCGCATGAGTCACCAGCCGCAAAATCCGCCGGCGACCGAAATGACCGCTCAACAGCTGAGTGAACAGGAGGGAATCCGCCGCGAAAAACTGCAAAAGCTGGTGGAAGGCGGTAAAAATCCTTTTTTAATTACACGGTTTGATACCACCCATTACAGTACGGAAATACTGGAAGGCTTTGACACGCTGGAAGGGCAGGACGTACGGATTGCCGGCAGAATGCTCAGCAAACGTGTAATGGGCAAGGCTAGTTTTGCTCATCTGCTGGATACGTATGGGCAGATGCAGTTTTATGTGCGCCGTGATGACATTGGCGAAGAGGCTTACAAGGCCTTTAAGGATTGTGACGTCGGCGACATTTTAGGTGTCGAGGGCACGGTTTTCCGTACGCAAAAAGGTGAAATCAGCATACACGTAAAAGCAATTACGCTGCTTTCCAAGAGTTTGAAAGTCCTTCCAGAAAAGTATCACGGGCTGAAAGACCCCGATTTGCGTTACCGCCAGCGGTACGTGGATATGATCGTGAACCCTGAGGTACGCGATACTTTCCGCAAGCGCAGTAAAATCATTGCCGCCGTACGCGATTTTTTGGATAATCGCGGTTTTTTGGAAGTGGATACTCCAGTTTTACAAACCATTGAAATCGGCGCCGCAGCCCGCACATTCAAGACGCACTTGAACGCGCTTGATTTGGACATGTTCCTGCGGATTGAAACCGAGTTGTACTTGAAGCGCTTGATTGTAGGCGGCTTTGACAAAGTGTACGAAGTTGGCCGTCTTTTCCGCAACGAAGGGATGGACGCGACGCATAACCCGGAGTTTACCACAGTTGAAACCTATCAGGCATATGTGGATTATAACGAAGTGATGGAAATGGTGGAGCAGCTTTATTCCACCGTAGCCCAGCAGGTTTGTGGTACTACCTGTGTGCCTTACGACGGGAAACAGATTGAGCTGCAAGCTCCCTGGAAACGTGTAACCATGGCACAGGCGGTACTGGAAGCCTGCAATGTGGACTATTCCGAGTGGAAAACTGACGAGGATGCGCGCGCTTGTCTTGATAAAATGGAAATTCATTATGAAAAGAACGCCAAGCGCGGCGATTGCCTTGCTGCATTGTTTGATGAATACGTAGAATCCACCCTGATTCAGCCTACCTTCGTAACCGACTATCCTGTTGATATTTCTCCGCTGGCTAAGAGAAAGCCCGAAAACCCCGATTTAACGGAACGTTTTGAATTTTTCATTAACGGCCATGAGATGGGTAACGCTTTTTCTGAACTTAACGACCCGATCGACCAACGCAGACGCTTTGAAGAGCAGGTACGCATTCGCGCTGCCGAAGGAATCCACGCTGAAGTGGACGACGACTTCGTTACCGCGCTGGAATACGGCCTCCCGCCGACCGGCGGCCTGGGTTTTGGTATCGATCGATTAGTCATGCTGTTAACCGACAACACTTCCATTCGCGATGTGTTGCTCTTCCCCACCATGAAACCGCAAAAGTAATATATATCATCCGCGGTTGACCAACCCGATGGAGAGATTGCCATGAGCTTGAATATGCCAATTACCAAGCGGAAAGTCCGCAACCATTTCCAATACCATTTTTGGAAGTACCTGTTGCTTGTCGTACTGGCAATATTCGGTTGGAATCTGCTGTATACTTCAACCCGGTATCAATCGCCAGACAATTTAAAAGTTGAATTCTACGCCGAAGGCTCGTCCTTTTACGGCAGTGATCTGCAAACATTAGCCGATACGATTCATCAGGAAATCATGCCGGAAATGGAAGAAGTCACTGCGACTGTTACCACATACGATGATACGTATGGCGATATGCAGCTGATCGTATGGGTTAGTGCCGGTCAGGGAGACATCTATCTTCTATCCAATGATCGGTTTAAGTCGCTTGCACAGAATGAGGCATTACTTGATTTAGCACCATATATAGAAAGCGGCGCGCTGCAAGTGGGCAGCATTGATCTGGACGAAGGGTATCAGCGTATTGGTGATGCGGGAGAAAAACAGTTAGTAGGCATTCCAGCTGATACACTGACCACACTTGCAGATTATGGGCTCCTGACGGAAGACGCAACATTGTGTGTACTGGCAAATAACGGCAACGACAAGTATTCCATAATGTTTCTGAACTATCTGCTTACTCATATGCAAGGCGATGGCACATCCGATGCTGCAGCTGGTTCAGATTCCGCGGCTGTGGAATAAAATGCCCTTCAAGTGAATGCTTGTAATCAGCATCGGCAGCAGCACTCATAAATTGTGAAAACGAACAGCCCCTTACGGCAGTATGCACTGCTGTAAGGGGCTGTTCTTCATCTTTTCAACATCCTCTTGCACATATAGTATAAGCTAAATGCGCAAGAGTTCTGCAAGTATCTACTCATCCATGCCGATTGGTTCAAAGTCCGATGCCGGGTGCTTGCAGACAGGGCAAATATAGTCCGGCGGGAGCACATCCCCTTCATAAATATATCCGCAAATCTTGCAGCGCCATCCGCGCACCTTCTTATCCAAGGGCTGGGGTTTGGGCTTGATATGATCGTAATAATCGGCGTAGGTCACGCTGGGCTCATCCGTTAGCTGCCTCGCCTCCGTCAATTCCGCAATAAAGAGCGTATGGGTATCATAATCATGCGAGGAGACTACCTTACAGGATATAATCGCATTACAGTCTTCGGTGAGGTACAGCAAGCCGTTAGCACTGCGGTCGGTCGCCGTGAGCCCTTCAAATTTATCAATATTCTTGCCGCTTTGGTAACCAAAACGTTTGAAAACAGCAAAGTCCACATCCGCCGAAAGCACACTGACGTTAAAAACACCGGTTTTTAAAATCATGTCATGAGTGTAATTCAATTTATTAATTCCTATAGCGAAGCGATTGGGGGCATTCGTGATCTGGTTGAGTGTATTCAGAATGCAACCATTATCCTTTTGCCCATCCTTTGCCGTCACAACATACAAGCCATATCCGATTTTGAAAAGAGCAACCGGGTCTACAGGATCATTGGATACACGAGGTTTACGCTTAGGCAAAACCAGCGATGCCAGTGTATCCGCAAGCGTATACAACGGTTCTTCTTCGCCTTCCAGCAAAGCAGAACGAACATGTACAAATGGATCGATCACCATTACATCCTTCAGTTCGCCAAGTAGTTTGGTTATCAATTTACCGGCTGCTGGTGCCCAGGAGCCATTTTCCAGCACGGCAAAGGTGCGGCTATGCAGCATATGGGCTTTAACATCCAGCAAATAGGTTTCAATGGGCGGATAAATACCCGCGTTATAGGTAGAAGAAGCAACCACAATATGGCTGAAGCGCCACGTTTCCGCGAGCAATTCCCCTACATCCGTCACAGACACGTCATACAGCGCAACCCGCACACCCTGATCAGCCAGCCGAGCCGCCAATACCTCGGCAGCGTTTTGCGTATGTCCATAAATGGAACCGTAAATAATCAGCACACCTTTTTCTTCCGGTTCGCAGGCGCTCCATTGCTGATATTTCTGTATGTACCAATCGATATGCTTTCGCCAAACCGGCCCATGCAAAGGGCAAATACAGGCGATGTCCAATGCTTCCGCCTTTTTTAGCAACGTCTGTACCTGCGAGCCATATTTACCGATAATATTTGCGTAATACCGGCGTGCATCGGGCAGCCACTCCGCTTCGAAATTCAATTCATCAGCAAATAAATTGCCGCCGAGCGCACCGAAGGTACCAAAGGCATCGGCCGAAAACAACGTTTTTGTTTTTGGGTCGTACGTCACCATTACTTCCGGCCAATGCACCATTGGCGCGGTGATAAAAGTAAGCTTACGTTTCCCAATCTCCAGTGTCTCTCCATCGCAAACCGTTTGCAGCTTCATACCTTTAATCTCACCGAAAAACTGCCTGATCATTTTTTGCGCAATCGCCGTACAAACCACAGTAACTTCCGGGTGTAGCTGGATTAACATTTTCAAAGTTGCCGCATGGTCCGGCTCCACGTGCTGTACAATCACATAGTCAAGCGGACGGCCCTGCAAAGCTGCACTTAGATTTTCAAAAAAAACATCCGCTACCGCATGGTCTACCGTATCCATAAGCACAGTTTTATCATCCAATAATACGTAAGCATTATACGCAATCCCGCGAGGCAGCGGAAAAAGATTCTCAAATTTCGCTAATCTCCGGTCGCTCCCGCCTACATACCGAATATCATCCGTAATATGGCGTACACAGTTCATTAAACAACCTCCCTTAAATCCATCATATCTATTTTACACCGACTTACGGCCGGTGAAAAGGGGGCAAGCCTTGAAAGATTGGTTTCTTGCCTGTAAACCGATAGAAAACATCTTTTCTTTGCTTGCCAAGCGTTGTTTTGCTGCGGTACAATTTTAAAGAATAACTTTTTTATTTCGATATCTACAATGCAAATAACAGATAATGCTTACTGGGGGTAACGATATGCAACAAGACCGCCGTTTCATCAACCGGAATAAAACGTTATGGGCTGCCTGTACCGCCGTGCTGCTCTTACTATTTTGTTTTTTATTGTTTGGTCGTTTGGGCGAAGTGCATATTGCTGATTATGACGAAGCCCGCCACGGGGTGAGTGCCTACGAAATGATCCGCAACAACGATTATCTGGTAAATACCTATCAGGGCGAGCTGGATTATTGGAACCTCAAGCCGCCTATGAGCTTTTGGCTGATATCGCTGGCCTATCGGCTTTTTGGGTATAATGCATTTGCGCTTCGCTTTTTCAGCGCACTGGCTACGCTGCTGTCTGCCTGTGCCATTGCATTATGGGCATGGCGTGAAAACGGTCGTTGGGCCGTACCCTTTGTGCTGATGATTTTTATTGCTAATAATGTTGTTTACGGTCTTCACTTTGCGCGTTATGGCGACGCAGATTCTCAATATCAATTTTTCTTTACCATCGCAATGCTGGGCGCGCTGCTGTGTTACCGGAATATCCGGTGGATTTATATTAGCGGTTTATTCTTCAGCTTTGCATTTCTAACAAAAGGGCTTCATGCGGTTACAATCCCCATAACCTGTTTTCTGATTCTGCTTGCTAATGGTTATATCAAGCAGATGCGCCTTAAGCACTATCTTCTGGTTTTAGCATCCGGGCTGATTGTGATTGTCCCTTGGGCGGCAGCAAGGTATCTGCGCGATGGGGTAGCTTTTTTCAGTGGAATGCTGTCAACCGATGTTGCCGGCCGGATTGGCGCGGTTGCCGATCCTATCGATGCAGACATTCCAACGTTTTTATATTATTTTACGCCTTTCACCCGCAGTCCCGCAATGCTGATCTGTGTTGCACTCTGCTTAATCAGTTTGTTCACGCTTATTGTGACCAGACACCGCCTTTCAGCCGCCCGCCGACATGCAGCGATCGGTAGTTTACTTTGGGTAGTTGTTCCGATCGTCTTTTATACACTAGCAAACGTTAAATTCCGGTGGTATGTATATTCCTGCTTAATGGGGATGCCCGTATTAACGGTAACGCTTGTTTATGGCGCACTGGAAGCTGTTTCTGTGCGAAAACTGATGGTTGCATGTCTAAGCTTCGCTTTCGCAGGTTTTGCATTCTCAGCCTATATGAATATTCAAAATGTCCTCTCTACTACGTTTGATCAAACGATACAAGGCTTTTTGAAAGAGGATCTGGACCGATATCTGGATGAAGGAATTCATGCTTATATACAATACAGTGAAAATCAGCAAACGACCTGGATGCAGGGCTCTGTTTTAACCGCAGAAATGTATGGCGACGTTATATGCCTGAATGGAGGCGTAGAAGGTTACCTGTCCGATGAGGAAAGTGCCATTTTATATATCAGTAAAAACAACAACATAAGTGAAATCACGCAATTACAGCAAGATGAGATTGTACGCAACGAAAATTACTACTTGATTGTTTTTGAAAAATAGCAAAACGGTATTTATAACGAAAAGCGTCGTCCTTTGGCGGCGTTTTTATTTTTTTAATCAATAGGTGATTCTGGAACTTTGCAAATTTACAATATTCCAAACCGAATTATATTACCATAAAGTGAAATCGGTTTCGGTTTTAATACCGTGACTGGATTGGTAAATACTACGAAACGCCTCATTCGTATAATCCGCTGTATCACTTGTTTTTCAAGACTTTTTTATTTTCATTCTTCATTTTGAAATCCATATCGATTATGAAACATAACGTGATATGGTAGTATATTTGGTAATTTCGGAAAATTTAAATATTGTTAGTAGATATTCGGCATTTTACGTTTTCACACTGGACATTTTGCTGTATTGTTTGGTTGATTTATACACAATACGCATAAATTTATATCGCAATTAAGAATCAATTCCGAAATATTGCTTGACTAAATCGTTTGAGGTAGCTATAATAATCTCGACCAAGGTGGTTCGTTCATCTTGAAAAATTTAGGAGGTGCTATCATTATCATGAAAAAGGTACTGTCTATTGCTCTGTGTCTCACCATGATGCTGATGGTCTGCGCTTTCGGTTCCGCTACTGCGGAAGAGAGCAAGGGCATCATCAACCTGTACTCCTTTACGGACGAAGTTCCCGGCATGGTAGAAACGTTCATCGCATCCCATCCCGACTTTGGTTGGACCGTGAACTCCACTGTTATCGCTACGACCGACGGTCTCTACCAGCCCGCGCTGGACCAGGCTCTGGCCGCTGGCGGCAATGACGCGCCGGATATGTATTGCGCCGAGTCTGCGTTTGTATTGAAATACACGCAGGGCGACATGTCCAGCTATGCTTCCCCGTACGCTGATCTGGGCATTGACGTAGCAAGCGCTACCGCTGCTGCCGATATCGCGCAGTACACCATCGACATCGGCACCCGTCCCGCCGACAGCGCGCTGGTTGCGTTGGGCTATCAGGCCACCGGCGGCGCGATGATCTATCGCCGCTCCATTGCTAAAGACGTTTGGGGCACCGATGATCCCGCTGCAATCGCCGATATCGTCGGCCCCGGCTGGGATAAGTTCTTTGAAGCGGCTGCTGCGCTGAAAGCCAAGGGTTACGGCATCGTATCCGGCGACGGCGACATCTGGCACGCGGTAGAAAACAGCTCCGAAATGGGCTGGATCGTTGATGGTCAGCTTTACCTCGACCCCGCTCGTGAAGCTTTCCTTGACCTGTCTATGGAGCTGAAAGCTAACGGCTACAGCAACGATACCAGAGACTGGACCGACGCTTGGTACGCTGACATGCAGGGCATTGGCAATCAGCCCGTATTCAGCTTCTTTGGTCCTGCTTGGTTGATCAACTACGTTATGGCCGGCAACTCCGGCGGTACTGCGGTTGGCGAAGGCACTTACGGCGATTGGGCTGTTTGCACGCCTCCGATCGGCTTCTTCTGGGGCGGCACTTGGGTATTGGCCAACACCAACTCCAGCGATGAGAAAAAAGCTGCTGTTGGCGAGCTGATCAACTGGATCACCTTGCAGTGTGACGAAGACAGCTTGCAGTATAAGTGGGCTAACGGCACATTGAACGGCGAAGGCGGCACCAAGGATACCGTTGCCTCCGGCACCGTAATGAGCATCTCCGATGGTGTATTAGACTTCCTGGGCGGCCAGAACATGTTTGATGTGTTCGTACCGGCTAACCAGTTTGCCAATGGTAAAAACCTGACCCAGTACGACGAGACCATCAACAACATTTGGCGTGATGAAGTTCGTCAGTACACGGCCGGCAATATTACCCGTGACGAAGCCATTGCTACCTTTAAGCAGACGGTTTCCGATACACTTGGCATTGACGCCGCCGAATAATCCTTATCGCATGATGAGGTAACATCGTATGGACGGACGGATATCTTCCGTCCGTCCATATCCTTATGTGATTAGGTGCTATCACACACTAAGGGAGGGAACACTATGCGGCAAGGAGAGAAACACCGAAAGGGCGTCAGCTATGCCAAATATGGCTATCTGTTCAGCATACCCTTTATTATCATTTTCCTGATTTTTTCGCTATACCCCACCATTTTTACCGCCGTTATTGGTTTTACCGATTTCAAAGGGGTTGCCACAACCACTTTTCACTTTTTAAAAAGTCCTTTTGCCAATTTCCAAAGTATTTTACGTAATGCTACTTTCCAAAAGTCTCTAGTCAATACCATCGTCATCTGGATTATTAACTTTATTCCCCAGATGGGTCTCGCGCTTTTATTAACCGCCTGGTATACCAGCAGAGGGCGCCATATTCGTGCTCAAGGCGCGTTTAAGGTTATGTTCTATATGCCGAACATTATTACCGCCGCCACTGTGGCCATTCTGTATTCCGCAATCTTCGGATACCCAATCGGCCCTATTAATGATATTTTAACCTCGCTCCATATTTTGGACGGTCCTTTTGATTTCTCCACCAGCCCTTGGGCTGCCAAGCTGGTTGTTGCTTTTATTCAGTTTTGGATGTGGTATGGTTATACTACGATTATCCTCATTTCAGGCGTCTTGGGTATCAACCCGGCATTGTTTGAGTCCGCCGAAATCGACGGTGCGTCTTCTCGGCAGGTCTTCTTCAAAGTCACGTTGCCTTGCATGCGTACGATTCTGTTGTTTACGTTGATTACCAGTCTCATCGGCGGCTTGAACATGTTTGATATTCCCAAGCTGTACATTTGGAACGGCGGCCCTGCCAATGAAACTATGACCACCAGCGTATTTATCTATGCGCAGGCTTTCAGCGGAACCTATATGTACAACCGTGCGGCCGCAGCCAGCATGATTATGTTTGTAATCATCTGCATTTTGTCCGTATTCGTGTTCTACTTGATGCGCGATAAATACGAGACAAAGGCGAAAAAAGAAATGCGCAGGCAGAAGCGTTTGCTTCGTAAAACCGGGCAAAAGGAGGCTGCCTTATGAGCAAGAACAAGAATGTTGTGAAAGCCGAAGGTGGAAAATCCAATGTAGGGATCTATATTGTAAGCATCATTCTGGCATTGCTGAGTATCCTTCCGTTTTGGATTATGATTGCCAATGCGACGCGCAGCACATACCAAATTCAGCAGCACGCAATTTCATTGATTCCGTCTGGGTACCTTTCCAGCAACTATGCTGTATTAACAGGGAAAACCTTTAATGCGCTAACCGGCTTTATAAACTCTCTGACGATTTCCACTAGTTCGACAATTCTATCCGTATACTTCTCAACGTTAACGGCATATGCATTGGTCGCTTACAATTGGAAATTGCGTCAGGCTTTCTTCACCATGATTTTAGCAATCATGATGATTCCTGCACAGGTCGTAATTATTGGTTTTTATCAGTTTATGTATCGCATTCACATGACCAATAATTTCCTTGCGCTGATCCTGCCGAGCATTGCAGCGCCGATGACCGTATTCTTCATGCGGCAATACATGCTGCCTTCGCTGAATCTTGATATTGTGGCATCCGCCCGCATCGACGGCGCCGGTGAATTCCGCACGTTCAACAGCATTGTATTACCCATCATGAAGCCCGCCATGGCAACACAGGCGATCTTCACTTACGTAACAAGCTGGAACAACCTGTTCCTGCCGATGATTCTGTTAACGCACAAAGAGAACTACACCATGCCAATCATGGTTAGTTTATTAAAAGGCGATATCTATAAAACAGAATACGGCGCAGTGTATCTAGCCTTGGGGCTTTCTGTCGCCCCGCTGTTGGTAGTATACTTTATACTGTCCAAGTATATCATTGCGGGTGTAGCGTTAGGTTCGGTGAAAGAATAATGGAGTACGCACAAAACCAGCTAAAAGAAAGTTTACATAAAGTACTGGGTACTCTGGCGGATCTGATTGTGCTCAATCTGCTGACACTCGTATGTTGTTTGCCAATTTTCACAATCGGCGCCGCCTTAACAGCGGGTTACACTTCGCTGATGAGAATCTTGCGCGGAGTAGAGCAAACTATACCTATCCGCGAATTCTTTAAAGATTTTAAGCAGGCGTTTCGCACGTCTACCCTGTCGTGGTTGCTGGTATTACTGTGCAGTGTGATTATTGCGGGCGACTATGTATTTGCCGTTATTGTCAGCGACCCGGTAAACCGGTTCTTTCTGGTGTTTTCACTTGTGATGGCATTTGCCGTTGCGTGTGTTGCTGTATGGCTGTTTCCGATCATTGCGCGATATGAAAACAACATTCCGCAGCATATCAAGAACGCTATTAAGATGGCGGTAGGAATGTTCCCACGTACACTGTTAGCCATCATCTTACAATTAGCCACGATACTCCTTCCCATTATGGTGCCCGCCTTGTTTACATATCTCGGTTGGTTTTGGATTCTTTTTGGCTTCTCTCTGCCAATGTTTCTTACTGTTAAACTGTTCCGTATCCCTTTGGATTGTGAGCCCCAAGGAGAATTGGAAAACGGGCAGGATTAATCCTGCCCGTCACGCCAGTATCATACGCCACTCAAAAAGCGGGCAGCAAAATGCTGCCCGCTTTTTGAATAGCCTTATTAGTCCTTAGCATGTACTGTCAATGTGAGGTTATAGTTAACACCGGCAGCATCCCCAAACACTTTTAACACTCTGGGTGTATACCGAAGCATATCTCCCAAAGGGGTAGTGGAATAGTCTAGCGTGATATGCACGGGTTCCGTAATACTAGATAACTGATCATAAAGTGCATCCAGATTGGCGCCATAATAAAATGGAAAGCCAAGTTGTTCCTTCAGGTAGCGGTGTACAGACACCTTCTCCTCAAACTCTGAAATGTCCAATTGAATTTCCAACATATCATATGCCTCCTTTACCGGTCCACATGCACCGTTATCAAACCCATCTGTCGAATCATTTTTCTTTTCCATTATGGTTTAATATAACTGTACAAAGCTCTGATGATTATCCGGCGTATAGAAAATCAAACCGTCATTGCTCCAAACCAGTCGTTCGCTGCTTCGTTTCCCTGCCTGCATGTTTACATCGCACTCATGCCATGTGCGTCCCTGTGCATTTGGCAACAAACCTTCCCGGTTGCCAAAGCTGTCTCCGCCGATGGCGTACCCCGGCGCAACATCCGCCAGATTATTTTTCTTGCTGCTCCACCCAAGCGCATTGGCTTGCATCCGCGTAATGTAGTTGCCAGGCAAAACACCATACAGGTTCAGGTATGCCGCTACATCGTCTTTCGCTGTGTACCAGCCCTCAAAGTCAATGCCTTTTGCGGCTGTGCTATCCGGTTCGTCGGAAACCATAACCTGTGCAAAATGATTATAATGGTCTTCAGTGTAATAAATCAAGCCGTCGTTTGAAAACACAATCCGTTTTGCGTTGCGGTATCCCCCATCCGAATCGATATCGCACTCCGTCCATTGGCGTCCGCTTGCTGTTGGCAACGCTTTTTCATAATTGCCAAACCGGTCGCCGCCGATGGACATTCCCGGAGCCACCTGCCACAAGTTGCCATCACTGCTGCTCCATCCTAATGATTGCGCTTCCTGCTTGGTGATATAGTTGTACGGTAGTTCATCATATACGGATAGATATACGGCGACTTCTTCCATCGTTGAATATGAGCCGCTTTGCGTGATCGTATACGCCGAAGCGTCCACAGTAATGGTTTGCGTACTCCCCGCTAAGGCAGCGCCGCCAAAAAGCAGGCAGATGCCAAGAACACTTGCCAGCAGTTTTTTTAATACGAGTCGTTTCATACGTCGCTTCCTTTCATCCGGTTACAGTGCAATCGGGCTGCACCATGCGCTTTTTCCATACTCGTCAATGATTTGGCAGCGGATGAACCGCTCCCCCATCTCCTGATGCAGCTGATAGCTTGCCTGCTGCAAACCATTTCCGATAACCATTCTTCCGGGCGTCCAAGGTAAGTTGGAGTGAAAGAACACTTTATGCACCGGTGAACAACGAACGATTATTTTACCCTCAGCCAACGAAATCTGTGAAAATTGCGGTCCCTGACTGGCAAAAAACAATCCCTTATCCATCGCATTCAGTATACCCGGTATACTCAATTCGCTGGCCTGCACCATCGTATAACTTACGCCAGCCTCCCCCTCATACTGGTGCGAATCGTCCGATGCCACAAGCGGGTAAAGTTTACCATGGGTTGCGGTAACATCCAGCACATCGGAACTATCGGGGCGTAGATACGAAACAGAATTGTATATTTCCGCCGCGATTGTGCCATGCAGCGCTTTTAATGTCGACATGGTATTGAGTGACCAGTGCGGGTGGGCTACAATCACCCGGCCGCCGCACTGCCGTACGCTGTCAATGCCTGCCTGCGGCCCTTGATCGTAATGAATTTGCAGCGGAGCGTCATCCGCCATAGCAAAACCCACCAAATGTACAACTTCGCCAGCCAGTGTATAATCCATTTCGATACCCGGCAGCAACAACATATTGCCTTCCATACGATTTCTGGTAATCGTTACCTGCCGGTGATCGGTGATCGCTAAAAAGTCGTATCCCATTGCCTGATACGTCGCAATCACTTCTTCCGGCGTTTTCGCTCCATCACTCATCGTCGTATGGCAATGCAGGTTCCCCCTGTAAAAAGGTTTCCCTTCCAGAAAAAGCTCCATCTTTCTTGCCCTCCCGCTGTATTATACGATACCATGATTATTCTTTAAAAACCGATTAACGCGCTCTAAGTTGTGAAATCACCCAAGGCATATAGTTTGCCAATTCATCCGCTGTTTTTCGATATACCGTAAGTGACCCACCAAACGGATCGCTGATTGGCGGATGAAACGCAATAACGTGCGCGTTTGGATAGCGCCTTCTTATTTCAGCCGCATAGGAATCGCCCATTGTAACAATCAGTTGAGCCGAACGTACACGCTCAGCGGTTAAAACGCTTGCCGTGTGACGTGCAAGGCTTAACCCGCGTTCCCGCATGACTTGAAAAGCGCCGGCACTGGCCGCGTCACCTTCCCGTGCATAGAGTCCGGCAGATTCTGCGCGATACCCAAGCCCATTGCGATCGCAATACGCGTGGAACAGGCATTCCGCCATTGGACTGCGACAGGTATTGCCGCTGCAAACAAACAATACGTCCGCCATGCTCGTCTCCTTTCGGTAGTGCCTCTATACTTCTTCCACGTGGAAGGCCGCCGCGCGATACATGCGGTTCATAATCGCCAGCCCAATCCCCTCCGTCGTGACCGCCTCGCAAAGGATCACCTGCACCTGCTCTTCATCCATCCGCCGAAGTGCCGCAAATAATTCATGTGCCAGCGACTCCGGTTTTTGCAAGGTTCCAATGGTTTGAGTATAGCATCCCGGGTACCAGTTCAAATGCTCTTCCGGCGTTAAAATGCAGGCTTTTTCACCGCGTTTCTGTGCCTTGTGGTATAACCGCAGGCAGGCGCTGCGTACGTTTTCCGGCTTACCCTTTAGCAGCGTCAGTTGCCCTTTGGGCGCATAATGCTTGTACATCATACCGGGGCTTACTGCTTTTTCTCCCTTTTCCAAGGGACGCATCACACTGCCTGCAACATCCACTTGTGGTAATACCGTAAGCAGCATTTCCCGGGTAATACCGCCCGGCCGGACAATCACCGGCACTTCACCGGTAATGTCCAGCACTGTACTTTCCAAACCCACATCACATGCACCGCCATCGAGGATAAGCGGTATTCGCCCATTCATATCATCCAGCACATGCTGTGCGGTTGTCGGGCTGGGGCGACCGCTCAGATTAGCGCTTGGCGCCGCAACAGGCACGCGGCATGCCGCCAACAAACGCTTTGCTACCGGATGGCTAGGAAGCCGAATCGCCACACTGGACAGCCCCGCATTGGTTACATCCGGAATGATCGGCTTTTTAGGTAAAAGTAATGTCAACGGGCCGGGCCAAAAGGCGTCCATTAAGCGTTTCGCCCTGTCATCGATTTTACATAGCGGTTCGGCTGCTTCTGGGCTTGCCACATGCACAATTAACGGATTATCGCTCGGACGGCCTTTCGCCAGATATATCTTCCCTACCGCCTGCTCATCCAACGCGTTTGCCCCTAGCCCGTACACTGTTTCCGTTGGGAATGCAACCAATTCTCCGTTTTGCAGCAGCCGCGCCGCTTCTGCAATTGCGTCTTCCGTAGGCGCAAGCAATTTCGTTTGCATATTATGCCTGCTCTCCCAATGTCTTCAGCTTTTCCGCTTGTTCTGCCAGCGTTAAAGCTTCCAGCAGTTCATCCAAATCGCCGTCCATAATCTCATCGATCCGGTAGAGCGTAAGCCCGATCCGGTGATCCGTTACACGGCCTTGCGGAAAATTGTAGGTACGGATGCGCTCGCTCCTGTCACCCGTGCCAATTTGCCCACGACGGTTTGCCGCATAAGCAGCATCCTTTTCTTCCCGCATTTTCTGATACAAGCGGCTTTTAAGTACCAGCATTGCCTTGGCACGGTTCTTAATCTGGCTTTTTTCATCCTGACAGGTAACCACCAAACCGGTTGGCAGGTGAGTAATACGTACCGCGCTATCGGTTGTATTAATGCACTGCCCGCCGTGTCCGGTGGAACGGTATACATCGATACGCAAATCATTCGGGTCAATGTTGATTTCCACATCTTCCGCTTCCGGCAGTACCGCAACCGTGCATGTGCTGGTATGGATACGCCCGGACGCTTCGGTGCTGGGTACCCGCTGTACACGGTGGACGCCGCTTTCATATTTCAGCCTGCTGAAAACCCCAGCGCCGCGTATGTTAAAAACTGCTTCCTTTACCCCGCCCAGTTCCGTCATATTGTAACTGACCGGTTCCAGCTTAAAACGGTTGCGCTCCGCGTACCGTGTATACATACGCAGCAGAAGCGCGCCAAAAAGCGCAGCTTCATCACCGCCCGCTCCCTGGCGGATTTCCATTACCACATTGCGGTCGTCATCCGGGTCTTTCGGCAACAACAATAGTTTTAATTCCTGTTCCTGCTGCTGCCGGGTTTCCGACAGCTCTTCCAGTTCCTCGCGTGCCATATCAGCCATATCCGGCTGTTGCAGCAATAATTTTGCTTCCTCAATCTGCTTAAGTGTATCCTGATACGTATGGTACGCCAGTACCGCAGGTTCCAGCGATGCATGTTCTTTGAGCAGCTTTTGGTAATTATTCGTATCGGCAATAATCTCCGGCTGAATCATTGCCTCTGTAAGCTCCTGATAGCGACCAATCATCCAATCAAACTTTTCGAACATAATTACTTCTCCTTCGTCCAATTAACATTATACCCTTTTGGCCTCAAGAAAAGCTATGTCGGAAAAGCCTCGAAACGCGCAGTCACAAAACGTTCTTTCCCATATAAATCCTTATGAGCACAGATATTTGAAAAGCATCCGGTATCCTGCAGCAAATGCATTACCGCCTCCGCTTGTTCTTCGCCGATTTCCACCATCAGCATTCCTTGCGCATTCAAATAGAAAGGGGTTTCATTTGCCAGCCTCCGATAAAAGTTCAATCCGTCTGCACCGCCATCCAACGC
The DNA here is from genome assembly GCA_963675655.1 of Candidatus Limiplasma sp. Classification (GTDB taxonomy): domain Bacteria; phylum Bacillota; class Clostridia; order Christensenellales; family Aristaeellaceae; genus CAXXOK01. The sequence goes on from OY776489.1 coordinate 3,188,810, forward strand.
CAGACGCGGTTCCAGCATTACCTCTGGCTGTAGGTAGTCGCAAACCGTGCTTTGCACATAAGGCGGATTGGAGAGGATGATATCAAATTTCTCTCCCTGCACAGGGTTAAGCAGATCACCCTGCAAAAAACGAATCACCGCGTTGTTATTTTCCGCGTTTTCGCGCGCTACCACAAGCGCATCTGCGCTTATATCCACAGCGGTAACCTCTGCGGTGTTATATTCTTTTTGAATGGTAATGGCAATCGCGCCGCTGCCTGTGCATACATCCAGCACACGCGCAGTGGTATAGTCCGGCAATGCCCGCAGTGCCAATTCGCAGAGCATCTCCGTTTCCTGCCGCGGAATCAGCACTCTTTCATCCACATGAATCGGATAACCAAAAAAGCATCGCTCTCCCAGCAGATATTGCAGGGGCTTCCGCTGGGCGCGCAAAAGCAGGAGGGAACGAAATTGCTCCTCCTGTTGCTCTGTCAACGCCTGCAATGCATCCAGCCTCAGCATCATCGGCGGTTTATGGGTAACATGTTCCAGCAGCGCCATAGTATCCGGCAAGGGATCAGGTACGTGCCGCAGTTGTGTTTCCCCCAGTTGTATTGCTTGTTTAATCGTCAACATTCATTCACACGCAGCCGTTAGCGGTTGGGAAGTCTCCTGCGAAGCAATCCCCTGCTCAGCCTCGCTTTGTGTTTCAGTTCCCATTCCCGCTACGGCTTCACGGTCCGTTTTTTGCTCTTCTTCTGCTTGATTATCAGCCGGTTTTTCCGGTTGATAGGCTGGATCGCTTTCCGCATAGCTATGTAGTATCGCCCAGCCTTCCGGCGTACGTTTGGCATGTGCGGGCATACCATACAGGGCAACATTCATAGCAACAATCGCGCACTCCGTCTGCTCCATGCTGGGTTTACGCGTAGTAAGGCGTTGCAATTGCAGCCCCGGCCATCGCAGTACCCGGGCAATACGACTTTCGCTGTGAGCCAGCCCCTTTAGCGCTTCGTAGCTGACTCCAGCCACCACAGGCAGAAGCGCCAGACGGCTAAGCAAGCGCCAGATAAACACATTCCCCTGATACCCAACCAGCGTAAATAAAATGATCGAGATCACAAACACCAGCAGTAAAAAGCTGGTTCCGCAGCGTGGATGCAGCGTGGTAAACCGGCTTGCATTCTGCGGCGTCAGTGGCAAATTGTGCTCATGACAATACACTGTTTGATGCTCCGCGCCGTGATATTCAAACGTTCTGTGTACGTCCGGCACCAGTGCGCAAAAAAGAATATAACCTACTAAAATGCCGATACGCAACACACCGCTAAGCAGGTTAATCAACCAGCTCATACCGCCGTCAGGCCAAATCCCCTTTAGCAGCTTTGCAAATAGCTCCGGCAATACGAAGAACAACCCTATAGATAATACTACCGCTAGCATAATAGCGGTAGCCATGACGGTTTTATCAATCCCTTTGCCCAACTTTTTACTAAGCCAGCGTTCAAGCTTGGTGGGCTCGTCATCCAAAATCCCCAGCATATCCGTGCTTTGCTGCAAGGTATTCATACCCATTGAAAGCATGGTAAACAGGCTCACCGCCCCGCGAATAAACGGCCACCCCATCCAGGCGTGCTTTTCGGTCGGGCTGTGAAATGCTTTATATTGAACTACAATGGTATGGTTAGGTCTGCGTACGGCAACGGCAATCGCTTTTGGCGCTTTCATCATGACGCCTTCCATAACCGCCTGGCCGCCAATATCCACCCGTTTACACGCTTGTTTCTTGCTCATGGGTCTGGTTCCTCTCCGCCTATAGTATAGGTAAGAACTGGTTTCGACATTGCAAAGGGTTCTCCTGCCTGCCGCAAAGACCCTAAAACTCCATCTTCAAGCTTCTCCGGAATAATCCGTCGATACTCTCGCGCACATCCGCACCATGGTAGAGCACATCATACACAGCCCGGCTGATCGGCAGTTCTACGCCGGTTTCCCGCTCCAAATCCATTAACGCCTTCACCGTGTAGTAGCCCTCTGCCAGCTCTGTATAGGGCTGTCCGGTTGCTACGCATTCACCGTAGCGCCTGTTATGGCTGTATGGGGAAAAAACGGTCGCTTCATAATCCCCCAAATGGCAAAGCCCATATGCGCTTAACTCATTACCCCCTAAGGCGGCAATCAATCTGGCAACTTCACGCGTACCGCGACTCATTAATGCGCCTTTTAAGGTGCCAAGGCCCATACCGTCCAGAATCCCCGCAGCAATCCCTACAACATTCTTTGCAGCTGCACCGATTTCGTTGCCGATCATATCCCGTCCGTAGTAAAAGCGGATCAGATCTCCGGAAAACGCATCCACTAGTTCGGATTTTAAGGCTTCATCCTCGCTGTCGATCACCATACAGTTGGGTACGCCTCTTGTAAACTCCTGTACATGTCCGGGCCCAAGCCACACTGCAACCGGCTGGCTTCCTCCCAATTCTTCGGCAACAATCCGGCTTAAACGCTTACCTGTGCCTACCTCCAGCCCCTTCATACATAAAACCAATGGTTTGCCCGCTATATACGCCGCCTGCGAGCGGAGCAGTGCACGCAGGTTCTGCGAGCCAATCGAAATTAGCACGACGTCCGCATCGCCAGCAAGCACTGTTGTCAACTTTACCGTACCCGGTAAGGAAAGTAGATCATTCTTCCGGGTTTCCATAAACATACGCATATGCTGTGAGTTTTCCCGCCCATACAGCTGCACATCATGACCGAGACGATCCAAATACCATGCTAAAAAAGACCCCCAACGGCCGCAGCCGATCACCATTACACGCATGTCCATCCCTCCCGTGCGCTATCATAGCATAAGCAGCCTTTTGCCGCAACCCGCCGCCGGATTACCCCTATAAAACACATTGGAAATATAATTTCTTCGCTGGTTAATCCATGGATTTTATTGACGATGCACCTGTAAACATAGTATGATTACATTACCACAAATTGGAGGTTATCTATATGTTAACAGACGGCAAAATCTGGGTTGGCACAGGAGAACAGCAACCGTTGTTTCTGCTACCGGGTATGGCAAACCGCCACGGCCTTATTGCGGGCGCTACCGGAACCGGGAAAACCGTTACATTAAAAGTAATAGCGGAAGGTTTTTCCGCCATGGGTGTCCCCGTGTTTCTCAGTGATATTAAGGGCGATCTGAGCGGAATGGTTAAAATGGGTACGAACTCCGATAAAATCGCTTCACGCCTGATGGCTACGGGTGTTGACCACTTTAAGTTTGAAACGTTCCCGACCGAGTTTTGGGATGTATACGGCGAGCAGGGGCATCCGGTACGGACTACGGTAAGTGAAATGGGGCCGCTGTTGCTGGCTCGTATGCTCAACCTGAATGAAACGCAAGCGGGTGTGCTAAACATTTTGTTCCGGGTTGCGGACGATGAGGGCATGTTGCTGCTGGATATCAAGGATATTAAAGCGATGCTTACGTATGTCGGCGAGAATGCCGGCCGCTACACCCTAAATTACGGCAACGTAAGCAAGGCGTCTATTGGTGCAATTCAGCGCGCTCTTGCTGTATTGGAAGATCAGGGCGGCGATCACTTCTTCGGCGAACCTGCACTGGACATAACCGATTGGATGCGGCAGGATGAAGAAGGGCGCGGCGTGATTAACGTGCTCGCTTGTGATAAACTATTTTTAAATCCCCTAATGTATTCTACTTTCCTTTTATGGATGCTCAGCGAGTTGTATGAGACGCTTCCCGAACAGGGCGATTCTGACAAGCCCCGCATCGTGTTCTTCTTTGACGAGGCGCACCTGCTGTTTGACGACTGTGAAAAGCAGCTGATGGATAAAATTGAACAGGTCGTCCGCCTAATTCGCAGCAAGGGCGTTGGCGTATACTTTATTACACAAAATCCGACCGATGTACCCATGACCATTCTTGGCCAGTTGGGAAACCGCGTACAGCATGCGCTACGCGCCTATACACCGCTGGATCAGAAAGCCGTTAAGGTCGCTGCACAAACCTTCCGCGCCAATCCCGCTTTTGATACGGAAGAAGCCATTACGCAGCTGAAAACCGGCGAAGCGCTGATCTCCTTCCTTGATGAGCACGGTGCGCCTTCCATTGTCAGCCGTGCGACGATTCTGCCTCCGCAAAGCTATATTGGCGCGATTGATGAATCGTTACGAAAGACATTTATTGAAACCGGCGCTTTTAATGGCGTTTATGAAGAGGTGGTAGACCGCGACAGCGCCTACGAGTATTTGGCTGCCGCATTGAATTTAGGCCGCCAGAGCGCGCCAATAGCGCCTTTGCAACGCGCCGCTGCGCCACAAATGGCAAGCACGCAGCAGCCGCAAATTTCGCCTGTTCGTGCTGCGCCACCCGCGACAACCTTTATGGTGTTTGACCCGGCATCCAACAGCTATGTAGCCAAGACATTGGATACGTTATCCCCACTGCCGACCGAAGCAGCCGCCGCACCCGCACCTGTTGCACAGCCCCAAACCGTGATGCAAAACGTGTTGATGCTTGACCCTGTGACCGGCCAGTATGTACAAAAACAAATGAACATGATGCTGGACACCACCACTGGACAATATGTGCCCGTAATGAGTGAAGCAGAAACCAAAGCAACTGAAAAAGCGCGTAAAGAAGCTGAAGCCGAAAATCTTAAGCAGGAAAAGGCCGCCGCCAAAGCTGCAAAAGAAGCCGAAGCCCAAGCGCGCCGGGAAAAGATGGATGCTTTGCGGGACGAACGCGCCCAGCGCGCCCGGAAAAACGACAGCGTAATCGGCCGTGTAACCAATACCGCCATCAGCACCGCGACTCGTACCGTCGTTAACCAACTCACCCGCGGTTTAATGGGTAGCTTAACCAAGTGGAAATAACTTAAACAATGAACAAACCACATACGGGCCGGAGTTCAAACTCCGGCCCGTATCGCTTTTCTTTATTTTTTCCCGGGGCGCCTGCCCCTTTGTACCTTCTCTCTACTTGTCGTCAAATGGGGCAATCTGCGCTTAAGCGCTTCCTCGCTTGCAATGGAATAACCAAAAAAGCCAATTGGCTTGCTAGTCGCCTGATACTTGCCATGGACAAACGTTACTAAATCCAGTGCTTCTTCGTCAATACCGCCGTTATTTTGCATATAGCGCTGCTGCACGCATACATCAATAATTTCGGCAATGATTAAATCATGGCTGCCCAGCGCGAGTGTATTGCGCACTTTACAGCTCAGGTAAACAGGCGCCTGCCCAACTGCGGGCGCAGCGTTTAACGCTTTAGGCGCTACGGGTGTAAGCCCGAGGGTATGGAACTTATCCACATTACGGCCGCTGGTTACGCCGCAATAATCCATCGCTTTACACAGTGCTTGATTCACAAGGTTTACTGTGAATTCGCCCGTGCGTTCAATCAGTCCGCGGCTGTATCGCTCCGGCCGGATAGCGATACTGAGCATCGGCGGTTTAGTACAGCAAATACCAGCCCACGCAACTGTAATCAGGTTTGGAGCCGCCCCTTCACCCCTGTGCCATCCATCATCTTGTGCACAGCCTACTAAAACCGTAGGGATCGGCGCAAGGAAGGTCGTCGCTCCAATGGAAATAAACTCGTTTTGTGCTTGCATTACATACACCCCTTGTTCACGCTGCTACATCCGTGTACAATAGTTTTACCGTTTCGGATTAGGAGGGATTCATCTGCCACGCTATGATTTTAAATATCGTAAACCGCCGCGTCGAAAACCGCGGTTATCCCGCATCTTGTTATTCCTGATAGTGCTTGTACTGCTCGGCCTGCCGTTCTATCAAGCCTATCATGTAACCGTAGACGAAGTAAGCCTGAAAATTGCGGGTCTTCCCACGAACCTGAAAAACCTGCGCATTGTATACGTAACGGATTTTTTGCAAGGTTCGTACATGTCTCAAAGCCGCATCAACAGCATCGTGAATGAAATCAACGGCATGAGTGCCGATCTCGTTTTACTTGGCGGCAATTATGCTCAAACCAGCGCAACCGCCATCAATTTCTTTAACAATTTGCCGACGATCTATGCCCGGCTCGGTGTATACGGCGTACTTGGCGATAACGACCGTACAGAACCGGAAAACAACCTGACTATTCTGGCGAAAGCCATGACGAATAATGGCGTTGCTCCTCTTGTTAACAGCGTTGAAAAGGTAAAGCTCGGAAAAACGTACCTGTATCTGGTTGGCGCTGACGATTATGTGAACGGGCAGCCCAATGTGGAAAGCATCGCGTCGCAAATCCATGACGACGATTATGTCATCTTCCTTGGTAACAACCCCAATTTGCTTACCGCCGCTTTAAAGGCGACGGATGCAGACGGTGGAAACCATTGGTTTGATCTGGCTTTATTTGGCCACACGCTGGGCGGACAGGTTACCCTGATGGGCTTTCCCCTTATTTCCAGTTTGGTTCCCAGTGTCGGCAGCCGGTATGTATCCGGCTGGCTGGAAGAAAACCGGGCAAATATTCTCATCAGTAACGGTGTTGGCGTTCGCTATTTCCCAGTGCGCATTTTTGCCCCGGCGCAAATACACCTGATCATCCTGAAAAAATCATAAACAGTGGATGAAACAACGTGCCCGACAATCCTGCTCTGTGTGGCTTCCGCCACCCTCAGGATGTCGGGCTTTCTTTTACATGTCCTGTATAGCGGCAATTCTCTCCAGCGTCGGCGGATACAGTGGAATAGGAAATTTCATTACGGCTGCCGCTGCGCATGCGGAAGCAAACGCGACGGTATCATCGTCGTTCATGTCTTTGAGCAAAGCATAAATACAGCCGGCTTTAAAGGTATCGCCCGCCCCAAGCGTGCTTTCCGCCTTTACCCGGTATGCGGGGCGTTTGCGCATTTCCGATCCTTTGCGCCCATACAGCAATTCACTGCTGCCGGCGGTAAAAATCGTCAGCCCGTCGTTTTGCTGCGTATAACGTGTCATAAGCTGTTCCAGCGGCTCGCCCGGATACTGATTCCGCAAAAACTCGCCGCTGATAGCCGTAATCGCAGCATGACGCGCGCTAAAGGACTCCGGCTCACAATCAATGGTAACATACGGCAGCTCCGCCTGAACGCACAAACGCGCCACATCTTCGCAGGCTTCTCCAAAGAACGGATCGATCCCTGCCACTTTGCAGCCTGAAAGGTGGTCAATCGTCGGACGGTTCCAGCGATACCCTTTCACAGGGTCCTGAAACGCACCAAAGGTACCCAGGCAGGTACGCGTATCGCCATCGATCAACACGTAATCTTCCAGACCTTCAAAGGTCTCATCATACGTCATCAGACTTAAATCCACATTCTTACCCTGAAAGTAAGAAAACACACTGTCTCGGGTGCTTCTGCCCATCCAGGTGCCTTCCATCCGCACACTGCAGCCAAGCGAATCCAGCACAGCGGCGCATACGCCAGTCTCACCGCCAATGATACGGTAACGTGCTTTCAATTCTCCATACCCGTCCCGCTGTGGCATACCGTTTTCAAGCAGCAGGCTGGTCGTCATCAGGATTTGCCCATAGAGATACACATCCGCATTTCGCATGGAAACCTCACATCATTCTTATTGTAGGTCCTGTTTATTCTCTTGCAAAGGGAGGCAATGTATGGATACATCCGCTCTGCTCTGCCTAATATGGTAGAAGCTGTGAATGCTCCGTGCATTGCCCCCATTTCAAATGGCGTTTATGAAATCTGCGTTGCTATGCCGTTACGATGCAGCACAACATGGTACGGCTTTTGCGTATCAGTCGTTACGGAAACGGTATCTCCCTGTACTGTAAGGGTATAGCGCGCGTCCACCTTACCTTTTGTATCCGGTATGGTTAGGGTCAGCTCGCCATCCTTCGGTTCAAACACGTGAAGCGTTACACTGTCCGCATAGTCGTAATCCGCGCGGGTATCGCATGCGCCCATCGGAAGAACGCTGTTCTCCCGCACCATCAGCGGCAGCGTGTGGAAACCGTGCGTCTCCCGCTGCCACCTACCGCCTTCTACCACCTTTCCGGTAAACAGGCTGGTCCATTTTCCATCCGGCAGGTAGTAATCCACATGGCCGTCTTTGTGGAACACCGGCGCAACAAGCAGCTTTCCGCCCAGCATGTATTGCGTGTCGCAGTTTTCACCGGCAATATCCTCCGGGAATTCCAGCATCATGGGGCGCAGCATAGGCACGCCTTTTTCATGTGCTTCTACCGCGGCGTCAAACAGATATGGCATCAGGCGGCTTTTCAGGTTGACCAATTCCTTAAGCACAACGCAGCTTTCCTCGTCAAACAGCCACGGCACCCGGTAGCTGCTGGAACCGTGCAAACGGCTGTGGGAAGATAACATGCCAAACGCACACCACCGCTTGTATACATCCGCAGGCGCCGTAAGCTCGAACCCGGAAATATCATGGCTCCAATAACCAAAGCCGCTGTGGCTCAGGCTCAATCCGGCACGAAGCGTTTCCGCCATACTAACGTAGCAGGCGCTGTTATCGCCGCCCCAGTGCACGGGGAACTTCTGTCCTCCTGCGGTAGCGCTACGCGCGAACAGCATCGCTTCGCCTTCGCCACGTTCTTTCTCAAGCAGTTCGAACACCATCTGGTTATACAGATAGGTATAGTAATTGTGCATCTTTACAGGATCGCTCCCGTCGGAATACCGCACGCCTTTTACTGGGATACGTTCGCCAAAATCCGTTTTAAAGCAATCCACGCCCATATCCACCAAGCGTCGCAGGTGGGAAGCATACCACGCTTTGGCTTCGGGATTGGTAACATCCAAAATTGCCATTCCCGCCTGCCACAGATCGGTTTGCCAGACCTCGCCGTTTTCCTTTTGGATAAAGTACCCTTTCGCCATGCCTTCGTCAAACAAGGGGCTTTCCTGCGCGATATAGGGGTTCATCCATACGCAGATGTGCAAACCGCGCGCTTTCAGGCGAGACAGCATAGCAGCCGGGTCGGGGAAGGTATCGCAGTCCCATGCGAAATCGCACCAGTTAAAGCCTTTCATCCAGAAACAATCAAAATGGAATACATTCAAAGGAATGTCATATTTCGCCATGCCTTCGATCAGCTTGGTTACCGTTTCTTCATCATAACTTGTGGTGAAGCTGGTAGTTAGCCACAGTCCGAAGCTCCATGCGGGCGGCAGAGCTGGGCGGCCTGTTAACGCAGTGTAACGTTCCAATATCGCTTTGGGCGTTTCGCCGTAAATAATATCGTAAGTCATACTTTCGCCCGGATGGCTGAACTGTACGCGCTCCACCTTTTCACTGGCGACTTCAAAACTTACATCCCCGGGATTTTCAACGAAAACTCCATATCCGCGGTTGGTCATATAAAACGGAATGCTTTTATAGGCAATTTCGCTTGCTGTGCCGCCATCCTCGTTCCACGTTTCAATAATCTGCCCGTTTTTTACATACGGGGTAAACCGTTCGCCAAACCCATACACTTTTTCGCCCACATCCAGATAGAGCGAATCAATCATATAGCTTCTATCGGTAGGCTTGTGCAGCGCGCGCGCCATGCCGTGGTAGCCGGACTGGGTAAGTGTTTTTCCATTTGCGCTGAAGGTAACGCTCCATTTTTGAGCCGCTTTGCTCACCGATGCTTTCAGTTCGCCGCTCTGTATGGTAAGCTCGTCATCATCCTCGGTGAAAACAGGTTTTTCCGGCTCTTCGGTAAGTTCAAAATGCGGGCCATGATCCAATTCTCCCTTAAAGTGGGATACGCATACCCGCAGTACATTTTTAAGAGGTGAGCAGATGGATACGGATAGCGTGGCGCAATTGAGAATGTCACCCCGTGAACGGATGGGTACGCCGGGGCACAGCACCTGCAGCGTATCATCGACAATTTGCGAACGGTAATACTCAACTGCAAAGCTAATGTCGTACTCTGGTTTCAGCATCCAATAGCCGTTTGTAAATTTCATCTGTCGATGACTCCTTTAGCAAGCGCAAAATCTTTATCTGCGGCCGCAGCCGTTATTTACCGAAGGCAGCTGTCGCTATCGCCATTGCAATTTACCACGCCTCGTTGTGCATCCAGCGTGACAACCGATCCGCTTTTCAGGATTTGGGTTGCGTTTTCCGCGCCTGCCAGCACCGGCAGGTCTAGGCTCATCCCAGCGATAATTCCGTGTCCGTTGGGGTCATTATCCTCCAAAATCAATCCGCTTGCCTTGCGTACCAACGGAAGTAGCCGGTGGCTGGTTTGGTGGATGACTAATATATCGCCGTCATGGAAGTTCTTCTCGGCTTCTTCCTCCGTTTGGGCAACACACAGGCTGCCATATACCGCCCGATGACCGATACCGCGGCCGGTAACCAAAATGTGCCCGACAACATGAACTTTCATAAGATTCGTCGTACCGCTGACGCTAAGCGGTACGCCTGCCGTCATAACGACCAGCTCGCCGTCATGCAAAAGACCTGCCTGTTCCCCAGCTTGCACAGCACGTTCAAACAGTTCGTCTGTATTGTGTGCTTCCTCGATAATCAAGGGAATTACGCCCCAGCTTAAGCTTAGCTTGCGGCAAACGCTCTCGTCCATTGCACAGCAGATGATTGGGCAATTCGGCCTGTATTTGGATATCATTCTTGCTGTGCGGCCGCTCTTGGTAACCGTAATAATTGCTGCGGCATGCAAATCATGTGCGCTGGTAACAGTGGAATGACTGATAGCATTGGTCACATCCGGCGTGCGCTCATCCTCCCGCTCTGTAAAGCGTTTTACGTAGTTAATATCCGCCTCTGTGCGGCAGGCGATACGCGCCATGGTACGTAAGGTTTCAATTGGATATTGCCCCACCGCCGTCTCACCAGACAGCATCGTTGCGCTGGTACCGTCATAAATAGCGTTGGCCACATCCGCCGCCTCGGCACGCGTCGGGCGCGGATTGGTAATCATGCTTTCCAGCATCTGCGTAGCAGTGATCACCTGTTTTCCGGCGGAATAGGCTTTATGGATCAGCATTTTTTGGGTTACAGGCACTTCCTCCAAGGGGATTTCAACGCCCAAATCGCCGCGTGCAACCATAACGCCGTCGCTAACACGCAAAATGTCGTCTATATTACTTACACCCTGCATGTTCTCGATCTTTGCGATAATGCTGATTTCACGGTGAATCTGGTTGCTGAAGAGTTTGCGGATTTCCAGTATGTCCTCCGCACAACGGGTGAAGGATGCGGCAACAAAATCCACATCCTGTTGGACGCCAAATAAAATATCATCCTTGTCCTGTGCACTTAAAAACGGCATTGTCAGCTCTGCGCCCGGGACGTTTACCCCTTTGTGATCGCTTATTTTACCACCGTTTTCCACCCGGCAGACAATCTGCGCATCGGACAGCGCTGTAACCGTCAGGGAAATCAACCCATCATCCAGCAGGATTACCGACCCGACCTGCACATCCTTGGGTAATTCTTTATACGTTATGGATACTTGGGTTTCATCGCCGGGAACATCATCAATACAAAGGGTAAAAGTTTGCCCCTTTTTCAATACAGCTTGTCCGGCCGAAAATGTACCGATACGGATTTCCGGCCCACGCGTATCCAGCATAATGGCAATAGGCAAGTCCAACTCCTGCCGCAGACGTTTTACGCGCTCAATGGTCCGGGCATGGGTTTCATGCGTGCCATGTGAAAAATTCAAACGCGCCACATTCATGCCGGAGCGCATCAGCTCCCGTAAAACCTCATCATCCTGTGTGGCAGGCCCAAGGGTACAAACGATTTTCGTTTTTCTTTGTGTCATATGTTTCCTTTCTACCGCTTGGGTATCAAGATTTTTAAACGTTTTCGAAGCGTTGATATCCAACATTTTAATTGTATCATATCAGCAGAATATATGCATTATCAGACGTTCTTGCCCTGCTCCAGTGCCAGTAATGCCTGTTTCAACGGCAACCCGCCGCCATACCCAACCAGTTTACCATTGCTGCCGATAACCCGGTGGCAGGGAATGAAAATCGGCAGCGGGTTATGATGGTTCGCCATACCGATAGCACGCGCCGCTTTCGGACGGTCACAGCGTTTTGCCAGCTCTCCATAGGAAATGGTTTCGCCGTAGGGTACGCAGGAATACAGCGCCTCCCATGCCAGCAGTTGAAACGGCGTCCCTTCGGGTGCCAGCGGCAGGGCAAACTGCCGTCTACCGCCCGCAAAAAATTCTGCCAATTCCTGTGCGGCGGCTAGCAATAACGGCGTTTCCATCATTTGATCCTCTGCGTTCACTTCTCCATTCAGTCGCAGTTCGCTCAGGTATTCCCCCCGCTGAACCAGCGTCATATCGCCAAACGGGGTTTCTACAACCATCGCATAGCGCTTTTCCTTTTCTTGCTTCGCTTGCTGTTTCGTGAGAGGATGAAAATATTGCAGTTGCCCATCTTGTTTCATTGCGCCGCCACCTCCCCATTCATCCATATTATACTTGCTTTATTTGTACACGAATGCGTTCTTCCCGGTAAACGCGGTTCTCCAGCGTTCTCCACAAGCGATACGGCATCATGAAGATCAGCACACAGCAACCCGCCATCACACCGTAATCCCGAAGCAGGTTATCGCTGCCGTCTACGCTAAACTCCACCATCACGCAGCCCGCAATCGCGATCAGGATGACCAACCACATTACAACCAGCCGCCAATCCACCCGTTTCAACCTTAAAAACAGTATAAAGTATAGCGCAAAGAAAGCCAGAACAACTCCACCTATCATGCGTTTATCCGTCAAATCCAGTACATGATTCAAAGGCTTTACCATCAAAACGCCAACCAGGGCCGCAATGGGCAATGCAACCCAAGCAGTTACCCGTGCCGTGCTGATTTCACGTATCCGCGAATACCGGGCACAGAAAATGATCAAGGCCAGCACAGGCAGCGCAATATAACCAACCTGTTGTACACGGATAAACCCCGCCACCATGTGTCCATCGTCTCGCAGGCTTTCCAACACCACCTGTGCAGCGCCATACAAAGCATAGATAATCATTGCCACATCACCGGCATGTGCCCTGCGGCGCTGCCTGCGGCTAAAAAACAACCATAAAGACGGCACCAGCAGCATCAGCGCCACGGCCACTTCATACCGGTATACCGCCAGCCGGAACAATACCAGCGTTCCCATTTTCTCCTGTACGAACAGCCACGGCATCAACTGGGTAAACAGGCTTTCCTCCACTTGCCTGCCAATACCAAGCTGCCCGTCGGAAAAAGCCTCCGCAATGCGGGCGCCGATAACCAACAGCATCAGCGGCGCAGTCGTTACATCCAACAGTGACCCGAACCGTACTTTACGGATACGCGCCGTCAGGAAAGTCGCTATCACCAGCCCAATCAGCATACCGAAAAAGCTGTATCCCCCATCCCAGAAATGCAGCATTAAAAACGGTTGGGACACCGTATCCGTATAGTAACCGAAATTAACAGCACAAAAGCCAAGCCTTGCAAAAATCAGACTCATCGGCAACCCGATCAGCCCAAACAGCCGTATAACGCCCGCCGGCAGCCGTTTGTGAAACCCCAACACGCCAGCTAGCCCAAGGTAGGCAAGCGCTCCCAATCCGAAAATCAACCCATACCAGTAACCGGTATAACCAAATACGGTGAAGGTCATGGCTTTTTCTCCCTATTCGGTCGCTGAGGCAAAATAGATAATATCGTTCACCGATCGTTCTTCTACATTTTTTATACTGAGCAAATCGTTATGGTAGACCAGTGCGGAGCTGTTGCCCCCATCCAGATTATAAGCCTGCACGCAGCCAAGCTCACCCATAAAAGCAGCTAGGGATTGCAACGACGTTCCAACCGATTCATCGATCCGGCCATCTACCGTGACAATCACATACGAAAGCGGTCCAAGCTGGCCGATAGCCGCGCGCGGCTCCTGCCCGGTTGGATTCCAGCCATACTCCTTGGAAATTTCGCATACTTTGCCGTCTATGACCAGTGCAGGGCCAAAGAAGAACCCGTTGATAATGTCGTGATCCTGCATGAGGCTTTTAATGCCGCTTTCCTGTGTGCCCTTGCCTGCCAGCAACAAGTGGAAATCCGCATTTTCATCAATCAGGAGCAAATCATAATTATTGCTTACTTTTTTCCGTACCGTCTGCCCCTGCCGCACAATATAGCCGCCGGTAAACTTGGAATAGAAATCGCCGTTTACCGCCACAATCGCATTAACGCTTTTCGCCAGCATAGTCGTCGGAGCCGTACGGCTGCTGTTCAACCCGCCCGCTACGAAGGTGCGCAACTGGGTAGGCGAGGCAATCTGCACATACGCCAGATGATATATACAGTTATCCTGCGACAGCTGTTGAATTTCCACGCTGATGGTATCATCGCTGTACCCCTCGTCGGTAAAACTGTCTTCAGCCGGAGTATTGCCGACTGTGTCCATATCAATATCCAGCGCGTTTGCTTGCGTATCCGCACTATCGCCAAAACCAAAGGATACATCGCTTTCAGCGGCGGTCGCAATGATACGGTATGGAGTGATTGCGGCGCCTTCATCCCATTCCACCATTATATCTTCATCGTCATCGCCCCAATCCATGGGGGCGTCGTTTTGGTATTGTTGTTTGGCGGAAGATAAAATAGAGCCCGACGGTACGATAAAAGAAAGCGATAGCGCCATCAGTACAATCAAAGTGGTTTTCAGCGCCATCCAAGCCCGGTTTGTTCTTCTTTTTTTGCTCATGTTCAGGTCAGTCCCTTTCACCAATCATCCACCTGCGTTCACTTTTACGATGAACACGGCTGTATCGCACGATTTCACCGCAGCCAAGCAGGGCTTTCGCAGTCCATAAATCGCTTTCCTCATTATACATGATCGGTTCGTACTCGGCAAGGTTTGTGCTCTGCAACCATAATTTTTACGTATGATATTGGGCTAGAAAAACGTACGCATTTCATCCAAAGTACGCTGCTCGCTCAGCAGTGCTGCCAGTATATCCGCATTTTTACACAGCAACTCTCCCGCAGCTTTTACCGCTCTTATAAAAACCGGGTTCATCGCGCGTAATCCGCCTTCTTCCGGCAAGGGACAAACGGCCCAGGCACCGGGGTCGATCTCCGGCGTAACACCGGTCACCTGCCCGTTATCCCCCATGGCGATACGGTTTCGAAGTGGAAAGATACGGCACGCAAACGGCCTAAGCTCCCGTACGCACCGTCCTTCACACACCATGCGTTTACCGCCGATATAAAGCCGGTTATCATCCACCAGATGAAATGGAAAGTTTTCAATTGGAGTCTGATAAAGCTGCTGTTCAAAAGGGAGAAGCAGCATTCCATTTTCACCGCTTTCATCCGCCTGGCAGCAGGCAGCGCCGCACAGCTTGCCACAATTTCCTTTTAAAGGCGTTACGCCGTCCAGCATAGCGTGCGCCGTGCGTATCGTGTCTATGACGTTAGATTCATTATTTACGTTTATCATTCTTACTGTCAAGGCTCCTCTCGCGCATCGGATCAACATTCCATCATCTCCGCTATCTTAACAAAGCAATGGATCGTTTTCAAGGCTGTTCATCATCATTTAACGCAGAATATATATACATTTTATGCTAATTGCTTGCTTTCATCATTTTAGCACGCTATGCTTAAAAACATCTGTATAACGCAAGTGTGGATTGACTTTGCACCGGCAGCGCGTTATGATGGATTCACAATGTTATTGTTCGTAATCATAAGGAGGTCACCCTGCATGAAACTGGATACCCGCCGTACCGTTCGCGTAGGACTTGCGTTTCTATCCATCTGTGCTTTCTGGCAATTGTATGATAGTATTGTCCCACTCATTCTGAAGTACACCTTCGGCGTACAGGATGGCCCATCCGGTATTATTATGTCATTGGATAATATTCTAGCGCTGTTTTTGCTGCCGTTGTTCGGCGCGTTTTCCGATAAAACCCGTACTCGTTTGGGACGCCGTACCCCTTATATTCTAGGCGGCACCGCCGCCGCGGTTTTGCTGATGAACCTGCTGCCGTTTGCTGATAACATTCACAGCTTCTGGCTGTTTATTATCTCGCTAGCAATGCTGCTGATCGCTATGGGTACCTACCGCTCCCCAGCTGTTGCCCTGATGCCTGACGTAACGCCCAAACCCCTTCGGTCCAAGGGAAATGCTATCATCAACCTGATGGGTACCCTCGGTGGTATTTACACCCTGATCGTTATGAAAACACTCGTTTTTAAGCGCGAAGACGGTACCGATAATTATATGTATTTATTTATATCCGTTGCCGCCCTTATGATCGTCGCGGTTGCTATCTTGCTGAGCACCGTAAAAGAAAACAAACTGGCAGCTGAAACCACAGTCATTAACGATGCATACGACGCAAAAGAAGCCGCCCGGCAAACCCCCGAAGAGCGTCGCGCCGAAGCCGCGGCACAAAAACGAGCCGAGGCCGGTTTGCAATCGCTCTCTCCCGAAGTGCGCAAAAGCCTGCTGCTCATATTAGCTTCCGTATTCTTCTGGTTCATGGGGTATAATGCGGTTACCACTGTATTTACAAAATACGTTATTGAACAATGGGGCTACGATCTCAGTATAGCCTCCAATTTTCTTATGGTCGCTACCGGCGCGGCGCTTGTGTGCTACATCCCCGTCGGCATCCTTTCGGCTCGGTTTGGCCGCAAACGGATGATTCAGTTTGGCGTAGCTTTGCTGGCGCTTAACTTTGCTGCGCTTGGACTTTTCAGCGCCTTCTCCCCCTTGCTGTATGTGCTGTTTGTACTGGTGGGCGTTGCTTGGGCGACCATCAACGTAAACAGCTATCCAATGGTTGTAGAAATCAGTAAAAGCGGGGACGTAGGCCAATATACCGGATATTACTATACTTTCTCCATGGCGGCGCAAATTGTAACCCCCATTTTAAGCGGGTACTTAATGCAATTCCTGGGGTACCGCATTCTTGCGCCTTATGCCGCGTTTATGGTCGCCATATCCTTTATTACCATATCACTGACAAAGCATGGCGATTCGCGCCCGGAACCTCCAAAGAGCAATCTGGAAGCATTTGATGTAGGAGATGACTGACTTGAGCGGTTTAATGTGGGCTGTTCTGGTTTTACTGGCTCTGGTAATTTTATATTTATGGTTGATCGCCCCCCGGCGTGCACATCCCGATGCATCCCAGCTAACAGGGCGTTTATACGCCCACCGCGGTTTGCATGATGGTAACCGCACTGTTCCAGAAAACAGCCTGGCCGCCTTTCAAAAGGCGATTGACGCAGGTTACGGTTTTGAACTGGATGTACAATTAACCGCGGATAACATACTAGTTGTTCACCACGATGGCAATACCCGGCGGGTGTGCGGCGTTGATACAGAGATTAAGCATACCAACTATGCCGATTTGCCGCAATTGCCGGATGGCACCCCCATACCGACTTTCCAACAATTATTAACGTTGGTGGACGGCAAAGCACCGATGATTGTAGAAGTGAAACCGTATGGCAAACCCCGGGAAAATGCCGCAGCGACCCACATGGCACTTCAATCCTATTCAGGGCCGTACTGTGTGGAATCCTTTCATCCTTTGTCGGTACGCTATTTCCGCAAGCATGCGCCGCAAATCATTCGTGGCCAGTTAGCGATGGGCGGGCATTTTAAGCCCGGCGAGGCGGACTTGATAACACATTTTATGCTTAAGAACCTGCTGGTAAATGTGTTCAGCCGTCCGCATTTTGTCGCATACGATTGCGCCAACGACCATAACCTGTCAATGTGGCTAATGAAGCATCTTTTCCATTCGCTGCTCGCTGCTTGGACGGTACGGGATCAGCGCCTGCTGGATTATACACGCCCCGCATATGCAATGCCAATTTTCGAGTTGTTCACGCCGGATCAAGATAGGTAAAAAATTACGTTCTCGCAAAAAGCGCGGCTATACCGCGCTTTTTATATAGAGCATTTCCTTTATAGCTAAGTTTCCAAAGCTTGAACGGGTGATCTGTTACGCTTGCATCCGATGAGCAAAGCAATAACAAGCATATATATTATTTAAATAGAGGATTGGTTTGGGGTATTGCTATTGAGGCAATAGGACAGGAATTGCTATAATAATTTACGCATTTGGGTAACAAGTAAAACTCAAATCATTGCAAGCATCCTTCCATCCAAGCCGAAGCCGTATTGATATAAGAATCTGATCTGTATAAGCATAATGAGACAGAATGACAATACACCTGTATATACAAACCAGAATTTGCGCGTATACTTCATGTAAGCAGTATAGTTATCCCGCTGATCGCTGCGCGTTTCGCTCTATCCCTATATTGCGATACGCTGCTATTCGTGGTAGAATACGAAAGGTTTCATCACTACATTTTGCGGTATTATCCCGGTTGGCGATATAGAAAGGCGGCGTCCTTTGCAATTTTGTACACTTTTCAGCGGCTCCAGCGGTAACGCAGCGTATCTGGGTACGGAACGGGGCGCTATTTTAATTGATTGCGGCATGAGCGGCAAGCAAACGTTAGAAGCGTTGACGCTTGCAAAGCTCGACCCCGCTGCGATACACGCTATTTTGGTCACGCATGAGCATAGCGACCACATTAAGGGGATTGGCATTGTCAGCCGCAAGCTGGGCGTACCCATTTATGCGACGGAAGGCACTTGGGAGGGAATGCCCGCTTCGATCGGCGCTATTCCTGCCTGTAACCGGGTATCCATCACACCCGGAGAAAGCTTTTTCCTGGACGACTTTGAAATCGCGCCGTTTTCGATTCCGCATGACGCGAACGATCCGGTCGGTTACCGTTTTTTCGTTGGCAATCACAGCGTAGCTATTGCAACCGATCTTGGCTACTTCTCTCAAACTGTTTGCGATGCCGTTTCGGGTTCGGAGATTGTTTTACTGGAGAGTAACCACGATCCTGATCTATTAAAAAGTAACACGCATTACCCAGCTCGCCTGAAAAGCCGTATTCTTGGCAGAAAAGGGCATTTAAGCAACGATGCAGGTGCCGATGCCGCCGTACGGTTAGCCCAATGTGGCACGCGCCACTTGTTGCTGGGGCATTTAAGCAGCGAGAATAACACGCCGGATATGGCCTATCGCACCGCGCACACTGCACTCACCTCTGCCGGTGCCGATGTCGGGCAGGATGTAACCCTACACGTTGCTTCCCGTTACCAAGCAAGCTATCTATATCAGGTGAAGTAGTCAACCGTATATGTGCTCCCTTGCCCGATATACAGGAGGAGAAAATGGAATTCCGTGTTTTGGACGAACCGGTAATCATGCCTGGTTATGGGCTTACCTTGCTGATAAGCGAAGGTGATGGTGACGCTTTCACCGATGGCTGTACCATACGCGATATACGCGGCCATGCGCATACGGTAGAGCAGGTTACACAGCAGGAAGGATTCACCTGCCTGTTTATCCGCAATGGAGATGAGTCGTATTTCGGCCGCCTTTTCCGTGATATTTTCGTAGACGCAACATTATTTATCCTTGAACAGGGAGAGCAATAAAATGGCGCTCACTTTGTTATGTGTTGGTAAAATACGAGAACGTTTTTATGCTGACGCTGTATGTGAATATACCAAACGTTTATCCACATTATTACCCTGCAAGGTGGTAGAAGTTGCCGACGAACCCGAACCCAAGCAGCTATCACAGCCCGCTGTCGATCGCGTGCTTCGCACCGAAGGCGAACGGCTTTTGCAAAAAATACCGGAGAGCGCCTATGTGGTTGCACTCTGCGTAGATGGGCCGCAGCATACCAGCGAAGAGCTTGCCGCTAAATTACAGACGCTTCTGGTATCCGGCTGCAGCGATATTGTGTTTGTCATCGGCGGTTCTTTGGGCTTACATGATACTGTATTGTCTCGAGCCAATGAACGAATGGGAATGAGCCGCATGACTTTTCCCCATCAGCTGGCGCGTGTAGTATTGGTTGAGCAGCTATATCGCGCTTCCAAGATCAATGCCGGTCAGCGGTACCATAAATAAACGCCTGCAGAAGCAGGTTTTTTCTATTTCAGGAACGATTCGGATTCACATTCGTCTGATGAAACGGGAGGGATGAAAGATGCTTAGAAGAGTCATATCACTATTGCTAACGCTGTCCCTGCTTTGCGGCACTACTGCATTCGCGCAGGATAGCGCTGCCGCAACACTGGAGGGACTGATTACTGAAATACACGATGGATATTTTTTGTTGGATGATATTACGTACGGTAGCGTGCAGGTAAATCTGGACCCGTCTACCACCGTATATGAAGGAATTGCGACAGCCGATACGCTGGCTTCCGGGCAATATGTTTATGTAGCCTACAACGGCAGTATGACAAAAAGCCTCCCGCCGCAAGTACAGGCGGAAAAAGTATCCTGCTTCACCGTCACCGGTACTGTTAGCGCCATTTTAAGCGACGGCTTCACTGTTGAAGGGGATGCGCTGCTTGGCACAGTGATCGTGCATACCTCTGCCGTGTTAAGCCCTGTTTATCAAGGAGTTTCCATTACGCTGTATTACAACGGTGTCATGGCGCTTAGCGATCCACCGCAGATAACAGCTGTGTATATATCAGTACCAACATTACTAGGCGTTGTATCCGGGTTGGAAAGTAATGGTTTTACGCTTACGACAGACGATAGTGTTACCTACGAAGTTGAGCTGTCCTCCATGACGGACATTTTCGCCTTACCAGCCGAAGGTGAGCAATTACTAGTTTATTATAACGGAGATACGTCTGGAGAAACAGTAGAAGCACTGGCGATTACCCTACCGCATGATGCGGTCAACCCCAGCGAGATGTAGGCTTACAGTAAAGAAATCGCTCCTATGTTCGGAGAAGATTAATGCTGCTAGTAACGCTCATTATAGATTCTTGCATTGCAACTATTCGTTTAATAACGATCGCATATCATTACACGATTGTACATCTGGTGTATTAAGCACATACTCATGATGTTTTACCGGTTCCTTATGCAAATTCATTATTAAACAAACAAGAAAATACTTCCCGCACAGAAAAAGAGATACAGCAAGCAAGCGGCGGCGTTTCTTCTAAGAACGCCGCCGCTTCTCTGCTATTTAATCCATTTTTCTTAAGATGATCAACGGATGGTTACATCGACCTGATAGGTTTTCCCTGTTTCCGGTCCAGCAGGAATCGTCTGTCCTTCCAGCTTCTGTCCATCTACACGTATTTCCACGCGGCCTTTCTCACTGCCGCTGATGTTGTGTATGGTAATTTCATAATTGCTTCCGCGGAAAGAACGATGCACCTGTACCTCTCGCAGCTGTGCAGGCAGGCAGGGATCTACCATCAGGCCATCCAGCTGCGGCTTAATACCGAAGATCGATTGGGATACAGCATAAAAATTCCAAGCCGCTGTGCCGGTAAGCCAGCTGTTTTTTCCTTCACCCGGTTTGTAGCTTTCTTTGCCATTTATCGTCTGGCAATACACATACGGCTCAGTGCGGTGCAATTGCTGGTCTTCCACGTAGGCGGGAGACGTGCGACGGTATACGTCGAAAGCACGGTCACCATGGCCTAGCACCGTTTCGGCAATTACAATCCACGGGTTGTTGTGGCAGAAAACCGATCCGTTTTCCTTGTATCCCGGTGGATAGGTGCTAATTTCGCCCAAATTGAGATAGTACTGCTTGTAGGCGGGCCAGTTAAGCACAACGCCATATTCAAACATCAGCTTTTCGCGGGTCGCATCCATTGCTTTTTGCGCCATGCCGTTTTCTTTGCCGATACCCGCCATAACGCACATTCCTTGCGGTTCGATAAAGATTTTACCCTCTTCGCACTCGTCGGAGCCAACTTTATCGCCGTTAGCATCATAAGCGCGTAAGAACCATTCCCCATCCCAGCCGAACTTTTCGACAGCCGCAATCATGGCCGCTTTCTGTTCCCGGGCGAAGGCCGCTTCAGCCTCATCACCGGTTATATCGCACAGCTGAATATAATCGTCCGCCACACCTACGAACATACCGGCGATAAACACGCTTTCCGCAATGCCCGTATCGTTATTGGTAATGGTTTGGAAGCTCTCGCCCGGCTCGGCGGAGAAGCAATTCAGGTTCAGGCAATCGTTCCAGTCCGCCCGGCCGATCAACGGCAGTCCATGCGGGCCGCAATGCGCAGCCGTGTAATGGAAAGCTCTGCGCAAATGTTCCCTCATGGGCGCAGCCAGCGAAGCGTCGTTATCAAAGTCTACCACTTCATCCAGCAAACTCATGTCTCCGGTTTCCTTTAAATAGGCGCTAACCGCATAGAGCAGCCACAGCGGATCGTCATTAAAACCGCTGCCCACATCCAGATTACCCCGCTTTGTCAGCGGTTGATATTGATGGTAGGCGCTTCCGTCCGGGAATTGCGTAGCCGCAATATCCAGTATGCGATCCCGCGCGCGCTGCGGTATTAAATGTACAAATCCAAGTAGATCCTGGCTGCAATCCCTAAAGCCCATACCCCGACCGATTCCGCTTTCAAAATAGCTGGCGGAGCGGCTCATGTTAAACGTAACCATACATTGGTATTGATTCCAAACATTCACCTGCCGGTTTAACCGTTCATCGGCGGTTTGTACGGTAAATCGGCTAAGCAGCTCGCTCCAGTACGTTTTCAACTCTGCCAGATGAGCGGCAAACTGCTCATCGGTACGGAACTGTGCAAGCAACTCGTGTGCATCCTGTTTATTGATCACACCCGGTGCGATGAACTTTTGATCCTTGGGGCTTTCACAATAGCCCAGCACAAAAATGAAGCTTGCCCCTTCGCCTGGCTTGAGCGTACGACGAATGCAATGGCTTGCAATCGGCGACCAGCCGTGCGCAACACTGTTAGTCGGCTGGTCGTTCATTACTACTTTGGGGGCGTTAAAGCCATTGTATAACCCAATGAAGCTTTCGCGGTCGGTATCATACCCGTCAACAGCGGTATTTACCGCGTAAACCGCATAATGATTGCGGCGTTCCCGGTATTCCGATTTATGGTAAATGGCCGCGCCGTCCTGCTCAATCTCCATTTCCGCCAAAGCATAATTGCGCTGGAAGTTCGTAGCGTCGTCATTGGCGTTCCACAGGCAAAACTCCACCAAGCTATACAGGCTGATGGATTTCTCCTGCATGCTTTCATTGCGCAGGGTTAAGCGCGTCACTTCGGCACGATAGCCGCGCGGCACCATAACGCATTGCTCCGCCTTGAGGCCATTTTTCTTGGAGGTAATAATCGTATATCCCATACCATGCCGGCACTCATATTGATCCAGCTTGGTCTGGGTCGGCTGCCAGCCGGGATTCCACACCGTGTTCCCATCCCGCAGATAGTAATACTTTCCGCCAACATCTGTCGGCACATTGTTATAACGGTATCTTGTTAAGCGAAGCAGGCGTGCGTCCTTATAAAAAGAATAACCGCCGGATGTATTGCTGATGAGCGAAAAAAAGTCTTCACTGCCCAGATAGTTTATCCAGGGATAGGGGGTATCCGGCTGCGTTATTATAAACTCCCGTTGCGCATCATCATATGTGCCGAAATTCATAGCTCGTACTCCTTTATCTTCGCAAAATGCGTAATCACCGTGGATGTGCTTTCTACTTTTATTGTGGCCTATTACATGTATAAGATCGCTAAGATTGCATTAGGATTCGCATGGTTTTTAAAGGTAAAATGATTGTAAAATAAAAAACTGAAACGTTTTCGTAACGATGGAAATGCGTATTTCCCTCTTTGTTCACCTCTTTTACCGAGGTGACAACCTGGCCTCACCTATCCTTTTTCGTATTGATTTATGAACTTGCACGAGGAACGGCTGCACTATTCCTGCCGTTTTTCACGGTAAAATTTGCAGCCGTTGCTGTGCTATTTATGGTCTTGTTTGGGCAACTCACCGATGGTTTCGCCCTTGATCAACGTACAAGGTATTACCGTTATTTCCGGTATCGTTGTTTTGGGGCTCTCAATCAGCTGTACCAGCTTGCTGGCCGCTTCTGCGCCAATTCTGTGTGTATCCTGCAACACGCTTGTCAGCCGTGGTTTCATCAGCTGCATCATAGGGATACCGTCATAACCGGCTATTGAGATATCCTGCGGTATTTGCAGCCCCATATCGGCAGCTGCTTCGTAAGCGCCTAGCGCAGCATAATCATCCGAAATCAGGATGCAGGTTGGCCGGTTTGGCAGTGATAACAATTTTTTCGTCGCTGCGAATGCGGACGCCGGATCGTTATACTCGCAAGACTCAATGTATTCTTCAGGTACCGGAACCTGATAAAACTCCATTGTACGGTAGAAAGAGCCTAAACGCATGTCCGTTACGGCGCTTCTGGGGCCGTGAATATAAGCGATTTTGCGATGTCCCTTGGTAAAAATGTAATCTACTAATTGGCGTATACCTTCGACGTTGTTGGACTGGATTCCCATACGGTTATTGAACAAGTGGTCTATGGTCACAATCGGCAGTTCGCTGTTAACAAGTTGTGTGACCTCCGTATCCAAAAAATCGATACAGGCAATACAAACGCCATCCACTTCGCGGTAATGGCAATGCTCCAGATACGTCATAGAGGTCTCGCCCATGTTATGGCTAATGAAAGTAACATCATAGCCGTGCCGCTCTGCCTCTTTTTTAAAATTCTCTAACACAAAGGAGAAAAAGGCGTGCGTAAGTCCGCTTTGTGTATCATCCACAAAGAGTACGCCAAGATTATAACTTCGTTTTGTTTTTAAAGCGCGTGCATGCGCGTTGGGGTAATACCCCATCTCCTTGGCAACCTTTGTTACGGTTTCGCGCGTTGCTTCGCTGATATCCGTATATCCATTCAACGCCTTACTGACAGTTGATATGGACAATCCGCATTTTTTTGATAACTCTTTAATGGTCACAGCCATGTCCTTATCGCCTGCCTGTCTGTTAAAATAAAAAGACTGCTATTTCAACACCTACATCGTTTTCGTTATTAGATTATCGCGTATTGTATGAATTGTCAAGTCCTTTTCCAAAGATACTCCAACAATTGGACATCATTACGCCCTCTCCCGCTTTGCTATGAAGGTGATGTATAGCCGACAAAATACTCACATTCTGTTGGGTACCAGACTATTATATATGCAATTTGTATAAAAATACAATACCTTTTATGGAAAAGTGAAATTACACTGTTTGCCATTTCTATTTTCTCATGTTACAATAGCAACCAGAACGAAAATCCACGAAAACATTCGTGATTTCAGCAAATGAGGGCCGTTTTTGACATCATGTTTCCATTGACAGCATCATAAATGGCTGATAGAATAGCCGCAATACAGATAAGGAAAGGATGAGTAGGATGTTGGAAGAAAACCTACGCTCGGGATTAACCTTTGACGATGTGTTGTTGGTGCCAGCGCTCAGCAGTACTTTGCCGCGTGATGTGAACACATCCGTAGAACTGATGCCAGGCATCAAGCTGAATATTCCATTACTCTCCGCCGCCATGGATACTGTGACGGACGCACGTATGGCTATTGCCATGGCGCGAGAAGGCGGTTTAGGAATCATCCACAAAAACATGACGATAGAAGAACAGGCAGCACAGGTGGATAAGGTGAAACGCAGTGAGCACGGCGTCATCACCGATCCTTTTTTTCTATCTCCCGATCATCTTATTCGCGATGCCGAAGAGTTGATGGCGCGTTACCGCATCAGCGGTGTTCCGATTACGCGCGGCAAAAAGCTGGTAGGCATCCTCACCAACCGCGATCTTCGCTTTGAAACGGACGACAGCCGCCGAATTGAAGAGGTTATGACCTCGAAAAACCTGATCACCGCGCCGGTAGGTACCACGCTTGAAGAAGCTAAAAAGTTACTAGCTGCACATCGTATTGAAAAGCTTCCGATTGTAAACGATCAGTATGAGCTATGCGGCTTAATTACCATTAAGGATATCGAAAAGACCACAAAATACCCCAATTCGGCTAAAGATCAAAACGGTCGCCTGCTTTGCGGTGCCGCCGTCGGTGTAACAACCGATTGTCTGGAGCGCGTCGAAGCTTTGCGGAAAGCAAAGGTAGACGTCATTTCTATTGATACGGCGCATGCGCATAGCAAAGGCGCGCTAACGATGATGCGCGACATCCGTGCCGCTTATCCGGATTTGCCTGTCATCGCAGGCAATGTTGCCACCAAAGAAGCTACTCTCGCTTTAATCGAAGCAGGCGCAAGCTGCATCAAGGTTGGCATCGGCCCCGGCAGTATTTGTACCACCCGTATTGTATCTGGCATCGGCGTGCCGCAGATTACTGCAATTGCCGATTGTTCCAAAGAGGCGCAAAAGCATGGTATCACCGTGGTTGCAGACGGCGGTATCAAGTATTCCGGCGATATTCCCAAAGCAATTGCTGCCGGCAGCACCGCTGTAATGATTGGCAGTCTCTTTGCCGGTGTAGATGAAAGCCCGGGCGAAATGGAAATCTATCAGGGACGTAGCTTTAAAGTATATCGCGGCATGGGCAGCCTTGGTGCAATGCAGCAGGCGCACGGCAGCAGCGATCGCTATTTTCAGGAAAATGCGCCCAAACTGGTACCGGAGGGCGTTGAAGGTCGTGTCCCTTACAAGGGACCGTTAAGCGATACGGTGTTCCAGTTGATTGGCGGTTTGCGCGCCGGTATGTTCTATTGCGGCACACCCAACATTGAGGATTTACGCGAACATGGGCAGTTCATCCGCATTACAGGCGCAGGGCTGCAGGAAAGCCACCCCCACGACATCGCCATTACGAAGGAAAGCCCCAACTATTCCCGTCAGGGGCTGTAATATCGGCCAATACAATGCTCGTTTTGCAGTAAAACGCCCGCTGGTTTCAGCCAGCGGGCGTTTTCTCTTATTCTTTTGCTTTCAGCTTTATCTTCTTCAAATTGATTGTTCGCTTAGGTGGTTCATTCTTAACGCCGCGCGATATTTCATCTGCCTCCAGCACAACCTTCAGCAGGTTCAGCAAAACCGGTCCGATAATTAAGCCCAGCACACCAACAAGCTGGAACCCGGCAAACATCGCCATCATCGTTGCCAATGGATATAGCCCCAAGTTAGCACCGACGATTCGCGGTTCAAAAATCTGCCTGATGACAACCGTGCCAATATAGGTGCCTAGCAGGAATATCCCTGTGGGGATGTGCCCCAAAATCAATTCAAACGCACCCCACGGTAATAGGAATAATCCGGCGCCAATCACAGGCAGTGCATCCGCCAGACCAATGAGAACCCCCATCAGCAAACCGTATTGAATGCCGTAAATCACAAAAGCCAGCGTAAGGAATGTCATGATAATCAACGATACGGTCAACTGGCTCTTGATCTGACCAAACAACGATTTGAAAAGATTGTTTTTAACCAACAACCCGTGCTTTTGCATGTTCTGCGGAAAAGTACGTTTTAAAAACGTGGTAATACGCTCCCGATCCGCTGTGAAATAAAACGTTCCCATAATGGTCAATACCACGCTTAACAAAACACCCGGTATGGACGTCGCGGCATTGACCGCGCCGCTGGTCAGCGCTGCGGATACATTGCCTGCCGCACCCAACGCCGCATCGCTAAGCGATGAAAGCGCCTTGTTGATAATATCGATTGTCGATGCGGGCAGAACATTGGAGTACTGTTGATATAGATCGCGCACATAAGGGAAAACCGTGTTGGAAATCCAATCCACAAATTCCGGTGCCGATCGCACCAGCGCAATAAATTCGTGGAATAACCGGTTAAACAGAAATACGAAGCCAACCCCTAATACGCCAAAAAGCAGCAACATTCCAATGAGCGTTACCAGCCAACGCGGAATGTGAAGTCGTGCCAGTTTTGTCTGGCACAAGCGGATTAGTGGTAGTAGCATCATTGAAAACAGTAGCGCCAGAATAAACGGCCAGCAAAGCGGCACAATTAAAATAAACAGCCATGTGAGCAACAACGTAAACGCAATCAGTAAACCCTTGCGAGGTAATCCGTTTGCGTGCTCATTCCAATTTTTCATTCGTTCAATCAGGGTTGTCAACCTCCATCGCCTCCATACATTTCATCAGGCTTACATAAGACTATGTGCTTGGGAGTCGAGTGGGTTGCGCAAATAGTATGGTTTACTCAACCATCTGCGGGAATAATAGTAATCTGCACTTCACCGTCATTGTCCGCTTCCAGCGTATCATCAACAGTGGTTTCCGCCGACGCTGTATCCCCGCCTTCAGCCGATGCTACCTCGGCTTCATGCAACGCTATGCGCCGTTCATATTCCGCTTCGGTAATGACCCCTCTATCCAGGTTGGCTTTATCTATCTCCGCCTTGCGCTTTACCGGCGTGCAGCTTGGGCAAGCGGTTAAATCAGCATAGATGCCGGTATCCAGCTCACTATACTTAAAGGCGGTCATCGGCGTATACTTGCTTTTTACAGAAGCGCAATCGGCATACGCATGGTAATTCTGTCCGCCATCCGGGTTGTAATACAGCAGCGTGTCATCGTCAGGGTAAGGCAGTTCACGGCCGCCATCGTCCCAAATGATGATTTTCGTGTTTCTTTTCAGATTGTCCCATAACCATTCCTGATCCAAACCGTCCTCATTCGGCAGGCGTGCAACACGAATGCAGCCATGGCTTGCTTTTTGCCCCAACTGCGTCTCCCATTTGGTATAGCGGCGTGTGCCGTCGGCAAGAATCGTGCAGGGTACTTCGTGCATTTTATCGCCATTATTAAAGCGGATCGCCATGTCGCAGTACATACCCTCACTGTCAAACCCACCGCTCCAGCTAATGGCCAGGTATTCACCAGCGGCCGTTTCGTTGTAAGGCTGTTTATCATTAGGCAATCCCGTGGAAACTGCACAGGCGCTAAAAAATTTGCCGTCGATGAACACATACAGTTTTTGCGTTAATTTATCTACCACAACGCCGTAATGCTCGTTAGGCGTTACGGTTTTGAGCAATTTCGTTTTTACATAACCGCGGATGATGCGGTTATAATAATCAAGTCCTTCAATCAGCGTCCAGCCGTCTTTGTCCTCACCTAACACATGTACGGCGGCCGATGCGCCATTGATGAACCCGCCCAGCTTATCGTCGTTTACTTTATCGCCGCCAGGCGCGGTAAGCGGGTATACACTCTCCGTTTCCTTTACATCCAGCACCGTAATCGGCTGCATCAGTAAATCCCAAACGGCTTCGGTATCGGTGATATCATAAGTAAAATCATCACCGAACCATTTTTCACCGGTATCAAAACCTTCCAGCCATTCGGCAACGGTTTTGGCGGAGCTCTGCGACGTGGGAACAAATACAAGCCCCAGCAATAGAATCGTCGTCATGAGCAGGGGGATGATACTTTTGCGGATGGCCCTAACCTTCATGGTCTCCTCCTTGTCTTTCACCTGAAAATTACAGGTGTTGGGACGTCTTAGCTCATAGGGCTGTGAATAATGGATAAAGCGCCGAACGGCACTGCCTGGGCTGCCGTCCGGCGTTGCTTGTTATTGTTTTTGCTGATCTTTTTCGCGCAGCTCCACACGGCGGATTTTTCCGCTGATAGTCTTGGGTAGTTCGCTGACGAATTCAATCACACGCGGGTACTTATAAGGTGCGGTAATCTGCTTCACATGCTCCTGCAGCGCTTTTTTCAGCTCTTCGCTGGCGGTGAAACCAGGTTTGAGCACGATGGTCGCTTTAACCACTTGCCCACGCAGCCCCTGCGGATCCGGCGTTGCGGTAATAGCGGTCTCCAGTACTGCCGGGTGCTCCAACAGTGCGCTTTCCACCTCAAATGGCCCGATCCGGTAACCGCTGGACTTGATTACATCATCCGAACGGCCTACATACCAGTAGTAACCCCACTCATCGCGCCACGCGGTATCGCCGGTATGGTAAATTCCGTTGTCCCACACAGTTTTGGTGAGCGTCGGATTTTCATAATAGCCGGTAAACATGCCAATTGGCAGTGCGTCATCGCTGGTACGTACCACAATCTCGCCGGTAACGCCTGCCGGGCAGGAATTGCCGTCATCGTCGATAATATCCACATCGAAGATCGGGCTGGGTTTCCCCATGCTGCCGGGGCACACCTTCATAAACGGGAAAGTCGCCAGTGTTACTACCAGTTCAGTCTGGCCAAACCCTTCTAAAAGAGGTATCCCCGTGCGTTTGATCCATTCAGCCGCCATGTCCGGGTTCAGGGGTTCGCCAGCCACCGCGCAATGCTTAAGGGCGCTCATGTCATACCCTGCAAAATTCTCTTGTAGAATATAGCGGTACATCGTCGGCGGTGCGCAGAAGGATGTAACGTGATACTTGCTCATCATGTGTAGAATATCTTTGGGAATAAAGCGTTCAAAGTCATACACAAACACGGCGCTTCCGGTTAACCACTGTCCATACAGCTTGCCCCAAACACTCTTTGCCCATCCGGTTTCACTGATGGTAAAGTGCAGCCCTCCATCGATACACTGCTGCCAGAACAGGCTGGTAACGATATGACCCAGCGGGTAATAGTAATCGTGCGTTACCATCTTCGGCATGCCCGTCGTGCCGCTGGTAAAATATAAAAGCATGGAGTCATGATTCTGGGGGTAAGCGTCTCCCTCCGGCTTCGCCCACTCGGCAGATGCCATGGGCATTTCCTTTTCGTAGCTATGGAATCCGGCGCGCTCACCTTTAAGTACCATCAGCGTATCCAGCGTCGGGCATTTTTCACGCGCCGCTTCGGATGCTTCCAGAACTGCATCATCTTTATGGCTGATGATCGCCATTTTTATACCCGCTGCATTCACGCGGTAAACAATATCTTTTTCCGTCAGCAAATGTGTTGCAGGCACTGCAATGGCGCCGATTTTGTGTAAAGCCATGATCACAGGCCAAAACTGCAGGTGGCGACGCAAAATCAACATGACTTTATCGCCCTTGCGAATCCCGAGGGAATAAAGCAGGTTGGCGGCTCTGTCGCTCTCTTCCTTGAGCATTCCAAAGGTATAGTTTACATAACCCCCGTTTTCATCCGTCCACAATACGGCAGTACGGTCCGGCTCTTCAGCGGCGATAGCGTCGGCTACATCGTAGGCAAAGTTAAACGTCGCAGGCCGGGTAATACGGAAGCGTTTGTTAAAATCATCATAGGTCGCATATTGTACCGGGCAATCCAAGTATTGCAGGTAGGGCGGTTTCATCATGCTTTGGCACCTTCCTTTACAACAACGGCAATAAAGCGGCAATCGCCCTCCAGCGCATACATCACATGCGGAAGGGAGCTGTCGTAATAAAGGCTGTCGCCTGCTTTCAGGTATAACTCGTTACCGCCCAGCACAATTTTCAATTGGCCTTCCAGCACATAGTCAAATTCCTGTCCCTCATGGCTGTGCGCCTGCTTTTCTGCGCCCAGTTCGTCCGGTGAAACAGTGACGATAAAAGGCTCTGCCAGCTTATCGCGGAAGTTATATGCCAAATGGTGGTATTCATACTGATCCCTGCGGTTGAACTTTAAACCCTGACCGCTGCGGGTGAGAACATAGCCATGCAATTTAGGGCTTTCTCCGGTGAGTAAATCACTAATATCTACACCAAGTGCCTCTGCTATATTAAACAGATGCGAGAAGCTAAAGTCGCTCGTACCGGTCTCGTAAGCCTTATATTCGTTCAGGCTGATGCCAGTTTTTTGCGCAACTTGTTCAGGCGTTAAGCCCGCAATATCCCGCAGGTCTTTAATTCGTAAGGCAATCAGTTTTAATTGCTCCGTATTGTCTGCCATCCGGGTCGCCTCCTTAGTCCATTTCACCGCTTGGCTATACAAGCCATAGCGCATGTAGCATACCATGGGAAACCTTGTAATGTCAAGGTAATCAGCCCCGCCCGCCCTCCTGATAGCAATGTGTTTTGAAGCAATATGCAGCCCATAAAGCAGACATTAACGCTAGAATTATCATCATCATTTTACGTATGTTTCATTCCCCCCGGTTGATACCCGCATGCTGCAGCCACCTCTATGCTGCTACGGATGTTTTCCATCTGTTCCACATTATGGTATTTGTTGATTTTGCTACGTTTCCAGCCCTTTTCGTGCTTGACGCACAAGGATAAAAACAGTACAATTATAACAATTGATCATTTGAGATACGCACGTTTCTCTATGATCTCAGCACGCAAAGGCGCGTGCTAAACCGAATGGATGAGATTCCGCCCTAAAACAAGCGGTTTCCCCCCATTCGCTTTTGGAATATGCAAGCCTGTGCAAACACTTATCATAGGTAAAAAGCATATCGCAAAAACAAAAACCACAGCCGCTATACACAAAGCCGTTGCTCCTGCCGGTTTATAAGCCGGCAGAACGGCATGTGCAAGCGGCTATCTTCCAGCCATCAACGGCAACTGTGCATCGTCAAATAAGATAACACCATCCTTTCCGTTGTAGCAGATGGATGCATTTACCGGGCAACGAATCTACGACATCCAATGTAAACGCCTTACTCCACCATTCTTATCGTATGAAGGCTTACTCGCATTGCCAAAACCGTCTTACTCATTTTTTACAGCGGTATGATCAACCCGCAAGGAGGATGACCCCCATGGCGCAGCAGCAGGCACGCAGGCTAAAGAAAGTCCGGGTATCAGCCGAGGAGTTATCCGTAATATGCCAGCAAATCGCAATGATCCTTCGCGCTGGTCTTCCGCTGTATGACGGCATTGATGCATTAAGTAGTAATTACCGCGGTACAAGCCTTGCGTACCGTTTTCGACTGCTGCGCAAATCGGTTTTAGAAACAGGTTCGCTTTACCGGGGTTTATCCAGCGCGGGAATGTTCCCCGATTACATGGCGGAAATGGTACTCATTGGCGAACGCAGCGGAGAACTGGACACAGTCATGGAGAACTTGTACCTTCACTATCAACGGGAAGCTTGCATTCGGCGTTCCATCCATACGGCGGTAGCCTATCCACTTATTATTATCGCTATTATGACCGTCCTGATTGCTGTTTTGGTTACCAGCGTATTGCCGGTATTTGAAGACGTATTCAGCGGTATGGGTATTAACGCTTTGCAGAACCCGTGGATCAGCGCCGGCGTCAGTGCCGGTAAAATGATACTGGTCGTTTCCTGCATTTTTGTTTTTCTTTCGCTGGTGGTGTTATTGTTGATTCGCATGAATCAAGACGGACGATTCCGGCGTTTTCTCTTTACCATTTTTCCATCCTTTCGCTATTTGGAGGAGCAAATTAATGCCGGGCGTTTTGCCTCCGTCCTTGCCATGCTGTTTCGCGACGGTTTCCCGTTGGATGAAAGTTTGCGGTTGATCGGCAGAATTGTCAATCCCGGCAGTATTGCCGATAAAATCGCCGCCTGTCTGTATAACGTTGAAAACCATATGCCTTTTCAGGATGCCATTGAAAAAATGCACTTATTCAAGCCTTTGCATATTCGTATGATTCAAGTTGGCGTTCAGGCAGGGCAAACCGAAGCGGTGATGGCAAAAATCGCTGAAATATATGAAAACGAGGCTGATGAGAAGTTAGCTCATTTCGTATCTATTATTGAGCCTACACTAGTGGCGATCATGACGGTTGTGATCGGCGCTATTTTATTAGCTGTTTTACTGCCGTTATTATCACTAATGCGTGCAATGGCTTAAAGAAGTTACATATCAATGATGAGTAAGAAAGGAGCCCGGCTATGCGAGATCGATCTATATTGAAAAGCATCGTCATTACGCTTTGTGCTTTTCTCGTTATGCTGGTGTTGTTCTTTGCCGGGCTTGCTATTATTCGCACACACTATCAGCAGGAAACCGCTGCCTCCCTGCGGGCTTCTGTGCTGCGTGCAACGCTTACCTGTTATGCGATTGAAGGCCGCTATCCCGCAAATGTAGAATACCTGCAAACTCATTACGGCCTTACGTATAACCCAAAAAACTATTATATTGCGCTAACAAGTATTACCGATAACCTGCTTCCCGAAATTACCGTTATCCACATCGGAGAGGGCTAAGCATGAAAAAAACAGCAACGCCTAAATTTCACTCTCTTCCATATGCTTTTTTATTGATGCTGATTGGGGCGTTCGCGTTATCCGCTCTAGCACTGACACTGGTTGGCACGCGCATATACAAGCATGTAAACAGCGACGCGATTCAAAACAGCGATGCACAAGTCGCACTTACTTACATCGGCAATAAAGTTCACGCATTTGATACGCAGGGCGGAGTCGCATTAACAACGATTGGACAACTGCCTGTTTTGCGTTTACATGAAACCATTGCCGGGCAGTCGTTTGTTACCTTAATCTATGCTTATCAAGGCCAGATACGGGAAAACACGCTTTCCACGCAAGAACCCTTTGATCCTACTGCCGGAGAAGCATTGGCAAATGTTCATTCGCTTCAATTCTCCATGCTTACACCCAGCTTGTTGGAAGCAACTGTAGAATTGCTGGACGGCGAAACACAAACCCTACGCATGGCGCTACTATCCGCCGTCAACAGGGGGGCTCTATAAGCAATGCAAAACCATCGCCATCCTGTTTTGTTAATCGAGGTCTCTCTGGTCATTCTCTTTTTTGCCCTTTCACAGGCGGTATTGCTACAAGTGTTTGCCAAGGCACAGCAGATTAACCGCCGGGCAGCGATTCAAAACCATGCGTTGATGTACGCCCAGAACACCGCTGAAACACTTGCCGGCTCACAGAACCCTGAGCAAACGCTCGCTGCATTGGGGTATGTTGCAACCGGCAATCAGTACCTGCTGATCAATCCCGAAGGTTACCGTATTGAAGCAGCTGTTACACGGTTTACCCAGCCAACAGGCGTCTTGACCACAATAGCATTAACAGCTTATAGTGCCGAAACAGAGCTCTTCACCTTTCCTGCTGTTATCTACCGGGAGGTGAACCCTGCATGAAGCCACGCTGTGAGTATAGCATCGGTATTGGCGCCAGTTCTATTTTACTGATTTTAGTGGTGATTGCGCTGGCAGCGCTTAGCTTAACAGCGCTGGGCAGCGCGCGCAACAACGCCGCGCTTTCCGACAGAAATTTGGAGATGACGCTGGCATATTACACGGCTGCCGCACAGGCGCAAAGGACGCTTGCAGCTATGGATGCCGTTATTGCGGAATACGCTATAGCCTCAACAGATGTGGATGCGCTCAGAACACTGTTTGCTTTCCATGGCCTAAGTGATGTAAATGTATACAGCAATTATACCTTTACTTTTTTCATCAATGCCGGTGCGCAACGCATACTGGAGGTCGGCGGCATACTTTCGCCGGGACAGGAAACGCGCTATACCCTCACCCGGCATACATTGGGCAACGGGGGCGATACCTCAACAGTCAACGATGCCGTTGTTCCGGCCTTTGCAATGACGTCCAACGATTAAGCAAAGCAGGTGGCGATATTAAATGGAAGAAAATATACCCAGTTTGGAGATTATACTACGACAGGTGCTTACGCAAAAGGGATCGGATTTATATATTATCCCCAACGCCTGTATTACGTCGAAGATCAACGACCGGCTGATTCCATTGTCCCACGACAAGCTGACGATTGCGGATTGCAGGGAGCTGATTCGGCAAATCTACGTGCATGCCGGCAACCGCTCTACCCAACGCCTTCTGGAAGACGGGGACGACGATTTTTCTTTCGGTCTGGCCAGAATTGGGCGGTTCCGCTGCAACGCCTTTAAACAGCGGGGCACATTAGCCGCCGTACTGCGCGTTGTTCCTTTTTCGCTCCCCGATCCCGCAGCGCTCCATATTCCAAAGATTGTACTATCGCTGGGGCAGAAAAAACGCGGCATGGTACTGATAACCGGCCCGGCCGGAAGTGGGAAAACCACGACACTCGCCTGTATGATCGACCAAATCAACCAGACTGCCAGCAACCATATTATTACGTTGGAAGATCCCATTGAATACCTACATCCCCATAAAAACTGTCTGGTAACCCAGCGGGAAATTGAGAATGATACGTTGGATTTTGCCCATGCTCTGCGCGCATCTCTTAGGGAAGCGCCGGATGTGATTTTGCTGGGAGAAATGCGCGATCTGGAAACCACACAAACCGCACTGACCGCAGCAGAGACCGGGCACCTGCTGTTGTCCACACTCCATACGCTGGGCGCAGGAAAAACCATCGATCGGATTATTGATATTTTCCCCGCCGGACAGCAGCAGCAAGTACGTTTACAACTCTCCATGGTATTGCAGGCTGTAGTAAGTCAGCAATTGATCCCTACGGTAAGCGGCGGCCTTGTGCCCGCCTTTGAGGTGATGGTTGTCAATAGCGCCATTGCCAATATGATCCGGGAAAACAAGGTACAACAGCTGCAAAACGTTATTTATGCAGGTGCAGCCGAAGGAATGCTCTCTATGGATTCCTCCATTCTGCACTTATACCAAAACGGCGTTATTACCCGCGAAAACGCTTTATTGTACGCCATCAATCCGGATATGCTTGGCAAGCGGATGTAGGCTTCCTATTCTTTCGTTCCCGTTACGGCGCTGAAAGGATAATGATTTGCAAAGAATTGTGATTATTGGTTGCAGCGGCAGCGGAAAATCCACCTTGTCCCGTATACTCGGTCAGCGGTTGGGGTTGCCGGTTACACATCTGGATCAGGTTTTTTGGCGTACAGGCTGGGTAAGCGTGGATAAAGAAACCTTTGATACGCAACTGGCGCAAACACTCGAAACCCCGGCATGGATTATCGATGGAAATTTCGACCGTACGCTTGTATGGCGCCTATCCCATTGCGACACGGCCATTTATCTGGATTATCCGCGTAGTGTATGCTTATATGGTGTTTTAAAGCGTGTATTATTCTCCTACGGCCGAACCCGTCCCGATATGGCATCCGGCTGTCCCGAACATTTGGATTGGGCTTTTCTGAAATGGATTTGGCACTTCAACCGTACCCATCGGCCCGGAAACATAACGGCATTGCAGGATGCGGAGCAAGCGGGCGTTACCGTGCTGCGTTTTACCCACCGACGGCAATGCAGGCGTTGGCTAAAGGCGTTGTCGCCAATAAAATGAAACAGTAGAGCGGATAAGCGATATCTTATCCGCTCTTACTTATCTAGTTATAGGCTTCATTTACTTTTCGCAATCGTAAATGTGCTTTTCGATGAGTACGCCATCGGCCCAGCGCAAATCGACCGCTTTGCCGCCCTTTATGTGCAGTCCCGTTACGCTGCCGTTAGCAAACGCTTTGGGTAATGCGGGCAGCAATTTGACGTTTCCGCCTCGATCCTGCACCAATAACGCGGCAATCGCTGCCGTGCCGCCAAAGTTACCGTCTATCTGAAACGGCGGGCACAAATCCCACAAATTAGGCGCTGTCGAGCGTGTAAGCAGTGTATGCAGTTGATGATAGGCGCTTTCCGCATCGCCAAGTACCGCAAAAAGGTTGGCCAGCCAGGCGCAGCTCCACCCCGTGTGCCCTCCGCCGTAGGCAAGCCTGCGGTCGATAGAGTGGCGGCAGGCCTCACGAAGCGCGCTGTCTCCTTCAAAAAGCTCGGAAGGATAGAGCCCATACAGATGGGAAAGATGCCGGTGCCCCGGCTCCACCTCCTCAAAATCTTCACACCATTCTTGCAGCTGCCCGTATTTCTCAATCTGATATGGGTACAAAGCCTCTAGCTTGGCTGCAATTTCTTTGCGCAATGGATCGTCTATCTCCAACGCAGCGCACATTTTTTGGAAATGGTCGAACACTTCTCTTGTAAGTGTCATATCCATAGTAGACGCATACGCAATGGATGACGTCTCCCCATTTGCCGTCCGAAACGCATTTTCCGGCGACGCGGATGGGCATATCACCTGTTTGCCGTTATGCTCTACCAGAAAATCCACGCAAAACAGCGCGGCTTCTTTCAGAATCGGGTATGCCATATGGCGTAAAAACACCTGATCACCGGTATATTCATAGTACCGCCATAGCAACTGACACATCCAGACCCCGCCAAGCGGGAAGAAAGCGTATTGCCCGCTCCCCTTCTCTGCTTCATCATGGCCATGTATGGAGCCTACCGGCTGTGTACTCGCCCAGCAATCGGTGTTATGGCTTAGCGAAAACCCGCGGCAGCCGAAATGCACCTGCGCGGTTTTCTTCCCGTTTTCGCATAGTTTTTGTAAAAACGCAAAATATGGCAACATGCACTCCGCAATCCCACAGGAAAGCGCAGGCCAATAGTTCATTTGCGCATTGATATTGGTGGTATAGTTACACGACCAAGGCGGCCTCATTTCCCAATTCCACAACCCTTGCAGGTTCATTGGCAGACCCCCCGGACGGGAGCCCGCAATCATTAAATACCGGCCATATTGAAAATATAACGCAAACAATCCGGGGTCTTCCCCGCCAGCCTGCAGCCTTTTTAGCCGCTCATCCACAGGCAAATCCAGCTGCGGGCCTAAATCCAGCGCCACACGCTCGAATAATTGTTGATAATCCTTCTTGTGCGCCTGATAGATTCCATCAAACCCGAGTTGTGAATAGGTTTCTCGTACATCCGGGTTTTCAACGGCAGTAAAAGCCAGAATGATATCGCTTGCATCCTGTATCCGCAGAGATTCGCCATCGCTAACCGCGTGCCCATCGGTATGCAGCAGCGAAAGCACCGCGGCAAACCGAATGCCCTTTTCGCCCCACTGTATTGGATCGGGCGTGTTGGTATAACTTGGGTCCACATGCTCCGGGCATTGCCCATTTATTTCGATTCCGGCAGCATCCGCCTGAACCATGCAGCGTAATTCACTCTGGAAACGCGTGGTTATATCCAACGCTTTCTCCGTAGCCGTAAACCGTATCAATAACGCGCGATGCGGATAGCTGATAAAGCAGGTTTGCCGGAATTCCACGTTGCTTTTTCGGTAGCTTACTCGTGTGCACGCATCCGCTAAATCCAGCTCGCGGCGGTAGGCTGTTGTTTCACCGTGAAAATGTGATTGTATTTTCAGGTTGCCAAGCGGCAAGTACCCTTCCGTAAACTCACCTAGCATTTCCTTTTCCAGCAAATGCTGCGCTTCACTGTACTTTTGAGAAAACACCAGCCTTCGCACTTCCGGCAGTGCGCTCAGCGCACCCGGTTTGTTTTTATCCCGTGCATACCCCGACCATAGCGTACCTTCGTTTAGCCCAATGGTTTCATGTTCGGGATCGCCCCATACCATCGCCCCCAGCCTGCCGTTTCCCAATGGGAGCACCTCTTCCCAGCAGGCTGCCGGGTGCTGGTAGTGTAATACGTAAGAATCACTCACGGTTTCATCTCCATGATAGTCATGCCACTGTCCACACGACTAAATACGGGAATCACGCTCAGCGGCGCGTATGCGGTTATGGTGCTTCCGCCCGTATAGGTACTGCCGGTTGCCTGCTCCACCCAATCCGTTCCTTTCGGCAGGTAAACCATGCGTTCCGTTACCCCTGCGCTAAGCACGGGCGCAACCAGCAAATCCGGTCCAAACATATAAACCGTATCCTGCTTCCATGCCTCTTTATCCTGCGGAAAGTCAAAAAACAAGGGTCGCATTGCAGGCGCTCCGGTTTCATGCACCTCCGCCATCACCTTACGGATATAGGGACGCAGCCGTTCCCGCATCCGAATATAATGGCTCAGCAGTGCCTGCATTTCTTCTCCAAAGCTCCAAACCTCGTTTGGCGCGCCGCTGCCAAATTGGCGTACACCCCCGCGGTATTCTTCGGCAGGCGGTTCGTAGGGTAATCGATCTCCATGCATGCGCATTGCAGGGGTGAACACACCCCACGCGAACCATCGCGCTAGTAACTCCCGGAATTCCGGATCGTTGGTTTTCCCGCCAATGAACCCGCCCAGATCACTATTCCACCAGGGAATCCCGGCCATGCCCATGGATAATCCTGCCGCCAACTGCTCCCGCATAGAGCGGAAGGACGAATCCACATCGCCGGACCATACCAGCGCGCCATAGCGCTGGCTGCCTGCCCATGCGCAGCGTACCAGATTGAGAATATCCTGTTGCCCCTCAGCAGTCATGCCGTCATAAAAAGCTTTACTGTACATCGTCGGGTAGATATTTCCCACCTGCATAGCCGGGCCAGCATGGTAGCGGTGAAGGTCGAAATCGTATACCCCATATTCGGGCTCCGCCTCATCCAGCCAGAAGATCCGAATTCCATGTTGGTAATAGTTTTCTTTCGCCTTCTGCCAAATAAACTCCCGTGCATCAGGGTGGGTTGCATCAAAGAACACGCACTCACCCATCCAGTTCATATGCACCGGCACGCCTCTGTCCAGTGTGACCAGATAGCCCTTTTCTTCCATCTCTTTAAAGTTGCGGCTGCGGCTATCCACGGTGGGCCAAATAGACACCATCAGCTTTATACCAAGTGCCTTTAGTTCCTCTATCATGGCGGGTACATCCGGCCAATCCACCGGATCAAACATAAACTCGCCCTGTATGGTCCAATGGAAAAAATCAGCTACGATCACATCCATCGGTAGCCCCAGTGCTTTATGTTTACGTGCAACGGTCATCAGTTCTTCCTGCGTCCGGTAACGTAGGCGGCACTGCCAATACCCCATGCCATATTCCGGCATCATAGGCGCATGCCCTGTCACATCCGCATAGGTGCGGATGATTTCCGCAGGCGTATCCCCGGCGGTGATCCAATAATCCATTTCCTGGGTTGCGCCGGCCTCCCACTCCATAACGTTGGTACCGAAAGAAGCGCGGCCAATCGCGGGGTTGTTCCATAAAAAACCATAACCAAGGCTGGAGATGTAAAACGGTACCGACGCTTGCGTATTACGATGCGCCAGTTCCAAAACAGCGCCCTTTTTATCCAAAAGTCCATCCTGATACTGCCCCATGCCGTACATGTGCTCATCCAGCTGGCTTTCAAACCGCGCCGTCAGACGGCAGGCATCCTGCCCCGGCACAGGCGATAACTCCCGGCCACTGATATTCAGCGGCGTGGCATAGCGGCTAATGTCCTCGCGATTACGCCAATATTCTTCCAGCAGCGTTGCACCTTTTGTATTGGTAAAGCGCAGCCAGCCTTCTGCATTGATTTGGCAAATCAGTCCGCCATTTTGAATCGTGGCTGATTCCCCGTCAATTTGTATCTGTACCCCATCGGTTGTCTGCTCCTCCAGCAGTGCCCAATGGTGCCCGGTAAAATCCGCATTCTTTGTAGCGCGTACCCGCAGAGCATTTTGACCCCAAGGTTCTATTTGCAGCAATTCTCTGCCCATGCGGCGGCAGAGACGCCCCTTGCTTTGCTGATAAATCATTTGTTTACCTCCTTACGCTTCAACCAGCACCAGCACACCATGGGCCGGCAAAGTAACCACGCCGGATACCAGCGTATCCGTCAGTAAGTCGGTATATTCATTCTCCAGCATCATCTGGTTGTCCGCAGTAAGACTGTTGAGAATAAAGATGTATTTACGCCCGTTTTCACCGATGCGCATCGTTGCCTCAAATCCATCCGGCAGTCCGGCGATTACAGGCTCTATCGCAGCTTCGGCTGCCACATTCCGGTATAGCTTCGTTAAAAAATCCACCCCGGTGCGAGCTGCAATATAGTAACAGCGTCCCTGCCCATACACATTACGCGTTACAACAGGCATACCTTGGTAAAAATCATGCTGGTATGTCGCTAAAACCTCCGCTCCCTGCGGGTGGGAAAGTTCCATATACTCCCGGCAGGTAAACGTCTCCCCTTGATAGGTAAATGTATTCTCCCGCTCCGCCGGCAGCGCATCCAGCTCTTCCGCCCAAATACCAGCGGTCTTTTTCAAGGGGCCGGGGAA
Organism: Candidatus Limiplasma sp.; assembly: GCA_963675655.1. GTDB lineage: Bacteria > Bacillota > Clostridia > Christensenellales > Aristaeellaceae > CAXXOK01. The sequence continues at coordinate 3,230,586 of OY776489.1, forward strand.
ACCGCCCTGGAAGCACAGATCCTCTTCATCCACATATCCGGAAATATAAGTGATTACCAATGTGCCGCCTTTTTGCACAAAATCGTTTACTCTTTGCGCAAATCCATTTCGCAGCATATAGCACATCGGCGCAACAACCAGCCGGTACCCCATAAGGTCGCCGGTTTGGTCAATCACATCCACGCCCAGCCCTGCTTTTGACAGCGCCGCATGGTGCGATTCCACCGTGTTTTCATATCCCTTTTCCACCGCGCCGAATTTTGCATCGTCCAGTGCCCAGCGGTTCTCCCAATCGTATACCAGCGCCACTTCGTTTTCGGGGGTGCTTCCCGTTACTTCGGCCAGACGTTTTAGCGCTAGACCCACATCGCACACTTCACGAAAAACACGGGTATTCCCATTGCCCACATGGTCAACCACTGCGCCATGGAATTTTTCAAAACCTCCGCGCCCTTTACGAAACTGGAAGTACTGTACCGTATCCGAGCCGTGCGCAATAGCCTGCAGCCCTTGCAGCATCACCACACCCGGACGGCGCAGCGAGTTCATCAGCTGCCAGTTCACAGCGGATGGGCTGGACTCCATCATCATAAAGGGTTTCTTTCCGCCAACACCGCGCATTAAATCATGCCGGAAAGACACATCCCTGTAAACATCCGTGTCCTCCGCTGAGCATTTCCATATAGGGTAGTTATCCCAACTGGATCGATCCAACAATTTTCCCAGAGCGAAGTAATCAATCGCCGGATAAGTGCTCATCAGGTTGGTTGTGCAGGGAATATCCGGCGTAATCCGTTTTAAAGGTTCAATTTCATTTAAATAGAAATCGCAATGATGCCAACTGGTAAAACGCTGCCAAGCCAGCTTTAATCCATGGCTCTCATTCTCCCCCAGCCAGTCGGGAGACGTTGGGCTTTCAATCTGGTCAAACGAGGTATACCAATGCGACCAGAAACTGTTCCACCATGATCGGTTCAGGTTATCAATGGTGCCATACCGCTGCTTTAGCCAGTCGCGGAAAGCAGCCTGACATAACGGGCAATGGCATTCGCCGCCATACTCGTTGGATATGTGCCACATGCCCAGCGCCGGGTGTTTCCCATAGCGAATAGCCAGTTTTTCATTGATCATCCGCACTTTTTCCCGGTATACAGGCGAAGTAAGGCAATGGTTATGCCTTCCGCCATACAGCATTTTTTGGCGCACATTGTTCACGCGCAGCACTTCTGGATATTTCTGCGCCAGCCAGGGCGGTCTAGCGCCGCTGGGTGTAGCCAGTACAGCTTTGATGCCGTTCTGGTGAAACATATCCATGACTTCATCCATCCAACTGAAATTGAATTTTCCCTCTTCCGGTTCTAAAAAAGACCAGGAAAAGATGCCGATGCTAAGCGTATTGATACCCGCCGCTTTAGCTAAAGCCATATCTTCTTTCCAAATGGTTTCCTTTTGATCCATCCACTGTTCGGGGTTATAATCACCGCCATGTAGTAATACAGGCATATCTTTCATAATCGGTGCATATTGTGCCATATTGATACGCTCCTTATGCTCGTTTTGTCTTATCTGGGTTTATAGTAGCGGAAACACTCCCTTTTTTCAATGATTATTCAGTAGAAATACAGATTTGTCACTATTTACCTGATAAACACATGGGAAAATCCCTTGCCATGCCTCCTCTTTGCGGTATAATGGATATGAATTTGTTACAAAGGCGGTACCGCGTGCATGAAAAAAACGTATGTTACCACCATGCCCGATCATGTTGGGGCTTTTCTACAAGCCAGCCGTTGTTTCAGCTCTCTGGGGCTGAATATCACCCGTGTCAGCTATAATAAAGCAGTGGATATGCACACACTTTTTATTGAGGCGGACGGCACGCCCGAGCAGTTAGCTGCCGCCGAACATAAACTTACCGAGATTGGATACTTGCAAGGGGATGCGCGCAGCCCGAGTATTGTTTTGTTGGAGTTTGCCCTGCATGACCAGCCCGGCGGAATTACCGCGATACTGGAATTGATACAAACCTTTCATTTCAATATTTCCTATATGAGCTCACAGGAGAGCGGAACCGAATACCAACTGTTTAAAATGGGGCTGTTCGTGGACGATCAGCAAAAAATAAGCGATTTTCTGGCACAGGCGCAATCATTGTGCCGTGTTCGCGTGATTGATTACAATCATGCCGAAAAGAACTTTGATAACAGTATTTTTTACCACTCCTATGCCGAAGGCCTTACTCACCTGCTGGGTATGTCGGAAACTGCGCAAAAAGAGTTGCTGATCTCTGTGAATCTGGCGATGCAGGTGCTGGATGAGCAGGGCTTATCGCCCTATCGCACCTTCGATAGCATCAGCCGGTTTGCCGATTTATTGGTACGTTACAGGGGCAGTGCTTTTAACCCGCGTATTACCACCCACCGCATCAGCGAACGTACACGTCTTACCCTGATTGAGCCGCCCTGCGGCAGCAATACCGCCATCCTGCAAAGCGGTGATGAAGTATTGTTTATCGATACAGGATACGCCTGCTACCGGGAGGAGATGTTGGCGCTTTTGCGCAAATTGCTGCCGGATTTTGATCAAATGCCCAAGCACGCGCTGATTACCCATGCTGATGTTGATCACTGCGGACTGCTTTCCCTGTTTGACACCGTTATGATGAGCGAAAAAAGCGCAGTATGTCTCCGCCTAGAGGCCGCCGGTGAAGATGATTACCGCGAGCGGATTCCGCTGCATAAGCCATACATTAAAATATGTAAAACGCTTACCAGTTACCAACCGCCTGACCCTGCCATTTTGCAGGTTATTTGCGGCGATGCCCAGCCGCAGCAAACGCCGCTGAGGCCGGTGGGTATGTATACTTTTGGCGATATGCGCTTTGAGCTGTGGGAGGGGCAAGGCGGCCATTTGCCAGGCGAGTTGATATTGATCGATTATCAACACCGGGTTGTGTTTACCGGAGATGTCTATGTAAACCTGAAGGATATGACGCCCGAGCAAGCTGCCTATAACCGCTATGCGCCGATCTTAATGACGTCGGTAGATACCGACCCGGCACTTTGCGCAATGGAACGCGCCGAGCTATGGCAGCGCTTGGGCATAGGCCACTGGCAGGTTTTCGGTTCACATGGAATGAAGCGGGATTATTGCGTAAAACATGAGTAATATGCCAAACTTCTGCTGATAACACGGAGGGATAGATATGGAAGCGATACAAGCCATTCAAAACCGAGCCAGCTACCGCGGCGTCTATGCGCCTACGCCTGTGCCGCGCGCTGATTTGGAAACCATCCTTCATGCAGGTTTGGCAGCCCCTTCGGGTTGCAACAAGCAAACCACAAGCCTTATCGCTGTGGACGATCCGGCCGTAATGCAAAAGCTTTACGCTCTTGTAACTCCCTATGTTGGCGTTACCGCCCCCGCCCTAATATTGGTGCTCAGCCAGCCCATTTGCGCGTACCGCGATATGTGCTTCAGCAAGCAGGATTATTCCGCTGCGATTGAAAACATGCTGCTGGCGATTACAGCACTGGGGTACGAAAGCTGCTGGGTGGAAGGCTATATTACCGATAAGGATCGTATTGGCCGTAAAATGGCGAATGTATTGGGCGTACCGGAAACATATGATTTGGTATGCTATTTACCTGTCGGCCGCGCCGCAGAGCCGGTTAAACGCGTAGCTAAAAAATCTTTTCACGAACGGGCATGGTTCAATGGTTTTCAAAATTCCATTAAAGAAGAGTGAACCGGTTTCACAAATCTGGTATGTAAGTTTTTCCATCTTTGGAAAGCGTTTATTTATAAGGGTTTTACAGCAAATAGCAGAACAAGCAATCCATTTGACAAACATACCCTAGCGTGCTATTATATAGGCTCGTTGATGCCATGCCGCATCATGTGGCCGGTCAAACGGCATCAACAACTTATGGACCATGCCAAGGAGGTACCCTCGTGACCACCGAGCAACAAATTGACCGTGCCTTAGCGTATTTCACTGACGAAGAGCACCTGTGCAGCTATGAACTCCTGGACGGTACGGGCAATATGCTGATCAGCGCACCCCATGCTATGTTGCAAACGCGCAACGGCTCCATTAAAAGCGCAGAGCGTTTTACCGGTATGTTATGCCGCATGATGCATGATCGTATTGGCTGCCCCGTGATTTACAAAACCCGCCATTTACGCGATGATGCAAACCACGATCCCGTTAGCGATTATCGCGATGCTCTGTGCCGCTACGTTAAGCAGCATAACACCGGGTTTGTGCTAGATTTGCACCAAATGAAGCCCGAGCGGGATACCGATGTTTGCATCGGTACCGGATACGGCCGTAATTTAATGGGCAAGACCGATCTGACAGGTATCGTGCTGGATGCTTTCCGTGAGCGGGGAGTTAAGCGCATCTCTGTTGACGATCCCTTTCCCGCTATCGGTCCGAACACAGTCAGCGCAACAGTTGCATCCCGCTGTCACGTTCCTGCCATACAGCTGGAGCTGAACACCCGACTGCTGATGAATGGATATGACGATTATTGCTTTGTACGGGTACTGGACGCTTTGTGCGATCTTACCCAGCATTTAAACCACAAAGCCAAAGAAATAGCGCTGTAACCGTGCTAACGCCCGAATGATTGCCATTTTCTAAAGGGGGGCTGACGGGATGCTACGCGGATTGATGGTTACAAATGCTTTTCTGCATATCACAAAATTCGACGAGCTTTATCATTTTTTGTTAAACAGCGCTCACAGCTGTGGGATGGAGCTCTCCGTACATACAAATGCCGAACTATGCGCCGTGGTAGATACCCCGGCGTTTTCGTCATCTGCTTATGATTTTGTTCTGTTTTGGGATAAGGATATTTCGCTGGCAACGCAGTTGGAACAACGAGGATTACCCGTGTTCAACAGTGCGCAGAGCATTCTCAATTGCGACGACAAATCGCTTACTTACCTGGAGCTAAAGCGTACCTCTACACCCATGCCGCGCACCATTCTAGCCCCGAAGACGTTTCCAGCTATCGGTTATACCGATACCGCCTTTGTCGATGCCGCCGCACAACAGCTGGGTTTCCCGCTGATTTTAAAAGAATGCTTCGGCTCCTTTGGGCAGCAGGTGTATTTGTGTAACGACCTGGAATCCCTGCGGGAAAAGGTAGTATCGCTGGCGGGTACGCCGCTGCTGTTTCAACAGTTGATACAGGAAAGCTACGGGCGCGATGTACGCATTAATGTTGTTGGGGACCGGATCGTCGCCAGTGTTTTGCGGCAAAGCAAGAGTGGAGATTTTCGCAGCAATTTAACACTTGGCGGCAGCATGCAAGCTTATACCCCCACCTCCGCGGAAGCCGCGCTGGCATTGCATGCCGTGCGGGAACTGGGGCTTACTTTTGCAGGGGTCGATATACTGTTTGGTAAGGATGGTCCGCTGCTTTGTGAAGTGAACAGCAATGCTCATTTTAAAACAACGCTTGCTTGTACCGGTGTAAACATGGCTGATGAAATACTGCTGGAAATTCAACAGCGATTGGAGGAGCGTTTATGAAAACCGGGTGGCTGCTCTATGATGAAAGCGATCTGAACCATAACCGTGATTTTGCTGATCATATGTCGCAATTGGCGCAGCAGCGCAGTTGTTCGCTGCTGACTGTGCGCACTAATCAGCTCGTTACGGGTGTGCATGACGGCGGCAGGCTGTTTGTTTACAAGGACGGTAAAGAAGCTCTGCCGGATTTTGTAATTTCGCGTCAACGGGATGATTTAATCAGCACGCAGTTTGAAAGCATGGGCGTTCCAGTTTTTAACGGTGCACGCGTCTGTAAAATCTGCAACGACAAACGCCGGACACATCAATTTCTGGCGGGGCTACCGATGATGGAAACCACTTTTGTTAATCACCGGTATGCTGTTGCGCCTGCGGCGGGCCATTACCCTGTATATATAAAACCGGCGGGTGGGCATGGCGGCGAGCAAGTGCGGCTGGTCAATAACGAGTATGAGTGGCGCGAGGCAGCCGATGCTATTTTACCGCAGGATTTTATAGAGCAAAAAGCAGCGGATAACGCAGGGCGCGATTTGCGCGTTTACGTTTTGTTTGGTCAAATCACAGCAGCAGTCATGCGCACGGCAACACAAGGCTTTTTAAGCAACTTCAAACGCGGCGGCGCTGTAGCCCTCCATTCGCTGACAACCGAAGAGGAACAGCTGACCAAACAAATCATCGCCCGTTTTTCCGCCGCAGATGCACCGCTTTACTTTGCGGGTGTTGATATGCTCTACCACGACGGGCATCCGGTACTCAGCGAAGTAGAAGACGTGGTGGGCAGCCGTATGCTGTACCGGGAAAGTAAGCTGGATATTGCAGCCATGTATTTGGATGCGATATTAAAACGTTTACCATAATTTATGTTTTCTTGGGCGTATAACGATTGCCTAGTATGCAGTACTAGCGAATTATGATATACTTTATACAAGGTTGCCCTACACGGAAAGGCCGCAAATTATAGCAGAGCAGGCGATTAAATGATTCCCTTTAATGTACCTCCCTATATCGGCGCCGAAGATGAATATGTATTACAAGCAATCCATAGCCATAAAATAAGCGGAGACGGCAGTTTTACAAAACGCTGCCATGCAGAACTGGAACGGATGACCGGCACCAAAAAGGCACTGCTGACCACATCCGGTACCAGCGCCCTGGAACTGGCGGCTATTCTATGTAATGTTCAGCCGGGCGACGAAGTCATTTTGCCTTCGTATACCTTTTCCAGCACCGCAAATGCCTTTGCTTTACGTGGAGCTACACTTGTGTTTGTCGATATTACCCCTGACACCATGAATATCGATCCCATTTGTGTGCGTGCCGCCATTACGGATCGTACCAAAGTCATCATTCCGGTTCACTATGCAGGCGTCTGCTGCGATATGGATGCAATAAACGCGATTGCCAAAGAGCATAGCCTCTTTGTCGTTGAGGATGCGGCGCAAGCTGTGGATGCTTATTATCAAGGCAAACCCGCCGGATCGCTTTCAGACGTCGGCTGTTTCAGCTTTCACGAAACCAAGAACTTCAGTATGGGCGAAGGCGGAGCCGCTTTGCTGAACAACCCCCGTTTTGTCGAGCGTGCCGAAATAATACGGGAAAAAGGCACTGATCGCAGTCGGTTTTATCGCGGTCTGGTCGATAAATATTCGTGGGTGGACATCGGCGGTTCCATTTTGCCAAGTGAATTGAATGCGGCATATTTACTTCCGCAACTGGAAAACAATGAGAAGATTACACAATGGCGTATGCAGCGTTGGCATCAATACAATACGGGATTAGCCGATTTGCAGGCAAGCGGTAAAATTACCCTGCCCGTCATCCCGGATGATTGCCAGCATAACGCGCATATGTTTTACATTAAATGCAAAGATATTCAGGAGCGTACAGAACTGACGGCCTTCTTAAAGAGCCGTGATATTATGGCGGTATTCCACTATATCCCCTTGCACTCCGCTGTTGCCGGTTTAAAATTTGGCCGTTTTCAGGGAGAGGATCGCTATACTACCCGTGAGAGCGAGCGGCTGCTCCGGCTTCCGCTGTTCTATGGCTTAAGCGAAGAGGACTGCGCTGCCGTTATTGATGTTGTTCATGCCTTTTACCAAGCTTGATCACACTTTCCCATTATTTCTTTGCTATAATGGAACCAAACGTACTACAGGAATGTGAAAGGAGAATAACGATGCTGAAAAATCTATTCAGTTGGAAATTCACCGGTTGGACTGCCATCGTATTCTACGCTGTTTGTGGACTTCTCTTACTCCTCTGGCCTGGCTTGGCGTTGGGTCTTGCCAATTATGCGCTTGCAGCATTACTGTGCATCATGGGCGTTGTCATGATTATCCGTTATTGCCGTTCCACATTAAAGCTGCGCGTGAAGGATTTGTATCTTGCAAAGGGACTTATCTTGCTGTTAATCGGTTTGGTGCTGGCGCTAAAGAGCGACCTGTTGATTACCGTGCTTCCCTTCTTATGGGGCGTAGCCATGTTAGTTGGCGGTTTTGCCAAGCTGCAAATGGCATTTGATCTTCGTAGTTTTGACCGCGAAAAATGGTGGCTGATGCTGATCGGCGCGATGCTTTCGCTCATTCTTGGTGTTGTCGCCGTTACGCAGCCTGTATTCCTTGCAAGCGTTATCACTCAAATCATGGGTATTTCGCTCCTGCTGGAAGCCATCCTTGATGCTGTGGCATTGGTGATTTTCCACCGTGAAATGAAGGACAACCTGTAACCTCCGTGTTCTATAAAAGACCGCGTGATTACGCGGTCTTTTTATATTGCGCGCTTTAGCGAGAATTAACCACCAGCAGAGCTGGTGAGGATGAAGAACTTAAGATACAAGAAACCTCCTTTGCTATAATGATGCTGGTCTGGCAACCGCAACAAAGCAAAGGAGGTTTGTCATTTATGACAAATGACAATCAAAGTTTAGCGCACACAAAATGGAATTGCAAATACCACATCGTGTTTGCGCCGAAGTATAGGCGACAAGGGGTGTATGGGAAGATAAAAGGCGACATAGGGAAAATCCTCAGGCAATTATATGAGATGAAGAAGGTGGAAATAAATGAAGCAGAAGCATGCCCCGACCATATTCACATGCTAGTGAGTATACAACCCAATTTGAGCGTTTCGCAGTTTGTTGGCTACTTGAAGGGAAAGAGTTCACTTATGATATTTGATCGACATGCTAATCTCAAATATAAATAGGGGAATCGGCATTTCTGGTGTAGAGGTTATTATGTCGATACAGTGGGTCGAAACAAGGAAAGAATTGCCGCCTATATACGCAATCAGTTGCAAGAAGATATTTCGGCAGATCAGATATCTTTCAAGGAGTACATTGACCCGTTTACAGGTGGCAAGAACCCTAAGGCGTAAAAACAGGCCGCTTTAGCGGCGGCCTGTAAAGAGAACGCGGTTGCTAGACTGTTCAATGCGTCTTGAGACGCGGCTAGTAGGTTCGCCTTGAAGGCGCGGTGCATACCACCGGCTCAGCCGGTGGTTTTGATTTTAGATGTTCTTTTTCCCGTATTCGCTGTAAATAGGCCATCCCCTAACAACCAATATCGGAACATACTGTTTAAAGGTTCCGGCCCTTTGGTCTTTGTTGCTATCGTCGGTCTGAGCAGCCGCTCCAGCTTTCCATCGGTAGGCCGATCTTCTGGTTTCAGGCTTAATGCTCTGCTGATCATCCACGCATCGGCAGGTTCTAGGTTTTCAGCCAATACAGGTGTTTTTTTTGCCAAAACAGTTTCATATAAATAGGTATGGTGGCTGTTGGGCTGTGGCAATTGCCCCGTAAGTAAGCGATGGGCGATCAATCCAAATGCGAACGTATCGATCGCGCTTGTTAAACGTTGTGTTTTACCAGAGATATGCAGATACATTTCCGGCGACATATAAACCGGATCTACCTCAATGGTCTTACGATCAGCCGGAGGATATGCCTGTAAAAAGCCGCTGTCAAAGTCGATCAGCCTTGCCCTGTCTTCCTGTACAAGTACGTGTTCCGGTTTTAGATCGGCATGCACAATCCCCTGCGCATGTACGCTCCCCATACAGCGTGCCAACGCATACAGCAGCCTGTGTGCCCGGCGTAGCGACTGTTTTCCCAGCGTTTCAAAGGTTTCATACGGCATGGCAATCCACTCCGACGCCGTATAAAAGCGGCCCTCAAATGAAAAAAAATCTGCAACCGGCACCGCGCCGTCGCCAAGCGTGCAGCGCAACGCTTGATATAGTTCTTTTTTCGTATGCTCAAATATATCACAACGCTGCTTTTGCTTGCGCTGCAGCAAAAAGGATACGCCTGAAAACGTCGCTGGACGCACTGGGGAAAGAAACTGCTTAAGAAAATAGATTTCTCCATCTTTCGTTGCCTTGCACCAACGCGCGCTGCCGCTGCCAAACGTTTCAAAGTCGGTTTCACATTGGTAGGCGCCTATTTGCATACTGCAATCCCCTATCCGCATCCTCAGCTATTATCTAAATCGTGTTGCAAACCGCATCAATTACTTGTTGATATTCCAGCTCCGTTAAGCCTTCGCTTACCGTTTGCACATGCACTACCTGCGCCCACTCGCTGGAGATACGATTCCAATCTGGAGCGTCCGGGGCGAAGATTAACAGCCGTTTCGCGTTCTCATCCATCGTTCCGCCCAGTTGTTCATCCTCCCACCAAAGGCTGAGTTCTTCAAAATTCTTTGCCATTCCATCGGGATACCACGGCGCAGCTTTTCCATGCCCCAGCGGATGCGTAGGCGCATCGGACCAAACAACGATAATATGCCTCCGTTTGATTCCTTCCCGTGTCCAGTCGCTCCGAATGGCATAAGCAAGTGCCTCCATTCCATCCTCGGGAATGTCGCCGCCGCCTTTGGCCTGTATGCTGTCCAAACTATCATAGAACGGCTGTACCTGATCCGGCAGTATAAAGAAATCGCTCACTAGCATGGCCTGATCCCCATCGGTAAGATAGTCCCGGAAAGCAATGATCCGCACACGCATTTTACTGATTACTTTTTCCTTCTTGCGCATGGCCTGCATAACGTCTTTATAGAGATTCATCGCATTATGCTTTACAAATTCCAGCACATGGCGCATGCTTCCCGTCGCGTCGATGCAAAAAACCATGTCAACATGATAGGAAAGCTGATAGTTCTCCATGGGTTCCTCCTTGAAATCTCATCGAATATTTAATAAGTCCTTATCCCTATTATATTCTTCACCTGCCCGCGTTTTCCTTCGTTATCAAACGCAACTTCGCAAAACCAGCTCCAATATAGAGGAAGGCGAGGTTTCCCCGTCGAATTTGATAACATCGTAGCATTATTACCCTGCTGATTGGGGAGTGTGGATAGCAGAATGAAATTTATAAGATTTTTAGGCGCTTTATTGTGCGTCATCGGCTGCATCATTGCGTTGGCCGGTATTTTAGCGACGGCTTTGCCGCTCATTAATAACGAGCAAGTTAATGGCATCATCAGTTCTTTTTCCATTGCGTCTGCAAATCCGTTGATCAATTTGATCAACAAAGCCGCTTTATTCTGTATCAATTACCACTACTATGTTTTTGGCGGCGGTGTATTGCTGTTGCTGTGCGGTGGCCTTATCCATACGGCTGCTGATAATAAAATTAACAAAGACCTGTTTTTGGACGACGATGACAGTTTATTTGAACCAAATTCAGCCACTCCCAAACCGGTACAGGCAAACACAACTGAAGAGTGGACTGTTGAGCAACATCTGGCATCCACGGAACAGACAGTTAAAAAGGCTGCAAAGCCCGAGCCTGCGCACACAGCGCTTGGTTCCATTCTGGATTTAAACGAGCCGGACGATGCTACCGCTTCAGATCAGCTTACCACTTCGCAGCCGGTTGCCGCCTATATGCCAAAGCCATCAGCCGCAGGCGATACACAAATTCAACAAAGTGCTTATTATCCTATCCTTGCAAGCCGTGACGCGAGCGGCTTGGACCAATCCGTATCCTACGAAAACCAGACTTTGGATACGCCATACAAACCGTCACAGGTTTCAGAGCAACAGTCGGCTCTGCCAGACGACGGTGAATTACCTTCCGCTTATATACCCGAAACGATGAATACACCGTCTGAAGATCGTTCCGTTGCGCCTACCTATACACAGCAAGAGTCTTATGGCAGCGATATCCCCGAGCCGCTTTCCTCCTACGGCAGTACAGACGAAGCTGTGTACACCGCCGCCCCTGCTGTTCCAACTTATGGAAAAAGACAACGGACATTGATTTTCCCAGATATCCCTAAAAAAGGCGAGATCAGTCATTTCAAAGTAACAGAAACATCCTATTATCCTACGGCCGCAGTATCCCCAACGATAAAAAATCACTCCCCCTCTTTGCCGGCTCCCGCTTCACGACCGAAGGAGACAGAAATGGTTTCCATACCCACCATACCGCAGCCGGTTTATACAACTACGCCGAAAGCGCCGGAGAGAGTGGTTTTTGCATCTGTACAAGCTGATCAATCACAGGCTACAGACCCAACCGGAAACGCAACAACACCCGCGACCGCTACGTGGGATTTCCCTGCGAGCAACAACGACGATGCGTTCGTCGCTATACGGCCATCCACATCCTCATACAGCGAAGCAACGCAAAACACTATAGCTAAAGATAACTTGGCAACGCAAGCAAAGCCCTATATAAGCGATGATTTCAGGCATCAAACAATCCCTGTTACCAGCCAACCCGCATCAGCCAAGTTCAATGGACAAACAGAAGATATATTGGTAACTCGATCACCGAGAGAAGTAACGATAAACCCTGTACAACCCCCATTGAATCCAACTTCGCTTCGCGGTGCCTATTCAGCAGACCAGCATGAGCAGGCAGCCTCACTGTCTCAACCATCTACAGTTTATTCCCCCACGCCAGCGCGATCACAGTCTGCCAGACCGCGAATCGTCAGTACGATGGGTAAAAAAAGCGCACGATAAATTTCTGTTCTTATAACATGGCAGTTACTAATCATGTAACTGCCATGTTTATTGCTTATATTTGCTTTGCGAATAATCAGTAGATCTTCCATTCCAAATAAAGGCAATCAATTCCCTCTATTTGGAATTTATTTTCATTATAAATTACAGTCAGAGAATTCCTGCTTTTAAAAATAATGTTAGTTTTTTTACATAAAATTGCTAATTTTTGTTGCATCTTTAACATTATATGGATTATAATTTTGTATCTGCATATGTAACCGTTTTTAATTACCAATGTCGTCTAGTTAATGGGAGTGGTTCAACCTTGGAACATTTCATTCGGAGCATTCAAAAGCACTTCTCTCTTTCTCACGATTTTTTTCATAGTAAAAATGAACAAATCGCAACAGCTAACATTCATACATTAAAGCGGGCATCAACCCTATCCTGTATAATCATGTCCTGCTCTATCCCAATATTAATTGCCTATCACTACTCAACCTATATCATCCTATTTATCGGTTTAACTATCGCTTTGCATGTGACTGTATATCAATTAGCAATGAACGAGGCACACTATCTGCTCCATCACCCCAGAAAGTTGCGGTGGCTTTGTGTCGGTTATCAGTCTTCATTGCTGTTGCTGATTACGATAATATCAATTTTTGTAACGCGGGATGATCCCGGGCTTTTCTTTGCTCCAATGGCCATTATTACTTCTCTCGTCTTTATTATTCCCCCATGGCAAAGCATCACTGGCATCCTTGCCTCATCCAGTATTTTTGCCGTATTGAGCATCCTACAAAAAAGCTGGCACAACTCTCGTCTGGATATTGTGATCGCTATTTTTACCATTATAATGAGTTTAATTCTGGTTCATGAGTTTTTTATCGTTCGGAAGCAAAACCTTATCCTTCGTAGTGAATTACTACACCTTTCCTCAATAGACAGCTTGACCGGATTGATGAACAAGAAAACTGCCGAGGCTTCCGCGCGCCAGTATTTAAAGCGCCATGGCGACGTAGAAGGTTCCGCGCTGATGGTTGTGGATATGGATCAGTTTAAACAAATTAATGATATTATGGGCCACCAGGTTGGCGATGCGGCACTGGAGATATTCGGAAACAAGTTAACGCGCCTTTTCCGCTCTCAGGATATTGTTGGGCGTGTCGGCGGAGACGAATTTATGATACTTATGAAAAATGTAACACATACCGATATGGTTTGCCAGCGTGCACAAGCAATATGTGACGCTGTTCAGGAAATGCGTTTGCAGGGCTTCGATCGTTCGCTCACTTGCAGTGTGGGCATCGCGCTTTGCCCGGCGCATGGCAAAGATTACGACGTTTTATTCCAAAAAGCCGATGAGCAGCTCTATCATCTCAAACGGGGGGAGCGCAACGGGTATAGCATTGTTAGCCTGGAACAACCAGCGTTTTAAAAAAGCCGCGGCAACGATTTTTAAGCACATCATGAAAATTGCTAAGTTAAATATTATAATATTCGCAGCAGGCTATCATCACGGAAATAGAAGAAAGTTCAGCGTAAAACGGCCATATAGATGTGTATAGCCGTTTTTCATTGAACTTGATACAAGATATATTATGATCAAACCTTTTATTATCACAAATCCCAGAGCCGGATGGTGGAAATACAGTTCAGGTGAAATATGTGGATCCCTACAAGTGATCGATGATAATGCAGGCAAAGCCGCATAACCTCTGCTGTTGTTAGCTGCATCACTAAAACAGAGCATCGTTCCTAAAGGAAAAATTGCATTATAAAGCCATTTTCTCATGATAATTTTTGCGGTTTTGAGAAATAATAACCTTGAATGATAAAATCACCAATTTCTTTTAACATATTGTATTGTTCTTCCGTTTCTATGCCTTCCGCAACAATGTCAAACCCATATACGCCTTTTAACATAGCAATAATCTCAATAATTTTAACAATTTTTGGATCGGTCATTATCTGGTCAATGAATGACTTGTCAATTTTCACCTCATCAAAATCCAGCCTTGCTAAATAGCGTAGTGAAGAATATCCGGAGCCGAAATCGTCCAGCGAAACTTTAAATCCGTATTCTTTTATATCTCTGATTACTGCAACTGCGTTATCAATATTATCAATAAATGTCTCCTCTGTTATTTCAAAAACAATATTTTCAGGCCGTACCTTGTTGAGATCAATTTCATTGGCAATGTAATTGATAAAATCTTGGCTCAACAAGTATTTAGGCGATATATTAATGGAAACCTTGATGTCTGATGAGTACTTTTCACGTAGTTTTTCGTAATCCTTCAAAACCAACCCAATAATAAGGTTGCCAAACGCAGAAAATAGCGTAGAATTCTCGATAACCGGCATAAACACATACGGGGAAACGAGGCCCCGATCCACGGACTGCCATCGAGCCAGCGCTTCCACACCAACAACCTGGTTGGTTTGGTTTTCTACTTTCTCCTGATAGTATATAACAAACTGGTTGTGTGTTATTGCCTCTTCGACAGCATGTTTAAGGTTCTCTTCTTCCTTGATCAGCTTTTCAATTTGCTCATTATACTGTACTGGTTCAATGGCGTGACTGGTTCTTGCTACCTGTAACGCGATTTTGGCTTTCTTATAAGCTTCCAGGATGCCAATGGTTTGATCCGTATAATCGAAATACCCCAAGTGGAAGTGTATCCCTCTTTTCCACTTGGTGATTCTCTTATGTTTTTGAACTTCCTCAATAGATGCAGAAACAAAAGGTAAAAATTCATCTTCCTTATGCCTTTTCCATATAAATGCAAACTCGTTTACATCTGTTCTTGCATAGCATATTATGTTATCGTTTTTTACATCCAGAAGGCTGCTTATGGCTAAAAGGATCTCTTGGGTTACTTCTTCGCCATAAACAGAATCTATCAGATTATAGCCATCAATACTAAATAATACAACCAGCCCAGCATCGTTGAGTAAAGATTGTTCAACGGAAAGCAGTTTGTTTCTATTGGGAAGATTCGTAAACGAGTCATAATATGCGAGGTGGTTGATATAGTTTAATTGTTCTTCGGTCTGTTTTAAGCTGATGCTAAAATACCGTTTAATGGTATTGATGATGATAATGATAATCATGAGGCAAATGTTAAATACAACAAAAAGATTGATCCAGCTTGAGATGATATTCGGGTTAAATTTTTGATTGCTGATATCGTATGTAATGATATTCTTGTTTACTAAAACCAGAAAGATTGCCATAGCCAACACAAGAAACACCGCGTAAAATATAGAAATTCGCTTTGATAAGAATCCTGTAATCAGGATGCTTCCCAATAATAAAGTCAGCGCCCCTGAACCGGTAAAGCCGGATACTGTAACAGACGCAAATCCTGCGATGAGGGTCAAAAAAGCGATCGCAGTAATTTTTACCGTATTGCTTATCTGTTTCTTGCGTATCGTGATCACTAACAGAGCAATAACAATCAGCGAATCTATGACCATTATGATGATGTTTTGCCTTATATAATCATTAATCACCATCAGAATGACTAAAGGGACCGCCATTGGAATAATGATATTTAGCGTATGTTCAATTTTCGAAAGAATAAGATCGTTATATTTTTTATATTCCCCATTATCCTTTACACTTTTGACCCGATTCTCGATATGGTTTTGAACGTTTTTCACTTTTTGCATGCTGTCACTCATCCTTATCTGGCAAACAAGCGAGAACCCGACATCAGTATAGATAGCAGCATTTTACCATATCAACATGTTAAAGTAAACATGGTTGTTTAATTCTTATCAAAATAGAAATGTTGTATTATAAAGCTTCTCTGATGATTACATACAAGAAATAAGATGATGACGCAGTATCTTTTTGTCACTCTCTTATGATTAAGAATGAATCTATGCAAAGCGAACAAGAAAGAATAACAAATTGAGTATACATAAAAAGTCCATGTTGATAACTCAACATGGACTTTACGTTTCTGTTTACAATTAGTCGATTTTGAAACGTTTTTTGAAACGATCCACGCGTCCGCCTGTATCTACCAGCTTCTGCTTGCCGGTAAAGAAAGGATGGCACTTGGAGCAGATTTCAACTTTCAGTTCCGATTTCGTAGAACCGGTTTCGAACGTCTCACCGCATACGCAATGGACGGTTGCCTTGCCGTATTTGGGATGGATTTTCTCTTTCATGCAGTTTCACCTCTTTTGCGTATGCCTCTTTCGGGTTCTAAAGAACCGCGAAAATTAGTGTATCATAGCCGAACGGATTATGCAAGGGTTTTTCCGCAAAGTGTTGTGTTTTTTACGATTTTCTTTGGTTCCCACCCACTATCCGTGTTGATTGTTTTAAAGTAGCTACCGGCTGGGATTTATATAGTAAAAATAACCAATTCACCCGTGGCTTCTTCTTCCTTTGCCATTTATACATTATCTCTATCCCAATAGCAACTCTTTATGGTATTGATTTGCGCGCCTTTTCCCTATACATCAGAAATACAGTCTGCTTATTGCGTATGCTTTTCGCTTTGCGCTTACTAAACCTACTTATTCCATTGCCTGCTACTTTTGCCATTTCAGGAAAGGAACAGGCTCCTTCGGCTGCGCATCAAACGTGCCAATTTCCTTTTGCATCCATATTACATCCAGCCAACTTCCGTTCTTATACCCCATCCGTAAAAAGTGACCCGTCTGGGTAAAACCCATCGCCCGGTGAAGCGCAAGGCTGGGCTCGTTGCCTTCCGTGATAACACCATACACAGTTTTAAACCCCTGCGCTTGCAGTGTATCCAGTAGTTTGCCATACAACATACGGCCCAGTCCGATTCGTTTGGGCGCATCCGCGGCTAGGTATACCGTACCTTCCACGCCCCAGCGGTAAGCATCGTGAGGGCGAATCTGCCCGCCATACGCAAACCCAACCGGCTTTCCATCCACCTCGCAAATATAAAACGGGTAGGTTTCCAGCGTGTGGAGTATCTTTGTGTGGTAAGTTTCCACATCCGGGTTCTGGGTAGAGAAGGTCACGTTTCCATTGTGAACATAATAACCGTACACGTCGTGTACGAACTGTGCATCGCTTTCATTTACAACCCGAATTTGAATCTCCATGCCGCTTTCTATCCTTCCGCTGCATTCTGACTGATGGATACCATCTCTTCCGGCGTTAAGCCGACCAGAATGGTTTTAAAATTAGTGTAGGTCACAAACCCGGCTGCCGAACCCGCCGCTTTTTTCACATATTTCCGCTTGGTATAATCCACCGGCAGGCTTGGATGGTTGCGCCCCTTGCTGTAATAAGCCGCAACCTTGGCCGCATACAGCAGCGTTTCGTCCGCCGGTTCCTGCTCGGTACGGATAATCACATGCGAACCAGGTATTCCCTGCGCGTGCAGCCATGTTTCATTGCCACGGGCATGTAGCGTTAGCCGGTCGTTTTGCAGGGAATTTTTTCCTACAAATATTTCGGTACCATCCGGCGCAGTAAAGCGGTAAGGCCTTCCCTCCGGCACTTTTTTACGCTTGCGCGTTTGCGCGTCCGGCCTGACAAAGCCATTTTGCACCAATAGCAAGCGAACTTCCGCCAAATCTGTGGTCGTAGCGCATTTGTCCAAATCTTCCAGCGCATTTTCCAGAATGCTCAGTTCATTTTCAATCTGGCTTAATTGCTGCCGCGCATATTGCTGCGCGCCTTTAGCTTTCCGATACTTTTTATAGTACTGCTGCGCGTTCTTGGCTGGTGAAAGCTGCGGTGATAGCGCGATTGTCACCATACGCTGCTGCGGATCATAATAATCCAAAACCTCCACAGCCTCTGCCCCCTTATTGACAAGGTGCAGGTTCGCGGTTAGCAATTCGCCAAAAATTCGATTTTGCTCTGCTTTTTCGCTCTGTTGCAGGGTTTCCAGCATCATTGCCTGTTTCTTTTCTAGTCTTGCGATGTTGGACTTAATGTGTTTTTGCAACCCGGCGCTGCGTTGGCCCATACGCATACGCAGGTCTCGCCCCATATAAAACGCATCCATCGCTTCGCTGAGCGTTGCAAAAGGCTTATTCTTTACGCCTGCGTAGCTCAAGTAGGGAAACGGGAAAAAGTCCATCGCCTGCCCTGCCGCATCCATCACTACGACCGGGGCATAAAGCTGCGGTAGCGAATGGTAATAAGCAATCAACGTATGGGCTACTGTTTTGGCGTCCAGTTCATCACATCGCATTTTGGGTTCATATCCGATCCGGGCACAGGCTTCTCGCGCACATACACCCGCCATACCCGCAACCGTATCCATCAGCCATTTATCCAGCGTACCGGAGAAATCCGAAAAACGCTGTGCTAATATACCCTCATCCATCGTATTAGGGTCCAGTTTATCCTGCGGCGGCGGCATCACGAATGACACGCCCGGTAAAAGCACCCGCACGCGGCTCATTTCGCTGTTTACATGACGGATGCAGTCGATCATCGTTCCGGCTTCATCAACCAGTGAAAGGTTGCTGTACCGACCCATAATCTCCAATAACAGTGTTTTTTGCACAGGATCGCCCAGTTCACCGATACAGTCGAATGTAAGTTTAATAATGCGGTCGCCATGTATCTGCGCTATACTATGAATCCTTGCGCCTTGCAGATGCTTTCGCATCAGCATGCAAAACATAGGCGGTTCCGCCGGATTTTCGTAAGCCTGGGCGGTAAGCTGTGCCCGTGCCTGATTGGCGTTTGCGCTTAGCAGCAGCTTCACATTTTGCCCCTTACTGCGCACAATCATCAGCAGTGCATCGCGCTCCGGTTGGTTCACACGTTCCACCCGGCCGCCTGTCAGCGCAGCATCCAATTCTTGAGCCATAAAGGAAAGGGTAAATCCATCCATGGGCATACCTTCGCCCTCCTTATTGTCATTTCCTGATGATAGCACAAAGCCTTTTCCAGCGCAATCATACGGTAAGGTGGACATTATAATGGAAACTCCGTATAATCAATAGCGAAATCAAGATCTATAGAACCGATGTGTGGTTCGGAAGGAAGTGCGCTCCGATGACCCGTAGCGATGGCCGTACAAACAAGCAGGCTCGCCCCTGCACCATAGAAACGAATTATATGAAAACTGCCGATGGCAGCTGCCTGATTACAACCGGCGTAACCAAAGTAATTTGCACTGCCAGTGTAGAAGAGAATGTACCTCCATTCTTACGCGGTCAAGGCCGCGGTTGGGTGACAGCGGAATATGCCATGCTCCCCGCATCTACCGGGCGGCGCAAGCAACGCGACGGTATTAAAAAGGATGGCCGTAGCGTAGAAATACAACGCCTGATTGGCCGCTCCCTTCGCCAGGCAGTGGATATGCAAAAGCTGGGCGAACGTACCATTACGCTGGACTGTGATGTATTGCAGGCAGATGGCGGCACGCGTACGGCGTCTATTACCGGGGCATATGTAGCGCTGGTGTTGGCTGTGCATAAGCTGATGCAAAATGGTTTATTGGCGGAAAACCCTATTATCGGTCAAGTGGCCGCCATCAGCGCAGGCGTTGTGGATAATCAGCCGATGCTGGATTTATGCTATGTAGAAGACAGCGCCGCACAAACGGATATGAACTTTGTGCTAAACCATAAGGGTGAGTTTATCGAGCTGCAAGGCACAGGCGAAGGGCGTGCCTTTACCACACGTGAGCTGGATACCCTGCTTACTTATGGTCGTGCCGGTATCCGCGGGCTCATGCGAACCCAGCGCGAGGCGTTGCTTGGACAGGGTGACCTGTTGGTTCCCCTGCCCCGCGTCATCGTTGCAACAGGAAACGCACATAAATTAAAAGAACTGCGCTCCATCCTCGGCGGCACTTGCGAACTGGTGGGTATGGACGAGGCTGGTTTTACCGATGATATAGAGGAAAACGGCGTAACCTTCAGCGAGAATGCAGCTATCAAGGCAGAGGCAGTAATGCGCGCTACCGGATTACCTGCTTTAGCAGACGATAGCGGCCTTGCCGTAGATGCGCTAAATGGAGAACCGGGTGTGCGCAGCGCAAGATACGCAGGCGACCATGGCGATAACGGCGCAAACAACGAACTCTTATTGAAGAATATGCAGGGTGTAACTAATCGCAGCTGTAAATTCGTTTGTGCTATGGCCCTTGCCCTGCCCGGCGCAAATACAAGGGTAGTTACCGGTGAATGTCCCGGTACGCTGCTTAGCGAAAAACGCGGTGAAGCAGGGTTTGGGTACGATCCACTGTTTTTATATGAAACCGGCAAAACATTTGCTGAGATGGGCGAAGGTGCGAAAAACAAGGTGAGCCACCGCGCAAAAGCGTCAGAACAAATGCGCGGGGTGATCGCGGAGGTGTTATAGGGTGAAAATCGTCGCTTTCAGCGATAGCCACAACCATCCCGCTCTGCTTACACAGGCTGTGTTACAGGCACAGCAAACCGGCGTTATCGATATTTGCGTACATTGCGGGGATGGGATTCGCGATTTAGATGCGATTGAGCTTATCCTGCGGCAAGCCAACCCGAATGTACGCCTGTACGGCGTACGGGGCAATTGTGATTTGGGAGTGTTTCAGTATCATACGGTAGAATTGTTTGATGCAAACGGTATCCGTTTTATGGTAACGCATGGCCATACGTACCATGTGAAAGATCATTATGAGGGGCTTCGCATCGCCGCCCGCGGCTATGGTGCAAAAGTTGCCTTTTTCGGGCATACACACCGTTCCCTGCTTACGGAGTCTTGCGGTGTAACACTGATCAACCCCGGCGCCATTATTAATCATATGCCAGGCGGCATTGCCTATGCGCAGGTACTAGTAGAACCATCCGGCGAATTTCACGCCGATCTGTTCCGGTGGCTGGCATAACCAAATCCATCCGGGCCACTTACCGACTGTTGGAACCCTATAATCCACTCCATTCTGCGCCGCTGTTAAGCGGCGCTTTTTGCAAATAAAAATTTTCAGAAAATGTTGACAATCTACGCAGTGCGTGCTACTATATCCTTGAATTCCGATCAGAATAGTCGGGATTCGGAAAGGAAGCCCGATGAAACTCTCAACACGCGGTAAATACGGGCTATACGCCATGTATTACCTTGCCAGTCATAAGGATGACGGTCCGCAAAGCCTCCAGAATATCGCATCGGTCGGTATTCCCCGGCAGTATCTGGAGCAGTTGCTGGGCAGTTTACGCCGGGCCGGGCTGGTCAGTTCGGTACGGGGTGCGCAGGGCGGCTACCAAATCGCATGCGATCCGGATCATACAACGATTCTGGATGTGATCGACGCGATGGAAGGGCCGCTGGAGTTAAGCGACTGCATGGCGGACGAAAAAGGCTGTAAATATGCCCCCAAATGCGCCGTACGGCGCGTATGGCACAAGCTCACCGATTCCATCAACCGGGAGTTGGCTGGAATTACGCTGAGCGATATGGACAAAATAGACGAATGTGAGGCAGATCAGCATGTCGGATAAACAGATTATATACATGGATAACGCTGCAACCACGGCGGTGCGTAAGGAAGTACTGGACGCCATGCTCCCCTATTTTATGGAGCATTACGGCAACCCCAGTTCCATCCACAGCGTAGGCCGGGATGCAAAACGCGCGGTCGAAGCGGCTCGCAGGCAGGTTGCCGCTGCGATTGGCGCACAGCCACAGGAAATATATTTTACGGCCGGCGGCAGCGAAAGCGACAACTGGGCCATCCGCTCCGCAACCGAGATGCTCCAAAAAAAGGGCAAGCACATTATCACCAGCGCGATCGAGCATCACGCAGTGCTTCACACTTGCGAGTATTTGGAAAAGAAACACGGCTATCGCATTACGTACATCCCGGCGGATGAATATGGCATCGTTAATCCGGCAGATGTCAAAGCTGCCATTGCAGAAGATACGGTGCTCATCACCATCATGGCTGCCAACAACGAAATCGGCACCCTGCAGCCCATTGCGGAAATTGGCAAGATTGCCAAAGAAGCCGGTGTGCTGTTCCATACCGACGCGGTACAGGCTATTGGCGCAATCCCGGTGGATGTAAACGATATGAATGTGGATTTGCTTTCGTTGTCCGCCCACAAATTCCACGGCCCCAAAGGCGTTGGTGCTCTGTATGTACGTAAAGGTGTGCGGATGAGTAACCTCATCTACGGCGGCGCGCAGGAACGCAATTTACGAGGCGGCACCGAAAACCTTGCTTCTATCGTTGGACTAGGCAAAGCCATAGAGATTGCCGTAGCGGAACTGCCGGAGTACACGGCAAAGATGACCAAGCTGCGTGATCGGCTTATTGACGGCATTCTGGCGGAAATTCCGGATGTACGTTTGAATGGTCACCGCACCCTGCGGCTGCCGGGCAATGTGAACGTCAGCGTCCGCTACATTGAAGGCGAGTCGCTGCTGATGCGGCTGGATTTGGCCGGCATCGAAGGTTCCAGCGGTTCCGCATGCACCAGCGGAGCGCTCGATCCATCCCATGTGCTTTTAGCCATTGGTTTGCCGCATGAGATTGCACACGGCAGCCTGCGCCTGTCTCTGGGAATCAATAATACGGAGGCGGATGTTGAGCGCGTTTTGGAAGCGCTGCCCCCCATCGTGGAAACACTCCGCGCCATGAGCCCTTTATCCCAATCGGTCTGCAACGCCTGACCCAAAGTTTCACACCACATTTTTTCGTATATATGGTATACTGATAAGGAGGGAAACACCATGTACTCAGATAAAGTCATGGATCACTTTGAACACCCGCGCAATGTAGGCGAAATCCCCGACGCTTCCGGCAGCGGAACAGTCGGAAACCCCAAATGCGGCGATATTATGAAGATTGACCTCAAGGTGGAAAATAACATCATCACCGATGTGAAATTCAAAACTTTTGGGTGTTGCGCCGCGGTTGCCACCAGCAGCATGGCGACTGAAATGGTAAAAGGCAAATCGGTAGACGAGGCGCTGGAAATTACCAACAAAGCCGTCGCCGAAGCGCTGGATGGTCTGCCCCCTGTAAAAATGCACTGCTCCGTGCTGGCGGAAGAAGCGATTCACGCCGCGCTGGAGGACTATCATAAGAAGCATCCGCAGGACTGATCCCGCGGATGCGGGAAAGGAACACGCTTCTATGCCCGATGTACACGGGAATATTGAAGGTATCCGCAACAGTACGCTTGCGGAGTTAAAAGCCGTATACGATTATCCGGTCATGCCGGATCAGTTTATGCCGCAGGAACTGCTTTCGCAGCTCTGCGGCTATTCTGCGTCCCTCAACCGAGAAATTGCCATTTATCTTACACGCGACGGAGAAGTTGCCGATATCATCATCGGCAAAGCCGACCACGTTGATTTGCCGGATATTCGGCTGCGCCGCAGTGAGGCACGTTTATCCATGGTGCGTTGCATTCATACCCACCCGCGCAGTAACGGCTTACTGAGCGATGTAGACATCAGCGCTTTGCTCTCGATGCGTTTTGACGCCATGTGTGCCGTTGGTATTGATGAAAAAGGCCGCCCTACAACCGCGGAATGCGCTTTTTTACGTCCCGAAGCCCCCGGCGAAGTCGAGCGTACCAGCTTGCTGCCCGCCCGGCGGATTCCAGATGATGCGTGGTTGGCAACCATCCGGGAGATTGATTCCAGGCTGGTTGCCGTTATGCCGGACACCAAACCGGACAAAGAAAAAGCCATTCTGGTCGGTATTGAGAGTGAAGAATCGCTTGCGGAGCTTTCCGCGCTGGCGCAGACCGCCGGGGCACAAACCGTGCTTACGGTTTTGCAAAAGCGCGCAAAGCCGGATACCGCATACTGCATCGGTAAAGGCAAAGCAGAAGAACTGTCGCTGAAAGCACAGGCCGCACAAGCTGATGTCGTTATTTTCGATGAAGAGCTGACTGGGGTTATGCAAAAAAATCTGGAGGAGCTTTTACGCCTCAAGGTTGTGGATCGCACCGCTTTGATACTGGATATATTCGCCGCGCGCGCCAATACGCGCGAAGGCAAGCTACAAGTGGAAATGGCACAGCTTGCCTACCGCTCCCAGCGCCTGCTGGGGCAAGGATTGGTGCTCAGCCGTCTGGCGGGCGGCATTGGCACACGCGGTCCAGGCGAAAGTAAGCTGGAGGTAAGCCGCCGCCGGATTCGGGAACGCCTGAATATACTCGAAAGGCAACTGGATACGATGGAAAAGCAGCGCTCGCTGCGCCGGCGGGAACGGGTGAAGCGGCAAACGCCGGTAATCGCGCTGGTCGGATATACCAACGCAGGAAAATCCACCCTATTTAACCGGTTGACCGGCGCAGATGTATATGTGCAAAACGAGTTATTTGCTACACTGGATAGCGTAAGCCGCCCCATTACTTTGCCGCACGGGCAGCAGGTGCTGCTGGTGGATACGGTCGGTTTTATTCGGAAGCTGCCGCACGATCTGGTCAAAGCCTTCCGCGCCACATTGGAGGAAGCTGCCTTGGCCGATGTGGTCGTTATCGTATCCGATGCCGCAAACCCCGAGATATTCCAGCAGCATGCCACGGTGGAAGAGGTGCTAGAATCTCTTGGGGCTACGGAAGCACCCCGTATCGACATAATCAACAAACAAGACCTTTCCGCTACGATTCCCCCAGCTTTCCCCGGTGCTATCGGTATCAGTGCGCTCAGCGGTACCGGCGTCCCGGAGTTGCTTGTGCAGATTGAAGATGTGCTGGGGATGGATAAGAAGGATTATCAGCTGCTTATTCCTTTTTCCGCCTATGCCGTATTGGATCAGTTATACCGCAGCGGCGGGGTTTTAAACCAGCAGCACAGCGAGGAAGGCGTAATCGTATACCTACGCAGCGATGTTAAAACTGTAAAAAATGCCTGCAAAGCAGGAGCACGCCTACTGGGTGACGAAGAAAGTTAGTTGAATCATATTGAGATGTTGGAGGAGAGATCCCCTTGGTATTGCAAAATATTGTATCGGTGCTTGCTCTTTCCGCTACGCTGCTGCATGGCAGTATGGATGTTGCAATGCCCGATAAAAATGTTGACGGCACGTTATTTTTAGTCAATCGCACCCACATGATCAGCGAGAATTATGCGCCGGTGGTGCGTAAGACAGATTTATATGGGCTGTCTCAATCCATGCGGGATGACGCCGCGACTGCGCTGGAGGCGCTTTTTGCCGCCGCCAAGGAAGACGGTATTCGTTTATCCACTGTTTCAGGATACCGCAGTTACGCAAAGCAGAATACAATTCACGCACGCAAGGTAAAGACGGTCGGGCAAGAAGCCGCCGATATGCTTTCCGCTTTGCCCGGTGCCAGCGAGCATCAGCTTGGACTTGCCATGGATGTTGCACAGCGCAACTCGTCTCAATTAAATTCCGGCTTTGGAAATACGGAAGCGGGTAAATGGGTAGCCGCAAACGCATACCGTTTTGGGTTTATCGTACGCTATCAGGAGGGTATGGAAGGCATCACCGGATATAGCTACGAACCTTGGCATATTCGCTATGTAGGCAAAGAATATGCCAGTGAGATATATGCTTTCGGGCAGCCACTGGAATTATATGTTTCCGCGCACCGGCTTGCAGTATATGATTTCTTGATCCAACAAATAGATGAATGAGGTGCACCCATGAAGAAATTGGCCGCCGTTCTCCTTGCGCTGTCTCTGTTGGCTATCTGTCTGCCAACCTATGGCGAAGGTGAAGGACAGACCCAAACAGAAACCGGTACGCAAAACGCATCGGTTTTAACCACCATCGCAGCACAGGATGATAGCGGGACTTCTGAAGCCACAGATGAAGATGCCGAAGAAACAACGGTTGCAGGCGAGTGGAACTTTCCCGTTACGCTAACGGAATTGCAAAGCGACCATTCTTTGCTTGTCAACCGCGATAATCTGCTGGGTTCGGATTATGTGCCGGATGATTTAGTATATGTAACGGTTCGCCGCGCATCCAGCAGCAAGATTGAGCTTCGGGAAGAAGTAAACGCAGCACTCGAAAAAATGTTTGAAGCCGCAAGTGCTGTAACCGAGTACACCTATAGAGTTCAAAACAGCAAAGATGAATGGGTGGAAAAAGAATTCAGCAGTGAAGAGGGCTTACGGCTTGTGCTCAAGAGCGGTTACCGCAGCTATGGCACCCAAAAAACGACATACGCTAATTATCTGGCGCGCAATAACGGCGTGGACGATGGCATCAGCAGCCCTCCCGGCGCAAGCGAGCACCAGACCGGTATGGCTTGCGACGTATTGAGCTATGACTATAATGCCAATAATAAATATATGAATGATTCCTTCTATCAAACGCCGGAAGCGCAGTGGATGGAAGAAAATTGTTATAGCTACGGTTTCATCCTGCGTTTTCCGCAAGATCGAGAAGATATTACGCAGGTTCCCTACGAGCCTTGGCATCTGCGCTATGTAGGCCGGGAAATAGCCGGGTATATTAAAAACCACGATCTTACTTTAGAAGAGTTCACCGAAATCTGGCAGGCGGAGCTAGCCGATTTCCTGGCGGCCGGCGGTGATGTTGAGGCCCAGTTGATGATGGAGGCGCTCCATCGTGAAGCCGGTATCGAGTCGACCGTACTGGAAGAATACGGTGAAGACGGAGATGCGGAGATTTCACTTTCCTTTTAATATAAATTGCGAAGCAGATTTATGCACAGCCTGCAAATAGGCTGTGCGGTTTTCTGTTTTTACTCCGGTCGGGTTTCTACCGCACGCTCTTTACAAGTAGCGTAAAAAACGGTAGAATAAACAAGGCTTGTCCAACCGCAAAACGTAAACGAGGCTTGATAATATGGGTAAAACAATTGCCATCACCAATCAGAAAGGCGGCGTTGGGAAAACCACTACGGCCATCAATCTGGCTGCTTGCCTTGCGGAGATGGGCAAGCGCATCCTGTTGATCGATCTGGATCCACAAGGGAATAGCACCAGTGGTGTCGGGCTTCGCGCGGGTGATCAGACTGTATACGAAGCATTGATGGACAACGTACCGCTTGCAAGCATCATCACGGCAACCAAAACAAAGAATTTATGGCTTGCCGCAGCCGATATCCGGTTGGCCGGCGCAGAATTGGAACTGAAGGATGTGCCTCAGCGTGAATACATGCTCAAACAAATTCTGCAGACCATCGAGCAGCAATATGATTTCATTTTTATCGATTGCCCCCCTTCGCTTGGCTTGTTAACACTCAATGCCCTTACCGCAGCACAGCGGGTGCTCATTCCCATCCAATGCGAATACTATGCACTGGAAGGCGTCACCAGCCTGATGAACACCATCAACCGCGTACAACACAGCTTTAACCGCGGGCTTGATATTGAAGGTATTTTACTCACGATGCTGGACGGGCGTACCAATTTAAGTCTGCAAGTTGTCGATTCCGTAAAGAAGCATTTTCGCAATAAGGTATTCTCCACCGCCATTCCACGCAATGTGCGTTTGGGCGAAGCCCCCAGTCACGGAATGCCCATTCACGAGTATGACGCCCGCAGTCTAGGTGCGGAGTCTTACCGCCAGCTCGCTAAAGAATTTTTAGCGCGGAATCAATAATGCTTTTTCCCCCGTTATCTTATTGAGAAGGAGCTTTAGCCCATGAAAAAAACCGGCCTTGGACGCGGCTTAGACGCCCTCCTTCCACTGGATGACGATTTGCTTGATACATCCGTGCGGGAGATTTCTATTTTAGACATTGATCCCAATCAATCCCAACCGCGCAAGACCTTTAACAAGGATGCTTTGGAGCAATTGGCCGAGAGCATTCGGCAGGCAGGTGTATTACAACCAATTCTTACGGTTGAACATGGCACGCGCTACCGCATTATCGCAGGCGAACGGCGTTTCCGAGCAGCGCGGCTGGCTGGCCTAACTACGATTCCCTGTATCGTACGCAGCTTAACGCAGGAACAGCAGTTAGAGGCGGCGCTTATAGAAAACCTCCAGCGGGAGGATTTGAACCCGATCGAAGAAGCACAGGCAATTCGCGGGTTGATGGAGCAATGCGGGTATACGCAAGAAGAAGCCGCAAAAAAGCTTGGAAAAAGCAGACCCGCTGTAACCAACGCTCTCCGTCTTCTCACCCTTCCCCAGAGCATTATGAATCTGGTACTGGAAGGCAAATTAAGTGCAGGCCACGCACGCGTACTGGCAGGCGCATCACCGGAAACCAGGCAGTTGGAACTTGCGCACCAGACCGTACTGCACGATTATAGCGTGCGTAAGCTGGAAGAGATCGCCCAAAAGAAGCCTGCTGCCGTACGCAGCACCAGCGCTACTAAAAACCTGAGTGCGGAATTAGTATCATTGGAGGACACCGTACGTGAGGCTCTAGGCGTAAAAACAGCGCTCTCTGGCAATGAACGCAAAGGAAAAATCACACTTACCTACAGTAACACGCAAGAGCTTGAACATATCTACGAAGTCTTTGGCAGGCTACTAAGTTAGCCTTCACCAAAGAGTAAGCATGAATTGGGTGGTGACGAACATATGAAATCCGGTAACTACGCTACGGGACGGCGGCGCGACCCCTACAAATTACTATTGCGGATAGCCGGTATTCTGGTTGCCGTAGTCGCGATCAGCACGGTCATATTCTTGCTGTGTAACTCTGCCGTGATTAACGATTACAAGGCGCAGCGAAACACAATTGATCAACTGAATGAAGAGGGCGAACAGGAATTTAATGCCCAAATGAATGCGCTACGCGCCAGCGTCAGTACAACCGTTGATCCTGATACGGGCGAAGTTAGCACCGTTGCAGGCGCTTATTGGGAAAGTACGATCGATGATGCGCTATGGCGCATTGAGGATGAAAGCAACACTGCGCTGGAGAATGTAAGCGATTTTACGCTAAACCGTGCCGATTTGCTCATTGGCGGTTTACTGCTCGTGAACCCCTGGCATTCTCTGCCCAGCGATTTTAGCGAAGATCAGTTAGTGAGCATCGGCACTTCAAGCGGATGGAAAATTGCCGTTTCAGATGGCAACGTCCGTGTATTCCCTGCTGCGTATACTGCTTTGGATACTATGATTAGTGCTGCTGCTGAAGACGGCTTGGCGGATTATATCGTTCGTGAAGCATACCGCAGCAATGACACGCAAACTGAACTGTTTAACAACAAAATGGAAAAGCTTAGCAGCAAATACAGCGGAGATATCTTGATTGAGCAAACCAAGAAAACCGTAAATTATCCAGGTACCAGCGAATACCAATCAGGTCTTTCCTTCCGCATGGACATATACAACAAAGCTGATCCAGAGGTCGGCAAGCAGAAATTTCAGGAGTCCGATCAAGGGAAATGGTTTACCAATAACGGTTGGAAATATGGCGTTATCTTCCGTTTCCCCACCGAGGATTTCCCCAACGCCAGTTGGGAAGACAAATCCTATAAGACCGGCGTAAGCGTACAGTTGAATTTGTACCGCTATGTTGGAGAGGCGCATTCCGTCGCCATGCGGATTATGGATTATTGTTTGGAAGAGTATGTTGAATTTCTGATCAGCCATCCACATATTTGCATCTATAAAGATGGCGCGCTTGTATACGAAATATACCGTATCGAAGCAGAGGATGCAGATAGCTATACCGTACCTGTGCCTAACCCTGCAAGCAGCTACATTGCCAGTTTGGACAATATGGGCGGCGTCGTAATGGCGTACTCATACGACAACTAACAATTAGAATACAGAAACACTCCCAGCCATGCTGGGAGTCTTTCTTGTTATGCTTTCGCAAGTTACGTACATACAATAGCCCTGCAAGTACAATTTCGTATTCACTCCAAAGCACAGGCGAAAGAGCGCATACCATGAATTAAAAAAATACACGGGGGATCCTATTAGCTTTGTGTAAATGGAAAAGAAATAGGATTAATATAGCACTTTTCCCATCAGGTATGCCGTCGCTTCCAACACACTGTATTTGCGCGCTTCCCTAATAAGCGTGGATATAGAATCTGGGTATAGCTCTACTCTCATGATTTCGATTTCGTTTCGATTACATTCTTCCCAAAGCATTTTGCCGCTGTTCTTGTTTCACGCTCCATAGATACTTCGTTTCCAATACTTAATTGAAAACCTAATGGATACATACATGCTCATGCCGTATGCGCTATGCTTTTCTTGTCGATAAGACTACCTAACTAATACGATGGATTGGTAAACCCTCATCAGCTTAACATTGTAGGTTCTTTGTTTGAAGCACAAGCATATTTTCCTTACCAAGCATAGTTGGGGTGGCTATTCGGCTTTTTTTACTTTTTAGCCCATCACTTATGTGAATATACAAAAAGAGTTCCGAAAGCCTTGCTTTCGGAACTCTTTGCCAAACTTATTTGATTTCGATCGTCGCGCCAACTTCGGCAAACTTGGCTTTGATCTTCTCGGCTTCTTCTTTGGAAGCGCCTTCTTTGATGGTCTTCGGGGTGCCTTCGACCATGTCTTTGGCTTCCTTCAGGCCCAGGCCGCTTACAACTTCGCGTACAGCCTTGATAACCTTGATCTTCTCAGCGCCGGCATCCTTGAGGATGACGTCAAATTCGGTCTTTTCTTCCGCAGAAGCGGCAGCAGCGCCACCGGCAGCAGGAGCGGCCACAACGGCAGCAGCGGCAGATACGCCGAATTTCTCTTCCAGAGCCTTAACCAGTTCGTTCAGTTCCAAGACAGACATTTTCTCAATCTCGGCAATAAATTCCTCATGAGTCATGTGATGAACCTCCATTCAATCGCTATTTTCGGTTTTGTAATGTTTGTTAGGCTTCCGCAGGCGCGGCGACTTCTTCGCCTTCGCTCTGCTTTTTGGCAATCGCATCCAGCACACGGACGAATCCGCTTACGCTGCTCTGCAAGCTGCCAAGCAAACGGGCCAGCAACACTTCGCGGCTGGGCACCTTGGACAATTCTGCGACCTTTGCGGGGTCCATAATCTCATTGCCCATCAGACCGGCTTTCACCTGAATTGCTTCCGTTTTGTTCTTTTCTACGAACTCAGTGATGATCTTCGCACCGGACACTACGTCCTCATTGCTGAAAGCAAAGGCAGACGTGCCATTGAGAATCTCATCCAAACCGGTGATTTTGAGATCGTTAAGCGCACGGCGGGCTAACGTGTTTTTCAGTACACAGTAGTCTACATTCGCGGCACGGCATTGCGCGCGCAGCTTGGTAACCTGCTCTACCGTCAAACCACTGTAGCTCACCACCACAACGCTTTTAGCGTCTTGGAATTTCTTTGTGATCTCCGCTACGGCTTGCTTTTTCAGCTCAAAGTTCTTGCTCATTGGGGTTGCACCTCCTTTTTCAGAATCCTGCGATTCCAAAAAGAAAACCCTTGCAGGCGCAAGGGCGAACGTAGTCGCGTAGGGATTTCTCCCGCCTTACACCTCGGCGAGCCGAGCTTTCGCTCCATCAAAGGGTTTCCCCCACTCGCTGTCTTCGGCATAGTTTTCCAAAGAATCGACTTTTATTATACTGTAAGCTCCAGATTTGTCAATGGTCTACGTAATTTTTTATCATTAAAAATTGCGCTGCACATTATACCTTCTGGCCACACTCAGGGCAGAAATTATCACCCGGCTTCAATTCCGCGCCACAGTTGGTGCACTTGCGCGCAACATTCTGGGGAGCACCGCATTCAGGGCAGAAACGGCTGCCAACCGGAATCGCCTTCCCACAGGAAACACAACTGGTCGTTGCTGCCTGAGGAGTCGCTTCGCTTTGCGTCTTTCCGGCATTCATGCTCTGGGCAAACATCTGGCCCATCGCAGCGCCTGCGCCCATTCCAACGCCCATCCCAGCCATACCGCCGCTATTGTTGTTGGCAGCTTCGCGCATCGCTTCCGCCGCTTGATACTGCGAATACTTGTTCAAATCGCCAACCACACCCATGGAAGTACGCTTGTCAATGCTCTTTTCTACTTCTTCCGGCAAGCTTATATTTTCAATAATAAAGCTGGTCAACGACAGTCCCAACGTTTCTACTTTCGGCGAAAGTGCCTTTAGTGCGTATTGGCTCAGCTCTTCATAATTTGCCGCCAAATCCAGCGCTGGGATTTTGCTTTCCGCGATTGCATCGCTTAAGCCGGACACCAACGTACGCTTTATTTGCCCTTCCACGTCCTCGACGGTAAACATCCCGTTGGTTCCAAACACTTCTTTCAGGAACGTTTCCGGGTTGGTTACACGGAATGCAAATATACCAAAAGCGCGAACACGGATCATGCCAAACTCGGAATCACGCATCATTACCGGATTGCTGGTACCCCACTTCCGGTCCAAAAACTGTTTGGTACTAATAAAGTAAACATCCGACTTAAACGGCGAATTAAACCCAAATTTCCAAGCTTTGAGCGCTGTCATAATCGGCATGTTCTGGGTAGTCAGCTCATAGCGACCCGGTTGATACACATCCGCCAGCTGCCCCTCATTTACGAAAATCGCCACCTGGCTCTCCCGAACCGTAAGCTGCGCACCCATCATGATTTCTTTGCCATCCATGTCATAGCGGTGCACCATGGTGTTTTGTGTATCGTCTTTCCATTCAATAACATCAATAATCTGGCTGGTTACAATTTTCTTAAAAAGTCCCATAATCGCTTGCTCCTCTCTAGCTTTGCGAAACGTTATTTCCGGGCACATTCATCGGCGAAAACAATTAACCCATCGCGCATGCACAGCTCTGTAACCGTCATGGGCAACCCCAGATAGTTATAAATCTGTTCTACTGTCTCGTCGATGTATTGCTTTGCTTTGGTTAAATCTGCCGCATGGTATTCTTCGCCGCGACGGGGGCAAAACACAACCCGAATCTCCTCCGGCGATACGACGGACAGATGAATATTCTGATGGTCGTATTCCTCGCCAAAAAAGTTTTGCAATGCTATGCCCAGCCGCTCGCTGCCATAATGCCACCGGCCTGTAATAAACGCGTCGCCCTGCGGTACGCTAATCCGGGCAAAAACACAGGGTTTTTCCGGGTCGTCATCGCAGCGGTACATACGTTCATGCTTGAGTATATAGTCTTTTGTAGGTGCAAGCCCAGAAAGCAGGCGGTTACGCCAGCGTTTGCGAGCCAACTTAAAATAATAACTCTCGTCATAGTCATCGTTGGAATCGTCTGTGTGCATCTGGTTAAGCAATAGTTCTACTTCGCGGATGATCTCCAATTGCTTCTCATTGCTGTCTGCAATTTCAAAAATAGGTAGATCAGGCGCATTTTCGTCCAGCCATTTTTCCAGTTCCTGATATTCCGGCTCATCACCAATGGCAATTGCGTCGATATGATGCTTATGCATACACTCGATCGCTTCGTCAACGGTTTTGCGCAGGCGCGGGGGTTTAAACCCCATGGTTTCCCACCCCTGCATGGAGTCGAACATTTCTTCTACTCGCTGTTCCCGCGTAACGATCAAAAGCCTATACACGCGCAACCCTCCATGCTATTAATCAACAGCAACATTATACCCTACTTTGGTGCAAAATATCAATGATTTTAATGATTTGATTCCAAAGGATAACATTTGCACAGTGACCATTTCCCCTATACCATTAGGCTGTAACGCAGTTTAGACAACAAAAAACCAACCTGCCAATCATTGGCAAATTGGTCATAATTATTATCAAATTTTTATCTTGCAAACGCAGAGACTTTTACTATTTTATCCATTTTT
This sequence comes from Candidatus Limiplasma sp., assembly GCA_963675655.1. Classification (GTDB taxonomy): domain Bacteria; phylum Bacillota; class Clostridia; order Christensenellales; family Aristaeellaceae; genus CAXXOK01. The sequence goes on from OY776489.1 coordinate 3,264,719, forward strand.
GCGAATCATTTCCTCTCTTCATCGCCAGATGGTCGGATGCTGTTTCCCAGTTATTGCTACTTCACCACAACCGGAACAGCAGCTTATATAAACGGAAATCTATGGTTGCTTCTATTCAAAACGGTCTACAACAATGCTGTTGAGGTGGTAATACTTCGCATAGTAGACATTAGGAAAATAATCAACTTCGTTGGTTAGTTCGTTTAATCCGTTAAAAGCATCAAACCGACTTAACCCTTTAATGCCGTATGTGGTAATATCCAATTCGCCGGCATCCCGCATGCTGATTACCTCGTTCACACGCTGCTGCGCCAGCACATAGCGGTTGTAAGCATTGGGCAGCGCACCCAGTGCATACAAACTCATGATCAGCGTTAAAGCTAGTGCAAGCGTCGCCTGTACTACCGCAAATTTAGTATGATCCGCACCTAGGATAACGACAAACGCCAAAATTAAAAAGATCATACTGCCTGTAATGGCGCGGGGGGGATAATAATCCGCCATCATCATGGCAAAATTGCATGCCAGCGAGCAAATAAACAGTCCGATGGCAAAGGCCAGCTGCTCCCGCTTGCCGTACTTGCCAATGTATGCTACACAGAGCAGCGCAAGAAAAGCTACCGACGGCCACATACCATATTGAAGCCACATGGATAACGCCGCCTGATAATGCTCTGCCAGCAAGTTGAATCCACCGGACGCCTGCGCAACATTCGCACGGTTTGCCGGAGCCAGCATCAGCGCCAACCAGCCGATTCCAGCCATAATGGTCGTTGTGGCCATCCAAAGGGTAACTTTCCGGTCTTGCCGCCATTTCCATACCGTACATAACCCCATGAACAAAGCAGCCGCCGCAGAAACGTTTTCGCTCATATTACCCAGCAATAGCGCCCCAACTCCCAGCAGTATCGCATTCCCGATACGCTGGCGTTGTTTCCCGCGGAATATAGCATCGCTAAACGGCACAAATAGCCAAACCATCAGCGCATCGCACCATAGGTAATTCACAGAGCCGGCCATCCATAAAAAACTTTGGCCAAAAGCCGGGATAAACAGGAACACCGCACCGCTGATTATAAGCAGAAGCGGCCAATGATACCGTTTGCCGCTCTGGTTGGTAAGCCGGTACATGCCCAGCAGCAGCGCCATATATATTACCGTGTTCACGATTGCGAACACCCAGCGCGGAAGCAGCGTAAACAACTGCACAAAAAAATGCGGTACCAGCCGACCGTTCATTTTAATTGCATGTGCCGCAAGCGACGGTATAATCTGTGCTATGTTTGTTATCCGCTCTCCAGTTGCAAAGCTGAAAGAATATAAATAATCATCCGCTAATAACGGTGTGAGTAAATTCAACAAAAGCATTCCTGCAAACACCACGAATAGGATTCCCCAAAACAGCGCCTTACTATGATTATGCACGCGGTATCATCCTCTCCCAACCTCTTGGGAATATCATTCCACATGAATACTGCAGATTCCTTGCCACAGATAAGCCCTATCGTTTTCTAAAACCGGATACCCATAGGCTACTTACCGGACAATTCCTTTAGCTGCTCCTGCGCCATTGCCAGCAATATTGCGCGCTGGTTGCCCGCTGTTCCATTCACAACAGCTTCCCACAGATAATCCAGCGTAGCGCCAATACGCGCTGTCGGTACCCCAAGCCGTGCGCAAACAGGCAGCAAATCATCGCCGTGCACCGCCAGCTCACGTAGGCTCATCGGCAGTTGCTCATCCATTAGCGAAGCCAGCATCACCTGTGCCCGATCCAGCGCTGCATCGCAGGGCTCTCCTGCTTGCTTCAGCGCTTCCAACGCAGCGGCGGCATGCGCAATTACTGTTACACCAAGCCGTACAGCCGCCATTTTTTGCAGCGAACCATCCAACAATGCCCGCATGGCCGTTAGACTCCGTTCTGCCGCAACCGCATCCTTTGTGGAGAAACGCAGTCTCCTGAGCAAGTTACCTACTTCGGCAGGCTGTTCGTGCATAAACAGAAGCGCCATCTTCCCCGCTACCGGCGAAAAATACAGGGGAGGCTGATAAACGTCCAACGCGATGATCGCGTGTTCATTTGCCCGAAAGCTCCCGAAAATAATATCCCACGCCCCGATGGTTTGCAGTGTGCGTAGTCCAGCCGCAACCGGCGGCACGGAACGCTGTAGCATCGGATATTTCGTATCCGCCAGCAGCAGGCGGGCCAATTCATCCCGTATCCGTTCGCAAGCGATATCGGCCAGTAACGCGGCATATTTCGTAGCAGAACGCAGCAGTTCGTCGTCCGGCGTTAAGCCCAGTTCCGCCTGAAATCTGGCCGTGCGCAAAATACGCAGGCCATCGTCTTTCAGCACCTGATCGGGATCCTGCGTAACGGTGTGTAAAATCCCATTTTTTAAATGCGTAAGTCCGCCGGTTGGGTCGATGACCGCAGATTCCTCATTGGGTTCAGGCCATAATCTGCGATACATGGCATTTACGGAAAAATCCCTTCGCAGGGCATCTACCGCCATATCTTCCGTAAAGCGCACATCCACCGGCTGGTGCCCCGTGCGGTAGCTATCCTCGCGGAATGTAGTATACTCGGCCATGTGTCTGCCCTGCTCATCATGCACGTGCAGTTCCACCGTACCAAAATGCGCCGCGCGCGGCACCGCATGTACCGGCGTACCTTCACAAAGCGCGATCACCGCTTCCGGCCTTGCCGGTCCGCAAACATCCACATCGCTTGGTGGCAATTCCATTACCGCGTTGCGCACCAAACCGCCCACCGCATACAACGGCAGGCCGGCTTGGGTAAACACACGCGCCGTGCTTAACAGCCACGGCGCGTTAAATAGATGCGTGTTCACAGTTAGTTCTTCTCCGCGACAAGCGCTTCGAATTCTTTGATTTCCCCACGTACTACATCCAGTGCGCTGCGCCAATAAGCCACATCGCGTACATCAATGCCTACGCTGGCCGCAACATTGGCTACGTTATCGCTGCCACAGCGAGCCAGAAGCGCATCGTACTTCGGCAGGAAAGCCGCGCCTTCCTGCTGATACTTCTGATAAACGCCAAGGCCAAACAACAAACCAAACGCATACGGGAAATTGTAGAAATGCAATCCCACTGAATAATAATGGCTTTTGTTAATCCACATATCGGCATGGCGCACAGTGGCATCCAAGCCATTACCGTAGGCTTTTTCCTGCGCATCCAGCATCATCGTCCGCAATTCGTCCACTGTGGGCGTATGCGTTTTACGCGCTTCAAATACAGCGCTTTCAAACAGGAAACGGCTATATATATCCACAACACATTGCGTGGCTTCCATCAAGCTGCCTTCCAGAATGCTGAAAGCGCGCTCCGGATCGGCTGTTTTTAAAACAGTTTGTGCCAGAAGCGTCTCGTTGAACGTAGACGCGGTTTCCGCCAGCGGCATCGGCGGCTGCGCCATTAAGATAGGTAAATTCTCCATACAGCGAGCATGCCAGGCGTGCCCCAGTTCATGCGCCAACGTGCTTACATCGGAAAAGCTGCCGACGAAGTTCGTTAAGATGCGGCTGATTTTCAGCTCATGGTTTTCCGAGCAGAATGCGCCGCCTTCTTTCCCTTCCCGCGGATACAAATCGATCCACCGGTTATCAAACGCGTGCATCATAAAATCCGCCATTTGCGGATGCGCTTCGCCGAAGATTTCCTTCAGCTGGGCGCGTGCTTCCTCAATGGTGTATTTCTTTACATCTTTACCAACCGGGGCGAATAAATCGTAAAACGGCAAACCGTTTTCATGCCCCAGATAGCGGGCTTTTGCGCGCAGGTAACGCTGAAAATCCGGCAGTGCTTCCACGCAGGCCGTCCACATGGCGTCCAACGTCTCATGATCCATACGGCTTTCCGCAAGCTGTTGTGTCAGCACATCCGAGTAGTTTCTGGCTTCACACATGGTAAGCGCTTCGCCCTTGATACCGCCCAAGCAGAAGGCCATAGGCAGCGCAACTTTGGGATAAGCCGCCATTTCCGCTTCATATGCCTTTTTACGCACTTCGGGGTCCGGGTCGTGTGCCATGCCGCGCACAGCAGGAAGCGGCATCGCTTTCCCATCCACTTCTGCGGTCAGCGTACCCATCAGTTGATCACGCAGTTTCTGGAACGAATCGCCACCGCTCAGCGACATGCGAAGCATCCACTTTTCCAGGCTTTCCGGCAGCATGTGCTTGGCTTCTCTTTGCGCCTCGCGAATCACAAAGCCGTTTTGCTGTAATTTATCACTTTGTGCAATTATCTCTTCCAAGTTGTTCAATTCGCCAATATACCGCGTACAGGCGCTGTGAAACACCTGTACATCCACATAGAGCGTGCTTAACTCGTCAAGCGTACGGAAGGCTTCCCGGTTTTCCGTTTCCACAGCAAGCGTAAGCTGGCAAAACGAAAAAGTGCGGGACAATTTATTCGTTAAGGCCTCCAGATGGCCGACAACTTTCTCAAGTTTTATCACTTCCGGCAATGCTGCTTTAAGCAACGCATGCCCTTCACGGGTCATAGTGGAAATCGCATCAATATCCGCCCGTAACGCCGGATCGTCAAACCCTTGATAATATATGCTTAGATCCCAAGTCGATTCCAAAACTACCGTCTCCTCACTTATTGAGAATATAGACAAACATCCCGCCGACGGCTCAGCGCGGCGGGATGAAATCAATTACTCCTGCTTTTGCTGGAAATGAGCTTCCTCCAGCGCGATAAGGCACGTTTCTTTACTGCGTTCTATATGCTTTTGCATTAGCTTTGTAAAGTTTTCCAAATCTTTATTCTCAACATATTCCAGCAATTTATAGTGCTCCTGATGCGCTGATTTACGTCGTATTTCCTTTGCAATGCTCATTGCAGAGAAACGGCGGATGTACTCATCCTGACTCTGGATGACCCGCAAAATACGGTTTAAGCCAGATATGGCTGTAAGCTGATCGTGAAATTCGCGTGCCAAGGGAGAAACGCCCTCAACATCGTTCTTTTCGATGAAGACATCCATCTTCTTGAGCTTCTCCCGCATGGAGCGAATATCTTCCGGTGTCGCATTCTCAATAATCGCGGGCAGCGTGAGCATTTCCAGCGCATTGCGGATGGTGTAAATCTCTTCAACATCATCAATGGTGAATGCACGCACCACAACGCCGCGCCTGAGAATATATTCTACCAGTCCGTCCCTCTCCAGTTTCCGCAGTGCTTCGCGCAGCGGCGTACGGCTAATATGGAGCTTTTCGGCATATTCCGTTTCCACAATGCGGGAACCTGCGGGGATTTCGCTGGTGATAATAGCATGCTTCAGCGTCTCATATGCGATTTCGCGTATGGGTTTGCTTTCGGCCGAAGGAGTAAAGTGAATCACGGACATCAGAACACCTCTTGTTCTTTCTTTGTATTTTGTATACTATCGTGTAACGTTCCATTTGTCAAGTTATTTCATGAACTTTGCGCTGTGCTGCCAACCAGAGAGGAAGAGAAAAAGTAAGCAGGCTGCGGAGAAGCTGGCGTTCTTCCCTGCAACCTGCTTATCAAAACAAGAGGTTTCCGCATCATCTTATTTATCAATATGTGAAGCAAACTAAAACATAACGATACCGGCTTCCATGGTACAGCACTATGGCTGCACCGGCGTTGCCTTTCCATTCATTTTCCTTAGCATTCTGCGCTGTTTCAGTTTCAGGCTGCATTCATTCAACCACGCGGCAACAACGCCGAAGGAAAGCAGAATGCTTAAGAAGCTTAACAGCACTGTTACAACGCTGTCCGCATTGGCCTGCGCCCCTTGCCCGTTGCCGTTTCCATGCGGGCCCGTACCATCCCGCAATCCGGTTCCGCCGCCTCCATTGCCGCGGCTATTGGCGGTTATTGTTACCGCTTCCGTATCATTATTAGCATCAGCTGCGGTAATATCGGCAGCTTCTTTCGTTGTTTCGTCCGTATTATTTACATCCGACGGTAATGCGGCAGTCCCCGGCGACAAGGTATCGCTTTGCGCAAACACAACCACATTTAAATTGCTGATCCAGTTTACATAAGCGGTAGATGTAAACTGATAGGCTCCAAAGCTGAGTACCGCTGCGCTTAGTACAATCGCAATTACGCGACGCAACACCAGCGGGATTTTGTTTCTCCACAGCAGTCGCTGTTTCATCCAACCAAAATGTAACCCAGCGTGAATACCCGTCAGAGCCAGCGCAAGCGCCCCCACCGCATAATGCCCCAGCTTATAACTTCCGCTGCCCTCTATGCCGGGGAACAAGACTTTGCTAATCAAAATCCCGCTGAAAAGAATATACGAAAAACAGAGAAGCAACAACAAATCCAGCACCCAATACACTTTTTGTCGCACAGGGGTACGGGTAGAAATGAGGCCGGACGTTACGGCTTTTATCCACCGCCGGTTAGAAAGCTTATGGATAATAAACAGCCCCGCTAACGCCAATCCGCCGATTTCGTGAAAGCTCATTCCCAGCACACGTTTGTTGTACATCAGAACAAGCAGGAACATCATCACAATATCCAGCAGAAATTTCCAACCATTTTTGCGCAATCGCTTCATTTTATCCGTACCCTCCGTGCCTTTCGTCATTACGGGTTAAGCTTACCGGGCCACCCTGACAAGTGTGTGAACACTACGAAAACTTCTTCGGAAAGTTTGGTATGATTTTATACAATGAATATGGCGAAAAAATGGCTTTTTACTTGATTGTCTGGTATTTCAATTGAAACCCGCGGTTTATTTTACAGCATCCGCGCGGCGTGGCCGGGAGCTGAATCGTTCAATATACGGGGAGCACCGAAAAAGAGCGTGTCATTGATCTCTTTCTCCGTTTCAGCTTCCGGATAAGCGCACATCATCCGTTGATTCGCATCCGACATGCAGGCGCTGGGTTTTTCAGGGTCATGGCACCAACCTGCTTCCGTTTCCTTCCCGATGCCGATGATATTGTCTCCCTGAATATCAAAATTGATTTTATGCTGGTTTTGCGCCTGTTTCGCCGTTTGCGGCGTCAGTAGCTGTACGGTATCTACCAGCAGTTTTGCATCCTCATCCTCACGGAAAGACAGCTTCCCCGTCAGCACAACCAGATTATCAGCAACCAGTAAATCCACAAACCGGTCATAGATCTTGGGGAAAATCAAGCCTTCCAACTGCCCGGTCAAATCTTCCAGCGTGATAATGCCCATCATGGACCCTTTTTTGGTAATGCGGCCTTTCGCCAGCGCCAATATACCCGCCATCGTCACCATGTCTCCATCGTGATCCAAGCCGCGGTTTTCATTTTCCGACATGGATTCCACATCCAGCACAGTCGTAAATCCGCTCTGCAATAACTCCGCCACCTCATCCAGCGGGTGCCCGGATATATAAACGCCTGTCATTTCCTTTTCCATGTTTAACAACGCTTTTCGGCTATGTTCCGGCATTGCGGGCACATCGGCATGCGCCGGTGTCGCGGTTGAACCCATCATATCAAACAGGCTGACTTGCCCGGCCAAATTGTTTTTATGCTTTTGCGCCGCGTCATCAATAATGCGCTCGTATACGCTTAACAATTGGGCGCGGTTGTATGGCCCTAAATCAAACGCGCCCGCTTTTATCAGGCTTTCTACAACGCGCTTGTTGATGGTTTCCGGCGGTACACGATCGGCAAAATCAAACAAATCACGGTAAGACGCATCCTTGCGGCTGCCGACGATCGCTTGCACAGCGCCGTACCCCACGTTCTTTACGCCGCCCATGCCAAAACGGATGCCCGGTTTACCATTGTTGTCTTTACCAACCGTAAACTTCCAGCCGCTATAATTTACATCCGGCGGCAGTACGGGGATCTCCTTTTGCCTACAATACTGCACATAGCCGGCAATCTTGCCTGCATTATCCATGACGCTGTTCATTATAGCGGCCATAAACTGTACCGGGTAATGGCGTTTCAGCCACCCGGTTTGCGCAGCGACAACGGCATAAGCCGCCGCGTGGCTCTTGTTAAAAGCGTAGCTGGCAAACGCGGTCATATCGTCAAACAGCTGCTCGGCTACCGGCTCGGGCACGCCGCGGCGCACACAGCCTTCCACCTGCACATTCCCCTGTTCATCCGTCATGCCGTGCAAAAAATACTCCCGCTCTTTGGCCATTACGTCTTTTTTCTTTTTGCTCATGGCGCGGCGCACCAAATCGCTGCGGCCATAGGAGTACCCAGCCAGATCGCGTACAATCTGCATTACCTGCTCCTGATAGACCATGCAGCCATAGGTAACATCCAAGATCGGCTTGAGCTTTGGGGTGGCGTAACGCACCGATGCCGGATCGTGCTTGCCCGCAATGTAACGGGGGATGCTATCCATCGGCCCCGGCCGATACAGCGATATAGCAGCGATAATATCCTCAAAGCTTTCCGGCTTCATATTCTGTAAAAACAAGCGCATCCCGCCGGATTCCAACTGGAAAACCCCGTCCGTATCCCCGTCGGAGATCATTTTATATACCGCGGGATCATCCAACGGTATCTCTTCGGCTTTCATATCCACGCCAATATCGCGCATTAAATCCAGTGCATCCCGGATGACGGTTAGGGTGCGTAATCCCAGAAAGTCCATTTTCAGCAGACCGAGGTGCTCCAGCGTACCCATGGGGAACTGTGTGGTAACAACTTCGTCATTGACCTGCAAAGGTACATAATCCGTTACCGGTTTGGCTGTAATCAGCACGCCTGCAGCATGCGTGCTGGCGTGGCGGGGCATGCCCTCCAGCGTCATGCTGGTTTCAATCAATTGTTCCACCGCAGGGTCGGTATTCACCATTTCGTGCAACTGCGGGCTAATCTGCACCGCCTTTTCCAGCGTCATATCCAGTGAGAAAGGAATCGCCTTTGCTACCTGGTCTACGGCTGCGTAGCTCATGCCCAGCACACGACCTACGTCGCGCACAACCGCTTTAGCCTTCATAGTGCCGAATGTAATAATCTGTGCCACATGGTCGATACCGTATTTTTGCGTTACATAGTCGATTACTTCTTGCCGCCGTTCATAGCAAAAATCCACGTCAATATCCGGCATGCTGATGCGCTCCGGGTTGAGGAAGCGCTCAAACAGCAGATTATATTTCAACGGGTCCAGCATGGTGATGCGCAGTGTATATGCAACAATGCTGCCTGCCCCGCTGCCGCGCCCCGGCCCAACCATAATGCCGTTTCGTTTCGCATAATCGATAAAATCCCATACGATTAAAAAGTAATCCACAAACCCCATTTGGGAAATAACGCCCATCTCATACTCCAGCCGTTTACGGGGCTCGCTTTCAGCGTCGTCCACCTGATCCGGATATAACTTGCGCATTCCCTGCATACAGAGCCGCGTTAGCATTTCCAGCGGCGTTTCGCCTGTTTCAATTGGGTAATTTGGCAGGTGCCGGGTCGAAAAATCGAACTCCACATTACAGCGTTCGGCAATTTCCGCCGCCCGGTCTACCGCCTCCGGTACCGCCGCAAAGAGCGCGCGCATTTCATTCTCGCTCTTTACGTACAATTCTTCGGTTTCCATGCGCATGCGGGTTTCATCCTGCAAGGTTTTGCCGGTCTGCACACACATCAATACTTCCTGCGCAGCGGCATCCTTGCGCAGCAGGTAATGGCAGTCGTTCGTGGCCACCAACGGTATCCCTGTTTCCCGGGAGAGGGCAATCAGTTCCGGCAATACCTGCTTTTCTTCCGGTATGCCGTGATCCATAATTTCAATGAAGTAGTTACCTTTTCCAAACGTGTTTTCCATATCCAGCGCGTAGGCACGCGCTTCGTCCCTGCGGCCCTGCAAAAGCAGCTTGGGCAGGTCGCCACTCAAGCACGCGCTTAGGCAAATCAGCCCTTCGCTGTGTTGCTTTAATAGCGTATAATCCAGCCGCGGACGGTAATAAAATCCTTCGGTAAACCCTGCGCTAACCAATTTGGTAAGGTTCTTATACCCTGTTTGGTTTTCGCAAAGTAAAATCAAATGGCTGTATTCACGGCTGACATAGGTTTTATCAAACCGGTCGGGACAAACATATACCTCACAGCCGATTACCGGGTGAATGCCCTCTTCTTTACAGGCGGAATAAAAATCCACCGCGCCGTACATGACGCCATGGTCGGTAACAGCGCAGTGCGACATGCCCAGTTCCTTCAGCTGTTTCACCAGCGGCTTGATGCGGCACGCCCCATCCAAAAGACTATATTCAGTATGTAAATGCAAATGGGCAAAAGCCATAAACTGCCTCCTGTTCACAAATCGGCCTGCGGAAACAAACGTTCCTGCCGTCTCAAAGTATACCGCAAACCGAACAGAGGTTCAAGGTTTGCTTGCCGCAAGGTTGTCGCTGTGCTATACTGTTGCAAACTGGAGGATTCGCCCGGTCACGCTGTTTTCAGGCGGTGTACCGTTGTGCTTCAATCCTGATACGGAGGCGGGTACATGGCGCTTTTTGATGCGGATAAGGCGGGCATACTATGGGAAAGCGTAGCATTACCCAATGCATTTATCTGCGAATATATGCCGTCCGCTCCGGAAGGTTATGTAAAAGTATACCTGTATGGTTTACTCTATGCCCGTTTCCCGTCTGCGGCGGCAGGCGTAACCGCCGAATCGCTGGCAAAAGAAATAGGTATGGAAGAAAGCGAAGTTCTGGCAGCGCTGCAATACTGGGAACGCTGCCGGTTAGTCACCCGCACGCAGGACCGCCCCCCGCAGTTTACCTACCTGAGTGTACAACAAGCCATGATGGGTAGGCAAACCATGCCGGAAGACAAAGCATACATGCAGTTTGCACAAGCGTTATATGCCATTTTCGGCGATAAGCGGAAGCTACACGGCGGAGAAACGCAGCTTTGCTATGAGTGGGTAGAACAGCTTGGTTTACCCCGCGAGGTCGTACTGCTGATGGTACAACATTTAGCCTCCACCCGTGGTGTAAACTTCAGCTTTAAAGAGGCGCAAAAGCTGGCTGTCGAACTGACCGAACGGCATATTGTTACATTGGAAGACGCGGAGCAATATTTTGCCCGCAGTCAGGCCGCGTGGGAAGGCACAAAGCGCATCCTGCGGCGCATCAGCAAATACCGCGCCCCCACGATGGACGAAATCGACCTATATTTAAAATGGACAAAAGAATGGGGCTTCGCGCCCAAAGCGGTTGAAACCGCCTGCGCCGAAATGACGGGAGGCGACCCTAGCTTTAAATATCTGGATAGTATTTTGCGCGGGGTGCATGAACGAGCCGACCGTAAGCAAACATCCGCCGAGCAATTAACCCACCAGCTAACCCGCGAGCAGGATGAGGCAAACCTGATCCGCGAGGTGCTGCGTGCCGCTGGTTTGAGCGCAAATGCAAACCAGGCCACAGTGAAGGAAGTGTACCACAACCTGCGCGCGCTTCTGCCGCATGAAACAATTGTGCTGGCGGCTAAAGAAATCAGCCGGAAAAAGAAAACCCAGTCGCTGGATAAGCTTGAAGAGCTTGCGCAGGCATGGAGCGCCAAAGGTTTAACCGACACGGACGAGGTAAAACGCTACCTTACGCAGGTCAAGCGGCAAAACACACAGTTGAAAGGGCTTTTTACCCGTATGGGACGGGATACCCTGCCGACGCCCGTTGATCGGGCATTGTTAAATAAATGGTTTGACGAGTGGGGTTTTACAAGCGCTGTCGTAGAAGCCGTAGCAGATTTTGCCGTTGGTAAAAATGCGCCGATGGCCTTTGTGGATAAAGTACTTTCCAATTATCACGATGCCGGCATTCGCACCGTAGAGGCAGCGCTGGCCGACCACGAAAAACACTTAGGTTCATATCGCCAGCCGGATAAAACCGGCAAGTCCGGCAAACAAGGGAAAACCGTGATTGAACAGCGCTACGACCAACGGGAATATAAACCAGAAGAAGTGGACGGCTTAACGCCGGAGGAAATTGAGGAGGCGTTACGCTATGACACGTGATCAGTTGATATTGCAGCTGCAGCAGGATTATGCTGCGCGGCGCGAGGATAATATGCGCATCTACGAAGAGCACGTTGCCGAGGCCTGCAGCCGTTGCCCCGGCTTACGTAAGCTGCTTAACGCACGCCATGCCGCACTGTTATCCGGTATGCGTAATGCGCTCTATCCAGGCCGCAAGGATACCGCAGCCAACGAAAAACTGCCCGCATCCATGGAAGCCTATAACACCCAGATCGCTCAAATGCTTGCAACGCATGGACTTGCGGCAGATGCGCTGGCTCCTGTTTACACCTGCCAGCGCTGTAAGGATGAGGGCTATATATACGAGCCTTCCCGCACCATGTGCCGCTGTTTTGAAACCGAATTAAACCAGCGTGTGCTGGATGATTTGGGGTTGCAAAAAGAGCAGAGGTTTGAAAACTTTAACGAGCAGTTTTTCAGCGACGAGCCCATTGTAGGCAAGTTAAGTCAACGCACACAGATGCGGCTCAACCGCACGCTATGTGAAAAATACGCAGATACCTACCCGGATACGGAGATATCCGATCTGCTTTTTATCGGCCGCAGCGGGCTTGGAAAAACGTTTTTAATGCAAGCCATTGCCTACCGGGTGGCGCAGCGGGGATATACCGTTGCCTATGTCAGCGCCTATAAACTGCTGGATACGATGCGTAAAGCCTATTTTGAAAATAATGCAGATCGTTTAAAGCCCTACATCGACGCGCCGCTTCTGCTCATTGACGATCTCGGTACCGAGCCGCTGATGGAGAACATTACGGTTACGCAGCTTTTTAACCTGCTGAACGAGCGGCAAAACGCCGGCCGGCATACCATTTTAAGTACCAATTTACCGATGTCCGAGTTAAAAGCGCGGTATACCGAGCGCATCACCTCCCGCCTCAGGGATGAACGACAGTGCCGGACCGTAAAATTCATCGGCGACGATATCCGCACGAAGCTTGGCAAACGAAGCGGAGGCGAAGCATGAACATTCAAATCTACGTCGCCAGGAAAAACACGGACGTACGCAAGGCAGAACGCTTTTTTCAGGAACGACGTATTTCTTTTCAAACAGTTGACCTCAAAAAGCACAAGCTGGGCGACCGTGAACTGCAATTGTTTGCTAAAGCCGCAGGCAACGCACGGGCGCTGGTAGACCGTAGCGGCATGAAAGCGTTGGAACGCCCCGTTGCCCATATGACAGGCGATAGCTTGATTTTATCCGAACTCAAAAATGACCCACAGGCATTGGTTAGCCCCATTGTTCGTAACGGAAACGCGGTGACTGTCGGCGTGGATGAAAAAACATGGCAGTCTTGGGTTTCCGGCGAGAAATAATCCCCTGCATCATACATACGCCATGATCTTCTATTCTTGATTTGGAGGGAATATTCATGAACAAAACTTATTTTTCCGCACGGAATCTGACGGTTTCGGCCATTATTGCTGCGCTGTACGCTGCCATCACCCTATTATTTGCACCGATCAGCTACGGCCCCGTACAGTTCCGGGTTTCCGAAGCGCTCACGCTGCTGCCGGTTCTGTTCCCGCAGGCGATTCCCGGGCTTACGTTGGGTTGCCTGATCGCCAATTTACTGGGTAGTGCAACCCCTTGGGATGTTATTTTCGGCACGCTGGCCACACTGTTGGCTGCAATACTCACCCGTAGTTTCCGTAAAAACATCTGGCTCGCTGCCGCGGCTCCTGTGGTGTGCAACGCAATTATCGTTGGGTTGGTATTGCACTTCACCCTGGCTGAAGTGCTGCTGCTGCCCACCATCTTCAGCGTCGGGCTTGGAGAAGCGGTTGTGGTGTATGCGCTAGGCGTTTCCATGATTATGGCGCTGCGCCGTTCGCCCAAACTGATGACCTATGTCAGTATAGATGATGTGCAAGCAAAGGCCGAAGATAAGCCTGAGCAGTAACACCGTTACTCTCTTTTTGCTGGCCAGTTAGGGAACAAAATGTTTTTTTACAATTCCTAAAGAGCAGGCGTTGCCTCCCTTTTTCGGTTGCTTCTTCTTTAGTACGCTTGACAGCAACGGGTCGCAGCACTATACTCCTTTCGTATATTGAACACAGTATTGAATTCATCGTATGGCATATCAACGGTATGCACATCGATTATCGTAGGAGGAAACCCGCTTATGGATCATCTCGGTAGACGTTTGATTTCCGTATGGTTATGTATTGTGCTGCTCTCCTGTATGCCGCTGATGGCGCTGGCTACTGACACATCCGCTTCTCAAACAGATGGCACAACCAGCAATGAGGATATTGAGCAGAGCATCGCCAACAATCCCGACCTTTCTGATGAAGAGAAAGCGTTATGGATGGAGTGGTCCAGCCAGGAAACGACAGATGATACCACTGCGGCAGATGAAGAGGATCAGGCGCTGCAGGATGCGCTGGAAGACGCCATAGACGTTTCCCAGGACGGCACGGTGGATTTGACCGATCTAGAAGTAAACGATGCACTTCCCAATAACGTTGTCAACATCCTGCTTCTTGGAGTAGATAACCGTTCTACGGAATTAGCGACCGGTTTGAGCGATGCGGTCATCATCTGCTCCATCAACATGGATGACGGCAGTGTGAAACTGACCAGCATTACGCGGGATACCGAGGTAACCATTCCCGGGTATAAAAACACCAAGCGGATCAACTGCGCTTATAAATTTGGCAGCAAAGACGGCGATTTAGCCAACGGCGCATTTCTTGCCATGAAAACCATTAACCGCAATTTCCAAATGAATATCCAGCGCTATGTGCTGGTCAATATTCATGGTCTTGCCAGCATTATTGACGAGCTGGGCGGCATTGATTTGGATATGACCAAGAAAGAAGCCAGCCGTATCAATTACGAATTGCGCAAAGAACCCATGGACAGCGTAAAGCGTACAAAGGTGGAGGCCATTGACGGCATTCAGCATTTGGACGGCATGCAAGCTGTTACTTATGCGCGTATCCGCGGTATCGACAATGATTTTATGCGTACCGAGCGGCAGCGTAAATTGCTGCAAACGCTGCTTGCTGAAGTCATGAAAGACATCAGCATTACCAAGCTGGTTGGGTTGGTGGAAACCGCCATGCCCTACGGCATGACGAATTTGACAGCAGCGGATATGCTTGGCATCGGCAAAACCGTGATCAGCGGCGATGTGCTGACCAGCCTGCAAACCGGAGCCGATGTGCTGACGCAATTCCGGGTCCCGATGGATGGCACCTACAAGTATAAAACGGTCAGCGGCGCAACCTTAACTGCCTTCCGCAGCACCGAACGTAAAAAAGAAAATATCGTCGCTATGCAGGAGTTCATTTACGGCGAATCCTACTATCAGGATTAACCAAAGCGTATCACTTTGTACAGCAAGCAGGACGGCTTTTCGCAAAAGGCTGTCCTGTTTTTATTAACCTCTTATACATGATATCTATTTTCCCTTTGTATAGTCGTATGTTTTATTCCATCAATCAACAAAGCCCGTAACTTTAGTCGCTGTTATACCGCCTTAGTAAAAAGCATCCGCTTTTATAGACGGCGGTTTGCGTTACCCCTATAAAGATCGATCTTGGTAAATGCAAGTAAGCGTATCTTCGTTCCTCTCGGTATCGTTTTAAAAACGGTTCATTCGTTCGCGTTACTCACCCAGCCCACTCAAACGTACAACAAACAGAGCAGCTGTCATTCGCAGCTGCTCTGTTGTAGTATGCTTTTATAATTATTTGCGCGCTGTTATTCTTGCGTGCCGTTCTTTTCTGATATGGCTTTGTGGATAGCCGCCGCTGCGTTTTTCCCGGCGCCCATCGCCAATATTACCGTAGCTGCGCCGGTAACCGCATCACCGCCGGCGTAAACATTTTCGCGGCTAGTAAGGCCGTCATCGCCATTGACGATAATACAACCACGGCGATCCGTATCCAGCCCAGTCGTTGTCTGGCGAATCATCGGGTTGGGCTGTGTGCCGATAGCGACGATCAATGTATCGATCGGCACTTCAAACTCGCTGCCCGCTTTTTCCACAGGACTGCGGCGTCCACTGGCATCCGGTTCGCCAAGCTCCATTTCAACACATTCCACG
This sequence comes from Candidatus Limiplasma sp., assembly GCA_963675655.1. GTDB lineage: Bacteria > Bacillota > Clostridia > Christensenellales > Aristaeellaceae > CAXXOK01. The sequence goes on from OY776489.1 coordinate 3,280,777, forward strand.
CCGGTTACCCAGCCTTTATCATCCCCCAGCACCTTAACAGGGTTCGCCAGCATTTTGAATTGAATGCCCTCTTCCTGCGCGTGCTCTACTTCTTCGGCGCGGGCAGGAAGCTCCGCCATGCTACGCCGATAGATAATCGTAACCTGATCGGCTCCCAGACGCTTGGCGCAGCGCGCTGCATCCATGGCTACATTACCGCCGCCCACAACGGCGACAGAGAAGCTTTTTTGTATGGGGGTTGTGCTTTCCGCATGGTATGCTTTCATCAGGTTGACACGGGTCAGGTATTCGTTAGCGCTATATACACCCTTCAAGTTCTCGCCTGGGATGCGCATAAAACGCGGCAATCCTGCGCCGCTGCCAATAAAGACAGCCTCAAAGCCCATGTCAAACAATTCATCCACTGTCAAGGTTTTACCGATAATAACGTTGGTTTCGATGGAAACACCTAATGCCTTAAGCCCGTCTATCTCTCTGCGCACAACGGCTTTGGGCAAACGGAACTCCGGAATGCCGTATACCAGCACACCGCCGGGCGTGTGAAGCGCTTCGTAAATCGTAACCTGATAGCCAAGGCGTGCCAGTTCTCCTGCGCAGGTAAGTCCACTCGGACCAGCGCCGATCACCGCTACGCTGTGGCCGTTTGGCGCTGGGGGCACCGGTTCCGGTTCGTTTTGCTGGCTGTGCCAGTCCGCCACAAACCGTTCCAGTCGGCCGATACCGACGCTTTCGCCTTTAATTGCCCGCACACACGCGCCTTCACACTGGTTTTCCTGCGGGCAAACGCGTCCACATACAGCGGGCAAAGCCGTCCCTGCGCTGAGGACTTCGTATGCCCCCGGCAGATTCTCCTGTGCAATCCGGGAAATGAAACCGGGGATATTAATACCCACCGGGCACGCGTTAATGCAGGGACTGTTTTTACAATTTAGGCATCTGCGCGCCTCTGTAACCGCCATATCGTACGTATAACCCAGCGCGACTTCCTCAAAATTATGGTTGCGCTCCATCGGAGGTTGCACCGGCATAGGGGTTTTGTGAGGATCCATATTCGGCATAGTCAACGTACCTCCTTATCAAACAGCTTGCAGGCTTTTTCCCGCGCATGCTGTTCAAACTCGCGGTACATTGCGCCACGCTGCAGCGCTTCGTCAAAGTCCACCAGATGACCGTCAAAGTCCGGACCATCCACACAGGCGAACTTCGTTTCACCGCCCACCGTCAGGCGGCAGCCGCCGCACATGCCTGTACCATCAATCATAATCGGGTTCATGCTGACGATCGTTTTAATGCCATATTTTTTCGTGGTCAGGCACACGAATTTCATCATAATCAGCGGCCCGATGGTAATGACTTCATCATACTGGTTTCCCTCGTTTATCAGCGTTTCCAGCGCAGTGGTAACCAGCCCTTTTTCGCCATAGCTGCCATCGTCCGTCATGATACGCATTTCATCGCTGACTGCCGCAAACTCGTCTTCCAAAATCACTAAATCACGGGTACGAAAGCCAACGACACTGTGCACTACCGCGCCTTGCCGGTGCAGCTTTTTAGCGACCGGCAGCGCAATCGCGCAGCCTACGCCGCCGCCAACTACGCATACTTTTTTCAAGCCCTCTGTATGGGTAGCATTGCCCAGCGGGCCTGCAATGTCCTGCAGTGCCTCGCCCTGATTCAGGCTGTTCAGTTCAATCGTACCTGCGCCGACGATCTGAAAAATTAAAGTGATACTGCCCGCTTCCCCATCATAATCCGCGATGGTCAAGGGTATCCGCTCGCTGTTTTCCTTGGCGCGCACAATCACAAATTGCCCCGGCTCTGCCTTGCTGGCGATACGCGGCGCGTTGAGCACAACGCGGGCGACCGTCGAATTCAGCATTTCCTTGGAAATAATTTCAAACATGAATCTACCTCATTATTATTGCAATCAATCCGGTATGGGCTTTCACACAAGCGTTCCATACCGGAAAATATCGCTGTTTACCGGGCTGCGACACACTCGATTTCCACCAGTCCACCAAGCGGCAGCGCTGCAACCTGTACACAGCTGCGTGCAGGGTAATCACCGGAGAAATAACTGGCGTATACCGCATTCACTGCGCTGAAATCGCCCATATTCGTCAGAAAAATCGTTGTTTTCAGAATATCCTGATAGGATAGTCCTTTGGCTTTGAGCACCTCGCCAAGATTTTTCATCGAACAATGCGCCTGCGCTTCCACACCCAGCGCCAGTTTTCCGGTTTTCATGTCAATACCCAATTGACCGGAAGTAAACACGGTTTCTCCGCTGGCTACAGCCTGCGAATAGGGGCCGACCGCTTTAGGCGCCGCATCCGTAAATAGAATTTGTTTCATAAAATGTGTACGCTTCCTTTCAGTAAAAATTTACGCTACACCTCACGTATATAACAGGGTCTATTGTAGCATCCTACATTTAAGAATGTAAAGCATTCCCCAAAGAAAATCGCAGTTTGCGAGCTTTGATGCCGTCCAGGCATGCAGTTACTAGCATCCTTTCCATATACAGACAACGAATAAGGTTCTGTTTGACAAACGAACAGCAAACAGGTACGATCTTCCCGTATCATGTAATGCATTTCCCCGGAGGAATAACAATATGCAGGACTTTTTTCAGAAGCTTTTCACGCTCCGGCAAGAATATTTGGATTGCGTTCGCCATGAGATGAGCGGCATGGGCGCGCACCCCCGGCAAGGCCCTATTCTGGGTTTGCTGCTCTCCATGGATGGCGCCAGTCAAGCTGATCTGGTCCGGGAGATGGGCGTTAGCGCCGCAACCGTAGCCGTTTCGCTTGCCCGGCTGGAAAAACTGGGCTATGTAAAGCGGGAGCGTAACCAGCAAAACCAACGTGCCAATATATTAGCGCTCACGCTGGAAGGCCGTTTGCAGGCGCAACGCGTGCAGCAAGCCATGGAACAAGCTGGTATGCTCGCGGTAACCGGGCTGACGGATGCGGAATGTGAGCAGTTTGCTTTTCTGATGCAAAAAATGATTGATAATCTGCACAAGCGGTGTGAATGCAGCTAAACAATATTACATTTCTATTCCAAATACTATAGATCGCTTACAATAATGCATCTTCATCCGGCTTGGTAACCCTATATATTTAGCTGCTTACCTGTTAGTAATCAATGCGCTTTGCTATAGATTTCTCAGATTAAAAACCCCTATATATCATTGAACCGGCGGCTTTTACGCCGCCGGTTTTCGTGTATATACTGGTTGGTTTATTTTTTACCGTTCGATTTATTACCGCCGCCGTTACTATTGCTGGAGCTATTGCCGTTGCCAGCGCTGCCGTTGCCTTTCCCGCTGCCTTTGTCTTCCTGGCGTTGCTCTTTATCTGCTTCACGCTGCTGCGCTTCCGCTTCCAGCTGTTCCTGCGTCTTTTCCTGCTCCTGCTCTTGCTCTTGCTCTTGTGCTTGTTCCTGCTCCTGATTTTGTTCCTGTTCACCGTTTCCGTTCTTACCCATGGCTTCACGCAAACCGTCAAAGGTGCGCATCAGGGTTTGCGCACTTTCACCGCTGTACAGAGCAACGGCTTCTTCAACCGAAATCCCTTCCTGCTCAGCGATATATTCCATCATCAGGTAACGGCCCCCGGGCAAGCCCAGTGTATCCGCTTTTGCAGATACGTCCGCACCCAAAGACGCACTGTCCACTTCGTACTCTTTGCCAAGGGAGCTAAGATAGTCCTTAGCGATCGTCCGCAGAGAGCTGGCTTCATCCGCATCTAAAATACCGCCGTTGGTTGTAATCAATAAATAGCCGTCTTCCTCGCTGGAAGCCAAATAGCCATTCTCATCAATTTGTGCAAGCGCCGCCGATAATGCTTCTTCTGGAGTGGAATCCGTTAAATCAGCATTTTCATACAAGGCGGCACCCGCCGCATCATACAGCGTAATTCCGGTTACAACGCCGTCGGTTACCGTCAGCTCCAGATTCAAGCTGTAATCCGGCGTATCCGCACCGCTAGCGATTGCCCCTGTTGCACTCTGCGCCAATGCAGAAGGCATACAGAGCAGTGATACAATCATACATAAAATAGTAAGCCGTTTAAAATATTTGGTTTTCATCGTCCCGTAACTCCTTTCGATAGCTGGCTGCCACAGCCGATGACTGGGCCCTTTAGCTTTGCGTCACAGCTTTACAACTGCTTTGCCTTTTCGCTGGGATATGGATAGTATAACAACGACGCAATATATATGCAACTTTTTTCTGAAATTCCTTAAAATAAAGAAAAATCCATCTGCAACGAACCGTCTTTCTGCCCTAATCACGTCGTTTTGAGCGATTCGCCTATCCTGCCCATGCGTGCTGTTCCGTTTGCCTTAATAACAGATATTCGGCAATGATAAAGATTCCTTGTTCTTCACAATCAAGCGCAACTCGCGTTCCCGCTTTTTCCTTCGCTTTCATCAGGCCCAAGAGCGTATAGACAAGCGCGTTTGCAAAGCATTGCCTTGCAAACGCGCTTAAATTATATAGTTCTAAATGGCAATCCGAAAAGAATCGCAGTGCCCAGCCTTTTCCCCTGGCTTTTCCTCTCCTGTGTTTGCTTGTGCCCATTGTCAAAAAGTACAATCATGCAAACCTTGTAAGAATGAAGCTAAACCATCTGCTCGATTGTGAGCAATGCCAAGCTAATCATCGATCATGCTTATTTCGTAGCGCTGGAGGTTGCATCGCTGGCATTTGCGTTTGCAGGGGCATCGTTCCGGTTTGAGCTGGACGTTGATTTTTGCTCTGTATAAACCACTGCAGCATCGCTAAACAACACTTGCTGATCCTCTACCGATGCAACTCCATTTACAGACAAACCATTGGCCTTTTCAAAAGCACGCATAGCGCTGTATGTTCCGTTTCCAAAGACATCCACAATTTCTTTTTGGTAATACCCCAATTCCGTCAAACGGGTTTGCAGGGCAACAACTTCATAACCAGTATCCCCTTTGCTCAACGCAACGTAGGGATAATTTCCATTCTCCCGCAGCAGTTCGCCAATTGTATACCATTGCTGTAAAAGCTCTTCCGGCGTTGCATCTGTTGTCGTTACCGTTTCCCCAAGTGTAATCAACGGTACGGATAAAAGCACAAGTGTTAAAAACAGCGTAATGAATCGTTTCAAAGCGATCATCCTTTCTTGGGAAGATGTCGTGTTTGCCGGAGACAATAAAAAACATATCTCCATGATTACACAATATCCAAGTTTTTTGATACCGAATCAAAACGCTTCCTTTTGTGACATCTATTACAAAACGATATCGTTTATGCCAAATCATGAAACTCTTTGGTTTTATGATTGTCCTCCCAGTTTTCTTCTAAACAGACAAACAAAGAAAAACAACCCGGTGTTATTTTCCGGGCTGCTTGGTTTTCAGTTGTAATTCTTTATTGGTTATCCCCCCGCATTTTACGGTTAAAGATGAAAATCGCGAGCGCATAAAACACCACAGTATACCCCAGCACGACCGCCAGATGCGGTATAACGCCGCCCAAATTTCCAGCCAAGGCTGCTTTGGCTGCTTGCACCGCGTGATAAAACGGCAGCACTTCCGCCGTTGCCTTAAAGCCGCCTCCAATTAAATCCAGCGGAATCCATACCCCGGAAAGCCAACCGGCAACGTTAGTGAGCAGCGCGCCGCATACCCCGCCAACCGCCTTATCGCTCATTACGCTACCGCATAGCAAACCAACCCCAACAAACAGAATGCCAACCACGACTGTAACCGTGATCGCCGAAAGTACGTGAATCGTCCATGTGAGGCCAAACAGCGCAGCAGCAGCAAACGTAATCAGTGCCTGCAAAACGACCATAGCCAGCATCGGCAGGGTGTAGCCCAGAATAAAATCCAACGCCGTCATCGGCGAAGTGAACAGCCGCATTAGGAAAGACGTTGTGCGGTCCTTAGATAAAAGCATACCGGAAAACAGCGCCATAAACGCCGGTGCGAAGGTCGCGATGCCCGGTGCAAGGCTATCGATGTGAAACATCGTGTTATTCGCTTCCGGCGGAATGCTGCGGTCGATAATCGCCATCAGCGCCAGCAAAATCAGCGGAAAAGCCAGGCCGAAAAACAGATTGATCGGCTCGCGCAGTATTTCCTTCGTGTTCCGCTTGGCAAATAGAGTCATCCTCATGCCGCACCTCCAACAAGCGTTATAAACGCATCTTCCAGTTTCGCCGTATTGGTTTGCGCCGTAAGTTCCGCAACGGTTCCCACAGCCAGCAGCTCTCCGCAGGACAGTACGCCGATGCGGTCGGACAGGGCTTCGACTTCCTCCATATAATGCGTCGTCAGGATCATCGTCACTTTACCCTTCAACGATTCAATTGATCTCCACAATTCCCGCCTCGCCAGCACATCCAGCCCCAGCGTAGGTTCATCTAAAAACAGAATTTCCGGGTTGGTAATCAGCGCCATTGCGATACTAAGCCGCCGCTGCATGCCGCCTGATAATTTCTTTGCTTTCTGTTTTTCCATTTTCAGCAAACCAAATTGTTTGATCATATCCGTTATACTTTGCGCCGCAGTATGAGCATCCTGCCCATAAATACCGGCCACCAGCTCCAAATTTTCCCGTACGGTTAGGTTCGGCGCTACTGCTGTTTCCTGCGGTGATATATTCGTTTTTTGCTTGATCGGCTTTGCACCGGTCAAAATGCTGTCGCCCAGCAGCAAGGCGTCGCCTTCTGTTGGCCGTATCAGACAGGACAGCATTTTAATCGTGGTCGTTTTTCCTGCACCGTTAACGCCCAGCAGCGCAAACAGCTCTCCTTTTTGCACTGTAAGGCATAGCTCGTTTACGGCGGTAAAGTCACCGTATCGCTTCGTTAGATGAGTGATTTCAATCGCGTTCATGAGTCATCCTCCTCATCGGACATCTCATAGCCGATGGCTTCCATCACTTTTGCTAACATTCCCTTGGGGGGAATTGCAATCCCCCGTTTTTTATCCCCCAGAATAATCAATGTATCACCGGGTTGATAATCGAAAAGCTCGCGCGCTTCTTTGGGAATCACAATTTGACCCTTCTCCCCAACCTTTACCGTCCATGCATACTTGCCTTCTGGCGTACCCATCATGCTAACCTCCGGTTCGTAAAGTATGATTTGTATGAATAGTATTTCATAGTCCACAATGAATGTCAAGTTATTCCGATCCAAACCTACCAAATTCTGTACCATATGTTCACCTTAAAGTGTAAACACCGCTTTTTGAGCGAAAAAAAGATAAAACAGTATTGCTTTCATGAAAAGCCAGCAGTAAGATGGCTCTAGATTGGAAAGCCCGATGATAAAGGTTTGCTATACCCGGTAAACGCCTATCAACATCCTTGAGAGGAGACATACCATGAGCCTTATGAGCAACGAGTACCGCGATCGTCTTTCCCACTGGCTGCGCACTTTGCAGCAGGATTTTTATCAATCGCTGCAATCCCTGCATTTTGTGGGATTTCAAACCATGGATCACCTCACGCCCATGCAGGCATCCCAGCAGAATTTTCAACCCATCGCCGAGGGGTATACATGGGGTAAAACATGGGAATACCTTTGGCTTCGTACAACTATCACATTGGATGACGCTGCCCAAAACGAGGCGATTGTTATGTCGCTGGATTTGTCCGGCGAAGCAACGTTGTTTGTCAATGGCGAAGCTTTCGGTACCCGCAGGGCGGAATGGGTTACCACGCCGCACCACTATATGGTAGATAACACCTTAACCCTTTGCGGTAAGCCAGGCGAAACCTTTGATTTACTGTTTGAAGTCTACGCCGGGCACTACTTCCCCGATGCAGGCAGCTGCGCAACCGGCCCAGTGCTCCCCGGTGCTTATCAGGATCCCAAGCAGGAGGGGCGTCGAGCCACAGTAGGCAAATCCACCTATGGCATCTGGAACGAGGATGCCTATCAGCTCTGGTTGGATGTAACCACACTGGACATGCTGCTTGCGCAGCTCCCGGAGGATTCGCTGCGTGCCGCCTCCATCGCCGACGGGCTGGAGCTTTTTACCCGCACCGTCGATTTTGAGCAGGAACGAGCTGAACGAATTGCAACCTACCGGCTGGCGCGCAAACAATTACACCCGCTCATGGCAGCCCATAACGGCAGCACCGCGCCGCGCATGCTGGCCGTCGGCAACGCGCATTTGGATTTAGCCTGGCTGTGGCCCCAGCAGGAAACCCACCGTAAAACCGCGCGTACTTTCGCGGCGCAGCTTCGGTTATTGGAACGCTATCCCGAATACCGCTTTGTGCAAAGCCAGCCTGCCGCCTACGAAATGTGCCGCGATCATTATCCGGAGCTGTATCAGCGCATAATCAAGGCAATTCAAACCGGGCGGTGGATTGCCGAAGGCGCAATGTATGTAGAACCGGATACCAACATGGCTTCGGGCGAAGCGTTGATAAGGCAGTTGGTGTACGGCAAACGCTTCTTCTTGGATGAATTTGGGGTAGATAGCCGCATGTTATGGCTGCCGGACACCTTTGGCTATACGGCCGCGCTGCCGCAGCTGCTGAAAGGCTGCCATGTAGATTATCTGGTTACGCAAAAAATATTTTGGAGCTATAACGAGGGCGACCGTTTCCCCTACCACTATTTCACATGGAAAGGTATGGATGGGAGCACGGTTACCTCGTTCCTCCCCACCAACTACACCTACCGCACCGATCCCAAGGAGTTGTGTGGTGTATGGCGTGAGCGAGTACAAAAGCGCAATCTGGATCATTTCCTGATTCCGTTTGGCTATGGCGATGGCGGCGGCGGGCCGTGCCGGGATCACGTAGAGTATCTGCTGCGCGAACAAGACTTGGAAGGGATGCCCAAAGCGGAAATGGCTTCTCCGCTTAGTCTCTTTACCGAGCTGGAGGCAGAAGGCGGCCCCGTCCATACTTGGGACGGCGAATTGTACTTCACCGCCCATCGCGGCACCTACACTAGTCAGGCAGCCATCAAGTGGAACAACCGCCGCAGCGAATTTGCCCTGCGCGAAATGGAGCTGTGGGGCACACTGGCACAGGATATATCCTATCCGCAGGCGGATGCGGAGCGGCTATGGAAAATATTGCTGTTAAACCAGTTCCACGATATACTGCCGGGCTCTTCCATTGCGCGCGTATACACGGAAGCCAATGCAGCACATGCCGCCCTGCAACAGGAAGCGGATACATGGGCGGCTTCCGCCAGAAAGACACTGATACAGAAAAGCACAGGCGTTACTTATTTCAATTCCTTATCCTTTGCTCGTGAGGCTGTCGTGCCGCTGCCTGCATCCTTCTCCTCGGGTGCATGCACCCCGGATGGCACGCCAGTGCCCGTAGCAGATGGGAAGGCATTGATTACTCTTCCTTCTCTCGGCGCTATCAGCCTGCTGCCTACAGAGAACAGGGCAAGTAAAATTCCCTACGCTTATGCTTCCTTAACGCCAGAAGGAGCTATTCTGGAAAACGCACAGGTGCGTGTTATTTTCAACCAAAACGGCGAAGTGATCTCCTATCGCCATACAAGCGGGCGGGAGTATGCCGCCGGAGCCATGAACCGCTTCCTTCTGTTTAAGGATGTTCCCCGTCTGTTTGACGCATGGGATATTGACAGCAATTATCGGCAACAGCTTGTAGAAGTCAATAGCGAAGCAACCCTTACCGTCACCTGTGCTAAAGGCTTAACCGCATCGCTGCGCCTGACCCGCAGCATTGGCCATTCCAGCCTTGTACAGGAGATTGCCCTGGATGGCAACAGCCCGTGCGTATTGTTCCATACCGCGGTAGAATGGAACGAACTGCACCGCTTGTTGAAAGTCGCTTTCCCTGTGGATGTCCACGCGGAAAACGCTATACATGAAATGCAATTTGGCTATGTGGAGCGGCCCACGCACCGCAGCCGGGCATATGATCAGGATCGGTTTGAAGTATGCAACCACCGTTATACCGCTCTTGCGGATCACAGCCATGGCTGCGCCGTATTCAACGATGGCAAGTATGGCGTTGGCGTAGAGGGCAACAGCATTGAGTTAACGCTACTGCGCGCAGCGGCTTCACCGGAAATGCGCACGGATAACGGCATGCAGCAATTTACCTATGCCTTTGACGCCTGGGAAGGTTCGTTTGCAGATTCGCCGGTTGTGCGGCAGGGCTACCAGCTGAATGTACCCATTACCCAATGCGAAGGGCAGCTGGATACGTTCAGTGCTTTTACCGTCGATGCGCCAAATGTGTTTATCGACACCGTCAAACCGGCGGACGATGAAAGTGGCGATTTGGTTTTACGTTTGTATGAAGGGCTCAAAGCGGATACCTTTTTCCGCGTCCAAACCCCGCTGCCCATTGCGCAGGCTTGGCTATGCGATATGCTGGAAAATACAGAAAGTGAAATGCAGATACAGAACGGGCAAATTTCCCTCCATGTCCGTCCGTTTGAAGTGCTTACGCTGCGCCTGTCAAAATCCGTTTGAGCATTCAAACCAATCCAACCCTTCTTTTTAACCACATACAACAACCCGCCGGTTTGACGGGTTGTTGTTTTATATTTATCCCTTTGCTGTGTGCAGGCTGCTACGCTTTCTAGCCAGAGCGTGCTTTGCAGAGAATTGTCGTTGATCGGGCTTTGTATTACCGCTGAACCTAATGTGCAATACAGCATTCCCCATTCAAAACGGTGTTATACTCCCTTAATCGTATGCTCCGCAATGTACGCAGCTTGTTCATCCGTCATCTGTCCACTGGTTTGCAGCACCTTCACGGCGCTTTCCGGCAGCCAGCTTTCTTCTGTGGGCGTATACGGCAGCCCCAGGTAATAGGCTACAAACATTCGTACCGAAGCCGTGCCGATTTCCAATTCTTCATCCGGGTATAGCGTCTCCAGCGACTTGGTCTGGAAGTCGGCAGCTTCCGCCTCCGTAAGCCCAAACGCTTCCCCCAAACCTTTAAGCGGCACGCCGTAAAGATCGCTGATTTCACCAAAGCGGTACGACCCCCGAATATCTGCCGGGTCGTATTGCGTTACCACCTCGCCTGTTGCTTCGTCCGTGGTTTCCAGCGTAGCAATATCCAGCAGGCGGGGTTCTTTGGTTGATTCCGTTTGCCAGAGCCCGGTTACCATCGTAATGATGATACCCGCCACAACAAAGACTGTAGAAATGAAAAACGCAGTTGTAGGTTTAATCTTCATTGTGCTTTTCCTCCTTCTCGCTGGAGATGATAACCGTATCGTTTACCGGGCACGCCTTGCCGCTTACACATTGATAACAGCTGATGCATTGCGTATCCCGTACCGCTGCGGATGTAGAAACTTCAATTTGCATCGGGCATGCTTGATCGCACTTCTTACAGTGGATACAGGTGGAGGCTTTCCTGCGAACCGGGAAGATGCGAATTTTGTTAAACAAGCCCAGCAGTGCGCCATACGGACATAGATACTTACACCATGGCCGCTCTACAAATAACGACAGCACCGTCACCAGCAGCAATACGCCAATAGCTGTCCATGCGACTTCCCCAGTCATAAAGTTGAATAGTGCGTAGTAGGGATCTACATCCTGAAACAGTAATTTCCCTGCTCTGGCGGTTTGCACAACAACCAATACCAGCACCGTGTAGCGCAAATAGCGCAGTACACGATCCAGCTTTTTGGGGATTAGCTTGCCATAACGCTTGGGAAACAGTTTGCGGCCCAATTTCCCTATCCATTCCTGATAGCTGCCCAGCGGACAGATATAGCCACAGAACAGCGGGCCAAAGAGCAGGGCTACCACCAAGCCCAGCGCCATTAAGATAAAGGCCGCGCTGTGCAGTTTGGGTAGGAAGTCTCCCGTAGTGAAGAATTCATAAATCGTTACAACGCCCCCGAACGGGCAAATGGCGTGTAATGAAATTTCCGGCAGAAATGGGATGACCACCCCGATTTCCAATAACCATTTTATCAACGCGATAATAGCGATGAAAGTAAAAAACCCAATTTGCACCCAGGTGCGAATGGATGGACCCCTTTTATTTCTATTTAGCATACGTATCGCCTCCTCGGTATAAACAGTAACAAGGAATCATGGCAAAACTATGTCTTTCCCTATGAAAAATTGTGGTGAAATCCATTTGCTTTCCAGCCTTCCATACGGTATGATGTTTTCGATGCGAAAAAATGCTCCTTTCATGATGCGTTCTTTCCCTCCATATATCGCCACTCAACGACTACGAATGTGGTACCGACAAGCTATAGTTATTCTCCAGTCGGCACCTATGGCTACTTGGCGATCGGTTATTTCATTCTAAACGCAAAGCAGCGGGCATTCATCGTAAAAACACAATAAAGAGGTCTTCATCACATGGAAATCCAAACAGTCGCTGTCGTCGGTCTCGGTGCGTTGGGTACTCTTTTCGGCCATCAACTGGCAAAACACATGCCAAAGGATAAGCTGCGAATTATTGCCGATAGCGAGCGTATCGCCCGGTACCAGCAGGATGGGATCTATAGCAATGAAGAGCGCTGCGATTTTCAATATATCACGCCGCAGGCCGATACATCCCCTGCGGATTTAATACTGGTAGCGGTTAAATACGGGCAACTGCAAAGCGCGCTTAAAGCGATGCGTAAACAGGTAGGCGAAAACACCTTAATCATTTCCCTGCTCAATGGCATCAGCAGCGAAGATGATATAGCGGCTGAATATGGCCGGGATAAGGTGGTTGACTGCGTTGCTTATGGTATGGACGCCCTAAAAGAAGGCAACCGGCTGACCTTTCACAACATGGGAAAGTTATGCATCGGCACGCATGTAAGCGGCACACCGACTGAGCCGGTGCAGCGGATTGCCCGCTTTTTTGAGCAACACCATTTCCCCTACGAGGTAGACGAGGCAATGGGCAAGCGAATATGGGGCAAATTTATACTCAACGTTGGCGTAAACCAGACCGTTGCGGTCTTTGGCCCAAACTACCACGCGATTCAGCAGGAAGGCGAGCAGCGGGATACCATGATTGCCGCCATGCGGGAAGTTATTGCCATATCCCAGCCAGAGGGCATTCACCTGACGGAGGCTGACCTCGCGTACTGGCTTCATATTCTTTCGACTTTAAACCCCGAGGGCAAACCCTCCATGCGGCAGGATGCGGAAGCTCGCCGTCTCAGCGAAGTTGGGCTGTTTGCAGGCACGGTAATCATGTTGGCGCAGAAACATCATATAGAAACACCCGTTAACCAAATGTTACTCAAGCGAGTGCATACAATGGAAGCCGCTTATTAATTACAAAGGATTCTTTATTCTATCGGCGTGCTGTTTTCTTTGAAAGCACGTCGGTTTTTTTGTGCAGAAAATACCCGAAACAATTGGTTTGTCGCAAATGTTACTCCGGTTCCAATGCACAAAATCTCTCGTATAAAATAGCAAGCGCTATAAAATTACAATTATCCTTATCTCGAAACCAGACAATTCACATTTTTCATCTATATTTTATTCTTTTTCTGATTATATTTTCCTGCTGGTTCATCCCGGATGGAAACGGATTCAAGAAAATCCTCCTTCTGTCAATAGTTGTTCAAGCATATGCCCCTGTGTTTTGCATTCCCATATATTCACATTTTTACGATTCACTTCCGGGCGCGTGTGGTATAATGAATATATACAACGTGGCAAATTATTGCCCGATTCCGACAGGAGGTATGAAAGTGGAGTATCGGACAGAATTGCAACATGCCAGCGGTACCGATGTACTGGCGTGGTTTTCTTCTGGCGCACAGGAAGTGACCGCGCATATGAAATATCTGAATATCATCAACGTTTTTCCCGTTGCCGACGGCGACACCGGCACCAACTTAAGCGCTACCATCCGTGCAATGGTAGAAAGATCTGCACGTTCTTTCTCCTTTGGAGGCATGCTGCAAGCCATTTCCCAATCCGGACTGGAAAATGCACGAGGCAATTCCGGCATTATTTTTGCATCTTATGTCAGCGGGCTTGCGCAGGAAGGCGCAGCCTATGAAAAAGTGAGCGTCCGGGATTTTGCCCTGATCGCATCCAATGCCGTTCGGCATTTATATAACGCTGTTGAACAGCCCTACGAAGGAACGCTGATGAGCGTCATTCGTGATTGGGCCGTTTTCCTGGGTGGAAATTCCGAGAAGTATAAGAATTTTCAGGAATTGTTTTCCGCCGCCTATCGCGAGGCACATCGATCGTTGGAGAACACGAAAAACCAGCTTGCCGTGCTACGGAAAAACAACGTGGTGGATTCCGGCGCAGCTGGGTTTGTGCGTTTTTTAGAAGGTATCAACCGTGCGTTGGATACCGGGTTTACCGTTGCCCCTGTTGAGGAGGAAGAATTAGACGTGCCCCTCGCAATTGAGGAAGAAGCGCCTAATTACCGGTATTGCACAGAAGCTCTGATTCAATTAAACGCGCAAAACACATCCGGTGGAGAAGCTATTATCGCTAAAGTGCGCGAAGTGCTCAGCCCTTTTGGGGATTCTGTTATTGCCGGGTTGCGCGGCGATCGCTTGAAAGTACACATCCATACCAATACGCCTGCTGCCGTTATGGAGCGCGTACAAGCATATGGCACACTGATAGAGCAAAAAGCGGATGATATGGCGCTGCAAAACCAGCTGCGCACATCCGAAAAAGGCGGCATTGGGCTTATAACCGATTCTGTCGCCGATCTTCCAGATGCATTTTTACTTAAAAATAATATCTCGGTAATCCCGATGGGTATTTTCAGTCATGGAGCGGTGTTTTTGGATAAGCTTACCCTTACTTTGCCCCAGCTGTTTGCGCATATAGATGCACAGGAAGCGTATCCGACTAGTTCCCAGCCGGAGCCAGCACGCATACAAACCCTTCTTGCTGAGCGCTTGGAGCATTTTGATTCACTGATTATCCTCAGCGTCGCTTCCCAGTTAAGCGGCACCTACCGTGCGCTGGTCGGTGCTGCGCAAGCCTTATCTACGCCTGAACATCCCATTATGGTATTGGATACGCGCCTCAATTCCGGCGCGCAGGGTTTGCTGGTTCACCGCGCCGCCGAATTGATCGCGCGGGGAAAAACACAGCAGCAAATTGTGGCTGATTTAGAGGCTCGCATTCCTCGTACAAAGATATATGTTTGTCTTAACACCTTGGCTTATGCCATACGTGGAGGCCGCGTGCCCAACACCATTGGCAAAATTGGCATGGCTTTAGGCTTACGCCCGATTATGACACTGGATGCGCAGGGTCACGGCGCGGCCTTTGGTGCGGCATTCAGCCAACAAGGGCTTACGCGGAAAATTATGAAGCTGGTAAAACGCGCCATGCAGAACGGCGGCATCGAAAGTTACTCCATCGTACATGGCGGCAATCCGACGCTGGCGGATGAATACAGCAACCAGCTAACGCAAATCATCGGCTTTGCCCCGACATTTGTCAGCGAAATATCCGCCGTAGTCGCGCTGCATGCAGGACCGGGAACTGTGGCCGTTTGCTTTACAACGACGAAGGAGGAATAGCAATGGGCGTTGCTGCAATCGTAATTTTTACTTACTTCTTCCTGTTGTTTTTACTGGGAACCGCCAAGCACAATAACAGCATTGTGGATATCGGCTGGGGCATCGGGTTTGTTATTGTTGCCTGGGTGCTGTTGCCTTTGCGTTTGCCTACCAACCTAACGCAAGTCACCATTACAGTGTTGATTACACTTTGGGGGGTTCGCCTTTTTACCCATATTTACCGCCGCAATCACGGCAAACCGGAGGATTTCCGGTATGCTGCATTCCGCAAGGCTTGGGGGCGCTGGGTTGTTCCACGTGCGTTCCTGCAAGTATATATGCTGCAAGGTGTGTTAATGTATTTAATTGCGCTTCCGGTTATTTTGCATACGCCCGGCCAGTTTGGGGTTCACCCTATTTGGTATAGTGTTGGAATCGCGATATTTGCCACGGGTTTTCTGTTTGAATCTATTGGGGATGCACAACTGGCCGCCTTTATCCATAATTCTGCAAACAAAGGAAAAATCATGTCGCAGGGTTTATGGCGGTATACCCGGCACCCGAATTACTTTGGCGAAGCAACCATGTGGTGGGGGCTGGCGTTTATCGCCATTAGCGGTGGAATCCCTGTTTGGGTGTTCATTAGCCCTGTAACGATTACACTTCTCCTGTTGTTTGTTTCTGGCGTACCGCTGCTGGAGAAGAATATGAAATCCCGCCCCGGTTATGCAGAATATGCCCAGCAAACCAGTATCTTTTTCCCGTGGTTTCCCCGTAAAAAAGAATCCAGTTAAGACAGCAAAAAACTAAAGGAGGTATTCAAGTGCATTTATCAATTTCCTGGGCGGATCTTCGTAACTACGCTATTCTATTGGGTATCTTTCTGATTATAGATATGGTATGGCTTTTAGGCATCGCAAAAGGTCTATATGCGCAGCGTCTGGGTTATCTGATGGCTGCCAAGCCCGTATTATGGGCAGCTTTACTATTCTACCTTCTGTTCATTATCGGTTTACAGTTTTTTGTGGTTCAGCCTGCACTGGCCGCCGCAAGCTGGAAAGCCGCACTGTTGCCAGGGCTTTTATTCGGCTTGATTACCTATGCAACATACGACTTGACCAACCTTGCTACTATTCGCGATTGGCCTGTACTGATCACCGTTCTGGATCTGCTTTGGGGCAGCTTTGTCAGTGGTCTAACCAGTCTGCTGGGGTACTTCGTGATTCGTTTGTTCTAACTGCAGCAATTGAAGATGCATAAAATAACCCCCTGCGCCGCAATAATTCTATTGACGCAAGGGGTTATTTTACTTATTCTGTTTTCTTTATTCACTATGGAAACAACAGCATATCAACAGCGATAAAATGTATCGCAGCTGTTATGCTTTCGGGGTCTCAGTCTCCTTCGCGGTTTCTACTTCGGGTATAACCTGTGTACTGCTGTTCCCGCCCTGATGATGCCCTACAAGGCCGCCTATAGAAATGTCCTTTAAAAATTTTAGGAATTCCTACACCGACAGTATCCTTCATCGCCTTAAACTTCTGCATCGTGGACCCTGTCATATCATGCGTCAAGCCTGTGGTTGCGCCTTCGCTAAACATCAAATTTTCACTTTCTGCGCAAGCGGCTCGCCAATAGCGCGTGCAACATCAGGCAGTTTATTAACGACCATTTCAAGCATAGCAGCCTGCCCATATTTCTGCATGGCAGTTGCTTTCCATTCCAGTGCTTCCGCCTCGGCTTTTCCCTGCAACAGCGTCGTTTTCGCCTGTTTCTGCGCCGCATGACACTCAGCGTCCGCTCTAGCTTGCCGTTCCGTTTTATCCGTATTTGCCTGTGCAATACGGGCGTCGCGTTCTGCTTCAGCCTTTTCACGGATTTCAACTCGCACGCCCCATACAGGGCGCGACCCCATCAGCACATCTGCCTTACGGCGCTGCTCAGGATTTCAACTCGCACGCCCCATGCGGGGCGCGACAGATGGAATACGCCTTACAGGTAAACGAGAAAGGAATTTCAACTCGCACGCCCCATGCGGGGCGCGACACACCGTACACTTTCGGAGATGGAAATACAGACATCATTTCAACTCGCACGCCCCATGCGGGGCGCGACATGGTTTCAAGCTTACGGTTTTGTAACTTTTCTGGATTTCAACTCGCACGCCCCATGCGGGGCGCGACCGCGCGGGCTGCCGGATCGGTGAACTGCCGTTTATTTCAACTCGCACGCCCCATGAGGGGCGCGACACACGATGATATTTGTTTTGTGTCGAATTTTTCAATTTCAACTCGCACGCCCCATGCGGGGCGCGACACCGCCTCCATCCCAATTGCCAGCATAGTTGTATTATTTCAACTCGCACGCCCCATGCGGGGCGCGACTGGATATGATGACGCTGAATGTAATCCAGAACCATTTCAACTCGCACGCCCCATGCGGGGCGCGACCGGGTTGTGCGCTACTGTTGCTCGGCTATGAAAGATTTCAACTCGCACGCCCCATGCGGGGCGCGACTAAATGTGGTTCCTTATTTGGGGCTGAACACACATTTCAACTCGCACGCCCCATGCGGGGCGCGACTATTTTGTTTTCGTCATATGGAAATGTCGCGGAAAATTTCAACTCGCACGCCCCATGCGGGGCGCGACCAAATATATCGCTGAATGTATCGCTTAGCGATACATTTCAACTCGCACGCCCCATGCGGGGCGCGACAATACACCTTTGTTCGCTTTCCTCATAATATTTACATTTCAACTCGCACGCCCCATGCGGGGCGCGACGTTGCAGAAGTCAAGGTTGTATAGTACTTTACCCATTTCAACTCGCACGCCCCATGCGGGGCGCGACTGGCTCCGGTATAACCGTAAAATTCTACTACAAATATTTCAACTCGCACGCCCCATGCGGGGCGCGACTTTAAACGCCATATTTGAATCTATCAACGATAAAATTTCAACTCGCACGCCCCATGCGGGGCGCGACTTAGGAGGGAATACCATGTTAAAAACTAATAGCATTTCAACTCGCACGCCCCATGCGGGGCGCGACAATTTCTTGTTTTTCCAAACTCTATTAAATTTTAGATTTCAACTCGCACGCCCCATGCGGGGCGCGACGCCGACGTGTACATTGACTACCACAACAACATTAATTTCAACTCGCACGCCCCATGCGGGGCGCGACAAATCCTGATCGTGTCCGGCGACATAATACGTTCATTTCAACTCGCACGCCCCATGCGGGGCGCGACCTCCTTGTTTTCCCAGCTCCGCAAACATTGAGTTATTTCAACTCGCACGCCCCATGCGGGGCGCGACGCGCTTGCCAAGACTGTAGACGAACCAGTACCGATTTCAACTCGCACGCCCCATGCGGGGCGCGACGTATCCGGAATAGCCGCGGCAACATCCAGCAGCAATTTCAACTCGCACGCCCCATGCGGGGCGCGACCTGTACGAACTGGGACAAGCGGCGGATGATGCAAATTTCAACTCGCACGCCCCATGCGGGGCGCGACAATATTGTTGCATGACCTCGTTCAGGGCTTCTGTATTTCAACTCGCACGCCCCATGCGGGGCGCGACCTGAAACGGATGCAAAAAACAGGTGGAGAGCTGATTTCAACTCGCACGCCCCATGCGGGGCGCGACAAAAACCTTGGGACTTCCGATGACGCGGCAGCGATTTCAACTCGCACGCCCCATGCGGGGCGCGACATTGTGGTTATGACAAGCATATGCAGCAAATTTTATTTCAACTCGCACGCCCCATGCGGGGCGCGACTCGCCGCAGAGTTCAACGGGCTGACGGAAATTATTTCAACTCGCACGCCCCATGCGGGGCGCGACGTGCGCTATGGGGACGCCATGGAGCTGACAGACGATTTCAACTCGCACGCCCCATGCGGGGCGCGACCCGCAAGGGCATACAGGTGCATTCTGTGGGCTGTAATTTCAACTCGCACGCCCCATGCGGGGCGCGACGGCGGCAACTGTTGCAGATAACATCGTAACCGTAATTTCAACTCGCACGCCCCATGCGGGGCGCGACATCGTCCATAACATCAATCAAACCTTGATCCGCATTTCAACTCGCACGCCCCATGCGGGGCGCGACCTAGTGTTTGGTTTTTCACATTGGAACGTTCTGATTTCAACTCGCACGCCCCATGCGGGGCGCGACTTGCCGTTGTAGCGAATGCAAACACTCTTTTGAATTTCAACTCGCACGCCCCATGCGGGGCGCGACAACAATGACGGGCAACGCGCGATTGTAACCGACATTTCAACTCGCACGCCCCATGCGGGGCGCGACCATAGAAGCAGCAAATGGACATCCAGACAACGAATTTCAACTCGCACGCCCCATGCGGGGCGCGACGGATTGATGTAGATTGACTGTAGCATAAATCATATTTCAACTCGCACGCCCCATGCGGGGCGCGACTGGTTTGCTAGTTAGGAGTAATATTATGTCATTTAATTTCAACTCGCACGCCCCATGCGGGGCGCGACGATGCGTGGTTAGTTGTGAAAGAATGTTTTGAAATTTCAACTCGCACGCCCCATGCGGGGCGCGACGTCTAATATCGGAGAGTTTTTCTTGACATAATTATATTTCAACTCGCACGCCCCATGCGGGGCGCGACACGTGTTCCCCAACCGCAATAGAGTCTGTGAGATATTTCAACTCGCACGCCCCATGCGGGGCGCGACATAGTCAACGCTGCGCTATCGGCAATACGGGCGGATTTCAACTCGCACGCCCCATGCGGGGCGCGACATTTTGGGCGAGAACGGGTGGGGGGCTTGCGCCTATTTCAACTCGCACGCCCCATGCGGGGCGCGACTGGATGCCCTCGCCCGGCTGCACCTGCACGCCGACATTTCAACTCGCACGCCCCATGCGGGGCGCGACCGCGACATTTTGCATGTACTTGGTACGCATCCCCCACATGTGGTGGACAGATTTCTTTTTACATAAAGTTATGAAATTAAACGGTATTCTTTTCTACTGTTTTCGTAGCGACTACGTGCGAACCATACGACAATTTCACCGTCACCTAGGGTTCGCCAGTTTGATTACGATGGCTTTGTTACTCCATATTACTTTTACAACAAACGCTCCATCCCCTTATCGCTAGAGAATAATCACCCCTTCCGGGTCGTAAGTCGGTTTGGCGCCAACATGTTCTACGCGCTTATGCCAGTTGTTACCTAAATAATAAAATCGCAAACTGTCTGCATCTGGGTCAATCAATGCAACCAAGTTGGCTTTTAGCCTGGTAAAAGCCGCCCAATCCAGATTTGCCTCAAAAACTGAAGCCTGCACGCGCTGTGCATGGTTGCGGCACTCCTTCGCAACCCGGCGCAGCCTCGTTTTCCCAGCAGCTGTCGTGGTAGATACATCATAACTAATCAGCACCATCACCCTCATCACCTGCCTTGTAAATAGCTTGGATATTCTGTAATATCCCCGCGTATGTATTTTGCCAGTAGATTGCTTTGCACATAAGGTAAAAGCCCTATTTGAATTTTCTGGTTCAGGTATGGATGGAGCATTTCGGTTCGTTTACGTTCCTGCCATTTCGTAATCAGTTGTTTGCGTCCATTATCGTTTAGCCATACCGCGCCGGTGGGTTGCGTGTCAAAATCCTTTTCCGTTAGTATTTTTAGATTGAACAAGGAGATTACAAAGCGTTCTGCAATACATCGCGTTTCTTCCATTAAATCGCATGCGAGCGAACATCTTCCGCTGCGAAGCGAATGCAAATACCCGATACAGCTGTCCAGGCCCACCGTCTCAAGCGCCGCGGCATACTCGTTGGTATATAGCGTATAGGTGAATGATAGCGCTGCGTTCACCGGGTCCAGCGGCGGCCGCTTGGTTCGCAGCGTGAAGGATGTATCCCCGCTAAGCAGTTTCCCAAAGATATTAAAGTATCGATGGGCGCAGTTTCCCTCCACCCCCATCATTTCTTCCGTATCCTCCATCGCATATACTTTTTCGATTCCGTCTTTCAGCATCGTGATAACGCTTTGCATTTCTTCATCGTCTCTAAGTTCCGGCTTATCATGCCGGGAACGGCGTAGAAGTGCAATGGTGTTTGCCAGTTTGGCCGCCACTGTATTCTGGCACAATGCCACCCCGCACTCACGGAAACAATCGATCTGCCGCACACGCAGAACTACATTACCGCGTGCTTTTCCAGTCACCCGTGCCAAGAATTTTCCTTGGGGAGAAATAAAGCTAATCGGTATCAGGTTATCGGCGCATTTCCCCATCAATGCGGGTGAACAACCCAAATAGCTGAAGCACACGATATTTTCCACGTTGTCAAATGGAATCCGAAACTTCTCCTCATCCTCTAACCTGCATACAATGTTATTACCTTCCAGCGTAAGCCAAGCCTGCTCACGGGTGATGTATAGGGTATTGAGTAGTTTTCTCATGGCATATTCTCCAGGTCTTGGGCGATACGGGCACGGACAGATATACGGCGCTTTAGCTTCGGCATGCACAAGTCTTTCATGGAGCAACCGGAACAATGCTGCCCGCTTGGAACCGGCGGTATGGTATTGCTTTGCAGGTATGTTCGCAT
Source organism: Candidatus Limiplasma sp. (assembly GCA_963675655.1). Classification (GTDB taxonomy): domain Bacteria; phylum Bacillota; class Clostridia; order Christensenellales; family Aristaeellaceae; genus CAXXOK01. The sequence continues at coordinate 3,302,857 of OY776489.1, forward strand.
CTGGATAAGCGTTTGCCGCAGTTCCTGATTCCATTGCTTCCATTCCGCCTGAAACGGCAAGTAAATCCGCTTCTTCACATCTGCGTAGTATAAAGCCGCCTGACAGTCGCAATGAAACACAGAATCCACACATACCTTCTGCGCAAACACCTGCAGCGCATCGTCATGGTTATATTCTGCGCCTTTCGGCTGCGTAGGCTTATACTCCACAATACATAACCGGTACAAACGACCCGAACCATCCATTTTCACGCCGGAACCGGAAGGCTCCCCCTCAATGCAATCTGTTTTCCCTGTCAGGTTATATTCCGGCTGATCGCAATAAACCGATAGCATGGTGAAAACCTTCCGGCCTCTTAGCGTGTAGTTTTGGTTCGGCGCGTGCACACGATCATGTAGCAGATTTGCCTTCACAACAAAATAATTTTCCGCCCACGCACTGTCGATCTTCATCAATCCCCAACGGTGCGGGCAATATAGAAAGTGTTGAATGTCGCGAAGCGCAATCTGCTCCGTCATAGTTTTTCCATTACCGTAACGCCTTCAGGCATCGCATCTTCGTTGAATGTAACGGAATAATCCTCAAACCGGCGGGGCGGCTTTGCCTCGTCCACCAGTTTCACCTGAATTCGGTCAAACAAGGTATGCGAAGGCGCATTCCCCAGCGCACAATCATGCTTAAACACATACAGCTTGCGCATACACATTTTTCCACGTGCCGCAGAATGATCAATTTCCAGCATGTTGATAATTGCCGTCCATAGCAGTTCGACATCTTCATCGGAAAGCCCCGTCACCCCGGCCAGCGGTGCGGATATATACCCCTCCGCCCGATACAACCCATAAGGCACGATGGACTTTCGCCCCATTTCCGTGTCCCCGGAATCTGCGCGCCCTTCCGTCGTTCTGGCTTGCCGGGTAATGGTGATATCCTGTGTAAAAATCGGCGATACGCTAGTCGCAAAGTTGATCTGCACCGGCCCGCGCACAATGCCGCACGGGTCGTCACCAGTGGACATGACTGCGCCGAATGTGCGCACATCAAAATAATTTTCACACATATACACTTTTGCTTTTTCAGTGGCATCCTTGCTTTTTCCTTTTTGCCCGGTCGGTAAACCCTCCTCCTTATAAGCATCCTTAAATTTTGCGTTCAGGTATTTATCCGGCTGAATTAAAATGTTATACCCCGACATAGCTTTCCCATCCTGCGATTTTACCAGCTGCACATAGTTACGAATCTTCCGTTTCAGGCATACATCCGTAATTAAACCGTGATTGGTTTCCGGGTCGATGCGAGGCGCGTTCCCAGCATCCGGGTCACCGTTGGGGTTGCCGTTGGTTACATCAAAGAGCATGACAAAGTGATAAGAATTTTGAATGGCCATCGTTATTCTTCCTCCTCGTTTTGCAGTTGTTCAGGCTGATCTGCCTTCTTTTTCTCGGATGCGGCATATTTTTGCTGATAATACCCAATGTCGAACCTGCCCTGATCTGCCAATGAAAGCATATCGGGAAACGCATCGTCCAGCTTTGCGATAATTTCGCCCATTACCCAATTCCAGTAACCGGCCTGTCTATCCGTTAGTTTCTTTAAGTGGGTTTTAGATAACTTGATCAATTTTGAAAAGACTACGGCAGGCCGCGCGGATGCAGATGCGAAGTACGAATCGGTAATTGTGCGGTTCAAACCGGGATTCGCCTCTTCCTGCACCTTCTCCAGCACCGCGAATAACCGCCCGCACAGGTATGCCGGGTTTGTGTTCTCCTTGTCCAGCGCCATTTGTATTTCCTCCTTGCCTATCTTTTTCCTTGCTTCCCGGTTCAGGCAGGCTTTTATTATGCCTGCGCGCGTCGGGTTGAGCTTAATAAATTTGTTGTTCTCTTCATCGCTGTCCGTTCGCACACGGCGTACCACGGTTGCCAGTAAGACAGCGGGATAGGGATACCCAAACACTATGGATTGAAGCAGCTTTACCGAAAGCGATGAATGCACCACCTGCTTACTCGCCTTGGGTGACACCATTTGCTTTGTAATCTGCCAAAGCTCAACCGGTTTTGCCTTCTGGTACACTGCCATATCCTTTTGGTGAAGCGCCGCGTTTTGAATAAGTTGCCCCATGCTGTTACGGTAAATAAACTGCATCGCTAACCGGCTGCTGTTTGGCTTAAGACCGACGATATAGTAATTTACCGCTGGATCAATATCATCCTCAATCAACAAACGAGCTGCATTCAGCGAACCCGCTGCGGTTTCGGCGTATATTTTTTTCAGCAGTTTCTCCGTATCTTTTGCGTTGAGTGTCTCATCGTCATCATCATCGTCAATGTCTTCCTCGTCTGCGCGGGCATTTTCACCGAGCAGCGCTCGGCTGGCAAGCGCATTGTACAGGCTGTTTTCACTCATTGCAAAATGAACAACCGTCATATCGCCCAAGCAAGTTCTGTTTGCTTTACTCCCAAGCAGCGTATTGAGCGCCTGTGTATACTTTCGCATCACCTCAGTAGAAATGTTGCTGTTGATTGCCTGCTGGGCGCCGTAGGAATATTCGCTATCGTTGTTAAAACAAACCAGTTTCGTACCTGTAGGCAGGCCGCCCAGAACCCCGGAAACCCGATCGTGAATCACGGCGATTTCCGCTTCCTGTCCCATTACGGCGCACTGCCCCATCACCTTATCTTCGGTTGTTTCCGCTTCCAGCTTCTCTTCCCAGCGGGCTTTCAATTGCGAATCATCATGTAGCATCACATCCGGGTGCCCGGAGAGGCAGAACGCATAGCCCGCTTTCGGATACTGTTTCCCAAGATTTATTAAAAACGGGTTTTCCGTTTCCTGTTGCGGATTCCAGGTGCGCAGGAAGTTACGGTATGCGTTTACCATTGGGCTATCGATACCGTTGATGAACGCGTTCGTTTTTTCGACATAGTCCTGATGGGATTTTACCGCCTTGTCCGTTCGATCCTGAGGGTTGAGCTTGCCATCCTTCTCCATGTTGAGCCCAAAGAGATATAACGGCCGATGCTCCGCTATATTCGCATCGATGCCCGGCTTTTCCGTTCTGCGAAACATCTCTACCGCTCTGGGAACGCGTATTTCTTTGCTTTTTCCCTTCTTGTCGGTAACGATTTGCGGAACCGTCCATTCCTCTATGCCGTCTATTTTCCCTTCTGGCGTAAGGCTAACGCGATATTGGATGTTCACATTGGAGTACCCGTTTGCAGGTACTTTATTCATCCGTTTCAGTATTTCGTAATACTCGCACAATGCCTGTATTAGCATTTCACATCCCCCCGGTATTTCTGCACGTCGATTACGCCGCCAATCATATGTGGACGGTAGTACTCCGCTTTTGCCTGATCCGAGTACTTCGGACTTTCCCAATCGCCGTTCACGGGGATGCCGCCATCCTCAAAACACATACGGTACAGCATGTACCCAAGATCCACATTTCCCATGCCGCGAATCGACTCGTGCACCTGCGAAAGGTTGAACGCATCCACCAGTGTTATTTTTTCCACCGGGAACTCGCTACAGCCAAAGCACGGCTGCCGGAAACTCTGCCCTTTTCTCAGCCTGCGAAGCAGGATATTATAATGCTTTTCAATATCAGCACTTTCATCCTTTAAGCCTGTCGGTTCAAAGTGGAAAGCAATGCCATAACGCACGTCTTTTAATAGCATGGTTGCCCGTTGGCTGCGGCTTTCATCGGCATAGATGCAGGGGTCGTTTCCTTTCCCCTCCATTTTTCCCTTCATCGCAGACAGTAGAACTTTATCCTTTACTTCGTTACGGCGGATATTCAGGAAGTTGATTGGGTTAAACACCACGATTTCATCAATCACAAAGCGGATGGAAGGTTTCCAGTAAATCGATTTCACCATTCCCTCCAACGCGCCCGGCGTGGGTACATCGTAGCTGACCCGTTCCACCTTCATTTCCGGCCGCGTAAAGCAGGCATACCTCCCTTCCGCAATGATTTTAAAGCCATATCCCATATTGCTCCTCCTCTCGTTGTACTTATCTATGGTTGTCCCTATCCGATATAGGTACGCTCTGCACGTTAGCCGTGGACCCTTTATTTGTGTTAGGTATAACAATCCTCGCACTCAAACTGCAACCCGGTATCTCGATGGTAATTCGCATTATTGGTTAGCCAGCACAAGCCGGATTCGTCCACAGCAACCAAATGCTGCTTTAGCAGTTCCTCAAAGTCATGCGGGGTTACACTGCATGAATATTTTTGCAGCTGTCTGCGTTCCTTACTCTCCAAACCATACGGGATTTTAGCAATCAGTTTTTGACTTACCTCATCCTGTGCAACCGCAATCGCATAAGTTGTGTTATCAATGAGTTTAAAATCCCTGGTATAACTTCGAAATGGCAACTGCATCGGTCTGCTCGGTTCATAACATTCCATTTTTTCGCCGAAACGCACAATGGAATGACTGTCCAACCGATCTTTATGTGCCTCGTACAACCCCTCGTAGTACTGTAAAATGCATACCGGCGTATCAATATCGTCAAATTCCGCAATCAACCCACGAGTAACGTTGATGCGCGCGTCTGCGTGCTTACTCCCCACGCTTTCCTCCCGTTCAAATATATATGTGTTTGCATCCGGCCGCTTCCCTTCCCGGTTACAGCGCCCGCCGGATTGCAATATGCTGTCCAACCCTGTCAATTCACGAAAGACAGTATGAAAGTCTACATCCACCCCAGCTTCCACTAGCGAAGTGGATACCACCATTACCCGCTCCTCCGGCGGAACCTCCGCACCGTCTGGATAGCGAGCCTCAACATCTGCCAATGCTTCGCGAATCCTTTGAATCGTATCCTTACGATCCAATGCCGTCATCCAGGTGGACAGATGGAATTTCCTCCATCCGTCAGGAATCATCTGGTACAGCTTTCGCGCCGCTTTCCGGCTATTCACAATCAACAGCCCGGACGGCTGCTCCATCAGCATTGCAATCAGCGCCTCATCGGAAAGTGTTCCCAACTGTTGATAGCTGCATTTACGGAACACAGCAAAATCTTTGCGGTCCGGGATTAAATCCGTCAGTGTTAATTCTTCTAAGCCAAATTTGCGAAAAAGGGTATGATAATCAGGCATCGTCGCCGTTAGCAGCAGCGCTTCACTGTTTAAGTATTTTGTGATATAGGCAATGCCTTTCAGGCACGGTTGTAAATATTCGTAGGGCATCAGATGCGCCTCGTCAAAAATCAATACCGCATCCGCCATATTATGCAGTTTGCGCAGCCCGCTGCGGCGGTTTGCATAAAGCGACTGGAAAAACTGCACCGCCGTTGTGATCACCAGCGGCGCGTCCCAGTTTTCTGTCGCACGGATACGGTTTACGCGGGTTTCTTCGTCTAAATCCTTAGCATCTTCATAAACAAACGTGGATTGATGCCGCAAAATTTCCACACTGTCCCCAAGCAAATTTTCAAAGGATGCTGCGGTTTGATCGATAATACTGTTATAGGGAATGATATAGATAATGCGCTTTTTCCCAGCCGCCTTCACCCTTTCCAGCGCAAATTTAAGACTGCAAAGCGTTTTTCCGCTTCCTGTTGGCATATTCATAAGATAGATATTAGCGTGTCGACCCGCCCTTTGAAATGCCTGCGCCTGTAACTTTGCACGCGTCTCTTGCAAAGGCGTGCAACATTGAAAGCTATTCAGCTTTTGGTTTACTTTATCCAGACACATATGAAAATCCACATGCAGCTTTTCCCGTTCCAGCCCCCTGCAGAACGCCTCGGTATCCAGCGAATCCGCATCGGTTAGGCAGGAAAAAGCGTATCTTGTAAAAAAGGCGAACTTTTCCGCTCTTTCATTCCCGTGGCAATCGGCAAACAGGAACGATTTAAATACTTCTTCCGAAACGGAAGGAATGGCCAATTCCGCTTCATAGGCGCTGTAATCATCCGTATCCCGTTTTAACGTGCCGTATAAGGTAGCATCTTCCGGTATATTGCTTTTATCCCCATAATCAGGCAGCCCGGCATGGTGTCCGGCAATCACATACTGCATCATTCGCCGGGCAGGTCCTTTACCATAATATCGTTTCACCGCCTGTGCACCGCAAAGGGCGTGGGGTGCGTGTATCGTTTGATCGCCTTTGATACGACGCTGGAAATTTGCGCCATATTTTCCGACATCGTGAAATATTCCCGCTGCAAAAACTAACTGTTTCATCGGCTCAATTGCATAAGCTGCCGCTTTTACAGCCGTTTGCTCGCTGTGCTGCTGAATGGTTTGAATGTCCTCGCTATCCTCCCGGCGATGCGCAATATATAACTTTTCATTGAACGTCATGATGAGGGCTCTTTTCTTTTTTCTTTGGTCAACTGAAATACTCTATTCAATATATAAGGTAACAATTCCTTCTTATTGTATAGATTCAAACAAATACATGGAAACTGAAATAGATATTGGCATTACCATTCACGTGATTGATGCACAAATAAAAACTTCTATATGAAGCCGTGTTTTCGACAGATGCTTCCAGAATTGAATCAGCTGCTGCAATTTAAATATTAGAGTTTCATTTATAGAGGACTGTACATTTTGCTGTGGAATACATCCAATATACGATGCTTGTATTCCCTGTGTTTGATAGTAAACCGAAATATATTTTGACTTTCCGTAACCCCTCATGACTGCATTTATTCAGAAACGGAGAGCCTATGAAAATACCATTCTGGGAAGAATCCTACCGGGATGATCATGCTTCGCTATTTGGTACAGCGCCCAATGCTTCCCTCGTAGCATATAAAGCATCCATTGATCCGCAAGGGTCGGTTTTGGATGTCGGCTGTGGCGATGGGAAAAATGCGCTTTATCTGGCGAAGCTTGGCTTTCGGAACATCGACGCGTTTGATTTATCCGAAAACGCCATTGCCAAGCTAAAGCGCCTCGCCCTCTCCCAAGGTGTGCAGATTAACGCCTGGGTACAGGATGTGGCAGATTTTACTTTCACAAAAAAATATGATCTGATCTTTTCGTTTGGAACCCTGCATTTTGTTAGAAAAGAGATATGGCACCGCTTTATTCGGTCGGCTAAAGAGCATACGAACCCCCAGGGTATTCACATCATACAGCTTTTCACCAATGCACTGCCGCCTACGGCTGATATAGCGCCGTACGCCGTTGGCCTTGCCGATGATTTGGAGCTGAAAACGCTCTATTCCGGCTGGTCCATTCTCCAGTTTCAATCTTATACCTTTGAGGAGGAGCATCCCGGTATCCCCATGCATCGGCACGCATCCAATAAGATCGTCGCGCAAAAGAAATAATGCCTTAGCCTCCCGGAAATGCTGCTGCGCTTTCCTCTACGTCAAATCCAAATTTCTACGTATGATTTTGCATGCTCCGGCGTTCGTTCTTGGTAATAAACCAGCTTGATATTTACCCTCAGATATTCGTCTTTTTAAATACCCGCCCAATTCCCGACAGGCCAGCAGCCATGAACACAAGCGGCAAAAAGCACATAAAGACAAACGCCTGTCACTGTTTACTGGTGACGGGCGTTTGATGATTGTAATTATTTGCGATCCTAAGTCTATGAATATAGCATAATGGAAGCGAGAAAGCATCACTTTCATACATTTAGTCTTCGTTTTGCTGTATTCATTACTTTTCCAAGGTATAAACAACTGCCTCATAAGGGCGCAGCATCCCTGTGTTTTCTGCCGTGAAATAGTTACCTATCACCCGCACGCTGTTTTCCAGCGGCAATGGCATGCTTTGTGTTTCCCCGCTGAAATTGCAAGCGACTAATAGATCCTGCTGTACCCCACGACGGTAGAAAACCCAAATATCATCATTGTCTATATCTGCAAGCTCGTATTTTCCGTATACCGCAGTTTCGTTTTGTTTGCGAATCCGTATCATCTGTTTATAGTAGTTCAGTACTGATTCCGGATCGGTTTCTTCCGCGTCGGCATTAATCTGCTTGTAATTCGGATTTACTTTAATCCACGGTTTGCCGGTCGTAAACCCGGCGTTTTCACTACCATCCCATTGCATAGGCGTGCGGCAGTTGTCCCTGCTGCGCAGGCGCAGGCACTCCATCATCTCATCCGGCTTGATCAACCCATTCTCCGTCAACTCACGGAACATGTTGATGCTCTCCAAATCGCGGTAATCCGACAGGTTTGTAAAGCCGGCATTAGTCATGCCCAGTTCCTCGCCCTGATAAATAAACGGTGTTCCCTTCAGCATAAATTCGCAGGTTGCCAGCATCTTTGCCGAAAGCGCGCGGTATTCTTCACGGTCGCAGCCAAAACGCGATACGGCGCGCGGTTGATCATGGTTGCCCCAGTACAGGCTGTTCCACGCGTTACCTTCTAGCTCCGTTTGCCATCTGGAAAGAATACCCCGCAATTCCGCAAGCGGGAAACGCTTAGTCGTCCACTTGCCCAAACGCCCTGCGCCTACATCCATATGTTCAAACTGGAATACCATGTTTAATTCACCGGTATGAAAACCGGCATATTTTTTTGCCTCTTCAGTCGTAACGCCCGGCGTTTCCCCGACCGTCATCAAATCGTATTGGGACAGCACTTCCCGGTTCATCTCCTGCAGGAATTCATGCTCGCGGGGGCCGTTGAGTACGATGCTGCTGGGATCGGCGTAAACGCCCGTTCCATTTTCTGCATTCGGAAAGCGCTGATCTTTGGAAATCATACTGATCACGTCCATGCGGAACCCATCGATTCCCTTATCGCACCACCAACGCATCATATCGTATACATCTGCACGAACATGTTCGTTTTCCCAGTTCAAATCCGGCTGTTCTTTTGCAAACATATGCAAGTAGTACATTTCTGTTTCCGGGTCGTATTGCCATGCAGGGCCGCCAAAGCAGGCTCCCCAATTGTTTGGTTCTCCGCCATTCGTGCCTTCGCGCCAGACATAATAATCTCTGTGTGGGTTATTGCGCGAGCTGCGGCTTTCCACAAACCACGCATGTTGGTCGGAGGTATGGTTGACAACTAAATCCATCACAATGCGCAATCCCAACTCATGCGCTTTGCCTAGCATACGGTCAAAATCCTCCATGGTGCCAAACTCCGTCATAATGGCTTGATAATCGGAGATATCGTAGCCATTATCCCGGTTTGGCGATTGATACACTGGGCTGAGCCAAATCACATCCGCTCCCAGCGCCTGGATATAGGGAAGCCGACGGGTGATACCGTTCAAGTCGCCGATGCCATCTCCATTGGAATCCTGAAAGCTGCGAGGGTATACCTGATAAACCACCGCTTCTTTCCACCACGTTTTTTTCTCCTGTACACTCGTGTTTTGTATATCGTTCATACTGCACACACTCCTGTGATATTCTTTGTGAAGCGTTTAAGCATGGGGACATCGTGGCTGATGATGAAATCAGCTTTTGGTGTAAACCGCCGGTTTGACTAACTGAAAAACTGGCAACCCAGATAATGGTATACCGCTTGCTCCGATTATTAACGGTTACTCCACCGAAATTACCAAAAGCAATTTCACGTTACATGCTCAATGCTCGTTATATTGTATTCCATGGATGGTTTCCCATTCGTAAGTATAACCGTTTTTTGGGTAAAATAGAATATGTTCTCGACAAAATTTCAATGAAAACAATTGATATCATTAAATTCATATTCGCCTTATTAATATAAACTTTTTAAACAAGCATCGTTATAAAGAAAGGTAAAAAACATGTGAACGATACCCTAAGAATTTTCGAAAATTCCCAGGGGAAATCGTGTTGGTATTCATCCATGTAAGCGCCTGCGCGTTTCACACCGCCGTATACAACATGATAAAAGTGCGTGCGGTGCGTTGTGCCTTGAGATAGGTATAAAGACAGCCGTAATCGGTACGTCGATACTAAGGAAGCGAAACGGCATATAAAAGCCTTTCCGCTTCTTTAGCTTGCTGCTCTTTACGCTGATAAGCCCAAAGCAGCGATTCCCAAAAGTACCCACCGCGCATAGCGAACAAAGCGTTCGGGCATGCCATGTCTCTTATCAGGATAAAACGGCTGCATCAGCAAAGAGAACGGTTTGTTAAAAAGGTGCGTGTATAAAAAGGCAGGCGGATGTTCACGGAACCACTCGATTATTCGCTGCTGGGCGATTCCCCCGCGACGCGCAATACGCCGTAGTATATCCTCTTGGAAGTCCGGTAGGCACAAGTGCGTTGGAGCAGGTGACATATCCGGTGTTCAGAAAAGCGATGGCTGAAGCAAGGTAGGCATTATCGTCGCTGAAATTGTTCACACCCATCGGTAACATAAGCGTCGCAGCTGAACGCAAGCCAAAACCAACGGGGAAGTGTACAGCGACCATTGATGCCCCGAATAAATCTCCTCATACCAAATTTCATCAGCATCCGCGGATACTACCGCATTTCCCTCGGCACTGCCGTAGCGGTCGATGAGTCTGCTAACCGTTTCACGCCCTCCCGAGCCGTTTTCACATAGGGTATTACGATCGTTGGTAGGGTGGACTCCGCAACGCCGTTTTAATCAAGCGGATCAACCGCCAGCTCCTCCGTGCCGCCCTACATGGATTCGGTCGCCGAAAGAGAAACGCCGTACTCGTTGATAACACTTTCGGCATATATTCCCTCACGCTGCGCGGACGCATTTGGCGCTGATAGATACGCGCAGCTTTCAGCGGGAATCTCTACTGTGAAGTTGTTCGTATAATCTGTAAAGACGCACGGCTTGTTACGCTTCATTGCGGGCGTGCTCTCCAACAGTTTCACGGCAAACCCCTCTGCGTCCTCCGTTCGTCCGAAGATACGGCTCCCGTCCGAGCTGCCCTTACGTCCCACAATAATGTGGCGCAGGCCGAACGCCTTTCAATCGGCAGCGTGCGATACCTGTCGGGCTTGCGGTCTCATCCATAACAAATACGCCGAGGCCTGTTGTACAAGCCTCGGCGTATATTCTTGATTCGCTATACCAAGAAAGCTACGATCAGCGGCCCCAGTACCGTAATCAATACGTTGCCCACCGCGTAACCCGGTGTATAGGCAATGGCGAACACGCTGCTGCCCGCTTCGTCGATGACGCCGTTTAGGGCTGCTGTGCATGTGCCCGCGCCACACAAACCGCCAATAATGTCCACTGCGTCCAGCTTGAGTACATACTTGCCGATCAACATGGTGATGATATGAGGCAACAATGTGACTGCCACGCCAAGCACCAACACCAGCCAACCCATTTGCGTAAGAGCACTTAAGAACTTACTGCCTGCTGTTAAGCCAACCACAGCAATAAACATATTTAGCCCGACACTTTTTAAGAACCAACGCGTTGCTGATGGCACATTGCCATGTTTGGAATGCTTGTTTTGATAGTACCCAAATAATAGCCCTGCTACCAGCGCACCGCCGCCACTGCCCAGCGTGATGGGAATCCCCTTCACCTTTAAGCAAAGCGCACCTAATAACAAGCCTGCGACGATGCCTATAGATAAGAAACTGACGTCCGTCACGGAGCCGACATCCTTTTTATAACCCAGCTGAGAAGCAATCTTTTGTACTGTGGCTTTGGAACCGGTCACAGTGAGAACGTCGCCCGCCTTTGCCTGACTAACATCCGCGACTGCCTTATTGCCACGCTTGAACGCTTGCACAAAAACACCCAACTCGGCCAGCTCGGCGAGGACCTCCTTTTGAAAGCCCTTGGTAAGCACGATATCCTCTCGGACGAGAGCAAGGTTAAGGTACTTACCATCCGCCGTTTCTTGAACGCCAGCGCTTTCCAGCTTTATCATAGCGTTTGCTGTGCCAATGACCGTAAGGACATCCCCGGCGTTCAGTTTGAGCGTTGTGTCCAGCGCAACAGCCGTGTTCTTCTGGCACAACGCCTCTACCGTTAACACGTCGTCATACTGTTTTTCCACTTCGCCGATGCTTTGCCCAATCAGTGGCGAGCCCTCCGCAATGATAAAGGCGCGCGCTTTCACAGCGCTTACGGCTGAGTTGCCCGTACCACTAGCTTCTTTGAATCCCGTTTTGGCAATCTTGTCTTTGGTGGCTTCTTTGAGGTTGACACCCAGCATAGCGGGAGCAACAGCCTTCATGAACACCAGTAAACCCGCCGTGCCAAACACGTAGGTAAGAGCATAGGCAATCGGCATCTGCGACTCCGCCATGGCTAATGCGTTGCCCGTAAGCATGGTTTTCATGGTCGCGTCTGCCGTGCCAAGAACCGCCGACTGGGTTAACGCACCAGCAACGATGCCGCCCGCTTCGCCGGGACCAACATTGAAAATCTTAAACATACCAAAGCAAACACCAAAGGCTGCAATTGCAAATATAGTAGATAGAACAATGATTTTAACACCAGAAGATTTCATACTGGCAAAGAACGACGGCCCGACCTCGTAGCCAATCGCAAAGATAAACAAGCTGAAGAAGATCGTCTTCACCAAACCATCGATTTGGTATGGCCCGATTGAACTGAGGGCAAGGCTAAGTGCCAGACCGATTATGAGCGTGCCGACTGTCGAACCTAGTGTAAACGATCCGATTTTCAACTTACCCAACAAGTAACCCAGGCCAAGGCAAAAGAAAATCGATACAGCTACGTTGCTGAGCAAGTATTGCCCTGCATCCGCAAAGCCTATGGTAAAAAAGTTTTCCACCGACTCCAACACTTCTTGCGAAAGAAGCTCAAAACTCACAGTGATTCCCTCCTTCTACGTGATCGGCGCTGGCGCACTTATTTCTTGCTATACTTTTGATGGTACTCATCCAGCAGATCCAACACGCGCTTGGCGATACGCTTGTAACTCTCATCCGGCAAATTCGCCTGAGAAACACGGAGTGTTCCGGGCGTTGAAGAGAAGCCGACGCCCTCCATAAGCACCACGCCTTCCTCTTCCGCTAAATGGAGTAGGAAATCAATTTCCTCAAAGTTGGATTTGAGCCAGGCTGCAAAGTTTGCGTCATATACGCGCTCGGCAACCTTGTACACGTCGATCAGGCAGTAGTACTTGGCGTTGGTACGGTCGTTATCCTCCCGCATCCCAATGGTGGAAAGCAGATCGTGATAACGCGCACGAACAATCTTCTTGGAGGTCTCGATATACGGGTCTTCACCCTTGCAAACCAAGTGGGTTAGCGAAAACAATGCCATCATCGCCTGCTGAGGGGTGCTCAGGCCGCTGGTGTGATACAGGCCGATTGAACGGCTATCCGCACAGATGCGTTCGATAAACGGCAAGTGGCGCGGATCCATGGTGATGATGGAGTAGTCATAATCCAGCTCCTTGAGCTTCTGTTCGGGCAGCTTCTGTATCAGCTCGTCGAAAACGTTCTTTTCGTTCATAGCAATGCACCCGATACGCCAACCGGTGACACCAAACAGTTTGGAGTAAGAATACACCAGCAACGTATTATACGGAGCGATGCTGTATACGGTTTGGAAGCCGTCAACAAACGTTCCATAAACATCATCCGTGATGATGATCAAATCCTTGCGCTTCTCCACTACTTTAGCGATATGCTGGAGTGTCTCGGGCGTTAACGCGTGAGAGCCGGGGTTGGAGGGGTTGATCAGAAAGAACGCTTTAATCTCCGGATCTTCAAGCTTGGCAATTTCTTCCGGCGGGATGTGCCAGTTGCTTTCCTCTGTGGATTGCAGATTGATTTCGGTCAACTGGTAACCCGTCAGACGGGGGATTTGCAGATAAGGCGTGAAGATGGGTATGTTAATCGCAATCTGATCGCCCTCTTTAAGCAAACCATTATGCTTCAAAGAATCGAAGATATAGCATATTGCAGCTGTACCACCCTCAGTCGGGAAAACCTTGGTCGTGTCCTTCAGCTTTACGCCGTTGTAAAGCGTATCCTCCAGATAGGCATTGAGTATTTTTTCGATATTCACAAGGCAACGGCTTGGTACAGGATAATTGTTGCCAATGATCGCATCGACAAATTCTTTAATAAGCGCGTCTTTGTCAAGGCCGAGGCTCTCGACGCAATAGCGAATCGCCTTTTCCAGAAACACATCCGACTCGTCGTCTTTGCTGAGGAAAGCATCAAAGCGTTTTCCGATGCCATCCAGCGTCGTATAGCCCGCCAGCGTACCAATATCGGTGGTGCGACGGCTTTCCTCCACGCCAAAATTCACAAAACGACAAAATGCCAAACGCGCTTCTGTATTGATCCAGTTGGGGTTGCCGCGTCCGGCGTTAAGGAAGGTGTTGTGTCGTTCGTTGTTCTTGGCGATTTTGAGCATGTTACTGCTAATTTCAAACGCGCCTAGCTTCTCAAGCTTCTTTTCATAACCTTTGGTGTACATAGTGTTATCCTCCCTTGTATCGATTATTTATCGTATCGAGTATCATACATAGCATGACGGTTTACGGAGAAAGTTTTCCAATCTCGTAGCGATACCATCCTTGTTTGTATGTGCCAAGAGCGCAAAGTCATTTAGAGATGGCGTTATCAATATCTCCATACAGTTTTGCTTGTCAGACCTTGCATGGAGCAGCATCAATGCAGCGTTGCATATGCTCACCCTCTTTTGCTTGAATAAACCGTTAAATTCCAGTTTGTCAAATGCGATTCATCGCATTTCTCAAGCCCGCCGAACCCAGCAATGCGCTTGTTCACCTTCATTTTACATAGGAAGTTTGCACGTCGCTTTTGAAATTCTGAAGGTCGCCTCCTGCCGCGGCGATGTAAGCAACTCGTATTCGTTTGTAAAGCTCCGGAAAAGTCTGATCTTTCGTCCACGCAGTGTCGTCCTTTCGTATAACCTCCGTAACATCCGCAGAAAACACATAATCAGAATGAGTAAGATCGTGAACCGCTGCTCTGACATTGGGGTGAAGTAAGCCCTTTTGTTCAAACCAGATAAGCTTTCCAATATTCGTTCTGGAGTACCCGCCGCCCGCCTTTTATGGAGAAAACGTTGCACTCTACGAATCGGATCGATATGCTTATTGGCGCTGTCAGTTCGGCCGGAGCAGAGCGCCTCTTCTATGGCGCTGTTATTGGAATGGCACTTCTCTTTGGATTCCTTCATTGGGAACACAAACCAGATTTCATCTCCCTTTCGAAGTTCTCAGAGAGCCAACCTCGCCAACGTTGCCTTTCGCTAGTATAAAATATCCGAAACGCTTCCACCTCTCTCACGCTTCAATCTGTTTCATGCTGTGTTCTGCGTTCGGGTTACGCATGTCAGTATACAGCAAAATGTCATGGTTATCAAACAGAACAGGTTATCCGCCCGACAATTCACAACAAAGCGGCGCTTACCGTAGTACGTCCGCTGTAGAAACTAACACGCTCTTTAGCCTCTGATGTGCGTCATTCCAGATACTGTCCGACATTGTATCATCACTTTCATGAAACCAACGAAAAAGGGCAACGTCAATGGGTTCAGTTACTTCGGTGTTGCCAGGCCATACATGTACTGTCAGGGTTGCAGAAGCTGTGAGCGCGTCGCGGGTGCGTGTGATTTGTCGAGTTTGAGAGGATTGCCAAAAAGATGAAAAGTTCAAAGCCCCTATACCAATGGTTTCCGGGCTTCGTCAAGCAAAAAAGAACCGTCAGCCTTTGTATTTGAGGCACCCAAAATTGGGCCAGGCGCAGAGCGCGAAATGACCATGCGTGCTCTATCCACCGCTCTTGGCATCATTTCTCCCTATCGCTATGATGTGTAACAGGGTAACCGCAATCCGCTGAAAAAGGAGCCCCTTGCAAAGCTGGCCGAAGTTTTCTCCCCGAGCGATGAAAAAGCGGCGTATATGTTCGACTTGTCGGCATTGCCCGCGTGATCGTCCCACTGGACCTGCCGGATTATATCCTCAGCAATCCCTATAAGCGGGCTGCGCCGCGAAAAGCAAAAAGCAAAAACCCAAAGAGGAGGAATGGATGAAGTTTATACGCCAAATGGATCAAATGAGCGAATAAACAAGGTGACGAAAATGTACCTGCTCGCTCTAAAACTTTCAGAAACACGCATCCCCATTTTGTCCAAGACACAACTATAACGGATGGCGGAACGCTATAACAAGGAATCCATTGCTACGCTGAATTCGGATGATGAACGTCTAGATCCGCGCCGGTTTGCTGAAGGAACCTTTCAGCTCAACCTGAATTATTAGTGGCTGTCCAATAATGGTTGTTATCTGGGCATGGCCGTTTTTATTGATGACATACGATTCAATAAAAGGGTGTGCTTTATATTATTTTATGGTAGATTCACCATACGGATCGCACGTTCCTGTTGGCTCAGAAGCTCCACACCTGCGCCTCATACGGGCGTAAGGATATGCTTCGGGTCAGCATGGCGTTATCGTAATTGCCGATCAGGAGCGTCCCGCCGTCAATATCGACGTTCTCCGGCAGCGTCACCTTCGCGGTTTCGGCAAAAAAATTAAGCAGCACCAGCAAACGCTTGCCTTCGTAGCGGCGCTCATAGACATGAACGCGTGGATGTGCGATGCACAGCGGCTGATAATCGCCGTAAACCATCACTTTGTGTCGCTTGCGCAACCAAATTAGCAGCTTATAGTACGCCAGCACGCTTTGTGGATCGTTCTGCTCGCTTTCAACGTTAATCTGTACATGGTTAGCGTTCACGGCTATCCATGGCGTGCGCGTGGTAAAGCCCGCGTTTGCGCTCGCGTCCCATTGCATCGGAGTTCTGGCGTTGTCGCGGCTTTTCCAGCGTATGGCCGCCATTACTTCGTCGGGATTTTGCTGTTGAATCCGCACAGCCTCATCGAAGTGATTGAGCGTGTCCACGTCACGGTATTGCTCCAGCGATGTGAAATCCGCGTTCGTCATTCCAAGCTCTTCGCCCTGATAGATAAATGGCGTTCCTTGCAGCGTGTGCAGGAATGTGGCCAGCAACTTTGCGCTCTGCACGCGGTAGCGCTGATCGTCACCAAAGCGGCTCACCATGCGCGGTTGGTCGTGATTGTTCAGATACAGGCTGTTCCAGCAGCCGTCCGACAGATCACGCTGCCAGCGGCCGAAACATTCCTTTAGTTCGGATAGTTTCCATGGACGCGTGCGCCATTTATCCTCGTCGACACAGTCCAGATACATGTGCTCAAATGTGAACACCATGTTCAGTTCATGCCGCTCCTCGTGGGTATATAGGCGTGCCGTATGTGTATCCACCGAGACCATCTCACCCACCGTCATCAGGTTTGCGTCCGCCAGCACACGACGGTTCATCTCTTGCAGATATTCGTGCACACGCGGTCCGTTGGCGATGTACGGCGTAGGCAATTGATAGCCCTCGCCAGGCATATCGGGTAGGCTTGGAACCTTAGAAATATAGTTAATCACATCCATGCGGAAACCGTCCACGCCTTTGCGCTTCCAGAAATCCATGATGCGGTAAACCTCTTCGTGCACTTCGGGATTCTCCCAGTTTAAATCGGGCTGCTTATCGGTATACAGATGTAAAAAGTATTCATCGCCATACGGCTCTTGATCCCATGCAGAATAGCCGAAGTGTCCCGCCCAATTGTTAGGCTCGCGACCATTCTTCCCTTTACGGAAGAAATAGTAATCACGGTAGGAACTTGTGCGCTCCGTTAGCGCAGCCTTGAACCACGGATGCTCGCTGCTGGTATGGTTCACCACCAGATCCATCATCAGCTTTAAGCCGCGGCGGTGCATCTGCATGATCAGCTCGTCAAAATCCGCCATATCGCCAAATTCCTGCATAATCGCGCAATAATCGCTAATATCATAGCCATTGTCATAGTTGGGTGATTGATAAATCGGCGAAAGCCAGATCACATCTACGCCAAGCTGTTTAAGATAGTCCAACCGACGGATCATTCCGCGCAAATCACCCACGCCATCCCCGTTCGTATCCTGAAAGCTGCGCGGATAAATCTGATAGACCACCGCTTCCTTCCACCATGCTTCTTTCATGCCACACGCCTCCTTGCACACGCGACAATTATAGCAAAATCCGCGCACACCGCAAGCCATCGCTCGCAGGGAATCATTTTGATATAAAAAGAAAATGACATGCTGCGTGAAATTTTGCCTCGCGCCTTGACTTCCACTATGCTTTTGCTTTTATAATAAAGTATTATAGGATTGAATGGTGGCGTACCCATGCAGGCGATGACCTACGAACCATGGGCGATTGCGGTAAACGGTTTTGAAAAGGAAACACAAGGGCAGATCGAATCTATCTTTTGTCAGGGCAACGGTTGTCTGGGCGTGCGCTTCGCGGCGCCGCTTGCGCATGTCGGCCGTCAGCGCGATACCTTTGTCGCGGGCATGTACGACGCTTTTGACGGAGAGGTAGCCGAGATCGTTAATTTTCCGGACACACTCGGGCTGCGTCTTTGGGCCAACGGCGAAGAACTGACCATGGAGCAATGCGTTCAGGCGAGTCGTCGTCTGGAACTGCGCACAGGCGTTGCGCTGGCGCACTACACGTTGCAAGGCGCTCGCGGACCACGCGTCATTTTAACGCTGGAGAGGATGATTTCCGCTGCAAGGCTGCATCTGCTCGCGCAGCGTATGACGCTGGAGTCAGACGAGCCCTGTGATCTGCGCTGGCGCAACATAATCGACGGGCAGGTCACCAATGGCGGTACGCAGCATTTTCGGCAAGGGGTGCGCCGATGCCTTGTCAGCAACGCATGGCGCATGACCTGTGCAACCGCGCGAGCGAACGTCGGCGCGACGATCGCCGTCACAGTGCAGACCGAGGCCGACCACAGCGAGATCATCATGGAGAACCGTCGGGTTGGCTGTCAATTTTCGAAGTCGGCCACAAACTGCGCCGCATTTACGCAGTTCGTATCTATCCGTACAACGCATGACGCGTACGATCACGAAGCCTCGGCTGCCGACACAGCCGAGGCAGCACGCAGATGCGGTTTTGATGCACTTCTGCAAGAGAGTGCTTCTGCTTGGGCGGACTATTGGGACAAGGCTGATCTGCGCGTGCAAAGCCGCCAACCTGTCGATCAAACCGCAGTTCGCTTTGCACTTTACCATTTGCGCGTGATGACCCCGATGCATGACGCGCGGATGAACATCGGCGCGAAGGGGCTGTCGGGCGAGGCCTATAAAGGACACACCTTCTGGGATACTGAAATGTTTCTGCTTGCTCCATGGTTGTGTATCGATCCCGACGTGGCCAAGAAGCTGATGCAGTATCGCGTACTGAGTCTACCAAAGGCGAGGGAAAAAGCCATCGCTAGGGGCTGTCGTGGCGCGTTGTTTCCCTGGGAAAGCGCATGGCCGACCGACGGCGAAATGACGCCCGCGGAGGGCGATCCCGACGTGGTGACGGGGCTTCCGATTCCGATTCGTACCGGCACGGATGAAATTCACGTCAGCGCCGACGTGGCGCTGGGTGTATGGCACTACGCACAATGGACGGGTGACAGCGCCTTTCTGTTGGGGCAGGGCGGAGACATTCTCGCGCAAACCGCGCTGTATTGGGCGACGCGCGCAGAATGGAATGCTCAAAATCAGCGCTATGAGATTAATAACGTGATCGGCCCCGACGAATACAGCGAACATTCCAACAATAACGCTTACACCAACCTGCTTGCACATTGGAATCTGCAAACAGCGCTGGCGCTTGGGCTGCTGCACGGAAAGGACGCGGAGCAGGCACGGCGGGTGGCCGACGGGCTGTATCTGCCGAAACCTGACGAGCGCGGCGTAATCCCACAGGCGGATGGCTGGACGGAACTGCCCGAGCTTGATCTTTCCCCTTTCAAGGGAAAGGTTGCCTCGATCCTTAAACGCTACAACGTCGATCAGCTCGCGAGCTATCAGGTAGCCAAGCAGGCGGATGTGATGGCGTATCTGTCGTTGTTTCCCAAAGCATATTCGTCCGAGGTGCAAGCAGCCAACTTTGATTACTATGAGCCGCGCTGCCTGCACGATTCCTCGCTGAGCTACTCTACCTACTGCCTGACCGCCGCACGGCTGGGCCGCGCCGAGGAGGCTTATCGCTTCTTTGAAAAGGCGCGTGGCGTTGATTTGAACGATGGCACGACCTCCGTAGCAGGCATTCATGCGGCCGCTATGGGCGGTATATGGCAATGCGTTGTGCAGGGCTTTGCGGGGCTTCGCGAGGAAAACGGCCAGCTCATCGTGCGGCCACACCTGCCGGAAGTGTGGACGCGCATCGCGTTTAGCTGCGCATGGCACGGCGAACGCTACGACGTTGACATTACACGGGAGGGTGCTTCCATACAACGGAGGAAAGCATGAACCGATATCGAAAAATGCCCATGCAGCGCCGCATCCTTTGGACATTCGTACTCTTGGTGCTGCTGATCCTGACGGTAATCATTACCATGCTGACCGCCAAAACAATCGGCGATGAAAACCGTCGGTACAGTGCGATTTTGCAACAAGCCTGCGACCAGATCGACGCAAGACTTGAGTCCATCATGGGCGACATCCGCTACACTTCCTCAACCTATCTTCTCGGCTCCAACATCGCCGATTATATGGCCAACGACTTCTACGCCGGGCGAAAGGAGTACGTCGAAACGCTCCGCAACCTGCGCAGCAACACGCTTTCCGTTCGCATTAACCCAAATATTTCGTCTATCACCTACCTTACGGATACAGGTGCACTGTACAGCGGCGCGGGCTACAACACAGAATATTTAGCGTATATGTCTCAGATTGCCCAGCAGCTTCGCCAGAGCGGCGAAAAATACCTTGTTACGCCTGCCTATGAAACCACCATTAACCAGCAAAGCGTCACCACCGTCACCTATGCCTTTCGGGTGGCGAGCCCGTACACGCTCAAGCCCGTAGGCTGCGGTTTCATCAACGTGGATATAAAGCGGCTGGCGCAGAGCTTTAGCGTGTTGTCTGTCGGCGAAACGGTCGGGGCATTCGCAATGCAAAATGGGCGATCTTATTTCTCCGCGAGCGAAACAGCAAGTGCAATCGCTGCACAGACGCTCCCCTACGAGGACGAGATTCGCGAGACATCTCCGTTTGAATTTCACGCCAAATCCGGCGGTGAGAGCTATCTTTGCGTTGCCAGATGGAACAGCGAGCTTAGCGTGAGTATTGTCAGCTACGTGCCCATGGCTATCATCAGCTCGCAGGCCATGAACGGCATTTTGTTATACCTTTTTACAGTAGTGCTGATGCTGGCTGTGTTTGTGGTGCTAAGCTACTTTATGGCAGCGCACGTTACCAAGCCCATCCGTGTGCTTCAAGACGGCATGAGGCAGGTTGAACACGGCTGCCTTGCCCCCATTACCGAGCAGGTCGATCGTCCCGATGATATGGGGGATCTGATTCGCGGCTTTAACAACATGCTGACACGCTTGAAACAGAGCATCCTGCGCGAATACGAATCCCGCGATATGGAGCGCAAGGCGCAGATCGAGCTACTGCAAAATCAGATCAATCCGCACTTTTTATACAACGCGCTCAATCTGATTACCTCCATCGGGGAATTGGAGGATGTGCCTGAAATTCCACAGATCGCCACCAGTCTGGCTGATCTGTTCCGTTACAACATCTCTGGGGCACAAACTGTGGCGCTCTCGGAGGAAATCGCGCAGATCGAGCGCTATATCGCCATCCAAAAACTGTGTATGGCAGGCAATCTGCACGCGGAGTATCATGTTACCGAAGCGGCAGGCTGCCGAAGAGTATTGAAGTTTCTGCTGCAACCGCTTGTGGAGAACAGCCTTGTGCATGGCGTGGGTAAATCCGTCAAGGACGGTCTGATCGTTATCGACGCGCGCGTCACCGCCGAGGATCGCTTGCTCATCAGCGTGCATGACAACGGTGTGGGTATTCCACCCGAAACGCTCGCACGGCTGCAAGAGCGCTGCGCGCAGGACGCGTACAACCGCAAGGACGAAAGCATCGGTCTACTGAACGTGCATTTCCGCTTGCGCGCCGCTTACGGTGACGGTGACGATTATG
This sequence comes from Candidatus Limiplasma sp., assembly GCA_963675655.1. Lineage (GTDB taxonomy): Bacteria > Bacillota > Clostridia > Christensenellales > Aristaeellaceae > CAXXOK01. The sequence continues at coordinate 3,324,789 of OY776489.1, forward strand.
GGTTGCAAATCGAAAGCGTTGAGGGCGAGGGCACAACCATTCGATTCTGCTTGCCGCCGGAGGAGTGAAAGCATGCGTATCATTATAGCCGACGACGTATTCTACGCGCGTAAGGCGATCGAAAAAATGGTGCTGGCGTGGGATCCGGATTCCGATATTCTGGAGTTGTGCGACAACGGTGCGCGCGTAATCGCGCTTATTTCAACCCGCGCTGTGGACGTGCTGATTCTGGACATCCGTATGCCCGGAGTGGACGGCTTGCAGATTGCGGAAATCGTGCGCAGCGATTATCCTCAAGTGCGGATCATCTTGGTGAGCGGGTACGCAGAGTTTGAGTACGCGCAAGCCGCCGTGCGCAACGGTGTGTTCCGTTACCTGCTCAAGCCGCTCAAGAAGGAAGAGCTTTTTGCCGTGCTGGATGAGTTGCGGCGAACAGCGGTCAGGAGAGACGGGCAAAGCGTCAGCGAGACCCAGTACGTCGCCTCGAGCTACCGTATGATGCGTTATCTGGCAGGCATTGAAAATGCCGTACCGTTCTGCCCGCTACCGGAATCCGTCCTTCACAAAGGCTTCGTGCTGGTTGCAATTCACTGCGAGGGCATACAGACGTTGCGCTTGCTAACGCTGGTTGAACAGACACTGCACGCTGAGGCTTTTCTTTACAATGACCTTCTTCATGTGGAAAATCGGGTTCTGCTGCTATGCAATTACAGCGGCGTATCACTGCAGCAGTTTCGCAAGGAGGCTGAGCGCCAATTAGAGAACCTAGCTGCGGCGGTTTCGGCAGTCGAGGGTCTGGCACTCTTTGCTGGATTTTCCGAACCGCTCGCGGAATTATCGGAAATGCCTTCCCATTATCAGGAAGCCCGGCGCGCACTGTGCATGCGACTGATCGAGCCGAAACGGCGCGTGTTCCGATTCGAGATCACTGCAAACACGCGCGTACTTTCACGGGATGATTTGCGTATTCTGCGCAGCAAATTGCAAACGCGGCGCGAGGACGACGCGCGGCAGTTGGTGATGCGTCGCCTTCGCGCCCTGCCGCCACTGAGGCTGACGCAGCTGGAGCAGCTTTATGGCGATTTGCTGACGTTGTGCATGACACTGTCTATGGAGGAAGGCACAGCCGAGGAGGATCGTCTACTTCCACGAGGCCTGTGGGAGTTTAATAGCAAGGCGGAGTTGAAACGTTATCTCACGGGGCTACTGGACCACAAGCAGTCCGAAAAGACGGGCGAAGGAGGCATCATCAGTGAAATTCAGGCCTTTTTGCGTGAAAACTACTACTGCGATCTGTCTCTTAACGAACTGGCCGCCACCAAGTATTATATGAATCCCAACTATTTGAGTCGACTTTTCAAAGCTGTTACAGGAATAGGGTTTTCCAAGTATCTGTTAACACTGCGCATGGAAAAAGCCAAGGAGCTGCTGGCGGACACATCGCTTAGTATCGGTGAAATCGCCTCGATGGTAGGATATACCAGCACGTCCTACTTTATCGCTAATTTCAAAAAGTATTTCGGCGAAACGCCGGGAACCCTTAGCGAGACTCTCCGCGAAAGCTAACGAGCAAAGAAGTAAGGATTTTGATATGGGCACAAGTCAGTTTTCGTGTGTCTCAAGACAACGCTAAGCGCTATACTTGAACCATCAAGCAGCCTTAATGGAACAAGGCAGACAAACAGAAGGAGGATTCCCATGAAGAAACTTCTCAGTATCCTGCTGGCACTGACGATGTGCGTCGGGTTAACCGCCGCCTACGCCGAGCAAGCCCAAACCGTAACCATCGAGTTTTTCCAGATGAAGGACGAGGGTAATGATTACTACGAAGAAATCATTTCCGAGTTTGAAGCACTCTATCCCAACATCAAGGTGGAGCACACCAATGTTCCCGACGCTGAAACCGTGCTGATGACCCGCATGGCATCCGATCAGGTGCCTGACGTTTTCACCAACTTCCCGCTGAACCACACGTCCATCGAGCAGTGCCGCGCAGGCTATGTGATGGACTTGACGGGCGATCCGATTTTGGACAATGTCAACAGCGACATTCTTGAGATGACAAAGATTGACGACAAATACTACTCCGTTCCCGAATCGCTGAATATGCTGGGCGTATACTACAACCTTGAGCTGTTCGAAAAAATCGGTGCGACCATACCCGCCACCATCGACGAGCTGTACGCGCTGTGCGATCAATTCGTTGCGGCGGACATTACGCCTTTCACCTTCGCAGATAAGGACGTATGGACCGTTCGTCAGTTCTGCGACCGCGCCAGCGTCACCATGCTGGAGGACCCGGTCGGCCTGTTTGAGAAGATCGGCGCCGGCGAAACCACAGCTTCTGATTCTGCCGAATTGCGCTTGATGGGCGAAACGATTGTTAAACTGCGCACCTACGGTCAGGATGACAATCTCGGCACCGGCTACGAGCAGGCTATCGCTGATTTCGCCAATGGCAAAGCCGCGATGTTCTTCTCCGGCACCTTCGCCTATCCCGAAATCGTCAAAAGCAACTCTAGCCTCAAGTTCGCTATGTTCCGTTATCCCGCCTTCAACGCCGAGAACGACGTGACCGATCGTCTGGGCGTGAACATCGACACCTCCTTCTCTGTGAGCGCCACGACCGAGCATCCTGAGGAAGCGAAGCTGTTCGTTGCCTTCTGCACCAGCCCCGAGATTGCTCAGCGCTTCTCTGATTACGACGGTACACCGTCCGCCATCAAAGGGGTTACCTTTAACAAGGCTGAGTTCGAGGATATGTTCACGAAGTACGTGCAGACTGGAAAAACCATGTCCGTGCCCTCCAATAGTTGGCCCGCAGGTTTTAGCGGCGCCTACGGCAACCTTTGCCAAGAGTTAATCGACAACGGCGATGTGGACGCTTGGTTGGCTAACCTCAACACGCTGATCATCGACAGTTACAACGAGTAAGAAACCTCTGGGCGGGCTTACCCGAAGGAGTAGCCCGCCCTTTTTATGTCCAAATTCATGCAAGGAGTACCGTTATGCAAACCACTATCCGTTCCAAAAAGAAAAACAGCGTGCAAATGGGCCGCAATACTTTTCTGGCCTTCACGCTTCCGCCGCTGATCCTCTACACGGTTTTTTTCGTGTTCTCGGTATTTTACGGTATGTTTTACAGTTTTACCAACTGGAACGGCTATGCCAAGATCTATAATTTCGTAGGCTTTAAGAACTATGCCAAGTTGTTTACGGATCGTATTTTTAAGAATGCCGTAAGCTTCACTGTGGAGTATACGGTGCTGCTGGTTATCTTTGTTACCATCTTCGCACTGGCGCTGGCGGTGCTGCTGTGCTCCAAGATTAAGCATCAGACGTTCTTCCGCGCCGCATTCTTCTTTCCCGCAACACTGAGCCTCGTCACCATCGGCCTGGTGTTCAACGAAATCTACTACCGTGCGCTGCCCGTTGTGGGTCAGGCGCTGCAAATTGACTGGCTGAGTAAGAATATACTCTCATCGTCGTCCACCGCTATATGGGGCGTGCTGTTTGTACATGTTTGGAAGAGTGTGTCCATACCCATGGTGCTGCTGATCGCAGGGATGCAAAACATCGGCACAGACCTCTACGAGGCTGCCGAGATCGACGGTGCAAACGCGTGGCAACGCTTTTACAAGATCACGCTACCGCTGCTGATGCCCATACTGAGCGTCTGCATCATTCTGATAACCAAGGAAGGTCTAACGGTATACGATTACATCATGACGATGACCAGTGGCGGACCTGCCGGTTCCACGCAGTCCATCGCCTTCCTGATCTATGAAAATGCCTTTGTTAATACTAAATTCAGCTATGCAATCACACAATCGGTTGCGATTTTCGTACTGGTCTGTCTGGTATCGCTAATTCAATTCCGCACAACCCGCAGCAAGGAGGTGTCCGCATGACAACGATCACAACCAGAGGGCTGCGTCGCAGGCCAATCAAACGCGGAGCACTTCCGAGCTTCTTTAAATACGCCGTATTGGGCTTCGGGTGCCTGATGATCGCCGCGCCGCTATATATCACCATCATCACCGCATTCAAAACCCGCGAAGCCTCCACGGCGAGCTTTTTTTCCTTTCCGTCATCTTTATATCTGGGCAACTTCGTCGAGGTTATCAGCAAGCAGAACTATTTAACGTATCTGGGCAATACAGTCATTATTACGTCGTTATCGCTTCTGCTGATGGCTTTAGTGATTCCTGCGCTGTCCTACGCGCTTTCGCGCAATATGCGGCGCTCCAAATTTTATCGTTTTTCCTACATATATTTGGTCATCGGGCTTTTCGTACCCTTTCAGGTGATCATGATCCCATTGGTGAAGATCGTCAACTCGCTCAACCTCTCCAACATGTGGGGTCTTATCCTTTTAAATCTCGTGTTCGCATTGCGCGATGGCGTATTTCTGTTTGTGGCGTATATAGACTCTGTGCCGATTGAGCTGGAGGAAAGCGCGCATATCGACGGATGCAGCGTGCTTCGCACCTACGCGTCTATCGTGTTCCCGCTGGTTAAGCCTATGACGGCTACGATTTTGATCCTCAAAGGACTAGCCGTATGGAACGACTTCATGCTTCCACTGTTGCTACTGAATAAATCCAAGTCAATGTGGACGCTTCAGTTGTTCCAGTATAACTTCAAGACCGCCTATACCTTCGACTACAATCTTGCCTTCACGTCGTTCCTGTTGTCGATGTTGCCGATTATGATAATCTACGTTTTTGCGCAAAAGTTCATCATTCAAGGCTTGACAAACGGCGCGGTCAAGGGCTGACAAAGGAGAGTGCTTGCATGAAGCTGCGTTATCTGGGCACCGCCGCCGCGGAGGGCTGGCCTGCCTTATTTTGCCATTGCACAGCCTGCGAGCGCGCGCGTACGCTGGGTGGGCGGAATATTCGTACACGCGCCCAAGCCGTCGTCAACGAAGAGCTGCTGTTGGATTTTGGACCGGACACCTATCTGCACGTCCTGCGGGACGGGTTGAAGTTGCCATCCATTCACACGGTTCTGGTAACACATTCACATCAGGACCATTGGTATCCGCAGGAGCTGCTGCTGCGCGGCGAGCCATACGCCCACGAGGCTTCCCAAAGCATGCTGACCGTCTACGGCTGTGCAGGCGTTAAGGCAGTATGGGACTGGGCAGTGGCGCAAAATGACAGCCCAAACATTCATCGGCGCGTGCAATTTAAGGAAATACAGGAGTTTGAACCGTTTACAACCGTGGAGGGCTATGCGGTTACGCCGTTGCTGGCCAAGCATAACCGTCAGGAGAAGTGTCTGTTCTATCTGATTGAGCGCGATCAAAAGCGCCTTCTTTACGCGCATGATTCGGGACTGTTTCCCGAGGAAACGTGGGACTATCTAGCTGGCAAGCGACTTGACGCGGTCAGTCTGGACTGCACAAACGTGTGCGACCCTGACGGCAGCTACCACATGGGGCTTCCCGCCGACGCAATTGCCAAGCGCAGGCTGATTGAACTTGGATGTGCAGACGAGCGCACAACGTTCATCGCCAACCATTTCTCCCACAATGGCAGACTGATGCACGACGAAATTGCCGAGATCGCCGCCAAAGACGGCTTTCTGACCTCCTGGGACGGCATGTCGGTCGAGTTTTAAAGCAGGAATCCAGCATTGACGCCGCTTTGTACGGCGTTTTCATTAATCACTCAGCGCCGCAGAAACCTTAGGGTTGATGCGGCGCTTCTATATGGGAGGACTCGTTTGACAAACATTTTCGTCACAGATCCGGCAAAGCGCTTTTCCCCTTTGCTGGCTGGTGTATTTCAGCTCGTATCTGGGGCGGTTGAACGATTCTTCGGCCATCAGCGCCCTGATCGGTGCGACGCTCACACTTGCGCAGGCCAGCTGGATCGGCACGGGATTTTACATCGCCTATGCTGTAAGACAGATTCTAAATGGCATGCTGGCGGATCGCATATCACCGCGTGCGATGGCGACCGGCGTCAATGTGGCTGGAGCGTATTGGTCTTATCGTGGCTGGTATGTGTGGTAACGGCGACGCTGCTATGCAAAGCAGGCGTGCGCTACGCCATCGAACCTCACGTTGATCCTTTCGACGCCGTTGTTGGTACGGATACGAAATCAATGCTGGGAAGAATGGTTCGTGTTGGTTAGCATTTCGGCTATGCCCTCCTCCTGCATTTTTATGGCGCTGCCGAGCTTGGTTTTCCGCAAATAGTCTGCCCCACCTGCGCTTTGCGCAAGCAGGCTGCATGGTTTTCGCTGCACAAAGATTGCCTTGAGCGTGGGCCGTCTTTATTAGTATGGGTGGCGGGGTGCTTGGCTTACCGCCCACCGCGGCGTACGGGTGCGGCAAGGACGGCGTGGATGGAAGGTTCGGGCATTATACGATGCTCGCTATACGTGCCTTGCAGGGTGACAGGAGGCTAACTGTGAACGGCGTGGCCGGGAGACAGGTGGTTGAGGCGCTTGGCGGGAAATGGAAGGGATAGCTTAAATTTTTATAAACACCCCCGCGGCTATTACGGTTGCGTGGGTGTTTTTTTGTGCTCAAAGCTGTGCTTATCTACATTTATCTTGATTATGATTGCTAATACGCTCTTCGATATCGCGAATGCTACAATAAGGAAGAATTACTCCACGCTTTATAAACAGGAAATATTCGCTTGTTTTATCTGTAAATGCAACATCAATAGCCATAGAAAGCAGTTTGTGTTTTAAATGCATATACCCAGTGTTTGAATCACAAATAAATTCATTCTGAGAATCAAAGCCAAAATTTGAAAAATTGATACTAGAGAATGGAACTAACACTGTAAGCAAATAACCTTTGCTGTGATTTTTCCAAAAGTTGCGTATCTTTTCAGCGCTTGGCCCCAATTTAGCTAACCAATTCATAAATTCAGGATGATTCCAAAGACCTGCTCCATAATTCCAAGGATTATCCATATACAGCATCATACTTGTATAGTCAAGATAAATGGCTCTTGCAACTTGTCCCAATGCTTCATTGTTTATCTTAGTATATTCAATGCAGTCTAAGTTATATTTATTAAGTTGGAATGTACTTGAGTTAATAGTAAGTTTAGCATTCTCAACGTCAAAATATATACCATATTTTTCAAGCGTTCGACGTAATAGTGTATCAGCTTTAAGTACATCAGGCAGATACATGATGCCGTATTTTTTTTATCTTGTAGTTCGTTACAAGATGATGTTACGTGTTTAGCTATAAACGTTGTTGAAAGTAAATCCCAAGAAATAAGCTCTTCACCATAATGGTTTATAAACAGATCGTGATCATTATTGCAGGTGATTATAAGATCATCGATAAATTGATGACCATTAATTCCAAGCAGTTCTTGAATCGTGGAATATGCATTATCTGATGACGTTATATCATAATTCATATATACAGCCTTTCTCCGGTGTAGTTGAATTGACTTTCAAAATTATATAAACGTATTGATATTAGAGTATATCTTCTAATTTGATTAATAGTTCAATTTGATACTATATTTTCCCTTTATTCTCAAGGGAATGTATGTGTTACTGTAGTAATGGGCATGCACTTAAATATACAAATCCCTCACAGCATATGCCGTGAGGGATTTGTAGTAGATCATTTTTGATCCCTTTGCACTATCATTCCGAACAATCCATTTACGAAGATAAATGAAGGGTTCGTATTTCGTGCGTTTTGGTGGAGCATAGGAGATTCGAACTCCTGGCCTCTACAATGCGAATGTAGCGCGCTACCAACTGCGCTAATGCCCCATGTTTGCAAGAACACTTTTTTTCGTGTCAGCGGAATATACTATAGCAAAATTCCGTAAAAAATGCAATAGTGTTTTTCAAATTACGCTTGGTTTTTAAGAAATAAATCGTTTATTTCATAGGAAAAGCCAATTGACAACCACAGCAAAATATGGTAACTTAGTTCGGTAAGCCGCACAAGCGGGGTTTAAGTGTGCCTAAACGCGCCGCCTCACGCTTGGCGAGTATGGAATGGGAGGTGCTTTGCCATGTATGCTGTAATCGTATCTGGTGGCAAGCAATACCGCGTAACCAAAGGGGATACCATTTATGTCGAGAAGCTCGACCAGGAACCCGAAAGCACTGTTAGCTTCGACGTGCTGATGATCGGCTCTGACGAAGGTGTCAAGATCGGCAACCCGACTGTCGATGGCGCTAAAGTCGAAGGGAAAATCGTCGGTCTGGTGAAAGGCGAAAAGGTCATCATTTACAAGTACAAGAGCAAGAAGAATTATCACCGTCGCGCCGGTCACCGCCAGCAGTACACCAAGGTGGAAATCACCGCGGTAGGCTGATGACAAGCGTAACGGTTGCGTACGAGGGCGATTGGATTCTACGCCTTTCCTGCGAAGGACATGCCGGTTGTGAAGCAGCCGGAGAAAACATCGTCTGTGCAGCAGTAAGCGTACTGATGGAAACATGCGTAAATGCCGTTGAGAAGATTGCAAAGGTTCAACCGCTGACTATTGTGGATGAATCCAAAGCCCTCATCAGTATTGCGTTGCCAAGTGGCGATCGTCTCGCTTTGCACGATGCGCAAACCATCCTTCGTACCACCGTGTTGGGACTTACGGATATCTCCCATGAGTATCCGAAACTGGTTAGGCTTAGAACGATAAATGGGAGGAAATGATCATGATGAAGCTGAATTTACAGTTTTTCGCCCATAAAAAAGGTATGGGCTCCACGCGTAACGGCCGTGACAGCGAAAGCAAACGCCTTGGCGCCAAGCGCGCGGATGGCCAGTATTCGCTTGCCGGCAACATTCTGGTTCGCCAGCGCGGCACACACATCCATCCGGGTCTGAACGTAGGCATCGGTAAGGATGACACCCTTTTCGCCTTGAAGAACGGCATCGTCCGTTTCGAGCGCATGGGTCGCGACAAGAAAAAGGTTAGCGTCTATCCGGTAGAAAACGTACAGTAAGCATAATTGCTTGCGTATGGAGCGTGGGCATGTCCCGCGCTCTTTCTATATCATTTTGAAACCTAAATAACAAAGCAGCGCCTTCCAGAGCGTTCCGGGGAGGATTTTAGTTTGATTGGTACGATTATCAATGTCGCAGCTATTCTGGTTGGTTCTGCACTTGGGCTATTGTTAAAGCGCAGCTTTCGGCAAAGCATGGCAGAAGTTGTTATGCAAGGGGTTGGCCTTTGTGTTATCCTGATCGGCTTAAGCGGCGCGCTGGAAACCAACAATACGCTTTTAATGATTCTTTCCGTCGTCATTGGCGGGGTTATTGGATCTTTGTTAGGTATTCAAAAACGGCTGAACGATCTGGGCGAGTATGCACAGCGTAAGCTGGTGCGCAATGCCGATAGCCAAAACACCTTTGCCAAGGCGTTCGTGACCGCCAGCCTCGTGTTTTGCGTTGGTGCGATGGCGGTTGTAGGGGCTTTGGACAGCGGCATTCGTGGCGATCATAGTACTTTGATTGCCAAATCCGCATTAGACGGCGTTACTTCCATCATATTTGCCAGCACACTTGGCCCGGGCGTTATGCTCTCTGCTGTACCGGTGTTGTTGTATCAGGGTTCGATCGCGCTGCTAGGCAATTTGATAGCGCCATTGCTTAGTGACGCGGTTGTGCAGGAAATGAGCGCTGTTGGCGGGCTGTTAATCATCGGCATCGGCCTAAACATGCTTTTGAAAGTAGAGATTAAAGTGGCCGACTTGCTGCCCGCTATTCTCGTTCCGTTCCTATACTTCCCCATCATTAGTTTATTTGGGTAATGATGATTCCTTACCCAAGCTGAAATAAAAGTGGATAGTAGGCATATTCGGCGCGTGATGCGCCGATTTTTTACCCACTCTCCTAGGTCGTTACCCATAGTTTTTCAATTGATTTACCCATGAGCGATAGACATTTACATTCAATACGTTTCACTCACGGAAAGTCTATTTAATAAACACGCTCAGAGAACACCTAGCGTACAGCCAAGGCAATTCGCAAAAAATCATCAATATCACAATTACCCGCCTGACCGAAAAGTTGCACAAATTCAATAAGTAACAAAATTCCATAACAAATCAATATTGTATATCACCATTTATAACGAGATGAGCATCCAACCAGCAATAGTCCTATTGATCAAAAGATAGTAATGTTGGGAAGTATTTCGATATTCATAGTACCGTGATCAATGATCTGTGAAGGGATGATATTCCATCGCCTGCAAGCATTGGTTGTCGCGAGATAACAGTTATATATAAAACCGCAACCAAATAAGTGCAAAGGGTACAAATAGAATACCTTGAAATGTCTGTGAGTTTATCTTTCTTTGTAACTATCAACCGAATTGTATGTTGGAATGTAACTATAAATCGCATTTCCTCAATACCACGAATGCACAGCTTATATCATGAATAAGCGCAATCCCCTCATTGCAAGCTCATATGAGTATACTACGTTAATATTCATCCATATACTGCTAATCCACCTTAGTTTAACGCAATAAATAAGACCCCATTCCCGCATCTAAAATTATTAGGAAGCAGGAAAGGGGTCTTTTTAAACTAGGCTATGTTAGAATTTAGTGTTGTTGAGTAGTATTGAAGGAGCCACACTATTCAGTGTGACCCTGTTATCGTTTTATTCGTGGGTCTGTCCATTGTTTTTAATTATTTTTTTTAGTTCATTTAGTTGCCACGTTCTTTCTGTAGAAATTGCATCTAAATCATTTTCATATAGCAAACCTATCAACTTAATTGCATAATCCGAAGCAACCATAGAATGCTCACGCATATGCCCACTTACAACGGCTTGTCCAACAACCCTTAATGCAGTTTTATGTATTTCATTCTCCATATCTCTTGCAAGTTTATGAACTTTGAAACCCGATTGCCTTACATCGTGCATTCGAGCGTTTCCAGATTGCCACAGTTCGTTTACTTCAAATCCTTCCATGATTACGTCTATAGATTTATAATCTATACCGACAATAAGAAGAATGTGTTTGGCGATGGATAACGACCATTTTGCTAAAAGGACTTGATTTGTTGTTTCATACAAATTATCAATCTTTTCTCTAATAATAGGATTATCCACTATTTTGATTTTCGGTTTAGTTGACATACAATCCCTCCCTTCTTATCCAAACAAAATCATACATATGTCTTATGTAAAGAGATATTTTTTCCGACACTTTGCATATAGTAGCTGATTTTCGTATGGACAACCCATTACCATGCATTTTGCATAATCAATCCATAGTTCAAGGCTCACATGAGAACTTACAAGTGGAGTCATAGTTCTATCGTTAAATGTCTTTTGGTAATCTTTGCATCTAAAACGCTGAACGCCATTCTTTTTCCCGTGTTAATGACATGAGTTCCACCACAACGCAAACAGACAACCCCTTTAAAAAAGCGTTGCTCTCGACTATCACTATACAATGAACTTGTCATTGCTCTAACTGATATAATTTCACTGATGTTATTAAATAGTTCTTCATTTTGACTGTCAGTTAAGGCTTTGATATCCTTGAAAATAGAGTGTACTGATGGCATATAAGACTCCTTTGCGAATGTATGTTCTTGCTAATTATTGAACATTAGTTCGCATAAGTCAAATAGCAACACTTAAATCAATAAAGCCTTAAACTATAGAATGTATGATTATTCGATGGTACGGATGTCGCTAAAAGGGAAAATAACACAGCGAACATGTGCAATGATTTGGTTACGGGAAAGCGTTGCTGGTTTGCCATATCCATAATAGTTACGGCAGTCATGGCTGTTATCCCGGTTATCCCCCATCACGAAATACTCATCTTCACCCAGGGTTACCATCGCCATATTGGCACTGCTTCTGTCATCATTATTGCTTGGCGTCAGGTAGGGCTCGTCTACCGCCTTCCCATTCACATACACCACATGGTCAATAATTTCGATGGTATCACCGGGAACCCCCATTAGGCGTTTTACAAAGTTTTCTGTCCGACCCGGATACTTGCATATCACTACATCGCCACGCTGCGGTTCGCCGAAAATATACTCCGGTTTGGTTACCAGCATAACTTCCCTGTCTTGCAGTGTATTCATCATGCTATGCCCATCTACGAAAATTGGCTCAAAAAGGAAAGTCCGTATCAGGAGGGCAATCACAACCGCTGAACCCAGCGTTAGAATCCAACTGATGATCTCTTTCTTCACGTTTTTCTTTTTCTCCTGAGAAGCAGCAGCAGGCGCATCGCTGGTTTCAGTCGTTTCTGTTTGTGTTCCGGTCTCCGGCGTTTCCGCTACGGTATCGGGATTTGGGCTTGTTTCGGTTCCTTCCGGCTCCCGGTTTTCATCGGTCTGCATTGTGGTAGCCTCCTTACAGCTGATTCATCATCTGTTGCAATGTCTCGGCCTCCGGCACGGGACCTTGCGATAGAACTTTTTTTCTGCGCTTGATAAAAACGGCGCGCTCCAGCATCACAATGCGTCCGCAGCCGAGACATTTCATTTTAACATCCGCACCGATCCGGATGACCTTCCATTGATCGCTGCCGCAAGGATGCGTCTTACGCATCTGTACCACGTCACCCAAGCGGATCTCCTCCGTCATGGCAAGGTCACCTCCCCTGTAAGCACTGTTTGCATTATACAACCAATAGACAGGCTTTTCAAGCAAAACCCACCGCCATAGGAACATAAAGGCCGCCCCGCAAGCCGATTTGGCGTTGCAGGGCGGCTACTTTAAGCGGTTACTCTGCTTACTTCTGTTGGCTCAGGTATGCGTGGCATGCTGCCGCCGCTTCCTGTCCCTCGTTCATGGCACGTACCACAAGGCTTTGACCGCTGTGCATATCGCCAGCGACAAATACGCCTTTGCGCTCAGTCTTGTAATGATCCGCAACCACATTGGTACGCGCATCACGTGGCAACGCATATGCGTTTACCAACGTTTCTTCAGGCCCCGTAAAGCCCATAGCGATCAGTACCATATCTGCTGGCCACTTGCGCGCTGTCCCCTCAATCACTTCCGGGGTCATGCGGCCTTCCGCGTTCTTCACCCAACGAATGTTATCCGTAATTACTGCGCGCACAGCGCCTTTTTCATCCCGTTCAATTTCACGCGCGCTGATCAGGTACTGGCGCGGATCATCGCCATACTTGGCAATCGCTTCTTCCTGCGCATAATCGGTCTTCAGGATTCGTGGATACTCTGGCCACGGGTTTTGTTCCGTTCGCTCTTCGGAAGGTTTTGGCATAATTTCGAACTGATGCACGCTGCGGCAGCCCTGGCGGAGTGCGGTGCCAACGCAGTCGGTGCCGGTATCGCCGCCGCCGATAATAATCACATGCTTGTCTTTAGCGTTCATCTCATCGGGCAGCAGTTCATTGCTATCCAGCACATGCTTCGTGTTCTTGGTCAGGTAATCGACCGCGTACAGCACGCCCGGGCCTTCGCGACCGGGAATGCTCAGGTTACGCGGCGTAGTGCTGCCACAGCAAAGTACCACGGCATCAAATTCTTTCAACAATTCTTCGCCTGCTTTGTCCATGCCGACATGAGTATTGGTGATGAATTCCACGCCCTCTTCCTTCATCAGGTTCACGCGTCGATCCACAATCTTTTTATCCAGTTTCATGTTGGGAATCCCGTACATCAGCAGGCCGCCGATACGGTCTTCCCGTTCATACACCGTTACAGTATGGCCGTAGCGGTTCAGCCAATTGGCGCAAGCCAAGCCTGCAGGGCCGGAGCCCACAACCGCAACTTTTTTCCCCGTGCGCTTTTGAGGAATGACCGGCTTAATATGCCCTGTTTCAAAGGCATGCTCAATAAGCGTAAGTTCGTTTTGGCGGATAGTAACCATTGGCTGGTTGATGCCGCAGGTGCAAGCCCCTTCGCATAGCGCGGGGCATACACGGCCGGTAAATTCCGGAAAGCTGATCGTACGCAGCAGGCGGTCTACCGCTGCATCCCACTCCTGTCGGTATAAAAGATCGTTCCATTCCGGAATCAGGTTGCCAAGCGGGCAGCCTGTCGGTACGCCCTTGATGTTGATGCCGCTGTGGCAAAAAGGTACGCCACAATACATGCAACGGCCAGCTTGTTCCAGCTGCGTATCCAGCGGAAGCGTGCCGTGAATCTCGTCCCAATCCTTGATCCGTTCCAGCGGGTCCCGGTCAGGGGGCAGTTCACGGTCATATTCCATAAAGCCCATTAATTTACCCATTGTTGCGCTCCTCCTTCTGCTTCATCAGGTAGCGCTTGTATTCGATTGGGATCACCTTCACAAAGCGGCTCACAGCAGAGCCCCATTGCGCGATCATGTCCTTGCCAAGCGGGCTGCCGGTATTGCGCACATGGCGCTGAATCCAGCGTTTTACCTGTATCTCTTCGTCCGGGTCATCCATTCTCTCCAGGCTAACCATCTCGGTGTTGCAGCGCTGGGTAAAAGTGCCATCCTCGTCGAACACATAGGCGATACCACCGCTCATGCCCGCTGCAAAGTTACGGCCTGTTTTGCCCAGTACCACAACACGGCCGCCTGTCATATACTCGCAGCCATGGTCGCCTACGCCTTCCACCACAGCCAGCGCGCCGCTGTTACGTACACAGAAGCGCTCGCCAGCCACACCGGAAACGTATACTTCGCCGCCCGTAGCGCCGTACAGCGCTACGTTACCGGTAATAATATTGTTCTGCGGTATAAAGGTGCTGTTCTTCGGCGGACGTACACACAGCACACCACCGGACAAGCCTTTACCCATATAGTCGTTGCAGTCGCCTTCCAGCAGGAAGCTGATACCCTTGGGTAGGAATGCGCCAAAACTCTGGCCTGCACTGCCAAAGAAGTTAATGCGGATGGAATCCTTCGGCAAGCCTCTTTCGCCATACATCAACGTAAGCTCGCTGCCTAAAATAGTGCCTGCGGCACGATCCGTATTATGGATCGGCAGCGATGCCACCACCGCGCGTTCCCGGTTTAGCGCCGGTTTTGCCAGCACTTCCAGAATGCTCTCATCCAGCGTATGTCCAAGGGGCGAGTGCTGCTTCTGGCAAGCGAAGCGAGGTTCGTTTTCCATGCCTTCCGGCATATGGAAAATCGGTGAAAGGTCAATTGCTTCATGCTTCCAGTTAGTCAGCAATTCGCGCTTCTTTAGCAGATCCACACGGCCGATCATCTCGTCCAGCGTACGGAAACCGAGCTGTGCCATTATCTCGCGCAGTTCCTGTGCCACAAAGTGCATGAAGGAAATAACATATTCAGGCTTGCCTTTAAAGCGCTTGCGCAGTTCAGGGTTCTGCGTCGCTACGCCTGCAGGGCAGCTGTCCAGATTGCACACACGCATCATGATGCAGCCCATGGTTACCAGCGGCGCGGTTGCAAAGCCGAATTCTTCGGCGCCCAACAACGCAGCGATGGCTACATCGCGGCCGGTCATCAGCTTGCCGTCGGTTTCGATTACGACGCGGCTGCGCAGTTTGTTGATCATCAACGTTTGGTGGGTTTCCGCCAGACCCAGCTCCCACGGCAGCCCCGCATGTTTAATGCTGGACCGCGGGCTTGCGCCGGTGCCGCCATCGTAGCCGCTGATCAGGATAACATCCGAAAGGCCCTTGGCAACGCCTGCGGCGATAGTGCCAACGCCCGCTTCGCTAACCAGTTTCACGCTTACACGCGCCTTGCGGTTGGCGTTTTTCAGGTCGTAGATCAACTCAGCCAAATCTTCGATGGAATAAATATCATGGTGCGGAGGCGGCGAAATCAAGCCTACGCCAGTGGTGGAGTGGCGCGTTTTCGCAATCCACGGATACACCTTCGGGCCGGGCAGTTGGCCGCCTTCGCCGGGCTTTGCGCCCTGTGCCATTTTTATTTGCAGTTCTTTGGCATGTACCAGATAGTTACTGGTTACACCAAAGCGGCCAGAAGCCACCTGCTTGATCGCGCTGGATTTGCTGTCGCCGCCGGGCATCGGCTCGTAACGGGATTCATCTTCGCCGCCTTCGCCGCTGTTGCTTTTACCGCCGATACGGTTCATGGCGATTGCCATGCACTCATGGGCTTCTTTGCTAAGTGAGCCATAGCTCATCGCGCCGGTTTTAAAGCGTTTGCAGATCGCGTCCACGCTTTCCACTTCGTCCAACGGCACAGGCTTCTGCCCCGCCTTAAAGTCCATCAGGCTGCGCAGCGTGGGACGTTCAGGGCTGTTGTCCAGCGTATCGCTGTATTTCTTAAAGACCTGATAATCATCATTCCAGCAAGCCTGCTGCAAAAGATGTATGGTCATCGGATTATACAGGTGATATTCTTCGCCCTTGCGCCATTGCAGTACGCCGCCTGCGTCCAGCGTTTCTTCCGACAGCGGATCGTTAAACGCAACATCGTGACGGATGCCGTTTTCTTTCGCTACTCCATCCAACCCGATACCGCCAATAGGCGACACGGTTTCCGGGAAGTACTCATCAATCAATTCCTTGTTTAAGCCTACCGCTTCAAAAATCTGTGCGCCGCGATAGCTTTGCACGGTTGAAATGCCCATTTTGGACATGGTTTTCACGATGCCCTTTACAATCGCCTTGATGTAATGCGCATGCGCTTCCGCTACGGTTACGCCTTTAAGCATACCGCTTTCTACGGCGTCGGTAAGGGTCGCCATTGCCAGATAGGGGTTGATCGCCGTAACGCCATAGCCCACCAGCAGTGCAAAGTGATGCACTTCGGTCGGTTCGCCAGATTCCAGCAGAATACTCAGCTGTGTACGGATGCCGCGGCGGTTGGTGTGCGCCTGGAAGCCGGAAACTGCGAGCAGCGCCGGGATGGCGGCGTGTTTTTCATCCACACCGCGATCGGATAGAATGAAAATGGTGCAGCCTTTGCTGAACTGCTCATCAAGCTCCGCATACATGCGCTCCATCGCTGCTTTAATCCCCTTACCGCCTTGCGCTACATCGTAGAGGATGGAAATGGTGCAGGGTTTAAAGCCTTCGCTGTCCAGCGCGCGAATCTTTGCTAAATCCGCATCGGTCATGATGGGATTGGGCAGCTTTAATTGGCGGCAGCTTTGCGGAGACGGAGCAAGTAAATCGCCCTCAGAACCAATATACACGCGCGTAGAGGTAACAATCTCCTCGCGGATCGCATCGATCGGCGGGTTGGTAACCTGCGCAAACAGTTGGTGGAAATAGTCATATAATAGCTGCGGCTTATCCGAAAGCACAGCCAGCGGCATATCGGCACCCATGGAACCGGTCGGCTCTATGCCTTTATCGGCCATGGGAATCAATACCTTTTGCACCTGTTCGTAAGTATACCCGAAGTTTTTTTGCAACTGCCAAAGCGGCTGTTTCAACTGCGGCAGTGCATCTTTATCTACCACCGGCAATTCTTCAATGGTCAGCTGCAATTGCTTAATCCACCGGGAGTAGGGATACATGGCGGCAATACGGCTCTTGATTTCCGCATCGCTAATCACGCGACCTGCTTCCATATCCACCAGCAGCATACGGCCAGGGCGGAGACGCTCTTTATACAGTACCTTTTCAGGCGGTATATCCAGCACGCCGGTCTCGCTGGCCATAATCAACATATCATCCGTGGTTACACAGTAACGCGCCGGGCGCAAACCATTACGGTCGAGCATTGCCAACGCCTGTACGCCGTTGGTTACCGCCATCGCAGCGGGGCCGTCCCAAGCATCCATTACGTGGCTGTGGAACTCGTAAAAAGAACGCAGTTCCGGTGTGATGGTCGTATTCTTTTCCCACGGTTCGGGAATCATCATCATCGCGGCATGCGGCATGCTGCGGCCGGACAACAACATAAATTCCAGCGCATTGTCAAACATGGCGCTGTCACTGCCGTCGTCATTTACAATCGGAAATACCTTTTTCACATCATCGCCGAAAATTTCGGTATGTACGCTGCTTTGACGTGCAATCATACGCTTCTGATTGCCGAGAATCGTATTGATTTCACCGTTATGGATGGTATAGCGGTTGGGGTGCGCGCGCTCCCAGCTAGGGAAAGTGTTTGTGGAATAACGGCTGTGTACCAGCGCAACGGCAGTGGTGTAATCCAGATCGCTCAAATCTAGAAACAGTTCCCCTACCTGCCGCGCCTGCAACATACCCTTATATACAATCGTACGGCAGCTTAAGCTGGCCGCATAAAAATCATCTGCTTTTGCACCTTCGCTATAACGCAAGCGTTTTTCTGCTGTTTTGCGGATAAGATACAGCTTACGCTCAAAAGCTGCATCCTCCTCAATGTTAGGGCTTTTTTGGATAAACGCCTGCCGGATGCACGGCATGCAGGCCAGCGCTGTTTTACCCAGCGTAAAGGGGTTTACCGGTACCGTACGCCAGCCAAGGAACGTTTGTCCGTGTTCAGCAACAATCGCTTCAAAGGCTTTCTCGGTAACAGCGCGGCGTTCATCGTCCCTGGACAGGAACAGCATACCGACGCCATAAGCACCGGGCGCAGGAAGCACCATATTCTCCAACGGACACACTTTACGGAAAAAAGCATCCGGTATCTGCGTTAAAATGCCCGCACCGTCGCCGGTATCAGGCTCTGCGCCGGTACCGCCCCGATGGGAAAGATGATTCAACGCTTCCATCGCGTCTATTAATACAGTATGGGAACGTACGCCCTTAATATTGGCTAGCATGCCAATACCGCACGCATCATGTTCGTATCGTGGTGAATATAGTCCCTGTTGTCGTGGCAACCCTTGTTCTTTCATGTTTCAGCCTCCGCTCGCGTCTGGTTTGAAAATGGTGACAAAAATAGCGCTCTCAATATAATACGCTATTGAGCGTCATTGTATTATAGCATTCTGACGATTACACTGACAATAGCCGAACAGAGGAAGTACAATCCACATCAAGTATACTCAATATAACGTTTTCACATAAAACAACTTATATTTTTCATAATATTGCTTCCTATTTAATATTACATTCGCATTACACGGCAAGGTATGATATAATCCAGCAAGCACGCGGCTTGTTACTGCCGCAGCAGGATTACAATACGGAAAGGGAATGCCGTTATGGATATAATTGCTTTACTATGTCAAGAATTTCATATTGCAAAAAGCCAATGTGAAAACGTAGTACGCCTGATTGACGATGGAAATACCATCCCTTTTATTGCCCGGTACCGTAAAGAAATGACCGGTTCGATGGACGATCAGGTTTTACGGGAGCTGGCCGAACGTCTCCAGTACCTGCGCAATCTGGAAAAGCGAAGAGGCGAAATTGCCCAAAGCCTTACAGAGCAGGGTGTGATAACAGAAGAGCTGAATGCAAAGCTGGCCGCCGCATCCACCCTTGCCGAATTGGATGATCTCTACCGCCCCTACCGGCCCAAGCGGCGTACCCGCGCAACCATTGCCCGCGAAAAAGGGTTGGAACCGCTGTCGTTGCTTTTGCTGATGCAAAACGAAAAAACCCAATCCCCGGAAATCCTCGCCAGCGCTTATATCAACGAAGAAAAAGGCGTAGAAAACGCCGAGGACGCACTGCAAGGCGCGCGGGATATTCTGGCCGAGCAGATGAGCGACGATGCGGATGTACGTAAGGCTGTTCGCGCGCTGGCGTTGCAGCGGGGCGCTTTACAGGTAGAAAAAGCGCAGGACGGGCAGAGCGTATACGAAACGTATTATGATTTTCATCAGGATGTACGGGCATTGCCCGATCACCGGGTTTTAGCCATCAACCGGGGCGAACGAGAGGGCTTTTTAAAGGCAAGCGTCCAGATGGATACGGACGCCAGCATTGGCGTACTCCGCAAAACCTTTGTGCGAGAAGGTTCAACAACCAGCGGGCAGGTAGCCGCCGCCGCCGAAGATGCCTGGCAGCGGTTGATTGCCCCCAGCATTGAACGTGAAGTGCGCAATGCACTTACCGAAAAGGCTTCTGCATCTGCTGTGCGCGTTTTCAGCCAAAACCTGCATCAGCTGTTGTTGGCGCCGCCTATTAAGGGCCGCGTTACACTTGGCGTTGATCCCGGTTTCCGCACAGGCTGCAAACTCGCGGTGGTAGACGCCGGTGGTAAAGTGTTGGCAACAGGCGTTGGACATTTTACACTTCCGGGACAACAAGCGGCAAAGGAGCGCGCTCGAGCCGATATTACCGCCATGTGTAAAAAATACGGCGTGACCGCGATTGCCATTGGTAACGGCACCGCCTCTCGCGAAGCGGAACAGTTTATCGCAGATTTATTACCCCAGTTGCCCAAAGATGCCGCTTATATCATCGTGAGTGAAGCTGGCGCTTCGGTCTACTCCGCCAGTAAGCTGGCCGCCGAGGAATTCCCGCAGTTTGACGTGTCCCTGCGTAGCGCAGTCAGCATTGCGCGGCGAATGCAGGACCCCTTGGCAGAACTGGTAAAAATCGATCCCAAAGCCATCGGTGTTGGTCAATATCAGCACGATGTAAAGGAGAGCGAACTGAATCAGGCGCTTTCCGGCGTGGTGGAAGCCTGTGTAAACTCCGTTGGCGTAGATATTGCCACCGCTTCCCCATCGCTTCTCAGCCACGTGGCAGGCATCGGCCCAGCGCTTGCGAAAAACATTGTTGCCTACCGGGAAGAACACGGCATTGCCACTCGCACGGAACTGAAGAAAATACCAAAGCTAGGGGCAAAAGCCTTTGAACAGTGTGCAGGGTTCATCCGGGTAACGGACAGCAAAAATGTGTTGGATGCAACCGCCGTCCACCCGGAAAGCTACGCCGCTGCGAAAGCACTGCTTACTGCACTGGGGTATACATTGCAGGACGTACGCGACGGTAACCTCGCCGACCTGCAAAAGCGTGTGGAGGAAAAAGGAGCTGCGGTGTTGGCGCAATCGTTGGAGATCGGCATACCGACACTGCGCGACATCGTCAAAGAGCTGCAAAAGCCCGGCCGCGATCCGCGCGATGAACTGCCAAAACCGGTTTTGCGAACCGACGTTTTAGCTATGGAAGACCTTGCGCCGGGCATGGAATTGACCGGTACTGTACGCAATGTGGTCGATTTTGGCGCTTTTGTGGATATCGGGGTTCATCAGGATGGTTTGGTACACATCAGCCGAATGGTTGACCGGTTTATTCGCCATCCATCCGAGGTGGCCAAAGTTGGTGATGTTGTCACTGTTTGGGTGATTGAGGTAGATGCCAAGCGTAAACGCATCGCACTGACGATGCTCCCACCGCATAAATAAAGAGTATTTCCTTTTTACCGACAGTAAAGCATTGCAGCGTAAAAACCAGCGGAGAGCCTTGATAAGAGGCTCTCCGCTGGTTTTATGATGCTTACTGCCTGCCTATGAGAATTTACATACTGCTCGCTCCATCGGGTCCTACAACAACATCCTTGCCGTTTACACGAACCGTAACGGGATCACCGGATAGCCAGCTGATAACCGAACCAATTTCCGCCGATACCTCGCAGCGCAATCGCGTACCCTGATAATAAAGCGTGAATGCGTATCGCGGTATTCCTGGCGTTACAACCGGCGATAAGGACAAGCCTTTTTCGTCTATTGTCAACCCGGCAAACCCGCGCAATATACACAGGTATGCCCCGCCCATATTCGCGGTGTGCAGCCCGTCCCGCGTGTTTCCATGCGCATCGGAACCATCTAAATCAACCGTCTCTAAAAACAATTCCTCTGCCACATCCGCCATACCAAGCCGTGCAGCCATCATAGCGAAAACACAGCGTGATAATGATGAATCATGCGTAGTAATATGGTTATAATACAAATAACTTCGGCGTTTGGTCGCTTCGTCCGCCGTAGCGGGAAAAAGCAGATGCGCCAGTACCGTATCCGCCTGTTTGCACACTTGATGCCGGTATAAGAACAACGGATGGTAGTGCAGTAAAAGCGGGAAATTCTCCTTTGGTATACTTTGCAGCACCAGTACTTTTTTTTGCAGGAAGGAGTCATCCTGCGCACTGATGCCCAACTGCTGGCTATATGGCAACACCATGCGATCCGCCGCCTGCGTGAAGGCCGCCAGCTCTGCGCGGGTCAGTTTCGTCGCTTCGGTTACGTTTGCGTCCAGTCCGGCTTCCTTCAGCGTACGTATGAGCCGCACCGCCCCGCGCAGGTGATATTGCGCAGCAGCATTCGTATAAAAGTTATTGTTCACCAAACAGGTATATTCATCGGGGCCTGTAACACAATCAATGCGGAATCCATCCTCCGCCATATGACCCAGTTCCAACCACAGGCGTGCCGTTTCGATGATGACCTCCGCGCCATGCTCTGCCATGAAGGTTAAATCGCCCGTAATATACCAATACTGTAAAAACGCGTATGCAATATCCGCGTTGATGTGGTATTGTGCCGTTCCCGCCGGGTAATACGCCGAGCATTCGTCCCCGTCAATCGTACGCCACGGAAACAGTGCGCCTTTGGAAAAGCCCAGTGCACGGGCATTAGCACGGGCACGCGGCAGAATACGGCAGCGGTATAAAAGCATCTGCCTTGCTGCCTGTGGCTTTGTACATAGGAAAAACGGTTCTACGTATATTTCGCTGTCCCAGAAGGTATGGCCTTCGTACCCCTCGCCGCTTAAACCTTTGGCGGCAACGTTGCTTACACCGTCCGTTCCTGTGGATTGCAACAGCTCATATAAATCAAAATCCATTGCCTCCTGTAACGCTTCACCGCCGGATAATTCGACCCGCGCATCCTGCCAGAAGGCGTTCATATCCTCTATTTGCCTTTCCACCAATGCATCCGCACCGATTTGCATGCAGGTTTGCAGTGCATCCCGGGCTGCCTGTGCCGGTTCAGCTTCGCGGCGGCTATCCGCATAACAAGCGAACACAGTTAATTCGGTGGTTTGCTGGTTAGCCAACGTACCGGAGAAAACTGTTTCTGTGGCTGTTGGGGTACAGGTTTGTTCCCTGTCCCACGGGCAGGTGTAACCTGCATAGCAGCAAAGGGAGAGCCCGGAGCGTAAGGTTTCTGCCTGCACAAACGCATGCTGTTCTTCCAGCCCTACCGCACGCAGGCGGAGGCACTTCAGCGGCTCTGCAGCCACGCGCGGGTCATTGGCGGAGGCATGGTTACGTACATCGCCATTGAGAATCGCCTTCAGGTGCACTTTCCCCGAAAACCCTTCCGAAGTAATGCGATACCGCAGCAGAAACAGGTTTGGATACGCAAATGCTGCCATCCGGCGGATTTCGATACGGATGTCTCCATGCCGCGTATGCCACAAACAGGTGCGTAAAGTAAGACCGCTCTGCATATCCAGTGTTTGCATCCGTTCCCCTGTCTGCTCCGCAAACATGGAAAACGCTTCACCCTCAGCCGTCAGCTGTACCGTCTGCGCATCCGGAACGTTTACCATAACCTGCTGCGTATCAGGAAAGCCATATAGCTTTTCGCCATAGCAGACGTCTTTAATTTCATAGAACGCGTTCAGGTACGTGCCCCGTATACTGTCCACACCCTCCGCCGCGCCTTCTTCCGGTGCGGCACGCACGCCCAAATATCCATTCGCCGTATGAAAGAGCGTTTCCAGATGCGCAAATCCTTGCCGCGACCAATTACGTGACCTTTTCACGGTTTACTCCTTCACAGCACCGGACGTAATGCCGGATACAATTTGTTTTTGAAACAGCAGTACAATCGCAAGCGTCGGAATAACGACGATGACCGTAGCCGCCGTGATTTCTCCCCAAAGAATCGAAAACTGCGTACGAAGCGCGTTAATGGCAACTGGAACGGTTTGATACTCCTTTTCGGAGTTCAGCGTCAGTGTCAGCAGGTATTCATTCCACGCGGCAATAAACGTCATGATTGCCGTGGTAAATACACCGGGTGCAGCCATGGGAAAAATTACTTTCCACAACGTTTGCCATTGGGAGCAGCCATCGATGCGCGCTGCCTCTTCCACGGAAAGCGGAATCCGCTTGAAGTGCGCTACCATAATCCATACCGCCAGCGGCAGCGTAATGCTGGAATATGCCATAGTGACCCAATAACTGTTAAGAATCTTTAATTGATAAAACATGTTAAAAATTGGGCCGACAATAATCATCTGCGGAAACATGGAGATACCCAGTATCAGCGACATCAGCGCTGTTTTGCCGCGGAAATGCGCCCGCGCAATAATATAAGCGGACATAGAAGCCACCAGCACCACATACAGCGTAGTGAATCCGCTGACAATCAGGCTGTTGAACACCGAATGCAAAATTCCCTTTTGTACAACCGTTGTGTAGTTGCCGATGGTCGGATTTATCGCGATCAGCCGGAAAGCCGTCTCCGCACCGTAGATTTCACTGCCGGGCTTAAAGGAGGTAATCAGCACCCATAAGAAAGGAAAGAGGTTCACAAAGATAAAGCAGGCGATCAAAACCCACATCAACACGCGGCGGGTTGTGCGCCGCCGGTTCACGGTATGTACCTGAGCCGCAGGCAAAACAGTCATCTTTCTCCCTCCTTATTCCTGTATCAGTTCGGCGCCGAGAATTTTAACGTAAACAAAGGCAATCAACGCCACCAACACAAACATTGCAACCACAATCACCGATCCGTAGCCGTAATTACTCTGCCCGATCATCATCTTATATGCATAGATGGACAGCGTTTCTGGCGTGCCCTTTGTTAGTACGGCAATCAAATCGTATACGCGGAACGCATCCAGCGTACGGAACAGCAGCGCTACCAGCATACTGGGCTTTAACAGCGGCAGCGTAATTCTGGTAAAGGTTCGTAGGGCGTTTGCGCCATCAATGGCGGA
The DNA here is from genome assembly GCA_963675655.1 of Candidatus Limiplasma sp. GTDB lineage: Bacteria > Bacillota > Clostridia > Christensenellales > Aristaeellaceae > CAXXOK01. Next base: position 3,349,513 of record OY776489.1, read on the forward strand.
GGATTCGTAAAGCCCGCGGTCGATCACCTGCAACCCCGCCAGCAGTAACAGTGCCATATAAGGCGTCGTTTTCCATACATCCGCCAGAATCGCGCTTGCCATGGTGCCGCCAGCCGTGGTTAGCAGCAGTTCCGGTGAAGCGATAATGCCCAGTTTTGTAAACAGCATCGCCACTACACCACTGGCGCCGTCATACAGGTAACACCAAATTAACGCGGATACGGCGGTCGGAATCGCCCAGGGTATCAACGCCGTGGTACGTACAATACCGATGCCGCGCATTGCTTTATCCATAATCAGTGCAAGGCCCATGCCCAGTACCAGTTCAATCGCAACGGAAATGATGGTGAACACGAAGGTGTGTCCTACCGATTGTCCAAACCGGTTGTCTTGGAACAACCGTGTGTAGTTATCAATGCCAATAAAGTTACTGCTTACCAGGCAGGTTTCCATTTCGTCCAGCAGCTGCTGGCCGTTGGTAACGATCCGTAGATCCGGATATTGTTGTGCAAGCCCGTCAATCGCCATCCGCGTCCGGGCGATGACGCCGTTCACTTCCTCCTCCATTGCGGAGGAAAGGGAAATTGTTTTTTCTGTATCCGCGTACTTATCCTTCTGCGCTAAAAGTGCAGTTTGCAAGTCCGTCAGCGCAGGTTGCTCCGCCTCATCTACAGCGGGGATGTCTTTTTTTAGGTAATACGCCAAATAATCGCAATCTTCTGCATATAGCGATGTATTGAGCACCGAGCCGGTATATAGTGCATTCTTGCTTTGTTTGTTCGTCTGATAATCAAACAGCGTATACACGAACGACGACAGGATCGGGTATAGCGAGAAAACCGAAACCAGTACGAGCAATGGCAGGATAAAACAGAACTCTTTCCATGTCATACGTCGTTGCATAGCTTTTCCCTCCATGAAATGTTGCCATAAGAAAGGCCGCCGGGCGCAGCACACGCCCGGCGGCCGGGGTAGTGTTATTCCGCCAGTGCCGCTTCTACAGCTGCAACCGTCGTATCAATATCAGCGCTGCCGCTGAGGTAGGGGTAAATCGCCTGCTGGAGCGCATCGGATACAGTAGAGTACTGTGCGCTTACCGGGCGTGCGATGGTGGTCTTCAGCGCGTTCTGGAAGCCAACCATGCTCAGCCGTGCATCGGAAGCGAGAATACGCTCGTCGGAAAGCATTTTATTGAGGCCAGGCAGATAGCCGCCCTGCTCGCTCATAATCAACTGGCCTTCTTCGCTGTTGAGGTACTGGATAAACGCAAATGCGCCTTCCGGATTTTCGCTGTTCTTGTTGATGCCAAGAATCCAGCCGCCAACAGTAGAACCGCCGGGCAGAGGCGCAACCGTTACCTGATCGGTCGTAATGGTGCCTTCACTCTTAATAACGCCCCACTGATACGGCCAGTTACGCGCAAACACACTCTCGCCTTTAACGAAGCTATTCGCCGTTTCGCCTTCCGCATAGTTTAGGATGTTATCCGGCGTAGAACTGGATTCTACAAAGGCCTTCATGGTTTCCAGGCCGCCTTTGATATCCGTCCAGTTCGAGGTAAATTCATTTGCGTTGCAAACCAGGCCTTCATACAGCGAAGACTGGAATACAAAGCCCGTAGTCGTGCCGCCCTGTCCGGCATATTTTTCGCTCATCGCCAGCAGATCCGCCCATGTGTAATCCCCAGCGATCAATTTTGCAGTATCTTCTTCACTCACGATGTCCGTGCGGAAGTAGAGCAGACCCAGATCCGGGAAGAATGGGAGCACATACTGTTTGCCATTATAATTGCCAGACGCCATGGAACCGGCATTGTAATCCGCAATGCTCAAACCGGCATCCTCAATCATCATATCCAACGGTTGAATGTATCCGGAAGCGGCAAACTCGCCGGCCCATACAACATCCATGGAGATGATGTCGTACTCGCTGCTCCCCGCTTTAAGCGAAGTGGTCAGCTGCTCACGCATTGCGCCAGAATCATTGGTCATGTCGACCCATTCCACTTTATACGCATCCTGTGAAGCGTTAAATGCGTCTACAACTGCCTGTGTTGCGGGTGTAGAATCCGCCTGTGCGGCAAATTTTACGGTTACAGGTTCGGCCAACGAAGCCGTTACGGTCAGGGTCAAAGCAATAGCCAACAGAATTGCCAATAGTTTTTTCATTTGTTTCCCCTCCTAATATGATCTTCCATTTTGGGAAAGGCCTCATGGTCTTTCCTGTCTCGCTATGGATAGCATAATCCTTTTTCTTCCATCCGTATTCCATATATCTGACTTTTATGTTATAATTCAGATGTCTGTATGAACGGTGGTGATTCGTCTTTGGATGAGAATGATTTGGCACAGCGGGCACGCTATATTCATTATATCACGCGCCTGCCGGTTTTTTGGTACCGAAAAGGCAAGCTGCTTAGCGCATTGCCGCCGCAAACCGAGCTGACCGCTGCTCTGCTAGGGGAGGCCGGAGCGCCGCTTTCCGGTTTAAAGGTGGATACAGCGGCCGAAGGCAGCGTAGTCCCGTTGGAAAATGCGTATGCGGAGCGCTTCTTACTGATTCCGCTTAGCCTGGAGCAATTGCTTTTATGCGGTCCCTATTGTCCGGATACTTTCACGCAAAGCGATGTTCTACGGCTCATCCGTTCTTTACGGCTGCCGCTGGATAAACGCGAGCATCTGGCCGCACATTATGCGTCACTCCCACGGTTCACAGAAATGAACATATACTATATCAGTATGTTTTTACAGCGTACATTTTTAGACGAGTTCGGCGCTCCCGTCACACCAGCGGAACTGCCCAGCGATGCGGATTTATCCCAGCGTTTTTACCAAACCGCTTATAGCAACCGCATGGCGATGTTTCAACATCCACCCTACTTTTTTGAGCAGGAAATTGCGCAGCAGATTATCCATGGGGATAAGGAACACGCCATGCAGCTCTTGGAAGAACTGAACCGCCTGCAACGCGCAACTTTAGCCGATACGCCCCTGCGGTCGCTGAAAAACTCGCTGATCGCCTCGGTCACGCTCTTTACCCGCGCAGCCATCACCGGCGGCATCCCCAGTGATGAAGCATTTACCATGAGTGACAGCTTCATCCAAACCATCGAGAAACAAAACGACCTACGCTGGCTTTCTACTATTGAGGAAGCGATTATCCTGCGCTTTATCGACCGCGTAAAACGATCACAAAAGCAACATTTTTCCCAATTGATCCGGCGCACGATCGCCTATGTTGATGAGCATTTATCCGAACCGATCACCACTGCTTCCATTGCAGCTACGGTATCGGTACACCCGGATTATTTAAGCAAGCGATTTAAACAGGAAACCGGCGAAGCTCTGCATAGTTTTATTCTGCGGCGCCGCACCGAAGAGGCAGCGCATTTTATGCGCTACGGCAACGACTCCATACCGGACATCGCCGCCTTTTACCAGTTTTCATCCCAGGGGCATTTTACCACCGTATTTAAACGGTACATAGGCTATACGCCAAAACAATATCGGAATTTATAATGCGGTCAACACGAAAAAAGCACCCCGAGGTTCCCGCTCAAGGTACTTCCTTCTATCCCGTTCTCACAGCAAACGGAATGAGTCCATTGTGCTTCAAAAGCATATCTCTACGTTTTGGTGCATCAATAAAACCATGTGCATCTTACCAAAAGCATGTAAACCCTCATAGCGATATTCTGTAAACTGTTTGTAAAGATTGTATTTCTCTCAATATCGTATCATTCCACGTGTTTTTCTTAATTTTACATGGATTTTACATTGCGAATACGCGGTACTTACACGCATTTCATATTGTTAAAACGTAGGAAAGGGTGTAGAAGTACTGCGAGGTAGACAAGCCTCCCGATTTACCGCAGTGCTGCTGGTGGTACCCATCGGCATAGCGTCCGTAAATCCGTAAGAATTCAAAGGAGTAACCATGAGCAAGATTGAAATCACAAATCTGGATCTCTATTATGATGATTTTCATGCCCTGAAAAGTGTTGACCTCTCCATTGAAGCCAACCGCATTACCGCGTTCATCGGGCCGTCCGGTTGCGGCAAATCGACCTTATTAAAAACGCTAAACCGTATGAATGATTTGGTGCCCAACTGCCGCATCACCGGTAATGTTTTATTGGACGGTGAAGATATTTATGGAGATTTAGATATCAATTTATTGCGCAAGCGGGTCGGCATGGTTTTTCAAAAGCCCAATCCGTTTCCCATGAGCGTATACGATAACGTCGCGTACGGGCCGCGTACGCATGGCATCCGCCGCAAAGCCGTGTTGGATGAGATCGTCGAAAAATCGTTAAAAGATGCTGCTATTTGGGAAGAGCTTAAAGACCGGCTGCTGAAAAGCGCGCTTGGTCTTTCCGGTGGACAGCAGCAGCGCCTGTGTATCGCACGCGCATTAGCCGTACAGCCGGAAGTTTTGCTGATGGACGAGCCCACTAGCGCACTGGATCCGATTTCCACTGGTAAAATAGAGGAATTGGCGCTACAATTAAAAAGTGAATACACGTTAGTCATGGTTACGCACAACATGCAGCAAGCCCTCCGCGTCAGCGACACCACAGCTTTCTTCCTTTTGGGTGAGGTTGTGGAGTATAGTGATACGGAAAAACTTTTCTCCATGCCGCAGGATAAGCGTACCGAAGACTACATTACAGGGAGGTTCGGTTAATGAAAAATCGCTTTGACGAACAGGTGGATATTTTAAACGCGCAAATGATCGAGATGGGCTCGCTGATTGAAACAACCATCGAAGGCGCGTGCGACGCGCTGCAAACCGCCAATCTGCCCAAGGCGCGCTCCATCATTGACGCCGACTCCCTCGTGGATCGTAAAGAACGCGAGATTGAAAGCCTTTGCATGCGCATGCTACTCACGCGTCAGCCTGTAGCTCACGATTTGCGCGTGGTTTCTTCCGCCCTGAAAATGATTACAGATATGGAACGCATTGGCGATCAAGCAGCGGATATCAGCGAAATCGTCACCATGATGGATTACTCAGCCGCCATGCAGCCGGAGCATTTCGGCGCTATGTCCCGAGCAGCCATCGATATGGTTCATCGTGCGATCGACGCATATGTACGCCGCGATGTGGATCTTGCACGCAATGTTATCGCCAGTGACGACGCGGTAGACGAGTTGTTTTGCGATGTGAAAAATGAACTGATTGAGCTTTTAGCAGCGGATTCTTCCCGCGGCAGCGAAGCGCTGGATTTGTTGATGATTGCCAAGTACTTTGAACGTATCGGCGATCACGCTACCAACATCGCCGAGTGGGTGGAATACTCCGTAACCGGTCTATATAAAGGAGAAGTGCTGCAATGATTCACGTTGTGGAAGACGATGCCGGCGTTCGCGATTTGGAACTGTATGCTCTCCGGCAGGCAGGGTTTAAAGCGGAAGGTTACTCTACCACAGCCGCATTTCGTGCCGCGCTGGACAAAACAGTTCCCACGCTTGTTTTGCTGGATGTAATGCTGCCCGGCGAGGATGGCATTTCAGTATTGCAAGGCCTGCGCCGCGACCCCCGTACCAAGCGCCTTCCCGTGATACTGGTAACCGCAAAAGGCGCAGAGATGGACAAGGTACGCGGGTTGGATGCCGGTGCAGACGATTATCTATCCAAACCCTTTGGCATTATGGAACTGCTTGCGCGCGTACGAGCCCTGCTGCGTCGCAGCCAGGAAGCGAAACCGCCGGAAGTACTGACTATCGGCAATTTAACGCTGGATCGTGATCGTCATCTGGTAATCGCCGCCGGTGAAAATGTTACCTTGACCCATATGGAATTTGAATTGCTGTCATTCCTGATGGCGCATACAGGTAAAGCCGTTACGCGCGAAGTATTGCTGGACGATGTATGGGGCCTGGGCTTCGCGGGCGATACCCGCACTGTTGACGTGCACATTCGCTCATTGCGGCAGAAGCTTGGCGTATGCGGCGCGATGATCCATACCGTACGCGGCGTCGGCTATAAGCTGGAGGAATCCGATGTATAAAAAGCTGTTCAGAAGCCTGATCATCTTTTCACTGACCATATCTCTACTGCTGTGTATACTGCTGACGGGCGGTATGTACCTGTTCTTTAACCAGCAGCTGCGCAGTCAACTGGTCGGCGAATCCGAATCGCTTACATCGCTCATCAATACGCAAGCGGACGATGTTGCCTTCCTCAATAGCGGCGTATTCATCAACCGTGTTACTTTAATTGATGTAGACGGTACTGTTTTGTTTGACAGCGTCGGCGATGTTACCGTGATGGAAAACCACGCCACCCGTGAAGAAGTCGTGGAAGCTGTTGAAAACAACATCGGCTGGTCACACCGCAACAGCGCAACATTAGGCGAAACCAGCGTCTATTATGCCCAAAAGCTTCCCAACGGACAAATTTTGCGCGTCGCAGGAACGCAAAAAAATGTAATTTCCATGCTGCAAGGCGTATTTTGGTGGTTCATTCTTGGGTTGATCGTCAGCACCGTACTGGCATCCCAGCTTGCGCGCCCATTAACCAAGGCGATTATCAAACCGCTGAATGAGATCAATTTAGATACCCCTTTGCAAAACGATGTATATGAAGAACTTTCCCCCATGCTGCGGCGAATGGATGCCCAAAACAGGCGCATTACATCGCAAATGATCAGGCTCCAGCGGCAACAGGCGGAGCTGACCGCCATTCTGGCCGGTCTGCGAGAGGGGCTCGTGGTGATGGATGAGCACCATCACATACTGGCAATCAACCCGGCCGCACGGTCTATATTGGGGGCGGGAGACGGTGACCTAATCGGCAAATCACTGCCAGAGGTAAACCGTCACGAAACGCTGCTGCGCTTGCTCAAAGAAAATTTCGGCGTTGGCGAACTAGCCGCCTCCGGTAGAATCTATCGCGTATCGGCAAGTTTAGCTGGCGACGACCTTGGGATGGTGTTGCTCTTGCAGGATGTTACCGACGAACGTATGGCCGAGCAAAACCGCCAGCAATTTAGCGCGAATGTAAGCCACGAGCTTCGCACACCGCTTACGACCATTAGCGGTTATGCAGAACTGCTGGCCACCGGGCTGGCAAAGCCCGAAGATACGGCAGAGCTGGCCGCGAAAATTCATCAGGAAAGCTTACGCATGCTTTCCCTAATCGAGGATATCATACGCCTTTCCAAACTGGATGAGGGCGCGGTTGGCGAAAAACAGCCGATTGATTTAATGCTATTGGCGCAATCCTGTGTTGCTAAACTGCGGGATAACGCCGAAAAGCAAAATGTTGTTGTTACAGTCGTAGGCGAAAGTGCCGTTGTGCTGGGCGATCGGACACTGCTGGAAGAGATGATGGCAAACCTCATCGATAATGCAATCAAGTACAATAAACCGGGCGGCCGCGTAACCATTACAACAGGCATGAGCGGGATGAAGCCACGCTTCTCCGTGGAAGATACCGGCGTAGGAATCCCGGTTGATCACCAGGCCCGCGTATTCGAGCGATTCTACCGTGTAGATAAAAGCCGCAGCAAGGATACCGGCGGTACCGGGCTTGGATTGAGCATCGTTAAACATGGCGCGCAGCTGCACGGCGCCGATGTTGCCTTAAGCAGTAAACCGGATCAGGGCACTACCATCACGCTCTTGTTCCCAGAACAAAAAGAGTGATCATATAATCACGATAGCACATTCACGCAACAAACGACGCCCCGCCAAAACAGGCGGGGCGTCGCTGGGCTAAACGGTCATTACATTTGCAGCAAATATGCGCACTATTCTGTTACCAAAAGCGCACCCTGCTGTTGTAACACCTCCAGATTGGTCAGGCTAATCTGCAAATAGGTTACCCCGTCCAACACGTAGCTACCCAGCACTCCCTGCGCGTAAACCCATGTACCGTCCTGCGGGTAGTCACCCTGGGCATCCGCAGGCCAAACAACCTCCAGCCCGGTAACATCCACCGTACAGCAATCACCCGGATAGTATCTGTATACTTTATAATACGTTTTTTGATCATCCATCTGTCCATAATGGAAAACGCCAAAGGCACCCTCAATGCTAACGGTTTTCCCGATATACATATCCGGTTCCTTTTCCATTTGATTGATTTGGAAAACAAAAATATTATCATCAATTACAATCTCTGTTTCATCCGTATCTGCTTGCGTTTCTGATGTGGTTGATTCGTTTGGAGCAATAGCAGCTTCATTCTCACCCATTGCAATGGATACAGGCATCAGCAGCAAACCAATGACCATTAAATATACAATAATACTTTTCATCGTTCTTCCTTCCCGCATGCTTTTCACTGGATTATCTCCCCTATTCAACAAGGAACACGCAATGTAGATCTCCAATTTACCATACACCTGTTGCCAAAGGCTGAAACCGCATTACGTATAAAAGCCTACTACAAAATTCTTACATTAAAAGAGTGCAATTCACATAACGATATGGTATAATTTATCGCATCGGAGCCATATAGCCGATGCAACCAGACAAGGAGGGCTTTCTTTGGACGACCCTATAGGCGGTCAACTTATCATTCAGTTTATTCTTATCCTCATAAACGCATTTTTCGCTGCCACCGAAATTGCTGTTATCTCCCTAAACGACAACAAGGTTCGTAAACAAGCCGAGGACGGGGATAAAAAAGCCGCCGTAATGCTCAAGCTTGCCGAAGCCCCTAACGATTTTCTTTCCACAATACAGGTATGTATTACACTCAGCGGGTTTCTGGCTAGCGCACTGGCAGCGGATCACTTTGCGTCACGTATCGCGCAAAGCCTGCATGCTTCCGGTTTCACCTTTTTCTCCATGGATACGCTCAACACCATTTGTCTGGTGCTGATTACTATCATCCTAAGCTATTTCACGCTTGTACTGGGCGAATTGACCCCCAAGCGTATTGCAATGCAGTTCCCCGATAAAACAGCAAGGATCAGCTGCAATGTAATCATTGTAGTGCAAAAGATATTCCGGCCAATCGTTTGGCTGCTTTCTTCCAGTACCAATGTAATGCTGCGCCTGTTCCGCATCGATCCTAACGATGTGGATGAAAAGGTGACCGAAGAAGAAATCCGCATGATGGTGGACATCGGCGGAGAGAGCGGCACCATTCAACAGGACGAGCGCACGATGATTGAGAACATCTTCGAGTTTAACAATACCACAGCAGAATCCGTAATGATACACCGTATGGATGTTGTTACCATTCAAGTGGATGAAACCTCCGACGAGATTATCCAAACCATCCGGGATTCCGGCCTGAGCCGTTTCCCTGTGTATGACGAGGATGTCGATGATATTGTCGGCGTGCTCAACACGCGCGATTTTCTGCTGAACGCGCAGAGCAAAGAGCCTAAAACCTTACGGGAACTATTGCGCCCTGCGTACCTTGTACCGGAAACCGTACAAGCCGATGCGCTGTTTCGCGATATGCAGACCCGTAAGGTGCACATGGCAATCGTCGTAGACGAATATGGCGGCATGAGCGGTATTGTCACTATGGAAGATTTGCTGGAAGAGATCGTCGGCAACATATACGATGAATTTGACCCCGCTGAAGAAAGCGAAATTGTTCAGCTTGGCGATAACCTGTGGCGCTGCGAAGGTACAGTAGATCTGGAAACCCTTGCCGATGCACTGGATATGGATTTGCCGCTAGATGAAGAATACGACACGCTCGGCGGGATGATCTTCAGTTGCTTTACGGCGATACCGCAAGACGGTTCCAAACCCGAAGTGGATGTACATGGGCTGCACATTCAAGTAGAGGATCTGAGCGAGCACCGTGTGGAAACGGCGCTGGTCAGCAAGATACTCCCGGACGCCACGCAGGAGAAAACCGAAGATGAAAAATAATGCGCACCATCATCTGATTTGGGATTTTGACGGGACACTATACGATTCGTACCCGCAAATGACCGAGGCCTTGCTGGCTGCCTTAGCCGATTTTCACTACCAAGCTGATTATCAGGAAGCATATCGGTTAATTAAAAAGACACTTTACTTCGCGGCCCAGACCTATCAGGATCGCTTTTCCATTCCCACGGAAGAGTTGCTGGCCGCTTTCCGGGTACATCACGCCCGGCAGCAGCGTATACCGTCTATGTCTGGGCTAACGGAATGTTTAGCGGCAACAAAGCAGCTTGGCTGTAAGCACTACCTCTTCACCCATCGCGACCACCGGGCGATTGACGAATTGAAAAGCGATGGGCTGGCAAATTATTTTTCGGATTTTGTTACCCGAGAGGATGGCTTTGCGGATAAACCCGCCCCAGATGCTATTGTCCACCTTATAAAAAAGCATCACTTTACTCCACAGGATGCTTATATGATTGGCGATCGCGATATTGACATTCAATCCGGCATTGCCGCCGGTGTATCCGGGATTTTGCTGGACCCGGAAGGCATATATTATGATTTGGAGCCAGTCATCCGTATTCAAGCTCTGTCTGATATTCCAGCATTGCTGTAACCATGTAAACAACACGCCTCTTATCGTCGATACGGTAAGGGGCGTGTTTTGGTATACTTATCCGAATACAGTAGTATTGATTACAATCATCAGCAGCTTACATTTCAATCATTCTTACGGTCTAGTGCCAGTGAATAATAGATCGTCTACATTCACAGAAAGGCAACAGCAGCCAGCAGATGAGCAAATGAATGCGATATCTTTCAATGCAATTCTTGTAGCGCTCCTCTGTGAAAAAGAAAGTTCTTTTTTGTCCTATTAAAAATCCCGGCTTCACGATTACCAAACCCTAAGAAGGTATTTTAATCATCATACGGCCATACTTCCGGGTTTAGTAAGTTCGGCGGTTTATACCCTGCTAACGCCGTCAGTAAACTCTCGCTACATTGTTCTGCCATACTATTTCGCGTACGCAGTGTATTACTGCCCATATGCGGGGTTAAAACCACATTTGGTAACAGCTTCAAACGGGCGTTTATCTCCGGCTCGTTTTCAAACACATCCAGTGCTGCCCCTGCAAGCTTGCCTTGCTCCAGCGCTGTTGCCAGCGCGCTTTCATCAATCAGCTTCCCACGCGCTGTATTAAGAATAAAGGATGTCGGTTTCATCATCGCCAGTTCACGAGCGCCGATCATACCGCGGGTTTGTGTCGTTAGAGGGCAATGCAAAGATACCACATCCGCCGTTTGCAGCAATTCATCCAGCGGCAGTCGCCGCGCATTACCCGCTACCGAATAGGGTTTAATGCTCCGGTTCGTATATACAACCCGCATGTGTAAAAAACGGCCAAACTCGGCCATGCGAGCGCCAATCCGCCCCATGCCAACAATGCCAAGGGTCAATCCTTCCGGCGATACCCCCATTGTGCGCCCCATGGAAAAAAGCTTTTTCGTTTTTTTATGATTTCGTATTGCATGGTCCATTTCACTTACACGCCGCAGAAGTGTGAGCAACTGCGCCATGGCCAGCTCGGCTGTCGCTTCTGTAACGCTATCCGGCACGTTGGCGACGGGAATGCCCAATTCTGTCGCCGCTTCTATATCGATTGCGTCATAACCTGCGCCGTAGCAGACGATGAGTTTTACCTGCTTACAGCTTGCCAGCAAACTCCGGTCCATCGAGCCGCAAGCCACAACTCCCGCGCATTGCGGTAGAAGCGCTTGTAACTCATCCCGGCTAAAGGCCTTACCCGGTTTAGGAATGATCACTTCATTGGGTTTGAGTAATGCAAATCGTTTCATCGGCACGCCATGGGTTACCAGTATTTTCGCCATTCGCTCATCCCCTTCAGCCCGTATCATAGCAAGTTTTTCGTATCAGCGCAAGTTTTCTTTCCGCACTAAAAATATAGCCTTGCCTGATTATTTACTTCTATTTCAGAATGATTCATTGATTACAGCTTGAATATTTCAACACATTATGATACAATTCAATACGTTTGAATACGTATTTTGGAGGTGCTCGCATACTATGTGCGGAATCGTCGGTTATATTGGGCAAAAGGATGCCAGTCCTATTTTAATGGAAGGTTTGTCCCGGCTAAGTTATCGCGGGTATGACAGCGCAGGTGTTGCCATATTGAATGCAAGCGGTAACATTGATATTTGTAAAACCAAAGGCAGGCTGGAAAATCTGGAACAGGCGCTTGCACAGCAACCCTTGCAGGGCACCAGCGGTATCGGGCATACCCGCTGGGCAACGCATGGCGAACCAAGCGATGTAAACGCACATCCGCATACCGGAGCACAGGGCGGCATTGCGGTTGTCCATAACGGCATTATTGAAAACCACGATGCGCTTCGCAAGCAGTTGCAAAAGCAAGGGTGCGTTTTTGTTTCCCAGACCGATACAGAGGTCGTGGCGCATTTACTTGGCAGTCTGTACAACGGCGACATGAAAGCGGCTCTTTTACAGGCAATTACAATGCTGGAGGGCAGCTATGCCTTAGGGGTATTGTGCGATACTGAACCGGATAAACTTTTCTGCGCCCGGCGCGAAAGCCCGCTGGTCGTAGGCGCTAAAGACGGCGAAGCTTTTATCGCTAGCGATATTCCCGCTTTACTTCGCCATACAAGAGATGTTATATTCTTAGAAGATCAGGAGGTTGCTGTGCTATGCAGCAGCGGTATTACGGTTTATAACCGCGAAGGCGAAGTATGCCACCCTGAGCCCTACCATGTTACCTGGGATTTAAGCAGTGCCGAAAAAGGCGGCTACGCCCATTATATGCTCAAAGAGATACACGAGCAACCGCAGGCTTTACAAAACACCTTTACTCCACGCGCCAAGAACGGACCATACGAGTGGCTCCCTATTACGCAGGCCGAAGCCAAATCCCTGCAAAAAATCACCATTGTTGCCTGTGGCACCGCCTACCATGCCGGTATATTTGGCAAATATGTCATTGAAAAACTCGCGCGCGTACCGGTAACGGTTGATGTTGCAAGTGAGTACCGTTACCGCGACCCGATCATCGGCGACAACGAAATCTTCATTGCCGTTTCCCAAAGCGGTGAGACTGCCGACACACTCGCCGCACTGCGTGAGGCAAAGCGGCGCGGCGCTAAGGTATTGGCCGTTTGTAATGTAGTCGGCTCGACAATTGCGCGCGAGGTTGGTGATACGAATACTTTGTTTACGTATGCCGGTCCGGAAATTGCCGTTGCCAGCACCAAGGCCTACATGACGCAGATTGAAATGATGCTTCTTCTTGCCCTTGCACTTGGCGATTTGCGAGGTGCATTGCCACAAGAGGAATCCGAAAGGCTTCGCAAGGAATTAGCTCAACTGCCCGCTAAAGCGGAGTTGGCCTTGCAAACCGAAACAAAGCTGCAAAGCTTTGCTAAGAAAATGAGCCATAAGAAGCATGTATTCTTTATCGGCCGTGGGCTGGATTTTGCCTTGTCTATGGAGGCTGCGCTCAAGCTGAAAGAAGTGAGTTACGTTTTCAGTGAAGCCTATGCCGCAGGCGAGCTGAAGCACGGCCCGATTGCCCTGCTGGAAAATGGCCGTCTGGTCGTCGCCACCATTACCCAGCCCGCTTTACTGGATAAAACCCTGAGCAACCTGCGGGAGATAAAAGCTCGCGGTGCGTACGTACTGGCTGTATGCCGCGAGGATATGTATGAAAAAGTCGTAGGCGAAGCAGACGAATTAATTACCATTCCTACTGCGGACGACCTGCTGGCGCCACTGCTGGCTGTGATTCCCTTGCAGCTTTTTGCCTACTGCATGGCGGTTGCACGCGATTGCGATGTCGATAAGCCCCGCAATCTTGCCAAGAGTGTTACGGTAGAATAACCGAATCGTAAAACCACCGGATGTGCAGGCTGCGCATCCGGTGGTTTTTGTTTATATCATTTAGTTTGCCGGTTTGTATCCATTGGGGTTTTGGCTTTGCCAATACCACGCATCCCGGCACATATCCTCAAGCGTCTTTTCCGCTTTCCAGCCCAATAGTTTATGGGCTTTGGTCGCATCGGCATAGCATGTGGCTATATCTCCCGGGCGACGGTCGATTACCTCATATGGAATGGGAATTCCGTTGACCTTTTCAAAGGTTTTCACCAAATCCAGTACGCTGTAACCAACTCCGGTACCCAGATTAAATACCTCGCAGCCTTTGTTTTTTAAAAGGTAGTTGCAAGCCGCCACATGCCCTTTTGCTAAATCTACCACATGGATGTAATCCCGCACGCCCGTACCGTCCGGCGTTGGATAATCATCGCCAAACACGCGCAGCTTATTCAGTTTACCGGATGCCACTTGGCTCACATACGGCATCAGATTATTGGGGATTCCAACCGGGTCTTCCCCGATCAAGCCGCTTTTATGCGCGCCGATGGGGTTAAAGTAACGCAGAAGCGCGACCGCCCAGTTAGCGTCCGCAGCGGCAACGTCGGTCAAAATCTGCTCGATCATGTATTTCGTCCATCCATACGGATTCGTGCAGCCTGTGGGCATATTCTCCATCAGCGGCATGGTTTCTGCCGTGCCATATACCGTAGCAGAGGAGCTGAACACGAAACGGGTCACGCCAAATTCCCGCATCGCCTCACACAGGGAAAGCGTGCTATCTAAGTTGTTACGGTAATACTCCAGCGGTTTTTGCACGCTCTCGCCAACCGCTTTAAAACCTGCAAAGTGAATAACCGCATCAATCGAATGCTGCTCAAATACCGTTTTTAGTGCCTGTTTATCGCAAACATCGATTTGATGGAACGGTACAGGCTTACCAGTAATGGTTTCCAGCCGTTTAATGACTTCAATTGAGCTATTGGAAAAGTCATCGGCGATCACCGCATCATACCCTGCGTTGAGCAATTCCACATACGTATGCGAACCGATAAATCCGGCGCCGCCAGTTAGTAAAATGGTCATATTCTTCCTCCTACGGAGTGTTTAGAATAAAGTATCTGGATATACGTCCTTATCATGCATAGTTTTCAGCTGTTGCTGCACATAAGGCTTATCTTCCTTATAAGTAACACCAAACCATGCCGCGTCGGTTTTCAGCACGTCTACAGGCAAGCCGGTTTCGTGCATAAGCTGATCAACCAATACAGGCAGCACATATTCGGCTTTCAGTTCCTCCGGCGAGAGTTTCGCCAAAAAGTCCTCAAAATGCTTCTGTGCCACATCGAAAATCCAAGGCGTAAAGCCAAACAAATTCATGCTTACAATGCTGTCCGGGTCCAGCACAACACCGTTGGGGTCTACGTTTGTATCGCGAATGGTTCCATCCGGGAAAGGCTGAATTTTATAGGTTTCCGTTACGCTTTTCAGTTTTCCTTCCGGTGTGGTCGCACATACGCCGCGCGTAACATGCCCGTTTTCGCTCACCGTGTTTTTCAGGTAATAGCCGACCATGCAAGCTTCATTTTCCGCTTCCAGTTTTTCAATCCGATCCCCAATCAGCTGGTACGGCGCGCAGCCATAATAATCATCCGCATTAATCACGGCAAACGGCTCGTGAATGGCATCCTTGGCGCAGAGCATAGCATGTACGGTGCCAAAAGGTTTAACGCGTTCCTTAGGCATATGGTATGAAGCGGGCAGCGACTCAAATTCCTGATATACATACGCAACTTTGATCTTGCGGCTCAGGGTATCGCCAACCATTTCTCGGATGATGCCCTCAAACTCACGCTTGATGATAAAAACAACCTTGGTGAATCCCGCCTGCATCGCATCATAAATAGAGTATTCAAACAGCATCTCTCCGTGTGGGCCCATGCCGTCCACCTGTTTGTTGCCGCCATAACGGGAACCCATACCGGCTGCTAAAATCAACAGTGTTTTGTCCATTTTGCTTTCCCTCTCTACGCCTATATTTACTAAAGGGCGACGCTTGCGCCCGATAGCAGACCTGCGGAAGCACCGTCCTGCGAAACGGCAGGTATACTTACCTCGCCAACCGTTTCCTCTTGTGCGTTTGCTGTCCGTTGCATTTCACTCATGTTATTCTGCTGCGCTGCAACTGCTTTATTACGTATGCCAGCATTTAACGCAGAAGCGTCCAGTACGGTTTCGTTGGGTATATTCTCCCGGCTGACCTCGATAGTTTTGGATAATTGCTCCCACGATGCTGATGCGGTTTGCACAATACAGGTTTTAGCCATACGCATCGGCGGGCAGTTTACGTGCCGGTTCTGGTGAAAACCCTCGGTGCTGTCTCTGCGGAAGAAAATTGTTGCGGTACGCATAATCATCTTCATATCCAGCATCAATGAAAAATTCTCAATGTAGAACAAGTCCAACATTACCTTATCGCGCGGCGTTGTATTATACTTGCCGTCAATCTGCGCCATGCCGGTAAGCCCTGCTTTCATCTGTTTACGGTACTCAAACTCCGGCACTTCTGCGGTGTACTTTGCTATGTTCTCCAACATTTCCGGCCGCGGTCCAACAATACTCATGTCCCCTACCAATACATTGAATAGTTGGGGCAGTTCATCAATACGGTACTTACGTAGTACGCGCCCTATTTTGGTAATGCGGTCGTCATTTACACAGGCTGATTGTCCCACGGCATCGCACGCATCCTGATACATGGTACGGAATTTAATAATCTCAAACACCTTACCACCCAGCGTTGCGCGCTTCTGCCGGAAGAAAACCGGGCCGTTATGGGCAAAGAAAATCGCAAGCGTTGCCGTCAGCATAATTGGGCTGGCGATGATAAGCCCCATCAAGCTAAGCAGTATATCCGAAAAACGCTTAATCAATCGCTGCATGGGCGTAGGTTCCACGCGGCAGATGTATAGAAACAACGTGTCATCAATTACGTTTTGCTGGGATGTGGAAATAACTACATCTCCAAGCTCCGCTTGCAAATAAATGGTTTTCCCATTTTGATAGCAGAAACTCTTAAGCTGTGCTTCCTCCGTATCTGGTATTCCAGACAGAAACACCACATCGTTGTTCAGTATCGTTTGCTCAACATCTTCGCATTGGTAATGCAGTACATCGTGCAGCCTGTATTTCTGCCGGAAGGTAGCTATCTTTTCCGCCACATGCTCCGCATGTTCCTGCGAGGATGCAATAATACAGCATTTCTGCGGCGGATTAATGGTGAAGAAGAACCGGTAGCCAAGCATAACAAAGAAATAGATCAGTCCGATTTGAATCATGATCGTGCCCATTAACAGCCATAAATCCTCACCAAATAGAATAAGGCGGTCATTATTGGCCGGGTTCACGTTCATGATCTGCAATTGCAAATACGTAGCTACATCCGTCATCACAATCGCGATGACGATGGAGGAAAAGACCGATCTTGCTTTTTTGACCCCCAGCTGATAGCCGCCGTAAACATAGGTAAGAATCAACAGCACAATGGCAAAAGTGGCCATCGTGGTTGCCGCGGTACGGCTCATATTAATGATCTGCGGGTTTGTGACGGATAAGAGAAGAAAGAAGGTAATGAATAAGGAAAAATATAGTAAAAACTGAAATATGGTTTTCATTGCCTGTGACAGCAAATATCGCTTGTTCATTCATGCCTCCATCAAGAAAACGCGGCTCCTGCAACGTGGTTTTATGGAGCCCTGTCGATCATCCCGGTGGATAATCCCAAACAGATAAAGAATAGCACGCACGACCCGCGATGTCAAGCCGGAAAGGGGTTTGCCCCATCTCGACAAGCTGCTGATAACCGCCTTGCCGGTGCTGTTAGGCTGTGATAAAATAGAACAAGCATAAGGAGGATACCAAGATGAAACTACTCGTGAGTGCCTGTCTGCTTGGGCTTGCGTGCCGCTATGATGGCAGTGCCCAGCAAACACAAGCTGTTATAAATCTGAAGGATACCCATACGCTGATTCCCTTCTGCCCGGAAATCTATGGCGGACTAGCCGCTCCGCGGGAACCGGCGGAAATACGGAACGGCCATGTATACACTTGCAACGAGCAGGATGTAACCGGCGCTTATCAAAAAGGCGCAGCCGAAACACTGCGCCTTGCCCAACTGTTGGGTTGCCAAAGTGCCATTTTACAGGATCGCAGCCCTTCCTGCGGTTGTGGTACCATCCACAACGGACGTTTTGACGGAGGCTTGGTAACCGGAGACGGCGTAACAACCAAGCTGTTAAAAGAAAATGGCATTCGAGTTATTCCCGCCTCGCAGGCGGATACGCTCTCCAACCCGGAAATCGATTCATCTGCCAATTGTGAATCATCCATATAGCTATGTAAAATATAGACTTGCTATCGTTACGCCAGCACCACAGGATATGCCTGCATATTGCATCTTCCCATCCTGTCTACCCAAGTATATAGGTATGTGCATACCTCCTTCTCCCAGTATCACCGGGGGAGGGAGTCTTCACATTCTTCATATTAAGCCCCACAATAGTTAGATATGCTAAACGGCGCAAAGCGTAATCGCTTTGCGCCGTTTAGGCAGGCAAGTTATTTTGTTATTCGTCAGCGTCCTCTACCGGCCACTGCTGCACGCCGCCCTTGGTAATCCCCTGCGGCATTGTCTCTCCGTCCGGTAATATATACCCCAGATTAAAATCGAAGTTCTTTGTGCCGCTCTGCACGCTGAATTCATCGCTCGTCGCACTTTCGCCGTCACCTGCAGTCAAGCAGCTGGATATCATCTGCAACGCCGGTATCGGCTGTGTAATCGCCAGCACCGGGTATGCGACTGCCCGCAGCATGTATGCGCCGGGATACACATCGCTAAACTCATAATAACCCCAAGCGTTTGTTACCGTTGTATAAGCAACTTCTCCATTTTCCAGCAGCTGCACCGTAACACCGTTGATGCTGGGTTCATTTGCGTCGATCAATCCGTTTTTATTGGTATCAAGCCATGCCTGATCACCAACACGGGCAGGTTTGATAAGAACAGCGTTCAAGGCCAGTTGGTTTTTCGCCATTGCAACGGTAAAGATATCGCTTTGTCCCACCGCGTTTTCGGCAGAGGCGACTACCGAGGTTCCCGCCGGATAATTCGGATCGTTTTGCCGGATGAAAATCATCCCTTCCGGCTGCGTTACCGTCATGCGGTATTCACCCGGCCAGAGGCCGTCAAAGCGGTATTCGCCTGTTTCATCCGTTACAGTGGTTTGCAGCGGTGTGGTAGCGTTACCCGCGTATAACGTAACGGTTACCCCGGCCTGTACCGAACTGGCGCCGTTTTCGTCCAGCGCAACTGTACCGCCGATACTGGTGTAGCTAACCAGACTGCCGCTGATGTCGTTAAAGGTCATTCCCTCGGTAATCACTATGCCGCTCTGGCTCATAATCGAACCGCTACGCACAAAGGTGCTACCAGCGTCCGCCGGTTGTGCCTGACTGGACAAGGCAAACCGCACAGTATAAACAGACGGGCGAACGTTTGAGAATGTCGCGATGCCGTCTTCCCCGGAACGTGCAGTTTTTACCACGCGTCCCTGATTCTCATCATACAATTCATACGTCAATCCGGAAAGCAGCCGCTCATTATCAGCATGTTGCCCATCCCGGTTCTCATCCAACCATACAGATGCCAGAATAGTTGCCGGCGCCACCGCGCCGATTGCATTATCAGCACGGTTGGTCAGCACGCTCCACGGGCAGTCGAACGTATCCTCCTGCGCAGTAGCCAGCGTAAGATCGCTTTGGGTAAGATCCCCGGAGAATATATAGCCGTCAGGCAGCGCGATGTGCAGTGTATACGCCGCGGGATGTAAGCCCGTGATTGAGAAGCTACCATCCGCATCCGTTACGATTTTAGCGGTCTCCAAAGCCGTATTATCCGGGGTACAGGTAAGCGCAACCCCGGCCAACGCCTCCTCGCCTTCATCCTGTATACCGTTCCCGTTTACGTCATGGAAAGCATGGCCTTCAAAGGTACCAAGCGTTACCGCGCCCACCAGCTGCGCTGCGTATTCTTTGCCGGATTCTACCGTTAAGCCGGAAACCACATTTTCCTGTCCCTGGTTTTCCAGCGTATTGCCGCCCTCCGTTACTTTCGCCATGGTGGCGTTCAACGGCAGCAGGTAGGTAACGGTGTATTCGCCCGGCATGACCCCATCAAAGAAGTATACGCCATCCTCGCCAACCGCTTCCGTCAAGTCCACTTCCCCGTCTGCAGAAAGCAGCCGGACGCTTCCGTCCGTAAAGCCGGTTTCACCTTCGTCCATCAAGCCGTTATCGTTCGCATCATCAAAGAATACGCCGGTCAGGGTGGAAGATGGCAGCATGCCTGCGTTTACTTGCTCAATATCTTCGCCCATTGTTACGGTCAGCGGGTTCGTTTCGCCGTAGCCGTCTTTTGCAAGCGCTGCAACATCATTGCCCCCATCCTCATCCGGACGGTAGCGGGTAAAGGCGTATCCGTCCCTGCGTAGGAAACGTACGGTGTATTCGCCCGGCATGATACCGCTAAGCGTATAAGCACCGCTGCTGGATGTAGAAGCTGTTTCCACAATTTCGCCAGCGCTGTTCATCAGCTGCACTTTAATACCGGAAACTCCGGAATCTTTTTTATCCTGTGTGCCATCGTATCCCTTATCGTAATACACCGTTCCGGTAATAGCAGCGCCGCGCGCCACGCCGATGCAGGTTTCTACCGTATCGCCATTATCAAACGTGATGGACAAAATGGAATTTTCCCGTCTTCCCTCGCGTGCGACGAACTGGTTATAAACGCCGCTCACATTCTGCGGGACAACCGTAAACGTGCTGCCATCATTGGGTAGAATCGCCCGCAAGCGGTAATCGCCCGTACGGAGGGAATCAAACGTGTAGATGCCATCTTCGCCGGTGACAACTTTCCCAGCGGACTTATCATTGGCGTTTTTAATCACCTCAACAGTAACGCCCTCATACGGCGGCTCGCCCTCGTCATAAACGCCGTTGTAATTCATATCCAGAAATGCGATACCGGTGATTGCGGCCCGCTTAATTAACCCAACATTCATGCTGGTTACATCTTCCGCGCCATTGACAGAGAAGTCGCGCGATGCGCTTGTGCCATCCGTCGTAAATACGGATCGACTGTCTCCGCCACTTTTTGTATAGCGCGCAAACAGGTAGCCTTCCGGCAGTTCAGCGGTCAGTTCATATTTATCATCACGCAACAGCGGGAATACATATACGCCTGTATCATCTGTCGTGAACTGATAGGTATTCCCCGTTTTACTACCCGAAAGCGTCAGCAGAATACCTGCTACGCCCGGCTCATCCTCCGAAATCAGACCATCGTTATTCGTATCCAGCCATACCCGGCCGGAGAAGGACCCCACTTTGATTGCACCGACGCCGGCAGCAACCGTTTCTCCGGACTGTACCGTTATCACCCCAGAAACCGCCGTTTGTTCGTCGGTATCCCCAATACAGCTGTTACGGGCGCTGAGCTTATCGGATACAGTTGTAAACAGGTAGGAATCCGGCAGCGTTACGCGCAGCACATAACTGCCGGGGGGCAATGCGGTTAAGGCCGCAAGGCCTTCGACATCGGTTACCGCTTCGGCGATTGCTTCGCCTGTCGGGTCCTCCGCCGCTACAGCCTGTACCGTTATTCCCGCGATTGCACGCTCATAGTCGCCACGCATTCCGTTCTCGTTGTTATCAAAGAACACCGTTACTTCAATCCGGGCAGACTGGCAGAGCGCGACATCCGTATCGCCCGCCAGATTTTCACCATTAGCAACGCTCATTTCCGCGCTGGTGCGGACTGCCGATGCCCCGAGGGTTTGGGTGCTGCCGCCCACCGCCGCCACGTATAAATCGCTTTCCACGTAGGATACAACGCGGTATGTACCCGCCGAAAGATCGGCAAAGGTATACTGCCCATATTCATTGGTAACTGTATCCCCAATGTCCGACCATGCACCATCCTGCTTTTTTTGCAGTGCCACTGGTACGCCGCTCATCAACTGCTCTTTGTCGGAGTAAGTAAGATCGCCGTTATCGTCTATATAGGCAACGCCGGTAATACTGGTCATCGCTACATATTCCACTTCCGGCAGCGTGTAACTTTCCCCGGCAGCAACGCTGATGGTAAGCCAGATCATATCTCCCTGCTCCGATACGCTCCAAGCGGAATCAGCCAGCAGGGTTTCGCCTGCAATAAGCGGTGCATACACCGTATAATCCCCAGCGGGCAGACAGGTAAAGGTAAAGCCGCCATTCTCATCCGTCACCGCTGAGCGCTGCATAGCTATCGATGCAATTGCGATGTTCTTCCCCGCGCCAAGTGAATTGATTACACCTGTTATCGTCGCGGTATGTACCATCGCAATCTTATCTGTTTTTATTTTGCCGCCTGCAAGCGTATATGTCGCCTTATATGGGTTTTGCGGCTCGACGCTCTCGCCGTTTACCGCAACAACTGCCTGATTCTCCGGCAACTGTAGATTTATATAATAAGTTCCGGCTGAAAGCCCGGCAAAGGTATAAGCGCCGTTTTCATCCGTAAGGGTGGACAGCGTTGCGCCGCTTTCGCCGGTAAGCGTGATGGTCACGTTCGCGGCAGGCGCGTCGTCCAGCGTTATGGTCCCTGTAACGGAGCTAAGCAATGTAGCGGTTAGGTTCAAGCTCTGGTTTTCGCCGTATGCCAAAGCCAGATTGCGCACTATAAAACCGTTTGTTTCTTCCGAAACGCCAACCTGCGCTTGCAGCGTAGCTTCTACGCCGTCTTCCAGGGTTATCAACACATCATAGGTGTCCGCTTGTAGCGCACTGAACGTATATACGCCATTTTGATTCGTCTTTGCGGTTTGCACTACATTTCCATTTTGCATCAGCTGCAACGTAACGCCTGAAAGCGTAGTACCATCCTGCGTGGCAATCTGCCCGCTTAGTCCGCTGAGACGGCTGAAGATGATCGCATAATCACTTTGCGGCAAGGTCAGGTTTTCTACCGTTTCAAACCCCTGCTTCTTTGCGGCTTGCCCCATTGTATTGGCCGGCAGTAAAGCGGTAAGGGTTACTGTTTGTGGTAACAGATCTCCGGTAACAGTAAATACGCCGCTTTCGTCCGTAAGGGCAGTATAAACGGTATTGGAATCAGGCATTGCCAACAATACACATAGCTGCGCCAGCTCCTCCGTAGATTCGCCCGTTTGTTCAGCAATCGTACCAGAAAGGAGTATTTGCATTCCATCGGCTACCGTACCAGTATCCAGCGCGGCAGGTAAAAACACATCCAGCACAGCATACCGGCCATTATGTACCCCCAGCCACGTATCCAGCATCGGCGCACCCGCATGTTCGCTAACGTCAAGCACATACCCTTCTGGATTATCCAGCGTTTGAGGCAGGGCTTGCGGATCATAAACCCATATGGTGATGCCTTCTACGGTACCAGCCTGCACAGGGATAACCAGACCGCTATCCGCCAGTGCATCCGATGTAAAAACAACGGTATCAGCATCTTCGCTGCGCAGCAGGGTTGCCCCTTGCGGCAGCATTGAAGCATTCGCTCTGGCGCCTGCCGGCAGCTGCGCCGCCACCGTAAACGTATCTCCCCAGTTCCGTGCTCCAGCGGCGCTTACAACGACCGTTTGGGTTCCATCCACCAGCACCTGCGCATCAGCTGTGAATGCAAGCGTCACTTTTCCGTCCGGTATCCTCAGCGTTGCCGATACCGGATCGATATTGCTGGATGCGGTAACATCGCTTCCGCCATCCGCGCTGGAGTATTGATAGGTATATATTACCCCTGTAGTAAGCGACGCTGTGGCCGCGGTACGCTCATTTGCACCGGCAACGGCTGTATCGCAGCGCAGCTTCAGGGTTATTGTACCGGCATCGAACCCGACAGGCATATCAGTCTCGCCGTTTTCATTTAAATAAGTAATCTTTACGCCCCTTGCCCCGGTAAGGCTTACCGTAACGCCCTGCGCGCAGCGCACCGCATCGCCCAAGGGTTCCCCATCCGCATCCAGCCCCTGCACTTCGCATTGCAGCGAGCTTTGCGTGCTGGATAGCGTAACCTGCTCGGCATAAATCGCCTGCTTACCGTTAATCTCTTCGCCGTCTACTGCAAACAGATCCGCCGGTGCTACCGTGACCATATAATCCTTCAACGGCAGCGTATTCTGTCCATCGCACAAGCCGGAAACTACAAGTGTCGTATAAAACGCATCTCCCTGATGGGTAAACGCATCCGCCGACAGCGTCAGGTTGCCAATTTGGCCATTTTCCACAGGTGCAGCCATGTTGGATACTGTGACAGTCGTAATATTCTCTGCGCTGCCGTAATACGTATTGATCGGGAACGCAATAGGATCCTCCAAAAGCAGCGTTCCATCCGGCGCGCGCATTTGCACCAGCTGGTAGTTACCGTTAGGTAAAGCCTGCGCAGCCGTATATGTACCGCCCTCGCCTACTGAGAAGCTGAGTACCATGTTGCTTTGCGCATCCAAAACCACATATTCAGCGCCGCTTTGCGCCTCTCCGGTTGCGCTGGAAACGTTCACCACCGAGAAAAAGCCGCTTTGCGCATAAGCAAAAACGGTTTTCTGGTTTTCCTCGCCCGGCTGAACCGTCAGCGTAATAGGGCTTTGAAATGAATATCCCTCCGGCACATCTTCCGCAACGGGAATCAGCTGTACTTCGGTAACGTCCTCTGCAAGGGTGAAGGTGTCGGTTTCACCCGCTGCAAGCTGCTCCTCGTCCGGGTTCGCTGTGATGCGTCCGATTACCGTGCCATCTACCGAAACATCAAATCTTGCGGTAAGCGGCACCGTCTGCCATGTATCGACATAGGTTGCCGTATCACCCATGGCTGAAACAGTGACCAAGGTTTCCGCCTGTGCGTGTGCAACGGCGAAAAAACCGACAGCAACGCACGCTGCCAGCAGAAGTACAAATAGTATTTTCCTCAACGCCCAAACGCGTTGGTTACGGTTCCGTCCGGGGTCTGTCGCGGTGAATATCATCCGGCGCTTCGCCTCCGATGTTTTTGCAATAATCATTGTCAAACCAAGTTTCATAGTAAATCAACGCAACGCGCTTTGTCAACCGGGATGTACAAGTTTTGACGGACGTTACAAACCCTGTTTTTGTATGGAAAAGCGTGGAAAACATGAACAAATCGTGAAACATCCAACAAAATCGCCCCACGGCGTTGACGCAAAGCATACAAATGGTATAATAAGGTCAGTGGGTAGAATATCCATACAGCAGAGGGGGCAAACACGATGGTAGAAGGACGGAAAACGGTAATAATAACGGATTCCTCCTGTGACCTGAGCGACGAACAATTAGCACAACATCACATCCGTATGATTTCACTTCGGATCGTATGTCAAAATCAGGAATACCGCGACCGGGTGGAATTGAGCGAGGATCAACTATATGAAATACTGAAAGTTGAACTACCAAAAACCAGTCTGCCCTTACCGGACGATGTAAGCCTTCTGTATGATGAGTTGGCTGCCGACGGTGTAACCGACGTAATTCACGTTTGCATCTCTTCCGGTCTCAGCGGTACTTTTAATATGGTGCGTATGCTCGCAGAGGATTACGCGGATCGCATGAACATCCGTGTTGTAGACTCTCTAACGCTTTCCACTGGGCTTGGCGCAATGGTGCTTGCGGTTGCCGAATCGCTGGAAGCAGGCGATGATCCGGAAACGGCCATCGCGAAAGCGCAAAAGGTACGTTCTTCACAACTGGGTATGTTCGTCATCCGCACGTTGGAGTATCTGCGCAAAGGCGGACGTATCGGGCTGGTAGAAGGTGTTGTAGGCAACCTGTTACAAATTAAACCCATCATCTTTATTAACGATGACGGCGTATACCAAACACTGGCAAAAGCGCGTGGTTATAAAGCCGCTATTGAAACCATGGCGCATGAAGCCGCTAAAAAATTTGGCAAATCCCGCATCAACCTTTCCGTGGTTCACGGACAAGCTTATGAAGATGCTTTAAAGCTGGTCGATAAATTAAAAGAGTCGCTGAATATCGCCTCCTGTTTTATCCGTCCGGTCAGCCCGGTGCTAGCCATTCACACCGGTCCGGGGCTGCTAGGGATTGTTGCCAACCTTGCTGAATAGCATAGCATAGAAAACGTTCCTATTTAGGAACCGGCATTTCTGCCGGTTCTTTTTTGCTTTTATATTGATTTTTTCATATGCATCCCGCTTAAGAGCTTCCGCATTCTTATGTAAATGCCTTACCTATGGTTATAAGAAGTAAACCGCATAGGGTAGCTTATACAAGCCTCAAAGTTAAATTACGCCCATTAACAGCGTTCAGGGCATTTACTCCACCAGATAATTCACCAGCCGCCCTACCGCCGTTCCGCCGGAAAGCGTTACCTCAACGCAGCAGCTAGCTTGATTGGTAATGTATACATCAGCACCTACATTCCAAAGCCTCATCATCACCTTTGGGTTTGGGGTATCGTCATCCTCCGCGGGGTCGGTGGAGATCACCGCAAGTTCCGGTCTTACAGTGTAAATAAACCTTTCGCTGCTTGCATCGTCGGCGCCGTGATGCCCTACTTTAAGCACCTCGGCAGCCTGTATCACCCCAGCGGCCAGCAGCTCGCTTTCTTCCTGTACCTCCATGTCCGCGCTTAGGAGCATGTCGCCTTGCGGGGTAACCAGCCGCAGCACAAGCGAGTTGTTGTTCTCCTCCTGTTGATCCAGCGATATTGGCCCCAAGGCAGTAAACGCCATGTCCTCCTGTACGCTTATACTATCCCCGGCATACAGCCAGGTAAGCGCTACGTTATATTTTTCGGATAATTTCGTAACCGGATGATCCTCAACCGCGTATACAGAATAAGCAGGGGCATAGAGCTGAGCTACGGTAATATCGCTCTTCAGTAGTGTTTTCAAGCCCCCCACATGGTCTTTATCCGTATGGGTAATCACGACGCCGTCCAAATTTGTCACCTGATAGTAAGCCAGCGCCCGCAGCATAGCATCCGCGCTTTCTTTGGTGCCGGTATCTACTAAATAATATTTATCTCCCAAGCAATACAGCGATGCATCCGCTTTACCAACGTTAAAAAACATCGCCTGCACCGCCGTCTGCCGTGGTTCGCTGTCTGCTTGTGTTTCGGCGCGAGCGCGGAGAGCAAACGGCAGCGCGGCGCTGACAGCGCACATGAGAACAGAGAGCGCCAACGCTTCAAAACGCCTTGGCATATGTAAGTACGCCTCCTTTTTATAATTGCAATCGTTCGCCCGGCAATCCATGCGTGACAGCCCAGCGGTTAAGGTGTATACTGTGGCAGTTGATAAACAGGAAAGGAATAAAGCATCATGAGTATCTTTCAAGCCGCATTCCTCGGACTGGTACAAGGCTTGGCCGAGTTTCTCCCCATCTCTTCCAGCGGGCACCTGAATCTATTTCAAGCATTGTTTCAGGTAGACCTGCAAAACCAGTTGCTGTTTAATATTCTGCTGCACATGGGTACATTGATCGCGGTTCTTGCAGTGTTCTGGCGGGATTGGATTCATATGATTCTGCATCCCATCAAGGATAAAACGTTGTTACTGTTGATTGTCGCTTCCTTACCGGCGCTGGTCGCCAAAGTTTTGTTTGGCGATCAACTGGACTATCTGGAAACGCACAACATTTTACTGGGTGTATGCTTCCTGTTTACAGGACTTTTACTGCTGCTTACACAATGGCTTTCCGCCGTAAACCAGCGCAGACAGGCAGAAAACAATACCACCGGCCCTATGAACGCAATCATTATGGGTTGTTTGCAAGCGCTCGCCATGCTGCCGGGCGTAAGCCGCAGCGGCGCAACGTTGTTTGGCGGCGTTGCAACCAAATTAGACCGTAAAACCGCCGCTAAATTCAGCTTTATGATGAGCATGCCCGCGATTGTCGCCAGTTTCCTTAGCGAGGGATACAGCGCAGTGAAAGCCGGATCACTTGCCCAAAGCAACGATTGGACCGCTATTCTGATCGGCGTCGTTGTTGCTGCGGTAAGCGGGTATTTAGCGATACGGTATATGCTGCGCGTTATTGCAAGCATATCGCTGAATTGGTTTGCGCTCTATGTTACGCTGCTTGGCATCGCAGTAATCGTGCTGCAAAGCACCGGCGTTATTGCCGACGCACCCGCGGCGCTGGATGCTGTTGCCCGCAGTATAACGGCTCTGTTCTAACAGCAACTCTCTTTCCGCTCCATATTGCAACCGCCTCCGTCTGGAGGCGGTTGCGTGTGCCAAAACCCTTATTTTATAGTCACACTACCAGCCTATCTACAAAGTCCAAGATGCTAGGAAGCAAGGGAGAAAAGGGGATGAGCTTACTCGTTTGTAAGTGTTTCCCTTTCACATCCCACAGCCGACAACGCAGATTGATCTTTTATGGCAGGCTGAACCGCCTCTGTTTGGAGGTGGTTTATTATATTCAGCGGATAAAATCCGTTCTGCAATGTGGCGCTTCCCCCTTGGGAAAAGCATCGCCATTCTGCCGGCCTGCTGTAATGCAGCGCATTAGCCAGGCAAGGTTACGCCCCAGATTGCGTACAACCTCCATGCCCTCCTCATCTTGCGGGGCTTGCATTGCGTTAGAGCCATGTACCATCGGCCAATAATTAGAGGATACCACCGGCATCCCGTTAATCATGGGATATTTATAGAGTACGTCAAGGCTTGTGGTCGTTCCGGCGCGTCTGGCAACGGCGATACAAGCGGCCGGTTTGCCCGCAAACGCTTTTTCTCCGTTGCCTGCAGAGAACATACGATCTAAAAAGGAAATCAACGTCCCATTGGGCGAAGCGAAGTAAACAGGCGTGCCGATCACCAGCGCATCCGCTTCCTCCATTTTCTCCAGCGCCAAATTAACCTCGTCATTAAAGGCACGGCAACGGCCATCACACTTGCCGCAAGCAATACAACCGCGAATCGAGAGGTGCCCTATGGTTAAAATTTCCGAAGAAATCTGTTCCTTTTCCAATATGGCTGCCATTTCTTCCAATACACGCCGGGTAGTCCCATGTGGATGTGGGCTGCCGTTAATCATCAACACTTTCATGTTGCATCCTCCTTACCGTTTTGCAGTGTATTATCCATTATACCCCGGAACCTCCGGGTCCGGCGTCGGGGTTGACGTCGGTTCAGCAATCGTCTGCTGCTCAGGTGTTGCCTGCGCTTCTGTTGTCTGCGCCTGCTGTGTTGTGCCAACCGATTCAGGGGCCTGCTGCTGAAAGCTATTGTCGCTGTTGACAGCCGTACAGCCTGCCAACAACAGTGTAAGCGCGATACAAATAAGTGCTAATGTTGCTTTTTTCATCATGATCCGCCTTCCCTTTTCGCAATACGCACCAGATTTCTGTGTCAGGTGTATTATACCATATTTACAGTCAGCGTGCTTTACAATCTGCTGGTTGCTTGCTACAATAAACCGTGAATAAGCTAGGAGGTTTGCTATGAGCAATATTTGGCACGATATCTCCCCTGCACGCATTACCCCGTCGGATTTTATCGCAGTGGTCGAGATTGAAAAGGGCAGTAAAAAAAAGTATGAACTGGATAAGGAAACCGGACACCTGATTCTGGATCGTATCCTTTACACCTCCACCCATTATCCCAGCAACTATGGATTGATTCCCCGTACCTATGCGGATGATCAGGACCCATTGGATGTGCTCATTGTTTGCAGCGAGGTTATTCAGCCGATGAGTTTGGTACGTTGCTATCCCATCGGCGTGTTAACCATGCTGGACCAAGGCCATTTGGATGAAAAAATCATCGCCATTCCTTTTCAAGACCCGACGTATAACGGCTACCATGATGTAAGCGATCTGCCCAAACATATATTTTCCGAGATGTCCCATTTCTTTTCCGTATACAAAAATCTGGAAGGAAAAGAAACCGTTGTGGACGAGCTCCGCGGCGCATCAGAAGCGCAGGAAGTCATCCAAAAATGTTTGGACGCGTATGTAAATAAATTTTGCCGGTAAAGAAGACAAGGTGATAAATACCTTGTATTCCCTACGTTTGCTGCGTTTGAAACTAACGGTTGCATCCGGCAGGAAAACAGCGTAAAATAAGACTGTTAATTACCTATTTACCAAACAGGAGGCGCAATTGCTGTTGCGTGTTTCCCCCTGAAAGGACGAACGCAAGTATGCAAGTTTTTCACCCTGCGCAAACCAATAACGGTCTGCCTCCCGAGAATGTTTTTTTAGTTGCCGACAGCGCAAACACTACCGTGGCAGAAGGTTATTTGGTGCAGTCTTATCACCCCTATCTATTTCCGGACCGACCGGTCAATATATTTTTAAGCGTTTTCTCCAAAGGGCCTGGGCTGGATATGCTTCTGGGTGCCTTACTTGCGCGCGCTGTACAACTGCGCCAGCAAACGCCGAACCTGAAAGCGCGGGTATTTGCACAAGTGGGTATGCAGGATGCTGCCATGCTGTCCTTTTACCGTGAAAGCGGCTTTACAGCGGACGATGCTTTGGACGTAGTGCGCATTTACGCCCCCAATGCCAAGCCGAGTGCTCCCATGGGGTATGAGATGGGCATGGTTCCGCTACAAACGCAGATGGAGCAAACCGCCTTTTTAATGCGTATGAACACTTATCGCTTGAATGCGCTGCAACAGCCAATGCTGCAGCGGTATATGAGTATGCCCCATTTTTCCGCACTTTATATTTCACGCGGTTCTGAAATTGTCGGCGAAGCCGCCTTTACCGGTGCAGGCGAAAGCGCGCAGCTGATCGGCTTGTATGTGATGCCGAATTATCGTCGCCTGGGAATCGCCAAAACACTGATCGCATCCGGCATGAATCTGCTTTCCGAGCATGGCGTTACCACCTTTGAGGCAGATGTAATCCGCCGTAATGTGCCGCAGTGCCGTCTGGCGCAAAGCTGCAAAGCTACGTTCATCCGCACGGCTTGTTTGTACCCCGGTATTAATTTTGATTAAACGATGGAAAATTATCAATTAATTCGCAGCAACCGTAAGACGCTGGCATTATCAATCGATACAAACGGTACGCTTATTGTGCGTGCCCCTTTTTTAATGCAAACTCCACAGATCAACGCGTTTATTCAAAAACAGCGCAGTTGGATCGAGCAAACCCGCAGGAAAGTTGCTTTGCTTCCGCCTGTACCCCGGTTTTCGCCCGAGGATGGCGCAGCCATCCCCTATTTTGGGCGTTCCTTAACCCTGCAAAGCGCTGCTGTGACAAAGGTGACCTTGTATGGCGACGTTTTACAGTACCCCGCGCAAAAGGATGCCGCGGTGCTGATTATACGCTGGCTGGAGAAACAGGCAAGGCAGGAGTTACAACGGCGGATACAAGCATTGTCCCAGCCTATGAATCAAAAACCGGCCACCTTTCGTCTCTCGCGGGCGAAGGGGCGCTGGGGCAGCATGAGTACCCGCGGCACGCTTAGCCTTAACCGCGCTTTAGTCCATTGCCCTTCGGCTGTAATTGATTACGTCATCATTCATGAGCTGTGCCATATTCCGCACCCCAACCATTCTCCCGCTTTTTGGCATGAAGTAGAGTACTGGATGCCGGATTACCGTAGTAAAAAGCAATGGCTCAAAGTCCATTCCTCGCTGGTTTCATTTCTTCCGGACGGTAAATAGGAGAAGCAGCTATGTACAGACCCATGAAAAACAGCAAACGATTTCTTTGCATTATCGGGCTGATCGTGAGCATTTTACTAATCGCAACGGTTCTGTTGTTTTTGCATGTACAGTGGTTTGGCTGGGTAATAGCGATTGCTGCTGCGATAGTGCTTATATGGCTGTATCAACAACGTTGGAAACACACTTGGCAACATGTTTTAACAAACATTTTTGTCTGCATGGTTGCCGTCGCGGGTATCTTTTTTGCTTCTCCTCTTTGGCATACATTTCGTGTTTTACCCAACGATACCGGCTGGACTCCACCGGATGGGTATACGCTGGAAATCGTTCAGCTTGCCGACGCCAAATTGGAAATGCTACATAAAATAGACTCTACCAGTGAGAATATGATCCTGCAATTACATGGCGGCGCTTTTGTAGCCGGTATGAATGACCGCTACCGGGATATTGCTGTACGGTATAGCACGATTGGCGGCGACTGCACGGTGGCTTCGCTGGATTATCGCCTTGCACCGGATTATCCCTACCCCTGCCAACAGAAAGACACTATGTCTGCATGGCGTTACCTAACCGATACGCTTGGTTATGCACCTTCCGCTATTGTTATCGCAGGTGACAGCGCAGGCGGAAATTTAGCCCTTTCTCTG
Source organism: Candidatus Limiplasma sp. (assembly GCA_963675655.1). Classification (GTDB taxonomy): domain Bacteria; phylum Bacillota; class Clostridia; order Christensenellales; family Aristaeellaceae; genus CAXXOK01. The sequence goes on from OY776489.1 coordinate 3,381,648, forward strand.
GGGCTGCAGCTCCGGGATATGGGCGAGTCGCTCCCGGCTGGGTTTGTTTGCATGTCTCCATGGGGAGATTTAAGCAATTCCGGTATATCGCATTACGATAACGCAACTTTGGATCCTTCGTTTGGTGTTAAGAAAAGTGAGTACAACGGGCAAGCCATCGGAGTGAATACAACTTATCCCGATGGCTTGGACGCAACCGATCCATACCTGTCTCCCTCTTTTGGGGATTATTTTGGTTTCTCCCCAATGTTACTACAAGCAGGCAGTATAGAGGTGTTATTATCCGATAGCGAAATGGTATACAATAATGCAACAGCAAACAGTGTAGATTGTACCCTGACGGTATATTATGATATGTTTCACGTATTTCAAGCGGTATTCGCTTTGCCATCCAGCCAGCGCGCTTGGGATGAAGTAGCGATATTTCTGGCGAAAGTTTTCCCGTAAGTAGACGGTATCGTAGCTCTAGCTTCCTGATCTTTCCAGCTTTTAACAAAGAACATGCATTATAATATCAATCTACTTTTTCACATACGCGGCAGGTGTTGATGCCAGCACCCTCAATAGAAATATCGGCACATATGCTCAGCACAAGCGCGCTGTTCAGCTTATACAGCAAGCATAGGAAACACCAGGATGCTGCCGTGGAGAAAACGTAGCATTTACAGCGGCTTTAATAATTACACAAAAGCGCCACGCGGAAATCCGCGCAGCGCTTTTGTCCATTATTGATACTACCGTCCGCCCTTATCATAGGGAATGCCTTCGGATTTAGGCGCGCGGCTCTTCTTGCTAGTAAGAATCAAGACAATCATAGTTACAATGTAGGGCAGCATTAGGTAGATGTACTCCGAGCTTTTAATATTCTCAAAGTGCGGCAGGAACGGAATCGATCCCGCATAGGAACCGATGATCTTAAATAGCGCAAAGAACATACTGGCGCCCAGAATATTCAGCGGCTTCCAGTTACCAAATATCATAACCGCCAAAGCAAGGAAGCCGTAACCGGCCACACTGCTTTGGAACCCGGAACCGGCCGCAACCGTAAAGGCAAACCCGCCGATGCCGCCAAGGAATCCAGAAATCGCAACGCCCAGATACCGCATCCGGTATACGTTGATACCTACGCTATCAGCCGCGTGCGGGTGTTCGCCGCAGGCCCGCAGGCGAAGCCCGACCTTTGTTTTATACAGTACAACAATAGCTGCCGCTAATAGCAGGAAAGCCAAGGGGGTCGTCATAAAGAAGCTCTTAAAGATAAAGCGTTGAAAAAAGCCGTCACCGCTAACGATTCCAAAGTTCTCCTGTGTAATACGTACCCAGTTAGGAATCAAGATCGTCGTTTTTCCCTGCCCCTGAATCGCCCATGTAAGTACGATGGCAAAAGCGGGAGCCAGCATATTCAGCGCCGTACCGCCGATGGTTTGATCCGCTTTCAGGCGAATGGACGCAAACGCCAACAGTAAACTGAATAACAAGCCGGAGATAGCCGCCAGCAGAATCGCGATGAATACGCTTAACTGCGGGTGTGCAGGTCCAAACCCAGTTGCCTCCATCGTACTCAGGAACAGGCAGCTGAACAGCGCGCCGACGATCATAATGCCTTCCAGCGCAATATTGATGATACCACTACGCTCGGAGAACATACCACCCAATGCCACCAATAGCAACGGTACAGCGAACAAAATCGTACCGCTCAGGATATCCGCGATTACATTACTTGTCATTTCGCCGTATCCTCACTTTCCACAGGTTTCACGGGCGTATTGTCTATATCGTCGTCCGCGTTGATATTCTCGGTCTGGTTTCGTAAAAACAGCTTACTAATCCAGCCGCGCATGAGCAGGGCAAATGCGCTCAAGTAAATAATCGCGGCAATGATAATATCAATGATTTCCCGCGAATACTCCGGCTGCAGCGCATCGCCGCCAACTTGAATATAGCTAACGAACAGTGCGCTGAAAATAGTACCAACCGGGTTGGAACTGGCAAGCAGGGCTACCGGAATGCCGTTGAAGCCCATGCTGAGCAAGCTCTTGACCAGTGTGTACTGCGCTGTGCCGCTCAGGTAATATATGCCGCCGCCAATGCCCGCCAGTGCGCCTGCAATGGTCATGGAAAGCACAATATTCCGCTTGGCATTGATACCCGCATAGTTGCTGGCATAACGGTTGTAGCCGCATGCTTTTAACTCATAACCAAATGTGGTTCGGTTCATGATTATCCATACGATAATCGCAACAAAAATCGCAACAAATACACCTATATTCATATAATTGGAACCCATCAGCTCCCCTAGCCCCGCTTTGGGTATGGTCGCATTCGGGTTGTAAGCCATAAACTTGCTGCCTGTCAGCGCCGCGGTACGATCTTTGTTAATCGCGCCCCACGCGTTCGCCAGCATAAGCGGCATATTATTCAGGCTCAGGTTGACCACAAACAGCGCAATCCAGTTGAACATAATGGAGGTAATAACCTCGTTTACGTTGAAAAGCGCTTTGCAAAGGCCGGGTATTACGCCCATCATCGCGCCGCCGACCATGCCCAGCAGCAGTGCCGCCCACCACGGCAGGCGGAACTGCACCACACCGACCAACGCAAAGAACGCGCCCATCGTGTACTGACCTGTGGCACCAATGTTAAACAAGCCGGTTTTAAACGCAAAAGCAACGGATAGACCCGTCATCATCAGCGGTGCGCTTTGATAAAACACCTTTGCCAGTTTTTCTGTAGAAGCGACCCCTGTCGTCATCAGGTTATCAAAACCGAATAAGGCGAATTTAGAATTGAAGATCACCAGCAGTAAAAAACCAAACAATAAGCCAAGTGCAATGGATATCAACGAAGCTGTGGCATTAATCAGCCCGGTATGGTTACGATGTCTTTTCATGCTTCTTCCACCTCCATACGGGTTTGCCGGTTTGCACCGGACATGTACAGGCCCAGCTCGTTGGCCGTAGCGGATTTCGCATCCACTTCCGCGACGATTTCTCCTTCGTACATGACCAGTATCCTGTCGCTAACGCTCATTACTTCATCCAATTCCAGCGATACCAGCAGTACGGCCTTTTTATCATCCCGTGCCGCTACGATCTGCTTGTGAATGTACTCAATCGCGCCGACGTCCAGACCGCGAGTAGGCTGCACCGCCAGCAATACTTCCGGCTGCAGGCTCAATTCACGGGCGACAATTGCTTTTTGCTGGTTTCCGCCGCTCATACTGCGTGTAACCGTAGACCCGCCCAAGCTGGAGCGAATATCGAACTGATCTATCAGCTTATCGCTGTAACGGGTCATTTCGTCAAACCGTATAAAGCCATGCTGCTGGAATTGCGGCATATAATAACTTTTCAAAATCAAATTCTCCGCTAGTGTGTAATCCAGCACCAATCCGTATTTGTGCCGATCCTCGGGGATGTGGGATAGACCCATATCGTTACGCTCGCGAATGCCGGTGTGCGTAACCTCTTTATCTCCCAAAAAGATAGCGCCGCTCTCCGCTTTCATCAAGCCGGCAAGCGCATATACAAGCTCTGTTTGCCCGTTGCCGTCAATCCCAGCAATACCGACAATTTCGCCCTGATGCACTTTGAACGATACATTATTAACCTTTTTCTTGGTATGATGCTTATCGCCAACAACCAAATTCCGTACCGTAAGCGCAGGTGCACCGGGTTTTGCAGGGGCTTTATCCACCGTAAAGCTGACCTTTCGCCCCACCATCATCTCCGCCAGCTGTGCAGCGTTGGTATCGGCTACATCAACCGTGCCAATGCATTTGCCTTTTCGCAGTACCGTAACGCGATCGGCGACTGCCATAATTTCGTTCAGCTTATGGGTGATAAATAGAATGCTCTTCCCTTCTTTGGAGAAGTTGCGCATAATCTGCATTAGCTCTTCAATTTCCTGCGGTGTTAACACCGCCGTAGGCTCATCGAAAATAAGAATTTCATTGTCACGGAACAGCATTTTCAAAATTTCAACACGTTGCTGCATCCCAACGCTGATTTCTTCAATCATCGCGTCCGGGTCCACCTGCAGCCCGTATTTCTCGCTAAGTTCCATTACCTTTTTACGGGCTTCTCTCTTTTGTAAAAACCCGTTTTTCGTTTGCTCGGCACCCAGAATAATATTATCCAGCACCGAAAACACTTCCACCAGTTTAAAGTGCTGGTGCACCATGCCGATATTCAGTCGGTTAGCGTCGTTCGGATCTTCAATCTTTACGACTTCGCCGTCCTTTTTGATTACACCCGCTTCCGGTTGATACAAGCCGAACAGCACGCTCATCAGCGTGCTTTTCCCGGCGCCGTTCTCCCCCAGCAACGCGTGTATCTCACCCTTTTTTAATTGTAGAGTGATATCATCGTTGGCGATGATGCCCGGAAATTTTTTCGTGATGTTGAGCATCTCGATGACATATTCGCTCATGCGCTTTTCCCTCATCCCTTCTGCTTTGAAGATATACTGGATTGACATATAAACACTTTACGCTTCTGCGGGGAAGCGTTCATATCTCAAGCCGGTATTGCGCGCGTTTCCCTGCCGATTCTTCATTTTTCATGAATGCCCCACAATGTGAAAAAGGCTAAGCATCTGCCTAGCCTTTCCCAGCGCCAGTGCGCAGCGGTGGGTAGCAAGGCGGAATCCGCAACGCTGCATCATCCGAAGCCGCTGATATCAGCGGCACAAGCTGCCTCTCTGCCGCCCGCTTGCGCGATACGGCGGGCGGGAGAGGGCCGGGTTTTCGCCCGACCCTTCCCGTTTATTGCATTTAGTTCTGGTAGTCCACAGCTACAGCGGTAACAGCGGGCTCGGTGGCGGTATCGCTGCTCACAACGATTTCGCCGCTCTTTACCTTGTCGAAGATAGCGGTGTATTCATCCACCGTGAAGGTGTTGAAACGCCAGGAAGCTTCATCAGTAGGCAAGCCGGTGCAATCTTCAGCCGCGCCCAAGGTAGCGGTTACGCCGCCCATATCGCCCCAAGTGCCGCCATTGGCGTACAGCTCAGTCAGCGCGAGCACAACGGAAGTCTTCAGGTTCTTCATAGCGGAGGTAATGATCAGGTCGCTATCCATTGCCTGGTCAACGTCCACGCCGATTACCTTGCCGTTGGCAGCTTCAGCAGCCGCGATGGCGCTGAGGTAGATGCCGCCGCCGCAAGCGAACACGACTTCGGTACCTTCGGTGTACCAGCCATCCATCTTGATCTTGATGTCATCGCTGGGAGCGAAGCTATCGCAGTACCAGTATTTGATTTCTACGTTGGTCAGGCCCATTTCGGCAGCCGCCGCATCGGCGCCCTGCACAAAGCCGTAACCATAGCGCACAACAGCGGGAACCGCCATGCCGCCGAGGAAGCCCAGCTTGGTGTAGCCGTCTTTCACAGCCGCGTAGCCCGCAAAGTAGCCGCTCTGCTCTTCCTGATACAGGATGGAATACACGTTCGTCAGCGGTTCAGTGCTGTCGGGAGCGGTATCGATAAGCAGGAGGTTAACATCCGGATACTCCGCCGCGACGATCGCAGCGCTGGATGCGAACAGATAGCCGGGGCAAACGATGGTGGTAGCGCCCTTGTCGATAGCGCTCTTCATGCTTTCCACACGCGCCTCGTCACTGTCTTCGGACGGACGATAGTAGTTATAGGTAACGCCGTTGTCCTCAGCAAAGGCTTTAACGCCTTCCCAAGTTGCTTGGTTGAAGCTGTGATCGTCAATGTTGCCGACGTCGGTAACCAGAGCGATCTCGTACGTGCCCTCGGCTACCGCGAAGGTGCAGAGGCTCAGCACAAGCGTCAGTGCCAAAAGGATAGAAACAACCTTTTTCATGTCAGGTTCCCTCCTTGCAATTTTCGGTGCATCGTTGCACATCGAAGTACAAATTGATTATAACAGATGCACGAACATTTTTAAAGGGGAAATTCATTCTGGATACAGAAATTCCCTCTGCTTCAAACCCATACGGTATATACTTGGCGCGAAAGGCAGGAGGTTTGTCCATTGCCTGCCGCTGGAAACCCATGGTATAATAAGGGCGAAGCAGGCAAACGATTCCACTGCTTCAAGCACGTGGCGAATGCTCTGCTCCCATGCAGTTGAGCAGGAAAGGTGAAAAGAATGTCCGAGTTACAAAAATCCACCATGGAAGCACTTCGTGCTAAAAAAGGGTATATTATCGATATGGACGGCGTAATCTACCACGGAAACATGCTCCTGCCCGGCGTAACAGAGTTTGTGAAGTGGCTGAAAGCCGAAAAAAAGGCGTTTCTCTTTTTAACCAACAGCAGCGAGCGCGCGCCGCGCGAGTTGCAGCAAAAGCTGGCACGGTTGGGGCTGGATGTGGATGAAAGCCACTTTTATACCAGCGCGCTTTCCACTGCGGCATTTTTAAAGCAGCAGCGTCCCGGCGGCAGCGCCTATGTCATCGGCGAACCCGGTCTTGTCGGCGCGCTATATGATGCGGGCTTTACCATGAACGAGATTAACCCCGATTATGTGGTCCTCGGCGAAACCCGTTCCTACAGTTTTGACCGTATCGAGCATGCGGTAGCGCTGGTACGCGCTGGCGCAAAATTGATTGGTACCAACCCGGATATTACGGGCCCCGTCGAAGGCGGGATCGTCCCGGCCTGTAAAGCGCTGATGGCGCCGATCGAAATGGCCACCGGACGTACCGCTTATTTTCTGGGTAAGCCCAACCCCCTGATGATGCGCCATGGTCTGCGTATGCTGGGTGTGCAGGCAGACGAAGCCGCTATTATCGGCGACCGGATGGATACAGATATTGTTGCAGGCGTGGAAAGCGGCATTGATACGGTGCTTGTGCTCAGCGGCGTTACCAGTGAGCATGAAATGCGTAAATTCCCCTATCGCCCCTTGTATATCCTAAGCGGTGTTGGCGAGGTTGTACCCGGCTACATACCGGTGTCCCGGAAGCAGTGACCATATATGCGGATGTATCCGTTTTCTCTGTAATATCCAAAAATCAAAGTGAATGAGAAGATCATCATTTCACTATCCGATTCATTTCAGGAACCCCCGAAGCCAAATGGCTCCGGGGGTTCCTGTATAGCGGATTCCATACAGCGTGAAATATGCAGCGGCCTACGCCAAATGAGCCGTCATCATAGCGATTACTGACTGTAGTTCGCATATAGAGAGCGCATCTTGATAGCACAAAACGGAACCCCGGCATACAGCCCGGGTCCCGTTTTTTCTATTCGGTTATCAATAATTAATCTGTAATGTCTTCGCCGGTCAGTGCTTTCCACGCCGCGCGAATTGCTTTCTGGTGCGTTACGCCATAGTTCGGGTCGTTTGCTTCGCACTCTTCCATCGTACGCAGGAAGTGTACGCAAAGGTGTCCGTCAAAGTCGTTATCCTTAATGGACCCGGAAAGGTGTGGTACGTTATGCATAGTTGCAAGCGTCCATGTGCCGCTTGGCAGCTTCACATAAACCGCCTTAGGCGTCCATGTGTTCACATACCCAAAGGCTTTGAACATGATAGCTGTGTCGGTAGCCGTAAGCGGCTCACAATCCGCATGATGGCCGCGGCTGTATACGCGGAGCGTCCATTGCAGGTTGGTGGAAGGATCAAAAACCGTAAGGTGGTTGCCATTTGCGATGTTGGGTTTCACTTCGGTATACCAGTACAAGCATTTTACGCTGCTGGTGCTGGGGCCGGAAGCCTTACCCGCATCATCATCAATCGCTGTCGTTTCATCTAGCGATTTATCATATTTCACCGCAGAACCGCTGTAAAGCACTTCTTGCGTTTTCGCGCCTGCGACACCGTCCACCGTAAGACCGTTCAGTTTCTGGAACGCAACGATCGCTTTCTGTGTCAGCGCGCCGTAATCTCCGTCGGCGACCAGTGAATACCCCAATGCACTCAGCGCCTTTTGCAGTTTCAAAACGTCGTCGTTGTTATCGCCATAGCTAAGCGAAACATAGGTCGTGCTGCTGGATGAACTGCTGGACGAGCTGCTGGAATCGTCACTGGACGAACTGGAAGAGGAGCCGGATGAGCTTGCTACTGCACTGGAAGAGAACAGCTTGGCATATGTCTTACTGCCAACCAGGCCGTCTACGGACAGGTTGTTATTCTTCTGGAAGGATGAAACCGCCGCCATCGTTCCGGCGCCGTATACACCGTCCAGCGAGCTGGTATAATAGCCCAGTTTCTGTAACTGTGTTTGCACGCTCCGCACATCGCTGCCCGTGTATCCTTTACGCAGCGTACGCGTAAAACTGCCGTCGCTGCTGGATGAATCGGATGAGCTGGACGAACCGGACGAACTGGACGAGCTATCGGAAGCGTCCGATTTGCTGGCGCTGGCTTGACTATACAAAAGCGTCTGGGTTTTAGTACCGGCCAGGCCATCCGCCGTCAGGCTATTGGCTTTCTGGAAGGCGATTACCGCTTTGCGCGTTCCCGCTCCAAAGCGGCCATCAATGCCGTTGGTATTATAACCAAGAGCGACCAAAGCAGTTTGCAAAGCTGTAACCTTATCACCGCTATCGCCATACTCCAGCGTATTGGCGTTGGTGGATACACGGGTATACGAGCTGTCACTGCTGGTATCGCTGCTGCTGGAGCTGTCGCTGGTATCGTCCGTTGTATCAGGCTCTGAATACAGTGCATTCAGTGTCAGCGTTCCCGCTTTACCATCCGCTGTAAGGCCGGCGCTTTTCTGATAGGCAACAACAGCGCTTTCGGTGCCCCGCCCAAATTTTCCGTCCAGCCCATTCGGGTCGTAACCCAGCGCCAGCAACGCCTTCTGAAGCGCCAGCACGTCCGAACCACGGGCGCCGTATTCAAGCGTACTGTATTGCGTCAACGCAAATGCGTTGGACGTAAAAAGCAATGCAAACGCCAGTGCAAGGGCGATGATTCTGCTTGCAGCATGTCGTTTCCGAATCTTCATCAATGTTCCTCCTTGACGAGCGGCTTTCGCCATCGTTTTCGACCACAGTATATCAAACCATTTCGGAAAAGTAAAGTATTTATTACGAAATTGTTACTGTATAATCTCCCCTTTTCAAAGCAACCAAACTGTTGTATCATTTTTTACAGGGATACATTTTATGATTTGGATCGTTGTGTTAGTGCCTGATTTTTTTCTTGTAAAGGAGCCTTTTTATGTTGAAATCCCGCAAGCTCCTCTGGTTTTTTGCTCTCCTTCTTCTCCTGCCGGTTTTTTCACTGGCGGAAGACAGCTTTTTGATCGACGTGGATACGTTGGATGCAGGTCAGTTGAGCAGCAGCACATACGTGGAGCAGCACCTTTCTGTGCAGACCCAGGGAATACGGGTGCGCAAATACATCAGCGACAGCAGCGAGCTGGCCGCAAGCATTCGGCTGACCGTTGCGCAATCGGAAAACCATTCTGTTATTTTTGATAAGAACTATGGCTATATCAGCGGCACATTTGACAGCGGGAATATTTATTTACCTTATGTGGATAATAATGTCATCCCGTATGTCATCACCCTGCAAGTGGCAGATACGACCTACTCGATTCCTTTTCTACAAAAGCAAGCCCGCCTGAACAACAACAATGGCTGTACATATGGTGTCCGTTTACAGGATTATGCATCATCCCTTACCGGCAATTGGCAAATGGGTACAATGCTCGATCTGGATGCGCTGCGCTCGCAGGGTTCCGTAAGCATCCCCATTTGTGCCAGCAACCTGTACATTGTTGGACAGGCTACCATCAGCGTTAGCGGCGATCAGGCAAGTGTATCTCTTTCCTTCTCCCAGAGTGCAGATGTGCAGGTTACTTCCAGCACCGTTTATCTTGTTGGTGATGTTTCAACAATATCATCCTTTCCCCCATCTGCCGCTAGTTATTCCGTAGGTCAGGGTATTCCCGTACAGGGGCTGCGCTCTGCGCTGCTGTATGTGCCGCTGACGCTGAGCTACGATCCAACCGGGCTGGAAGAATTTCAATACAATCTTGGTTCCAAAGCCCTCAGCCGCCAGTTGGCGCTATGGAACGCAAATCTTGCAGAGTAGTAAAGGTATCCTATCCGTAGACAGCTGCAAACGCCGTCCGGTTCTCGGCCGGGCGGCGTTTGCTTATACTACAAGCTTCATTCAATATTCTTTTTATATGCCACATATTCGCAGCATTCCATAGCGTTTAACACATACCTGTATCACGGTTGGTTGGTAATGATTACGAAACCGCAAGGTCCTTGCGCCGATACAGGTACACATAATCATACCAAAACCCATCGGGCGATTCTTCAGTCGCAACCAGATCGTAATGGTTTGCAATGGTATCGGGCTGACGGCCGCGTGTAACCACGTAGTCCGTAACGCCTTCTTCGATATAACGTATCTGCTCATCCAGCATTTCCTGTAAATGCACGTTTGTTTGGTGAAAATACTTCACTGTTGGCGCGATGTTGCAAGCTGTATAGAATCCGGCATCCATAAACCCGTAATTCAGCAGCGTCGCATCAGGCGTCTGGTCTATAATCGCCGCAAAACGGTACTGCATGGTATCTTCCCGAGGTTTGAGCAAATCCGGCGTGTTGGGGCTGACTGCAAGGCAGAACATACCGGCGCAGGTGATTCCAATCACCGTTAATGCTATGGCACGCCCCTGCCTGTCCGCAAGCAGTCTGTCCGCCCAGCGGGTAAACGGCAGCGCTGCCAGCGGCGCGAAAGCCGCAAGAATCAACCCATAATACGGGTATGTTTTCCCCCCGATAAACACGCCAAGCGCCAAAAAGCCCATCAGCGCCCACAGGAATACCTTCTCCGCGTTAGAAACCATTGGTAAAAAGCCATGCTGGGTTGCTGTATCTGGCAATGTCCCGTTGTCCGTACTGGGTTGCACATGTGCGGCTGGTTTTTTACCAAACGTAAGATAAAGTATCCCCAACAGCATCGGCGCCACATAAACCCAGTTAAGCGTAACCCAACTGACCCCAGCGGCAACTACCGCTTTCCCCCGCGCCATCAGGCTTAGGGTTTTCTCATCCTGATATAAAAAGACATTATCATAGAGATATGTTTTCAGCCAATCGAGGATGGCGTTATTTATGCCAAAATAGATTACCCATGGGATAGTGGCAAGCACAATACCAAGCGCAAACCACAGGAGGCTTGTAAACGCCATCATGCCATCCTGCCGCCGGAGATGATAAATCATCATGCCCAGTATCCACGCAGCATAAAAGCCTAACATGGTAAATTTAATCCACAGCACGCATCCGCATAAAAACCCATACAGCAGTAGCTTCCCTGTAGACATACGATTGGGAGCGTTTTGCCTGATCCATTTAAGCAACCCGTATAAAGACCACGCAAGCAGCGGCAGGCATAGTTCTTCGGCACTGTCTCCCTGCTGGAAGCTGATGGAGGAAAGCACTAACGCCAATACCAGCGTAAGCCAAAATAGCGATGTACGCTCCGCGCCATACAACTGCAGCGTTTTGTAAGCCGCAAGCAGAAAAAGCCCAACAGCCAGAACTTCCAGAAAAAACACACCCAAAAAACTGCTGTACTCTACCCATGCGCACAATGCATGCAGCGCATAGAGCAACGGTCCCTTATGTTCGTACAAATCGCGATACATCACCCTGCCGCCCAGCATCCCTTTACCGCACGAAAAATACGCGTTTGCATCCGTCCAATCGTTAATAGGATACAAGAAGGAAGATTTGGAACAGATGGCCAAGCATACGGCCGCTGCCAGCAGGCAATATAAAAAGACCAGCCAGTCGCGTTTACGTAAGGTCATAAACATTCTCCTTCTGTCTGCGCAGTCAATACAAGCGTACACGCAGCCTGCAAACCGGGTCTCCCCGCAAGATGCTATTCAGCAGTTCCACCTGCGGCAGGCGATCAGGAAACAGGGAACGCATCACCCATGCCAGGCTCTCACGCGAGCATTCACAAAGTATCGGATTGGTACATTCACAATCGGCATGAAGCGGACAATAGCATTTTGGATAGCAAAAGTCGTATTCACATCCGGGCTGAATTGTGCGTACGCTCATTCCTTCCATTTCGTTATTCACCGTCTGAAAAAACGCGTCCGGCGTTTCTGAACGAGCGAATATTTTCTGGTAAATAGGCAGAATCTCCGGAGCGGCGCATGCTTTGCCACAAGCTAACAGCACCTTTGTGCGCGATGCAGGTTCCAGTTCCTCCAGTCCCTGCGTTAAACCGGCCAGCCAGTTTGCATAAAACGGGTCCATTTTGCGCCCCCTCTATCCAATTCGTCTATAGATGATAATCTATTGTTAAGCATAGCACAATCAAGTGGCAGCAGCAATATCCTACAGCAAGCAGGATTGATTTCATTTTCATTTCTATTATACTTGACAACTCCTGCCGCCTTGTCTATAATTGCCCTAACGCAAAGATGGGACATAGTACCCGGTAGATGCGCCTGCAGAGAGCCTTCGGTTGGTGGAAGAAGGCGGCGACGTACCGGTGAATACATCCCGGAGCGGGGCTCCGAACGGCACAAGCCCAGTAGGCAGTCACCGGCGCGCCGGATACAGCGCAGAAGAACTGATAGGTTCTTGCTGAGGGTATGGTGCAAAACCATACCGAACGGAAGTGGTACCGCGTTTCTACGCCTTCCTCTGTAACAGAGGAAGGCGTTTTCTCTATCCGGTTATCATACAAGGAGGGATTATCCTATGCTACCCAGCGGCGTAACTTATGCGGAACGTTTTAACGGCATCAGCGGCAGCGCCATTCGCGCGATCTTCAAAGTGCTCAGCAAACCCGGCATTATCTCTTTTGCGGGCGGCAACCCCAGCAGCGACGCACTGCCCGACAAGGTATGCGCCCAGCTCTCCAGCGACGCGCTGCTTGCCGATGGCAAACGGATTTTGCAATATGGGGCTACCGAAGGCTATCCGCCTTTTCTGGAAAGCCTGCTTTCTTACCTACAAGAAAACTATGCCTTCCCGGTGGAAAAGCAGAACGTCCTTCCCCTTTCCGGGAGCACGCAGGGCATTGACCTAATCTGCAAAGCGTTTACCAATCCCGGAGATACCGTATTGGTGGAAAGTCCGACTTTCCTTGGCAATATGCAAACCCTGCGCATTTATCAGCAAAACTTGGTACCGGTGGAAAGCGACGATAACGGCGTGATACTGGAAAAGCTGGAAAACGCAGTGAAGCAGACACACCCTAAAATGTTCTATGTTATTCCCACGTTTCAAAACCCCACCGGCCGTACGCTTGCCGCCGAGCGGCGGGAGCCGATCGCTAAAATGGCAAAGGACTATGGCTTTTTGGTATTGGAGGATGATCCATACCGCGATCTCCGGTATTCTGGCACCGGGCTGCCGCCCATTAAGGAATACGACCGGAGCGAGCACGTGGTGTACATGGGCAGCTTTTCTAAAATCATCAGCCCCGGCATGCGCCTTGGCTATATGATTGCCAATGAGGATATCATCGCCAAATGCGCCATTGCCAAACAGGGCAGCGATTTGCACACAGCAAACCTTACGCAAGCCGTAGTGGATCAGTACTTGCGGCGCGGCCTGCTTGCACCCCATATTGCGGAAATCATCCCGGCCTATCGTGATAAGCTGAACGCGATGCTGGACGAGCTTTCCACTTTCCCGGAAGGAACTGCCTATACACACCCAGACGGCGGGTTGTTCATCTTCGTAACCATGCCGGAAGGTTTTAACGCGAGCAAGGTGTTTGGCGAAGCCGTGGAACGTGGCGTAGCCTATGTACCCGGTACCAGCTTCTATCCCGAAGGCGGCCACGAAAACACCCTCCGCCTGAATTTTTCCAACAGCACGCTGGAACAAATCCATCAGGGTATGGGAATCCTGCGCGAGCTGTTTGCCGCAAAACTATCGTAAGGAGTCATTAGCATGCATATTCTGGATACGTTAAAGGAGCGCGGCTTTGTCGCGCAGGTTACCTTTGAAGAAGACTTATACAAAGCGCTGGAGAAGGAACCCATCACCTTCTACCTCGGTGTCGATCCCACAGCCAACAGCCTGCATGTTGGGCATTTTATCCCCATCCTGATGGCAGCGCATCTGCAGCACGCCGGACATAAGCCCATCATTCTCTGCGGCGGCGGTACGGCGATGGTCGGCGACCCCAGCGGAAAAACGGAGCTGCGCCAGATGATGACCAAAGAAGTGATCGCCAGCAATGTACAAGACATTCAAAAACAGCTGAGCCGTTTCATTGATTTTAGCGAGGGTAAGGCGGAAATGGTCAACAACGCGGATTGGCTGCTAAACCTCAATTATGTGGATTTCCTTCGTGACATCGGCGCGCTTTTCAGCGTAAACCGGATGCTGACTGCCGAATGCTACAAAAAGCGGTTGGAAGTTGGGCTTACGTTCCTGGAATTCAACTACATGCTCATGCAGAGCTACGATTTTCTGGAGTTGTTTCAATCCTACGGCTGCCGCTTGCAAATCGGCGGCGACGACCAATGGAGCAACATGCTTTCCGGTGCCGATTTGATCCGCCGGAAAGAACACGAGGACGCATTTGCCCTCACCTGTAAGCTCATTATGACAGCCGATGGCAAAAAAATGGGCAAGACTGAAAAAGGCGCGCTATGGCTGGACCCCGCGCGTACCAGCCCATACGATTTCTACCAGTACTGGCGTAACGTGCAGGATGCGGATGTAGAGCGCTTCCTGGCGCTGCTCACCTTCCTGCCGATGGATGAAGTCCGCCGGCTGGGCGCGCTGAAGGACAGCGCCATCAACGAAGCCAAACGGGTACTGGCCTTTGAAACCACGAAGCTGATTCACGGGGAAGCGGAAGCCCAAAAAGCACAGGATGCGGCGCAGGCGCTGTTTGCTGGCAAAGGTGACATGGATAATGTGCCTACATTCCCGGTAAATGCACAAATACTGGCCGAAGATAACCGGCTTACCAGTGTACTGGCGATGTGCGGCCTTTGTTCCAGCCGCGGCGAAGCACGCAAAATGGTACAGGCAGGCGCTGTGTTGGTAAGCGATGACAAGGTAACCGATGTGGAATACCGCATTGATCCGGCGCAAATCGGTACTGACGGATTGCTGCTGCGTAAAGGTAAAAAGAACTACTGCCGGTTAGTGATGGAATAAGAACCGTCGTTTCCCCGCATTTCGTGCAAATGCTGCGACTTATACAAGCTCCCCGGTACGTTAATCTTCCGGGGAGTTTTTCTTTTGCCCGGTTCACGGAATTTTCATCTCTCCCTATATGTTTATTGTAATCGATGCTCTCCTATTGACAACTTTTTCCCGTCAGAGTACCATCTATGAAGCAATAAATATGAGGTGAAATCCCGTGCGAATTGATCATGTGGCAATTTATGTGCGCGATCTGGAAGCAGCCAGAAGCTTCTTTGAAAAATACTTCAGCACAAAAAGCGGCCCACAATACCACAACCCCAAGACCGGGCTGCAAACCTATTTTCTAACCTTTCACGACGGTGCAAGGCTGGAAATTATGACTCGCCCGCAGCTTTTAACGCCGGATGAACCCGCTTTACAAACAGGGCTTACCCATATCGCTTTTTCTGTTGGCAGCCGGGAGGCGGTCGACCAGCTTACCAGCCGTCTGGCGGCTGATGGCTACCAGGTACAAAGCGGGCCACGCGTAACAGGCGACGGTTATTATGAAAGCTGTGTATTGGGGCCGGAAAGCTGTGCGCTGGAAATTACAGAGTAATATCTCCTTGTTTGTTAGCGGAGCATACCAAACAGCATATTCTAAGCAGGAAAAACTAGCAACCGGTTATTTCACGATGGAGGTTACGCGATGAACCAACCTGCGCAAACCCAGCGGCGCTACCCCTATCTGGATTTTCTGCGGATTCTGGCGGCTTTTTTAGTGATTGTTAACCACACCAACAGTTTGGTTTTTAAGAATGTAACGCCGGAGAATGGCACATGGTGGATATCAATTCTCTGGTATTATCTTAGCAAAATCGCCGTGCCTATGTTTGTAATGGTTTCCGGCGCATGTTTGCTATCCCGGCAGGATACCTATCGCAAGGCATTTTCACGTTTTTTTCGTATTCTGATTGCGCTTGTGTTGTTTTCCTACGGCTACTATCTGGTTGCGCTTATCCAAACCGGTTGGTCGTGGAGCACCGCATTCAATATACCTGCGTTTATCGCCTCCATATGGCAAAATCGCATCACCGACTCCTATTGGTATTTATACTTCTATCTTGGCCTTATGGTTATGCTCCCCATTTTGCAACGGTTAGCCAGCGCCATGAAAAAGCGGGACATCGAGTATTTTATAGGCGTATCCTTTCTCACCTTCGCTGTATGGCCATTGGTTACCCACTATATACCAGCGCTGACTTTGCCGGATTATTATGATGTATCTCTGTTCGGCGTTTTTATCGGATTATTTTTCGCAGGGTATTATTTACACACATATATCAAAAAAGGCGGCGGCAAAGCACTCAATTTGTTTATTATTGTTGTCACGCTGGCTGCTTCTCTAGCCTTGACGGTGATTGAATACGCACGCGTAGATACCGGAGCGAAGTACTGGTTTATGGATGAGCGAACTGCGCCTTCCATTTTCGTAATTTTATGTGCCATGGCTGTTATGTTGCTTGCAAAGCAGCTGTTTGCCATTCATACTCCACTTTCGCCGCAAAGTATAAAACGGTGGGCTGTTGTTGGCGGTTGTGCTTTTGGCATCTATTTACTGCAGGACTTGATTATCGCGCAAACCCGCTACCGGCTTTTTATGCCGCTGCAGCAGCTGATCAACCCATGGTTGGCTGCGCTTGTTTGGGAAGCGCTTGTATTCTCTTTGGCATACATCCTCGTATGGCTGCTGAAAAAGATACCGCTGTTACGCAGAATCTTATAGCTGCATTTTTTACCTTGCGCACAAGGCTAACATTCAATTGTTATAAAACCTATCTTAATGGAGGTATACGCCGATGAATCTGTCAAGCGCCCAACAAGGCCGTAACTGGAAGAAGCATGTAGTGCTATATGTTGTTTTTATCATCGCCCTTTTATTAACCCGCTTGGTTTTTTGGGTAATGCCTAATTATCAGAGCCGCGTCAATTTAATTTATCTGTGGCCTGCCGCAATAACAGCATTTACCTTTCTTGCTTTTACAGTATATGAGAACCGCATCAAGGGCGTATGGGTTTCTTTCGCCCTTACGCTTTGGCTGCTGGTTGTAAACATTATCAACGGTGATTATGGATTTGATTATAACCTGTCCTTTTGTTTGGGCGTATTAATCAGTATCGGGGTTGGATTCCCTCTGTTTTTTCTGGCAAAGCCAGCTTCGCACCGCCGGTTATTATGGTTGATTGGCGGTATTTATGTAGCCGCGATGCTTCTGATTGCCGTATCCAGCCTATATACCGCATTGAACAATACCTTGATTCCCTCGCCGTTTACAACATACTTGCTGGGGATACAAAGCGGTAGGTTATACGTTTTCAACAATCATCCCAATGAAGTCGCATCCGCCTTTAACATTGCATTCCAATTGTGTTTATTTTTTACGTTGATGACAAAACGCCGCTGGATAAAAGCACTTTGTTTTCTTGGCGCAGCTATTTTATACGCTTCCGTCTCCACAACCATTTCCCGTACTTCTATGATCATCGTCTCTCTCAGCGGTGGCTTTTACCTCTTTATTCAACTATCGCAGCTGCGCTGGTTCAAACACCGTTTACTCTCTTTTATCACCAGAGGTATTGTCGGCTTAGCCGTCGCTGCGCTGTTGTTCCTCTGTTTTGCGCCTGTTATGGCCGCCATTAACCGTTACCAGCCTGCACAGGCAAAAACCATTGTAACTTCTGCAATAGCGGCAGAATCACCCGATGCGCAAAACGACACAGTTCAAAATACATCTGTTACTACAACCGAATCGGTAGTCGGCGAGTTGAAAACCCGCAGCTTGCTGCGCGATCTGCCCACATTCACCGGGCGCACAGCCATCTGGAGCGCGGCCATCGACTATATCCGTCTACGTCCGATAACGCTATTGATCGGCCAAACCGACGCACAGGTTGCCAGGGTTCCTCACAAGATGCTAGGTTGGGACGTTTATCACCAGCATAACGTTTGGATGGAGATTTTACTACTTGGCGGTCTCCCCGGTTTGCTGCTATACGCCATTTTAATTAGTAAAGTGCTAATTGCAGATTTCCGGCTCTTGGCAATTCCCGGAACAAATGAAAAATGGCAGCGTTATCTCGCGGGGATAACACTGCTCATGATGCTTAACGGGTTCACCGAAATCTATCCCAGCTGGTCTGGAAACATTATGGATTTAATGTTTTTCATCCTGCTTGGCGCTGCGGTGGCTGTTGCTGCCGCCCGTAAAAAAGAGTTACACGCCGCCGCTTAATCTTCCCATGCCGCCAGCACGGCTTCTGCCGCCGCAATCATAGCACTTTGCGACATATCTTTCACCTGTCCGCGACCCGTCCAATCGTTACCCTGACAGGTATACATGCTTTCTAAAAGCCCGGTAAGAAAGTCTTTGTCAAATGTGTCGTCCTCCGACTTGCGCAGCATAAAGTTATGATAAGCATTATCAAATGCATCGTCATAAACGTTTTGTAAATGATCATCCATGGTACTGAGCCCTCCCCTATTCGTTATCCGCCGGTATCCGGTAAAAACAGCCGCTATAATTCAGCCAGCCTGTATTATACTCACTTTTCTGGCTTTCGGCAATGCGCTTGCATACTATCATTTATAAAAAAGTATGGATAACAAATTGGATTGTATAGGATTCACGCGCCATTAAAAAATTTGCGCAAAAGAAAATATCCATAGAACAACAAAGCAGTTGTTACAAGCATAGCAGCTTTATTCGTTATTTTCATCTATGCATGGAATGGATGCGCTATGTTTCCCTTTGCCTTCATTTTCAATACCCGGCAAAACAAAATGCCACTTACAGCTGCTCACGCAGCGCACGAACCTTAGCCACTGCTGCTTTATAATCCTCATACCGGTTAATATGCTCAACGAAAACAGGCAAATCTCTGCCCAGCGGGTCAATGCGCCGTAAAACACCCAGTAAGTCGATATCTCCCTGCCCCGGCAGTACTTCACTGATCAAGCAGGGGAATCCTTTTTCAATGCTACATCTTTCATATGGATGCTCTTTATATAAGGCTTCAGTAATGTAAAGCATTGATCCAGAAAAGCTTCCCTGTTATTGTATCGTTTAATACCATTGATCATGTTGGTTAAATCCAGATGTACGCCAAACGCTTTCCGGTCTACATCCCGTATAAGCTGCAAAAACTCCTCCGAGCTGCTGGGTACCAACCAAGCATCGGCTCCAGCGTATAAAATGTCCGGCTTAGTATAACCGCATCAATAATTTCGCGTACGGTTGCTACACATGCTCATAGGTTTCAGCGTACAAATTCCGTGGGTCGTATCCATCCCATATGTCGCCCCGCCCACCGTAAATATTGACACAGCATACTGCGTTTGCATATTCTTCCAGCCCAAAAGACCGTTGCGCTTTGCATATCGCTGCTTTGCGTTCGGTTTCATCCTCTGCCATCGGGTTATTCCTCACACCAACTTCCGCAATTGCAAGACCCCGTGCTTTCTGCCCAGCGCAGATAACGCTCCACCGTTCTATGATCCGTATCTGCAGTAACAGCGGATGAAAGCACCTCAACCTGCAGGTCCGTAATCATCCTATCCCATTCCTCTTCTGTGGTAAACGGATATCCAACGCTTGCGCCTATTCTCATCTATATCCCTTTCCACGGCGCTCAATGATATGAAAAAGTTAATCATTCCAGATATTGATCAAACAGAACGGGTGAATCACCGGCTCAAATAGACTGGCTACGCTTTCTTATTCATACGGATTGATCTTTCCGTATAGCCTGCTACTGTAATTGTACCGCAAACAAATTACCTTGGCTTATCCTATGTGTATCTATATACATAAATCATAACGGGTTCAAGTGATGGAGGTATTCTTATCGTTTGATGTTCTTTCTAGACAAAACCACCAGCTAAGCTGGTGGTTTTGTCTATTTTCCGGTTTATGTGTGATGTTTTCGTATTCAGCCGCCGGTATGGACGCTTTCATCATCCGCACGAATCATTTGGTCGTCCAGCCAGACAATCGCCGTTTCGCTTCCATCCGGGTTGGTTATAGCATGATAACTTGTTACAGCGGCGGCGATCTCACCCAGATTTTGATTGTTAGATGTTACGTCCACATAGATTTTCGTAGCATTGGTTAATGCGCCACGGCAAAGCATACGGTTAAGCATAACCACCGCTTCTTCTCTGGTAATGACACGGTTTGGCCGGAATGTACCATCCGTATACGGGGTAATAATACCGTAACGGTACGCTTCCTCAATGGTGCTGCGCGCCGAACTGTTTTGAATATCCGTAAAGTGGTACAGCAGCGGCTGGATATAATACGAACGCTGAATGTTCAGGTATTTAGCAATCATCGTCACAAACGTCGCACGCGTCATTACCTGATCCGGTTTAAACTCCGTATCAGTATAGCCTCTCATAAACCCGTTATCGGTAATCGCCCGAATTGCTCCGGCGTATTGATTACCGGGCTGCACATCTGTAAAAACAGTTTGCGCATCCTCTGTGTTAAGCCCCAGAATCGAAGCGAAAATGAACGCGGCATCCCCACGGGTAATCATGGCGGACGGTGAGAAGCTGCCGTTTGCACTGCTCGGGAAATACGCTTCCTGTACACTAGCACGGGTACGGGATGCTACAACAATCGTCTTGAATGAAGTATCATCCGCCGTTGCCGTGGGAGGCTCGCTACCAATGATCCGGGCCATTATGGTCTTGCTTACTTCTGCCAAATCATCTTCAATTTCCGCTGTACGCAGCATAATCCGTATCGTGCGGATTTCGCCCGGTTGCAGGTTTGTCACCCGCCAAAGGATTTCATGCTCGAACGCACTTTCGTCCCACTGCGGCAACTGGCGGAGTAATGCTGTCCTATGCCAAATCGAGATCAGGGTAAACACTTCACCGCCGTTGCTTTCCTGCACGGTCATCCCCTGCGGAATACCCGCCAATATAGTAGCCGCGGGTAATACCTCGTCGGATTTGTTGCCATAGGTAATCGTACAGCCAATGTAGCCGTTTTCCAGCGTCCGGTTTAGATCGGTACTTACATAGATGCCGGTATCGAAGAAGGACAGAGTATCCTCTTCATCTTCATCATCTTCCTCGTCGTCGTCATCTGTTGTTATTTCCACAGGCGTCATGGCGAAATTGTAATTTACAATGGTATCGCCGACCGCGATAGGTGTACTACTGTTATTGAAGGTTACATACCCATCTTTGGTCGCAACGATATAGTAGTCCGCATTGGGATAAACCATAAAGGCATACTGTCCGCCGCCGTCCGACAATTGGGGATTGTTATTGTCCGCAGGCGGGAAGTTTTCTACCGTCGGAAGCGAAACCAGTGTATTTGGCGTTTTCCCGCTGGCTGCATTGCGCGAGGTATTGGCATAATACAGCTTTACCACTGCGCCGGATACCACCGCCCCCGTCTTCTTATCCGTAATCGTACCATAGGGGTCAATCAATACTTCGCTGACATTGGTTTCCCCGCTGCTGCTTATGGTAATCTCGTGGCTGCCTACAATGATCCGCTCGCCGCCTGTATATTCATAATACACATTCAGCGTATAGGTACCCTCGGAGAGATTATTAGCGGAGAATACACCATTTGTCACGTTCAGATTAACACTGCCGTGTGTACCGTTACCTACGATCTCCATCGACAATCCGGAGCCGATCAGCTCCCCGCAGGAACTAGCATGACCGCTCTGGTTTTGCAGTGTAACAATACCGATAGCGGATTTGGACGGCTTACTGCTTTCCCCGCCCGTGCCCGCAATGTTTCCAACAGGTACGATCTGTTCAAACGTAACTGGCGTTTCTGTGCCGCCTACATTCACGGGTTTGGTAATGCTGATGTTGTAATCTACATCCCCCTTGGGAATCGCGATTTTGTAACGGCCGTTCGCGCCAGTAATTATTGTCTCGCTGAAGTCGATCGTCCCATCCCCATCAAAATCCTTATACACAGTAACCGTTGCGCCTCGAACGGGCTTGTTACCTTGGTCGCCATCCGTAACGATACCTTCCACAAAGCCCGGCGCAAACCGCTCGTAGATCACCGTTACACCATATAGTTTTTTATCGTCGTCTTTTACGATTACGTTGATTGGAATGCTCAATTCTTCGGTGCCCGATAGCTTCTCGGAGACAAAGGTAATGCTGCAGGTTCCATCGCTCCCGGTAACCGCAGTATTGGTTCCACCCTTGAAGGTCCCAGCCTCGCAAGCAAACGTAACCAGCACACCGCTAATCGGCTCACCATAATCATCCGTGATCGTTGTGGTTAAAACCGCTTTCGACTTACCATCGCCTAGAACAACCGACGGTTCCGCTGTAAGCGCAAGGTTGAACTTGGAAAGCACAACATCCTGCGTGATGGTACCCGCGGGATTCGTAGTAAACGACACCTGCGTTGTGACTGCATTGTCCGGGTACCCGTCCGCCGCTGCGACGATAGTTACATCCTCATCACTTGCGGTGAGTCCCGAAAACCGGTATCTGCCGTCTTCCCCAACCGTCATCGTCGTGATCTCGCTGCCTGTATAATCCAGCAACCGCACCGTAGCTCCGGCAATGGGGGCATCGGTTTTTGCATCCAACACGGTGCCCGTGAGCACCAGTTCGCTGCTGCCAATAATATTGATGGTTACCTGCTGCATTGCACTGGTATCTACGCCGTCGTTTGCGGTGCCGCCATCATCCTGGAGCGTAATCGATACAATGGCCGTACCGCTGAAGAAGCTGGAGGGTGTAAAGGATAGCGTTCCGTCTGCGCTGATTGCCGGCTGCACATCGAAAAGCTGCGTCTTATCTACATCTACAATGAAGTTGAGTCCCTGCGCCGCTTCATTCTCCGGTCCACTTGATATTTCCGTTGCCCAAGCCGTAGCGGTGTAGGCTTCCGTGCCAATGCCGACGGATACATCGTCGCCCGCGGTGAACACGGGAGCATCATTTACAGCTTTGATATAGATGGTAAAAGTATGTTCAACGGATGTATCCATTCCGCCGTTTGCCGTACCATCGTCATCCTTCAATACGACTGTAACTGTTATTGAACCGCTTACGTTCTCCGCCGGGGTAAAGCTGATCCACCCGGTATGCTCGTCTATGGAAGGCTGTGTGGTGAATAGTTCCGTGCCGTTGCTGACAACCAGAGACGTATTATCCACGGTCATAGAGAATGTATACGTCTGCGATTCATTGCTGGGTCCGGCCGATGCCGTGTCATACACAATCCATGCCGCGGAATAATCGCCGGAATCCTCATTGACCGAGATATCCCCAATTTCTTCAAAGATCGGTCGGTCATTCACGGATGTGACTGTAATGGTAAAGGTGTGCTCAAGCGATGTATCCACACCACCGTTTTCCATCCCGTCGTTATCTTTGAGCACAACGGTTACCTGCGCACTGCCAAAAGCATCCTGCACAGGCGTGAAGCTGATTGCACCGGTAACTGGATTGATGGAAGGTCCTTCAGCAAACAGAGCAACAGCATCGGTAACTACCGTCTTGGTGATCATATACTGGTACGTTTGGTTTTCGTTCGTCGGCCCAACAAAGCGGGAGCTTTCCTCCGCCCATGCTTCACTGTAATTGCCGCAATCCTCCAAAACGGTAATATCGCCTGCGTCCGTAAATGAAGGTTGGTCGTTTATGGCGTTAATGGTAATGGTAAACGGATGTTCCGTATGGGTGGTGCCATCGGACAGACTTACGGTAATCTGCGTTGTTCCAAAGGCGTTGGCCGCAGGTGTAAAAGTAAGCTTGCCGTTTGTTGTTATTTGTGGCTGGGCGCTAAACAATGCTGTATTTTCTGCGGTAACGGTGAAAGTAAGTTCTTCATCCGCTTCATCCGTTCCGCCTCCTGTGGATAAGCCCGTCGCGAATGCGTCATTCTGATAAGCGCCGCTGTCCTCATTTACCGTTACGTCTCCCGCCAGCGTAAAGGCAGGCGCGTCGTTTACCCTGCTCACGGTAATGACCAACGCATGGCCTTCGGATGTATCTACACCGCCATTGTCGGTGCCGTCCGTATCCTTCAGGTAAACGGTATAGGTTGCCGATCCATTGGCGTTATCAGTCGGTGTAAAGCTGATTGCGCCTGTTTCGGGGTTTATGGACGGTTCTACGCTGAACAGGCTCGTATTGCCCTGCGTAATCCTGTCCGCTTCGGTTTCCACCATTGAGAACGTGCAATCCGGTGTTTCATTCACAGGCCCAGCGCTGATGCTACCCGCATTCGCCCAAGGCTGTGCATACGCGCCCGAATCTTCCAAAACAGTGATATTACCGCCATCCGTAAAGACCGGCTGATCGTTGATCGATCGAATCACGATCGTGAACGTATGCTGCGTAGCATCTATTCCATCGTGCAGGGAAGCCGTAACAGCGGTCGTACCGTACGCATCCGCCGCAGGTGTAAAGGTGAGTTTACCCTCGCTCGTCATAGCCGGTTGCTGGCTAAAGAGCGTTTCGTTGTCCGCTGTGAGGGTAAAGGCTAGTTCCTGCGTGCTCTCGTCCGTACCGCCGCCGGTTGTAATGCCGGTTGCATAGGTTGCGTTTTTAAAAGCGCCGCTGTCCTCATCTACGGTAACAGTATCACCTGGGGTAAAGGTCGGCGCATCATTTACCGCGTTTACGGTAATGGTAAGGCTATGTGCAACCGATGTGTTCAAACCGCCGTTTACCGTGCCATCATCATCCTGCAGGTAAACTAAATACGTTGCCGATCCGTTTGCGTTCTCCGCAGGCGTAAAGCTAATTGCTCCCGTAGCTTGATCAATCAACGGTTCTGCGCTGAACAGGCTTGTATTGCCAATGGTCACACGCGCATCTGCATCCTCCACCATGGAGAAAGCATAGGTTTGCTGCTCATTATCCGGACCGATGAAGATGCTCGCTTCGTTTACCCATGCGTTTGCGTAATCACCGGAATCTTCGTTTATAGTAATATTGCCCGCTTCGGTAAAGGTTGGCTGATCATTCACCGGCTGAATGGTAATCGTGAATGATACCGTATCGCTTGTATTATCGCCGCCATATGCGGTTCCACCATTGTCTTTCAAGGTGACCTCAACCGCCACAACGCCATACGCGTCCGCCTTCGGTGTATAGGTTAGAATACCAAGCGGCGATACAGTCGGTAAGCCATCCGATGTAAACCATTCGGGGTGATCGTTTTGAGTGACGACCGTCAGTGCCTGGTCGCTCTCATTGTCCGGGCCTTGAGTCAAGTTCGTTGCCCAGTTCACAACGGTTTGAGCACCGCAATCCTCCAGCACCGTTTGGTTATCACCGGCTGTGAAGATAGGCGCATCGTTTACGGCGTTTACGACGATATCAAAGCTATCGTACGTTGTGTTTGTACCATCGAATACCGATACTTGTACTGTCGTTGTTCCAAACGCATTTGTCGCAGGCGTGAAGGTGAGTTTGCCCGCCGCAGTCAGCACAGGTTGACTGCTGAACAGTGCAGGTTCATCCGGCGTCAGGGTAATCGTCAGCGATTCCGACGCTTCATCCGTACCGCCGCCCGGAGTAATATTCGTAGCATAAGTATCGTTTTGATACGCGCCGCTGTCTTCATTTACCGTTACTGTATCGCCCAACATGATTGTTGGCAGATCGTTGACAGACGAAACGGTAATCGTCAGCGAGTGTCCAGCAGACGTATCCAATCCGCCATCTTCCGTACCATCATTGTCTTTCAGATAAACGGTATACGTAACCGAGCCGTTTGCATTTTCCGCTGGTGTGAAGCTGATTACGCCCGTATCCGCATCAATCGCGGGCTCGACACTAAACAAGTTGGCATTGCCTTTGGTTATCCGCTCCTCCGTATCCTCTACCATTGAGAAAGCATAGGTCTGCTGTTCATTGGCAGGGCCAACATTAATGGAGCTTTCCACAACCCAGCCTGCATTGTAAGCGCCCGAATCTTCCTGTACCGTTATATCGCCATGATCGGTAAAGGACGGTTGATCGTTCACAGGTTCGACCGTAATCGTAAAGGTTTGTGTCGTACTGGTATCGACGCCGCCATTAGCCGTACCGCCGTTATCCGCCAGAGATACGCTTACTTGCGCCGTGCCAAAGGCATCTGCCGCAGGTGTGTAGGTGAGCGTGCCGTTGGCATCCAAAAACGGCTGCGCCATAAACAGCGCGTTATTGTTATTGGTAACAACAAACGTTAAGGTTTGCGTGTTTTCATTGTCCGCGCCCGAATATAGTTCGGTCGCCCAGTGGGTTACCGTCTGCTCACCGCAATCCTCCAATACGACCTGATCTCCGCCTTTTACAAAGGTAGGTTGGTCGTTAATGGATACGATTTCGATGATAAAGCTGTACTGTACAGTGTTGGTTTCATCATCCAAAGCTACGCTTACGGTAGTACTTCCATGTGCATCCGGCTTTGTTGTGAACACAAGGTTGCCGTCGCTGGAAAGCGTTACAGGGCCAGTAAACAGGGTCGTATCATACTCTGTAAGGGTAAAAGTAAGCTTCTGTCCGGCTTCATCCGTACCGCCGCCCGGCAGAATGTTCGTTGCAAAAGCCGCGTTTTGGTATTCGCCGCTATCCTCATCAACCGTTACTTTACTACCAAGCGAGCAAGAGGGATCGTCATCCATAGCATTTACCGTAATGGTAAGCGTATGCACGGCAGATGTGTCTACGCCCTCGCGGTCGGTTCCGCCATTATCTTTCAAATAGACGTTCATCGTGATGGCGCCGTTCGCGTTCTCTGCCGGAGTGAAGCTAAGCGCTCCCGTGTCGGCATTGATCGTCGGCCCGGCACTGAAGAGGTTGGCATTACCGAAGGTGGTTCTGCTTACCTCTTGCAGAGAGAAGGTATGCGCCTGCGTTTCATTGTCCGGCCCGACAGCATATTCGCTAACCCATGCAAAGGTTTTAGCGCCGCAGTCTTCATCCACCGTTATGGCTCCGGTATCGGTAAATGTCGGCTGATCATTTACCGGCAGCACCGTAATGGTAAAGGTTTTTTCAACTGTATTTGCGCCATCGGTTAGCGAAACAGTTACCAGCGAAGAGCCATTTGCATTTTCTGCTGGCGTAAAGGTGAGTTTGCCTGTATTCGTCAGCGCAGGCTGCGTACTGAACAGCGCCTCATTCGCCACGGTCAGGGTAAAGGTAAGCGTTTGCTCCGCTTCATCCGTCCCGCCACCGGTGGTAATCCCGGTTGCATAGGTATCGTTTTGGTAAGCGCCACTATCCTCGTTCACGGTAACCGTGCCGCCAAGCATGTAGGTTGGATCATCATCCACTGCAACCACGGTAATGGTCAGCGTGTGTCCAACGGATGTATCCACGCCCTCGCGCTCGGTACCGCCGTCGTCCTGCATGTATACGGTATAAGTAGCCGATCCATTGGCGTTTTCCGCCGGAGTAAAGCTAACCACGCCCGTATCCGCGTTTATCGTCGGTTGTACGCTGAACAGGTTGGTATTGCCATATGTTTCCCTGTCTTCTTCAACCTCCGTCATAGAGAATGAATAGGTTTGATCCGACTCGTTAGCAGGGCCGACGGAAACGCTGCCGCCTTCGACCCATCCATGGCTATACGCCCCTGAATCTTCTTGCACCGAAATAGCACCCAAGTCGGCAAAACTCGGTTGGTCATTCACGGGTAACACGGTGATGAGTGCTGGCCCATAGAACGTGGTATCGACTCCGTCGTATAAGGTTCCGCCGTTGTCGATTAGGTTCATGGTAATTTGCGACGAGCCATTTGCATCTTCCTCCGGGGTGAAGGTTAATGCGCCCGTAGTGTTGATCGCAGGTAAACCCGCGGCTGTAAACAGCGCGCTGTTAGCGCTTGATACATCAAACGCCAACGTCTGTTCACTTTCATTATCCGCGCCGGTATACAGGTCGGTACCCCAACTGGTAATAGTCTGTGTGCCACAATCCTCCCAAACCGTCTGGTTGCTGCCTATGGTAAAGGTAGGATGATCGTTCACAGCACGAATGGTAATGGTAAAGCTGCTATCAACCGTGTTGGTTTCATCGTCCAGACTGATAGATACTGTCGTTGTGCCAAACTGATCATTAGCCGGGGTGAACGTAAGCACACCCTCCGCCGTCATGGCAGGCTGCACAGCAAACAGCGATTTTTGATCCGCGGAAAGCGTAAATGTAAGCGATTGCGTTTCTTCATCAGTGCCGCCGCCTGCCGTAATGCCGGTTGCATAGGTTTGCGTAAACAAACCGCTGTCTTCATTTACAACGATCGGGCCGCCCAATGTGAATGTCGGGTCGTCGTTTACGCTGGTGATGGCAATGGTAAAGGTATGCGCAACGGAAGTGTCCACACCGCCGTTTGCCGTGCCATCGTCGTCCTTTAACACCACGGTAACCTCTGCGGTGCCGTTGGCGTTTTCCGCCGGGGTGAAGGAGATAACGCCGGTTTGGGAATCGATGGCCGGCGCAACGCTGAACAGCTCCGTGTTGCCCTGTACGTTCACGCTTCCCGGCGTCAAGGAGAAGTTGTATGTCTGCGTTTCGTTGATCGTCGGGCCAAGGTACATCGAGTCCAAATCTACCCAAGCGCTGGAATAAGCGCCGCTGTCCTCTGCTACGGTAATATCCTCGTCTGCATCCAACGCAGAGAAGGTCGGCTGGTCGTTCACCGGTTTTACAGTGATGACAAACGTATCCTGATACAGCACCGCATCCGCATTATTATCGCTGGTATCATCACCGCCGTTTGCTGTTCCGCCGTTATCAGTCAGGTACACGGTCACCGTAGCGCTGCCGTACATATTATCCGCCGGTGTATACGTCAGCACGCCGCTGTCATCCAAAGCCGGCTGTCCGCCGGATGCAAACAGGTCGTTATTATCGTTGGCTAAATGGAATGTCAGCGTTTGCCCATCTTCATTCGCCGGGCCTTTGGAAATATCCGCCGCCCAACCGGTTACAGTCTGTAAGCCGCAGTCTTCCAAAACCGTCTGGTCTTCTCCCCCGGTAAAAGAAGGCTCGTCGTTCACCGGTGTAATATTCACCGTAAACGCGGAACTCGCCGTTAACCCGCCCGGGTCTTTTACTGTAAGCGCAACCGGAATATTGCCATTCTGATCCGCCAGCGGTGTTATGGTTATGGTGCGCTCGCCGCCGTTGCCAACAAACACAAAGCCGCTTACAGGAATTACGCTGGTATCGTCCGAGCTGCCGGTAACCGTCAACTCCAGTACATCGTTGTCAATGTCGGCAACGTTGAACGTGATCGCCGCAGTCCTTCCATCTTCCAATATTGTTTGATCCGCAATCGCGGTAATGGTCGGGGCATCGTTTACCGGCGTAACGTTCAGCGTAAAGCTAATTGCTTTATGTTTGCCTGCAGCATCCGTTACAGTAATGGTAATCAACGCACTTCCGTTTGCATTCGCAATCGGAGTCAGGGTTACGTACTTTTGCCCGGTTTCTCCGTCCGTAGTAAATACGATCCCGTCGGTGCCGATCAGTGAAGGATTACCAGACATCGCAGAAAGAGTCAGCGTTGACAGAGCATCGTCGATATCCGCCACGTTTACAGGGATGGCCGCCGTAGCGCTATCCTCAAAAATGGTTTTGTCTTCCATTGCCTCAATCGTCGGTGTGTCATCCACCGCCAGCACATGCACAACAAAGGTTGCGCTGCCAGTATTGTTAATACTGGCGCCGTCATCCGCGGTCAAGGTGATGGTAACGTCTCCGTTTTGATCCGCCAACGGCTTTACGTTTACCACACGGTCGCGAGCATTGCCGGTAAGCGTTATATCCGCCGGAATCACAAGGGATTCGTTATCCAATGTAGCCGTTACGGTAATGCTGGTGATGGAGCTGTCAATATCCGATATGGAGTAGTACAAATCGCCCGTATTGCCATCTTCCGATATCGTCTGTTCGCTCGGCGGTGTTACAATCGGTGCATCGTTGACCGGGTTGACAATCAACGTAAAGTAAGCATAGCGGATGGTATTACCGTCGCTTGCATATATGTAGATATTCGTTGTGCCGTTTTGATCCGCAGCCGGCGTAACCGTAATAGTCCGGTCGCCAACCGTACCGGTAAGCGTGATGCCGGAATCAGGCACCAGCGTTTTATCCACAGCGGCAGCGGTTACCGTAACGCCCTCCGGCCCGGATTCTTCATCGTCTACCGTGAAGGAGATCGCACTGGTACTGGTATCCTCATCGATAGTATAGTTTGCAATAATCTTGATCCAGTTTACCTTTTGCTCGTTAACCGTCGGCGTATCGTTTACCGGCAATACCGTAAGCGCAACCAGTGTGGTAGCGGTTTTTACGTCTCCAGTGAGCGTATTGTCCGTGCCGGTATCCGAAACGGTTATGGAAATCGTCGTCAGCGACTGGTAGCTATCTACCGGTGTTACTCTCATCCAGCGGTTGTTGCCGCTGCCGCCGAATTCCACGGATGCAATGGCCTTTTCATCCCATATCCCACTCAGGGTAAGATCGTCCGGATTGTCCTCAATATCGTCTACTGTAAAGTAGAACATCTGCGCCGTGCTGTCCTCGTTAATGGTCCATACGTCCGCCGCATCAATGGTTGGCGCGTCATTTTCCGGGGTAATGGTAACCGTAACCAACGCAACGTTGGAATTTAGCCCGGAGGTGTCTTTGGTACGGTAGCTGAAGTAATCAGTACCGTTTTGGTTGGCATACGGCGTATAGGTAAAGGTACCATCCGTATTAAACTCAATCGTACCCTTCGCAGGCGCCTGTATGGTGGTAAAGGTTTGTGCGTCTCCATCCACATCGTAGTACAGGGATGTCAGCGCCCCTTCGATGCTGGAATCCTCACCTACGACAATCGCCGAATCCTCAACTACGGGGGCATCGTTCTGCGGCTCTATATCGATGGTGATCGCTGCTGTTTCCGAATCCACCGTACCATCGTTTACTTTAAAGTAAAAAGTATCGGTACCATTGGCATCGGGGTTGGGGGTATACGTATATTTCCCGGTTACCGAATCCAGTTTCACCGTGCCCTGTGCCAAAGCGCCGTCGGTTTCTACTAGCGCATAGGTGAGAACATCGTTCTCATCTACATCCGTACCGATCAGATACCCCTGCATCGGCTGATCCTCAAATGTGGATACGCTCTTAGCCACTGCTACCGGCTGATCATTCTCTGGTGTGATGGAAACGGTCACTTTGGCGATAGAGGAAAACAGCGTAATAGGACCTTCGGTTTTAAAGGTAAAGGTATCGGTACCGTTCGCGTTCGCGTTAGGTGTATAGGTGAAAGAACCATCCTCATTCACCACAGCCGTACCGAGCGTACCATTCTCCACCAGATGATAGAGTATGGTTACGCCGCTGTCCGCAGTGCCGGTTAACTGACCGTCGGTAATCGCCACATCTTCCGTAGTGGTGAACGACGCATTATCCGCCGTGGGTGCACTGGGCACGTTTGTAACATGAATGGTCACAGTCGCTGGTTCCGACGCGAGTTGCGCATTCGATGCCGTGAATGTGAACGAATCCTCGCCGCTGAAGCCTTCGTCCGGTATATAGTGGAAAGTTCCGTTGGCCGAAAAATCCAACGTACCATGACTGGGGCTGCTGGCAGTAGCAAAGCTGATACCGTCGCCGTTCAGGTCGCTGCCGCTGACATACTCATACATTTCTGTATCTTCGTCAATGGTGCGCTCTAAACTATAGGCTGTCGGCTGATAATACACATGGGTAACCGTAAGTACAAAGGTACGTACATGCGTGTTGCTATCCGTATCCGTAACTCGAACTGTTATTACGGTTCGGCCTGTATGGTAGGCGTTGGGCGTAAGCACAAAGGAATAACTGCCATCTGTTTCCGTAATGACAATGTCGTTTGCATAGTCGTTGTTCAACAGCCATGTATTGGACGATGTGATAGAAATCGATTGGATGGTGATATTCGTTACCGAGATGTCGATAGCATCCGTGGATGTGTTTTCTTCAATCGTCCGGTCGGCAATATAGTTCAGTCCGCCGCCAGTGCCTTCGCCGTAGATATGCACATATATTGAAGCATTTACCGATTCGCCGCCATAACTGTCGGTGGCCTTATACAAAATCGTATCCGTTACGCCAATATCCGTACCATTGGGCGTATAGGTAAAGGTGCCGTTGCCGTTATTGACGATTGAGCCGTACACCGGCGTTGATTCTACGCTGTACGAAAGCGAGTTCCAATCCGGATCATACCCTACCGGTGTAATGGCGACAGCTGTATCCTTATCGGTATAGTAGTACAGATCGTACGCCGCTGGATTGTCGTTTACGGACGTAACGGTAATAGACACCATGTAAATGCCAGTGCTTAACGCATTTTCCATTTTGTCTTCCGTCGCGATGAAGGTGAAATAGTCCGTACCATGATAATTGGTATACGGCGTATAGGTAAAGCTGCCGGTAGCTTTATCAAAGCTTGTCAGCGTACCGTGGTTTACATTGTTTAAAACCGTATAGAACAGCGTATCCCCATCCGGATCGTACGCCGCAACGCTTCCGTTCACAACCGTATCTTCCGGGGTAGTAAGCGAAAGCGTGGTCTCCTGCGTAACCCGCGGCGCATCGTTCACATTGCGTACGACAATCGTTACCGTCGCGGTGGTATAACCGCCGCTGGGATCTGCCGCTTTGTATACGGCTATTGCCGTTATGGTTTCTTCGGTCGTCATTTCGGCGGGTGTAAAGGTAAACGCGCCGCTGGCGGAATCCACCAGCGTAAATGTGCCGGATGCCGGTTCTGTTATAACGGAGTAGGTTATCGTATCGTTTTCTATATCCGTTGCTTTGAGCATCCCGTTGAGGGTTTGTCCCTCATCCAGATTAATACTTTCATTCTGCGCAACCGGCGCATCGTTAACAGCATTAATCGTAACCGTTACCGTGGCGGTGTTGGAGTAGGTTGCTCCATCATAAGCGCGGAAAGTAAAGCGCTCTGTACCGTTATAGTTAGCGGCGGACGAATACGTGTATGCGCCCGTATCAGCATCCAACGTTACTGTGCCGCCATTGTTGGGCGTACTGATAATGGCGTAAACGAGTGTAGCATTATCCACATCCGTTACCAGCCCGGCGAGCGAACCAGCAATATCAGTAGCATCCTCGTCTACGGTTAGCGTTCCGTCTTCCGCTATTGGAGGATCGTTGATGCCGGTCAGATTGATGGTGACTTGCGCATCGTTGCTGTATACCGTACCGTCAAATACACGGTAGGAGAAGCTATACGGACCTTCAAAATAGTCCTTGTATGGTACATAGATAAATGTACCGGCTGCTGCATCCAGGGTAACCGTACCGCCGGATGCGGTGGAAAGTGTTGTTACGTTATGATCGCTGCCGGAAACCAGCTCGTATGTAAAGGTATCCTTATCCGGATCGTAAATGCTCAGGCTGCCTTTTAACTGCTGGTCCTCATCCGTATCCAAGCCTGTGGTTAAATCGTACGCGATGGGCGTATCATTCACCGACGTGATGTTGATATGGAAATCAACCGAGTTGGAGGTTGCACCACCCGCATCGGAAAGAGATGCGGTAATCACACCTACACCGTTTGCATTATCGGCAGGTGTAAACGTCAGGTTCCCCGCAGCGTCAATTGCGGGTTGTACGGAGAACATAGCAGGAATATCGGCCGTCACAGCAAAGGTGAGTGCCTCTTCCTCATTAGCCGCACCGGTGGATATATTCGTCGCCCAGCTGCTTACCGTCTGCGCACCGCAATCTTCCAGCACGGTTACATCATCGCCCGCTGTAAAGAAAGGGGCATCGTTTACTGCGTTCACCGTCAGGCGGAAGGTGCGCGTCGCTACCTGCGTGCCGCCATCGGAAACCTGCAAAGTAACGTCGGTATACCCATTTTGGTCGGCTACGGGAACCATCTTCACCGTACGGGTACTCGTCGAACCGGTGATGACGATGTGCTCGCTGTCCAGCGGGAGTAAGTCCGTGTTGGTGGATGCCGTCGCCGTCAGCGTTAGCAGTGATGTGCTGGTATCAATATCGCCGATGTATACGTTGATACTCTTAGTAACGTCCTCGTTTGTGCTCTGACCGGAGATCGCCGTCATCGTCGGCGGATCGTTCACCGGATCGACTGTTAGCAGGAAGGAAGACGTGCTTAAAGCACCGCTGGTATCCTTCACCGTCAGGGTAATTGTTGCCGTTCCGTTGTAATTGGCAACCGGTGTAATAGTGACCGCGCAGGAACCGTCCGGTTCGATATCGGAAAGGACAATACTGCTGCGCGGAATCATGGCCGTGTTATTCGCGGCCGCCGAGACCGTCAGGTCGACGATAGCGTTATCCACATCAGCAACTGTAAAGGCAATCGCTCCGGTGTTCGCATCCTCATCAATCGTTACAGGGTCAACTACCGAAATCGTCGGTTTATCGTTAGTTGCATTCACGGTAAGGGTAAAGGTGGTATCGGCGGTCAGGCTTCCATCGCTTACCGTAAGGGTAATTTCCGCCGCGCCGTATTCATCCTGTGCAGGGAGTATGGTTACTGTACGGTTTGCTCCGCTTCCTCCCGTAACAATATGGGTGCTGTCGTTAGGTACCAGCGTGCTGTTGCCGGATACCGCTGTAACCGTGCAGACGCTTACATCGCTGTCAATATCATCGATCGTGAAACCGATCGCTCCTGTCGAAACATCTTCATCCGTCGCCCGGTCGACAACCGCGCTAATGGTTGGCGCATCGTTCACAGGGGTTACGGTAAGGGTAATAGTTTTAGTGGTTGTACCCTTTTGCGAGTCGGTAACCGCCAGCGTCACATTTACCGTGCCGCTGCGGTTCTCCTCCGGCTCCAGCGTAAGGGTGCGCTCTGCACCGCTGCCGGCCAACGTCATTTTGGATTTTTCCAGCAGTGCTGTATTGTCGCTCGCATAAGCGATGGTTAAATCGTCCGGGCCATCTTCAACATCTGCAAGGATAAAGGAATATACATAAGGCGTATCTTCCGGCGTTTCCACCGCGGCAAGCCCCGTGATGGTCGGTTTATCGTTAGCCGCCGTTACGCTGATGGTGAAACTCTGCTCCGCAGACGTATCCGTATCGCCGCCGCCGTTATCCTGTACCTTAATGGAAAGAGTCGCCGTACCATACGCGTTGTCCGCCGGGGTATAGATAAGCGTACCTTCCGGACTGACAGCCGGTTCTACAGCAAATAACGCAGCGCTGTCAGCAACATCTTCGCTGGTAATGGAGAGGATATATGTAAGGGTTTGGGTAGATTCATTATCCGGCCCGGTCGACATGGTCGTAATCCAGTCCGTAACGGTTTGTGCGCCGCAATCCTCCACCACGGTTTGATCCGCACCGACAGTAAAAGACGGTACATCGTTAATCGGATTCAGGGTTACGTTCACGGTAATCACATCCGTGCCGCCATACGCATCGGATACGGTAACATCAAAGCTATCGCTTCCGTTATCATCCGTAAAAGGCGTGTAGGTAATCTCGCCTGTCGTTTCGCCAATCACAGCAGTACCACGGTCGGCCGGTACCGTTACACTCCAGGAAAGCGTATCGGTATCCACATCGGTGGCATGCAGTGTTAGCGTCTGTACCATATCTTCATCTGTGGTGATCTTCGGCTCTGTTTCCGTAATCACCGGATTGGTATTTCCAATATACGTCCATACCGAAGCCGCCTGCTCTGTCGTTGTACCTGTTGTATCCTCGTTGGTAGCCATCACAAGCACACGCACATATTGATGGCTTTCCACCGCGGTAAGCGTATAGGTGCTCCCTGTGGCAATGTTTGCCGCATCCGTACCAGCATCATCCACCGCACGCTGCCATTGGTAGGTATAGACAATCGTACCGTCGTTGCTATCGGCATCATCATTCCATGTGCCTTCGTGGGCAGTGAGTATGTTACCGAAAGCAAACGTACCGGTAATGGACGGAATCACCGTATTCACGGGAATATCGTTTACAGCATCAACCGTTACATTGACCTGTACATCGTTTGACCCGCCCATACCATCGCTGATGCTGACGGTAAAAATATCGGTTCCATGATAGTTTAGTACCGGCGAATAGGAGATTTCGCCTGTTACCTTATCGATATCTGCCGCACCATGGTTTGCTGCCGCTAAAAGACTCCAGGTCAGGGTATCCGCATCCGCATCTGTCGCATGAAGGGTCAGTGCAGCGGGTATATCTTCATCCGTTGTCATAGAAGGCGCTGTTTCGGTAATGACCGGCGCTGTATTGGTAATAGCATACCAGGGGGAGGTATCCCCTGTTTCCTGCGTGCCTGTGCTGTCCGTGTTGGTTACCGTTACGGCAATACGCACATATTGATGGCTCTGCGTGCTGGTTAGCGTGAAGGTTGTCCCTTCCCCCGTCATTGCTTCGTTTGTACCGGTATCGTCATCGGCAAAATACCACTTATATTGGTAGGCAATCGTACCGGCGTTATCGTCAATATCATCATTCCATTCGCCAGCGTTGGCCGATAGCGTATTCCCGGCGGCGAATGTACCGGTAATAGAAGGTTCGGTTACTTTTACCGGGGTATCATTTATCGCGTTTACCGTGATGGTAAAGCTTTGTGTAACGGGATTTTCCGCGTCTGCGCTATCCGAAACGCTTACGGTCATTTCCGAGCTGCCATTGGCATTTGTGGCAGGCGTGTAGGTCAATGTTCCATTCGCGTCCACTGCGGGAGCAGCAGAAAACAGCGCTGCGTTGGTAATATCCGATACCGTAAAGATCAGCGTCTGCTCGCTTTCGTTATCCGGCCCGACAGACATTACCGGTATCCAGTTTGCGACCGTCTGTGCGCCGCAATCTTCGTCCACCGTTTGGTTAGCGCCAATTGTAAAGGTGGGAATATCGTTTACGGATGCAATGGTAACCGTAACGGCAATGCTGTCTGTCGCCCCATTACCGTCTGAAACAGTCGCAGTAAAGCTGTCAGTTCCATTTTTGTCCGCATTGGGCTGGTAGGTGACTACGCCATCTTCTATGGAAGCACTCCCAATAGACGGCGTTGTGATCTCCCAGGAAAGCGTATCGCCATCCGCATCCGCCGCGATTAGCATTAGCGTTTGTGCAGCGCCATCTTCCGCAAATTCCATGGCAGCCGTATCACCCTGATCGATGATCGGAGCCTCGTTTAAAACCTCAACAACCGCAGAATAGGCGGTATCATACGCAGGGGTTTCATCGCTGTCGGTGCAGGTGACGGCGGCGCGAATGAATAAATCATTCTCATCAATGGTTAATGTATAGGTATCGGCTGTCGCGCCGCCAAGATCGCTCCAAGGGCCAGATTCGCTGGCCGCCTTTTGCCATTGGTAGGCATAGTGCAGCGCAGTCGCTGCATCGCCATCCGCATCATCGTTCCAGTCGCCGGTTGATACGCTTAGCGCTTGGCCATTGTGCGGCGTTCCGCTAATCGCGGGCAGTACAGTATTACGCGGCGCGTCATTGACAGGGGCGACCGTAATGGTGAATGTTTGCGTTTCCGGATTCGTCGCTTCGGCACTATCCGATACGGACAGGGTAATCGTCGCACTACCGTTAGCATCGTCTGCCGGGGTAAAAGTTAATGTGCCAATCCCGTTCACAGCCGGACCTGCGACAAAAAGAGCTTCATTTGTATTGTTGGTAACGGTGAAGGTCAGCGTCTGCGTGTTTTCATCGGCTGGCCCGGCAGACATAGCGCCGATCCAGCTTTCTACCTTCTGATCGCCGCAATCCTCAGAAACGGTTATGTTTTCCCCAACGGTAAAGGTAGGAATATCGTTTACCGCGGAAATTGTAACGGAAACCACCACGCTGTCGGTGCCGTTATGGGCATCCAGAGCGTTAACGGTGAAGCTGTCACTTCCATTATAATCATCCTGCGCGGTATAGGTAACATAGCCCGTACTGGTGTTAATGCTTGCGATACCATGACTAGCTTGCGCCGAGATATTCCATGTAACAGTATCGTTATCTGTATCCGTTGCGTTAAGCGTTATGCTTCCCTCGGTATCCTCCGCCGTAGTGATAGAAGGATCAACTTCCTGAATTTCAGGTGCAGTATTGGAAATTGCATACCAACTGGAATACGCATTCGCTGTTACGGTGCCAGCCGCATCTGTATCTGTAATGCTGACAGCCACACGAATATAAAGATGCGCGTCGTCTACTGCCGCTTGATAGCTCCAGCCGGTGCCTACCTGTTGTGTGCCGGTTCCTTCAGCATCCTGCGCGATTTGCCATACGCAGATGAAATCCTCTGCATTGATTGCGTTACCATCGGCATCGTCATTCCATGTGCCCGCATCCGCCGTAAGGGCTCCGTTTACTGCAAATGTACCGCTAATCGACGGTATGACCGTATTTACAGGCGCGTCGTTGACAGGGTTTACCGTAATGGTGAAATCCTGCGTAGCCGCTGCGCTGCCCCCTTCGCTGTCCGCAGCAGAAAGCGTGATTACCGCATCTCCATGCACGTTTACAGCAGGCGTATAGGTAAGCGTTCCTGTGCCATCCACCGCCGGACCAGCCGCAAACAATGTTGCGTTGGTGTTATGATCTACGGTAAATATAAGGGTTTGCTCGCTTTCATTGGCAGGGCCGGTGCTCATCTGCGCCATCCAATTTGCAACCGTCTGCGCGCCGCAATCCTCATTCACCGCTTGGTTTTCGCCCACGGTAAAGGAGGGGATGTCGTTTACAGCAGCAATGGATACGAATACTGTAATCGCATCCGAACCGCCGTTTCCATCCGATACGGTCACAACAAAACTATCGTTTCCGTTTGCGTCCGCAGACGGCGTATAACTGGCTATGCTGCCCGTGAGGGATGCCGTTCCTTTTTTACCTTGTGTGGTCACCGCCCAGGTAAGCGAATCGCCGTCTTCATCCGTTGCAGCAAGCGTCGTACTCTGTGCTAAGCCGTCTTCCGTCATAGACAGCGCAGTGCTTTCGCCCTGCGTTATAACCGGATCGGCATTGAGCACCCGCGCTCCGGTTGAATAAGCAGTAGCGGCAAGCGGTTCCGCATCGGTATCGGTGCAGGTAACCGCAATGCGAATCCACTGATCGTTCTCCGCACTGGTTAGGGTATAGCTTGCCGATGTCGCGCCGGAAAGATCGCTCCACGGGCCGGAGGCTGCGGCTGCGGACTGCCATTGATAATCATACGTCATCGCGGTAGCCAAATCGCCGTCTGCATCGTCATTCCAGCTTCCAGTAGATGCGGATATTGTTTGTCCGTTATGCCGTGTGCCCGACACTTCCGGTAATTGTGTGTTTCTGGGAGCATCGTTTACAGGGTTAATTGTAATGGTGAAAGACTGCGTGGCACTTGCGCTTTTGCCCGCGCTGTCGGTAACCGACAGCGTGATTTCCGCCATGCCGTTCGCATCATCGGCGGGGGTATAAGTAAGCGTTTCGGCGCTGCTAACAGCCGGAGCTGTTGCGAAAAGAGAAGGGTTGGTGTTGTCTTCCACCGTGAAGATAAGGGTTTGATCGCTTTCATTATCAGGCCCGGCAGACATAGCTACCAGCCAGTTTAAAACCCTTTGCGTTCCGCAGTCTTCATCCGCCGTTTGATTCGCGCCTATGGTAAAGGATGGTGCATCGTTTACCGCATCAATGGAGATATAAACCGTAATAGTATCCATTCCCCCGTTACCATCGGAAACAGAGACTACGAAGCTGTCCGCACCATTTTCATTTGCAGCAGGCACGTACGTTGCGGTTTCGCCGGTTATTGTTGCCGTACCTTTGGTTGCTTGCGTGGCAATGGACCAGGTAAGGCTGTCCCCATCGCTATCCGTTGCGCTTAAAACAATGCTGTCTGCCTCACCGTCTTCAGTAAAGCTCATGCTTGTGCTATCGCCAGCAGTAAACGAAGGGGCTGCATTGAGAATCAGCAGCGCATCGGAATACGCCACGGCGGATTTCGGCGCAGCATCATTATCCGTGCAAGTTACAGCGACACGGACATAAAGGTCGTTCTCCGCCAATGTAAGGGTATAATCCTCTTCGGTCGCATCTTCGATATCGCCCCACGGTCCGGTTTCTTCCGCAGCGGATTGCCATTGGTAGGTATATCCCCACGTTGAAGCGTTGCTTCCATCCAGATCGTCATTCCAACTGCCGTTTAACGCAGACAGCGTTTGGCCATTGTGCGGTGTACCATCAATTTCGGGGGATGCTGTACAAACCGGAGCATCGTTAACTGGGGTAACTGTTATAGAAAAATCCTGCGTTCCGATGCTGTCAGCGCCTTCACTGTCCGAGCAGGACAGCGTGAGGGTTGCGCTGCCGTTAGCATCAGCCGCAGGAGTAAACATAAGCGTTCCGCTTCCATCCACCGCGGGTGCGGCAGAAAAAAGCCCTGTATTGGTATTATTCGTAACCGTAAAGGTAAGCGTCTGCCCGCTCTCATCCGCAGGCCCGGCAGCCATAGCGTTCATCCAGTTTACAACGGTTTGCGCACCGCAGTCTTCTTCCACCGTTACAAGCGAGCCCACAGTAAAGGTAGGCGCATCGTTTACCGCCGTAATGGTTACAGACACAGTAATGCTATCGCTGCCGCCGTTTCCGTCCGAAACCGTCGCCACGAAGCTATCCGAACCATTATAATTTTCATCGGTCGGGGTATAGAAAATTGTATTGGATTCCGTTGATGCCGTACCGTGTTCGCCCGGCGTGGTAATACTCCAGGCAAGCGAATCTCCGTCGCTATCCGACGCATCCAGCGTTATACTTTGCGCGCTTCCATCCTCCTGACAGGTCAAGCTCGCCGGATCGCTCTGTATAATGGATGGGGCGTCGTTTGCGGGATAAATTGTAACCGATATAGTTCCCGTATCGGAGGAATCCCCATCGGATACACTGTAAGTAAAACTGTCTGATCCGTTCTCGTTCGCGTTAGGCGTATAGGTGAAAGCGCCGCTGCTGTTGTTCAAGCTCACGGTGCCTTTCGCGGGCTGCGTTTCGATCGAAAAAGATACGGATGTTTTATCTCCCGACAACGGCAGCGTACCGGATACTTCACCATCCTCCGTAACATCAATGCTTGCATTACTTGCGCTTGGCGCAACATTACTAACACTGATGCTGAAGGTTTCCTGGCCAATGCCATCATTATCCGCTGTCACATCCACAACGACGGTATAAGAGCTTTTACTTTCATAGTCAAACGTTGAAGCTGTATACAGGGACGCACCACTAACGGAAAAGCTTCCGTTGTCGCCCTGCCCGCCCGCCAGCGAATAGCTGGGGTTCGTGTCCGACGAAGTAAGCTGAAAATCGCCCACCTTTGTACCGGAAGAAGAACCTTCCGACACCTTGCTATTGCTTAAGGAGAAGGTAACCGGTTCGCCCGCATATGCAGTAAGGCCAACCGTCAGCGCAGCACACAGAACGACAAGCAGCAATAAAGTCCCTATCCATTTTATGCTATTCATTTTCACAACTATTTCCTCCAACCATAAACATTAAGGGTACCATTTGGTGCGCAATATAACAGAATGTAATATAATAGTAATTATTTTGATTATTATATAATTATACTAGCTTATTATATTGATTTATATAACTTATTGTCAATGAAAAACATATTCCTTAACAAACATCTTACATAAAAAAGTATTTCATATGGTCTCCGTTTCTTTTTTTGTAATATTTATCAAGAAAGCAAGTTGTCTATGAAACCTGTCTCCTCGTATGGAGAGCTGGGTTGAAAAAGAGCAGCTTGAACAGCTGTCTTCTAGTTTCGTCCTGCTTTGCCCCAGAGGTGAAAGCAGCAACAGATGCAACTATGTTTATTTTTACTAAAAACATTTCCGAGGTACCATAAAACCATATAAGGGCATGTGCATACTTGCTTCGCATAACGATGATGAATCAAAAGTTTCCTATTATAAAGAGTACAACAGGAAAGTTATACAAAGAAGTTGGGAGCGCCCTGGCTATTAGGGCGCTCCCGGTAAGGAGGTATACCAGTTCATTCGGTTGTATGCAGTGTATTATAGGGCCACGTTACCGCTTAGTCATCCAGAATCGCCACTCCAAAGGGCTCTAATGTCAGTGCACACTCAACCGACGATTCTGTCAGCATATTGGTATGCTTTCGGGAAACCGGTACAGTTACAGGAACGTCATTGTGATTGAGGATAAAAACCGGTTTTCGCTTTCCATCCGTTGTATACACGGTTTCGACACCTTCAACTTGGTACAGTGGTAACTCCAGTCCCGTTTGCGCCCCCAGATAACGCGCCAGATTTTGCATTGCGCCTTCATCCAGATCACAGCCTATATAATATACGCT
The DNA here is from genome assembly GCA_963675655.1 of Candidatus Limiplasma sp. Lineage (GTDB taxonomy): Bacteria > Bacillota > Clostridia > Christensenellales > Aristaeellaceae > CAXXOK01. Next base: position 3,424,073 of record OY776489.1, read on the forward strand.
GCCATCCCCCTGCCGGTTCACGGTAAAGCAAGGTTTGCCCGCAAAGTAGCGCTGGGTATATACGCCAAGCGGTGTTGCCGTTTTTACATCAATTACATCGCACCACAGGCTTGCGGTTCCTTTGCCAAACACGCCGCTTACCTGCGTTTGGTGCTGGTACTGTGCATCGTAATCATGTACCTCCACACCCGCAAGCGACGCAAACACGCCAGGCACCGTTTGCATGAGCATATTGTTGTTCATGTCCTTGATGCCGCTGCGGAAGGAAAGAACAAGGTTGCCGCCCTGCCGTGCATAGTTTTCCAGATTCAATATTCCTTCCCGGCTTACCATTATCAATGCGGGCGCCATAACCAGATTGTAATCCTTCAGGTTCTCTTCCGCCGTCACAAAATCCACCGCGATGCCCATGTTATAGAAAGGACGATAATAATCATTCAGCAGCCGGTCGTACTGAAAGCCCTCCACATGGCTATGAATCGCATGGCTCCACTCACTGTCAAACGATTTAACAATCGCCACACGCGCTTTGGGTGTCAATGCCCCATATGTCTGGTTGAGCTTCTGCATTTCCGCGCCCACCTGCGAAATTTCCGCCAGTCTACGAGTCGGTTTACCATCGTGGTTCAACACGCCGTGCCAGTACTCTTCCACACCAAAGGGGCACGCACGCCAGCGGAAATACACCACGCTATCCGCGCCATTTGCTACGGCGGCATACGTCCACAGCCGCAGTTTGCCCGGTTCGGGCGTCGGCCCCATTTTACTCCATCCACAGGGGCCGGATTGCTGCTCCATTACCCAAAACGGTTTTTTCTTGTAGCTGCGCAGCAGTGCATGGTCGTGCGATACGGTCGCATCCTGCGCAATTCCCCACTGGAACTCGATATAGTTATCCCACGATACAAAGTCGAATTCTTTGGACAGTTTGAAATAGTCGATCCCGGTGCCGGAGTTCACCGCTGCATCCAGTAGGTTGGATGTGATAGGCTTATCGCTGTATGCGCGGATCGTTTCACAGGTTTCCTGTACAAATGAAATAACCGAATCGCTGCAAAAGCGGTCAAAGTCCAACAATAGTGTAGGGTTTTGCCCTTGCGTACCCGCATCCACATCATAGCAGGCACCCGCGCGGGGAATGATCAGCTCGTCAAACGTATGATAGATCTGGCTCCAGAACACTGTGCCATACGCCTTGTTCAGTTGATCGATTGTCTGGTATTGCGATGATAGATAGTTTTTAAATTTCGCTTCGCATTCATCACAGTAGCAACGGGTGGTGTTGGCCCAGCCCAGTTCATTATCCACCTGCCACGCTTCCAACGCCGGGTGCGATGCATACCGGGCAGCGATTTTGTCATTCAATGTACGGCACTTTTCCCGGTACAACGCACTGTTGAAGCAATAATGCTTGCGGGTACCAAACAGTTTGGGGTTGCCGTGTACATCGGCCTGCAAAATTTGCGGATACCGGTCCACCATCCATTTGGGCGGTGTTGCCGACGGCGTACAAAGCACTACGCCAATTTTATGTTCCGCAAAAAAATCCATAATCTTATCAAGCCAGACAAATTCGTATTCGCCTTCGCGGGGCTCAAACAGGCTCCAGGCAAATTCCGCCAGCCGGACGACCTGTATGCCCGCATCCTTCATCATTTGGGCATCGATATCCCAGCGTTCACGTTCCCAATGCTCTGGATAATAATCTACGCCGATTCTCATGTCGTCACCTCATTTGTCAAACCGTATGGTAACCACCTGCAGCGCTTTCGCCTCGCTGCAATTACCGACGTAGGCAATATAGGGGATATCCTCAGTTGTAAAATCATCGGACTGCTCATCAAAATAAGCCATAGATTCTTTTGTAAAGGATAATTCCACAACACGGCTTTCGCCCGGCTCCAGATCCACGCGGGCAAAATCGCGCAGCGTTTTTACGGGGCGGTCTACGGCGCTGTTCTCACAGCCGACATAGAGCTGTACGACCTCCGCGCCTTTCACGTCGCCGGTATTGGTAACGGTTACGATGACCTTCGCTGTGCTGTCAAATACCTGTGTTTTTGGCGCGGTTATGCTAAAGGTGGTGTAACTGAGGCCGAAGCCATACGGATAAGCAACCGCTTTGCCTTCTTTATCCATCTTCGCATAGCCATGATAGTATTCATAGGTAATTTCTTCACAGTCCGGATTAAAGTACGGGTAATCCTCTTCCCGTTTCGCTACGGTATAAGGCAGCTTGCCGCCCGGGCAAACATCGCCAAAAAGGATATCCGCCAGTGTATTACCGCCTTCCATACCGCTGTAAAACGAGAAAATCACCGCGGGCGCATCTTCCACCCAATCGTCAATTAAAATCGCACTGCTGCCCACAATAGAGACAACCGTGTTTTTGCACATGCCGCTCACGCCGTGGATGAGGTCCGTATCCCGTTTATGCAAGCGCATGGAGACACGATCGCCGCCCATCTCAGCAATGTCGCTGCGGTCTGCCAAAAATTCGCCTTCGTCACTGTGGATATAACCGGCTACGATGACCACCGCGTCGGCATCGGCTGCCAGCGCGCGGGCTTTTTCCAGATCTGTGCCATCGTTATAGAGTATTTGTGCTTTCGGCATTTTGTGCATCAAGCCGCGCAGCGGGGTAACCGTGTAATACGGATGTACCTTGGACGAACCATGATCGCCAATATTCTCAGTATCACCAAGTACACCGAGTACCACAATTTTATCCGTTTTCTGCTTATCAAAGGGGAGTATGTTTCCCTCGTTCTTTAACAGCACCATGGATTCTTCGGCCGCACGGCGCGCCAACTGGCAATGTGCGGGGCTGGCCAGCACATCACTGCCGTATGCCTGCGGGTCGCGGCGGGTTTCGAAGTACAGTATAGTACGCAGAATATAGCTTACGGCTTCATCAATATCCGCCATAGCCAGTTCGCCACTCTTCACTGCTTTAGGTAAATCCTCAATGTAGTGGCAGAAACACGGCATTTCTATATTCATTCCGCTTTGAACCGCTTTAACGCCGTCCTTTACCGCCCACAGGAAATCCGAAAGGGTAAAGCCGTCGAAATGCCACTTGTCCCGCAGAATATCTTTCAGCAGGTATTTAGATTCAGACGCCTGCTCGCCATATACCTTGTTGTATGCTCCCATTACAGAAGCTGCACCTTCCTGAATGCAGCGTTTAAAATGCGGTAGGTACACTTCGTGCAGGGTACGCTTATCCGCGAAAACATCCGCCTTAAAGCGTGCATTTTCGATGCTATTCATCGCATAATGTTTTATGCACGCCATTACATTCTGGCTTTGTACGCCGCGGGTAAGCGCCGCGCCCATCTCGCCCAGATGATACGAATCCTCGCCATAGCACTCCTGTGCACGGCCCCAGCGGGGGTTACGCGGCAAGTTGATGCAAACGCCGCCATAATAGTTACCGCCCTGCGCACGGATCTCCGCTCCGATTGCGCGGCCAATGGATTCTTCCAAGTCCCGGTCAAACGTTGCGCCGCGTGCCATGCTGACCGGAAAGCAGGTTGCGCTGCCGGCGACCACACCGCGCGGTCCGTCTACGAAACGCACATTAGGCAGTCCCAACCGCTCTATCGGCATGGTCGGGTAAGGCTTTACGTTGTAATGTTCCAGCACGAACAGATCATCCAACAGTTTCTTTTCTGTTACCTGTCCGCTCATGATCCCTATTTTTTCATCCAGCGTCAGCTGCGGCAGCATAGCTTCCACAAAATGCCGGATGGTATCTTTGGAGCAATTCTCTGTCAGTACTGTATGTTGAACAACTTCTCGCATTTTATACCCTCCCCCTTATACTCTGCGGGCATGCTTGCGCATATCCAGAATAACCGCCAGCAAAATGATGCCGCCTTTTACAATGTACTGCCAGTACATGTTAATGCCAATGAAGGACATACCGTAATTGATGATGGTAAACATCAGCACACCGATAACGATGCCGCCGATGGAGCCCACGCCGCCCTGTAGCGATACGCCGCCGACCACGCACGCCGCCACAGCGTCCATTTCGTAACCTTCGCCGGTAGAGCTAGTAGCCGATCCGATACGGCCTACCTCCAGCACGGAAGCGATGGCATACAGTACCGTAGCAATGGTATAAACGGTAATCAGCGTACGCGTCACGTTTACACCGGATACCCGCGCGGTTTCGGTGTTGCCACCAATGGCGAACATATACTTGCCAAAGCGCGTTTTATTCCACACCACCCACATGACGACCGCAATAGCGAGCGCAATCATCGTTAAATAGGGAATGCGCAAAGAGCCAATGGTCAGCGCGCCTGTGGAAATACCGGTAATGCTCTTGTCTATTCCGCCCAACGGCTGCGCACCGGAAGGCTGAGAGGCGTAGTACAGCGAAGCCAGACCGAAGATGACCAGTTGTGAGCCCAGCGTAGCAATAAAGGGCGGCACTTTAAGGAACGCTACCATAGAACCGATCAGCAAGCCAATGACGGCGCAGGCCGCAATGGTTACCAGAATCGGCACGATCAGCGGTAGTTCCGGCAGGTTGGCATACATACGGTATTTGTAGCTGGCGTTTTGCATCAGCGATGCGCTGATGACCGCACCAAGGCCTACAATACGGCCGGTTGAAAGGTCGACTCCCTGCACGACCAGTATCATACCAGCGCCGATAGCGATAATGATTTTTGTAGAGGACTGGGCAAAGATATTCTGGAAATTACGAATATTCAGGAAGCGCGGCTCAATAATGACGATCAGCAGGAGCAGCGCCAACAGCACGAAATAGATTGCGTTATCCGCCAGCGACTTCTTCAGAGAAGGCCGGTTCATTTGGGGCTTTTTATCATTGATTACCATATTGTTGCTCCTCCGGTTACACATATTTTGCGGCGGCTTCCATTACTTCCACCTGATCGGTCTGCTCCGGATACAGGATTGCGGATTGCCTGCCGTTGCTCATCACCAACAAACGGTCGCAAATGCCAAACAGTTCCGGCATTTCGGAGCTGACGACGATAATGCCCTTGCCCTGCTCCGCCAATGCGTTAATAAGTTTGTAAATCTCGTACTTCGCGCCGATATCGATGCCACGCGTAGGTTCATCCAGCAGCAGCACATCCGGCCCCAGTAAAAGCCACCGGCCAATGATTGCTTTTTGCTGATTCCCACCGGATAAAGTAGCGATAGGCGTTTTATACGATGGCGTTTTAATATTCATGGACTGGATAACATTGTTTGCGTCTTTAGCCATCAGCTTGTTGCTCAACAATCCCCTGCGTGTGTATTTATTGAGGTTAGAGATAAGAATATTAAATTCCACACTCATGTGAGCATAAATACCGTTGGAACGGCGTTCCTCGGTGACCATGGCAAAACCATTTTGCATAGCTTCCAATGGCGTGCGGTTCTTAATCTCTTTTCCCCGCAGGGAAATCGTGCCCGTACCAACCTGCCTGCAGCCAAACAGCGCTTCCAGCAGTTCCGTACGCTTGGAGCCCACCAACCCTGAAATACCGAGTATTTCGCCTTCCTTCAGTTCAAAGCTCACCCCTTCAAACGCGGGATGTTTGGAGCTGAGGTTTTCCACTTTCAGCAGCGAACCATGCGGCTGTACCTTTTTTTGCGGGTACCGTTCGCCGATTTCGCGGCCCACCATGTAGCGGATAATATCGTTCTGGGTGATTTCTTTTATACTGGCGGTAATAACCGTTTTCCCATCACGCATCACGGTTACATCGTCCGAAATGGCCATAACCTCTTCCATACGGTGGGTAATAAAGATAATGCCCATTTGTTGCTTTTTTAAAGTTTCCAAAATGGAAAATAAATGTTCCACTTCTTTTTCCGTCAAGGAAGAAGTAGGTTCGTCCAACACAAGTATTTTAGAATGGTAGGAAATTGCCTTGGCAATTTCGACCATCTGCTTTTGCGCCACCTGCAGTGTGCCGACTTTCGCATTGGGGTTAATGTTTAAATCCAACGATTGAAAAATCGCCTGCGTATCTTTTACCAGCTGTTTGTGGTCGATAATTCCATACCGGGTCGGGTAGCGGCCCAGCCACATGTTTTCGATTACCGTTTGATTGGGCACCTGATTTAGTTCCTGATGCACCATGGACACATGGTGCTGCAGCGCCATAGCAGAGTCTGTAAACGATACTTCTTCCCCATCCAAATGAATCGTTCCGCTATCCTTGTGATAAATACCAAACAGGCATTTCATCAACGTGGATTTTCCAGCGCCGTTTTCCCCCATCAGTGCATGCACCGTGCCGGGACGAATCCGCAAATGCGCCTTGTCCAGTGCCATTACGCCTGGGAATGATTTGGTAATATCCGTCATCTCAAGCAGGTATTCGTTCGCCATTGTATTCATCCCCTGGAATTTAGTGAAAATGAGGCGCGGGAGGCGAAAAGCAATGCACTTCCCGCGCCTCGGAGGGCTACCGTAAACTGGCTATAGTGGGTTATTGGTACGCTGCTTCGGCAGAAGCCAGATTGTCTTTATCAATGGGGGTGTACGGTACGCCAAAGGTTTTATTGGCTTCGTCGTACTCAATGCCCATCGTTTCCAAATCAATCCCATTCATGACGTCCAGACCGTTGATCATGTTATACGCCACTTGATCCACCAGCCAACCCTGCGTGGAGGAATCCTGCAATACGGAAGCATACATTTCACCGGTCTCAATCAAAGGCAATACGGAAGGAAGCGCGTCGATGCCGATGATCGGGATATACTTTTCGCTGGCAGAGCCATTCTCGTTAAACCCGGCAGCCTGAATGGACTGCAGAGAGCCCAGCGCCATTGCATCGTTAGCACAAATGATAAACTCAATTTCATCCCCGAATTTGGAAATCCAGGAATCCATCTTTTCCTTGGCGGTAGCGGTATCCCAATCGCCATAGTCATCGGCCAGCACTTCGTACTGCACGCCGTTGGCGGTCAAAGTGTCGTACACACCCATGGCGCGTGGCTCGGTCGCCGTGTGGTTGGGGTCGCCGCGGAGCATAGCAACCTGCATAATGCCGTCGCCGTTTTTATCAATCGCGCCGCCGTTCCATGCGTCTACCATAATTTCCGCTTCGATATCCGCACCGTAATAACCGGCGGTGGACGTGATTTGGTATACATGGTCGTAGCTGTCGATCAAATCCTGATCGGTAATCACCTTATTAAAGAAGATGATGGGCAGATCGCCGGCCTGCATGCATTTGTTGATCAAACCTTCGGCGGCTGCCGTGTCTACAACAGAGAGTGCTATCGCGTTTGCGCCTTTGGCGATCCAGGCATCTACCTGATCGTTCTGCGTCGCCTGATTGTTCGAGCCGCTGTCAACATTTTTAATGTTTACACGGCCTTCGGCATTTTTGATGATCGCGCTGGCGATATACGTATTAAAATCGTCCGTGTCAGAATAAATACCAGCGCCCAGTTCGCCGACTTTGCCGTCATCCGCCATTGCAAACGCGGCCATGCCGAACACCATCATCAGTGCAAGCGTCAAAGAGATCCATTTTTTCATGTGTTCCACTCCTTATCCCAATTTGTTCAGTTAATGCTACCCCGGCAACGCCGCATTTTGCGGTCGCTCCCGTTTTCTGCCCTCATTATACAAACACCGGCTCCCCTTGAACAGGTAGCCGGATTTAGAATAGGTGTGTTAAATTTGGGAGTTTCCCGTTCAAAGCATACATTAACCATAACGCATATGGAATAATCCCCGCCACATCAGGGTAAGGTTATTTTCTTACTTCTACACGTTCATTCTCTTTCAGTAACGGGCAATGCGGGTTCCATACGGTATGCATGCTCTATCAGCGGCGAAGCGCTCAGCGAGAAGTCGGTAGATAGAATCAGTACAGCAATATCGTTTTGGCTTAAAATGCGAATATACTCCAGCACATTTCGGCGCAAGTCGATATCCGTATTATCCACCGGGCACATTAATATGGCCAAATCCGGTTTTTCCAGCAGACACTTACAATACACCAGATCATACAGTTCCGTTTTACTAAGTCCGTTCAAGTCTTTACTCCGCAGCAAGTCATTCAGGCGGGTATGCAGTTCGTTTTCTACGTTTTTACGAATGCGTTTGGGCTTCCACACCTTACTCAAGCGGTTATCCAGATGAAAGCACAAATTGTCCATCACGCTCAAATTGTAAAACAGCATGGTACGCGTAGGGTTTTGCAAAATTTCGTAGATAATACAGTCTTCCCCGAAGCGCCCGTAGGTTTTCAGTTCGCCACATTGCAAGATGCTTTTACGTTTGATTACATCCGCAATGCGTTGTAAAACAGATGTGTGCTGATCGGCAAACAACGTCACCTTACCCCTGCTTACCTGTAAGGACACATCGCTTAGCACATCGTCCGCGCCGTGGCTCATCATGATTACTGATTGAGCCGCTTCTTCCCACGCGGCTGTTTGCGCATGCGGCGCCGGTTGGCCGATATCAAAAAAAGAAGAAACGTACTGCTCCAGTTTCTGCCCGGCGGCAGCCGAATCATTATCGACGATTTTTCGAATCGCGCCATCCTGATACAGCGCAATGCGTCCGCAAACTGCCTGCATTGTTTCCGCCTGATCGCAGATATAGATAAACGAAATACCCAATCCCGCGCATTTCCGAATCAACGCATGCAGGGCTTCCAGTTCTTCCGGGGTGAGCAGATGCACCAAATCCCGCAGAATCACCAGTCCCGTACCGGATACAACCGCCCGCATCATTTCGATTTCCATCCGCTGATAGGTCGTAAGATTCTGGATCGGCAGATCCATATCCAGTTGTATATGCAAGTCTTCCGCAACCAGCGCGGCACGGCTGTGCAGCTTGCGGTTGTTGATCATCAAATCGGCAAAGTTTCGGTTGAGTACAAAGATATTTTCCGGAATTGACAGGTTGGCAATCAAGTGGCTTCTGCGCTCTATGATCTGCGTAGGGTTCAGGGAATCAGCGGGGTCTCCGTAGCTGTTTACAAGCTTTTCATTAAAATATACCGCGCCGTAGTGCAGCGGCACATTGTGTTGGAGCAGCCTGAGCAGCGAACTGAGCCCGCGGTCATTGAGCAGCAAAAGCCCCAGTATTTCACCGCTGAACACATAGAGGTTAAAATCATTCAGCCGCATGACCCCTTCTTCCATCAGGGTAACGTGGTTCATACGGAGCGTTTCGTTTTTCATTCACACCACCCTCAGCGAATCAAGGTATCTTCGATAAAATGGTGAGGCAGCGTTATTTCCACATCGGTGCCGATGCCCACTGTGGAATACAATGTCAGTCCATACTCTTCGCCAAACAGCAGTTTAATGCGGTTATTCACGTTGGAAAGCGCAATGCCGCCGCTAGCGGTTTCCACAGGTGTTTGCGCGTGCAGATGATGGTTCAGTTTTTCCAGCACATCTTTTTCAATTCCGACACCGTTGTCCGACACAGTTAAAATCAGCCGTTCCGCCGTCAGCACGATATGGATGCGTATCTGGCTTTCGCCAATGGTTTTTTCAACGCCATGCAGAATTGCGTTTTCGGTAATTGGCTGCAGCGTAAGACGGGGAATGGGATGGCGAAGAATTTGCGCTTCATCCGCGGGGTCATACTCTACACTCATGGTAATGCGCTGACCGAAGCGGTATTGCTGGATGAAGAAATAATTCCTCACATTATTCAGTTCTTCCTCAATAGTGGCAATCCGATCCAGATTGCTGATGGTATAACGGAAGAACGTCGCCAGCGCTTCGCACATATCAGCTACGCTGTCTACCTGTGCCGCCAGCGCTTCGCTGCGAATGCACTCCAGTGTGTTGTATAAAAAGTGGGGATTGATCTGGTTTTGCAGCGCCAGATACTGTGTCTGCCTGCGTGTGGCATTAATCGATTCCGGCGCGCGCATATAATCCATCAGGCGGCGGATCATCCGTTCAATCGTTCGATTATATGGGTTTTGCAGCTGATTCAGCCCTTGCAGCGTGTAGCCACCAGCAAATAGTTCCAGCACATGTGTGGTTTTCCGGTACGGACGGTATACGCCAAACGCAAAAAGCAGCACGCAAAGCAGCAACACGACTGCGCTTGCTAAAAATAAAAGCATCGGAAAAGTACCGTGTACATAGCACCATAAGCAAACGCATAAAAGCCCAATAATATCCGCAAGCAGCAGCAAAAGCAGCAATACCAGCCTGATGCTGAGATAACGGAATATACGCATCCGCATCACCTCGGGTATAACTTTCGGTATTCATTCGGGCTTACGCCCGTTTCCTTTTTAAATGTCTTTAAAAAGTGCTTTCCGTCACGGTAGCCAACCGCCTCGCATATTTCCTGAACGGTCATGCGGGTGGTGCGCAGCATTTGCCGCGCTTGTTTAATCCGCGTTTCCGTAAGGTATTCCACCACCGTCTGCCCCGTCTCCTTTTTAAACAGCGTTGTAAAGTAACTGGGGTTAAAGCCGACATGTTCGCTGATTTCGTCCAGCGATAAATGCTGCTGATAATGGTCCTGAATATATTGTTTTGCCATATTGATAGGCCGTGTATTACTGCTGCTGACCAGCTCCTGATATTCCCCGATCATACCCAATGCCTGCTCTTTAAAGACGGAAAAAAGGCGCTCTACGCTGCCGCATTGCTCTGCCAGCGTTTGAAAAGCTGCTTCGCTGCGTATCCGTTTTGCAGCATCGGCAATGTTCTTTTGCATCAGGTTACGCTGCGTCGCATCATAAATGGCATGATAACCGCTGATCGCCATATCATACAGCTGATAGCCCGCAAGTTTATACGCCTGCAGCTCGCTTTGGTAACGTTCCAGACTATCCTGTATGTTTTCCCTGTCCATCACATCAATGAGCGATTCCATACTGGTGGAAAAAGTCGAAAGCATTGCCTGCCGGGGAAATTCCGCCTCGGTTACGGGTTGTTCAAACAATACGGAGTGGCGGTCGTTTAAGCGCTGATCCAGCATTCTACGCGCCAAAGCCATGGCTTCGTTTAGCGCGCCGCAACCCTCGCAAGGCGGCGCTATCGCCATGGATAGCCGCAGGCGGCTGAACAGGCTGAATTCCACCCGCAGTTCCTTTAATGTATTAAGCAATTCCGTGCGGATCGCACGCAGTTCTTGTTTGGGCGCGCCTAGAATACCCCATACGAAATAGCCGTTCTCCAACACCTCAATATCATGGCAAAGCGGCTGTACATGCTTCTGCAGCAGCGCCCACATTGATTCCTTAAGCCCTGTGCTGATATCCGCTTTAATCTCCGTATCCAACTCGGCCGAATCCAACGCATCCGCTTTTAAAACAAACAGGCTGAGCGCGTCATCCGGTGTAAAGTGGAATTGATAGGCATCATTTAGCACGGCGATATCCGACTCAGTTACCACATGCTGGTCGAGCAAATCGCGCAGCAGGGTTGAACGGATCACATGCTCGTTGCTCTGCACCACCGTGCGGCGGCCGTGGCGGATATGAATTTTATGCAGCGTTTCCTGTAAATTTTCCCGATTGATGGGCTTTAATAAATAATCGCATACGCCATATTGGATGGCGGTCTGTGCATATTCAAATTGCCGGTATCCGCTGATAATTACAAACTCGATTTCCGGAAACAGCTCCCGTGCTTTTTGCAATAAAATCAGTCCGTCATATCCGGGCATTTTAATATCGCTGATCACCAAATCAGGATGGTGGAGCCGAATTAAATCCATTGCAGCGATGCCGTTATGCGCCACGCCGACCAGCTTCATATCGTGGGATTCCCACTCTGCCAGACGGCTGATTAAATCGCATACCTTCGGCTCGTCATCCGCCAGAACCACCTTAATCATCCGTTGCCCCTCTCTTTGCTGCCTTTTCCATATGGCAACAGTTCCTGTTCTCTTCCGTACTCACGCTATAAAAACATCTTCACATGCTTTGAAAAAAAAGTCAAGAATAACGTACGGCTGCCGTCCTTCCATATACCCCCCTTTCCTACCATATTTAATTTCGTCGTTTTATTCACTCTCAAAATCGTGCTACCCGGTGATATTCCTTTCGTATAAGCTCTGGTCACCGCATTTTAGCTGCAAATATATTCGCCTTTAGACTCGCATGCATCCCATCAATTTGTAAAAGCAGTGTCTCGCCCCTCGATTTAAATCGCTATTTGTGTCTTTGTATGTACAATTTTACTTTAGGGCGAATTGTTAACATCTGTCTGAGTCTTCAACAGCCTCTATTGTCACTTTCCCACATATCTACTTACGATTTTAGCATTTTAGAGCCGGTTATTTAAAATTCCGGTGATTTATCAACAGAAAACGCGCGAAAGATCATGCGCTTTTAGCTTTGAAATGTTTTATCCATGTTGCTATAATACAATCAGTTCTATAGGATGATTCATTTGATCGAGCAGCACATGCGTAAGTTCAGATCGCTTGACTTGCGCTATTTTTTATAGGAGGAATTTTTATAGAAAATGCACACAGGCGTAACAGCGCCTATATAGCCAAAGAGCCTATTGGTAAATTGCTGTTTTCCTTCTCGGCGCCCTGTATATTGGCCATGTTGGGCAGCAACCTGTACAATATGCTCTGGGTAGAACTTGTAACCGCTTCGCTTACTGCTTTTTTGACGGTTTTTCTTATTTCCGGTGAATTGCGGAAGATACGTACACATCAGCAAATACATTGCAATCAATCGCAAACTGCGCTGATCTGCTACCTCTAACCACTGGAGTAATAAGAGAATAATGCAAACTTTGCTCTGTTACCATGTAAAATGGATCATTTGCTCTTTTCTATCAGCATCCGGTTTTTGCTTCTTCCCTATCAATCATTTACATGTCAATTGCCGTTTTATTATACTGGATGCGCATAAACGAACATAATACGGAGCTCTTGCTTTATGCTTGTTATGCAGCCACCAACATTCATATTCATCCGATAAGCGTAATGAAGCCCGTTAGTAGCAGCTTGCTATAACGGGCTTCATAGAGAATTCAATAGAATATCATCGATAGTATTAATCCTATAAACCATGTCACGACGGGCATTGGTACAGTCATCCCCATGGCGGACATCAAGTTTACGGGGTTAAATTTTTATCATAAATTGCGTGCCGATTCGTTTATACTCCAACATGATCCTATTGGTGGCAGTCGGCGCTAATCAAAGATTGGGTAATCATCCGGCGGCGTTAAGACCCCCGTATGCACATAATCCAATTTTCCGATATGGTCATAACGAACGATTTCATAAGAAGGCAGTAAATCGCCGCCATCTCTTGCCATGAGCACATAGCATTTTCCGTTTTCAAACACGACTACTTTATCATCATAATCCTTAGCTACAAAGTAATCCTCCCGATTGAGCTGCGCCGTTGCCGAGTGCTCCATTACCGCACCGGACAGAACATACAGTACAGCAATCGTAACCGCCAGATACCCAATGCCCAACGCCATACGCTCGTTGATTTTGTGGTCATCCTGTACTTTTTCGCGATATTGAGCCCATTTTTCGCTCAGTTTCTTTACATTTTTACCATGTGCCATCATTTTGATAAACGCTTCCGCCCATTCAAACAGCATGATGCCCAGCAAAATCCAGTTCTTGGCTTCAAAACGATCCAGTAATAGAACAGAAAACACAACCGCCGTTATCATAACAATGGAAAAACGGGCGAGCCGGATAATTTCCGCATCTTTGGACATTCTGCACAGGACAAGGCCAAACGCAGGAATCATCAGCACCTGCCAGAATTTATAAATCAACCCGATCAACATTGCAATAATATCGGGCGCGTCAATTTCGACCAACTCGTCCGGCAAGGCATAGGCTGCCAGCGAACCATCCAGATATAAATACGTAAGATAATATGCCATACCTGTTAAAAAAGCGAGGATTATGCCGTTTTCCAGTAGTTTTGACCAGTATTCCTTCAAGTGCTGACCCTCCTACATAGTATCCATTTCCTTTTACTTTGCTTTTTATGGCTTATTAAGCATGCTTTGAAGTGATTATTCATAATCTGTACTCACTATACGATGTACATCCTAAATGCGTCAAGATTTAATTTGTCGTTTTGCTTATTGAATATGCTCTTTTTCTCTTTTATTCATCAACATCGCGGCAAACGGATACTATTGCCAAACGATGAAAAACGGATGCGAGATGTTCTGTCACCCCTCCAAAAATACCAAAGGATGAGGCAAGCCTCATCCTTTGGCGAAATGCATTAGAGTATAATTCAGCTCTATTGCAGCGACAGGACTCCGTATTCTTCGCCCATCAGCATATGCTGATACCCTGATGTGCTTTCGTCCGCTGGAACCGTCATGTTGAAATTCACCTGCTGCTGAAACAGCAATACAATATCCGAACCGCCAAACAGGAATGTGCCCATCGGGTCGCCCTTTTGCACCTGCGCGCCGACCTGCACGTCATCTTCAAAGTTTACGGAGGAAACCTGCGACATGCCGATCGGCATTACCGCTACCAGCCCGTATTCCGCCGTATCGACAATAACGCATCCTCGCGTTTCAATCGTCTGCCAGCCGGGGGTGGAATCCAGCAGTACATACTTACCCAAGTCCGCATCCCACTTGGTGATGCCGCCTGCCGCATCATCCGCAGGGATAATGTACACATCTTTCACCGTCCCGCTGACCGGGAAATGATAGCGGTGATAATCGTTCACATCCAAGAAGGTATGGGTCAGCGTGCCGTTTGCAAACGCTTCCGTGTAGGCACTGTTTGGCCCCAACAGGTTCGGGATGGAGTTGAAATACTCCGATTTAATCTGCACGCCTCCCTGCTGTACAATGTTGGAGTTTTCATCAATCGCCCATACCCCCTGTGGCTTTGAATCCGCAGGCAGTACTACCACAGCGGCATTCTCCGGCGAAGCGACAGGCCTTACATCTGGCGAAACCAGATAGCGGGAGAAGAAATCGTTAAACGAATGCCAGTTGTCCGGCGATTCATACCAACCGTTGGACAAGCCGAAGCGGTCATCCGACAACGCCAGTTGGTAGTAGGTATCATTCCAGGATACCGCAGTGCTCAGGTATTCGCCCCACTGCTTGGTAAATTGAATTAGCCATGTACGGTACGGCTCTATATACTGGATAGAGTTGTTATAATAGCCCTTCCCCTCCAGCGCCTCCAGCGGTTGATCGCTGATGAAGTAGATATAATCGATACTCTGGTCAATCTGCTCATATAACTTTGTATACGGCAGGTTATTCAGAATATTCCACGGCATCGCCAGCGACGCCCAATCGACATACAGGTAAAAATCGTCCAGTGTTTGCGCGGGGTTGGTAACGGGGTCCGGATTCTGCTCTTTTCCCTGCGCGATGGATTGAATCACCATCTGCTTGAGGTCGGCATTATGATCCAGCATTGTAATTAACTGCTGCGTAATCGGCTGATATTGCGGCTCACCTGCCAGCGCCGCAGTGCCGACGCAAGAGGTAATAACAAGTATCAAGGCAACCAGTATCGATAGTTTCCTTATGGCTTCAAATCGTTTCATCCTTAATCCTCCATTTACATTATCGCATGTCTCAAGAGGCATTCATCCGGTTTCCGCTTTCATTTGTTTTTACTGGGATCGTCATGCATCGCTGATGCGCCCATCCCCTCGATGTTCCAGTTGATGATTTTGGGAATCAGGGCATTGGTTAAGGTTCTTGCGTCTTCCAGCGCGCTATCTGCAATATCCGCAAACAGTTGCGCAGCCACGTCTCCGCTGTAACCGGAATCAATATACGCTTGATCCATCTGCGGCATATTGGCAATCAGCTGTTCTTCCAGCGCCCGCCAATGCATGCGAATCGGGTATCCCCAGTTGGTTCTATCCAGCGAACCCAGTGTATTGAGCCAGCGGTAAACGGAATACGCGCTGTTCTCATCATACGTATTGCAATCATAGGTGTAAGCCGCGGGTGTCTGCGTCAGGTTGCCGTACATCGGCAGGAAAACGCTGAATTCGGAATTGGCCAGCGCCACCCAATATACAATCGGCAGATTGGGACGATACCAGAACAGATGCACCGTAAAGGCGCGGTTGATGCCGATTGGCCGCCATTGATCATGTTCGTTTACGTTATAACATGTATCTTCAAAACGGTAACGTGTCAGCTCCATCACCTGCTGCAGCTGTACAGGTTGGTCGGGTGTAAAGAAGATATCATACGTATGGTTTACATCATACTCTTTTTCCTGCGAGGGCGCAAAGTACCGCTGCCCCGCCCATACCCGTATCTGGCTATAATCCCGGTGGGGAGAGCCATAGGTAAGCGCTGCATGCGGCTGCCCATCCACCGTGGCTAAAAAACCATTATCCTTTGCCAATTGCCAGAAGTCCGGAGAAGCGATGACCTGATCGGTATCTTCCACATCCGCACAGCCAATCATCGCATCGTTGGCAATCACCGCTGCTTTATCGTCCGGTATCTTTACAGCCAGCCAATGGTGACCGGAATAGATTTCGATATACCAAGCCTCCGTATCATCGGCAATCACAACGCCATTGCCTTCAGCGCTGCCATACTCGGTAACAATGCGGCCAAGGCGCTCAATGCCCTCGCGCGCCGTTTGTACATACGGTATCACCGCTGTCGGAATCGACTCTTCCGCTATACCGTTTGTGACATACGGATCATATTTCAAAACGTCTTCCCCGCCATAGATACTTTCCGTAGCCGTGATGGATACGCCGTATTCGTTGAGCGCGCTTTCCGCCCATACGCCAACGTCCATGCTGGGAGCTGCGGGGGTCATAACATACTGGCAGCTCTCTGCGGGCAGTTCAATCGTAAAGCCATTATGCTTGCTGACAAACACATAAGGTTCATCCAACGTTTGCGCCGGTACGGTAATGATTTGCGTTGTTTCAAACTCTTCCCCGTCGGCGGTGCGGCCATAGATCAGTGAACCGTCGGCGCTGGCGTCGCGGCCAACAATAATCGTCGTGCAGGCACCGGCAGCTGAAGGCGCCACCAGCAACATCACAAGCAAGAGAGCAGCCCATTTCTTCAACATCCAGATACACCCCTTTTCAGTTTTTCTGTTTGTTATTCACGTATGATAGCACCGATTGTCATCATCAATTGCTGGGACAATTCCCGGATGCGGGTAATTATGCAGTACTAGTGTTTTTATAACGATTAGCTTCAATATAGCACAGCAGAAACAGCACCGTCAAGGATGTTCAGCGCCAATATTCTCCATTCACTTTTCCTCTTATACCGCCGCTCTTTACCCGCCGATACTATACGCAGCCAAACAGCCTTGCGATAAGCCATAATATCATATAGAACACAAAAAAACACAGGAATCCATAAGCGACTCACGTTGCTTTTAGATTCCTGTGTGTTGTTGTACTGTCGCCATTTCAGCCGGTAACACGTAAAGATATACTCCACCGGCTTTGCCAGATCGTCCCCTTATCAATGTCCATGTCCGGTTTGCACCGGAAAATAGCATTTATCCCTTTACGCTTCCCAATACGATGCCCTTCACAAAATACTTTTGTAGGAAAGGATACACCATGATAATCGGGAGTGACCCCAGAAAAATCTGCGCGGAGCGTAGTGTACGATCCGATATAGTCGCCAGCTGCTGTATTTCCTCGCGGCTCAGCATGCTGTATGAGCGCTGCACAACGATGGTTTGAATATAACTTTGCAGAGGGTAATGATCCGGATTGTTCATCAGGATGAGACCGTCAAACCAACTGTTCCAGTGCCCCACCAGCGAGAACAGCAATACTGTAGCAATCGCAGGCATGGACGTAGGCACGTAAATGCCCCACAGTACGCGCCATTGGCCTGCGCCGTCTATGCAGGCAGCCTCAGCCAATTCTTTTGGAATTTCTCTAAAAAAGTTAAGCATGAGGATAACACTGAATACAGGCACAGCGCCGGGTAACACCAACGCCCAAATCGTATCCAGCAGATGGTACTGGCGGATTGCCATATACCAGGGAATCAAACCGCCGCTGAACAGCATAGTGATAAAGAACAGCCATGCGTAAACCGAGCGCGCCCGGAAATCCCGTTTTTCTTTTGAGAGCGGAAAGGCACTGAGGATAATCAGCAGAAGATTTACCGCGCCACCCAGCGCAATTCGCTCAACCGATACCAGCATGGATTGCCAGAATTGGCCGCGCTTGATGACATAATCATACGAATTGAGCGAAAAATCTACTGGCCAAAAAGTAACCGCGCCTGTCGCCGCCGCCGCACTGGAGCTGAAAGAAATAGCAGCGATGTGGATGATCGGGATCAGGCAGGATAGCGCCGCCAACGACAAAATGAGGATATTCACAAGGTTAAACCAATCAAATGTTTTTACACGAGCCTTCGCTTGCACCCTTTCCACCTCCTTAAAAAATGCGGTAATCGGCAAAGTGGTAAGCACAGAAATAGGCTACTGACACAAACGCAAACGAAATTACCGATTTGAAAAGGCCGACTGCGGTCGCCACGCCAAATTGCGCGTCCAACATGCCTATGCGGTATACAAATGTATCGATGATATCGCCTGATTCATACACTGTTGGGCTATACAGGTTAAACACCTGGTCAAAGCCCGCGTTTAGCAGATTACCAAGACTAAGCACCATCAGCAGTACAATAACCATGCGCATACCGGGCAGCGTTACATGCAGGGTTTGCTTCCACCGGTTTGCGCCGTCTATCTGTGCTGCTTCATACAGGTTCGGATCTATGCCCGTAATCGCAGCCAGATACACGATGGTACCGTATCCGAATTCCTTCCATGTTTCAGAGAAAATAAGCGTAAAGCGAAACCAGTGATTATCTCCCAGAAAAAAGATGGGGGTTCCGCCGGCTGTTTTAATCACCCTATTGATGAGCCCATCAGAAGGAGAGAGCATATCAATTAAAATGCCTCCAAGCACTACCCACGACAGGAAGTGAGGCAGATAAATCGTTGTTTGAATGACGCTCTTGAAGCGTTTGCCTCTCATTTCATTAATGAGAATCGCAAAAATAATCGGCACAATCAAGCCCAGCACAATTTTATAAGCGGCGATGACAACCGTATTATTGATAACGGATAAAAAGTTTGGCAGATGGAATACATAGTCGAAGTTGTCCAGCCCAATCCATTTCTGGGCACCGAACAACCCTTTGGCAGGGATAAATTTTTGGAAAGCAATCACGATACCGGCCATAGGAATATAGTTAAACATAATCAGCAGGATGACGCCCGGCAGAATCATCAGGTGCAAAGGAAATTCCCGCTTCAGTTTTTGCATTTGCGTTCACCTCGTTTGACAGCTTCGTATAAGAGCAGGAAAGGGAAAGGTACCGATCCGGATGCCTTTCCCTTTCCAGACATGGAGGGTATATTATTTTGCGACGCTCAGAGAAGCATACCAATCGTTTACTTCGTTGGTGATGTCCTCACCGCCGAGTTGATACCAATTCTCAACAAAGGTATCGAATTCGTCTACGGACGCAGCGCCCATGATGATCTTCACAAACACTTCTTTTTCCATCTGTTCCAGCGTTGCCTGCCGTTCTACCATAGTCTCGGTCGGTGCTCCGGTGAACGATTCAACCATCAACTGGCCGTTATCACGGTACGCTTTGAGTACGTTATACACGCCCTCAACTCCGTAAATCTTATCCCATCCCCATACGGAACCATCGCCAGCCAGATAAGCATCCACGTTGGATTGGATTACAGCGGCTTCGCCTACCAGCGTATCCAAAGCATCGGCATTACGGGCTGCTTCGATCTCCAAGAAGGCGTTCAGGTTTTTATAAGGCGGGTAAGGCGTAACAGGCGAGAATTTCCAAACACTGGTGTTGCCGTTTTCTGCCGGCATATAGTACCAGGAGAAATCGTTCGTTTCGCCCCAGTTTTTCTCCAGATGCATGTTAATCAACTCTACCAACGCTTCCGGATGTTCGTAGCCTTTGCGCACCGCAAAGTACAGGCTGGTGCGGAACTGCAGCGGCACCGACACCTGCGTATCATCACAGCTGGGAATCGCCAGGCTGATCCAATCCGCTTCCGGGTCGTTGTTGTAGTTCTGGTTGAGCGGGTACAGCGGATTCCACTGTTCGCCAAAATCAATACCCATTTTGCCCGCGGCGATCGTTTCAGCAACTTTGGAGCCGTCTTTTACGCCAAATTCCTGATCAATTTCGCCGTTCTGGTACATTTGCGCCAGCGCGGCCAGCGCGGTTTTGGTTTCAGGCTGTACGCTGCCGTAAACCAGCTTGCCATCCGCATCCGTCATCCAGAAGTTCGGATAGGCGTGATAGCCTGCAAAGAAACCTTCCAGGCCCATGCAGCCGGAGTACAGGTCCTTGGTGACCGCCAAGCCGTACGTATCGTCAATGCCGTTGCCATCCGGGTCCTGCGTGGCAAATGCGTTGGATACTGCCAGCAGCTCTTCCATCGTGGTAGGCGCTTCCAAACCGAGCTTTTGCAGCCAGTCGTTACGAATCCACAGGAACTGCGCGCTTTCAATCGAAGCGTCCAGATTCGGGATCGCCATCAGTTTTCCATCAAAGGTAGCGGAATTCAGCACGGAGGTGCCTTCTTCCGAATAGCACTGACGGGTCAGATCGGAAGCATATGCTTCAAAGTAAGGGGTCATGTCCTCGATCATATCCGCATCTGCCAACTGCTTGAGCTGAGAAGATGTAACGGGAATCACATCGGGCAGGTCGCCGGACGCGAGCGTTACGTTGATCTTTTGTTTATAAGCATCATCCGTATATCCACCCTGTACCGTCCATTCGTAGGATATATTGATGCCGAGTTCTTCCGCATAGAGATCCATCCAGCGGTTGGATTCCATTGTCTCGTTCGGCGTTTTCGGCAGTACGTTACTGGTCAGATCGCTGTCCACAGCACGTACGAACGTGATGTCTATGGAAGGCTCGAATTTACCGAGCGGGTCTGCGTCTTCGCCCACCGCAGCCAACAGCGGCACGCTCAGCAGCGCAAGCGAGAGGGCAACAGCCAGCAGCTTTTTCCAGACACTTGTGTTCATGATGTGATAACCTCCTTCAATTTCAATGGACACCATATCCCGGTCGTCCTTGATACATTCAGTATAGCGAAGCCCGGAAAACTTAACAATTTATTCATTTTTTGATATTTCGCAAAATTCGACCGATTTTTATTTTCTAAAACGCCGCCAATTTACATTCTTTTACTTTGTTCGCTATCCTTGACAATGCTGTATCTTTTTACGGATACACGCAGTGCGATAATCCTGCGGCGCAAGCCCGGTAACCTTTTTAAAAAAGCGTGTAAACGAACCGGCAGTATCGTACCCTACCGACGCCGCCACATCCTGTATTTTCATATTATCCGCCATAAGCAGCTCCTGTGCACGCCGAATGCGCATATGCACAATATAGTCGGACAGGTTTGCTCCCGTTGCCTGTTTGAATAAGCGGGACAGGTAAGACGGATTCAAATACACCTGCTCCGCCAGCCGCACCAGCGAAAGGTCGTCTCCCAGATGCGCCGAAACATACTCCTGTACATACGCAACAGCCGTATCTGTTCGGCGTTTTCCCGCCTCTCGCTGGAGGGTGAAGATGCAGTGGAGCATTGTTTCCAAATAGTCAGCGGCTTCCGACCAATTGGCAAAGCTATCTGGACGCGTTAATTGATTTTGCCCGATATGGAAAGCCAATTCCACCGTCAGGTGATGGCTGTTGATATAATTAAGCAGTGAAACCGCAACGCGTAAATAAGCCTCCATGGCTAAACCGCTGTTACGGCTAGGCTCACGGTGCAAATAATCGGCAACCGGACGAAATAAGGCAAGGCAGCCGTCCTCATCGCCCGAATGCAGCTGCATCTTTAACATTTCTTCAAAGCGGCTGCTCAGCCATTCTTCCATTTGCAAATCAGCTTCGTCATCCGGCGGAAGCACCGCAGATGCATCGCGTCCAAACAACGTACTGTCAAATTCCGTATCCGTCAGCAGCACTTCCGTACCGCTGCCTGTTTGAAAACTCAGCAGCCGCGTCAGTTTTTCATAATGAGGCGCCACCTTTTGCCACGGCACCGGATGATCGGTAAAAATGAGGCTAATCGTATCATCTATGGATGCGTTACAAGCGCTTTGCACCAGTTCCAGTGTGCCTTTCAAAAATACAATTGCTTCCCGGTAGCTCTGCTCTTGTTCCTCCTCAGCATCCGGCAGCGGTTTAGGTTGCAACAGCGATATGATTCTGCCCGCTTCATCAAATACGGTCAATTCATGGAATATGCCGCCTAGATACTTATTGAGCACCCAGCGCACCGAAAACTGATGCTGTACCTGCAGCGAGTAATCCTCTGTAATCGGGCTGTGATCCAACTTGCCTGCCAGCAGTAACAACGGCGCTTTACGGTTGAGTTTTATATCCAGCTTGGCAAACAATTCCGTGTCCGCTATATTTTCCGGCGCGCCATGTAGCAAACGCATACAAAAATCTTTCTGAAACGCTTCCCGCGCCGTGTGCATTTCCTGTTGTGCACGCCGCATCAAGTCTTTATTGAGCGCTTCCCGTCTAATCTCCTCCAGCGTTTCCTGCACGGCTGCCAGCACTTTGCTATGGTTTTCGCTTTTTAAAATATATTTCGTACCCGGGTATTTAATAGCTTCGTAAACGAAATTGAAGTCGTTATAACCGGACAGAAAAATGACACGGCAATTCGGCCAATTGTGGTGGATTTGCTCCAGCAGCTGCAAACCGTCCATACCGGGCATATGGATGTCGGACAACACCAAATCCATACGGGTTCGGCGGAGCCAATCTATCGCCTCTTCACCGGAATACGCTTTATACACATCCAAATCCATATCTTTATGCCCTTGCAATAGCTCGGCCATACCATCGGTAATAAACTCTTCATCATCCACTACCAACAAACGGTACATCTATTGGTTTCCCTCCTTTGGAAAGCAAATGGTAAGCGTAACGCTTAAACCGCCCATTTCACTTCGCCGCATCGTTAAACCGCTTTCATTGCCGTATACGAGGCGCAATCTGCGGTGAATATTCATCATCCCGGTAATCTCGACATTGTCGGATACATCCGCCAGCGAAGCTGTAAGCTGCTCAATTTGTTCGTCCGTCAGGTTCAGCCCATTATCCTCCACCTGAATTTGCAAACGTTCCCCCTCGCAGCGGTATCGTACCCGTATCAATCCCTCTTTGGTTCGTTTGCCGACCCCATGTTCAAAAGCATTTTCCAAAACGGGCTGAATAATCAGCCGGGGAACGAGCCGGGAAGCGACAGCCTGCGGGCAATCAGGGAAATCCGTTTTCAACCGCTTGGAAAAACGCATCTGCTGGATAGCGGTATACGTTTGTCCATGCTTCACATCCTCCTGCAACGGTACCATATCGGAGCCGTTACGGGTAATGAACTGATAATATGTGCCCAGCAGTTCCGAAAACTCTACCAAATGCTCGTCTCCAACCTTCGCCATGGTGTTGATAATAAACAGGCTGTTGTATAAAAAATGAGGATTGATCTGCGTTTGCAGCTGTTTCAGCTCCGCCCGCTGTGCAAGCAGCTTTTGTTTAAAAACCTGATCGATCAGGCTGCTAAGTTTAAGCACCATTTCGTTAAAGTGATCAAATAAATACCCGAATTCATCGCCGCTGTCGTGAGACAATTTCACATCCAGCTGGCCGTTTTCCACTTCCCGGAATGCATCCACCAATTTATACAGCGGCTGGTGCATGTATTTATAAATGGACAGGGAATAAATAACCGCTACGCAAAGCGCTGAAATCAGGATGATCCAAAGCCAAAAAGACGGCGTGGTCGTAACGCTGCGGATAATACGCGTAGGCATATAGCGAATCAGTTTCGCATTCAGCCTTTTGGAGGATACCACCGCACGGTAATAACTGGTTCCTTGATATGAATACAGCTGGAAACGATCTTCTTCGGTTAAGTTCCCGGTATCTGTAATATAATACTCCACACTAGCATTGTCGTCCGCGATAATGCCATCGGTGTTTAGTAAAAGTACGGTATGGCTGTCATCGTATATATTTAACGTATCCAGTGAATCGCCAATTGCGTTCTCATTCAGGCGAATCTCAATCATATACAGAGGGTTTCGTCCTGTCACACTGCCTTCCCGTAACGTCGTGAGACAATAATCCCCTTCGTATTGCAGTATTTGGTCTCCGCTTGCGCCCCTGGGCACACGCACATTTTGAAAGTGGGCTTCATCCAAAAGCCCCACACCGTCCGGCGAAGAAATGGTGCGGCCAAAATCGACAATATGGGCACGTACATCCTTAATATATGCACTGCTATTGCGAATAGTGTTGAGCCTTTGCTGGAGGTTATTCATACTGACAACCAGCTCATAGGTATTCATAATCTCCCACCGGATCGCCATCTTATTCAAATCCACATCGTTGAGGCAGTCAAACTGCAGCAGTTTCATTTGATCGATGGAGTTCTCAAGCCCGCTTAGATAAACGTGCATCTGTGCTACAGTTGTTTTAGCAATGTCGTCCTCCATGTTTTTCATCCATTGCCGGTAGATGAGAATGCTCGTCGTATACATGGGGATGAGAATCAACAGAAATATTAATAGAAGGCGAAAAACCACGCTATGGCTGCCTGCAATTTTCTTTACCCTCACGATTTCTACCTCTCTATTGAACTTTCAAATTCTATCTCTGCTGTAAACGTAACGCAAAGATACATTACAATAGCTCGCCTGGCGCGTACGCTGCGCGCAAAGGAAACACACTTACCTTACGGTCCCGGCCTATTATTGGCGAAATTGCTTTTCGCCGTCAACGCACAACCGTTTCCACTATCCCCCGTGCATTTACTGCTGTTCTATGGCCAAAACTGCCCGCATTATCCTCTGTAAAAAGCGTTTTGTCCATAACGGTCAATAAAATTCCGGTTTATCAACTTGTATATTATAGGGCTAGTGAGGAAGGAACGTCAACGAAACGTTGCTAAACAGTGAAATATACCGTCTTGGGTTGAGTTCGTAGTGGCCTTAATTGTTTTTAATAGAAAAAGTGTGCATATAAAAAATACGCACACCGCGAATTGCGTGTGCGCGTATTTTATTCATGCCTTTAGGCAGTTGAGCGAAGCGAAACAAAAAACCACCCGCTATGCGGGTGGGAGATAAAAGTTATACAAAAGAATCACCTTTCGACTACAATAAGGATGTTCAGGCCTATTGCAGTAAGAAAGGTGATTGTATGGCAAACCAAACAAACAGTCTGGCGCATACCAAATGGGTATGTAAATACCATGTAGTGTTCACACCCAAGTACAGAAGGAAGGCTATCTATGGGCAGTATCGAGACGATCTGAAAGAGATCATCAAAACACTATGCGCGTACAAAGGTGTGGAAATCATCGAAGGACATATGATGTTGGATCATGTCCATCTGTTGGTGAGTATACCACCCAAAATAAGCGTGTCAAGTTTCATGGGATACATGAAAGGGAAAAGCGCACTCATGATGTTTGACAAACATGCAAATCTGAAGTACAAGTATGGGAATCGGCACTTCTGGGCAGAAGGGTACTATGTATCAACTGTAGGATTGAATGAGGCCACTATCAAAAAGTATATCGAGGATCAAGAGAAGCATGACATTGCCCTTGACAAGCTAAGTGTGAAGGAATACGAGGACCCTTTTAAGGGTGGCAAGTAGTACGAACGCCCCTTAAGGGGCGGCAAAAGTGTCAACGGCAATAGGCTTGAACATAGTGAAAGCCAGCGCCTTTAGACGCCGGCCGGTACCATTAGGCTTTTAGCCTTAGTGCAAACCACCCGTTTGACGGGTGGTTGTGATTGAAATTATATATTAATGTCCGTGTCTGCCATGTTTGGATTGCGAATTGGTAAACTCGGTTGCTGTAAGCTCTCCATCCTGTGCCGCTGTAGATAGCGCATCCGATACTGCATTCACAATTCCGGCCGAAGAATACGTTGCGCCTGATACGGCGTCCACTTCCAAAGACTGCTCTTCTATGATCGTATCCACCACGGTTTCCGCCCGGCGGAAGTACGAAGGCGTATCACATTCGTTGACAATTGTAATATCGGTCACCAACCCGCCGGATACGGTAACAGAAACGGTAATATCGCCGTTATAACCCTTGGCGCTGCCCTGATATACGCCATCAGTCAATACTACGCCGGAGAACAAGCCGTTTGCTTCTTCTACAAGTGTTGCAGTATCTGTAGAAGTTGATTCCGTAGTTACGCCGCTTGTGCTGGCCGTAAGATAGGCGCTCGTTACCAAGTTGTCATCCTCGGTTTGTACTGTTGTATTCGTTGCTGCGGCTTCAGCATAGCTAACAGGCTGTAGCCTGTCCAGTAGTTGAATACCGACATCCGATACATGCAGCACCACAAGCGCAATCAATGCCACAGTGAGGACACGATGCAGCCCCATCCAACGCTTTTTAAGCACCTTGCGGAGTATATAGCTTGCTGCCAATAGCACCGCCGCAATCAGGCTAAGCGTACCCCAGTTCAACGTAAACAGAACAGGCGCTACCATCATGTCCCCCAAAGTTGCGTCCGCCATGTTCCCTGCCAAAATACCATGCAGAATCCCTGTGACAATTAAAAGAACCCCTACAGTGATATGCATTCGGGAAAAAGTTTTACGAAGCTGCTTATTTCCGCTCCGCTTTGCAATGTACAGCACAGCCGAAAGAACTGTGAAGATCACCGCCAGCCAAGCCAGAATGATACTGGTTAACAGATAAATCACCCCCAAAGAATACGAAATCAGAAATACAATGAAAAGGTATTTCTAAATCCATGGTTAGTATAACCATCAATTGTGGCAAATATATGTCATTCACCAGGGGCTTATATGAACAACCCCAAAAAATAGATAAGTTTAACGATTACGATCATAACGACTCCTGCTAAACTCCCCCTGCGCTACACCTCCTAAGAGGTAACATGAATCAGGAATACACCCCCATGCCGAAGAAGCGGTACAATAACCGCTATCTGCTTTCCAGCAACGCAGGCATGCGGGACAGCGCAACTGGACGGATTGACTGCCGAACACTGATTTTACAGAAAGTATTATGGCCAGCGCGTCCCCGGAAATGTATCTACCATAGTTATTTGCGCACCTCACGCCAATAAAAAGTTATCGCTCTTTTCCATTCCCCGGTATCCCCGGGATTTATTTAGTGTTGTTCGCTTCGCTCTAAAACCGCCAAAAGCGTATGTTTAGAAAAGGACCGTGTTTCTTAACACGGTCCTTTTTTATGGGCACAAGGTCAATACTCTGCTTTGAAAAACCGGTGCTGTGCGCCGCTTATTAAGCGGGATAGACAGCCCGATTTTTTATTCTCTCGGTTTATGTTTGTCCCTAATTATTCCATTGGTTTGGATGTGCGTATTGCGTAACGGCTTGCTACAAGCAGCAACGGTCTTATCCTTATTCTGCATCTTGCTCAAACGCTGAATAATCAATGTCCGCAATCCGAAGGATTTCCGCATTACCCTCCAGATCAGCGTAGATGTAGACAAACACGTAGCTGACGGTCGGGTCAAGCGTAACCAGTGTGGATTTGCACAGCAGACAATAGTTACTGCCCGCAACCACCTGACTTGCCAGATAGGCAACCGGCTCCAGATTGCTGCCTGTCCATCCTTCCACCGCTTTATTGAAAGCATCCGTAACTTCCTGCGGTATCACGGTAGGATTGTCTGCATTAACGGTCCATCCGCCTGCCATTTGGCCGTCAGCCATCGCAGGTACAGCAAAGGCGGAAATCAATAGTGACACCAACAGCATAACAGAGAACAACTTTTTCATACCTTAAACCTTCTTTCCATATCATCCTATGTCGTACTACTTTTCAAGAGGGATGCATACTGTTAGACGATGCGCTTGTTGCTTTGTTCCATTATAACACAAAGATCAAATACATTTTAATCACTTATAAAATAACTTTATTTAGGTATCAATATCCGAATAGGATCGCTCGTTCATTGGGACAGGCGCAGTATAATGCTGGTTAGCAGGTTTACCGCTGCATCGCTCATTTCATTCCCCTATGGCAACATCACAAGTTTGGTGCTTCCAGCATAAATAATCCCGGTCGCATGCACAACCAGGGATCAGAAACACAGGGAATTCCAAGAGTAGGTGTATATCTACACTTCACGATCTTTCTATATGGGAACAGAAAATTTTTAATAAATATTTCGTCGATTCATTTCTGGTAAAGCATTCGTTTTCTCCGGTATGATTATGCTATTGCCTTGCGGTAGTTCAACAAGGGCTCGCTCATTACGCGGTTCAGCCATTGTATCGGCGGCCCTTTGCAAAACGCAACCAATACCGTACCCACGCCAATCGTCGCTCCCAGCGAAAACTCAACAATCAAACAGGCCAAATCCGCATCGACCCGGCACACGCGAAAAGGCGCCATTTTTCGCTTGGCTGCTACTAAAGCCAT
Organism: Candidatus Limiplasma sp.; assembly: GCA_963675655.1. Taxonomy (GTDB): domain Bacteria; phylum Bacillota; class Clostridia; order Christensenellales; family Aristaeellaceae; genus CAXXOK01. Next base: position 3,452,548 of record OY776489.1, read on the forward strand.
TGCATCATAAGTGCTAACGCCGAGATTCGCTGTGAAGTATAAATAGGATGCCACGCAAAGCAATAGCAAAGCGCCAAACAGCATTAAAATCCTCCGGATAGCGTTGCATGAAAGCGCATTGCGGCAATCAGCGTAAAAGTTCCATCGCAAACTGGGACAATTAAAAATAGGTTAATTACCGTTGCGATGCCAATAAATTTGCGATCCAGCCGCAATGTTATCAGCAGCAGCAACGCAGTCATGATGATATAAACTGTATGGCAAGTCGAATGCAGGAGGTTTGCATACCTAAAATAAACACAGTATAAGGGTCTGTGCCCATATCCACCATGCGCAGCATTGCCACTGCAACACCACAAAGTAAAACACCAACAACCGACACGAAAATTCTCTTAGGCAGCTGTTACATCATTACGCTCTATATTCCATCTTTATAAAAGATAGAATGGCATACAAGCCTTTCAAAGTAATCTATGGGAAGTAAAAACAGGGCAGTATTCCCGTGCATTATTGCTGACAACACATAGTAGGATGAAGCCATACCGATGTCAATACAAAGCATATAAATAGTCAGTAATTTGCTTTGTAAGAAGGCTTCATGCTGTACACATTCCATATTATCTTTACACAGGTAAAAATATCCGCCGCTGTTTATATAAGCGGCGGATATGGATAGCGTGATTTATAGCAACGCAAACCGCATAACCGATGCATTACCTGTGGCTTTGATAATTACGGTATGCTTCCACAATTTCCTGAAATTCATCTCCATACTTTTCGCTGAAACCGGCAGTCTGCTGCATAAGTTCATTATACTGCTCAGGCTCGCAGTATTCCGCTTCCGTCCATGTCTTTGCCAGATCAGTCAGTTTCATCATCAAATCCCGTATCCTCTTCATATGCCGGTACCGGAACCCCCACCGAACGAACGTATGGAAATCGCTGGTGATTGCGATCATTTCCTGATATTGCGATTCCAGTTTCTTTAGCCTGTTAATATTCTGCGCATTGTACTTCTCTACATACAACAATTTGGAGGTGAAAAAGATATACATTTTCATCATCAGTACATTTGCTTTAAAAAAATGCGCATTGCGGATATTCAAGTACGATGTAATGCTGATGCACACAGAAACAAGGCTGCTGGCCAGCACACCGACTAGTATGCTTCGCCAGTAGTCCGCCGCTCTTGCTCCGGCATATGTATAAAGTAACAGGCTTGCTAAAAAGCATAAAGCGGCAACAATGACGGATACCAAAGATAAATTTCGATTGATTCTCATACTGCACCTCAACATAGCAGCCATTTTTCAGCGCAAGCTTTTTATTAAAAGCAGCTGCTCCCAATATAATTAAACCGTAAACTCGTTTATCCTGCATCACGACCTGTACCGGCATGTATGTGCCATACCATTGCATGCTCAATTTGCTGCCTTTACCGATCATTTTTGTGGATTATACGACAATCGTCCACCAGTTGCTGGTATGCACCGGGTAAAACCCGATGTTGTAATAAAACTGCTGTGACGAACCAACCAGTGCCACTTTTGCGCCGAGTTTACCGCACCTTCGCGCAGCTTCCAGCACCGTTGCTTTCCCCAGCCCCTTCAGTCTGTATTCCGGATCGGTTACCACCGGCTCCACCAATGCGTATGAATCCCCTGGCGTATACCACATGCCGCAATGGGATACATATCTGCCATTTGGCGCTGCTACTGCCAGCACCAGCTCCGGTATAATCGTTGGGCTGGACAGCATTTCTTTACGGGTTTGGATATCCTTATCGCCACACGGCGCTTTCCCCGGATGGTTGAAGCCCCGCCACATCACCGCATTATATTGGTAATAGTCCCATCCATCCGCCATGCTGATAATGTAATAACCAGCAGGCAAGCTGTACACAAGGGAATCGTTAATATCCAGCATGGCTGTATTTTCTTGCTCCGTCGATGCGGTAAACCCCTTTTTAACCGCAGTTCTTTGAAGCGCCCTATCGTTATTATCAATCAGAACGCGCAGCTTATGTTTATCTGCCAGCGCGCCTTTCGCATATTCCAGCATTTCTTGCTGTAAGCTGGAATATCCCTGTGCCGTAAATATATATGCATCACCCAGCGCACTTTCGTATGTTGCCATCCCAACAATCTGGTCATGGTCTTCCCACAGGCCGATGCGGTTCAGCGACGAACGATCCAGCATGCTGTGGGTCGTCATCCATTCCCATCTGCCCCATGTAAATCCGGGAGTTGACAGCCGATTTTGGTTGATCGCCCGCAAGAACTGGCGTACCTTATAATAATCTTTGGAAAAGAGCGGCTCGGAAGAATAGTGTCGCATGTTTACCGGCATACAAACCCCTCATTTTCTTTTTATCTCGAATCCCAGTCTGTATATTCCCTATAAAATTTGTATTAGACAGGAAGCCTTTCCATCCCTGCATTAATAAGGGATATCCAGCAATCGACCGAGTTTGAAGTCTCATCATAATAATTCACATATCCATGATTGGCTTTAAAACCGTTATTGACCATTGCATTGCAAAAACGATTTATAAATTCATTACGGTTGGTAATGATCGATGCTATATCACCAAAATCAACCATCTTCTCCCTTTGAATATCGTTAAACTTAAAGGTATCATTTTTCAATGTACAGCTAAACATGCAAAAAATATAACTATCTGAAAAATTTGTATTTAAATAAGTATCTGACAGCTACTTATGCACACCAAGTTCTGGGATAATAATGTATCCATCAAGAACATGAGCTCTAGCTTCAAACAGTCTCCTCTGTATCTTCGCCAGTTTTTTCTTCACGACATCTATAATGCACAAGTGATTTCAAATAGATCGTTCCTTTCTGGATAGCATCAATTCTGTTCCTATTTTGGAATTTTATAAGCGGTATATCGTTGGCAAGAAACGTTTTTTATTAGCCACTTAAATTCTCCTCAAAAATCACGGTATACACTCACCGCTTTAGTGTATAATATAGTGGAAGATTTTTGCTTTATATATGTAGTATTGTCAAATGTATCTCGCCGGAAGAAAATAATGATAAGTACTTTATTTTAGCAAAAGATGAGACATTAATGATAGCACAGAGTTCCGATTTGTATACTGAATCAGTAAACGTATTCTACATTCCCACTTCTGAAGAATCAATCGATGTTAACAGCCTTTCGATTGCGTTGCGAGGTTTCCTCGATCAATGAATCTAATCTAGCGCCGTTCCCTTTGGATTGGTATTTATTCTCACCGTCACAAGAAAAGCTCGGTGTATGTTCTAGTGTGATTCATGCAACCGGAGGGTGAATGCAATACATCCGGCCACAGCGAGACACTCTGGTTTCTTATTCAACTTGCTGTGAAAAAGCGTAACCTTCAATAGGGTTATAAATCACGTAACAGCCCAGCCGATCTTTTGGCAGTTCACTCATGGAGCCATACAACCAGCTCAGACAATCTTCAGAGAGAACATCCATAGGGGTATCCG